>OY969723.1:0-2654132 GCA_963702185.1 uncultured Solirubrobacterales bacterium
GCAACGTGCACGTGCTGATGGATACCGCCTCTGTCCCGGCCGAGCAGGCCGCCCGCGCGGCGATCGCCGGTATCGATGAGACGGTCACACTCGGGCGCCTGCGCATGCGCGAATCCGGCGGACGTCACTTCGTCGATGTCGTCGTCGGCGTGGAGCCTGACGCCGACCTGGCCCACGGACATGCGGTGGCCAGCGCAATCGAGGAGGCCATCGCCCGCGATCTGCCCGGCTCAGACGTGATCGTCCACGTCGAGCCTGACCCGACACTCGGCTCGCGGCACATGACCCATGGCCCGCGGGCGGTGTTGACCGTGTGCCTGGGTCCGGGCCACACGCTCTCGGACGCCCGGTCGCTGGCCGATCAGATCGAGCGGGAGATCAGGGCGCGCCATCCGGATGTGGTGGATGTGTCGGTGCACACCGCGCACGATTGAGAGGCGCGGGATCGGCGTCTTCCTCCGGCCGAACGGGCGGACTCAGACGCTCGAGACGTCCAGCCCTGTGCCCTGCAGCCAGCTGTTGGCCTGGGCGTTCAGCACGCTGAACTCTCCTGTCAGGATCAGCAACCCGAGCGCGATCATGATCGCTCCGCCCACCCCGATCACGATCGGAAAGTGGCGCTTGACCACTTCGAGGGCGTTCGTCGCCCGTTCGAACGCCAGCGCGATCAAGAGGAACGGGATCGCGAGGCCTGCCGAGTAAAACGCCAGCAGCAGCGCCCCGTGCGCGGCGGAGTTCGACACCGCCGCCTGGGTGAGGATCGCGCCGAGCGTGATGCTCGTGCACGGCGTCCACGCGATCGCGAAGGCCGCACCCGCCACCAGCGGCCCCCCGCGACCGGCCAGGCGCATCAGCGACTGCGAGTGCCACTGGAAGTTGAGCCGGTCGACGAATGGCGTGGCCAGGAACACGACGCCCATCGCCACGATGATCGCCCCACCGACCAGTTCGAGCGTCTGTTTGTGTTCGTTGAGCGTCGATCCAATCGCGGTGGCGCCGAGACCCAGCAGGATGAAGATGGCCGAGAAGCTCGCGATGAACAGCAGGCTCGGGACGAGCACCCTGCGCGCGCCCGCCTCGCGCATGTCCGCCGGGGCAACCCCCACGACCGTCGACAGATAGCCCGGCACCAGCGGCAGCACGCACGGCGACAGAAACGACACGAGCCCCGCCGCCAGCGCGATCGGGATGCCAACGCTTTCGGTCGTGCTCGCCGCGATCGTCATCACCGCGTCACCGTACCGTCGAGCGCAGTTCCTCCACTGCGCGCTCCAGCCTCGCGACCCGCTCCTCCAGGCTGCCCACAGGCGATGTGACGAGTGGCCGATCGCCGATCGCGAGACCGTTGTCCGGGACCGACGGAACCAACGGGACAGGAGACGCCGGGGTAGGCGCGTCCTGCAGGAGGGCGGAGCCCAACAGCTGCTCGTAGCGCTCCTCCTTCTGCCCCGGTCGGCGCTCCAGGCGCCTGACCAACTCGCGCGCGATCAGCTGCTCGAGCGTCTCATGCACCTCATCGAGTCCCGCGAACGCGTGCATGCGCTCGCCCCGCTGCTTGAGCTCGCCTGGCGTCTGCGGCCCGCGCAGCATCAGCACGCACAGCACCGCGTGTTCCTGCGCGCTCAGCGGCAGGGCCTCGGCGAGCAGATGACGGTACTTGGAGACGCGGCTGGAATGCCCGCTGGCCAGGCGGATGTAGCCGCGGCGCTCCAGTCTTCGCAGCGCGTCGCGCAGGATCGCGTCGTCGTAGTCGACGACCGGGTCGCGATTGGTCGCCTGGTTGCATGCCAGCCGCAGGCTGTTGAGCGTCAGGGGGTAGGTGTCGGGGGTCGTGACCTGCTTTTCCAGCAGACATCCCAGCACGCGTATCTCCGCGGGCGATAGATCCATGAGCGCGTATAAGCCTACGACGCTACAGTCGATCGCGTGAGCGCCCAGCCGTTTTCCCAAGGACATGGAGGCGGTGGCATGGGAGGCGTCTCGGGCTCGGGCCGCGGCCCGCGCCCCCCAGAGCTTCGTCCCGAGGACATCCCCGACCGGCAGGTTTCGCTGCGGCGCATCGGGCGATTGTTCATCCCCTACCGGGTGCGCCTGGGGTCGCTGCTCGGGCTGATCGTGCTCGGCTCGGTGCTGAGCGTCGCCTCGCCGTTTCTGCTGCGCGAAGCGGTCGACAAGGGCATCGTCGGGCACGACCTGACGCTGCTCACGTGGCTGGTCGCCGGCATGATCGCGCTGGCCGTGATCAACGGGGTGATCAGCGTCGCGCAGACGTGGATCTCAAACGAGGTCGGCCAGCGCGTGATGCACGACCTGCGCGCCGCGGTGTACGCGCACCTGCAGCGGATGTCGCTGGCGTTCTTCACGCGCACCCGCTCGGGTGAGGTGCAGGCGCGGATCGCATATGACATCGGGGGCATCGACGACGTCGTCACCTCGACCGCGACCTCGACGGTCTCCACCGTGGCGACTGTCACCGCGACGATCGTGGCGATGTTCGCGCTGTCCTGGCAGCTGACCGTGTTCTCGCTGATCCTGCTCCCGTTCTTCGTGTGGCTGACCCGTCGCGTCGGCAACGAGCGCCGGCGCATCCAATCGGTCAGACAGGGACGCCTCGCCGACATGTCAACGCTCGTGGAGGAGTCGCTGTCGGTGTCGGGCATCCTCTTGGGCAAGACGATGGGCCGCTCGCGCGAGCTGGTCGACCGGTTCAGCTCGGAGTCCTCGGAGCTGGCCGACCTCGAGGTCCGCGCGCGCATGGCCGGACGCTGGCGCATGGCCTCGGTGCAGATGAGCTTCGCAATCATGCCCGCCGCCGTCTACTGGTTCGCCGGCTACACCTCCGTGCACGGCGGAGCGGTGATCTCAATCGGGACCGTGGTCGCGTTCACGACGCTGCAGACGCGATTGCTCTTCCCGATGCAGCAGCTGCTGAACGTGGGCCTCGAAGTCCAGACCTCGCTGGCTCTGTTCGGGCGCATCTTCGAGTACCTCGACCTGCCCGTCGACATCGCCGAGCGCCCGCACGCACGCACGTTGAGCGATGTGCGCGGCGATGTGCAGCTGCAGAACGTGTGGTTTCGCTACGACCCCGACTCGCCGTGGACACTCCAGGAGATCTCCGCCGAGATCCCCGCCGGCACGCGCACCGCGCTCGTCGGCGAGACCGGCTCGGGCAAGACCACGCTCGCGTATCTGGTGGCGCGGCTGTACGAGCCCCAGCGCGGCTGCGTGTCGATCGACGGCGTCGACATCCGCGATCTGACCCAGACCTCGCTGGCTGCCACGGTCGGGCTCGTCTCTCAGGAAACGTACCTCTTCCACGCCTCGATCCGCGAGAACCTGCGCTTCGCCTGTCCGGAGGCAAGCGACGAGCAGATCGAAGACGCCGCTCGGGCCGCGCAGATCCACGAGCTGATCTCATCGCTGCCGGAGGGATATGACACGCCCGTGGGCGAGCGCGGGTATCGCTTCTCCGGCGGTGAGCAGCAACGCATGGCGATCGCCCGCACCGTCCTGCGCAACCCGCCGGTGCTGATCCTGGACGAGGCCACCTCAGCCTTGGACACCGAGACCGAGCGCGCCGTCCAGGCCGCGTTGGATGACCTGTCGCGCGGTCGAACGACGATCGCGATCGCCCATCGCCTGTCGACGATCCGCGACTCCGACCAGATTCTCGTGCTCGACTCTGGGCGCATCGTGCAGCGCGGGAGGCATGACGAGCTGCTCGAGCGCGGCGGGCGCTACGCGGCTTTGTTGAGCGGGGCTGAGGTTGGGGAGGATCGGATCGCCGGTGCTAGCGCCGCTGTCCTGAGTTGAGGCGGCGTTGCCCTGGCCGGCTACATGGAGGCCCGCGAACCTCAGGCCATCGCGTCGATGTTCAAGCGGACGTAGTCGACGATCACAGGCTCTCCCAGCTCGGCCATGACCTCGTCCATGAACGGCTCGCGCAGATCCTCAGGCAGGTGCTGGACGTGGGGGCCCAAGACGATCGTGGACAGGAACTCGCGCGGGTGCTCGGGTTCGGTGGGCGCTGGTGCAAGCCAGCACTCGACTGTCGTGAACCCGGCATTCCGCAGTCTCGCTTCGGTCTCAGCGGCGCTCGCGTAGTTCCACGGTGGAGCGAACGTCGCGAAATGCTCGGCGTAGGGATCGCGCTCCATCACGACTGCCGCCCGACCACGTAGAGTCGTGATGTTCCCCTCTCCCCCACACTGTGCGACCAATCTTCCCGCCTTGCGCAAGGTTCGCCGGCCGGGCAAAGGTCGAGGGGATTCCAGATCGTCCGACAGCGCCCGGTGCAGCCCGCGAAACAGTGCAGCGTGGTCTGAGATCCAATGGAACGTGGCGGTCGAAAAGATCGCGTCTACCGGCTCCCCCACCTCGAGCTCCAGCAGGTCCATCCGGCGGACATCTGCGTCGGGGCCTAACCTCTCACGCGCTGCGGCGACCATCGACTCGGACACGTCCACCGCGATGACCTTTCCCCGCGGGACCCGCTCGATCAGTTGTTCGGTCAGGCGGCCCGAACCGCAGCCGGCGTCGAGGACAGTCTCATCTCCGCGCAGCTCCAGCCGGTCGAGCACGGCCTGTCCCAGCGCCTGCATCGGGCCTGACACCCGGTCGTACGAGCGTCCGTCCCATGCGCGCACCTCTGGCATACGAGCGTACGTTATCACGGACAGGCTCAGGCGGCCGTGAGATCCAGCAGCGCTTTGGAGAGCTGGCCCCCCTGCCAGGCGATCGGCGAGCGCGCCGGCTGACCCCTCGGCGCCTTCTCCTCCACGAGCAGCTTGGCGTCTGCAATCGCCTGGGCGTAGCTTTCGCCGACAGCCAGCGGGTGGCTCGGATCGGCCTCGTCGCGGCTGGCCACCACGATCGTCGGGGCCTCGATGCGCGCCAGTTCGGTCATGTCCTCGAACGGGCGGCTGCGCGGCACGACTTCCAGCGCGTCGGCGACTGCCTTGGGATGCTCGTGGGCGGACAACCGTTGTCTGACGACGGTTTCGACGGTCGCCCGCCACGTGTCGGGCACCGTCGAGAAGTCATACGCCGCGAGGAACCCCTCCACCCCACCCTCGCGCAGTCCTCGTGCGAGGGCGTCCCAGTCGGCGAACGCATCCCGTCCGTCCGCCCCGGTCATCCGGGTAGCGGGATCGAAGGCGGGCGTGATCAGTCCCAGGGCCGCCACACGGTCGGGGTGCTTCAGGGCGAAGCGCACGATCGTCTGCGCTCCCATCGAGGCGCCCGCCAGAATCGCGCGGTCGAGCCCGAGCGCGTCCAGCACTGCCAGCAGATCCCTCGCCAGACGCTCGTATCCGTACGCCGATGGGTGGGGTGCGGGGGTCGATTGGCCGTGTCCACGCGCGTCATAGGCGATGACCCGCAGACCCGAGCGCTCCAGCAGGCGCGAGCCCATCACCACGTAGCGGCGGGTCGCGGTCAGGCCGTGCAGCAGCACGATCGGCGATCCCGCGCCAGCCTGTTCGCCGGACAGCACGACCCCGTCGTCGGTGGCGATGCTCAGATTGCCGACAGCGTTCATTCGGGCACGATCCTCTCAGGTGGCGGCGGGGATCTCCACAGCTTCGGGGTGCCCCGGCCCGACCGTAGCCGGCCGTTCAGGCATGCACGGCGATGTGCGTGCGGACCAACTCGGCCGAGCGCTGCGGCAGCTCCCAGAAGAACATGTGGCCGGCCCCGTCGATGATCTCCAAGCGCGATCCGGGGATCAGCTCGGCGATCATGCGGCCGTTCTGGACCGGCAGCATCGCGTCGAGCTCGCCGTGGACGACGAGCACCGGGAGCTGTAGGCGTGGGAGGCGAGTCGAAGTGTCGTGCAGCGCGCCCGCTCGCAGCTGCGCCATTATCACCTGCCGTGCCACGGCGCGACGGCGTCCGATCGCCAGAAAGCGCGCGTACGCCTGCTCGTAGGTAGCGAAGCTTGGAGAGAGGTTCACTTCCCAGGAAGCGCGTATCGCACGTTCGCGATCGCCCGAGGCGGCGCCTTCGGCGAGCTTGCGCAGGCTCTCCTCGGGCATGAGCGCGCTGCCCTCCCCGCCGCAGTAGGTACCCGCGAGCACCAGCCCCCGGATGCGCTCCGGATGCGAGAGCGCAAGCTCCTGCGCCACCATGCCTCCCATCGAGAAGCCCAGCACATGGGCCGAATCGAGTTCCAGCGCGTCGAGCAGACCTGCGGCGTCCTCGGCCATCTGAGTGGTCGTGAGCCTTCCATCGCCGTTCAGGCGGGTGCTGGAGCCGACGCCGCGATGGTCGTAGACGATCGTGTCGAAGTCGCGGCGCAGGTCGTCGATAAATGGCGCGCCCCAGTGATCGAACGTGCCGCTCATGCCCATGATCAAGAGCAGCGGCGGTCCCGAGCCGGCACGCTCGTAGCTCAGCTCGATCTCCCCTGCCAGGGCTCGTGGCACCCTCGAAGTCTATATGGCCAGCGCCAGCTGATCGAGAGGGTCGTGGCGGTCGCGGACGGACGCCGAACGGAGCGCCGTCGACCCTCGGAGCTCCGTGGAACCCGTCTCCTGCAAGCCGGCGACGCGCACGCCAAGCAGTCGCACAGGCTGCGCGGGCGCGTAATCGCTCAGCAGCGCCAGTGCCACCGCCGTCACCTGGGCGGAGTCGTTCGTGGGCTCCTGCACCGTGCGCGCGCGTGTGGCTGTCGTGAAGTCATCCAGGCGGACCTTGATCCCGATCGTGCGTCCGGCGCGCTCATGCGCCTGCAGGCTCGTACATAGCTCGTCGGCCATCGTGCTGAGCGCCTCGCGCATGACCGCGGGATCGTGGACGTCGTAGTCGAAGGTGCGCTCGCGGGACTCGGACACCACCTTGCGCTCCGTGCCGACGTCACCCTCGTGTTCGAACCGCCCCCGCCGGCGTAGCTCGACGCCGAGGTTGGGTCCGAATCGCTCGATCAGGACCTGCTCTGGCGCCGTGGCGAGCGCTCGGAGCGTCGTATAGCCAAGCTCGGCCAGACGCGCGGCCGTCTTCGGCCCGATACCGGGCACGAGCCTCGGTGGAGCCTCGGCGAAGCGCGCACACGCCTGCTCGCGTGTCAGCACGACGAACCCCGCGGGCTTCTCCGCGTCGGAGGCGACCTTGGCGATGAGCTTGTTCGGGCCGATCCCGACCGAGCAGGTCAGCTGCGTGCGCCGCTCGATCTCCCTCACGAGCCGGCGCATCGCGGCGCGCGGAGACAGCAGTCCCTGCAGGTCCAGATAAGCCTCGTCCAGACCCACTACCTCCACTTGCTCCACATGCGCGCGCACGATGTCCATCACCTCGCGCGAGGCCTCCCGGTAGGCGGCGAAGTCCGGCGGCAGCACGATCGCCTGCGGGCACAGCCTGCGGGCTCGCGCGGCGGGCATCGCCGAGCCGACTCCATATTTTCGGGCCTCGTAGCTGGCGGTCGTCACGACCGCCCGCGGGCCGCTGCCGGCGACGATCACGGGCTGGCCGCGCAGCTCGGGGTGGCGGCGCAGCTCGATCGAGACGTAGAAGGCGTCGCAATCGACATGCGCGGTGCTCAGCTCGGATTCAGTTGACATCCGAAGTCGAATCTAACGCCAAAAGCGGAGGTCAAAGCTGCGCAAAGCTGCGGCGTGGCATGGAAGGCGTCAAAGCCTTTTCGAGGATGCGGCATGGCCGCTGTGTCGTTCGGCAGGCACGACCCGCCGAATCCAGCGGTCGGGCCAGCGCTCACACGCCCAGCGAGCTCAGTGTTCCCTACCCCGCACGAGCTCCGTCAGGAACCCTTTGCCGAGCACGCTGAGGCTCAGCAGCGAGCCGAACAACACGACCGCGTCGATCGACTCCCGGCCCTGCTTGGTCCAGTAGTCGTCTTCGAGGTTCAGCCACAGCGCGAACTCGTCCAGCGTGAGCGCGGCGCCGGCGCCGTAGGCGCTCGCTGTGACCCGTGAAGACGTGCGTTCCTCGTTGATCCCGATCTCCAGCAGCCACAGGTAGCCGACGGTCAACAGGCCGGTGATGCCGAACGTCATGTGGTGGATGTGGCGCCCGCCGGGAGTGATGTTGCGAAACGGGCCGCGTTCGGCGCGGATCGCGTGGGTGATCCCGCGGACGGCGGCGAACGTCACAAAGAACGAGCCCGTCGAGAACAGCTGGCGCTCCTTGCGGCGGTCTCCGAAGTGCCGGTAGTACAGCGCCCGCAGGTCCCGCTCGGGCGCCCACCGCCCGTTGGTGTGCGGGCTCGCGGGCGGCGATGATTGTGAGGACCGCGGCGGCTGGGGCTGCGGATCGACGTTGGGAGCAGGTCCGGGTATGCCAGACACCTTATCCACGGGTCGATCGCCGAGCGCCACGGTCATCGCCGAGCGATGGATGTGGCCGGGCAGACCCCACCCCGGAGAGCAGACCCGCCCGAGCCGTGGATAGACCGCAGCCCGAGGGGCGGGCCGACCGCCCCACGCGACCCTCCCGGCCGCGCGAGCCGACCAACCCGAGCAGGATCGAAACGCACGCGTCACCGGCAGCGTAGTGTTGGCCGCATGAACCTATCTCTTTCCACATGCTTCGTCCTGGTCCACGATCCCGACCTCGCGCTGGCCTTCTACCGCGACAAGCTGGGCCTCGAGCTGCGCAATGACGTCGCTCGCGACGACTTTCGCTGGATCACCGTCGGCGCCGCCTCCCAGCCCGGCGTCGGGATCGTCCTGACCAACTACCTGAACGGCAGCCCCGCCGATCGGGACGCGCTGGCCGCGCTCATCGCCAAGGGGGCGCTGAACGGCGTGCACTTCCACACCGACGACCTCGACGCCACCTTCGAGCAGCTGCGCTCATCGGGCGCGGAGATCGTGCAGGAGCCGACCGATCAGCCGTGGGGGACGCGCGATTGCGCTGTGCGCGACCCCTCGGGCAACATGGTGCGCATCGACCAGCCGCCCGCGGGGTAGTCCGGGGCATTCCCGGGCGGTCCCGCTCGGCGCCGCTGACGGTCACGCCGCTGACGGGTCAGGATCCGGACAGCAACGTCGTGCCCGGGGCATCCTCCCGAGGCCGCCGGGAACCGAATCGCCGGCCGACGCGACTAACCAAGCGTCACCGACCGATACGGAGCCCCAAAGATGAGCACGAGCACCGCCGACTTCCACGCCGATCTATCCCCCGGGTATGCGCCGGGGGCGGGCGCGCTCGCGCGAACGCGGGCGTACTTCGCCTCGGACAGCACCCGCGCGATCCAGACCGTTCTCGGGTTGATCTGGCTGCTGGACGGGGGCCTGCAATTCCAGTCGTTCATGTACTCGCACGGGTTCATCGAAATGCTGACGGGGCTGACGGCGGGCCAACCGGGATGGATCGCTGACAGCGTCAACTGGGGCGCCCACACCGCCGCGCACAACCTGAGCGTCTACAACACGCTGTTCGCGCTGGTCCAGGTCTTTATCGGCTGCGGGCTGTTGTGGCGGCGCACGGTCAAGCCGGCGCTGGCGGTGTCGTTCGTGTGGGCGCTGTGCGTGTGGTGGTTCGGCGAGGCGTTCGGAATGATGTTCATGACCATGGCCTCCCCGCTCACCGGCGCCCCCGGGGCGGTATTGCTGTACGCGCTGATCGGCGCGATCGTATGGCCGGGCGCGCGTCCGGGAGGGCTGCTCGGGGTGCGCGGCGCGCGCATCGCCTGGGCCGCGCTGTGGCTCGTTATGGCGTGGCTGTGGCTGGAGACCCCGAGCAGCAGCGCCAACGCCGTGAGCGGCGCGATCAAGGCGGCCCCGTCGGGCATGAGCTGGCTCAGCACCCTGCAGGAATGGGTCGCCAAAGGCGCCGCCGGCAATGGCCTGCCGATCGCGCTGGTGCTGGCGGCGGCTTCCGCGGCGATCGGCATCGCGGTCGCCGTCAACTGGCGCCCCAAGGAGTTCCTCACGGCTGCGATCGTCCTCAACCTCGCCTACTGGCTGTTGGGACAGGGCTTCGGGGGGATCTTCGAAGGTGGCGCGACCGACCCGAACGCAGGGCTGCTGTTCATCGTGCTCGCGGCGACGTTGTGGTCGCTCATCCCCGCCGAGTCGTCTGCCGGGTCGATGCCCGCGGCCCAAGGAGCGCCGGCATGAGCCGGCTTGGTCGTATGCGCACTTACGCTCGGCTCACGACGCCGGTTCTTGCCGCCGCCTTGATCCTCGGGGGGTGCGCTCGCGCCGACAAGAAAGAACCCTCGACGTCCACCTCGACCACCGCCTCGATGTCGAACATGGCCTCGACCTCCTCGGCGTCGAGCGCGAGCGGCTCCTCGGGTCAGGACATGATGGTGATGGGCGCGGAAGCCACCGCCAAGGAAGCCGGTATGTCCGTGGACGGGATCAAACCGGTGCCGACGCAGGTGCTGGGAACGTCCACGTGGGAAGGCATGAAGATAACCGCGCAGGCGATGACCGCGGTCCCGTTCGTCGTGTACAACGGCACCAGCGAGCGGATGGTCAAGCCGGGCAAAGCGAGTTTTCACCTGATGGTGTTCCTCAACGACGCCCACACCGGCGTGGTGATCCCCTACGCGAGCGTGTGGGCGACGATCCGCAAGCAGGGCCACATCGTGTTCGACCAGCGCCAGTGGCCGATGCTCGCCCGCTACATGGGCCCGCACTACGGCAACGACGTGACGGTCCCCGGCCCCGGCACCTACCAGTTGAGCCTCTTGATCAGCCCACCCGTCTCGGCTCGTCACATCGAATACGACGGCATCTGGATGCACCCACACCAGGTCTCGTTCACGTTCCATTGGCATCCGGCCTGAGTGCCAAGCGTCGCTCTGGCGGGGACTGATGGCGAACCTGACGCGCAGGAAGCTCCTGACGAGCGCCGCGGGGGTCACCGCGGGCGCCGTGGCGATCGGCGTCGGCCTGGAGCGCGCGCTCGACGGTGGCAACGGCAGCACGCGCATCCCAGCGGTCCCGCTGGGCGACCAGCCCGCCGGGCTGCCGGAACGCCAGCACGCTTGGACGGCGATGCTGGCGGTTGACTCCGATGGCAATCCGATCCCGCCCCGGTTCGACAGACTGCTGTTCTTCGACGTGCGCGGCGATCCGACACCCGCGCATGCGCGATTGCTGGAGGCATCGCTGAGAACGCTCGAGCGCCGCTATGCCTGGGGCCCCTCGGGTCTGCTGTTCACCGTGGGCTGGGGCCAGCCTTACTTCGCCCGCACGCTGGCGGTCGCCTCGCCGATTCCTCCTGCGAGGGCGCTGTCGGACTTCGAGGCGCCGGCGATCGACGACTATGACATGTGTCTGCATCTCGCCTGTGACGACGAACAGCGGTTGGCGGCGGTGCAGGCCGCGCTCCTCGGCGCCGCACTACCGCCGCCACCGGGCTCGAACGAACCGGTGGAGGCGGCGCAAAAGCCGTTGGACCTCTCCCCCGCGCTGCGCTTGAGCGAGACGCGCACGGGGTTCGTCGGCGCGGGCTTGCCGGCCGCTCACCAGGACACCGGCGGGATCCCCTCCGGCCGGCCCGTGTCGCGCGGCACGCCCCTGTTCATGGGCTTCAAGTCGGCTCTGCGCGGCAACCAGGCGAGCGAGGACGATGTGACGATCGGAGAGGGGCAGTTCGCGCAGGGCACGACGATGCAGGCCAGCTATATGCGCCTGTCGCTGGATGACTGGTACGGACAGCTCGACGAATCCGAACGGGTGGCGCGGATGTATGCGCCGCAGATGACCCCGCGGCAGGTCGGGCAGGTCAGGACCGACGCGCCCGGCGACCCCGCGCAGTTCGCCCAGGCCGTCAGCCGCTACGGCGTGATCGGCCATTCCCAGGCCACGGCGCGAGTTCGTCGCAACAACAGACCGCTGATCCTGCGCCGCGACTTCGACACGGTGGACGGTGGGCAGGCGGGCGTGCACTTCGTCTCGGTGCAACGCTCGATCGAGGATTTCGTGAAGACGCGCGAAGCGATGAACGCGAGCGCCGCCCAGCTGCAGAACCCCTCGATCACCGACACCGTCAACAACGGGATCAACGAATTCATCTTCGTGGGCAAGCGCGGCAACTACATCCTCCCCTCGCGCGCGCAGCGCTCGTTTCCGCTGCTGCCGGGACGCGAGCGGGCGCTCAGCTGAGTCGTATCGCCGTATGCCTCTGCACCGCCGTACGCCTCCGGCCACCGGGTGCGCCTACGCTTCTTGGGAAAGCTCGCGCACCGCCGCGTCGATCTGCCGAGCGGTGTAGGGCCAGGTGAACAGCCCGCGCTCATCACCCCGCCCGTCGAGCAGGTAGGCTATCTCCGAGTGGGTGATGTAGTGGACGGTGGTGCCGGCGATGTGCTTGGTTTCGACCTCGACTTCGGCGTAGTAGCGCTTCCACACCGAGGCCAGGCGAGCGGGCGAGCCCACCGCCCACTGCCACTGCGGCGTAAGGCTCCAGCGGCGGTAGTCCTCCTCCAGGTCTGAGTGCGTGTCTGCATAGATGTCGACGCTGACCGCGATGATCGGCGGACGCTTCGCCGCCGGCAGGTCCGCGTCGGCTTCGCTGAGCACCTTGCCCGCCAGCGGGCACAGGTTGCGGCAGAGAGGATCGATGAACGTGACGATCACGGGCTTGCCGCGGTAGTTCGCCGGCGAGACGGTCTGACCGTCTTGGTCTGTCAGCTGAAAGTCGGGGGCCGGACGCTGGCCTGCCGGCCAGGAGACGGGGCCTTCGCCGCCCGAGGAACCCGCTGAGCCCGATCCCCCCGTGTCCGAGGTCCCGGCTGTGTCCGACCCCGATGACCCCGTCGAGTCCGCGGAGCCGAGCGATCCAGCCGAGCCCGCCGAGTCGCCGCCCGCTTCCACGTCCGCGCCTGCGCTCACCCCCGAGCCGGCGGCGCGCCGCGGACCGGTCAGTGCGAGCACGGCCACACCCAGCCCGACGCACACCACGACGAGCCCGGCTACGCTCCAGCGCAGCCGCGCGAGCGAGTCCGTCCCCTGCGGGAGCGGTGGCGCTTGCGCCTCCCCGCGATCCTCCCCACGACCTTCCTGATCCACCCCACGACCTCCCCCCGCGGTCGCGGACGCCCGCCGGCGACGCAACACGAGCGCACCCCCTCCGGCGAGCAGCGCGAGAGCGAGCCCACCGATGACGAGCACGATCGTGCCAGACGCCGAGGAGCCGTTGGAGGAAGAGGAAGCGGAAGACCGCGCCGAGGAGGATGCGCGCGGCGGGGCGGCAGCGGATGCAGAGGATGAGAGCCTGACCCCCGCGGCGGCGGCCAGGCGGTGGATGGCCAGTTCGGTCGCGCCCACCAGACCGGCGCCGCCCGCGCCGATGGGCACGTCCCCAAGCACCTTGTAGGCCGCTGCAGTCGAGTGGTGCGGCCAGTTGATCCCGAACCCGCCCGGCATCACCACGAGCAGCCGCCCGGTGTAGGTCAAGGACAGCTCGATGCCCAGAAAGCGCGCGTAGGTGCGCGGGTTGCGCCACAGCACGCCGACCGACCCGAGGTCGTATTCGCTGGGGATCATCGCCACCCTGATCGAAAAGCCGGATCGTTGGGCGGAGCGCAGCAGTCCTTCCAGCTGCGCCTGTCGCGCGGAGGAGACGTAGGTGTCGTAGGGCAAAAACAGCGACTGCGAGACGAGCACGTCGCTGGCGGGATCGCCGTCCCCGCGCGCCGCCGCCGGGACCAGCCCGCCCGCAGCCATGAGCAGCACGGCGAGCCAGACAGCAAGGGAACGCCTCATTGCGGCCAGCGTAGCGATTGGCCGTCCGCGGATCGCCGCTCGCTCATCCGCCTTTGGCCGAGCGCCTGGACGCGAGCTCGGTCGGCGAGTCGGGCGCCTCCAGCGTGCGCATCGGCGCGTCGCGGCCGCTCAGGACCCTGCGCCAGGTGCGCAGATCCCACAGCTCGCTCCCCGCGATCCGGCCGCGCCACGCGCGCCGCGGCCTCCAGCGCGCGAGCTCGTCCTCTTCGCCCGATGGCAGCAGTGTGGCCGTGCGGCGCAACAGCAGCCACCCGGCGAGCACGAGCAGGTGCGGAGCCTCGTCGCCGAGACTCGTGCGGCCCGCGATCAAGTCGAGCACGGCGGTTGCGAGCAGCAGCAGGGCGGCGCAGCCGACGAGCGCGCGCATCCCCTGTGCGCGGGCGGGCCGGTAGGCCGCCACGAGAAACCCGACCGCCAGCGCCAGGTCGAGCGCGCCCATCTCGTGGGCGACATGGACAGGCGCTCCGCGATAGGAGCCGGTCAGCAGGTCGGGGAGGCTGAGAGCAAGCTGCACGAGGCCCACCAGCACGAGTCCGATCCGGGTGAGCGCGAGCGCGCGCCACCACGACCCCCGGCGGTCGAGCGCGCGCATCTCCTGCAACAGCGAGGAGTGGGGCGCCCGAACGGAGGCCGCCTCGGCGAGACGCACGCGGCGGGTCACCTCGTGCGCCTGCTCGCGCCAGTTCCTGCACGCCGCGCATACGGCAAGATGCGAGTCCAGTCGCTCGCTGCCCATTCCCGGCTGTTCACCGTCGAGGACAGCCGAGATCGCATCACGAGCCGCGTTGCAGTCCATAGCGCAACAGTCGCTTGGGGAGGCCGCACGGTTCCCCACCTCCCTTTCCCACCTCGCCGTGTGCAGTCCGGCCGCGGCCTCGATTCTGCGGTGGGGCCCGACCGGGTCGCTTGTGCGATGCTTCTGCGCCGATGACTGACACCCCAGACGATGCTCGTGTGCGCGCGGCGCACGCTGCCGTCGCCCGCGGCGAGCGGGGCGGGCTCGAGCAACTGCTGCAGGCCAGCTACCCCGACGTGTGGCGGCTGTGCGCGGTGCTGGTCGACGAGCAGAGCGCGGACGACCTCGCA
Source organism: uncultured Solirubrobacterales bacterium (assembly GCA_963702185.1). Classification (GTDB taxonomy): domain Bacteria; phylum Actinomycetota; class Thermoleophilia; order Solirubrobacterales; family Solirubrobacteraceae; genus Palsa-744. Next base: position 14,790 of record OY969723.1, read on the forward strand.
CAAGAGACGTTCCTGCGGGTCACGCGAACGCTGCGCCGCTATCGCGGGGACGCGAGCCCCCGCACCTGGATCATGTCGATCGCCCGCAACGTGTGCATGGACGAGCTGCGCACCCGCCACCGGCGCAGGCGGCGCGACCGCCAGCTCCTGACAAATGCTCGCGAGCGTCCCCACTCCCCCGATCCGGCGGGAGAGGTCGCGGCCACCGACCTGCTCGGCCACCTCGAGCCCAACCGCCGCGCGGCGTTTGTCTTGACCCAGCTGCTGCGACTGTCCTACGAGCAGGCGGCCGTGGTGTGCGGCTGCCCGCCGGGCACGATCCGTTCACGCGTCGCCCGCGCCCGCGGCGATCTGATCGCCCTGACGGCAGGTGAGCCCCGGGCCCTCGCGAGCGGCGGGAGTCACCTGGCCCCCGTGCGCGGCCCCGACGAGTGCGCCTAAACGCACGTACGGACGCGCGAGGCCGGACCGCGCTGGGTTCGCGAGGTTACGGCGCAGGCCATGAGACCCGAGCACCGGCTCACGTCTCACGCGAGGCTGGGATGCGTGGGTGTCCTCACGGACCGGTCGGGAATGCATAGGAGGCGTGCGGGGGAACCCGCGGGCCGATCTCGAGCACGATCTCGGCGTGAGGGCTGAGCGGCGTGTCGCCCGGGGCGCCGTGGCGGCGATGCCCGTTTACGAACACCACCACTTCGCCGGTGTCGCCCAGGGCCGTGAATGACGCGACCCGATCGCGTGTCAACGGCAGGCCCCAGGCGCGAAACAGGTCCGTGAGCGTGGCTGTCTGGCCCCGACGAACGAGCACTACGCCGGTCGGTTCGAGCGTGACCAGCGCTCCGTAGCAACGCGCCGCGCTCACGTGCCCGACCGCCGTCCGCCAGGGCGCTCCGACGCCGATGCCGGCGGGGACGATCACGACGCGATTGGCGGCGAACACCTCGACGTGCGCCTGCACACGCGCCCCGAGCGTGGGCGTGCAGGGGCCGGGGATGGGGCCGCCGGCGGGCGGATGAAAGCGTGGGCCGCGCCCGATCGGCCGCGCCTGCGCCAGCAGGGTCGCGGGGATGCCGGAACCGCCAGAGGCGTCCGGGCTCTGCGACCCGCATCCCGTCGTTAGCAGGACGACCGCGCCGAGCATGGTTGCAAGCACGGTCCAGAGCAGCACTCTGAGCGGCTTGGTCGGCGTCCGGCTGCGCTGGGCCGCATGGTGGGCGACGCGCAGCGCCAGCAGCAACAGGCCGATCCCGCCCCCCAGACACACCACCGCGGTCGCGCGCGCGAGCAGTGGGGGAATCGCCGTGAGCGCGAACCCGTGCAGGAGCGTCGGCCACAGTTCCGAGCCGACCCAGACGGCGAGGAATGCGGTGATGAGCTCGAAGATCCAGCCCGCGCGTCGAGTCAGCACCATATACGTGCCTGCCACGGAGAATGCGAGCGTAGGGATCGCGATCGCAAGCTGTTCGGCCGAGACGTACGGCCGCCCCTGCAGCTCGCGGCCGGCGATGCCGATGGCGATCGCGATCAACAGGGCCGCCGCCAGGGCGCGGGCGAGGCGGGCGTGCAGGTCGGGGCGATCCAGGCGCCACGCGGCCAGCGTGCAGGCGATCAGCACGACAATCATCCACAGCCACGCCAGCGACGGGCGCGGCGAGTGCCACAGTCCACCGGATACGTAGCTCAGGCGCCCGCCTGTCGACAGCGCGATCTGCCAGCGACCGACGTAGCTCGTCCCCGGCGGGATGGCGGTGTCGGCGAGCGCGCCGATGCGGGCGTCGTGCCAGCCGTATTCGTGACCGTCGCTGATCCGCTGCCAGCGGGGTGTGGTCTGGCGGGTCAGATTCGCGGGCGGCAGCTCAGCGGGAAGGACGTGGTTGAGGTAGTACATCTCCGAGCGTTCGTTGACGTACACGCCTGAAGGCGAGAACCGCAGGTAGGGGGCCCCGCGGTAGTCGAGCACGACGACCGTCCGCGTGGGCGACACCCGCATCCACATCCGCAGGTACCCGTCGATCACCTTGGCCTGCACCCCCGCGGGCGCGTGGTCGACGCGCGCGAGGTAGCTGGTCGCGACGGGGGCGGTCGGTCCGTGGGCCTCCGCCGTGCCCGGTGTTGTGGTGGCGGTGAGGACCAGCGCACCGAAGAGGGCGAGCGCGAGGGTGAGCGCTGGGCATGCGCGTGTGCTTAGCATGTCTCCCACGGCATTAAAGACCAATACCATCGTTATCAAAACTAAAAAAGCGCATACTCATCTACCCCTCTTTAAGAACCGCCTACCGATGACCAGAACCTGCGCCTACCGATGACCAGCAGCACATATAGTAGATACAAAAGTAATCGAAAGCTGGGAGAGCGCCACGCGAAGCTCACGCACAGTGTGGCCGCAATCTGCCTGACCGTGCTGCTTGGACTGGGCGCCGCCGCCGCCATCGCTCCCACCGCCGCTCGCGCCGACGGCGACCCGGCGAGCGACGTGCTCGCCACGCAGGCGCTGTTTTTGCCCTGGGACGCAGATGTGCCCGCGGTCAGACAGGAGCAGCTGAGCGCGCTGTTGGCGCAGGCCGAACACGGCGGGTACCCGATCCGGGTGGCGCTGATCGCCTCGCGAGCGGACCTCGGATCGATCGGAGCGCTGTGGCAGCGACCGCAGGGCTACGCCGAATTTCTAGCGCAGGAGCTGTCGTTGCTGTATCGCGGTCCGCTGCTGGTGGTCATGCCCGACGGGTTCGGCCTCGATCGCGCCGGGCTGTCGCAGCCCACGATCGCCTCGGCGCTCGGCGGCATCCCCATCCCCCGCTCCGGCGCTCAGCTCGCCGGGGACACGCTGACGGCCGTCAGGCGCCTGGCAGCCGCGGCCGGCCATCCCCTCTCCGTCTCGGCTTCGGCAAGGGCAACGGCGATGGCCACCACGGCGGGCTCGGGCGGCGACCCGCTCGCCTGGATCGCATACGCCGTGGGCGCCGTCCTGATCGCGCTGGCGTGGGCGGCCAGTCTGCGGGTTCAGCCGCCCCATCGGGCATCCTAGAGGGGTGTCGATGACCAAGAAGTTCCTCTTGGCGACGGTCGGGATCGTGCTGATCGCCGGCGGGGCGACCGCTGCCGTCGCGCTCAACGAGGTCGGGCGGCTGACCGAAGCGCTCAAACAGAACAAGCCGGTGCACCTGGCCGCCAATGTGCTGGCGCCGACGAGTCAGGGGACGCCGCAGACGCTGCTGCTGGTCGGAAACGACGAACGCAAGCTGACGCGGTACAACCACAACGAAGTCCTGCCCCACTCCAACGAGATGCTGCTGGTGCGGATCGACCCGAGCAAGCCGACGATCTCGATGCTGTCGATACCGCGCGAGCTGAAGGTGCCGATCCACACACCCAACGGGGAAGTCATAGAAACCAGAATCAACGCGGCCTACACGTACGGCTGGGAGAACGGCGGCGGCACCGCCGGCGGGGTCAAGTTGATGCTCGAAACGATCAAGCAGGTGCTGGGCATCACCGTCAACCACGTGTTCGTGACGAACTTCCACAAGTTCGCCAAAGCCGTCAATGCGATGGGCTGCGTGTACATGACGGTGGACAAGCGCTACGAACACACCAACGAACCGGGCGGCGAACAGTACTTCGAAATCCACCTGCAGCCGGGTTATCAGAAGCTGTGCGGGCTGGAAGCGCTCGAATTCGTCGCCAATCGCCACGAAAGCACCTCGCTGATCCGCGACGCGCGCGACCAGAGATTCCTGCTGGAAGCCAAGGCCGAGTACGGCCCCTCGCTCTTCGAAAATCGCGAAAAGTTCGAGAAAATCTTTGGCAAGTACGTCGAAAGCACGCTCTCGAGCGAAGAAGAAATCCTGCAGCTGCTGTACCTGTTGATCGAATCCGCGGGCAAGCCCACCCGCCAGGTCGACTTCCACGTGACCTTCTTGAACTCGACATTCGACACCGCCACCCCCGAACAGATCCACGAAGCGACTGAATCGTTCCTGAACGGCACGACGGCGATAACCCCCCAGCACCTGAACACAGGCGGCCATGCGCCAACCGGACACCCAGGGCACGGCCGCGCCCACCACGCCACCAACGGATTCCACCTCGGCTTCGCGCTGACCCCCACGACCGGCGAAGAGCTGCAGGAGGCCCGCGCGCAATCCCCGAACCTGCCGTTCCCGCTCGAGTACCCCCGCGCGCGCGACAGCTACGCGAGCGCCGAACCGGACGAACTGCGCGTGTACAAGATCCACGACCAGCAGGGCCACGTGCACCCGATCTACACGATCGTGATCAGCCGCGGCCGGATCGGTCAGTACTACGACGTGCAGGGGACAAACTGGACCGACCCGCCGATCCTCAGCAACCCGGGCCAGACCGTGAAGGTGGGCTCACGCACCTACGAACTGTTCTACATCGGCGAAAAGGTCAGGACGATCGCGTGGCATGAAGACGGGGCGGCGTACTGGATCGAGAACACGCTGACGAACGACGTGTCGCCCCAGGCGATGCTGGCGATGGCCGAGCAGACGCTGCCGGTCATCCCCACGAGCGCCCATCCGATCGCACCGCCGCCGAGCGTGCCCGGCCACGTGGTGAGCCTGGCGCCGCGGGCAGCCACGGTGACGAGCCTCACGGCCAAGATCGAGGCGCTGCTCGGGTTCGTCGGGCTCGGGCTGGTGGGTGCGCTGGGGGTGCTGGTGATCGTGCGCCAGCGCGAGCTGCGCCGCCTGCGCGAGCAGGTGTCTCACGCGTTGGACCTGGAAGCGCGCCGCCATTCGCTGCGCGGGCGCTAGGGCCGGAGATCGACGGGTGACAGATGACGGATGACGGATGACAGCCGATGACAATCGAGGAGCGGGAGGACGTGCGGTGAGCGAGACACAGATCAACCATCAGATCAGGCTGGCGGCTCGGCCGGTGGGACCGGTGAAGCCGAGCGATTGGGATATGACCGAAGAGCCGGTCGCCCAGCCCCAACCAGGCCAGGTGCTGGTGCAGGTCGTGTACCTGTCCCTCGACCCGGCGATGCGCGGCTGGCTGAACGATGCCCGCTCCTACGTCCCGCCGGTCGGGATCGGCGAGGTGATGCGCGCGCTGGGCGCCGGCAGAGTGATCGCCTCCGAGAGCGAGAACGTGCCGGTAGGGGCCTACGTGAGCGGGCTGTTGGGGGTGCAGGAGTTCGTGACGCTCGACGGGGCCGCGTTGACGGTTCTCGACACCAACCTCGCGCCCCTTCCCACCTATCTGGGAGCGCTGGGCATGACGGGGCTGACGGCGTACTTCGGCCTGTTGGACATCGGCCGCCCGAAGGAGGGCGAGACCGTGCTCGTGTCGGGCGCGGCGGGCGCGGTCGGAGGGGTCGCGGGCCAGATCGCCAAGCTGCAGGGCGCCCGCGCGGTCGGGATCGCGGGCGGCGCGGAGAAGTGCCGCTACGTGACCGAGGAGCTCGGATTCGACGCGGCGATCGACTACAAGTCGGCCAACGTGATGGCGGCGCTCTCAGAGCACTGCCCGCAGGGCGTGGACGTGTACTTCGACAACGTCGGCGGCGAGATCCTCGACGCTGCCCTGGCCCACCTGGCGCGTCACGCGCGTGTGGTGATCTGCGGCGCGATCTCCCAGTACAACGCGACCGGAGCGATGCGCGGACCGGCGAACTACCTGTCGCTGCTGGTCAACCACGCGAGCATGACCGGGTTCGTCGTGTTCGACTACGCCGCCCGCTACGCCGAGGGCGTAAAGGCACTGTCCGAGTGGGTGGCAGCCGGCAAGATCGCCACGCGCGAGGAAGTGATCACGGGCGGGATCGAGCGCTTCCACGAGACGCTGATGCGGCTGTTCGAGGGCGCGAACACGGGCAAGCTCGTGTTGGCGGTGGCGGAGGGGTGAGGAGGACGGGCCCGCGCGGTAAAGGGCTTGGGATGAAGGATTTTGGGGAGATGAGCCGGACGCGTACAGGGCCGTCGGGCCAAGTCGGCCCTGAGCAGCGGGCTGAGGCTGGGAGCCTAGGGAGCGTGACCGGCAAGGTCACGACCGGCGAACGCGAGCATCTGTTCGAGGTGGGCTTCGAGCGTCGCGAATGAGTGTTCTCCTCCGAACACAGCCCCGTGGGCGTCGGCGCCGTCGGCGCGCAGGGCGGCCGCGAAAGGCAGGTCCTCGGAGGGGTTGGCGATGTGATCTTCGGCCCCTCCGTACACGTAGGCGCGCAGGCCGAGACGCGAGATGATCGAGCGGTCGGCGGGCAGCGTGCCGGACAGCCCGTTGAAGAAGCCCAGCCAGCTCTCGGCGGTGCCGAAGTCGGTGGGGTGGGTGAGCGCGATGTGCATCGCGCCGTATCCACCCATCGAGTAGCCGGCGATCGCACGGGCATCGCGGGTGGGAATCGTGGGCAGCAGGCGATCGACCAGGCGCTGGACTTCGAGCACGTAGGATTCATAGTGCTGCGAGCCGGTGTTCAGCCAGTTGTTCGAGCCGGGCCCGCCCTGAATCATCACGGCGATCACGGGCGGGATCGTGTGGTGGGCGATGAGCCGGTCGAGCGTCCCCCACAGGCCGATCGTCAAGAACGAGCTGTCGGTCTGGTCGTCGCCGTGCAACAGGTAGATGACCGGGTAGCGCGCGGCGGTGCGGGCATAGCCGGCGGGCAGGTAGACGAGGAACGAGCCTTCATGCCCATCGAGCGCCTGCGAGCGGTAGCCGACGGAGTCGATCGAGCTGCCGGTCGAATCGGTGCTGACCCGCACGACCGCCGGCAGCGGGGCGGGCGTGGCGTCCACCGAGCGCTCGAGCGCGAGTGTGGCCGCCGAGGGCGGGGTTGCGCGCAGTCCGGCGAGGCGTTCGAGATCGGCGCGCCCGTCGATCGCCAATCCGACACAGAGCGCTACCAGCGCGAGCAGCAGCAGGGTCGCGCCGGAGCGCAGCCCTCCATGGGCGCGCCTCGCCGGAAGGCCGTGGGCGCCGCCGACGCCGGTCCTCGAGCCTCCGGGCAGCGCGGGCACCCACGGTGGCGGCGCGAGGTCTATCGCCGCGGTGGCGGCGCCCTCTCCTGCACCGCCACCACGGACGCCGCGGGCGCCGGGCCAGGCCCAGTCGCCGGGGCCGTCGAACCAGATGGATGCCCGCGTCGAGCTCATGAGCGTGCATTGAAGGGATGGCGGCCGCGGATGCCAACCCCTGCACGAACGCTGGCAGGCTCAACGAGCGACGATCGTGCCGCGATCCGGGGCCGCGGCCTGGGGCCGCGATCTGACACCCGGCCTACCTGGCCTAGGAACAGGCGGGCACGGTCACAGGCCACGCGCCCGGATGGGAGGGCTCGTATCGCTCGAACACCCATATCTGCTGTTCGGGCGTCGCTCCGGCGGCGATCGGAGCGAAACGCGCGCCCCCGGCCGCCTGCCACGCCGAGGCGGTCCACTGGTCTCCGCCGCTGTACGGCGGGTCGACGATGTGCCAGCGCATCGAGGACTCGCGCATCGTCACGCACTGGACAAACGTCTGTGTGCTGCTCGACCGGGACAGGGCGAGGCGATGCGCGCCCCGCTTTCTGCGACGAGCGACGATCGTGGTGGGAGTAGGCGCGGCCAGATCGAGCCGGGCCGCCCCGGCGAGGGACGCTCCGACGGCGGGTGCTCCGGGAGAGACCCCACCAGCGATGATTTCGATCGGGACCAGCGGCACTGCGGGCGCAGCAGGCTGCGCGTACGTCACGGGGACGAACATTGAAGGGAAGAACCTCCTGGTATCCGCCTACGGGGTTAGCTGTCGGGCTCACACGCGGCGAAGCGCAAACCAGTCGCGCATCGACCGGGCGTTAGGACCGCATCAGCGGCCCATTCGCCCCATCCAGACCAGCGATCGACCTCAACGAGGCCAGGCCAGTCCGGCAGTGGGTCCCCCGCTCGCGCCCATCCACGGGCACGACTCGGCAGGTGAACTTACGGTCCGGGCAGAATAGGGAGGTGGCCAAAGCCCATGTGTGCGATTGGTCACACAGGAGCCTTTGATCATGTAACAAAGCTCACGAAGCCGTCGATACGAAGCTGTCGATATGTCCGCCTCGATGTCCGTTGATCACTCGATAAAACGACGAGACGGCAAAATGGCCGAATTTACAGGGTAAACGTGGTGAAAGCCCCGGTTGGCCCAATTTTGGTCTGAGGTGAGGTCCGCCCACATAGCGCCCGGCGTTGACGTAACCGGACCGACCAGCGACAATCCACACACGATGGCCAACCCCGACCGGCTGACAGCCCTCGACACGGCGTTCCTGCACCTGGAGGACGACTCGACCGCGCACATGCACGTGGCCTCGGTGATGGTGTTCGAGGGGCAGGCGCCGACGCTGCGGGAGCTGACCGAGCACGTGCTTAGCCGGCTGCATCTGGTGCCGCGCTACCGGCAGCGGCTGGCGTACGTGCCGCTGGGTCAGGGCCGGCCGGTGTGGACCGACGATCCGCACTTCAACCCCGGCTACCACATCCGCCACACCGCGCTGCCACGCCCCGCGGACGAGACTGCGCTCAAGCAGCTCGCGGGCAGGCTGTTCAGCCAGCGCTTGGATCGCTCCAAGCCGCTGTGGGAGATCTGGCTGGTGCAGCGGATGGCGGGGAACAGGTTCGCGCTGATCGCAAAGACCCATCACGCGCTCGTGGACGGGATCTCGGGCGTGGACATCACGACGGTGCTGTTCGACACCTCGCCCCGCCCGGCGGGTGTGTCCAAGCCCGCGGAGCCGTGGGTGGCCAAACCGCTGCCGGGTTCGGCGAAGCTGCTGGGCGAGGCGCTCGTCGAGCGTGCGACGGTGCCGACAGAGATGGGGCGTGGTACGCGCGCGCTGCTGCGGGCGCCGCGCCGGGTCGCGACACAGGTGGCGCAGGGCGTCAAGGACGTCGGCGCGACTGCTGTGGCCGGGATCAAATCGCCGGCGCCGCCGAGTCCGTTCAACGTCGACATCGGGCCGCACCGCCGCTACACGTTCGCCGACGCCGAACTGGCCCAGTTCAAGGCGATCAAGGACTCGCTCGGCGGCACGCTCAACGACGTGGTGCTGGCGTCGGTCAGCCTCGCGCTCGGGCGTTACCTGCGCGCGCAGGGGTATGACACGAGCGGGATGGAGCTCAAAGCGATGGTGCCCGTGTCCGTGCGCGCCGACTCCGATCGCAAATCCCAATCGCCTGCGCTCGGCAACCAGGTCGCGGCGATGTGGGCGCCGTTGCCGGTCGGTGTGGAGAACCCGGCCGACTGCCTGGCGCGCATCCGCGACGCGATGGAGGATCTGAAGGAGTCTGGGCAGGCGGTCGGCGCGCAGGTGCTGACCAACCTCGCGGGGTTCGCGCCGCCGACGATCCTCAGCCAGGCCGCGCGGCTGCAGGCGCGCCAGCGCTACTTCAACCTGGTTGTGACGAACGTCCCCGGACCGCAGTTCCCGCTGTACCTGCTGGGACGCAAGCTGAGCCGGCTGTACCCGGTGGTGCCGCTCGCTCGCCGTCAGGCGCTGGGGATCGCGGTGATGAGCTACAACGGCCGCCTCGGGTTCGGCCTGCTCGCCGACTACGACGCTGTGCCCGAGCTGGAGTCGATCGAGCGCGACCTGGAGCGCGCGATCGCCTCGCTCGCTCGCGCGGCTGGCGTGAGCAAGCCCGTACGCCGCAAACAGGCCAAGTCCGCCCGGGCAAAACCCGACCGGGTCGACTCCGCCCGGACACAATCCCCGAAGACCGCTCCCGCGAGCAAAATCCCTGTCAAACGCTCGACCAGACGCTCGACCAAGCGCACCGCCAAGCAGCCTGCCGCCAAGGGCTGAGCGCGTGCAGAGCGTCCCACTGGCCGGCGGAGGCGGAGTGCGAGGCAGCGGATGAGGCTGGCCCTGTGCCAGATCAACGTCACCGTCGGCGACATCGCCGGCAACCGCGATCGCATTCTGCAGGCGGTGGGACAGGCGCGCGCGCGGAGCGCTGAGCTGGTGTTGACGCCAGAGCTGGCGGTGACCGGATACCCGCCCGAGGATCTCCTGCTGCGCGAGCACTTCATCGCCGACGCCCGGACGGCGGTGTTGGAGCTGGCCGAGCGCTTGGGCGATGCCGAGGGTGCGGTGATCGTGGGCGCGCCGATCGCCGAGGGCGGGCGAATCTACAACGCCGCGGTCGTGCTCGCGAACGGCGCGATCCAGACCGTGTATCGCAAGATGCACCTGCCCAACTACGGCGTGTTCGACGAGCGACGCTATTTCGCGTCTGGCTCGGCCGGCCAGACGATCGAGGTGGCCGGCGCGACGGTCGGAGTGACGGTCTGTGAGGACCTGTGGCAGCCAGGTCCGCCCGCGACCGAGGAGGCGGGGGCCGGGGCGCGCCTGCTGATCAACATCTCGGCATCCCCCTACCACGCGGGCAAGGGCGCCGAACGCGAGCAGTTGTTTGGGCAGCGCGCACGCGAGTCGGGCGCGTACGTCGCCTTTTGTGGGCTCATCGGCGGCCAGGACGAGCTCGTGTTCGACGGGCACTCCTTCGTGCTCGACCCCTACGGTGAGACGGTCGCGCGTGGAGCGCAGTTCGTCGAGGACCTGGTCATCTGCGACCTGGATTTGACCGGTCCCGTCACACATCCTCTCGTGCGTCCGCGAAAACCGCTCGCACCGGTCGAGGCCGAGGTATACGCGGCGCTCGAGCTTGGGCTGCGCGACTACGTACAGAAGAATGGCTTTGCGAACGTCGTGCTGGGATTGTCGGGCGGCATCGACTCCGCGCTCGTGGCGTGCCTGGCGGCCGACGCGCTCGGCTCAGAGCGCGTGAACGTGGCGATTATGCCCTCGCCCTACTCCTCTGTCGAGACTCAGTCGGACGCTCACGCGCTGGCCAGGGCGCTGGGCGTGCGCGCGCACGAGTTGCCTATCGGGATCGCGATGCAAGCGTACGAGCGCACGCTGCACGACGAGTTCGCGGGGCTGGGAGCCGATATCACCGAGGAGAACCTGCAGGCGCGGATCCGCGGCAACCTGCTGATGGCGCTGTCCAACAAGCACGGCTGGCTGGTGCTGACGACCGGCAACAAGTCGGAGATGTCGGTCGGGTACACCACGCTTTACGGGGACCTGGCGGGCGGGTTCGCGGTCATCAAGGACGTGCCCAAGACGCTCGTTTACCGCCTGTGCGCGTGGCGCAACTCTCCCGGCGCCCGCGCGACGGGCGCCGCCGATCCGATCCCCCACTCGATCATCGCGCGCGCGCCCTCGGCGGAGCTGCGCGAGGACCAGCGCGACGAGGACTCGTTGCCGCCGTATGCGCTGCTCGATCGCATCCTGCAGGGGTACATCGAGCTCGATCGCAGTCGCGAGCAGCTGATCGCCGAAGGATTGCCCGAGCATGAGGTCGACCAGACGATCCGGCTCGTGGACATCGCCGAGTACAAGCGCCGCCAGGCTCCGCCCGGTATCAAGGTCACCACGCGCGCGTTCGGGCGCGACAGGCGCATGCCGATCACCAACCGCTACACCGGCCGAGCATGAGAGCAGCCACCATCATCAGAACGCTGACGATCCTCGCCGTCGTCGGCGCGTGTGCGCTGGGCGTGAGCGCGTGCGGTAACACGCTGCAAGACCAGCCGATCCCGCACAACGAGCTGGAGAGCCTCGAGCTGTCCCCGTTTCCCGTGTACTGGCTGGGCAAGCAGTTTGCCGGGCTGCAGATCACCGAAGCCGCGCGCGACCCCAGCAACTCGTTCACGGTGCAGTACGGCGACTGCCTGGAAGGCGGCCAGAGCACGTGCGTGCCGCCGCTGAAGGTGGTGACCTCGCCAAACAACGCGTTCGTGCCCGGCGAAGGTCCCGGCACGGCGCGCTCGAGCATCGACCTGCGGGGCCTGACCGCCTACGTCGCCGAGCGCGGGCGGGCGATCTCGATCCCGACCGGCGAAGTCGTGGTCAGCATCTACGCCCACACCCCCCGGCTGGCCCGCGCCGCCGCCGAGACCGCGATACCGATCAACTTCCCCGGCGCGCCGGCCGCGCCGCTGCCCCAGCGGCTGCCGAACACGGGCTTTGCCGCCCGCCCGCTGCCCTCGCAGATCCCGAACCAGATCCGCCCGCTGGGGTAGGGCTTGAGGTAGGGCGCCTACCGGCTCGCGCCGCCTACCGAGCGTCGAACATGTCCGCTGGCGCCGGGCGCACCGCGATCGTCATACGCGTCACCGCGCAGGTGCGACCGTCGTCGTCTGTGAACGTCACGTCCCACACCCACGTCGTACGTCCACGGTGCAGACGGACCGCGTGGGCATGCACCGCGCCCTCGGTAATCGGGCGCAGAAAGCTCGTGTTGTTGGACATTCCGGTAGCGATCATCCCCTCCTCGAGCACGCCTGTGGCGGTCGCCAGGGAGGTGATCGACTCGGCCAGCGAGGCGTACAGCCCGCCATGGACGAGCCCGTAGGGCTGGCAGATCTCGGGGCGCACGTCGACCTCGCCGCGGACCTCGGCGTCATCGAACGACACGAACCGCAGCCCATAAAGGCGGTCGTAGCCTAGGACAGACTCGTTGAGATGCTCGACGGTGGGAAGCGTCATCGCCGCGCCACGATAGCCTACGCCCCCATGCCGCGACTAGACGATCTCCCCCCCGACCTGCGCGCCACGTTGTCGCTGCTGGTCGACCGCGGCAAGACCTACGCCCAGATCGCGGAGCTGCTCGGCATCTCAGAGAGCGCCGTGCGCGATCGCGCGCATGCCGCGATCGACATGCTCGCGGGAGCCCCGGCACAGTCGGTGGACGATCGTGCGCCCGGTGAAGCCGACGGCCGGGCATCCAGCTCGCTCGCGGTGTCACGCCGCGGCGGCGCGGCGCTGCTCGCCGCCATCGTCGTCGTGATTGTGATCGTCGTGGTGCTGGTCAGCGGCGGGGGCGGTGGCAGCAGTGGGGGCAACACGAACGCGAACACGGGCGCGAACGCTTCGACCCACACGACCTCGACGAGCGGGTCGGGTGCAAAAACCGGCTCGGGCAAAACCCCGGCCGTCACCAACCAGCTGACGCTGACGGCGACCGAACCCGGCAGCAAAGCGGTTGGGCTGGCGGAGGTGCTGGCCGAAGGATCTCAGCACGCGATCATCGTCGCGGCCGAACACCTGCCGCCCTCGAACGGGTTCTACTACCTGGTGTGGCTGTACAACTCGCCGACGAGCGCCACACCCATCGGCCGCGCGCCCACGGTCGGCTCCAACGGGCGCCTGCAGGGTGGCGCGCTGCTGCCGGGCAACGCGGGTGCGTACGACCAGATCCTGATCACGCGCGAGACCGCTAAAAACCCGACCACACCCGGTCAGACGGTGCTGTCGGGCAAGTTCAGCCTCAGCAGCTGAGCATCTTGCCCGGGTTCATGATGCCCGCCGGGTCGAGCTCGGACTTGAGCGCGCGGATCGCCGCCACCCCCATGTCCCCCACCTCCCGTTCCAACCACGGCGCGTGATCGCGCCCGACCGCGTGGTGGTGGGTGATCGTGCCGCCGCCCTCGAGGATCGCGTCGCTCGCGGCCCGCTTGATCGCCTGCCACTGCTCGGCCTCTGCGCCCCGGCGCTGGCGGGCGATGAACGTGAAGTACAGCGAGGCGCCGGTCTCATACAGGTGTGAGACGTGACAGGACACCAGCCCGGGCGTGCCCTGATCGGTCAGTGAGCGGTCGATAGCGCCCGCCACCGCACTGTGCAGGCGCTCGAGCTCAGACCAGCGTGTGGCTGTCTCGAGCGTCTCGACCATCACTCCCAGCGTCAGCAGCTCATCGCGCAGATAAGGGGCCTGAAAACGTCCGCGCAGCCACGCCCGGCCGGGCGAGGCGCCGAGCCCGAGCCCACCGTGAGCGCGGACCAGCCCGAGCGCTCGGGCGCGCCGGGTGGCTACCTCGACGGGGTCGCCCTCGAATCCGAGGATCGCGATGCAGCGGTCCTCATGGCGCCGCTGCCCGTAGCCGCGTGCGCCGAGGTAGGCCCGTCCGAGCCGCCCCTTGACGCCGTCCGATCCGGCGAGCGCCATCGACAGGCGCGTCTCGGCCGCATCCGACAATCGCGCGACGTCGGGCAGCGCGTGCTGCTGGGCCATCTCGCGCAGCGCCTGCAGCCCCGCGGCGAAGTCGCCGAACATGACGCCCTCGTACGTGCGCTGCGCGGGAGCCGGGCGCACGCGCAGGGAGAGCTCGTCGATCACGCCGAGCACCCCCTCCGAGCCGACGATGAGTTCGCGCAATCCCGGTCCGGCGGCGGTCGCGGGCATCGCGGGCAGCGTCAACTCGCCGGCGGGAGCGCTCAGCCGCAGACCCTGGACCATGCTGGCGATCGCGCCGTAGCCGCTGGAGGCCTGGCCGGCCGAGCGGGTGGCCGCGCAACCTCCGAGTGAGACGTACTCAACCGATTGCGGCCAGTGCCCGAGGGTCAGGCCCGCAGGCGCCAAGCATCGCTCGAGCTCGGGTGCGCGCATGCCGCCCCCGACCGTGACGATTCGCGACTCGCGGTCGAGCGCCACCACCGCGGACAGCAGGCGTGTGTCCAGCGCGATCACGGCGGCATGCCCATCGCGCAGCGGCTGCACCCCGCCGACGACGCTGGTGCCTCCACCGAATGGGACGACGGCGAGGTCCTCGCGGGTACAGCACTCGAGCACGGCTCGCAGCTGGGCGCGGTCGGCGGGCAGCACGACCGCGTCCGGGGCGTCCGCGGGCGTGCCGGCGCGCAGGCGCACGAGGTCGAGATAGCCGCGTCCAGCTGCGTGGGTCACGCGTTCGTAGCGGTCCTCACGCACACCGCCCGCGCCGACGATCCCCCGCAGCGCGGCGATCGCGCGCTCGGACAGGCACGTGGGGGGCAGGCCGACCGCTCCGAGCGCCACCGGTGGGCGTGGCTCGGAGTCGACGCCGACGGTCTCTCCCAGCAACCTCAGCGCACGGGCATCCAGTCCGCCGGCGTGCTGTGGATCGCCCCAGCCCCACCAGCGCATGCGCGGCGCCTCACCCACCGATCCGCTCCAGATCCGGATTGACGGGAAGGGGACGGGTCCCCCTCCCGACCTCCCCCTGAACACGAGTTCGAAGCGACGTCGAGACCACCGCTCTACCCACCGATCCGCTCCAGGCCCTCGAGCGCTTCTTCGAGCGTTTGGGCGGCCGCGCGGCGGGCGAGGAAGGAGCCGAGGCGCGGCAAAAAGCCCGCGAGCGTCTGGTGCAGTTCGAGGGTGACCTCGGTCGCATCAGGCGCGGACGGCGCGAGCCGGATCTCGACCTCCGAAGAGCGCAGCACGCGCGCGAACGGGGTGCCCTGCAGCTGCTGGGCCCAGTGCACGTGCCGGGCGTCCGGGTCGATCTGTACGAGCTCGAAGTCGGCGCGCACCGAGCGCCCGCTGGCGGCTCGAAGCACCTCGGTGAAGGCGTCGCCGGTTACCTCCTCGATGCGCTCGACGCGTGGCCACCAGCGCGGAAGGTGGTGGGGGTCTGAGAGTGTCTCCCACAGCCTGTCGATCGGCGTGGCGATCGTGCGGGTTCGGCGGGTGGTGGCCACGGTCGCTCAGCCGCTCGGGGTCGGGGATCTTCGAGAGCGCCGCACAGCACGAGCCCTCAGGTCTCGTAGGAGATCAGCGCGTGGGTGTCGTGCGGGGCCAGCCGTGCGCGCCCGTCCAGAAACGCGAGTTCGATCAGAAAACCGCACCCGGCGACCACGCCACCGAGCGACTCGACCAGCTCGCACAGCGCCAGCGCGGTGCCGCCGGTGGCGAGCAGGTCGTCGTGCACGAGCACGCGCCGGCCGGCGCCGAGCGCGTCGGTGTGCAGCTCGAGCTCGCCTGAGCCGTACTCGAGCAGGTACTCGGCCGACACCGTCTCATACGGCAGCTTGCCGGGCTTGCGCGCGAGCACGAACCCGGCGCCGAGCTCCAGCGCGAGCGCCGGCCCGAGCAGAAACCCGCGCGCCTCGGCGGCGATCACGCAGTCGACGTGCAGTGGGCGGGCATACTCGGCCAGACCCCATACCGCCACGCGCAGCGCGTGCGGATCGGCCATCAACGGAGTGATGTCCTTGAAGGCGATCCCCTCGCGCGGGAAGTCGGGAATCTCGCGTATCAGCTCGCGCAGATCGGTCGCGGCCCGAGTCATTGGTTCTCTCTCAGCGGACGATCTTGCGCAGGTCGCGGACCAACAACAGATGCTTGAGGTGCGTGGCGATCGCGGCCAGGTTCTCGAGCGTATCGACCGCCTCTTTGCGCCGCTGCGGGTTGCGCGAGCGCAGCGCCGGCGCGAGGATCTGTTGCAGCAGCGTCGCCTCGCGGTCCGCGGATGAGCGGAACACCCGCAGATTGCGCCCACCCACGCCGTAGCGGGCCAGCTCTGAGACGGCGCCGATGATCTCGCGCTCGGTCTCGTCGAAGTAGCGCACGCCTCCGCGAAGCTCTCCCCGGACGACGCCGTACTCCTCCAGCTCGCGCACGAGCGCCGCCTCGGCGCCGGTCTCCTCGAGTACGTCCTCCAGCGAGTACAGCGCCCCGCTCGAGTCGCGCACGCTGACGCTCGTGCGCCACGGGCGCATCCTTCTCCCCGTGCGCGCCGCGCTTGCGCCCGAGGACGACGTGCCACCCGCGCCACCCGCACCGCCTGTCTGCGCGCCGCCCGCCCTCGCCCCCGCACCCGCTTCCGTGCCCGCGGGGCTGTCGAGGCCGGCGCCCCGTCCGGCGGCCAGCTCCTGGCGGATGACGCGCAGCGGCAGGAACTCGTCGCGCTGCATGCGCAGGATCGTGCGCAGTCGCGCGACATCCGCCTGGGTATAGAGGCGGTAGCCGCCCGGCGTGCGCCGCGGGGTCAGGAGCTTCTGGTCCTCGAGGTAGCGGATCTTGGAGATCGAGATGTCCGGGAACTCTTGCGCGAGCGCCTTGCACACCGCCCCGATCGTGATCGACTTCGGCCGTGGCGCCCCAGGCGCGCCCCCTGTGCGCTCGAGCTCGGCGTTGAGCTGCTCGACATCGGTGGCCGGCGAGCTGGAACCCGTATCCGCGTTCGTGCCCGCGCCGGTGGGCGCCGAGGTCGCCCGGCGCCCGGCCGCAGGGGTGGAGGCGCGTGTCTGAGTGGCGGCCATCAGGTTTCGCAGGACAAGAGATTGGGGGTTGAGAGGGTCGAGAGATCCATCTGCGGACGCCTAACGGGCGTGGAATGTGAGCTTGTACTTGCCGATCTGCACCTCATCCCCCTCTTCCAGCCGCCGCGACTCGATCCGCTCGCGATTGACGTAGGTGCCGTTGAGCGAGCCGCAGTCGTCCAGGTACCACTGCCCGCCGCGCTCGACCAGCAGGGCGTGGTCGCGCGAGACGGTGACGTCGTCGAGGAACACCTCGCTGTCCGGGCGCCGGCCGATCGCCATGCGCTCCCCGCGCACCGGAAAGCTCTCCCCCACACGTCCCCCGCCGGTGCGGATCACCAGGGCGGGACCATGGGCGGTGACCTCCTCGAGCTCGACCGGGACTAGCTCGCCCGCCTCGTCGATGCGATAGGTCGCGGTGATCGGTTCCCCGCCGGCGCTGCCCTCGCCATCGGGGCGAGGGAGCAACGCGCCGCAGCGCTGACAGTAATTGGCGCCCTCGGCGTTGACGAATCCACACTCGGTGCAGTGCAGAGCCATGACCGCGCTTGATCCCTTCGCTCCGTGCCGCGCCCTACGCGGCGTCAGCGCCGTCGGCCGCCGCGGGCTCCTGCTCGCCGTCCCGCGTGTCCGCCAGCTGACGCCCCGCCAGGATGTCGGTCAGCTGCTGGACGTCCTCGCCGGTGATCACCGGCGAGGCGCCTCCCTCGTGCTTGGAGCGCAGGCGGTTGACCAGCTCGGCGCGCAGGATGTCGATCTTGCCGTGCAGCAGCCGCCGCTGATAGGAGATCTCGGTCTCTTCGTCGGTCAGCTCTTTGATGAGGTTCTTCAGCTCGGTGTCATCCAGCGAGCCGAGGTCCGGGAAAGTATCCATGCGACGACTTTACCGTAAAGTTGAGCTTGAGACTATGGGTCGGAGGCGGCGGAGGACCCCTCCTGGCGCCGCCGCAACTGGGCAAGACCCGAGCGCACGTACAGCACGGTCGCGGTGAGCGCGAACGCCAGCCCGATGTAGAGCAGCGCCTCGGCGAGCGTGCGCAGACCGGCCAGTGCGAAAAAAAGCGAGCCCATTACTGGAAACACGCCGATCCGTCCGGGCCAGTTGATGCGCAGCTCGAGGCCGTGCGTCTGTCCGTAGCGGCTGAGCACGAGCATCGCCAGCTCGCGGGCGATCAGGATCGCCAGCGCCCAGCGCGCCAGCAACGCGAACCGCCAGCACACAACGACCCCCGAGATCACCAGCAGCCGATCGGTGATCGGGTCCATCAGCGCGCCCAACCGGCTGTACTGACGGGTCACGCGCGCGGCGATCCCGTCGGCGTAGTCCCCGGCGGCGGCCACCGCGAACAGCGCCGCGGGCGCGACGCCCGTACCGTCGGAGCTCGACAGGGCGACGACCAGGAACACCGGGATCAGCGCGAGCCGGACGAAACCGATTGCGTTGGGGATCGTCCAGGGGCGCAGCGGCTGACCGGACAGCGTCTGTGGCGGCGAGGGGCCGGAGCGGTCGAGACCCACCAGGCGGCGCAACGTCAGGCGGCGCGGACCGCCACGATCATTCGGCCGGTCTGCGCCCGACGGCGGCGGTTCTAAGGGAGGCCCCGCCACAACTCGTCCACCGCCCGCACAAGCGCCTGACCCAGCTCTCCGGGCTGTGTGCTCCCGGCCGCGTCGGGGTCGCTCGGCAGCGCGATGCCCGGCGCCTGCGCACGGCCGCGGCGGATCTGGACCTCGATCTCGCCCTCCTGCAGCGAGCGCCGCCCGACGGTCAGCCGCAGCGGACAGCCGAGCAGCTCGGCTTCGGCGAACTTCTCGCCGGCGCCGAGATCGCGGTCGTCATACAGCGTCTCGATCCCGCCCGCCACAAGCGCCTCATACACCCAGTCGGCCACTTCGCGCTCAGGGGTGCCGGGCTTGCCAAGCGCCACCAGGTGCACCGAGAACGGGGCGAGCGCCCGCGGCCAGGAGATGCCGTGCTCGTCGGCGAACTGCTCCACGGCGGCCGCGACCACACGCGCGGGGCCGATGCCGTAGGAGGCCATCCAGATCGGACGCTCCTGTCCGTGCTCGTCCAGATAGCGGGCGCCCAACGGCTCGGAATAGCGGGTGCCGAGCTTGAAGATGTTGGCCGTCTCGATCGCCTTCTCCAAGCGGATCGGCTCGCCGCGGAACGTGTCGCCCTCGGACAGCTCATCGACGCCGAGCTCGGCCCGCACGACCTCGGCGTTGGCGGCATAGCCGGACTCGGTCAGCACGACCTCGTCCTCGCCCGCGGCGCACGGGGCCATGTACTCGTGCGCGCCGACCCCGCCCATCATGCCAACGTCGCCCTGCACGCGGTACCAGCGCAGGCCGGTGCGCTCGAACATGCGGTCGTACGCGCCCACGTGCAGCTCGTAGCTGGCCTCCATGCCGGCCAGGTCGCGATCGAAGGAGTAGGCGTCCTTCATCACGAACTCGCGCGTGCGCAGCACGCCGGCGCGTGGGCGCGGCTCATCGCGCTCCTTGACCTGGAAGTGGTAGAGAATCTGGGGCAGGTCGCGGTAGGAGCGGATCGTCTGGGCGGCATGGAAGGTGACCGCCTCCTCGTGGGTCATCGCCAGCACGAGCTCTGCGTCGCGGCGGTCGCGCAGCTTGAACAGCTCCTCTATCTCAAGGCGGCCGGTCTTGCGCCACACCTCGGCGGGCTGCAGCACGGGCATCAGCATCTCCTGGCCGCCGATCGCGTCCATCTCCTCGCGCACGATCTGCACGACCCGCTGGTGCACGCGCCAGCCGGCGGGCAGCCACGTCCACATGCCGGCGCCCATCTGGCGGATCAGCCCGGCGCGGACCATCAGCTTGTGCGACGTTGCCTCGGCATCGGCCGGGGGCTCGCGCTCGGTCGGGAGCAGGTAGGCGGAGAGGCGGGGCATCGTGGGAGCAGAGCCTAACGGGCGCGGACGCACACCCACTTGCGACGTATGGTCCGTGCGCGATCCAGGCTACGCGAGGTGGCGTTTGCGTGGACCCGTACTGGTTCAGGCCACGCGAGACGGCGTTTGCCCCGATGGCCGCTGGGGCAGTGCCCTTTGATAGAACAGCTCCCGGAACCCCACGAACCAAACACCCACGAACGAGACGATCGAAGGAGCCGACCATGGCCTACACCGTTCCCCCGCTCCCCTACGCATACGACGCACTGGAGCCGCACATCGACAAGGCGACGATGGAATTCCACCACGACAAGCACCATCAGGCCTATGTGGACAAGGCCAATGCGGCGCTGGAGGGAACCGAGTGGGCCGATAAGCCCGTCGAGGAGGTGCTGCGCAACCTCGACAGCCTCGGCGACAAGAAGACGGCGGTCAAAAACAACGCCGGCGGCCACTACAACCACACGCTGTTCTGGGAGAGCATGCGGGCGGGTGGGGACGGATCTGGCGGCGAGCCCGGCGGCGCGCTCGGCGATGCGGTCGCCGCCACGTTCGGCTCGTTCGGCGATTTTCAGGCAAAGCTCAAGGAAACGGGTGTGAACCAGTTCGGCTCGGGCTGGTCGTGGCTCGTGCACGACGGCTCGGGTTTGGCGATCGTCGGCTCAGCCAACCAGGACTCCCCCATCTCCTCCGGCCAGACGCCGCTGCTGGGCGTGGACGTGTGGGAGCACGCGTACTACCTCAAGTACCAGAATCTTCGTCCCGCCTACATCGACGCGTGGTGGAACGTGGTCAACTGGGCGAAGGTGGCCGAGCGGTTTGCAGCTGTGTCCTGACGGAACGGGCCGGACTCAGGTTCGGCTGAAGCGCCGGCCGGCCACGGGCGAGACATTCTCGTCCAGCGCCGGTCCGGTGCCGGCCGGCTCGAGCATCGACTCGAGCACGTCGTCGGCCTCCTGCGCGGCCGCGGCCTCCAGGGCGGCCATCCGCTCGGGGGTCATCTGCGTATCGTCCTCGTTCTCGGCCAGCCACTCGCGTGCCTCGGCGGCGGCGGCCTCGTCGCGGTGCACGGTCTTGCCGGCCGCGTAGTAGCGGTCGATCTCGGCGAACAGCTCATCCACGAGCTGCTCGGTGGGGACCTTCTTCAGCGGCTCGCCCTTGGAGTAGATCATGCCCATGTCTTTGGCGCCGGTGATTCCGAACTCCGCGTGGCGGGCCTCGCCGATGCCGTTGACCGCGCAGCCGAGTACGGAGACCTGGATTGGGTCTTCATAGGCTTCCAGCCGGCGCTCGACCTCGGCGACGACCGTGTCCATGTCGAACTGCAGTCGCCCGCAGGTGGGGCAGGCGATCAGCTCCGGACCGCGCGCGCGCAGCTTCAGCGCCGAGAGGATCTCCCATGCGACCTTGACCTCCTCCTCGGCGTGAAACGTGGACAGCGAGATGCGGATCGTGTCGCCGATCCCGTCCGCCAGCAGCGTGCCCAGGCCGACCGCGGACTTGATCGAGCCCGACCACTTGGTGCCGGCCTCGGTGACGCCGAGGTGCAGCGGATAGGGGATCCGCTCTGCCAGCAGGCGGTTGGAGGCGATCGTGTTGGGGACCGAGGTCGACTTCATCGAGACCTTGAAGTTCTCGAACTCGAGTCGCTCCATCAGCTGCACGGTCTCGATCGCGGCGGTAACGAGCGCCTCGACGGGGTTGTCGTACTCGAGCTGGCGCAGGTGCTTTGGCAGCGAGCCCGAGTTCACACCCACGCGCAGCGGCGTGCCCCGCTCGCGGGCGAGCGCGATCACCTCGGCGACCTTGTCGGGCCCGCCGATGTTGCCGGGGTTCAGCCTGACGCAGTGCGCGCCGGCTTCGATCGCCTTCAGCGCGAGCGTGTGGTTGAAGTGGATGTCGGCGATCACGGGGATCGGCGATTGCGCGACGATCGTCTTCAGGGCCTCGGCGTCCTGCTCGCGTGGCACGGCCACACGCACGATGTCAGCGCCGGCGTCGGCGACCGTGCGGATCTGGTCCATCGTCGCCTTCAGGTTGGCGGTCTCGGTCTTGGTCATCGTCTGCACCGCGACCGGCGCACCCCCGCCGATCGGGACGGTGCCGACGTGTATCTGGCGCTGTGATGCCATATAGGTTGATTCTACGATGCCCGGCCCCCATCCCCCAGACGCCATCCATCCCGAGCCGCCACCCGGCGCTGGGAGCCATCCCCGTCCCCCGCTCTCAGACGATGCCGACCATCCGGCGCCGGCCGTGGACGTCTATGGCACTGCGCGTGGGCCGCTCGCGCGAATCGCCTCCCCCCTGGCCGCGCGCGCCCGGGCGCGCCGTCACGAGCGGTTTTGGGCGCTGACCGGTCTGCGCGATGACGCGCGCGTGCTCGACGTCGGTTGTGGGGCGTTGGGGTTGCGCGGGCTGGAGCCCGACCTGGACATCACCGGCGTCGACCTGGCCGACCGGCCCGACTATCCGGGTCCGTTCGTGCGTGCGGACGCCGCCGAGGGACTGCCGTTCGGGGATGGAGAGTTCGACCTGGTGTACAGCTCGTCGGTGATCGAGCACGTCCCGCGCGCGCGTCGCGAGGCGTTTGCGGCCGAGGTCAGACGGGTCGGGCGGGGCTGGTTCGTGCAGACGCCGGCGTACTCGTTTCCGATCGAGCCCCACTCGCTGCTGCCGTTTGCTCACTGGCTGCCCGCAGGCCTGCGGCGGCGCTACTGGCGGCTGGGAGCCGCCGGCGCGTGGGAGCAGATCGAGCTGCTGGGGCGCGGGGAGTTGGAAGCGCTGTTCGGCCCGGCGCTGGGCGAGCGGGTCGGACCGCTGGTCAAGAGCTGGGTCTGTGTTTGTGCGTGCGCCGGGTGAACCGTCCCGTTTGACGAGCGCACGTCCTCAGCCATGATCTTCGAGGTGTAAAGAGGATGTAAAGGAGGAGGTGGGGCTCTACTCTTTTTGAGTTTTGATAACCATAGTAAACAAAAACCAAAAACACATACACACACAGCTCCCGTTTACAAATCGACTACACACCCATGCGCGCGACACCCTCCCCAGCTATCCGCCGAGACGGCCGATGTCGTTGGAGAGGCCGTTGATGAACAGGAACGCCAGCAACAGGAGCGGGACCGTGCTGTAGCGCCACATCGCGGTGACGGAGATGCGCCGCCCTCCGCGCAGCTTTTCGGCCAGCGCCCACACGATGTGGCCGCCGTCGAGGGGCAGGAACGGGAACAGGTTGACGATCGCCAGCACGAGCGAGACGAACGCGAGGATCACGAGGCCGTAGCCGGCGCCGGCCGCCACCGCTTCGTCGGTGATCACGCCGATGCCGACGATCGTGTGCAGCTGTTTGCGCGTCTTGGCGCTGGTGATCGCCCTGCCGATGCCCGACACGAGATTGGTGGTCGTGGCCCACATCTCGTGCAACGTCACGCCCGCGGCGGCGACCGGACCGAAGTGTTTGGGAGCGGCGCCGAAGTCGAACCCCACCAGCATCCGGCCGGCTTCGGCGTTGTAGCGCGGATAGACGGACAGGCGCACCGTGCGCCCGTCGCGGCGGACCGTCAGCTGCACAGGTGTCGCCGCACGACACCCATCCACGAGCTCCCCCGCACAGCGATGGGCGGCGATCGCATGCTGCGCGGAGGCGACCGTGACCGTGTGACCGTCGACCGCGAGAATCCGGTCGCCGGGCTCGAGCACGCCGTCTGCGGGCTCGCCCCGCTCGATCGCCAGCACGGTAGTGGCCGGGACGAGCGTTTTGATCGACGGGTTGAGGTTGCCGAGCGTCAGCTCGCCGTTGTAGTTGGCGGTCAGCAGGATCGCCCAGAAAATCAAGAACGCGATCAGCAGGTTCATGCCCGGCCCGGCCAGGATCACGACGATTCGCTTCCACGGCGCCTGGTTGCAGTACGCCCGCGCCGCGACCTCCGGCTCGGCGTCCTTGATCTCCTCCGGCGTCATCCCGGTGATCTTCACGTACCCTCCGGCGGGGATCGCCCCGACCATGTATTCCGTCTCCCCTCGCCGTATCCCGAACAGGCGTGGCGGGAAGAACAGCGAGAATCGCTCCACGCGCATGCCGGTCGCCTTGGCGGCGAGAAAGTGCCCGAACTCGTGCAGCACGATCAGCGCGATGATCCCGAGGATCGTCAGAACCCAACTCATCGGTCGGCGCTCCCCTGCGCGTGAGCATCGATCGGTCCGGTCATGCGCTCAGTTTGGCAGGCCGACCTTCGGCTGCCTTAAGCGCAGCTGTGCCTGCATCGATCCTGCCTACGTTGCCCGTTGCCTATATACGATGGCATGCGCCGCCGGTGGCGGACTACCATACGGATGATGGCGAGCAAGCCCAAACAGCGATCGCAAGCCAGGCCGCGCGGGCCGTGGACGCCCGAGGAGATCGCGCGTAACGAGCGGGCCAATCGTGCCCAGGTCGCCCTCGACCGAGCGCGCGGCGTCGGCGTCAACCTCGAAGAGGCTGCAGCGCTCGCCCGCTTCGCCAACCGCTTCTCGGACGCGTTCCGCCATGTCCGAGGCGCTTGATCCCCTGCCCCTACTGCGGGCTCTGCACGAACGCGGCGTCGAGTACATCGTCGTGGGCGGATTCGCCGTCAACGCGCATGGTTTTATCCGCGTGACCAAGGACCTGGACATCGTCCCGAGCCCCACCACGGACAATCTCGAGCGTCTGGCAGGGATGCTGCGGGACCTCGACGCAACCGTTCTGGACACCAGTGATTTCAAGCCCGAGGAGCTCCCCGCCGATCCAACCCGTCCGGAGGATCTTGCCATGGGCGGGAATTTTTGCCTGCTCACACGTCTCGGCCGCCTGGACGTCATGCAGTGGATCAGCGGGATATCTTTCGACGATCTCTACGCCGAGCTCGATCCTGGAGCCGTAGAGAGCAGCGTGGACGGCACGTCGGTGCGGGTGTGCAGTCTTGACGACCTGCTTGCAATGAAGCGTGCCGCAGGCCGCCCAGAGGATCTCAAGGACATCGAACGTCTGGACGTCGAGTCCATCGATCCGGCGCAGGCACCCAAACCAAACCCGGGGCAGTGAGCCAAAGCTCAGCCAACGACCACCCCTCAGCGCCAAACCGCTCCGCCGTCATCGCAGCGCGGCAACCGCCTCCCGCGCGACATCTCGCGCCCGCCGATCGGCCTTGTACAGCGACTCGAATGACCTGACCGGCTCGGCAGGCAGCTCCGCGAGCGTCCGCTCGATCGTCTCGGCGATCGCGACAAACGGCAGGCGCTCATCCAGGAAGGCGTGCACGGCCACCTCGTTGGCCGCGTTCAGCACGCACGGCGCCGTACCTCCCGCCTGCGCGGCCGCGCGCGCCAGACGCAGACACGGGAACGCGTCGAGATCGACCGGCTCGAACGTGAGCGTCCCGACCGCCGCGAGGTCCAACGGCGCTATGGGCAAATCGACGCTCTCGGCGCCGTGCAGCGCGTAGGAGATCGCGATGCGCATGTCGGGCGGACCGAGGTGGGCGAGCATCGCGCCGTCGGCCAGTCCGACCAGGCCGTGGATCAGCGACTGCGGGTGCACGAGCACGTCGATCCGCTCATACGGCACGCCGAACAGGTGGTGGGCCTCCATCAGCTCGAGACCCTTGTTCATCAGCGTCGCCGAGTCGATCGTGATCTTGCCGCCCATCGCCCACGTCGGATGGGCGAGCGCCTGCTGCACCGTCACCTCAGCCAGCTCGGCGCGGGTGCGCCCGCGAAACGGCCCGCCGCTGGCGGTGATCGTCAACCTCTCCACTGCGCCCACCGGCTGACCTGAGATCAGCTGGTGCAGGGCGGTGTGCTCGGAGTCGACGGGCACGATCCGCGCGCCCGTGGCCTGTGCGAGCGCGATCACGAGCTCGCCGCCGACGACCAGCGACTCCTTGTTGGCCAGCGCCAAGTCGATCCCCTCCCCAAGCGTCGCCACGGTCGGCCCCAGCCCAGCCGAGCCCACGAGCGCGTTCAGCACCAGCTCGGCGCCCGACTCGACGATGAGCCGCACGAGCCCCTCCGCGCCGGCCAGCACCTCCCCATCCGTCCACGCCTCGCTCGCCCGCGCCGCGGCATCCTCATCGGCAAGAGCGACCCGTCGCACCCCATGCGCGCGCGCCTGCTCGATCAACGCCTCCCACGAGCGCTCCGCCGAGAGTCCGACCAGCTCGAACTCGCCCCCGCTGGCGCTGGGGCTGTCGCTGCGTGAGCACACGTCGAGCGCCTGGGTGCCGATCGAGCCGGTCGAGCCGAGGATGAGGAGCTTCTTGGACATGCTTGACGAGATGCTCGCAGAACGGAGACGGGGGACGCCGGACTGCAGGGAATAACCGGCATCGGCCCTCGGCCCTCGGCCCATGGGGCCCCCGCGCACGTGAGCGCCTCAGTGCACGTACGCAAACCAGATGTAGTACCCGGCCACCGCCGTGAACAGCACCGCGTCCAGCCGATCGAGCGCCCCTCCGTGCGCGCCGAACAGGCGTCCCGAGTCCTTCACGCCCGACTGGCGCTTGACAAACGACTCGAACAGGTCGCCGACCGGGGCCAGCAGCGCGACACCGGCGCCCAGCACGAGCGCGTGAGAGCCGGGAAACCAGTTCTGGTAACGGGAGGCCAGCCACACGCCGACGATCGCGAACGTCATGCCGCCGATCAGGCCCTCGACGGTCTTGCCCGGCGAGATGCTCGGCGCCAGTGGGCGACGGCCGAACATGCGGCCCCCCAGGTAGGCGCCGGTGTCGCCCAGAAACGTGCCGACGAGCACATCGATCACGATGCCCTCGCCGTGGGGCAGGTCTCGGAGCAGCATCGCGTGCGCGAGCGCGAATCCGATCCAGTAGATGCCCAGCAGCGTCACCGCCAGCCCCGCGACGCTCGGATGGGGCTGAGCGAGCGTCAGCGCGAACAGCAGCGGCAGCGCCGCGACCGCCACGAGCAGGATCTGGAACTGCCCCCCGTAGCGCGCGGCGATCAGCAGGCCCGCGAGCGCGATGAACCCGGCCAGGCGCGCCGGATGCGTGCGTGCATACATCTCGTACAGCTCGTGCATGCACACGCATCCGAGCACGAACACGCCCAGCATGAAGATCGAGCCGCCCTCGATCACCAAAAACAGCGCAACGGCTATAGCCGGTACCGCGACGAGCACGCGCGCGCCCAGGTCCGACTGTCTGGAGCTCATCGCCCGCCGAACCGTCGTCTGCGCTCGGCGAACTCCGCCAGGCACGCTTCAAGCGCCTCGCGCGTAAAGTCGGGCCACAGCTCCTCGCGGAACACGAGCTCGGAGTAGGCCGACTGCCACAGCAAGTAGTTGGACAGGCGCCGCTCGCCGCTCGTTCGAATTATCAGGTCGGGGTCGTGCATCTCCGGCGCATACAGCCCCTTGCGGAACTCATCCTCTCCCCCGCCCGCGTACGCGCGCGCGGCGTCTAGGATCTCCGCTCGCCCGCCGTAGTTGAACGCGACGAACAGCGTGATCCGCTCGTTGGCGTCGGTCAACTCCTGCGCCCAGTCCATCCGTCGCTGCACCTCATCGGCGATGCCCTCGCGGCGGCCGATGAACCGCATGCGCACCCCTTCGGTGTGCAGTTCGGGTGTCTCGACGGCGATGCGCCGGGCGAACATGTCCATCAGCCCCTGGACCTCTTCGGTCGGGCGCGACCAGTTCTCGGTCGAGAACGAATACACGGTCAGCTCGCGCACCCCGAACTCGACCGCGTCGCGCAGCCGCGCCTTGACCGTATCCGCGCCGGCGTCGTGACCCGCGTTGACCGGCAGCCCGCGCGCGCGCGCCCAGCGGCCGTTGCCGTCGGTGATGATCGCGACGTAGCGCGCTTGCGAGCCATCTGCGCTGCCAGCCGAGCCCCCGATCCGATCCGGCGTGGGCGCCGAAGATTCCATGGGACTCGGCGGCTGGCCCTCCGGCTGCGCGGCGGGCGGCATCACACCGCGAGGATCTCCTGCTCCTTGGCCTTCAGCACCTCATCGAGCTCGCCGATCCGCGCGTCGGTGAGCTTCTGCAGCTCGACCTCGGCGCGGTGCTCGTCATCCGAGGACGCTTCCCCTTCGGACTTCAGCTCGCGCAACTGCTGCATCGTGTCGCGGCGCACGTTGCGGATCGCGACTCGGCCCTCCTCGGCGAGGTTGCGCACGACCTTGACCAGCTCGTGGCGGCGCTCTTCTGTGAGCTCGGGCACCGCCAGGCGGATCGTGTTGCCGTCGTTGGACGGGTTCAATCCTACGTCGGACTCGTTGATCGCCTTCTCGATCGCCTTGATCGACGACTTGTCATACGGCTGCACGGTCACCAGCCGCGCCTCGGGCGCAGAGATCGTGGCCAGCTGGTGCAGCGGGGTCATCGCGCCGTAGTAGTCGACGAGGACCCGATCCAGCAGCGCCGGGCTCGCGCGGCCGGTGCGCACCGAGGAGAACTCGTGCTGCGCGGACTGCACGGCCTTGGCCATCCGCTCGCGAGCATCCTGGAGCATCACATCGATCGTCTCAGCCGCCATCCTCGTGCTCCTCCTCTGCCGTAGGGGTCGATACGAGCGTTCCCACCCGTTCGCCCGAGATTATCCGCGCGATGTTCTCTTCGTCGTCCATGTTGAACACGTTCAACGGCATCCCGTTGTCCATGCACAGCGCGAGCGCCGTGGAGTCCATCACCCGCAGTCGCTGCTCGATCGCTTCCATGTGGGTGATCTCCGGGATGAACTTCGCGTTCGGGTCGGTCGCCGGATCGGCGCTGTAGACGCCCTGCACGCCGTTCTTGGCCATCAGGATGATCTCGGCGTGCATCTCCGCCGCCCTCAGCGCCGCGGCGGTGTCGGTCGTGAAGAACGGGTTGCCCGTGCCGGCGGCGAATATGACCACCCGCCCCTTCTCCAGATGCCGGATCGCCCGGCGGCGAATGTAGGGCTCGGCCACCTCGGAGACGCCGAGCGCCGAGACCACGCGCGTGTCGGCGCCGATCTTCTCCAGCGCGTCCTGCAACGGCAGCGCGTTCAGCACGGTTGCGAGCATGCCCATGTAGTCGGCGGTCGCCCGGTCCATGCCGGCCGCGGCGCCCTCCATGCCACGGTAGATGTTGCCCGCGCCCACCACGATCGCGACCTGCACGCCGCGATCGCGTACCGCGCTCACCTGGCGAGCCACCGCGCCGACGCGCTCGGGGTCGGTGCCGTAGTCCAGCCGGCCCATCAGGGCCTCGCCGGAGAGCTTCAACAGGATTCGTTTGAACGTGGGGTCGACTCGGTCGGCCATTCCGAGCAGCCTATCCGGCTCGGGCTCGGAAGGCTCGCCTGAAACCCGCGCCCGCTCGCGAGGCCCCAACTCGCGCTACTGGCTTACCGCAAACCTCACGAACCGGCGGATCACGACGTTCTCGCCGGTCGCTGCGGTCAGCTCGTCGCGCAGCTGCTGGACGGTCTTGCCCTCGTGCTTGGGGTTGTGCATCTCCTGCTCGAGCAGCACGATCGTCCGATACCACGCATCCAGCTTGCCCGCCACGATTTTCTCACGCACGTTCTCGGGCTTGTCCGCGGCCTCTTGCTCGTACACGCGAGCCTCGGCCTCGCGCTCTGCCTCGGGCACGTCCTCGCGGCCGACGTACTTGACGGTCGGGCTGGCGGCGATCTGCATCGCGATCTCGCGGGCAAAGCCGGTGAAGTCGTCGTTCTTGGCCACGAAATCGGTGTTGCAGTCGACCTCGATCAGCACCCCCACCTTCGCGCCGGCGTGGATGTAGGCCTGGACAGTCCCCTCGGTCGCGACCCGCTCGCCGAGATCCTGGATCTTCTTGCCCTGCTTGACGCGCAGCAGCTCGATCGCCCGCTCCAGGTCGCCGCCGGACTCGGCCAGCGCCTTCTTGCAGTCCATCATCCCCGCGCCCGTGCGATCGCGCAGCGCCTTTACATCCTTGGCTGAGATCTCGGTGGTACTCATGACTGCGTCGCTGTCTCCTGGGTTGAGGCTGGCTCGGGAGCTGAGTCGGGGGCTGGCTCGGGAGCTGAGCCGGGGGCTGGCTCGGGAGCTGAGCCGGGGGCTGGCTCGGGAGCTGAGTCGGGGGCTGGCTCGGAGACAGGACTCTCGGCGACAGGACTCTCGGCGACGGAGGACTCACTCGCCGCGGGCGGAGTCTCGGTTGCGCCCTCGAGCGCTGGCGCCTCGGCCTCGCTCTCGGCAGCGGTCTCGGGAGCCGCAGAGGTGGGCTTGGCGGGCCGGCGCGCGTCCTCGCTCGCATTCACGGGTGTCGGAGACTCGCTCTGCGGCGCGAGCTCAGCCGGCTCGACGGGAGTGGGCGGCACGGGAGTGCTCTCCGGTGCGGGCTGGCGCGTGGCGGCAGCCGCAGCCGCTTTTTCGGCAGCCGCTTTTTCCCCGGCCTCCTTCTGCGCCTGTTCCTGGGCCTCACGCGCTGCCTGTTCCTCGGCTTGGCGTTTGGCCCTGGCCTCGGCCTCCAACCGCGCGCGCTCCTGAGCTTCCTGGCGAGCGCGCTCCTCCTCGGCGCGGAACACCGAGTGGCCTTCGGATACGACCTGTCCGATCGCCTGCGTGATCAGCGCGCACGAGCGGATCGCGTCGTCGTTGCCGGGGATGACGAAATCGATTCCGTCGGGATCACAGTTGGTGTCGACCAGGCCGATGATCGGGAGGCGCAGGCGCTGAGCCTCTTTGACCGCGATCGCCTCGGTTTTCAGGTCGATGACGAACACGGCGTCGGGCACGCGCTGCATGTTTTTGACGCCGCCGAGATTGGCTCTGAGCTTCTCCAGGTCGGCCTGTGCGGCCATGCGCTCGCGCGTGGGCAGCAGCTCGAGCTGGCCCTCGGCCTGAAAGCGTTCGAGATCGTGCAGCCTGCGGATGCGCTGGTTGATCGTCTGGAAGTTGGTGAGCAGTCCACCCAGCCAGCGGTGGTTGACGTAGGGCATGTCCGCCGACTGCGCGACGTCGCGGATCGTGTCACGCGCCTGCTTCTTGGTGCCGACGAACAGCACGGTGCCGCCGCGATGGGCGAGCGTGCCCACGAACTCCTGGGCGGCGTCCAGCGCCGCGGAGGTCTTGAGCAGGTCGATGATGTAGATGCCGCCTCGCTCGCCGTGGATGAACCGGCGCATCTTCGGGTTCCAGCGGCGCGTCTGGTGGCCGAAGTGAACGCCGGCCTCCAGCAGCTCCGCGATGCCTACCTGTGCCTGAGCCACAGTCTTGCTCCCTTTGATTTGTATGTTCGTGTTGCCGTGCGGTCGTCGCGGACCCGGTTGTGGCGTCCAGATGTCAGGCGCCCCGGGCAGGGCCGCGATCGAGTCTCGCGCGGGTTGATGTTTGAATTGAGCCCGTCAGGATAGCCGCTGCGCGCGCTCCAGTGCCCGCTGCAGGTCGGCCGGCAGCGGCGAGATGACCTCGATCGCCGCGCCGCTGAAAGGATGCGCGAACGACAGGCGCGCGGCGTGCAGGAACTGGCGCTGCAGGCCAAGCGTCTCGAGCGCGACGCCCCCCTGCCCGTATTCGGGATCGCCGACGACGGGATGGCCGATCGCCTGCAAGTGCACGCGGATCTGATGTGTCCTGCCGGTGTCCAGGCGCAGATGCAGCAGCGTATAGGAGCCGAGTGCCCGCTCGAGCTCGAAGTGCGTGCGCGCCTCGCGCGGATGGGCCCCATCGACGCTCATGCGCTTGCGATCGCGCGGATTACGTCCGATCGGCGCCTCGATCGTGCCGGTGCGCGCCGGTGGGCGGCCGTGGACGAGCGCCACATACTCGCGCGTGATGCGACGCTCGGACAGTGCGTGTTGCAGGCGCTGGTGTGCCTCGTGTGAGCGCGCCACGATCAGCAGACCGGATGTATTGCGATCCAAGCGGTGCACGATGCCCGGCCGCTCGGGATCGGGTCCGCCCCCGGCCAATGGCGCAAGCAGTTGCGCGAGGGTGCCCTCGCGGTGTCCGCGCGCGGGGTGCACGACCAGTCCCGCGGGCTTGTCCACCACCAGCAGATATTGGTCTTCATAGGCGATCCGCAGACCACCGGCCGCACCCTCGGTCATGGCTCGGACGAACGCGACGGCCGGGTCGGTGGGGGTTGCGCCGGCGGCTGTGACTGTGGCGGCTGTGCGGAAGACTCGACCGGCTGTGCAGAGGACTCGACCGGCTGCGCGCAGGACTCGACCGGCTGCGCGCAGGCGAGGAGATCGGCCTCGAGCTCAGGCTCGGAGTCAGACTCCACGCGCCGTGTACCCTCGATCACGAACAACAACAGCACCACCCCCACCACGATCGACGCGTCGGCCAGGTTGAACGGGGGCCAGCCGAGCGGCAGCTGGATGAAGTCCACGACCGAGCCGGTCCGCACCCGGTCGAGCAGGTTGCCGAGCGCACCGCCCAGCAGCAGTCCCGTCGGCAGCCACACCAGCGGGCGCGAGGCGTGCGTGACGAAGTAGACCAGCAGCGCCACGAGCGCCACACCGACGAGGATCGTCACGAGCACCCGATCGCCTGCCGCCAGGCCAAACGCGATGCCGTGATTGCGGGTGTGCACCAGCTCGATCCCCGGCAGCACACCGACCTCTTCGCCGGGCACGATCGTCTCGTCGACGATGTGCTTGGACAGCTGATCGCACCCCAACACCACCGCCATCACCAGCGCGGCGCGAACGTAGGGGCTTGCGAGAATGCGGCGCACCGAAGGCGGGCGTGGATCGTTACAGACGGCGGCTGCTCGCGGCTCAGCCGTGGATGATGCCCTGGACGACGATCGCGTTGACGAGTCCCAGCACGACGATCGCCACGATCGGGCTGAAGTCGATCCCCCCGAAGCTCGGCAGCATCCGGCGGAATATGCGCAGGAACGGCTCGCACACGCTGCGCAGGAACCCCAGGATCGCGTCGGTCGTGCGCGAGTACGGCGGGCGCAGACCGGCGGCGAACAGCAGCTGGATGACGATGTAGCAGATGATCACCAGCGTGTACACGTAGATCACCGTCGACAGATACCCGGCGATCTCGGTGCGGGCGCTGGCGAGGATCATCGCGATCCCCCGAGAACCGCGTCCAGGGCGTCGCTGAACGCGGCTCGGATGCCTCCCCGCTCCAGTGCGTCCAGCCCGCGTGCGGTGACCCCGCCGGGAGACGTCACCTCGCGGCGAATCTCCTGTGTGTCGTTGTCGCGGCGTTTGAGCAGCTCGGCGGTGCCGGCGAGCGTCTGCACGACCAGCTCCGCGCCCTGGGTGGCGGGAATGCCGTGGCGCACGCCCGCGTCGATCTGCGCCTCGGCCACGAGCGCCACATACGCGGGCGCGCACGACATCAACCCCATCGCCGCGTCCACGAGCCTGTCAGGCAGCACGACCAGCGTCCCCAACTCGGCGAACAGCTCGTGTACTCGCTGGTCGAGCTCGGCCACCACTTCGGGCGCGGCCTGTACGACCGCTCCCTGGCGCACCTCCACGGGCAACGAGGGGATGAACCTGTACACGGGCCGGTCTGGATACGCGTCTCTGAGCGCGCTCAGCGGAGTGGACGCGAGGATCGAGACGACCGCGCGGGCATGGGGCGCCAGTTCGGCGGCCACCTCCAGCAGCTGCGCCGGCTTGTGGCACAGCACCACCAGGTCCGCCCGCTCGGCGACCTCGACGTTCGTGTCGAGCGCCTGTCCCGCGACCTCTCTGGCCAGCTCTTCGGCGCGCGCGAGCACAGGGTCCGAGCACAGCACCGGCCGTCCCCACCCGCGCGCCATCGCGCGCGCCATGTTGCCTGAGCCTATGAGCCCGATGTTCATGATGGCCTCAGGCTACTGGCCCGGTCAGAGAACCTGACGCGTTAGAGCCAAGCTGGCCGCTCGGTCGATCGCGTCTGATCGTCGATCGGTCCGGCTATCGGCGCTTCAGGACTGATTGAAAAAGCCCTTCTCGATCAACCGCGCGCGCTCCTCGGCCGAGATCTCGACATTGCGCGGGGTCAGCATGAACACCTTGTCGGCGATCCGCTGCATGCCTCCGTCGAGCGCATACGTCAGCCCGGAGGCAAAGTCGATCAACCGCTTGGACAGGTCGGTTTCCGAGGACTGCAGGTTGAGGATCACCGGGATCGAGTCCTTGAACTTGTCCGCTATCTGCTGGGCGTCGTTGAACGACTTGGGCACGACCAGGTGCACGCGCACATCGCCGTTGGCGCTGCGCACCGGGCGCAGAGCGGTGGCTGTACGCCCGCGCTGACCGCCTTCCTGTCGGTCGTCCTCGGCGAAGATGTCGTCGAACTCGTCTCGGCGCCGGCGCAGCCTGCGGACGTTCGGTCGCTCGCGATAATGCTCTTCGGGTTGCACCGGCGGCTCGTCCTCGTAGTCGTCGTGATACTCCTCGGCCAAGCCGAAGTACACGAGCGCGCGATGCCATGAATCTCTAAAAGCCATGAGTACAGGTGCGTTTTCGCCCGGGTGGCGAATTTCCCTGCTAACTGTACAGATACGTGCCTATCCGCACGATGGTCGCCCCCTCCTGCACCGCGACCTCATAGTCCTGCGAGGTCCCCATCGACAGGCGCTTCAGCCCGTGTACCTCCGCCAATTCGCGCGTGGCCGCGAACCAGCGGCGGCTCTCCTCGGGATCCTCGGCCAGCGGCGGCATGCACATGAGTCCGGCCACCGGGACCGGCGCGCGCTCCAGATATGAGCCCAGCTCGTACGGCGCGATCCCCGACTTGCCCTGCTCGCCCGCCACATTGACCTCGATCAAGATCTCCATTCCCGGTCTGATCAGCTCCCGATGGCGCTCCAGCTCGCGTAGCGCCGACTCAGATGCGATCGAGTGGATCAGGCGCACGCACGGCACGATCGTGCGCACCCGGCGGGACTGCAGCCGGCCGATGAAGTCCCACGTGAACAGGTCCCCATGGGCTGTGAACTTCGCGGCCATATCCTGGGCCCGGTTCTCCCCCACCAGACGCACCCCCGCCGCCGCGAGAGCCGGAAGATCCTCACAGCGGACGTACTTCGTCGCGGCCAGCACTTCGACCGCCTCGGGCTCGCGGCCGGCTCGGATGGCGGCGTCTGCGATCCGCTCGCGCAGCGCAGCCAGGTTGGCACGGACCCGCTCGATGTCGATTGCAACAGGCGCGACCATCGTTCAGCCGAGCCACGCGATCCCGGCTTGCCGGCCGGCGTCGGCGCCTTCGCGGCGGTGGGAGAAAAACCGCTCGTCGCAGATCGTGCACACGCCGGCGTCATCGACTCGCCGGACACCAGCCGCGAGCAGCCTCATCCGCGCAATCGACTTCAGGTCGATCGTCTTGTTCGGAGCTCCGGCGGCCTGCTCGAGGTAGGAGGTCTCAGACCGGGACCTCTCAGAGTCGAACATTCCCGAGTTCAGCGCCTCGGCGTCGAACGCGGCGTGCACCTCCGGACCGACCTCATAGCAACAGGGGCCGGCGCCAGGACCGATCACAGCCGTTATCTCCCCCGCCCCGAGGCCCGGGCCCAGCTCGCGCAACGCGCGTATTCCCTCCTCCAGCACGCCCGCCGCCAGTCCCCGCCAGCCGGCATGAACCATCGCTACGGCGCCTTCGCAGCCAAGCGCCACCGGCAGACAGTCGGCCGCAAGCACCATCGCTCCGACGCCTGCGACAGTGGTCACGTGACCGTCCGCCCGGACGGAAGGTTGACCGCTGGCGGAGTTGGAATCTTGACCGCTGGCCGAGTTGGAATCAGGACCAGGGTGGGAATCGGAACCGGGATCAAACAATTCGGTTCGGTCGCGAATGCTCAGCACGGTCGTGCCGTGCACCTGGTAGCCACGGGCCAGGGCTCGTAGGCCCAAGCGTGTACGCAGCCGCTCGCGTGCATCGTGACCGTGCTCGTGACCGATACCTCCGACGGAGGACACATTGCCGTCTGCACGGGTCGTGAACAGCGCATGGCCACCACCCGGAAGCTCATACAGCAGCTCATCACCCATCGCCCGCCTCACGGCTCCGCCTCCAACGCGGCGCTCAACTCCGCCTCCCGTCCACCGGACAGAGCTCCGTCCAGCTTCATGCGCAGGGCCAGATCGAGACGGCGGCCGATGTCCGGTCCCTCGGACAGGCCCGCGGCGAGCAGATCCCCCCCGGTGATGCGCAACCGTATGTGCCGAAGCGCATGCAGCCACCGCCGAGCCGGCTCTGCGGTGGCCTCGTCGACCCCTCCAGCCAGTGCGATCCCCTCCAGTGGCACCCCCCTAACGACATCGAGCAACTGCGAGGGCAACGTTGCGCCAGGCAGTTCGCTCACAAGCCGAGGTACCGCCACCGCCGAAGAGACGACGCGATCGCGATCGCAGGCAGGAAACTCCAGGCGGTTCAGCAACGCGGCAATTTCCCCGCCTCGGGCAACCGGCTCGACCACCGACCCGGGATCGTGCCCGCTTGCCGCGCGAGGATCGTGCGCTCCCAGGTCGGCACGCAGAGCAAGCGCGACGGTGAGCGCAGCCATCGTCAAGAGGTCGCGGCGACCATCGCCGGGCAGCAGCTCCACAGACCGCTCGATCACGGCCCGGTCGAATCGCAGGCGCGGGTGGATCGCCGTCAGCAATCCCAGCTCGTCCATCGCGGCGAGCGCCCCGACGGGGGCCGGTTCGTTCAGCGCGAGTCGCAGCTCGGCGCCGATACGCCCACCGGAGACGGTATCCAGCGCGCGCCCCTTGACCGCTTCTGCTGCCAGCGCGTTGGTATGGGGCTCGATCTCAAAGCCCAACCGAGCGGCGTAACGCGCCAGGCGCAGCAGCCGCGTGGGATCGTCGATGAAGCTCGCGTCGTGCAGCACACGCAACCGCCCGGCTCGCAGATCCTCGAGCGCGCCTGGCGCCGCGTGCCATACGACCTCTCCGCGGGCGCGTTGCCCACCTTGCCCATCGAGCCCAACGGCGATCGCGTTGACCGTAAAGTCGCGTCGCAGCATGTCCTCCTCGATGCTCGCCGGCTGCACCCGCGGCAACGCTCCGGGCGCCGGGTAGGACTCCCGCCGGGCTCGTGCGACGTCGACCCGAACCTCGTCGGACTCGACCACGGCCGTCCCGAACTGCGGGTGCTCAACCGGATCGACAGGAGCCCCCGGCGTTCCAAGCAGGTGCGCGAACTCCGAGGCATCCCCTTCGACCACGACGTCCAGCTCGCGCGGCGTGCGTTCCAACATGAGGTCGCGGACCGCGCCGCCGACCAGGAACACATGGGAGTCAAACTCGGCCGCCGCCGCAACCAGCCGCCCGGCGCCGGGCCGATCGCCAAGTCGCGCGAGCACATCCCGTGCGTCCAGTGCCTGCTCACCCACGTGCCACCGCCCTCCGGTGCTCGCGTCCACCCGTACGCCCGGCCCTATGCGGACGCAGGTCGCACCGGTATGCCCGCGGCCAGTAACTGCGCCTTGGCCTCGGGGATCGTGTGGTGGCCGTAGTGGAAAATCGAAGCGCACAGGGCCGCGTCCGCGCCCGACTGCAGCGCCTGAACGAGATGGTCTAGCTCGCCCGCGCCGCCCGAGGCGATCACCGGCACCCCCACGGCGCCGCTGACGGCCGCGGTCAGCTGCAGGTCATAGCCCTCGTTGGTTCCGTCCCGGTCCATGCTCGTCAACAGGATCTCCCCCGCACCTCGCTCCACGGCCTCACGCACCCACTCGATCACGTCGCGCCCCGTGGGAGTCCGCCCGCCCGCCAGATATGCCTCCCAGCGGGACCCCTTGCGGGTGGCCGGGCCGTTCGAGGCAGTCTGGCCGTCTGGGCCGGCAGGGTCGCCGTTTGGGCCAATCGGGCCCTCACCGTCCCCGCCGGCCACCTCCTTGGCATCGATCGCAAGCACCACGCACTGCGCGCCGAACACCTGCGCCATCTCATCGATCAGCTCAGGGCGCTGCAGGGCGGCGCTGTTGATCGAGACCTTGTCGGCGCCTGCATCGAGCACCACCTGCGCATCTCCGACCGAGCGAATCCCGCCCCCGATCGTGAACGGAACGAACACCTCATCCGCGGTCCGGCGGGCCAACTGCGCGATCGTCTCGCGCCGCTCGTGCGTGGCGGTGATGTCCAAAAACACCAACTCATCCGCCCCTTCGCGGTCGTAGTGGGCAGCCAGCTCGACGGGATCGCCGGCATCGCGGATGTCCACGAATTCAACGCCCTTGACCACACGGCCGGCGTCGACGTCCAGGCAGGGGATTACGCGCTTCAGGTGCACTCGCTCACGGTAGCGACCTCCCGCACCCGGCTGGTCTTGGACCTCCCGCCCGGCTGGCCTGTGTAAAGGGCTTGTGAAGGAGGGGGTGGGTGTGTACTGTTTTCAAAGTTTGGTAACTATGGTATTGACCTTTTGGTCCCCTTCGCGTTGTTGTCGAGTGCCGCGATCGCCTCGGCCACCGTAAACCGCCGCTCGTATAGCGCCTTGCCGACGATCACGCCGTCGAGACCGGTCTCGCCCAGGCCAGCCAGCCGTTCGAGATCCCCCAACCGCCCGATGCCCCCGGAGTAGATCACGCTGCCCCCTGACGCCGCACGGGCCACGTGGCGTACTTCCTCTAGGTCCGGCCCCTCCAGCATTCCGTCGCGGTCGACGTTCGTAAACACCAGATGTCTCGCGCCGCGTGAGGCCA
The DNA here is from genome assembly GCA_963702185.1 of uncultured Solirubrobacterales bacterium. Classification (GTDB taxonomy): domain Bacteria; phylum Actinomycetota; class Thermoleophilia; order Solirubrobacterales; family Solirubrobacteraceae; genus Palsa-744. The sequence continues at coordinate 53,386 of OY969723.1, forward strand.
GACTGTCGATCACGGCTTCGGTCGTAATCGTCGTGGTCTGCGTCCAACCCGCGGTGGTTACGTGCCCGCCACGCACATCTACCGATACGAGCACTCGCTCGGGACCATGCACGGTCAGCGCCCGCTCCAGCAGGCCGGCCTGGGTGAATGCCGCTGTACCGAGAATCACACGCGCGGCGCCCGCTTGCAACGCTTCGTTGACGGCATCAGACGAGCGCAGCCCACCGCCGTACTGCACCGGTACGCCCAGCTCACCCGCGATTCGTCGCAGGTGCTCCAGGTTGACCGGACCGCCCGATCGCGCGCCGTCCAGATCGACCACGTGCAGGTACTCAGCGCCTGCATCCACCCAGCCGCGCGCTGCCTCCAGAGGGCTCTCGTCGTAAACCTTCTTAGCTTCGAAGTCGCCCTTCACAAGACGTACCGCGGAGCCATCGAGGATGTCGATCGCGGGATACAGGATCATGCCGCAAACCCGCTCTGGGAGAGGGATCGCGACTCCACGTCGGGAATTGAAACTTTGGGCTTGTGCCTATTGTCTCGATCGTAGGGCGCCCAACCCCGACAGCGCCGCAAAATCACACCGGTACCGCCGCACGGCCGCACAGGCGCGTGAAGTTCGCCAGCAACGCCAGCCCGTGCACGGAGGACTTCTCGGGGTGCGACTGGGTGCCGTAGACGTTGTCCTGGCCGACGATCGCCGCGAAGGGCTCGCCGTAGTCGGCTGTGGCCAGCACCACCTCGTCGTCGGTGGGGACAGGTGCGTAGGAGTGCACGTGGTAGAGGTAGATCGGGTCGGGCAGATCCGCGGCGAGGGGATTGGACTGCAGCCAGTGGACCTCGCTCCAGCCGATGTGGGGCAGCTTCAGAGCGCCGGGCGCGGGCAGACGGCAGACGCTCCCCGCCAGCAGTCCGAGCCCCTCGGCGCCACCGTGCTCCTCGGAGCCCTCGAACAGCAGCTGCATACCCAGGCACAACCCCAGCAGCGGCACGCCCGCACGGGCACGATCGATCAACAGCCCATCCAGCCCGAGCTCGTGGATCGCCCGCATCCCCGCTGGGAACGCCCCCACACCCGGGAGCACCAGACCGTCCAGCTCGCGCAGAACGGCGGGATCGCCGCTGACGACGACACGGGCGCCGACGTGCTCCAAAGCCTTTTCGGCCGAACGTCTGTTGCCCATCCCATAGTCGACTAGACCTACTTGGGGTCCCGTTTGCGATCCCACAACAGTTTCAGTGGACTCAACCACGCCAGACGGACCTCGATCGAACGGACTGCCGCTCATGTCGTCAGCGTCCCCTTTGTGCTCGGCACCCCGGTCTCGGTCGGGTCGATCGCGACCGCCTGTCGCAGCGCCCGGGCGAACGCCTTGAACGCCGCCTCGATCATGTGGTGCGCGTTCGTGCCCGCTTCGATCCGCAGGTGCAGAGTGAGCTTGGCCGCGCTGGCCAGCGCGCGGAAGAACTCCTCGGTCAGCTCGTGCTCAAAGCCCCCCGTGGAGCCTGGCGGAAGATCCGCCTCGAAGACGATCAACGGCCGCCCGGAGATGTCGATCGCGCAGCTCGCCCGCGCCTCGTCCATCGGCACCGCGATCGAGCCATAGCGGACGATCCCCGCGCGATCCCCCAGCGCCTCATCCAACGCCTGTCCGAGCACGATCGCGGTGTCCTCGGCGGTGTGATGCGCGCCCGTTTGCAAGTCGCCGCTGACCGTGACGTCCAGGTCGAGTCCCCCGTGGCGGGCCAGCAGGTCGAGCATGTGGTCGAGGAACCCGACGCCAGTCTCCCGCTCGCCCGCGCCGAAACCGTCCAGCGTCAGGGTCAAACGGATGTCGGTCTCGCCGGTGGTGCGCTCGATCGTGGCTGTGCGGATTGGCGTCTCGGTCATGTCACGTCCAGATTACGCATCGCCCGGGACGGCGCCGGGAGTGTCGCCCGGCTCAGCCCGGGCCTCCATCGACCGAGCGTGCCACTCAAACCCCTCCGCACGGGCGATCGGAGCTCCCGCCCGAGCCAGCTTACAGGCGCCGCCTGGGTCGATCCGGACCACGGACATGCGCCGGCGAAAATGGGCGGCGCTCAGGCCGGATGAGAACCGAGCCGCGCCGGCCGTGGGCAGGATGTGGTTCGAGCCGGCGACATAGTCGCCGAACGCGGTCGCGGACGACGGCCCCACGAGCAGGCATCCCGCGTTGCGGACGAGATGACTGAGACGTTCGACGTCGGCGCCCATCAGCTGCAGGTGCTCTGGCGCGAACGCGTTGGCCAGCTCGATTCCGGCGCGCCCGTCAGAGACCTCCACCAGGACGAACGGCGCCAGGTCGGCCTCGGCCAGATCTCCCTCGACCTCCTCATCTCCCCCGTCCTCCCCGGTCTCGACATCAGCCGCCCCGACCTCGATACCCGCCTCCGTCTCGACATCCGCCCTCGTCTCGACATAGTTACACGCGCGCATACGCGCGCACGCGCGTAGGCAGCCATCCAGCCGATCGAGGACCTCGGACGAGGAGGAGACGGCCACGACCAGACTGGCGGCGCCGTGCTCGGCCTGGGCCAGCATGTCCAGGGCGGCGAAATCCACTTCCGACTTCCCAGCCACTCCCGACCCCGCCCCCGTTCCCGACCGCGCCCCCATTCCTGACCCCGCCCCTGTTCCCGACCGCGCCCCCACTCCCGACTCCCCCACGTCTGCTCCAAGCACCACCATCAGATCGCTGGGGCCGGCGAAGCCGTCGATGCCGACCATAGCGGAGACCTCGCGCTTGGCCTCTTGGACCCAGAGGTTGCCGGGGCCGACGATCACGTCGACTCGATCCACCGACTCCGTCCCGTACGCCAACGCCGCGATCGCCTGGGCGCCACCCATGCGATACACCCGCTGCACTCCCAGCAGGCGACAGGCGCCAAGGACCGCCGGATCGATCTGGCCACCGGGACCGGGCGGAGAGCACACGACGACATCGAGGACGCCGGCGGCGCGCGCGGTGACGACGCCCATGACAGCGGTGCTCGGGTACGGGGCGCGCCCCCCCGGGACGTAGACCGCCGCCGAGCTGACGGGGAGCTCGCGCAAGCTCACGTTCTGGCCCTGGGGAAGATCGACCGAAACGTCGTGTCCGACTCCGGCCTGGGCGACCTCGGCGACGTTGGCGATCGCGACCTGCAGGCCGGCGACGACGTCCATCGGCATCTGGGTGAGCGCGTCGTCCAGCTCCTGCGGTGAGACGATCAGCGGACGGGGATCGGCGCCGTCGGTGTCATGCGTGCGCGTGTAGGCAAGCACGGCCTCGTCTCCCTGCGCGGCCACGTCACGGACGATCTCACGCACCTGGGCGACCAGCGCCGGCGGGGTCGGAGCCAGCTCGCGAAGGCGCCCAACCACGCCCGCGGGACCCCCTGCGCGAACCACGTCCTCCACATTCAGGCGTTCGATCCGCATCAGCTCAGCCTCGTCCTCTCGATCTGCGTGCTCACGGCCTCGTCCACTCAGAGCCCCACATCTCAGACCGAGCTCGGAGCGCCGGCAAGACGCGCGCGCAAGCGCGTAAGCAAACGATCGATCTGAGCCGCCTTGAGTCGGTAGGCGACCGGGTTTGAGATCAGGCGGGCGGTGCACACGACGATCTCCTCGCGCACCACCAACCCGTTCTCGCGCAGGGTGGTGCCAGTGGCGGTGAGGTCGACGATCGCCTCTGCCAGGCCGGTGAGAGGGGCGAGCTCGACCGAGCCTTTGACCTCGACGATCTCGCCCTGGCGGCCGGTCTCCTGAAGGTAGCGGGCGGCGATGCGGGGGTACTTGGTCGCGACGCGCATGACGCCGAGGCGGCGCAGGGCCTCGGCGGCCGGGTCCTCGCCCCGGTCGTTGCGACGGTCGGCCGTGGCCAGCACCATCGTGCAGCGTCCGAAGCCGAGGTCGAGCAGCTCATAGATCTGGCGGCGGCCGCGCTCGCGGGTGGCGGTGTCGGCCGATGGACCGCCGCGCTCGAGCAGGACGTCCTTGCCGGTGATCCCCAGGTCCGCAGCGCCGTCCTCGACATAAGTGGGGACGTCGGAGGGGCGCATCGTGATGACGCCGATGTCGCCGAACAGCAGCCGGCGGTCGTTGCTGCGCAGCTCGGTCGTGTCGAGTCCCAGCCAGGAGAGCAGGTCGACGGTCCCACCGAACAGGGCACCGCGGGGAGCAGCGATCGTCAGGCCGTCGAGGTCGGGGGCGGGCATCAGCTCACCTCGATCCATTCCCAGGCCCATCGCCGGAGGTCAACCTCGAGCCGGCCTCAGACTGCCCATCGCTCGAGCCGGCCGATGCTGGCGATCTGGCCTCAGACTGCTCACTCGGGGTCAACCTCACTCCCGTCCCGCGCTCCTCCCCGGCGAGCGCGATGTGGAGCTGTTCGACGTTCAAGGCGAACCCCACCGCCGGCCGCGAGGCGCCAAAGCGGCCAAGCAGCTCGTCGTAGCGCCCCCCTCCGCCGATGGGCGTGCCGAGGGTCGGGTCGTAGACCTCGAAGACCGCGCCCGTGTAGTAGCCGATCGAGCGCACGAGACCGAGGTCGAAGATGATCCGCGAAGCGACACGCGAGTCCAGCAGCTCACTGACCTGGCGCATACCGTCAACCGCGTCTGCCGCCGGCCCGGGGTCGGCGTCCAGCACCTCTGGCCCACCCCGTCGCTGGGGCAGGCCGAGCAGCAGCGAGGCGGACTCCGCGGGCATGCCGAGCGCGGACAGACGCTCGGCGAGCTCGACGAAGTCCCGGCTGGCCAGCGTCTCCAAGAGGCTCGGACGCGCGGAAGGATCGATGTCGAGGCGATCCATCAACGTCGGAAACAGAGAGGCGTCCCCCAGACCCACTCGATAGTCCTTCAGTCCCGTCGCATCCAAGGCATCGCACAACACGGTCAGGGCCTCGGCGGTGCCATCGGGCGCCGGAGAATCGATCAGCTCGATCCCGGCCTGCAGGAGCTCGCGGGGCTGGCTCCACTGTGGGCGGGTGCCGCGGTAGCAATGGGCGAAGTAGCAGAAGCGCAGCGGGGATAAGACGTGCCCGCCCACATCCACATCCACATCGGGGTAGCGGGTCGCGACGAGGCGGGCGATCGGGACGGTCATGTCAGGGCGCAACACCAAGGTTGCGCCGGCGTCGTCGAACACGCGGTGAACGGGACCGAGACCCTCGATGCCGGCGTGGGCGAGGACCGACTCGTACTCCAGCGCGGGCGTGTAGATCTCGCCGTAGCCGTGACGCTCGAAGACGGTTCGCAACGCGTCGGTGATCGCGCGCAGCTCGCGCGTCTCGTCGGGCAGCACGTCGCGCGTGCCGCTGGGGATCGGGTGGATCATGGAGGTGCCATTCAAGCGGACAGGACGATGGGACGCGGACCGATCGAGTGGTCGGCGCTCACCGGACGCCTACCTGACCCACGCGCGCGGGTGCGCCTACGCGTGTACAGGTTCCGTCGCGACTCTCTCGATGCGGGCGCCCAGCTCGCGCAGCCGCTCGTCGATGCGCTCGTACCCGCGGTCGATCTGGCGGATGTTGCCGATCTCCGAGCGCCCCTGCGCGCACAGGGCCGCCAGCAGCATCGCCATCCCGGCGCGGATGTCCGGGGACTCCACGCGCTCGCCGCGCAGCCGGCGCGGGCCGGTGACGATCGCGCGGTGGGGATCGCACATGACGATGTCCGCCCCCATCAGGATCAGCTTGTCGGTGAAGATCAGCCGGTTCTCGAACATCCACTCGTGGATCAGGATCGATCCGGCCGACTGTGTCGCCAGCGCCACCGCGATCGAGGTCAGGTCGGCGGGGAACGCCGGCCACGGGCCATCCTGGATCTTGGACTTGTACTCGCCCACATCGGCCTGCACGGTGAGCTCCTGGCCGCCCGGCACGAGCACATCGTTGCCGCGCAGCTCGGTTCGCAGGCCGAGCCGCTCGAACACCAGGCGGATCATGCGCAGGTCGCCGGGCACGGTGTCCTTGATCGTCAGCTCGCCGCCGGTCACGCCCGCGAGCGCGATGAAGCTGCCGATCTCGATGTGGTCGGGGGCGATCTCATACTGGCAGCCGTGCAGCCGCTCCGAGCCGTTGACGGTCAACAGGTTGGAGCCGATGCCCTGGATGTCGGCGCCCATGCACACGAGCATGCGCGCGAGGTCCTGTACGTGGGGCTCGCAGGCGGCGTTGCCGATGACGGTCGCCCCGGGGGTCAGCGCGGCGGCCATCAGCGCGTTCTCGGTGGCCATCACCGAAGGCTCGTCCATGAACACGTCGCTCGGGCGCAGCCCGTGCGGGGCGCTCAGCACGATCTCTCCGTCGCAGTCGGCGGTGGCGCCCATCGCGCGAAACGCGTCGAGATGTGGGTCCAGACGGCGCCGGCCGATCACATCGCCGCCGGGGGGCGGCATCACCGCGCGGCCGCAGCGCGCCAGCAGCGGGCCTGCGAGCAGAAACGAGGCGCGGATCAGCTCGGCCAGCTCGCGGTCGATCGCGACCTCGTGCACGCCCGCGGCGCACAGCGCGACCTCGTTGGGCGCGCGCCAGTCCACGGACACGCCGATCGCGCGCAGAATCTCGAGCATCGCCTCCACGTCGCGGATCCGCGGGACGTTGGCGATGACCACCTCCTCGCCGGTGAGCACGCTCGCGGCGAGGATCGGCAGCGCGCCGTTCTTGTTGCCAGCCGGAACCATGGTGCCGGACAGCGGGACCCCGCCTTCGATTACGAACTTCTCCATGGGCTGAACGCGTGCTCGTGCTCGCCCGCTGACTATCGGGCCGGTGCGGCGACGCTGGGCAAGCCTAACAGCCATCGTCTGTGGTGTTCGCCCGGCGGGGCGATCGCCCTGCCACGGAGGCGCTGAACATGGCGCAAAGGGCGGGTTGGGCGCAACTTTCGTTGCAGGTTTGCGGGCGATATTTGGCTCTGGAATGCGGGTTTGCGAGACGACCACCTAACGCGAACATACGTTTGCACGGATTCCGTCCGCGGCTGCCCGTACTCTACGAACACATGTTCCCCTACGGCACATCCCCACTGGCGCACCGGGTGCGTCACGCGCTCACCCTGGCCCGCTCGTTTCTTTTGCTCGAGGACGACTACGACGTCGACTGGGAGGTCGACCGGGACGAGCCCGGCCAGGGCGATGCGCACGGGTGGGCGGCGATCATGCAGGCCGAACGCCAACGAGAACGGGCCGCCCGCAGGCGGCCCGAATGTAAAAACCGGCGGCGTCCTACTCTCCCAGGCCCTTGCGGGCCAAGTACCATCGGCGCTGAGGGGCTTAACTGCTCTGTTCGGAATGGGAAGAGGTGTTTCCCCCTCGCAGTAGCCACCGGAAAAAGGCGAGAGACCGAGGCTCCCCCGGTCCTTCAAAACTGCACAGCGCCACAGCGGGTATCGCCACACACCCGAGACACACCCGCCGAGACCCGTTTCCGGGTCATGGGATGAGCCATAGGGACGTGGATCAAAAAAAATCCGTCAAGCCCTCGACCAATTAGTACCGGTCTCCTTCGGATGTCACCACCCTTCCAGATCCGGCCTATCAACCTGGTGGTCTACCAGGGGTCTTACTCCCTCTAGGGGATGGGAGAGCTCATCTCGAGGCCGGCTTCCCGCTTAGATGCTTTCAGCGGTTATCCGATCCGCACGTAGCTAGCCTGCAATGCCCTTGGCAGGACAACAGATACACCAGAGGTGCGTTCATCCCGGTCCTCTCGTACTAGGGACAAATCCTCTCAACTCTCCAACGCCCACGGCAGATAGGGACCGAACTGTCTCACGACGTTCTGAACCCAGCTCGCGTACCGCTTTAATGGGCGAACAGCCCAACCCTTGGGAGCGACTCCACCCCCAGGATGCGACGAGCCGACATCGAGGTGCCAAACCGGGCCGTCGATGTGGACTCTTGGGCCCGATAAGCCTGTTATCCCCGGAGTACCTTTTATCCGTTGAGCGACGGCACTTCCACTTGCTACCGCCGGATCACTAAGACCTGCTTTCGCACCTGCTCGACTTGTCAGTCTCGCAGTCAAGCTCCCTTGCTACCTTTGCGCTCTACGCACGATTTCCAACCGTGCTGAGGGAACCTTTGCGCGCCTCCGTTACATTTTGGGAGGCGACCGCCCCAGTCAAACTACCCGCCTGGAACTGTCCAGCGCCCGGATTCACGGCGCGCTGTTAGAAATCCAATACACCAAGGGTGGTATCTAAAGGTTGGCTCCACGCCGGCCGCAACCGGCGCTTCAAAGCCTCCCACCTATCCTGAGCGAGATGCACCGAATCCCAATACCAAGTTGTAGTAAAGGTTCACGGGGTCTTTCCGTCTAGCCGCGGGTACTCGGCATCTTCACCGAGACTGCAATTTCACCGAGCCCATCGTTGAGACAGCGCTGAAGTCGTTACGCCATTCGTGCAGGTCGGAACTTACCCGACAAGGAATTTCGCTACCTTAGGACCGTTCCTACTGTTACTACCTAGATTACTCCAGGCGGCCCGCTCATTTCTGACGGGCTCTCATGGTCGCCCATGAGAGCGGACTATCTCATCCCACGACCGCTCTAGGCCGATGGGCTTGGCGTATAGTCTCTGAGGATTCCATCCATCCGATAACGTCTCTTCCCACCTCGGTTCATCCGTTCCCGGAGAGCAAGAACCTGGTGGTAGTCCTGGTCGCTCAGACATCCAGCTGAGAGAAGCATAACTGCGCTTCTCCACAACTGATAGTCCTCGGCCTTCTGTCCCACGACCGGAAACCGGTCGAAGAACGGCACGATGCGGCTGGTGAGATCGGGGAGTCTGTTGACCTCCCAATACCAGCCGCCATTGCCCGCCTGGCGCATGGTCCCACACTCCAGGGTCTCCCGAAAGAGATCCAGTGGCGCGCGATCGTGCTGCGAGACGTTGAAGGCTGCTGAGATCTTGAAGCTTCGCCGATAGTCGCCGCGTCTGCGACAGACGATCATGAAGCTTCCCTCTCCCAGCGCAAACCCGGACAAGAAGCTACCGAGCGAGGCCGGTATGGCCTCGATGAATGGCCTTTCCTGCTGATTGTCCGCACCTGTCACATTTTCACTGTACCGCTCGCCCCGGACGGAATCGGTTTCACTCCGCCGATGCGATCCACCCCAAATGAGATGGTTTGGTACTAGTAGTGCAGGATACACGGGTGTTCCAGCATATAGCCAAGTTTTACAACTACCTCGGTCAACTGATAGTTACGGCCGCCGTTTACCGGGGCTTAGCTTCGCTGCTTCGGGTCAAGCCCTAACAACTCCACGTAACCTTCCGGCACCGGGCAGGCGTCAGCCCCTATACGTCGTCTTACGACTTAGCAGAGACCTGTGTTTTTGGTAAACAGTCGCTTCAGCCAATTCACTGCGGCCCCCTCAGGCTCCAGACGCGAAGTCCTTCACCCTACTGGGGCGCCCCTTATCCCGAAGTTACGGGGCAATTTTGCCGAGTTCCTTAACGATGGTTATCTCGATCACCTTAGTATTCTCTACTTGCCCACCTGTGTCGGTTTTGGTACGGGCACGCGCTCCCTCTCTAGAGGATTTTCTTGGAGGTATGGCGTCGGGGACTCGCCGGCTCAGAGCCAGCTGGCATCGCACCTCAGGTTATGCGGCCCCGCATTTCACTAGGGCCACCCCTACATGCTTACCCCAGGTCAACCATCGCCTGGGTTCCCTTAGCCTTCCTCGTCTCCCCATCGGTCAATGGAAGCGACGTGGTACAGGAATATCAACCTGTTGGCCATCGACTACGCCTTTCGGCCTCGCCTTAGGTCCCGACTAACCCTGAGCAGACGAACTTTACTCAGGAATCCTTGGGCAATCGGTGGAGGGGATTCTCACCCCTCTTTCGTTACTCATGCCGGCATTCTCACTTCCCACGCCTCCACGGCTGGCTTACGCCGCCGCTTTGCTGGCATGGGAACGCTCTCCTACCGCGCGATCGACTCGAAAGTCTCACGCACCCGCAGCTTCGGTGACTAGCTTGAGCCCCGTTGAATTGTCCGCGCTCGAACACTTGACCAGTGAGCTGTTACGCACTCTTTCAAGGATGGCTGCCTCTAAGCCAACCTCCTGGTTGTCTATGCACTCGAACATCGTTTCCCACTTAGCTAGTACTTAGGGACCTTAGCTGGCGGTCTGGGCTGTTTCCCTTTTGACGCTGAAGTTTATCCCCCAGCAACTGACTCCCGGAGTAGACGTAATTGGTCTTCGGAGTTTGCATGAAGTCGGTAACCTGGTAGGGCCCCTAATCCAAACAGTGCTCTACGGCCAATACGCAATTTATCCGAGGCTATACCTAAATATATTTCGGAGAGAACCAGATATCACTGAGCTTGATTAGCCTTTCACTCCGACCCACAGGTCATCCGCCCAGTTTTCAACCTAGGTCGGTTCGGCCCTCCACGAGGTCTTACCCCCGCTTCAGCCTGCCCATGGGTAGCTCGCTCAGTTTCGGGTATACCGCCTACGACTGTGTCGCCCTGTTAGGACTCGCTTTCGCTACGGCTCCGCTCATCGCTTAACCTTGCCGCAGACGAGTAACTCGCCGGCTCGTTATGCAAAAAGCACGCGGTCACAGAACAAGTCTGCTCCCACCGCTTGTAGGCACGCGGTTTCAGGTACTATTTCACTCCCCTTCCGGGGTACTTTTCACCTTTCCCTCACGGTACTTGTCCGCTATCGGTCACCAAGGAGTACTTAGCCTTGGAGGGTGGTCCCCCCAGGTTCAGTCCGCGTTTCACGGGCGCGGACTTACTCAGGGACGTCTGACGGAAGACCATGCGATTTCGTCTACGGGACGGTTGCCCTCTATGGTGCGCGGTTCCACACGCTTCGACTATCGCATCGTTTTGTAACTTCCGCCGGGCCGGACACGACCCGGAACAAACGCCCTACAACCCCCACTACGCAACGCGTGTCCGCTTGCACGCAGCAGGTTTGGGCTGATCCCCTTTCGCTCGCCACTACTCAGGGAGTCTCTGTTGATTTACTTTCCTCGGGGTACTGAGATGTTTCACTTCCCCCGCTTGTCCTCGCCCGGCCTATGTGTTCAGCCGGGGATAACGCCGCATTACCAGCGCTGGGTTTCCCCATTCGGAGATCCACGGGTCAAAGGCTATTCAGCGCCTAACCGTGGCTTATCGCAGCCGTTCACGTCCTTCTTCGACTCTTGGTGCCAAGGCATCCACCGTGTGCCCTTACTATCTTGACGGTGATCTTTAATCCGCCGGACGCAAGCGTCCGCCGGATATCGGTGATACCCGTTATTGACCGCCCGCTTATCGATGGGCGGCCATGTGGCTTCTGTGCAGTTTTCAAGGACCGTGGAGAACCTTGATCGGTCTCTCAAAACTCAACAGCATGTTCCGTGGCTTGTTTGTGTCGCCTCGCGTGAGGCATAGAAGTAGGACGACGCCTACACATTCGACGACGCACGGACAGGTTCGGTCGACATGCTAGGCCCGACCGCGCGATCACCGTCAGGTCGTTCCCATTCGCTCATGGCGAACGGCGCCTGCCGGCCGGTGCGATCGGGGCACATGATGTGCTCCCTAGAAAGGAGGTGATCCAGCCGCAGCTTCCGCTACGGCTACCTTGTTACGACTTCACCCCAGTCACGAGCCCCACCTTCGACGGCTTCCTCCCTTGCGGGTTAGACCACCGGCTTCGGGTGTTGCTCACTCCCGTGGTGTGACGGGCGGTGTGTACAAGGCCCGGGAACGTATTCACCGCGGCAATGCTGATCCGCGATTACTAGCAACTCCGCCTTCATGCAGGCGAATTTCAGCCTGCAATCCGAACCGAGACGCGCTTTAAGGGATTCGCTCCACCTCGCGGTATCGCAGCCCTCTGTACGCGCCAATGTAGCACGTGTGTAGCCCTGGACATAAGGGGCATGAGGACTTGACGTCATCCCCGCCTTCCTCCGGTTTGTCACCGGCAGTCTCGCATGAGTCCCCAACTGAATGCTGGCAACATGCGACGAGGGTTGCGCTCGTTGCGGGACTTAACCCAACATCTCACGACACGAGCTGACGACAGCCATGCACCACCTGTGAAAGTGCCCCGAAGGGAAGGCATGTTTCCATGCCGGTCACTCACATGTCAAGCCCAGGTAAGGTTCTTCGCGTTGCGTCGGATTAAACCACATGCTCCGCTGCTTGTGCGGGCCCCCGTCAATTCCTTTGAGTTTTAGCCTTGCGGCCGTACTCCCCAGGCGGACAACTTAATGCGTTAGCTTCGACACAGGGGGAGTCGACACCCCCCACATCTAGTTGTCATCGTTTACAGCGTGGACTACCAGGGTATCTAATCCTGTTTGCTCCCCACGCTTTCGCGTCTCAGCGTCAGTCACGTCCCAGCGAGCTGCCTTCGCCATTGGTGTTCCTCCTGATATCTGCGCATTTCACCGCTACACCAGGAATTCCACTCGCCCCTTCCGGACTCTAGCCCCGCAGTATCCACCGGCATTCCAGGGTTGAGCCCTGGACTTTCACAGCGGACTAACGGGGCCGCCTACACGCTCTTTACGCCCAATGATTCCGGACAACGCTTGCACCCTACGTATTACCGCGGCTGCTGGCACGTAGTTAGCCGGTGCTTCTTGTGAAGGTACCGTCACTCCGTCCGGCTGTTCACCGGAGAAGCTTCGTCCCAACTGAAAGGGGTTTACAACCCGAAAGCCGTCTTCCCCCACGCGGCGTTGCTGCGTCACGCTTTCGCGCATTGCGCAAGATTCCCCACTGCTGCCTCCCGTAGGAGTCTGGGCCGTGTCTCAGTCCCAGTGTGGCTGATCGTCCTCTCAGACCAGCTACCCATCGCAGCCTTGGTAGGCCATTACCCCACCAACAAGCTAATGGGCCGCGGGCCCATCTCGATGCGGAGGCCGAAGCTTCCTTTCCCCTTGCGGGCACATCCGGTATTAGCCCGAGTTTCCTCGGGTTGTCCCGGTCATCGAGGCAGGTAACCCACGTGTTACTCACCCGTTCGCGGCTCTGCCCCAGGGCAAGCCCTGGTTCGTCGCTCCACTTGCATGTGTTAAGCACGCCGCCAGCGTTCGTCCTGAGCCAGGATCAAACTCTCCGTGAAGTGGGCCCGAAGGCCCGTACCACGAAAAGCTGTCATGGACTTGCCGGTCGCGCGCCGACGAGCGGCTTGCGATTCCGGCGGGTGGGACCTAGGTACACGCGGTCCCGACCATGACGGGGTACTTCCCTACTTGACTCTTTGTCCGTCGTCTGCACGCGCGCAGTGGCGCACGGCCCGACGACGGGTCGAACCTGGACGCACACCACGATCTCTTTCGATCGTAGGTGCGCATGCTGTTGAGTTTTCAAAGACCGTCAGTCGCTCTCCGTTTGGGGTCGCCTCTCGGAGAGACCATCCGGCCCACGTCCGGAGACGCCTTCAGGGCCGACGAGGGAGTATAGCGAATGCAGGCGGGGCTGTCTAGGAGACGTGGAGCCGAGCGAACCGGCGCTTGCCCGCCTTCAGGACCGCTCCGTCGGCTCGCTGCGCCTCGACGTCGTACTCATTTAGCTGGAGAGCTTCTTCGCCGAGGGCCACTCCCCCCTGGTCGATCATCCGCCTCGCGTCGGATCTGGACATCCCGAACGCCTCGGCCATGACCTCTGGCACGTGGACCCTCCCGTCGTCGTTAACGCGCGCGCGCGCGTTTGCGATGTCTGTAGGCGTCTCGTGCTGGACGAACATCCGGTCGAACTCCTCCTGCGCTCGTGCGGCATCCTGCGGCCCATGCAGCCACGCGACCAGCTCGCGTGCGAGCGCGCGCTTGGCGTCTCTGGGGGAGAGTTGGTTGGGTTGAGGGGGTTGGTCGGACTGGGGGTGTTGGTTGGACCGAGGGTGTTGGTTGGGTTGGGAGGGTTGGTTGAGTGGAGAGGGTTGGTTGAGTGGAGGGGGTTGGTTGGGTTGAGGGGCTTGGTTGGGTTGAGGGGCTTGGTTGGATTGAAGGAGTTGGTTGGGTTGGGAAGGTTGACCGGGGTTGGGCTGGTCCAGCCGGCCGGGGATCGGGGGCTCCCGGCGCAACAGCAGCTCGTAGTAGGAGGCCATCGCCTCGTCCGGGATCGACATCGTCTTGCCGTACATCTCCCCCGGCTCGTCGGTCACGCCGATCTGGTTGCCCAGCGACTTGCTCATCTTGCGCTTGCCTTCGATCCCCACCAGGATCGGCATCGTCAGGATCGCCTGCTCATCCTTGCCGTAGTGGCGCTGGATGTCCCTTCCCAGCAGCAGGTTGAACTTCTGGTCGGTCCCCCCGATCTCCACGTCCGCGTCGATGGCGACCGAGTCATACCCCTGCAGCAGCGGATACAGCAGCTCCAGGATCGAGACCGGCTCGTTCGCCTCATACCGTTTGGCGAAGTCGTCGCGCTCGAGCATCTGCGCCACGGTCGTCGTCCTTACCAGCCTCAACAGCTCGTCCATGCCCATGTCCAGCCACTCGCCGTTGCGCCTAACCTCGAGCTTGTTCGGGTCTTCGTCGAGGATCTTCGTGGCCTGGTCCTGGAACGTCTTGGCGTTCTTCTCGATCTCCTGCGCCGTCAACATCGGCCGCAGCTCCGATCTTCCCGACGGATCCCCCACGCGCGCGGTGTAATCCCCCACGATCAGCACCACCCTGTGGCCGGCATCCTGGAACTCGCGCAGCTTCCCCAGCACGACCGCGTGCCCCAGGTGGATGTCGGGCGCGGTCGGGTCGATCCCGAGCTTGACCCGCAGCTGCCGTCCCTCGCGTTTGGCCTGCGCGAGCTTGTCCGCCAGCGCGCCCTCCGGCAGGCTGTCCACCGCGCCCCGCGCCAGCCTGGCGGCCTCGTCGGTAGTCTCTAGGGAGGCCGCGTCTTGGGTGCCTGGCATGCAGCGCCCAATGCTATTGCACGCGTCCGACCGGAATGAGCGTCGAGGCCAGCACCGACATACCCGCCGCGCCACCGCGTCCGCCCGCGCCGGCGTCGCCCGCCGTTGCACGGGATACCACACCGCCGGCGCCACCGCGCCCGCCCGCGCCGGCGCCACCCGTCCCGCCCGGACCCGAACAGGGTCCGCCGCCCGGCCCTCCTCGCCGCACCCGCCTGAAGCGCCTGCGCTTCGTGCTGATCCTGTTCGCGATCCTCGTGCTCGGCCTGATCTCGTTCGTGTTCGGCATGTTCGTCGCGGTCGCCTCGGACCTGCCGTCGCTGACGCGCTTCTCGCTCTACAAGAACGAGCAGTCGTCAACCCTGTATGACGACCTCGGGCACCCGATCGGCGTGCTCTCCCAGCAGAACCGCGTGATCGTGACCTCCTCACAGATCCCCGCTATCGCCAAAGAGGCCGTCGTCTCAATCGAGGACAAGCGCTTCTGGAGCGAGGGTGGGATCGACATCCGCGGCATCGCGCGGGCGTTCGTCAACGACGTCTTGCACAAGGGCGGCCTGCAGGGCGCCTCGACGATCGAGGAGCAGTTCATCAAGAACGCGCTCCAGGCCCAGTCGCACCGCACGATCTTCGAGAAGCTGCGCGAGGCGGCGCTCGCCTACCAGCTCTCGCAGAAGTGGTCGAAGGAAAAGATCCTCACCGCCTACCTCAACACGATCTACTTCGGCAACGGCGCCTACGGCATCGAGTCCGCCGCGCAGACCTACTTCGGTCACGAACCCGATCACGCTGGCTGCGGCACGCCCGACCACGAACTGTGCGTGCAGCAGCTGCAACCGTGGGAGGCGGCGCTGCTGGCGGGGATCATCCAGGACCCGACCGCATACGATCCCGCCCAGCACCCCCAGGCGGCCAAGGAACGGCGCGACACCGTGCTGCAGCAGATGTACGAGCAGGGATACCTGAACCGCACGATCTACGAACAGAGCCTCGCCCAGCCGCTGCCGAGTCCCGCGAGCATCCAAGCGCCGCAGGTGCAGCCGGTGCAAGGCGTCGACGTCGGCTACTTCAGCGACTGGGCGGCCCAGCAGGTGATCGAACGCTACGGCGCCCCGCGCGCGTTCGACGGCGGCCTGCACATCAAGACCACGCTCGATCTCGGCCTGCAGCGCGCGGCCGAACAGGCGGTCGAAGGCTATCTCGGCTACTCCGGCGACCCCTCCGCGGCGCTGGTCGCGATCGAAAACTCCACGGGCGAGGTGCGCGCGATGGTCGGCGGGCGCAACTACGACGAATCCCCCTTCAACCTCGCGACCGAGGGCGAGCGCCAGCCGGGCTCCGCCTTCAAGGCGTTCGACCTGGCCGCCGCCCTACAGGACGGCATCTCCCCCGAATCGGTGTGGACATCCAAGCAGAAGGAATTCATCGTCCCCAACACGGGCGGCCACGAAAAGTTCGTGGTCCACAACGACGAAGGCGCATACGTCGGCGAACGCACCCTCACCAACGCCCTCGCCTACTCCGACAACTCCGTCTTCGCCGAAGTCGGGCTGAAGGTCGGCACCCACCGCATCGCCCAGCTGGCCCACGAGATGGGCATCACGACCCCGATCTCCACGAACCCCGCGATGACGATCGGCGGCCTGAAGGTCGGCGTCACCCCCCTTGATATGGCCCACGCCTACGAGACGATCGCCCACGACGGGCAGCGCGTCAGCGGCACGCTCTCCGCCGAACCGGGCGCGCCGGTCGGCATCCAGGAAGTCGTCTCCCCCCTGCGCGCGCTGCCCGACGGCAAAAGCGTGGACGTCAACCACGTCACCGCCCATAGCGTACTGCCGCCCGAAGTGGCCCAGACCGAGACCTCGATGCTCGAGACCGTCCTTCAGTACGGCACCGCCAAGTCCGCGGCGCTCGGCGAATTCGCCGCCGGCAAGACCGGCACGACCTCCAACTACGTCGACGCCTGGTTCGTCGGCTACAACCACAAGTTCACGGTCGCCGTCTGGGTCGGCTATCCCGAAGGCGCCCGGCCGATGCTCACCGACTTCAACGGCACCCCTGTCCTGGGCGGCACCTTCCCCGCCTTGATCTGGCACGACTTCATGGTTTCGGCCCTCGCGCTCGAACACGCCCGTGCCGAAGAAGCGGCCGAACACGGGGCCGGCAAGGGCCACGGGCAGCCGGCCGGGACTACCGGCACGGGCACGGGCACCGGCTCTGAAGAATCAGCGCCCGCGCCGAGCGCCACCCCGGCGACGCCGGCCCCCCACGAAGAAAAATCCGAACGACACACGAGCCCCAACACGGGAGCGGGCGCGACTCAGGGGGGCAACGCAGGAGCCGGCGAACACGCCGCGGCGCCATCCACGCCGGCCTCCCCCGAACCGACGGCCCCTCAGACCCCGGCCACCCCATCGCCCGCGACTCCGGAAGGCGGCGCCTCCTCCAAAGGCGGCGGCGGGGCGAGCGCGGAAGGGACCGGCGGGGTCAGCGCCGCGCCGTAGACGCGCACGCTCGCGCACGGACACGGGTCGAGACTGAGATCAGCGCCAACCCGCCGGGCGCGGGCGGGACACGTTGGGATTCCCCGCCGCGCAGAACCGCCATTGCAGCTCGACCGCCTTGGTGATCCCCACGCGCGCCCCCACCACGGTCGGATGCGCCCAGTCGGCCGGCCGCGGGCCGATCCTGATGGAGCCGGTGCGCAGATCGCCGTCATTCTCGGCGAGCGTGATCCCCAGCGCTTGCGTGAGCTTGCCGGGGCCCGAGCACAGGTCGGTGTCCCGCAGCCGCCCCGCGCCATTTGCCGCACGGCGGATGCGCATCTGCTCGATCCCCCGCAGTGGCTGCAGCGCCCTGATCAGGACCGCCGCGCCCACCCCTTCGGGCTCGCACACCGCGTTCAGCATGGCGTGCACCCCATACGACCTGTACACGTACGCCTTCCCCGGCGGACCGAACAGCGTCTTCGTGCGGGGGGTCAGGCCCACGAACGCGTGACACGCCGGCTCGGAGTCGTGATAGGCCTCGGTCTCGACGATCACCCCGCTCGCGGTCTTTCCTTCGTGCTTGCACGTGACCGTACAGCCGATCAACTCCTCGGCGACCTCGAGCACCGGGCGGTCGTAGAACGCGATCGGCAGCACCGCCCAGGCCGCCGGGCGGGCACGCCCGACCTCTCGCGACCGCCTCGGGCGCGCCTGCGCAGCCGCTCTACCCATCCAACTCGGCCCGCGCGAGCTCCAACTGCTCGCGCACGCGCGCGATCGCGGTCCCCCCTTCGGAGACCTTGGACTCAAGCCACGACTCCTGCGTGAGCAGCTCGCGCAGCTCCGTCTCGTTCTCGGCCAGCAGCTCGCTGTGGGCGCGCAACTCCTCGCTCGTCAGCTCAGACAGTTGCCTATCGCCGTCGACCGCCGTCCTGACGAGACCCGCAACCACGCCGTGCGCCTCGCGGAACGGGACCCCCAGGCCGACCAGGAAGTCGGCGATGTCCGTCGCGGCGATCATCTCGTCCGCAGCGGCTTCCCGCATCCGCTCTCTGTCGAACCGCGCCCCGGCGATCATCCCGGTCGCCGCGGCCAGCGCCAGCTCGAGCGTATCGACCGCGTCGAACAGGTGCTCCTTGTCCTCCTGCAGATCCTTGTTATACGTGAGCGGCAGCGCGTGCATCACGCCGTGCAGGGCCCCCAGATGCCCGACGATCCGCGGCGCCTTGGCGCGCAGCAGCTCGGCCGCGTCGGGGTTCTTCTTCTGGGGCATGATCGAGCTGCCCGAGCTCCACGCGTCCGGCATTTCGCAGAACCCAAACTCGCTGCTGGACCACAGCACGAGCTCCGCCCCGAGGCGGGACAGGTGGGTGGCACAGGTAGCGGCGGCCGAGAGGTAGTCGAACACGAAGTCCCGGTTGGACACCGCGTCGATCGAGTTGGGCACAACCTCTCTGAACCCCAGCTCCTGCGCGACGAATCTTCGATCTGTCCGGAAGCTCACCCCCGCCAGCGCGCCCGACCCCAACGGCAGTCGATTCGCCTGCTCTTCGGCGCGCTCGAACCGCGCGCGGTCCCGAGCCAACATCCAAAAGTACGCCAGCAGGTGGTGGCTCAGGTACACGGGCTGCGCCCGCTGCAGGTGGGTGTACCCGGGCAGCGGCCAGTCCAGGTGCTCCTCAGCGCGGATGATCAGCTCGCGCATCAGCGCCGCCACCGCCGCCCGCGCCTTCGCGGCGCTTTCGCGCGTGTACATCGCCAGGTCGGTCACGACCTGATCGTTGCGCGACCGCGCCGTGTGCAGCCTGCCCCCGACCGGACCGGCGATCTCGGTCAACCGCCGCTCGATCGCCATGTGCACGTCTTCGTCGTCGGGCTCATACGGGAACGTCCCCCCGGCCAGCTCGCTTTCGACCGCGTCAAGCCCGGCGAGCAGCGCATCGCGATCGGACTCGGACACAATCCCCTGCTTGGCCAGCATCCGCGCGTGCGCGCGCGACTGCGCCACGTCCTGCGGCCACAGCCTCCTATCGAACTCGATCGAGCTGTTCAGGCGCTGAAAGTCGGGGTGCTGGGGATCGCGGAAGCGGGACACTCGGCTACCCTATCTTCATGGCCACGCTGGTGATGGATCCACAGCCCTTCGAGCTCGAAGCGCTGATCGAGCGTCGTCGCAAGCTGGGTCTCGACCATCACGATGAGATGTGGGAAGGTGTCCTGCACATGAATCCCGCGCCGCACGGTCGCCATCATCGCATCCAGCAGCAGCTCGCGGAGATACTTGCGCCTCTCTCACTCGCTGCCCATCTCATCGCCGCGATCGGTGACTTCAATCTCGGTGTGCAGGACGACTACCGCGTGCCCGACGGCGCGATACATCGTCCCGGACCGGATCACATGTACTATCCCACCGCGGCTCTCATCGTCGAGATCGTCTCTCCGGGCGACGAGACCTGGGCCAAGCTGCCCTTCTATGCCGCCCACGACGTGGATGAGGTGCTGATCATCGATCCGGTCAAGTGTTCAGTTGACTGGCTGGGACTCCACGCCGGTGAGTATCAGCCGATCGAGCGCAGCGGACTCATCGATCTGGGCCCTGGAGAGCTGGCCGAGCAGCTGATATGGCCGTCTCCTGCAAGCGAATAAACGCCCGGCAGCACCTACCGCTCGACCACCTCACCCAGCGCCTGCGCCACCCGCGCGACCTGCCCCTCGCTCATCTCTGGAAAAAACGGCAACGCGAGGCTGCGCGCGGCCACGTCCTCGCACACGGGGAACTCGCCCTCTTTGTGGCCGTAGGTCTCCCGGTACCAGCCCATCAGGTGGATGGCCGGCAGATACGGCTTGCTCTGCACACCCTTCTCGGCCAGCTTCTTCACGGTCTCATCACGATCAACCCCAGCGGGCAGTTGCGCGACGAACACAAACCAGCCCCTCTCATCCCCGTCCAAATCAACACACGGCAACCCCAGCGCGGACAGGTCAGGCACAGAGGCAGACGACACAGCGACAGACGAAGAGTCCCGGATGGACGACCGGTCGGCCAACCCCGCCAGCGCCTCCCGATACCACCCGGCGACCCGAGCCCGCGCCTTTAACATCTCATCCAACCGCCCCAACTGCGCGATCCCCAGCGCACACGCGATGTCCGACAGCCGGTAGTTGAACCCCAGCCGGTCGTGATCGAGCCAGCCCATGTCCGGCGCCCGCCCCTGGTTGCGCTCTGAGTCGATCCGCTCCTTCATCGCCTCATCCCTGAGCGTGACCATCCCCCCCTCGCCGGTCGTCATCTGCTTGTTGGCATAGAACCCGAACACGGCAGGATTCCCACGCCCCCCGACCGCCGGCCCGTCCCGGTGCCTCCCCCCCAGCGCCTCGCACGCGTCCTCGACGATCGCCAGGCCATGTCTTTTCGCGATGTCCTCGAACGCCGCCATGTCGGCCGGGTACCCAAAGATGTGCACGGGCAGGATCGCCTTGGTCCGGCTCGTGACCGCCGCCTGCGCCGCCACCGGATCGAGGTTCAACGTGACCGGATCGATATCGGCGAACACGGGCTTCGCCCCGCAGTACACAGCCGCATTAGCCGAGGCCACAAACGAAAACGGACTCGTAACGACCTCATCCCCAGCCTCCACGCCCACGGCCCTGAGCGCCAGATGCAGCCCAGCCGTCCCACTGCTCACAGCGCACGCCCACGGCGCCCCGACACAAGAGGCAAACAGCGCCTCGAACTCACCCAGCTTAGATCCAAGCGACAACTGCCCCGACCGCAGCACCTCGACGACCGCCTGCTCCTCGGCCTTCCCGAGGACGGGTTTAGCGAGCGGAATCAATCCGCAGGACCTCGGGCGCAGATCGTTCGCCACCCCGCATCCCATACTCCAACGAGTCGACCAGCGCGTCCCAAGAAGCCGCGATCAGGTTCTCGCTGACCCCGATCGACCCCCACACATCGTGCCCATCCGAGGCATCGATCAAAACCCGAGTAACGGCCCCGGTCCCCTTCGTCTCATCGAGTATCCGAACCTTGAAGTTCACGAGCTCGATGTCCTTCAGGTGCGGATGGATCTCGCCGATAGCCTCGCGCAACGCCCTGTCGAGCGCATTCACCGGCCCATTCCCCTCAGCCGTGCGAACGTAGCGCTCGCCGCCCGTGGCAGTGGGAACCCAGATCTTGATCGTCGCCTCGGTGGTCGCATGCCCGTCCGCGTGCTTTTCGACGATCACCCGCCATGACTCCAACTTGAACAGCGGCTCGTACCCAGCATCGGCCTCGCGGCGCATCAACAGCTCGAACGACCCATCCGCCGCCTCGAACTGATACCCCTCGTGCTCGAGCTCCTTGACGCGCTCCAGCACGCGCTTGACCAGCTCATCGTCCAGGGCGACCCCGCCGGCCCGCGCCTTCTCTTCGATGCTCGCCCGCCCCGACAGCTCTGAGATCAGCACATCGCTGCGGTTGCCGACCTTCTCCGGGTCGACGTGCTCGAACATCTCGCTCGCCTGTCGGACCCCGGCCGCGTGCATCCCGGCCTTGTGCGCGAACGCGTGCTTGCCGACGTACGGCTGGGCCGGATCGGGCGCGCGGTTGAGCAGCTCATCGAGGAGGTGCGCCGTCTCGGTCAGCCGCGCGAGCTTCTCCGGCGGAAGGACATCGTAGCCGAGCTTGAGCTGCAGATCGGCGAGGATCGTGATCAGATTCGCGTTCCCGGTGCGCTCGCCGATCCCGTTGATCGTGCCCTGCACCTGGCTCGCCCCAGCCTGCACCGCCACAAGCGTGTTGGCCACGCCACACCCGGTGTCGTCATGCGCATGGATCCCGAGCGCGACGTCGGGCATCCGCTCGCGCAGCTTCGCGACGGCGGCGTGCACGTCCAGCGGCAGCGAGCCCCCGTTGGTGTCGCACAGCACGACCCGCTCGGCCCCCGCGTCCGCGGCCGCCTTAACACACGCGTGCGCGTACCCCTCATCGTCCGCCACCCCGTCGAAGAAGTGCTCGGCGTCGAACAGCACGCGCTTGCCGTGCGCCACGAGATGCGCAATCGACTCGCCGATCATCTGCAGATTCTCATCGCGGCTGACCTTCAACACGATCTCCGCCTGCGCCGCCGAGCTCTTGCCGACGAGCGTCACGACCGGGACGAACGACTCCGCCAGCACGCGCAACCCCTCGTCCTCATCGACATCCACCCCGCGCCGACGGGTCATCCCGAACGCAACCACCTCCGCGTGCGCGAGCGACACCCGCTCGAGCAGCCCGAACAGCTCGAGCTCCTTCGGATTGGACGCCGGGAACCCGGCCTCGATCAGGTCGACCCCGAGCTCGTCGAGCGCCCTGACGACCCGCACCTTCTCGGCCGCCGTCAACGTCATGCCGCCGCCGCCCATGCCGTCGCGCAGGGTCGCGTCATATAGCTCAATACGGGTGGACGTGCTGCTCATTGGGGCTGGTCCTTTCGGCGGAGAAGTCTGCGGAACGACGAGTCGGGTCGCGACCGGCCGTAGGCAGCGCCCCTAACCGGTCGCCCCGGTAATTCGCTCCGCCGCCACGGTCTCGTTCGCGGGCGAGGCGCCGTTCCCCGAGGGAGTGGTCAGATCATCGGCATGAACGACATCGAGCCACTCGCGATAGCGCTCCGAGCGCCCGTGGATCGCGTCGTCGAACGCGGCCTGCAGCACGCGCGTGATCTCGCCTGGCTCGCCGGTCCCGATCTTGTGGTCGTCGACTTCGCGCACCGGCACGAGCTCGGCCGCGGTCCCGGACATGAACATCTCCTCGGCCAGATACATCTCCGCGCGGGCCACGTTGCGCTCGACCACGGTGTAGCCGAGATCCTGGGCGATCTGGATGATCGAGCGCCTTGTGATCCCGTCGAGGATCGAGTTGTGCTGGCCGGGCGTCGCGATCTCCCCGTCGCGCACGACGTACACGTTCTCGCCCGTGCCCTCGCACACGTGGCCGTGCTCATCGAGCAAGATCGCCTCTTCGTACCCCGCCTTCGTCGCCTCGATCTTCGCGAGCACGCTGTTCAGGTACTGACCGGACGCCTTCGCGTGCGGGATCAGCGAGCGCGGGCTGATCCGCTCCCACGAGGACACCTTCGCGCGCACGCCTTTGCGCTTGCCCTCCTCGCCGAGGTACGCTCCCCACTCCCAGCAGGCGATCGCCACGTCCACGGGGGCGTCGAGCGGGTTCAGCCCCATCTGTCCCGAGCCGCGATACACGATCGGGCGGATGTAGCAAGAGCGCAGGCCGTTGCGTGCGACGACTTCGCGCGTGGCCGCGCGCAGCTCCTCTTCGGAATACGGGACCGGCATGTAGTACAGCTCGGCGGACTTGAGCAGCCGCTGTACGTGCTCGGCGTTGCGGAACACAGCCGGGCCGAGCTCTGTGTCATAGCAGCGCACGCCCTCGAACACGCCCGTTCCGTAGTGCAGCCCGTGCGTCAGGACGTGGACCTTGGCGTCCTCCCATGCGATGAACTCTCCATTCATCCATATGAGGTCCGTGGGGTCCATGTTCATTGGCTCCTGTGTCGATCTTGTGGCGGGGTGGTGTGGTGGGACTGGGGTGATTGAGCGTTTGGGAGCTGGGTGGAAGTTTGGGTTGAAGGTTGAGGAGCTTGTGATTGGGTCAGAGGATCTGCGTCATCGGAGCTGGCCCAGGACCGCCCCAGTAGCCGCCTCTGTGCCGTCCGTACCGCCCAGGTCGGAGGTGCGCAGGCCCTCCTCGAGCGCCTTTTCAACCGCTGATTCTACCGCCGTCGCCTGTTCTGCCAAATCGAGTCCGTGCCTGAGCATCAGCGCCGCCGACAGGAACATCGCCAGCGGGTTGGCCTTGCCCGTTCCCGCGATGTCCGGCGCCGAGCCGTGCACTGGCTCGAACAGCCCCGGGGCGGGCGGATTCGTGTCCGGATCGCCCAGCGACGCGCTCGGCAGCAGGCCGATCGACCCGGTCAGCATCGCCGCCTCGTCGCTGAGGATGTCCCCGAACATGTTCTCGGCCAGGATGACGTCGAAGTGCCGGGGCGCTGACACGAGCTGCATCGCGGCATTGTCGACGAGCACGTGCTCGAGCTGGATGTGCGGGAACTCGCGCGCGTGTACGTCCATCACGACCTCTCGCCACAGCCTGGAGGTCTCCAGCACGTTGGCCTTGTCGACGCTTGAGACCTTCGCCCGCGCAGCCCTGAACGCGGTGCGCGCGATCCGCTCGATCTCCGCGCGGGTGTACACGCAGGCGTCGGATGCGCTGTCCGCCGTGCGGACCTTCTCGCCGAAGTAGATCCCGCCGGTCAGCTCCCTGACGACGAGCAGGTCGGTCCCCTCGATCCGCTCGCGCTTCAGCGGCGAGGCATCGTACAGGGCGGGCAGCGGCTTGACCGGGCGCAGGTTCGCGTACAGCCCGAGGCCCTTGCGCAGCCCGAGCAGTCCCTGCTCGGGGCGGGGCTTCTTGGGGTCGGTCGTATCCCACTTCGGCCCGCCGACCGCGGCCAGCAGCACCGCGTCGGCCTGGCGGCAGGCCGCCAACACCTCGTCGGTCAGCGCGGTCCCGTGCGCGTCGATCGACGCGCCGCCGAACTCGTGCTCCTCGAACTCGAACTCGCCCACGGCTTCCAGCACCCGCAGTGCGGGCGCCATGATCTCGGGTCCGATCCCGTCGCCGGGGAGGGTGACTATGTGGTGCGTGCGCACGCGGGCGAGCTTACACACCCGCCGACCAGTGATGGATGTGAAAGCGTTGTAAAGGAGAGGGTCAGCATATATACTTTTTGAAATTTGATAACAATCGTATACACAGATTTTATGCCAGTAGATACCTTAGCGATTTTTGTCTATACCTTAGTTATCAAAGTTCGAAAACGATATGCACCACAACCCCCTCTTACAAAACCTTCACACGCACCTCCCCGTGAGCTTTGATTACTATAGTATTGCTGAACCTTATAGCGCGGTCGTCGCAACCCGAGCCCAGCCGAGATCCTCGTGCTCTGCCTCGAACTCGGCGATCTCCGCGCCGCGCTCGAGCGTCATCGCGATGTCGTCGAGACCGTTCAGCAGCCGATGGCGGATCTCGTGGTCGATCTCGAACGCGACCTCGCGGCCGTCGAAGCGGACCTCCTGCTCGACCAGGTCGACCTCCCCCGCGCCCGCGCGGGCCAGCGCGCGACAGTCCTCGCCGCTCAACACGACCGGCAAGAGGCCGATCTTCGTGCAGTTCGAGTAGAAGATGTCCGCGAAGCTCGGCGCCACAATCGCTTTGAATCCGTAGTCCTGCAGCCCCCACGGCGCGTGCTCGCGTGAGCTCCCGCAGCCAAAGTTCTCACCGGCGACGAGGATTGGATTGGCCGGCAGATCCCAGCCGGGCTCCTTGGCCCAGTCGTAGAACAAAAACTCGCCGAACCCCGTGCGCTCGATCCGCTTCAGAAACTGCTTGGGCATGATCTGGTCGGTGTCCACGTCGGCCCTGTCGAGGTGGCTGACGAGTCCGGCTATGACGCTTATCGGGTCCATAAATGAAACCTCCAGGATGGTCGAGGGGCAAGCGAGGCAAGGACGCAGGGAGCGTGGCGTGCTACGCACGCGAGCGACTGAGGACGCAGCATCGCGCCGCTCATCGGCCGTACTGGCGGATGTCGACGAAGTGCCCCTCGATAGCGGCGGCCGCAGCCATCTGGGGGGAGACGAGATGGGTCCTTCCTCCGCGTCCCTGACGCCCCTCGAAATTGCGGTTCGAGGTCGAGGCGCAGCGCTCGCCCGGCTGCAGGATGTCGGGGTTCATGCCCAGGCACATCGAGCACCCCGCCACGCGCCAGTCGAATCCCGCCTCGCGGAACACCCGGTCGAGCCCCTCGGCTTCGGCCTGTTTGCGCACCTGCTGAGACCCGGGCACGACCATCGCGCTGACCGAGGACGCCACCTTGCGTCCCGCAACGACCTCCGCGGCAGCCCGCAGATCGCCGATGCGCGAGTTCGTACACGAGCCGATGAACACTTTGTCCAGGGCGATCTGCTCGATCGGTGTGCCGGGCTCGAGCGCCATGTACTGCAGCGCCCGTTCGGTCGCCTCGCGGTCGGCAGGGCTCTCGGCCTCCTCGGGAGCCGGCACCTTCTCGGTCACCGCCCGCACCATCCCCGGGTTCGTGCCCCACGTCACCTGCGGAGAGAGCTCGCCCGCGTCGATCCGCACCTCGCGGTCGAACTCCGCCCCCTCGTCGGTCCTCAACCCCCGCCAGCGCGCGATCGCCCGCTCCAGGTCCTCGCCCTTCGGCGCCCCGGGACGACCCTCCGGCCAGCCGGCGTCCACCGCGCCCTGCGTAAACCAGGCGAACGTCGTCTCGTCGGGCGCGATCATCCCCGCGCGCCCGCCGCCCTCGATCGTCATGTTGCACACGGTCATGCGGCCCTCCATCGTCAGCCCTTCGATCGCCGGGCCCGCGTACTCGACGACGTGCCCGGTCATCCCGCCCACGCCCAGCCGGCCGAGCGTGCCGAGGATCAGGTCCTTGGCGCTCACGCCGAACCCCAGCTCGCCCTCGTAGACGATCCGCATCGAGCGCGGCTTGTGCTGGACCATGCACTGCGTCGCCAGCACGTGCTCGACCTCTGAGGTGCCGATCCCGAACGCGAGCGCCCCGAACGCGCCGTGCGTGGAGGTGTGCGAGTCGCCGCACACGATTGTCATCCCCGGCTGCGTAACCCCCAGCTCCGGGCCGATCACGTGCACGATCCCCTGGCGGTCCGACCCCAGCGAGTAGACGGGGACGCCGAACTCCGCGCAGTTGCGCTCGAGCGTTTGCACCTGCACGCGCGAGAGCTCGTCCTTGATCTTGGCCGCGATCGGCGTGCCATCGGTCGGGGTGTTGTGGTCGGCGGTGGCCAGCGTCCGTCCCGGCCGGCGCACCGTCCTGCCGTTCATGCGCAGCCCCTCGAACGCCTGCGGGCTCGTGACCTCGTGGACGAGATGCAGGTCGATATAGAGCAACCCATGCTCCACCTCGTGCGTCTCCCAGATCTTGTCGAACATCGTCTGTGGCATTGGTCGGCCTCTTCTCTCGGGTGGCATCCTGATGGCTGTGCTGGAGGGATTTGTTGGGGGCAGTTCTCGTCTGGTCTGGATTGTCTCGCTCGCCGAGCCCCTCTGCGATCGGCCTCAGCTGCGCCTCAACCCCGCGCTGACGACGGCCAAAAACGCCGCCTGCGCGTCGGTCGGGTTCTCGAAATGGTGGGGGAGGTCTGAGTCGAACGTCACGCAGTCGTCCTCGCTCAGCTCATACCGTTGCCCGTCGCACACGAGCACGACCTGGCCGCGCTCGACCAGTGCTGTCTCGCGACTGCCGGGCTCGTGTAATGGACCCCCACCCTCCCCGTCAGGCGCCCCCGTGGCGCCGCCGGGGGCGAGCGTGTGTCGCGAGAGCTCAGCGCGCTGACCGGGCTGGGACGAGGTCATCACCTCGAAGCTATGTCCCCGCCGCTTGCTCCCGCCCCGGCTACGTTCGCCGGAGCGGACAATCGTCACCGCGCCGTCCTCATCCAGGCGCAACAGCTGCGACAGCCGCAGCTCAAGGCCGGCGGCGATCCGCCCGGCCACGGCCAGGGTCGGGCTCGTCTCCCCCCGCTCGACCTGGGAGAGCATCGGCGCGCTCACGCCGCTGCGCTGGGCCAGATCGCGCAGGGACAGCGACTCGGACTCGCGCAGCGCCTTGACGCGGGCGCCGATGACGACAGGGTCCAATGGGTTGGGTACACCTGGCGCGTCCACCGCCGACATGGGCGTGGACACGGACGCCGGCGGCGGTGCGGATGCATGTCGAGTCGCAGTTGCGCTTGCCATACGGGTGTACGCTATCACACACGCACGTATGTTGTAGTTGTTACGGCTACGGCGTCGGCTCGGGGAGACCAACCGCCTCAGACGACGCCTGCGCTCGCGCGCGTGCAACAGATAACGCGCGCACGTACGCGCGCGCGGCCGCGTCGATGATGTCGGTCGACACGCCCTGGCCTGCACCGGTGACACCGTCGAGCTCGACCACGACCGACACCTCCCCCAGCGCGTCCTGCCCCTCGGTGACCGCGCCAATCGTGAACTCCTCGAGTCCCGGCTCCACACCGACCGCGGCGTTGATCGCGGCGAAGATCGCGTCGATCGGCCCGTCCCCGGCGAACGAGCCCGTCGCCCTCTGACCGTCGGGCAGCGACACCGACACCCGCGCGCGGGGAGGCCGGCCCGAGGAGTCCTGCACCTCGAAGGACTCCAGGACATAGCCGGCGATACCCTCACCGCCGCCACGCAGCTCGTCGGTGACCAGGGCCTCCAGGTCCATCGCCGTGACCTGCTTCTTGACGTCAGCGATCTCCTTGAAGCGCTTGAACGCGGTGTTCAGCGCCTGACCGTCGAGTTGGAACCCCATCTCTTCCAGCGCGTCGCGCAGCGCGTGGCGGCCGGAGTGCTTGCCCAGCACGAGCGCGTTGCTCTTCAGGCCGACGGTGGTGGCGTCCATGATCTCATATGTCGTGCGCTCCTTGAGCACGCCGTCCTGGTGGATACCGGCCTCGTGGGCGAACGCGTTGCGCCCAACGATCGCCTTGTTGGGCTGCACCTGGTAGCCGGTCAGGCGCGAGACCAGCCGGCTCGTGCGGGCGATCTCGGTCGTCTCGATCCCCGTCCAGCAGCCCAGGCTCGGCTCGCGCGTGTGCAGCAGCATCACGATCTCCTCGAGCGACGCGTTGCCCGCGCGCTCGCCGATCCCGTTGATCGCGCACTCGACCTGGCGGCAGCCGGCTTCCACTGCCGCCAGCGAGTTGGCGACGGCGAGCCCCAGGTCGTCGTGGCAATGGCCGGACACGACCACGTCGTGCAGGCCCGGCACCAGGCGATACAGCTCCTCGAACATCGCCGCGTACTCGCGCGGCATCGTGTAGCCGACGGTGTCGGGCACGTTGATCGTGGTGGCGCCCTCGTCCAGCGCGATCTGGATCACCTCGGCCATGTAGGGCACATCCGAGCGCGACCCGTCCTCGGGCGAGAACTCGACGTCCTCGCACAGCTCGCGCGCGTGGGCGACCGCGGCTCGCACCTGCCCCTTGACGTCCTCGCGGGTGGTCTGCAGCTTGCGCTCGATGTGGATGTCGCTGGTGGCGATGAACGTATGTATCCGCGGGCGCTCGGAGTCCTTGACCGCGTTCCAGGCGGCGTCGATGTCCTGCTTGGACGTCCGTGCCAGCCCGCAGATGACCGGTCCGTGCACCTCGCGCGCGATCGCCTGCACGGCCTCGAAATCGCCCGGCGAGGTGATCGGAAACCCGGCCTCGATGATGTCCACGCCAAGCCGTGCCAGCTGGTGGGCGATCTCGAGCTTCTCCTGGCGGTTCAGCGAGATTCCCGGCGACTGCTCGCCGTCGCGCAGGGTCGTGTCGAAGATGCGGACTCTGCCCTGCTCGGTGCGGTCCGGTGGAGTGGGTTGTGCGTCTGCTGCGCTCATCGTCGTTCCTTTCTGAAGTCTCTCTCGTCTACCTGCTTTCTCCGTTGGTATGCGGCTACGCGGCCGCCACGCGCTATTCCCCCCGAGGGGGGAGCAGGAGGAGAAGCTGCAGGGACGAGAGCTGGAACGACATCTGTACAGACAAGGCTAGCACCGCAGCCCGCGTGGGAGAACCGGACCGAGGCTCAGGGGACGAGCACGACCTTCCCGACATTGCGCCGCTCGGTGATCATGTTCTGCGCGTCGCCGGCCCGATCGAATGAGAACGTCCCCGCGAGCACCGGCTCGATCGTGCCGTCGTCCATCAGCTCCCGCAGCGGCTCGATCCACGGCGCGAGCGTGGATCGGTCCTTCCACAGGGTGAGCATGTTCAACCCGATCACGGCCTTGGATTCGGACATCTGCTTGACGAGGTTGAACCGCGGCATGCTCAGCACCGTCCGCAGCGCGGCGATCAGGTTGCGCCGCTCGCCCGAGACGACGGCAGAAGCGCCGAAAGCGACCAGCCTCCCGCCGGCGCGCAGCATCGCGTAGTCGCGGCGGAAGCTGCGACCGCCGATCGCGTCCATGATCACGTCAAACTCCGGCAGCCCCCGCTCCCAGCCGGCGGTCGTGTAGTCGAGCGTGTGATCGACGCCGAGCTCGCGGCAGCGCTCGTGCTTGCCCGGTGAGGCGGTGCCGTACACCTCGGCGCCGTAGCGCTTGGCGATCTGCGTCGCGGCGATGCCCACGCCGCCGCCGGCCGAGTGGATCAACACGCGCTCGCCCGGCCGCAGGCTGCCGTACCCGATCAACCCCGCCCACGCGGTCGCGTAGTTGACCGGGATCGCGGCTCCCTGCTCGAAGCTCAACCGCTCGGGCAGCGCCACCACGTCACCCGCGGGGACCGCCACCCGCGAGGCGTAACCGCCGAATTTCGTGCCCGCCAGGACGCGGTCTCCCGGGCTCAGGCCGCTGACACCCTCGCCCAGCTCGAGGATCGTGCCCGCCACCTCGTACCCCACGACGCACGGGGCCTTGGGCGCGTCGGGATACAGCCCCAGTCGCGCCATCACGTCGGCGAAGTTGATCCCCGCCGCGGCCACCTCGATCGACACCTCTCCCGTGCCGGGGGTCGGGTCGGGACGCTCCTGCACCTGCAACACCCCCGGTCCCCCGTGCTTGGTGATGACGACCGCCCGCATCCGGCGGTCACCCTACTTCAGATCAATCGAGATCGACCGCCCAGCCGTCGACGAAGCCCTCGGAGGCGACGATCTCATCGACGACTGCCTTGGGCACGGCCGCGTCGGTGGTCACGACCATCGCCGCCAGGCGCCCATCCTCACCGGGCGCGATCGCCTCGCCCTGTCCGTCGGGGACGTGGCCTACGGCCGCGGATGAGATGTTGATGCCGTGCTGGCCGAAGATCGTGCCGACACGACCGATCATCCCCGGCAGATCCCTGTAGCGGAACACGGTCACGTGCGGCTCGAGCTCAATCGTCAACCGCCGGCCCTGGACCTCGACCAGATGCGGCACGCGGTTGGGACCGATCCCCGTGCCGGCGACCGCCACGCGTTGGTCTCCTGCGAGGACGGTTACGCGGATCAACTCGTTGAAGTCCTGCGCCTCCGAGACCGCCTTCTCCTCGAACACGATCCCGCGCTGCTGGGCCATCGTCGGAGCGTTGACGAGGTTGACCTCCTCCTCGGTGCGGCCCTGCAGCGCGCCGACGATAACCGCCAGACCCAGCAGGCGCGTGTCGAACTCCGCGATCTTGCCCAGGAACGCCGCCTCGATGCGCTCGACCGAGCTGCCCTCCGCGAGCGCCATCGCGAGCTTGCCGAGCTGGGTTGCCAGCGGCAGGAACGGCCCGAGCATGTCCATGTCCTCGGCGGCGATCGCCGGGATGTTCACGGCCGTCGAGACGACGCCTCCGGTGAGGGCGGCGACGACCTGCTCGGCGCTCTGATACCCGGCGCGGTCGGTCGCCTCCGCAGTGGAGGCTCCCAGGTGCGGGGTGGCGACCACGTTGGGATAGGCAAAGAGGGGATTGTCAGTCATCGGCTCCGACGGGAACACGTCGAGCGCAGCGCCTGCAACCTTGCCGGAGTCGAGCGCATCCTTGAGCGCGGCTTCGTCAATCAGCCCGCCGCGGGCGACGTTGAGGATGCGCACCCCATCGCGCATCTTCTGTAGCGCTGCCGTATTGATGAACCCTTCTGTCTCGGGCGTCTTGGGCAGGTGGATCGTGAGGAAATCGGCCTGCGCATAGATGTCCTCGGGGGAGTCGGCCTTCTCCACACCCAGGTCGCGGTAGCGCTCGGCGCTGACGAACGGGTCGAATGCCAGCACACGCATCTGAAAGCCACGCGCTCTTTGGGCCACGAGCTGGCCGATGCGGCCGAAGCCGAGCACTCCGAGCGTCTTCTCGTACAGCTCGACGCCCGAGTACTTCGAGCGGTCCCATTTGCCTTCGCGCAGCGCATTGTTGGCCTGGGGCACGTTGCGCGCGAGCGCCAGCAGCAGCGCCAGCGTGTGCTCCGCCGCAGTTACGACGTTGGACTCGGGAGCATTGGCCACGACGATCCCGCGCTTGGTCGCGGCCGGCACATCCACGTTGTCCACGCCCACCCCTGCTCGGCCGATGGCCTTCAGGCTCGTGGCCTTCTCGATCAGCCCGGCGGTCATCTTCGTGGCCGAACGGATCACGATGCCCTCGTATTCCCCGATCTTCTCGGCCAGCTCCTCATCGCTCCAGTCGATCCCGAGGTCGACGTCGAAGTTCTCTTTCAGCAGCTCGATGCCCGAGTCGCCGATCTTCTCCTTGACGAGAACCCTTGGGCGCGCGCCTCCAGATGCCGCGTCGCCGCCCGCAGGCGTCTGGGTCTGCGTCGAGGCGGTTGTGGTCTCCATCGAGCTCATCCTCCAATTCTCTCGACGACGTACTCGATGCACGCGGTCAACGCCCGCACATCGCCGGGCTCGACCGCCGGGAACATGCCGATGCGCAGCTGGTTGCGCCCCAGCTTGCGATATGGCTCGGTATCGACGATCCCGTTGGCCCTGAGCGTCTTGGCGATCTCACCGGCGTCCACCTCATCGGCGAAGTCGATCGTGCCCACGACCAGCGAGCGCTTGGCGGGCTCTGAGACAAACGGGGTCGTGTAGGGGGTCTGCTCCGCCCAGTCGTACAGGTACGTCGAGGACTCACGCGTGCGCGCGACGCACCAGTCGAGTCCGCCGCCGCCATCTGCGCCGCCGGGCCCGCCCGGGCCGCCCCCGCCATCGAGCATCCAACGAATCTGGTCGGCGAGCAGGAACAGCGTCGCCACCGCCGGCGTGTTGTACGTCTGGTCTTTGAGGGAGTTTTCCAGCGCCGTGCTCAGCGACAGGAACGGCGGTATCCAGCGATCGGAGGCGGCGAGCTCTGCGATCCGCTCCTGCGCGGCGGGGCTGAGCAGCGCGACCCACAGGCCACCGTCGGCGGCGAAGCTCTTCTGCGGGGCGAAGTAGTAGGCGTCGGCCTGACTCACATCGACCGGTAGCCCGCCCGCGCCTGAGGTGGCGTCGATCAGCACGAGCGCATCGCCGGTCGCCGCCGGCCGCTGCACGGGCACCATCACGCCGGTCGAGGTCTCGTTGTGCGCCCAGGTCACGACATCGACGGGTCCGTCCGGCGCGGCCAACCCGCCTGGGTCTGGGGCATCGCCGGGGTCGGCGCTCACAACAACCGGGTCGGCCAGGAACGGCGCACCGGCCGTGACCGACGCGAACTTCGAGGAAAACTCGCCGTAGGTCAGGTGCAGCGCCCGCTCGCGCACGAGCCCAAACGCGGCGGCGTCCCAGAACGCGGTCGCCCCGCCGTTGCCGAGCGCTACCTCATAGCCGTTGGGCAGCCCAAACAGCTCACGCAGGCCGGCGCGGATCTCGCCGACGAGCGACTTGACGGGCTTTTGCCGATGGGAGGTCCCCATCACCGCGGCGCCGTCGCCGGCCAGATTGGCGATCGCCTGTGGCCTGACCTTCGAAGGCCCGCAACCGAACCGCCCGTCGGCGGGCTTCAGATCCCCGGGGATCGTGATTTGCGCCATCTCTGTCGTCGTCATGGGGCTCCCTTTGCTGGTCGCTGATCGTAGGGTGCCCAGGCGCGCGGCGATGTGAACATCACGTCGCTTCCCGGTGGTTACGTCCACCTACTGCGCCAGTCGCGACGGTCTCGCGAGTGTAGCGAACTCAGAAGGTCGTCTTGATCCAGTCCATGTGCGAGCGCAGCTCGCCGCCGACCCGCTCGACCTGTGTGTCGGCCTGCTCGGCGCGCATGCGCAGGAAGTTCTCCTGCCCGGCGCGGTTCTCGGCGATCCACTCGCGGGCGAAGTCCCCGTCCTGGATCTCCTTGAGGATCTGTTTCATCGCCGCCCGCGTCTCGTCGGTGATCACGCGCTTGCCGCGGGTGTAGTCGCCGTACTCGGCCGTGTTGGAGATCGAGTATCGCATCCCCGCCAGCCCCTTTTCGTACATCAGGTCGGCGATCAGCTTGAGCTCGTGCAGGCACTCGAAGTAGGCCATCTCGGGGTCATACCCGGCCTCTACGAGCGTCTGGAACCCGGCTTGGACCAGCTCGGAGGCCCCGCCGCAGAGCACGGCCTGCTCACCGAACAGGTCGGTCTCGGTCTCATCCTTGAAGGTCGTCTCGATCACCCCGCCGCGCGTGCAGCCGATTCCCTTCGCGTAGGCGAGCGCAAGCGCACGGGCGTTGCCGGTCGCGTCCTGAGCGACCGCGACGAGACCTGGCACGCCGCTGCCTTCGGTGAACTGGCGGCGCACGAGATGGCCGGGACCCTTGGGCGCGACCATCGCCACGTCCACGCCCGCGGGCGGCGTTATCTCCTCATAGTGGATCGAGAAGCCGTGGCCGAACAGCAGCATGTTGCCGGGCGCGATCCCGTCGCGGATATCCGACTCCCATACGTCGTGATGGCGCTCGTCGGGCAGCAGGATCATCACGAGGTCCCCGCGCGAGGCGGCCTCGACGATCGGCAGCACCTCCAGACCCTGCTCGCGGGCCTTGGCGACCGAGCTCGACTCGGGGCGCAGCCCGACGACCACCTCGACCCCCGAATCCTTGAGGTTCAGCGCGTGGGCATGGCCCTGGGAGCCGTAGCCGAGGATCGCGACGGTCTTGTCGTCGAGAAGGTGGAGGTCTGCGTCGTCGTCGTAGAGCATGGCCGCGCAGGCTATCGGTTCGACGTGCGATTCCGAACCCTGTCGAGCCAACCGGGTCAGGCGCTCGCACAGGCGACGAGCGAGCGGCCGGGGATAGCCACCCGGCCCTCGGCAGAGATGTACGGCGCGAGGCGCGCGCGCAGGCCGCTCTTGATCTGCTCGATCTCCGGCTCGGGCCGGGAGAGCACCGCATCGTGGAAGGTGTGGTTGATGTCGAGCATCGTCTCCCACAGCTCCTCGTAGGTCTCATAGCCCTGCACGAGCTCGATCGCCTGCACCTCGATCTCTGAGAACCCGGCATCGCCGAGCAGTCCGCGCACGAGCTCCCGATCGCCGAGCGCGAAGATCCCGGGCTGCCAGCCCGCCTTGCCCGGCGCGGCAGTCTCGCCGGCAGCAGCCCCAGAGGCCGGCACGGGAGCCAACCCACGCTCGATCAGCTCGAGCATCGGCAGCGAGGCCCAGGGGTTGTGCTGAACGGCGTCCCACACCGCCAGCGCGACGCGCCCGCCGGGGCGCAGCACGCGACGGGTCTCGGCCAGCGCGGCAGGCGGATCGGCCAGCAGCATGTAGCCCCAGCGGCACAACACGGCATCGACGCTGGCCAGCGGCAGGTCGATCCATTCCGCGCCGAACACCTGAAACTCGACGTTGCTCAGCCCCAACCGCTCCGCCCGCTGGCGGGCGCCCACCAGCATCGCCTCAGCGTGGTCAGAGACGATCGCCCCGCCGATCGGCGCGACCTGTTCGGCCGCCAGCATCCCCGTCTCCCCCAGTCCCGCCGCGAGCTCCAGCACGCGCTCGCCCGGCTGCAGCGAGACCGCGTCGAGCATCCACTCCGTGACCGGCGCTCCAAACCGGCCGATCGCCTCCTGCCGTCGCACCCACCCGGGCGCGGCCGCTTCCCAGCCGGCGAGGCTCGACTCGCGGTGGGCGTTTGCGTCGAAGTCGGTCATCTCAATTCTCGGCGCAACAACTTCCCGGAGCGTGTTCGCGGCAAGGGCGCAATGCGGAAGTCAAACTGCTTGGGCACCTTATAGCGGGCCAGCCGTCCAGCACAGTGGATCCGCAACGACTCTTCGTCGAGCTCGACCCCAGGCCTGGCCACCACGATCGCCGTCACCGCCTCGCCCCACGTCGGGTCAGAACGCGCGAGCACAGCCGCCTCCAGCACGTCGGGGTGGGCTTCGAGCACGGCCTCGACCTCCGCCGGGGCGACGTTCTCCCCGCCGCTGACGATCGTGTCCGCCTCACGACCGGTTACACGCAGATTGCCGTGGTCGTCCAGCACCCCCAGATCGCCGGTGTGCAGCCATCCGTCCGGGTCCCGCGACCCGGGCGCGACGGTCGGACCGGCCACGAGGATCTCGCCTTCGCGGCCATGATCGCCACCGTCCCCCCCCACGCCCTCGACCCCGCGCGCCACCCCTTCACGGCGCGCCGCCCCTTCGATACGCACCCGCGTGCAGAACAGCGGCGGACCGCCCGTGGTCACCTGAGAGCAGGCCTCTGTCAGGCCGTACGTCGTGCTCACCGGCACCCCGGCGTCCTGTGCGCGGGCGATCAGCGCCTGCGGCACCGGACCCCCGCCGGTCAGCGCCCAGCGCAGCTTCGGGGGCCGCTCCGGACGTGCCGGCATCGCATCGAGCAGCCGCGCGAGCGTCGTGGCCACGAGCGATACGAGCGTGATCCCCCGCTCACCGTCCGCGCGCAGCGCATCCAGCACCCGCTCGGTGTCCCACCCCGGGTGCACGACCGCGGTGGTCCCGTAGATCGCTGAGCGCACGAGGATCGACAGCCCGCCGACGTGCGATACCGGCAGCGCGCACAGCCACCGCTCGTGCGGGTCGAGGTCGAGCGCGACCGCGGACCCGAGCGCGCTCCACAGGAAATTGCCGTACGTCAGCTCGATCGGGCGGGGCGCGGAGGTCGTGCCGGAGGTGTGGATGATCGCGGCGACCGCATCGAGGTCATGGAGCTTCTCCTCCTCCAAAGCCGCCTTCTCCTCGTCCAAAACCGCCGCCGCCTCTTCCTCCTCTTCCTCGGCTTCCGCCGCCACCGCTGCGCGAACCCCCGCGGCAGCCGCGCGCGGCTCGTCGATCACCACCGCGGCGCCGTCGCATATAGCTCGCTGTTCGGCTGCGCTGAGGCGCAGGTCGACCGGGACGGCGACGGCGCCCAGCAGCAGGCAGGCGTGAAACGTCTCGGCGAACGCCAACCCCGGCGGCAGGGCGATCGCGACGCGATCGCCCCTCTGCGCACCCCGCTGCGCGAGCGCCCGCGCACCGGCTCTCGCCCGCGCCTGCAGCTGCGCGTACGTACGCGCTCCATCGAGACTCTCGACAGCCACTCCGTGGGGTCGCACACGCGCGGCACGCGTCAGCCAGCTCTCGACTTGCACGCCCAAAGGCTAGCCTTCTGCCCCATGCCGACCACATGGACCCCCGCCGACGCCGGCGCATTCACAGACATCCGCTACGAGCTCTCCCACGAGCCGACCGGAATCGCCAAGATCACGATCGACCGGCCAGAGGTGCGCAACGCGTTCCGCCCGCAGACCGTCGTCGAGATCTCCCGCGCGCTCGAACACGCCCGTGAGGACACCTCGATCGGCGCGATCGTCCTCACCGGCGCCGGCGAGCTGGCGTTCTGCTCGGGTGGAGATCAGCGCGTGCGCGGCGATTCGGGATATCTGGCCGAGGATGAGGCCGGCAATCCGGATCCCACCCGCCCCGGCCGGTTTCACGTCACCGACCTGCACGTCCAGATTCGCCGCCTACCCAAGCCCGTCGTGGCGATGGTCGCCGGCTACGCGATCGGCGGCGGGCACGTCCTGCACCTCGTATGCGACCTGACGATCGCCGCTGAGAACGCCCGCTTCGGCCAGGTCGGGCCGCGCGTGGGCTCCTTCGACGGCGGCTTCGGGGCCGGACTGCTCGCCAACCAGGTCGGCCCCAAGAAGGCCAAGGAGATCTGGTTTCTGTGTCGTCAGTACACCGCCCAGCAAGCACTGGATATGGGCCTCGTCAACACGGTCGTGCCGCTGGCCGAGCTCGAGTCCGAGACTGTGCGCTGGTGCGAGGAGATGCTCGCGCTCTCGCCGTTTGCGCTGCGCCTGCTGAAGGCGAGCTTCAACGCCGCCGAGGACGGCCTGTCGGGCATCCAGCAGCTCGCCCACGACGCGAACCTGCTGTTCTACGGCAGCGAGGAGGCCCAGGAGGGGCGCAACGCCTACCGCGCCAAGCGCCCGCCGGACTTCGCCAGGTTCCCGAAGCGCGCGTGAGTCCTATGCGGATATGGCTGATGGCCGCGCGGGTGCGCACGCTGCCCGCCGCGATCGCGCCCGTGCTCGTCGGCACCTCGCTGGCGCTCGGCGCGGGCACGTTTCACGCGCTGGCGTTCGTGGCGGCGCTGCTCGGCGCGATCTTCATCCAGGTCGGCACCAACCTCTCAAACGACTACTCCGACGCGCGCCGGGGCGCCGACAGCGAGGACCGGCTCGGACCGGTCAGGGTCACCGCCGGCGGACTCGTTCCTCCCCGTCAAGTGCTGATCGCCACCTACGCCACCTTCGGGCTGGCCGTGCTCTGCGGCGCCTATCTGGTCGCCGTCGCGGGCCCCGAGCTGATCGCGGTCGGCGCCGCCTCGATCCTCGCGGGCATCCTCTACACCGGCGGGCCGCGACCCTACGGCTACGAGGGGCTCGGCGAGGTGTTCGTGTTCCTGTTCTTCGGCATCGTCGCGGTCGCCGGCTCCTACTTCGTACAGATCCAGCACCTGCCGTGGCAGGCGTTCGGTTGCGCCGTGCCGGTTGGCCTGCTCGCCAGTGCGATCCTCGTCGTCAACAACGTGCGCGACATCGACACCGATCGCCGCGCGGGCAAGCGCACGCTCGCTGTCAGGCTGGGGCGCGAGCGCACTCGTGGGCTGTACACCGCGATGCTGACGGGCGCCTTTTTGAGCGCGCCGGCGCTGTGGGCGCTGGGCATGTCTCCGTGGCTGTTGCTCAGCTGGGCAGTGCTTCCGCTCGCGGTCGGGCTCATTCGGACCGTGCGCACGCGCGTGGATGGCCCCTCGCTGAACGGCGCGCTGGCAAAGACAGGGATGCTGCAGCTCGTCTTCTGCCTCCTCTTCTCCGCCGGGATTCTCGCCAGCGGCGGTCTTTGATGTGAGGCTGCGCGTCAGCCCGCATACCCTGCGACTGCGCCGCCCCTGGCAGACCGCACACGGCGCGATCGCCACGCGCGAGTTGCTGGCGGTGGAGCTCACCGGCCCAGATGGCGTGTGCGGGTATGGCGAGGCCGCGCCCCTGCA
Organism: uncultured Solirubrobacterales bacterium; assembly: GCA_963702185.1. GTDB lineage: Bacteria > Actinomycetota > Thermoleophilia > Solirubrobacterales > Solirubrobacteraceae > Palsa-744. The sequence goes on from OY969723.1 coordinate 92,776, forward strand.
GCCCTATGACGGAGTCTCCATCGCGCGGGCGCACGAGGCGCTCGCGCGCTATGAGACCGTGCTCGCCGGCCGCGATGCAGATCGCATGAACGGCGCACAGCTGATCGACGCGTGTCGTTCGGTCGACGACCTGCCCCAGGCGCTCGCCGCGATCGACATGGCGCTGTGGGATCGGGCCGGCCGGCGCGCCGGCCGGCCCGTTGCGGCGCTCTTGACCGATGAGCCGGTCGACGCGGTCCAGGTGAACGCGACGATAGCCACGCTCGATCGGCAGGGCGCAAGCGAGCAGGCGCGCGCCGCCGTGCAAGCGGGGTATGAGTGCGTCAAGCTGAAGGTCGGCAGCGGCGACGATGCCGGACGCGTGGCGGCGGTGCGCGCTGCGATCGGCCCCACGCCGGCGCTGCGATTGGACGCGGGCGGAGCGTGGAGCGTGCCGCAGGCGATCCGCGAGATCGAGGCACTCGCGCCCGCGGGGCTCGAGCTCGTCGAGGAGCCGGCCCACGGGCTGCAGGCGATCCGCGAGGTGCGCGAGGGCGTGAGTACGCGCATCGCGATCGACGAGACCGCCGCCGAGCCCGGCGCGCTTGGAGCGGGGGTTGCGGACGCGGTGTGCCTGAAGATCGCCCGCTGCGGTGGGATCTCGGGCCTCTTGGCCGCCGCCGCGCTCGTGCGCACAGCGGGCGCCGAGGTCTATCTCGCCTCCACTCTCGACGGGCCGCTGGGCGTCGCCGCCGCACTGCACGCCGCCGCGGCGCTGGCCTCGCGAGGGGCGCTGCCGGCGTGCGGGCTGGCGACGCTGTCGGTGTTCGCCGATCTCCCCGAGCCCGACCCGCTGCCGGTGCGCGGCGGGCGGATCGCGCTGCCCGCCGGTCCGGGGCTGGGGGTCGCGCCGCTGTAGGACAGCCCTCATACTTCCCGGCGATGCCCGAGCAGAGCACCGCGACCACGGCCGATGACGCCCGTCTCACCCCGCAGGAGCTGCTGCGGACGGCCGCCGACGCCGGCATCCACCGCCTGGCGATCCCCACGCCGTTTCAGGTCGGGCGCGTCAACGCCTACCTGATCGAGGACTCGCCGCTGACGCTGATCGACTCAGGCCCGAACTCGGGCAAGGCGCTGGACGAGCTCGAACAGGCGCTGCGCGCGCAGGGGCACGCGATCGAGGACATCGAGCTGCTGGTGATCACCCACCAGCACATCGACCACTTCGGCCTGGCCGCGATCCTCGCACGCCGTTCGGGGGCCGAGGTGGCGGCGCTCGACCGCCTCGCGCCCTACCTCGGCGACTATCGCGCCCAGGCCGAGCTCGACGACCGGTTCGCCCAGCAGATCATGCTCGAACACGGCATTCCCGCCGACGTAGTCACCGCGCTGCGCGCCGTGTCGGCGAGCTTTCGCGCGTGGGGCTCCTCCGTGGAGATCACCCGGCCGCTGGGCGACGGCGAGCAGCTGAAGCTGCGCGACCGCACGCTGCGTGTGCTGCACCGGCCAGGCCACAGCCCGTCGGACACCGTGTTCGTGCAGGACTTCTCGCCGGACACACACGACGGATCGCCCCGCGAGAGCGAGAGCAACGGCCCGCACGCGATCATGCTCGCCGCCGACCACCTGATCGCGCACATCTCCTCCAACCCACTGCTCACACGGCCGCTCGGGGCGGAACCCGATTTCACCGGACCCCGCCCGCGCGCGCTGCTCGACTACATCGCCTCGCTGCGCCAGACCCGTGAGATGCAGCTTTCGCTCGTGTTGAGCGGCCACGGCGAGCCGATCTCAGACCATGCGGCGCTGATCGACGAACGCCTGCGCATGCACGCGCGTCGCGCCGAGAAGATCCACCGCCTGATCGCACAGCGTCCGCGCAGCGCGCATGAGATCGCGACCGAGTTGTGGGGCAACGTCGCCGTCACCCAGGCCTTTCTGACGATCTCCGAGGTGCTCGGCCACGTCGACCTGCTGCTGGCAGACGAGCGCGTCGTCGAACACGCCGACGAACCCGACGGCGTCGTGCGCTTTCAGGCGGCCTGAACCGGGGCCGAAACTGGGCCCGCGCCGTCCCCGAGATGTATGCGAGTCGCGATACGGCGCGATTCAGCCGCGAGCGGCGATCAGCCGCAGCAGCAGGCGATGCAAGCGGTCGTCCTCGCTCAGCTCGGCGTGAAACGCGACCGCCAGCACCGAGCCCTGCCGCGCGGCCACGGGATGGCCGTCGATCACCGCCAGCACCTCGACATCCGGGCCGTGCTCAGCTATCCAGGGGGCGCGGATGAACACCGCGCGCAGCGGGCGCGCATCCTGGTCACGAGCATGCTCGGCACGGGCTGGATCGCCGTGTACGAGGCCGCCATCCAGGCCGCGAACATTCAGATCGGTCTCAAAGCTCTGCAACTGGCGCCCGAACGCGTTGCGCTGCGCGCGCATGTCCATGATCCCCAAGTGATCGCGGTCGAGCATGATCAGCCCGGCGCAGGAGCCAAGAATAGGCATGCCCGTGCGCGCCAGCCGGCGCAGCGGCTCGGCCAACCCCTCGCGCTCGATTCCGAGCGTCATCGTCGTCGACTCCCCGCCCGGGATCACAAGCGCGTCCAGGCCATCCAGATCGGCGACGGTGCGTACCTCGCACACCCCGGCCCCGAGGCGCCTCAGCACTCGCTCGTGCGCTTCGAACCCACCCTGTAGGGCGAGCACGCCTACCAGCGGTGGCACGCCGCTACCAGCCGCGAGCGGCGAGCAGCTGATCGCCCTCCAGCTTGGAGCTCTCCAAGCTCACCATCGCCGCACCCAGACCGCGCGAGGCGGAGGCTACTCGCTCGGGGTCCTGCCAGTGCGTGGTCGCCTCCACGATCGCCCGCGCCCGTGCGGGGGGATCGTCGGACTTGAAGATGCCCGAGCCGACGAACACGCCCTCGGCGCCGAGCGCCATCATCAGCGCCGCGTCGGCGGGCGTGGCGATGCCCCCGGCGCAGAACAGCACGACCGGCAAGCGCCCGTCGACGGCGACCTGACTCACGATTGCAAGCGGCGCCGCGAGCTCCTTGGCGGCGGTCGGCAGCTCGTCCTGGCCGAGCGTGGTCAGGCGGCGGATCTCACCGGTGATCGCGCGCATATGGCGGACGGCCTCGACGATGTCGCCGGTACCGGCCTCGCCCTTGGAGCGGATCATCGCGGCGCCCTCGCCGATGCGCCGCAGCGCCTCCCCCAGATTGGTCGCGCCGCACACGAACGGCACCTTGAACGCGTGCTTATCGATGTGGTTTGACTCATCAGCGGGCGTGAGCACCTCCGACTCGTCGACATAGTCGACCTGCAGCGCCTGAAGCACGCGTGCCTCCATGAAGTGTCCGATCCGCGCCTTGGCCATCACCGGGATCGACACCGCCTGCTGGATGCCCGCGATCATCTCCGGGTCGGACATGCGCGCGACCCCACCGTCGCGGCGGATGTCCGCCGGGACGCGTTCGAGCGCCATCACGGCGGCCGCGCCCGCCTCCTCGGCCACGCGCGCCTGCTCGGGTGTGACCACGTCCATGATCACCCCACCCTTGAGCATCTCCGCCAGCCCTGTCTTGACCCGAAACGTCGCCTCGTCGCGCATGGCTGGAGGATAGCTTGCGCTAACACCTCCACACACGGCCGCGCCCATTCAGAATTTCAGCTTCAGCGGGCGCGACACAAGGTCGTGCCCGTCGTTTTTTGCGGGCACGAGCTTGTGTGCGTCCCGCGTCACTTGAGCCGGAACGCCTTGATGCGATCGTCGTACTGCGCGGAGTCCTGCGAGTAGACGCCGTAGGCGAGCGCCTGGATCACGCTCAGCAGCGCGGCGTGCGAACGCACATAGGCCGGCGAGTTCGACGAGTAGTACAGCTTGATCTGACCGAGCTTGGCGACCTCCGACAGCGTCGCATCGGTGATCGCGGCCGTGCGCGCCTTGCGGTGGCGTGCGAGCTTCATCGCGCGTACGACCAGCGGGTGGGGCCGGCCGGCGGACAGGCCGATCACGAGCGTGGCCTGGTCGATGCGCCCCAGGCGCGACAGCGCCTCCTGGGAAGGGCTGGCGACGACGTCCACGCGCAGATCCAGCAGCATCAGCAGGTGGCGCAGGTAGCTGGCGAAGAACGCCATCTGATCGGTGCCCGCGACAAGCACCTTCTCGGCCTCGACGATCGCCTGCACGAGCGCTTCCACCGAGCTGCGCGACACCTTGCGGGCGGTCTCCTCGATGTTCAGGTAGTCGGCGCTCAGCGCGGACTCGAACTCGTTCTGGTCGAGCGAGAACAGTGGCGTCGAGCCACCGCCGCCCGCGCCATTGCCGTTCGCGGTGGCGCTGCCGGTGGCGGCTGGAGCAGCGGTGTGCACGCGACGGTATTCCTCGCGCGCGGCGGCCTGCAGCTCCGGGAACCCCTCGAATCCGAGCGCCTGGGAGAAGCGCACGACGGTCGAGCTGGACGTGTTCGCGCGCCGGGCCAGCTCCTCGGCGGTTTGAAACGCAGCCTCGTCGAGATGATCGACGATGTACTGGGCGACATCCTTTTGCGAGCGCGAGCATTCCTCGAACCGCGCCTGGATGTAGCGGGACAGGCTCTGGTGCTCGCTCGTGCCGTTCACGGGCGGCGCCGGGGCGGTGGGCGTGGCGGAACGCTTCATCGTCGGCGGTCTGTTTCGACGCCGACGGTATGCACTCCTGCTCGCAGATGTTTCGGATGAGGCCGTGTGTGGTGGCTCTGCCGACGTTGTAAGCGCGTGCGCGTACGTGCGCGCGCGTTCAACGCCCGTCGAGCAACCTCGATCTCATCCGCCGTCCGTCCGCCCGCCCGCCGACTGTCGCTCCCGTGCCAGCGCGACGAAGAAGTCGAGTGCATGCGGGTCGGCCAGCGATCCGGCGCTCGCCGCCTGCTCGGCGGGCACGCCCATCAGGATGCGCTTGACCGGCACCTCCAGCACCTTGCCCGACAGTGTGCGCGGGACCGCGTCGATCTGGACGATCTCGTTGGGCACGTGACGCGGCGAGCAGTCCTCGCGAATACGCGTGGCGATTCGCGCACGCAGCTCATCGTCGAGAACGGCTCCTTCAGCGAGCACTATGAACAGGATCATCGACAGCTCACCATCGGCGCCCGGCACGTCCACGACCAACGCGTCCGACACCTCCGGCACGGCGCTCGCGGCACGGTAGATCTCGCTCGTGCCCATGCGCACGCCCTGGCGGTTGATCGTCGAGTCCGAACGGCCATATATGACGGCGCCCCCGCGGGGAGTGATCCTGATCCAGTCGCCATGGCGCCACACGCAGGGGTACATCGCAAAGTAGCTCTCGCGATAGCGCTCGCCCCCGCGACCGTCGGGCGTGGGGGGATCCTCGCCCCAGAAAAAGAGCGGCATCGAGGGCATCGGCTCGGCGATCACGAGCTCGCCGACGCGGTCGATAACGCTCTCGCCGCGCTCGTCCCATGCCTGCACCGCGCAGCCGAGCGCGCGGGCCTGCAGCTCACCCTCGTATACGGGGAGCAACGGGCAACCGCCGACGAACGCGGTGCACACGTCGGTGCCGCCGCTGGTCGAGAACAGCCACACCTCGCGTCCCACGTGCTCGTACACCCAGCGATAGCTCTCGGGCGACAGGGGCGAGCCGGTCGAGCCGATCGCGCGCAGGCAGCCCAACTCGTAATCGCGCGCGGGCTCCACCCCGGCGCGCTCACACGCCGCCAAGTACCCGGCGGACACGCCCATGCAGGTCATCTGCGTGCGCTGCGCAAGCTCCCACAACACGCCCATGTCGGGGTATCCCGGACTGCCGTCGTACAGCACGATCGCGGCGTCCGAGAGCAGGCAGCCGACGAGAAAGTTCCACATCATCCAGCCGGTCGTCGTAAACCAGAACATGCGATCGCCCGCGTGCAGGTCCAGGTGCAGCAGGCTCTTCTTGAGCTGCTCGATCAGGATCCCGCCGTGGCCCTGCACGATCGCCTTCGGCAGCCCGGTCGTGCCCGAGGAGTACAGCACCCACAGCGGGTGATCGAACGGGACCTGCTCGAACTCGATCTCCGGCGCGCCGGCGTCCCTTCCCCGCTCGATCAGCTCATCCCAGACCATCGCACCGCTCAGGCCGGCGCTCGACGCATCCCCGGACAGATACGGCAGCATCACCGTGTGGCGCAGCGTCGGCAACTCCGCCGCGATCGCGCGGACCTGCTCTGAGCGGTCGTAGTCGCGCCCGCCGTGGCGGTACCCGTCAACCGCGAACAGCACCGTGGGCTCGATCTGGGCGAAGCGGTCGATCACGCTGCGCGCGCCGAACTCGGGGGCGGCGCTCGAGAAGACGGCGCCGATCGATGCGCTCGCCAGAAACACGATCAACGTCTCGGGAATGTTCGGCATGTACGCGACCACGCGATCTCCGCGCGCGACCCCCAACGCCCGCAGCCCCGCGGCCACGGCCGCGACCTGCACAGTCAGCTCGCCCCAACTCAGCGAGCCGAGCTCGCGGAGCTCAGAGGCGTGCAGCACCGCGATCGCGTCCATATCGGCGTGACGCGTGAGCAGGTTCTCGGCATAGTTGAGCTCGGCGCCCGCAAACCAGCGCGTCCCGGGCATGACGCGGGAGTCCAGCACGCGCTCGTACGGCTTGGACGCGCGTACGCCGCAGTAATCCCATATGGCCGCCCAGAACGCCTCCACATCGGACACCGACCACTCCCACAGCTCTTCGTAGCCGGCAAACGTACGGCCGGCGCGCTCACCGGCGTAACGCTCAAAGCGGGTCATCTCCGCGCGCTCCAGCCACTGCGAGGAGGGGCGCCACAGCGGCGTCGCGGAGCTGTCCCCCACCATGACAGCCATTATGCTCGCTCGCCGTGTCCCTGTCATCTCTACGCGCGAACTACCCCGTGCTCGAGCGGCTCGCCTACCTGAACGCCGGCACCGACGGTCCGCTGCCCGCCGCGGCCGCTCAGGCCAGCGCGGCCGAGCTCGAACGCGAGGCGCGCGAGGGCCGTGCCATGGCCCACTTCGAACGCCGCCGCGAGCTGAGCGAACAGCTGCGCACCGCGTATGCCGCCGTGCTCGGCTGCGGGTCCGAGCACCTCGCGCTGACGACATGCACGAGCGAGGGGCTCGCCCAGGTGATCGGCGGGTTGATGCGAGATCCCGGCGGCAGGAGCATGCCCGACGGCCTGGGCCCGGGCGATGAGATCCTGACCAGTGACGAGGAGCATCCGGGCCTGCTCGGGGCGCTCGGCGCCGCTCGCGAGTTGCACGGGGTTAGCGTGCGCATGGCGCCGCTCACGCAGATCGCCGAGGCAGTCGGCCCGCGTACGCGCCTGATCGCGTGCTCGCACGTGGGCTGGATGAGTGGCTGCGTCGCGCAGCGCGAGTTGGCCGAGGTCGAGGTGCCGGTGCTGCTCGACGGCGCCCAGGGCGCCGGCGCGATCCCCGTCGAGGTGCACACGCTGGGCTGCGACGCCTACGCGGGCGCCGGACAGAAGTGGCTGTGCGGGCCGGACGGGACCGGCATGCTGTACGTGAGTCCCGAGTTGCGCGAGCGCCTGCGCGTGCAGCGCCGCGGGTACGGCTCGCTCGCCGACCCCGACGCCGGCCTGGACGCGACGGTCCATTCCGATGCGCGGGCGCTGGACACGATGGCGCTGAGCGCAGAGACGCTCGCCTGCGCGCTGGCGGCCGTGCGTGTGCTGCAGGATGCCGGCTGGTCGGCCGTACACACGCGCGCGCAAGAGTTGGCTGGACATCTGGCCGGGCTGCTCGAGCACGAGCACGGCCGCGAGGTCGGCCCGCGAGGGAATACAACGCTCGTGTCCTTCGCGAGTCCCGACCCCGAGGCAGAGCGCGAACGGTTGCGTGTCGCGGGGGTGATCCTGCGTAACATTCCCTCAAGGCCCTGGCTGCGCGCCTCGGTCGGGGCGTGGAACGACGAGGGCGACCTCGACCGGCTCCTGGCGGCGCTCTCTCCCCGACCATGAGCTGCCCGCGCATACGCGGCCGCCTACGCCGGCGATTGTCCGATCGATGAGCTCAACCGAACAGACCACCACCCTGCCCGGCGCCACGCCTCCGGCAACCACGGTACCCGCGCCGGCGGCGACGCCCGCGCCCCACGAGGGATTGTTACGCCGCGCGGCCGGACGCGTGCGGATCCAACACCTGGCGCTCCTCGGCGTGATGGTGCTGTCGGCCGTGCTGAACATCAACCGCCTGGCCCGCAACGAATACGGCAACACGTTCTACTCGGCGGCGGTGCGCTCGATGCTGCGCTCCGCCCACAACTTCTTTTTCGTCTCATTCGATCCGGGCGGGATGATCACCGTCGACAAGCCGCCGCTGGCGCTGTGGATCCAGGGCCTGAGCGCCGCGGTGTTCGGCTTTCACCCGCTCAGCCTGCTGCTGCCCGAGGCGATCATGGGCGTGCTGGCGGTCGCGGCTATGTACTGGGTGATCGCCCCTCGCTTCGGCCCCGCCGCCGGCGTGGCCAGCGCGCTCGCGCTGGCCGTGTACCCGTCATTCGTGGCCATCTCGCGCGAGAACGGCGTGGACTCGGTGCTGATCCTGCTGATGACCCTTGCCTGCGGCGTCGGGCTGCGCGCGATCGAATCGGGCCGGCTGCGCACGCTGCTGGGCTGTGCGGTGCTCGTCGGGCTCGCCTTCAACGCCAAGACGCTCGCCGCCTACCTGGTCGTGCCCGGCCTCGCGCTCGGTTACCTGGTATGCGCACCAGGCGCGCTCACGCGCCGTGTCTGGCAGCTGGCCGCCGCCGGGGTCGTGCTCGCGCTGGTGTCGGCGTCATGGTCTGAGGTAGTCGAACTGACACCCGCCTCGCAGCGGCCGTTCGTGGGCGGCTCGACGAACAACACCGAGCGCAACCTCACGTTCGACTACAACGGCCTGGGGCGCGTCGAAGGCCAGGTCGGCGGGCCCGGGCGCATCCCCGTCGTCGTCAAGTACGGCTCGCTCGCCGATCTCGAACGGGCCGCTCTGCGCGCCCGCGCCCAGCGCACGGCTGCGGCGGCGGCCGCCGCCCGGGGCCAAGCGCCACCCGCGCCGGCTCCGCCACCCCCGGCCCCCGCGCGACATCCGGCCCATCCTGCGCCGCCCCCCAAACCCCCCTCCACGTACCTGCCCAATGGTCGCGCGCGCGAGCCGACCGCGTTCGGCGGGGCGACCGGGCCGCTGCGGCTGATCAAAGTCGAGCTGGGAGGCCAGGCCGGCTGGATGCTGCCGTTCGCGCTGTTCGGCATGCTCGCGATCGCGCTGTGGACGCTCGGAACGGCGGCGCCGGCAGGCGCGAGCGGTACCGACGGGGTCGGCGGCACAGGCGACGCGGGCGGCATGGGCGACGCTGACGGCGTCCGCAGTGCGATCGGCTTGGACACGGACTATGTGCGTGACATCGATCAGAAGCCACACAGGGCCATGGTTGCGAACGGCAGCCAGACCGAGCCTGTGAGCCAGCCATCCCGGCTGCGGCAATGGCGGCGCGACCCCCGCGTCGCGGCGCTGATCGTGCTCGCCGGCTGGTTCTTGATCGAGGCGGTCGTGCTCAGCTTTGGCAAAGGCATCGTCCACCCCTACTACGTCTCAGCGCTCGGACCGAGCGCCGCTGGGCTGATCGGCGCCGGAGCGGTCGCGTTCGTCGCGCCGGGTCGCTGGCGCCCGGCGCGCTTGGGGCTGGCCGCGGTCGCGATCGTGGCGACCGTGGCGGTGCAGCTGCGGTTGCTGGGCTATGAACCCCATTATCTGCGCTGGCTGTTCCCGCTGCTGATCGTGGGGGGCGCCGCCGGGATCCTCGTGCTGTTCGTCTCGCGCCGCTGGGCGGGACCGGCGATCGCGCTGACGCTGTGCTTGCTGCTGGTCGCCCCCGCCGTGTTCGCCTCAACGACGTGGGACTTCGCGGTCGAGGGCACGTTCCCCGCCGCCGGCCCGCGCGCCGCGGCATCGGTCGGGCGGCTGGGCGTGGACCCGTACGCGCTACGCGTCACCAAGGCGCTGATCGCCTACGTCAACTCACACCATCCGGGTACCCGCTGGGATGTGTTGACCGAGGCCTCCGACACAGCCGCGCCGGCGATACTGCTCGGATACGACGCTGGGGCGATGGGCGGCTACAGCGGTGACGATCCTGCCGTGAACGGACCCATCCTCGCGCGGCTCGTAGGACTGGGAGAGGCTCGCTACGTGGTGCTCGGCGGCGCCTACTCCGAACGCGGTGGCAACGCCGGCACGCGCGCGGTGATCGCGGCGTGCGAAGTCGTCCCGGCAGCCGCCTGGCAGCCCAAGCCGATCAACCCCAACGCATTGCTGCTGTACGACTGCGCCGGGCGCGAGCGCGAGCTGCGGGCGAGCTGAGCGCCAACGCCCAACATCACGTCTGTGCCGCCCGAACCGCACAGGCTCCCGGATACGGGAGATGCTCGAGCGGCGGGACGGCACCCCTCAGCACGCAGTGACCCCTCGGGGCGGCGACTCTCGGAGAGCGAGACAGCGCGCCCTCAGGCGGCGACCGACAGCTCGCGATGAAAGGCGCGGGCGAACAACTCGCTCTCGCGGCTCGCCGCCCACCGTGGCACGGCCAGCTCGCCGTCGGCGATCAGGCGCAGCTGCACCGTGCCGTCCTCGAGCGCTACGCGCGCTGAGCGCACGAGCTGATCTCGGGAGCGCTCGAGATCCTCCGCCAGGCGTAACAGCACCGCGCAGCGATCCAGTCGCTGTGCGTCGCCGGGCCCGAACAGAGCTGTGAGCGGCCCCGGGTCGGGCATGCCCTTGCGGTGGTAGCGCGCCGCCTGGGCGACGATTGCTACCTCGGTCTGCGAGTAGCCGGGCAGACCGGCGTTGAGTATGAGGTAGCGGGAATGCTTGTGATGGTCGTCGTAGTCGACCGACATGCCGATGTCGTGCAGCATGCTCGCCGCCCACAGCAGTTCGCGCTCGACCGGGTCGCCGGGATGCAGACTCAGGCGGGCGAGCTCATCGAACATCGCCAGCGCGAGCATCGCGACGTGCTCGGTGTGGGTCATGTCAGGCAGGTACTGGGCGGCGAGGTTCAGCACGCTCGAGCGGCGCAGATCGGCAAACAGCGGCACCGGATCGCCCATGGCATCCCCGTCGCCCCCCGCACGTGCGCGTCCACGGGCGCCCGCACTCCTGCCCGCATCACTGCTCGCGCCTGCAGCAGCCGCTGCCCTCGTCCGATCGTCCGAGAGCAGCCGCTCGAAGAACACGCCCTCGCGCAGTCCTGCTTCGGTCGCTTCCAGCTCCTGAAACCCGCCCGCCAGCAGGACGCCCTGCACGACGATCGCGCCCGCCAAGATCAGGTCGGCGCGGGCCGGCTTGATGCCCGGGATGGAGCTGCGTTGCGAGGCCGGCAGCGCGGCCAGGCGCTCGACCAGCTCGTCCAGCGCCGCGACGCTCACGCGCGCGGCCTGCACCCCGTTCGAGGGCAGACCCTGCGCACGCTGCACGGCGGCGGCAAGATTGCGCACGGTGCCGCCCATGCCAACCAGGCGCGAACCGGCGCGATCCAGCCACTGCGCGCCAGCCAGCTCGCCGGCAACGTACTCGCGCAGCGCCTCGATCTGCTTGCGTTCGGGCTTGCGGCGCCCACCATTGCCTGGCAGAAACCGCTCGGTCATGCGCACTGCGCCAAGTGGCCACGCCTCGAGCTCGCGCGCCCGGCGATCGACGACGCGCACGAGCTGCAGCGAGCCGCCGCCAAGGTCCAGCACACACCCCTCGCTCAGCGTCGTCGAGTTGACCGCTGCCAGGTAGGCGTAGCGTGCCTCCTGTTCGCGGTTGAGGACGCGTATCGGCAAGCTTGTGTGCTCGCGCGCCAGCGCCAGGAACCCCGCGGCGTTCTCAGCGTCGCGGATCGCGCTGGTCGCGACTGCATCGATCTCATCCTCGCCCAGACGCGCGGCGCGGCAGAAGTGGTCGAACACGTCCAGTGTCGCCAGCGCCCGGCGCATCGGCGCCTCTCCCAGCCGGCCACTGGCAGCCAGACCCTCACCGATGCGCACCGGCTCGTAGATCTCATCAGTGCGCCGCCACCAGCCCTCGCCAGCCATGAACACGACCAGCCGGAACGAGTTGGAGCCGAGATCGATCACGGCCAGGCGCTCACCTTCGTGCATGTACCTGAGCGTATTCGCCACGCCGGAGGTTTCCGGTGCGTTCAGCGGCCGATCGGCCCGGACACAGCGCATTGCCGGCGCCTGCGCCCAGCAAGCGCTCATCCCACCCGGCTCGCCGGCCGCCGGGCGGCGAGCTCAGGAGAAACGCTCGGACAATCCGAGCTCGGCACGGGCGGCCCGCATGCGCGCGGCCAGCTGCGCCTCGACTTCGGCGTCCTTGACGATCTCTCTCGGCGGCACCTGGAGCCCACGGGCCAAGTCGGTGAGCTTGCTCCACGTCGGGTTGCGCACTCCCCGCTCGATGCCGGACAGATATGTCGGGTGCATGTCGGCGGCGTGTGCGAGACCTTCGATTGTCATGTTCCGCGCGCGTCGCAGCCGCCTGATGGCCCGGCCGAGCTCAGCGTTGGTGGGCAGCGCCGTCGGCGTCGTGGCATCCGACGGCCGCTGGCCCTGTCTGGCGGCGGAATCGGGGGGTTGAGGGGATCGCGCGCCCGTCGCCGAGGGAAACCCCCTGCCCTGGGATGGCGTGGCAGGCCGTCCAGCGGACCTTCCGGCAGACTGCGAGGAGCCCGGCGCGGAGGATGACGGCGAGGACCCCGACGAGTGCGCTGATGATCGAGCAGCGGGCACACCTGGACGGTCGCTGCTGAGCGTATACATGACTACAGGTCATATGACCTCTTATGCACAATTGTCTGTCAACATTGTGTCGTCTGTGTGACTTTGGCGGGGGTTTGTGCAATGAATCCGCAAACGCAGACCATCGTCCATGGGCACGAGGCGGCCAGGCAGAGCCGTCCCACGAGAGCGCGCCGCCGTATGAGACGGCGTGGCGCAACACGCCCTCCGCGTCACACTCGGAACAGCTAGGGAGCGCAATCGCGGAGGGCGCACATGAGGAGAGGTGTTGCTATGAAGCTCCCACGGCCAGGAAGGCCGCGGGTAGCATGTTGGGACTGCGATCCCAGCGTAGCCGCGGCCGGTAACCACAGCATCGGGACTCTGCCGCCGACCGGCGGCGCAAACTACGTAACCCGCCGTTACACGGACTGGAGCAGGCGAGAGCGGAGCTGAGCCCGAGCACGAGTTCGCAGGGGAACCGTGCCGGTGATCGTCCCCGGCTGGCTCTCGGTGTCGACTTCGGCAACCGTCTGGCAATCGTTCTAACATCCGAGCGGATGGCGATTGGAACCGCTCATCGCGGCGCTGTTTCGTCTGCTGGCGGCCGTACACGCTCGCTGCTCGGGTTCGCGGCGGTCCTCATCGTCGTGATCGTCGTGGTCGCGGTGGCCGTGCTGGCGCTCTCCGGCGTGAGCCTGGCCAGCGATCCGACCGCGCTCGCACGCGTCTCGGTGGGGCCGCTCGGCGGCACGGTGGAGCAGGTGCGGGCCTACGACCCCAGCGGCCACAGCGTCCCCATCGTCGTCCACGACGGGCGCCTGACCCCGCTGCGACAGTTGACCCCTGGCGAGCGAGTCTCCGTCGAGGTGACCGTCCACCGTCCGGGCTGGCTGAGCTGGGCGCTCGGCTCCACGCGCACCGAGCACCTGACGCTGACCGCACCTGTTGCGCACGTCAGCGAACAGTGGATGACCGTGCCCTCTGGCGCAGCGGTGCGCGTCCGCTTCGATCGCCCCGTCAGCGCCGTAGCATACGGCAGCCCCGGCCGGCTGACGGTTCACGCGCTGGACGCGAGCGGCAGCTCAGTCTCGCTGGGACCGCAACCGCAGACGGGCGCCACCGAGGTCGCCGCCGCCGTGCGCCCATGGGAGACGGTAGGCGCGCCGATGCAGGTCAGTTGGTTTCCCCCTTCCGAGGAGCCGGTGATGGTCGCGTTCCCGGCCTCGGGCAATGCGATCTCCCCGTCGGCGCCGATCTCGCTGACGTTCTCCAAGCCCGTAAGCGCAGTGCTCGGCTCATCCCATCCTCAGCTCGTGCCGGCAATCCAGGGGCACTGGAGCGAACCGGATAGCCACACGCTCACGTTCACCCCCTCCGGCTACGGTGCGCCGCTCGGTTCGCGCGTGCGCATGCAGCTCCCCCACCCCGTGTCGGTCACCGCCGGCGCGAGCGCGGGCGACGGGCTGCGCACGACCAGCGCAGTCGAATGGTCCGTGCCGCCAGGCTCGACGCTGCGCCTGCAGCAGCTGCTCGCGCAGGCCGGCTATCTGCCGGTGGTGTGGCATCCCGACGGCGCGGAAGTGGCGCACACCCCCGCCGCTGAGGTGCAGGCCGCGGTAGACCCCCCTGCCGGCCACTTCGACTGGCGCTACACGAACACCCCCCATCAGCTGCAGGCGCTGTGGAACCCCGGCGAAGCGGGTGTGATCGACAAGGGCGCGATCATGAAGTTCGAGAACTCCCACAACATGACCGTCGACGGCGAACCCGGCCCGGCGGTGTGGCGCGCACTGCTCGCCGATGCGATCGCGGGCAAGCACTTCGGCGAAGCGTACTCCTACGTTTACGTGCATCGAGAAGTCCCCGAGACGATGACGTTGTGGAGCGCCGGGCGCACGGTCGAGGCCTCCCCCGCCAACACGGGCATCGCCGGTGCGGAAACCGAACTCGGCACGTTCCCCGTGTTCGAGCACATCCCCGAAGGCACGATGTCGGGCACCAACCCCGACGGCTCGCACTACGAAGACCCTGGCATCAAATGGATCAGCTACTTCAACGGCGGCGACGCGCTGCACAACTTCGATCGCGCCTCGTTCGGCACGCCACAGTCGCTCGGCTGTGTCGAGCTGCCGCTGGAAGCGGCCGCCGAGGAGTGGCCTTACACGACGATCGGTACGCTCGTCACGATCGAAACCTGACGTGATGAGCACCACCGATCGAGAATGACGCTGGTCCTGCTGACAGGCTCCACACGGGGTATCGGCCAAGCCGCAGCGGTTCAGCTTGCGCGCGCAGGCGCCGAGGTGGCGCTCGTCGGGCGCGATCCTGAGCGGGTACGCGCTGTGGCGCTGCAAGCCAGGGGGGCCGGTGGCGGCGCGGCCGTACACGAACACGTCGCCGACCTGATGTTGATGAGCGAAGTGCGCCGGCTCGCCGAGGAGGTGCGCGAGCGCCACGAGCGCATAGACGTGCTCGCCAACAACGCGGGCGCGCTGTTCGCCACCCGCCAGGTGACCTCCGAGGGGCTCGAGCGCACGTTCGCGCTCAACCATCTGGCGCCGTTTCTGCTGACCGCGTTGCTGCGCGACCGCCTCGCCGGTGGCCGGGTCGTGACGACAGCCTCTGACGCGCACGAGTCCGGGCGCCTGGACCTGGACGATCTGCAGTCCGAGCACGGCGGATATGGCGCGATGCGCGTGTACGGGACGAGCAAGCTGTGCAACATCCTCTTCACTCGCGAGCTAGCCCGGCGGGCGCCCGAGCTGCGCGCAAACTGCTTTCACCCAGGCGTGGTGCGTACCGGGTTCGGCAAGAACGAGTTCGGCGTTTGGAAGCTGCTCACGACGGTCGGTGGACCTTTCTTTCGCTCTCCCGCCCGCGGCGCACATTCGCTGGTGTGGCTGGCGCTGTCCGAGGAGGCCGCACCACTCGACGGCGAGTACATCCAAGACGAGAAGGTCCTGCAGCCCAGCGCCCAGGCTCGCGACGACACGCTCGCCGCCGGTCTCTGGGAGCGCAGCGCCGAGCTGGCCGGGCTCTCGGCGCGGACTCTCGCCTGAACTGCCTTTCCCGTGTTCGACGATGATGGGCCCGCCAGGACTCGAACCTGGGACCAATCGATTATGAGTCGACTGCTCTAACCAACTGAGCTACGGGCCCTCGCACTCGGAGTCGACCGGACAGACCCAAGAGCGACTCCACAGACGCTACCAGCGAGATGTGGAATGCTCTCGCCCGCCGGGGTAGAGATCGGATCACAACGCACACTGACACGCGGGAGAGACACATGGCAGACCGAGCAGCGATCGTGACGGGCGCATCGAGTGGGATCGGACTGGCGATCGCGCGTGTACTCGGGCAGGAGGGCTATGCGATCACGCTCGTCGCCCGCCGCCCGGAGAAGTTGGATGAGGCGGCCGGGGGGCTTGCCGGGGAGGGATACGACGTACAGGCCATAGCCGCCAACGTCGCCGACGAGGCCGAGATCCAGCGTGTGGTGGCCGGGCATCGCGAGCGCTACGGACGGCTGGACGTGCTGGTCAACAACGCGGGCGTGGGCATCGGTGCGGCCGTCGCGGACATCGAGACCAAGCGCCTGGACATGCAGCTCGACATCAACCTGCGCTCGATCGTCCTGTTCTACCGCGAGTGCGTGGGGATGCTGCGCGAAGCCGGCGCCGAGCATCGAGGCGCGGTCGTCGTCAACACCTCCTCGATCAGCGGCAAGCGTGGCGAGGCGTGGCTGAGCGTGTACTCGGCCGCCAAGCACGGCGTCGTCGGATGGACCGAAGCCATGAACAAGGAGCTCGGCTCCGAGGGCATCAAGTCCACCGCGCTCTGTCCAGCGTTCGTCGACACTCCGATGACCGACTTCGCCAAGCAGCACGTCCCGGCAGAGCAGATGATCACGCCCGCGGACGTCGCCGAGTCGGTGCGCTACCTGCTGCGAGTCTCCCCCATGTGCCTGATCCCCGAGATCATGTTCTTGCGACCGGGCGCAGAGCTCTGACGCGGCTGCGCAGCCTGCGGGCTCGAATCACCCCGCGTGGATCGGCTTCATCTCCAAGCATGCTCCCGGAACGACGGTCGGCGATCTTACTCAGCCTGCTGCGCGCCGCCAACGCATGATGCTCGGATATCGCCCGGTCGAGCTCCTGCCCGGACACGCTCGCCAGGCTCGCTTCCAGATGGCCGATCAGGATACGGATCTCGCGAGGGGTCGCGACACGCTTGTTGCGCGCACCGGCGCGCGTGAACCGGTCCCAGGACTTAGCGAACGACAGGAATTTCGTGCGCCCGCCAGAGCGGTGGGCGGCGAGCATCGGGCACACGCCGCCGTGCTCGTCCGTATAGGCGCCGGCGATGATCCGGTCGTTCTCGCGCACGCCACGCAGCATCGCCTCCCGCGTTGCGACCGGCAGGCAGTCGATCGCCAGGCGCAGGCCCTCGACGGCGGCGGCGGATTGGCGGCGGTGCTTTCGCATAGGCTGTGAGCCCCGTCGCACGACCGATCGACCAGTGGTCGCCCGTGACGGCGGCGCGCAGCCCAACGGTAGAGATCGCGTTCTGTCTCGGCAACCAACCTCCTGCACCTGAAAGGAATTTTGCACATGAAGCTCGGCGTCCACATCGGCTACTGGGGACTCGGCCTCTCCTCCGAAGATCAGCTGCAGATCGTCCAGGAAGCCGAGCGGCTCGGCTATGACTCGGTGTGGACGGCGGAGGCGTACGGCTCTGACGCGGCGACCGTGCTTGGTTGGCTGGCCGGGCAGACCTCGAAGATCCGCCTGGGCTCCGGCATCTTTCAGATGCCCGGACGCTCCGCGGCGATGACCGCGATGACGGCCGCCACGATCGACCAGCTCTCTGGCGGGCGCATGATTTTGGGGATCGGCTCCTCAGGACCGCAGGTCGCCGAGGGCTGGCATGGGCAGCGCTTCGCTCGCCAGCTGCAGCGCACGCGCGAGTACGTGGCGGTCGTGCGCATGGCGCTCGCGCGCGAGCGCGTCGAGTTCCACGGGGAGACCCTGGAGCTGCCGTTGCCCGACGGGCCGGGCAAGGCGCTGAAGCTGACGATCGGCCCGGTGCAGGAGCGCATCCCGATCTATTTGGCGGCTATTGGACCCAAGAACACCGCGCTGGCGGGCGAGATCGCCGATGGGTGGATCCCGACGCTGTTCTCTCCCGAGCACGTCTCCGAGCTGCGGCCGCTGCTCGAGGAAGGGGCAGCACGTTCGGGCAAATCGCTCGAGGACTTCGACATCGCCCCTACCGTCAATGTGTTCGTCACCGACGATCTGGCCGCGGCGCGCAACGCGATGCGCCCGTTCATCGCGTTGTACGTCGGGGGTATGGGCTCGCGTAAGCAGAACTTCTACAACCAGCTCGTCTGCCGCTACGGGTACGAGGCCGAGGCGAGGACAATCCAGGACCTGTACCTGGACGGCAAGCGCGAGGAGGCGATGGCGGCGATCCCAGACGCGCTGATCGACAGCGTCTCCTTGTGCGGGCCGCCTGACTTCGTGCGTGAGCGGCTGGCTGTCTATCGGGACGCTGGCGTCGGCACGCTCGGCGTCACCCCGCTTGCGTTCACCGCGCCGGATCGTCTGGAGCAGCTGCGGCTGGTGGCCGAGCTGGCGGCGAGCTGACCGGCTGGCACTGCGCTGACGGTGTCATCGCCGCTCATCGACGGTCGTACGCAGGTTGAGGCGGGCTTCGGCGGTCTCGGGCCGGCGCGGTTCACCGGCAACATGCAGCACGAGCGTCGCAGCGAGCGCACGCCGGCCTCCTCGCCGCGCCGGATTCTGCTCGGCGCGTTTGGCGACCCTGGCCATGCCTTCCCGATGATCGCCCTCGGCCGCGCGCTGCGCGCGCGCGGGCACGAGGTGACGTTGCAGACCTGGCGGCGCTGGCAGGCGCATGTCGAGGCCGAGGGCATTGAGTTTCTCGCGGCGCCCGAATACGAGGTCTTCCCGCTGATCGGCTCCGATCACCCGAGCGCCAACGGCCGGCCCGTCGGCGAAGCGCTCGACTTCTACGAGGCGGTCGTGCACGCGACCCGCCACACGCTGCCGCTCGTGCGCGAGCTGCGCCCGGATGCGGTCGTCGCCGACATCCTCACCCTCGCACCCGCCCTGGCGGCCGAGCTCGCGGACGTTCCCCACGCGACGCTGATCCCGCACGTCTATCCCGAGAACGAGCCCGACTTCCCGATCTACTCGCTCGGCGCACGCCTGCCCCGCACCGCCGCCGGACGCGCCCTGTGGCGGCGGATGCAGGGACCTGTTCGTCGCGGTGTGGAGCAGGGACGGGTCGAGCTGAACGCTACACGCGAGCGCCTGGGCCTGCCGCCGCTCTCCTACGGCCATGGCGGCACGAGTCGTCAACTGGCCCTCGTCGCCACCTTTCCCCAGCTCGAGTACCCACGGGCGTGGCCTTCCTGGGCGCACGTGGTGGGGCCGCTGATGTGGGAGCCGCCCTATCGGGAAGTGGAGCTGCCCCCGGGCGACGATCCGCTCGTGCTGATTGCCCCCTCGACCGCCCAGGATCCCGAGCACCGGTTGTTGCATGCCGCGCTGCGCGGCCTGGCCGATGCGCCCGTCAGAGTGCTGGCGACGTGGAACCGGCGCCTGCCCTCGCGCGCGCTGCCGGTGCCGGCCAACGCGCGGGTCGTGGAGTGGGTGTCCTACGCGCGCACGATGCCCCACTGTGACGTGGTCGTCTGCCACGCCGGCCACGGCACGCTGGTGCGGGCGCTGGCCAGCGGATGCGCGGTCGTCGCGTGCCCGCACACGGGCGACATGAACGAGAACGCCGCTCGCCTGGATTGGGCTGGCGCGGGAGTGCGGCTGCCGCGGCGGTTCGTTACGCCGCGAGCGTTGCGCCTGGCTGTCGAGCGGGCGTTGGGGGAGGCTTCTATTCGTGAACGGGCGCAGGCATTCGCGGGGTGGGCGGCCGAGCGCGATCCGGCAGATGCGGCGGCTGGGCTGGTTGAGGGGCTTGCCGCCCGGCGACAGCCGTCGCGTTCTGCATAATCAGCTCGATGGATGACGCGGTCGCACGCTACTGCGCGGCAAGCGAAGCAGGCGACATGCAGGCCCTGGCCGCCACGTTCGCGGCCGACGTGGAGCTGCCCTCGCCGCTGTTTGGGAGCTTCTGGTTTCGTGGCAGCGGGGACGTGCAGGCCGTGCTGAGCGCGGTCTACGCCCTGCTCGATGAGGTCAGCTGGGATGAGCCGATTGGATCGGGACAGACACGCATTGCGGTCGCCCACGCCAGGTTTCTCGGCATCCGCATCGACGACGCGATGATCTTCGAGCTCGACGCCGAGGATCGCATCCGTCTGATCAGACCGCACCTGCGGCCACTGTTCGCGACGATCGTGTTCGCGCTGCTGCTCGGGCCTCGCGTGGCGCTGCACCCTTCGGTTGTGCTGCGGGCCCTGCGTGGACGATGACACGTTTGGGGCGGAAGTCTCACTTTGGGAACACCGCTGCAGAAGCTCCCCGGGTGGGGCTCGAACCCACAACCTCTCGATTAACAGTCGAGCGCTCGGCCAATCGAGCTGCCGGGGACCGCAGCACGGATTCTACGCTAGCGCAATCTAGATTGTGATCTGGTCGAGACTCACAAGCCCCGCCTCAACCTCCGCGTGACAATTTGCACATACGAGTGCGCACTTGGCCATCTCCTCACGGGCGGCAGTCAACGAGCGCGCTGCCCCGTGCATACTGAGGTGAAACTTCTTGGTAGAGGGATCGAGATGATGAAAGTGCAGCGCCCCGATACATCGATCATAGCCACATAGCACACAGCATCCTCCTGCCTCCTGGACCAGGATCTGCTTGACTCGGCGCCTGCGTCGACTCACCCGCTCTAAGCGACAGCGCTTGCAACGATAGTAGCCACGTCCCTCCAACCAAAACTCAGTCGGGCCGTGGCGATGGCACTGGCGTATGATCGTTGCCTTTCCTGCGGCCCTCTGAGCACGAGTCGATTCTTCTCCCGCCCATCTCTGTGCCTGCGTCTTCATCTCGTATTGCCTGAGCCAGTGCCGCACGGTCCCCTTGCTGCACCTTAGAGCCGCGGCGATCTGAGCGATCGACATGCCCGCCCTGACACGGTTCTCCAAATCCTCGCGAGCGATTCCCCCTCGTGCAACATGTTTATCGTGGTGTGCGGCCCGCAGCCCGTATTTCTGCACCCAGTAGGCCACAGTCGCTTCGTGCCTGTCAAACCGCCGCCCGATCTCGGCCAACGACATTCCCTGCTCCAGCATCTGCTCCAACGACGCGCGATCCATGCACTCCATTATCGTCACCACCCCGGCCGGAAACGCCCGAAAACACGGTCAACTCAGCGCCAACTCTGTGACAACTTTGTGTCCTCTGGCCGGCGCCATGCCTGAGCATCACGACCATGCCTATAGGCAATCAGCCCGAGCCGGTATCCCATCCCAACCTCGACGACTGTCGCGAGATCAACACGGCGCCCACCTCCGTCTCTCCCAGCCCCTCCCCGCGCTTACCCCGTCTCCTGCAACGCCCGCTCATACGCCCGGTCGAACTCCCGCTTGACCTCGGCCCGCCGGCGCGCGAGCTCACTCACATCGCCTGACTCGCGTCCGCGCGCACGGACTATCTCCCGGTCGATGCGCGCGAGCTCCAGCTGCATGCGCTGGGACTCGAGCATCGCGGGCGCCGGGACCTCACGGCCGGCCTGAACGATCAGCTCCGCGATCGCCGCCCCCAGCTCTGGATCGTCGGTGGGCAGGCCCGCGCCGGGGTTGGTGAGATGCTCCCGCAGGTGCGCGACAGCCCGGCGCAGCACACCGCTCGTAAAGTGCGTCTCGGGGTCGAGCTCTGACAGCGTACGCGCGCCCTGCAGCGGGTCGGCGATGCACTGCGCGAGCAACGCCCGCTCGGTGCTCTCGCCACGAGCCGCCACACCCGTTGCTGTTGTGGCGGTGGAGGAAGCAGCGACTCCCGCGGCGCCTGTCGTCGTGGGCATCCCCGTGGCTGTGGAGCCTCCCGTGGCGCCCGCCTGGACGCCGATGCCCGCTCTGGCGCCCGACCCGCCGACCCCGCCCGTTCCGCCGCGCGAGAACTCCCGCCCGCCTGACCCGCGCGGCCGCGCCACCCGCGCGGCCAGCGCCCGCTCGGCGAGGCTCTCGGGCAGGTCCAACCGCTCGGACACGGTGCGCACGAGCTCCATCCGCAGTGCGCTCGGCGGGATCGTCGCGAACACCGGCCGCAGCTCGTCGAGCATCCGATCGCGGCCCTCGGCGCTCGAGCGATCGCCCGCGTCGAGCACGCGTTGCACGCGAAACCGCACGAACGGGACGGCTGCCTCGATCGCCCGTTCGATCGCCTCGCCGCCCTCGCGCTGCACGATCTCGGCGGGATCGGCGCCGGCAGGCAGCGGCACGACCCGCAGCTCCAGCTTGCGCTTGGCCGCCACCGCAGCGGCGCGCAGCATCGCCTCCTGCCCGGCGCTGTCGGCATCGAGCATCAACAGCACCACGGAGCCCATGCGTCCCAGCTCTCCCACCTGCTCGGCCGTCAGCGCCGTACCCATCGAGCCGACCGCATTGCGGATGCCCGCCTGGTGCAGGGCGATCACGTCGGTATAGCCCTCGCACAGGATCACCCGCCCAGCGCGGGCAGCATGCGCGCGCGCGAGATGGGAGCCATAGAGATGGCGCCCCTTGTGGTAGATAGAGTTGTCGGCGGTGTTCAGGTACTTGGGGCGCCGTTCGCGCCCACTGCCGCCGTCAGCCGTCCCGCCGCCGCCCGCGACGCCACGGCCGTTGCCGCCGCCACTGCCATTGCCATTGCCGCCCGACCCCTGCCCGTCGCCGGCCTTGGCAGCCTCGCCGCGCTCGAGCTCCAGCACGCGCGCCCCGAACCCGAGCACCCGCCCACGTGTGTCCGCCAGCGGAAACATGATCCGCCCGCGAAACCGGTCGTACACCCGGCCCCGGGCCTGCTGAGAACGTTGCACGAGCCCCGCCTCGTACAGCTCTGCCTCGGAGAACCCGCTGCGCAGCGAGGCGCTCAACACCCGATCCCACGCGCTCGGGGCATACCCGACATGAAACTCCCTGAGAATCTCATCCCCCAGCCCCCGACCCGCCAGGTATTCGCGTGCGTGCGCGCCCTCCTGCGACTCCCACAGACAGCGCTCGTAGTAGGCGCTCGTGCGCGCGACCAGCTCGAGCAGCCGCTCGCGCCGGCGCCTGTTCTCCGCCTCGCGGGGATCCTCCCGCTCACGTTCGAGCTCGACCCCGTAGCGGTCGGCCAGCAGCTCCAGGGCGCCGGTGAAATCGACCGACTCGGTCTCCTGCACGAACGTGAACAGGTCTCCCCCGGCCTGACAGCCGAAGCAGTAGTAGACCTTCTGCACAGGGTCGATCCCAAACGACGGTGTGCGCTCCTCGTGGAACGGACACAGTCCTTCGTAACTGTTCTGCCCCGAGCGGCGCAGGTCGGTACGCGCCGAGACGAGCTCGACGAAATCGACCGCGTCGCGTACGCGATCGCGAGACTCGTTCGTGTATCGGGCCATCAGCGTCTTCTGCGGCCAACGCTACCGTGCGAACGCCCGCGGCACCTGCAGCGCGGTGTACTCGCGGATACAGTAGCGGTCGGTCATTCCCGCGATGTAGTCGGTCACCCTCCGGGCAAGATCGGTTTCGGCTCCGCTGGCCTGACCTGCCCCGGTCACCGCGCTGCCGGTAGTGACGCTGCCGGGACCCTCGACCCCAACGGCCTCGCCTCTGCCCACCCTCTCGCCGCCGCCGTTCGCGTCCGCAGTGGGCAGCAGCTCCGGGTGCTCGACGTAGTGCTCGAACAGTGCCTGCACGACCCCCGCGATCCGCTCGTACTCCGCGCGCACGGCCGGCCCCAGGTAGACACGCTCGAACATGAACTTCCGCAGCTGCGCCATCGCCGGGCCGGCCTCGGGTCCCTGCACTATGTCGCCGGCGCGCTCTGAGTGCTCGACCATATCGTGCACCAGCGTGTCGATCCTGGCCGAGCCGCTGGCGCCCAGGACCGCGATCGGCTCAGCCGGGAGCTCCGCCTCGGAGAGCACCCCCGCGCGCAGCGCGTCGTCGATGTCGTGGTTGATGTAGGCGACGCGATCCATCAACCGCACGATCCGCCCCTCCAACGTGCTCGGCAACTCCGCGCGACCGGAGTGGCGAGCGATGCCGTCGCGCACCTGCTCGGTCAGGTTCAATCCCGTTCCTGCCGGCTTGCCGAGTCCGGCCGGCGCCGGTTCGAGCTCGTCGACCACCCGCAGCGAGTGCTCATAGTGACGAAACCCGCCTCCGAACCGCTCGCGCAGGCAGCGGTCGAGCACTTCCTCGCCGACGTGCCCGAACGGAGGATGCCCGAGATCGTGACCGAGCCCGATCGCCTCCGTCAGATCCTCGTTCAACCGCAGCGCCCTGGCGACCGTGCGTGAGATCATCGTGACCTCGAGCGTATGCGTCAGCCGCGTGCGATAGTGATCGCCTTCGGGCGCGACGAACACCTGCGTCTTGTGCATCAGCCGGCGAAACGCCTTGCTGTGCACGATCCGGTCGCGATCGCGCTGGTAGGGGGTGCGCAGCGCGCAGTCATCCTCGGATCGAGCCCGGTGCGCCGGGTAGGAGCGGGCCGCCAGCGGGGAGAGCGACGTCTGCTCCTGGGCCTCGACGCGCACGGCGAACGCCGCAGCGATCGAATCTGGATCGGTGGCGATGCCCATCGATCGATTGTGCCACCGGCGGCGGCGAAGACACTCTGGGCTCGCAGCGCTCTCAGCGCTAGCGCTCGCGCTGCCAATCGCCGCGCATGCCCGCGACGTGTACCCAGTGATGCCAGCCTTTCATCTCCCCGGGGTCATCGTCGTACACGCCCGCCCCACCCCCGGGCTCGGGCAGCTCCTCGGCGGCGGCCGAGTCGATCCGCAGATCCACCCCGTGTTCGTGCAGAGCCGCGACATCCTCGGCCTGCACAAACCGTCGGCCATGACCCGGCACGGCGATCACCAGGCCGTGAAAGATGTCCTTCTCGGGCGCCACCACGACGTGCTCGACCGTTCCCACCTGCCGGCCGTCAGAGGCCAACACGGGGACATTCTTCTCGAGCACCTCATACGCGATGGGCAGGCCCTCGTCCACGGGATCACACCATACATGCGCCCGCGCTCTGCGCCCACCAGACCGGCGCTCAGGCCGCCGGCATCAGCCGCACGTTCGCGTGATGCTCGAGCGTCTCCCCCACAGCTCGTTCCACCTGGATGAGCGCCTGCCCTGAGGCGTCCGGCGTGTCGGCCAGCGGCGCGCCCAGCGCCTCGACCATGAACGCGTAGGCATCTGGCGCAAGCGCAAACCCGGCCACCGAACGCGTCTGATCGCCAGAGGTGTTCGGCCAACACGCCCCGCACACGACCCCGCCGGCCGATCCCGAGAAGCCGGCCAGCCGCTCACGCTCGCCGCAGGACACGCACGCCGCCAACTGTGGCGCGAGCCCGGCCGCGAGCATCAGCTTCAGCCGGAACGCCAACGCGCCTGCCCGGCCGCTGGATGCACTCCGGCCGCCTTCGACGTGGCTCACACCCCCCTCGCCCGCCTCTCCGTCGCGGCCAGGCGGCAAGGCCTGCGCGCCCGCGTGCTCGTCGAGCAGCGCCAGACGCCGGCACAGCAGGTTGTAGACGCCCGGGTGGGGCTCGTCGGTCTCAAACAGCCGCCCGACCGCATCGCACGCGCGCGCGGCGGCATCCAGCGCACGCGCATCGGAGCGCAGGCGCGGGTATGCCTCGACCGTCTGTGCGCCGGTGATCGTCAGCAGCTCGCCGCGGCCTTCGTGCAGATCGAGCTGGAGCCTGAAGAAGGGCTCGAGGCGCCCACCGAAGCGGCTGCGCGCGCGGCGCACGCCCTTGGCGATCGCGCTGACCCGTCCCCGCCGGGGCGTGTACAGGTGCAGGATGCGATCGGCCTCGCCGTAGCGCATCGAGCGGAGCACGATCGCCTCTGTGTGGACAGGTCCGGCCATGCCGATTCGAGTCTAGGCGGAGCCCCGGCGGGCATTTTCCGGATTTCGGATGCCTGGCCCTTGGCTATACTTTGTGAAGTAATGAGTCAGGTAGTCGTGTACAGCACCGATCCCTGCGCGTACTGTGCACGCGCGAAGATGCTGCTGCGCGCCAAGGGCATCGCGTTTGACGAGGTCAACCTCGCGCGCGATCCCGATGGACGGATCGAGCTGGCGCACCGGACGGGCATGATGACCTTCCCGCAAATCCTGATCGACGGGGAGTTGATCGGCGGGTACACAGAGCTGCAGGCCGCCGCCGCAAGCGGTCGCCTGGACGGTCTCACAGACGCCGCGAACCCGGACCCGCTGCCTGCCGCCTGACCGATCGGGGGTCGGTACGTGGCCTGGGCTGGCAGGTCTCGCATACATAGGTCCCGCGTCCGGCGACTGTCATCTTCACGATCGCTCGCCCGCAGGTAGGGCACGGCTCGCCCTCGCGGCGGTGTACGAGAAAGCGATCCTGAAACGAGCCCCGCACACCGTCGACGTGGCGAAAGTCGTCGATCGTCGCTCCGCGCGCATCGATGCCTTCTTCCAGCGCAGCCACGATCGCGGCACGCAGCCGCTCGGCCTGCTCGCGCGTGAGCCTTCCGGCGGGGCGCAGCGGGTGGATACCGGCGCGGTGCAGCGCCTCATCGGCGTAGATGTTGCCCACTCCAGCGATCCGTCGCTGGTCGAGCAGCAGCGCCTTGATCGGCGCGGTGCGTCCTCGTGCAAGCGAGCGCAGGTGCTCGGCGGTGAACCGCTCGTCCATCGGCTCATATCCCAGGCGGGCGGCGAAGAACTCCTCCATCGCCCCAGCCCCCAGGAGCAGCTCTCCGGTGCCGAACCGGCGCGGATCGTCGATCACCAGGCGTCGCTTGGGTCGCGTCAACCACATCCGCACCCGCACATGCGCAGGCTCGGGACTCGGCTCGTTGAGGATCGCGCCCGTCATGCGCAGGTGTTGGGCCAGGTACACATCGCCTGAGAACTCCCACACCAGGTACTTGCCACGCCGTCCCAGCGCCTTGATGCGCCGGCCCGTGAGCGCCTGCTCGACCTCTGCGGGCGCCAGCGGGCGCGACCAGCGCGGGTCTGAGATCTCTAAGCGCGTCAGCGTTGAGCCCTGCACCAGCGGGGCCAGCTGGCGTCTTATCGTCTCGACCTCTGGCAGCTCGGGCATGCTCCCGTCAGCCTATGAGGCCGCGGCGAGGAACGACTCGCCCGGCATCTCCGGCACCTCGCGGCCGGTGAGCCACCGCAGCGCCGTGGCGCCGACGTCGGCGAGCGGTCCGTCGTGGCGGGCGCCCCCGGCAGCTCGGCCAACACGACCGGCCATCTCTCCGGTGAGCGCCAGCAGCGGGGCGTACTCGCGCGTGTGATCGGTCTGTGGGTGGGTCGGGTCCACCCCGTGGTCGGCCGTTACGATCAGCAGGTCCTGTTCGCGCAGCAGTCCCAGCCAACGGGAGAGCTCGGTGTCGATCGCCTGCAGCGCCGCATGAAACCCGGCGGTGTCGTGGCGGTGACCGTAGACCTGGTCGGTCTCGATCAGGTTCACGAACACGAGACCGCGATCGAGCTCTCCCAGCAGCTCGCGTGTGCTCGCGAGCGCGCGCGCGTTGGTCGCGCCTGGATGCGAGCGCTCGATGCCGACGCCGGCGAACAGGTCTGAGACCTTGCCGACCGCGTGCACCGGCATGCCGGCGTCCTCGATCTCCTGCAGATAGCTGCGCCCGGGTGGCGCAAGCGCGAAGTCGCGGCGCCCGTCGGTGCGTTCGAACGCTCCCGGGGCGCCCGTGAACGGCCTGGCTATCACTCTGCCGATAGCGTGCTCGCCGCTCATCGCCTCGCGTGCGACCGTGCAGGCGCGATACAGATCCTCGACCAAGACCCGATCGACGTGGGCGGCGAGCTGCAGAACCGAGTCCTGGGAGGTGTAGGCGATCAGCGCGCCGCTGCGCAGGTGCTCTGTCCCATAGTCGTCTATCGCCGCGATCCCGTTGTAGGGGCGGTTGCAGATGAGCTCGCGCCCCGTCGCCGCAGCGAGCCGCGCGATCAACTCGGCGGGGAACCCGTCGGGATAGGTCGGCAGTGGGCGCTCGAGCACAACGCCCATCAGCTCCCAGTGTCCGGCGGTCGAGTCCTTGCCCGGTCCGAGTGCGTGCAGCCGCCCGTGAATCGCCGGGCTCTGCGCGGGCGCGACGCCCCGCAACGGCAGGATCGATCCGAGGCCGAGCGCTTGAAGCGTGGGCAGTCGCAGACCGCCGACGGCATCGGCAAGGTGGGCGAGGGTGTTAGTGCCCGCATCGCCGTAGGCGCTCGCGTCGGGGAGCGCGCCCACGCCGCACGCGTCGATCACCACCACGAACGCCCGCTTGGAGCTCGTGAGCGTTGAGCGCATGGGCACTGGGCTCGTGGCCTTGGAGCGCATGGGGAAACTCACGGGCGTTTCTTCGCGCGCGGGTGGGCATCGAAGTAGACATCGCGCAGACGCTCGCTCGACAGGTGCGTATACACCTGGGTGGTCGCCAGGTCCGAGTGCCCGAGCATCTCCTGTAACGCGCGCAGATCGCACCCACCGGCCAGCAGGTGTGTGGCGAACGTGTGGCGCAGAGTGTGCGGGCTCATCTTCTGCGCCAACCCGGCACGGCGAGCGTGGGTCTGGACGATCTTGTACAGCCCTTGACGAGTCAGCCGCCCGCCACGGCTGTTGACGAACAGCGCCGATTGCACCTGAATACCGACCAGCGCCGGGCGCCCCCGCCGTAGGTAGGCGTCCACCGCCGAGACCGCCTGCGAACCGACGGGCACGAGGCGTTCCTTGGAGCCCTTGCCCCGCGCGCGCAGCACCCCCTCCTGCAGGTCGATGTCCGCGAGATCCATCCCGACCGTCTCTGAGGCGCGCAGCCCGCACGCGTACATCAGCTCCAGCAGCGCGCGATCGCGCAGCGCTCGGGGCTCGGTCCCGCGGGGAGCCTCCAGCAGCTTGCCCACCTCGCCGCGGCTCAACGCGATTGGCAGTCGCTGAGAGCGCGGCGGCCCGCGCAGCTCAGCCGTGGGATCGTGCGCGATCTCTTCCTCGCGGCGCAGATGGCGGTAGAAGGAGCGCAGGCACGCCGCCTTGCGTCGCAGGGTGGCGGCGGACGCCGGACGGTCATATGAGAGCGACGTGCCGGTCGGGATGGGGGCGCCCTGAGCAGACGCCGATGAACGAGACCCCTGAGACGATGTCTGCGCCGGCTCAGACCCGGCCGCCAGCGCGGCCAGATAGGCGGCCAGATCGCTGTGCTGAGCCTGCAGCGGATCGACGCCGCGAGCGTGCAGGAACTCGCCGAACTGCAGCAGGTCGGCGCGGTAGGCCTGCAACGTGTTCTGCGACAGGCCGCGCCCCAACTCCAGATAGGCCAGAAAGTCGAGCAGCAGCGGGGCGATCCCGCCGGTTGGCGAGGACGAGGCCGCAACGGCCGGCGCCGATGGCGATGCTTGGCTCACACACGAAGCTTCGCGTCCGTCTCGCGCGCTCCTGCCCCTCGCCGCTCGGCACGGATGCCGGACGAGGCAGATACGGCGACAGACGACGCCGGCGGATCGACGAGCTCGGCCAGCGCCCCGCCGCCGGCCAGCGCGGCGCCGAAGAACAGCGGGTCTTCGGTCAGGCCGCGGCCCATCGTCTGCGCCGGCAGTCCAGAGGCCGCGTACGCAGGCAGGTCGACCGCCGCGCGACGCCAATCGTGACGTGTGATGCCGGCCGGTCCGCGAGCGGTGGGACGCTCTCCGTCGAGGGCCAGTCCCGGACGGCTTCCCAGCGCGCCGCCGAACACCGAGCCCAAGCCAGCGCGTAGATCGGCGCCGACGGGGGAGCGCATGCCCGCGGGTAGGGCGACCGTGACCGGCGCCAGCAGCAGGTCGAGCACGGTCAGCGTATGGTGAGAGATGCCGCGGTGGCGCGAGCGAGGATCGCCCGACGACATGCGCGCCACCAGCAGCGTGCGGCAGCCGAGCGCGAGCGCGACATGTGCGCTGTCGAGCGCCGCCATTCCACCGTGGCCGAGCGGGGTGCCCGATCCGAGTATCCCGGGGCCGGGACCGCACACCGCCGCGTCCCAGCCGAGCCGTTCCAGCCCGTGGTGCAGCGCCCCCGCAACCGTGATCGCCTCTCCCTCGCCGCCATAGGCGGGTCCCGCGGTGAGGTGGCCGGCGAGCAGTCCGCGCTCGCGCAACTGCGCCACCGTGTGCGAATGGCCGCCGGGCAGGGCGCCACCCTCGGTCTGCACGTATCCGAGACGGGTCTGCCCGCCATGCGCCTGAGCGAACGCCCAGGCCACAGGGGCAAGCTGGCCGTGCAGCGCGAGCACCGCGACCGGGCGCTCCAGCGGAAGGTTGAGCGGCTCGTCCTCGACCGGCCGTACGGCGTGTTGGATCGAGGTGTAGCCGAGCTTCATCACGCGCGGGTGGGCGGAATTCGGATCTTCGTCGCCCGAGAGGCCGTGGGTGAGGTTGACGTGCACGATGTCATACCCGCCCGATCCGAGACTCAGGTCGAGCGCCTGGGTGTTGACAATCACCTCGTCGCCCGGCTGGGCGGGGCCGACGAGTGCGACATCGGCGATCGCCGCACGTCTGCGGCCGTCCAGCTCCGTCGTCAGCTTCTGCTCGGGACCATCGGAGGGACCAGCATCGATGACGGTGGCGCGGCGCAGCTTCAGCATGTCACCGGCAAGCTAGCGTGCGTCGGATGCAAGCGACTCGACGTCCACATCGACGTCGCACTCGCACTCGGGTGTGTTGGCCAGCTCGTGCGCGCGAGCGATCATCTCGGCCGCTATTCGCTCGGCCATGGACGCATCGAGCTCGTGGAACACCGCTTGCACGCGCAGCGTCTGAATCCCGTCCACCGTTGGGCTCGTGCTCATGAGCGCACAGCGTGGACTTCGATGCCCGCCGGACGCGATGTGGCAGCAGCGGCGACTACGAACTCGCGAAACAGCGGCGCCGGGCGCTCGGGACGGGACTTGAACTCGGGATGGAACTGAGAGGCGATGAAGAACGGGTGGTCCTCCAGCTCGATCGCCTCGACCAGGCGCTCGTCTGGGGATGTGCCCGACACGGTCAGGCCGGCTGCCTCCAAGCGCTTGCGCAGCAGGTTGTTGACCTCGTAACGGTGGCGGTGGCGCTCGTACACGACCGCCTCGTCGTATATCTGCCGTGCGCGGGTGCCGTCGTGCAGCTTGATCGGGTCGGCGCCGAGGCGCATCGTGCCGCCCAGGTCGGCGACCTCCTTCTGCTCGGGCAGCAGGTCGATCACCGGGAATGGCGTCTCCAGGTCAAACTCGGTCGAGTTGGCGCCCTCCATGCCGGCGACGTGACGGGCGAACTCGGCGACCGCGACCTGCATTCCCAGGCAGATGCCCAGATAGGGGATGCGCCGCTCGCGTGCGATCTGAGCGGCGACGATCTTGCCCTCGATCCCGCGCCCGCCGAACCCGCCGGGAATGAGGATGCCGTCGGCCTGCGCCAGTTGCTCGCGGGCGCTGGAGTCCTGGTCCTCCAGGCTCTCGGAGTCGACCCACTCGATCTTTACCCTGGCGCCCTGCAGCGCTCCGGCGTGGCGCAGAGCCTCCGACACCGAAAGGTAGGCGTCGGCGAGCTGTACGTACTTGCCGACGATTGCGATCGCTATCTCTCCCTGCGCGTGCGCGGCCCGTTCGATCGGCTCACGCCAGTCCGACAGATCCGGCGCGGACGCCTGCATCCCGAAGTGCTCCAGCAGGCAATCGTCGACGCCCTGTTCGTTGAACACGAGCGGCACCTTGTAGATGTCATCAACGTCTCTGGCCGAGACGACCGCGTCGAGCGGCAGGCTCGCGAACAGCGCGATCTTGCGGCGAATCTCCTCTGAGAGCGCCGCCTCGGAGCGGCACATCAGCATGTCCGGCGCGATGCCGATGCGCCGCAGCTCGTTGACCGAGTGCTGTGTGGGCTTGGTCTTCAGCTCGCCCGCGTGGCCGATGAACGGCACGAGCGTCAGGTGGATGTACATGCACCGCCGCCGTCCCACGTCGACAGGAAACTGCCGGATCGCCTCCAGAAACGGCAGCGACTCGATGTCCCCGACCGTGCCGCCGATCTCGGTGATCACCACGTCGACGTCGCTTGACTCGGCGATCAGCGCGATCCGCTGCTTGATCTCATCGGTGATGTGCGGCACGACCTGCACGGTCGCACCGAGATAGTCCCCACGGCGCTCGCGGCGGATGACCGTGTCGTAGACCCCGCCGGCGGTCACGTTGGACGCGCGGCTGGTGTTGGCGTCGGTGAAGCGCTCATAGTGGCCGAGGTCGAGGTCGGTCTCGGCGCCGTCCTCGGTCACGAACACCTCGCCGTGCTGGTAGGGCGACATCGTGCCGGGGTCGACGTTGATGTAGGGGTCGAGCTTCTGCATCGCCACCGTCAACCCCCGCGCGACCAGCAGCCGCCCGATCGAGGCCGCCGCGATGCCCTTGCCGAGCGAGGAGACGACACCGCCGGTTACGAATACGAACCGGGTCTTCGAGGGGGTGTCCGCGCGGCGGTCGGTGCTGTGCAAGGTCATTTGAGGGGCTGCTCGGGCCTGCCAACGGAGTCTAGCCTCCGCAGCAGCGGAACCTGCTCGACGAGCATGGAGATCGAGCGCAGCTCGCCGTACGCGGTCAGGGCGATCAGCAGTCCGAGCGCGATCAGCTGGCCGGTCTCGCCGAGGCTGAACACCAGCCACAGTCCGGCGAGCGCACCCAGCAGGTTTGAGCCGGTGTCACCCAGCATCGCCCGTTCGCGCAGGTCATAGGCGCCCGCGACCAGCGCCGGCCCGACAAACAGGCCGAGCGTCCACAACGTCCTCAGCTCGCCCGCGCCGATCGTCAGGGCGGCTCCCAGCACCACGAACGCCTTCACCGCCCGCCCGGGGCGCAGGTCGAGCAGGTTCAGCGCGCCCGTCGCCAGCACGAGCACCGCGCTCGCCAGCAGCCAGCGCCCGGTCGACAGGCCCGTCAGGCTCATCGCCAGCAGCGCCAGACCAAGCGAGCCACCCGCCTTCAAGACACCGGTCGACAGCTCACCCCGCCCGAGCGCCCGGGCATGTCCGCCCAACCCGCGGGGGGCGGCGCGTGCGGCCGATGAGCACGAGGAGCGTCCCTTCGGGCCCACGCCGGAGCTGAGATCGTCCGCCGGCGAATCTCCCGTCCGCGGATCTCCCACCTGCGAGCCGAGCGTGTCGTCGATTAACCCCAGGAGCGCCACCCCCAGCGTGTAGATCGCCGCCGCCTCGAACCTCGGGTAGAGGATCGCAACGTGCCCCAGGCGTTCGATCAGCGTGACCGGAACGAGCGCGAGCACCGCCGCCGCCACGATCAGCACGCCAAACGGGCACGGCAGCGCACGTCCGCGGTAGTTTCGGGACACGTACCCGCGCGCGCGCAGCGCGCGCAAAGTCGGTGGGGCCAGGAGCATGCCGAGCGCGAGGGCGATCGCAAGTGGTAGGGCCCGCATGTGCGTTGCCCGAGCGCTACTGCGCGCCCGTCGCGCTCGGCAGCAGCGAGTCGGCAGTCGGCTTGACTCCGTAGGCTCCATGCGCCCCGTCGAGTGCGTAGATCAGAGCGGCCTGGCCCGCCGGATCGTCGAGGTCGTCGACCGAGGAGATGTTCTTGCTCTTATACCACGGGATCTGAGACGGTTCGGTGCCGGTCAACTCGACTCCCACGGCCGGCGCACCGGCCACGGCGACGCCGTTCAGCAGGCCGGTCTGAAACGCCGCCACCCGCGAGCTCTGTTCGGAGATCATCCCGGTGGGGTCGGCTCGCATCACGATCAGGCCGTCGAGATGCCCCAGGTGACCGTCAAACGCGCTCAGCAGCTCGCCGCGCACGCGGCTGACCAGCTCATGGGAGACATTGGGTCCGCCGGTGACGAGCTGACGACCGACGAGTTCGCCAAAGCGCTGCACGAGCGCGGATGAGCCGGCCAGGTCGGCGTAGTGGGTGTGGGCAGCCTGGGTGGCGATGCCGGTCAGATCCAGGGGCTCGCGTACGGCCGCCACTATCGTGAGGTTGCCGCCGGCTTCGGTGACGGCCGAGCGCGCCAACCCGTCGATCTGGTTGGACGGGGATCCGAGAAACACCAGACCGATCGTGCGCCCGGCGAGCAGACCGTGGACCGCCAGCGGATACAGCCCGTCCGCGAACGCTTCCTCATCGGCGAGCTTTTCCTGCAGCTGACCGATCTGCTGGTGCGCGCCGCTGACTTCGGAGTTCAGATTGGCGACGATGCCGCTCTTGGCCGAGGACACGAGGTTCGAGTCGCCGATCGCCACGCCGATCAGCACACCGACCGCCAGCGCCAGCAGCACGGCAGCCAGCGACAGCGCGTGATAGCGAAAGTCGAACATCGCGCAAATCTTGCCGCAGGAGCGACGTTCGGGGAGCGGCCGCCAGGATGCGCCCGGCGCAAACGCCCGATAGGACTGCTGCGCGCCGGCCGACGACGTGCAGCGCACAGGTGCAGCGGCCGGCGCGCAAGCGTGGCCGACGTGTGCGGGTCAGCTGGCCCCGAACAGCAACTGGAGCTTCAGCCACAGCAGTTCGGCCACATCGCGCAGAGCGGGCGTGAGCAGGACGACCGCCAGCATCGCGATCAGCCCAGCGGCGATCACCACCAGCAGCGGGGTCAGTCCCGGCCGCGGCCGATACAACCGGCTGACGCCGCGGGCGTCGACGAGGATCTCGCCGATGCGCAGACGCGTGAGAAATGTGGATGCCATCCCCTCGCGGTTGCGGTCCAAGAACTCGACGAGGTTGAACTGGGAGCCAACCGAGACAATCAACCGCGCGCCGCGCTCGGCGGCGAGCAGCATCGCCACGTCCTGGCTGGTCCCGGGCGCCGGGACGAGCTTGAAGGGCAGGCCGAGCTCATCCAGGCGCGCGCGTCCGGGCGCGCGGCCGTCGGGATAGGAGTGCACGACCAGCTCGGCGCCGTGACCATGCGCGGAGCTCAGCGCCTGCGCCCCCACCGAGTCCATGTCGCCGACGATCATGTCCGGCCACATCCCGGCCTCGAGCACCGCCTCGGCGCCGCCGTCGACGGCGACGATGACCGGGCGCATGTCGCGGATGAACGGACGCAGCGCGTGCAGGTCGCGCTGATGGCCCACACCGCGCACGACGACGAGCGTGGAGCGGTCGCGAAACTCGGTCTCGAACCGTGGCAGGTCGATGCGCCCGGCGAGCAATTCGCGCTCCTCGCGCATGTGCTCGATCGTGTTGCGGGCAAACCGCTCGAGCGCCTCGCCGACTTCGCGCCGGCGTGCCTCGGTCTCGGCACGCACGCGCGCGAGATCCAACACCACGCCTTCGGCCGCCACGCTCCCGTCGGGGAGCAGCACACGTCCGTCCTGGACGGTGACCGCCTCCCCGTCGGACAGCGCCTTGAACAGTGAGTCGTCGGGCAGATCGACGAGGTGCACCCCGGCTCCCACCAACAGCTGCGGCCCGAGGTTGGGATACGACCCGCTGCTCGAGGGCCTGCAGTTGAGCACCGCCGCGGCGCCGGCGGCGATCAGCTCCTCAGCCGACACCCGGTCGATGTCCTGGTGGTCGATCACCGCCACCTCGCCGCGCGCGAGATGTTTGACCAGCAGCTTGGTCTTGCGAGAGAGGCGAACCGGCCCGGTGACGGTGCGCCAGGGCGCGATGTCGGCGATCGGCGTGAATGTCGCTGCCGGTGGGAAGGCAGGCGACGCCCCCGGCGGGGTCGCCGCCACCTGCAGGGAAACGGGCGACGCTGCCGGCGGCACATCCGGATCCCTCGCGGGATCGTGCGTGTGCCCGGCGGTGGGCGGCCTGAGAGGGCCGGTCTTGGCCATCGTCGCTGAGGGTAGACGCTCAGGCGGCCTTGCGCAGGTCGCTGGCGTGACGGCGTGCGGCTCGATCGCTCTCGTGCGCGCCGAGCATGCGCACCAGCTCGGATACGACATCGGCCTCATCCAGCTGCATCACGGCGGTGCGGGCGGGATCGGCGGAGGTGTCCTTGACGATCGAGAAGTGGCGTGCCCCGAGCGAGGCGATCTGCGGAAGATGCGTGATGCACAGCACCTGCCTGCTTGCGCCCAGCGCTCGCAGGCGCTCGCCGACAGCGCGCGCGGTGTGACCGCCAATGCCCGCGTCGATCTCGTCGAACACGAGCGTCGCCTGCTCGTCCTGCTCCGCTCGCGCGCCACCCGCCCCGTCGGCAGAAGCTGTGATGACCGCGAGCATCACCCGCGACAGCTCGCCACCTGAGGCGATCTCACGCAACGACCCTGCCGGCACGCCTGGATTGGGGGCCAGCATCATCTCAACCGTGTCTGCGCCGTCGGCTCCGAGCGGGCGCTCGTCCAGCACCACCTCGAACTTGGCCTCTGCCATCGCCAGCGCCGCCAGCTGCTCGCCCACCGCTCGGGCCAACCAAGGGGC
Organism: uncultured Solirubrobacterales bacterium; assembly: GCA_963702185.1. Lineage (GTDB taxonomy): Bacteria > Actinomycetota > Thermoleophilia > Solirubrobacterales > Solirubrobacteraceae > Palsa-744. The sequence goes on from OY969723.1 coordinate 129,082, forward strand.
CGCCTGCGCCCTGGCGTCGTGCAACTCCTTCGCGACGCGCCGCAGCTCAGCGCAGGCGCTGTCAAGCCGCTCCCGCGCTCGCGAGCACTCGACCTCCACGCCCTCGAGCTCTGAGTGACGCGTGCGGGCGCGCTCGGCATAGACGAGCACCTCCGGGATCGAACCACCGTACTTGCGCAGCAGTCTGTCGACGCCGGCCAGGCGTTCTTCTGAGCCCTCGAGCGAACCGTCCTCGCCACCCAGCTCCTCGCCATACTCGCGCAGTTCGCCCGCAAGCTCCTGCGCCTCGATCGCGACCGCGCGCAAACGCTCACCCAGCGAGTCGAGCGCCCGATCCACCCCCGCGACCTCATCCAGCCTGCCCGTCGCGGCAGCCAGCAGCGCGGCGGCCCCCGCCTGCTCGTCAGACTCCGGGGCGAGCGCACTTGCCGCATGCCCCGCGGCCGAGCACAGAGCGTCCAACCGGCGCAGGCGCTCGCGGGCGCCGAGCAGACGTTCGTACTCGGATTGCTCGACGATCGCACCGTCAATCTCGGCAAGCTCGTGCTCGAGCAGATCAAGCTCACGCTCGCGGGCGCCCGCCAGCTCACGCAGCCGGTCGAGCTCTGCCTGCAACTCGACACTCTGGCGGTACGCCTGCGCACACGCATACAGACGCGCACGCTGCTCGGGTCCGCACACTTCGTCGAGGATCTGCAGCTGGGCGCCGGCGACGGTCAGCTTGCGATGTTCGTGCTGGCCGTAGAACGACAGGAGCTTGGAGCCGATGTCTCGCAGCTCGGCGACCGTGGCCGCGCGGCCGTTCACGTACGCGCGCGTGCGCTTACCGTCGGATTGCACGCGGCGCGCGAGCACGATCTCCTCGCGGGACGCCAGCGCGAACACACCCTCGACATACGCTTCGTCCGCGCCCGGGCGCACGATCCCGGGGCGCGTACGCCCGCCGAGCAACAGATCGAGCGCGTGCGCGAGCACGCTCTTGCCGGCGCCCGTCTCCCCCGTGAGGACATTCAGGCCCGGTGCGAGCCGTAAGCGGGCACGCTCGATCAGCAGCAGGTTCTCCACGTAGAGCTCGCACAGCATCGGCCATGTCTAGCACTGGATGGGGACGGATCTGTCACGGTTGCGGCCTGCACGAGCTTGAGCGGACATATAGAAATGACGATGATTGGTCCATGGACAATGGCGATGAGAGCACCCGGGATCCGCGCGTGCAGCGCAGCGTCGCGCCAGCACAAGAGCGAATCGACTGCCTGTCTGCGCAGGATCTGGCCGACCGCCTGGAGGAGGAGATAAACCGTGCGGGTCGGCACGGCACGCCGTTGAGTTGCCTGTTGGTCGCCATCGACGACCTCGCGCTCGCTACCGAGCACGGACGCGAGCTGCCCGAACAGGCGCTTGCCTACGCCGGGCCCGTGCTGGCGCGCGAGCTACGCCGCTTTGACCGCGTCGGCCGTCCCAGCGACAGCGAGCTGTTGGTCGTGCTGCCGGGAGCCGACGGTCCGCGCGGGGAGACCGTCGCCAGGCGCGTGATCGACAGGTTGCGGGCGATCAAGATCGAATCCGCCGGCGTGCGTCGCCCGCTGCGCGTGTCCGTGGGACTAGCGGCGTGGCGTGAAGATCTCACCGGCACGCAGCTGCTGGCGCTGACACGCGCCGCCGCGCAGCGCGAACGCGACGAGCTGGCAGCCCTGCCGGGCTCATCGCGCGCGGGCTGAGCTCGGCTCAGCGGAGAGTTGCCGTCGCGACCCCGCCAGGGTCGGTCTGTCTGCTACCCGTGACAGGCGGCGTCCGCTCCCCGGCGGGTTGACCTCTGACCCATAGTCCATAATCCGCGCGATGCTGACCGGGTCCGAGCTGTGGCTGCTGCGTCTGATGGCCGATCGCGGCCTGGCGCTGCTGGATGCCAGCTCTCTGCTGATGGTGATCGAGGAGCGCGGCGAGCTGCGGGTGGCGGCCGCCAGCGGCGAGAGCCGGCCGCGACTGCGGATCGTGCCGGTCGAGGGCAGTGCGCTGGGAGCGCTGTATCGAGCCGGGCAACCTGTCGCGCTCGACCGTCCCCGCGGGCAGGATGCGGCGCTGTTGCACGAACTGGGTGTCGAGGCCCGTGCCGTGCTGGTCGAGCCGCTGAGCATGGAGGGGCAGGGCGGAGGCCTCGTGATCGCGCTGCGCCGCGACTCGGGCTTTCGTGGCGCCGATCGTCAGGCGCTGAACGCGTTCGCCGCGAGCGTCGCCCAACGGTTGCAGGCCGAGCGCTCGGTGGAGATCGAGCGCCTGCGCTACGGGATGGAGGCGCGCGAGCGCGAGCGCACCCGCTGGGCCCGAGAGATCCACGACGAGACCGTGCAGGGGCTAGGCGCGCTGCGACTGAAGCTCGCCAACGCGCGCGACCTGCAGGAGCGCGAGTCCCTCGACCAGGCCGTCGATGCCGTGCTCGAGGGCTTGGGCGAGGAGATCGACGGGCTGCGCCACCTGATCACCGAGCTCAGGCCGGCCGCGCTCGACGATCTTGGCCTACAGGCGGCGCTGCAGGCTCTGGCGCGACGGATGCAGGCGATCGACGGGCTGGACGTGCAGATCGAGATCGACCTCGGCCCCGAAGAGGACCCCCACCGCCTCGATCCCGAGCTCGAGAGCACGATCTACCGCGTCGTACAGGAGGCGCTCACGAACGTCAGCCGCCACGCCCAGGCCGGCCGGGCGGTGGTCAGCATCTCAGAGCGCGACGGGATCGTGCGCGCGTCGGTAACAGACGACGGCGTGGGATTGCCCGACGCCGATCGCCTCGGCCCGCGCGGCGACGGGCTGGAGGGCGGGTTTGGCATGTCGGGTATGCGCGAGCGCGCAGAGCTCGTTGGAGGAGAGCTGGAGCTCGTGCCGGCGCCGGTGAAAGGCACGACGATGCGCCTGAGCGTGCCCCTGGCCGGACGCCCGGCGGCTGAAGCGTTGCAGGCAGCCGCCCAGGCCGGCGACGACGGGGCCGTGTGAGAGACACAGCGTCGCCGGGTGAGCGCAACGCCGCCGCGGACGCCTACTCGACCAGGCCGAGTTTGCGCGCGTACGCGGTGATCTCCGCGCGTGAGGAGAAGCCGAGCTTCTCGATCGCGCGGGCGCGGTAGGTCTTGACGGTGCGCTCGGCGACGTGCAGCTGCTCGGCGATCTCGGGGTTGGTGTAGCCGTTGGCGATCAGCCGCACGACCTCGCGCTCGCGGTCGGACAGGGCGATGCCGTCCGAGCTCGTCTCCTCGCCGGCGGCCATCTGGGCGCCGAGCCTGGGATGCAGGTAGTTGCCGCCGCTGACCGCCAGGCGGAAGGCCTGCAGCAGCTCGGCCGGCTCGGCCTCCTTGAGCACGTACGCGCGGGCGCCCGCACGCAACGCCTGGCGCGCGTACTCAGGATCCTCGCGCATCGTGAGGATCGCCACGGCGAGCGTGGGGTGGGCGACGAAGCACTGGGGCAGGGCCGCGAGGCTCGAGCCGCCGGGCATCGTCAAATCGAGCGTGAGCAGATCGGGCCGGTGCTCGCGCACGGCACGGATCGTCGCGGGCACGTCCGCGGCTTCGGCGACGACCTCGAACTCGCCCGACTCGCGCTCGAGCACGGTCCTTATCCCATCGCGCACGACCCCGTGGTCGTCGGCGATGATCACCCTGATCGGCCGGTCCAGTCCTTGAATGCTCGCCTCCATGCCAGAACCGTATCGTGTCTCACAGACATCCCGCGACGTACGGATCGGACGACGTCGCGTCCGCACGGGACGACAGCGGGCGACCGGGTGGGACGACATAGATCAGCACTAAAAGGACGACACGATCGGCACCCTTCGGACGGCAGACAAACGGCCCGCGAGAACGCATCATGTCGGCTATGACGCACACCGCCCATACAGGTCCCCATGAAACGACGACCGCAAAGGAATCGGCACGATGATCGTTCTCGGCATAATCGCCATCTGGCTCGTCCTGACCGCCGCCGGCTACGTCGCCCTCTCGGCTCTGTCGCACGCCGCCGAGCGCGAAGAGCTGAGGGAAAGCAGGGCGCTACACGAACTACGACCCTCGATGCTCGCGCAGGCGCGACCCGCGATCCCCGAGGTGCTGCTGGGATGAGCTCGCTCGTATCTCAGCCGCGCCCACGCGAGCGCTCGCACCGCCCGGCGCTGCGTCTGGTTGGCGCGCGCAGGTCCAACGCCCCACGAGAGATCGTCCCCGGCGGGCCCGCGCTGACCGTGCTGGTGGCCGGGGCGGACGCCTACCGGCGCGCGATCCTGCGCGCGGAGCTGGCGAGCACGCTTCCGCGCATGACCCGCTTCTGCGAGGCCGAGGAGGTCGCGCAGGTGCTCGAGCAAGCCGCCGACAGCCGCCTCGTGGTCCTCGCCGGCGACCTGCGGGACGCCGAGGCAGAGTCGCTGATGCGGCTGCTCGGTCAGCGCCACCCTCAGCTGCCCGTCGTGTGCCTGGACGAGGAGCCGGTACACGCGAGCGCTAGCGCGAGGACGGGGGCCCGGGCCTGACGCTCGGACCCGGCCCGAGCCGCTTGGTTGAGCGGTATCGGCGTTGCAGGACTCGTTGCCATCCCAAGCGGCCTGTAGCGTGGCCTCGCCGTGCCAGCAATCGTGAACGCGAGGACCGCGAGCTCTCCCCTGCGCTCGCCAAGGCTGCGACGAATCGTCGCGGCCTACACCGTCAACCGCCTGGGCACGTGGTTCGGATTCATCGCTCTGGCGATCGCCGTCTACGACCACACCCACAGCGACCTGCAGGTAGCCGGGCTGCTGCTGGCCGCGCAGGTGATCCCCGCGTTTCTGGTGCCGGCCCTGGTCGCGCGCGTGGAGACCTCCGTGCACCGGGGCGCCCTCAGTCAGCTGTACCTGTTCGAGGCGCTCGCCACGGCCGCGCTGGCAGCGGTGGTCACGTGGCGGTTCACGCTGCCGGCGGTGCTGCTGCTGGTGGCATTGGACGGGACTGCGGCGCTGGCCGCAAGCGCGCTGCTGCGCGCAGCGGCCGCACGGGCCGCACGGGCGTGGTCGGACGAGCAACTGGAGCTCGAGCAGACCGCACAGACACGGGCCCGCGCGGAGATGCCCCCTCCAGACACCTATGCCGCGAAGCTCGTCGGCGCGACCGAGGTCGACGCGAACGGGCAGCCGGGTCAGAACGGCGAGTCGCCGAGCCCGGACGGTTGGGCCGCGGACAGTTTGCTGTCGACACTCGACCAAGAGCGCGAGCGCCGCGCAGCGGAGGCCGAGCGCCGGGCGAACGCCGCGATCAACATCGGGTTTGCGATCACGTTCACGCTGGGACCGGCGCTGGCGGGAGCGACCGTGTCCGCGCTGGGCGTTGCCACCGCGCTGCTGATCGACGTGGCTTCGTTCCTGGTGTGCGGGGCGATGCTGTTCGACCAGACGCCCCACGCGGAGGACGCCGAGACCGCCTCGGTGCGCGCCCGGCTGCGCGAGGGCTGGGCGCACATCGCTTCTGCCCCCAAGCTACGGATGCTGCTGCTCGTGCAGGCCGTCGCGCTCGTGTTCTTCGAGTTTTCCCCTCCGATCGAGGTTGCCTACGCGAAGTCCTCGCTGCACGCCGGCGACGGCGGCTACGGCGTGCTGCTGGGCGTATGGGGCTTGGGGGCGGCGATCGGCAGCATCGTGTTCGCCCGCTCGATCAAACGCTCCCTGGGTCTGCTGCTGAGCGCGGCGACGCTGGCGATCGGCATCGCCTATCTGGGCTGGGCTGTTGCCCCAACGCTGGCGCTGGCCTGTGTCGCGGGTCTGATCGGCGGCGTGGGCAACGGCGTGCAGTGGGCGGCGCTGATCAGCGCCGTGCAGCGGATGACACCCGACAGACTTCACGCGCAGCTGATGGGGGCGGTCGAATCGATCGGCGCGATCTGCCCGGGCGTGGGATATGCGGCGGGTGGGGCGATCGCCGCCGGCGCCTCGCCGCGGACGGCATTGCTGGTCGCGGGTGTGGGCGCGACGGCGAGCACGGTTGGGTTTGTGCGGCTGCGGTTGGGTGGGTTGACGAGCGAGAGCCAGGCTACGGAGCCGGTTGGCCCCGACGAGCTGGAGTGGGCAGCCGACCAGCCCGCGTCCAGCGTGGGCAGCACACCTTAAGGACTACGCGTGAGCGGCCGTTAAGTACGACAGGCCCGTCAACGTCATGAATTCCCCGAAGCTACACATCCGTATCTTCCTCGCACTCGAGGCGCTCCTGCTGGCCGGCTCGATTGCAGCAGCAACGTTGCTGTCGCATACCCAGGAATGGGAACCGCTACTGCTCTTTGGTCTATTGCTGGTGTTGTCGTTGGGCGGGCAGCGGCTTGTGTTCACGATTCGAGGGCAGCACCTCTCGGCAGGGCTCGTCGCACAAGTACTAACCATGTGTCTGCTCGGACCGGCACCCGCCGTCGCGGTGTCGATTGCAGCTGCAGTGTCGATCTCGATCGGCCGCAAACTGCCGCTGTCAGCCTGGCTGAACAACCTGACGACCTTTGCGATCTTCCCTCTGGTCGGTGGTCTACTGGCTCAGGCGCTGATCGGAGACGTACACAATCCGGCCAATCACCTCACCAAGAACGTCACTTTCGCGCTGGTCGTGTTTGGCGTTTACTTCGTCTCGCTCATCCTCGACTTCAGCGTCATCGCACTCGACAACTGGATAGTCGAAAACCAGAATCTATCCTCGCAGATTCGCGGCGTTTTGGGACCGGTGCTACCAGGTCACGTGGCGGCAGGCGCTCTCACCGCCGTGCTTGCCGTTGCGTACACAAGCCTCGGAGCATCCACCCTGTTCGCTTCGGTCTTAGTGATCGTCATATTCCAGCACCTCATGGTCGCGCTGCTGCGCTCCGAGGAACGAGCGGATCAGCTCGAAGCCCGATCGGTGCACCTGGCCTCATTGCAGTTGGGCGTGTTGACCACCCTAGTAGAGACGCTCGCGCTGCGCGACCGTATGACCGCTCGGCATGCGGCGGCCGTCGCACGATATGCCCGCGCGCTGGCAAAAGAGGTCGGCTGCAGCGAGGAGGACCAGGATTTGGCACACACCGCGGGGCTGCTGCACGACATCGGCAAGTTTGCGCTGCCCGATCGGATCCTCAAAGCCGAGGTGCTCTCGGACGAGGACTGGGCATTAATTCGCCGCCATCCCCAGGACGGCGCGACGCTCGTGGGACGATTGGACGGCTACGGACCGGTGGCGGACGCGATCCTCTACCACCACGAGCACGTCGACGGCAGCGGCTACCCGGCGGGGCTGATCGGCAACGAGATCCCGCTGCCTTCGCGGATCATCGCGGTGTGCTCGACGTACGACACGCTGACCGCGCGGGAGACATACCGCTCACCGATGACCCCCCAGGACGCGATGGCCGAGCTCAGGCGCGTGGCGGGACGCCAGTTGGATGCAGAGCTGGTCGAGAGCTTCGTTGCGATGCTCGAACGCGAGGGTCCGGTCACGTTCGCCCACGGTGACAACGCCGACTTCGAGGCCGAGCTCGCGTTCGAGCGGCGAGCCCGCAAGATCGCCCAGCCCGCGCTCGGCTAAGCACGAACTCGACGTCAGGGCCATCCGGCGCACCTTAAACGACGAAGGCGCCCGCCCCAGTGATCTAATCGGGGCCGACGCCTTCGTGTGGCCGTCTGAGCGGCCTTGCAACGACTTATTTATGAAAGCGCATGTCAGGTCTCCTTCGCCAGGGCCAAGAGGCCTTTTGCGAGGGGGCCCTGCGTCTCCATCCACAGGACATCCCCACTACTGGTTGAGTAGGTTTGCGGAGGATAGTAGCGAGATGGGACGAAATGTACAGGCCAGTCGAGTATTTGCACGACGGATTGCACGAGCAGGACAGTCGCGTGGCAGGCTCGACGGCAGGTTTGAGCGGCCAAACGTCCACAAACGTGTGCGTCGCTAAACCACTGGCGCTGCAGCGGCGATAAAGGGGCATGCAAACGATTCCCTTTGCCTCCACAGCCCTCCCGACCGCCGGCGAGCAGAGCCAGCTCGTGTTCACGAGCTCTCAGGCCGCCCGCTACCTGGGCGTATCGCTGGCGACGATCCGCCGCTGGACCGATGCCGGTCACATCGCCTGCTACCGCACGCCGGGCGGGCAGCGCCGGTTCTCCAAGGACCAGCTGGACGGCTTCATCGCCTCGCTGCAGGGCGATCGTCCCCGCCGCGCCGCCTGAGCGCGTAGGCGCCACGAAGCGGCGCAGGTTGCTGACGGCCGCAGGCCAGGCCCCGAGATCAGACCGCGCGCCGGGGATGGCCGTCGGGCATATCAGCCGCGCGCCGAGACGGCACGCGGAGCTATGACGCCAGCCGGCCGAACTTCTCGCGCAGGCGCCGGTAGAACGAAGTGCCCGGTAGCTGGGCGATCGTGCCGATCGCGTGGGCAAAGCGCGCATCGATCGCTCCGCCGGCGGGGATTTCGCCCGCGGGACGGCCGTCTACGGCGATGTCGAGCGGATCGTGTGAGCGGTTGTGGACCGTGAGGCGGTCTCCGGGGGCGACCACGAGCGCGCGGGCGGTGAGCGAGTGGGGCGCGATGAAGGAGACGACGAACCCCTCGACCCCCCAGGCCATCACCGGGCCGCCGTTGGCGAGGTTGTAGCCGGTGGAGCCGGCGGGCGTCGAGATCACCAAACCGTCGCAGCGCACGCAGCCGACGATCTCATCCTCCAACGCGTAGGCGATTTCCGCGACGCGCTCTCCCACACGGCGGTGGATCGCGACATCGTTGATACCCGAGACGATGCTCGGCGTTGGACCGGTCTGACCGTCGGGCCGCTCGAGCACGATCCCCGGCAGCTGCAGCAGCTCGAACTCGCCGGCGAACGCCCGCGCGATGCCATCGTGCAGCTCCCCGGGCTCGACCGTCGCCAGAAAGCCGATCTCGCCGAAGTTGACCGCGAACACAGGCACACCGGTGCCGGTGTACAGGCGCAGCGCCTTGAGGATGGTGCCGTCGCCCCCGAGCACGATGCACAGCTCGACGCCAGGATCGACGGGCGCGTTCAGCGCGACTCCCGGACCGGGGCGCAAACCCGCGTGCTTGCGGGTCTCCTCCTCGTCCAACCGCAGCGTTACGCCCGCGCGCGCGGCGGCGTCGATCAGCTCGCGCAGCGCCTCGATCGTGTCGGACGGGCGGCGATGCGTGAACACCGTCATTGACCGGGCCGCGTCGCTCACCGCCGACAGGTTACGCGGGCTCGGCCTCGTAGGCCATCCGCATCAGCTGTCGCTCTTGCGTGGACACCTCGCCTGCGCCAAAGCCCTCGACGCCGGCGGCCTCATCGGCGCCGGCGGACCCCTCGACCACGGTGGACCCCGCCAAGGCGGCCTCATCTGCGCGCGCGGCCTCGGCGAGGTGGATGAACGTCTCGCGGTTGCCCTTCGGACCGGGCAGGCCCGAGTAGCGGTAGCCGAGGACCGAAGCGCCCAGCTCGCGCGCGGCGCGGCCGACCTCGACGAGCGCCCCACGCCGGGCATCGGCGTCCCGGATCACACCCCGCCCCTTGGACGCCAGCTCGCGACCGACCTCGAACTGGGGCTTGATCAGGGCGAGCACGTCGTAGCGCTCGCGCAAACCCGCGCACGCGAGCACCGCCGGCAAAATCAGCCTGAGCGAGATGAACGACACATCAATCGTCACGAGATCGGGGGCGTAGGGGAGCATGTCGGGCGTGAGGTGGCGGGCGTTCGTGCGCTCCAGCACGGTCACGCGCGGGTCGTTGCGCAGCCCCCAGTCCAGCTGGCCGTAGCCGACGTCGAGCGCGACCACGTGGCGCGCGCCGCGCCGAAGCAGGCAGTCGGTGAACCCGCCGGTCGAGGCTCCGACGTCGAGCGCATCGCGGCCGGACACGTCCACTCCGATCGCCGTCAGGGCGTTGTCGAGCTTGATGCCGCCGCGCGAGACGAACTTGGGGGCGGCTCTGTGATCAACATCACACATGGAATGGGCGTCAGCGGGCAACATAGTGATCGACCCGAAGTACAGCAGCATCCCTCCTCCCCGAAACGGCCCGCCTCCCCAGCGGGCCGTTTCATTTAATCTGAGCGGGGGCGAATGCCGGCGCTGGCCGATCGGCAAGCGCATCTGATTGCCCGATCGGTCGGCGTCCTCCCTCGCTCATGTGCAAAGCACACTTCGCTCGGTGCGTCCTCACCGAAGCCGGGAGACACTCACTACGCTCGCATCCCCGTTTCGGCCAGCTTGGCCTTCGCCCCGCTCAGACCCGGATGCGATCAGGCGATCGGCGCCGACTTGCGCGCGTCCACGGCCGCCAGCACGCGTTCGGCTATCTGGCGGCCGGTGTAGCCGACCTCCTCGTGCAAGAGCGAGGGCTTGCCGTGGGTGACGTAGCGGTCGGGCAGGCCGACGCGGATTATGCGCGGAATCGTGGTGCCGGCCTCGTTGAGCGTCTCCCAGACAGCCGAGCCGAAGCCGCCCGCGAGCACGCCCTCCTCGACGGTCACGAGCAGATCGTGCTCGGCCGCGAGCTGGGCCATCAGCCCCGCGTCGATCGGCTTGGCAAAGCGCGCGTCGGCGACCGTCACCGCCAGATCGTGTGCGGACAGCTCCTCGGCGGCCTGCAGCGCCTTGCCGACACCGGTTCCGTAGCCGACGAGCGCCACGCGCGCGCCCTCGGTCGCGGACGCGCCCCCTTCGCGCAGGATCTCCCCCACGCCGATCGGAATCGCCCGCGCCGCCTCGGGCAACTCCACCCCGACGCCCTCTCCCCGCGGGTAGCGCAACGCGATCGGCCCATCGTCATAGGCGATGGCGGTGCGCAGCATGTGCACGAGCATCGCCTCGTCGCGCGGGGCCATCAGCACGATGTGCGGCAGGCAGCGCAGGTAGGCGATGTCAAAGGCCCCGTGGTGGGTGGGTCCGTCGTCGCCGACCAGGCCGGCGCGGTCCATCGCGAACACGACGTTCAACCGCTGCAGGCACACGTCGTGCACGATCTGGTCGTAGGCGCGCTGCAGGAACGTCGAGTAGATCGCCGCCACGGGCTTGACGCCCTGAAGCGCCAGGCCGGCGGCGAACAGGATCGCCTGCTGCTCGGCGATGCCGACGTCGAAGTAGCGCTCGGGCATCGCCTTTTGCAGGATGTTCAGGCCCGTGCCGGAGTTCATCGCGGCGGTGATCCCGACTACGCGCTCGTCGCGCTCGCATTCGCGCAGCAGCGCCTGCCCGAACACCTGGGTGTACTGCGGCGGGGCCTTCTTCGCGGGCGCCGCTGCGGCCATCGCGGCGCCGGCGCCGCCTGACACGCCGGGTGCAGCGGACGACGAGGCCGATGCGGGCGACGCGGCCGACGGGGCCGGAGAGCCGTTGCGGATCGAGCCGGCCTTGGCCGCGTGCCACTTCTCCATGCCCTCAAGGCCGCCCTCCTCGGCGGGGGCGAAGCCCTTGCCCTTGACCGTCGCGGTGTGCACCACCACCGGTCGCCCGGCCGCCAGCGCCTCGCGCAGCGCCTCGCGCAGCGCGCGCACGTCGTGGCCGTCGATCACGCCCATGTAGGCCCAGTCGAGCTCCTCCCACCACAGGCCCGGCGCCCAGAACGCCTTGATCGACTCCTTCAGGTGCGGTCCGAGACGCTCGAACGCCGAACCGATGCCGCCGGGCAGGCGCGTGAGTCCGCCCTCGATGTCCGAGCGGGCGCGCCACAGCTTCGGGTTCAAGCGCACACGGTTGAAGTAGCGCGACAGCGCTCCCACGTTCGGCGCGATAGACATGCCGTTGTCGTTGAGCACGACCACGATCGGCGTGCCCAGCCCCCCCGCTTGGCCAATCGCCTCGAACGCCACACCGCCGGTCATCGCGCCGTCGCCGATCACGGCCACCACCCGGCCGGGATCCTCGACGCCGAGCACACGCATGCCCTCCCTGATCCCGACCGCATACCCGATCGAGGTCGAGGCGTGGCCGGCGCCCATGATGTCGTGCTCTGACTCGCCGATCGAGCAGAACGGGGCCAGTCCTCCGTACTGGCGGATCGTGCGCAGCTCATTGCGCCGGCCGGTGAGGATCTTGTGCGGATAGGCCTGGTGGCCGACGTCCCACAGGATCTTGTCGTGCGGGGAGTCGAGCACGGAGTGAAGCGCCACCGCCAGCTCGCACGTGCCGAGGTTCGCGCCGAAGTGCCCGCCGATCTCCCCGACAGTGTCGATGATGCACTCGCGCACCTCCTGGGCGAGCTGGGCGAGCTCATCCTCGGAGAGCGAGTGCAGGTCATTCGGGCCGTCGATGCGCGCGAGGATGCTCGCGCCTGACTGCCCGCCCGTGGCGCGCGTCTGGCGTCCGGTCGGTCGTTCGGTGCCGTTGTTCGCGCTCGCGCTCATGAGGTACGTGTATAGATGAAGTCGGTGATCTGCTGCAGCTCGGCCGGCGCCCCGGACGCGCCTCCCGCGCTCGCCTGGGCCGCCTCGGCCAGTGCCTGACGGGCGGTCGCGTGCGACTGCGCGGCCAGCTCGCGGGCGCGGGCGATGCCGAACTCGCTCACGTAGGTGCGCTTGCCGTGTCGCTCGTCGCTGCCGCGCGGCTTGCCGAGCGCGTCGTCGGTGCCGGTTACATCCAGGATGTCGTCAACGATCTGAAACAGCACGCCCAACTCCGCCGCGAAGCGTCGATAGCCCATTGTCGCAGGTCCGTCGATCCCGCCCAACAGCAATACGCAGATGACCGATGCGCCGATCAGCCGGCCCGTCTTCAGCTCGTGCACGCGCCGCACCGTTCCGGGCCCGTCCTCGGGGGTGGAGAGACTGCGCACGTCGGCGTACTGTCCGCCGACCATCCCGTCCACGCCAGTAGCCGCGGCCAGCTCCGCGGCCGCCGCCAGCACCCGCTCGGGCGGCGATGAAGCGGCGGCGAGCAAGTGCCTGAACGCCTCGGCGTACAGCCCGTCGCCGGCCAGGATCGCCACGTCCTCCCCGTACTTGACGTGGCAGGTGGGCATTCCTCGGCGCAGCTCGTCGTCGTCCATCGCGGGCAGGTCGTCGTGGATCAGCGAGTAGGTGTGGATCAGCTCGATCGCGCCGGCCAGCGGCAGCGCCTCGCGCTGCTGTAGCCCAACCGCGCGTGCGGTCGCGAGCGCCAGCACCGGTCTGATGCGCTTGCCACCCGCCAGCAGCGAGTAGCGCATCGCCTCATCCAGGCCCTCGGTCAGCGGCTCGTGGGAGAAGCGCAGACCTTGCAGGTAGCGTTCGATCTCCGCGCGCAGGTGCTCGGGATAGGGCGCGGTCACGCCAGCGTCCGCTACAGCAACGAGTCCTGGCCGGGTGCTACTCCAAACGCCTCCGCACGCGCGCGACGCTCGAGCTCTGCTGCCGCCTCGCCGGCCAGGCCGGCGCAGTCCTCGACGAGCGTCGCGGCAGCATCGGGACTCAGCTCGCCCGAGCGCAGCTGCTCGGCGGCTCGCTCGAGCCGCGAGATCAGATCGTCCAACCGCTCGTCCACGACCTGCTCGGTCTTCGTCTCGTTCATCGGGCCTCCTTGGGGGCGTTCTCACGCGGGTGCGCGCCCGCGTCTGTCTCATTCTCGCGCACATCGCGCAGCACCGCCGCCAGCACTCCGTTGACGAAGGCGGGGGCGTCCGGCCCGCAGAAGACCTTGGCGCTCTCCACCGCTTCCTCGATCGCGCCCTCCGGCGGGATCGGCTCGTCCGCGGGCGCGACATCGGGGTGAAGCATCTCGATCAGCGCGACCCGCATGATCGAGCGCTCCAACGGCTGAAGGCGATCGACCGACCAGCCGTGGGCGTGCGCGTCGATCGTCGCATCGAGCTCCTGCGCGCGATCGGCGGCCGCGTGAGCGAGCGCGCGCGTCATCAGCGAGGCCCCCCGATCGAGCGTGTCCGAGAGCTGTCGGCCGGTGAGATCGTGCTGGTAGAGCGCCACGACCGCCGCCCGGCGCTGCTCGGAGCGGAGCATCTAGGCGCGCGAGACGTATTCGCCCGAGCGCGTGTCCACGCGAATGCGCTCGCCGACGTTCACGAACAGCGGCACCTGGATGCTCGCGCCGGTCTGAAGCGTCGCCGGCTTTGAGCCCCCGCCCGAGGCGGTGTCCCCGCGCAGGCCCGGTTCGGTCTCGGTCACCTCCAGGTCGACCGCGCTCGGCAGCTGCAGATCCGAGGGCGAGCCGTCGATGAACAGCACGTCGACCTCACTGCTCGGCGTGATCCAGCGCAGCTCGTCGGCGAATGTCGACTCGGGGATCGCGATCTGCTCATAGGAGGCGGTGTCCATGAAGTGCGCGTCCGACCCGTCTGCGTACAGAAACTGCATCTTGCGCGCCTCGGTGCGCACGTCGCGGAACTTCTCCCCCGCCCGGAACGTCTTGTCGATCACGTTCCCGTCCGAGGCCCGCCTGAGCTTGGTGCGCACGAACGCCCCGCCCTTGCCGGGCTTGACGTGCTGGAACTCGAGGATCTTGTAGATCGTCCCGTCGACCTCGATGTGGTTTCCGTTTTTGAACTGGTTGGTGCTGATCACGGTCTGGGAGGGTAGCGGGCTGTCGGGCCGAGCGGATGCGCAAGCCGCTGCGATCGCTCCCGGCCAGCACGCTCCCCTCAAGCCCCGGACCCCCCGCGCCGATGCCGAGGTATGCGGCGATTTGTGCGCGAGAACGGCCTGTGCGCGCTCGGGGCTGTGGGGGCGAGCGCGGCGATGGCGTGGATCGGGCTGTACGGGTTCGGGTGGAGCGACTACGAAGTCGAGGCGCTGCCGTCGCTGAACGCGCTCACGCACGGGCACGTGCTCGAATTCCTGAGGCTGGCGCCGGCGTACGGGGGCTCGCTGATCGAGCGGGCGCCGTTCGCGCTCACGCCGGGGCTGTGGGGCGGCGGGGAGCTCGCGGTGTACAGGATGATGGCGCTGCCGTGCCTGCTGGCGGCGGTCGTGCTCGCGGTGTGGCTGTGCTCGCGGCTGCGCGCGATGAAGATGCCGGTGCTGTGGCGGGCGGTCGCGGTCGGGGTGTGCGTGGCCAACCCGATCACGCTGGCCGCGCTCGAACAGGGGCATCCCGAGGAACTGCTGGGGGTGTGCCTGTGCGTCGGCGCGGTGCTCGTGGCGCTGCGGGGTAGGGCGGTTTGGGCGGGGGTTTTTTTGGGACTGGCGATAGCGAACAAGGAGTGGGCGCTGCTCGCCGTCGGGCCAGTGTGGTTGGCACTGGCGCCGGCAAGAGCCGCCGAGCCCGGAGGGCGTGGGCGTTTCCGGCGGGACTGGCGCATGTGGCCGACGATCGTGTGCGCGGCCACCACCGCGGTCGTGGCCGGCCTGATCCTCGCGCCGCTGATGCTCGTACCGGGCGGCGGGTTCGCCGCGAGCACCGGCTCGGTCGCCTCCTCGCACAGCGACATCTTCCAGCCCTGGCAGGCGTGGTGGTTCTTCGGCTGGCACGGCTCGATGGTGCACGGCCTGTTCAACGCGCCCAAGCCCGGCTTTCGCCACGGACCCGGCTGGGTCAACCTCGTCAGCCATCCTCTGGTCGTGGCCGTGGGCTTCGCCCTGGCGGGCGCCGTATGGCTACAGCGCCTCGTCCGGGAACGCGCGGATGCCGCCCCCACCGCGGGCGCCCTGCCCGGCAACCCCGCCCGCCGCCGCGTCCGCGACGTACTGCTGCTGCTCGCGCTCGCGTTGCTGCTGCGCTGCCTGCTCGACTCGTGGGATACCAGCTACTACCTGCTGCCGTGCTCGATCGCGATGGTCGTCTGGGAGACGATCGGCGAGCGACGCGCCCCCGTGCTCACGATCGCCGGTCTGATCGCCCCGTGGGTTCTGCTTGGACAGCTGACCGAACGCGGGCTCAGCCCGGATGGGCAGTCAGCCCTGTTCCTGGCGTGGACGCTGCCGCTGGTCGCCTACCTCGGGCTGGCACTGTACGCGCCCGGACTGGGAACAAAGTTACACGCGCGTGTGCGCGTGCGCGCACGCGTAGGCGCGCGTCAAGAGATCACGGTCAGCTCCGTCGGCAGCCCCGTCAGCACCTCGTGACCCTGACCCGAGTCTGAGCCCGGGTCGCGCACGACGAGCAGGTCCTCGATGCGCACGCCGCACTCGCCCGGCACGTAGACGCCAGGCTCCACCGTGACGACGCTTCCCGCGAGGATCGGGTCCTCGGGGGCGGTGCGCGAGAGACGGGGGCCCTCGTGGACCTCGAGGCCGACGCCGTGGCCGAGGCCGTGGCCGAAGTGGTCTGCGTGGCCGGCGGCCTCGATCAGGCCGCGGACCCCCGCATCGAGCTCGACTCCGGAAGGACCGGCGTGGATCGAGGCTACGCCCGCGGCCTGGGCTGAGCAGACGAGCTCGTAGATCTCGCGCGCGAGCGGGGAGATGGCCTCCCCCGTCGCGTACGTGCGGGTGCAGTCCGAGCAGTAGCCGTCGAGCAGAGCGCCCCAGTCGATCGTGACGAGCTCGTCGGGGACGATGAGGCGGTCACCCGGCTCGGCGTGTGGCTTGGCGCCGTTTAGGCCCGCCGCGACGATCGAGGGAAAGCTCGGGCCGGTGGCGCCGAGAACGCGCATGGTCGTCTCGAGGTCGAGCGCGACCTCGCGCTCGGTGCGGCCGACGAGCCCGCGGTCGAGCACCCGCAGGAGGGCGTCGTCGGCGAGCTGGGCGGCGGCGCGGATCAGGGCGATCTCCGATGGGTCCTTGACGAGGCGCAGGCGCTCGACCAGGCCGCCGCACGCGAGCAGGGTCCAATCGCATTCGGCCTCGGACAGCAGCTTGCGCAGGTGGGTGTGCTGGGCGACGGTCGTGTGGGCGTCATCGAAGCCGAGCAGGCCGGCGCCACCCAAATCAGAGAGCGTGGAGACAACGTCCTCGAGCAGCTTGCCGTCGTCGATCACGGTCACCGCGAAGGATTCGGACGGAACCTGTTCGGTGGATTGGGTCTTGTAGCGGAAGTCGGTGAGGAAGCGGTGCCCGCCGAGCCGGCCGGCGACGTCGATCAGCGCGAGGGCATGGCTGCCGGTGAAGCCGGATAGGTAGCGGACGTTGACCGGGTGGTAGACGAGCAGCGCGTCGGGCGCGGGCGCGCGATCGTTGGGATCGGGGGCGGTCTCGCGCGCGCGGGTCTCGGCGATGAGGCGTTGCAGGCGTGGGGCGGTGTCGATGGCGGCGCTCACGAACCGGCCCTTACGGTCAGGCCGCTCACGATCCCTCCCCCGTCCCGGGCTCGGGCTCGGACGCAGACTCGGGCACGCTTCCGGATTCCACCCCGTCCAACTCCTCGCGCAGGCGCTGCAGCGCGGCTCGGTAGCCCTCGGGGCCCATGCCCGAGAACGTGGCGAGGCAGAGGTCGGAGATGACCGAGACCCGCCGCCACGGCTCGCGCGACTGCACATCTGAGAGGTGGACCTCGACCGCGGGTAGGCCGGTCAACTCGAGCGCGTCATGGATCGCGTAGGAGTAGTGCGTCCACGCGCCCGGGTTGAGGATCGCGCCGTCGACGAGGCCGGGGAGCTCGTGCAGGTGCTCGACGAACTCGTGCTCGGCGTTCGTCTGCAGGAACCGCACCTCCATGCCGAGCCCATCCGCCCACTCTGAGATCTGTTGCTCCAACTGAGCGAGCGTGATCGTGCCGTAGTGCTCGGGATCGCGGCTGCCGAGCATGTCGAGGTTGACCCCGTTCATGATCTCTATACGACGGATCGAACGGATCGACTCGGACGGGCTCATGGGATCAACTCTGCCACGGCGGCTCGCAGATCGCTTTCGGGGATCTGTCGGCCGATCTCCGCCTGGCCGGGAGAGCTGACCAGCACGAACGGGACTGAGCCGATACCCAAACGCTTCTTGTCGCGCGCGGTGGCCGCAACGACCGCGTCGACGCTCACGCCCTCGTCCCTCGGCAGCGTGACCGGCAGCTCGCGGACGAGCAGCAGCTCGCGCACCTGCTCGCGCAGCCCGTCGGCGCCGGAGAGGCGCAGGGCGACGAGCAGGCCGAGGCCGACTGCCTCGCCGTGGCGGTAGCGGGCGTAGCCGGTGACGGTCTCGATCGCGTGGCCGACCGTGTGGCCGAGGTTGAGGACCTGGCGGCGCCCGCAGTCGCGCTCGTCTTCGCGCACGATCGCAAGCTTGGTGGCGGCGCAGTCGCGGACGACCGCCGCGTCGGGCAGGCAGCCGGACATCGAGCCGACCCGCTCCCACAGCTCGCCGCCGGCGATCAGCGCGGTCTTCAGGACCTCGACCCAGCCGGCCGCCAGCTCGGGGGCGGGCAGAGACTCAAGGGCGAGCGGGTCGACGAGCACGGCCGCCGGCTGGTGGTAGGCGCCGATGTAGTTCTTGGCCTCGGGCAGATCGACGCCCGTCTTGCCGCCGTAGGCGGAGTCGACCTGGGCGACGAGCGAGGTGGGAATGTGGACAACGGGGATGCCACGCTGGTAGGTGGCCGCGCAGAAGCCGGCGAGATCGCCGACGACGCCGCCGCCGAGCGCGACGAGGTGATCGGCGCGGGTCGCCCCTGCGCGCGCCAGCTCACGCCAGACGCGTTCGGCCGTGGCGAGCGTCTTGTGGGTCTCCCCCGGCTCGATCTCGATCCAGGCGCCGGATGCCCCACCGTCGTGCGGGTCGTCGCCGCCCGCCTCGGCGCCGTGCTCCGAGCCGCCGCCGCAAGCGTCGCGCAAGCGCGAGCCGTAGAGGGCGCCGACCGTCGTGTCCGTCACCCAATAGGGGCGCGACACCGCGATCTTCGAGGGCCACAGCGCCTCGAGCCGCGCAATGCCGTCCGCGTGACTTCCCTCTCCCAAAACCAGACCCTCGCCGACGAACACCGGGTACTCCCCCGAGTCCGACTCCGCCCACAACAGCCACCCGTCGGCGACCTCCTCGTAGAGTGCGCGGCGCTGCTCGAAGAGCGCCATGAAAGCCGAACGGTCGCGCGCGAGCGGGCGCTCAGAGTCCTCGGAGTCCCCGCGCGTGCGCGCCCACGCGAGTTGCGGATCGACGTCGATGAGAAGGGTGAGGTGGCCGCCCCGCTTAAGGGCGGAGCGGACCTCAGATGAGAGGACGGCGCCGCCGCCGAGCGCGATCACGTCGCGTGGATCGGCGCGGTCGAGCAGAGAGCAGACCAGCTCGGACTCGGCCGCGCGGAACGCCGGCTCGCCGTGGAGCTCGAACTCGCGGGCGACCGAATGCCCGAAGCGCTCGGTCAGCAGGGCGTCGCTGTCGATGGCATGTGTGCCCCGCAGCTGGGCGATGCGACGGGCGCGGCTGGACTTGCCGGCGCCCATGAAGCCGATCAGGACGAGCGCCACCCGATCCTCTCGGTGTAGGCGCGCACGGCGGAGAGGACGTCGTCGATGTGGTCGCCGCCGAACTTCTCGCGGTAGGCGCAGGCGAGCACGTAGGCGACCATCGCCTCGCCCACGACCGCGGCGGCGGGGACCGTGCAGGAGTCGGTGCGCTCGCGCAGCGCCTCGGCCGGGGCGTGGGTCTCGATGTCGACCGAGCGCAGCGGGCGGGTGAGCGTGGGCAGCGGCTTCATCGCGCCGCGCACGATCAGCGGCTCGCCGTTGGTCATGCCGCCCTCCAGGCCGCCGGCGCGGTTGGTTTCGCGGTAGTAGCCGCGGGCCTCGCTCCAGAAGATCTCGTCGTGGGCCTCAGAGCCCGGGACGCCGGCGATGTGAAAGCCGTCGCCGATCGCGACGCCCTTGAGCGCCTGGATCGAGCAGATCGCCATCGCCAGGCGGCCGTCGAGACGCTCCTCCCAGGAGATGTGCGAGCCCAGGCCGGGCACGAGGCCGAAGACCTGCACCTCGAACACGCCGCCGAGCGACTCGTTGGCCTTGCGCAGGCGGTCGATCTCCGCGACCATCGCGCGCGAGGCGTCGGAATCGAGGCAGCGCACGGGCGAGTCGTCGACCCCCGCGAAGTCCTCCAGGCTCAGGGGCGCGTCCGGCGCCGCGGCGTGGACGGAGGCGATCTGCACGACGTGGGAGCGCACGTGCACGCCGAGCGAGGAAAGGAAGGCCTTGCACAGCGCGCCGCCGGCCACGCGCGCGGCGGTCTCGCGCGCGGACGCGCGCTCGAGGATGTTGCGCACGTCGGTGTGGTTGTACTTCTGCGTCCCCACGAGATCGGCGTGGCCGGGACGGGGCAGATGCACCTCCGCGACCGGCTCTGCGACCGGCCAGGGGTTCATGCGCTCCTCCCAGTTGGCGTAGTCGCGGTTTGGCACCTGCAGGCAGACGGGGCTGCCGAGCGTGAGGCCGTGGCGCACGCCCGCGGTGACCGTCGCGCGGTCGCGCTCGATCTTCATTCGCCCACCCCGGCCGTGGCCGAGCTGGCGGCGAGCGAGGTCGGCGGAGAGGGCCTGCTCGTCCAGGCGCAGACCGGCGGGCAGGCCCTCGAGGATGCAGGTAAGGCCGGGGCCGTGCGACTCCCCGGCGGTGATCAGGCGCAGCGACTGGCTCATGTAGAGCCGTAGCTTATTTGCCGCGGCGTTCGGGACCGGATCGGCGAGCGTTGCCGCCCCACGGACGCGCGGACCGGCGAGCGCTCAATGGCTGTGGTGAGGGCGCCGGTGGTGGTGGCGGCTGGCCGTGTGGGCACGTGCGGTGGTCGCGGCGCTGGTCGACTTTTCGACCGAGACGACCTTCAGTTCGTAGACCGTCGCCTGACCCGATGAAGAGATCACTTCGAAGGTCTCGCTCTGGCCGGCCTTCAGCAAGATCGTCAGGCACTGAGTCGCGCTCGGCTTGCACGTGGCCTGGCCGTTCAGGATCGCCTCCCCCGTCAGCGAGAACTTCGCCGCCTGGCCGCTGCCGCCCTGGAAGGCGATCTGCGAGCTGCCCTTGGGGAGCGTTTCGCCCAGCTTCAGGTCGGTGTAGGTCTGCAGCTGCGGGGTCGCGGGCGGCGTGCCTTCGATCGCGGCGGGGAGGACGCCGAACTGGACGGTGACGTTGTAGGTGACGGTCGTATGGGGCTTGGCCGGCGTGCTCGGGTGGCTGGGCTTGGGAGCCGGCGCGGGGCTGGGAGTCGAGCCGCCCGAGCTGCTGCTCGACGAGGAGTTGGAGGACGAGGAAGAGCTCGGGGAAGAGCTGGAGGCGGATTTGCCCGTGGTCGAGGAGCTCGACGTGGCCGAGGCGGTCTTCGCGCCGGGCAGCGGCTTGAACGGGTTGCGCGGCGCGCCGGAGGGGTGCGAGGCGCCGCTGGTCGTCTCCGCGGCGGCCTTGGTCGTCGAGGTTTCGGGCGCTTTCGTGATCACGACCGCGCCGGCGGCGCCGGAGGAGGGCCCCGCCGCGGACGCGCTCGGCGTGGGCGCGGGAGGCGTCGATGAGTGCGAGCCGCCGCCGAGCGCCGCGTAGCCGACCGCGGCGAGCAGCGCGACGCAGAGGACGATGAGGACCGGGAGAAAGCGCCGGTCGAGCAGGTCGGACTTCAACGATGAGAGGAAGTTGCTCATGGATTGGCCTCCACGACGGCGGGGGCGGGCGCGGTCGAGGCGCCCGAGGACGATGAGCCGGCCGGGCTGGTGGTCCCGGGACCGGCCGGGGTCGCGCCGCCGGTGAGCGTCTGCCCGGCGGGCAGCACGTACGCAGTGGCCGAGATCGTGCCCGAGAGCTGTTCGGAGCCGGGCTTGCCGTTGGAGGTGGTGGCGCCCGCGGTCGAGGGCGCGAGCTTGACGCTCTGCACGGTCAGCAGGCGACCGCTGACGGCGATCTGGCCGGCGGTGGTGCGCTGGGCAAAGCCGTCGATCTGGTCGAAGAGGTTGTAGAGGTCGGTGAAGCTGCCGTTGAAGACAAACGTGAACGGCATCTGCTTGAAGGCGCCGCCCGCCGCGGCCGGGGTCGCCGACGCGGACGAGGAGGCGCTGCCGGCGCCGCCCGAGCCCGCGGTGATCGAGGCGAATTCGACGTTCTTCTCACCCGAGGCGCGAGCGAGCTCGTACATCAGCGAGGGAACTTCTTCTCCCGCCGGCACGGCTTTGCCGAGGCTGACGATCGCCGCGTAGGCGTCCTGGTACTGGCTCTGCGCCGCGGAGGCGCTGCTCAGCTGGCTTTCGGCGCTCTGCAGCGTCGACTGGGCCGTGCTGACTTCGGAGGCGAGCTGGGCGGCCTGCTTGCGCTCGGGGGAGACGACGGCCATCCACAGCACGACGAGCACGGCGACCGTCAACACGACGGTGATCGCGATACGGTCGCGGGCGGTCATCGCGCCGTCTCCGCCGCGCTCGAGGCGCGGTTGGTCGAGACGCCGTCGACGGACTCGCCGGGCCCACTGGCGCTGTTGGCGCTCGCGGCGCTGCCGGCTCTGGACGCCGAGCCGCCGCTCGTCGCGGAGGCCGTGCTGGTCACCGGTCCGCTCGCGGGCAGGCTGGGCAGCGCGTCGAAGGTGACGGTCACGTTGAAGGAGGGGTCGGAGGCTTCGCATCCGTCCGAGCTCGCGCCGGCGCTCGCGCCCGAGGCGCTGCCTTTGGTCGAGCTCTGCAGCGCGACTTCGCTGACACCCGAGATGAGGCGCAGGCGGTCGAGCATGACCGCGACCTGTTCCTGGCTGGTCGCGCAGCCGGCGATCGTGAACGTGGGTACGCTCCCGGCGGGCGTCGCGGAGGCGACCGAGGACGAGCCGCTCGCGCCCGCTTTCGAGCTGGAGCTGGATGCACTGGAGTCGGCGGTCGCCCCGACCTGGCCGCTGAGCGAGGACAGCGACACGCTGGCGGGCAGCACGCGCCCGACTTCGCGAAAGGCGCTGGCCCAGTCAAAGCGGGAGTCCACGAGCGTCTGCACCGCCTGTTCGCGCTGCTCGCGCAGCGAGGCGAAGCTCGTGTAGGGGGTGAGCGCCGAAGCGCGCGCCTGCGCCTGCTGGGCACGGGCGGTGAGCGAGGCGATTTCGGATTTGTCGGAGGAGATCGTGTGCGACGCCGAGCCGTACATAAACGCGAGGATCGCGAGCCCGGCGAGCAGGCCAAAGATCGCGTACACGGTCCCACCGGCGCGTCCCGGCGCAATCGCGGCGCGCGAACGCTCCTCGGGCGGAAGCAGGTTGACGGCCCTCATCGCGGCGCCTCCTCCACGGCCAGTCCGGCCGCGACGGCGAGCCGTCGCGGCGAGACACGATCGCCATCGCCCGCGCCGGCCTGCGCGCAGGAGCCGACCGCCTCGGGCGTGACCGGCACGCCGAGTTCAGCCTGAAAGGCGTCGGCGAAACCGGGGATGTCCAGGGCGGCGCCGCTGAGCACGACCTGGGCGACCTCGCCGCCGCCGTCCTGCGAGCGGTGGAATTCGAGCGAGTTGCGCACCTCGCCGGCAATCTCGCGCACGCCGCTTGCGAGCACGAGCCGCGCCTCGTCGGGCTGCTCGCCCTGGACCTCGGGGGTCGAGAGGTCGACCGCGGCGATCTGCGTGCGGGCGTCGACGACGGGAATCGACAGGCGCTCGGCCAGGTGCCCGGCCATCGCCTCCAGCCCTCCCCCGACCACGCGGGTGAAGCGGCAGACGTCGCCCTCGGCGATCGCCATGTTCGTGAGCCCGTCGACGTTCAGGTACAGCACCCGGGCAGGTCCCGAGTCGACGGCAACGCCGCCCTCCTGCTGGCCTGCACCGGCGCCGTTCTCGGCGGGACGGTAGAGCGAGCGAATCAGCGCGAAGGCCGAGAGATCGACTCCGTGCACCTGCAGGCCGGCCGCGCGCACCGCCGTCAGCAGCCGTCTGATCATGTCGCGCTGGGCGGCGACGAGCACGATCTGCTGGCGCGGGCCGGAAACCGTCTCGTGGATGCCGAGCGGATGGAAGTCGAGGATCGCGTTGTCGAGCGGCATCGGCACTTCCTCCTGCGCCTGAAAGCGAACGGCGGCCGCGAGCTCCTTGCGATCCTCCAGCGGCGGAAGCTCCATCGTGCGCAGCACCGTGCGCTGGTTGGCGACGCCGACACGCACCTGCCGCGGCAGCCCGCTGCCGTCGAACAGCTCCTGCAGCGTCTGCGTGAGCGCCTCGGCGTCGCGCACCTCGCCCTCGCGCATCGTGTCCGGCGGCAACTCCAGGCCCGCGGCGCGCTCGGCGACGACGCGCCCGTTGACGTGCGCCTGCACCGCGGAGACGTACCCCGGCTCGATGTCGAGGCCGACGACGTTGCCGGTCCGGCCACGCCCGCCACTGCGCTTGAGCGAGGGCATGCCGCCAAGCGAGGGCACGCTCAGCTTGGGCAGCGACAGCGAGGGGTTGAGCTTGGTTGTGGGTAGGGAGGGCATGGGATCTGAAGGTCCGACTGTGGTCCTATCGGCGCACAGAGAACCGCTCTTGAGCCCGATCAGCTTCTAGGGGGCCGTGGACCAAGCGGGCGAGGACGCAGGGAACGTGGCGTGCTGAGCACGCAAGTGACAGAGGACGAAGCATCCGCGCCGTGTCCACGTTCCCTAGTGGAGGAAATGGCTCGTGTAAGCCTGCACGATCGGCTGGCCGGCGAACACGGCGACGATCGCCCCGAATGCGAGGAACGGCCCGAACGGCACGGCGGTCTTGCTGGCCGATTTCCAATCGGTAGCGGCGGCGCCCTTGCGCGCGATGATCACCGCGCCGACGAGCACGCCCGCGAACAGCGCGATCAGGATCGCCGGCGCGACGGCCGCGCCGAGGAAGAGGCCCATGACGCCCGCGAGCTTGACGTCGCCCATGCCCATCCCACCCGGATACGCCAGCGCAGCGATCAGCAGAAACCCACCGGCGGCCGCGCCCGCGATCAACCTGGCGGGCTCGCCAGAGGGGTCGAGCGCGGTCCCAAGCACGATCGCGACGATCGCCCCGAGCAGGGTGAGACGGTTGGGGATGATGCGGTGCTCGAGGTCGATCAGCGCCGCCGGGATCACGATCAGGATCAGGCCGAGGGAAAGGGCTATGGAGGCGGCCGAGTCGTGGACGAGCACGGCGCCGACGCACAGCGCCGCGGTCAGCGCCTCTACGGCCGGGTAGCGCGGGGAGATCGGCTCCCCGCAGCTGCGGCAGTGGCCGCGCAGCAAGAGCCAGGAGATGATGGGGATGTTGTCGTAGGGCTTGACCGACACCCCGCACTTGGGGCAGCGGGAGGCCGGGCGCACGACCGATTCGTGGCGGGGGAGGCGGTGGACGACGACGTTCAGGAACGAGCCGAAGACCGCGCCGAGGACACCTGCGAATGCTGGGGCCATACGAGACTGATCGGCCCGATGGATGCAGGGCTTGAGCCTCTATGCACGCAGGAGGGGCGGCCCGTGGGCCGCCCCTCAGAACGCTTGGCCCGAAGTACTCAGGCCGTCACACCACTACCAAGAACCACCTTTACAACCGCCGCCCGTGTTCGCAGGGGTAGTAGTGGCGGAGGTAGTACAAGTACGTTCAATTTCGCCTTCTTTGTCTTTCAGTTTGTAGACGTTTTTGGTGCCTACAGCTTCAGAGGAGACTTCGAAGCCTTGTCCACTGGTTTCGACAGTCACGGCCTTTGCCACCGCTGTAGAAGTGTCCTTCAGCGTCGGCTCGATCGCCTGCAATTCGCCCAGGCTGGCACCGGTGTAGCTGCCGTTGTGTTCGGAGGCATACGTCTCCATCGTCGTCTGCAGGGTTCCCACCTGCGTCTTGGCGGCAGAGTCGCTTGCCTTGCTCGTCTGGCTCAGAAACGCCGGGATCGCGATCGCGGCCAAAATGCCGATGATCAAGATCACAACCAGCAATTCGATGAGCGTGAAACCACCCTCATCGCCGGCGCGCTGGCGTAGTGCATTGAACATTAGTGATTCTCCTAGCTCTTCTTGGTTGCGCCAGCCCAAGACTCCACCGCCCCACATGGCGGTACGCCCCCCACGGCAGACCCTTCGGGCTGCTTGCGGGGAAAGCGCCGGCTTTGTCATCGACACCCGTAGGCGCCTGCCTTGTCGTCCCGACACTGGCTTGTCAGCCGCTGCATCGGCGCTCTCCTATTCGTCCTTAGACGACAGCGAACAGTCTGGACACATGGCCGACTCAGCTCAAGACGGCTGAGGGCGACCCGTGGCCGCCCTCAGCAACGCATGTTTCATGAGCTTCAGCCCACATGCAAGCTGCTACCAGCTACCAGCTTTACAGCCACCGCCGGTGTTGGTGGTGCTGCCGCTGACGGTGCAGCTACGGGTGATTTCGCCTTCTTTGTCTTTCAGTTTGTAGACGTTTTTGGTGCCTACAGCTTCAGAGGAGACTTCGAAGCCTTGTCCACTGGTTTCGACAGTCACGGCCTTTGCCACCGCTGTAGAAGTGTCCTTCAGCGTCGGCTCGATCGCCTGCAATTCGCCCAGGCTGGCACCGGTGTAGCTGCCGTTGTGTTCGGAGGCATACGTCTCCATCGTCGTCTGCAGGGTTCCCACCTGCGTCTTGGCGGCAGAGTCGCTTGCCTTGCTCGTCTGGCTCAGAAACGCCGGGATCGCGATCGCGGCCAAAATGCCGATGATCAAGATCACAACCAGCAATTCGATGAGCGTGAAACCACCCTCATCGCCGGCGCGCTGGCGTAGTGCATTGAACATTAGTGATTCTCCTAGCTCTTCTTGGTTGCGCCAGCCCAAGACTCCACCGCCCCACATGGCGGTACGCCCCCCGACTATTTCGAGAGCCGTCGGCTTTGCTAGAGGCATCCATTGGATGTCATGCCCTGGCGTCCCGACGCTGACTTGTCCCCACCTGCATCGGCCGCTACCCGACAAACTTTAGAGCCGCATAAATATGCAGACGCAACGGCCACGCCCACAACCACGGCCTTCGCCTGCGCCGCCGCGCTTCACGCCGACCGCCGTCCGCGCCTCAGCGCTTGACGACCGCGGGCGCGTGCTGCTGGGCGTCGTGGCCGGGGATGCGCTCGCCTTTGCCCTCGCACCACGGACATTGCACCTTGCGCTGCTCGCCGCCGAGGTTGGAGATCACGCGGCCGGTGCCGCGGCAGGGCGTACACTCCCGCGGTCCATGACCGTCGCCGCGCCCGTTCTCGCCGACCTCGCCGTTCTCGCTCGCCATGCCGCCGAGCCTAGCGGGTCGGGGCCACGCGGGCCGGCGCCGCGCACATGACCCGCCCCCGTCCCACCCGCTCCGCCGTGCTCGTGTGGAGCGCGGTCGCGGCGATCGCGCTCGCCGGCGCGGTCCTGCGCCTGCTCTACATCGGCAAGGTCCAGACCGACCCCTTCTACGACGCGGCGGTCCGCTCCATGGGCCTGTCCTGGCACAACTTCTTCTTCGGCGCCTTCGACCCCTCCGGCGCGACCGCGATCGACAAGCCCCCCGTGGACCTGTGGGTGCAGGTCGCGTTCGTCAAGGTCCTGGGCTTCAACTCGACCACGCTCAAGCTCCCCGAGGCGCTCGCCGGCATCGTCTCGATCCCACTTCTGTTCGCGGCGGTCAGGCGCATGTGGAGCACAGCCGCAGGCCTGGCCGCGGCGACGGCGCTGGCGCTCACGCCGGTCGAGGTCATCACCTCGCGCAGCGACACGATGGACGGCCTGATGATGGCCCTGATCGTGCTCGCGCTCTACATGACCGTGCGCGCATGCGAGACCGGAGGCTGGCCGTGGCTGCTCGGAGCCGCCGCGGCCCTCGGCATAGCCTTCGACGTCAAGCTCTTAGAGTCTTTGGTCGCCCTCCCCGGCCTGGCGATCCTCGCCTACCTCGGCCTACCCGGCCCCCGCCGACGACGCCTCACCCAAACCCTGACCGCCGGGGCCGTCTACATCGCCGTAGCCCTCGCTTGGCTGATAGCCACGCTCGCCTTCCCAGCCCACTCCCGCCCCTACGCCATCGGCTCGACCAACGGCAGCGCCTGGAACGCAGCCTTCGTCTTCAACGGCACCGAACGCCTAGGCCCTAAAGCCCCCGAACCGGGCCAAACCGTCTACGAATCCAACCACCACTACCCCACAGCCACCCAGGCCGACAGAGACCACATCCCCATAGTCCCCCCCTCTCCCACCCGCCTCCTGGCCACAATCGGCCCCCTCTCAGGAGAGCGGCTGGGACTGGAGCTGCTGATCGGACTGCTACTGGGCATCCCAGCCCTAATCTGCGGCGTTCTCGCCGACAACCGAACGGGAGCCGCATATGGTGGTGCACCAGAGCCCGGGGCAAACGTCGGGGAAGAAAAAAGAAAGATTTTTTCTTTGCCGGCAAAGAAAAAATCTTTCTTTTTCTTCCCCGACGCCCCACCGTAGCTACCGAGTCCCGAGACCCCAGAATCAGGTTTGCCGTGGCGGTGGGGCTGCTCATCTGGACGCTGACCGGCGCCGTCTTGTTCAGCCACATGATCCGATTGCACCCCCGGTACGTGGAGGGGCTTGTTCCAGCAGTGGCGGCGCTCCTTGGCATTGGGGTCGCCTGGGCGGGAACACCCGCTGCGCCGGAGCGCGACTTTCCGCGTTTGCGCCTGGGGGCGCTGACCGTCGCCCTGCTCGTGACGGTCTTCTACGTCGAGCGATTGGAGTACGGTCTCACCGCGGTCTGGTGGGTGTCGCTGGCCGCGGCTTTGATCGCGCTCGGCCTGGCGCTCTTTGCGTATGCCGGTAGGGGGCCGGCACGCGTACTTTCGCTCGGGGTCATCTCCTTTACGCTCCTCGCCGTCCTCGTGCTCCCACTGCGGGCGGACATCGCCGCGATCCACGACGACGTCAGCGACGCCGGCTATGTCGGCGGGATCCCCACCCAACAGCTCGACGCGATCTCCTCCTACCTGCAGGCCCATCGCGACGGCGCCCACTACGAGGTCGCGGCCTCCTCGGCGACCGCGATCGGCGCTTTGATCGTCAAGGACGTCCAGCCGGTCGTGATCCTGACGACCTACGATGCGCGCGTCTTTACGACCGTCCCCCAGCTGAAGCGGTTGATCGCCGCCGGCAAGGTCCGCTACGCCTTCCTCAACACCTTCTGCACGGCCGAACCCGACCTGTACACGACCAACGCCGGCTGCTCGGCGCCGGTGCGCTGGATTCGCGCGCACGGGACCGATGTGTCGCTGCGGGCGGGGCTGACACAGGGCGGGCTCCTCTACCTGCTGCCCGGGGCAAGGCAATGACCACCGGCCGATGGAGGCGTTGTCCGCGATGACGCCCGACCTGCGTGAGATCGCCGACGCGGCGCGCCTTTCCGGGCGGCTCGCGCTCGACACCGAGTTCATGGGCGAGGGGCGCTACCGCACCCTCTTGTGCCTGATCCAGCTCGCCGTGCCCACCGATCGCAGCGCGGATGGATCTCCGCTCGGCCAACCCGCCAGCGAGCGCATCGAGCTCCTGGACCCGCTCGATCCCGCCTTCGACGGCTCCCCCCTGGCGGACGTCCTTGTCGACCCCGCCGTGCAGATCGTCGTGCACGCCGGGCGCCAGGACATCGCGCTCCTTCGCCGCTTCCTCTCCACCGAGGTCACGAACGTCTTCGACACCCAGGTCGCGGCCGGCTTCGCCGGGATGGCCGCGCAGGCCTCCTACGACACGCTGCTCTCCTCCATCTTGCGGGTCAAGGTCTCAAAGAGCGCGAGCTTCACTCGCTGGGACTCGCGCCCGCTCTCTTCTGAGCAGCTCGCCTACGCGCGCGAGGACGTCGTGCACCTCCTGGAGCTCTCCTGCGAGCTCGAAGCCCGCCTGCGCGCCTCCGGGCGTCTGCAGTGGGCCTTCGAAGAGTGCGAGCCGCTCGCCCTCTCCTCCGACGAGCGCGACCTCGACTCGGTCTTCGCGCGTTTGCCGCGCATCCGCTCGCTCTCCGCGGGCGCGCAGACGATCGCGCGCGAGCTCGTCCTCTGGCGCGAGCAGCTCGCCGCCTCCCAGGACCGCCCGGTGCAGTCGATCCTCTCCGACGCCGCGCTCGTGGAGATCGCCAAGCGCCGGCCCTCCTCTTTGGAGCGCCTGCAGCACGTGCGCGGCGTGAACCCCGGCAGCCTGCGCCGCCGCGGGCAGGACCTGCTCGACGCGGTCGCCCGCGGCTCTTCGCGCCCGCCCCAACCGCTGCCCGCCGAGGCCCGTCCTCCCTCGCCGAACCCCGACGACGCGCCCCTGATCGCCCTCTCGGAGGCGCTCGTCCGCGCCCGCGCGCGTGAGGCCGGCCTCGCGTATGAGCTGCTCGCCTCGCGCGCCGACCTGCAAACGATCGTCGCCTGCTTTCGCTCGGGCTCGGGCGAGGCCGGCGTGCGCACCCTGCGCGGCTGGCGGCGCGAGCTCGTCGGTCGCGAGCTGCTCGATCTCTTGGACGGGCATCTCTCTTTGGCTGTCGAGGACGGGCGACTGCGCGTCGAGGAATGAGGAACCGCCGCTTGGCCGACTGGCGGATGCACGTGAGCGAACCCGCATGGCTCGCGTTCGAATTCCCTATTCAATTCGATTGTAAACTTCAAAGAGCGGCAGGTACATCGAGATCACGATGAACCCCACCATCGCCCCGATCACGAGGATCATGATCGGCTCGAGGATCGACGTCAGCGCTTTGACCGACGCCGCCACCCGGTCCTCGTAGAACTCCGCCACCTTCTCGAGCATCGAGTCGAGCGCCCCCGTTTCCTCGCCGACGCCGACCATGTGCGTGACCATCGCCGGGAAGATCGGCGCTTTCGCCAGCGGCGCGGAGATCGTGCCCCCGCGCTTGACCGAGGCGATCACGCCCTCCATCGCCTCCTCGACCGCGATGTTCCCGCCCGTGCGCCCCGTGATCTCCAGAGCCTGCAGCAGCGGCACGCCCGCGCTCGTCAGCGACGCCAGCGTCCGCGACCAGCGCGCCACCGCCACCTCCTGCACGATCGTGCCGATCTTCATCGGGATCCGCAGCCGCAGCCGGTCCCACTGCTTGCGCCCGCGCGTGCTGCGCTTCCACTTCAGGAACACCCCGACGACCGCCGCGGTCACGAGGAACATCGCCCACCACTCTTTGGTCACGACGTGCGAGGCGAACACCGACACCTTCGTGATCGCCGGCAGTTCGCCGCCGAACTGCTTGAACACGCCTTCGAACACGGGGATCAGAAACGCGCACAGCGCGATCATCACCGCGACCGCGAACACCATCACGAGGATCGGATAGATCATCGCCGAGCGGATCTGCCGGTGCATCGAGGCGTCCTTCTCGAGCTGGTCGGCGACCCTCTTCAGCGAGTCTTCGAGCACGCCGCCGGTCTCCCCCGCCTGCGCCATCGCCACGAACAGCGGGCTGAACACCTTCGGATGGCGCGCCAGCGCGTCGCTCAGCGACAGCCCCGCCTCGACGTCCTTGCGCACCGCCACGACCGTCTCCTTGAGCATCTTTGACTCGGTCTGTTCCTCGAGCACGTACAGCGCGCGCAATATCGACATGCCCGAGGAGATCATCGTCGCCAGCTGGCGGGCGAACACCGCCAGATCGCCGGCCTTCACGCGTTCGAGGAAGCTCAGATTTATCTCGCGCGAGCGGTACTTGTCGCCGATGTCGAGCACCACTAGCCCGCGCGCGCGCAGCTGGTCGGACACCGCCTGCTTTGAGTCGGCCTCGATCTCACCGGCGGCCTTCACGCCGGCCAGGTCGATCGCTTTGAATACGTAGGTGCTCATCGCCTTTTCGCCTCTTGTGCTCGCCTTTCCCCCGTTCGCGAGACCATTTCCCTAGGCGACCTGGGCCATGCGACCGTTGCTTTGGGGTGTCGCGCCGACGAGCAGCCTTTTCAGCTCCTCCGGCGTGGAGGAGCGCGCCTCGGCCAGCTTCTGGGTGATCTTCCCGGCCCGCACGAGCGAGGCCAGCGAGGCGTCCATCGTCTGCATCCCGTGCGCCGATCCGGTCTGCAACACCGAGTAGATCTGGTGGGTCTTGCCCTCGCGGATCAGGTTCCTGACCGCGGGATTGGGCACGAGCACCTCAGTCGCCACCACCCTGCCGGCGCCGTCTGACGTCGGCAGCAGCTGCTGGGTCATGATCCCCTGCAGCGCGACCGACAGCTGCACCCTGACCTGGCCCTGCTGGTGGGACGGGAACACGTCGATCACGCGGTCGATCGTCTGCGCCGTATCCTGCGTGTGCAGGGTCGCGAACACGAGATGCCCGGTCTCCGCGGCCGTCAGCGCCGTCGAGATCGTCTCCAGGTCGCGCATCTCGCCGACGAGAATCACGTCCGGGTCCTGTCTGAGCGCGGCCTTCAGCGCGTCGGCAAAACTCTGTGCGTCAGAGCCCAGCTCGCGCTGGTTGACCAAACACCGCTTGTGCGCGTGCAAAAACTCGATCGGATCCTCGATCGTCATGATGTGCTCCTCGCGCGTACTGTTGATCTCGTCGATCATCGCCGCGAGCGAGGTGCTCTTCCCCGAGCCGGTCGGGCCGGTCACGAGCACGAACCCCCTCGGCTTGCGCGTGAACTCGTGCACGGTCGGCGGCAGCCCCAAGTCGTCGATCGAGGTCAGCCCGAACGGGATCAGCCTGAACGCCGCGCCGATCGCGCCGCGCTGGTAGTACGCGTTGACGCGGAACCTCGCGTGCCCGGGGATCGAGTACGCGAAGTCGAGCTGCCAGTTGGTCTCCAGCCGCTGGCGCTGGTCGCCGCTCAGGATCGAGTACACGATCTCCCGCGTGTCCGACGGGGACAACTGGGGGTATTCCTCCAGGGGCCCCAACCTTCCCCGCACGCGCACCGTCGGGTGCGCTCCGGCGCTCAGGTGCAGGTCTGAGGCGCGCCTATTTACGACCTCGAGCAGCAGGTCCGCGAAATCTATGTCCATGCCTCGCCTATCGGCATGTGCCGGGGTGAGCCTTAGCTGCTGCCGACCACTCGGGCGACCTCGGCGATCGAGGTGCGGCCCTGCCGGACCTTCTCCAGCCCGTCGTCTCTCAGCCTGCGCATCCCCTGGCGCACCGCCACCTCCTGGATCTCCTCGGCCGGGCGGCGCTCCAGCGCGAGCTTCTGGATCTCCGGGGTCACGCTCATCACCTCGTACAGCCCGACCCGCCCGCGATACCCGCTGCCACCGCAGCGCCTGCACCCGATCGGCTCATACGCCTCCAGGTCGACGAGCGCCTTGTACCCATTCTGGCGCAGCACCTCCGCCGGCACGATCGTACGGCGCTTGCAGTTCGGGCACAGCATCCGCGCCAGCCGCTGGGCGACGATGCAGTCCAGAGCCGAGGCGACCAGAAACGGCTCGATCCCCATCTCCACCAGGCGCGTGATCGCCGACGGCGCGTCGTTCGTATGCAGCGTGGAGAGCACCAGATGCCCGGTCAGCGCCGACTCGATCGCGATCTGCGCGGTCTCGCGGTCGCGGATCTCCCCAACCATGATCACGTCGGGGTCAGCCCTGACCATCGAGCGTAGCCCCGTCGCGAACGTCAACCCGACCTTCGGCGCGACCTGCACCTGCGTGATCCCGTCGATTTCGTACTCGACCGGATCCTCGACCGTGATGATGTTCTTCTCGGGCGTGTTCAGCTTTTGCAACGCCGCGTACAGCGTCGTGCTCTTCCCCGAGCCGGTCGGGCCGGTCACGAGCACCGCCCCGTGCGTTTCGTGAAACGCCCTTTCGAAGCGCTCGCGCTCGGTCTCGGCCATCCCCAACGTCTCGAGCTTGATCGTGACCGACTCCTTGTCGAGCACGCGCAGCACGATCGCCTCGCCGTGCACGCTCGGCAGCGTCACGACGCGCAGATCGACGTGTTTACCGTCGACGGTCAACCCCACGCGCCCGTCCTGGGGCAGGCGTTTCTCGGCGATGTTCAGCTCGGCCATGATCTTCACGCGCGAGATCACCCCCGCGGCCATCCGCCGCGGCACGGTCGTCACGTCTGCCAGCACCCCATCCACCCTGAAGCGCACGCGCAGCTCGCGCCCGTCCGGCGCCAGGTGCACGTCGGAGGCGTGCTGCTCGACCGCCTGCGCGACGATCTGGTTGACGAGCTTGATGACCGGCGCGTCCTCGGCGGTCTCGTGCAGCCCGACGATCTCCGCGCCCGGCTCGAGCTCCTCGTCCTCGGCGGGGCGGCTCGTCGCGTCGGACACGGCGTCGTCGATGCGGTCCAGCTTTGAGATCAGCGTCTGGATGTCCTCCGGCGGCGCGACCGCGACGCGCACCTCATACCCGGTCATGATCGCGATGTCGTCGACCGCCAGCACATTCGCCGGATCGGCCATCGCGACCAGCAGCGTGCGCTTGCCCGCGAACGCCACCGGCACCGCCTGATAGCGCTTGGCCGCGCTCGTCGTCACCAGGTTCGCCGCGGACATGTCGACCGCGAACAGCCCGAGATCCAGGTAGTCCAGGCCATAGCGCTCGGCCAGCGCCTTCGCCAGCCCATCCTGGTTCAGCGCCCCGTTTTCCAGCAGCACCCGCTCGGGCGTCGTCCCGAGGCTGCGCGAGCTCTCGATCGCCTCCTCCACCTGCCCGCGCGAGGCCAACCCCATGTCGGCGATCACGTCGGTCAGAAACCTCGACGAGGACCCACGCCGGCTCGGCCTCGTGATCCCCGTCCACTCGCCCTCTTCGGGCGCCGGCGCTTGCGGCGCCTCCTCCACCACCGGCTCGTTCTCGGGCTCGGGGCCCGCATCCATGTCGAAGATCGCGTGTAGATCCGGGCCGGTCTGTTGCGGGGTCTCGCTCATGGCCGGCTCCCGCCGTTTCGGGGGGTGGTCGGGAGGGAGGCTCGGGAGGGGGCCGAAACGAAGGCCCGCCCGTCCTGCCCGAGCGACGTTTCGCGGCTAGCCGTCGAGCGCGGCGCGCATGACATCGCGCGGGGGCGCCTTGCCCGTCCACAGCTCGAAGCTGAGCGCCCCCTGGGCGACGAGCATCTCCCTTCCGTCGACGGCGTGCACGCCGTGCGCCCGCGCCGCCGCGAGCAGCGGGGTCGCTTTGGAGCTGTAGAGGAGATCGACGACGTGGGCATACCTACCGACCTGATCGAACGTCAGCTCCAGTTTGTTGAGCGCCTCGGTGTCACTGGCCGACTGTCGTAGGTCCTTCGCGTCTGTCGCGGACTCGCTGGCGGACCCAACCCCTTCTTCGCCGGCCGACTCGCTCATAAGCCCGACCGACGTGCAGTTGACGAGCACGTCGGCCGCACTCGGATGCTCGACCGCGGTGACACCGAGCTCGTGGGCGAGCTCCTGCGCCCGCGCGGGCGTGCGGTTCCAAATCGCCACCCCTTTTACGCCGGACTCGCGCAGCGCCCACACGACCGCCCGCGCCGAGCCGCCCGCTCCGAGCACCTGCGCGCTCAGCCCGCGGGGATCCACGTCGAGCGCCGTCAGGAACCCGGTCGCGTCGGTGTTCTCGGCTTCGATCTTCCCGCCGGATGCGAACGTGAGCGTGTTCGCGGCGCCGATCGCGCTTGCCCTTTTGCTCGCCGTGTCCGCGAGCGCGAGCGCGGCCTGCTTGTGGGGGATCGTCACGTTCGCGCCCACGAACCCCGCCTCTCCCAGCGCGCGCACGGTCTCCTCGAACCGCTCGGGCGGGACC
Organism: uncultured Solirubrobacterales bacterium; assembly: GCA_963702185.1. Lineage (GTDB taxonomy): Bacteria > Actinomycetota > Thermoleophilia > Solirubrobacterales > Solirubrobacteraceae > Palsa-744. The sequence continues at coordinate 164,452 of OY969723.1, forward strand.
GGCAGCAGCTGGTAGCGCCAGTCGCCGTCCATGCCCAGCGCGCGCAGCGCCGCGTTCATCATCGCCGGCGAGCGGCTGTGCGCCACCGGCCAGCCGAGCACTCCCAGGCGGCGCGTTGGGCTCGCCGCTCCCGAGCCGATCGGTCCGGCGCCGATCGCATCTCCCGCGGTCGGGTCCACGTCGATGCTCACCGGCCTACTTGCGATGACATGTGGGGACGTTGCCGCCGTTGGCCGCGATCGCTTCGCGATACGCGGCGGCGTCGCGTTCGAACTGGGCATAGCTCGTGGAGAACACCAGCTCGCCGCAGCCGTCCGCGCCCGCGACGTAGTACAGATAAGACGCGTGCGCCGGGTGCGCGGCCGCTTGTATCGCGGCCGCGCCGGGATTTGCGATCGGCGTCGGCGGCAGCCCCGTGTGCAGGCGCGTGTTGTAGGGGCTTTCGAGCGCCAGCTGCGCGGCCGTCAGCGGCTTTGAGTAGTCGTTCAGCGCGTAGCGGATCGTCGCGTCGATGCCGAGCGGCATGTCTTTTTGCAGGCGGTTGTAGATGACCGCGGCGACCTTCGCCCGATCGCCCGGCAGCTGTGCCTCGCGTTCGACCATCGAAGCGACGATCAGCAGCTGATACGGCGTGATGTGCAGCTCGTGCGCTCGCTTTATGTCTTCGGCTGTAAACCTTTCCCGAAACGTCACGAGCTGTTCGTGCACGAGCTTCTCCGCCGGTTCGCCCACGTACACTTCATATGTCGCCGGGAACAGGAACCCTTCGAGATTGGGCGTGTTCGCGGGCGCGCCGTACTTTGCCGGGTCGAGGATCGGCGAGCGCTTGGACGCGGCCATGTAGCTCCCGGTCAGCCCCGCCGCGTGGGCGCGCGCCGCGATCTGCACGCGCGTCTCCCCCTCCGGTATCAGCACCTTCGCGACCACCGGCGCCGCGAGCGTGCGCACCGGCGTATCCGAGCCTTTGAGATGAATCGCGAGCAGCACGAGCGCCGCGACCGCGATCGCGAGCCCTACGAGCACGCCGGCGACCCGGCCCTTACGAATCCTGATGTCGCTCGCCATCGACTGCCTCGATAGGACCTGTATCGGTGGGGCGCATCTCGGCCTCGGCAAAGCTCGTCTCGCGCGCGGCCCCCAACCAACTCTCGAGCATGTGGGCGGCCGCGCGGGAGTCCTCGCTCGCGTGGGATGACGTGTCGGGGTCGCGCTGGGCCATGCGCGTCGTGAAGCGCTCGTCATGCATCTGTACCGGCACCTCGGCTCCGGCGCGTTGGAGGTGTGCGGACAACCGCTGTGCGAACGCGCGCGCCTCGCGCGTCTGCTCTGTGTCTCCCCCACGCAGCGACAGCGGCAACCCCACGACCACCCTTTCCACCTCGCGCTCGCGCACGACCTGTGCGAGCGCCGCCATTCCCTTGCGGCTGGCCGGCCTTGCGACCTCTTCGATCGGCGTCACGATCGTCCCCGACGGATCGCTCACAGCACAGCCGCAGCGGGCGCTGCCGTAGTCCAGTCCGAGCACGCGAGTCATGCCCGTGGGAGGAGTGTCGGGAGATGGGAAGTGGGGACCCGGGGGTCTCGGGGATCTCGGGGGTCTCGGGTGGGACAGGTTTGGACGCGGGAGAACCGGGTGTGGAGAGTTTGGACGCGCGGGGTCCGGGCGTGGCGAAGATAAAGACGGGGAGGTGAGGCATACACTTTTTGGGTTTTGATAACCATAGTATTTACTTAGGCCCGTGTGAGAACCCGCTCGATCGCCGCACGAGCCGTTTCCAGCGCCTCGCCGAGCTTCTCGGGGCGACGACCCCCGGCCTGGGCGAGCGTGTCGCGTCCCCCGCCCCCGCCGCCGACCACCGCGGCGGCCTCCTTGACCAGCTCGCCCGCGCGCAGCCCGCGGTCCACGAGCGACGGGGCGACGCTCGCGATCAGCACCACCCGGTCCTCGATGACCGCGCCGAGCACGATCGCCCCATCGCCCGCCAGCTGGCCCCTGACGCGGTCTGTCAGGTCGGGCAGCGTCTTCGCGTCGGGCACGCTCACCGTCTCCACCACGACCGGCACGCCCTCAATCGCGCTCGCCGCCTGCGCCAATTCATGGGGCGAGCGCCCGATCGCCATCCCGTCCCCGCCGGGCGCGCCGGACTCCAACAGCGCCGCCAGCCGCGCGGGCGCCCGCTCGGCCTTGACGCCCGCCGCCTTCTCGATGTCGCGCAATATCCGCTCGCGCTCGGCCACCGTCTCGGCCACGTGCCCCGGGGTCGTGCGCAATGTCCGCGCGACCTCTGCCAGCTCGCGCTCGCGCTCGCGCAGCAGCTCGGTCGCCACGGCGCCGGTCACGGCTTCGATGCGCCGCACGTTCGCCGCCGAGGAGGTCTCGCCGAGCACGTAGAACGGTCCGATCTCGGCGGTGTTGCGCACGTGCGTGCCGCCGCACAGCTCGCGCGAATAGGTCCCATCGCCGATCTGCACCATGCGCACGACCTCGCCGTACTTCTCGCCGAACAGCGCCATCGCGCCCAGCCTTCGAGCCTCCTGCAGCGTCGTTGAGATCGCCCGGACGGGCTCGCCGCGGGCTACCCACTCGTTGACCGCGTCCTGCACGTCGCGCAGCTCCTGTTCGCTGAGCGCGCCGGTGTGGCTGAAGTCAAAGCGGAGCTTGTCCGGCCCCACGTAGGACCCCGCCTGGCGCACATGTGCGCCCAGACGCTCGCGCAGCGCCGCGTGCAGCAGATGGGTGGCGGTGTGGTTGCGCTCGGTCGCCCGCCGCGCCCGGCCGTCCACGCGCGCGATCACCGGCTTCTCCGCCACCAGCTCGCCGCGCTCCAGCTTCACTTCCAGCGCCTGGTCTTCGCCCAGCCGGTACACGCCGAGCACCTGCGCCACGCACTCCCCGTCCACACAGGTGATCGTGCCGGCGTCGGATACCTGCCCACCACCCGCCGGGTAGAACGGCGACTCGGTGAGCTTGATCAGCAGCTTGCCGTCGCCGCTGCCATCGCCGTTGCCGTCGCCGCGCTCGATCGCGCCGACCGTCGTCGGCTGCAGCACGGTCTCATAGCCCGTGAACTCGGTCTGCCACCCGGCGCTCGCCGCCAGCTCGCGCGCGCGCTCGCGCGGGTCGGTCCGCGCTCCATCGCTGCCGCCGCCGTTACTCGCGCCGCCGCCTGCGCCATCGCCGTTGCCCGTGCCGCCCACGCCCGCTGCCGCCCGGGCCCGCGCGCGCTGGGCGTCCATCAGCCGCTCGAACCCCTGCTCGTCCACCCCCAGCCCGCGCTCCGCGGCCAGCTCGCGTGTCAGGTCGATGGGAAATCCGTAGGTGTCGTGCAGCTCGAACGCGTCCGCCGCGGCGATCGCCTGCTCGCCGGCCTCGCTCGCGCGCTCGATCAGCTGATCCAGCAGCCGCGTCCCCTGCTCGAGCGTGCGCCCGAACGCCCGCTCCTCGGAGTCCAGCCACCGTTCGACTGCCTCGCGTTGGTCGTGCAGCTCTGGATAGACATCGCCCATCAGCTCACGCACGACGCCCGCGTAGCGCAGCAAAAACCCCGGCGCCATCTCCATTCGCCGGCCCTGCAGGATCGCGCGGCGGGTGAGACGTCGCAGCACATAGCCGCGCTCCTCGTTGGACGGCACCACTCCGTCGGCCATCAGAAACGACATGCCGCGGGCATGATCGGCGAGGATGCGCAGGGCACGGCCTGTGGCGGGATCGTCCGCGTAGGCGCCGGTCCCCGCCAGATCCCGCCCGAGCTCCATCAGCGGCGCGAACTGGTCGGTTTCGAACACCGAGTCCTTGTCCTGCAGGATCGCCGCCAGGCGGTTGAGGCCGAGCCCCGTGTCGATGTTGTTCGCCGGCAGCGGCTGCAGGTGGTCGTGCGGGTCCTGGTTGTACTGCATGAACACGAGGTTCCAGTACTCCAAAAACCGCTCGTTCTCCCCCCCGGGCAGGTCCTCGGGCTCACCGAAGGAGACACCGCGATCGATGTACAGCTCAGAGCACGGGCCGCTCGGCCCGACCGAGCCCGCTTCCCAGAAGTTCTCCGACCGCGGGCACGGCACGATCCGCTCGCGCGGCACGCCGACCTCTTCCCACAGCGCGATCGCCTCCTCGTCGGGCCCAAGCCCGAGCTGCTCATCGCCGGCGAACACCGTCACCCAGATGTCCTTGGCGTCAAACCCGAACACCTCGCGCGAGGACTCCCACGCCATCGCGATCGCCTGCGCCTTGAAGTAGTCGCCGATCGAGAAGTTCCCCAGCATCTCGAACATCGTCAGGTGGCGCAGCGTCGAGCCGACCTTGTCGATATCCGGCGTGCGAAAGCACTTCTGGCAACTGGTCAACCGCTTCGCCGGGGGCTGTTCGCGCCCCAGGAAGTACGGCTTCAGCGGCTGCATCCCCGCCGTCGTTAGCAGCACCGTGCGGTCCTCGGGCGGCGGCACCAGCGACCCCGAAGGGATACGCAGATGCCCTCTCTGCTCGAAGAACTCCAGATACCGCTCGCGGATCTCGTCGGTCGTCATTCAGGTGATCTTATGAGTCCCTGCGCCCGTGGCGCCCACGTCCTGGCCGACCCTGCTCTTACGCAGCCACGATGGCGCCATGGCCGACGATCGCCTCGCCCGCGTACAGGCATGCGATTTGCCCCGGGGCGGTGCGCTCGGCCGGCTCCTTCAATCGCACCTCGATCGCCGCGTGAACGCCGGGCGCGTGTTCCCCACAGACCCGGCACGGCAGCCGCGGGCCGCGATAGCGCACTTTGACCGCATCGACGAGCGCCGCCTCCCGATGCAACGTCACGTCGCGCACACCGATCGTCTCTGCCAGCAGCTCCTCGCGTGAGCCGACCGTGACCGTGTTGGTCGCGGCATCGGTCGCCAGCACGAACAGCGGCTCGCCGCTCGCGTTCAACCCCCTGCCCCCACCGAGGCCGCGGCGCTGACCGACGGTGACCGTGTGCACACCGCCGTGCTCGCCGAGCACACCCCCCTCGCGGTCCACGATCGGTCCCGATTCCCGTTCCACACGGCCATGGCGGGCCAGGAACTCGCTGCGTCCCGTACCCGCCAGAAAGCACAGATCCTGCGAGTCGGCGCGCCTTGCCACCGCCAACCCCGCCTCCTCGGCGATGACGCGCACCTCGGGCTTGGTCAGCTGCCCGAGCGGCAGTCGCAGCCGCGCGATCGACGTCGGCGCCAGACCGCACAGCGCGTAGCTCTGGTCCTTGTGCCGGTCGACCGCCATCCGCAGCAGCTGTCCCGATCCGTCCGGGCACACGCCGGCGTCCTCGCCCGGCGCCAGACCGGCCTCCGGGGCAAGTCCATCGTCCGGGGCCGGGCCATCGCCACACACGCGCGCGTAGTGACCGGTCGCCAGATCCCGCGCCCCCAGCCGGTCGGCCAACGCAATCATCGCGTCGATCCGCACCGACCCGTTGCAGCGCACGCACGGGTTGGGCGTCTCCCCGGCGGCGTAGCCCTCCAGCCACGGATCGACGACGCCGGCGCGGAACTCCTCGCGCAGGTCGATCGAGAAGTGCGGGACGCCGAGCTCGTGGGCCACCGCGCGCGCGCCGCGCACCGCCTGCGCTGAGCAGCAGCTGCGCTCGCCGTCATTGGCCGGGTCCGCCCACAGCTCCAGCGTGACCGCCACCGCCTCTCCGCCCGCGCGAGCCACGAGCAGCGCGGCCACCGCCGAATCCACACCGCCGCTCATCGCCACCAGCGTGCGGTTTCTCGCCATGGCCAGCTGGACCTCGCTTCGCAACGCGGCGCCCAGCGCTCGGTGCAGCGCGTCCGCGGCCAGCTCGGCCGCGTGCCGCTTTGCCGGAGAGAGTCCGCCCAGCTCGGTTGCGATCGTCTCGGGCCCGATCAGCGCCGCCTGGAGCACCGACGTGTCCCGCAACAGGGCGACCGCCGCGCTGCCCGCGGCTATCGCCGCGCCGCATCCCTCGGCGTCGAACCCGGCATCCACGATGCTCCCGCCGGGATCGCTCGCGTCCAGTGCCAGCGACACCCGGATCAGATCGCCGCACGCCGCTCCGCCGGCCGCGCCGGTGTGGGCGCCATCGGGCGTGTGCCCGCGCGCTAGCGGACGTTCGAGATGCTCAGCCAGACCGATTGGGACACTCACACGCTGAGTGTAGGTACGACGCGCCAGACGCTACTGCTGCTGATTCGATTCCCCGATCGCTTGTTCGATGGCGAACGCGTCGGTCAGCCCGGTCAGCACGGTCGCCTGCCCGTGGGGATTGACGATCACAAGCGTGGGCGTCTGGTTGACCTGAACCGAGTGGGTAACCGTCCCGTATTCGCCGACCTGGCCGGCGGTCGCGTAGTGCACGGCGATCTTACCGCCGAGCTTGTGCTGGACCGCGGGCAGTTCGCCGTGCACAGCGGCGTCCTCCGCGCCGTGCGGGTTCCAGAACAGGATCAGCACGGTCTTGCCGGCTTTCAGCTGCGCTTGCACCTGCGCCTCAGGGCTGAGGGTCTTGGCGGGGGTCGGCTTGGCATGCGCCGGTTGAGCCTTGGCGGCAGCCGACGAGCGGGAGGTGGTGGATGTGGAGGTGTGAGCCGGCGTGTGTACCACGACGGCCCGGTGCACGGTGGTGTTCACGGTCGTGGTGTGACCGTCGCCGGTGCGCACGGAGGTCGTGTGCCTACTCGTGTGCACCGCGGTCGTGCGCCCAGCCTGCGTGTGCGTGCCGGTTGTATGCGTGGAGCTCGTGGAGGTCGCGCGCACTGACGGTTTCGTCACCGGCTTCACGGGCTTGACTACGGCAGGACTCGAGCCGGCGCCACTGCCCGTGCTCAGGGCATGATTGCGCAGCGCGGCGAACCACACGACCACGAACACGGCGAACACGGCCAGCACGACCTGAAATGGACGGGATATCTGCGTCATCTATACGCCTGTGTCGGCAGTTTCGGCATAGAAGTTGAACTCCAGGGGCGCCGAACGACTGCCCGTGGCCGTCACACGTCACAGAGCGTGCAGTCCACGGAGCACCGCGTGCACAACCTCGTCGGCGCCCAGGGTCTGCTGGGAACCGTCGCCCATGTCTTTGAGCGCCACCTGACCGTCGTCCGCGAAGATCGCCACATACCGCGATTGCAGGGTGTTGGCGTAGCCAAGCTGGTTCTTCAGCGAGCGCCCCGCGAGCTCCATCCGCGCCCGCAGACCGGCCGCGCGCGCCTGGGTGAGCAGAGCGTAGGCGGCAACGGGGGCATGGTCGGCAACACCGTCGTAGGCGACGAACAGGTCCACCGGGGCGGGCGCCTCGGGTGTGACCGCGCCGGCCAGCAGGATCCGCTCGATGCCCGCGGCCCAGCCGATGCCGGCGGTCGGGGGGCCGCCGAGCTCCTGCACGAGCCCGTCATAGCGCCCGCCGCCCCCCACGCCGCTCTGCGCGCCGAGCTCCTCGGAGGTCAGCTCGAAGACCGTGCGCGTGTAGTAGTCCAGGCCGCGCACGAGCGTCGGGTCGATCTCGTAGACGATCCCGGCGGCGTCCAGACGAGCACGCACCTCGGCGAAGTGCTCGGCGTCCTGCGCGCTCAGGTGCTCCGACAGCAGCGGCGCGCTGCGCATCGCCTCGCGGGTTCCGGGGTGTTCTGAATCGAACGCCCTCAGCGGGTTCTGGTCGATGCGGGCGCGCACGTCCTCGGACAGGCGCTCTTCGTTGGCGCGCAGATGCTCGCTCAGACGCTCGCGGTACTCCCGGCGCGCGGCGTGCCCGCCGAGGCTCGACAGGCGCAGGCGGACCTGCGCGACGCCCAGATCCTCGAGCAGACGCACGAGCAATCCGATCGACTCGGCATCGAGCGCCGGGTCCTCCGATCCGAGCGCCTCCGCGCCCACCTGCCAGAACTGGCGGTAGCGCCCTGCCTGGGCGCGCTCGTGGCGGAAGAAGCTCGAGCAGTACCACAGCTTCACCGGCTGGCGCAGCTTGTGCATCCCGTGCTCGACATACGCGCGGCACACCGGCGCGGTGCCCTCGGGGCGCAGCGTCAGCGACCGGCCGGAGGCGTCCTCGAACGTGTACATCTCCTTCTGGACGATGTCCGTAGAGGCGCCCACCCCACGGGCGAACAGCTCGGTCGCCTCGAACGCCGGCGTCTCGATGCGCTCGTATCCGGCGCCCTCCAACAGCGCCCGCGCCCGCTCCTCCACGACCGCGCGCGCGGCAGCCTGCTCGCCCAGCACGTCGCTGGTGCCGCGAGGCGCTTTGATCTTCCCGGCGCCGCTCAACGTTCGGCGACCCGGACCTGCTGAGGCTCGGGTCGCTGCTCGGATTGCCGGTCGGATCGGCGCTCGGGCCGGCTTGCCGCGCTCTGCTCGGGCTGGCGCTCGGCGCTGCGCTCGGCGCGGATCTCGACCAGAAACGGGTTGGTGGCCAGCTCGCGCCCGATCGTGGTCGCGCCCATGTGGCCCGGATACACGACCGTCTCCTCCGGCAGCGTGTCGATGAGGGTGGCCAGTGTCCGCATCAGCGTGGCGTGGTCGGCGAACGGCAGGTCGGTGCGCCCGACTGAACCGGCGAACAGCACGTCCCCGGAGAGGATCGTCGCGTGGGCGGGCAGCGAGTAGGTCAGGTGGCCGGGGCTGTGACCGGGCGTGAGCAGCACCTCGATGTCCAGGCCGGCGAGGCGCAGCGTCTCCCCGCCGCGAAGCGTGTGCTCGGGCTCGTAGCCCTCGAACGGCCCGAACCCCGGCGGCGTCGCCATCGCCGGGTTCTCGAGCACGGGCCGCTCGAGCTCCGGGCAGTACACGGGCGCGCCGGTCGCGCGCGCGAGCGGGGCGACCGCGCCGATGTGGTCGAAGTGGCAGTGGGTGATCAGGATCGCCTCGATCTGTACTCCCAACCGCTCGATCGCCTCGATCAGGCGCTGCGGCTCATCGCCCGGATCGATCAGGATTGCGCGGCCGGCTCCCGCCGGGTCGGCGTCGGCGCCCTGAGCCCGCACGATGTAGGCGTTCTCCTGAACCGGCCCGACCGTGAACGAGCGGACATCGAGTTCGCTCATCGCGCCGGGATCGTCCTTGTTCGGTTCACGGCCCCGGCTCCCCGGACGGTTGTCGTGCCGGCGCTCATCACACCGAAGCCTTGCCGCTGCCCTGCTGGGCGCGTTTCTTGCGCTGACGGCGCTCGTAGACCCATTTGTCGGTGTAGTAGCTGACGAGCGTGTAGCCGACGAGCACGATCGGGAACAGACTGATCGCCTGGTTTGACTGGTGCAGCACGACGATCACGAACAGCATCAGCGCGATCGCCGCGACCATCGCCTTGACGAACGCCGCTCGCCAGGTCGGCGGCTGATCGCGTTTGTCCAGCGGCTTCTCGCGCGCCTTGGCGACCTTGGCGGCGTCCCCGCTCTTCTCCGCGGCGGTCGGCTTGCGACCGGTGCGACCGCGCGACTCGACGAACCCGGCGGCGTTGCCGCGGTGCTTGGTCTGGCGCTTGCGCTTGGTCTGGGCCATCTCTAACAGGAGCCTAGTGCGTTCTCGATCACGTGGCGGGCCGGGTCGAACCCGGACAGCTCGACATCCTCGGGCCAGCCATCCAGCGCAGCCCGCGGCGCCAGGCCGACCAGCTCGGCGTCGGCGATCCGCGCGTGCCTGCGCACCCGCTCGATCACCGCCCCCAACGAGACCTCCAGGGGACGCTCGACGTTGGTGGAGACCTGGGCGATCTCGCCCTCGCCGCCGCGATCGGTCGCGCGTCTGAGCCGCACCCCGATCGCGCGTACGCCGGGCAGCCCCTCGGCGCCCCCCTCGCGAATCAGCGCAGCGATGCGCCGCGCATCGTCGACCGTCGCCGGTGGGGCGAGGTGCAGGTTGAACGCGACCAGCGGCTCGCGCGCGGCGACCAACGTGGCCCCGGCGGTGGGATGCAGTCGCGGTGGGCCGAAGTCGGGGCTAGCCTCCCCAGAGGCGATGCGCCGCGCGAGCCCGGCCGCCCCGCCGGCGCGCAGCTGCGCACGGGTGTGTCCCCCGCCCAGCTCGCCGTACAGGAACACGGGCACCCGCAGCTCCTCGCCGATGCGATCGGCGAGCACGAGCGCCTGCGCACACGCCGTGCCCCGCGTGTCCCTGTCCAAATACACAAACGGAGCGACGTCCAACGCGCCGACGTGCGGATGCTCTCCACGCATCCACCCCGCCTGCGCCTCGGCCATCACGTCGATCCGCGCGACCGCCTCGCGCGCACCATGCACGAGCGCCTCGCCCACGGCCGGCGGCGTCCCCGCGAGCGTATAGACAGAGCGGTGGTGGTCGGCGTCGGAGTGCACGTCCAGCAGCGCGACACCCTCCCCCCTGCCCTCGGCACCTCGGCCCCAACCCGCGGCGCCTTGATCCTCACCCGCGGCACCTCGATCCCCGCCTTCGACACCTCGGCCCCCGCCCCCATCTCTTCCAACCAGCGCATCGCGGATCGCCTCGATCGTGACCGCGTCGCGACCCTCGGAGACATTGGGCACGGCCAGGATGCGCCGATGGGAGCCGCCTGGGTGCATCTGGGAAACCTCGTCCACAGCGCACACCGTACGCCAAGCCCGGCGGGCTAAACTGGCCCGTCCCGCCAGAGTAGCTCAGCTGGTTAGAGCAGCGGAATCATAATCCGCGTGTCGGGGGTTCGAGTCCCTCCTCTGGCATTTGTCATGAGTCGGGACATGTGTCTCACCTGAGTCGGGACATATGTCCTGAACCCACACACCTCCTCTGGCATCGAAAATCGCTGCGTGTCTCCTATGCGAGATCGCTCGAGCCCTCGGCTTGCTCGCGATACCCGCGAGCGGCCTGGTCGATGTAGTCGATCAGCTCAGGCGCGGCGCGGTGCAGGCCCTTGCGGTCATACCACTTGGTGATCGCCGCTCCGAGCAGGACCCAGAAGCCGAGGCCGATCGCGGTGGCCACGAACGCGCGTGTGAGGCCCGCGTCGCCGGCTGCGTCGAAGTAGAGGATCGAGCGGATCCCGCCCAGGATCTGGCGCAGCGGCTCGAATTCGGCGAGGAGCCGGAAGAAGCCCGACAACGCCTGGATCGGAACCGTCCCGCCCGAGGACGCGAGCGCCAGGTACACGAACACCAGCAGGGCGATGATCTGACCCAGCGTGCCGAGCGCGGCGAACAGGGTGAGGGTGCCGACTCCGATCACGCTCGCGGCGAACCACGCCAGCAGCCACAGCTCCCAGAAGTGGGGCGTGTCCATGCCCAGCACGCCGACCGCGGCCAGGAGCATCAGGCCGGTGAGGACGAGCGTAAGCGGAACGAGCACCGACCACTTGGCCAGCAGCGTGTGCCAGCGGCTGATCGCGACGGGCGGGCGCTGGCGCCAGCGGGGGCCGACCTCGGTGGTGGCGTAGCCGAGGGCCGCGTCGAGCGACCCGTGTACGATCGTGCCGCCGAGAAACCCGCAGAAGGTCGTCAGCAGGGCGATGTAGAACGCGCTCAGCCCGAGCCCCGTGTGACGCGGCAGGGGACGGTACGGTTCGACCGAGACGGTCAGCGGATCGTTGAGCAGCTCTTCGGCGGCGCCGCTGGGCCGTTCGCGCAGGCTCGCGCGCAGGTGCTCGCCGATTTCGGCCGAGGCGTGCGCGAGCGCCGGTTCGAGCACCCCCGTCGCGAGGCTGACGCCGAGCGTTCCCGCGCGCGGGTTGGTGAGCAGCTTGACCGTCGGCCTGGAGGACGCGACGCCGGCGGGCGCCGTGCGATCGTCGATCGCCAGCAGCGAGGCCGTGAATCCGGGCGGGATCACGACGGTGGCGTACTCCTTGCCGATGTTCATGCGATCCTTGGCCGTTGCCAGCTCGTCGTTTCCAAGCGCCAGACGGCTCGCCACCTTGGGCGTGCCCTCCAGCCCCGCGACGACCTGCCGGCCGAAGTCGACGTGACGTGAACCGGCGCTCGCGCCGGCGTCTTCGTTGACGACCGCCACCGGCAGGCCGTGCAGGTGGCCGGTGGGATCGACGACCGAGCCGAAGTAGACCATGGTCATCACGAACACCAGCGCGGCCACCATCACGAGCGGCGGAACCCACACCGACGGGGCCTTGAACGCGTCTGACATCGCTGACCCCGACACCTGGGCCTACGAGCCGGCTTGCTCCACGGTCATCCTGAGCATCTTCCTCGACGCTGGATCATAAGCCGCGTGGCTCGGTCCGCCACTTGATCGAGCACCCGACCGGCACCGTTTCGGGCGTCTGCGGCTCGGACCCGGCGAGCACCGCGTCGAGCGCGTCGCGCAGGTAGACCGCGTGTTGGGACGGGTCGTCGCAGTCCCCGTCGGGAGCGCCGCGGTAGCGCAGGATGCCGTCGGCGTCGAGCACGAACACGTCGGGAGTCGTCTGGGCGTCATACGCGCGGGCCACCTCCTGAGTCTCGTCGCGCAGGTAGGGCACCCCCTCGAACTCTCCCCGCCGCACCCGCTCGCCCATCGCCTGCGCCGAGTCGCGCGGGTAGCGCTCAGCGTCGTTGGGGTTGATCGCGAGCACCCGCACCCCGCGCTCGGCATAGTCGCGGGCCACGTCGACGATCCGCTCGTGCCAGGCCAGCGCGTAGGGGCAGTGGTTGCACGTGAACACGACGACGGTCGCGGGCGCCTGCCGGGGCGAGTGCGCGATCCCGTCGGTGTCGGGCAGCGAGAACGTGGGGGCCGGTGTGCCGATCTCGATCATTGAGCCTCCTTGGGGCGGTCGTCGGTTGTGGTGGCGCGTGAGCGCGAACGTGAACGCGAGCGCGCGAGTGCAGGTTCGGGACGCACTCTAGGACGGTGTCCGCCGTCCCGCGGGCGCCGTTCGCCGCTTCTCGAGCGCTGCGCGCAGCGCCTCGCGCACGTCCTCTGGGTCGGGGGTCGGCGAGATGCGCCCGTCGCGGCGGTGGTAGACACGGCAGGTCAGCCCGTAGGGCTCGCCGGGCTCGGGAGGGCGAATGTCGCGCCCGTCGATGCGAATCGTCGGTGAGCCCACGAACCGCTCGCGCTCGGCCTGCTCCTCGCTGTCGACCTCGCGCACGGCGATCGCCTCCGGGTCGAGCCCCTCCTGCTCCATCGCTGCGCGCAGGTCGGCCAGCGCGCGCGGGTGCGACGGGCAACCGGACCAGTACAGGAGCTCGATCTCCACGGCGGCCCCGCGGCCATGCGCTGTCGCCTTCTCGCCATGTCCTGCCATCGCGCCATGTCCTGCCACCGCGCCATGCCCTGAAGTCGCATCGCTCCCGACGGGCGCCCCATCCCCTGTCATCGCCTCGTTCTCGTCCATTGCCCTAGATGTAATACATCGACGCGCCCGCCTCCCGGGACTCGCGCTCGATCACATCCGCGATCGTGGTTTCGGCCAGGACCGTCCGCGCGGCCGATGCGGCGTCCGCGAACACGCCCTGAGCGTCGCGCCCGAGCGGCCCGTCGAGCAGCTCGACGACCTCCAGCACACTCACCTCGGCCGGCGGGCGGGCGAAGAGGTAGCCGCCGCGCACCCCGCGCTGAGATTTCAGGATGCCGGCGCGGCGCAGAACCGCGAACAGTTGCTCGAGGAACTGAACGGGCACGTCGCGGCGGCGCGCCAGCTCGCCGATCGGCACGGGCTCGGGTCCCCTGCTGCGTCCGAGCTCAGCCAGCGCGGCCACGGCGTAGGGCGACTTGGTGGTGATCGAGATCATCGCGAGACCACGCGCCCGATGCTACGCAACGCGGACTCAGGAGGGCCTTCTCAGAGCCAGCCGCGCTCGTTGGCGATCAGAACGGCCTGCGCGCGGTCGACCGCGCCGAGCTTGCCGTAGATGTTGTGCAGGTGGGTGCGGACGGTGCTGGTGGAGAGCGAGAGCTCGTGGGCGATCTGCTTGTAGACCTTGCCTTCGGCCAGGCGCTGCAGCACGCCGAGCTCGCGTACGGACAGGGGCGAGGGGTCGACATGGCGCTGGCGCCCGGCAGTGCCGGCGCTTGGCAGCTCGTACATCACTCGCCGCAGGTCTTCGGGACCGAGACCGATCACCCGGGCGGTCTGAAGCATCTCGCCGGGCGAGACGGGAGCGCCGTGCGCGTAGTGGGCGAGCATGTCCGCCAGGCGCACCAGCGCGATCTCCCCTTCGCTGTCGGGATTGTGGTGGCGCTCGACCACGGTGGCAATCGTGCTCGGCAGACCCCACCGGCGGATCAGCACACCGCCGACCAGAGCGTGGTCCACGCCGAGCTCGCGCCGCTCGGCATGGATACGTTCCTCCGGCGTCTTGGCGCCGCGATGGACCTGGGCCGGGTAGCCGGGATAGGCGTGCAGCAGTACGAGCTTGCCGACGTCGTGCAGCAGGCTCGAGACGGTCAGACGGTCGCGATGCTCGTAGCCCAGCTCGCTCGCCAGTCGATCGGCTGCGTGCTGGGTGCCGAGCGCGTGCAGCCGAAATCGCTCGGGCGCCGCATCCCAGACCGAGGAGCGCTCGAAGAAGTCAAACGTCCTGACGTTGCCGGCCACCAGTCGCATCGACTGCTCGCTGAGCAGCTCGACGGCGGCCAGGACCGTATCCACGCGCCCACGGCCGCCGGCCTGAGCTTGGTTGGCAAGGCGCAGCACGGCGATGCTGAGCGCGACGTCGGACTCGACCGCGGCGACGATGTCGGCAGTGGCGACGTTCTCGCGCTGCGCCACCGCCAGCAGCCGGTTGCGCGACTCGCTGAGCGCAGGGAACGCCTCGAGCGCTTCGAAGGCGGTGGTCAGGCGCCGGCCATGGCCCTCGCCGGGGCGGCGGGCCGTTCGGGCCGTGGATGGGGCACGGTCCGCTACGGCGGTGTCGGCACGGTCCGCTACGGCGGTATCGCGGGACACGCGCTTCACCGAGGCTATCCGTGCCTGTCTGGTCTTGGTTGCCGTCGCTGGCATTGTCGAGGTCCTATCGGCAGCGCCAGAGGAATGGTTGAGAGGGATGGTGCATCAACTCACAGGCACAGCCCCCAGTGCACGGTCGATCCGTGCCAGCGTCTCGGCACGCCCCAAGAGGGCGAGGCTCTCGAAGATGCCGGGCGAGATGGTTGTGCCGGCGATCGCCACACGCAACGGTTGGTAGAGATCGCGCGGCTTGACGGCCAGGCGCCCGAGCAGGGTTTGCAACGCGCCGGCGATCGCGGGCTCGTCGAAGTCGGCAAGCGCGACCAGCGCGTCGCGAGCCTCGCGCAGCCGCGCGCGTCCCTCCTCGTCCAGCCAGCGCGTGCGCGCGGCCGGATCGTCAACCGGCGAGTCGAGCAGCGGTCCGGTCAGCGGCCAGAAGTCGGCGAGCGTGTGGATCTTCTCCTGGCTGATCTCCACGGCGCGCGGGAAGCGGGGGTCATCCCGGAATCCCGCATGGCCGCTGGCATCGAGGTATCGCCCGAGCCGTTCGGTCAGCTGCCCTGCGGGCAGCTCGCGAGTCCACACGCCGTTCAGCCAGCGCAGCTTGGTCTCGTCGAAACGCGCAGGATTGCGACTGACCCGTTGCAATGTGAAGCGCTCGATCAGCTCCTCGGTGGACAGCACCGTCTGGTCGTCGCCTGCGCCCCAGCCGAGCAGCGCCAGGTAGTTGCGCACGGCCTCGGGCAGGTAGCCCGAGTCGCGCAGCTCCTGCACGGAGGCGGCGCCGTGACGCTTGGAGAGCTTCTTGCCGTCGGGACCGTGCAGCAAGGGGAGGTGCGCATAGAGAGGCGGGGGCGCCTCGGCGATGCCGACCTCGCGGGCGGCCTGCAGCACGAGCAATTGCTTGGGTGTGTTGGAGAGATGGTCCTCGCCGCGCACGACGTGGCTGATGCGTGCCTCCAGGTCGTCGATCGCGACCGCGAAGTTGTAGAGCACCGAGCCGTCGGCGCGGGCGATCACGGGGTCGTCGAGGTGGACGTGCTCAAAGCTGGTCTCGCCGCGGATCACATCGTTGACAACGGTGGCGCCGGCGTCCGGTACGCGCAGGCGCACCGCCCCTTCGGACTCGGCCTGCCCGCGAAAGCCACGGTCGGCGCCGTGCAGCTGCTTATAGGCTTTGACGTCCTCGCCGGTAGCGGTCGACCGGTAGGCGTGACCGGAGGCAAGCAGCGCCTGCAGCGCCTCCACGTGACGCTGCGAGCGCGCGGTCTGCAGGATCGGGCCCTCGTCCCAGTCGAGCTCCAGCCAGTGCAGCGCGTCGAGGATCTGCTCGATGTTCTGCACGGTCGAGCGCTCGCGGTCGGTGTCCTCGATGCGCAGCACGAGCTCGCCGCCGTGATGACGGGCGAGCAGCCAGTTAAACAGGGCGGTGCGCGCGCCGCCGATGTGCAGCGCGCCCGTGGGCGATGGGGCGAAGCGAACCCTCATAGGATGCGGGGCATGCTAATCGGTGCGCACGTCTCCCCCGCCGGGGGACTGCCCAAAGCGATCGAGCGCGGGGTGGAGCGCGGGTGCGAGGCGATCCAGATCTTCAACCAGTCGCCGCGGATGTGGAAACCGACGGCGTATACCGAGCAGGACTTCGCGCAGTTCAGGCAGGCGATGGCGGACAGCCCGATCCAAGCGGTGCTGATCCACGCGGTGTACCTGCTGAACTGCGCCAGCGAGGATCCGGAAATACGCGCGAAATCGCTGTATTCGCTGACGCATTCGCTAAACGTCGGCCACGAGATCGGAGCGGCGGGCGTGGTGCTGCACCCCGGCTCGGCCAAGACGGGGCACGTGGGCGATGCAATCGCGCGCGCCGGGGAGACGATCGCTCAGGCGCTGGCGGACAGCCGCGACGACGACGGCGGGGGGTGCGAGCTGCACCTGGAGAACACGGCGGGCGCTGGGGGCACGCTCGGGCGCTCGTTCGATGAGCTGCGCGCACTGCTGGACGGGGCGGGCGGCGATGAGCGGCTGGGCGTGTGCCTGGACTCCTGCCACCTGCTGGCCTCCGGGTATGACATCCGCACGAGCAAGGGCATGGACGCGGTCGTGCGCGAGGGGGCGCGCAAGCTCGGCAAGGGCCGTATCCGCTCGCTGCACCTCAACGATTCCCAGACGCCCCTCGGCTCAAATCGCGATCGCCACGCGAACCTGGGCGCGGGCGAGCTCGGCGAGGAGGGGTGCATGGCGTTCCTGTCCGCGCCGGGCCTGCAGAGGCTACCGTGCGTGCTCGAGACGCCGGGAGAGAACCGTGCGGGACCCTCGCACGAGGAAGTGGAGTTGGCGAGAGAACTGCACGCGCGCGGGATGCAGGCCCGCAAAAAATGAGCGTAGCCTGATGCTTGGTTGACGGCCAGGCGTCATCGCAAAGGGCGCCAGCATGTTTGTCGAGGGACCCGGGCGATCGGGTCCCTCGCCTCTACGCCACAGCCGACATCGGCGCGAGCGCCTGTTCGAGCTCGGCCCGCAGGGTGGGCGTGTTTTGCACTCTGTAGGCCTCACCGAGTCGCAGGTTCGTGCCGCCGAGTCGCAGCACGATCTCAGCCGGGCCCGGATAGTCGCAGACGATCTGCCGCAGATCGTCGATCGCGCTCGGCGGTAGACGGGCCGGGTCGACTTGGAGGTGTACGGGCTTGGCGATGGTCACGGCCTTGCGCGCATCCGCATCGGCCTGGGTGCGCGCCTGTTCGATCTCCTGCTGTGAGGGCGCGAACAGCTCGACGGACTGCGCGATCAGGCAGGTCTTGCCGGCTTCCTTGTGGTCGACGCGCCCACGTACGAGCACGACCCGGTCGACCGCGAGCGCAGCCTCGTGCTCTGAGAGCGCCTTGCCGAACACGAGCAGCTCGACGGCGCCGCCGAGATCGTCGAGGGTGGCGAACATCATCGGGTCGCCCGAGCGGGTGCGGATGCGCTTGGCATCGACGATGATCCCGCCGACGGTCACCCAGTCCTTGTCGCGGCGGTCGGCGAGCGCGGCGAGCGGACAGTCGGTGCGGGCGCGCATGATCTCGCGCAGCGGCTTGAGCGGGTGGGCGGAGACGAACAGCCCGATCGCCTCCTTCTCGATCGCCAACAGCTGCGCCTGCTCGAACTCCTCAGTGGGGATCGGCGGGTGGGTTGGGCGCGCGAAGGCATTGAGGGGGCGTCCCTCGGCGGTCCCGCCGGGGCCGGCGATCCCCCCTGCCTGTGTCCCCGCCGGCTCGGCCTCGGCCAGGTCGAAGATCGATCCCTGACCGATCTGAGCGTCCTGCTGGAGCTTCTGGCCGGCCGCCTGGGCCTGTTCGAGCACCGCCAGCATGCCCTTGCGGCTCGCCCCGGTGGAACCGAACGCGCCGCACTTGACCAGCGCCTCGATCGCTTTCTTGTTGACGGCGCGACCGTCCACGCGCTCGCAGAAGTCCCACAGCGATTGAAATGGGCCCCCGCCCGCCCCGGCTACCCCGCCTGCCCCGGCGGCGGCGGGTTGGGCGGGATCGGAATCGCCCCGCGCGCGCTTGATCGCCTCGACCGCCTGATAGCCGACGCCCTTGACGGCATCCAGGCCGAAACGGATGTTGCCTTCCACGACCGTGAACTCGTGGTCTGAGAGGTTGACGTCGGGCGGCAGGATCTCGATCCCCATCTCCTCGCAGCGGGCGACGAAGAACGGAACCTTGTCCTTGGTTGACATCACCGAGGAGATCAGGGCGGCCATGTACTCGGCCGGGTAGTTGGCCTTCAGCCATGCGGTTCGGTACCCGATCAGGGCGTAGCAGGCGGCGTGCGAGCGGTTGAAGGAGTAGTCGGCGGACTTTTCGTTGGTCTGCCACAGGAACTCGATCACCTCGGGCTTGGTCTCAGAAGCCCGGCAGCCCTCGACGAACTCGGGCTTCAGGGCGGCCATCGCGGCGCGGTTCTTCTTGCCGATCGCCTTGCGCAGATCGTCGGCCTTGGCCCCGGAGAAGCCGGCGAGCTCCTTGGAGATCTGCATCGCCTGCTCCTGGTAGAGGATCACGCCCTTGGAGGACGCGAGGATCGCCCGCAGCCGCTCGTCCGGGTAGGAGATCCCATCCGGGTTGTGCTTACCGCGCGCATAGACGGGAATCTGGTCCATCGCGCCGGGGCGGTACAGGGCGTTCAGCGCGATCAGGTCCTCGAACTCGGTCGGGCGCACCTTGCGCAGCGCCTCGCGCATCCCCTCGGACTCGAACTGGAACACGCCGATCGAATCGCCGCGGGCGAGCATCTCGAAGGTCGTGGTGTCGTCGAGCGGGAGCGTGGTCATGTCCGGGCGGGCGCCGGTCGAGCGCTCGATGATGTCCAGAGCGTCCTCGATCACGTCGAGGTTGCGCAACCCGAGGAAGTCCATCTTCAGCAGGCCGATGTCCTCGATCGGCTTCATCGAGAACTGGGTGACGGTGCGAAACGCGCGGTCGCCGTTCTCGTCGGCGCCGGCGTCGGCGAGCTGCAACGGCACGATGTCGGTGAGCGGCCGGTCGGCGATCACGACGGCGGCGGCGTGGATCGAGGAGTTGCGCACGATGCCCTCCAGACCCCGGGCGACGTCGACGATGCGCTTTGCGTCTGGCTCCTCGTCATAGGCCTTGCGCAGCGGCTCCCCGGGCTTCAGGCAGTCCTCGAAGGAGGGGGAGCGCCCCATGATCGGGTCGGGGATCAGCTTGGCCAGGCGGTCGCCGGCGCCGTAGTCCAGGCCGAGCACGCGCGCCGCGTCGCGGGTGGCCGCGCGCGGGAACATCTTGCCGAAGGTGACGATCTGCGCGACCGACTCGCGCCCGTACTTATCGGTGACGTAGCGCATCACGCGCTCGCGCCCGCGCACGGAGAAGTCGATGTCGATGTCCGGCATCGACACCCGCTCGGGGTTCAGGAAGCGCTCGAACAGCAGGTTGTACTCGAGCGGGTCGACGTCGGTGATCCGCAGCGAGTAGGCGACGATCGAGCCGGCGGCCGAACCGCGGCCGGGGCCGACGGCGATCCCGTTCTCCTTGGCGAACTTGACGAAGTCCCAGACGATCAAGAAGTAGGCGTTGAAGCCCATGCGATCGATCACCGCGAGCTCCATCTCCATCCGCTCCAGCGCCTGCGCCGGCGGCGGGTCCCCGTAACGGGCGCGCACACCGTCCAGCACCTGCGCTCGCAGATACTCGCGCTCGGAGACGCCGTCGGGGGTGGGGAAGCTCGGGATCAGCTGACCGCCGAGCTCGAGCCGCAGGTTGCAGCGCTCGGCGATCTCCAGCGTGCTCGCGATCGCCTCCGGCCACTGGGCAAAGGCGCTGGCCATCTCTGCGTTGTCGCGCAGGTAGAACTCGTTGGTGTCGAACGTCAGCTTCGGCGCGGCGAGCGTGCTCTTGGTCTGTACGCACAGCAGCGCGGTGTGGTGGTCGTAGTCCTCGCGGCGCAGATAGTGCACGTCTCCGGTGCCGACGAGGCTGCCGCCGAGCTCTGAGGCGATGCGCACGATCCCCTCGTTGCACTTCTCCTGCGCGGTCAGCCCGTTCTTTTGCACCTCGAAGTAGACGTTCTCCGCCCCGAAGATGCGCTGCAGGTCGTCCGCGTGTGCGCGCGCGTCTGCGGGGCGATCCTCGAGCAGGTGCTGGCAGAAGCGCGAGGCCAGACAGCCGGTCAGCGCGATCACGCCGCCGCAGTGGCGCTCGATCTGCCGCAGATCGACGGTCGGCTTGCCCCGGTTGAGTCCTTCCAAAAAGCCCGCCGAGGAGAGCTTGACGAGGTTGCGATAGCCCTCGTCGGTTGCCGCCAGCAGCGTCAGGTGGTTGCGCTGCACCTTCGGCGAGGGCGCGCCACTCCCGGCGCCGCTGGCAACAGCGTGGTCCTCGACGAGATAGATCTCGCAGCCGACGATCGGCTTGACGTTGTGGGAGGCGCAGGCCTTGTACAGCTCGACGGCGCCGTTCATCACGCCGTGATCGGTCAGACCGAGGGCGGGCTGTTCGAACTCGGCGGCGCGGGCGGCGAGCGCGTCGATCTTGCAGGCGCCGTCGAGCAGCGAGTACTCGGAGTGGACGTGCAGATGGGCGCAGGCTGGAGCGGTCACCGGTCGGCTCGATGTTAGGCGCGGCAGCGGCGGCCTAACGCCCCTGAGGCCGGTGTTTGCGGGCGGCGCGCGCAGCCAGCAGCCGTCCGATCAGCGAGCTCGAGTGCTTGTGGGGCTTGCGGGCGGCCCCGGCCGTCACGGACGCACTGCCCGCGATCGTGGGACTCGGGGCGCTGCCCGGCTCCCGCGCCGGCTCCTCAGGCGCCGGCGGCGAGGTCTCCTGCGCACGGGCGCGCAGCCGCTCCACCGCGGCGGCCAGCGCGGCGGCCATCTCCTCGCGACGGTGCGCCTCGGCCTCGGCGGTCTCCCCCGTGGGGTTCCCAGCCCTCGCCGCGGGCCGGGTCTCGGCGGCGGCGCGCAGGCGTACGGTCACGTCTCGCAGCTCGCCGATCGTCTGCGCCATGCGGCGATGGCTCTCGCGAATCGTGTCAAGCGCGTCCTCGACGCGCTCCAGGCGCTCTGCCAGCTCGTGCGTGCGCTGCCTGTCGCCCTCGGCCTCGCGCAGGCGCTGCTGCAGGTTCGCGATGTGCGCCTCCAGGGTTTGGACCGTCGCCTCGGCGGCCTGCGCACGGCGCAGCAGCGCGGCGCTCTCCCCCGTCTCCACGGCGCGGCGCGCGCGGCGTTCGGCCAGGAGGTCTGGCTCGTCCGGGCGCGGCGGCGTTCCCCCGCGCGGTCCGGGGGTTTGGGAGAACGATGAGCCCTCGGCGATCACACTCAGCAGCCTATGCGCCCGACCGGACATACCGGCTGAGACGAGCGAGGCGCTCCGGAGCCCTGGCTGAGGAGTCCCGACTCAGGAGCCCTGGCGCAGGCGCCAGGCCATGCGCGACTGCAGCGAGAACAGCTCGATGAAGCCCGGCGAGGCGGTCTGGGAAAAGAGGCCGCCGGACTGTGAGAAGGAGGCCAGCTCGGAGTCATAGACGGCGTGTGGCGAGGAGCGGGTGACCACGCGCGCGTGGCCCTTGTAGAGCTTGACGGCGATCGTGCCGGTGACGTGCGCGTTGACGGCGTCCATGTAGGCGTCGAGGTCGGTGCGCAGCGGCTCCCACCACAGGCCGGCGTAGACGAGGTAGGCCCATTGCCGGTCGAGCTGGGGCTTGAACTGGTTCTGGTGGATCGTGCAGACGAGGTGCTCGAGCTCCTGATGGGCGGGCAGGAGGATCGCGGCGGCGGGCGCCTCGTAGATGTCGCGCACCTTCAGCCCGACGATGCGGTCCTCGATGTGGTCGACGATGCCCACGCCGTGGCGGGCGCCGAGCTCGGCCACGGCTTCGAGCAGCTCCACCAGCTCCAGGCGCCGTCCGTCGAGCGCCACGGGAATGCCGCGCTCGAACTCGATCTCGATCGTCTCGGGCTCGTCGGGAGCGCGCTCGGGCGGGGTGACGAGCTGAAAGACGTCCTCGTCGGGCGCGTGAGAGAGATCCTCGATCCAGCGACCCTCCGAGGAGCGCCCCCAGAGGTTGTCGTCGATCGAGTAGGGCGGGCCGGCCTCAGCGCCGTGCGAGGCCTTGATCGGGATGCCGTGAGTGCGCGCGTAGGCGATCTCCTCCTCGCGTCCCATCTGCCAGGAGCGCACCGGCGCGATCACGCGCAGCTCGGGCGCGAGCGTAGAAACAGTCGCCTCGATGCGGACCTGGTCGTTGCCCTTGCCGGTGCAGCCGTGGGCGATCGTGTCGCAGCCGCTGGTACGGGCGTGCTCGACCGCGAGCTTGGCGATCAGCGGCCGGCCGAGCGCTGTGAAGAGGGGGTAGCCGCCGCCGTAGAGCGCGTTGGCGCGGATCGCGCGGGCGACGTACTCGCGCGCGAACTCCTCGCGGGCGTCGACCACGTGGCAGTCAAGCGCTCCCAGGCGCAGAGCCTTCTCGCGGATGACCTCGTAGTCCTCGCCGGGCTGGCCGAGGTTGACGGTCAGGCACACGACCTCGGCGTCGTAGACGTCCTGGATCCACTTGAGCATCACGCTCGTGTCCAGGCCTCCGGAGTACAGAAGCAGCACGCGCGAGACCTCGGCCGGGTCGGCCTCGTAGGAGGCGGTGCGGGGCGGGAACTCGATCGGGGAGGGGGCGTCGCTCATGGGTCGGGAACCCTATCCATCCGCGACAGAAGCATCGTTGAGGTCGGCAACCGAGGCAACGGCATCGGCAAACCGCTCGAGCGCCAGGTCGATCTCCGCCTCAGAGACGATCAGGGGGGGGAGAAAGCGCACGGTGGTCGGACCGGTCGCGTTGAGGATCAGGCGCTGGTCGAGCAGCGCACGACGAACGACAAGGGGCGCGGGAAGGTCGAGCTCGCACGCGAGCATCAGGCCGCGCCCACGCACGGAGAGGACGTGCGGGAGGGCCTGTAAGCCGGCCTGCAGACGCAGCCCGAGCTCACGCACGCGCGCAAGCAGGGCGGGATCGTCGGTGAGCTGCAGCGCGGCCAGGGCGGCGCAGGCGATGACAGGGCCGCCGGCGAAGGTCGAGCCATGGTCGCCGGGCTGAAAGACGTCCCCTAAATGTGGAGCGGTGATGAGCGCGCCGATCGGCAGGCCGCCGCCGAGCGCCTTGGCGGTGGTCAGCGCGTCGGGAAGAACGCCGGTCTGCTGAAAGGCCCACAAGGAGCCGGTGCGTCCCATCCCGCATTGGACCTCGTCGAAGATGAGGATCGCCCCGTGAGCATCGCAAGCCGCCCGCGCGGCGAGAAGGGTGTCCTCAGAGAGGACGTGCACGCCGGACTCGCCCTGGATCGGCTCCAAGAGGACCGCGGCCGTGCGCGAGTCGACCGCGGCAGAGAGCGCCTCTGGCGTGGGGTCGACGGCGCGAAAGCCCGGGACGAGCGGCGCGAAGGGCGCCTGCTTTGACTCCTGGGGTGTGGCGGAGAGGGCGCCGTAGGTGCGCCCGTGAAAGGCGCCGTGAACGACGAGGATGTCTCCCCCGGCCCTGGCGCGACGCGCGAGCTTGATCGCTGCCTCAGAGGCCTCCGCGCCGGAGTTGCAGAAGAAGACCTTGCCGCCGAGACTGGAGTCGGAGAGCCGCTGCGCCAGGCGGAAGGCGGGCTCGGTGTAGAAGAGGTTGGAGACGTGCATCAAGAGGGCAACCTGCTCGCGCACGGCGGCCACGACGCGCGGATGGCAGTGGCCGAGGTTGGTGACGCCGATGCCGCACAGGCAGTCGAGGTAGCGATGCCCCTCCTCGTCCCACAGCCAAGGGCCCTCGCCGCGCACGAACTGCACGGGAAAGCGCGCGTAGGAGGGGATCACGTGGGCGCGCTCCAGGGCCTGCAGCTCGGCGAGGGTCATTCCGAGCCGCCCTCCCCCGCTTGGATCTTCGTGCCGATCCCCTGGTCGGTGAACAGCTCCAGAAGCAGCGAATGAGCGAGCCGTCCGTCGAGGATGTGCGCCGCCGAGACGCCCGCGGAGATCGCATCGACGCACGCCTGGAGCTTGGGGCGCATGCCGCCGTCCATCGAGTCGAGCGCCGCGCGAACCTCCGCCGTTGAAGCCTGCCCGATCAGCGAGTCGGGGTCGGAAGGGTCTGAGAGCCAGCCGGGGACGTCGGTCAGGAAGATGACCTTGTAGGCGCCGAGCGCGCCCGCGACAGCGCCGGCGGCCTCGTCGGCGTTGATGTTGTAGGAGCGCCCGTCGCGGTCGGCGCCGACGGAGGCGATGACGGGGATGTAGTCGCAGGAGACGTGTGTGAGCACGCCCACGTCGACGCGCTCGATCGCACCGACAAAGCCGATGTCCTCGCCGCCGGGCCCGGAGCGGCGGGTGACGCGAAAGAGCGAGCCGTCGTCGCCGCAAAGGCCGATCGCGGGCTGGCCGTGGCGGGCGATGCGCAGCACGATCTCCTTGTTGACCTTGCCGACGAGCACCATCTTGGCGACCTCGACGGTGTCCTCGTCAGAGACGCGCAGGCCGCCGACGAACTCGACAGGCAGGCCGAGCCGCCGCATGTAGGCGGTGATGTCCGGACCGCCGCCGTGCACGACGATCGGGTTCAGGCCGACGTACTTGAGCAGGACGACGTCGCGCGCGAACTCCTCGCGCAGCGCGGGGTCCTCCATCGCCGCGCCGCCGTACTTGATGACAATCGTATGCCCGTGGAACTCCCGGATGTAGGGCAGGGCCTCGAGCAGTGTGCCGACGTCCCTCATCTGTTCGTCCTCTCGTGTTGGATTGGGAGACGGCCACGCCAGGCCATCGGCGTCGGCATAGCGTGGCCGGTCAGGTTTCGTGACAGGTGCGGACGGGGCAAAAAGGCTGCCGGACGGAGGCTCATGTCGTGTACTCCGCGTTGATCCTGATGTACTCATGGCCGAGATCGGAAAAGAACATCTCCGCCTCACAACCCGAGCCGGGCAACGTGACCTCGTATTCGATCTCGGGCTCCTGGACCGCCTGGGCAAGCGCATCGGTGTCGTAGTCGGTCGGAGTGCTGGCGGAGCAGACAAGCGTGCCCTGGATCGACAGGTCCATCGTCAACGGCACCGGCCACCAGTCGCGCCCGGCCAGGGCCGCGCCGGTGGCCTGGATCAGGCGTCCCCAGTTGGGGTCGGCGCCGTGCAGCGCGGTTTTGACCAGGGGCGAGTTGGCGATCCCGCGGGCGACAGTCTCGACTCCCTCGGCGTGACCGCCGCGCACGACCACCCGTGCGATCCGCTGCGCGCCCTCGCCGTCGGCGACCATCATGATCGCCAGCGCTCGCAACAGCGCGTCGAGCGCCTCGCCGAAGCGCAGCTCGTCCTCGGATTCGGGCGCGATGCTCACGCCGGAGGCCCCCGAGCACATCAGGAGAGCGGTGTCGTTGGTGGAGAGCTGGCCGTCCACCGAGCAGCGGTCGAACGAGCGCTTGACGCAGACGCCCAGCAGCAGGTCGGCCGTGTGGGGGGCAAGCGCCGCGTCGGTCTCGATGAAGCAGAGCATGGTGGCAAACAGCGGCGAGATCATGCCGGCGCCCTTGCACTGCGCGGACAGGCGCACAACGCCGGAGGGCAGCTCGACCTCAAGAGAGGCGCGCTTCTCGAAGGCGTCGGTCGTCTGGATCGCCTGCTGGAAGTCGCCGTCGCCCTCGCGGGAAAGGCGGGAGCTCGCGTCGAGGATGCCGCGCAGGGCGGCGTCGACGGGCAGGTGCCAGCTGATGCCGCCGGTCGAGCCAAGCGCGACCTCCTCGGGCTGAACGCCGAGCGCGATCGCCGCGGCGCCCTGGGTCTTGGCGGCGTCGTCGAGGCCGCGTTGGCCGGTCTCAGCGTTGGCGCAGCCGGAGTTGGCGAGCACCGCGCGTAGCCGCTCCAGGCGACAGCGCTCGCGGCTGAGGATGACCGGGGCGGCCGGCGTGGCGGTGGCGGTGAACCGCGCGGCGCTGACGGGGTCGGGGCCGTCGCAGATCAGGATGCCGAGGTCGGGGTTGCCGGAGGGCTTGATCCCGCAGGCGACGCCCGCGGCCCTGAAGCCGGCGGGAAGACCGGCGGTGGATGGGTCCAGCTCGCGCACATGCGCGGGCGCGGGTGTAGTCCAGCGCGAGGCAAAGAACGGCCGCGGCGGGCCGTCGGAGGCGCGATCGCCCCACACGTCGTTGCCGGCGCTCATGTGAGTCCCTCCGTCTCCGGCAACCCGAACATCACGTTCAGGTTCTGGATCGCCTGCGAGGAGGTGCCCTTCCAGAGGTTGTCGATCGCCGAAAGCACGACGATCTTGCCGGTATGCCCGTCGGCGGCAAAGAAGACTCGGCAGTAGTTGGTCGCGAGCACCTCGCGCGTGCCCGGCGGCGCGGTGACGAGCTCGACGAACGGCTCATCCGCGTAGGCGTCGGTGTAGAGCTCGTGCAGCTCGGAGGCCGAGACCTCGCGCGTGGGCGTCACATAGCAGCTGGCCAGCTCGCCCTGGTCGAGCGGCACCAGATGTGCCTGAAACTGCACCCCCAAGTCCGCGAGCGCCGGATCCAGCTCGATGAGCTGCTGCTCGATCTCGGGAGTATGGCGGTGGGCGGCGACCTTGTAGGGAAGGATGTTCTCGCCCGCGAAGGAGAGGTGGGTCGTCTCATCAAACGTGCGCCCGGCGCCGGATATGCCCTGCTTGGCGTCGATCACGACGTCGGCGATCAGCCCGGCCCGGGCCAGCGGGGCAAGGCCGAGCACCGAGGCGGTCGGATAGCAGCCCGGGTTCGCGACGATCGCGGCATCGGCGATCTGGGTGCGGTGCAGCTCGGTCAGCCCGTACACCGCCTGCGCCAGCAGGTCGGGCCGCGGATGGGGGCCGTACCACTGCTCGTAGGTGGCCTGAGATGAGAGGCGGAAGTCGGCGCTGAGGTCGACCACGCGCACGCCGAGGTCGCGCAACGCGCCGACGGTAGGGGCGGCGGCCGCGTGGGGGTAGGCGACGATCGCCGCGTCGATACTCGCCGCGCCGGCGCCGTTCGGGTTCCTGGGGTCATCCGCACGCGGCGCTTCGCCCGGCCCGGCGTCGGAGGCGTAACGGTCGAGATCCAAGGACTCGATCGCAAGCGGCACGCGATAGCGCGGGTACAGGTCGTCTAGGCGCCGGCCCACCTCCGAGCGGCCGGTCACGCCGACCAGCTGCAACCGCGGATGGCGCCAGAGCAGGTGCGCGGCGAGCGCCCCGGCAAATCCGGTGGCGCCGGCGACGAGCACGCGCGGGGAGCCGGCGGCAAAGACCTGCGCAGGAGGCTGTCCGAGCGCAGCGCGGGAAGATGCCTGTTCAGCCACGCAGCTCACCCCCGACCTCGGCAAGCGCAGCGACGATCCGCTCGCGCACCGGCGCGACGTCCTCGTCGGTGAGGGTGCGATCGAGCGAGCTGAAAGACAGCGCGAGCGCGAGCGAGCGGCGACCCTCGCCGACCTGCGCGCCGGTGTAGACGTCGAAGATGTCGGCCTCGGCGAGCATGCTGCCCCCGGCACGGCGCACGCGACCGAGCAGATCGTCAGCGGAGACCTCGTCGGGCAGCACGACCGCAATGTCCTGGCGCAGCGCCGGGAATGAACCGAACGCCTGAAAGGAGACGACCTCGGGCGCCACCATCGCGAGCAGGCCGAGGTCGATCGCAAACGCAACCGTGCGGCCGAGGTCCCAGGCGCCGGCGACCAACGGGTGGATCTCGCCCAGGAAGCCAAGCCGGCATTCCGCCGGCTCAGCCGCCGCCTCGCCGGTGTCCTCGCTCCCAGCGGCCAAGACCTCGGCGCAGCGCCCCGGATGCAGAAACGGCCAGGACTCGGCCGGCGCCGCACGCACCGACCAGTCGACGTGAAGGTGATCGAGCAGGGCTCCGAGCAGTGCCTTGGCGGCGAAGAAGTCGGCCTCTCCGCCCTGGGCCCCCGCCTGGGTCGGCGCCGTCCGCCACGAGCGCGGCGCAAGCGCCCCGGTCAGCAGCGCGCCGAGCGCGTGGTGCTCGTCGATCGGAGATGTGGTGGCCAGGCCCGTGCCGGAGCCGGAATCCTCGCCATCGCCCAGGCCCTCGCTCCTGCGCAAGCGGTAGACCGTGCCCGACTCGAAGATCGCCAGGTCGGGATGGTTGCGCGAGACGTTGTGCCGGGCGGCGTCGAGCAGCGATCCGAGCAGGGTCGGGCGCATGATCGACTGGTCCTCGGACAGGGGGTTCTCGATGCGCACGACCTCGCGCAGCTGGTGCGAATCGGGAAGGCGCAGCCGCTCCAGCAGCGCCGGATCGGCAAAGCTCCAGCCGACGATCTCATGCAGACCGCGGCCGACCAGCGCGTCCTCGGCGGCGCGCCGCACGCGCTGGGCATGGGTGAGCCGGCCCGCGGCCCCACGCCGGGCGGGCAGCGTCGCGGGCAGGCGCTCGAGGCCGTCGATGCGGGCAACCTCCTCGATCAGGTCGGCCTCGCGGGTGACGTCCTGGCGGCGCACCGGTGGCGGCGTCACGTCCAGGCCGTCGGGCGCGTCGGCGACGGCGAAGTCGAGCGCGCGCAGGATCTCCGCCTGGCGGGTTCGGGGGATGTCGATGCCGAGGATCGCGCGCACGCGCGCCTCGCGCAGACGGATCGCGGGGGCAGTGGATGCCCCGCCGGCGAAGCGCTCGCCGCCGACGTCGATCGTGCCCGGCAAAACACGCGCGCCACAGAGCTCGATCAAAAGCTGCGTGGCGATCGCCTGCGCCCACAGGCACTGCTCGGGCGCCAAAGACTTCTCAAACCGCGAGGACGCCTCGCTGCGCAGTCCGAGCGCCCACGAGGCGCGGTGGATTGCGGGACCGTCCCAGGCGGCGACCTCCATCAGCACGCGCGTGGTGTCTGGCGCCACCTCCGAGCGCGCGCCGCCCATGATCCCGGCGATCGAGGTCGGGCCCTCGGCGTCGTCGATCACGATCGTGCCCTCCTGCAACGCGCGGGTCTGTCCGTCGAGCGTGAGGACCGCCTCGCTCGCGCGCGCGCGTCTGACTAAGAGTCGAGCGCCCGCGATACGGTCGAGGTCGAACGCGTGCAGCGGCTGGCCGGTGAGCAGCATCGCGTAGTTGGTGATGTCGACGACGTTGTTGATCGGCCGCTGCCCCGCGGCGGAGAGTCGCGCGGACAGCCACGGCGGCGACGGTGCGATCGTGACGTCCTCGAACACGCGCGCGGTGAAGCGGGGGCACAGGTCTGGACACTCCACGCGCACGGACGCGATCTCGCCTGCCAGCTCTCCTGTCGATCCTGGGTCCTGAGCCCACGGCGCCGGCGCCAGCGGAGCGCCGGTGGCCGCGTGCAGCTCGCGCGCCACCCCGTAAATGCCCAGACAGTCGGGACGGTTGGGGGTGATCTCGAGCTCAATGATCTCATCGGCGATCGGCAGCAGCTCCGCCAGTGGAGCACCCGCAGC
Source organism: uncultured Solirubrobacterales bacterium (assembly GCA_963702185.1). Taxonomy (GTDB): domain Bacteria; phylum Actinomycetota; class Thermoleophilia; order Solirubrobacterales; family Solirubrobacteraceae; genus Palsa-744. Next base: position 194,183 of record OY969723.1, read on the forward strand.
CGGCTCCGCGTCGAGGTCAAGGCCGTCCAAAACCATGATCCCCTCCGAGTACTCGGCCAAGGCCAGCTCGCTCGCGGACAGGATCATTCCTTCGGATACCACCCCGCGCAGCTTGGCCTTCTTCAAGCGCGTCCCCCCGGGCAGCACCGCCCCCGGCCTGGCCACCGCCACCGTCTGACCGGCGGCGACGTTGGGCGCGCCGCACACGATCGTGGCCGGCGAGTCCCCGCCGAGGTCGACGCCGCAGACGCGCAGCCGGTCCGCGTCGGGATGGGGCTCGGCGGACAGGACCCGCCCGACCACGAACCCGTCGGTCGCGGGGACTCCGTGATGGTGGATCGCCTCGACCTTGGTGCCGGTCATCGTCAACCGCTCCTCGATCTGGCGCACATCCAGGTCGGGCGAGCAGTATTCGCGCAGCCAGCTCAGCGGGACCTTCATGACTCGATCTCCGGGCCAGGCCCCAACGGGGGCGTATGGGTAACCGTGGTCATCCGAACTGCTCCAGAAAGCGCAGATCGTTTTCGTAATAGAGCCGCAGGTCGGGGATGCCATGGCGGAGCATCGCGATCCGCTCGACGCCCATGCCCCAAGCGAAGCCCTGGACCTTCTCGGGGTCATAACCGGGGGCGTTGGCCGCGGTAGTGGGCACGTGGGAGTAGACGTTCGGGTCGACCTCGCCCGCGCCGAGCACCTCGAGCCAGCCCTCGCCCTTGCACAGGTAGCAGCGCGAGCCGTCGCGCAGAAAGCCCCGGCCCGAGCAGTGAAAGCAGGAGACGTCGACCTCGACGGAGGGCTCGGTGAACGGGAAGAAGTGAGGGCGCAGGCGCACGTCGCGCTCGTCGCCGAACAGCTCGCGGGCGAACACCAACAGCGTGCCCTTCAAGTCAGCGAGTGTTATGTCCTCGTCCACCGCCAGCCCCTCGATCTGGTGGAATTGGGGCGTGTGCGTGGCATCGGAGTCGGGCCGGTACACGCGACCGGGGATCACGACGTAGAGAGGCGGCGGATGGGCCTCCATCGCACGGATCTGCATCGGCGAGGTATGGGTCCGCAGCACGAGGTCACCGGGCGCGCCGAGCCGGCCCTCGCCACCTCCATCGCCGCCACCGTCCTCGCCGCCGCCGCCCTCGTCACCATGGGATGAGTCGCCGGACGGGGGAGCCACGTAAAACGTGTCCGTGCGCGCACGGGCAGGATGCGTCGGGGAGTGGTTGAGCGCATCGAAGTTGTAGTGCACGGTCTCGACCTCCGGGCCTTCCACGATCGTGAAGCCGAGGCCGAGGAAGATGTCTTCGAGCTCGCGCCTGGTCGCGCTGAGCACGTGCAGTCGCCCGATCGGCGCGGGCGGCGCGCCCGGGAGCGTCACGTCGACGGTGTCCGCACGCAGGCGGGTCTGCAGCTCCGCCCCGGCCAGCTCGGCAGAGCGCCGCTCGATCAGCGCCTCCAAAGCCTGGCGCGCCTCGTTGGCCGCGCGACCGACCGTTCCCCGTTCGTCGGGAGGCAGCTCGGCCACGCCCCGCAACAGCTGGGGCAGCTCGGCGCGCCGGCCGAGATAGCGCACGCGCAGCTCCTGGAGCGCGGCGCCGTCCCGCGCGCCGGCGATCGCCGTCTCGGCCTCGGCGCGCAGTTGCTCGATCCGCTCGGTCATGACGGCTGGACCCTAGTCGAGGGCGGATGTGAGCGGGGTTGTGTGGTACGGGTCGATGTGGGTGTCATTGTGGGTCTATGTGGGTGTCACGGCACAAAAAAGGCGCCCTTCCGATCGGAAGCGACGCCCGGTGCGAGTCGATGCCGGCCAGAGACTCAAGCAGCCGACGCGGACGCCTCCCGGGCGGTGTCGGCGATACGTCGGAACGCGTCGGTGTCACGCACGGCGATGTCGGCCAGCGTCTTGCGGTCGAGCTGCACCCCGGCCACGCTCAGGCCGTGCATCAGCTGGGAGTAGCTCATGCCGTTCTGGCGCGCGGCGGCGTTGATGCGGGTGATCCATAGGCGGCGAAAGTCACGCTTGCGGTTGCGCCGATCGCGGTACGCGTAGGCGTCCGCCTTCATCAGCGCCTCCTTGGCGCGCTTGTAGTTGGAGTGCGCCTCGCCGCGGAAGCCCTTGGTCAGCTCGAGCGTGGCGCGGCGCTTCTTGCGCGCGTGGACTCCGCGGGTTACGCGCGTCACTTGCCCACCCCCAACAGCCGCTTGACCCGTGGCGTGTCGTGCTCGGAGAGCAGCGCCGGGCGGCCCAGAGCGCGCTTGTGTTTGGGCGACTTCTTCTCGAGGATGTGGCTCGTGAACGCGTGGCGGCCGCGCACCTTGCCGGTGGCGGTCACCTTGAAGCGCTTCTTGGCGCCGGAGTGTGTCTTCATCTTGGGCATGGCGAGCTGCTGATTATGACACGGCGCCGTCGGCCTCGCCCGCGGGCACGGCCGGCTGCGCCCCATCGATGTCGGGCGCCGCCCCGTCGGCGCCGGCGTGCTGGGCCTCGACACGCCCGGCCAACACCGCTTTGGAGGGCGCCATCATCATCGTCATGTTGCGGCCTTCCTGCATCGGGCGCTGCTCGACGACGCCGAGCTCTGAGAGCTCCTCGGCGAGGCGGTCGAGGATCGCGGTGCCGCGCTCGGGATGGGTGACCTCGCGGCCGCGGAACATGATCGTGACCTTGACCTTGTCCTTGTGGCGCAGGAAGCGCTCGACGTGGTGCTTCTTGGTGTCGTAGTCGTGCTCGGCGATCTTCGGGCGGAACTTGATCTCGCGGACCGTGATCTGCTGCTGGTGCTTGCGCGCCTGCTTGAGCTTCTGGGCCTGCTCGTACTTGTACTTGGAGTAGTCCAGGACGCGACACACGGGCGGGCGCGCCTCGGGGGCGACCTCGACCAGGTCCAGATCGCGCTGCTGGGCGAAGGCCAGCGCGTCGGGGGTCTTCATCACCCCGACCTGGTTGCCCTCGTCGTCGATCACGCGCACCTCGGGCACGCGGATGCGCTCGTTGATCCTCGTCTGGTCCCGCTCGGGCGGGCGCCGGTCGAACCTGCGGGGGACCGGCACTAGCTGTACTCGACAGGCGTCAACTGCTGATTACGGGCGGGCTGCCGCCGGCGACGCCGAGGGTCTGAGGATGTGCAATGCGCTCAAGACGGCGCAGTATAGCCGCCCGAGGGCCCGCCGGACAGCCGCTGCGCGAAATCGGCGAGGCCCATCGCACCGAGGTCGCCGCCGCGGTGCTCGCGCACCGACACGGTGCGATCGCCGGACTCGCGCTCGCCGACGATCAGCATGTAGGGGATGCGCCGCAGCTCGGCGTCGCGGATCTTGCGCCCGACCGACTCGCTGCGCTCGTCGAGTTCGACAAAAGAGCCCAGCTCGCGCAGCTCGCGCGCGACCTCGGTGGCGTACTCGTTGAAGCGGTCTGAGACGGGCAGCACGATCGCCTGCACGGGCGCCAGCCACACTGGCAGCTCACCGCCGTAGTGCTCGAGCATGATGCCGATGAAGCGCTCGTAGGAGCCAAAGAGGGCACGGTGGATCATCACCGGCGTGTGCTCGGAGTTGTCGGCGCCGGTGTAGGTCAGACCGAAGCGCGCGGGCATCGAGTAGTCCAGCTGCACCGTCCCCAGCTGCCAGGAGCGCCCGAGCGAATCGGTCATGTGCATGTCGATCTTGGGGCCGTAGAAGGCGCCGTCGCCGGGGTTCAGCTCATAGGAAAGTCCGCGCGCGTCGAGCGCCTGCGTGAGCGCGCCCTCGGCGCGATCCCACATCACGTCGTCTCCTATCCGCTGGTCGGGATCGGCCGGGCGCGTGGAGAGCTCCAGGCGCACGTCGAGGTCAAAGAGGGAGTAGGTCGAGAACGCGAGCTCCAGACAACCCGAGACCTCCTGCTGGACCTGCTCGTCGGTGCAGAAGATGTGCGCATCGTCCTGGGCGAAGTGGCGGACCCGCAACAGGCCGTGCAGCACACCCGAAGCCTCGTTGCGGTGCAAGAGACCGGGCTCTGAGTAGCGCACTGGCAGCTCGCGGTAGGAGTGGCGGCGACTCGCGTACAGATGCGCGTGCCCGGGGCAGTTCATCGGCTTGACCGCGCCCAGCTCCTGCCCGTCGGAGTCGACCGCGAGGAACATGTGCTCGCGGTACTTGCCCCAGTGCCCGGAGGTCTTCCACAGCTGCGCGTCGTAGATCAGCGGCGTCTTGACCTCGGTGTAGCCGCGCACGGCGCCCATCTCGCGCGAGATCGCCACCAGGCGATTGAACAGCCGGGTGCCGGCGGGAAGCCAGAACGCCGCGCCGGGCGAGACCTCTGAGAATGTGAACAGCTCGAGCTCGCGCCCGAGCTTACGGTGGTCTCGGGCGCGGGCCTGCTCGAGCAGCTCCAGGTGCTCCCGCAGTTCGGAGGCGGTGTGAAAGGCGGTGCCGTAGATGCGGGTGAGCATTGTGCGCGAGGAGTCCCCGCGCCAGTACGCGCCGGCGATCGACTGCAGCTTGACCGCTCCGACCGTGGCGGTGCTCGGCGCGTGCGGGCCGCGGCACAGGTCGGTGAACGGGCCGTTGGTGTACAGCGAGACGGTCTGCAGCTCTCCCCCCCGCGCGCGCGTGTCGTTAACGAGGTCGTCGATCAGCTCGACCTTGTAGTCCTGCTCCTGTGCGACGAACCGCTCGCGGGCCACGGCGGGCGTTACGTCCTCGCGCTGGAAGGTCTCGCCGGCGGAGATGTGCGCGCGCATGCGCTCTTCGATCTCGCCGAACCGCTCTTCGGAGATCTCGGCGCCGGGCGGGAACTCGAAGTCGTAGTAGAAGCCCTGTTCGATCGGCGGCCCGATCGAGATCTTCACGCCGGGGTACAGCTCCATCACGGCCTCGGCCAGCACGTGCGCGGCGTCGTGGCGGATCAGCGCAAGCGCGGCGGGACCGCTGCGGCGGGTGAGGATCGAGATGTGCGCCCCGTCGGGCAGCGCCCGGGCGAGGTCGCGGACTTCGGTGGGCCCCGTCAGCCCCCCGCCCACCGCACCGGGGCCCGCCCCGGGCACTCCTGGCCCATCGCCCGTCTCGGCGCCGCCCCCCGCGGGGTAGCCGACCTCGATGGCCAGCGCCGCGCGCGCGAGCCCGGACCCGATCGCCGCGGCGGCATCCGCGCCGGTGGCGCCGTCGGGCAGCTGCAGCGATGTTCCGTCGGGGAGTGTGACCGCGATCGACATGTGAGCTGCAGGCTACCCGGCCCCCGCACATGGAGTCCCAGAGGTCCCGGCGCCGACTCCACCATGCCCGTTGCGTCCGATTCGATTCTTCACCGCAATTGATGCGCGGTTGAACCGCTGCTCAGGGGCAGCTGATGGGTTGGGGGGAACATGGAGCGTGTTATGACGCGGACAGGCATGACCCGCAGGCAGATGCTGCGCGGGGTGGGTGTGGGCGCGCTCGGGCTCGGCCTGAGCGGCGGGATCGCCGGCGAGCTGCTGTCGGGCGCGCTGGCCTCGCGCGCGTCGGCGCCGCCCCGCGCGCCAAAATGGCGCTCGCGCCCCGACCTGCAGATACCGGCGCTGACCGTCCTACGCAACGAGCCGGGGACGAGCCCGGAACCGGTGTTCATCGCGCCGTACAACAACCCGACGGGACAGGCGGGCGCGGTGATCGTCGACAACGCGGGCGAGCCCATCTGGGAGAACCCGGTCGCGGGCCGGGTGACGACCGACTTTCGCGTGCAGTCATACCGTGGCGCGCCCGTGCTGACGTGGTGGCAGGGCGAGATCGAACTCGGGCACGGCGTGGGCGAATACGTGATCGCCGACACGGCGTATCGCACGATCCGTACCGTGCAGGCCGGGCTGGGCCGGCGGGGGGATCTGCACGAGTTCGTGATCACCCCGCGCGACACCGCGCTGCTCACGAGCTACCGGGTCACAAAAGCGGACCTGTCCTCGGTCGGCGGCCCGCGCGCGGGCACGATCCAGGACGCGATGTTCCAGGAGCTCGACCTCGCCACCGGAGACGTGCTGATGGAGTGGCACAGCCTCGACCACATCCCGCTGAGCGAGTCCTACGCGCCGGTGGGCGAAGACTGGGATTACGCGCACATCAACTCGGTCGATCTGTACGGCGAGGAGCCCGGCAACGGCGCCGCGCGCGGTGGCAGTGGCAGGCTCGGCAACAGTGGCAGGCTCGGCAATGTCGGCGGGCGCGACGACGGGCTGATCGTCTCCGCGCGCTCGACCCACACGATCTACAAGCTCGCCCAAAACGGCAGCATCGTCTGGCGGCTGGGCGGCAAGCACAGCGACTTCGACATGGGTCCGGGTACGGCGTTCGCGTGGCAGCACGACGCCCGCCGTCAGCCTGACGGGACGATCACGGTGTTCGACAACGGCGCGACCCCGGCGGTCGAGCGGCTCTCGCGCGGGCTGGTGCTCGACGTCGACGAGCAGGCGATGACCGCGACGCTGCGCCGCCAGTACACGCGCCCGCCGGTCCTCGCCGGCAGTCAGGGCAGCGTGCAACCGCTCCCGAACGGCAACGTGTTCGTCGGCTGGGGCGAATCGCCGTACGTCTCGGAGTTCGACCGCTCCGGGCGGCTGCTGTTCGACGCGCTGCTCGGCTCCCAGTACGAGTGCTACCGCGCGTTTCGCCTGCCCTGGACGGGCCGGCCCGCAGAGGCCCCGGCGCTGGCTGTGAGCGGCGGCCGGGGCGGCGTGCGCGCATACGCGAGCTGGAACGGCGCGACCGAGGTGCGGGCATGGCGGCTGTTGGCCGGGGAACGGCCGGAGCAGCTGACGCTGACGCCGGTGGCGCACGCGCGGGCCGGCGGATTCGAGACCGCGATCGCCTCGCCCTCGCGCGGCCCCTATTTTGCGGTGCAGGCGCTCGACGCGGCCGGCACGCCGCTGGGGAGCTCGCCCGTGGCCAGGCTGAGTTGACGTCCGTCAGAGGCCGGCGCTAAGCTCGATCGCACTCAATCGTCGCGGAGGAGGCTCGAATGGAGGAGGCTCGAATGGAGGAGGCTCGAATGGAGGAGGCTTCAATGGACATCGTGGATGCATCGACGGCCGGCGGGATAGTCGGACGGCATGCCAGCCGGTTGAAGATGGCGGCGGCGGCAACGCTCATCGGCGTGCTGGCGGGCGGCGCGGCGATCGCGCCCGGCATCGCCTCGGCTTCGACCTCGGGCCCTGCGGCAAGCGCGGCCGGCAAGACGCGGCAGATCAAGTGCAAGGGCGGCTCGAGCTCGTGCAAGGCCGTGGTGAGCCTCGCCGGTGGCGCCAGCCGAGTCAAGCTCGTGATCGCCCTCAGCGACACCAATCTGAAGCTGGACGGGATCGTGGCCAAGCCGAAGTCGGTCAAAGGCGCGTATCAGCTCACCGGCGGCAAGTATTCGCTGGGCGGCTCGGTCTACACGGTCACGCTGAACGCGGTGCAGTCGATCCCCAAGGGGTCGACGCTGACGCTGACGTTCAAGGCGCCCAAGGGCTAGCCGCCCCGACGATGGAGCTGGCGCGGGTCGAACCGCGCCCTGCAAGAGCGACTCGGACGGCCGATCCGCTCGAGCACGGTGGCGTGCCTGGTGACGGCGGGACGAGTCTGACCAAACCGGGCGGCGAGCTCTTACGCACTGGACTGGCTCGCCCGCGTGGACTGGGCGGGCAGCACGTCGCAGAAGACGAACCCCTCGCGCTCGAGCACCTCCCCGGTCTCGCACGCGATCGGCTCGGCGAAGATCGGGCCGGCGTGTACGAAAGTGTGAAACTCGCCGTTCTCACCGCAGGGATCGACACCGGCCGGCAGGTCGGCCAGGAGCTGCTCGTCATATGCCCGCCCCACAAACGAGGCGGGCAGGTGTCGCGGGTCCACACACACAAGGATCGCGCGAAACCCCTCCTCGATGAAGCGCCGAGCGAGCACAGCCGTGTCCCGCCGCCACAGCGGGAAGATGCCCTGCCTGCCCGCGGCGCTCAGCCGCTGCTCGCGATAGGCGCGGACGTCTTCGAGAAACAGATCCCCGAACGCAACCGTCCGCACCGTGGACAGCGGCGGTGAGGCGAACGCGTCGGCCATGCGCTCTTCGTACACCTCGTTCACACACCCCGGCGGGATGCGCACCTCGACCAGCGGGACGCCGAGCGCCTGCGCCTGTGCGGCCAGCAGCTCGCGGCGCACACCGTGCATGCTGATCCGCTCATACGCCTCTGTGACCGTCGTGATCAACGCACGCGGCCACACACCGAGCTCTGAGCGCAACGTCCACAGCGCCAGCGCCGAGTCCTTGCCGCCGCTCCAGGACAACGCGAGCGCGTCACGGCCAGGCCCCTCGCGCTGCAACTCGGGCATGGCGCGCATCGCGGACATGGCTCGGATCATATGCGCCCTGCCGTCACTTCATGGGCACCAATACGTCTATTCAGTCCGGCGCAGAGCGAGCGGTTCAGTTCGGCAGCTACTTCGCCTGCACCGTCCGCAGGCCCGGAACGAGCGAGCTACGGATACCCTGCGCCCTGTGACCAACATCAACGACCCCATCTTCGACGAGCCACGCGAGCACCCAGGATTTCGCTGCCTCCGCGCCCGCCTGAGCCGCCAGGCCGGCAGCGACCGACTGGGGTTGAGCTTGTGGGAACTGCCTCCCGGCGAAGCCGCCTACCCTTACCACTACCACCTCGCCGAGGAGGAGCTCGTGGTCGTCCTCGATGGCCGGCCGAGCCTGCGCACACCCGACGGGTGGCGAGAGCTGGCGGAGGGTGAGGTCGTCCCGTTCCTGCGCGGCGAGCAGGGCGCACACCAGCTCGTCAACCGCACCGAGGACACCGTGCGGTTCCTGGCGTTCAGCACCAACGGCGAGCCGGACATCGTGATCCGCCCCGACTCGGGCACGCTCGGCGCCTACGAGCGGCAGGCAGACGGAGGCGGACTGCGGGCGGTCTTCCGCGCCGCGGACACGATCGACTATTACGCCGGTGAGCAGCCACCCGATACGACGTTCATCGAGCCGGCGGCAAGCGAATAGCGCGGCCGAACACGGCCAAACAACAAGCGGCGAAGCGGACCTGATTCAGATCCTCGTGCCGTCGTTTAGTAAAGATCACGACGCTGTGCTGTTCGACCTCGACGGCGTTCTCGTGGACTCACGGGTGCCGTTCGCTCGTAGCGTCAACAGCGCGCTCACCTCACACGGCCTGGCTCCAAGGCCCGAGCACGAGCTCACTCATTATCTCGGCCCTCCCCTGCACCAGACGTTCCGTGCGCTGGTGAATGATGAAACACTTGTTCAGCCGTGTGTGGACGCCTATCGTGCGCGCTATCGCGAGATGTCCGCGAGCGAGACGATCGTATTCCCGGGCATCCGCGAGATCCTCGACGGGCTCGCTGGCCAACTGCCGCTCCTCATCGCCACCTCCAAGCCACGTGCGCTAGCCGAACCATTGCTCGATGCACTGGACCTGCGCAGATTCTTCGCTGCGGTAATCGGCCCAGAGCTCGACAGCGAGAACGAGCACAAGGCCGTGACGGTCGGCCGCGCTATGCACCAGCTCCCGCACAGATCGCGGCCGGTCATGGTCGGCGATCGCGAGCACGACATCGCAGCCGCCCACGAGCACGACCTCCTCGCCATCGGGGTTCTATGGGGAATCGGCTCGGAGGCGGAGCTGAGCACGGCCGGGGCCGACGCACTCGCTCGTACACCGGTCGAGCTCGAGGCTCTTCTCGCCGCCCCGGGCTGAGCACCCGCCGTTACTGAGCCGATACGCACGGACAGCGCTGCTCTCCGTGTCGATCGGTTCATCGTTGCGACGAGGATGATCGGCGCTAGGCGGCGGCGACGTGCTCGAGCGCGGTGCTGGCAAGGATGGCCTCGCCACACGGGCGCCCGGTCTCGGTCACGGGGATGGCAGCAACCTCATCGGCTGCCTCGGGCTCCTCATCGACCAGGTCGCGCAGCGCCTTCAGCGCAGCATCCTGCGAGTCGCACCAGGCGATCAGATTGCCCGCTGAGCTGAAGATTCCGTAGGTCATCGTCTTGCCAGTGTACTGGCATGAGAATGTTGCTCGGGTGCTCCGTCCGGGTTGGTTCGTAGTTTGGGTTGATCGGGACAGGGGCTTCCCAGGAGCAGATCGGTGTGGGCAGGCCGTCCGAGAGGTATGGGCTGCGAGCCCGTTAGTGTAGGTGGCCGCCCCTGCGACCAGCCCGGTTGTGCTGCGAGCACGAATCCGTAGTTGTCGTTTGCCCTCTGTCTGCTCCGCGCGATGTGTTAACGAGAGCGAAGGGAGCAACAGATGCGTTCATTGGGGTTGGATGTCCACCAGAGCTTCTGCGAGGTGGCGATCCGCCAGGACGGCGTGACCCGCTCGGCGGGCCGTGTGAAGACGGACCATTCGGCGCTTGAGCTCTTCGCCGGCAGTCTCTGCCCTACCGACGAGGTGGCGCTGGAGGCGACCGGGCCGGCGATGGAGATCGCGAGGATCCTCGCGCCTCACGTCGGGCGGGTGGTGGTCGCCAACGCGCAAGAGGTGCGGGCGATCTCTTACGCGCGGGTGAAGTCCGATCGTTTCGACGCGCGTACGTTGGCGGACCTGTTGGCGGCGGGGATGCTTGAGTCGGTGTGGGTCCCGGACGCGACCACGCAGGCGCTGCGGCGCCGGGTCGCGCGGCGGGCGGCACTGGTGCGTCAGCGCACCCGCGCCAAGAACGAGGTGCATGCGGTGCTTGCGCGCTGCCTACTGGGCAAGGCGCCGGTCAGCGATCTGTTCGGCAAGAAGGGGCGCTCGTGGCTGGCCGAACAACAGCTCGGCGAGGATGAGGCGGAAACCGTCTCCGGTTGCCTGCGTCAGATCGAGTTCTTGGACGGAGAGATTACAGTGATCGATCGCAAGCTCGCCGGGTACACGGCGAGCTCTGCGCAGGCCAAGCGCCTGATGAGCATCCCCGGTATCGGTGCGGCTGCGGCGGTCACGCTGATCGCGGCGATCGGCGACATCTCTCGTTTTCAGTCGCCACGACAGCTGGTCGCCTACCTCGGCTTGGACCCGAAGGTCCGCCAATCCGGGGATGAGCCCGCCCGGCACGGGCGGATCTCAAAGCGCGGCAACGCGCAGGCGCGCTCAGTCCTGGTTGAGGCCGCCTGGATCGCAGTGCGCCAGCCCGGCCCGCTGCACGCCTTCGGAGAACGCGTCCGCGCCAAGAAGGGATCGCAAGTCGCCGCGGTCGCCGTTGCGCGCAAGATCGCCTGCCTGGCTTGGCAGCTGCTCACCAAGGGCCAGGACTACGCCTACGGGCGGCCGTCACTCATCCGCGGCAAGATCCGCCAGGCCGAGCTGGCCGCCGGCGCTAAGCCGCTGAGCAAGCGCCATGACGGCCAGCGAGTCTCCGCCACCGCAGCCGAGCGAGACGCCGAGCGACGCCTCACCGAGCAGGCCGAGGCCGCATACCGGCAGCTCATCAATGACTGGAAGGCCGCTGGCCCACCAAAAAACAGCGCCGGCGCGACAGACGGGCACGCATCTCAAGGACCGTCAAAGCGGCCAGCAGCGTGGCAGGCTCAAAGCCCAACGCCTGCGCTTTAGCTCGTCGTCACCGGCGCCACCAATAACTGTTGCACACGCCACGCCACGCCACGCCCGGCGGGGCGGGGCGCGCGACAAGGACAAGCCAGTCCTACAACAAAAACGCTGGAGGAGCAGGCCAGGTCCGCCTGAGGGCGGACCAACCACAGGATGGGCCAGCAAAGATCAGAAACGCGCCGCCGTCAAGGCCAAGCCCCTGCCGGGGCAGCCTACGGCTGGCCTTGACACCGGCTCAACCCACAACCCCATGCCCACTGGGCGAATCCTTGCAACGCCAACAAAGGACTTGACTTTCATCCGTACCTCGACTTGGCGTCGATATCACACGCTTTCAACATCGACAACGCAGCGTAGGACTTGATCGGGCGCCGCCCATAGCGAACGATGCTCGGAGGCATCCTGCGGTCGATCCACGCAAACTCCGAGCCCAGGGACGAGCTCCAGACGTGCGATGTGGTCACCGTTCTTCGGCCATGCGTGCGCGTTGGCGCGCGCCGCGTCCTCAGACGTCCAGGTCGAGATCGCGCAGTGAAGGACGCTGTATATCCGCTCGATCTTGCGGGGCCTCTGCCGAAGCTCGTAGTTGGAGGTCAAGCTGCGCAGGAGCGCCTCGCGGTCGTGCGTACTCGTGGCGAAGGTCACTCGGAACACCACCCGGGGCTCCAGCAGCGGCTCAATGACGAGCTCGGAGGGAACGTTTGGAGGGAGGCTGACGGAGGTCGGCGGCATGACGATCGGCCGTGGCGGCTGATATGTGCCGCTCGGCGACGAGATGCTATGCGCCCCAGCCGTCAAACGCTCATTCTGGGCCGTTGCAGACGTTCACGCCATGGGCGATACTGGGCAGCCGCGACGGTAGAATAAGGGCATGACGACGCGCGCCCAAGCAGCCGAGAACGCATTGGCGTCCGTTCGCGCCGAGGGTCTCGATCCCGGCGTCGCTAAGGAGCTGCTGGCTCGCTGGGCTCGCGAAGAGATCAGCGACGCTCAGTTGGACGAGGCCGCCCGGCGGATCGGCGCCGGCGAGCCACTTGCCGAGTTGCTCGTGCCGGCACGCGCGTAGGGCTTCGACACGCGCACCAGATACGTTCCGGCTATGGCGGACGATGACCCATACGTCTACCCGGGCACCGACACACTGCGCAATCGCCTCGGGGTACGCGAGGCGACCGAGCTTGCCGAGCGGGAGGCCGCGCTCAGCTCTATTCGTATCGCCCAGCTCGACCGGCGCTTCATCCCTGGCGACTACGACCTCGCCCACCTACAAGCAATCCACAGCTACATCTTCGGCGAGGTGTACCCGTGGGCCGGCGAGCTTCGTACTGTGCGGATCGCCAAGGGCGGAGACCTGTTCGCCCTGCCCGAGCACATCGGCCCGTATCTGACCACACTGTTCGCCGACCTGGCTCGCGACGATCGTCTCCAAGGACTGGAGCGCGAGCAGTTCGTGGAACGGCTGACCCACTACTACGCCGAGATCAACGCCGTCCATCCCTTCCGCGAGGGCAACGGGCGCACCCAACGCGCGTTTCTCGGCCAGATCGCCAAGGCCGCCGGCCATCCCGTTGCATGGGTCCACCTCAATGCCGAGCGCAACGTCCTCGCCGTCCGCGAGAGCCATCGTGGCGATAACTCACTACTCCACGAGATGCTCGACGACCTCTTGGAATAGGCCAGCGCCGCACTCCGGTCACCCGCTTCTTTCATGCTTGGACTCGCTTCTGACCCAGGCCAGATCAAAGCTCCGTCACACCCAGCCTGGCTCAAGCCTCACCGGCTGAACGGCCGGGCCAGCTGGCACGGACACCTCAGCACAAGCCGACCTTGTTGGCGGCGTATTCGGCTTGCGCCACGGTGAATTGGCTACCGGCTTCGGACGAAAGCTGTTCGATCAGCCCCTGGCATGAAAACGATGAGGTGCCGAGGTACTGCCTAGCCGATTTCACGGCCTGTTCGTTCCAATTCACTTCGAGGTGTTCCACAGCCCAGACAGCGTCCGCGTGCGGATATTTGCTACCGGCTTCGGAAGACAGCTGTTCGATCAGCCCGGCTTCTGAAAACGCGGACGTTTCGAGATACTGTTCAGCGGACTTCAGCGCATCCTGCTGAGACAGGGTGGCGTTTTCGACTTCTTGGTGTTTCCGTTCTGCGCGTTCTTCGACTTCCTTATGTTCTCGTTCTACGCGTTCCGTTTGTTCCCGGTTTGCCCTTTCGCGCGCCTCCCTTTCTTTGTTGGCTTGAGCTATTGCTTCTAGTTCGGCTTGGGTGTGATGCCGCGTGACCGTGATGGTGCCTTCCGCTGACTGGTGACCTGTAAGAGACGCGCGGACGACGACCGTGTTTTCACCGACGTGGAGGTGCTGCGCCGTCCCGTGCCAAGCGCTCCCGTGAACCGCGGCCGGGTGTGCGTTGACGGTGACGGCGGCACCGGGCATCACCGTCCCTGTCAGCGTCACCTGGGAGCCGGTCTCGGAGAAGCTCCCCTGATTGAGATGCAGTTGGACCGTCGGCTCAGGTGGAGGTTTCGCCACCGATCCGACGCCTACCGAGGTTGCCTTCGTGCTGTTGTTGCTCCCTCCCGCTGCCGCGCCGATCACGATGAGTAGGACGAACACCGCCAGAGCGCTCCAGAGCACCTTGCCTTTCGTGCTCCTGCTCTTCCACCAGCGGCTCAGCCCGTTCCCCGCGCCGCTCTCATCGCCCGGCTTGGCCTCGGCCATTCAATCGCCTCCTCTAGTTCTTTTCGCCGCAGAGAGGAAACCCGCCCGTGCGGTTCCCCCCGCATTGCGCTGGCCTGTCTCTTAGCTATTCCGACTCCCGGACTTGCGCAAGCTATCAACCCCGGCGCCGAAAGACAAGAGCGACTTCGTTCGCCCCGCCCAGGTTTTGCCAGCAAGTCAGGCGTGCGCGAGGGCGCGCATCTGGCGCACCGGGTGACGCCCAAGACGACTGAACGTCGCGTAGGACGAGGCGTGCCCATGCGTTCGGGGTGCGACGCTGACGGGCACACGGCCCGTGAGCCGGTCGATCACGCCGCAGCGCCTTGGTACGAGTAGCAGCTCGGTGTCCTCTCCGATGAGAACGGTCGCCTGCCCTTCGATCAGATTGCGCCAGAGGACGTCGTCGGCCCACTCCTCATCGCTGGGAACGAACGCGACATCAGCCGGGGCTTTTGGCCAGTGGGCGATACTGGGCTCGAACCAGTGACCTCCGCCTTGTCGAGGCGGCGCTCTCCCAGCTGAGCTAATCGCCCTGGGAACTACTGCGATCCTATCAACGGGCTATACCCTCCCGCGCGTGAGCACCGCCCGCCCGAGCCCTCCGGGCCACCCCAGCCCTCCCGACGCCTCGCACGCGCGCGCTCGGGCCTGGGCAGTGATCCAGCACGTCCCCTACGAGACCCCTGGGCTGATCGCCGCCGAGGCTGCGCGACGGGGGATCGCGCTGCGGGTGTGCCATCCTTACCGCGGCGAGCGCCTGCCTCGGCTTGACGAGTTGGATGAGCTCGGTGGGCTCGTGGTCATGGGCGGGCCGATGGGCGTGGGCGAGGTCTCCGAGTATCCGTGGCTCGCGGGCGAGCTCGAGCTGCTGGCCGCGGCCGTGGCGGCGGGCCTGCCGGTGCTGGGGGTCTGTTTGGGGGCGCAACTCTTGGCGGCCGCGCTCGGGGCTCGCGTGTATCGCGGCGAGCGCCCCGAGGTCGGGGCGGGCTCGGTCTCGCTGACCGCGGACGGGCGCGCCGACCCGATGTTGGGAGCCGCCGGGCTTGCCGAGCTGCCGGTCGTGCACTGGCATCAGGACACCTTTGACCTTCCTCCCGGCGCGGTGCTCTTGGCGGGCAGCGCGCTCTATCCGCATCAGGCGTTTCGCGTCGGGACGGGGATCGGCCCGGGCCCGGAGACGGGGATGAGCCCCGGGACGGGAACGGGCCGGGGGATGGGGACGGACGCTGACACAGGGGCAATGGACGCTGTTACGCGCGCGCACGCGCACGCACGCGTGTATGGCTTGCAGTTCCACGTCGAGGTCGACCGTGCGCTGGCTGCCGACTGGCGCCCGCGCCTGCCGGAGGGCGCCGTCATCGACGAGTCCGCTCGCGCCGAGGTCGAACGTGTGGGACGTACGGCGATCGCGGCGTTCTTTGCCGAGCAAATACTATAGTTATCAAACTCCAAAAAGTGCATACCACGACCCTCCCCTTTACAACACCTTCACACGGTCGTTGAACCGGTCGTTCAACCGCCCGAGCCCCGTTCGACGCCCGCGCCCGCGCCGCCTTCGAGTTCGCCGTATGGGCTGCCCGAGTAGGGGTTGGAGCCGTAGGGGGTGCCACCGTAGGGGGTGCCACTACCACCGTAGGGACTGCCGCCGCTTTCGCTGCCTTCGCCGCCCGCGCCGCCTTCGCCTTCGATCCCTTCCGGCCGCTCCTGTCCTTCGGCTTCCACCCGCCCCTGTCCTTCAGCCAACCCCGACCGTCCCGCCACAGCCGACGACGAAGAGATCCCTTCCCCAGCCTGCATCTTCTTGATCGCAGAGGCGACGGTGTTCGAGGAGATCGCGAACCCGACCCCGGTCGAGCCGGGCTGGGAGCCTTCGGTGCGGGCCGCGTCGGAGGCGATCTGGGAGTTGACGCCGATGACCTGGCCGGCTTCGTTCAAGAGCGGACCGCCGGAGTTGCCGGGGTTGAGCGCCGCGTCGGTCTGCAGCGCGCCCGTTATCGACGCGCCGTCGGGAGCCTGGATCGTGCGGTTCAAGGCCGAGACGATGCCTTTGGTGAACGTCTCTTCCAGGCCGTACGGAGTGCCGATCGCGTACACCGTGTCCCCGACCTGGACCGCGCTCGAGCTCGCGAGCGTCAAAGGGTGCAGGCCGAGACCGGACGGGTCGACTTCGATCAGCGCGAGGTCCTGGTTGGCTTCTTCGCCGACGATCTTCGCGCTCGCGGTCTTCCCGGTGGACCCGCTGGCGTCGACGGTGAGGCTCGTGGCGCCGCGGATCACGTGGTCGTTCGTGAGGATCAGCCCGTGTTCGTTGAGCACGATCCCCGTGCCCTCGTCCTCGCCTTCGGCCGTGACCGCCTTGATCGCCACGACACCCTGCGAGTCCTGCTTGTAGATCTGGGTGGCGCTCAGCGTGCCCGTGGAGACCTCGCGCCGCGTGCCGGAGCCCGTACCGGCCCCCGAGCCGGTCGTCGAGGCCCCCGCGACCCGGCCGCCCGCCGCCGCGGCCCGTGTGGTGAGCGTCGTCGTAGCGCCCGATCCCACGCCCGCGCCCACCGCGATCACCGCGACGATCGCCACCGCCGCTCCCACCATCGCCGCCACCAACATCGACACTGACCGCTTCACGACGCACCTCCTGTTCGGATGCGCCCATCTTGCGCGCGCAGGCTGTGGTCGGGCTAACGACTTGCCCAACGGGGCCTAACGAGTTGCGAAACGCCGCCTAATCACGCTTGTTTGGTCGTGGGTTTCGGGTTTTGTTGGGGTGCAGGTGGTGGTAGCCGCGCCCCGAGTGCCCCCAGTTGGCGGAGCACAGGAGGGGCGAGTGTGTCAGACGCCAGGACGGCGGGGCTCATCGATCCCCGGCGGGACGGCTTCCCCGCGCTCGATGCGCCCGGCGAGCTTCTGTCTGGCCTGCAGCGACCCCGTGTCCAGCACGCCCGAGCCGGCGGCATATGAGATGACGTCGCCGCCGCGCCCGCGCAGCACCCACGCGCACCCGACCGCGATCAGCGCGCCTGCCAGCGGACCGGCTACGTATACCCAGTAGCTCGTGAAGTCGCCGCTGACCAGGGCCGGGCCGAACGAGCGCGCCGGGTTCATCGAGGTGCCGCTCACCGGCGCCGACCATAGCCCCGCGAGCGCGATGTACCCGCCGACGCCGAGCGCCGCGATCGCGCCGACGTTTTGCGCCGCCGACGCGGTCCCGAGGATCACGCTCACGAGCAGCGTCGTGAGGACTATCTCCATCAGCAGCGCCTGCCAGTTCGCGTACCCCGCCCCCGGCAGCGTCGCGCCGAGGTGCTGCACGTTGCCGAACACCGCGTCCAAAAACAGGCACGCGAGCGTCGCCCCGACCAGCTGGATCACGATGTAGCCGGGCACGCGCCGCCACGGAAAGTCGCGCCGCAGCGCAAACGCGATCGACACCGCCGGGTTCAGGTGCGCGCCCGACACAGCGCCCATGAACAGGATGATCGCCATCACCATCAGCCCGGGCGCGACCACCGCCGCCGCGAGGCTGATCTGGCCCTGGGCGTGCAGGATCCCGCCGCCGGCCGCGACCAGCACGAGCGCGAACGTGCCGAGCAGCTCCGCAAACAGCCGCCGCCACTCCAGGCGCGGGTCATCCCACTCCTGGCGGTCGCCGAACTCCAACATCATCAGGTGCCGCGTGCGCGGCGCCAGCGGCAGCGCGGCCTCGGCGGTGGGGCGATCGGAATCGCCAGGACCAACTGGACCGCCGGATGTTCCGGAGTCGCCGGGCGGTTCGTTGGTTGAGGCGTCTTCGCTCACGTTCGCTCGCACCGATCCATAGACACGGACCTCAACGCCATACCGCCAACGGGATTCGAACCCGTGTTACCGCCGTGAGAGGGCGGCGTCCTAGTCCCCTAGACGATGGCGGCTCGCCTGCTTGAAGGCCACACGAGGCTAGCAGAGGCGTCAGACCAAAGACCGGTCATGGCGCCCGCAACAACCGGCTTCCGAGGCGTATCCGCGCGCGCGATCGCCTCGCCATACGGCCCGGCCTCAGGCGGTCTCGTGCGATATCGTCGCGGCTGCCGTCGGCTACGCGGATGTGGCGGAATTTGGCAGACGCGCACGGTTCAGGTCCGTGTGGAGGCAACTCCGTGGAGGTTCGAGTCCTCTCATCCGCATCGCGGGATGTGACACAGAGATCCTGTCCGCGAAAACCGCGGACACGATCTGTGTCCCACCCGCTGGGGCGAACGGCTGTCGAGCAGGTGCGCATCCAGAGCGCTAGGTTCTCAAGGATGCGGTCGCGCTGGACTCCCGCCTGAGCACGCTCACTCGCTCGACCACGCACATCAACGCCCGCGCGCGCGTCAGGAGCCGCTCGAAACGCGAGCCGCGGCCCGCGCCCGATTGCGCCGGTCACGGTTCAAACGCTGCTCGAGCAGCACACGCATCTGCGGGTACCGTCGATCCCGAAACGCCGCCGGCAGCCTCTGGTCATCCACCAAAACCGCATCGAAGGGATCGACGTCGTGGTCATACACTACATCCCTGAACGGCTTCTCCCGGTGGCAACGGCGAAAGATCCGCTCGTTGATGCGCAGCACGGCTCGCGCACGCTCGTCCAACACCAGCTCTTCGTTGTCGAGGATGTAGCGCGACCACAACCGGGCGCACAAGATCGACGCCTTCAGCTGACGCATCGCCAGATGCTGTGTCTTTCCAAGGACGATCGCGTTCATCACGCGGCTCTCCATACAACGCTCCGGATGCATGATCCACACACGCACCGCCGGCGCAGCCCCCTGCGCCGGTAACTCCACCAAGACCGCGGTATCCCGAACATCGCGCCCACGCAGACCGAGAGGCTCGTCAATGAAGTCGATCTCGCGCTTCACGCCATCGGCGTCCGTGAACAGCACCAAGCCCGTATTTGGTGTGTGATCGTCCATCCCAGGCAGCCTCGGCTCGCCCGCGACCAACTCGGCTGCGAGCGCAACCGTACGGGATGCGCCCTCAAAGTCGATGTCCTTGCTCGCCAGCGGCTCGGCGTCCGCCACCTCTGGATACAGCGGTGCCAGATACCGCAACCAGAACGCCACCGCCTGACCGCCCACCAGGACGATGCGCCGCGCGTCGGTTAGAGGCTGCAGCAGAGCGACGATCCGCTGCGCCTCTTCGGGCCGCAGCGGCGGCTTCTCAGCCCGCGCCCTACCCGAGCGACCGCGACGCGCCGAGCCGGACACTTGCCGAGGCCGCGACCTCACCGAAGACCTCGTTCTCGCGCCGCAACACCGCCGCCGACTTGCGGCCGGACGCTCGTGCGCGCTCATCACGCCGACGCGAAGCATCCTTCGCACGGGCACGCACGCTCAAAGACCCTTTCGCTACCGGACGAGGCATGAGCCGTAATCGTAGCCGAGCCGCGGTGCTGCCATAACCGGTGCTGGCGCCGTGCCCAACTCACTTGCCGCTAGGCTGCCGGGTGGAGAGCCGGGAAGCCTGGTCGGCGTGCCCCCACAGGGAGTCCACGTGACCGCCAACGAGCCACCCGCGACCGACAAGTCACTTCTCGATGTACACGCTGACCTGAGCGTTCGGCGATAACCGTGTCCGATCTGTTGCTGGGGGCCGTCTTTGTTGTGGGCGCAGTTGTGAGCCTCGGCGCGAGCTGGGTGCTGGTGGTTAGGTTGGAGCGTGTCGGCGCGCGCCTCGGGCTCTCGGAGGCGCTGTTGGGGATGCTGGCGGCGCTGGCCGCCGATACGCCCGAGATAACTGCGGCGGTCACGGCTCTGATCGGGGGCCACGTCAAGATCGGCGCGGGGGTGGTGATCGGCTCGAACGTGTTCAACCTGGCGACGCTGCTCGGACTAGCCGCGATCGTGGCCGGGAGCATCGCGTTGCACCGACGGGTGGTCGCGATGGAGGGCGCGGTCGCGGTGTGGATCGCGCTGGTGTGCGTCGCGGTCGTCGCGGGGGCCGTCTCCGCGCTCGCGGGGCTCGGAGCGGCGCTGCTCGTGCTGGCGCCCTATCTCGCGCTGCTGGGCGGACACCATGACTGGCTCACGCGGATCGGATTCCCCGCGCGCTGGGCGAGCTGGCTTCAAGCGTCGATCGTTGAGGAGGAGGTGGAGCTCGAGGTCGCCATCCATCCCAGGCGTGGAGGAGGGCGGGACGTGGCGCTGGCCATCTTCGCCACGTTCATCGTGATCGGCGCAAGCATCGCGATGGAGCGGTCCGCATCCACGCTCGGCGCACGCCACGCGGTGCCCGACATCGTCATCGGGGGACTGGTGCTCGCCGGCGTGACGAGCCTCCCGAACGCCGTCGCCGCGATATATCTCGCCGCGCGCGGCCGGGGCGCGGCAACGCTCAGCACCGCGATGAACAGCAACGCGCTGAACGTCGTGGCGGGCCTGCTGCTGCCTGCCAGCATCGCCGGTGGCCTGAGCGCCTCCTCCGCGGATGACGCGGCGCTTGTGGCGGCGTGGTACCTCGGACTGACCGTGTTCGCGCTCGCGTGCGCGTACCACAGCCGAGGGCTACGCCGTGGACACGGGGCGCTGATCGTTGGCGCCTATCTCGTCTTCACCGCCGTGCTGCTGGCAACGGCGTAGCTGCGCGCCTTCGCCGCAACGGATCCCGAACCCCCCGATCCCCGCCGATCGTGTCACGAGGTCCTCATCGATGGCGCGCGCGGCCGGCTGCGCGCAGGACGGCGGTGAGCAGGCAGCTAAACGCCAGCGCCTACAAACGAGACCGCTTCGCGATGGTCCTCCGCGCCGTCGCGGCGCGCGTCCGGCGGGCCGGCTGACCTTCCCAACGGCGGGTGGCGCATACTTGCCTCTCATCAGTTGTTGACCGCGACGCGCCGCTACACAGAAATCAGCGACACACAGGAGCAACCATGGCAGCCACCGACACACCTCCCCAACAACTCGTATCGGGCGTTGACTTCGTCGCCCTCTCCACCACCGACCTGCCGCGCGCGATCTCCTTCTACGCGCAGACGCTCGGCCTGCCGATGTCGGTGCACCTCGACGAGCGCAACTACGCCGAGTTCGAGACCGGCAACCTAACGCTGAGCGTGATCGACGCGGAGAAGATGGGTATGACCCACCAGGTCCGCGGCCATGAGATCGCGCTGCACGTCGAGGACGTCGCCGAGGCGCGCCGCATGCTCGAATCCCGCGGGGTCGCGTTTCGCGGCGACACGCTGGACACCGGCGTGTGCCACATGGCGCTGTTCAACGATCCCGACGGCAACCCGCTGATGCTCCACCATCGCTACGCGCCGCGCTCGGGGATGTAGGCGCCGCGCAACCCGAAGGCACGGGAGAAACCGCGATCCAGTCATAGGCATCGCGATCCAGACACGAGCGACACCGCGATCCGCCATAGGCACGGGGATCGAGGCACAGGCGACACCGCGCTTCCGGGGCTTGGCGAGTCGAGCTGACCTATGCCAGCGCGGCGCCGGCGGCGAGTGCGGGATCTACCGTCTCAGCCGTCGTCCCGAGCGCGTCCGCGCGCTGCGCGCTCTTGACCCCGTACAGGTAGCGGTCCGCGCGCGCCATCGGCGCGTCGATGCTCTCCCCCGGCAGCCACTCGCTGACCCCGACCGACCAGCCGACCTCCTCGTCCTCGCCGCCGCCGGCACCCCGCAGCCGCTCGAGCACCGCGTGCGCGCCGGTCGGGGTCGTCGCCGGCAGCAGCAGCACGAACTCATCGCCGCCGTGTCGTGCGAGGATGTCGCCGGGACGCACGCGCGTGCGCCAGCCGCGCCCGAGGTTCGCCAGCAGGCGATCGCCGGCCGCGTGTCCTTCGCGGTCGTTGATCTGCTTGAACCCATCCAGGTCGATCACCGCCAACGTCAGCGACGCGCCGGTGCGATCGGCCAGCGCCCGCTCGCGCAGCGCCGCGTCGAGAAAGCCGTTGCGGTTGAGCAGGCCCGTCAGCAGGTCGGTGCCCGCCTGCAGACGCATGCTTTCGCTGAGACTGCCCAACAGCAGGCAGATCGACCAGACCGTGATCATCACCACCGCCCAGTAAACGAGGATGTCCGACAGCCCGCTCACCAGCAGACCCGCGGTGAAGCCAACCGTCATCAGCACGGCCTGCGCGATCACACCCCGGCGCGGGAAAAAATGCGCGGCATAGATCGCGACCCAGGGGTAGCCGAAGGCCATGATCATCATGCCTCCGTGGGTGGAGGCCTGAGCCACCAGCAAGCTGGCGACGATGATCCCCGCGCCCACGATCAGCTCGAACCCGAACAGCGTCAGGCGTGTCCCGAACAGCCAGATCAACAGCGCGCACACGACCCCCAGCCCGCCGGCCACACCCACCATCCCGACCGGCTCGTGGGCGCTGACGGGACACACGGCGGCCAGCACGCCGAGCAGCCCTTTAACCAGGAACAGCAGCGACAGCGTCCACGCGATCGCGGGCCGGTGGGCGAGCAGGGGTCGCAGACGGGTAGCCGACAGACGAGTAGCTGACACACCAACTATTCGGTCACGCTCGCCCGCGCCTTGAGCCATGCCGCTCGCCGGCAACGAACCTTCAGCGCCCGCGGTCCATCGATCCGCCCTCGTTCGCTGCATCCGTCCACACCCACCGGCCGCGCAGAGCACGCGAACAGAGCACGCGACGAGCGCTACCCTGGAGCCGATGCTGTTCAAACGCACCCCGCCCGCCCCGATCGACGCAGGCACGGCGCTGCCCGGCCGCGCACAGGAGATGCCGATTCCAGAGCGCCACGCGGTGCTGACCCAGCCCTCCGGGCTGGGCGCCCCGCCCCTGCGCGGGCCCTTCCCCGACGGGATCGCCACCGCTGTGTTCGGCATGGGCTGCTTCTGGGGGGCCGAGCGCATCTTCTGGCAGGCGCCGGGCGTCTACACGACCGCGGTCGGCTACGCGGGCGGCTTCACGCCCAACCCAACCTACGAGGAGGTCTGCTCCGGGCGCACCGGTCACGCCGAGGTCGTGCTCGTCGCGTTCGATACCGCCCAGACCAGCTACGAGGAGATGCTGCGCCTCTTCTGGGAGGGTCACGACCCGACGCAGGGCATGCGCCAGGGCAACGACGTCGGCACCCAGTACCGCTCGGCCATCTACTACCTCGACGAGGCCCAGCACGCCGCGGCGCTCGCCTCGCGCGACGCCTACCAGCAGGTCCTCTCGGCGGCCGGGCACGGCGAGATCACGACCGAGATCGCCGCGGGCGACCCGGCGCACCCCATGTACTACGCCGAGGACTACCACCAGCAGTACCTGGCCAAGAACCCGGGCGGCTACTGCGGGTTGGGCGGGACGGGGGTTTCCTGTCCGGTGGGGCTGGCGAACGCTTGAGAGCGGCGACCCGCCGGTATTCGGACACGCCGGTATTCGATCGCGGCCTCAGCGCAACCCCAACCTCGTCCGAACGCCGCTCCCCACAACGACCGCGACCCCGCCGAAGCGGGGCCGCTGGCCGTCCTTGATCTTTGCTTGACCCCCGCAGCCGCTACGTGGCGCTGCCCAACGCGGGCTCCGGCGTGTGCTGCCAGCCCGGGGCGTGCGGGCCGCCCAGGGTGGGCACGTCGGAGGGATACACCTCGTTGCCGTGGATCGCGTGATCGCCGATCTCCAGTTCCTCGTCGCTCAATCGCAACGGCACAAATATGCCGATCACCTTGAGGATGATGAACGTGGCTATCGCGGTGAACACGATCACCCACAGGCCCGCCAGCGCCTGCCACTTCAGCAGCGTCCAGCTGCCGCTGATCAACAGGCCCGATTTGCCCGGCAGGTTTTCCGCGCCGCCCTTGCCGATGTACTCGACGACGCTCGGATTGGCTAACAGGCCGACAAGCAACCCTCCACACAGGCCGGCGATTCCGTGGGTGTAGATCACCCCCAGCGTGTCGTCCACGTGTCTGAACATCGGCGCTCGACTCAGGAAGCGGATCGACATCCACACGATCGACGCGGCGACCACACCGATCACGATCGCGCCGTACCCGTTCACGAACCCGGCCGCCGGCGTGATCCCGACCAGCCCGGTGATCATGCCGTTGACCGCGCCGATGATCGAGGGCTTGTCGCGGAAGATGTAGTCCCACGCGATCCACGTCATCACCGCGACCGCGGTGCACATGTTCGTGTTGACCACGGCCGCCGAGGCATTGGCGCCCGCGTAGTAGGAGTCCCCGCCGTTGAACCCGTTCCAGCCCAACCACAGCAACCCCGCGCCGGTCATGACCATCAACAGGTTATTGGGCGCATCGACCTCGCGGTCTCGCTGCAATCGCGGTCCGATCACCGCCGCGAACACGAACCCGGAGATGCCGGCCGCCAGGTGGATGACGTACCCACCGGAGTAGTCCAACGCGCCGTGGGCGGCAAAATAACCCCCGCCCCACAGCAGGAACGCGTTGACCGTGTACACGCACGTGATCCACACGAGCACGTACGGGATCCACGCCTTGAAGTTGACGCGCCCCAGCACCGATCCGAGCGCCAGGATCGGGGTGATCGCGGCGAACACGAACTGGAAGTACATGAGCGAGCCCGTCGGGAAGTGAAACGGCGGGCCTTCGCTGACCGAGGGGATCAACGCCTGACCCTCCTCGCCCACGTGTCCCATCACGCTCCCCGGTTCGCCGAGAGCCGTGCCGAGGAACCCTTTGGTCCCGAGTATGCCCGAGCCGCTATGAGCGATCGGGGCGCCGAAACCCATCTTGAACGCCCACAGGCCCCACGCGATCAGCGTCAGGCAAAAAGCCACGAACGTGAGCATCATGCTGTTGACCGACCAGCGCTTCTGCATCACACCGCCGTACAGCACGGCGAGACCGGGAACGCTCATCAGCCCGACGAGCGTCGCGGCGGTCATCTGCCACGCGTTGTCGCCGGGATTGAGCCACGACGGGTATGAGAGCCATTCTGCTGTCGCCAGGATGGACATACGCCTCCATTTCTCTCTGTCTATTACGGCCATGCCGCCATCCGACACGCGCCGGCGGCGGCACAGCGATTGGTTTGCGTGCATCAAACCGGCCCTGCCCGACCGCCGGTAGGGACACCCGGGCCAACACTTCGGGCAGGACTTTCGACATTTGTATAGACGGCCCCAGACGACCCCGGCAGGGCGCCGGACGGGGCCTCTCGGACGGGCTTACATACGGCCCGGGGCCAGGCGCGCGCTCGCGGCGGCCACCCCGGATGCCGGCCTCAGTCGAACGGAAACCCGGCCCGCCGGCAGGCCGCGCGCAGTTCCGCGTAGGAGCGCTTGAACGCCTGTGGCGACGCGCACACCTCGCGCGCCCGAGCGCCGCAGGCGTGCTCGGTGGCGCCGCCGAGCGTGCTCGCGAACGTGATTTCGATGCAGTCCCTGCGCGCCGGCGCCCCGCTCGTCAGGGCATACGCGCCCAGGCCGGCCGCGACCAGCACCACGCACGCAAGCAGCGCCGCGATGATCCCCCGCTCGCGCCGCCCCCAGCGCAGCGGCTCTGACAGCCGCTTGGACTGGTCGATCATGATCATGGCGGCGAGCCTACTGAGAGTCGGAGGCGTCGGCCGGCATAAACGACAGCGCCGCCGAGTTGATGCAGTAGCGCTGGCCGGTAGGGCCCGGCCCGTCGTCGAACACGTGCCCGAGGTGCCCGCCGCAAGCGCGGCACAGGACCTCGGTGCGGCGCATGAACAGCGAGTTGTCGGGGCGCAGCTCGACGGCCTCGGCGACCGCGGGCTCGGTGAAGCTCGGCCAGCCCGTGCCCGAGTCGAACTTCGTATTGGAGTCGAACAGCTCCGTCCCGCACGCGGCGCAGCGGTAGGCGCCCGACTGCTTGTTGTAGACCAGCTCGCCCGTGAACGGCGCCTCGGTGCCGGCCCTGCGCAGCACCTCGTACTGCGCCGGCGTCAGCTCTTCGCGCCACTGCTCGTCGGTCTTGGCGACGGCTCGCTCGCTCACGCCGATGTTGTAGCACGCCTTTGATAACATGATCTTTACGTCCACGTCAAGTTTGCCATCCTCCCCTTCGCGAACCCCCTCGCCCCTGCCTCCCGCTCCGGGGCCCGCCCGGCGGCGGCGGCGCATCGGCGTCCACGAGGGCCACGCCAACTATCGCTGGTGGGCGCTGTCGTGCACGAGCCTCGGCATGCTGCTGGCAGCGACCAACTCGGGGACGCTGATCATCGCGCTGCCAAGCCTCGAGCGCTCGCTGCACGCGAGCCTGCTCGCGCTCGTGTGGGTGATCCTCGCGTACCTGATCGCGGCGACCGTGCTCGTGCTGAGCGCCGGGCGCCTGTCGGATCTGTTCGGGCGCAAGCGCGCGTACGTCGGCGGCTTCGTCGTGTTCGCGCTGGCCTCGCTCGGCGCGGGGTTCTCCTCGGGCGCGACCGAGCTGATCGTGTGGCGCGTATTCCAGGGCATCGGCTCGGCGTTCCTCTTTGCCAACGCCGCCGCCCTCGTCACCGACGCGTTCCCCCACGAGGAACTGGGCCTCGCGATGGGCGCCAACACGATGGTCGCGGCGATCGGCCTCGTCCTCGGCCCGGTGCTCGGCGGCGCGCTCGTGGCGATCTCCTGGCAGTGGGTGTTCTGGTTCAACGTCCCACTTGCCCTGGCGGGGGCCGCCTGGGGCGGGCTGATCCTGCGTGAGCTCGCGCGGCGCGAGCGGGTGCCCTCCTACGACGTGCTCGGCACGAGCGCGTTCGTGCTCGGCCTGACCGGACTTGTGCTGGCGGTCTCCAAGGGCGGGCTGAGCGGGTGGGACGACCCGGTCGTGATCGGCGGCCTGATCGCGGCCGCCGTGCTCTTGCCCGCGTGGGTGGCGATCGAGCGTCGCTCGCGCGCGCCGATGCTCGACCTGACCCTCTTCTCCAACCGCCTGTTCGCAGCGGCCACCGGCGCCGCGTTCATCAACGGGCTGGCGCGCTTCGCTTTGATGTTCCTGTTCGTCTTCTACTTCCAGGGCGCGCAGTCCAACTCCCCCATCGAAGCCGGGATCAAGCTGATACCGCTGGCGCTGGGGATGCTGATCGCCTCGCCGCTGGCGGGCATCTACGCAGACCGGCACGGCTCGCGCGGGCTGGCGGCGCTCGGCATGCTCGTGACCGCGATCGGCCTGGCCGGCATGACGACGCTCGAGGTCCACACCGCCTACTGGCAATCCGCTGTGTGGCTGGCGCTGGTGGGCGTTGGCTCGGGCATGTTCAACAGCCCCAACACCGCCGCGATCATGGGCGCAGTCCCCGCACACCGGCGCGGGATCGCCGCGGGCGCGCGCACGCTCGTGCAGAACACAGGCGCGGTCCTCTCGATCGCCTTCGTTTTGGCGATCGTCACCTCCTCGGTCCCCAAGTCGACGCTGTTCGCGGTCTTCTCCGGCTTGGCCCACGGCCTGTCCGAGCAGAAGCTCGCCCCCTTCATCGACAACATGCACACCGCCTTGTGGGTGCTCGCGGGGACCAGCCTGATCGGCGTGTTTGTGTGCCTGCTGCGACCCAGCCACGTCCAGGCGCCCGCGACTCCGCCTACGTCCACGCCCACACCCACTGCGCCGGCCACTCCGACCGCTCCGACTGTCTCGGCCGCTTCAGCCGCTCCGACTCCGGGTACGGCCGCCGCCCCCCAAGCCACCGCGGGAGCCCGCTCGTGAGCGCCGCGCTGCGCATCGGCGACGTCGCCAAGCTCGTCGGCACGACGCCCCGGACGATCCGCTACTACGAGGAGATCGGCCTGCTGCCCGAGGCCCCGGCGCGACCAGCGGGCGGGCATCGCGTCTACACCGAGGCCGAGGTCGAGCGCCTGCGTGAGGTGATGCGCCTCAAAGAGCTGCTCGGCGTGACGCTCGAGGAGCTCAAGACACTGCTCGCCGCCGAGGAGTCCCGCGCGGCGGTGCGCGCCCAGCTGCGTCGCGATGGCGTTGCCCCCGGGCGCCGGCGCCAGCTGCTGGGAGAGGCGCTCGGGCACATCGACCGCCAGCTGCAACTGGTCGATCGCCGCGCGAGCGAGCTGGCCAAGCTCAAAGCGGAGCTGACCGAGACGCGCAAGCGGGTGCGCCGCCGAATCCGCGAGCTCGACGCCCGGGCTGAGGGCTCCTACCCCGACCCCGCCGGCCCTGCCGACCCTGCCGCTGGTCCCGACCCCGCCGACTCGTACCCATCGCAGCTGTCCACCGGCAGGCGCGGGTAGCGTGGGTAGGCTGGATCGGTGCGCGAGCGGGCGCACAGCGAGAACACCGACCCGCGCGTGTTCGGCACCCGCACCTGGTGCTCGCAGGTGTTGCACAGGCCGGCGCCCGGAACCCAAGCCTCTGGGGTCGAACCGGCTCGCGCAGTTGCATCGACTCGCGCGGTTGCACCGGTTCGCCGGTGCGGAGCTTGGAAAGACACGACCCGCAGCGTAGATCACCCGTCCACGTCCCCCACACCACACCCACAACCCACCCATGACTCAACTGCAATAATTAGTTGTCCGTACAACTATGAAGACCTTCTATCGACTACTCGGATTCCTGCGACCGTACCGGCGCGGCCTGACGATCTCATGGCTGCTCGCCAGCCTCGCCATGGTCTGCACCGTCGCGCTGCCCGCCCTGACCGGCCGCGGCGTGCAGATCATCAGCACCGGCGCTCACCACGCCCACGGCGCATCCCTCCACAGCGAGCGTCACGAACTGGCGCTGATCGCCGGCGCGATCGCTCTGGTCGTGCTCGCCCGTTGGGCGCTGACCTACTGGCGGCGGATGATCGCCGGACGGGTGTCGCTGGGCGTCGAATACGACCTGCGCAAGCTGCTCTACGGCCACCTTCAGGAACTCGAGCTCTCCTTCTTCGACCACCAGCAGACCGGCCAGCTGATGTCGCGCGCGACCGTCGACCTGCAGGCCGTGCGCTTCTTTCTCGGCTACGGCCTCGTCTTCATCCTGCAATCGATCCTCACGATCGTGCTCGCCGGCGTCGTGATGATCGCGATCGAACCCCGCCTCGGCCTGATCTCGCTCGCTCCCGTCCCGTTCGTGATCGTCATCTCCTACAGCTACGGCCGCCGCGCGCGCCCCGCGATCCAGGAGACCCAGCAGCGCATCGCCGAGCTGACCGCTGACGCCGAGGAGAACATCTCAGGCGTGCGCGTGGTCAAGTCCTTCGCGCGCGAGCCCCGCCAGCTGCAGCGCTTCCGCCACAGCGTCGGGCGCGTTTTCAGCCAGGCGATGGTCGCCACCCGCCTGGAAGCCACCTACAACCCGATCATCGGCTTTCTGCCTCAGCTCGGCCTCGCCGCGGTGCTGTTGATCGGGGGCTCCGCGGTCGTTCACGCGCACCTGACGCTGGGCCAGTTCACCGCGTTCTACCTGTACCTGAACATGCTGATCGCGCCGATGCGCACGCTCGGGGTGATCCTCAACCTCGCCCAGCGTGCCACCGCCTCGGGAGCGCGCCTGTTTCAGGTGCTCGACCGGCCCCCCCTCTTGACCGCCCCCGCCGGCGCCCCGCCGTTGCCGGCCGGCAACGGCCACGTGCAGCTGCGCGACGTCACCCTGCGCTACGAAGGCTCCGACGAGCTCGCCGCGGGCCCGTCGAGCAACGGCTCGGAGCCGGGCTCAGCCGACCCGGCGCGCGCGGTTCTGAGCGACATCGACCTCGACGTGCCAGCCGGGCGCACCGTCGCGCTCGTGGGGGCGACCGGCTCGGGCAAGACCAGCCTCGTCTCGCTGATCTCCCGCCTGTACGACGTCAGCTCAGGGGTAGTGCTGCTCGATGGCGCCGACGTGCGCACGGTCGATCTGCGCTCGCTGCGCCAGGCGGTGGCGATCGTCAGCGACGACCCGTTTCTATTCTCCGCGACCGTCGCCGAGAACATCGCCTACGCGCGGGCGGGCACGCCGGCGGATGCGCGGGCGGACGGACTCGGGGTCCCACTCGCGGACATCGAACTCGCCGCCCGCCGCGCCCAGGCGCACGAGTTCATCACCGAGCTGCCCGACGGCTATGACACGCGCGTGGGCGAGCGCGGGCTGACCCTGTCCGGCGGCCAGCGCCAGCGCATCGCGATCGCCCGCGCCCTATTGGCCGATCCGCGCGTGCTGATCCTCGACGACGCGACCTCCTCGGTCGACGCCTCCACCGAGCGCTCGATCAAGCTCGCCCTGGCCGAGGCGATGGCGGGACGCACCACGCTCGTGATCGCCCACCGCCTCTCCACGATCGCGCTGGCGCAGGAAATCGTCGTACTCGACCACGGCCGCATCGTCGCTCAGGGAGACCACGAGCACCTGCTGGACGAGTCCGAGCTGTATCGGGAAATCGTCGACAAGGGACTGCCGGAGCACGTCTTTTTGACGCGCGAGACACGTGAGCGCCGCGAGCGCGAGGTGAGCGGGATATGAGTCCTCCAGGCGGATTTGGCGGCGGTGGCGGCATGGGCGGCGGCGGGCGCGGGGGCGCCCGTGGCGGCCTCGGGCCCGGGTTCGCACGCGGAGGGTCCCGCTGGGACGGCGAGCGGGCCAGTCGCGGGAACCGCGGACGCAACCTGCGCGGCCTGCTCGTGCTGCTGGCGCCCTACCGCATGCGGGTGGTGCTGATGGTGCTCGCGCTCGTGCTCGGCACCGCGGCCTCGCTCGCCCCCCCACTGCTGGCCAAGGTCGCGATCGACGACGGCATCGACCGCCACGACATCCACACACTCGTGCTCGTCGTGATCGCGTTCCTCGCTTCCGCCCTGATCGTCTGGGTCATGACCTACGCGCAGACCTACCTCGTCGGCTGGGTCGGCCAGCGCACACTCGCGGACCTGCGCATCCGCATCTTCATCCACCTGCAACACCAGCCGATCGGGTTCTATGAGAGCCGCCCGGCGGGCGTGCTGATCTCGCGCATCACCAACGACGTCGAGGCGCTGGAATCGCTCGTCACAGACTCGGTCGTGACGCTGTTTCAGTCGGGGCTCACGCTGATCGGCGCGATCGCGGTGCTGCTGTACCTGGACGTGAAGCTGGCGTTGCTGACGTTCTGCATCGTGCCGTTCGTGGCGGCGGGGTCGATCTGGTTCCGCCTGGTCTCCGCGGGCGCGTTTCGCCGTACACGTGAGACGATCGGCGCGATCACCGCCTACCTGCAGGAGACGCTGTCGGGCATCCGCGTGGTGCGCTCGTTCGGCCAGGAACCCCACCACGAGGCCGAGTTCGCGCGGCTGAACGCCGACAACTCCGATGCGAACATGGTCACGGTCCGCCTCAACGCCGCCTACTTCCCGGCCGTGGAAATGCTGTCGGGCATCGCCCTGGCGCTGATCGTGCTCTACGGCGGCTACCAGGCGCTCGACGGGCACATCACCGCGGGCACGGTCGTCGCGTTCGTGGGCACGCTCGCGTACCTGTTCGAACCGATCCAGCAGCTCTCCCAGCTGTACACCACCTATCAGTCGGGCATGGCCGCCCTGGAGAAGATCTTTCAGCTGCTCGATGTTTCGCCCGATCTGACCGATCGCGCCGGGGCGACTCAGCTGCAGCGCATCCGCGGGGAACTGCGCTTCGAGGACGTCTCCTTTGCGTACAACCCCCGCGCGCGGGGACGGCGCAGCGCCGAGCAGACCGCCGCTGACGGTGGGCCGCCGGACGAACGCCTGGAGGAAGTCAAGGCGCTCTCAAACGTCGACCTGACGATCCCACCCGGTCAGACCGTCGCGCTGGTGGGCGCGACCGGGGCGGGCAAGTCGACGATGGCCAAGCTGATCGCGCGCTTCTACGACCCCACCGAAGGCCGCATCCTCATCGACGGACACGACCTGCGCGACGTATCCGCGGAGTCGTTGCGCTCGCAGATGGGCATAGTGCCCCAGGAGGCGTTCCTGTTCAGCGGCACGATCGCCGAGAACATCGCCTTCGGGCGCCCCGAGGCCACCTCCGAGCAGGTGCGATCGGCCGCCGCGACCGTCGGCGCGGACAGGTTCATCTCCGAGCTGCCCGCCGGCTATGACACCGAGGTCGGCGAGCGCGGCGCCCAGCTCTCCTCGGGTCAGCGCCAGCTGATCGCGTTCGCCCGCGCGCTGATCGCCGACCCGCGCATCCTGGTCCTGGACGAGGCGACCTCCAACGTCGACCTGCACACCGAGGCGCGCATCGAGACGGGGCTGCGGCGCCTCTTGGCGGGCCGCACCGCGATCGTCATCGCCCACCGCCTCTCCACGATCCGCCAGGCCGGGCGCATCGTCGTGATCGAAGCCGGTCGCATCGTCGAGCAGGGCACCCACGACGAACTCGTCGCCGCCGGCGGGCGCTACTACCGGCTGTACCGGGACTGGGCCGCGCAGGCTGCGGCGTAGGACTCCGGGACAGGGATTCGAACCCCAAATTCCTGCTCCAGAGGCAGGCGTGTTGCCGGTTACACCATCCCGGATCGGCAGGTCAACAATAGCGACCGGTCCCGTGGCCCCGGCGCCCGACTCCCGGTGCCGCTACGCCTGCGCGGGCGAACCGTTCGGCGTAAAGAACGCCGTGATCGCCTCCTCCAGGCCCGGGTCGAGCACGAGCAGGACCTCGTCGCCGTCGGCGATCACCGTGTCGGGCTTGGGCACGAATCCCGCGCCCTCGCGCAGCACCGAGATGATCAGGCTGCCCTCGGGCAGGGCGATGTCCGATACGCGCCGGCCAACGACGGGCGCGTCGGCTGAAACCTCCAGCTCGATGATCTCCAGGCGCTCCTCTTCCAGGGCGAGCAGGTGCACGAGCCCGTAGCGGGGCACCTCGTGCTCGATCAGCCGCAAAATGAGGTCGGTCGCCGAGACCGCGGGCTGGATCCCGAGCAGGCGGAAGTGGTCGTGGTTGCGGGGGTTGTTGACGCGGGCGATGATCCGCTCGCACAGGTACTTCTCCTTGGCGACCTGACTCACGAGCATGTTGTCCTCGTCATCGCCGGTGACCGCGATCACCAGGTCGGCGCGCTGGATGCCGGCCCGCTCGAGCACCCACAGCTCGGTCGCGTCGCCGTACTGGGCGGCGTGCTCGAACTCCTCCTCGATCGCCAGATACGCGGGACGCGAGGACTCGATCAGCGTGATTTCGTGCCCCTTGGCGATCAGCTCGCGGGCGAGGTTGCGCCCCACCTTGCCGGCTCCTACGACGATCGCATACATGCCCTCGCCCGTCCTCTCGCCTGTGTGTGGCAGTGCGCCGGGCGCCACTCAGGCGGCGGACGCCTGCTCCTCGGGTTCGAGCGCGCGCTCGAACATCTCAATCGCGTGCTTGGTGGGAGATATCGTCTGCAGGCCCTGTTCGCCGTACCACGCCGCCCGCGCCGGGTCCATCACGCGCGCGATCACCTTGCGCACGCCGAACCTCCGCTGGGCGATCTGGGCGATGATCAGGTTGGTGTTGTCGCCGTCGGTCGAGGCGATGAACACATCGGCGCGCTCGATCCCGGCCTCGATCAGCGCGTCTGTCTCAAGCGCCGTGCCGACCGTGAACTGGCCGCCGGCGTCCTCCCAGCTGCGGCTCTGCCCGGCATCCAGGCGCTCGTGCGAGAGCGGGTCCTCGTCGAGCACCGACACCTCGTGCCCGGCGGTCAGGGCGGACTTGGCCACGGCCGAGCCCACGCGCCCGGCGCCGACGATCATCACGAACATTGGCCGCAGGTTAGACGATGTGCAGGGGCACTAGCCGCTCGTGACGGCGGTGGGTGCCCGGGTCGCCTCGCGGCGCTCGACCTCATCCCCAGATGCGGGCGCGGTCACGATCACACGGCACGGCGCCTTGGCGATCACGTACTTGGTGACGTCCCCGACGAAATCCTCAAGCGGGCCGCCGCGCCCGCCGAGACGGGAGCCGCCGCGGATACGCGAGGGCGCCTCGGCGGCGAGCACGATCGCCTCCACGCCGCGGCGCTTGGCCTCCTCGACGATCGCGTACCCGGCGCGACGGGTCCTGATCGTGGCGGTGGCGACATGCACGCCGGTGTACTCCTCCCCCACCGCCCGCGCACGGGCCAGCGCCTGGCGCGCGTGCGCGATCTGCGCCTCGGGCAGTCGCGCCTCCAGGGGCAGGGACATCGGGATCACGAACAGCCACACCGCCTCGATCGTGGCGGTGTCGATCGCAGCCTCGTCGGTCTGCTCACCGGACACGAGCAGCGCCGC
Source organism: uncultured Solirubrobacterales bacterium (assembly GCA_963702185.1). Classification (GTDB taxonomy): domain Bacteria; phylum Actinomycetota; class Thermoleophilia; order Solirubrobacterales; family Solirubrobacteraceae; genus Palsa-744. Next base: position 228,533 of record OY969723.1, read on the forward strand.
GGTCTGCACGATGTCCTCGTCGAGCACAGTGCCGAGCAGCGGTACGAGGATCGAGCCGTACTCCTGCTCGGGCTCGGTATCTGAGCGTGTGAGCATCTGCGGAGAGACCGTCACACGCCGCCACAGCGAAGTTTCATCGGCACGGCGGTAGGAGACGTACAGCACGATCCCGACCGCCATCCAGCCCAGTCCGACATAGCGCGCGGGTTCGTGCACGATCAGCACAGCCAGCCACCCGGCGGCCGAGACGAGCGCGCCGAACGCCGCCGGCAACGGCAGCCGTCCGCCGCGCAGCCTGACCGACAGCGGCACGCGATAGGGACGGTCGCGGTCGGGCTCGGAGTAGCGCAGCCGGCAGATCGACAGGTGGGCGATCGTGAACGCGAGCATCGCCCCGAACGCGTACAACCCGACGAGAAAGTCGAGGTTCTCCGAGGCGGCCAGCCCCGCCGCGATCACCCCGGCGCACGCGATCAGCACGTATGGAGTGGAGCGCACGGGGTGCAGGCGGCCGAGTCCGCTGGGAATCTGACGGTTGGTCGACAGCGAGTAGGCCAGCCGCGACAGACCAAGCATCGCCGAGTTGGCGGCCGCCAGCAGCGTGAGCGTCGCCAGCGCGCCGACGAGGTAGCGCAGCGTCTGCGACAGCCAATGTGGATGGACCTGGTTGACGATCCCGATCATCGGGTCGTTCAGATAGCGCGTGGCCAGTTCGGTGTGACCGCCGTGCACGGGCAGCGCGGTGACGGCCACGATCGCGATGCCCACGTACCCGATCACGACGGTCGCTGCGCCGCTGCCGACCATCCGCCGCAGCCCCGCGCGCCCGATCCGCACCTCGCCGGCGACGCCGGCCGCGGACTCGAGGCTCGTGAACGCGATCGCCGCGATCGTCAGCGCGAAGATGAAGTTCCCCCAACTCGGAGCGCTGCCGAGATGGATCGGGTCGAGCAGCGTGTGGGGATTGAAGAACAGCACGAGCCCAAGCACGACGATCAGCAGCTGCAGCGCCAGGTCGCCGATTACGAGCATGCCGATGCGCCGTGCGCGCCGCCCGCCGAACCCGCGGATGTTGGCGAGCACGACCCAGGCGATGAACACAAGCGACAGTCCCAGCGCCTCGTCTGCATCTCCGAGCGGGTGCCAGAACACGCGCAGATACTGGGTGGCCGAGTAGGCGGTGACGGCGATCAGGATCGTGTAGTCGAGCAGCACCGCCCATCCGGCGATAAAACTGACGAGCTCGTTGAACGCGTAGCGCGCGAACACGGTCGCGCCGCCGCGGTCCTGGTGCAGCGAGGCGCCCTCGACGTAACTCAGCGCGGTCAGCACGAAAAACAGCGCTGCCAGCAGGAACACGACCGGGGTCAGCCCGAGCGCGTGCCCGGCGATCACCCCGAGGGAGAAATAGATCGCACTGGCCAGCGAGGTGTAGACGATCGCAAACAGGCGGGGAGAGCCGATACTGCGTTTGACGATCACCCGCGACCGGGCGGCCAGCTCTGCTGTGGCGTGCTCGGCCTCGGCCGTGGCGTGGGCGAGTTCGGCGGCGGCGTGCTCGACCCCCTCCACGGCGGCCCCGCCGGGCGTGTTCTGAGCGTCGGAGGCTCCCGCCTGGCCGTCGCCGGGAGGGGGCGCGCCATGCTCGTTCGCGTGTTCCTCACCACCGGACCGAGAGCTCATGCGCGGCGACTCCCGGCTTCGCGGCGGCGGCGCACCTGCAGATATACCCGGCCGGCCCCCGCGAGAATGAACAGCACGCCCAGCAGCAGGCGTGGCGAGATGACGCTCCCACGAGCGCCCACAGCCTGCACGACCAATGCGACGCCGATCGCGACCATCAGCAGCGACAGCACACGCGTAGCGGCGTAGTGGGCCCCTCGACCGGTCATCTGTTTGTGAGCTTAGGACTCAGTAAGACCAGATCGAGGGGTTCACCCGTCAGCGGGCTCGATCAGGTGATCAGCGGGATGATCAGGATCGCGACGATATTGGCCACCTTGATCATCGGGTTGATCGCGGGTCCGGCCGTGTCCTTGAACGGATCGCCGACGGTGTCGCCGGTGACCGACGCGGCGTGGGCTTCAGAGCCCTTACCGCCGAACGCGCCGTCCTCGATCAGCTTCTTGGCGTTGTCCCACGCGCCGCCGCCGGCGGTCATCATCACGGCGAAGAAGAACCCGACGACGATCACGCCGATCAGCAGCCCGCCGAGCGCCTTGGTGTCGATCAACCCGACGATGATCGGCAGGCCGATCGGCAGCAGCGAGGGCACGATCATCTCGCGCTGGGCGGTCTTGGTGACGATGTCCACGCAGGTGGCGTAATCCGGCTCTTCGGTGCCCTCCATGATCCCCGGGTGCTCGCGGAATTGGCGGCGCACCTCCTCGACGACCGCCCCGCCGGCGCGGCCGACGGCCTCGATCGACAGCGACGCGAACAGGCACACCATCAGCCCGCCCAGCAACAGCCCGATCAGGACCTGCGGTTCGTTGATCGAGAAGATCAGCGTTTCGATCGACTTGTGTTCGTGGTCGGCCAGTTCCTGGCGGAACCCGGCAAACAGCACGACCGCCGCCATCACAGCCGAGCCGATCGCATACCCCTTGGTGACGGCCTTGGTCGTGTTGCCGACCGCGTCCAGCGGATCGGTGACGTTGCGGACCTCCTCGGGCAGGTCGGCCATCTCGGCGATCCCGCCGGCGTTGTCGGTGATCGGCCCGAACGCGTCGAGCGCGACGATCAGTCCGGTCAGCGACAGCTGGCCCATGACCGCGACGCCGATCCCGTAGATCCCGGTCGTGCCGCCGCCCGCGAGCTTCCACGCGCCGAAGATGCCGAGCACGAGCACGAGCGCCGGCAGCGCGGTGGCCTGCAGGCCCGAGCCGAAGCCCTGGATGATGTTCGTCGCGTGGCCGGTGATCGAGGCTTTGGCGGTCTTCTTGACCGGCGAGAACCGGGTCGAGGTGTAATATTCGGTGATCGCGAACAGGCACGCGGTGACGCCGATCCCGATCAGCGCGCACAGGTAGAGCTTGCCCCACGACGGCGCGTTCACGGCGCTGCCGACCTGACTGAAGCTGAGGTTTCGCATCAGCCAGTAGGTGATCGGCGCAAACGCGGCCGCGGCGAGCACGCCGGAAAGGATCAGCCCCTGGTAGAGCGCCCGCTCGACGTTGCCCGCTTTGGAGCGCACCGCGAACGTGCCGATGATCGAGGCGATGATCGCGACCCCGCCCAGCACGAGCGGATAGATCACGACCTGCGTGGACTCGTGAAACGTGAGCACGCCCAGCAGCATCACCGCCACCGCCGTCACGGCATAGGTCTCGAACAGGTCGGCGGCCATGCCGGCGCAGTCGCCGACGTTGTCGCCCACGTTGTCGGCGATCACGGCCGGGTTGCGCGGGTCGTCCTCGGGGATGCCAGCCTCGATCTTGCCGACGATGTCAGCGCCGACGTCGGCGGCCTTGGTGAAGATGCCGCCGCCCAGACGGGCGAACACCGAGATCAGCGAGCCGCCGAACCCGAGGCCGATGAGCGCGTCCACCGCCGTTTTCTGGCTGTCGCCAAACACGGCCGTGAGCAGCCCGTAGTAGCCGGACAGGCCGAGCAGCGCGAGGCCTGCGACCAGCATGCCGGTGATGGCACCCCCCCTGAAGGCGACGCTCAGCGCCGGGGACACGCCGCCGCGAGCGGCCTCGGCGACGCGGGCATTGGCGCGCACGGACACGTTCATGCCGATGTACCCGGCCGAGCCCGACAGCGTCGCTCCGATCAGAAACCCGCACGCCACGGCGATGTTCTGGATGAAGATCAACGCGACGAACACCACCACGCCGACCATCGCGATCGTCGTGTACTGGCGGTTCAGGTACGCGCGCGCCCCTTCCTGGACGGCGCGCGAGATGGACTGCATGCGCTCGTTGCCGGGCGACAGCGCCAGCAGGGCGCGCGTCGTCGACAGGCCGTACGCAACTGCGCAAGCGGCGCATACGAGGGCCACGACGACCCCATGGTTCGTCAAAAAGCTGCTCAACCTTAATCCTCCGCGGTCTGATTTGCGTGCCGCGCGAGGATCGCGCGCACAGTTCCCACCGCCCTTCCGTTAGCCGGCACTCATCGTGCACCGCACGAGGAGCACCACACTTGGGCGGCGTAAAAGCGCGGGGAGTCTATCGTGCTCGTCGACGGAACGCCGCCCGGTGACGCTCAGCGTCCGGGCACCCACAGCCTGCCGCTGGACTCGGCCGGTCCGGGCGCCTCGCCCGGCTTGGTCTGCGCCGGCGCCGCCGGACGGGCCTCCCGCCCGGCGGCGGGCGGGGTTTGCGTGCCCTGCGCGCCGGGGACTTGATCGGCCGGCGGCGATCCCGCGCCCGCCTCGCGCGCATAGGCCATCTGCAACTGCGACAGCGCGTCGCGCAGCGGTCGGAGCTCGCCCGGCCGGCGCCGGTCGAGGATCGGAAGCAACGCACGGACCGCGTCGATCGCATCGCGTACCTGCTCGAGGTCGCGCGCCTGACCGGCCGTCCCCGATCCCGATGCGCCGCGCGCATCCGGCGCCTCACCAGGCGGTGGGGTCAGCCCGAGCCGGTAGCCGCCGATGTTCAGCAACGAGACGGTCGCCTGCAGGACCATGTCGGTACTGGTGATGCGACCCATCTCCGCTTCGTAGGCGGCCCTGAGCTCGTCCTCGCTCGGCTGCCGGCCTGGATCGCTGTCCCTCGCCGCGTCGTTTGCGGGAGCTCCAGTCGTGCCTGCCGGGTTTCCCGCCGCGTCGCTTGCCGGGCCGGCCTGCTCACCGGCGTCCGCCCCCTGCCCGGTTGAATCGGCCTCGCTCACACCGTCACCTCCTGTTGTGGATAGCTGTCCCTGGTCTCGGCGACGCTCGCCGCGAACACTTCCTCGCGGGACGCGCCCGTCTCAATCATGCGCCGCTGGCGTTGCGCGCCGCTTAGCTCGGGAAACACCGGCTCGATGTGAAGCTCACCACGCACCGGGGCGGTCCACCGCAGCAGGCGCTCGATCGCCGCACGCGCCGGATACTCCTCACCGCGCTGCAGATCGATCAGCCGCCCGTCAAGGCCATAGCGGATCGCACGCCACATGTTCTCCTCGATCAGCCGCGACGGCGGGTCGAACACGGGAGCGCCCTCGTCGACGTCGCGCACCGCCTGGGCGATGCTCGCGACGATCAGCCCGGCGAGCGCCTCGGACTCCCCGGCGGTCGCCTGCGCATCGCAGATGCGCACCTCGACCGTTCCGAACGCGAAATGGGGTCTGACCGACCACCACACCTGGGTGAACTCGACGATCGAGCCGGTCGCCCGCAGAAACTCTATGTACTCGCGATACGCATCCCAACCCCCGAAGGTCTCGGGCACGCCGCAGCGCGGGAAGCTCTTCGTGAAGCTCTGCGTGCGCGCGGAGTGAAGTCCGCTGTCGCGCCCGTCGAGATAGGGCGAGTTGGCGGATATGGCCAGCAGCAGCGGCAACACGTCGCGCAGCCGATCGCACGCGCGCACGGCGCGATCGATGTCGTTGACTCCCACGTGCACGTGCAGGCTGAAAGTGTTGTTGCGCCAGGCCACATACTTCAAGCCCTGCTCTACGCGGCGATAGTGCTCGGTGTCGATGATCCGCTGCTCGCGATAGTCGGCCCACGGGTGGGTGCCGGTCGCCGCCAGCGCCACCCCCTCCGCCTCGGCGAGCGCAAACAGTCGCCGACGGCGCTCGCGCTGGCGGCGCAACGCATCGTGCAGGTCTGTGCCGACCCCGGAGATGATCTCGATCTCCGAGCTGATCAGCTCGCCCGTGATGTGCTCGTGCAACAACCGGTCGCGCTGGGCAACCTCGTACAGGTGCTCGTAGCGCGGGACCATTTCGAGCGTCACCGGATCGAGGATCGCGAACTCCTCCTCCACGCCGACCGTGCCGTCGTTCGCATGCGCGAACGTCTCGATCGCCGCGTTCAGGTCCAGGCCGCTTGTCATGCTCGGTCGGAGTCCCCGCTGCTCACCATGGGCTCAGAGCGTAGAAGCTCGGTGCGACGCTCTCGTCGCAGGCCGGGTCCGGGCAGCTCGGTGGGACCCTCTCGTCATGCGGCGCCTGGCAGCTCGGTGCGACTCGTATCAGGTCAGGTAGAAGTACAGCGCGTACAGCAGGTCCACAGCCGGGCTCGACGTATGGACCGTCACCTCGGGCGGGACGGCCAGCAGCGACTCGGAGTAGTTGAAGATGATCTTCACGCCCGCCTGCACGAGCTCGTCCGCCAGCTCCTGTGCGGCATGGGTGGGGACGGCCAGCACCCCCACGACGATGTCCTCGTCCTCGACCACCTGGCGCAGTTCGTCGATGTGGCGCACGTCCTGGCTGCCAACCCTCGCACCGACCTTGGCGGGGTCGACGTCGAAGATCGCCACCACCCTGAACCCGTGGTCGGCGAAGATGTCCGAAGAGGCGATCGCCTTGCCCAGGTGCCCCGCTCCCAGCAGCGCGATGTTGTGCTGGCCGGCGGTCCTGAGGATCTTGCGGATCTGCGACACCAGCGCCTCGACGTTGTAGCCGACGCCGCGCTTGCCGAACTTGCCGAACCCAGACAGGTCGCGGCGGATCTGAGTGGAGTTGACGTGGGTGTAATCGGACAGTTCCTGCGAGGACACCGTCTCCTTGCCCATCTTCTTGGCCTGGGTCAACACCTGCAGGTAGCGCGACAGCCGCGCGGCCACGCCCAGCGACAGCCGCGGCTCGCCGCCGGAGGCGCCGTTGCGGTCCTGGCCGTGCCGCTGGCTTGCGGCGCTCGTGATCGTGGGCTCTGAGAAGCTCATCGCCGTGACTCTAAACGTTCGCGCAGCAGCTGCTCGTCGATTGTGTATTCGCACAGCTCCTCCCCGTCCAGCTCGATCACGGGGATGCGCTCCAGATAGGCGCGGTGCAGGGCATCCTCGGCGGTGATGTCGCGCTCTTCGATTCCGACGGCGGCCGGCCCCAGCTCGGCCTGCAGCCGGCGCAGCTCGCTCATCGCCTGCTCGCACAGGTGGCAGCCGGGGCTGGAGTAGACGACGATCGCGGCCGGGGCCATGCCCTCCGTGGCCGGGGCCATGCCCGCAGCGGCCAGAGCCATGCCCTCCGTGGCCAGAGCCATGCCCGCAGCGGCCGGGCCGCCGGCGCCAGAGCCATCGACGTCGCTCACGACGGCCGTTCCCCGGTTGCGTATGCGTCCAGACCCAGGTAGTCGGGATAGGCCAGCCGCTCGCCGTAGCGGGCGGCCGAGGCGATCATCGCGGCGTTGTCGGTGCACAGCTCGCGCGCGGGCACGTGCACATGCGCGTCCAGCGCGGTCAGGCGACGGCGCAGCTCGCCGTTGGCCGCCACCCCACCGCCGACCGCGAGCCGGTCGAGGCCGGTCTGCTGCATTGCGCGCTGCGAGCGCTCGATCAGACTGTCGAGGATCGCGGCCTGATACGAGGCCGCCAGGTCCGGTGCGCGCACGCGGGCGTCCGCCTCGGACATTTCGCGCAGCTGGTACAGCAGCGCGGTCTTCAGGCCGGCGAACGAAAAATCCAGGCTGCGCTCGAACGTCTGCCTGCCCGTGCCCTTGCCGCCGCGAGCGCGGTCGGCGTTCGAGCCCGGCAGCGTGTACGCGTGCGGGTCGCCGTCGCGGGCCAGCCGCTCCAGGGCAGCGCCGCCCGGATAGCCGAGTCCCAACATGCGCGCGCCCTTGTCGAACGCCTCACCGGCGGCGTCGTCCAACGTGCGGCCGAGCACCGTATATCCGTCGTACTCGGTCACGTGCGCCAGCAACGTGTGCCCGCCGCTTGCGATCAGGCACACAAACGGGGGCTCGAACGCATCGTCGATGAAGTTGGCCGCGACGTGACCCTGCAGGTGATCGACGGGCGCCAGCGGCAGTTCGCGTGCGGCGGCGAGCGCCTTGGCGGTGGAGAACCCCACCAGCAGCGCGCCCACCAGGCCCGGCCCCCGGGTGGCGGCCACGAGCTCGACCTCATCCAGCGTGACGTCTGCCTCGCGCAGCGCCTCATCGACGACGACGTTGATCAGCTCCAGGTGGTGGCGCGAGGCGATCTCTGGCACCACCCCGCCGAAGCGGTCGTGCACGTGCTGTGAGGCGATCACGTTCGCGCACGCTCGCCCGTGCGCGTCCAGCACCGCGGCGCAGGTGTCGTCGCAGCTGGTCTCGATCGCGAGCGTGCAGCTTGGGTGAGGTTCCACCGTACGGCTCATACCGGGCCGGGATTGGGCACGTCCTCGAGCGTGCCTTCGAGCGTCGCCGGCGTGCGCCACATCACCAGCGCATCCTCGCCGTTGTCCTGGTAGTAGCGCCTGCGCAACCCTGCCGCGCGGAAGCCCTCGCGTTCGTACAGCCTGATCGCCAGCGCGTTGGAGCGGCGAACCTCCAGGGTATAGCGGGCGTTCGGGTCGCCGACCCGCTCGTACAGCTCGGCCAGCAGCGCCGAGGCGATGCCGATCCCCTGCCACTCGCGCGCGACCGCGACGTTCATCACGTGCCACACGGTCTCGTATCTGGAGCAGATCAGATATCCGACCAGCCGGCGGTCCCTGCCGGCCGTGCGCTCGGGGAGGACCGCGGCCAGACAGACGCCCGAGCGCTTGGACAGCTCCAGCACGAACATCGCCAGCGACCATGGGGTCGGGAACACGTCACGCTCGATCGCGATCACCTGCGGCAGGTCGGGATACAGCAGCCGCCTGATCTCGACCTCGTCCAAGTCCCGGATGTCCGGCTGGATCGTCTGGAGCGAGCTCATACCTAGGCCCCGGTCGCTGCGTGGGCCCGCCGGCGCTCCAGCGCGATCTCGGCGTCCGGCTCGCGCAGATAGTCGGGCATGACCTCGTCGATCGGCTGCGCTTCGGTGACGGCGGCGATCTCGCATATTCTCGCCCCACTCGGCCTGTGCACATCCTCGTCGTCGGGCGGCACGGCGATGCCGGCGTGCTCGAGCTCCGCTCGGTAGAGCACCGCACCGTTGCCCACGGCGATCCAGCGCGCGGTGGGGATGGGACTGTCGGTATCGACCCAGTCGCACAGCTCGCCAAATTCCCGGGGTGTTACCGGGCGTGGGGCGAGCCTCTCCTGCAGACCGTCCGCGTCAGGCGACGACCCATGTGTGTACGCACCCACAAACACCTCGCCGCGGCGGGCGTCGATCGCCGCCAGCACGCCCTGCACGGCGGGGCTGCTGCCGCCGCTCGCGCAGTCGACCCCGTCCATGGCTGGGCCCGTCTCACCCAGCGCTCCCACCGCCAGCGCCCGCAGACTGGACACTCCGACCAGCTCCACGCCCAGCGACTGAGCCAGCCCCCGGGCGCTGGCCACACCTATGCGCAGGCCCGTGAACCCGCCCGGTCCGACGCCGACCGCGATCCGCTCGAGCTCCCGCCAGGACAGGCCGGCCTGCTCGAGCAGCTGCGCCGCGAGCGCCAGCAGGCGCGTCGCGTGACCGGGGCGCTCTGCGGGAGTGGGATCGTCGCGCGCTTGCAGCGTTCGCCCGTCGGACAGGCGCAGGCCGACCGCGCTCGATGGGGTCGATGTGTCGAAACCGAGGACTATCACGCGTCCGAGTCCTCGATCTCGATCTCGATCCGGCGGCGATCCGCGCCGGCGTGGTGCAGCGTTACACGCGCACGCGCGTCGCTCAGCTCTCCGTCGGCGGCCTGTGGCCACTCAACGAACGCGATCCGCCCGGGGCCGAAGTAGTCGGCCAGCAGCTCTGGGTCCTCGTGGGTGAGGCTCTGCAGTCTGTACAGGTCCAGATGGGACACGGTCACATCGGCCCCGTGGTATCGGTGGCCGATGCTGAATGTCGGGCTGGTCACCGGATCGCTCACGCCCAACGCACGGGCGGCGCCGCGCACGAGCGTGGTCTTGCCCGAACCCAACTCGCCCAGCACCAGCACCACGTCGCCCGGCCGCAATCCCGCCGCGAGCTCTGCGCCCAGCGCCTCGGTCTCGGTTGCGTCTGCGCTCTGCACCACACGTGTGGTCATGACCCCTGACTTTAGGCGGTGGAGTGCGTCGTGGGGAGCGTTAACGCGACCGGCCCGCAGGAGAGGGATCGCGGGCCGGTCGTCACTACTAGGGAGGATGGAGACAGGCCCGTTATCGGCAGGTACGCCGTGAGACTTTAGGGCCTTGCTCGTGACGTTCGGCATTTGGCGGTTATCTCCTGCGCACAGGGGACTGCCGCTGCAACGAGCGTCCAGGCGTCGCTGGACACCTCAACTCAAAACAACCCCATCTGCTCGGCGTCGGACCCAGATGGCTCGCCGGGCCCATCGGACTCGAGCCCGCCACCCGTCACGGCGGCCCGCGCATGCTCGATCTCGTCGATCTCCGGGATCTCCGTCCACTGCGGCTGTTCGGGCGGGCCCATGGCCAGCAGCTCCGGCAGCCGAGCGAAGTCCGCGCGCAGCGTCTCCAGCATGCGCGGGGTATACAGCGCGGCCGCGGGATGAAAGATCGGGTACAGCCGCACCGCCCGCCTACCGAGCGTCAGCACCTGCGGCTGGCCGTGCAGGCGCGTGATGCCGGTCGGATCGTCTCGCAACAGCTTGGTCGCGAAGTTCCCCAGCGTGCAGATCACGGTCGGTTGGATCAGCTCGACCTGGCTGTACAGATACCCCTTGCAGTTCTCGATCTCCACCGGTTGCGGGTCGCGGTTGCCGGGGGGCCTGCACTTCAAGGTGTTGGCTATGAACACATCGGCACGCTTTAGGCCGATCTCCCCAAGCAGCTTCTCCAACAGCTTGCCGGCCTGTCCGACGAACGGCACTCCCTGCTTGTCCTCGCTGGCCCCCGGCGCCTCGCCGACGAACATCAACTCGGCATCCGCGTTGCCAGAGCCAAACACGACCGTCTTGCGGGTCGCCGCCAGCTCGGCGCAGCGCATGCAGCGCTGGGCCTGTGCATAGACGTCCTTGAGAGCCTCCCTGCGCTCGGCCGCGGACATGTCGCCGATGTCGGTTTGCTGGCTGTGCCCGGCCATCGCTCATCAGATCGTACGTGGTCGCCGGGACCGGGGGATCGCGGCACAACCCCGCGCACACTCGCCCACGTCGCCCTGTATGCACCCCACACGGTCCGCCCGGCGCGCTATCCTAGGTGGCGTCGCGACCGGTATCCCCACGGGAACTGGACCGAGCCATGCATCCCACCCTCCATCTCAGCCCCTGTCCATGAGGACCGTGCGCCGCGTGGGCGATCTGCGAGCAGTGCTCGCGCTTTATCGCCGTGAGGCCGCGATCGGTCGTGGTTGTGATGATCGTGAGGGCGCCATGATCGGGCTCGTGCCGACGATGGGGGCACTGCACGATGGGCACCTCTCCCTGATCCGCCGCGCGCGCGCGCAGTGCGACGTGGTTGTGGTGTCGCTGTTCGTCAACCCCTCCCAGTTCGACGAGCACGCCGACCTCGAGCGCTATCCGCGCGAGGAGTCTCGCGACGCCGCGCTCGCCGCTGGGGCCGGCGCCGATGTGCTGTTCGCGCCGCCGGTAGAGGAGGTCTACCCCGTGGGGTTCGCCACCTCGGTCGAAGTGTTGGGCGTGACCGACCGTTACGAGGGCGCCTCGCGTGGGGCGGCCCACTTTCGTGGCGTGGCCACGGTCGTGACCAAGCTCCTGTGCATGACCGGGCCGGACGTCGCCTACTTCGGCGCCAAGGACGCCCAGCAGGTCGTGGTCATCCGCCGGCTCGTCGCCGACCTGAACCTGCCGGTGCGCGTCACCACCTGTCCGACCGTACGCGAGCCCGACGGACTGGCGATGTCCAGCCGCAACGCCCTGCTCGACCACTCCGCACGTGCTCGTGCGCTCGCGCTGCCCGCCGCATTGCGCGCCGCCCGCGAGTTGGCCGACACCGGGGAGCGCTCGATCGCGGCCCTGATCGGGGCCGCCGGCGCCGCGATGGAGCCGTTCGACGTGACGCCCGAGTACCTCGCGATCGTCGATCCCGATACCTTCGAGCCGCTCGATGGCTCGCTCACCGAGCCGGGCCTGCTCGTGCTGGCCGTGCGCGTGGACGAGGTCAGGCTGATCGACAACACCTTGCTCGAACCGCTTACCGCCCCATCCATTGCCGTACCGACCCCCGCATCCGACCCAGGAAAGGCCATCGCCACATGCAGCGCGTGATGCTCAAGTCCAAGATCCACCGCGCCACCGTCACCGACTGCGACCTGCACTACGTTGGCTCGATCACGATCGACCCCGACCTGCTGGAGGCCGCAGACATGCTCTCCTACGAGCAGGTCCACGTCGTCGACGTCGACAACGGCGCGCGCTTTGAGACGTACACGATCCCCGGTGAGCGCGGATCGGGCGAGATGAAGATCAACGGCGCCGCCGCCCGGCTCGTGCACCGCGGGGACACGATCATCGTCATCTCGTACGGCCAGTACGACGAGGCCGAGCTCGCCGAGTACGCGCCGCGCGTCGTGCACGTGCAGGCCCAGACCAATCGCATCATCACCATCGACGACGAGGTGGCGACGCTGCTGGCCTGATCTCAGGCCCTCAGCGCGTCAACCGCGTCAGAGAGGACTCGCCACACCATGTCCAGCCATCCCATCCCATCCACCCCATCCGTCGAGGGGGCGCTTAGGAGCGCGTCGGCGTCGCCTCCCGGCGGATCGCCGCCGATCGTGCCCGGCGCCGGCCACATCCAGGCCCCCGCCGACCCCGGGCGCCTGCCGATGACCCTGCCGCTGCTCGCGGACATGCGCCGCCTGCGCGAACCGATCGTGATGGTCACCGCCTACGACTACCCCAGCGCCCGTGCGGCGCAGACCGCCGGCGTCGACCTGGTGCTCGTGGGCGACTCGGCCGCGACGACCGTGCTCGGGCACAGCTCGACCACGCCGGTCTCGCTCGAGGACATGCTCGTCCTGGCCCGCGCCGTGCGCCGCGGCCTGAGCACCCCGCTGTTGATCGGCGATCTGCCGTTCGGCTCCTACGAGGTCTCAGACGAGCAGGCGATCGCGACCGCTATGCGCATGGTCAAGGAGGCCGGCTGTGAGGCCGTCAAGCTCGAGGGCGGCGGTCCTACCTCGGTCAGCCGCGCCCGTGCGATCGTCTGCGCCGGCATCCCCGTCATGGGCCACGTCGGCCTCACACCCCAGACCGCCACCGCGCTCGGTGGCTGGAAGGCCCAGGGGCGCACCGCCGCGACGGCCGCGCGTATCGGCGAGCAGGCCCTCGCATTGCAGGAGGCGGGCTGCTTCGCGCTCGTGTTCGAGGCGATCCCCGCCGCCGTCACCTCCGAGCTGATGCCCGCGATGGAGATCCCCGTGATCGGCATCGGCGCCGGCCCGGACACCGACGGTCAGGTGCTCGTGTTCCACGATCTGCTCGGCATCCGCGACGGGCTCGGCGCGCGCTTCGTCAAGCGCTACGCCTCGCTCCAAGACGAGATGAACGCCGGTGTCGCCGCCTACGCCGCCGACGTGCGCACACGCCGCTACCCGGCCCCCGAGCACACCTACTCGATCGACCCCTCAGAGCTGGCCGAGCTGCACGCGCTGCTGAGTTGACCTGCCCCAATCAATACCATAGTTATCAAACTTCAAAAAATATATACACCAACACCCGCCTCTACACACCAACACCAACACCCGCCTTACACACCAACACCGGCGTCACACCAACACCGGCGTCTACACACCCTTTACATCGATCCGCCTGAGCACCTTCGCCGGAGCGCCCGCGGCAATCGAGAACGGCTCGATGTCGTGCGTCACCACGCTGTTGGCGCCGATCACGCAGCGCTCGCCGATCTGCACCCCGCTCGTCACGACCACGTTCGCGCCCAGCCAGCAGTTCTCGCCGATCCGCGTCGGGCCCTTGGATTCGAATCCCTGCCATGGCACGGGTCTGTCGGGGTCGTCGTAGCGGTGGCTCGAGTCTGAGACGAAACAGCCATTCGCCAGCATGCAGTGCGCGCCGATCTGCACCTCGGTTTGGGCGGCGATCATCACGCCCTGGTTCAGAAACGTTCCTTCCCCGATCTTGACTCGTGCGTCTCCTGGGGCCGTGATCCATACGTTCGGCTCCATCAGCACGCCTTTCCCCACCTCCAGCCTGCCCTGCCGCAACGCCTCGAGCACGTTGCCGTTGATCGGCCAGCGCACGAACGCCTCTCTCTTCGCCATCTCCCAGTGGATTCGCGCCCTGTTCCACGGCAGCGCGTTTCGCTCATACCAGCGCCACTTCGCCAACCACAGACGGACCTGAGCGGCGAGCTCGGCGTTGCGTTGGGCGGCTTGCGAGGACGGGGAGGCGGCAGACTCCGAGGCGATCTCCGACGCCCGCTCGCCACCGCTCATGCGGTGACCTTGACCCGGGATTTGGGCTTGGGTTTGGGTTTGCGCCGGCCCGCGCCGGCCTTGCCGTTCGAGGACTTGGGCCCGGCGCCGTTCGTCGAAACGCTTGTGACAGGAAGGATCTCCGCCAAGAACTTCCCCGTGTGCGACGCCGGCTCGGCCGCCACCTCCTCCGGTGTGCCCGCCGCTATCACCAGCCCGCCCTCCTCGCCGCCCTCCGGGCCCATGTCGATCAGGCGGTCGGCGCACTTGATCACGTCGAGGTTGTGCTCGATCACGACCACGCTGTTACCAGCGTCCACCAGGCGCGAGAGCACCTCCAGCAGCCTCTTGACGTCGGCGAAGTGCAGGCCGGTAGTGGGCTCGTCGAGGATGTACAGCGTCCTTCCGGTCGCCACCTTCGACAGCTCGGTCGCGAGCTTGACCCTCTGCGCCTCCCCGCCCGACAGCGTCGTCGCGGGCTGACCCAGCCTGACATACCCCAGGCCGACCGCGTTCAACGTCTCCAGGCGGCGGCGGACCTTGGGGATGTGCTCGAAGAACTTCAGCGCCTCCTCGACGGGCATGTCGAGCACGTCGGCGATGCTGCGGCCCTTGAATTTGACCTCCAGCGTCTCGCGGTTATACCGCTTGCCGTGGCACTGCTCGCAGGGGACGTACACATCGGGCAGGAAGTGCATCTCGATCTTGATCTGCCCGTCGCCCTTGCACACCTCGCAGCGCCCGCCCTTGACGTTGAAGCTGAACCGCCCCGGCTTGTACCCGCGCGCGCGGGCCTCCTGGGTCTTGGAATACATGTCCCTGATCACATCGAACAGGCCGGTATACGTGGCGGGATTCGAGCGCGGCGTGCGCCCGATCGGGGACTGGTCGACGGCGATGATCTTGTCCAGCTGCTCCAGCCCGTGGATCGCGCGGTGCGCCCCGGGCCGCTGACGGGCGTTGTTCAGGCGGTTGGCCGCCGCCTTGTACAGCACCTCGTTGACGAGCGTCGACTTGCCCGAGCCCGACACGCCCGTCACACACGTCAGCACCCCCAGCGGCACGTGCACGTCGATCTTGCGCAGATTGTTCTGGCTCGCGCCGATCACCTCCACGTACCCGCTCGGCTTGCGCCGCTTCGCCGGCGCCGGCACGCTCAGCTTCCCCACCAGGTACTGGCCGGTCAGCGACTTGCCCACCCTCATCACCTGCGCCGCCGTCCCCTGCGCGACGATCCACCCTCCGTGCTCGCCCGCCCCCGGCCCGAGGTCGACGAGGTGATCGGCGCTGCGCATCGTCTGCTCGTCGTGCTCGACGACGATCACCGTGTTCCCCAGGTCGCGCAACCGTTCGAGCGTTGAGATCAGCTTGGAGTTGTCGCGCTGGTGCAACCCGATCGAGGGCTCGTCGAGGATGTACAGCACGCCCACGAGCGAGCTGCCGATCTGGGTCGCGAGCCTTATCCGTTGCGCCTCCCCGCCCGACAGCGTCGCCGCCGCGCGGTCCATCGACAGGTAGCCGATGCCGACGTTCTCCAGGAACCGCAGCCGCTCTTCTATCTCGCGCAGGATCAGCCGGGCGATGTGCCTGTCGGTCTCCGACAGCTCGACCTCCGCCAGCCACTGCAGCGCCCGGCTCGCCGACAGCGCGGTGAAATCCTCGATCCGCGCGCCTCCCACGAGCACCGCCCGCGACTCCGCCCGCAACCGCGCGCCCTCACACTGCGGGCACGTCCTGAGCGACATGTACTGCTCGATTTTTTCTTTGGTCCCCTCCGACTCGCTCTCCTTGTAGCGCCGCTGCAGATTCGACACGATGCCCTCGAACCGCGTCGCATACGAGCGCCTGCGCCCATAGCGGTTCTTGTAGGAGATCTGCAGCCGCTCTCCCCCCGTCCCGTGCAGGAACAGGTCTCTGTCCTGCGCCGGCAGGTCCTCCCACGGCGCGTCCAGATCGACGCCGTAGTTCTCGGCCAGCGCCTGCGCGACCTGCTGGTAATAGTTGGAGATGCTCGCCGCACGGCTCCACGGCACGATCGCCCCCTCGTTCACCGACAGCGACGGGTCGGGCACGAGCAGCCCCGGGTCGATCTCCAGCTGCGAGCCGAGGCCCGTGCAGCGCTCGCACGCCCCGTGGGGAGAGTTGAACGAGAAGATCCGCGGCTCGAGCTCGACCAGCGAGGGGCCGTGCTCCGGGCAGGCGAAGCGCTCGGAGAACGTGTACACGGCGCCCGCCGGCGGTACCTCTCCCGGGACGATCTGGGCCGAGGCGGCGCGAACTCCCTTGGCGCCGGTCGCGCGTGGAGACTCCTGTCCTCCCTCACCCGGCGCCCCCACGATCTCGAGCTCTACCAGTCCTTCTGCGAGGCCGACCGCCGTCTCGATCGAGTCCGCCAGGCGCTTGCGCACCTCGTGGCGCATCACCAGACGATCGACGACGAGCGATATGTCGTGCTTGTAGCGCTTGTCGAGCACGATCGATTCCTCCAGCGTCCTCACCCGATCGTCGATCTTCACGCGCTGATACCCGTCGGTGCGCAGCTCATCCAGCAGCTTGCCGTACTCGCCCTTGCGCCCGCGCACGAGCGGCGCCATCACCATGAACCGCGTGCCCTCGCCGAGCTCCATCGTCTGGTCGATGATCTGCTCGGCCGACTGCCCCACGATCGGGCGCCCGCACTTCGGGCAGTGCGGCTTGCCCACGCGCGACCACAGCAGTCTGAGGTAGTCGTAGATCTCGGTGACCGTCCCGACCGTCGAGCGGGGGTTGCGCGAGGTCGTCTTCTGATCGATCGAGATCGCCGGGCTCAGCCCCTCGATCGAGTCGACGTCTGGCTTGTCCATCTGGCCGAGGAACTGCCTGGCGTAGGCCGACAGCGACTCGACATACCGTCTTTGCCCCTCGGCGTAGATCGTGTCGAACGCGAGGCTCGACTTGCCCGACCCCGACAGCCCCGTGATCACGACCAGCGCGTCGCGGGGCAACGTCAGCGAGATGTCCTTCAGATTGTGCTCTCTGGCGCCGCTGACGACGATTTGGTTGCTGGCCGGCATGCTCGCCCATTGTATTGTGGCGAACAGACGTTCGTATTGCTAGTCCGGCGGCGCGCCTACCCCTCGATCGCCGCGTACACCTCGTCCAGCAGCTTCGCCCGATCCTCGATCTCGTAGTTCTCGGCCAGGTACCTATCGGCCTCCTCGCGCGGGTCGCCGTTGAGCGCCATGTTCAGCGCGACGAGGCGGGCACCCTCGGCGTCGCCGTTCTCGCTGGTGGGCTCAGGCGTCAGTTCGAGCGGCTCCTGGGCGGGCGTGGCGATCTCCGGGGTCGGGGGCGGCGCCGGGATCGGTGGTGTCGATGTGGGAGTGGATGCCACCGGTGGCGCGGGCACGTCGTCGGGTCTCGGCGGCACGTGGGGCTCGGGGGCCTCTTTGGCGACCGCCGACACGACCTCGTGGCTCTCGCCGGCGCCTGGGCCGGGAGCCTGGCCGCTCTCCGCGCCAGCCCGTCCCGCAGCCGCGTCGTACAGCTCGCCCATGTTCGTCTCCACCGCCGCCAGGTCGCCCGCCAGGCGGGTGCCGCCCGCGCGAATGCTGTCCACGAGCGCGCCCGTCTCGCCGTCCAGCGACTCCACCCGCGCGAGCAGCGTAGCGGTCGCGCGGCCGACCGCGGCCACGTGTGCCTGCGCCTGGGCGATCGCGTCCGCGCGGGTCTTCTCGGCATCGGCCTGCGCCTGAGCGCGGGTCCGCTCGGCGTTGGCCTGCGCCTCGCTCTCGATCTCCGCCGCGGCGACCTCGGCGGCGGCCACGATCGCCTGCACCTGGCTGCCCGCGCTTGCCGCCAGGGAATCGGAGGCCCGCCCACCCCCGTGGGCGGCCGCGGCGCGCTTGAGCTCCTCGACGGCCGCGGCCAGCGCGCGCAGATGGGCGTCAACCGCGGCGGGGTCGTATCCGCGGCGGCTGATTGGAAAATCGCGCCGTTCGACGGTCTGAGGGTCTAGATCCACTGCGTTGCAAGCCTACCTGACGGCCCGGCTGGCCTTGCCGCCTTTACATAAAGACGCGCGAGGTGATGTCCTCTTTTTGAGTTTTGATAACTATAGTATCAATGAATGCATACTATAGAAGTAACAAAATTAAGGTGAGTGAAGACTATAGTTATCAAAGTTGAAAAAGTACATACCCCAACCACCTCCTTCGCAGTGCCTTCACAATGCCTTCACACCAGCTCTTCGGCTCCCACCGTCAGACCCTTCGGCCTCCCGAATCTCGCGCAGGTCCCGCCGCAGCTCACGCAGCTCGTCGCGCAGCTGGGCCGCGTACTCGAAGCGCAGATCCTCGGCGGCTGCGCCCATCTCCTCTTCGAGCTCGACCACCAACCGCTCCAGCTCGTGTGTCGGCATCTCCTTGGTCTTGGCCCGGCGCTCGGCGGCACGGCGACGGCTGCCGCGGGGGATCTTCGAATCGGACTGCAAAAACTCGGCGATGTCCGATATGCCCTTGACGATCGTCGCGGCGGTGATGCCGTGCTCCTCGTTGTACTTCAGCTGGATCTCTCTGCGTCTTTCGGTCTCGGAGATCGCCGCCCGCATCGCCTTGGTCTCCTTGTCCGCGTACATCAACACGGTCCCCTCGACGTTGCGCGCAGCCCGGCCGATCGTCTGGATCAGCGAGGTCTCGCCGCGCAAAAACCCCTCCTTGTCAGCATCGAGGATCGCCACCAGCGATACCTCCGGCAGGTCCAGCCCCTCGCGCAACAGATTCACGCCGACCAACACGTCGTACTCCCCCAGCCGCAGGTCGCGGATGATCTGGATGCGCTCGAGCGTGTCGATCTCCGAATGCAGATACCGGGTCTTGAACCCCATCTCCAACAGGTACTGGGACAGGTCCTCGCTCATCTTCTTGGTCAGCGTCGTGACCAGCACGCGCTCGTCGCGATCCACCCTGCGGCGGACCTCGTTCATCAGGTCGTCGATCTGGTTCTTGGTCTCTCTGACCTCCACGACCGGGTCGACGATCCCCGTCGGCCTGACGATCTGCTCGACGATCCGCCCCCCGCTTCCGGTGCTGCGCGTGCGCTCGTACTCGCCGGGCGTCGCCGACACGAACGTCAGCTGCGGCGTGATCTTCATGAACTCGTCGAACGTCTGCGGCCTGTTGTCCAGCGCGCTTGGCAGCCTGAACCCGTAGTCGACCAGCGTCTGCTTGCGCGAGCGGTCGCCCTCGAACATGCCGCCGATCTGCGGCACGGTCTGGTGGGACTCGTCGATGAAGCACACGAAATCCTTGGGGAAGTAGTCGATCAGGCAGTACGGGCGCTCCCCCGGCTTACGCCCGTCGAGGATGCGCGAGTAGTTCTCGATCCCCGAGCAGAACCCCATCTCGCGCAGCATCTCCATGTCGTACTGCGTCCTTTGCCGCAGCCGATGGGACTCGAGCATCTTGCCCTCGGACTCCAACTGCCCACACCGCTCGTTCAGCTCGGACCCGATCGCCGCGACCGCCGCCTCGATCGTGCCCTCCCTGACGTTGTAGTGCGTCGCCGGCCAGATCGCCACGTGCTCGAGGTCGTCCTCGACCAGCTCTCCCGTCAGCGGATCGTACTGCTGCAAGCGCTCGACCTCGTCGCCGAACATGCTCGCCCGGTAGGCCGCCGTCTCCGCGTACGCCGGCCATATCTCCAGCGTCTCCCCTTTCACGCGGAACGTCCCCCGCGCGAGCACCGTGTCGTTGCGCGTGTACTGGATCGACACCAGCTTTCTCAACAGCTTGTCGCGGTCGATGACCTCGCCCTTGCGCAGTATCTGCATGTTCATCTCATACACCTCCGGCGACCCCAATCCGTAGATACACGACACCGACGCCACCACGATCACATCCCTGCGCGCGAACACCGCCGCCGTCGCGGCGTGCCGCAGCCGATCCACCTCCTGGTTGATCGCCGAGTCCTTCTCGATGTACAGGTCGCGGCTGGGCACGTAGGCCTCGGGCTGGTAGTAGTCGTAGTAGCTGACGAAGTACTCGACCGCGTTCTCCGGAAAAAACGTCCTGAACTCGTTGCACAGCTGCGCCGCCAGCGTCTTGTTGTGCGCGATCACGAGCGCCGGTCTTTGCACCGCCTCGATCACGCCTGCCATCGTCATCGTCTTGCCCGTCCCGGTCGCCCCCAGCAGCGTCTGATACCGCTCCCCCGCCTGGATGCCCTCGGCCAGCGACTCGATCGCGCGCGGCTGGTCGGCCGTGGGCGTGAACGCGGCGTCGAGCCTGAACTCGGGCATGCGCCTACGTTAGTCGAGCCCCAGTTGCTTGCCGTACAGCGACCTGTATTCCCGCTGCGCGCCCTCCACCCGCTTGACGTATTCGCGCGTCTGGGCGTAGGGGATTTCGCCGATCGCCAATGTCTTGCCTTCCGCGCGGGCGTGTGCGACCCATTCGTCGACGTTCGTCACGCCCGCGTTGTATGCGGCCACCGCCAGCGTCTCGTCGCCTGCGTAGTGATCCAGCAGGTACCGCAGGTAGTAGCTGCCGTACGCGACGTTGATCGCCGGCGTGCCCAGGTCGCTGACCGTGAACTTGTAGCCGCCCGACAGCTTCGCCAGGTATTCGGCGGTCGCGGGCTCGATCTGCATCAGCCCCTCCGCCCCGGCCGGCGATGTGCGCGGGTCGAACTTCGTCTCGGCGTATATGACCGCGGCGATCAGCGCAGGGTCGAGATTCTTGGCGTGCGCCTGTTCGCGGATGATCTGTTCGTCGGCCAGCGGCAGCGCCAGCTCGCGCACGTCATGGCCGAGGGTCGAGCCGAACACGATTGCCAGGGCCACCACGGCGCCCAGGACGATCAGCGCAGTCGCCATCCGCCGCGCGCGCCGGCGCCGTGCGCGTCCTTCCCCACCAAGGCGTCCTGCCCCGCTACGCGCGCCACTACCACTCCCACCCCCACCCCCACCGGGGGGACCAAGCTCACCGGTCCTCGCGCGCGAGCGCCCACCCGCGCGATACGTGCTGCGCTGGGTGGACACGGATCGTCCGACCGGGCTCATCCTCCAAGCTTGGCAACTACATCCGACAGCTGTGCTGCCATCTCTTCCTCGCTGCCGTCGTTGCACACGACGTAGGTCGCCCTGCGCGCCTTCTCATCCTGCGACAGCTGTCTTCCCTCGCGCACCTCTTCCAGGGTATGACCTCTGCTCGCGGCGCGCCCGCGGCGCACGTCCTCCCGCGCCACCACCGCGATCGTCGCGTCGTACGCCCCCTCCATCTCGGCCTCGAACAGCAACGGCACCTCGATCACCGCCGCCTTTGGGAGCGGCTCACGCTCGCTCACCTGCTTCAGCCACTCTGCCACCCGTCCGCCGACCAACGGCCACAACATCCCCTCCAACCATGCCCGCTCGCGCTCGTCCGCAAACGCGTGCGCGGCCACCCGGGAGCGATCGACGATCCCTCCCGGCGCCACCTCCTCGCCCCAGCGCTCGACCACCGCCTCGCGCACGACCGCGTCGCCGTATAACTCGTGCACGACCGCGTCGGTCGACAGCGTCGCCACACCCATTTGCTCCAGCGCCGCAAGCGCCGTCGACTTGCCCGCGCCCATCCCCCCCGTCAGCGCGACGAGCGGTACCCGCGGCTCAGTCGTGTGCCGGCTCACCGGCGACCGATCGAAGATCGGCCGGCAACTCTTGCGCCTCGCCCGTCTGCGGCTCGGACTGTGCCTGCGCCTCGGTCTCGGTCTCGGTCTCGGCGACCTCTGCGCTCGGCTCCTGCCGGACAGGCGCATCCTCGGCGACGGGCTCATCGGCGACCCCGGCGGACGACTCGTCCTCAGAGGCGGGGACCTCGGCGGGCGCCTCAGGCTCCGTGGCGGGCGCCTCGGCGGCCGGCTCTGGCTCAGACATGGGCTCGGGCGGGCTCTCCTCGGCGGGCTGCTCCGCAACGGCCTCGGGTTGCTCGGCCGGCGCCTCTACGGCCTCGGGCTGCTCACCCTCGGCCGCGGCTGACTCATCGGCTCCCACCGGCTCGGGCTGCTCGGCCTCGACCTCGGCCGCTGCCTCGGGCTGCTCGGGCCTGGACACGGGCAGGATCTGGTCCTCGACGCGCTTGGCCGACAGCGACAGCCTGCGGCGCTCGGAGTCGATCTCGAGAATCTTCACGCGGATCTCATCTCCCGGATGGACGATCTCGCGGGGGCTTTCGACGTGGTGACCGGCCAGCTCTGAGATGTGCACGAGGCCCTCGACGCCGTCCAGCACCTCCACGAACGCGCCGAACGTGACGACCTTCGTGACCTTGCCCTCCAACTCATCGCCCAAGTTGTAGGTGTCCACGATCCGCTGCCACGGGTCTTCCTGGGTCTGCTTGAGCCCCAGCGAGATCCGCTGGCGGTCGCGGTCGATGTCCAGCACCTTGACCTGCACCGTGTCGCCGATATTGAGGATCTCTGACGGATGGTTGACGTGCGACCACGACAGCTCGGAGATGTGGATCAACCCGTCGATCCCGTCCAGGTCGACGAACGCGCCGAAGTCGACGATGTTCGAGATCACGCCCTCCACGACCAGCCCGGGCTGCAACCGGTCGAGGATCTGCTGGCGGACCTCCTTGCGCTCTTCCTCGAGCACCGCCCTGCGCGAGAGCACAACATTGTTCCGCGAGCGGTTGAGCTCAATCACCTTCGTCTCGATCGGCGTGCCCAGGTACTCGTCCAGGTTCGGCACGCGGCGGATGTCGACCAGTGAGGCCGGCAAAAACCCGCGTACCCCCAGATCGATGATCAGACCGCCCTTGACGACCTCGATCACCGTACCCTCCACCGGCTCGCCCGACTCGGCGGCCGTTTCGATGCGCCGCCACGCTTTCTCGAAGCGGGCGCGCTTCTTGGACATGATCAGCCTGCCGTCCTGGTCCTCCTTGGTCAGGACGATCGCGTCGACCTCCTCGCCGAGATGGACCTCATCCTTGGGGTCCACCGCCTTGCGGATCGACAGCTCGTTCGCCGGTATTACGCCCTCGGACTTGTAGCCGATGTCGACCAGCACCTCGTCCTTGTCGATCCTGACGACGTGGCCGGTGACGACCTCGCCCTCCTCGATCTCTCGGAACGTCGCGTCGTAGTTGGGGACCACCTGCCCGTCGACTTCGAGCAGCAGTCCGTTTGACCCCGCGACCACTTGAGCGGTGGGGGGTTTCTCGGTCAGGGTTTGCACTGGGCGTAGCGTATCGCAGGGGCGCGGGGATGCACGTTTCCAACCCGGCCAACCCTCACTCGAGCCGCCAGTCAGCCCTCACTCCAGCCGCCCGTCGGCCCTCGCGCGAGCCGTGCCACCGTCCTCACACGGGCCAACCCATTTTCGGCCTATACCATCGACTCCATGCCCATCCGAGCCACCAAGCGCGGCGCCGAGCGCACACCCCTGGGCGCGCGCGACTGCGACGTGCTCGTGTGCGGCGCCTCCTTCGCCGGGTTGGCGCTCGCGCGGGAGCTCGCGGGGTCGGGGCTGCGGATCTTGATCGTCGATCGCTACCTCATCGGCGAGCGCCAGACCTCC
The DNA here is from genome assembly GCA_963702185.1 of uncultured Solirubrobacterales bacterium. Lineage (GTDB taxonomy): Bacteria > Actinomycetota > Thermoleophilia > Solirubrobacterales > Solirubrobacteraceae > Palsa-744. The sequence goes on from OY969723.1 coordinate 252,416, forward strand.
GCCTGCGCGATGCCGACCTTATGGATGCAGGCGATGGATCTGACAGGCGCTTTGCGCCAGACCTTCGACTCGCTGCTCGTGCACACCCGCCCGGCGGGCGCCTCCCGCACGCGCTCGACGCGCTGGCCGATGCCGTGGACCTTTTCCACCTTCGACTATCGCGAGCTGTGCGCCTCGCTCTTTGCTCAGGCCGAGGCGGGCGGGACCGACTTCCTTGAGTTCGAGACGGCGACCGTCACCGGGCGCACCGGCCTTACCGTCCACACCGACCGCGGCGACCTCTCCGCGCCGTACGTGATCGACGCTTTGGGGTGGCGGCGTGTTCTTGCGGGCGGTTGCGTAGCCGACGGTCGCGGGGCCGATGGGACGGGGGCGGGCAGGACCGACGGGGCGAGGGCGGGCGGGACCGACGGGGCGAGGACGGGCGGGCATCCAATCCAGCCGCCCGACGCGCCCCTCTCGCGCGGTCTGGAGGTCCACCCCACGGGCGCGGGCGATGAGCTCGAGCTGTGGATCGACCACCGCTACGTGCGCTCGGGCTATGCCTGGAGCTTTCCCGCGCGCGATGAGGTCCGTATCGGCGCGGGCTCGTTCTGGCCGGCCGATCACGTGCGCGAGCCGACCGTCCGGCTCACTCGCGAGCGCGGTTACGAGCCCGACGGCTACCAGGGCAACTGGATCCCCCACCAGCTGCGCCCCGCCGTGCAGGACGACGTCTTCTTCGTCGGCGACTCCGCCGGGCACTGCCTCCCCCTGACGGCCGAGGGTATCCGCACCGCGCTCTACTTCGGCCTGGCCTGCGCGCGCGAGCTGCGGGCCGCGCACTCCGAGCATGTCGGACATGACGGGTATGGCGGGCGCGGCGGCGGGCGCGGCGGACGTGTCATCCAGGCGAACGGGTCGTCCGCGGCCGGCCAAGAGGACTATGCCCGCGCCCGCGCACAGGCGCTCGCCCGCTACGGCGCCTTCTCGGACCGCCACGCGCGCAAATACGCCTGGCTCTTGCGCGTGCAGCGGGCTATGGGACAGCTCACGCCGACCCCCGCGCCGTCTGTCGTCTCGCGTGCGATGGCCTCGCGATCATTCGGGCACTGGGCGTGGCGGCACTACCTGGACATCGCGCCGCCTTCGTTCGCGGACGCGGGTCCTTGCGGGTTACGCGGCCAGCGCGCCCTGCATGCCGGCCACGCGGGGACGGAGCCCCAGGCCGTCACCGGCGGACAGACCGCCGCGCCCCTGAGCGTCTGAGTCCCGCTACCAGATAACGTCGACGTCGTACTTGCGCAGGATCTGGTCGGCGCTGAGGATCGACATGCCCTCCTCGATCGCCTGGGCCACGAGCAGACGATCGAACGGGTCGCTGTGGTGATGCGGCAGATCGGCCACCTGGGCTGCGTGGCGGTCGTACACCGGTAAGCCCAGGACACCGTGCCGCTCAATCTGGGTGTGCATGTCTTCGGGCGCGTCGAGCTTGCCCAAGCCGCGCTTGATCGCTGCCTCCCACACCGAAGCGGCGCTGAGGAAGCATGCGACCGTGTCGTCAAACAACAGTCCGCGCGCGGTCTCCGACAACCGCTCGTCATCCAAGAGCAGCCACAGCGCCGCCTGGGTATCCACGAGGAGCTTCAATCGATCATGCCGAACGCACGCGCGATGTCGTCAGGCAGCTCGTCGAAGTCGTCGGCAATCTTGATCTGACCCTTGTACATACCGAGCAGCGAGCGACGCAATGCGCCTGGTGACACCGGCTCCAGCCTGACCACGGGCTTTCCCCGGCGCGTGATCACGACCTCCTCGCCGGACTGCGCCGCGTCGACCAACCTCGACAGCGTCGTCTTGGCTTCATGCATGCCTACTTTTATGGCCATACCGTCACTTTAGCGGTTTCTAGCTAAGTTATCTAGCTATCGGGCCGCGACCTCAGGCCAGGCCAGGCACTCTCAGGCGACCTTGCGCAGCGCGGAGCGGCTCGTGCGCGTGGCCTGCAGCGCCAGGCGGCTGGCCTCGACAGCGCTCGCCCACGACACTTCGGCCAACAGTCCCGGCGCCGCGACCATGTCCCCGGCCAGGAACACGCCATCGCCGCGATCGATCGCAGGCCGGTCCCGCCAGGTGCTGCCGGGCAAGTCCAGGGCGCCCGAGCGGGCATCCATCACCTGGCGACGGCGCCATGTCTCGCGCCCCCGCCAATCGATCACCGACTGGTCGATCAGCCGCTCGAGCCGCACGCCCGCCTCCTCAGCGCTCTCGTCCGGGCGGATCGGCATCTGCGCCTGGATCAACTCGTGGCCCTCCGGCGCTATCTCACGGTCCGAGGAGGAGTAGCGCCCGATCCAGCCCGACTCGTCCAGATCGGAGACGATCCACGGGTCGCCGCGTCGGCGAGACATGCCCACATCCAGACAGACGGTGCGCCCGCTTGGCCAGTCAAGCGTTTCGCCCAGCAGCTCGCCGGCCTGGTGCAGCTCGGTCGCGAGGATCACCGGCGCCTGCGGCAGCTGCTCCACCCGGTGAGCAGTCTGAACCTCGACGCCGAGAGCGCGCACGCGACGCGCCAGCGGCTCCACCAGTCCGCTCCAGCCACCGCTCGCATAGCGCACCACAGAGCTGGGCGGCGGCGTTGACAGGAACAGGCGTACGGTGCGCTCCCACACGAACGCCGCCGACAGCTCGCCCGGGTCGTGATAGAAGGTGTAGACGCCCGCGATCGAGGACAGCATCGCGGCGATGCGATCGTCGGTGTGCGAGGCGACCCAGCTGCGAAAGTCTGCATCCACCGGCGCCTGACGCCCTCGCAGACGCAGGACCGCCGGGATCGTGCCGAGCGGCGGGGTGCGCTGCAGGCTACCCTGCCAGCGAAACCGTGCGCCCCCGAGCGGCGGCCGCACGTGCTTGGGCAACAGATCGCGCTCGGACAGCCACGGCCACATCGCGCCGTCGGTGTACAGCGCATGCGGACCGAGATTGGCTTTGTAAGGACCATCCGCGCTACGCGCCCGCCCGCCGAGCGTGTCGTGGGCCTCGAGCAGCCTGACCTTGGCGCCCGTCTCAGCGCACGCGATCGCCGCCGTCAGCCCCGCAAGCCCGCCTCCCACAACGGTTATCTGCTGGCTCATCTTGTCCTCCTGAGTCGTGGTGTCGTGAGCACGTCCTGGATCGTGGTGAGACCAACCTACCCCGCAACTGGCTCACGGTAAAGTTCCAGTTATGACTCGAAAAACAGGTCCAGTTCAGGGTTCGGGTTCGCCGCCAAGGCGCGAGGGGACGGATGGCGATAAGTCTGGGAACGATGAACTGCGCGGCGGCTCGCACAGTCCGAGGCTGAGTGGCTCGCACAGTCCGGAGCTGAGCGGCTCGCACGGCCCGGGGCTGCTGGTCGAGCTCGATCGCGGCGGGGAGCTCTCACTCGGCGAGCAGCTGGTCGGCTCGATTCGCGAGGGCATCCGTTCGGGACGCCTGCCGGCCGGCACAGGCCTACCCTCCAGTCGCGGCCTGGCGGCGGAACTCGGTATCTCCCGCGGCGTGGTCACCGAGGCCTACAGCCAGCTCGCGGCCGAGGGCTACCTGACCACCCGCCAGGGAGCAACTGTACGGGTGAGCGGCACGGTACGCGCGTTCACCCAGCGCGCGCCGGCTCGCTCGATGCTCGAGAGCCACCCCTACCACTTTCATCCAGGCCTGCCCGATCTCGCGAGCTTTCCCCGCGATCGCTGGCTGCGCTCGTTGCGGGCGGCGCTGCGCGAGTCACCGCTGGACGCGCTCGGCTACGGCGATCCTCGCGGTCTGCCCGAGCTGCGCGAGGCGCTCACCGACTACCTGGGACGTGTGCGCGGCGCGGCGGCCGACACCGAGCAGATGATGATTTGCACGGGCTTCATGCAGGGCTTGTCGCTGACCTGCGAGGTGTTGCGGGGCCACGGCGTCGAGTCGATCGCGCTCGAGAACCCCGGCTGGCACGTACATCGCTTGATTGCCGAGCAGGCCGGGCTCGGGGTGATCCCGATCCCCGTCGATGAGCACGGCCTGCAAGTGGATGCGCTGATCGAGAGCGACGCATCGGTGGTCCTCGTCACGCCCGCCCACCAGTTCCCCACCGGAGCGGTCCTCAGTCCCGCTCGCCGGGCGGCGCTGGTGGAATGGGCCGAGAGCGGGGAGCGACTGATCGTCGAGGACGACTACGACGCCGAGCTGCGCTACGACCGCGTCGCGGTTGGAGCGTTGCAGGGGCTCGCACCCGAGCGGGTTCTGCACATCGGCTCTGCCTCCAAGCGCCTGACGCCCGCGATGCGCCTCGGCTGGATGCTCGTGCCCTCATGGCTCACCTGGCAGCTCTCGACCGCCAAGGCCGTGCACGACGGCGGCTCAGAGACGGTCGGACAGCTGGCGCTGCGCGACTTCATCCTCCGCGGTGAGCTCGACCGTCACCTACGGCGCATGCGCGCGCGCTACCGACGCCGGCGCGATGTGCTTCTCGAGTCGCTCACACGTTGGCTGCCAGACGCTCGGCTAGGCGGCTTAGCTGGCATCGCGGTCACTGACGTGGCCGGCGCCGCCGGCCTGTTCGAGCTCGTCATGTTGCCGGATGGCGCCGACGAGCACGCGCTCGTATCGAACGCCGCCGCTCGCGGTGTGGGAGTCGAGGGGCTCGCGCTGCACCGCTTCCTACCGGGCGGCCCACCTGGCCTGGTGCTCGGCTACGGCAACCTGTCCGAGCCGGCGATCGAGCAGGGTGTGCGTTTGCTGGGTGAGGCGTTGCGAGATGTGCGTGAGGGTTCGGTGTAGACAATTGTCGCACACCCCGCCGGGGTCCTACTTAGCCCGAAGCCAGTCCTCCCCTACCCCGACATCAACGGCCATCCCCGGCTCCAGATCCCACACCCCGCACATCTCCCGCTCGATCAGCTCACGTGCGGCGTCGACCTCCTGCGGTGGGGCCTCGAACAGCAGCTCGTCGTGGATCGTGAGGATCAGCCGCGTCTGCAGCGCCTCGCTCGCGAGCGCTGAGTGGCAGCGGACCATCGCGAGCTTGATGATGTCGGCGGCGGTGCCCTGGATGACGGTGTTGACGGCCAGGCGCTCGCCGAGGGTGCGGACCTGGTAGTTGCGGGCGCGCAGCTCCGGGATCTGGCGGCGCCGGCCCCAGAGGGTGGTGACGTAACCCTCATCCTTGGCCTGCTCGATCGTCTGCTCGATGAACCGCGCGACTTGGGGGAAGCGGGCGAGGTAGGCGTCGATGAACTCTTTGGCCTCCTCACGGGGGATGTTCAGGCGGTCGGCCAAGCCAAAGTCCGACAGGCCGTAGACGATGCCGTAGTTGATCATCTTGGACTTCGAGCGCATGCCCGGGTCAATGTCCTGCGGAGCCACACCGAACACCTGGGAGGCGGTGGCGGTGTGGACGTCTTCGCCGCGGCTGAATATCTCCTTCAGGACGGGCTCCTGCGCGGCGTGAGCGAGCACGCGCAGCTCGATCTGGGAGTAGTCGGCAGAGATCAGCAGGTTGGGAGGGGCGGCCTCGAAGCAGCCGCGGATCTCGCGGCCGAGCTCGGTGCGGATCGGGACGTTCTGCATGTTCGGGTTGGTACTCGACAGTCGGCCGGTCACGGCCCCCGTCTGCAGAAACGTGGTGTGGATGCGCGAGCGCTCGTCGACCTGCTCGGGCAGCACGTCGAGGTAGGTCTTGATCAGCGTGCTCAGCTCGCGCCAGCGCTCGATCCGTGGCACGATCGCGTGCTCTGAGCGGATCGCCTGCAGCACGCGCGCGTCGGTCGAGTAGCCGGTCTTGCCTTTGCGCTTGCGCGACAGGCCGAGCTTCTCGAACAGCACCTCCCCCAGCTGCTGCGGGGAGGCGATCAAAAACTCGGTGCCGGCCAGCGCGAATATTTCCTGTTCGAGCTCGTGCGTCTCCTCGCGCACGCGCGTGGTGATCTCGGCCAGGCGCTCCAAGTTCAGGCGTACCCCGGCAAGCTCCATCGCGCGCAGCACGACGACCAGCGGCAGCTCGATCTCGTCCATGATCCGCTCCAAGCCGCGCTCCGCGATCTGCTCACGCTGCCAGTCCGCCAGCGCGCCGAGCAGCACCGCGTCGGCGGCGAGGGCACCGGCCGCATCGGCCGCCGCAGCATCGGGATCGGTCCCTGAACCGCCTGACCCGCCGACCACTTCGCACACGAGGCTGCGCTCTTCGCAGATCTCGGAGAAGGGATACCCGCGCCGCGCGGGCTCGAGCAGATAGGCGCCGAGCAGCGTGTCGTGGACGAGCATGTCGGGAATCGTGCCCAGAGCTTTGGCGTCGTGCACAATCACGGGCCGTCCCGCGCAGGCGACGACGATCTCCTGCGGGCCGTCGCACGCACCGGCGAGCACCTCGACGGGGGCGGCTTTGGAGGGCGATCCGGCACGGCCACGCGCTTTCCGCGACCGGGCGCCGGCAGTCGTCGTCTTGGTTGTCGGGGCCTCTCCCGCGCCGCCGTCTGGCTCGTCGGCAACCTCAGGCGCAGGGGCGAGCGCAAATTGCCAGCCACCGCGGTCCTCACGCGCGAACAGGGCGCCCTCGGGCGGCTCGCCGGACTCGAAGGCCTCCAACTCTCCAACGACGACGCACAGCGCATGTTTCGCGCCGAACGTGGCTATGTCTGCGAGCGATCCCTCGCGCACGCGCGCATGCAGGCGCGTCTCTATACGCGATTGCCCCCCTGTCTCCCCGGGCGCAGCGGCAGCCGGGGTCAGCTCATCCTCGCCGAGCGCCTCTTCCAGACGGCGCAACGGGTCGCGCAACTCATAGCGGCGAAACACCTCGCGCAGGCGCGAGCGGTCGGGCTCGCGAGCGAGGACGGCGTCGAGGTCAAAGGCGATGTCGAGGTCGCGCTTGACCGTGGCCAGAAGCTTTGACGTGCGCGCGTCGTCTGCGTGGTCGATCAAATTCTGTTTGCGCTTGGCCCCGCCGATGTCGCGGATGTGGCCGAGGACTCCCTCGAGCGTCCCATAGGTCTGGATCAACTCGGAGGCGGTCTTGTCGCCGATGCCGGGGACGCCGGGGATGTTGTCGGAGGTGTCGCCCTTCAGCCCGTAAAAGTCGGGGATCGACTCGGGCGCGATGCCGTAACGGTCGATCACCGCCTGGCGATCGTAGATCTTCGTCTCGGTGATCCCACGCGCGGTCGCCATCACGCGCACGAGCCCGTCGGGGTCGATCAGCTGAAACACGTCGCGGTCGCCGGTGACGACCATCACGCGGTGCCCAGCCGCGCGCGCTCTCTCAGCCAGCGAGGCGATCACGTCGTCGGCCTCATACCCCTCGAGCCTGACGTTCTCGTACCCAAACGCCTGCACGAGCGGTTCCATCGCCGGCCACTGCTGCTTGAGCAGGTCCGGGCGCGAACGGCGCGTGGACTTGTACTCGGCGTACATCTCCGTCCTGCCGGACGTGCCTGCGTCCCAGGCCACTGCGGTGGGGCAGACGCCGTACTCGGTGACGATCTTCACGAGCATCGAGGCGAACCCGAAGATCGCGTTCGTGGGCTCACCCGTGGAGGTCGCGATCGACTCGGGCAGGGCGTAGAACGCGCGGTAGACGAGGCTGGGGCCGTCGATCAGGAAAAGCGGAGGATCGGGCTGGGGCTGAGACTCGGGCTCGGCCCCGGCGGCGCCATTCGCGCCGGCGGCGGGGGCGGATGTGCTGCGTGCGGGCACGGGCTGGACTCTAGGGCGTTTGCCGGCACGCCCGCGCGTCCCGGCTCACGTATCCCAAAACCCCGACAGACACCGGGCGCGAGCCCCGAGCCCACGCGCTGGACTCCCACGCCAGACGCCGAGCGCCGGCCCCGAGCGCATAACATCCCGCCCGCGATGGCCGCCATCACCCCCAGCGCCCAGTACCGCCTGAACGTGCGCGTCGAGATCGACGACAGCGCGGGGCTGCTCGCGCGCGTGACCGCCGCGATCGGCGAGGCGGGCGGGCTGGTCGCGGCCGTGGACCCGGTCGAGATCGAGGCCGGACACAGCCTGCGCGACATCGTCGTCGACGCATCCGGCCCCGAGCACTGGCACGCGATCCTCGCCGCGATCGACTCGGTGCAGGGCGCGCGCGTGATCGACCAGGTCGACCGCACGCTGCAACTGCACATCGGCGGCAAGATCGAGCAGCACAACAAGCACCCGCTGAAGACCCGCGACGACCTGTCGATGGCCTACACCCCCGGCGTGGCGCGCGTGTGCCTGAAGATCGCCGAAGAACCCGAGCGCGCGTTCCAATACACGATCAAGCGCAACACGGTGGCGGTCGTCTCCGACGGCACGGCCGTGCTCGGACTGGGCGACATCGGCCCGTACGCGGCGATGCCGGTGATGGAGGGCAAGTGCTGCCTGTTCAAGGAGTTCGCGGGCGTCGACGCCTTCCCGATCTGCCTGGACACGACCGACCCCGAGGAGATCGTCCAGACGGTCAAGCGCATCGCCCCGGCGTTCGGCGGCATCAACCTCGAGGACATCTCAGCCCCGCGCTGCTTTGAGGTCGAGGACCGGTTGAAGGCGGAGCTCGACATCCCGATCTTCCACGACGATCAGCACGGCACCGCCGTGGTCGTGATGGCGGCGCTGCTGAACGCGGTCAAGCTGACCGGCCGGCGGATGGGGGAGCTGAAGGTGCTGATCATCGGCCTCGGCGCAGCCGGCATCGCCGTGACGAAGATTCTGCAGGAGGCGGGCGTGCGCCAGATCATCGGCGCGGACTCACGCGGCGCGTTGCACGTCGAGCGCGAGGACTACCTGGATGGCAGCATGAACCCCCAGAAGCGCTGGTTCGCGCAGGCGACGAACCCCGAACGCCGCGGGGGCACGCCGGCCGAGGTGATCGACGGGTGCGACCTGGTGGTCGGCCTGTCCGGCGCGCGCGTACTGCCCGCCGACGCGCTCGCGCGCATGAACGACGACGCGATGGTGTTCGCGATGGCCAACCCCACGCCCGAGGTCGCCCCCGAGGAGGCCGCTCCCTACGTGCGCATCCTCGCGACCGGCCGCTCGGACTACCCCAACCAGATCAACAACGTGCTCGCCTTCCCGGGCATCTTCCGCGGCGCGCTGGACGTCCGCGCGGGCGCGATCACAGACCCGATGAAGATGGCCGCCGCGTACGCGATCGCCGAGATCGTCGCCGAGACAGAGCTGCGCGAGGACTACATCATCCCCTCGGTCTTCAACCGCGACGTCGCCCCGGCCGTGGCGAGCGCGGTGGCCGAGGAGGCGCGCGCGGGCGGCATCGCGGCGGTCACCGGCTCAGAGGTCGGGTTCGCGCAGGGAGACATTCCCACAGGGGTGCACCCGGTCCTGCCCGCCGACGCGCGCGCATAGGCGCACACGCACAGCCAACGCGCATAGGCGCACGAGAGGCGACGTCCCGCAGGCAAAGACGTCCGCACCGGCTGTCATCGTCAGTCGGCCATGAGCATCTTGCTTCTACTCGCCGGTCTCCTGCTCGGCGCTGCAGGCGCCGTCGCGTTCGGGCGCCGTGGCGCGCGGGCACGCCAAACAGACCATGCATCACAGGAGACCGAGCGCGCGGCGCAGGAGCGCGAGCGAATGCGCGACGAGCTGAAGGCGATCTCGCTGGACGTGCTCGCGCAGACCGGGGACGCGCTCGCACAGCGGATGGCCGAGACACGGCGCGCCGAGGAGGAGCGCGCCTCTGGGGAGATGGCACGGCGCGCGGAGGAGATCAAGGGCCTCGTCGCACCAGTTCAGGAGAAGCTCGGCCGGGTCGAGTCAGAGCTCGCGCGCCTGGAGCGCGAGCGGCGCGACTCCCACGTGCAGCTCGCGGAGATGGTGCGCGCGCTGCACAGCGGCACCGACACGCTGCGCGCGCAGACCGGCCAGCTCGTCTCCGCGCTCAAGCGCCCGGAGACGCGCGGCTCCTGGGGTGAGATCCAGCTACGCCGCGTCGTCGAGCTCGCGGGGATGGTTGCGCACTGCGACTTCGTCGAGCAATCGACGATCGACACGAGCGGGGGTGGGCGCCTGCGACCCGACCTGCTCGTGCGGCTGCCGGGCGACAAGCTGATCGTGGTCGACTCCAAGGTCCCGCTCGACGCCTACCTCGCGGCTGCCCAGGCCTCAGAGCAGGAGCATGAGCAGCGCGATGCAGACCTTGCCCGCCACGCCCGCCACACACGTGAGCACATCGCAAAGCTCGCGTCCAAGGGCTACCAGCACCAGTTTGACTCCACGCCCGAGTTGGTTGTGATGTTCGTGCCCTCCGACGGCATCTACCAGGCCGCGCTCGCCGCCGACCCCGGGCTGATCGAGTACGGCGTCTCCCAACAGGTGCTGATGGCCACCCCCACCACCCTGATCGGCCTCTTGCGCGCCGTGCACTACGGCTGGAGCCAGGAGCAGATCGCTCAGTCCGCGCGCGAGATCGCCGAGTCCGCGCGCGAGCTGCACCGCCGCCTGCACCCCTTCGCCGAGCACCTCGCCAAGACCGGGCGCCAGCTCGACTCCGCCGTCAGCGCCTACAACCGCGCCGTCGGCTCCTTCGAGCACAAGCTCATCCCGCAGATCCGGGCGATCGAGCAGGCCGGGATTGCCTCCGAGCGCGAGATCGAGCCTCCGCCGGAGATCGAGTCCTCCGCGCGACTGCCGCTACGACAAGTAGCGTGACGGCCACCGGCGTCGTCGCCGGCAGTTCGTTCACAAAGAAGAACAGCAGGTCGAACGCGAGCGCGAGGACGGCCGCCAATGCCGCGCCGCGCAGTTGCCAGCGGCGACCCAGCGTGCTGGCGAGCAGTCCGCCGAGGACGCCGGCGATGAACAGGTCGCCGTAGCCCATCACCGCCGAGCCGAACGCGGCGCTCTGCAGCTGCGGCAGACCCGCCGCTGGATGCGCGAGGTTGAGCGTGTTGTTCGGATGCGACAGCTGGTTTGAGACGACCAGCGCCGTGTCGGCGCAGGCCATCGCCACGATCCCCGCCGCCAGCCAGCGCGGCGGGGTCACGGCCGCGAGCAGCGCTCCCAGCGCCGCACAGCTGAGCGCTGAGAGGAACACTGCCGCCGCCTGACCCGCCAGGCCGGTGCGGTCGGCCCATGCCAACGCGAACAGCGCAGGCGTGAGCAGCAGCGCCCGCCACGGTCGGGGCGGCCGCGTGTCCCACGCCAGCCATCCGAGCGCAAGCGCGGCCAACGGGGGTACCGCGACCAGCGCCAGGTATGTCAGGCCGTTTGCGCTCGCGCGTTCGGCGAGGCTCGCGACGAGCACGAACCCGACGATCGACGCCGGCGGCACGAGCGCCCAGCGCCGCCCGCGCAGGCGCGCGAGACGCCCGGGATCCCATGCGCGGGGCACCGCGACCGTGGCGGCTTGGGCGAGGGAGAGGCTCGCGATCGAGATCGAGAACGGCAGCACCGTGCGCTCAACATAGGGCGTTATCGGCTCCGGCGGGTCGGCCTCAGGGGCCAGTCGGCGCCAATGAGCCCTGCGGGGAATTGAGCGGCGCGCAGGCCGAGAACGAGCGACACGCCGGCGAGGCCGAACGCCGGACGAGATCAATGCCCCAGCTGCACGGTCTTGACGACCAACAGCAGCACGGCAATCACCAGATAGCCTCGCAACAGGAGCATCGCCGCCTTGCGCCCGGGCGACCACACGGGGCGCTCGAGCAGGGCCAGCGGCGGCATCGTCCAGGTGCTGCGCCGCTCCTTGGAGACCTTCTCCACCTGCACCCCAGCGCCCGGGCGGGCGCGCAGGGCCAGCGCGCCCATCCCGGCCAGGACCACGCACAACACCGCGGTCATGTAGAGGAACAGCTGCGTGACATTCACGCTCGGGAACATCGTGCTCGCGATCAGGATCAGCGACAGCTCGACTAGCACACCGACGATCACGCTCGCGACCGCGTTCAGCCACGGCGCGTTGCACCAAGGGCCGAGCACCGCGCGGTCGTTGCACAACAGCAGCAAAAACACGGTCGCGCTCGGCAACAACACGCCCGCGAGCGCCTGCACCGAGGTCGTGATCAACCCCAACGGCGCGCCCGGGATCAGCACGATCCCCGCCGCGGCCGCCACCATCAGCGTGAAGCTCGCGTAGAACAGCTTCGCGTCCAACGGGCCGCGGTTGAGCGAGTGCTTGGCGCCGAACACGTCGCCGAACGCGTAGGACGTCGACAGCGTCACCGCGGCCGCGCCGATCAGCGAGGCGTTGAGCAGGACGATCGCAAAAAACGTGCCCGCGACCGAGCCCAGCTCGTGGGCGAGCTCGGTGGCGACCGTGCCCGCGTCGGAGAACTGGCCGAAGTAGGGCGTTCCGGCGAACGCGAACGCGGTCACACAGATGATCGCGCCGGCGCCGACCACGACCACGAACGCACCGATCACGGTGTCGGCGCGCTCATAGTTGATCCAGCGCGGGGTGATGCGCTTGTCGATGATGTTCGACTGCTGAAAGAACAGCTGCCACGGCGCGACGGTCGTGCCGACGATCGCGATGATCAGCAGCACCGCGCTCGAGCTGGCGCCGCCGTGGATGCTCGGCACGAACGTGTGCTGGGCGATGTCGCTCAGGTGCGGGTGGGCGAGGATCAGCAGCGGGATCACCAAGAAGTTGGCGATCACGAACACGTACATGAACCGCTCCCAGCTGCGAAAGCTCCCGGTGGAGGTGATCGCGATAAGCGTCGCCGCGGCGGCCGGCACCGCGACGTAGGAGCTCACGCCGAAATACTCCAGCGCGAGGCTCACACCGATGAACTCCGTGACGATCGTCAGGAAGTTGAGCACGAACAGGTCGCCGACCGAGAACCAGCCCCAGAACCTGCCGAACCGCTCGTTGATCAGCCGCGCGTGCCCCACGCCCGTGACCGCGCCGAGGCGAATCACCATCTCCTGGTTGACGATCAGCACCGGTATCAGCAGCACCAGCACCCACAGCAGACTCGTGCCGAAGTTCTGCCCGGCCTGCGAATAGGTCGAGACGCCGCCCGCATCGTTGTCGCCGACCATCACGATCAGCCCCGGCCCCATGATCGCCAGCAGCGCCATCGCCCGCGAGCGCCAGCCGTGGCGCTCGCCCGAGTCCTCCATTTTGATCGTGCCCAGCGCGCCGCGTATATCGCCGATGTGCGCCTCATCCAGGACGGGCGGCACGCCCTCGGGGCGTGCGGCCGTGTCGCCGGGAGGTATCTCGGGCGTGGGCGTCAAAGTCCTCGTCGGCTCGTCGGTCATCTCTCTCACCTCCTTTCTTCGGTCTCATCGGGATACACGTGGATGCACGTCGTCACGGCACCGCGATGGCGGTGCGTCGCGGTCGCGAGCACAGGTGTTCAGGCGTGCGCGCGCAGACCGCAGGCCGACGCGTACGGGTCCCGAAGGCGGCGCTAGGCCGGCAGGGAGGGCTTACTCAAGCCACGCCCGACACGCGTGCGGCCGGCTGGGTACTTCGTGGCTGTTCTCGGTCCATGCCGACCTCCTTTCGATGCGCGTGCCAGGGCCTGTCAATTCAGCGTTCAGCCTAGCAATCCGGCGCGATCGGCGGTGGCCTTGCAGCGCGGTTATCGCGCGCGGGGAATCAGTCAGTCGCTGGCGACGCCGTACCGCCGCCGCCAGTTCGCGGGCAGCGTCTGCTCGAGCACGTCATCGACGGTGATCACGCCGACGAGGCGCTCGTCCTCGTCGACGACCGCGAGCATCACGAGGTTGTAGTCGGTCATCGTCCTGGCGACCTCCGGCAGGTCGGCGTCGGTGCGCACGGACTCGGGCTCGTGCTCGGCGATCTCGTGCAGCATCGACTCGGCGCCCGCCCGCCCCGCTCGCAGCAGAGCCACGACCGTGACCGAGCCCGACAACCGCCCCTCGGCGTCGCGCAGATAGACGGTGGTGAGGGTGCCGGGGGCCAGCTCGCTGTCGCGCACGCGCTGGAGCGCCCGCTCAACCGTGTCGGTCTCTCCCAGCTGGATGAACTCCGGGCTCATCATCCCGCCCGCGGTCTCGGGGTTGTAGCCGAGCAGCACTTCGATCCGCCGGCGCTGTGCCGGCCCGAGCAGCGCGAGCACGCGTCCGCGCCGCTCCTGATCGAGCTCGGCGATCAGGTCGACGGCGTCGTCGGGGGCCATGCGCGCGAGCACGGCCGCGACCTGCGCGTCCGGGCGCTCGCGGATGAACTCGAGCTGGTGATGCTCGTCCAGCTCCTCGAACACGTCGGCCTCCAGCTCGCGATCCTGGCCGACCGCCTCGATGATCTCCTCGCCCTCCTCGTGCGAGGCCGCCTCCACCAAGTCGGCGATCTCCGCGGGATGCAGATTCGCGAGCTTGCGATGGGAGAAGCGCAGCCGTGCGCTCGGCACGTGCCCGACGAACGGCTCCATCTCCGTCCAGTCCAGGAACGGCCGGTCGCCGATCAGCCCGCGCAGCCGCCGCGGCAACGCGCGGCGCAACCGCGCGCGGGTGCTGGGATCGACGCCGACGACCCGCCACCATCCCTCGATGCAGGACAGCTCGATCTCGTGCGCGGTCACCAGCCGGGGCGGGTCGGCCTCGACGTTGACGAGCTTGCGTCCCAACACGTCCTGGCCGAGCAGGACCTCCCCCGCGCGGCGCTCGAACCTCCCGAGGCTCAGTTTTTCGCCGGCCAGCCTGACCGCGCCCGGGGACAGCTGCGCGATCCGCGCGACCGGCACGAACAGCTCGCGCCCCCCGATCCGCGCCTTGCAACCGGTCACCGGCGGGTAGCCGCCGTCGGCGAGGCGCACAATCAGATCCTCGACGCGCCCCAGCCGCTCGCCCGCCCGGTCGAGCAGGGGACTGCGCAGAAAACTGGACAGGTGCTCGACCGGCTGGGTCACGGCCCGTACACGTTACGCCGTTCGGTGGACCTCGCCCGGCGTGCGCCCGGCGCCGTCGGGCTCGACCAGCAGCGCCGCGCCGATCGCGCCCCCCAGGTCGCCCAGCGCGGCGACGTGCACGTGCGGGGGGCGATCGTCGGCGAACAGATGGGGCTGCATCTCCTGCGCGATGCGCTTGGCATACGGGTGCCCGAGCCGCACACCGAGACCGCCACCGATCACCACGCCCTCGACGTCCAGCAGGTTCACGGCCGAGGCGATCCCCGCGCCCAGCGCGCGCACCGCGCGGTCGACGATCTCGACGGCGAGCTTGTCCTTGTGTTCGAGCGCGCGCGACCAGATGCCGCTCGTCAACCGTTCGCGCTCACGCTCGCGCATCAGCTTGAACAGGTCGGTCTTGCGTCCCTTGTCCTCGTGCATATGACGCGCGTACACCTCCATCGACGCGCGCCCGGCGTAAGCCTCCATGCATCCGCGCCGCCCGCACGTGCATTTTGCCCCGTCGATCTCCACGACCATATGCCCGATCTCCCCGGCCCCGCCGCGGCCCGTCCAGGGCTTGCCGTCGAGGATCAGCCCAGCGCCGACACCCGTGCCCCAGAACACGCCGAGCAGCGATTTGTACAGCCGCCCGGCCCCGAGCTTGAACTCCGAGTCGGTGGCGACCTGCACGTCGTTGCCGACCCGGATTGGACTCCCGCCCACCCCGAGCGCGTCTTTGAGCGTGGCCGCCAGCGGGAACGTGCCTTCCCAGCCCGGCAGGTTGCGCGCGCTCGTGACACTTCCATCCTGCGCGATCGTCCCGGGCGAGCCGACGCCGATCCCGCCCAGCTGCGCCGGGTCCACCTCAGCCGCGAGCGCCGCGTCGCGCAGCGTGTGCTCCATCTCGTGCGCCACGTCGCGTGGAGTGCCCGTGGTCGGTGTGGGGCGACGCGCGGAGCCGAGCACCTTGTGGTCGTCGTCGACGATCACCGTCTGGATCTTGGTGCCACCGAGATCGATTCCTCCGTACAGGGGCATCGTGACCCCATCATCGCGCATAAAGAAGGATGACCGTGACCTTTAGGCGAATTTAGCTCTGCTTGCAGGGTTTCTTCGCGCCCTCTTACACGCCCAGCTCACCATCGAGCATGACAACATGACCGTGCGCACCAGAGCATCCTGGCTCGTCTACGTACTGGGGGCTCTCACCGCCGGTGCGATCGTCGCCGCCATCCTCCTCGTCGGGCCAGCTTCTGGCAGCCAGACGAGCGTGACCCGGACCGCCACCGCCGCGCAGGGTGTGGTGCAGTCGACGGTATCCGGCAGCGGCACGCTGCAGCCCGCCACCAAAGTCGGCGTCAACTTCGCCACGAGCGGAACCCTCACCGGGGTGTTCGTGAGCGTCGGCGACCACGTCACGTCCGGTGAGCTGTTGGCCGAAATCGATCCAGCCAGCGCGCAGGCGAGCCTGCGCTCGGCGGAAATCGCGCTGAGCAGCGACGAAGCCGCCTACCAGGACGCGGTCGAGGGACTGACCCCGGCAGAACAGCGCCAGGCCGAAATCAGCGCCGATCAGTCGCGCGCGTCGGTCGCCTCCTCCAAGCAGTCGCTCGATCAGGACAAGCAGACGGTGCGCTCAGAAGAAGCCTCGGCCGCCGCGGCGCTCGCCCAGGACGAAACCTCGCTGCGGAGCACCGAACAGTCGGTCGCCGTCGAAGCCAAGAGCCAGCAGGACGCGCTGAACCAGGACATCGCCCAGCGCGCGACCGATGAACGGTCCGTCGCCGAAGCCAAGACGCTCCTTGAAGAAGCGAAGTCCCTGCTCGCCGCCGAACGGGCCAAATCGCCGCCCAGCGAACAGAAGATCAGCTCGGCCGAATCCAAGGTCGCCTCGGCCGAATCCACGCTGCGCTCCGCGGAAGCCAAGGTAACCGAGGACGGCTACACGATCACCACCGCGCAGAACAACCAGGCCGCGTCCACGATCAAGGGCCAGCAGACGATCGACAGCGCCCGCAACACGGTGGCCGACGCGCGCCGGACCGAGTCCTCGACCAAGCTGCGCGGCCAGCAGACGATCGCCCAAGCCCACACCACCCTCGCTTCCGCCGAACTGGCGCTGCAATCCACGCTCGCCGCCAACGCGGTCAAGTCCGCTCCGCCCAAGACCTCGACGGTGGTTAGCGCCGCCAACAACGTCGCGAGCGCGCGTGTAACAGTCGAAAAAGCGCGCCTCGCTCTTGCGGACACGAAGCTCTACTCGCCGACCGCGGGCCTTGTCGCGTCGGTCAAGAACGTCGTCGGCGAATCCGTCTCGGGCACCGAATCCTCATCATCGGCCTCGGCCTCGGCCGGCAGCGGCTCGGGGGGCAGCAGCGGTACGGGGAACACCGGTACGGGGAGCAGCGCCGCCGGCGAGACCGGGTCCGGCGCAACCGGCAGCTCCACGACCGGCTCCACCGGGACGAACGGCGCCAGCGGGAGCGGGGGCAACAGCGGTACGGGCACAGCGGGCAAAACCGGCTCCTCCACCTCTGGCGGCGCCGGGATCGGCGACACCGACAACGGCTCGACCGGGGGTGACTCGACCGGCAGCGGCTCGACCGGGGGCGGCAGCGGCTCGACCGGCACCGGCGGCACGACCGGCGCGGGCAACGGTGGCAGCAGCACCACCACCGGCACCAGCGGCAGCGGAACAGGCGGCGGCGGGGATGAGACGAGCGCCGACTACAGCGGTGGCGGCACCTTTCACGACATCGCCGACGCGGGCAGCGCCGGCACGGGAGCCAGCACCGGCGCGGTCGGGGCCAGCGACAGCAGCGAAAGCTCCAGCGGCTCCAGCTCCAGCAGCGCGTTCATCGAACTGGTCGACGTGCACGGCTATCAGCTGGTGGTGCCGCTGAGCGAGTCCGAAATCTCGGGCGTGCACGTGGGTCAGATCGCCACGGTGACCGTCGAAGCGCTCGAAGGCCGCAAGTTCGCGGCCGAAGTCGTGAGCCTGCCGGTGCTCGCGACCAGCAGCAGCGGAGTCGTCAGCTACGACGTCACCTTCCAACTGACTCAGGTCGACCCGGACCTGAAGCCGGGCATGAGCGCGACCGCCGAAGTCGTCGTCAAGCAGGCCGAAGGCGTCAACGTCCCGACCAGCGCGATCACCGCCGACACGGTGACCGTCCTGCACGGGACCACCCGGGAACGCCGGCGCGTAGTCACGGGCCTGGTTGGCAACAGCTCGACGATCGTCCTCAGCGGTCTGCAGGCGGGCGAAAAGGTCGTGCTGCCGGCAGCCACCACGAGCTCCGGCTCCAGCAGCCTCGCCTCCAAACTCGGCAGTCGCCTCGGCGGCGCCGGCGGTCTGGGTGGAGCGGCCCTCGGGGGTGGCGGTGGCGGCTTCCCCGCCGGAGGGGGCGGCGCCTTCTTCAGGGGAGGCGGCTGATGCGCCGCTCTCTGCGCTCGCGCGTGAGGGCCCACACGCGCGCCCCTCGCCCCCGACCGCTGGTGGAGCGCGCCGGCAGCGGCGCCGTGGTCCGGCGTGACGGGAACGATCGCGCCGGGGGGCAGCACGGCGGGAGCAGCGCCATGGCCCGGCGAGACGCCCGTAGGCAACACCCCGTCATCCGCGTGCACGACGTCAGCAAGGTCTACGAGCTCGGACAGATCCGGGTACGCGCGCTGCGCGAGGTCTCGTTGCGGATCGACGCCGGCGACCTAGTGGCGATCATGGGCTCCTCCGGCAGCGGCAAGAGCACGCTGATGAACATCCTCGGCTGCCTTGACGTGCCCTCGAGCGGCCGCTACCTGATCGACGGCGTCGACGTCAGGGACATGGACGAGGACGACCTCGCCGACCTGCGCAATCGCAAGATCGGGTTCGTCTTTCAGAGTTTCAACCTCGTCGCGCGCACGAGCGCCCTGGTCAACGTCGAGCTGCCACTCGCCTACGCCGGGCTGCGGGGCTCGGAGCGCAGACGGCGCGCCGAACGGGCCCTTGACTCGGTGGGCATGGCCAACCGCATGCACCACCAGCCCTCCGAGCTCTCCGGTGGCCAGCAGCAGCGCGTCGCGGTCGCGCGGGCGCTCGTGACCAACCCCTCTTTGATCCTCGCCGACGAGCCGACCGGCAACCTCGACTCCCACTCCACCGAGGAGGTCTTGCGCATCTTGGCGCGGCTGAACGCGGAAGGACGGACCGTGATCCTGATCACCCACGAGCCTGACGTCGCCGAGCAGACCAAGCGCGTCATCCGGCTCAGCGACGGTGCTGTCGTCGACGATCGCCGCCTCGCGGGCGTACACGACCCCCCGCCCACGATCCATCACCAAAAGTCGGCCCACCATCACCCGGGCGGAGCGGGCGGCGGCGGAGCCGTAGGAGTGGGCGGTGCCGGAGCAGGCGTCGCGGACGGCGCCGAAGCGGGCGGAGCAGCCGGCGTCGTGGGAGCTGGCGAGGCGGGAGCACAACCATGATCGGTCCGGAGACGCTGCGCATCGCCTGGAGCGGGATCACCGCCAACAAGCTGCGCTCGGGCCTGACGATCCTCGGCATGACGATCGGGGTCGCCTCGGTGATCGTGCTGATCGCGGTCGGCAACGGCTCATCCAAGGCCGTGCAGTCTCGCATCCAGAGTCTCGGCACCAACGTGCTGGTTGTACAGGCCAGCGGCGGCGGTTTTCGCGGCGGCGCCCGGGCGAGCAGTGCCACGACGAGCGTCTCGCTGACCAAGGAAGACGCGCAAGCGCTGCAGAACCCGGGCCTCGCGCCGGACGTCAAAAGCGCGTCCCCCGTCGTGAACGCCACCGACGTGAAACTCGTCTACGGCAACTCGAGCTTCGAACCGTCCTCGTTCGTCGGCACCACGCCCTCCTACCTGCCTGCTCACAGCTACACGATCGCCGAAGGCGCCTCGTTCACCGCCGAAGACGTCGCCAAGCACCGCCGCGTGGCCGTCGTCGGCCAGGAAGTCGTACAGGAACTGTTCGCGGGGGCCAGCCCGGTGGGAGAGAACATGAAGGTCAACGGCTCCAACTACGAAGTCGTTGGCGTGCTCGCCAAAAAGGGCACCAGCGGCACCACCAACGAGGATGATGTCGTCATGGCGCCGATCACGACCGTGCAGGACTCGCTCACCGGCGTCGGGCCGATCGACTCGATCACGGTGCAGGCCAAGTCGGAATCCTCGTTGAACGCCGCCGAAGCCGAGGTCACGCAGATCCTCGAGGAACGCCACAAAATCAAGAACACCGCCGAACCGGGCTTCAGCGTGCTCAACCAGGGCTCTCTTTTGGAAACATCCAGCTCCACCTCGAGCGTCTTTACGACGCTGCTCGGCGAGGTCGCCGCCATCTCACTCCTGGTCGGGGGGATCGGCGTGATGAACATCATGCTCGTCTCCGTCACCGAGCGCACCCGCGAGATCGGCATCCGCAAGGCGATCGGCGCCCGACGCTCGGACATCCTCACCCAGTTTTTGACCGAGGCGGTGCTCGTCTCGCTGTTCGGCGGGATTTGCGGAGTGCTCGTAGGCGTGATCGGCAGCCAGTTCGAAATCGCCGGCGTACACCCGGAAATCGCGACGTACTCGATCTTCCTCGCCTTCGGCGCCGCGCTGGCCTCCGGCCTCTTCTTCGGCACCTATCCCGCGGCCCGCGCCGCCCGCCTGCGACCGATCGAAGCGCTGCGCTTTGAGTGAGCCATCCTCCACACCCCAGGAGCCCGCCATGCCCGATGAAGAGACCATGATCGCTCAGGACGTCGCCACCGACGCCGAGGACGTCCGCACCAACATGCAGGACGTCCCCACCGACGCCGAGAATGTCGCCGACGACGAAGATTGGCTGGACGAATCCGAGGAGCTGCCCCACCGTCCCCGGCAACGGCTGTTGGGAACGGGCGGGAATCCCATCTTCCTCGCGCTGCTCGGCGTGCTGCTGATCGCGTGCGGGTTCATCGGCGGCGTGCTCATCGAGAAGGGCCAGACCTCATCGAGCTCCACCTCCGGCGCGGGCGCCGGCGCGTCCGGTCTGGCCTCGCGCTTTCGCGCGCTGCGCGAAGGCGCTTCGGGTGCCTCGGGCACGGGCACGGGCTCGACCTCCACGGGCGGATCGTCGAGCTCGCTCGGCGGCTTCACCCGCCCGACCGCCGGCACCGTGGCCTATCTCCACGGCAGCACCCTGTACGTGACCAACGCCGAAGGCAACACCGTCAAGGTCACGACCTCCGCGGGCACGAGCGTGTCCAAGACCGTGAGCTCGGCCGTCCACGACATCCACCCCGGCGAAACGGTGACGATCACCGGCGCCACCGGCGCGGACGGCGTGCTCAGCGCCGAATCGATCAGCGTGGGCTCTTCCGGTGGCGGTCTGGCGGCGCTGTTCGGCGGCTCGGGCGCCGACGCGAGCGGCGCCGGGGGCGCTGGGGGCAGCAGCAAAACCAGCGCCGAACCGTCCCTGTTCGGCAGCGGCAAGTAGGCGCGCGGGAGACACAGGCGAGCAGCCGACAAACACGGGCGAGCAGCAGATGGGCAGAGACAAGCGGCAGATGAGCTTATGCGGCGGTTAACCGGCGTGACTACCGTTGGCGGGTCAGTGCCCGGCCGGCCAACCCCATCGATCCGTCATACGACAGTCGTGTCATTCGACAAAGGAACACAATGCCTTCAATGAACAGCATCAGACGTAAACTCGCGATCGCGACCACAGCCTCGCTGGTGGTTGCCCTCCCCCTCGGACTGGCTGCGTGCGGTGGCTCGAGCAGCACGACCACGAGCACCAACGCCTCCGCTACCACCACGTCGGGGGGCGCCGGCACGGGCACGGGCACAACTGGCTCCGCTCCGACGGGCGCGGGCGCGAGCCGGTTCAAGGCGATGCGCGAATGCTTGCAGAAAAACGGGATCACCTTGCCTCAACACACCCCCGGCCAGCGACCGCAGGGCGGCCCCGGCGGCTTCCTCGGCGGCGGCGCGGCGGGGGGCGGCGCGGGCGGGCCTAAACTACCGAGCGGCGTAACGCGCGCGCAGTATGAAACCGCGATCAAAAAGTGTGGCGGCGGCGCGTTCCGGGGCGGTGGCTTTCGCGGTGGCGCCGGCGCGCGGCTGCGGAGCCCGGCGTTCAAGCAGGCGCTGACCAAGTTCGCCTCCTGTATGCGCGAAAACGGCGTGAACGTTCCAGCGCCGAACACCTCCGGTGGCGGCCCGGTCTTCGACACCAAAGGCATCGACACCGCCAGCGCTCAGTTCAAGGCGGCCGAGGCGAAGTGCCGCAGCGATCTGACGAGCGCGTTCCGCCGTCCCGGTGGCGCACCGCCCGCCGGAGGGGCATCTGGCGGCGAAGCCTCCACCGGCTGAGGCCGGGGTAGGGACCACACAGCCAGGTCGAGCTGTCACCCGGGCCGCGGTCAATGATCGCGGCCCGGTGCTCAGCGGTCCGGGATCGCGGCCGAGCTCGGCTTGACCGCGACAGTCGGCGCCGGCAGCGCGGCGATACGGGCGATCAGCTGTTCCCACTGGGTCGAGCTCAGCTGCCCGGTGACTGCCAGAGGCGCCGCGCCGGCGCCGGGTTCGCTTCCAGCGGCCGCGGCAGACGCGGCCGGCTGCGATGCGCCGCTCGCGTGAGCTCTCGACGCGGCGGAGGCGGCGCCGGCCGTACCCGTCGCTCGCGCTCCGCGCGCGCGGGTGGAGGCGAGCGGGAACACGAGCTCGACGTAGGCGCCGTGATCTGCCTTCGCGAGGGTGGTGGGCGCATTGGGATAGCGCATCAGGCTGACGATTCGCGCGGGCGCGAACCGCCCCTGGATCGTCAGCAGCGTACGGATCGTGGTGTCGGTGATCGACCCGGCGCCCTGATGACCGGAGATCGGGACGCCGTTGATCGCGACGATCGCCACCGCATCGCCCGCATGGCCGGGCTGCACGTAGCCGGCGGCGTCGTAGGCTCCACAGCGCAGCGTGCCGACTGTGGGCTTCAGCCCGCTGCGCGACAGAAACGCGATCGCGGCAAGTGCGCGGGAATCGATCGCGCCGGAGGCGACCTCGTGGCGCGAGCAGGCGGACAGAGCGATGCCGGGGTCGGCCAGCACGGTACGCTCGAGCTGCGCCTTGGACATCAGGAACACGTCGGCGGCGGTCGCGCCGAGCAGAGTCGGGTTGCCACGCGCGCCCTGCGGGTGCAGAGCCGCGTCCAGCTGGGTCCAGTTCTCGAGGATCGTGCGGGGATCGATCGTGCTCGTGTCCCCGGCGGGCCGGATCGCAAAACGCAGGTGCCCGTCGGTGGCGCCCGGAGGCACGCTGACTGCGCCGAGCACGGCGCCCTCGCTGACGACCGTGCCTGCGCGCAGCGGCTGTGGCCCGTTGGCGCCCGCGTGTCGGGCCGCCCGCATGCGCATGGCCGCGCGCGCATCGGGGTTGCCGGGATGCGCGAACACGCGCACCTTGCCCGCGCCAGTGGCCGCGGAGGCGGCTACCGTCGAGGTAGCTGCCGTCGAGGTGCCACCGGCGACCGCCGATGCCGCCTGCTGTGCGGCGGCGGGCATATAGGTTCGGGCAATGTGACCCAACCCGGCGTAGGTGAACTCATCGCCGTACACGTCCTGCAACACGATGTAGTTGCCCAGCCGGTGTGAGTGTCCGAGCTTGACGATGCGCCCGTCCTCCACGGCCACCACGCGAGCGCTCGGAGCGCTGGTGATGTCGACGAGCTGCAACGATCCGCCGCCCGTGCGGCTCCCGCCCACGGAGGCCGAGACGGCGCCGGCCGGTGTGGGGGCGGGCGTGGAGCCGGGAGTGCCTGTGCCGGTAGCTGCGCTCGGGGCGGACGCAGTAGACGCAGCGGACGCGGTAGACGCAGCGGACACGGGGCTTGCGCCCGCGGTCGCGCTCGACGAGGAGGGCAACGAGGCAGCCGTGGCCAGACTGCTGACAGGCGCACTCCAGCCGATGCTAGTGCCGGTCACCGGGGGGCGCCCGTCGACCAGGCCGGTGAGCGTGGCGACCACCTGGTCTGGGTAAGCCGCGATCAGCTTCGCTCGCAGCAGCACCGATTCGACGTACGCAGTCGAGTGGTTGTAGGCGAGGATCGCCGCGTTCAGGTTCTGCGCCGCGCCGGCGGCATGCAGATAACGGGCGGCCGCGAAGATGGCGTCGACGGGGTTGTAGGGGTCGGCGTAGCCGGCGTTGAGCGCATCCACCCCGTACTGCAGCCAGGTGCTGGGCTCGAACTGCATCCAACCCTCGGCGCCGGCGCTGGAGACCGACAGGTCGGTGCCGTAGTCGGTCTCGATTTCGTTGATCGCCGCGAGGATCGGCCACGGCACGTCGTACTGGGCGGCGGCGGCCTGATAGATCGGCAACAGGAACAGGGGGATGCGGTAGAAGTCGAGTGCCTGAGCCGAGACGGCCGAGCCGGAGAGCATCGCTTCCAGGGCGGCGCTCGCCTGAGCGGCAACGAGCTGGGGTGGGGCCGCGACGTTGTTGGGCGCGCCCGCCTGCGAGGTTGAGCTCGAGGAGCCCGAAGGCTGAGTGCCGCTGGATCCGCCGGCGTTCGCTTGGGATGGATTGGCGTAGGCCCCCGAACCGCTGCCACTGGATCCGGCGCCTGGGGTCGTCTGCTGCTTGCGGTGCACGACCACGGCAGGAGCGCCGCTTTCGCCGGTGGAGGGGCGTACGCTCGGCGTGGACTCGGTCTGGGTTGTCGAGGGAGTTGGAGCCTGCGCGGGCGTCGAGGTCGTCGCGGGCACAGTTGAGGTGCTGGTGGTGGATTCCGCTGGGCTCGTCCCGGTAGGAGTCGTGCTCGTCGAGGTCGGTTCGGGGGTGGTCGCAGTGGTCGTAGTGGACGGTTCGCTTGCACCGGTTGTCGTGGAGCCAGAGCCGGCAGGCGCTTCGGCGCCGAGTGCGGCCCCTGCCAGCGGACCGCCCAGTCCCACGGCCGTCAGGCCGCTGCCGGCCAGCGCGGAGAACACG
Source organism: uncultured Solirubrobacterales bacterium (assembly GCA_963702185.1). GTDB lineage: Bacteria > Actinomycetota > Thermoleophilia > Solirubrobacterales > Solirubrobacteraceae > Palsa-744. Next base: position 277,182 of record OY969723.1, read on the forward strand.
AGGCCACGCCAGCCACGCCCCGACAAGCGCCGTCCACGCGGGCCGGCGCTCATCGGCGGCCTCGCCCACAGCGGATCGCCGTCGCGGCGGTCGCGCTGAACGCTGTCGCGGCAGTCGCGAGGCAGGAGGGGGAGATCATCGTGTTCGTCGTGAATGGTCTGTTCATGGCAGATCGTCAGGCGAGCATCGCAAAGCCACGATCGCGAGCGCGCCGCCGCAAGTCATATCGGCAGACAAGCAAGAACCCGTAAAGGATTCGTAATCGCGCCTGGCCAGTGTGCTGATCGGCACCGTAGCGATGTTCGCGGCGGAATGTGGCGGTCCTGCCCCCCGCAGCACGTCACGGCGGAATGTGGCGGCCCCGCCCCCCGCAGCACGTCACGGCCGAATGTGGCGGTCCCGCCGCCGCAGCACCGCTCCAAAGACCTCGCCCAGGGTTTAGTGTTCTGTGCGGCATCAAAAAACGGGAGGGGTTTGCGAGAGATGACCAGGATGCGGGTACGGATGATTGTCGCGGCAGTGGCCATCACCGCGTTGGCCGGCTGCACGCTGCTGGGCACGGCCGCGGCGTGGGCCGAAGGAGAGACGGTGACTATCACCGAAGCCGGCTTCTCGCCGGATGGGCTCGGCGTGCCCACCAACGCGTTCGGGCGCGCGCTCATCGGCGCGACCAGCCCGACGCCGTCCCCGATCACACACGTGAACGTGCTGGGGCCGGCCGGCGTAACGCTGAACCTGCAGGGCAGCGGCACGTGCTCGGTGGCCAAGCTCGAACAGGCCGGCCCCAAAGCCTGCCCGGCGAACTCCAAAGCCGGGACCGGCGGCGGCGAAGGCGTCTATGAAATCGGCCACGAAGTGATCAAAGAGGCCTTTACGTTCAACGTGTTCCTGACCGACAACCAGCCGGGACACGTGCAGCTGGCGATCTATCTGGATGGCTCGACGCCGGTGTCGATCGAAATCGTGTTCACGGCGAGCGTGATCCAGGAGCCCAAGCCCTACGGCCTCGGGTTCAGCCTGAACGTGCCGCTGATCAAAGTGTTGCCCGAAGCCTCCGACGCCTCGGCGGTGAGCACCTACATCACCCTCGGCGCCAAAAACCTCTCCTACTACAAGACCGTCCACGGCAAGCGCAAACTCGAACACATCAAGGGCATCATCACCCCGAAAACCTGCCCGGCCGGAGGTTGGCCGGTGGCGACCGAATTCAGCTTCCAGGACGGTCAGACGGTGATGGCCAAGCACACGATCCCGTGCCACAAGTGAGCCTCGGCGCAGACGGAACCGAGCGGGCGCCCAGACGCCGAGCCGGACGATGACACGCTAGGCTGAGCGGCGTATGGAAACGATCCTGTCGATCTTGCAGGTCATCATCTGCGTCGTGCTGATCCTGCTGGTGCTGATGCACTCGGGCAAAGATTCGGGCCTGTCGGGCGCGTTCGGGGTCGGCAGCGGCCAGGGTCCGCTTGGTGGCGGCTCGATGGTCGAGCGCAACCTGAACCGCTGGACGGTCGTGTTCGCGGTGCTGTTCGCGCTCAACGCGATCGTGCTGCTCAAGCATCCTTGGTCCTAGGGCCGCCCGACACCGCCTGCCGGCCCGGCTGAGTGTAGAACACGACCCCCTCCCGCACACGGTGGGTCCCGCACACGGTGGGCCGCGATCGGCCTATTGAGATACGTTCGTAGCACCGCCCTCATCCTCGAGCGCGGACAGCCGATTGAGTATGTCGAGGGCTTCGGCGCGCAGAGCCGAGTCGACGGCGGCATAGTCCTCGGCGGACAGCTTGCCGGTGCGGTAGTCGAGCTCGGCGTCGCGGATCTCGCGGTACTTGGCCTCGCGCGCGGCCTGCAGCTCATCCAGCTCGGCCGAGCGGGGATCGGGACGGCGGCGCGCGGCACGCAGCGGCGCGCTCAGCACGAGCATCACCGCGGCGAGGAGCAGCAGGGTGAGGAAGGCGACGAGGAGGTTCACGAGGACCTGTACATGTACCTGCAGCGGCGCGGAGGGCTCAGGCGCCGGCCAGCCCCTGGGCGGCATCGCCGCTACGGTCGCGGCGACCGCGGGCCCCGGCCAGCGCGGTGGCGCGGCGGCGCAGCGCCGAAGGCGCAGGCCAGATCGCGATCAGACCTCCACCGGCCACGATCAGGCCGCCGATCCAGATCCACATGACCAGCGGGGAGACGATGAGATGGAACTCGGCCGGGGGCGGATGCTGCAGGTAGGAGCGCGCGAGCACGGCCAGGGCGATCAGACCGTCTTCGGGACTGGAAAACGGGATCGTACGGTTACCGATTTCAACGATTCGCTTCAGCTGCGGCGTTTCGATGTCGGGCGCGATCGCCGTCCACACGTTACGGGTAAGGCCCGCGTCCATCGCCACATGGCTGACGGGCTGACCGCCGATCAGACTGCCGACAGAGCCCTGGGACGGTTCGTCGGAGGCGTAGAACCCCTCGCTGGGATACAGGGTGGCGACATGGCGGCCGTTCTTGGTCACGTCCAGCACGGCGCCGAGGCTGAGCGTCGAGCCGGTGTGCGCTGCGTCGTTGGCCGGTGAGACGGTCGCGGTGGGCTTGACGTAGCGGACCATGTAGGCGCCGACTTTGCTCGACTGGCCGACCGACAGCGTCGGCTCGATCGTGCGCTGAAAGGAGGATGACGCCGCGACACCTATGAACAGCACGGCGATGCCGATGTGGACGATGTAGCCGCCGTAGCGGCGGCGGTTGCGCTTGACGAGGGTGACCAGCGCCGCGGGCGGAGACTCGTTTGCCATCGCCCGCCGCGCACGCGTGCCCCGGTAAAACTCCTGGATCACGCAGACCAGCGCGAACGCGGCGCAAGCGAACATCGCCAGCGCTTTCCAGTCGCCCGGCACGCCCACGGCCAGCAGGACGGGAACGCTCGCCACAGCCGCGATCACCGGCGCCAGGAAGTTGCGCCGGGCGTTGGCGAGCGTCGCGCGGCGCCAGGCGATCACCGGGCCGATCCCGCTCAGCAGCACGAGCACCAGCGCAAGCGGGACCGTGTAGCGATCGAACCAGGGGGGGCCGACCGAGGCCTCTTTGCCGGTGAGGGCTTCGGAGATGAGCGGGAAGTAGGTGCCCCAGAAGATCACGAAGCACAGGCCGACCAGCACGATGTTGTTGGCCAGGAACACCGACTCGCGCGAGAGCAGCGAGTCGAGGCGATGCTCAGAGCGCAGCATGTCCCGGCGGGTGACGACCAGATAGACCGATCCGGCGATCATGACGCCGATCAAGATCACGAATGGGACGCCGAGCGTCTGCCCACCGAAGGCGTGGATCGAGTCGAGAATGCCCGAGCGCACCAGAAACGTTCCCATGATCGCCAGCGTGCCCGTGGCCAGTACGAGCGAGGCGTTCCACACCTTCAGCATCCCCCGTTTCTCCTGGATCATCAGCGAGTGCAAAAAGGCGGTGCCGGTCAGCCACGGCATCAGCGAGGCGTTCTCGACGGCGTCCCAACCCCAGTAGCCGCCCCAGCCGAGCTCCGAGTATGACCAGCTGGCGCCGAGCATGATGCCGATGCCCAGGAACAGCCAGGCGGCGAACGAGAAGCGGCGGATCGCCTTGATCCACTCGGCGTCAACGCGACGGGCCAGCAGCGCGCCCATGCCGAACGCGAACGGGATGATGCACAGCGTGTAGCCGGAGTAGAGCATCGGCGGATGGATCATCATCGTCGGGAACCGCAACAGCGGATCGAGGCCGGCGCCTTCGGCCGGGGCCGGCGTGGTCGTGACGAACGGGTTGGCATAGAAGACCATCAGCGACACGAAGAACCCGCCGAACCCGAGCAGGATCGCGGTGGCGTAGGCCGCCACGTCGCGCATCCGCCGGCGCGTCAAAAACAAGACGAGGCTCGACCACATCGACATCAGCCACGCCCACAGCAGCAACGAGCCTTCCTGCGAGGACCACACCGCGGCCGCCCGGTAGAACGCGGGGGTCGTGCGGCTGGAGGTGTCGGCGACGGTGTTGAACGTGAAGTCGTTGCGCAGAAACGCGATCTCCAGCACCGCGAACGCGACCGTCAGGACGCCGGCCAGCGCGTAGACGGCGCGGCGCCCGGACTCAGACCACTCCGGACGCCCGCGGCGCACCCCGTAGAGCGAGGCGCCGATCCCGTACACGCACACACCGAGCGCGAGCAGCAGGCAGGCGCTACCGAGGATCGCCATCTCAGAAGCTCTGCTTGGCGCCCGTGGGGGGCGCGACCGTGTACTTGGAAGGACACTTGGTGATCAGCGAGTTCGGTTCGCCGACGTAGGAGCCGCCCTGCTTCTGCACCGTCACGATCACCTCGCGGCCTTCTTTGAACGGGTCGGGCACTTCTCCGGTGTAGGAGATCGGGACCGCGCTGCCGCCCGTGCGGTTTTCGACGGAGAAGTAGAGCATCGAGCCCTCGCGGCGCACCGAGCCGTGCGCGACGGTGCCGGTCAGCTGATAGCTGATGCCGGGGCGAGCTTGGTGGAGCAGCTGGCTGGGGGTCAGGGCCGGGGAGGCAGCGGAGAAGCTCGTGTAGATGAGGGCTCCGGCCAGGACGACAGCCGCAGTCAGAGCGAGCGTCAACCGCACCGTTCGCTTGCGCGCGGGATTCATCGCCGGCAAGTATCTCAGAACCTCGCCAGGGAATCGCCGGTCGAAAGCGAAACTTGTGGATGTGCGGAGCGTTCAACAGGTAGAGAGGACATGAGGAGAGCCACCGCCGCATTGCTGCATCGCCTGCCTCACCCGGTTGACGCCGAGGTCGTCGAGGACGCCGACCCGGTCCGCCACCGACGCCGGCACTCCCGGCGTGGCCCGCGGGCGCGTATGGCGATCGTGGGGACGTCCAACCTCCGTGTCGCCGTGCCCGTGCAGGATCCGCACGGGTCCTCCGTGTCGGCGCTCGAGCGGCGCGCGCGCGAGGCTGGCGGGCCGATCGACAACGCTTGCTACAGCTGTGCCTGCGGGCTGGTGTTCGCGGCGGCCGTCTCGACCACGGTCAACTGCCCGCACTGCGGCGCCGATCAGGCCTGGTAGCGACGCCGCGATCCGGGCCACGGGGTCTTCAAGCCCTACCTTGTGACCGTGGGTCTTTAGCCCTCCGTGGGGCCTTCGAGCCCTGACTCCTACTTGATGTACATCCCGCTGATAGCCCGCGAGATCACGAGCTGCTGGATCTCGGCGGTGCCCTCGAAGATGTCGTAGATCGGCCGGCGGTGGCTTGGTAGAGCCGGATTTGGCTTTGCAGAGCCAAACTTGGTCAGATTGAATCCGGTTGAATCCGGCCTGATCAGAGCAAAACTGGCGCGAGACTGGCGCAAGCTGAGGGCATAGGAGCCCGGAAACCCTACGAAATGCTGCGCTCGGAGTTCGGACTCGCGTCGACTTTGCCAACGCGATGGACTCTTGCTGGAGGAGATCGGCCCCCGGTGAGGGCCGATGAGTCGGCGGCGGAACTAGAGCTGGCGGAACGTGTCCAGCAGTTTCGCCACGTGGTCAATGATGCTTGGCACCGCGCGGAGCGGGAGCGCCAGCTCGGCGTCGCCTTGCCACGGTGGAGTCACGAACTGCACATCGAGGGTGATGCTGCCTTCTGCGCGGAGATTGTAAGCGCAGGGAGGGTCGAACCGAATACGCCCGAGTGGAATCTCCGTGTCCGGCGTCCAGTCGGGTACCTCCTCCACCATGTCTTCCTCGACCTGGATTCCGTTGTAGTGGAGCTGGATGCTGCCGACGGGGATCAGTCCGAAGATCGCGGGCTGCCGATGCTTGTCGGCGTTCGAGAAACGGTGGATGCCCCAAAGGGGGTCTGTTCGAGGATTTGGCTTGGTGTAGTAGGGCTGCCAGCCCTCAACGATCGCCAGCCCATGTGTGACTCCGCGCAGCGGACCATTGGGGAGTGCTTCGGTCTTGGTGCCGACCTTGGCCGCATAGAACGCGGCGTCCTTGAAGATCGGAAACTGATGGGAGGTGGCGAGCCGTGTTTGGCTTGCATCCACCAGCGTCGTGACGACGTAGTCGAGCACGCACCGCAGGTTGTGTATGACATCGCCGAGGATCGCGCTGAGCTGTGGTTCCTCGACCTTCTGCGGGACAAGGGAGATCGAGCACCAGCCAGTCTGTGGATCGACCTGGGAAAACCGCACCGCGTGCGTAGCCTCCTTTTTGACGCTCGCCGTCGTCTCTCGCTTCAGCGTGTCCGCGTTCTCACGCGCGCGTGTGAGCTTGGCGTCGCAGGAGCTGAGGTCGAGATTGAGCATCATGCAGCGAGCGACACCGTACTGGCTGAACGCGCCACACCTGTGCCACAACCGTGCGCTTCTACGGCGTGCTCGGCGAGGGCTTCCGTGCCCTCGCCTTCGTCGTTCAGCCCGACCTGCCGGTGGCCGAACTTCGCCACTACTGGCATCAACCATGCCGGGGAACCGAAAGGCCCCCATTGGGAGATGACGTTTGCGGCTACAGCCCTTTGCAGACCTTGCATAGGGGACGGCCGGCTGTTCCGGGGGTCCGATGCTCAGGCTTGATCCGTTTGCCGTCGGGACACGCATTGTCGTTGTGGTAAACATTGCGCTCCCCGCCGTACTCCGGGACGGACGTGTGGAAGGGGGAAACCTTGGCCATCTTGGACGTACTCCTGTTCTCCCTCGGGTCGCCTGCGGACACAGGTCAATAAAACCCGACGGGTCGAACAGATGTTCCCAGGGGCCCCGGACGTGTCCGAGGCCCGTGGGAAGATAGGTACCCGCTTCGTGCGCACTCCAACCGCTGGCGGCGGCGGCCGGGGCGGACACCCCGGCCGCCCACCCTTCGAATTCGGCGCGAAGCGGTCCCTCGACACACGATATGCGGCGTCAATGAGCGGGGTGGGGAGAGTTCGCGTAAGAAGTGGCGGCAACACCGGCTTTCGCCAACCCTCCTAGCGGCGGCGACTCGTCCACGGCACATGGCCGCTGACGGAGTAACGGCGCTGCGTTCCGGACGTCTGATTCTGCATGACGTGAGCCCAGCGATGGACCGTCTCTTTCTTCCACGGCTCCGCCGGCCAGCCGGGTTTGCGGCGCCCATCGATCGTCGCGATCGTCAGTCGCAGTTTGGCCACGAGCTTCCCGTGCTCGCCGGGCATGTCGTCGTCTCCCGTGATGAGCACCGGATCGCCTTCGGCAAGGCCAGCGATCGCACTGAGCAGCGGCTCGTCCTTCAGACCCGTGAGGCCGAGGAAGGATGCGCTCTTGGCAGCGCGTCCGCGTTGTTCGAGTTGAGACGCGAGCCGCGAGTCAAGTCCCTCATCGACGATGAGCAGCCGCGACGACGGGACGATTACGCGGCGAGTTGACGAACCTCGCGCCACCAGCTCTGTGCATCGTCGATCTGCTCGCTCTCGAGGCCGTAACCCTCTTCGAGCGCCTCGCGACCACCGGGTTCTTCCGCCGTCTCGGCAACGTCCTGAGCGGCGACCCGCCGGCCGCGAATGACCGGACGTCCGCTCAGACGATCCGGGTCGACTTCGATGTACTTCAAGCCCGGCGCGCGGCGTACCGCCCAGCCGCCCCGCTGGAGTTCGGAGCGAATGCGCGTGAGGTTCTCAGGATTCACGACCTGCTGCCAGCCGCGATCGCCGACGTCGTAGGTGGCCCCAGCCTCGACCGCGACTACGCGGGACCGCCCCTCCGTTTGAACGGTCGCCAGCGGGGCCACCGTAAGCGGCCAGTCACCGTAGCCCTCGAGCGCGTCGATCGCCGTGCGTATGTCCGCGTGCCCAACGCCACGCTCCAGGAGATCGTGGACGACCATCGCCTCCGCGACATCCTGGTAGCTGTAGACCTTGGGGATCGCCTCCGATTGCGATGCGCGGATATAGCCACGTCTCGCCCACTGCCCGATCGCATTGCCCGAGACTCCAGCGAGCTGACCGGCCTCCCACGCCGAGTAGTGGCCGCGCGGGGGCATACGAATGACATCACCCATACGACTCATTTCAACAGATAACCGCCTGCCCCTGCTGCACGAGCGAGATACGCGTCCAGCAAACCTGCGGCCTCGCTCTCGTTGCCCGGCATCAGGTGGCCGTACAGGTCCATCGTGACCGCGATTTTCGAGTGGCCCATGTACTCGCTGAGGGCCTTTGCGTTCACGCCAGCGGCGATCATCAGCGACGCGAAGGTGTGCCTGCACTCGTGCAGCGTGATCCGGTGGAGGTCCGCTTGCTTCCAGGCTCGGTCGGCGCGTTCGGTGAGCGTCCGGTCGCAGAACGGGGCAGTCGGCGTGCTGCCGAACAGCAGGCCTTCGCGCCAGCCGAGAGCGAGCATGTGCTCGGCCAGGTAGGAACGTAGAGCGCCTGCGATCGGCACCTTGCGGTCCCTGCCCGACTTTGTGGCGATCTCCCCCACTGCAGCGTCCCAGCCCCGACAGACACGGATCACGCCACCGGGCAGGTCGATGTCCTCGACGTGCAGCGCCATCAGCTCGCCGCGACGCAGCCCGGCGTACATCGCGGTAGCCCACACCCGCCGGTCGGCGATCGATAGCTGCGCGAGAAGCTTGGCGCACTCGTCTGGCGTGGCGATCCGATCGCGACGGCTGCGCACTCTCGGCAGCTTGAGACCAGCGGTGGGGTTGACGGCCACGACACCCTCCTCGATTGCCTCGCGGTAGATCGCCCTCAGCGGCAAGAGCGTGACGCCGACGTTCGACGCGCTGCGTCCTTCGGCGATCAGTGGATTGACGAGCAGCCGTTTGAGATCGACCGCCCGGACCTCAGAGAGCCGCATCGAGCCGATGGCAGGCTTGACGCGCAAGCGCAGCGCCTCCGCATAGGCGCGCAGAGCGCTCGGCTTGTACGGGTCTCCCGAGCGGGTCAGGCTTGTGCCGGCACGAGCTCGGGCAAGCCACGCGTCGGCCGCCTCGGTGACCGTGATCGCCGTCGGAGCGGACATCGAGCCCTTGCGCACCGCTGAACGGCTGTCATCCCGCCACGAGACCGCTGCTGCTTTCGTCGGGAACGTCTTGCGGATCTTCTTGCCGTCGCGCTTGGAGTAGACGAATGCCTCCCACGGGCAGTCGCAGCGCCCCTTGCGGTTGCACTTGAGGCCATGGCGTTGACGTACTCCGGTAGGCATCGGAAACCGTGGCATCCTACTCCCCCACTCCGACGCTTTCGGCGTGCCGGTCAAGCCAAGCCTGCAGCTCGCTGACGGGGATCAGCTTGCGACGTCCAAGGCGGACAAGCCGCACGTCGGGCTCGATATGCGCGCGCCAGGTGTCCCAGGACACGCCCAGCGCTTCGCACGCCTGCTCGACGCTCAGCGCGAGGGTGGGAGGGCCCCGTTTCTGGGCGGAAAGAGCCGCGGCCGCATGTGGCGATATGGGGGCCATCGCGGTTATAGACCCCAACTTGCTCAGACCGGCCACGCAATTGCGCGAAGAATCGGCGCGGGCGCGACATTGGGACGCGCATCTCGAAGGCCCTCGAAGGCCCTCGAAGGGCAGAAGCCGGGCAGCAGACCACAAGGCCCTGTCGTCTGCGCTTCGCTCGGTCAGTCGCCCGCACCACTACGCACTCTCCCCAACCGCGGCCGGACTGCACGCGGGCTTCGTTCCCTGACAAAGCCCTCCCGCGGTCCCTGACCTGCTCCCCGCAATGCCGGCCTGAGCGGCCTGCCAGACTGCTCGCTCGCCACTCGCCGACGGCGCACAGCACCAGTACAGACTAGATGCAGTCTACAGCGAGCGCTGTATCAGCGCTGTATGAATTCGTTGGCCGGTTTGGGTGAGTTGGGGTCTATAGGGGGTGATGATGACCGCCCAAAGCATAGGTGCCGGCAAAGCCGGCGGGTATGCCCGCTACCTGGAGTCAAAGACGGTGACCCCAGAGCGCGGGGACTACTACCTCTCCCCCGAGGGGGAGCCCACCCAGGCCCCTGGCCAGTGGTTGGCCACGCCTGACACCCTCGCTCGCCTCGGGATCGAGGGCTCGACTGTTGAGGGTCGTGACTTCATCGCGTTGATGGAGGGCCGCCATCCACGAACGGACCGTTGGTTACGCCGGGCGGGGGCCAATGGTGAGCGTGGTGGTGGTATCGATTTGAGCTTCAGCGCACCGAAGTCAGTCTCGACGCTATGGGCTCTCGGCGATGCGGCACAGCGGGCGGATATGGAGGCCGCGCATGCAGCAGCCGTACGCGAGGCGATGACCCACCTGATTGAGGAGGTGCCGACGATCCGTCGCAGTTATGGCGGTCAGATCGTGGAGGAGCGTGCGGCTGATCTGATCGCGGCGGAGTACAGGCACACGACCTCCCGCGGCGTGCTGGAAGGCGACGCTCCTGACCCGCAACTGCACAGCCACGTCGTGATCACGAGCGCTGTTCGTGATGACGGGAAGATCGTCGCGGTCGCGTCCCGCCCGATCTTCCGTTCAGCCCGCGAAATCGGGGCGTACTACCGGTCGGCCCTTGCGCACGAGCTTGGCCAGCGTGGTTATGAGGTCGAGCGTGGCGGTAAGCAGGGTCGCTACTTCGAGATCGCCGGGGTGCCGCGAGGTTTGTTGGATGCGTTCTCCGCTCGCAGTCGCGAAGTCGCTCGTGCCGCGGAGCGGTTCCGCGCGAAGTGGGGTCGAGCCCCCGAGCGTGGGGAGCTGCGTCAGCTCAAGCTCGAGAACCGCAAAGCAAAGACCCTCGTCACCCAGACAGACCTGCAGCACGCGTGGGATGAGACAGCCGCTCGGTTCGACTTCAGCACCAGCGACCTGGCGCGGGGACGAGAGTCGAGCACGACGCCAGAGCGCCCGCTGGAGGATTGCGTGGAGGAGCGATTGACAGAGCGCTCAGCGACGTTCGAGCCGGGTGAGCTGCGTGCGGTGCTGTTGGAGCAGTCGGTCGGCGAGATGGCGCCCAAGCAGGCCCTCGGGTTAGCGAAGGCGATGATCGAGCAGCGCCGCATCCTTCCATTGGAGGGAGGCCTGATGACAACGCTGACGGTGCGTGCTCGAGAGGAGGCGATCGAGCGACGCTTCACCGAGTTAGCCAAACCCGTCGAGGAGAGAGATGTTGGCGAACACGCGCGCACACTTGCCAGCGACGAAGTAGCCGAGCGGATCAGCGGGCGACTCTCGGAGGAGCAGGCACACGCCCTTGAAGTCATCACCGGGTCTGAGCGTGGCGCGATCTTGATCGGGCCGGCGGGGACTGGCAAGGGCGTCGTGATAGACGCCGCCGCTCGTGCCGAGCAGCTGACCGGTCATCAGACACTCGGGATAGCCGTCTCCGGATCTACGGCTCAGCGGCTTGGGTACGACAGCCCCGCACTCGCCGGCCAGACACTCACTCTCGATGCGCTTGTGTCGAGGGTGGACCGCGGCACGCTTGCGATCGGGCGGGACACCACGATCTACTTCGACGAGGCAGGAATGGCGGACACCGACCGTCTCGATCGCCTCACCGAGGTCGTGGAGTACACCGGCGCGAAGCTCATCGCGATCGGCGATGGCGCGCAGCTGCCATCGATCGGTGCCGGCGGCATGTTCGGCAGACTCGCCCTGATCGCGCCCAGCGCTCAGCTCTCCAACATCAGGCGAACACTCGACCCTGACGAACAGCGCGCCTGGGCCGACCTGCGAGCCGGCCGGTCGGATCGCGCGATGGCTCACTACCACGCTCGCAAACAACTGCACATGGACGACACCCGCGACCAAGCAGTCGAGAACGCGGCCAGGACCTGGGCGCAGCTGACCGAGACCCTTGATCCCAGCGAGGTGGCTCTGATCTCTGATGCGTCAAACCAGGAGATCCATCGCCTGAACGCTCGCGCACAACACTTCCGAGCAGAACGAGGCGAACTGGGTGAGCTGGAAGTCGAGATCCCCGGGGTGCACTACGGCATCAGCCAGGGCGATCGTGTCGCGCTGATAGATCAGCACTACGAGCCCGGTGAGGAGCGGATCGAGAACGGCAGCCGCGGAGAAGTCCTCGACGTCACTCCCGATGGGGACGTCCTGGTTGAGTTCGACGTCACCGGCCGCCAGCGGGTCTTGGCCGGCGATGACCTTGCCCGGCTGCGCCTCGCCTACGCGCAGCACATCCACCGCGCCCAAGGAGCCACGGTAACTCGGACGTTGGTCGTGACCGGTGGTTGGCAGACGAGCAAGGAGCCGGCCTACGTCGAGGCCTCCCGTGCCCGCAAAGGCACCGACTGGTTCGTCTCACGCGAGGATCTGGGGACCGAAGGGCACGACCTTGACCGGATCAAACGCCTCGCGCAGAACATGACCAGAAGCCACGCACAAACACCATCACTCGCGCATCCCGAACTGCCAGACCGCGACTACGGCCCACGACCGCTCAACATCCACAGAGCCCCGAGCCGCGCCAGCCGCATCCCCGGTATCGCCCGCGCGATCAACCGCGCTATCCAACCCGACCGGACACCGGAGCGGACACGATAAGCCAGCGCCTACAAGATAGTCCTCCCAGACTCGGGTTCTCCGCGAGCGCCGATATCCCGCAGGTCTTCTCGCTGGCAACGCCGTATACAGAGCGTGCTGGTATCTCCCAGCAACGCGCCTGTTGGGGCCCGTTGTGAGACGCGAGCGCGACATCCCTAGACTCGGTGGGGTGACAGATGACTCCCAGTCGTGCCGCGAGGATGCCGCGCGCATAGACACGGCCCAACAACAGCTGAAAGCATCGGCGAGCGCATTGCTCGAAGAGCATTTGCGGGCTGTCGCTCAGCGGAGCGTGGATGCGGCGTTGTCTGCTCTGTCGACGTCGGGGGCGCCAGACCTGGACGGCGTTTACTATCGCGTTGAGATCTCGCGTATCGAACCACGTAGACCTCCCAGCGAGGGTCCCAGAGAGCGCTAGACGCCGGATGAGCCGAAGCCGTTCGCGCCACGTATGCTTGACGATGCGATCAGGACCGGCTCTTGACTCAGGGTGATAGGCAACACCGGCACGAACAGGAGCTGGGCGATCCGATCACCCGCCTGCGCGTGGAAGCGGAGATCGCCGAAGTTGATCAAAAGCACCCGGACTTCGCCGCGATAGTTGGGATCGATCAGTCCTGGGCCGTTGACGACGCCAAGGCCATGCCGCGCCGCTAGACCAGACCGTGGCAGGACCAGGCAAGCTGTGTGCACCGGGAGCACGAGTGCGATTCCGGTGCCCACCATGCTGCGCTCCCCGGGGTCCAGGGCGAAGCCCTCTACGCAGCGGAGGTCAAACCCGGCGTCGCCGTCATACGCGCGTGCCGGAACTTGGGCCGCAGGGTGCAGGAGCTCGACCTGGACGTGCTGATCGGGATCGCAGACTTGCATGGCGCGAAGCTAGCTGGCGTCGTTAGGCTCTGCCGAGTCGATGTTCGGTATTTGGGCAGACCAATCTGATCCATTGCCTCCGCTAGACCGAAGTGCGCACGCCGGTGACTGGCTACCCGCGTCCACATCCGCTGCTGTCGATCCCCACTTGCGTGCGTGCAATGGCCATGCGACGAGCGCCGTTCGCCGCGCGCTCGATCGCGGGACCGAACTCTCGGACGTCCTCGGGATTGCTCCAGTCGAGTACCTCCGCTCCCTCCATCCCCAAAGGAATCACGGCGTCGGGGCTCAGCTTGATCCCGATGAGTCCATTGGGAGGGTCCTTCTCGCTGCTCCACACGATCTCTTTGGTCACCCAATCGCTGCCAGACGTTTCATCGCCAATGAGCACGGCCGTGACGGATGTTCCGTGCAGGCGCTCTTTGATGCAACTCGCGATATAGGCAGGGTCGCAGCTCTTGACCGGGTCGAGTAAGCCACGCGTGGTGAACTCCAGCCCGAGCGCCTTGTTGTAGCGCACCAGGTCGAGTCCCTTGGCTTTCATCTGGTCTTGATGGTGGTAGGACACGAATACCCGGCGCATGGTCAGTCCTCTTTGAGAGGTCGAAGTGTGAACAGAGACTGGCACTCCGGGCAGCGCTTCAACCGTGCACCACTGATCGAAACGGCCTTGCAATCGGCACAGACCCATTGATCGCCAGGCGCCTTGTTGCGCACCCGAACAGACGATCTGCTCGGCTTGGTCATATACGTCGAGACGTCAGCCCAACTCCAACCCTGCGCGCGCTTCCAGGTCGAATAGCAATACCCCGTGTGCTTGGCGCTCAGGGTCTCGAGCCGATGGATCTCCTCGACGTAGCGATCGGTCCAGTCGGGCTTGGCATCGATGATCGCCCGCAGGCGCTCAGTCTGTTGCTCGTCGAGTCCTTTGTATCCCCGCCTGACTTCGACCGCCGTACGTAGATCCGTGGGCAGGCTAGTCGCTGGAATGGGCTCCACGAACTGCCAAGCGCTCGCCGCAAGCACGTGATCTCCGTCGGGTCCGGGAGCATGCCAGCCCACGCGGTAGTACCCGGTAAGGACGCGTGTTTTCGGTCGATGAGTGGTCACGAAGAAGACGTATGGGACGCCTTTCGTCGCGATGCTCTGCCGCATCTTGACCTGGCAGGTTGAGAAGACGCCGTAGGTGCCTGTCTCAAGGTTGGGGTCGCTCTTGTTGTCGCATGGCTTGGTGACGGCGCGCACGGGGTAGCGCGCGAGCTCGTCGCTCAAGTACACCGATACATAGCCGTGTGGTCCTGTGCCTGTGTGCAGCGGGCACCACGGGGCATGAGGAGGCCGCATGGATCTCGTCCGGCGAGTGGTCCGGCGCGGTCCGCTCCGGCGGGATCTGTTGGGCACGGCTATGGTCGTATCGACCGGCACGAGGCCAGGGTATCGCCGGTCCCGGACGAACGAATGTTCGACTGGCTAGTGCACGCCGAGTACCGTGATTATCGGTAGTTCGGCGGCGCGTTCAGGCAGCTGCTCCTCGCTGAGCTTCCGGCCCGAGACGGTTGCCAGCTTCAATCCGAACAGCAGCATATCCGCCACGCGCCGGCTCAGCCAGTCCTGCTGGGCGACCTCTTCGCGCAGGACGGCAGCGGTGGCTCCGGCCAGCTTGGCCACATGCAGGGCATAGTGGCGCAGTTGCTCTGCCTTGGGCAGCCCGATGATGTCGGGATGATAGGCACGATCGTGCTCGACCTGAACCAGTTGCAGCCCGCGCCAGCTCTCGGCCGCCAGAGCGGCACTACGACCATCGTATGAGCCCGGATGAGACAGCACGTTACGAGCCTCGATCATCGCCAGGCGAGCCGCGTAGAGCTCGATCGCGTCAGTGTCGGCGTCTCGGGCCAGGCGCAGCGCTGTCACGCACAACGTCTCCCCGGCGGCGCGCACGACCTCGATATCCGCCCGCTCGCAGTGCTCGGCATGGTCGCAGTAGTTCGCAACATCGCTCGCGGCGATCGCAAGGATGAGCGCCGTGTCGGTCAGTGTCTCTATGTCGATATCCATGGCATCCTGAGGATCGCAGACGTGGTGGACAACCTCCTCGACCTATCGTCATCCACCATCTCATCGTCGGGGTGGCGGATCGAGCGGGCAGGTACGCTCACGTTCCGGGTGCGCCTTTGGCGCAGGTTCGCACGGCCGCCATAACCTGCTCTGCGTCGTTGCGCAGTTCTCGTGACCAGTAGCCGGCTCGCTGAGGGCTCGGCGGGGTACGGGTGGACTGATCACCGAGCGCCCCCTGCGCTTCCCGTGCGCGTTCAGCCAGCACTTGCAGACGCTTGGCCAAAGTTGTCAGCTTGGCAGAGGAGTGCCCGAGCGCCCTTACCAGCTCGACTGCCGCGATCAGCCGTTCTGTGCCAATCGAGGGAACGAGTACGAGGTTCTCGCTGACGGTCCCAATGTCCGCCAGCGCACGTTCCCACATGGGGATCGTTTCCGCGCTCGGCTGTATCGCCAGATAGGCGAGCCGCTGCATGAATGCAGGCTCAAGGTCGATCGAGCGGTCGAGCGTGGTGCCGGCGATCTGTGGGAGCACGTTCTCCTTGACGCCGCTTGACGTCATCGCGACCAGGCGACCGGCGCTGAGCGGCTTCGGGAGGCTCGTGGTCGCAGCCGCCTCGAGTGCCTTGCGCTGAATGTGGGCGAGCTCTGCCATGTTTACGGGCCACCACAGCTCGAGGTCTTGCTTTCGGAAGATGCCGAGCACATCGATCCGCGTGCCCGAGGCGTCGCTGCGCGACTGCAACTGCACCGCAGTAAGCGCGGGATACTCGCGGTCGGGATCAGCAGCCTCCTGGCGGCTGATCAACAGCGCGATCGACTTGCTCGACGGGAGCGCTCTGGCGGCGGAGGCGATCGGGTCGGGGTCGCCGTAGAGTCGTTCGCCGTGGTTGTACTTGGATCCGAGGTAGGCTCGGATCGCCTCGGGACGCGGGTGCTGCCACCACTGCACGAGGTTCGACAACCAATGCTCGTCGC
The DNA here is from genome assembly GCA_963702185.1 of uncultured Solirubrobacterales bacterium. GTDB lineage: Bacteria > Actinomycetota > Thermoleophilia > Solirubrobacterales > Solirubrobacteraceae > Palsa-744. Next base: position 293,539 of record OY969723.1, read on the forward strand.
GGCCGTTGGGATAGTTGGATGGGAGGGTTTCGGTGGACTCGGGGTCCTCGACGATGCTGATGATCTGCCGCGGGCGCTCGTGCACGCGCAGGTCGCGTAACTGCTGGTAGGCGGCATCGGCGGTTCGGGCCCGTACAATCCATGGCGCGGCTGGGTTCTCCGATCGTGCAAACGGCTGGGCAAGGCAGATCGGCTGCCCATTGAGGTCGTGGGGGAGACGCTGGCCGGGTCCGACGCCCTTGACGCTCACGAAGCTGAAGCGGGGGGCACCCGCGACGGGCCTATCGCCTCCCGGGCGGGTGTCGATCAGCCGGCACACGGTCTCGCCCCGGCGGAACCTCCCGGGCGAGCAGATGACGAAGGTCCGCCACTGCGTCGTAGCCTGCTCATCGCTGGGTTCGGCCAGCCAGTCCCAGCCGACATAGCTTTCGTGCTTGTGGCCATGCAGGACTATGTGAAAGTTGCGCCGGAGCAGGAAGCTACGCACGGCAGAGAGGTTCGTGATCGACTCGAACGGCTTGATCTCCTCTTCCTCGAAGACGGGGCCGATCGGGTGGTGAAGGACGGCGATGCGCACGCGCGGGTCCTCGTCCGCCTCGGTCAGAAGCACGCTGTCGAGTAGCCCGCCGAGCTCTTCAAGCTGTCGCGGGTCGACGCGTGCCATGTCTACTACGCGTAGCCGACGGAGCTCATCGTCAGCCTGCTTCCACCTTTTCTCGGCTGCATCCTTCTCGGCTACATTTCCGTTCGCGCGCTCGTCGGCAAGATAGCCGTCGAGGAGCGCTTTCCAGTTCGTCTTCGTGCGGTCCTCCTCGACGCCGCAGAAGTCCGCAGAGCTGATTGCCACGACTACGGCGTCGGGAAGCTGAAGGACGGGTTTCGCCTTGTTGTACCCGCCGCGGGGTGCCTTGCGCCCGTTGGTCTCATAGTCGACGCCGAGCATCAGCGGCGTGCAGTACCCGACGCGCACGGTCTCGAGGAAGCGATGGAACTTCTTCGGCTCGCCCGGTTGCACTCGCCAGTCGGCGTCGTGGTTGCCGGGGGTAATCACGATCCGTCCGGGTGGCGGCAGTGCGTCACCGAGGAGGCCGAGCAGATCGGGGAAGGAGGCGTAGCCGTCAGGTTGGTTGGCGTTCGTCAGATCGCCGCTGACGACGACCGCATCGAGCGGCCGGTCGAGCTGGCCCAAACGTTTGGCGAGGGCGCTCAGTGTTCGTCGCAGGTGGTCGGTGCCAGTGTCGCCCGCGCCGACTTCAAGGCCGAACTTGTCTGTGTAGGCGTATTGGATCGGCGATGGGCTTCCGAGGTGCAGATCCGAAAGATGCAGGATCAGAGACATGCGCCTGCGTCATAACTCATGCGTGGTCTGACCTGATCATCATGTGCTGCCCCCTTACACCGCAATCGCCAGCGGCTCACTCACACAAGCGTCCGAAGCAGCCTCGTTGATCCCCCACTTGGGCGGATAGAACAGCGTGAGCAACGCGCGGTCGGGCTTGAAGCGCTGCTTGATCCGTGTGCGATTGCTGCGCAGTTCCGGGAACTGCACGCGGCTGTACTTGTCCACCTCGCATAGGAGGTTCTGGCAGTCGATCGCGTGCAGCGGGCGTCCGAACAGCCGGGGTGGCTCGATCCCCAGCTCCTCCCAGGCGCGCTCCTGGTAGTCGACAAGCCAATGGATGGCCTGCGCGGCAGACAGGTCGCCCAACGACATGAACACCTTGCGCAGCCCACGCAGCGCCCCGGGACCCGGAACGGTGAACTCGTTCTCGTCGTGATCGATCAATGGGGTGTAGTTCAGATCGATCGCGATCTGGTACGCCATGAACGGTCCCAACAGTGGCCAGCTCAGCAACTCTTCATAGACCGCCTGTAGCGATTCTGCGGCCTGGACTCGGCCAGGCACACCGGCGCTCAGCATCTCATCGACGAGCTGCAGGTGGTTGCGATGCTTGCGCCTGTGTCCGAACGCGCGGTTGGCGCAGAGGATGAAGGCGCTCGTGTAGAGCGTCGTGCCGTGGGCCCGCGCGTCGTCCAGCACCCCGCCGAGGAGCTCGGGGTCAAAGCGGTCGGCGGTCAGTCCCCCCGACGCCTGGTCGAGCAGCGCGAACGTGGCAGGACGGCTAAACAGCCGGTGCAGCATCACCCGTACAAAGACATCCTCTGCCTTCTGGGCCTCGGGTGCGTAGGCGATCCGGATCAGGTCTTGGCTGACGCGATCGCTCGCCCGAAACGAGTTGCAGAACCTGTACTCGGCCAGGATCGGATCGTCTGTCCAAGGACCCAGGGGATCGTTCAGCCGCGCCTCGAAGATTCTCTGTCGCTCTGCGGCGACGTGCCAGTACGCGCGAAACACCTCGTCACGGGGCGTAGGGCTGCGCATCTCTCGGCAGAGTTTCAGACGGGTCGGACGAATGGAGCCTCTCCGGCAGGCCAGACCACCATGTCGCTCTAATACGGCGCGAGTAGACAGCCGCGGATCTGTGGCGGGTCCGGCCAGCATCGTCATAAATCGCTGCGGAATCGGCCTCGTCGAGCAACCCACATGACGTGCTCTCTGGACATCGCCGCCTCGGCATCGGCTACGTAAGCGCTCCATCTGGCCTCGTCTCCTGTCAGCGGACAGTCTTGTCTGACGCGATCCAGGTCCTCGGCCGTAAGCTCATAGGCACGTGCGAGGGTGACGTGGTCGCGGGTCTGAAGCCACGCTGTCAGCGCGGCCGCGCAGGCCGCGCCTATCCCGAGGAGGTCTACGTCCACAACCGATGTGGCCTTTAGGACGGCCCCCACCAGCCCAAGCGCCTGGGCGGCCCATGTGGCGGCTCGAAAGTAACACGCTTGCCGAGCGTGATCTTGTCCGCGACGACGGTAGTAGCCGATCTGATCCTGGAGTCGTTCCCTCTCGTAGGAGTCACGGCGAGCGTCGAGCGTTAAGCCACGCAGTGCACGCATCGCCTCGCTGATCTCGGTGCCGTCACTTGCCACTGTGAAGTCGAGCTGTCTGAGCTCGTTGCGCAGTGCCTGCAGACGTGCCCTGTATATCTCGTCCGCGTAGGAGTCGTCTGCCTGTGAGTCGTCCGTGGCAAAGGCACCGCCGCGCGACACGTACAACCAGGTCAGCGACTTCGCCGACTCCGCGAGTGCGCGCCCGTCATACCAGGTGCGCTGCAGATTCTGGGTGACGGCCAGCGCTCCGAGCAAGATCGCGCCGGCGAACACCCCGGCGCCAGCCCATCCGGCCCACTTGGCTTCTATCGCCCCCATGACGGCCGCGATTGCCAACAGTCCGAGCATTACGGCGGTCAAGAGAAGAAACCGCCGCTGGGCCTGGGTAGAAGATTGGTCAGCGCATGCGTAGATCGCGGGGAAGTCCTCAGCGTCCAAGGCGGGGAGCGGCTGCTGCTGAGCGTTCATTGGCTGCAGTTGGGTCGTGTTAGGTTGGCGCTCAAGCTTCTGGGGCTCTGGATGATCCTGGACCCTGGGGCATGGGCGCCAAGTCACCGAGGTAACCACTTTTGCCCCAATCCTGGTAGGCAGCACTGAGGATGTCGTCCACACGCTCAGCCAATACCTTGCCGCGACTGGTCGCTTGCTCATATTGGCGTGTGCGTGTCGTGTAGCGATACCGCTCGTCTGTCAGCGCGGTCGATAGAGACGCGTGCTGTCGCCATTGGGTGAATCCCGAGGCTGTCGCAAATATCTCAAGAGCAAGTACGAGCACACCTCCACCCACCGCGGAAGGGAGAAGCACCGCAGCTTCTTTGCTAAGCAGTACCACCGCTGCGACAACGGCGACTATGATTGCTAGTTGATAGATCCTTATTATGAACAGCATGCGACGCCCCCTGATCGCACGGCGTTCATGCCAGCCTCGCTCTCGTTCTAGTTGCGTCATCGCTACCCGTTCGGTGAGTAGGTCTGCCTCGATTCGCGTGTCAGGCTCGCGTTTCAGCTCCCAGGGGGCAGGGGCGCGCTGAATAGCCTGAGTTAGCCGCGAGTAACTATGGGCGAGCGACAGTCGATCAGTGGTCGCGCCGCGCTCTTCGACCACTGCGATCGACTCGCCGTAGGCATGGCGCGGCGAGTGCTGTATCTGCACTTCGTCAAACCAAGGCTGCAGATCGCACGTGGGAAGGTTATAGATGTCGTGGAACAGTTGCTCAAATGCCGGCTGGTAGCCGATTTGCTTGCTCTCGGCATCGCCGTGGCGCCAACGTTGGCGCAAGTCTTCCTCGCTGAGCTCCACCCGCGAGGCGAGCGGGTATATGACCAGCGGCCGCAGGTCGTCGGCTTGGCGGCGATAGGTGACTGCAGCGCGTGCACGAGCCAGTGCACCGTCGAGGCTCTGGCGGTTTGGCGTAAACACCAGGACGAGCTTCTCGGGCAGCAGCGCCGTACAGATGCCGCTCGTGTCGCTGAGGCCTGTACGTGAGTCGATGAGGATGTAGCGATAACGTTCGCACAGGATGGCGGCTAGCGCCTTGAACAAGTAGGGAGCGCGTTCGTACAGGGCATCCCAGTCAAATCTGGTCAAACGTTCAGCGTAGGATTCGTCCTCGGGCCAGCCGGCACGCAGCAGATCAATTTGGCTTGACCCTGTCGTCGTCTCGAGATAGCTGTCAAGCGCGATCCCTTCTATGAGCTTAAGTGTCGCCGGTTCGTCCAGCGGCTTCGGGCCCGCGCTGGTGCGCGTCAATCCGTCGAGCTCCTCGAGCAAGTCGATCGTGCCGCGGCGCGGCGCGGCGTCCGAGTCTGTCTCGGCGGCGAAAAAGCGATGCAGGCCGGGCGCCTCCAGGTCCCAGTCCATCATGAGCACCTTGCGGGGATGATCGCGTGCCAGCAGCGTCGCGGCGTTGGCGAGTGCCATCGTGCGACCCGCGCCGCCCTTGTACGAGTAGAACGTGATGACCTGACCCTGTGCCGTCTGTGCCATATGCGCCATCAGGTCGGCCGCTTGAGTTGCAGACCCCCGACCTCAGGGCCCCAGTCGGTGTCGTCTGGTGCGGGGAACTCAAAGACATGACAGTCGTCGGGCAAGTCGGTGGCCTCCGCGAGAATGCGCCAGGTACCCCAGATGTTTTCGGCCATTTTCCGCACGCGATGCTGAAACTCGGGATGTTCGACGATGTGCTGGTGGCCCACCATGAACGAAGAAAAGTCCTCGACATACTCGAGTTCGGGCATCCCGGCGGGAAGATCGTCGATGTTGCCGGACAGCAGCACCGGTAGGATCATCGCCCGGGTGCGAGGCAGTCGCGAGCCAAGCGCATCCCGTCGTTCCGCTTCGAGCACGCGCATCGCTCGGTACTCTTTGCGACACCACGGATGGTGGCGGTACTTCGGCACGTATACGAGAATCCAACAGGCGCTCTGGCACATGTACTGAGCCAGCGCCGGTTCATGTCGCACACCGCCAGCCAACAAATCTTTGTCCAGCGCTACCTTCTGGCCGTCGTCAAGATACGCTCCCAGTTCCGAGACGAGCGCCTCGGTGAAGTCTTGTATGAAGGTCTTCAGCCGCCTGCCGTCGTCGTGGGCGTGGCTGATGAAGCACCCGAACCGGACCGCCACGGACTATGTCCGATCCGTCCGGTCATGCACGCAACGAAGCTCTCGGGCCGTGTCGACTGCGCGCGAGATGGCTGGTCCGCCTCCCCGGCGCTGTGCCTGTCTGCTCGCCCAACGCCATACGCAAATACTCATCGCCTGCCCCCTCCGGTCGATCAAAGTGCTGACGTGGACCGCAATGTACAAGAATCAGATCTGTTCTGCCAGTCGCCACTCCCAGCATCCCCCACTCTTGAACACCAGACATAGCAGACGACCCGCCAGCCGTGTGCTCAGCTTGGACCATCCCGCCTGGCACCTACGACACCGTGTCGACCCGCGTGAAAGTCCGGCGCCAGCACGTCGTAACCGACGAACTCAAACAGTCGCACACCGGCCTTGAACGGCTGTGGTTCGCTGCGCAGACGGTTGGTGCCGACACCGAACGGGGGCGAGTCCTCGAAGGCCAACTCACCGAACCCAGACTGCTCGAAGGTCTCGCGGATGTACGGCGTGAGGTCGGGAGGCTGGCGGTGGCGGGTCCAGATCACGCTCGCCGCAGGCGCACAAAGGAGCGGGAGGTGGCCGATCACGTTCGCGATGTCCACCTGCGAGATGTTCCCGAACACGCCGCACAGAAGGACCACATCGGCCGGAACCGCATCCTCATAGGCATCCGTGTCCGACGCGTCGGACACTACGACCTCCACCCCATCAAGGCCGGCCGCCGAAGCCGCGTGGCGTGCTGAGCGCACATTCTGCTCATCCAGCTCGACCAAACGAGCGGTTACCTCGGCCCTACGCGGATGGTCGGCGAGAACACCGATCAGATCGTGACCCTGTCCAGCGCACACGCTGATGACATTGACCGGGCCGGGCGCGACGCGATCCAGCGCGGCGCGGATCTGCGCCTGAACGACCATCAGACGCCGACCGAGCGCAGAGTCGGGGTTCTCGTAGTCCTCGTGCCAGGCTCGCCAATCCATGTGTAGACGGTGAGATTACGGTAGAGCACCACGTACGGGCGCGAGCAGACCTCAGAGACCCGGTTGGGCCTCACAAGGCAGCAAGCCGCACCAGCCGATCTACCGGCTACGTTGCGTCGGGCACGCGCACGGCCACCATCAGCGCAAGCTCCAACCACTTGAAGGGGCAGTCCACCTCCCGGAAGCCGACCTCCCGTAACCAGCCGAGCTGCTCATACAGATCGGCGAGGCGATCCGCGGGATCATCCTCCTCTCGCCCGATCGCCCGGCGGAAGCGCTCGTGCTGTTCCGGCGTGGCCGAGGCCACGAGATCGAGGTTCGCAAAGACACCATTAGGCGCGAGCAGCTCGTGGACCTCGCTAAACAACACGCGCTTGCGCTCATCGCTGAGATGGTGGATCGCGAGTCCCGAGACCACCACATCGAAGGGCGCCGACGCCGTCAAGCGCTGATCGAGATCATGGACGCCGAGCTCGATCGTCGTCGCATCTGACCCAAAGCGCTGAGCCGCGCGCGCAAGCATCGGCGGGGAAGAGTCGACTCCAACACACTGGGCTTCTGGGTGGCGAGAGCGCACCAGCGCAATTAGCCGCCCGTCGCCCGTTCCCAAGTCGAGCACCCGCCCGACCCGTTGTGGCAGCGCCTCCGAGAGCAGCTCCTCGGCGATATCGCGGTGCGGTATCTCACGCGAGAGGTACTCGGCCACGCGCGCAGGATCGGTCCACTCGCCCAGCATCTGCCGGAACCATACTCATGTGGCCGACCTGGCTACAATCAATCCGTGACCACCAAGGTGACCACATGAAGGTAGTGACCGTGCGCGACTTCCGCGACCACGCATCGGAGATGTTCCGCTCCGACGATGTGGTGCTGGTGACACGCGAAGGCACCCCCGCCGGGTTTTTCCTCCCGTGGGATACGCCCGAGCTGCCGGTCGAGGTTCGCCGCGAGGTGTTTCTGCGCCTATCCGAGCAGATCGGGGCGGCGCTGAAGGCGAAGGACGTGGACGAGCAAGAGGTACTCGACGATTTCGCTGCCTCCCGCAGTCGTAGCTGACGCGAACGTCGTCCTCTCAGCGCTCATCGGCGGCCGTGCCCGCCTGGTGATCGCCTCCCCACACGGACCACGCTGCGTCGCCGCAGAGGCCGTCGCGGCCGAGATCGCCCGGCACATCCCCCGCCTCGCATCCAAGCGCGACCTGGACCCGGCGCTGCTGTTCGCGGCGCTCGGAGTCATGCCGATCGACTGGCAGGCCGAAAGCGAGTACGAGGACCACCGCGAGGAGGCCGAGAAGCGCATCGCCGAGCGCGACCCCGACGATTGGCCGACCGTCGCGCTCGCGCTCAAGCTGGAGCTTCCGGTCTGGACCCAGGACAAGGACCACACCGACGCCCGCATCGAGGTGCTGACGACCGGCGACCTGCTCGACGCGCTGCGCGACGCCGGACACAACCCAGATCGTGCCTGACCGGCGCAAAACTGGCGCGAGAACTGGCGCGAGGCGCGGGCTGAGGATCAGCAGAACATCCCTGGCGGCGTGCTCCTACACCAGCGCAGATGCCCCAAATTTGGCTCTACAGTCCTACCGAATGTACATCCCCGAGATCGCCCGCGAGATCACGAGCTGCTGGATCTCGGCGGTGCCCTCGAAGATGTCGTAGATCTTGGCGTCGCGGTGCCAGCGCTCGACCGGGAACTCGCGCGTGTACCCGTTGCCGCCGAGGATCTGAATCGCGCGCTCGGTGACCCACACGGCGACCTCGCCGGCCTTGAGCTTGGACATCGAGCCCTCGGCGTTTTCGAACGGGACCTGGTTGCGGCCCATCCACGAAGCGCGCCATACGAGCAGGCGCGAGGCATCGATCTCGAGCTTCATGCGCGCGAGCGTGAACGCGATCGCCTGGTTCTCGATGATCTTCTTGCCGAACTGTTCGCGCTCCTTGGCGTAGTCCAGCGCGTACTCGTAGGCGGCGCGGGCGATGCCCAGCGCCTGCGAGCCGACCGTCGGGCGCGAGGACTCGAATGTCTGCATCGCCGCCTGGGAGTTGCTTTTCTTGCCCTCGCGTACGCGGGCGAGGCGCTCGTCGAGCTTGTCCTTGCCGCCCAGCACGTAGCCGGCGGGGATGCGACAGTCATCGAGGAAGACGTCGGCGGTGTGGGAAGCGCGTAGACCGTGCTTTGAGACCTTCGTGCCCTGCGAGATGCCAGGCGCTTCGCTCATCGGCACGACGAACGCGGCGTGGCCTTTGGAGCCGAGCTCGGGATCGACAGTCGCGATCACGACGTGCACGTCGGCGATGCCGCCGTTGGTCGCCCACGCCTTCTGGCCGTTGATCACCCACTCGCCGGCAGCCTCGTCGAACTTCGCGCGCGTGCGCACACCGGACACGTCCGAGCCGGCGTTTGGCTCAGACGCACAGAACGCGGCGACCTTCAGATCCTCGGGCGTGCCGAAGCAGCGCGGGATCCACTCGCCGATCTGCTCCCCCGAGCCCTGACCGAAAATCGCGGCGACGGCCAGCGCGGTGCCCATGATCGCCATGCCGATGCCGGCATCGCCCCAGAACAGCTCCTCGTTGACTATCGGCAGCGTCAAGCCGGTCGGGTCGGCGAAGAACTGAGCGAGACCTTCGAACCCGTACAGCCCGATCTTGGCGGCCTCCTCGATGATCGGCCACGGCGTCTGCTCCTTCTCGTCCCATTCGTGCGCGGCGGGCCGCATCACGTCGGCGGCGAACCCGTGGACCCAATCGCGGATGTCCTTCTGATCTTGGCTGAGCGCCATCGAGAACGTGGCCTCGGCATTCGCCGAGTTGGCGATCGCCTCGACTGTGGCCTCGGCGGCCTCGGTTCGCTCCTCGGGCGTGGCCTCCTCGGGGGTGGCGACTGGGGTGGTCGTGGCTGACATCTGGCGGGATCTCCTTCAGGTGGACGGACGATGAACGGGAACGGGATAGTTGGTAAGCGGGATAGGACGGTTGGAGCGCCCCATCCGTTGAGCGCCGGGCAGATGCGGGTTCGCCTCACACACGCGGTACCGGCCATCAAGCCTAGCCCAAAATCGAGGACGACCTCAAATATAGTAACCCAGAATGAGGACATCGTCAACACGGCCGCGCATCGACGCAGTCGCGCCACCTGGCGGGGGCGCACCGCATGGCGGGGACGCACCACCTGACAGGGACGCCCCGCCTAGCGGGTCGTCCAGGCTTCCTCTTGCTTTGTCAGCGCGATGATCTCCTTGGGCAGATTGCCCGATGCGACGTCCGCAAGCGTGACGTGCTCGAGCACTTTGCGCAGGTTGGCCCGCAGTGCCAGCCAGACCTGCCGCAGCGACTCCGCCGAGCCCTCGTAGGCGACCTCCTCGGGACGTAACCCGCGCACACCCACGAGCGGTCCCTCCACCGCGCGAATGACCTGGGCGAGATTGACCTCCTCGGGGGGCTTGGCCAGCCAGTAGCCACCCTCCGGCCCGCGCTGGCTGCGCACCAGACCGGCAGAGCGCAGCTGCGTGAGGATGTTCTCCAAAAACGAGACCGGGATGGACTGGGCCTTGGCCAGCTCGTCGACCTTGCGGGGCGAGTCGCGGCTGCCCGAGGCGAGCTCGATCACGGCGCGTACGGCGTAGTCGGCCTTGGCGGTGACGTGCATCGGCCTGATTCTCACGCATCGCCCGGCGGCATGGGTCGGCGGCGGTCCGACCGCCGTCAGCCAACCCCGCGGATCCCGCCGTTGCGGTCGGGCCCACGCCATTGAGCAACAGAGCGGCGGACGGGGGTCGAACCCGCGACCTTCGGCTTGGGAAGCCGACGCTCTACCAACTGAGCTACCACCGCATAGAACCCATGGACACGCGCTTAGCCGGTCTTCCCGGGGGCGCGCGGCCGTGGAGCGCATCTTACGCCCCTCGCCTGCATTTATCCTAGGTCATGTGCGTCGCCGGATCGTGCCGACCATCGCTGTGCTCGCGGGCGCCTGCCTGATCGGGCTGCTCGCCTATGGCGTGGCGGCCCAGTCCTCCAACCGCACGCTCGACCAGGCGCTCGCCGATGGGCGCCAACCCGTCGCGCCGCAGGCCACCCGCACGCTGCCAGCGCTCGCGGGGGCCGTTCCCGGTCTCGGCGACTCGCTCGCCGCCTATCGCGGGCACGTCGTGCTGCTCAACTTCTGGGCCTCCTGGTGCCCGCCCTGTCAGGCCGAGGCGCCGCTGCTACAGAGCGCCCAGAGCCGGTTGCTCGAGCACGGCGGGACGGTGCTGGGAGTGACCTATCGCGACGTGTCCTCGGACTCGCTCGGCTTTGTGCGCGAACACCACATCACCTATCCCAACCTGCGCGACAGCACCGGCGAATTCGCCCACGCCTACGGCACCGACCAGTTGCCCGAGAGCTTTGTGATCGACCGCTCGGGCAACATCGTCGCGATCTGCCGGGGGGAGGTCGATCAGGCGTTCGTCAGCCAGGTCGTCTCATTCGCCCAGCAGAGCACCTGGAGGCCGGTGGCGTGTTGAGACGCGCAACGACAGTCGCTGTGCTCGCGATCGCCTGCGCCGCGGCGGCCGCCGTGGCGGCCGCCGGCACACCCGCCCACGCCGCGACTCCGCCCGCGCGCACGTCGTTGCCGGCGGTCGAACAGAGGGTCATGTGCGTGACCTGCAAAATCCCGCTGATGGTCGCGGACTCGCCGCAGGCCAACCGCGAGCGCGCCTACATCCGCAGCCTCATCGCCGAGGGTCTGACCATCGCCCAGATCGAACGTGCGATGGTCGACCAGTACGGCCCCTCGGTGCTCGGCCTGCCTCGTGCCAGCGGGTTTGACCTGACCGCCTATCTGGTGCCCGCCGCGGCGGTGCTCGCGCTTGTGCTCACGCTCGCGCTGCTGCTGCCGCGCTGGCGCCGCCGCACGCGCTCAGCACCCGCTGACCCCTCCCCCCTGACGTCCGCCGACGCGGCGCGCCTGGATGCCGACCTCGCCCGTTTTGACCGCTAAGCGAAGCGGGCGTCCTCACATCTCTGTGGGCGCGCTAACTCCCAGCAGATCCAGGCAGCGCGCGATCGTGCCCCGTGTCGCCACGCACAACGCCAGTCGCACCGGTTCGGCGCTCGCCGGCTCTGCGTCCAGAACCCGGCAGTGTTCGTAGAACGCGGTGAAGTCCTGTGCCAGCGCCAACACATAGGCGGCGATCCGATGGGGCGCCCGCCGTCCGGCCGCCTCGGCCACCTCGCCCGGGAACGCGAGCAGTCGCTTGATCAGCTCCCGCTCGGCCGGCTGCAGCGAGTAGTCGCCCCCTCCCTCGTCCGCCACCGCCCGATCCACCCGCTCGCGGCCGGCCTTGGACAGCACCGACACGATCCGCGCGTGCGCGTACTGGACGTAATACACGGGGTTCTCGCGAGACTGCGCGCGCGCGAGGTCGAGGTCGAGGTCGATCGCGGTGTCGTGCGAGCGCGACAGCAGGTACCAACGCGCAGCGTCCACGCCGATCTCCGCGACGAGATCCTCGAGCGTGACGAACTCGCCCGCACGCTTGGACATCTGCGCCCGCTCGCCCGAGCGCACGAGGTGCACGAGCTGCATCGTCAACATCTCCAGGTGCTCGGGGTCGCCGCCCAGCGCCGCGTAGGCGGCGCGCATCCGCGCCAGATACCCGTGATGATCGGCTCCCCACACGTCGATCTGACGCTGGAAGCCGCGCTCGCGCTTGGCTTGGTGGTAGGCGATGTCCGAGGCGAAATACGTGTGCTCGCCTGAGGAGCGCACCAGCACGCGGTCCTTGTCGTCGCCATAGTCGGTGCTGCGCAGCCACAGCGCGCCCTCGCTGCGGTAGGTGTGCCCGCCCTGCTCGAGCATCTGCAGCACGTGCTCCACGGGGCTGGGATCGCCCGCGTGCAGCGTGCTCTCGTACTGCCAGTGGTCAAAGCCCTTGACCGCAAACGCGTGCAGCGAGGATTGCATCCGCGCGATCATCACCTCCACGGCCGCATGCCCGAGCTCGCGTGGCTCGGCGTCGGCCGCGTTCGGCAGCTCGCGCGCGAGCTCGGCTACGTAGTCGCCGCGATAGCCGTCCTGCGGCACCTCCTCACCACGCGCCAGCGCACCGATCGAGACCCCCAGCGCGCGCACCTGCGAGCCGGCGTCGTTGACGTAGAACTCGCGTTCGACCTGCTCTCCGTAGCACTCCAGCACGCGCGCCAGCGCGTCGCCGTAAGCGGCATTGCGGGCATGTCCGACGTGCATCGGCCCGGTCGGGTTGGCGGACACGAACTCGATCAGGATCCGTTCGGGGACAGCGGCTCCGCCTGAGCCGTACGCAGCGCCCGAGCGCAGGACTCCGGCGAGCGCGCCGTACAGCCACGCGTCGTTCATAAACAGGTTCAAGAACCCGGGTCCGGCGATCTCATAGCGCCGCAGACGCCCCCCCAGCCGCCGCTTTACGGCCTCGCCGAGACGCTCGGCGACCTCGCGTGGAGCGACACCGAGCGCCGAAGCCAACAACAGGGCCGCGTTGCTCGCGTAGTCCCCGAGCTCGGGCTTGGGCGGGCGCTCGAGCGTGATCGCCCCGTCTGGACCTGCCTGCCGGCCTTCGCCCGTCAGCTCGTTTGTGGCGGCCAACACGGCGTCGCGCAACTCCTCTACCGGTGTGATCACCGCCTTGTCGCGTCCATCGCGTCCATCTGGCCCATGGATTGGGATACTAACCGCGTGAACGACCAAGACCCCGGCGCCGAGCGCCACATCAACATCCATCTGTCCCCCGAGATCATGGGCGGCGTGTACGCCAACTTCGCCAACGTCAGCCACTCCGACTACGAGTTCACGGTCACGTTCGCGCGCGTCGACCACGAGGTCGAGGCCGAGGAGGTGCCTGGGGTGGTCGTCTCGCGCGTCAACCTCTCCCCCAGGTTCATGCGCGAGCTGATCGACGCGATGGAGGACAACTACTCCAAGTGGCGAACCCGCGAGGGAATCAAGAATCTACCCGAGTACGGCGGCGCCGAGGCTCCCGACACCGAGGACTAGCCGACAGCTCCACACGGCCGCGCCCGCGCCCTGAGGGTTGGCGCGGGGAACGACGATGAAGGTCGCGGTCATCTCCGACATCCACGCCAACCGACACGCATTCCAAGCGGTGCTCGAGGACGTCGCGGCCAGCGACGCCGCCGAGCTGTGGTGCCTGGGCGATCTGGTCGGTTACGGCGCCGAGCCCGACGCGTGCGTAGCGCTCGCAGCCCAACACGCCGCCGTGTGCCTGGGCGGCAACCACGACCTGGCGGTGGCCGGCGAGATCGCCTTCGAGGAGTTCTCGCGCGGCGCCGGACTGGCCGTGCAGTGGACCCAGGAGGTGATCGCACCCGAGCACCGCGCGTTCCTGGCGGGCCTCGAGCCCTCCGGCGCCGAGGGCTCGATCGGGCTGTATCACGCCAGCCCACGCGACCCGGTGTGGGAGTACGTGCTCTCCGCTCTGCTCGCCGAGCTGTGCCTGGACATCCAGCCCCACCGGGTGTGCCTGATCGGGCACTCCCACGTGGCGTTGTCGTTCGTTCGCCACGAGGGTGAGCCGGCCAGCGGAGAACCGTGCCGCGCCGGCACGCAGCTCGACATCTCCAGCGGCGAATGGCTGCTGAACCCGGGCAGCGTCGGGCAGCCCCGCGACGGGGACCCGCGCGCGTCTTGGCTGCTGCTCGACCTCGACGGGCTGACCGTCTCCTTCCAGCGCACCGACTACGACATCGCCGGCGCCGCGGCCGCGATCCGCGCGGCACGCCTGCCGGACTCGCTCGCCGAGCGGCTGGAGTACGGTCAGTGAAGGTGGTGAGTTACCTACAGTGAGCAAGCGTATGTTCGTCCGTCTCCCCTTAGCGGCCCTGCTGGGTGTCGCCGCCGCTGTCGTGCTCGTCTCGTGCGGAGGCTCGGGCAAGGGCCTGATTCCCGAAGCCAACGCCGGGCCGCTGCAGAGCGACTTCGAAGCCGTCTCCCAGGCCGCGCAGACCGGCAACGGCAACTGCGCGCAAACCACGGCCGCGATCAACAAAACCGAGCGCGACTTCGCCGCGTTGCCCACGAGCGTCGACTCGGCGCTGCACGACCGGCTCAGCCAGGGCATCTCCAACCTGCGCGAACGGGCGCTCGCATTGTGCGCCCAACCGCTCGTCCCGACGACCACCACGACCACTCCGCGGACGACGACCACCACGACCCACACCCAGACGACCCCCGCCCCGGCGGAAACGACCCCCACGACGACCACGACCCACGAATCGACCACGCCGGCGAGTCCGACCAAACCGCCGGCCAACAACGGCGGCGGCACGGCCGCGCCCGGCGCGGGCTCGGAAAGCGGAGCCAGCGGTGGCACCGGCGCCGGCGAATCCGAAGGCGGCAGCGAATCCGCCGGCGCGGGCGGCCAGGAAGGCGCCGCGAAATGAACGGCGTCGGCGAGAACGAGATCATCGCCGGGCGCTACCAGCTCGAGGGCCGGCTCGGGTTCGGCGGGATGTCGACCGTTCACCTCGCGTTCGACATGCGTCTGGAGCGGCGCGTGGCGGTCAAGCTCTTGGCCGAGCACCTCGCCGAGGACCCCACCTTCGTGTCGCGCTTTCAGCGCGAGGCCCAGGCCGCCGCGCGGCTCGTGCACCCGAACATCGTGCAGATCTTCGACTCGGGCCTGGACGACGGCTCGGGCAGGCACTACATCGTGATGGAGTACATCGAGGGCCAGTCCTGCGCGGAGATCCTGCGCGACGACGGCTGGATGCGAGTCGAGGAAGCCGTCGCCGTGATCGAGCAGGCCTGCGAGGGACTGCACTACGCCCATCGTCACGGCGTCGTGCACCGCGACGTCAAGCCCGGCAACCTCTTGCGCTCGCGCACCGGCGAGGTCAAGCTCGCGGACTTCGGAATCGCCAAGGCGACCGAGCAGTCCTCGATCACCCAGGTCGGCTCGGTGCTCGGCACCGCCGCCTACCTTGCGCCCGAGCAAGCCCGTGGCGAGGAGGCCGGCCCGCGCGCGGACCTGTACGCGCTGGGAGTCGTCGCCTACCAGCTGATCTCCGGACGGCTTCCTTACGAGGCCGGGTCGCTGACCGAGCTCGCGCTCAAGCAGCAGCGCGAGGAGCCGCCCCTGCTCGACACGCTCGTCGCCGCTGTCTGCCCCGAGCTGGCGGAGTCGATCGCGGTCGCGCTGGCCCTGGATCCGCGCGAGCGCTACCAGACCGCCCGCGAGATGGGACGGGCGATCAGCGACGGGGCCGACGGCATCTCCCCTTTGGAGTCCTCGGGGAGCGCCGTGGCGCACCGCTACGCCCACGAGGGCGCCGGCCGACCGACCGAGGCCACGAGCGTCCTGAGCTCCGGTGGCGCGCGCGGGGGCACACGCGGGGGCGCGGGTGCAACCAGGACCGCGGTCGCCCCTCGCCAACCCCGGCCCGGACCCATGCGCAGGCCCTCCGCCGGCGCCGCTCAGGACGCCGCCTCCGCCTCTGCGCGGGCTTCTTCCCGTTCCCCGTGGCGTGCTGTCAGGCGTTTGGCGATCGCCCTCTTATGCCTGCTTGCGCTGGCCGGGATCGTTGGCGCAATCGTTGCCGCCACCTCCCCGCCCGCGACCAAGGTGACCTTGCGCAACGTGGTCTACTCCGACGTCGAACAGGCCTCCCAAGCGCTCAGGCAGCTGGTTTCGGAAAACACAAAATAGAGCCCGCGAGCCAGGCCGAGGCCACGGAATCCAAGTTCCCGTCCAGGATTGCCTGCCGCAAACTTTTCATCAACGTGGCGATGAACGCGAGGTTGTGCATCGTGATCAGCCGCGTGCCGGTCAGCTCGCTCGCCCGCGCCAGGTAGCTGAGATACGCGCGCGAGACACCCTTCGTACAGGCCGGACACGGGCACCCCTCGACCAGCGGCTCTGCCGATTCGCGCTGGGCCGCCTTGGTCAGATCCAGCCGCCAGCGCGCCGCCGGGTCGGGGACGAGCGCGGTGCCGTGGCGACCCAACCGGGTGGGCATCGCGCAGTCGAACGTGTCGATGCCCTCTTTTACGCCCGCGATCAGATCATCTACCTCGCCGATGCCGAGCAGGTGCCGCGGCCGGGACTCGTACTCTGCGCCCAGCTCGGCCGTGGCCCACGACACGACCTCGTACATCTGCGCCTTCTCGGCCCCCAGCGACCCGCCGATCGCGATCCCGTCGCACGCGCTCGCGGCCACCGTCTGAGCGGAGGCGCGGCGCAGGTCCTCATACACTCCGCCCTGCACGATCCCGTACACGAGCTGCCGGGAAGAGCCGGGCGTCGAGTCGAGTTTCGGACCATCCGAGCCGGGCTCTGGACCGTTCGAGCCGAGCGCTGGTCCATGCTCGGCGTGCCAATCCAGGCAGCGCTTCAGCCAGCGGTGCGTGCGCTCGGTCGAGCGCTCCGTATAGGCGCGATCGACGTGATACGGAGTGCACTCGTCGAACACCAGCGCGATGTCCGAGCCGAGCTTTGCCTGCACGGCCATCGAGTCCTCGGGGGAGATGAACCGGGTGCGGCCGTCGACGTAGGAGCGAAACCGCACGCCGTCCTCGCCGATCTCGAGGATCGCGCCCTCGCGCTCGCGTCCGCGCTCACCCGGCTTGCCCGGCCCTCCGTGCACCCCCTCGCGTGCGTGCGTCCCAGTGCGACCTCGGGCGCGCCCCTTGATCTCCTCGGCCACCCTCCCGTGCCCCATCGAGAACACCTGAAACCCGCCCGAATCGGTGATCGTCGGCCCCGGCCAACCCATGAACTCGCTGAGGCCGCCGAACCGCTCGATCAGCTCCGGCCCCGGGTTCAGCAGCAGGTGGAACGTGTTGCCGAGCACCATCTCATACCCGAGCGCTGCGACCTCCTCGGGAAGCAGCCCCTTGACGGTCGCCTTGGTCGCCAGTGGCGTGAACGCGGGCGTGCGCACCTCGCCGTGGGCCGTATGCAACACGCCCGCGCGTGCGCGCGAGGAGGGGTCTCGGGAGATGATCGTGTAGGCGCTCACGGATGCGCCATCCTCTCATCATGCTCCTCTCCGCGATCGTCGACGTCGGGCAGCTCGTCGAAACGTTCGGCTACCCCCTGCTCTTCGCGCTGGTCGCTGCGGAGTCGAGCGGCGTGCCGATCCCCGGCGAGACGGCGCTGATCACCGCCGCGGTGCTGGCCTCGCAGGGCAAAATGGAGATCGCGCTGGTCATCCCGATCGCGGCGCTCGCGGCGATCGTCGGCGACAACATCGGCTATCAGATCGGTCGCCGCGGCGGGCGCTGGCTGTTGCAGCGCCCTGGGCGCTTTCAACGCCAGCGACTGGAGGTGCTGGCACTGGGGGAGCCTTTCTTTGAGCGGCATGGGCCCAAGGCGGTGTTCTTCGGCCGCTTTCTGCTCGGGCTGCGCGTGTGGGCGTCGTGGCTGGCGGGCGCGACCAGGATGCGCTGGCGCGCGTTCTTCTTTTGGAACGCCCTCGGCGGCATCTGCTGGGCGACGGGCATCGGGCTGCTCGCCTACTTCGCCGGCAACGCCGCCGGCAATGCGGTCAGCACGTTCGGTCTTTACGGGGTGCTCGCGCTCGTGATCGCGGCCGTCAGCGTGTTCGTCGCCCATCGCCGCCACCAGCGCAGGATGCGCGAATCCCTCGATCCTCGCACGGGCGCGCCCGTGCCACAGCGCCCGCGGGTGCATGCGCCGACCACGCCGGGGGACGGCGAGACATAAAAAACCCGGCCTGTGGCCGGGGGGGGGATCTTCAGTGGCTGTGCCCGTTGGCGGCGATGTGTCCGCTCGCAACGGTGGCCGCTGCAACGACATGCCCATTGGCGACGCCACATCCGTTGACGGCGGCGTGACCGTTGCCGTTGCCATTGCCGTTGCCGCACGGCGCGATCCGCTCCCACATGTCCGCCAGGACGCTCAGTTCGGTCTCGGAAAAGCGCGAGAAGAAGTGCTCCCGCACGACCGCCAGCTGCGTGGTGCGCGCCTGGGCCAGCCGTTGGCGACCGAGGTCTGTCAGGCAGGCGTACGCGCCGCGCGCGTCGTGTTCGCACGAGCAGCGCTCCAGCAGCCCGTCGCGCTCCAAGCGATCGACGAGCCGCGTCAGACCGCTGCGCGACAGCTGCGCCTGGTCGGCCAGATCGCTCATGCGCATCCGCCCCGCCCCGGCGTCGTCGAGATGGTTGAGCACCTCAAACGAGCTCAGCGGCAGGCCGTGCTCACGCTCCAGCTCGGCGTCCAGCCGCTTGGCCAAGCACGCGTGCGCTCGCAGCAACCCCCGCCAGGCGCGCAGCTCTCCCTCTGTCAGAGCCTCCTGCCCTGGGGGGTGGATCTTGACTGCGGTCGCGGCTGACATGGTGATTATCGGTACGAGAACACTGCTAAACCGAGCCTAGCAGCGTCGATCGTCGGTTCCGAAGCGAGGTCGGGGCCCTGGTCGGGGCTCTGACCGGCGATCCGCCGGAGCTCGGACAGCTCATCCGAGAGTCAGCCGCGGGTCGAGCGCCATGCCCAGCGCATCATCAGCGGTTGCAACGGCAGGCGCGCATACAGCGCCCACCGCGGTATCCGCCGGTAGCGCTCCGGACTTCGCGCCATGTGCAGGTTGGCCGGAAACACCGCCGCCAGCAGCGCGATCAGCCCTACGCCCGCGAGACGGCGGGTGCGGGGCAGCAGCACGCCGACGCCTCCGGCGATCTCCGCGACGCCGCTGATCGCGACCAGCTCGCCGGCGCGCTCGCTCATGCTCGGCGGCACGATCGACTCGTACGCCGTGGGCCTGACGAAGTGATTGACGCCGGCGCCGATGAAAAACATCCCCAGCAGCGTTCTCGAACGGTTCATCGCGGCGCACATCTTAAGGCTTGCTTTGCGACAACAACATTCCGTTTACTATAGTATATGCGTAGGATAGGGGGTTTCTCAAGTGACACACTACGGGTCGCTACCATAGTTATCAAAGTTGGAAAAGTGTAGGTCACGACCCTCCCTTTCACAACACTTTCACACGGCCCACTGGAGCAGCGACCGTCCCGTCATCTCGGCCGGCTGGGCAATCCCGAGCAACTCGAGTACCGTCGGGGCCACGTCGGCAAGGATGCCGCCGGCGCGTAGTGCCAGCTCGCCCGTACCGCCCGCGCCGCCCTCATCTCCAGTCCCGCTCTCGCCGCCCGTGCCGCCCTCGCCGCTCGTCCCGCCCTCGTCTCCCTTCCCGCCTTCGCCGCCCGCGCCGCACACGATCAGCGGCACCGGGTTCAGCGAGTGCGCCGTGTTTGGGCTGCCGTCGGGCTCGAGCATGTGATCGGCGTTGCCGTGGTCGGCGGTGATCACGCACACCCCGCCCGACTCGCGCACGGCGTTTACGACCTCGCCGAGGCACTCGTCCACCGTTTCCACCGCTCGCACCGCCGCGGGGACCACGCCGGTGTGGCCGACCATGTCGGCGTTGGCGAAGTTGATGATCCCGAACTCCGGCTCCTCCTCGCGCCAGCCCCGCACGAACGCCTCGGCCGCGGCCCGCGCGCTCATCTCCGGGGCGTGATCGTAGGTCGGCACATCCCGCCGCGAGGGCGCCAGCGCGCGGCTTTCGCCTTCTTGCTCGGCCTCGACGCCGCCGTTGAAGAAGTACGTCACGTGCGCGTACTTCTCGGTCTCGGCGACGTGCAGCTGCCCGGCCCCCGTCGCCGCGATCGTGGCCGCCAGCGTCGTCGCCGGGCGCTCCGGTGGGAACGCGACCGGATACTTCCAGTCTTCCTCGTACTCGGCGAGCGTCGCATACCTTGCGACCGGCGGAGCGCCGCCGCGACCTTTCCAGCCCGGGAGCTGCTCGGGCTCTTCGCCGCCTCCTGCCGGCGCGGCCCCCTCGCCGAACCCCGGCTCGGCCAGCGCTCTGGTGATCTGGCGCATGCGATCGGGTCTGAAGTTGAACGCGATCACGCTGTCGCCCGGTTCGATCGCCGTCCCCGCGGCCCCCGCGGCCCCCGCGGCGCGCGCGGCGTCCGCGCCGACGACCGTCGGATCGATGAACTCGTCGGTCTCGCCCCGCTCGTACGCGGCCTTGACCGCCTCCTCGCCGCTCTTCGCGTGGTGCGGAGCCTTTGCGTGCACAAGCAGGTCGTATGCGCGCTGCGTCCTTTCCCAGCGGCGGTCTCTGTCCATCGCCCAATACCGGCCCACGACCGAGCCCACGCGCACGCCCTCGGTCGCGTCGAGCTGGGCCAGGTAGCCCGCCCCCGCGTGCGGCAGCGTGTCGCGCCCGTCGGTGAACGCGTGCACGATCACGTCTTTCGCTTTGCCGTCAGGCGCGGGGTGTTCGCGGGCGCACGCGATCAGCGCGAGCAGGTGCTCCAGCGAGGAGTGCACGCCGCCGTCGGACACGAGCCCGATCAGGTGCACGCGACCGGTGTCTCGCAGGGCCGCCGCGATCACCGGGTTCTTTGCGAACGAGCCGTCCTTGATCGCGTCGTCGATCCGCACGAGGTCCTGCCTGACGACCGCGCCCGCGCCCAGGTTCAGATGCCCGACCTCGCTGTTGCCCATCTGCCCTTCCGGCAGCCCGACCGCGCGGCCTCCGGCCTTCAGCTCTGTGTGGGGGCACCCTTGCCACAGCTCGTCGAACACGGGCGTCTGCGCCAGCGACACGGCGTTGCCCGGGCCGGCCTCGGCCAGACCCCACCCGTCGAGCACGACCAGGCAGACACGGTGGCTCATCGTTTGGCGGCCTGCACGATCGCCGCGAACGACTCGGCGTCCAGCGAGGCGCCGCCCACGAGCGCGCCGTCGACGTCAGGCAGCGCCAGCAGCTCTGCGGCGTTCTCGGGCTTGACCGAGCCCCCGTACAACACGCGCACGTGCTCGGCCGCCTGCGCGTCGCGGTCTCCGACCAGGGCCCTGATGAACGCGATCGCCTCCTGAGCCTGCTCGGGCGTGGCCACGCGACCGGTGCCGATCGCCCAGATCGGCTCGTACGCGATCGTCATCTCGGCCAGGCGCTCGGCCGGCACCCCCGCGAGATCCTCGTTGACCTGGCGGCGCAGCTTTCTTTGGGTCTCGCCCGCCTCGCGCTCTGACTCGGTCTCCCCCACGCACAGGATCGGCTTGATTTCCGCCGCGATCGCGGCCGGGACCTTCTCGGCCAGGGCAGCGTCGGTCTCGCCGAACATCTCCCGGCGCTCGGAGTGGCCCAACACGACGCCGCGCACGTCGAGCTCGGACAACATCGGCGCGGACACCTCGCCGGTGTAGGCGCCCTCGGGCTCCTGGTGCATGTTCTGCGCGTACACCTCCACGCGCGAGCCGCGCGCCGATTCGACCATCGCGCGCAGGTCGGTGTAGGGGACGCAGATCGCGACCTCCACGCCGTCCACGGCGGACACCCGCGGCAACAGCGCCTGGATGTACTCCTCGGCCTGAACCTCGGTCTTGTACATCTTCCAGTTGCCCGCGATCAGCGGCGTACGACTCATCTCGCGAGCGCTCCCGCGCAGTCCAGCGCCTGCACACCTGGCAACGTGGCGCCCTCGACCAACTCCAGCGTCGCGCCACCGCCCGTGGAGAGGTGATCGACCGCGTGCTCAAGCCCGAACTGCGCCAGCGCCGCCGCCGAATCGCCGCCGCCCACCACCGTCAGGCCCGGCGCGCTCGCGACCGCTTCCGCCACGGCGCGCGTGCCCGCCGCGAATGGCTCCAGCTCAAACGCGCCCATCGGGCCGTTCCAAAAGACCGTGCCCGCGTGGGCGATCTCGTTGGCGTAGCGCTCGGCCGTCTTCGGGCCGATGTCCAGGCCCATCCAGCCCGGCGGCACCTCCACGCCGTCGAGCACGCGATGCTCGGCGTCCTGGGCCAGGCGGTCGCCGATCACGAGGTCGCTCGGCACCAGCAGGCGCGCCCGGCCGGCCTGCGGAGAGTGCGTGTCGCTCGCTCGCGACAACGCGCTGCGGGCGTGCTCCACATCCTCCTCCCCACACAGCGACTCGCCGACCGCGTGTCCCTGGGCGCACAGGAACGGAAAACACATCGCGCCGCCGATCATCA
This sequence comes from uncultured Solirubrobacterales bacterium, assembly GCA_963702185.1. Taxonomy (GTDB): domain Bacteria; phylum Actinomycetota; class Thermoleophilia; order Solirubrobacterales; family Solirubrobacteraceae; genus Palsa-744. The sequence continues at coordinate 316,090 of OY969723.1, forward strand.
CGACGTCCGCGATCGCCAGAAACCGCTCGATCACCTTGATCTTGTCCGCCACCTTCGCGCCGCCGACGATCGCCACCAGCGGGTGCTCGGGATGCTCGAGGATCCCCGTCAGCGTGTGGACCTCGCGTTCCAGCAGCCGTCCGGCGGCGCTCGGCAGCAGGTGCGTGATCCCCTCGTTGCTGGCGTGCGCGCGGTGGGCCACGCCGAACGCGTCGTCGACGTAGAGATCCGCCAGCGCCGCCAGCTTTGCGGCGAGCTTGGGATCGTTGCTCGTCTCCCCCGGCTCAAAGCGCACGTTCTCGAGCACGAGGATGTCTCCATCCTGCAGTTCCCCGGCCAGCGCGGTCACCTCATCGCCCACCACCGCCGGCGCCAGCGTCACCTTCGCGCCGGTCAGCTCGCGCAAGCGATCGGCCACCGGCGCAAGCGACAGCCCCGGCACGCGCTTGCCCTTCGGCCTGCCCAGATGCGAGACCAGCACCAGTCGCGCTCCGCGCGCGCGGAGCTCTTCGATCGTCGCAAGCGCCGCCGCGATGCGCGTATCGTCGCTGACGAGCGGAACGCCGCCCGTCTGCGGGCCATGATCGGGGTCCGCATCCAGCGGGACATTGAAATCGACGCGCACCAGCACGCGCTTGCCGCGCACGTCGAGATCGTCGAGACTGTTCACCGGCGGCTCCCCCGCTCACGCTCGGGCTCTCCATCCGGTCCTCTTCGCGCGAGACGGCCGCTCTTCGCGCGAGACGGCCGCTGCGACCCGCTCACAGAACCCTCTGCACGAGGTCGATCAACCGGTTGGAGTACCCCCACTCGTTGTCATACCACGCGACGACCTTCAGCATCGTGCCGTCGATCACCGCCGTCAGCTGCGAATCGACGATCGACGAATACGGGGAGCTGACAATGTCGGTGGAGACGATCGAATCTTCGGTGTAGGCCAGCAGGCCGGCGAGAGGCCCCGATTCGGAGGCGGCTTTCAGCGCGCCGTTGACCTCCTGCACGCTCGTCTCGCGCCGGCACTCCACCGTCAGATCGACGACCGAGCCGGTCGGCACGGGGGCTCTGACGGCGAACCCATGCAGCCTCCCCTGCAGCTCGGGGATCACCAGGCCGATCGCCTTGGCCGCGCCGGTCGAGGCCGGGATCAGGTTGATCGCTGCCGCCCGCGCACGGCGCAGGTCTTTGTGGGGCATGTCCTGCAGTCTCTGATCGGCGGTGTAGGCGTGGATCGTGGTCATCAACCCGTGTTCGATGCCGACCGTGTCGTTGACGACCTTGGCGACGGGCGCCAGGCAGTTGGTCGTGCACGAGGCGTTTGACACCACGTCGTGCTTGGCCCTGTCGTACACCTCGTCGAAGTTGACGCCCAGCACGACCGTCGCGTCGGGATCGGTCGCGGGGGCGGAGATGATCACCTTCTTGGCGCCATTGGCCAGGTGCATGGCCGCCTGATCGCGCGCCGTGAATCGCCCGGTGGACTCGATCACGACATCGACGCCCAGCTCGCCCCACGGCAGCTTCGCCGGGTCGGTCTCGGCCAGCACCTTCAGCTCTTTGCCGTCGACCTCGATCGCGTCCTCACCGCGGGCCTCCACATTGCCGCCGGGGTAGGGGCCGAGGATCGAGTCGTACTTCAACAGGTGCGCCAGCGTCTTCGCGTCGGTCAGGTCGTTGACGGCGACCCACTCGATCTCGCCTGCGTCATCCCTGGCCTGCGCCGCCCGGAACACGTTTCTTCCGATGCGCCCGAACCCGTTGATTCCCACACGTACTGCTGACATCTGCTTGCACAGCCTCCTGGTCGTCCTGATCGCTTGAGTCGCTTGAGTCGCCTGATCGTGCCCGCGCGCTTTGGGCGCGCAAAACGAAACGAGGCCGGGTCCCGGAGGTGGCTCCCCGTTTGCCCGGCGCGTACGTGGAGGCTATCAGTGGCCGCAGAGACGGTCCTGGCGACGACGCCGAGCGCCCGAGCGGCGTCAGGCCCGCGAGGGGCCCTTGTCGATGTCGCGGTGGGCGACTGTCACCTCGAGGTCGTCGCGGTCGCGATACCGCTCCGCCAGGTGCTCGGCGATCGCGACCGAGCGGTGGCGGCCGCCGGTGCAGCCGATCCCGATCACGAGATGGGCCTTGCCCTCGGCGACGTACTCGGGCAGCAAGAAGTCGAGCAGCGCATGCAGTCGCACATACAGCTCGTCGAGGCGCCCGTCGCGGGCGATGTACTCGATGACCTGCTCGTCGTGCCCGGTCAGCTCGCGCAACTGCGGCTCGTAGTGGGGATTGGGCAGGAAGCGCACGTCGAACGCGAGATCCTCCTCCCGCGCGGGGCCGTGCTTGAAGCCGAAGCTCATGAACGTGACCGCCAGCCGCCCGGCCGCCTGGCGGGGCAAGAGCTCATCGGCGATACGCCCGCGCAGCGTCGCGGTGGACATTCCCGTCGTGTCGATCACGAGGTCCGCGCGACTGCGCAGCGGCTCCAGCAGCGCCCGCTCGGAGGCGACGCCGGCGGCCACGCTGCCCTCGGGCGCGAGCGGGTGGCGGCGCCGGGTCTCCTTATAACGAGTCACGAGCGTCTGCTCGGCCGCCTCCAGGAACAACACGTGATGGTTGATGCCGAGCGCGTCGAGATCGTCGACGACCGCGCGCAACGCCTCGAAATACACGCCCCCGCGCACGTCCGACACAACCGCGGCCCGCTCAACCTTGGAGCCGCCGTGCACGAACAGCTCGACCAGCGAACGGATCATCTCCGGCGGCAGGTTGTCAACGCAGAAATACCCGGCGTCCTCGAACACGTTCATCGCCGTCGACTTGCCCGCGCCGGAAAACCCGGTGATCACAACGAGGTCCTGCAGGCGCGATTGGATCGCGGGCTCGTCTTGGACGGCGGGCTTGCCGACGGAGCGCAGCGGGCGAAGGGGCCTGATCACGGCCATCGTGCCGTCATTGTGCCGCGCCGAGCGGACAATCACCCCGCTCGATGCAGCCGTGCGTGCAACTCCCGCGCGACCTTCGCCGGGACGCCGGGCACCGCCTGCAGCTCCTCGCTGGAGGCGGCCACCACGGCCTCGGGCGAGCCGAAGTACGTGAGCAGCGCCTGCTTGCGCGCGGGGCCGACACCGGGCAGATCGTCCAGCAGCGAGGCCGTCATCGCGCGGTCGCGGCGCGCGCGGTGGTGGGTGATCGCGAAGCGGTGGGCCTCGTCGCGCACGCGTTGCAGCAACTGCAGCTCGGGCGTGGAGTGATCCAGCTGCAGCGGGCGGCGACGCCCGGGCATGAACACCTCCTCGATGCGCTTGGCCAGGGCAATGACGGTCACGCCGCGCTCACTGAACCCGCGCAGCGGTGCAAGGCCGGCGGCGAGCTGGCCGGGGCCGCCGTCGATCACGATCAGGCTGGGCAGCGTGGCGAAGCTCGCGTCATACGCGGAGTCGTGCGGGGAGAGGTCTTGCTGGGTCTCCCACTGGGCGTAGCGGCGCCCCAACACCTCGGCCATCGCCGCGTAGTCGTCGGAGGCGCCCTCGGACAGCGAGCGGATGCGAAAGCGGCGGTAATCGGACTTCGCGGGCGCGCCACCCTCGAACACGACCATTGAGGCGACCGTGTGCGAGCCGCCGAGATGGGAGATGTCATAGCACTCGATCCGCACCGGCGGCGCGTCGAGGCCAAGCGCCTGCTGCAGGCCGTCGAGCGCGTCCACGCGCGACTGGCGACGGCGCTCGGCGCGTAAACGCTCGGTGTCCAGCGCGAGCAGCGCGTTGCGCTCGGCCAGCTCGAGCATCCGCCGCTTCTCCCCACGCTCGGCAGCGCGGATCTCGACCGGACCGTCGCGGCGGGCGGCCAGCGCGTCGGCCAGCGGCGTGACCTCGTCCCCCTCCCCCTCCCCCAATTCCCGCTGCACCACGATCAGAGCCGGGATCGACAGATGGCCGGCGTAGTACTGCAACATGAACTCCTGCGCCACCTCCGCAACGCCCCGCTCGGTCTCGTTCGCGAGATAGAACGACTGGCGATCGCTGAGCACGCCGTCGCGCACCTGGAATACCTGCGCGTTGGCGTCGCGACCGTCGATCGCCACGGCCACGGCGTCGAACGTGCCGGCCGACGCGTTCGCGACCCGGCGGCGCTCCAGCAGCGAGCGCACCGCACGCAGACGATTGCGCTCGAGCGTGGCCTGCTCGAACTCCTCCGCGACGGCGGCCGCGCGCATCCGCTCCTGCAGCTCGCGCTCGATCGCGACGAACCTGCCGGACAGGAAGTCCATCACCTGCTCGATGCCCGCGCGGTAGTCCTCCCGGGAGACGTAGCCCACACACGGCGCGGTGCAACGCTTGATGTAGTAGTCCAGACACGGGCTGCCGCTGCGCCTGCCGGGCTCGGGGCCCGTGCAGGAGCGAAACATGAACACCTTGGCCAGCACCTCGAGCGTCGCGCGCACGCGCTTGGCGTTGGAGTACGGCCCAAAGTAGGCCCGTCCGGGACGGTGGCGCTCGCGTGTGAAGTACACGCGCGGGTAGTCCTCATCGAGCGAGATCGCGATGAACGGGTAGGACTTGTCGTCGCGCAGACGGATGTTGAACCGAGGCCGGTACTGCTTGATGAACCCCTGCTCGGTCAACAGCGCCTCGGCCTCGGAGGCGACGACCACGCACTCGACGTGGGCGATCGCCGCGACCATCTCGGCATGCCCCGGACTGGACGGCACCTGCGCCTTGCCGAAGTGCGAGGCGACGCGCTTGCGGATCGACACCGCCTTGCCGACATAGATCACCCGGCCACGATCGTCTCGGAACAGGTACACGCCCGGCTGGTCGGGCAGCGCGCGACGTTGGGCGGCGAGCGAGTGGTCTGCGGGGCGATCGGCCTCGACGTCGGCGAAAGCATCCTCGCCGGGAGTGGTGGGAGCAGCGTCAGCAGGCTTTATGGACACGTCTCGAGGATAGGCCCGCCAGGTTGACGTCCGCCCGCCAGAACGGCCTGCCCGTCAATACGCCCGCCAGCGCCGCACGACCACGATCGCCGCATACACGATCCCACCGACCAGCACGAACCACAACAGCTCGCCGATCCCCGTGTGCCACATGCGCACGCGAGACATCCACAGCAGCACCGCGAGCGCGATCGCCCCATACAGCAGACCTCTGTAGCGGTCGCCGAGGCCGTGCAGCGTGTACCGCCGTTCACGATACACACGCAACCCGATATAGCCGATCGCCACGCCGAACCCCACGTACAGCAGCGCTTCGAACGTGTTCGCGACCTGGCCGCCGGAGGGCAGAAAGTAGACCGCCGCCGCAATCGCCAGGATGATCGCGATGTTGAGGGCGGTCTTGAGCTGGTCGGTCATCGCAGGCCCCAAGTCTAGGACTCGACCAGCTCCTGCAGCCGCGCGTAGGCGTCCTGCACCGCGCGTGTGGCCGCTGTGTGGCGCGCCTCGGACTTGGCCGACTCGTACTTGGTCGCCCATGCGGCCGGGTTGGCCAGCTCATCCTCGAGCGCGCGCAGAGCCTCTTCCGCCTCTTCGACCGCCCGCTCGGCACGCTTCTGGTCATTGAGACGGTTCTTCGACGGCCCCTTGATCTTGGGCTTCCGCTGCGCCCGCCTGGTCTTCGGCTCCTGGGACTTCGGCAATTGCGACACGGTCTGAACGGTCGGCGCCGCTGACACGACCGACGCGATCGCGCCTGAGAGCCTCCCCTCGCCGTCTCCTCTACCTCCGCCATCTCTATCTCCGCCAGCTCCGTCACGTTCCTCCCGCACACGCACGTACTCGGGCCAGCCGCCCACATAACTGTGCAACGCCCCATCCTCGATCGCGATCGTGCGCGTGCCGACGGCGTCCAGTAGCGCGCGGTCGTGGGAGACGAGCAGGATCGCGCCCTCGTAGGAGCTCAGCGCGTCCTCGAGCGCCTCGCGCGACTCGATGTCGAGATGGTTGGTGGGCTCATCGAGGATCAGCACGTTTGCGCCTGAGCTGACGAGCACCGCCAGCGACAGCCGCTGGCGCTCCCCGCCCGACAGCCCGTCGAGCGGTTTATCGGCCTCATCGCCTGAGAACAGGAACCGCCCGAGCAGCGCCCGCGCCTTGTTGGGAGTCAGACCGGTGGCGTGCTGGGCGGCTTCGAGCACGGTTGGGTTGGAGTGCCCGCCCGCCCCGCCGACCATGTCGACCACGCCGGCCTCGCGTGGTCCCCCGCCGAGCTCCTCAGCATGCTGGGAGAGGTAGCCGATCGTGACGTTGTGCCCGGTGCTGAGTTTGCCCGCAGCCAGCGGGCGGCGACCGGCGAGAGTCTCGATCAGCGTGGTCTTGCCCGTGCCGTTGGGGCCGACGAGCGAGACGTGCTCGCCGCGCTCGAGCCACAGTTCGACGTGGTCGAGCAGGGTCTTGGGCGAAGGTGTCCCGAGCGACGAAGGCGTCCCGAGCCCGAGCGACGAAGGTGTCCCGAGAGACTGCGTTAACGCGCGGGCGTGCGCGCGGGCGCGCGGGCGCGCGCGTTCACCGCCGTTTGCCAACGCTTCACCACTCCCCCCGCTCTCGCCTCCGCCCACCTCGATCCGTCCGTCAACGAGCTCGAACACGACCCGGCCGCTGCGCGCGGGCGCAGCGAACGAGAACTCCATTCCCTGCCGATCGCGCGACGCCCTCGAGGGCCCCGGCTCCAAGCGTTCACCCTGCAGGCGCGCGAGCTTCTTGACGCGAGACTGGGCTTGGCGGGCCTTGGTGGCCTTGTAGCGAAACCGCTCGACGAACCGTTCCATGCGCGCGATCTCGGCCTGTTGACGGTCGATCGCGCGCCCCAGCGCCAGCTCGCGTGCGGCCTGCTCGCGACGCCAGGCGTGCCACGGGCCGGCGAAGTAACGTCCGCGGCCGTCCTGGAGCTCGAGCACAGACGTGCCGACGGCCTCCAAAAACCAGCGGTCATGGGCGACCAGCACGATCGCGGCATCAAGGCCCGTGAGCGTCTGCTCGAGCCACTCGAGCGACTCGATGTCCAGATGGTTGGTCGGCTCGTCCAGCAACAGCACGTCCGCGCCGGTGGCCAGGGCGCGGGCGAGCGAGACACGCGTGAGCTGCCCGCCGGAGAACGTGTCCAGCAGCCGACCGAGATCGTCCTCAGCGAATCCCAGCCCGCGGGCCATGGCGGTGGCGCGATCCCGCCACAGGTAGCCACCGCGGGCCTCCAGCCGTGCCTGCGCGCGGGAGTAGCGCTCGAGCGTGGCTTCATCGGCGCCATCGGCCGTGGACATACGGGACTCCAACTCGGTCAGCTCAGCCTCGATCCGCAGCTCCTCGGCGCAGCCGGAGAAAAGGTACTCGCCCAGTGTCACGTCGCGCTCGCGAGGGGGGCGCTGGTCATGCAGGGCGATGCGCACACCACGGGGCACGCTCAGCTCCCCGCGGTCCAGGGTCCGCTCGCCGGCCAGCACGCGCAGCAGCGTGGTCTTGCCGGCGCCGTTGCGCCCGGCGATCGTCATCCGTTCGCGGCGTTCGAGCTTGAACGACACCCCGCGCAGCAGCGGGCGCCCGGCGACGTCGATGTGCAGGTCGGAGGCGGTCAGCAGAGCCACGATCCGGGATGGTAGGCGGCGCGGGGTCTCCCCTCCGCCGCCTGCGCTAGCATCCGCGACGCGATGACGCTGCGCCGCCTGCTCACCACCCTGACCACGTCCGTGCTGACGCTGCTCGTGCTCGCCCCGGCGGCGATGGCTGAAAACGACGGGCGCGGATTCTACGGGGCCACCGACGACAAAGTCGTCACCGACGCCGGCTTCATCCTGATCATCTTCTTTCCGACCTTCGTGTTCGTGATGAGCATGATCCAGCGCCACCTGGAAAAACGGAAGAAGGCCGGCAAAGTCGCCAAGAAGCAGCTCAGCGGCATCGACTGGCGCGGCGGCTGGTAGCCCGCGCTACAGCGGCCGCAATCAAGTGAGCGAGCCTGACGCCGTCCGCTACGAGCGCACAGGCGCGGCGGCGGTGATCACGATCGACCGGCCCCACCGGCGCAACGCCGTCGACGGTCCGACGGCGGCCCGCCTGCACGAGGCGTACCTGCGGTTCGAGGCCGACGAGGGCGCGCGCGTACTGATCCTGACTGGGGCTGGCGAGCTGGCGTTCTGCGCAGGGGCAGACCTGAAGGCGACCGAGACGTTCGCACACCGCCTGATGGCGCCCGAGGGTCCGATGGGGTTCACGCGCCTGACCCCCTCCAAGCCGGCGATCGCGGCGATCTCCGGCTATGCGCTGGCGGGTGGGCTGGAGCTCGCGCTGTGGTGCGATCTGCGCATCGCCACGGAGGGGTCGACGCTCGGCTATCCCGAGCGGCGCTGGGGTGTGCCGCTGATCGACGGCGGCACCCAGCGGCTGCCGCGCATCATCGGGCTGGGACGTGCGCTCGAGTTGATCCTCACCGGCCGCATGATCGACGCGCAGGAGGCCCTGCACATGGGGCTCGTCAACGAGGTCGTGTCCGCGGGCACCCACCTGCAACGGGCGCTCGAGCTGGCCGAGGGTCTGGCGCGATTCCCGCAGTCCACGATGCTGGCCGATCGGCGCGCGGCGATCGAAGGGCTGGGCATGCCGCTCGCGGACGGCCTCGCGCTGGAGGCGCAGACGGGCCCCGAGGTGTTCGCCGAGGGAGCTGCCGGCGCGCGGCGGTTCGCCGCCGGCGAGGGTCGCGGCGGGGCGGGCGCAGGGGCGTAGCACCCCCCGAGTCCGGCTCGTCCCTATATCCTCGACGGGCGATGGCCTACCTAGTCACAGGCGCAACTGGGTTCATCGGGCGCCGGCTCACCGAACGACTGCTCGTCAACCGCCAGGGTCCCGTGTACGTGCTCGTTCGCGAAAGCTCGGCTGAGCGCCTGGCGGACATGGTCGAGCGCTGGGACGCGGTGCTGGGCGGCAAAGCGGCCAAACGCGTGATCGCGCTGCACGGCGATCTGCGCCGGCCACTGCTGGGAATCGAGTCCGAGCGAGTGGGCGAGTTGCGCGGGACGATCGAGCACGTGTTTCATCTGGCGGCGGTCTACGACATGACCGCCGCACCCGAGCGCAACACGGCCGTGAACGTCGGCGGGACCGCGCACGTGGTCGAGCTCGCGCGAGCAGTGCAGGCCGGCTGCCTGCATCACGTGTCCTCGATCGCGGTCGCAGGCACCTATAGAGGCACGTTCTTCGAGGACATGTTCGACGAGGGCCAGCGCCTGCCCTCTCCCTACCACCGCACGAAGTTCGAGTCCGAGCGAATCGTGCGCGAGCAACCGTACGTGCCCTGGCGCGTGTACCGGCCGGGGATCGTCGTCGGGGACTCGCGCACGGGCGAGATGGACAAGATCGACGGGCCGTACTACTTCTTCAAGGCGATCCAACGGGCGCGCCAGCTGCTGCCCGAGTGGGCGCCGCTCGTGGGCGTCGATCTCGGCCGCACGAACGTCGTGCCGGTAGATTGGGTCGCGGACGCGCTCGAGCACATCGCCCACGAGCCCGACCTGGACGGGCGCGCGTTCCACCTGACCGACCCGCGCGAGCAGCGCGTACAGGATCTGATCAACGAGCTGGCCCACGCCGCCCACGCCCCGCGGGTGGCGTTGAGCGTCGACAAACGCCTGACCGGCCCGCTGCCCCGCTGGCCACTCAAGCTCGCGCTGGCACTGCCGCCGTGGCGTCAGGCCACCGACCTCGCGCTTCGCGAGCTGGGCATCCCCCGGGAGGTGCTGGGCCACATGGAGCTCGTGCCGAGGTTTGACACGAGCGAGACGGCGCTGGCGCTGGCGGGCACGCCGCTGGCCGAGCCCCCGCCGCTGCACACCTATGCCGCGCGCCTGTGGGACTACTGGGAGCGCGAGATGGACACCGGGTCGGTGCGCGGGCGCACGCTGCAGGAAGCACTGGCGGGCAAGCACGTGATGATCACCGGCGCCTCGTCGGGCATTGGCCGCTCGACCGCGCTGAAGGTCGCCGCGGCGGGCGGAGTCCCTCTGCTGGTCGCACGCAACGTCGACCGTTTGGAGGAGACCCGCGCGGAGATCGTCGCCGCCGGCGGCACCGCCTACGTGTACGCCGCGGACCTCGCGGACATGGACTCGGTCGACCGGCTCATCGAGCGCGTGCTGGCCGACCATCGCAACGTCGACATGCTGATCAACAACGCCGGGCGCTCCATCCGCCGCTCGATCGCGCTCAGCTATGACCGCTTTCACGACTTCGAGCGCACGATGCAGCTCAACTACTTCGGCGCGGTCAAGCTGATCATCGGTCTGCTCCCGCACATGCGCGAGCGTGGGTCGGGGCACATCGTGAACATCTCCTCGATCGGGGTGCAGACCAACCCGCCGCGGTTTTCCGCCTACGTCGCCTCCAAGGCGGCGCTCGACGCGTTCACGCGCGTGGTCGCCTCCGAGACGGTCGGCGACGGGGTCACGTTCACCACGATCCACATGCCGCTCGTGCGCACCCCCATGATCGCCCCCACGCGCATGTACGACGCGTTCCCGGCGATCACACCCGACGAGGCGGCCGACATGATCTGCGAGGCGCTGCGCGCCCGCCCCAAGCACATGGGCACGCGCCTGGGCACGTTCGGCGAGGTCGCCTACGCCCTCTCCCCCAAGGCCGTCGACCGCATCCTGCACCTCGCCTACCGCGTCTTCCCCGACTCGGCCGCCGCGCGTGGGCAGCGCGACGTGGAGGAGCGAGCATCGTTTGAGCAGATCGCGATGGCGACGCTCACCCGAGGCGTGCATTGGTAGGACGACGGCGCCACATGTGGCGCCGTCCCGGCCGGTACATGTACCGGCCGGCGGGGCCGTGCATGCACGGCCCCGAACAGCAAAGTGACGCCCCGCCGGGACCGATTCGCGCCGGTGAGTGACAACGACCTCGCAATCGAGGTGCGCCATCTGCACAAGCGCTACGGCGAGTACGAGGCGGTGCGCGGGATCGACATCGAGGTGCGCCGCGGCGAGGTGTTTGGACTGCTCGGACCCAATGGAGCCGGCAAGACGACGACGGTGGAGATCCTCGAGGGTTATCGCACGCGCACGAGCGGAGAGGTGTCGGTGCTCGGCCACGACCCGGCGCGCCGCCAGCTGGCGTTGCGCCGGCGGATCGGGATCGTGCTGCAGGCCGGCGGCATCTACAGCTACCTGACCCCGCGCGAGGCGCTCGCGCACTGGGCGCGGTTTTACCCGGCCCCGCGCGAGGTCGATGAGGTGCTCGCGCTCGTAGGACTCTCCGATCGGGCCAACGTGCGCTCGCGCAAGCTCTCGGGCGGCCAGCTGCGGCGGCTGGATCTCGCGCTGGCGCTCGTCGGCGATCCCGAGCTGATGTTCCTGGATGAGCCCACGACCGGCTTTGATCCGGAGGCGCGCCGGGACGCGTGGGAGACTGTGCGGCGGCTGCGCGAGCTGGGCAAGACGGTGCTGCTGACCACGCACTACCTCGACGAGGCGCAGGCGCTGGCCGACCGCGTGGCGATCGTCAAGGACGGGCGCGTCCTCGCGATCGGCCCGCCGCGGGAGCTCAGCGCAGGCGCGCAGCACTACCGTGTCACGTGGCGTGACGGCGACGGGCGACCGCAGGAGCGCGAGACCGAGGATCCGACCGGCCTGCTGCACGAGCTCACCACCGACGCGCTGGCCCGGGGGCAGCGGCTGGATGAGCTGAGCGTGGGTCGCCCCACACTCGAGGACGTGTACCTGGAGCTGACGGCCGATGCCTGAGCACCTGCCGCGACAGGCTGGGCTGGGGTGGCGAGAACGACGACGGGGCGAAACGGCCCGGCGAGGGCCAACGGGGCAACACGCGTGCGGAGGGACAGCCGATGCCTGACACGATCGTCCTCACCTGGCGGCAGTATCGCCTCGAGCGGCGCATGTTCTGGCGCAACCCGAGCGCCGCGTTCTTCAACTTCGTGCTGCCGCTGCTGTTTCTCATCGCCGGCGGCGCGATCCTGAACGGCAACCAGGGGCAGCTGAACAAGCTGGTGCCGGCAATCGCGGGGATGAGCGTGATGTCCACGACGTTCACCGCCCTGGCCTACAACATCGTGTTCTTGCGCGAGCGGGGCGTCCTCAAGCGAATCCACGGCACCCCCCTGCCGACCGGCTCCTATTTCGGCGGGGTCGCGGCCAACGCGATCACCAACACGGCGCTGCAGATCGCGATCGTGGTGCTGGCGGGACGGCTTGTGTTCGGGATCGGCTGGCCGCGCGACTGGGCGGAGCTGATCGTGTTCGTCGTGATCGGAGTCGTGTGCATGGCATCGCTCGGCGTCGCCTTCGCGCACGCGATCCCCAACTTCGAGTCGACCGCCGCCTACGTAAACGCCGTGTTTTTGCCGGTTGTGTTTGTCTCCTTCTACGCGTTCGACGCCTCGCACGCGCCCGGCTTTGTGCAGACGATCGCCGACGCGCTGCCGCTGAAGCCGCTGATCGAGGGCCTCTACGGGGCGATGGTCTCGGGCGCCGGCCTGCACGGCAACCTCGACGAGCTGGCGGTGATCGCGCTTTGGGGCGTGCTCGGCGTGTGGCTGGCCGTGCGCGGGTTCACCTGGGAGCAACGCCGCGGATAACCTACGCGGTCTTCCGGTGGTGTCCTGGACGTATGTCAAGGCAATGTAAAAGAGGACTGTCTGGCATGTTCTTTTTCAATTTTGGTAACCATGGTATTACTTGTAGATGACTATGGTATGCACATGGGTGTTATCAACGGGGACAGCGTCTAGCGAATGGGCGGCGGGACAGCGATGAGACAGCTGACGGACGGCGTGTACCAGCTGAAGGGATGGCCGCGCAACGCGATCAACGTGTACGTGATCGGCGATGTGCTGATCGACGCCGCGACCAGGCAGGCGGAGAAGCGAATCGTGCGCCAGATCTCAGGCCGCAAGATCGCCGCCCACGCGCTCACCCATGCCCATCCCGACCACCAGGGGGCCAGCCACGCCATCTGCGAACGCCTGAACATCCCGCTGTGGTGTGGCCAGGGCGACATCCCCGCGATGGAGACGCCGGGAGCGATCGTCAACCCGAAGGCCCCGGGCTGGCTGAACGCGCTGCAGCAGCGCATGTGGACGGGTCCGCCCCACCCCGTGGCCAGGGCGCTGAGCGAGGGCGAGGAGGTCGCCGGGTTCACGGTGCTCGAGACCCCGGGCCACTCCGCCGGACACGTGTCGTTCTGGCGCGAGTCCGACCGCACGCTGATCGTGGGCGACGTGCTCGGCAACATGCACTTCATCACCGGCATGCCCGGCCTGCACCTGCCCCCCGACCTGTTCACGCCCGATCCGGCACGCAACCGCCAGTCCGCGCGGCGCCTGGCCGAGTTGCGCCCGGCGCTCGCGTGCTTCGGGCACGGCGCGCCGCTGCGCGACCCGGGCAAGCTGGCCGAGTTCGTCGCGCGGCTGCCCGAGTGAGCCTGTTCGAACCCGTCAACGACGGCCGCGTGCGGCCGACCGCGCACACGCGCGGCCCGTGGGATCCCGGCGCGCTGCACGGTGGCGCGGCGGCGGCGCTGATCGTCAGGGCGTTCGAGCGATTCGGGTCTGAGGAGGCGCCGGCGGCGGACACGCCCGTGGCGACGTCGGGGGACACACCCGTGGCGGGGCCGGCGGCGAGAGGCGTGATCGCCCGGCTCGGCGTGGAGTTCGTCAAGCCGATCCCGTTTGCGGAGCTGTCCGTCTCGATCGAGGTCGTGCGCGACGGACGGCGTGTGCAGGAGCTGGCGGCCGAGCTGACCGCCGTCCCCGGCGATGAGCTGATCGGGCGCGCAAACGCGCTGCGCATCCAGCCCGTTCCCGGCGGGCTGCCCGACCCCGAGGGGCGCCGCGAGCTGCCCGGGCCAGGGCAGGTGGAGTCGATGCCCGGCCATGATGAGGGCGAGCCGATCGTGTTCGCGCTCAACCCCGGCGCCTACGAAAGTCTTGCCACGACCGGGATGCACATGCGCTGGCTGAGCGATCCTCAGGCGCTCGGGCCGGCCCGGGTGTGGATGGCGCTCGCGCAGCCGATCGTCGGACAGGAGCCGGCGAGCCCGCTGCAGCAACTGGTCGCGACCGCCGACTTCGGCAACGGCGTCAGCCGCGAGCTGGACTTCGAGCGCTACCTGTTCATCAACGCCGATCTCACGATCCATCTGTGGCGGGCGCCACGCGGAGAGTGGATCGGGTTGGACGCGAAGACCGTTTTGATGGACGGCGGCGCGGGTATCGCCGAAAGCGTGTTGCACGACCAGCACGGACCGGTCGGACGTTCGTTTCAGACGCTGGTCATTCAGTCGCGCTGATCCCGGTCTCCCGGCTACCCGCAATAGTTGTGCGCGCAACTTGTTTGCTATAACGTTGCCCCAACAACTACCACCGGGTCGGCGTGCGTGCGTCCGGCCAGAAAAGGAGCCCAGCAATGTCCGATTCAGCTGTAGTGGCCACCACCGAGACAAGTCTGCCGACCGGCGTCTGGCAGGTCGACCCCGTCCATTCGAGTGTCGAGTTCCAGGTCAAGCACCTGGGTATCGCCACGGTCAAAGGCCAGTTCACCGAGTTCGAGGGCACGGTTGAGGTCGGCCCGGATGGCGAGGCGCGCGCGTACGGAACGGTGCAGACGGCGAGCGTCGACACGCGCGAGCCCCAGCGTGACGCGCACCTGCGCTCGGCCGACTTCTTCGAGGTCGACACCTACCCGACGATCGACTTTCGCTCGACCGCGATTCGCCCGAGGGGCGATGACGAGTTGGAGATCGACGGCGAGCTCACGATTCACGGCGTGACCAACCCGATCACGTTGCGAGTGGAGCTGGAGGGCACCGAGACCGACCCTCAGGGCAACCCCCGCGTGGGCCTGTCCGCCAGCGCCCAGATCAACCGCTCGGACTACGGCATGCGCTTCAACGCGGCGCTCGGCTCCGGCAACGTGGTCGTCAGCGACAAGGTCAAGATCCTCGTCAACATCTCCGCGGTCAAGGCGGGCTGAACGGGGCGCGACCGGCGGTCCGTTGGCGTCCGTCGCGCCGGCGGGCCGTCGCGCCGGCTGGCCGGCGGTTAGTCAGCGCACGATCGCGTCGCCGAGCGCCGCGTCGATAGCCGCGAGCGTGTCCGCGCTGAGCTCGATGCCTGAGGCGGAGGCGTTGGCGTGGACCTGCTCGGGGCGGCTCGCGCCCACGATCGCCGAGGCCACGTTCGGCTCGCGCAACACCCAGGCGAGCGCGAGCTGGGCCATCGTCAGGCCGGCCTGCTCGGCGATCGGTTTCAACCGCTGGACGGCCTGCAGCACCGGCTCGGCGGTGAGCCGCCCAATGAACCCGCTCATCTCGGGGCTGGCCGCGCGCGAGTCCGCCGGCGGAGGCCGGCCGGGCAGGTACTTACCGGTCAGCACGCCCTGGCCGAGCGGCGACCACACGATCTGGGAGATGCCTTCGCGCGCGCACAGGGGGATCACCTCGGCCTCGGGCGCGCGGTACAGCATCGAATACTGGGGTTGGCTGGAGACGAAGCGCTCGACGTCCGGCAGCGCCAGCGATTCTTCGATCCGCTCGGCGGGCCACTCGCTGAAGCCGATGTAACGGGCCTTGCCGGCGCGCACCACTTCGGTGAGCGCTCCCATCGTCTCGGCCAGCGGCGTGTCCTCGTCGTAGCGGTGGCACTGGTACAGGTCGACATAGTCAGTCTGCAAGCGCTTTAGTGACGCGTCGATCTGCTTGTGGATCTGAGCCGCCGACAGTCCGCGGTCGGTGTCTGACATCGAAAAGTAGACCTTGGTGGCAAGCACGTAGGAGGAGCGCTCGCGCCCTGACAACACTTCCCCGAGCAACGTCTCCGCGGCGCCGCGTCCGTACACGTTGGCGGTGTCGATGAAGTTGATCCCCGCCTCGAACGCCGCCTGCACGCAGGCCTGCGCCTGTTCGCGCGCTACACCCCCCGAATAGGTCAGCCACGAGCCGAGGCTGATCTCCGACACTTCCAGATCGCTGGAGCCGAGTTTGCGCAGCTGCATCGCACCACCAGCTTATCCGCACCGCCAGGTATGTTGCGAACATGGATCCCAACGGCAGGATCGTCGTGGTGACCGGGGCCGCCGGCGGCATCGGCGGCGCGCTGGTGGCAGCGCTCCTGCGAGGCGACGCTCGTGCCGTGATCGCCACCGACCTCGACACCGGCCCACTCGAGCGGCTGCACGCCGATCTTGGCCGCGAGGGACTCGACCCCGACCGCGTGCGCGAGCGCCTGCGGACATGCGAACTGGACGTCACCGACGAGGCGGCGACGCGCGCGCTCGTGCGGGAGATCGCCGATACGGTCGGGCCGATCGACATGTGGTTCGCCAACGCCGGCATCGCGACCGCGAGTGGCCTGGACGCACCCGACACGCAATGGCAACGACAGTGGCAGGTGAACGTGATGGCGCACCTGTACGCCGCACGGGCGCTGATCCCGGGTTGGACCCAGCGCGGGGAAGGCCACCTGGTGACCACCGCTTCGATGGCGGGCATCCTGACGGCCGCCGGCGACGGGGCCTACTCGGCCAGCAAGCACGCCGCGGTCGGGTTGGCGGAGTGGTTGGCATACACCTATGCGCACGCGGGCGTGCGCGTGTCGTGCGTGTGCCCTGGCGCGGTCGACACATCGATGCTGCGGGCAGGCGCGCACGGCGACGCGACCCGGGCCAGCGCCGCGATCGGAGCAGGCGAGGTGCTGAGGCCACACGAGGCTGCCAATCGGATCCTGCGCGGGGTCGTCGAAGACAGCTTTCTCGTGCTGACGCACCCTGACATGCGCGACTACGCGATCGGCAAGGCCCAGGACCCAGAGCGCTGGATCGCGGGCATGACGCGACTGTGGGCGCGCGCGCAGACGCTGCTCGACTGACGCCCGTCCGTCCGTCCGGCCGGTCTCCTGCGGGCACGGCGCCGGCGCCAGGCCGGCGCACTCGTCTCGGGTCAGGCCGGCGCCACCGGCCGGCGCACTCGCGTCGGTCAGGCCAGCGCCGCCGGCCGGTACTCTCGCGTTGTCGGGTCCTGCTCGAGCAGACCGATCGCCTTGAGCGTCTTGACGTAGCGGTGGGTCGTGGATGGCGACATGCCGAGCTCGTTGGCCAGATCGATGATCGCCCGCCAGCGCCGGTCTGGCCCATAGCACGCGAGGACCGACAGGCCGCGCAACAGCGACTGCGACAGCTGTGGATCGTCCATGGCCGCATCCAACGCCTGATGCGATGCTCGCTGCAACTCGTACGCCCCGCGCTGACTGCCGGCAGGTGGCTCGTGGGCGTTGTCCAGCGCCGACAGAAGCAGGTTCGAAACCATGCCCTGAGGACTTTTGCTCGCCGCGCGCACCACCTGCTCGACCTGCACCGGCGAGAGAGTGATCGAGATGCCGTCCCTACCCTCGTTCGTCATGTCGTTCTCTCCTACTACCTGGTTTGCCCGCACAGCCCACGTCCCCACGATCCTGGGCTGCTATCGGCCTTTCGGTCGCCAGTTGCGTTCGAACCACCAGCGGCGACCATATACCGGAACTGTATTGGATTTGCCGAGCGCGCGGCTGCAGGTCCGAACGGGGTCGAGGCTCTGATAGACCCCAGCCATGGCCGCCTCCCGACTGCCGCTTCCCACGAGCCTCACGCGGCGTGTCGCGCTCGTGCTGCTCGTGCTCGTGCTCGCCGGCGTGGTTCTGTTCGCCATCTCGCGCCTGGATCTGGCTCGCGTCGGACATGCGCTGATCACCGCCACGCCCGGTTGGATCGCGCTGGCGTTGGCGCTGATGGCGCTGGCGATGCTCTCGCGCGCGGTCTCCTGGTTTCAGGCCCTGCGCGCCGCGCTGCCCGACACCCGCATCCCCTGGCCCGCCGTCATCCGGGCGACGATGATCGGCGTGATGGCCTCGGCGGTGTTCCCGGGACGGATCGGAGAGCCCACCCGTATCGTGGTGCTCTCCCGCCGTCTGCAAGGCGTCCAACGCCGCCTGTTGCCGATCGTCACCGGCACCGTCTTCTCCCAGACGCTGATCAACCTGCTCGCGCTGGCGATCCTCGCGTCGGTCACGTTCTCGAGCATCCCCATCGGTCACGGCAGCCTCGGCGCGATCCTCGGCATCGCCACGATTCCGCTGGCGCTGTGTGTGCTGGTGCTGATCGGGCCACTGCTGTTGCGCCTGGGCGCGCGCTCGCGCTCGCTGCGCATCCGTCTGGCCAGCGCCGCGATCGCACGCCTACTGAGACTCGCCCGCCAGGGTCTGGTCGTGTTCGTCACCCCCCGTCACGGCTTCGCTTCGGTCGCCTGCCAACTGCTCGCCTGGGCGCTGCAGTGGCTGGCCTGCTACGCGGTGCTGCTTGCGCTCGGCCTACCCACGCACACGCCGCTGATCGCTGCCGCCGCCGTCCTGCTCGCCGTCAACGTATCCGCGGTCCTGCCGGCCACCCCGTCTAACGTCGGCGTGTTCCAGGCCGCCTGCCTGGTGGTGCTGGCGGCCTACGGCGTGGGCGCCGGCCAGGCGATCGCTTACGGCATCGTGCTGCAGGCAGTCGAGGTCTTCACCGCGCTGATCCTCGGCGTCCCGGCATTGTTCGGCGAGGGCATGACCTGGCGCGACATCCGGCCCGTGGTGAGCACAACGACTGCGAGCGAGACCATGGGCGCGCAGGCCGGGGCAGAAAAGGACGGCCTACCCGGCGAACGCCCTGAGTGACTGCCGCAGCGAGCGCGTCGTCTGCAGCACCGCCGTGGGCTCATATCCGCAGTGGGCCATGCAGTTGTCGCAGCGCGGATCGCGACCGCGACCGTACTTGCTCCAGTCGGTCGTCTCGATCAGCTCTTTGTAGGTCTTGGCGTAGCCGTCGGACATCAGGTAGCACGGGCGTTGCCAGCCGAACAGGCTGTAGCTGGGTATGCCCCACGCGGTGCAGTCGAAGTCCTCCTTGCCTTCGAGGAAGTCCAGAAACAGGGGGCTGTGGTTCAGCCGCCACTTCTTGCGTCGCCCGTCGCCGAACGCCTCCTTGAACAGCTTGCGAGTCTGCGTCACGCCGAGAAAATGGTCCTGATCGGGGGCTTTCTCGTATGCGTAGGCGGGCGAGATCATCATCTCGTCCACTTCCAACTCGTCGTTGAGGAAGTCCAACACCTCCCTGACCGTCTTGGGCGAATCGTGCGTGAAGAATGTCGTGTTCGTCGTGACCCTGAACCCCGCGCTCTTGGCTGCCCCGATCGCCGCGACGGCCTTGTCGAACACGCCCTCGCGCTCGACCGATTCGTCGTGGCGCTCGCGCAGCCCGTCGATGTGGATCGCCCACGAGAAGTACGGGCTCGGCTTGAACTTGTCGAGCTTTCGCTCCAGCAGCAGCGCGTTGGTGCACAGGTACACGAACCGCTTGCGTTTGATCAGCTCATCCGCGATCACGTGGATCTCGGGGTGGATCAGCGGCTCGCCGCCGGCGATCGAGACCATCGGCGCACCACTCTCCTCGATCGCCCCGACCGCCTGCTCGACCGGCATGCGCCGGCGCAGCTCGTGCTCTGGATGCTGGATCTTGCCGCACCCCGAACACGCCAGATTGCATTGAAACAGCGGCTCGAGCTCGACAATCAGCGGGAACTTCTCCCGTTTGGCCAGCCTTTGGCGCATCAGGTACCAGCCCATACGCGTGCTCTGCCTCACCCTCACGGCCATTGCATCCAACCTTAGCCTGGTGATGACCGGTCGTGAAGCCCGGTCTGATCGCAGGCGCCAGGACGGATGCGAGTCCCGGCCGCGCCTGCACCCACACCCGCACCCGCGGTGTGTGCAAAATGCGGCCGAACATGGGAGGGCGCCCAGCCGCGCAGCTCTCGCGCCACCGTTCGCAGCGCCCGCGCGGCGCGCACCGCGCTGAACACGGCGTGCGGACGCATCAGCTCGTGACTGGGGCTGTCGAGCACCACCCGCACCACGCTCAGCGACCGGCCGGCGGCGCCCGCCGCCAGCCACACCGACTCCATCTCCACCGCCAGCGCCCCGTCCGCCAGCAGCTGCTCCCGGCGCTCCCCCACCGCGATCTTCGACACGCACACCATCGGCCCGCTGCGCACGTCGAGTCCACCAGCCTGCAGCGCCCTCGCGAGCGGTTCGGCGTGCGGACACTGCACCCGGACGGGCGCATGCCCTTCGTCGGTTGCGCTGTACACCTCGGTGGCGACGATCACTTCGCCCGGCCTCGCGCGGGCGTCCAACCCTCCGCAGAACCCCAGCACGAGCAGCCCCTCGGCCGGCTCCCGGGCGAGCCCCGCCGCCGCCGCGATCGACCTCTCGGTGCCCATCCCCGTCTTGCGCACCCGCGCCCCGCGCCAGCCCCAGCGCACGAGCGCGCCCTCGACACCCAGCGGCGATGCGATCAACACCCGGCTCACCGGGCGCCGCCGCCGACGGCGACCGATCCCGGCCCGCCATCCATCGCATGCCCCATCCGGCTGCGACTCATCAGCCTCACAGCGCCTGGAGCGCCTCCCTCGCCGCCGCATGCCCGCTCAACGTCGCCCCCTCGAGCGTCGCCGGCCAGCCCGTATCGGTCCACGTTCCGGCCAGCACCAGCCCCTTCGCCGGTGTCCTGACCGGCGGGCGCAGCCTTGCGACGCCGGGGCTCGCCCTGAACGTGGCAGCGTGCTCGCGAGTGGCGAAGAACGCCTCTACACGCGCGTGACGCGCGCGTGGGAACAGCTCACGCATCGCGGGCAGGTAGCGCTCGCGCAGCTGATCCACGCTCATCTGCATCTCCTGCTCGGCCCCCGACAGCGACACAGCCAGATACTGACACCCCTCCGGGACACCACCCGATCCGGATGCGATGCCCCGCCTGGCAGAGGCGATACCGGCCGCGGCGGTGCGATCGAACAGGTACTGCACGGGCGTGCGCACGCCCGCGGCAAACCGGTGCTCGCACACCTGCCGGTCATACACCACATGCACGTTGACGATCGGCGAGCTCTCGATCTGCCGGACTCTGCTCGCGAGCTCGGGCGCGAGATCGTCCATCATCCCCGCCGCGCGGGCATGGGGCAGCGCGACTATGACCGCTCGGGTGGCGATCGACTCCAGGTCCGTGGGCATCTGCCCCGAATCCTCGCCGCGCGTGGGATCCACGAGATCCCATCCGGCGGCGCCCGGGGCCGCACCCCCACCCGCGCCCTCGGGCCCGGCGCCGGCGCCCACCCCACCGCCGGCAGTCCGGCTTACGACCAGACCCACATCGCCATGCTGTATCCGCTGCGCCCGCCACCCGAGCAGCACCCGCACCCCGGCGCGCTCGAGCGCGCGCGCGGCCGGCTCGGCGATCGTCTCGCTCAGCGGGCGCTCGTGAAAGCCGACGTCACCGGCGTCGGCGTGCGCCAGCAGCCCTTGCTGGAACACGAACGCGGCCAGTCCTGGCGAGGCCTGGGCCGCGGGGACGTTGAGGGTGGCCAGCACGATCAGCTCCCACAGCACGGCCACCGTCTCCTCGTCCTGGCCGTGCTCGGCCAACCACTGCCCGAACGTCTGGCGCTCGAGCGTCTCATCGTCGGGATCGACGCCTTTCAGCGCGCTCACCGCGCGGATGGCGCGCAGGCGCTGGGCGCGCGTCAGGTGGCGGTAGCGCATCAGCGTCCCCGCGAGGTGCGCGGGCGCCGGCAGTCCGCTGCGCGACAGCGTGACCGTCTCGCGCCCGGGGCTCAGCACGGGAATTTCGAGCCGCTCCTGCACGCGCACGCAGCGCTCGGATCCGAGCCGGCTGAGCAGTCCTCGGTATGCGGCGCAGCAGCGCAAGAACACGTGCTGACCGTTGTCGATCTGCATCCCGTCGCGCTCGAACGAATACGCCGCCCCGCCGAGCCGGCGGCGGACCTCCACCAGCGTCACGCGCGCCCCGGCGTTTGCACAGTCGAGCGCCGCGGCGATGCCCGCCACGCCTCCGCCGATCACGATCACGTCGGGGGTCTGCTCGGCTGGGTTGCTCGTGGCAACGGCCTTACTCGCAAAACCCGTGGCCGCAGAGCTGCCGGCGGCGTCGGCTGCCCGCATACCCGTGCGAGACGAGTCTCGGTCGTGGTGGCCTTGCGCCGAAGCGCTCACGGGCCACCTCCGAGCATGCTGCGCGCCGCCACCCACGCCTTCTCGTGCACGGGCAGCGAGACCCGTTCGTGCAGCACCCGCTCCGGGTGGGCGGCGATGCGGTCGAGCAGCCGGTTGTATATGCGGGCCATCGCCAGCAGACACGCCCGGCTGCGCCGGTCCAGCAGCGGCGCGAGCGCAAGGCCGCGATCGAACCACTCGCGCGCGCGGCTTGCCTGAAACCGGATGAGCGCTTGCACCTGTTCGAGCTCGGGCCCGTCGATCCGGTCGAGCTCGCGCCAATCCGACCCATTTCCCCTACTGATTTCCCCCGGCCCGTTCCCCCCACTGGCCCCCTCCGGCCCGTTCCCCCCACGGATCGCGGTGACGCCATAGCGGCGCAGGTCCTCGGCCGGCAGGTACACGCGTCCGCGGTGGGCATCCTCGCGGATGTCGCGCAATATGTTCGTGAGCTGCAGCGCCACGCCCAGGTCGTCCGCGAGCCGATCGGCCGCGGCACGATCCATGCCGCCCGGGTCACGCAGCGCAAAGATCGCCAGACACGCACGCCCGATCGCACCCGCCACGCGCCGGCAATACACGACCAGCTCATCGAACGTCTCATACCGGACGTCCTCCACGTCCATACGCACGCCCGCGATCAGCGCCCTGAGCGCATCGGGCGGAATGTCGAAACGCACATACGCATCGCTCAGCGCCATCAGCACGTCATCCTCGGGGGCCTCTTCAGCGAGTCCCGTGAGCGCGCGATCCTGCTCATCCAGCAGGCTCAGCTTCCGCGCCGGCGGAAGCCCTCCGTCGCCGATGTCATCGATACGGCGGGCGAACGCGTACACGGCGCACATCGCCCGCCTGCGCGCGGGCGTGAGCAGGCGGATGCCGTGGTAGAAATTAGCCGCTTCCCTGCGCGTAATCGACTCACAGTGGCTGTAGGCACGTTCGAGCGCCACCGGCGATTTTCCCTGGCTGTCACCGACCGATCGCCGGGGTCCCGTGCTGGGATCGCAGGCTTCGCGGCGCAATCGCGGACTTGCCTCGCGCGATCGCCGGCCCCGCGCCTCCCGCAACGTCGCCGTCAGCGCGCGCGCGCGCAGCCACGCGCCGGCACGTGGAGCCCCGGCGAGCACGTCCCAACCGGCCCGCTCGATCGCGTCGCAGGCCGCGCGTCCCCCCGCGACGAACGCCGCGACCGCCAGCCGCTCGCGCACACCGTGCAGCTCGCCGATCAGCGGCGCGCCCTCGCTCAGCAGTCCCCGCGCACGGGCGATCTCCAGTGCGATCGTCGCCCGCAACGGCTCACCGGCATGCTGCGCGTCGAGGTCGGCCTCGCTCGCGCCACACCCGGCCAGATCCTCGCGCGGCAGGTACACCCGCCCGCGCTCGCGATCCTCGGCCACGTCCTGGCAGTGCTCGACCAGCTGCAACGCGGTGCACACCGCGTCTGACAGTCTCACCCGCTCAGGCGTGTCAGCGCCGAACACGCCCAGCACCAGCTCGCCGACGGGGTTGGCCGACAGCTCGCAGTAGCCGCGCAACTGCTCCCACGTCTCGTACCGCTCGACGCGCTGATCCATGCGATTGGCCTCGATCAACCGCACGAACGGCTCGCGCGCCAGCCCGCACTCGCGCAGCGTCGGTTGCAGCGCGACGAGCAGGGGATGACGGGCTTCGCCGCGGTAGGAGCGGTCGAGATCCGCTTCGAGCTCGTCCAGCACAGCCAGTCGCTGCGCGGCGGATGGCGGCCCTGATCCAGTCAGTGACTCTGAGGCGCCCGCGCTCCCGCTTGCGAGCGGCGTCCCCGCGCGATCGCCTTCGGCGTCGGCGCCCACCGCCGCCCGGTACTGGGCCGGCAGGGTGGGCCCGTCGCCCACTTCGTCGAGGAGCCGCGCGAACCCGTACAGCGCCAGCAGATGCGAGCGCACGCGCCGTGGCAGCACGCGACTGGCGACCGGAAAGTTCTCCCCGGCTGCCCGCCCCATCACGGCCGCCGAGTCCATCAGGGACGCATGGGCGAGGGTGCCAGGCAACGACCGAGAGCCATGATCGGAAAGACCAGGCGGTACAGGTGGTAGTTGATGTAGTAGTCCGACGGAAACCCGGTCCCGGTGTACTGGGGCTCATCCCACGTGCCGTCCTCACGCTGGTTCGCCACCAGCCAGTCGATGCCGCGCGACACCGGGGACCCGCCATGCCGGCCGATCTCCGATCGGTCGGCGGCGTGCAGCGCGAGCAGTGCCCAGGCGGTCTGCGAGGCGGTGCTCGGGCCGCGTCCGACCCAGGCCGGATCGTCGTAGGAGCGCGGGTCCTCCCCCCAGCCACCGTCCTCGTTCTGATGATCCTCCAACCACGCGACCGCGCGGCGGATGCACGGCTCGTGGACGCCGACACCGGCCGCGATCAGGGCCGGCACCACGGCGCCTGTCCCATACACGTGGTTCACCCCCCAGCGCCCGAACCACGAACCGTCAGGCTCCTGCTCGGCGATCAACCAGCGCACGCCCTGGCGGGCGGCGGGCGTGTCCGCCAGCCCCAGCTTGGCGAGCATCTCGACCGCGTGCGCCGTCACATCCGCGCTCGGCTCGTCGATCACCTCGCCGAAGTCGAGAAACGGCAGCTCGCGCACCAACGAGCGGGTGTTGTCGGCGTCAAAGGCGCCCCAACCCCCACCGGCGCTCTGCATGCCGCGCACCCACCGCTCGGCCCGTCCGATCGCGGCATCGATCTGGGGGGCAAGCGCCGCCACGGAGGCATGGCCGTTGGTCTCCTGCTGGCGGCCGGCCGCGTCAGCCACCGCTCGCAGCGCCAGCACGACCTCCGCGGTGTCATCGACGTCGGGATAGTTGACGTTCGCGAACTCGAACGCCCATCCGCCCGGCTTCAGCCGCGGGCGCCTCACCGCCCAATCGCCGCGCTCGGTGACCTCCTCGTCCAGCAGCCACTCCGCGCCGCTCATCAGTGCCGGGTGGTCGTACGCCAGCCCACCGTCGCGCAACGCGATCATCGCGAGCGCCGTATCCCACACCGGCGACTGGCACGCTTCCAGACGGCGACTGCAGCCGGGCGGGGCGCCGACATGACGAGGGTCGTCGCGGTCCTCGACCATGAAGCGGTCGATCCCCTCGATACCGCGGCGCATCACCGGGTGCTCGAGCGAATAGCCCGACAGCGACAGAGCGATCAGCGAGTACACCCACGGCGGCTGGATCCCACCCCACGAGCCGTCGGCCTCCTGGCGGCGCACGATCCAGCGCTCGGCCCGCATGATCGCGACCCGGCGCAGCGGAGCGATTGGGTGGCGCTCGTAGAAGCGCGCGAGGGAGTCGAGCACGCGCAGCCAGCGCGGTCGCTCCGCGCGGGCGTCGGCGCCACCGGCATCGAGCTCTGAGAGGCCGAACTCCAGCCGCCGCGCCGGGCGGTGTGCTTTTACGAGCGAGAGCGCGACGATCGTCTGGCGCGCCCAGCAGGCGAAGTCGTAGATGTTCAGTGGCACCCACGATGGCAGCAGGATCACCTCGGGCGGCAGCGCCGGCACGCGGTCCCACGACCACAGGCCGAACAGCGCCAGCCACAGGTGCGTGAACACGCGCGCGCGTGCGAGCCCGCCATGCGCGCGGATGTACTGCGCCGCGCGGAGCATGTGCCGCTCCTCGGGCTCATCGCCCGCGAGGCGCAGCGCCCAGTAGGCCTCGATCGTCGTCGACAGGTCACCCGGGCCACCGTGAAAGTTCGTCCACGTACCGTCCTCGCGCTGCTGGGAGCGGATCCACGCGGCCGAGCGCTCGGTTCCCTGCTGCTCGCGTATGCCCAGGAACTCGCGCAGGAGCATGTCCTCGGCGTCCATCGTCACGTTCGTCTGCAGCTCGCCCTGCCACCAACCGTCCTCGTTCTGCAGGGACAGCAGGTGCTCGCAAGCCCGCTGCAGCGCCGCCTGGGCGCTGCTCACTGCCTCCACGGTCGTAGCTGGCATTCGGAAAACCTAGAACTTTTTAGGAGCGAAGACGGTTTGGAGCCATATAGTGCCCGCCCGGTCGGTTGTTACACGCCGGCGATCAGCACCTCTGAGCGCGTCGCCGTGATGCTCTGGCGCCGCAACGCCGTCTCGGTGAGAGTTTGCGGGGCTTGCGCCACGAACCGATACGCGATCAACCCGTTGACGTCGACCTTTCCGTCTGGGCGAAACCCGGGCGCCGGCGGCGTGCCCGCCGAGGCCTTCAACGGGGCGTATCCGACCTCATCCACTTCTCGCACGGCGATCTTTCTTCCGGGCGGCACGTAGCTGGTGTGTGGAAGGTAATACTCCATAGGCGCCGAGCCCAGCTCGACCGTCACGATCGCCCGGCTGCCCGTGGCGCCATTGGCCGGGGCGGAGATGGACGTTGGGGCCGAGCCGGAGGCAGAGGCAGGGACAGAGGTTGTGGTGGCGGAGGCGGGTGAGAAAACAGAACGCCGTTCCAGCTCGCGCGCCAGCCCCCGCCAATCCCCGCGTTGCAGGCGCGGGCTGAGATCGACGTCGAGCGTGATCGCCAGGAACGCGACGGCGATGAGCAGCGCGAACGCGACCCCCACGTGGCCGGCGCGGCGACACACGACGATCACCGCAATCAGCGCCGTCAGCGGGATCATCGCGCCGACGAGATTGCGCGGGGCGAGGTAGTCGGCGCCCGCGAACGCCAGCACCACCGGGATCAGCACCCCCCCGGCGGCGACCGCCAGCGCGATCAGCGCGCCCCGCTCCTCGGCCGGTGTGAGCACCCGCCACAACCCGTACCCGACCCCGCCCAGGATCGGCAGCGCGACGAGCAGCTCGATACCGTGCCCGAGCGCGGAGCCGTAGTAGTCGGTCAGGTAGTACTGCGGTATCGCCTGCAGACGACTGCCGAGCGCCCATTCGCCGATCCACTGCGTGCCGTGCCCACCCTGCGCGGAAATCAGCGGCAGCAACGCCACCCCCACCAGCGCGAGCGCCCCGACGGGCAGCATCGCCAGCCGCCGCCGCGGGGGCGCCCACAGGAGCCACACCACCATCGGCGCGAGCAGGAACACGGCGAAGTAGTGGCTGAGCAGGGCCAACGCCCCCGCCAGCGCAAACATCCACATCCGCCGCGAGCTCGGCTCGTGCAGCGCGCGCACGAAGCACCACATCGCCAGCGCGGCGGTGAGCACGAACAGCTCGTACGCGCGCGCCTCCTGGGAATACCACACCATTATCGGGTTCACCGCCACGAACGCCGCCGTCGCGATCGCGGTGGCCCGCCGGCCGGTCAGCTCGCGTCCGATGGCCCACGCGACGGGCACCGTCGCGATCCCCGCCAGCGCGCTCGGCAGCCGCAGCGCTACCTCGCCCGTCCCCAGCACACGCGCGTCCGCCCACGCGACCACGTACCACAGCGGCGGCGTGTTCTCGGTGTGCACGACCGAGCGCAGCGTCGCCCACAGGCTCGGGTGCAGCACGTGCACCGGGGTGAACGCCTCGTCGTACCAGAAGCTCTGCTCGCCGAGCGTGGCGAGCCTGATGACCGCGGCCAGCAGCGTGAGCGCCGCCAGCGGCCACCATGCGGGCCACGTACGCGCAGAGAGCACTGCAAACCCCTCCCCCACCCGAACCCCGGACGGGGGCGACTGGGCGGCGCCGGCGCTCATGATCCCGCGGTGCTCACGATCCCGGGCACATGTCCTGCGCCACGGCCGTCCCGAAACAGCCGTAGCGGCGGGCGCGCAAATCGGGGGTGTAGGGAGGCAGGTACCAGCCGCCGTGCACGGCGCGCTTTCCATCGACGACCGGTCCCCAGATCTCCAGGCACAGCTGCGTGCGCGCGCCCGGCGGGCCGGGGCTCGTATTCGCGCACAGGACCTCGCGCTGGGTGTTGAACCCAAGTGTTTCCTGGTCGATCGAGATGTTCACGTAGTCGTGATGTGTATACGTGCGCCACGTTCTCAGGTCGGCGACCAGCCGGTGGTTGACATGGGTCTGGCGCACCACGTCGTTGATCGTGGCCGCCGCCAGCAGCACGCCGACCAGCACCAGCAACGTCGTCTCGATCAGCCTTACCCGGCTCATGTGCGGATGTGCCTCCACACCGCGATCGCCGCCAGTCGGAGACACAACGGAGTCATTTCACCGGGGCCCACAGTGGGGCTGTCTGATGGACGATGAACAGGAGCTGCACAACCAGCGTCGCGTACAGCAGCCGCCGGTCGCGCGTCACGACCGCCAGCGGCAGCGACCACAGGATGTACCAGGCCAGCAGCCACGTGCTCGTCACGTCGATCGCCAGCAGCGTCCAGCCCGAGGCGGCGACCCAGTCATACCCGCGCCAGGTGCGCCACAACAGATACAGCCCGACCAGCGCGAGCGCCGCCTTCAACGCGTCGTGATCGACCGGGAACACCCCCGGCTTGCCGACCAGATGGGCGAGCTCGTTGGGGAAGCTGTCGGTCGACACGAACGCCGAGTCGCGGTTGAGCGCCGAGACCACATCGATGCCGTGAATCCCGAACACGAGGTACCCCGCCAGCCCGCCCAGCACGAGCGCCGCCAGTCCGCCGATCGCCGGGGCAAGTCGACGGCGGCCGACGATCATGAACGGCAACAGCACCGCGACCGTCGCCTTGACCAGACCGCCGATCACGACCAGCGCGCCCGCCCAGGCTTCGTGCTGCCGGCTCGCGCCGCCTGGACCCCCCTCCTCGGCGAACCCAGCCCCGCTCCCAGCGCCCCCCTCGACGCTGCCACCGCCCGCCGCCGCGCCCCCGGACCGCCCCAGCGTCAGCGCGACCGCGCCCATCATCAGCGCGAGCATGATCAGGTCGTTGTGCGCTCCGCCCAGCGCGTAGATCACATACAGCGGGTTGGCGCCCACCGCGACGAGCGCGAACACCCGATCCAGCCCGCGCCGTTGCGCCACGCGCCAGGTCAGCACGAGCGTGATCGCCGAGGCGATCAGCGCGTACACCTTCATTCCCCACACCGCGCCAACCACGCCGAGATAGCCGAGCGGGTAGGTGATCAGCGTGTACAGCGGTCCGTACGCCGTCGCCACCCGCACCCAGTCCTGGCCGACATACTTGAACACCGGATCCCCGGCGATCGTCTGCGGGCCGTGCAGATATGGATTGACGCCGTGCACGACGCCCATGCGGACGTAGGCGATGTAGCTGAACACGTCTGTGGAGATCAGGACCGGCCCGGCGAACACGATCAGATTCAGCGCGGCGACGAGCGCGATCGACCAGGCGGCGATTCGCCGCTCGGTGGAGGTGGAGGCGGAGACCTCGGCAGAGGTGTAGGTCTCGATGGAGGTGGAGGCAGACCCCTCGGCAGAGGCAGGGGTCTCGGCGGAGGTGGAGGTCCCGACAGAGGGGGAGATGGATGTCTCGACAGAGGTGGAGGCGGAGGTGGATGTCTCGACGGACGTTGAACGCGCGCGCGCGTGTATGCGCGCGTTAAGGACCAAAAGCAAACACGCGTACGCCGCCGTGAACGCGAGCAGCGCGATCAAGAACACGCGATATCCCAGCCGCTCCCCTCCCAGCGCCTGCAACCACGTCGCGATGTGCGGTTGAGGCGGGACCAGCTGAGAGTGTTCGAGCGAGGCGTCGAGCACGATCTCGACGGTCGCCGCGAGCATCACGAGGCCGCACGCGATCGCCGCCGGTGTCTGCCAGCGCCTGGCGGCCGGGTGCTGCACCGTCTTGCCCACGCCCGCGCCCGCGCCCGCGGACTCGGACTGCGCGGGGGTCTGAGCGCCTACAGCGACGTCCAAACCGTCTTTGACTCCAGATACGCGCTCAAACCGTCGCTGCCGTGCTCGCGCCCGATGCCCGAGGACTTGAACCCGCCGAACGGCGCCGCCGGGTCGGCCAGGCCCCAGGTGTTGACGTACACCATCCCGGCGCGCAACATCGCGGCCAGCCGGTGGGCATTACCGACATCGCGCGTCCACACCCCCGCGGCCAGCCCGTACTCGCTCGCGTTGGCCCGCGCGGCGACCTCCTCGAGCGTGTCGTACGGCGAGGCGACGAGCACCGGCCCAAAGATCTCCTCGCGCGCGATCCGCAACTCGTCGTCGGTCGTGCTGAACAGCGTGGGCGCAACGTAGTAGCCGCCGCTGTCGGCCACCGCGCTGTCCGTGAGCGCCCCCTCGCCGCCGGCCACGAGCTCGGCGCCCTCCCGCACGCCGGCCCGGATGTACCCCAACACCCGCTCGTGCTGCTCAGCCGAGACGACCGGCCCGAGCTGAGTGCCCGGATCGAGACCCGGGCCGAGCCGCGCCGCGGCCGCGACGGCGGCCTGCGCCAACCCACTCATGACCTCGTCGTAGCGCTCGGCGGGCACGAACAGGCGCGAGCCCGCGTTGCACGCCTGCCCGGAGTTGAAGTAGATCGCCTGATATGAGCCCTTCACGGCGGCCTCGATGTCGGCATCCGGCAGGATGATGTTCGGAGACTTGCCGCCCAGCTCGAGGGTCACCCGCTTCAGCGCCCTGCCGGCCTTAGCGCCGATCTCGCGCCCGACGGCCGTGGAGCCCGTGAACGCGATCTTCTCCACACCGGGGTGATCGACCAGCGCCGCGCCCGTCTCCCCGTCGCCGGTCAGCACGTTGATCACGCCCGGCGGGAACCCGACCTCGAGCGCCAGCTCGCCGAGGCGCAGCGCGCTCAACGGAGTCTGCTCAGCCGGCTTGAGCACGACCGTGCACCCAGCCGCCAGCGCGGGGCCGAGCTTCCACGCGGCCATCAGCAGCGGGAAGTTCCACGGGATGATCTGCCCGCACACCCCGACCGGTTCGCGGCGGGTGTAGCAGTGCATGCCCGCACCGCCCGCCACGGGCAGCACGGCGCCCTCGATCTTCGTCGGCCAACCCGCGAAATACCGGATGTGCGCGACCGCGCCGTTCACGTCGACATACCGCGCCATCCCCACCGGCTTGCCGTTGTCCAGCGACTCGATCTCCGCCAGCTCCTTGGCGTGGGCTTCCATCGCATCGGCCAGCGCGCGCATCAGCCCCTCGCGACCGGCCGCCCCCAACGACGCCCACGGACCTTCGGCGAACGCCGCGCGGGCGGCCAGCACCGCGCGATCGACGTCCTCTGTCCCGGCGTGCGCGACCCGGGCGATCTCACGGCCCGTGGCGGGGTCGACCGTGGCGAACGTGCGCCCGTCGGCGGCGTCCACGCGCTCCGCTGCTATCAGCAGCTTGTGGGACTGGGAGACGAACTCGCGCGCGCCGTCGCCGAGCGCATCGGGGAGGGTGTCTGCGGCGATGCCGACGGGAGCATCGGCGGGGGTATCGGCGGGGGCTGTGGTCATAGGTTGCAGCCTACCTGTCGCGCCCGCGGCCCGGCTGAGGCACGACACGCTCGGCAATCGGGCAACCGGGGGCTTGGGCCTTCGCGATCGGTACCGCGCTCAGCCGGACTACGGCGTCAGCACCAATCCGGGCTACGGCGTCAGCACGATCTTCAGCGCCTCGCGCCGGTCATACATCGCGTATGCCTGCGCCGCGTCGGCCAGCGCCATGTGCGTGCTCACGATCGGCGCCGGATCCAGCAGCCCCGCCGAGGTCATCGCCAGCACGCGATCGACGTGGGCGATCACGTTCGCGAGGCCCAGTCGCAGCGTCACGCCCTTCAGCCAGGCCAGCCCCAGCGGCACCTCGCCGCGTCCGGCATACGCGCCGATGCCGGACACGACGCCCGCGTCGCGCGCGAGGCTGATCGCGAGCGCCAGCGGCTCGGGGTCACCGACCGCGTCGACCGCCACATCCACTCCCAGTCCACTCGTGGCCGCGCGGATCGCGCGCTTGGGGTCGCCCTCGGTGAGATGCAGCGCCTGCGCGCCGAACCGGCTGGCCATCTGCAGGCGCTCGGGCACGGTGTCGATCGCGAACACCTGCGTCGCCCCGGCCGCCCGTGCGGCCTGGACCGCGCACAGTCCCACCGGGCCGAGCCCGATCACCGCCGCGGTGTCGCCGCTGCGCAGCCCCGCATGGGCGATCGCGTGATACCCGGTCCCCAGCACGTCGCCGGCGAACAGCGCGACCTCGTCGGACATCTCCTCGGGCACGGGCCGCAACGTGAGGTTGGCGCGCGGGACCAGCACGCGCTCGGCCTGGGCGCCCTGCAGGTCGCCGAGCTTGGATCCGTGCCCGAACGTGCGGCCGTTGACGCAACGGTGATAGTCACCGCGCACGCACGCCACGCACGTCCCGCAGGCGGTGTGAAAACAGCCGACCACCCGCTCGCCGACCGCGACCCGCTGGACCTCGTCTCCGACCGCCAGCACGGTTCCGACGAACTCGTGCCCGATCGTGAACCCCCGCTCGACCGGCACGCGCCCGTGGTAGATGTGCAGGTCCGAGCCGCACACCCCGCTGGCCTTGACCTGCACGATCGCGTCGTCCGGGCGCTGCAGCTCGGGCTCGGGGACGTCCTCGATCGCGACCTGCCCGGGAGACTGGAACGTGACGGCGCGCATGGGGCGCCACCCTAAACGACGGCCGGACCTCATGCGCCCACAACGGATGCGGCCCGGCTGATGCAGACGGCCCAGCTGATGCGGCGGCCCGGCTGATGCCGCGGCCCAGCTCGCTCACAACGGATGCGGGCGGCCCAGCTCGTACCCCTGGGCGTAGTCCACGCCGTAACGGC
Source organism: uncultured Solirubrobacterales bacterium (assembly GCA_963702185.1). Lineage (GTDB taxonomy): Bacteria > Actinomycetota > Thermoleophilia > Solirubrobacterales > Solirubrobacteraceae > Palsa-744. The sequence continues at coordinate 348,804 of OY969723.1, forward strand.
GCAACAACTCGACGGTCGGGCGGTCGGTGGCGTACTCGGCGATCGTCTTCACGCCCATGCCCCGCGCCAGCCCGGCCAGCGCCTGTACGACGAGCTGGTCGTTCAGCGAGCTGGGCAGCGTCCGCACGAACGAGCCGTCGATCTTCAGGTAGTCGAACGGGAGTTGGGTGAGGTACTGGAAGGAGCCGAATCCGGCGCCGAAGTCGTCGAGCGCGACCGCACAGCCGAGCGCGGACACGCCGGCGCAGAACGCCCGCGCGCGCCCCATGTCTGAGATCGCCGCGGTCTCGGTGATCTCGATCACGAGCAGCGACGGATCGACGCCGTGCCGGTCGATCGCTCGCGCGATATGGGCGAGCATCGCCGGGTCGGTGACCGACAGCGCAGATAAGTTGACGGCGATCCGCGCGCCGCCGGGGCGCCCGCGGCGGGCGGCCAGCAGCCCCAGCACGCGATCCAGCACCACACGGTCGATGTCGCGCACCAGGCCATACCGCTCGGCTGCGGGCAGAAACCTCCCTGGGGCGATCAGCCGTCCGTCGGGTTCGTCGGCGAGGCGGACGAGCGCCTCATAGTGGGCGGCGTGACCGTCGCGCAATGACACGATCGGTTGGAAGTGGACAGCGAACAGGTCCTCGTGCAGCGCGTGGCGCAGCCGCGCCAGCCACGGGCGGCGGTGCAGGCCCGCCGGCGAGGACCACTCGCTGAGGGCGTGGCCGTAGCGATATTGGTCGGGGTGGCGCCTGGGTTCGGCCGACGCGCCGAGGCGCACATGAGGAGTCGCATCGTAGGTGAGCGTGCTGGAGCGCATGACGTGGCCCTCATTTCGACATGCGCCGCCCGGCGCCCTGCGTGGTGCGCACATATGGAGGTTCGGGTTCTCAAAACCGCAACAAACCTACGCAAGCCGCTCATCGTCCGGTGCGCGCCTCACCGACGCGGTCTTGTCGTGTACGGGCGCCGCGCCCTGTCTGAGATCACGAGCAGCATTGCCAACAACACAAAATTCATCACCACCGACGAGCCCCCGTAGGCGACGAACGGCAGCGTCACCCCCGTCAGCGGGATCACACGGGTCACCCCACCGACGATCACGAACACCTGCATCGCCACGATGAACGACAACCCGACCGCCAGCAGCTTCGAGAACGAGTCGCGCGCGAGCATCGCCGTCTTCAGGCCGCGGGCGACGAACAGCAGGTACACGAGCAGCAACCCCACGGCGCCGGTCAGCCCCAGCTCGTCGGTGATGACCGCGTAGATGAGGTCCGATTCTGGTACCGGCAGGATCGAGCGGTGCACGACCACGTGCGGCGCCAGTTCGACCGGATACTGCAGCAGCGACTGATCGAACCCGGTGCCCAGCAGCCCGCCGTCGGCCTGGGCGAACAGCGACTGCGCGAGCTGATAGCTACCCCCCGGCTGGCTGTACAGCACCGGATCGAGCGGCCGTTCCCAGTCCTCGAACCGCGCGTGCACGTGGGCGACGTGCCCGGCCACGAACCATGCCCCGAGCGCGAACAGCACCAGCCCGATCAGCGGGAACGACAGCCTCCCCGTCGCGACGTACAGCAGCGCCAGGAACGCGCCGTAGAACATCAGCGAGGTCCCCAGCTCGCCGGTCAGCAGCAGCGTGCCCATCGCCGCGCCCCACACGATCAGCATCGGCCCGAACTGCTTCATCGGCGGGATCGTGACCCCCAGCACGCGCCGCCCCGCCGTCACCAGCACCTGACGGTTGTCGTGCAGATAGCTGGCCAGGAACACCACGATCGCGATCTTGCCGAGCTCGGCCGGCTGAAACGAGACGCTGCCGATGTGGATGTCCAGATACGCGCCGTTGACTTCCTCGCCGATCACCGGCGCCCTCGGCAGCACCGTCATCACGATCCCCACGGCCGCGATCGTGTAGCGGTAGCGCTCGAGCACGCCCAGCCCCCGACGGCGCAGCACGATGATCGTCGCGGCGAACAGCACGAGCCCCAGCACCATCCACTGCGCTTGCTGGCGCGCCAGCTTCGGTTCGATCCGGTACACCATCACGATCCCCACGCTCGCCAGCACCGCCCCCAGCGGGAACAGGTACGGGTCGGCGTCGGGCAGCGCATACCGGATCACCAGGTGCGCGAGCACGCACAGCCCGAGGAACAGGCCGCCGTAGGTCAGCGACACGCTCGAGGCATGGTTGAGCGTGAGGCTCGTCGCCGACGCCCTGGCGGTGTCCTGCTGCTGGATGAAAATCGCCGTGAACCCGGCCGTAACCAGCAGCGCGGCGGGGATCAGGCCGATCAGCTCGCGGTTGCGGGGGCTCAGCATCGGTCGAGATTAGCCCGGCGGGCGGCGCGTGGGTCCAGGTGAGCCCAATCGGGATGTCGTAGATCCCAGCTGATTCTCGGGGATCCGCAGGAGCTGTCCGAGCTGTCCGCGGGCATGTAAAGGGAATGTAAAGGAGGGTTGTGTGCGTGTGTCTTTTTGAGTTTTGATAACTATGGTATTTGATTGGGAAGTTGGTCGGGGCGGTTGACCGTCCACGACGCTCCGACGCGCTGGATACGCTGTGCTCGATGTTCGAAGATCGTCCGCCCCGCCCTGGCCTGCGCATGGCCAAGCGGTTTGCGATCGCCGGCGTCTTGATCGTCGTGCTCAGCGCCGGCGCGACCGCGACCGTAGCCCTGAACAAGATCACCGGCATCGCCGAAGAGGTGTTCCCCAAGGTCAGCCAGATCAGCGCACCCTCCGGCGTCGTGCAGGCCGAATACAACGGCGGGCCCAAGACCTTCCTGATCCTCGGCTCAGACCGGCGCGTGGGCGCCAAGGACTCCTACGACCGTGAAGACCCGCCGCACTCGGACACGATCCTACTCGTGCGCTTCGACCCCGAACAGGGCCAGACCTCGGTGCTGTCGATCCCGCGCGATCTGATGGTCAACATCGCCACTCCCCACGGCCAGACCTACCCGCAGGAAAAGATCAACGCCGCCTACACGATCGGCAACCGTCTCGGCGGCACCCGCGGCGGGATGGTGCTGGCGGCGGAAACGATCGAGCACGAAGTCTTCCCCGGGCTGAAGCTCAACGGCATCGTCGACGTCAGCTTCCGCGGCTTCATCGAAGTCGTCGACACGCTCGGCTGCGCCTACGTCAACGTCGACCACCACTACTACGGCGGCGGCACCCCCGAAGAAAACTACACCTACATCAACATTCAGCCCGGCTACCAGCGCCTGTGCTACGAAAACGCGCTCGACTACGTGCGCTACCGCCACGACGACTCCGACTTCGTGCGCGTCGCCCGTCAACAGGACTTCCTGCGCGACCTGCGCGAGCAGATCGACCCCGCCAACGAGCTCGGCCAGATCGACACCGTCGCCCGCGCCGTCGGCCGCGCGATCGCGACCACCTTCCACGCCTCCGCCTCGGAACTGATCGAACTCGCCAAGCTCATCGCCTTCTCGCAGTCGCGGCCCCTGCGCCAGGTCAAGTTCCAATCCGCCAACGTCGACTTCGTCGGCCCCGGCGGCGCCGACTACGTGACCTCCACCCCCGAACTGGAGCGCGCGACGCTCGCGCAGTTCCTGCACGGCTCAGAACACGTCACGCTGCCCTCATTGTCCTCGTCCTCATCCTCGTCCTCGTCCTCGTCCTCGTCGTCTCATTCCTCCTCCCACGGCTCGCACGCCCACTCGCATTCCAGCCACGGCTCCTCCGCCGCCGCGCTCGGCCTGTACCCGACCTCCTCGACCGGCTCCGACGAACTCGCCAAAGCCGCCCCCGAAGTTCCGTTCCCGGTGCTCTACCCGGGCCTGCAGACCGGTTCGGCCGAACAGCAACAGGTGCGCGCCTACACCCTCCGCGACCCACAGCACAACCTCCACCACGCCTACGTGATCGTCTGGCACATCGGCATCGGCGCCTACTACGACTTCGAGGCCACCGACTGGTCCAACCCGCCTTTGTTCGCCCATGCCCGCACGCAGGTCATCGGCGGGCGCGAATACTGGTTCGTCGACGACGGCTCCCACATCCACGCCCTCGGCTGGCGCGACCACGGGGTCGTCTACTGGCTGAACAACACCCTCTTGGAGGAACTTTCGAACGCGCAGATGCTCGCGATCGCCAAATCGGCGCAGCCTTTGCGCTGAGGGCGGGGTTTGAGCCTTTCTTTCTTTCTTTCTTCGATTGCTATCGTATATACTGGATTTGGGGACTGGGCGGGCCTTCGAGGGCTCTCGGGGCTGGAGGGTTCGCTCTCGGGGCTGGAGGGAATGTTCTCAAACGACGTTAAAAGGTCGATACTATAGTTATCGTTTCGAGGCCTACAGCCGGCCGGCGTCGCGGGCCTGATCGAGCGCCGCGTTGACGAGCGCGTCGGCCTGAGCGTTCTGGGCACGCGGGACCGTCCGCACCCGCCAGCGCGCGAACTCGCGCAACTCCGCCATCGCCTGCCGATGCAGCGGGCGCATCGCGGCGTGCTTGACCTTGTACTGCCCGTTGATCTGCTTGGCGATCAGCTCCGAGTCATTGACGACCTCAACATCGTCCACGCCCAGCTCGCGCGCCCGCGCCAACCCCAACAGCAACGCCCGGTACTCGGCGACGTTATTGGTCGTCTCCCCCAGCAGCTCGGCGTGCTCGCCCAGCGTCTCGCCCTCTGGGGTCGCGATCACGCACGCCGCGGCCGCCGGCCCCGGATTGCCGCGCGCGCCTCCATCGACATGCACGATCGCCTTCATCGCGATCTCCACCTCCATCGCCACCGCCATCTGCAGCTCCAGCTTTTCATCGCCGGCGGATTATGCAGACCGCTTGGGACGGCTCTTGCCGAGACGGCCCGCCGGACGTCCGCCGGATGCCCGTCGGGACGCCTATACGCCGGTCGCCAGGGGCGGCAGATCGCCGGGCATGCGGGCGCGGCGACGGTCGCGCACCACGCGACGCTGGGCCACCGCTTCGCTTGGACGCCGGGCACGACGGGCACGACGGTCGTGATCGCGGCGATCCACGATCACCGTCACGTTCTCATCGTCTTGGTAGTGCTCGACGAGCTTGCCGTACAACTCGTCCTCGAGCGGTCTGGGCACAACGCAGTAGATCATCGCTACCTACTTTACTCCCCGACGAACATCCACGCATCTCGCCACGAGCCTTCCTCGACTGGCTCGTCCTCCCGGGCGGGCCTATCCGCCCCGGCGAGCCTATCCGCGCCGGCGAGCCCATCCAGCTCATCTGGCTCAGCGGGCTCAGCACTCGACCCACCAACACCAGCGGGCTCGCCCAACCCGTCCGACTCGTCCTCCAGATCCTCCGGAACGGGGCCTATCTCGAACTCGAGTGCCTCGGCCGGCAGCGAATCGGCCTCCACGACCTCGCCGTGCAAACGCCCAGCCACCAGAGTGGTTTCCTCCAGCACCGGCGCCGCCACCGGCGCGGCTGTGCTGTGCGGCGGCTCGCTCGCGCCGTGCAGCGGCTCGACGGGGTCGAACTCTTCGGCCATCGTCTGCGTGGACGCGCTCGTGGAGGGGGAGGGCGGCGCCTCGGCCGGCGGCGCGGTCGCCTCACCGCCTCCCGCCGGCTCGCGCAGCTGGCGCAAGCGCCCGAGCAGGTTGCGCGCGCGGCGCGGGCGCGCGGGGCTGAGCCCCAGGTCCTCAGCGTGCGCGGACTCGCGCCTCCAGCCCTCGTGGGCGGCCCGCGGGGTGCACAGTTCGCACACGGTCAGCCTGCGTCCGCCCCCGGCCAGAAACACGTCGGGGCGCTCTCCTCGCAACAGCCTGCGCCCGCACACGTCGCACGGGAGCTCGGGGTGGGATGTGACGATCGTTCGTGTGGCCACGAATCGCTCAGGGTAGCGGCTGCTCGCGGTCAATCGTCGAACGACTCCTCCTGCATGCGCGAGCGCAATCGCAGGACGGCCTTGGTGTGCAGCTGGCTGACGCGCGACTCGGTCACACCCAGCACCTCGCCGATCTCGCGCAACGTCAGGTTCTCGTAGTAGTACAGAGCGATCACGAGCTTCTCGCGCTCGGGCAGCATCGCGATCGAGTCGGCGATGCGGTCCTTCAGGTCGCCGACGTCCAGCGCCCGCGCCGGATCGGGCGCGGTGGGATCCTCGATCGTGTCCATCAACGAGACCTGATCGCCGCTGGAATCGGAGGTCGACCACAGCTCGTCCAGGGCGACCATCGACGAGTTGGAGATCTGCAGCAGCGACTCGTTCAGTTCCTCGACAGAGATTTTCAGCTCGTCGGCCATCTCCTGGTCGGTGGGAGCGCGCTGCAGGGCGTTCTCGAGCTTGGAGTTCGCGCGCTCGACTTCGCGCGCGCGGGCACGGACGCTGCGCGGCACCCAGTCCAGCGAGCGCAGCTCGTCGATGATCGCGCCCTTGATGCGCATGATCGCGTACGTCTCGAACTTGATTTCCCGGGCCGGATCGAACCGCTCGATCGCGGAGATAAGCCCGCCGAGGCCGTAGGAGATGAGGTCGGCCTCCTCCACGTGCGGCGGCAGCCCCGCGGCCGTGCGCCCGGCCACGTACTTGACCAGCGGCGAGTAGGCGACGACCAGCCGCTCACGCGCGCCCAGGTCGCCGTCAGACTTGTACCGCCGCCACAGTTCGCGCAGCTCGATCGCTTTGACGTTCGTCTCCATCGCCGGGTCTCCGCCCCATCTCCGTCTGCTCGTCCGCTCAGGCGCGGGGGTGGCTGCGCATATACGCGCCCTTCAGTCTCGCGGACTCTACCCGAGTGTATATCTGGGTGCTCGACACGCTGGCATGTCCGAGCAGCTCCTGGATCGAGCGCAGGTCCGCCCCCCCATCCAACAGATGCGTCGCGTAGCTGTGCCGCAGCGCGTGCGGACCGATCTGACCGGCACTCGCCTGCACCCCGCTCGCGCGCATCCAGCGGTTCAGACGACGGCGCACGTCGCTGGTGCTCAGCGGCTTGCCGGACTTCGACAGCATCAGCGCACTGGCGTGCTCTCCGTGTCCAGCGAGGATTTGGCGGCCGTGTTCCACGTAGTCGTCGACCGCCGCGAGCGCCACCTCGCCGGCGGGCACGTAGCGGGTCTTGCGGCCCTTGCCCTCCACGCGCACACGCTCGGCGTCGTAGTCGACGTCCTGGGCGCGCAGCGTCACGAGCTCCTCGGCGCGCAGGCCGCAGGCGTAGGCGAGCTCGAACATCGCGCGGTCGCGGATCGCCAGAGCCGCCCGAATCCGCTCGGTGCGGCTTGGCTCGACCGCCGGCCGGCTTGCGGGTATCGCGTCCAGCAGCGCGGCGGCCTCGCGAGCTTTGAGTACGCGCGGCAGCTCGTGCGGGCGCCTGGGGACCGAGACGAGCTCGGCCGGATTGTGCGCGATCAGGCCGTGTCCGCGCTGGCTTGCGAACAGCGCGCGCAGCGCGGCCAGCTTACGCGCGCTCGTGCTCGGCGCCAAACCCCGTTCAGACAGAGACATGACGTATGCGCGGACCTGCTTGGGACCGACATCCCCCGGGGCCAGCTTGCGCCCGCTCGCCCAGGCGGCAAACCCCTCGAGGTCGGCGCGGTACGCGCGCACCGTGCGCGGGGCCGCGTCACGACGGCGCAGATCCTCTTCGAGCAGCTCCCGCGAACGCTGCCACGCGGTCTGGATGGCGATGGCCATCTGGCCTACTTCGCCGCGACGACCACCGCGCCCTGCCCGCTCAGCAGCGGCTGCAGCATTCGCTCCAGCTCCGGCCAGTCGGCGGCGGCGGGGATGTCCTCTTCCTCGCACACGTCGCGGTTCCAGGGGTGGGCGATCGTGGCCACGGCGATGCCCTGCTGCAGCGCGGCGGTGAGGTTGTGGGGAGAGTCGTCGATCAGCACGTCGATGTCGAGCTCCACGCACCGCGACACCTTGTCCCACGAGCAGCACACGTCGTCGTAGGGCAGACCGATCTCTGTCAGCCAGCGTGCTGTGGCCGGCGCGCAGCCAGGGTCGCGATGGCTCGAGATATGGATGTAGTGGCCCTGCTCGCGCCAGCGACCGACTGCCTGCACCGCGCCCGGGTAGGGCGTGCCGGCAAGGATGCTCTCATCGGAGTGGCTCTCGGCGATGCAGACCTCGAGCTGCTCGGGGCGCAGGCGCGTGATCCCCCATGTGAACTGCTCCTCGTACGGGAGCTCGATCCCGAAGCGGCGCAGCGCGATCGTGGACAGCGTGTCCCAATAGGGGTGCAGCGTCGAGTCGATGTCGATGGCGATTCTCATCGTGTTCGTGCCCCTACCGCAGGCCCCATGCCAGGCTCGCGACCGCCCAGCACGCGTGGGCCACCTCTTGTCGAGTCACGACCCGGTGGGCCGCTGCGACGGGGGTCCGCGTGTGCGAGCGCGGTAGATTATGCAGATGTCGCCGATCGCACCAATCCCCGGCGGGGATGCCGTTGAGTCTCCCTCCTACAACGGCCATCGCACACACGATGGTTACGGACCGTCCGGACGCTCTCCGTGGCTTGACATCGACTGGCGCGCACACCAGCGTTGGGTCGTCGTGGACGGCCAGCCCGTCAACACGATCGACCTCGGCGAAGGACCTCCGATCGTGTTCGTGCACGGCCTGTCGGGGTCATGGCCCAACTGGCTCGAGCAACTGCCGGTGTTTGCCGGCGGATCGACCGATCGGGGATCGAGTGCGATCTTCGATCGTCCAGCGGGACCTCCGATCGGTGAGCATCGTGTGATCGCGATGGACCTGCCCGGGTTCGGGCACTCGCCGATGCCGCGTGAGCGGATCACGATCTCCGGGTACGCGCGCCTGCTGGACGGGTTGATGGGCGAGCTCGGGATCGACGCGGCGGCCGTCGTCGGCAACTCGATGGGGGGCTTCATCTCCGCCGAGCTGGCGATCGCATTCCCACAGCGTGTGGAGCGCCTCGTGCTCGTCTCCCCCGCGGGCCTGTCCACGTACAACCATCGCGGCGCCACGCGCGCGTTGCCGACGCTGCAACGCACCAACCGCATCATCGCCGCCTACACCGGTTGGGTCGTCTCCAAGGCTGACATCGTCACGAAGCGTCCCGGCCTGCGCAACGCCACCTTGGGTCTGGTCACCCGTCACCCCAGCCGCCTGCCCGCGGCGCTCGTCGCCGAGCAGATTCGCGGCGCCGGCAAGCCCGGGTTCATACAGGCGCTGGAAGCCAACCTCAACTACGACTTTCGCGATCGCCTACCAGAGATCGCGTGCCCGACGCTGATCGTGTGGGGCGCCGAAGACCGCGTCATCACCGCGCGCGACGCGGCGGTCTACGCCGAGCTGATTCCCGGCTCGCGCAAGGTCGTCTACGCGGACACTGGACACATGGCGATGCTCGAGCGGCCCGACACCTTCAACGCGCTGTTGCGAGATTTTTTGGAGGAGTAGGGCGCCTGGCTGGCGCCGGGCGCGTGCCGACAGCGTGCCGGGCTGCGGGGCTTGTCGACGGGCAGGCGCCGGCGCGGGATCACGGCGAGAGGACGCCCGCCCCGGATATCGACCGCTATCGCTTGAGAGCCGACGGAGCCGGCATGCGCTCAGCGCGCGATCGCGCCCTCGGCGGCGCTGCCGACCAGCTTGGCGTACTTCTCGATCGCGACCTCGACGCGCCCATCGCGCGGCGGTTGGGCGTACGCGCGCGCGCGTGTTGCGATGTCCTGGTCTGACAGCGCCACGTCGATGCGGCGGTTCTCGACGTCGATCGTGATCTCATCGCCATCTTGCAGCGCCCCGATCGGTCCGCCGCGGACCGCCTCGGGGGCGACGTGGGCGGCCATGAACCCGTGCGTGGCGCCGGAAAAGCGCCCGTCGGTGATCAGCGCGACCGTCTCGCCCAGGCCCTCGCCGACGATCGCCGCGGTCACGGCCAGCATCTCGCGCATGCCCGGGCCTCCGGCCGGGCCCTCGCCGCGAATCACGACCACGTCGCCGGGCTGGATCTCCTTGGCGAGCACCGCCGCCATCGCGGCCTCCTCGCCGTCGAACACGCGCGCGGGACCGGAGTGATGGCGCCGCTCGTGGCCGGCCAGCTTGACCACGCACCCGTCGGGGGCGACGTTGCCGCGCAGGATCGCGAACCCGCCAGTGGGCTTGAGCGGTTCATCCAACGCTCGCACGACCCGCTGGCCCTCGGTCTCGCGCGCATCGGCGGCGTGCTCGCCGATCGTGCGGCCGGTGACGGTCAGCGCCTGTCCGTGCAGGATGCCGGCGTCCAGCAGCCGCTTCAGCACGAGCGGCACACCCCCCGCCTCGTACAGATCGGTCGCGACGTACTGGCCACCGGGCTGCAGGTCGCACAGCAGCGGCGTGCGCTCTGAGATCGCGTCGAACTCCCCGATGTCCAGATCTACGCCCAGTTCGCGGGCGACCGCCAGCAGGTGCAGCACGCCGTTGGTCGAGCCACCGCTCGTGGCCACGGCCGCGATCGCGTTCTCGAGAGCGGGCTTGGTCATCACTTCGCTCGGGCGCCGTCCGGCTGCCAGCACGTCCATGACCAGCTCTCCGCACTCGCGCGCGACCTCGAGCTTGCGTCCGTCCACAGCCGGCACCATCGCGGTGCCGGCCGGCGAGATGCCGAGCGCCTCGAACGCCATCGCCATCGTGTTAGCCGTGAACTGCCCCCCGCATGCGCCCGCGCCCGGCGAGGCGGCCTCCTCCAGCTCGTGCAGCTCCTCTTCGGTGATCTTGCCGGCGGCATACTGCCCGACGGCCTCGAACACCTGCTGGATCGTGACGTCCTGCCCGCGATAGTGACCTGGACGGATCGAGCCGCCGTAGAGCATCAGTCCGGGAATGTCCAGCCGGGCAAGCGCCATCACCGTGCCTGGGATCGTCTTGTCGCAGCCCGAGATCGTCACGAGCGCGTCGAACGCGTGCGCGGATGCGACCAGCTCGATCGAGTCGGCGATCAGCTCGCGGCTGACCAGCGACGCGCGCATCCCCGCGGTGCCCATCGTGATCCCGTCCGATATGGCGATCGTGTTGAGCTCCATCGGCGTGCCCCCAGCCGCGCGGATCCCCTCCTTGACCTTCGCCGCCAGCACGCGATTGTTGAAGTTGCACGGCATCGTCTCGATCCACGAGTGCGCCACGCCGACGATCGGCTTGGCCAGGTCCTCGGCGCTGTAGCCGATCCCGTGCAGATACGCGCGCGCGGCGGCACGCTCAGGTCCCTCGGTCAGAGCTCGGCTGCGGTGCTTGACGTCGAACGGTTGGCTGTTCACGCGGCTGGTCGGTTCGGGGATATGAGCGATGCGAATGTCACCCGGTTCGGCACACTATCGAGCGCCGAGACGCCGTCGCGTTCGCGCTCCCACGCGGCCAGCCGTTGCAGGTCGCGCCTGACCCGGCGCGTGTCGATCTGGCGACCGGGCAGGTGCATGTTCGCGTCCGCCAGCAGCGCCTGCTCGTCCGCTTGCAGGACCATCCACTTCGCGAGCACATCGTCGGCGTCCGGTAGGCGCGTGTTCGGGTTGAGGCTGACGCGGTCGGGGAAAGCGACGCAGTGCTCGCCCAGCAGTCCGCCCGTCTGCGGCGCGTAGGTCACGATCGGCAGATGCGGATAGATCAGGTAGGCCTGGCCCTCGCCCCTACCGCCGCCCCACACGCGCAAGAACCCCAGGTCGCGATACATCGCCCACTCGTGCTCGTCAACGCACGAACGCAACAGCTTTCTCGCCCGCTGCTCAGCGCGGTGTTCACGGCCAGGATCATGATCCAGCGCCCGCGCCCGTACGATCTCCGCGGCCATTCGCCTCTCGCGCGCACGCGCGCGCGCCCACTCGCGCAGGCGTGTATAGGAGGCGATGAGCTTGGGCCTGCTCACCTCCCACAGCAGCGCGCCCAGCACGAGGGCGGCCGTCGTCAATCCGAGCAGCATCCGGATCCCTCCTGCCGGGCCTTGCTATTGCGCTCCGCCGGCCGCGCGCGGGAAGAAGATCACGCGCTCGGCGTCGCGCGGCACCTCGTCGAACGTCCTGACCAACTCCGCCTCGCGACGCCCGTCATCGGTCTGCACCGGCACCGCCGCCCACATGCCCGCGTCCAGCTCGCGCCGGAACGCCTCGATCAGCGCCCGCTCCTGCTCGGCGACCTGCACATCGCCCTCGGCAAGCACAACCTCACCGTGCCCGGACTTCATCCGCAGCAACCTCATCGCGCTCGGATTATGGCACGCCGGTGGCAGCCCGAGGGTCGCAAGCCGGGGCCCAAGGGGACATCAGCTCCGGTAGTCGCTCAGCCCGAGCACATCAACCGGGCCAGCGCCACGACCCAGATCGCGCAGGCCGTTGGCCACCGCTTCGCCGGCCAGCTCGCGGGCGACCCGAGCCGCGGCCAGCGGCGTGTCGCCACGGGCAAGGCGGGCAGCGAGAACGGATGAGTGCGTGCACCCCGAGCCGTGGGCGGCGCCGCCCGGATGACGCTCTCCGGCGATCTCGACGATCTCCTCGCCGGTCTCGCCAGAGCAGAACAGGTCGACTGCTCGCGCACGATGCCCCCCGGTGAGCACCACGGCTCGCGGGCCGAGCGCCAGCACTGCTTGGGCAAGCCTCTCGGCGTCCTCGTCGCCCATCTCGCGGGCGTCCTGCGCGTCGCCGTCCGATGCTCCCCGTCCTGGCTCTAATGCTCCATGCGCCAACCGCTCGCCGACCAGGACCAGCGCCTCCGGCACGTTGGGGGTGAGCACGCTCGCCCGCGGCAGGATCTCCACGATCAGCGCCTGTTGCGCATCCTCGTCCAGCAATCGCGCGCCCGACTCGGCGACCATCACCGGGTCGACCACCACCGGCGTACCGGCGGGCAGCTCATCCAGCGCCTGCGCCACCGCGTGGATGACCTGCGCACTGCCCAGCATCCCCACCTTGACGGCATCCACGCCGATGTCCCGCGTGACCGCCCGCACCTGCTCGAGCACGATCTCGGGCGCAGTCGGCTCGATCGCCCAAACGCCGACCGTGTTTTGAGCGGTGATCGCGGTGATCGCGCAGGTCCCGTGCACGCCGCAGCGCGCGAATGCCTTCAGGTCGGCTTGAATCCCGGCGCCGCCGCCGGAGTCCGAGCCGGCGATCGTCATGGCGACGGGCGTGCGGCGGACGGGCTCGGAGCTCATCGCCGCGTCAGTCGAGCCGCGATTTCCCGGCCCCGGCCCCGGCCCCGGCCCCGGCCTCCGCCTCTGCCTCCGCCACGGCCTCTGCCTCGGCACGGCGGCGGCGCTGGAAGATCGTGTAGCTGCCAATCGCGCTCACCAGCACTCGTCCGTCCTCGTGGCGCACCTCGCTGCGCATCACCGCGGTCGTGCGGTTGCGCCGGTCGAGCTCGGTCGTGCACACGATCTCTCCCTCGGTGGCGGTCTGGATGTAGTTGATCGAGATGTTGATCGTCGCGATCCGCTCCTCGGGCGTCGTCTGCGCCCACAGCGTCGAGCCCATGCAGTAGTCGACCAGCGCGTAGGTCACGACCCCCGACAGCAGGCCGCCGGCGTTGATCAGCTCGGGGCGGATCTGCAGGCGCACCGTCTGTGGATCGTCCCAGCGCATGCCCATGAACCCGCTGACACCGTCCAGCGACTGCGGTCCGTCGGCGGATGTCTTGTGTGCGGGTGTCTCCCGCGTGTTGGCCTCGCTCATGGCGACAGACACTATGCCAACACGCCCGCGCGTGGCCCGACAAGCCTGCCCCATGCCCCGCGAAGTGCCGAGTCACACATTTGTGACTGTTTTGACCGTGAATTGTCACCCAGGTCTGTTCGCTGTCACATTTGCCCACCTAGTCTCGATGCATGCCCAAAACCAGCGCTTCCGGCCCCGGACGCGACGACTTCCGCGAGCGCCACGCCGACGCCAAAACCAGTGCCGACGCGTCAGGCGGGACGCCGTTTCCGCGGCCCGCCAATCCCGCAGAGCCCGCCAGCCCCGCGGAGCCCGCCAGGCGCGTGGATCCCCGTCACGCGCTGGGCCGTCGCGGCGAGCAGTTAGCCGTCGAGCACCTGCACCGTCTCGGATTCGCGCCCCTGGGGCGCAACGAGCGCACCCGCTACGGCGAGATCGACCTGATCGCATTCAACGGGGAGGCGCTGATCTTCGTGGAGGTGAAGACCAGGCGGGTCGACCCGCGCCCGCGCGGCCCCCGCCCCGATCAGCTGCCGCTGTACTGGTTGCGTCCCCGCCAGCGCATCCGCTTGCGCAAGCTCGCCACGGCGTGGCTGGCCGATCAGAAGCACATCCGCCCTCACGCCCACACGATCCGGTTCGATGCGATCGGCGTGATGCTCGACAGCCGCGACCGGCTGTTACGCCTCGATCATGTGGAGGGGGCTTGGTAAGCGTGGTGAGCCGGGTGTCAGCAGAGAAGCGAGTCGAGCGATGACGGCCCGGGGCGATCTGAGGAAGATCAGACGTCGCGCCGAACAGCAGGGGTGGCGCGTGGAGAAGCGCAAGGAGTACTGGATTTTCTATCCGCCCGACAAGTCGCTTATCCCTTGCAGGATCGCGGGCACGCCGTCATCCTCCCAATCCTGGGTCAACTTTATGTCGTGCATGAAGCGAAAGGGGTATAAAACATGATCGTGGAGTATCGAACCTGGACCTCTGTAGCTGACATGCCATTCAGGGACGAGCCGAAATGGTTGCCGCTGACCAACTATCTGGAGCGCGCGTATGCCGAGCTCGGTCCGATCGCCTCGTGGGATGACGAGGAGACGATCGTGCTCATCCTCGCCAACGACGAGCCGGACCCGGCGACCGCCGCGGAGAACGCCGCGCACATCGTGAGCGAGGCGCTGCACGCCACAGGGCTCGCCGACCGCTTTCCGACCGTGTTCGAGGTCGAGCCCGTGACCGAGCTGGAGATGGCCGCGGCGGCCTGACCAACAGAGGGCGCGAGCGGCTCAGAGCGCCAGCTGCTGGTAGGCCAGCGACTGAAACGACATGCGGTGCAGCGGCGAGACACCTTGACGGGCGATCGCGGCGCGGTGCACGGGCGTGGAGTAGCCGACGTGCTCGGCAAAGCCCCAGCCGGGGTGCTCGGTGTCGGCGTGGCGCATGTAACGGTCGCGGGTGACCTTGGCGACGATCGAGGCGGCGGCGATCGCGGCGCTGGTGGCGTCCCCGTCGACGATCGCCCGCTGCGAACGCTCGAACTCGGGGACCGAGAAGCCGTCGATCAGACACAACACCTCGCCGGACACGCCGGCGGTGACGTTGCGCAATGCGTCGCGCAACGCCGCGAGGTTGGTGTTGTGCAGCCCGCGCATGTCGATCCCGCCGGCGCAGCGGCAGACCACCGCCACACGAACCGCGCAACGCAACACGAGCGGGTACAGCTCCTCGCGGGCCTCGGGCGTGTGCTGCTTGGAGTCGTTGAGCGCGCTCAACCAGCGCAGCTCGCGCGTGGTGAGCGCGTCGTAGTCGAACAGCACCCCCGCCGCGACGAGCGGTCCGGCCAGGCACCCTCGCCCAGCCTCATCGGCGCCGGCGATCAGCGGAACCTCGAGGCGCCGGTCAAAGGAAAACAGCCGCCGGCCGCTGGCACGTGCCCGCTTGCGCCGGCGCCGTGCTCTCGCACCGCCCCCTCCGGTGGCGGAGGCGGTAGTCGCGGGGGTAGTGGTCGCGGTGGTCGCCGTGGGGTTGGTGGCCGCCGTGGTGGCGGTGGTGCTCGCTGTGGTGGCGGCGCCAGCAGCGGTGGCGGTGTTCTCGGACGGCGCAGCGTCCGAAAGCACGTCTGGCTCGGGTCTGGATCTAGAAGAACCCGATGCGGTCGGGTGGCCAGTAAGTGGCGAAGGCTTCGCCGATGATCCACGAAGTGGGGACCGGCCCCCAGAAGCGGCTGTCGTCGGATTCGCCACGGTTGTCCCCCATCATGAACCAGTGTCCGGCCGGAATCCTGATCGGCGTCGGAAAGTTGCACTCGGCGCTGGCTCCGCATTCGCGGATGTAGGGGTCGTGCTCGCGCACGAACTGCGTGGTGCCGGCCGCGCGGCGATACACGTGGCCTTCCTTGACATAGATTTCGTCGCCCGGCCCCGCCACGACGCGCTTGATGAAGTTGACGCCCGTGTCCTCGTCGGGGATCGGCGCCGAACAGGCAGCGCCGTCGTATTTGACCGTGTGTGGCACAGGCCCGCACTCCTGCTGGGAGGCGCCGGTCGGTGGATGGAACACCGCGATCTCACCGACGCTCGGGCCGCTGAAGTGCGTGCCGATGCGATCGACCAACACCCGTTGTCCAACCACGAGCGTCGGTTCCATCGAGCCGCTGGGAATCTTGTATGGCTTGACGATCCACTCCTGGATCGCGAGCGCGAGACCGAGCGCGATCGCGATGATCACGACCAGCTCGACGATTGCTCCCAGGGTCGATTTGGATTTGGGCTGCTTGGTCGCGGCCTTGCCGCCGCCCCCGCCGGGCAGAGCTGTCCCGACCGGCGCGTTCGCGTCCGCCGGGCGCTTGCCTCGAGTGCTCACGCCGGCTGCTCGCCGGCGCCCTGGCCCTCCTGCGTCTCGCCGGCGTCGGGGGAGGGGGTCTCGGCGCCGGCCGTGTGCGCCTCGGCGGGCGTGGACTCTGCGGCCCCGGCGGTCTCCTCAGCCCCGGCGGACTCCTCAGCCGCAACGGACTCCGCGGCGGCCTGACCGGGCTCTGCCCGCAGAGCCTCCTCGGCTGTCAAACCCTCGGCGTCGGTTGCTCCGCCGGGCTGCTCGTCGGCCAGCAAGCCGGGCTCGACGGTCTGCTCCGGTCCGGTGTATCGGCGCTCGCGCACACGCGCGCGCTTGCCGACACGGTCGCGCAGGTAGTACAGCTTGGCGCGGCGCACGTCGCCGCGGGCGGCCACCTCGATGCGCTCGATCTTGGGCGAGTGCACGGGGAACATCCGCTCGACCCCCACGCCGAAGGACTGCTTGCGCACTGTGAACGTCTCGCGCGCTCCGTGACCCTGGCGCTTGATGACAACCCCCTCGAACACCTGCACGCGGCGGCGGGAGCCCTCGATCACCTGAAAATGGACCTTGACGCGATCGCCTGGAGCGAACTCGGGGACGCGGCGCAACTGCGCGCGCTCGATGGTTTCGATGACGCTGCTCATTCTCTCGATAGGGGGTTGTGTGGAGGCGTGAGCCTGACAACGCTCCAGCCCAGAACCCCTGATGGGCGCGTGACGGCCGGCGCGGGCAGCAATGGTAGCGGACCGGCGCTCCGATGAGACTCAGTCGGTCAGGTGTCCTCTGCGGGAGGCATGTCGGCGGCGGCCCCGCGTTCGCGGCTGCGCTCGGTCCGCCACTGCGCGATACGCGCGTGATGACCCGACAGCAGCACCTCCGGCACCTGCCATCCACGGTATTCGGCCGGCCGGGTGTAGTGGGGATACTCGGGCAGTCCACCCAGCGCCGGACTGAACGACTCGTGCACCGCCGAGTCCGCATGCCCGAGCGCGCCCGGGAGCTTGCGGAGCACCGTGTCGCACACAACCATCGCGGCAAGCTCTCCGCCTGCGAGCACGTAACGGCCGATCGATATCTGATCGGTGACGAAATGTTCGAGGATGCGCTCGTCAAAACCCTCGTAGCGCCCGCACAGCAGAGTCAGCGCCGGCTCGTCCGCGAGCTCGACGACGAGATCCTCGTCGAGCACTCGCCCGCCGGGGGTGAGCGCGATCACCCGGCGATGCTCGCGCAGCCCGACCGGGTCGGCGCCGTAGCGAGCTCGCAGCGCGCTGTCGAGCACGTCCACGCGCAGCACCATACCCGCCCCCCCGCCGAACGGGGTGTCGTCGACCTGGCCGGCGCTCAACGGCGTGTGCTCACGGAAGTTCACGCACTCGACGCGCGTGCCGGCCGCGATCGCGTTGCGCACATGGCGCTGCTGCGTGAACCACCCAAACCAGTCGGGGAACAGCGTGAACACGTCGATTTCCATGGTTAGTCCCCGCCAACCGTGGTTGCTTGCCGACGAACCCCCGTGTGCAGGTCGATCTCCATCGCTACTCCTCGACGAACTCCATGTTCACGTCGATCACCATCGCTACTCCTCGACGAACTCCATGTTCACGTCGATCACCCCGGCGTCCACGTCCACGCTGCGGATCGCGTCTTTGACCATGGGCACGAGCAGGTGGCCGGCCTGCGGCTTGTGTACCGGCCCGGGCCCGCGCGGCGCGAGGGGCTCGCGCATGACCTCGAGCGCCTCGCACGAGGGCAGCTCGATCAACCGCGTCACGACACCAACGTGGTGTAGCCCGTCGACGATCCGACAACCCTCCAGCTCGTGTGCCCACCACTCGCCCTCGCCCAGTGTGGGCGCGTCGGCGCCGGCGACGGTCAGCGGCTGCCCGCGCACGGCCTCCGCGGCGCCACGATCTTCGATGCCCTGCAACCGCACGATCGGGCGCGCGTCGCTGCCGGCCCGGCGTACGATCTCGAATGTCTCACCGGCGAGGGTGACCGTCGCCCCCAGGACCAGCAATCGAGGACGCGCGCCGGTCACGTAGAAGCTCCCATCCAGTCCGTGGGCGCGTCCAACCCGGCCGGCCGGCAGCCGATCCTCGCGATCGGCGCCAGGAGCGGAGTCTGGGTCCGGTGCCAAGGCCGGCTCCAGTGCCGAGGACGGTTTCGACTCCAAGTCTGGAGCTGCTCCAGGACCAGGATCTCGAGGTAGGCCCGTCAATCGACGATGTCGACGAGCACCCTGTGCCCCGTGCCCGTCGCGGCAGCTTTGACGACTGTGCGCAGCGCGTGGGCGGTGCGCCCGCCGCGGCCGATCACCTTGCCGTAGTCCCCCTCCGCCACGCACAGCTCGAGCACGATCGTGCCGTCCTCCTCAGCAAACCGCTCGACAGAGACCCCGTCCGGGTCCTCGACCAGGCCTTCGGCGAGATACTCCAGCAGCCCTCGCGAGCGCTCGCCCGGCGACTCCGGTCCCTCGGCTATATCGGCGTCCTCGGTGTCCTCGGCGAGCGATGGCTCACGCTCGTTGTCGCGCTCGAGTGTGTCCCGGGGTACGTCCACGTTCGCCACCGCAACCCTGGCGGGTGCCTCAGTCACCCTGGCCGGTCGCGATGCCCTGGATGCGCAGCAGCTTGCGGACCGTGTCCGTGGGTTGAGCGCCGCGCGCCAACCAGCTGCGGGCGCGCTCAGAGTCGATGTTGATCGTCGACGGGTTCGTTTGGGCGTTGTACTGACCGATCGTCTCGATCACGCGTCCATCGCGCGGCGAGCGCTGGTCGGCGACGACCACACGCCAAATCGGGTCCTTCTTGCCGCCCACCCGGGTGAGCCTCAGCCTTACCGACACGTGTTCCTTTCAGTTTCCATTGCGGGTTCGCGAATGCAGAGCTTAGACGGTGTCGGCCGCAAAGGCCGCTCGGCGGGCCACGAGGCGGCTACGAGGCGGGCCGCGGCGCCAGCCACGAGACGGCCACGAGACGGGCCGCGGCGCCAGCCGCGACGCCGGCCACGAGACCGGCCGCGACACCAGCGCTCAACGAGCTTGGCGCATGAGCGCACCGATGTCGGGCATGCGCCCGCGTCCCACCTGCTTCATCACGCGGCGCGTCTGGCCGAACTGCTTGACGAGCTGGTTGACCTGCTGCACGTTGCTGCCTGATCCGCGTGCGATGCGCAGCCGGCGCGAGCCTTTGATCAGCTCGGGGTTGGCTCGCTCGGCCGGGGTCATCGACAGGATGATCGCCTGCACACGGTCCAGCTCGCGTTCGTCGAACTTCATGTTCTGCAGCTGATGGCCCGCCAGGCCAGGAATCATGCCGAGCAGGTTGGTCAACGGGCCCATCCGCCTGATCGTCCGCAGCTGCGCCAGAAAATCGTCGAGCCCGAATTCGTCGCGCCTGAGCTTGCGCTGCAGCTCGATCGCCTGATCCTCGTCGAACTGGCGCTCGGCCTGCTCGATCAGGGTCATCACGTCGCCCATCCCGAGGATCCGCTGGGCCATGCGGTCGGGGTGAAAGCGTTCGAACTGCTCGAGCTTCTCTCCGGTGGAGGCAAACATGATCGGCTTGCCGGTGATCGCTTTGACCGACAGCGCGGCGCCGCCGCGCGCGTCGCCGTCGAGCTTGCTCATGATCACCCCGTCGAACTGCACCTCCTGCGCAAACCGCTCCGCAACCGACGTGGCATCCTGACCGGTCATCGCGTCCAGCACCAGCAGCACGTTGGTGGGTTTGACCGCGGCGCGCATGCGCACGAGCTCGTCCATCAGCTGCTCGTCGATGTGCAGCCGCCCGCTGGTGTCGACGATCAGCACGTCCTTGCCCTCATCGGCGGCGCGCCCGAGCGCCCAGGTGGCGATGTCGACCGGGTCGCGCTCGGTGCCTTGCTCGTATACCTCGGCGCCGGCCTGGGCGCCGACCTTCACGAGCTGGTCCACCGCCGCGGGGCGGTAGGTGTCGCAGGCGGCCACCGCCACAGCGGCTCCACGCTCCTCGCGCAGGTAGCGCGCCAGCTTGGCGGTCGCGGTCGTCTTGCCCGAGCCCTGCAGTCCGGCCATCAGAATCACGGTCGGGGGATGGGCCGCGAAGCGCAGGCCGGGCGGCTCCTCCCACTCGTGCCCGTCTTGGACGGCCGTGCCAGGAGGCAGCGGGCCGGCGGATGCAGGCGGGCCGGCGGACACAGGTGAGCCGGCGGATGCAGGCGAGCCGGCGGATGCAGGCGAGCCGGCGGGTGCAGGCGGGCCGGCGGGTGCAGGCGGGCCGGCGGGTGCAGGCGGGCCGGCGGGTGCACGAACGGGCGGCCCTCCCATCAATGCGGCGAGCTCCTCGCCGACGATCTTCACCACCTGCTGGCCGGGGTTGAGCTTGCCGGCGATTTCGGCGCCCACGCAGCGCTCCTTGACCTGAGCGGTGAACTGGCGCACGACCTTGAAGTTGACGTCCGCCTCCAGCAACGCGAGGCGGATCTCGCGCATCGCCGCGTCGATGTCCGCCTCGGTCAACGTGCCGTGCCGGCGCACGTCGGCCATGGTGGCCTGGAGTTTTTCGCCGAGCGCGTCGAACATCAGTGCATGGGCCGGGGCGCTCGCGACTGGTGCTGCTGCGGTTGAGCCTGTTGAGCCGGCGGGGACAAACCTGCGGGTTGCTGTGCACCGTTGGGAATACCGCTCTGCGTATCGGACCCGGGAGCCGGTGAGGACGGTCCTTTGGGATCTGGCCCTTCGCCGGGGGCTCGCCGTGCGAGCGCCTCGCCGATGCCGCCGAACGCCTGGGCGAACTCGCTGGGCACGACGAACACCTTGTTGGCGTCACCTTCGGCCAACTGGGGCAGCATCTGCAGGTATTCGTAGCTGAGCAGCTCGCGTGTGGGATTGCCGGCGTGAATCGCGCTAAACACGGTGCCGATCGCCTTCGCTTCGCCCTCGGCCCGCAGGATCGCGGCCTGGCGCTCGCCTTCGGCGGTGAGCACCGCCGCCTGCTTGGCGCCCTCGGCGGTGAGGATCTGCGACTGCTTCTCCCCTTCCGCGGTCAAGATCGCCGCGCGGCGGTCGCGCTCGGCACGCATCTGCTTCTCCATCGCGGTCTTGATGTCCGGCGGCGGGTCCACGGACTTGATCTCGACTCGGTTGATCCTGATTCCCCACTTGCCGGTGGCCTCGTCGAGAACGGTGCGCAGCTGCGTGTTGACGCTCTCGCGGGAGGTGAGGCTGGCCTCGAGCGTGAGCCCGCCGATCACGTTGCGCAGCGTGGTCACGGTCAGCTGCTCGATCGCCTGCAACGGGTTGGCGATCTCATATGTCGCCGAACGCGGCTCGGTGATCGTGAAATACAGCACCGTTTCGATCGCCACGACGACGTTGTCCTCGGTGATCACCGACTGCGGCGAGAAGTTGACGACCTGCTCGCGCAGATCGACGAGCGGGCGCACACGATCGACGAACGGCGTGACGATCGCCAACCCCGGTTCCAGGGTGCGGCTGTAGCGGCCGAGCCGCTCCACCACTCCGGCTTTGGCCTGTGGGATCACTCTGATCGTGCGCGAAGCCACGAACAGCGCGAACAGGACGACTACGACGATGACGATGATGGCGACCATGTCCAGTTCCTTTCACTGATGAGCCTAGCCTGATCGCGGCGAGATCGAAGGAATCGCTGCGCCTCAGTGCATGACAAGCGCCGTGGCGCCCTTGATCTCGACCACTTCGACGCGCTCGCCCGTGTCGAAGGTCTCGTCCTCGTCATAGCTGCGCGCGGTCCACACCTCGCCGTCGACCTTCACGCACCCCACGCCCTCATCGTTGGCGATGCGCTCGATCACAATCGCGGGCCTGCCGACCAGTGCGGCCGCGCCAGTGCGGATCGGAGCGGGTAGACGACGGTGCCGGCGGGCGATGGGACGCAGCGTGCCGAACACGATCGCCGACCCGAGAACGAACACGATCGCACCCAGGGCCACTCCCACGCCCAGCAGGCTGACGACCGCCGCCAGCGCCGCGCCGATCGCAAACGGGGCCAGGTAGAACCCGCCCTGGTGCATCTCGCCGATGCCCAACAGGCACGCGGCGATGAGCCACACGATCCATGCGTCCATCTCCGAACGATTATCGCACCGGTTGGCGCGCTCACTCGGGCGCAACCAGCGCGCGGGCGAAATCTTCGGAATCGAACGGGCGCAGATCCTCGAGCGCCTCGCCCACGCCGATCAGCTTCACCGGCAGCCCCAGCTCCGAGGCGATCGCCAACGCTATGCCCCCACGGGCGGTGCCGTCGAGCTTGGTCAGCACGACCCCGCTCACGTTCGCCGCCGCGGCGAACAGCTGGGCTTGGCGCAGCCCATTCTGCCCGGTGGTGGCGTCGATCGTCAGCAGCGTCTCGTGCGGGGCGCCTCCGTATTCGGTCCCACCCACCCGGCCGATCACACGCCTTACCTTGCCGAGCTCAGCCATCAGGTCATCCTGTGTGTGCAACCGTCCCGCGGTGTCGACGATCACCACGTCGATGTCCTGGCTGCGCGCCTGAGCGATCGCCTCGAACGCGACGGCTCCCGGGTCCGATCCTTCCGGGCCGGTCACGATCTCCGCGCCGGCGCGCTCAGCCCAGCCGGCCAACTGCTCGCCGGCGGCGGCCCTGAACGTGTCCGCGCCGGCCAGCAGCACGGTGCGCCCGAGCTCGTTGCGCAGATGCCATGCGAGCTTGCCGATCGTGGTCGTCTTGCCAGTGCCGTTGACGCCAACCGCCATGATCACGGTCGGATGCGCGCGGATGTCGATCCGTGCCTCACCGACACGCGCGGTCTGGGCGAGCAGCGCGATCAGTCGCTCGCTGAGCGCCTCACCGCTTGCACCCACGAGCTCGCCACTGTCGGCCTCGGTCTCGAGCGTCGCGACGATCGACGCGGTCGTGCGCGCGCCGACGTCGGCGAGGATCAGCGCCTCCTCGAGCCGTTCCCATGCCTGCGCGTCCATCTCCCCGGCGAACAGCGTCGCCTGGATCTCCCCGCCGAGCGCCGTACGGGTCTTCGACAGGTTCTCGCGCAGCCGCCTGACCCAGCCGCGAGCGCGCCCGCGCGAGCGAGCATCCCCAGAGGCGCCCGCGTCCCCGGGGGTGTCGTCTGCGGCGCCGCCGCCCTCGCCGGCGATGAACAGCTCGCTCCAATCTCGCGGCATCAGACGAAGTTCCGTCGATCAGCGCGACTCAGGCGACCTCGGCGACCGGGGCCGCCGGCGAATCGCTGGATGCCATGGAGACCTGGGTCGCGGAGGATGGGTCCATACCATCCTCGTCCCCATCGTCACCGTCGTCTGCCCCTCTGGCGTTGTCACCCTCGCCGCCGCCTGCCCCCCTAGCGCGGTCGCCGTCGCCTGCCCCCATAGCGTCGCCGTCACCGTCGTCTGCGCCCATGGCGCGATCGTCGCCACCGTCCCGCACGGCTTTGGGTGGCAGCCGGCGCGAAAGCACCTTGGAGACGCCGTTGTCGCCCATCGACACTCCGTACAACCAGTCGGCGGCCTCCATCGTGCGCTTTTGGTGGGTGATCACGATGAACTGAGCGCGGTCCGAGTAGCGGCGCAGCAGCGCCAAGAACCGGTCGAGGTTGAGATCGTCCAATGCCGCCTCGACCTCGTCGAGGATGTAAAACGGGCAAGGGCGGGCGAGGAACACCGCGAACAGGAACGCGAGCGCCGTCATCGACTTCTCGCCACCCGACAGCAGCGACAGGCGCTTGGTCGACTTGCCGGCCGGCGTGATCTCGATCTCGACGCCCATGTCCTGCTCGGCTTCGCCCGTTCGCGCGCGCTGCTCGTGTTCGGCTTCCGTGTCGGCCGCGGCCTCACTGTCAGACTCGCCCGCCGCGCTCTCCGCCCGTCCTGCCGCGCCGTCCCCGTCCGGCACATCCCCTGCAGCCGCGGCCTGTCCGCCGAGGACCGCGCGTGGCGTGTGCTCGTCGCGCACGAGCCGCAATCTTCCGCTGCCGCCGGGAAACACGTCGCCGACGAGTTCCTCGAAGTTGCGCGCCGCGGCGTCGAACGTCTGCTGAAATGTCTCGGCGATCTGGCGATCGGTGTCTTTGATCAACGTCCTCAGCTCGCGTAACGCCGTCTCCAGATCGGTGCGGCGATCCTCGAGCTCCTGCACGTGCTCGAGCGCCTGCGCGTACTCATCCTGGGCGAGCGGATTGACCGGTCCGAGCTGCTCGCGCCGGCGCACCAGGCGCCCTACGCGCGCGTGCAGCGCCTCAGACTCCTCGTCGGAGAGCGGCTCGGGCTCGTCTTCGCCAGATGGCGTGCCCCGCTCCAGGCGCTCGGCGATGCCGCGCAGCTCCTCCTGCGCCTCGGCTGCCTGATCGCGCAGCCGCTGGGCGGCGACCTCGGTCGTGGTCACCTGCTCACCGACGTCTCGCAGGCGCGTCTGGATCTCGGCCTCCAGGTGGGCGCAACTGCGCAGCTCGCCCGCGAGACGCTCGCCGGCAGCGCCGTCTTCAGACAGCCGCTGTTGCACGCCGGAGAGCAGCCCCTCAGCCGCTTCGCCGGCCGCGCTCAGCGTCGCCGCCAGACGCCGCGCCGCCGGCGCGAGAGCCGTGTCGGCGGCATGACGGGCGCGCAGGCGCGCGATGCGCTGTTCGCGCTGCGCGCGTTCGGCCGCAACCCGCTCGGCCTGGCGGCGCTCGGCGGCCAGCTCGCCCTGCAGCTGTGCGCGGCGAACCGCGAGCGGACCCTGCTCGGGCGCGGTGCGCCGCTGCTCGATCAGCCACTGCAGGCGGCGCTCTGCCTCCTGCGCCTGCGCGAGCTCACGCTCAACACCGCGCAGTCGCTCCTCCGCCCCCATGCGCTCATCCTCGGCTTCGGCGACCCGCTCCTGGCTCCCCCGCGCCGCGGCGGCAGCGGCATGCTCAGCGGCAACAGCGACCTCACTGGCGGCGATCAACCGTTCGCGCTCGTTGCGCTGCGCCAGCACCCGCTCGGCCCCGCCTTCGCCGATCTGTCGCACTTCTCCCCACGCGCCGAACAGCACCCTTCCATTCTTGGTCGTCGCGATCCCGGTGAAATCGTCGGGCACGTCCTGTAGGCGCTCAACCAACCACGCGTCGCTCAGCAGACGATCGAGGAGTGCGCGTGTAGCCTGAGAGCCGCGCACCAGGTCGCTGAGCCTGATCGCCCCCGCCACCGGGGGTGGCGTGTTCCCATCGTTGCCTGCTTGCGGGCCCGCCGCCGCATCCTCGCCGCGCTGGACTCCGCTGGTCGTCGCCGCGAGTTCTTCGACACTCTCCCGCGCTTGCTCCCGCGCGGCGTCTCCCGCCAACAGCGCATGGCCACCGTCGCGCCCCGCGCGATCAAGCAGCGCGTTGGCGTCGTGAAGATCGGAGACCAGGACGGCATCCAGGCGACCGCCGAGCGCGGCGGCGAGCGCGAGCTCATAGCCCTCACGCACCTTCAGCGCTGCGCTCAAAGCACGGATGCCAGGGGCATCGCCCTCCGGGCCCTGTGTGCCTGCCGCGCCAGGACCGTAGCGAGCGTGGCTGCCCAGGAACTGGTTGACCGCCGCCAGCTCAGCCCCCACGCGTGCCGCCTCGCCACGCGCGCGTTCAGCACCGGCCTGCGCCTCCCGCAACTCACCGCGGGCCTGGTCGGCTACCAACTCGGCCTGACCTCGCACTTCGCGCGCGATCTCCACGGACTCGGTGAGCTCGCCGACCAGCTGCGCGGCCTGCTCGTGCTCAGAGCGCAACTCCTCGATCTCTCGCTCGATCTCCCGCTCGCGCTCACGGTCGAGCCCTTCGAGCTCCCGCTCCAGACTCCGGATACGCTCGGCGCCGGCCTCAGGCTCGGCGCCGGCCCCAGGCTCCACACCAGCCCCAGATTCTGCGCCAGCCTCAGGCTCTACACCGACCCCAGGCTCCACACCGGCCACGGATGGGGCGCCATCGTCTGTCTCGCCATTCCCACCAGCCCCACCAGCGCCTGCGCCGGATCCAGCGCCGGCGAGCGCCTCGAGCTCGGCCCGTACGCGAGCGGCGCGCTCACTCAACATGAGCGCGCTCGCCTGCGCCTGCTCGCCGCGCAGTGACAGCCGCTCGCGTGCGGAACGGATCTCATACGCGCGCCGCGCCAACGCGTCGTGACGCTCGGTCTGCTCGGCCAGCGCGCTCTCGGCCTCGCCCCGCCGTGCGATCACCGCCTGCAACTCTGTCTCCACCTGCTCGCGGCGCTCCCGGGCCTGGGTCGCCTGCAACTCGGCCTTGCGCAGATCGGCGCCACGCGCACGCACGGCCTCGCAAGCCAGCGTCCAGCGGGCTTCCAGCAGCTGGCGCTCCAAGCGCTCGTGCAACTCGGCGGCCTCTGCCTGGCGCTTGAGCGGGCGCAGGCGGCTGCGTGCCTCGTGCTCGACGTCCAGCACGCGGTCGAGGTTCTCCTGGGTGCGGTCGAGCTTGAGCTGCGCGCGACGGCGGCGCTTGCGGTGCTTGCCCAGGCCCGCGGCCTCCTCGATCAGCAGTCGCCTGTCGCGCGGCTTGGAAGTGACGATCGCCTCGACGCGCCCCTGGGAGATGACCGAGTGGGTCTCCTTGCCAAGGCCCGTGTCCGATAGCACCTCGATCACGTCGGCCAGACGGCAGCGCGCCCCGTTCAGGCGGTAGCCGCCCTCGCCGGCACGGTCCAGGCGCCGTTCGATCGAGATCTCTGAGAGCGGAAGATCGACCGTTCCGTCGGAGTTGTCGAGCACGATCTCGACCTCTGCCGCGCTGCGAGCCTGCACGCCGCGCCCGCCACCGAAGATCACGTCCTGCATCGACTGGCCTCTGATCGCCAGCGGCGACTGCTCGCCCATCGCCCACAGCACCGCGTCGGTCACGTTTGACTTGCCCGACCCGTTCGGTCCGACGACGACGCTCACCCCCGGCCCGAAGTCAAGGCGGGTACGGTCGGGAAAGGACTTGAACCCCTTCAGCGTCAGTGACTTCAGGCGCACGAGCGCCTCCTCGCTCTCGCTCCCACGCGCCCGTTCGCCTGCATCCGCGCTCCCGGCCTCGCGCCGACCATGCCCGCGCCCACCATGCCCGCACCGACCATGCCCGCACCGACCATCACTCCCGCTCTCCCAGCCGCTCGACGGCCCGTTGCGCGGCGGCCTGCTCGGCCTGCTTCTTGCTTTTGCCCTCGCCGGTACCGAGCACTTCGCCGTCGACGCGCGCGAGGATCGCATAGGTGCGCTCGTGCGGCGGTCCGCTTTCGGCGCTGATCTCGTAGCTGACCAGCGCACCGCGCCGCGCCAGCAGCTCCTGCAACGCGGACTTGAAGTCGACGGGATGCTCCAGCGCCTGCTCGATCTCCGGACCCCAGGCCTGCACGACCGCCTCGGCTGTGCGCTCGTAGCCAGCGCTCAGATAGCACGCGCCGATGACCGCCTCGATCACAGACGCGAGCACGCGCTCGGTCTCCACCAACGCCTGCGCGCCCCCCGCCGCATTCTCGGGCGCCGCGGCGCGCAGCCTCGCGGGTATGCCCAGTCGTTCGGCGACAGCCCGGCAGCTCGGACCGGACACGGCCTGGGCGCGGATCTTGGTCAGGTGTCCCGCTCCGAACCGCTCGGCTCCCAGCCGCGGGTACAGGTGTGTAGTGACCGCCAGCCCCAGCACGCTGTCGCCGAGAAACGCCAGTCGCGCATAGGACTCCTCGCGCCGCTCGGTCCAGGAGGCATGGGTGAAGACCTGGCGCTCCAGCTCCTGCGGGAGTTCGTCGAGAAGTTCGTTCAACAACTTCATCGCTGCACATCAGGCGGCGGCGTGTGCCAGGACGAAGTCGACCGCCTGCCCCACGGTCGTGATCGCCGCCGCCTGCTCATCTGAGACGCGCACACCGTAGGTGTCCTCGAGCTCCTGCACGAGCGTGTACAGGTCCAGCGAGTCGGCCTCGAGGTCCTCCCTGAACCGTGTCTCTTCGCCGATCTGCTGTGAATCGACGTCCAGCTCGTCGGCCAGATGGTCTGCGATCAGCTCCCTCACCTGCTCACGCGTCATTCCCACGGAGGCTATCGACCCGCGCGGATGCAGGCGCTTGGCGCAGCGCGCCCGCCCGGGCGAGGGTGGCATGCGTGCGGGCGATCACCTCGTCATGCGCACCTTGGCGCGCACGCAGGATCGCCTGCGCGAACCCGCGCCGACGAAACGCGCCGTGGGGCACCACGCCGAGGCTGCGCAGCCCCAGCAGGTACGCGCCGCCCTGGGCTTCGGGGTCGATCTGCTCGCGCAGCCCGCCCAGCGCCGGTTTGAGCAGCAGCCCTCCCAACTTGGCCGTCGGCGAGGACATCGCGGCTCCGCGAATCGCGCCGAGCAGCGTCTGGGACACGCCCTCCATCAGCTTGAGCGCCACATTGCCGGTGAACCCGTCGGTGACGACCACGTCGGCCACGCCCGACACCACATCGCCGCCCTCGACGTTGCCGATCAACTCGAACGGGAGGGTGTCCACCGTGTTCGCGTTTGCCGCCGCAACCACCGCCTCGTCCCCCTCCGCCGCCTGAACGCGCGCGCGCAGACGGGCGTGCGTTTCGACGATCAACGGGCTGCCGCGCTCGGCCTCCTCACCGTTTGACAACAGCCCCACGCGAGGGCGCCGCACGCCGAGCACGGTCTGCGCCAGCGCGGCGCCCATGAACGCGAACTGCTCGAGGTGCTCGCTGCGGGCTTGCGCGTTGGCGCCGACGTCAAGCAGCGTCACGGGCGCAGCGGGCGGGTCCTGCGGAATTGGCACCGGCAGCGCCAGAGCGGGGCGGTGGATGCCGCGGGCGCGCTTGATGTTGAACAGACCGGCTGCCAGTGCCGCCCCGGTTCCCCCCGCGCACACCAGCGCCTGCGCGCGACCGTCGGCCACGGCACGCGCCGCCTGCACGATCGAGGCGTCGGGGTTGCCGCGCACGGCCCTCGCCGGGTCGGGGCTCTTGGCGATCGACACCGGCGCATCCACGACCTCGATCGTGCCCGCGCCCTCCGCCGGCAACGGCGCTCCGCCCGCCCCCTCGATCGCCGCGTTCAGCTCGCGCGCCGGTCCGAACAGGATCGTGCTCGCGCCCTCCCCGGCGGCCAGCACCGCGCCCGCGGCCACCTCACCCGGTCCGAGGTCGGCGCCGTTGCAGTCCACCGCCACGACCACTGAACGCGCGCGTGCGCGCGCACGCGCGTTCACAACGTTTTGAGACTGCTCAACACGACGCTCCTCGCGCTCCTCGCGTCCGTCCGTCTCCTCTGCGCGCGGCCGGCCTTCGCCCGCACGAGCGTCTGCGACCCGATCCACGCTACTCAAGCTTCAGCTCGCTCAACTTCGCCCAGCGCCCGTCCCGAACGCGCTCGTGCGAGTGTTGGAGTCCCGCCCGCCTCACGTCATTCAGGTCGGCCGCGCACTCCGGGCACAGTCCGGCGCAGTCCTCGCGACACAACACCTTCACCGGCACGGCCAGCGCAAGCGCGTCGTGGGCCCACGCGGCCAGGTCGAGTGTCTCATCGTGTACGTAGGGGCTGGACATTTCCTCCCTCGCAGCCCCGCCCCCACCCGCACCATCGCCATCGCCATCCTCGGCGCCGGGCACGTCCACCTCGCGCGCCTGCACTTCGATCGTGGGTGAGGCGTCCTTCAAACAGCGCATGCACGGGCCGGCGAGCTGGACGCACATCGCCAGCTTAAGCGCGTACCCGCCGCCGGTCATGCGCGAGACGTCGACTGTCACGGGCACGTTGGCCGGCCGCGCCTCGTAGCGCTCGCCGCCCAGCTGCAGCGCCTCAATCGGGACCGCCAACTGCAGCCGGCGGCCCGCACCGGGGCTCAGCCGCAGGCCGGCCAAATCGAAGGTGTGCGCGTGCGTTGCCATCGCCACCTCAGGCTAGCGCCGAGGCGAGGAGGCGCGGGGCGCGAGGCGCAAGCCGAGGGGGCGTGAGGCGCGAGGCGAGAGGCGAGAGGTCGCGGGGCACGAGGAGGCGCGAGGCGCGAGCCGAGGGGGCGCGAGGCCGACCGGCAAGCTCCGGGGCGCGGAGCGGGCGATGCGGCTCGCTACGCGAGCGTGCGCAGCTCGCGCTTGAGCACCTTGCCGGTGGCGTTGCGCGGGAGCTCGTCCATGAACACGACCTCGCGTGGGACCTTGTAGCGGGCGAGGTTGACCTTGACGTACTCCTGCACGTCTGACTCGCTGAGCGCGTTGCCGTTGCGCGGCACCACGAACGCCTTCAGCCGCTGGCCCCACTCGGGATCCTCAACGCCGATGACCGCCACCTCTTCGACGTCCGCATGGTCGGCCAACAGGTCCTCGACCTCGCGCGGGAACACGTTCTCGCCACCGGACACGATCATCTCGTCGTCGCGACCCTCCACGAACAGGCGACCCTGGGCGTCGAACCGGCCCACGTCGCCACTGCAGAGCAGCCCGTCGATGACCTCCTTGCCGCCGCCGCCGGTGTAGCCCTCGAACGACATTTCACTGCCGGCGAATATTCGCCCGATCTCGCCCTGGCGCACCTGATGGCCGTGCTCGTCGTAAAGGCGCACGACCGTCCCGCGTGGCGGTCGCCCCGCAGTGCCGGGCGCCGCGCGCAGATCCGCGGGGGTGGCGATCGTGACCTGGCCGACCTCGGTGGAGCCGTAGAAGTTGTAGACGTTGTCGCCGAACCGGTCCATCCAGCTGAGCGCCAGCTCGCCCGGCAGCGCCGAGCCCGAGAGCGAGACGATCCGCAGCGAGGGCAGCCGGTACTGCTCGAGCGTCTCGTCGGGCAGCGCGAGGATGCGCTGGATCATCACGGGCACCGCCGCCAGCACCTGCGCGCCGTGGTCGCGGATCGCGCGCAGCGTGTCCTCCGGATCGAAGCGGCGGCGCAGCACCATCGTTGAGGCGGTCGGCAGTCCGATCGCGGCGAAGTGCAGCAGCCCCCAGGAGTGAAACAGCGGGGCGGCGATCACCATTCGCTCACGACTGCGATACGGGATCCGGTCGATCATCGCGGCGAGTGTGAACAGCCCGTCGGGGTTCGATCGCTGCGCGCCCTTGGGCGCGCCAGTGGTGCCCGAGGTGAGGATGACGAACTTCGGCTTCTCCGGGGGCGGCTCGAGGTCGTCCTCGCTGCCGCGCGCGATCAGATCCTCGAGCGTCGGCTCCTCGCGACCGCCTCGTCCTTCGCGACCGCCGGGGGTGGCGGTGGCGCCGGGGGCGTGGTGTGCGGCGCGGCCGCCGGGACCTGCGGAGGCGTCGGGGGCGCCGCCACCCGCGCTCCCTCCATGATCCTCGCTCCAGCCGATGATCCGCGTCACGCCGGGATCGACATCCTCCAACAGTCCGGTGAACTCCTCGTCGTACACGAGCGCCTTGGGCCCCTCGCGGCGAGTCACCTCGGCCAGTTGCGGCCCGGCGAACGCGGTGTTCAGGTACAGCGCGCTCGCGCCCAGCTTGGCGGTCGCGAGCGTCGTCTCGACAAAGCCGCGGTGGTTGCGGCACATGATCCCCACGCCGTCGCCGCAACCGATCCCCATCTGCGCCAGCGCGCCCGCGATCGCGTTGGAGCGCCGGTGCACCTGCTCGAACGTCAGCGGCCCGCGCTCGTCGATCAGCGCGGTCTCGTGCGGGTAGTGGATCGACTCGATCTTCGCGCCGGTCGCGGGCGAGGCGCCCCAGCGCATGAACGTGGCCCCCATCTTGAGCGCCTTGTCGGGCCTGACCGGCCCGAGGATCCCCGCGTCGTGCAGCACTCGCAGCTCGAACGCGTGGTCGGAGACCTTGCCACGCAGCGACGCGGCGAGGCCGGCGAGGCGGTTGCCCGAGGGTGAGCTCACGCGGGCACCCTACCCAATAGCGCGCTCTTTGCGTAGGGGCACACGTATCCGGTATTGATGTTCGGGTGTCGCATGCGACACCCGGGGAGCGCCACATGTGGCGCTCCCTGCGGCCGGTACATGTACCGGCCGGCCCGACAGTGCATGCACTGTCGGGGACCACGTCGCATGCGACGTGGTCATCCCAAAGTTCTAGGACACCTCTGCCGGTTCGTCCTTGCCCTGCAGGCGCTCGCGCCCGCGCTGGACGGCGGCGATGAACTTCGACAGGTTGACCTCGAGCGTGTTGAGAATCTCGTCGGCGTAGTCCTCGGCGCCGAGACGGATCTCGCGCTCGCGCGCACGGGCGTCCTCGATGATGTCCTCGGCGGCGCGCTCGGCCTGCTTGGTGACCTCCTGATCGCCGATCAGCCGGTCCTGGCGCTCGCGAGCCTCCTTGAGGATGCGCTCGGCCTCCTTCTTGGCCTCGGCCAGCATCTCCTGGCGCTCCTTGACGATCCAGCGCGCCTGCTTGATCTCCTCGGGGATCGTCGCGCGCATCTGGTCGAGGATGTCGTAGATCTCCTCCTTGTCCACGCGCACCTGGTCGGTCAGCGGCACCGGCTTGGCGTTGTGCACGAGATCGTCGAGCTTGTCGATGAGTACCAGTACGTCCATTTGGCTCTACACACTATCTCCGTTGGCCTGGCTGCACCCGTTCAGCCCGGTTTCGTATCGGTCCAGTTCGTCACCGTCGCAACTCTTCCTGCAAGCGGCCGGCGACCTCGCCCGGCACCAGATCGTCGATGCGCCCGCCGAAGATCGCGAGCTCCTTGACGCCGCTGGAGGACAGGAAGCTGTACTGGGAGCTGGCCATCAGGTAGATCGACTCGATGTCCGGATCCTGACGGCGGTTGAGCTGGTGCATCTCCAGCTCATACTCGAAGTCCGATATCGCGCGCAGGCCCTTGACGATCACTCTCGCCCCGATCTCGCGCGCGAACTCGACGACGAGCGTGCTGAACGGCTGCACTCGCACGTTGCCGATCTCGGCGGTCGCGTGCTCGATGAACGCAACCCGCTCGTCGATCGCGAACAGCGTCTTGTCCTTGCGCACCGAGCGATTGACGACGGCGACCACGACCTCGTCGTACAGCGCCGCCGCCCGGGCGATCACATCCAGGTGGCCGTTGGTGATCGGGTCATACGAGCCCGGGCACACGGCGATGAGGGGTCTGTGTGTCATTGGCGGGAATGAGTCATTGATTGGCCGGGATGGGTCATTGATTGGCGGGAATGGGTCATTGATTGGCCGGGATGGGTCATAGGCGGTGATAGATCCTGATCTCGGTGTCTCCGTAGCGGCGCTCTCTCGCGAGCTCCAGCTCCAGCCCGAGCTCCAGCTGCAGCGGCGCCCGCCGATCGCTCTCCACAACCACGCGCGCACCCGCCGCCAGCAGCGCCGGCAACGACTCGTTCAACGCCGGCCCCAGCTCGGATGCGTGCCCGTATGGAGGATCGATCAGCAGCAGATCGTATGTCTCTTGGCGTTTGCGCGCCGACTCCAGCGCCCTGAGCGCGTCTTCGGGCCGGGTCTCCGTCCGTTCGCCGCCGAGCCCGAGCGCGGCCAGATTGGCTTGCAGCGCCGCCATCGCGGCGCGGTCGCGCTCGACGAACACCGCCCGGCGAGCTCCGCGCGAGAGCGCCTCGATGCCCATCGCGCCGCTGCCCGCGAACAGGTCGAGCACGATGGCGCCGTGCACTGAGCCGAGCATCCCGTACACCGCCTCGCGCACCCGCTCCGCGGTCGGCCGTGTCGTGCGTCCGCGAGGCGCGCGCAGCCGGCGCCCGCCGTAACGCCCGGCGATGACCCTCACGGCGTCCTCTCCAGCGTCCGGCGGCCCAGCGTCTTCTTTGGCGTCCGGCGAGCCGACGTCCCACGGCCCTGCGTCCGGCGGCCCATCACCCGGGGATCGGCGCGTGGGCTTCGGCGCCGAACGCCCGCTTTAGCGCGTGCTCGAGCAGCGCGTGCTCGGGTTCGCGCAGATGCGGATCGCGCGCGACGATCTCCTGCGCCCGAGCGCGGGCGCGCTCCAGCAGCGCCGCGTCTTGCGGCAGGGAGGCGATCCGATGACGGCCGACACCGGACTGGCGCGTGCCGATCAGCTCCCCCTCCTGACGCAGACGCAGATCGATCTCCGCCAGCTCCCACCCGTCGTCGTGCTCGGCCAGCGCCCGCAGCCGCGCGGCGCCGGCGGGCCCCATCAACAGACACGTCGAGGGATGCTCGCCGCGCCCCACGCGCCCGCGCAGCTGGTGCAGCTGGGAGATGCCGAACCGCTCGGCGTTCTCGACGACGATCACGGTCGCGTTGGGCACATCGATCCCAACCTCGATCACGGTCGTCGCCACGAGCACGTCCGCCGCCCCCGACGCGAACCGCGCCATCGCCTGCGCCTTCTCCGCCGGGCGCATACCGCCGTGCAGCAGCACCAGGCGATGGTCTTTGAGCTCTGTGGCCTGTAGGCGCTGCAGCTCGGTCATCGCCGCGCGCAGGGCCCTCGCGCTGTCAGCCGAGGCGCTCTCGGCCGGGGGGTCCGCCGCCGCGACATCGGCGTGCTTCTCGGCTCGCGCGCTGGGGGCGTGGACGCCAGCGGTCGGGGCGCTGCCGGGAGTGGCATGGTCGGGATCGGGATCGGGATCGGGGTCTTCGATCAACGGGCACACCACATACGCTTGGCGTCCGGCCCGCAGCTCTTCGCGCAGCTTCTCGTACGCGCGCGCGCGTTCGGCCTCGCTCGAGACGATGCGCGTGCGGATCGGCTGCCTGCCGCGGGGCAGCTCGCGCAGCGTCGTCGTGTCGAGGTCGCCGTAGCCCACGAGCGCCAGCGTGCGCGGGATCGGCGTGGCGGTCATGTGCAGCACGTGGGGCAGCCGCCCTTTTCCGCCGCGGCCGCCATCCGGGAGGGCGACCGACCCCTTCTCATCGAGCGCCGCCCGCTGGCGCACCCCGAAGCGGTGCTGCTCGTCGACGACCGCGACCGCCAACGCCCGCGGCCTGACATCCGGCTCGATCAGCGCGTGCGTGCCCACGATCAGTCCCAGCTCGCCGCTCGAGAGCTTGCCCAGCGCGTCGGCGCGTCGGCGCGTCGAGGTGGAGCCCGTCAACAACGCGCACGGCACGTGCCCCAGCTCGCCGCCGAGAAGGTCCTGCAGCGTCGCGAAATGCTGCTCGGCCAGCGTCTCGGTGGGAGCCATCAGCATCGCCTGCATGCCGTGCTCGACCGCGCGCAACATCGCCCACGCGGCGACCACCGTCTTGCCGCTGCCGACCTCCCCCAACAGCAGCCGTTGCATCGCCTGCTCACGGCGCAGGTCCACATCGATCTCGGCGATGGCGCGGCGCTGATCGCCCGTCAGCTCAAACGGCAACTCGTGCTCCAGCCAGCGCCGAGTCAGGGTCGGCGGCTCGCTCAGGCGCGGGGCGCCGCCCGCCGCACGCCGCGCCGCGCTGCGGCGCAGGAACACGAGCTGAGCCAGCAGCAGCTCCTCGTAGGCGAGCCGCTCGCGGCCGGCTTCGCGCTCATCCGCTGTACGGCCATGGTGCATCGCCGCCAGCGCACTGGCCCTGTCGGGCAGCCGCTCGCTCGCCCGCGCGCGCGCGTCGATGGCCTCGGGCACGTCCCTCAGCGCACCCGCGGCGGTGGCGCCCTGCACGAGCGTCAGGATCTGGGTGGAGCTGACTCCGTCGGCGGCCGGGTAATGAGAGATCTCACGAGAGATCTCACCATCGGCGGCGGACTGCACGCCGGCAGGGTCGACGCCGGGATAGGGGACGGGATCGGCGAGGGAATCGGCGGCAGAACGAACGGGGACGGGATCGGCGGCGGGGCGAACGCCGCGGTTGGCGACGGGCTTGGCGACCGGGTCGATGCCCGCGCTGGTGGCCGGGTCGATGCCCGCGCTAGTGGCCAGGTCGATGCCCGCGCTGGTGACCGGATGCGCTGCAGAGCCGGCGCCGAGATCCTGGCCGACCGCGTGGTGGGCGACGTTGAACGTGCCGCGCTCGCCGAGCTTGCCGTGCAGGACGAGGCGGGTGCCGGGCTTGTAGCGCTGAGCCAGCCACGGCTGGTTGAAAAACGTCGCCCGCATACGCCCGGTCTCGTCGAACACGCTCGCCTCCACCAGCGGCTTCATCCCGCGCCGTCGCACCGGCCGGGCGCCGATCGAGTGGACCTGCACAGCGACGGTCGCCGGCTCCCCTGGACGCAGTCCGCTGACGGTGCGCGCGTCGCGGCTGTCGCGCGGCAGATGCTCCAACAACGCCCCGACGCTCGTCAGCCCGAGCGCCCGCAGACCGGCGGCCATCCGTGGCGGGGCGTCCGGCAGCGGAGCTTGCAGCCGCGAGGGCCGCGGCCAGCGCACTGGGGCGGTCAGCAGCTGCGCCCGCGTCAGGGGCTCGCCGGTCGCGAACGCGCGGAGTGAACGGTGTCCTCTAACGACATTAAAGGTCGATACCATAGTATATATCTAGTATATATCTGTTACTACCTTGGTTATCAAACTTCAAAAAGTGCATACCACACCCCCCCCCTTTAGGATTACTATCGTTATACACGTGGGGTATCGGAGGGGCGATGGCTTGCGCAACGGACATGGCAACTCGCATGTTGCCCACCGCGCATCATGCCCACCGCCGCGGTCGCTATCGGTGCGGGCTCACTCCGCCGCCAGCAGCCACCAGTACGCCTGCTGGCCGCCCTCGCGCAGCTCCAGCTCGACCGTGCCGTTGACCATGGCTCTGATCTGCGGCTCGGCCAACGGGGCATCCTCGCCGCTCAGGCAGCTGATCAACTCTGCGTCCTTGACCAGCACGCCCAGCACGGCCGCGAGCGTATCCGCCGGATCGCCCCACGCGTGCAGCTCATCGGCCACGAACCCGACCGCCTCACCACACTTGAACCGGCCCTGTGCGTCGTCGCGGGCAGCCCGCGCCACGGCGCCGGTGCGCACGTGCGCAAGCGCCTGTACCAGCGCGCGCGCGTTCTCGCGCACGCCACGGTCGGGCTCCAGCGCGACGGCGGCCACGAGGCCCGCCTGCTGAGGGACGGCGGGAGCGACGAGCACGTGCTTGTCCGAGAGCTCGGCTGCGCGCTCGGCGGCCATCACCACGTTCGGGCTGCTCGGCAGCACCAACACCTCCTCGGCCGGTACCTCATGGATCGCGGCCAGCAGCTCGTAGGTGGAGGGGTTGAGCGTGGGTCCCCCGTCAATCGTGTGTACGCGCAGCTCCTGAAACATCTGCTTGAACCCGTCGCCACTGACGACGACCAGCGCGCCGCAGCGCGATCGCGGGAGCTCGGGCTCGGGCTCGGCGGCGTCGGCGCCGCCGTCCACGCTCGCCCGCTCGCCGTCGGCGCGCAACCGCTCGTCGCGCTCGGCCACCTGCGCGCGCATGTCGGCGATGTCCAATCTCGATACCTCTCCCACCCCCCCGAACACGGCCGTGGCGCGCTCGGGCTCGTCGGTGTGC
The DNA here is from genome assembly GCA_963702185.1 of uncultured Solirubrobacterales bacterium. GTDB lineage: Bacteria > Actinomycetota > Thermoleophilia > Solirubrobacterales > Solirubrobacteraceae > Palsa-744. Next base: position 386,540 of record OY969723.1, read on the forward strand.
AGGTGCACCTTCAGCGTGCTCTCGTCGCCGACCACCAGCACCGAATCGCCGAGCGACTCCAGCGGCGCGATGTAGTCCGCGGCGTTCAGCCCCCCGCCGGTGACCGCGAAGTTGGTGCAGAACCGGTACGTGCTGGACTCGTGTTGAGGATGGGTGATCCGCGCGGCGGGGGCATGGTGCTCGAGCTCGGGGGGCCGCTCGCCGCGCAGCGCCGCGACCACCCCGGCGAACATGATCGTCAGGCCGTACCCGCCGGCATCCACGACACCGGCTTCGCGCAGCGCCGCCAGCAGTTGCGGTCCACGCTTGACCGACTCCTGGCCGGCCGCGATCGCGCGTTCCAACGCGTCGGCGATCGCCGCGTCCTGCGCGTCTGGGTCGGTCTCCGGTCCCAGTCTCGGATTTCCGGGACTGTGCGCGACGTCGGTCATGATCTGGTGGGCCATCTCGCGCGCCACCGTCAGGATCGTCCCCTCAGCCGGTTCGCGCACCGACCCGTACGCACGGTCGGCAGCGTTCGCGAGCGCGGCCCCGATCAACGTCGCGTCGATCAACTGGCCCGGGCGGGACACGAGCTCCTCGGCGGCCCCGCGGATCAGTTGCGAAAGGATCACCCCGGAGTTGCCGCGGGCGCCCAGCAGCGCGGCGCGAGCGACCGACTGAACTATGTCCTCGCGGCCGATCTCATCGATCGTGCGCTGCTCACCCTCGCCTCGTCCCTTGCCATCCAACAGACGGTCGAGCTCCTCGAGCACGGCCCGCAGCGTCAGCGCCATGTTGTCGCCCGTGTCGCCATCGGCAACCGGGAACACGTTGAGGTCGTTGACCTCCTGGCGGCGGGACTCCAGCTGGGCCAGGGCCCCCGCCACCGCCGCGCGAAACCGAACGAGGTTGGTGTCGCTCACTGGCGCACGTCTTATCAGGTCGGCCGGAGCCAAGTCCGGCAGCGGGATCGAGCGAGAATCGACTCAGGCGGCCTTGGTGACCTTGCCGGCTTTCAGGCACCGCGTACACACGTACACGCGCCGCGGGGCCGAACCGACGAGGATCCGCACCTTCTGCAGGTTCGGGTCAAAGCGGCGCTTGGTCGCGACCATCGAATGGCTGCGGCTCTGCCCGAACGCGGGCTTCTTACCGCAGCTGTGACATACCTTGGCCATAGCGCCGCGCAGTTTAGCCGCTCATCGCGCCGGCGTGCGTCTGCGAGCGCTCGACGTCGGCAGACCCGATCCCCTGACTTGAGGGCCCGCCGGTTTCGCCGGTCAGCTTCGCCCGCAACTGCGCCAGTCGCATGACCGCCTCGGCTGCGTGCCGTCCCTGATCGCGCTTACCCCCGCCCGAGCGCGCCAGCGCTTGCTCCATCGTCTCGCACGTCAGCACCCCAAACGCGCACGGCACGCCCGTGTCCAATCCGACCCGCATGATCCCGCGCGCGGTCTCGGCGCAGACGAAGTCGTAGTGGTCGGTCTCTCCGCGTATCACCGCACCCAGACACGCCACACCGGCGAACCGGTCCGTCTCCGCCGCGTATTGCGCTGCGAGTGGCAACTCGTAGGCCCCAGGCACGTCGAACACCTCAACCTCGTGCCCGGACTGCACGAACGCGCCGCGCGCGCCCGCGATGAGCCGCTCGGCCAGCTCCTCGTAGAAGCGGCCGACGACGATCGCATATGGGCGGCCGGCCCCTGTCGCGCCGGCTGCCGTGGCTCCAGTGACTCCGGCGGCTGCAGTGGCTCCTGTGGCTCCGGACTCCGCAGATGCGCCGCTCACCAGTCGAGCCCTTCCTGGGCCACCTGCTGCTCGCGCTCGGCCTGTTGCTCGCGCTCGGCGCGCAGCATCTCCGCATCGAGGTTCAGGCCCTGGTGGTGCAGGGTGTGGCCCATGCGCTGCGCCTTGGTGCGCATGTACTCCTCGTTGTGGGGATTGGGCGCGTGCTCGATCGGGATCTGCGCTGTGACCGACAGGCCGTAGCCCTCCAGGCCGCGGATCTTCTTGGGGTTGTTCGTGAGGATCCTGATCGAGGTCAGTCCGAGGTCGGCGAGTATCTGCGCGCCGATGCCGTAGTCGCGCAGGTCCGCGGGCAGGCCCAGCTGCAGGTTCGCGTCGACCGTGTCCAGGCCGTCCTCCTGCAGGCGGTAGGCGCGCAACTTGTTCAGCAGCCCGATCCCGCGACCCTCCTGGGCCAGGTACAGGAGCACCCCCCGCCCCTCGGTCTCGATCATCGACAGCGCCGACTCCAGCTGCTCGCCGCAGTCGCAGCGCAGCGAGTGAAACACGTCGCCGGTCAGACACTCAGAGTGCACCCGCACGAGCACGTCCTCGCGCTCGGCGACATCGCCCTTGACGAGCGCGACGTGATGCTTTGCGTCCACCAGCGAGCGGTACCCCACGACTTCGAACTCCCCAAACGCGGTCGGCAGTCGCGCCGAGGCGACCCGTTCGACGAGCTTGTCGTGGTTGCGACGGTAGGCGATCAGGTCGGCGATCGTGATCATCTTCAGGCCGTGGCGCTCGCAGTAGCCGGCGAGATCCTTGACGCGAGCCATCGTGCCGTCGTCGTTCATCACCTCGCAGATCACTCCGGCCGGGTTCAGACCCGCCAGGCGCGCCAGGTCGACCGCCGCCTCGGTCTGGCCGGTGCGCTCCAACACGCCGCCGGCGCGGGCCTTCAGCGGGAAGATGTGCCCGGGCTGCACCAGGTCCCGGGGATGGGTCTCGGGGTCGATCGCGACCTGGATCGTGCGCGCACGGTCGTGGGCGGAGATGCCGGTGCTCACCCCCTCGCGCGCCTCGATCGAAACCGTAAACGGAGTCTCGAACGGCGATTCGTTCTTGGCTGCCATAAGCTCGAGTCCCAGCTCCTCGCACCGCTCGGGCGTCAGCGACAGGCAGATCAGCCCGCGCCCCTCTTTGGCCATGAAGTTGATCGCCTCCGGCGTGGCGAACTGGGCGGCCAGCGTCAGATCGCCCTCGTTCTCGCGATTCTCGTCGTCACACACCACGACCATCCGCCCGGCGCGGATGTCCTCGAGCGCGTCCTCGATCGTGGCGAACGGGCCGTGTGCCCCGGGCTCGGGCTGGGTGCTGGCCTCGGCCGGCTCGGCGCGGGTCTCGATCTCGGAGTGGGTCTTGGTCTGCGCGTTGGACTGAGTCATGTGTGGGCCTCCATCAATCGCTCTATGTGCTTGGCCAGCACATCGACCTCGACATTGACCCGATCTCCGGCACGCAAGCCCCCCAAGTTGGTCCGTTCCAAGGTCTCTGGTATGAGCGAGACCCGCAGCCCATTGTCGCACAGCGCACTAACGGTCAGGCTGACCCCGTTGAGCGCGATCGATCCCTTCTGCACCATGTAGCGGATCAGATCTGGCGGGTCTGGCACGATCGTAAGCACACGCGAGAAGCCCTCCTCGCGAACCTCGCTCACGGCGCCGGTCCCGTCGACGTGGCCCTGCACGATGTGCCCACCCAGCACCCCATCGGCTCGCACCGGGAGCTCGAGATTGACCCGCGCGCCGGCCTGCGCCGCCGAGCTGAGCGTCGAGCGCCGCAGCGTCTCGGCCATCGCCTGCGCAGCGAACTCCCCGCCTTTGACATCGACCTCCGTCGCGGTCAGACACACGCCGTCGACCGCGATCGAATCGCCCGGAGCGAGCCGGTCGGCCAAGCGCGTCGCGATCCGTAACCGCACGCCATCGCCGCCGCCCCCGTCCTCGCCCTCGCGCCCTTCGTTCCCGCGCCCCCGACCGGCCGCGTCCCCCGCGGGCTCGAACGCGCTCACGCTGCCAAGATCGGCAATCAGACCTGTGAACACGGCGCCCCTCCTGTCAGGCTCACCACTCGCGCAGCCTGGCCTTAATGAGCAGGTCCTCGCCGACGCGCTCGCACTCGCAACTCAGCGCCCGCACCGCCTCGGAAATGTGCTCCACACCCTCGCCCTCCAGCGGGTCGCGGGCGGCTGAGCCGCCGAACAGCATCGGCGCGAGGAACAGGCGCAGTTCGTCGATCTCTCCCGCATCCAGGAACGCGCCCGCCAAGCGCGGACCGCCCTCCAGCAGCATCGAGCCGACCCCTTCGGCGCCGAGCTGTTCCAGCGCTGAGCGCACGCGCGCGGGCTCGTTTTCGCCCGTCGCGAGCAGCACCTGCACGCCGGCGGCCTCCAGCGCGTCGATGTCGGCGCGGCCGGCGGCGCGCGAGATCACGATCGTGAGCGGGATCTCCAGGGCGTCGGACACGAGCTGGGAGGTGGGCGGCAGGCGCGCGAGCGAGTCGAACACGACCCGGCGGGGCTGGCGCTCGGGCGCGGGGCGGCCGCCGGCCAGACCCTCGGGCCGGGCGGTCAGGCGGGGATCGTCGGCCATCGCCGTGCCGATGCCCACGACTACCGCATCCACCGACGCGCGCCACTGGTGCGCCAGCTCGCGACTGGCGTTACCGCTGATCCACTGCGAGTCGCCGGTACGCGTGGCGACCTTGCCATCGAGGGTCATCGCCGACTTGAACAGCACCCACGGACGACCGGTGCGGGCGTGCTTGCGAAACGCCTGGTTCAGCAACCGTGCGCGGCCCGCGAGCTCGCCGTCGGCGAGCAGCACCTCGACACCCTCATCGCGCAGGATCCCCAGCCCGCGACCCGCGGCCTTCTCGGTCGGATCGTCCGAGCCGACGACCACACGGCGGAGGCCGGCCTGCACGATCGCCTCGGTGCACGGCGGGGTCTTGCCCTCGTGACAGCACGGCTCCAGCGACACGTACAGCGTCGCCCCGCCGAGGTCGGCCATGCCGCATGCCTCGATCGCGTTGACCTCCGCGTGAGCGCCGCCGTAGCGTTCGTGCCAGCCCTCGCCGAGCACCTGCCCGTCGCGCGCGATCACGGCGCCCACGACCGGGTTGGGCCTGGTCCCCACTCCGCCTCGACGGGCGAGCTCGATCGCGCGCGCGAGATGCTCGCGATCGGTGTCTGTGTAGGTCGGCATCGTCACGTCCAGGATAACCCTGCTCAGGACCCGCACCGACCCCCGCGCAGACGGTACACCGTCATTTCTGGCCCGGGCCGCTCATAGGCGAGCGGGTAGTAGTCAAAGCTCCAATCGAACCCGAACGACACCGGCCCCTGCCCGCGCGCGTAGGGGGAGGCGCGGTAGACGACTTCGCCGCGCCGGGCCAGCGCCCGGTAGTAGGCGATCGCGTGCGGAACCTCGCGCGGGTCGGCGTATGCGCGCCCGGACTCGGTCGAGCCGACGATCACCCAGCAGTAGCCCGCCTGCTCGTAGAAGTCGATCAGCTGCGGATACAGCGTCGTCTCATAGTCCTCCAGGCCGACTTCGGGCTCGATGTAGGCGGGAGCGATCGTGCCGGCGGCAGTGACGCGCCGCGCGAGCGCCGGATACAGACCCCAACGGAACGGGTTGTGGGCGGTGATCGTGCCCGGCTCGGTTTCGCGTGCCCATTCCTCGGGCTCGACCGGCTCGGCGACGATCTTGGCGCCCTGCGGTATGTGGGCGACCATCCATTCGCGGGTCAAGTTGCGCGTGTCCGCGCGCGCGAGCGTTTTGCCCGAGTGGATGCTGTACACGAGGCCCTGCGCGAGCAGCACCGCGACGAGCACGGTCGTGAGGGCTAGCCGAAACGGGGATGCCCCCCAGAGGCGGGTGTCTCCCGGCTTCGGCCGCAGGCGGCGGCTGGGGGCGGCGGCTCGGAGGCCGGCCGGAGTGGACGAGCCAGTCGAGGGATGACCCGGGTCACCGGAGACGCCGGAGTCTCGCCCGCGTGCGTACCGATCGGCCCGGCGGGCGATGCGGTCGACCAGCTGCAGCGCGAACACCGCCGCGAGCAGGCACAGGATCGGAAATATCGGCAGCAGCCAGCGCCCAAAGTAGCGGCCCTCCGCCCCCATGAACGCCAGGTAGACGATCGGCGCGGGCACAAGCACCCAGCCGAGCACCCGCTCGCGCCCCCACACGCTCACCGCGCCCCCCAGCGCCGCGAGCGCCGGCGCCCAGCCCAGCCCCCACGTGAGCGTCCACAGGTAGTACTCGAGTCCTCCCTCTTTGGGCGCGCCGAGCTTGCCCTGGGCTTCGGCGGACAGCGTCGACTGATGGACCAGTTCGTTGTGAAACGCGGTGTAGTCGAGCGCGGCGTACGGGTTGGCGATGAGAAACGCGGCGATCGCCGCGACGCCCGCCAGCGCGAGGCCGGCCAGCACGCGCGCGGCCGCCCGCGCGGAGGAGCCGAGCTCGATCGAGGTGTCCAGATACCGGGCCGCCACCGCGGCCAGCAACGACAGCAGCACGATCCCAGCGGTGTACTTGGTCGCGCAGGCGAGCCCCAGGCCGAGGCCGGCGATGAGGTACTCGCGCAGGCGTCCATTGCGCAGCACGCCCGCCGTGCCCAGCAGACACAGCGTGAGCGGGGCGAGCGTGGGGACGTCGTTGAGCGCCAGGTGGGCGTAGAACACGGGCAGGAACGCGACCGCCTCGATCGCCGCCGCCAGCAGGCCCACGCCGCGGCCGGCCAGGCGCGATCCGGTCAGGTACAGCAGCCACAGCGCGAGCGTGCCGAGCACCGCGGCGGCCGCCCGGCCGAGCGTGTACACCTCGCCGGGGTGCATCGCGAGCGCGTGCTGCACGCCCGCCGCGCCGCCGTAGGCGATGGCGTACAGGTAGTGCAGCAGGTACGTGTACGCGGGGGGATTGGCGAAGTAGTGGGGATTGAGCGTGTGTTTTTCGAACATTTCGATCGCATGGGGAACGAAATGATCGGCCTCGTCGGCGTTGTACGGGTAGGGCAGGCCCTGTTCGATACCCCACACCCGCAACCCCAGCCCGCCGGCCAGCACGACCGTCAGGCCGGCCCACGTCCAGCGGCGGGCACGCCGTGAGTCGGCGCTGGAGCCGGCGTTCGCAACGCCCACATCGCCGCTGACCTCCTCGACCTCCCCGGCCACCCCGACCTCCCCGGCCGCCCCGACCTCCCCGGCCGCCCCGGCGCCACCGCCACCACCGGCGCCTGCAGGCACGATCGCGGTAATCGGCGTGCCGGTCGGCTGGGGATGGCTATCGGCAGTTGTCATAGACCGCGTAGTACCGGCTCGTGTAGATGCGGCGGTAACCCGGTTCGGGCACCTGCACGCGTGGGTCGTCGCCGACGTCGACGATCGCCTCGAAGAACACTGCGCTGCCGAGCGGAAACACCGCGACGCTACCCCGCGCGAGGCGGTCTTGCAGCTGGTCGGCTCCCTTGAGCGCGTCGTCGCGGGCCTGGCTGCGCGCGACGATGTTGTGCTGGCCGAAGCCGCCGAGAATCCAGCGCGCGTCGGGAATCAGCTTGTTGTCGGGCAGCGACAGCAGCTCACAGCGCTGCAGCACCGCGTGCACTCGCGGGTCCTCGAGCGCCGCGGCCAGTCCCTCGTGGAAGTCCTCGTGGTAGGCCAGCGTGGTGCGCAGGCTGGACAGGCTGAGCGTGGTCGCGACCGACACGCCCCCGTAGCACACGAGCGCGGCGGCGCCGACCATCCACACCCGCCGCAGCCTCGAGCCGGGCTCGAGCATCGCCCAGCCCCCAATCGTCACCGCACAGAACAGCAGCGCCACGATCGCGCCACCCATCAGGTAGCGGTCGATCACCGACGCGCCGACGGCGCCCTCGGCGACGAACACGCCCAGCAGCAACGCCAGCGCGACCAGCGGCGTGAGCACGCGACGAGGCGCCATCCAGATCGCGATCGGCAGCCCGATCAGCACGCCGATGATCACCGGCGTCTTGTCGATCCGCACCCCGAACGTCCACACCGACGCGACCACACTCGAGATCCCCTGGGTGCGTTCGAGTTCCTGCGCGAGTTCGGCGGTCGACTGCAGCGAGTACAGCGGGTTGCCCGTGACGATCGTGTCCACACCGACCCAGATCAGCGGCGCGGATATGGCGATCGCCAGATACCGCAGGCGGGTGAGGTTGTCTATCGAGCTGCCGTCCCTGCGCGGCCATGCCAACCACAGCCAGTACGCCCCGCTCAACACCCACGCGTCCGGACGCAACAGCCCGGCGAGCGCGAGCGTCACCAGCACGAGCGACCTATCGGAGATCGGCCAACGACGGGGGCGCTGCACCGCGAACACGATCGCCCACACGATCAGGGCTATGTAGGAGATGTCCAGATATCCCTGCGCGGCGAGGTTCTCGACGAAGAACCGGCTGAGCACGAGCAGCGCGGCGAGCAGTCCCACAAGCGGGCCGAAGCACAGCTTGCCCAGGCGATACATACCGACCACGACCGCGACGAACGAGGCGATCGACCCCAGCACCATCAGCCGCGCGCCGTCCTGGCCGAAGATCGAGCACAACGCGCCGAACGCGATCGCGAGGGGATGCTCGGTCGGGGCGCGGTAGACCTGGAAGTCCGGCAGGTGCAGGTGCAGGATGTTGCGGCCCCACAACAGGGCGTAGAACGAGTCGTAGGTCGGATATGTGGGGTAGGCGAAGTAGCCAATCAGCGCGAGCAGGCACAGCGCCGCCAGCCCGATCCGCTCCCAGCTCCTGAGCTCGATCCGCCGCAGACGCTGCCACGGAGTCCGAGACACCGGGGGCTGGTGCGGCTGGGTCAACGTCGCGCTGGCCATCGGTCCCAGAGCCTATCCTTGCTAGGCGTGAGTCAAGCCGGCGGCCGACACGAGGGTCTCACGATGGGTGTGATGGACGTGACGGGCTTCTCAGGGGAGGATGATGGTGTCCTCTTTTTCATTTTTGATAACTATAGTATTGGCAGATACAGAGCAGCCGGAAACGCCACGTGAAGCTCATCATCCAAATCCCCTGTTTCAACGAGGCCGAGCAGCTGCCGGCCACGCTCGCGGACCTGCCGCGCGAGGTGGAGGGGTTCGACACGGTGCAGTGGCTCGTGATCGACGACGGGTCGACCGACGAGACGGTCGACGTCGCACGGGCGCACGGGGTCGATCATCTGGTCAGGCTGACCAACAACCGCGGCCTGGCGACCGGGTTTCAGGCGGGCATTGACACCGCGCTGAAGCTGGGCGCGGACGTGATCGTCAACACCGACGCGGACAACCAGTACTGCGGCGCGGACATCGCGCGTCTGGTGGCGCCGATCGTGGCCGGCCGTGCCGACATGGTCGTGGGTGACCGCGAAGTCCAGGGAATCGAGCACTTCTCGCCGCTGAAGAAGGCGCTGCAACGCCTGGGCTCGTGGGTGGTGCGCCAGGCCTCATCGACCTCGGTGCCCGACACGACCTCTGGTTTCAGGGCCTACAACCGCGAGGCCGCGATCCAGATCGTGGTCGTCTCGCGGTTCACCTACACGCTGGAGACGATCATCCAGGCCGGCAAGCTGCTGGTCGCCGTCGACCACGTCCCGGTCCGCACCAACCCCAAGACGCGCGAGTCGCGGCTGTTCCCCTCGATGGGCGCCTACGTGCGCCGCAACGCCGTGTCGATCTTTCGCATCTATGCCCAGTACGAGCCGCTGCGCGTCTTCTGGAGCCTCGCCCTGATCATCGGCCTGGCCGCGATCGCCGTGTGGATCAGGTTCGTCGTGGCCTACGCCGAAGGCAGTGGCAAGGGCCATGTGCAGTCGCTGATCCTTGGCGCGGTCCTGTTCATCGCCGCGGTCGTGCTGTGGGCGCTCGGCGTGATCGGCGACTTGCTGGCGGCGCAGCGGGTGATGACCCAGCGCACGTTCGAGCGGGTCAGGCGGATCGAGCTGCAGCTGGGCGTGGCGCCCTCCCACTACGAAGCGAACGCGCCGCCCGCCCAGGAGCAGGGACAGGTCGAGAGAGACTACGACAGGCATGCGCCCGCCGGCAAACGAGCGCCCACCGGCGAGCAGGCGCCCGCGGGCGAGCAGGCCTCCGCGGGCGAGCAGGCGATCGCGGGCGGGCAGACCTCCGCGGGCGAGCAGGCGATCGCACAAGAGGTCGTGAAGCTGTGAGCTCGGGCGTGACCGTATCCGAGCAGGGGATCGTCACCGGCAACACCTATGACAAGTACGGCTCGACCAACCCGGTCGTGCGGCGACTGATGGCTGGGTTCGAGCGCTCGCTGGATGAGCTGTTCGTGCGCGCGGACCCCGGCTCACTGCTGGACGTCGGCTGCGGCGAGGGCGTGCTCGTGCACCAGTGGGCGCAGCGCCTTGGGCCAGACCGGCGCGTGGTCGGCATCGACCTGCAGGAGGAGTCGATTCAGGCGGGCTGGTCGCAGCGGACCGCGCCGAACCTCGAATACCGGGTGATGGCCGCCGAGAACCTGCCGTTCGCCGAGAGCGAGTTCGACCTGGCCAGCGCGATCGAGGTGCTCGAGCACGTGCCCGACCCCGCGCACACGCTGAGCGAGATGGCCCGCTGCGCGCAGCGCCATCTGCTCGTGTCGGTGCCGCGTGAGCCGATGTGGCGGATGCTCAACATGGCACGCGGGGCCTACTGGTCCGATCTGGGCAACACGCCGGGACACCTCAACCACTGGTCCAAGCGCTCGTTCGTTGCCCTCCTGTCGCGATATGGCCAGGTCGTCGAGGTCCGCTCGCCCTTCCCCTGGACGATGCTGCTTGTCAGGCTCTAGCTCCTCTTCGTCCGAGCCGCCTGCGCCGGGCAGTCGAGCGAGCGCCTCGCGCAGCCAAGACCCGACCACGGCCGATAGCGGCAACAGCAACAGTGGCGGCGGCAGGGGCGGCAGCAGCGGCAGCGACAGCAGCAGTAGGAACCCACATCGAACTCGCTCGTACGGCAGCGGTGCGCGCATCCTGTCGATCGGGATCGCCTCGACCGGACTGCTGACGTTCGCGTATTTCTCGATCGCCAGTCACGTGCTCGGCGAAGACGCTGCGGGGCGCCTGGACGTGCTGTGGTCGGTGATGTTCGTGATCATCTCGGTCATTTACCGGCCGATCGAACAGCTGCTATCGCGCACGATCGCCGAGCGCCGCGCGCGCGGTCACGCAGAGCACTCGGTGCGCGTGCCGATCGCGATCCAGGCCTCATTCGCGCTGGCGTTTCTGGTCCTCGCGCTCGTGTTCCACGAACAGCTGGTCAGCGAAGTGTTCGACCACTACGCGGTGCTGTACGACGTGCTGGTCGTGGGCACCCTCGCCTACGCCGCCAGCTACTTCGCCCGCGGCTGGCTGGCCGGACACGAATACTTCGCCCTGTTCGGTGGGCTGGTGTTGCTGGAATCGTTTTCGCGGTTGTGTTTTGCCCTGGCCGCCGCGCTCGGCCTCACCCACGGGCAGAACGCGGTCGCGATCGGCATCGCCGCGGCGCCGCTGGTCTCGCTGGTGGTCGTACCTGCGGCGTTTTCACAACGTCGCCGCGCAGGCAAAGCGCACGGGCAGCCCGCCGGCCCACACGGCGCTCCCGAGATCGAGGAGCTCGACGCCGCGCTGGCCGGGCCGGGGACCGAGGGCCTGGAGGAGGCGATCGTCGCAGACGAGCTCTCGCTCGCGCGTGGCTCGGGCTTTGCGCTGGCCGTCTCGGGAGTGATGCTCTCAGAGCAGACGCTGCTGAACGCGGCCGTGCTGACCGTCGACGCGACCTCGCCCGACAAGGCGCTCGCGGGCATCGTGTTCAACGTGCTGCTGATCGCGCGCGCCCCACTGCAGCTGTTTCAAGCGATCCAGACCTCGCTCTTGCCGCACCTCACGGGCCTTGAGACGACCGAGGGACACGACGCGTTCGCCCGCGCGATCCGCGTGACCGTGCTCGCGATCGCCGCTTTCTCGCTGGCGGTCGCGCTCGGCCTGTTGGCGATTGGCCCGCAGGTGATGAGCGCGCTGTTCGGCCAGACCTTCGCTTACAACCGCTTCGGCCTGGCGCTGATCGGCCTGGGCATGGGCATGCACCTGACCTCGGGCGCCCTCAACCAGGCCGCGCTGGCGCGCGATCAGGCCCACCGGGCGGCGGTCTGCTGGATCGTGGCGGCGGTCGTGTTCGTCGTGTGGATGTTCGTTCCGCTCGTCTCAGAACAACTTTTGCGCACCGAGATCGGCTATTTCGGCGCCGCCTCGCTGCTGGCGCTGATGCTATGGGCGCTGTACCGGCGCGGGGGCGGTGTACCGGCGCGGGGGCGGCAATCCAACCGACCTAAGTTCGCGACCTGAGTTCGCTTCCCCGGAGTTCGCCTGAGCGGAGCTCGCCCGATCGAACTTTGCGCCGCGCTCAGTCCGCGCCCACCGACGCCGCGATCGCGCGGTAGGCCTCACCCGGGTCGGGCGTGTCGAAGATCGCCGATCCGGCGACGAACACATTGGCGCCGGCCTTACGACACCCGGGCGCGGTCTGCGGATCGATCCCGCCGTCGACCTCGAGCGCCACATCATGGCCGGCGATCGCGCGCAGGCGCTCGATCTTGTCGATTGAGTGCGCGATGAACGCCTGTCCCCCCCAGCCCGGGTTGACCGTCATGCACAGCACCATGTCGATCGCCCCCGCGACCAAACCCGCATCCGCACCCGCATCCGAACCCAACTCCGCGCCCGCGCCCGTGCCCACGACCTCCGCGACGGCGCCAACGGGCGTGGCCGGGTTGATCGCCACGCCCGCCGCCACGCCCTGCTCGCGCAGCAGACCGGCGGTGTAGGAGACATGCGGGGTCGCCTCGGCGTGAAACGTGATCGAGTCGGCGCCGGCCTGTACGAACTCGGCGACGTGGCGCTCGGGGCGCTCGATCATCAGGTGCACGTCCAGCACCGCGCCCGCCGCGTGGACCCGCTCGCTCAACGCGTCGACGACGACCGGTCCAAGCGTGATCGACGGCACGAAATGTCCGTCCATCACATCCACGTGGATCACGCGCGCGCCCGCGTCGAGCACCTCCCCCACCTGCTCGCGCAGGCGCCCAAAATCCGCGGACAGGATCGAGGGCGCCACGCGCACGCCGCGCAAGATCTCGCTCACGGGTGGGGCGGTCATTTCGCGCAGTGCCTCATCTGAGTTCGCAGGCCAAGCTGGGCAAGGACGCACCGAGCGTGGTGTGCTTGGCACACGAGCGAGGGAGGACGCAGATCCAGCGCAGGCATGCGGGCTCAGATGGCTTGCAGCATCGAATCGCCGCAGTTGTTGCACTTGAGGATCGCGGTGGAGGACATGCGCACGATCGTGGAGTGCTCGCCGCAGTTGGGGCACACCGAGGTCAGCTCGAACCGGTGCAGGCAGTACACGCATCGATAGCGCCCGGGCAGGTTGGTCGGGCGCAGCCACGGCTCGCCACAGGCCGGACAGCGCGGGCCCAGCTCGACGCCGGTCTTGGCGGGCGTGTCCGGTTCCTGCGCCACCGCCGCTAACCCTCCCGCCGTAGTCGTGCGATGAAGAACCCAGCCGTGTGGTCGCGGTGGGGGAGTGTCAACACGACCTCGCGCGGCGCCTCTGGCGAAGGGTGGCGCAGGTCCGGCTTGGGGCGCCAGAGGAGCGCCTCCGGCCCGTCGGACCTTGATTCCGAAGTCCTGAATAGGTCATCGAGCACGAAGTCATCGTGGTCATCCAAGAACGCCGCGATCTGGCGCTCGTTCTCGGTGTGAGAGATCGTGCACGTAGAGTAGACCAGCACGCCGCCCGGACGGAGCGCTTGCGCGCCCGCCGCGAGGATCCGCGCCTGAACGCACGCCAGCTCCGCCACACGCTCGGGTGTCATCCGCCAGCGCAGGTCTGCGCGCGCCTGCAGCGTGCCGAGCCCCGAGCACGGCGGGTCGACGAGCACGCGGTCGAACACCGCGCCCTCGGCGCGAGGCTGCGTGGCGTCGGCGAGCTCGACCTCGACGACGCCGTCGGCCCGCAGGCGCCTGGCCGTGCGCAGCAGCTCCCCGGCGCGGCGGCGGTCGCGCTCGACCGCCACGACCCGGCCGGCGCCGCCCATCAGCGCGGCCAGGTGGGTGCTCTTGTTGCCCGGGGCGGCGCACAGGTCGAGCACCGTCTCCCCCGGCTCGGGCCCCAGCGCGCGACCGACGAGCATCGCCGCGCGCGACTGGGCGAGGAACAACCCCTGCCGCCACGCGCTGGAGGCGTGCATGTCGAACGGGTCCTCCAGCACGAGCGCCTCGGCGATCGCCGGGTCCGAATGGGTGCGCACACCCTGTGCGGCGAGCTCGCCGGCGAGTGTGGCGGCGTCGGTGACGAGCGTGTTTGCGCGCAGCGCCACCTCGCTTGGATCGTTGTCGGCCGCCATCAGCGCCCGGGCGTGGTCGGGACCCAGCTCGCGCCACCACATGCGTGCGACCCACTGCGGATGGGAGTGCTTGATCGCGGCCTGCTCGGGCGTGTCCTCGCCCAGCTGCTCGAGCATCCGCGCGCCCTCGCGCGTGGTGCGGCGCAACACGGCGTTGACCAGCCCGTGTCCGGCGCGCCCGTGAGTCTTTGCGAGCTCGACCGCGTCGTCGATCACCGCATGGTCGGGCGCGCGAGTGTAGAGCAGCTCGTATACGCCCAGCCGCAGCGCCGCCAGCAATGGAGCGTCCAGCCGCGAGGGCGGCCGTTCTGAGAGCGCTTCGATCAGATGGTCGAGCGTCGCCCGCCGTTGGATCGTGCCGTAGGCCAGCCGCATCGCCAGCGCGCGGTCGCGCGTGTCCAGGCTCGCCCCCTGCGCCTCGGAGCGCAGCGCGCGGTCGGCGTAGGCGCCATCCTCGAACACACGTCGCAGCACCGTGTACGCACACGCACGCGCCGGGGCGAGATTCGCCGGGGCGACATTTCGTGAGAGCGTGTCCGCGCGTCTCCCCGGCTCGCCGGGACGATCGGGTCCAGCCGCTGCCATCAGCCTTCGGGCGGACCATGGCCGCGCAGGTACGCGCCGGCGTCCATCGCCCGCCCGCCCGGCGGTTGTACGACCAGCAGCTCCAAGGCGCCATCGGCCGTGCCGTACACCAACCGCCCGTCCAGCGCGGCCAGCGCACCAGGCTCGGATGGTGCATCGGCTGGGGAGACCGCGGCCCTGCGCACGCCCAGCAGCGACCCGTCGGAGAGCGCCAGGCGCGCCCCTATGTGAGGGTCGAGCGCCCGTACGACCCGCTCCAGCTCGACCGCTGTGCGCGCCGGATCGAGCAGCCGGTCCGCGGGTGCGATCTTCTCCGCGTAGGTCGCGCCCGTCTGCGCCTGCTCGAGGAATGCGGGCGGATCGCCTCGCGCCGTCAGATCGAGCACGCGCAAGACCAGCTCCGCTCCCAACGCCTGCAGCCGCTCCGCCAGCGAGCCGTAGGTGTCCTCAGGCGCGATCGCGATCTCCTGCGCCAGGCACACCGGGCCGCTGTCCAGCCCCGCGGTCAAGCGCATGATCGACACGCCCGTAGACCCGTCGCCGGCCATGATCGCCCGCTCGACCGGGGCCGCGCCGCGCCAGCGTGGCAGCAGCGAAGGATGTACGTTCAGCAGCTCGTATTCGGAGAGCAGCGGCTCGCGGATGAGCGCTCCAAACGCGCACACGACCACCGCCCGCGGCCGCGCCCGGGCGATCTGCGCGCGCGCCGCCTCGTCGTTGACGTTCGCCGGCTGCCCCAGGGCAAGCCCGAGGCGCGCCGCGGTCTTAGCGACAGGCGGCGAGGCGAGCTTGCGCCCACGCCCCCGCGGCCGATCGGGGCGGGTGAGCACCAGCTCGGGCCGATGCTCGCCCTCGGCCAGGCGCTCAAGGACAGAGGCCGCGAACTCCGATGTGCCGATGAATACCGTGCGCACGTCTCAGACCGCCGGCCGAGCGCCTTCGGGCTACGCCCGGTCGTTGTGCGCAGCGCTCACACCCACGCGCTCGCGCTCGCGCGTCAAATGGGGTTCCTCGCGGCCGCCGCCTCCACCCTCGCGGCCCTCGTCCTTTTCGCCGCCGGGCCCCTCGCGATCTTCGCGGGCTTCGCGCAGCGCTCGCATCGCCTCGCGGCGCGCCTCGCGGGAGATGCGGTCGAGGATCAGGATCCCGTCGAGATGGTCGACCTCGTGCTGGATCACACGGGCCTCCAGGCCCTCGGCCTCGATCCTCAGCAGCGCCCCGGAGGGGTCCTGAGCGCGGGCGCGGATACGGGCGGGGCGCTCCACCTCGACGTGCACGCCGGGAATGCTCAGACAGCCCTCCCCGGCGATCTCGGTCTCCTCGCTTGACCATTCGATCACGGGGTTGACCAGCGCGGTGATCGGGTCCTCCGCCCCCACCCGGTAGACGAGCACGCGGTTGAGCACGCCGAGCTGCGTGGCGGCCAGGCCGATGCCGAGCGCGTCGAGCATCAGCTCGCCCATGCGCTCGATCTCCGCGGCCAGCGCCTCGTCGAAGCGCTCGACCGCGACTGCGCTCGAGCGCAGCGCAGGGTCGCCGAGCTTGCGCACATGGGCGAGCGCCGCGTCGCGCCGGATGCGGACCTCCTCGTCGAGCTCCTCGATCGCGGGCGCGCCCTCGCCGGCCTCGAGCTCCGATGCGGCCGGTTCGGCGAGCGCGGGCTCGCCGTGCAGGGTCTTCTCCTGTGCCATCGCCCACCCAGTTTACGAGCAGGCTCCGCAGACCGGCCTGGAGCTGGCCCGCCGGCGAACGGACGCACACCCGTGGGGAGCGCTACACCCGCCCCGGCGGGCCCATCAACCGCAGCACCTTCGGCGAGACCAGCGGTCTCGCGCGGCAGGGCACTCCCACCTCCATATCAGCCGCTCTCACAACCGTCTCCTCCGCCACTCCCACCTCCTGATCCAGCGCCCGCAGGTCGGCGAGCAACCGCTCGTGCTCGTCCACGGCCGGGCGCAGCGCTCGCATGCGCTCATGCGTCTGCACTCTGATCTTGCTCAGCAGATCGTCTGCCATCAAAACCACTTCCTTTCTCGCTGTTGCAGGTTCCTACCGGTCAGCTCAGGCGGCAACCGCCAACGCCGGCCGCCCGGGCTGGTGCTCGATCTCCCCCGCTGCCGGCCGCCCACAGATATCCGCGGCTCCGTAAATGTCCTGTTCGATTTCGCTCGCGATCCGGGGGTTCTCTGCCAGGAACGCCTTGGCCTCGTCGCGCCCCTGCCCCAGCCGGCCCTGCCCGTAGGAGTAGTACGCGCCGGACTTGGCCACAATGTCGTATTTCAGCCCGACGTCCAGCAGGCAACCCTCGCGGGAGATTCCGCGACCGAACTCGATGTCGAACTCAGCCTGCCTGAACGGCGCGGCGAGCTTGTTCTTTGCGACCTTCACCCGCACACGGCTGCCCACAGCCTCGCCACCGTCCTTCAACGTCTGGATACGCCGGATGTCCAGGCGCTGAGAGGCGAAGAACTTCAGCGCGCGCCCACCGGGCTGCGTCTCCGGCGAGCCATAGAGGACTCCGATCTTTTCACGGATCTGATTGGTGAACAGGCACAACGTCTGCGTACGATTGAGGTTGGCGGCGAGCTTGCGCATCGCCAGGGACATCATCCGCGCCTGCGCGCCGACACTCGTAGCGTCCATCTGCCCCTCGAGCTCCGCCTTGGGCGTGAGCGCCGCGACCGAATCGATCGCAACGACGTCCACCGCGCCCGAGCGCACCAGCAGATCGGCCACCTCCAGCCCCTGCTCGCCATAGTCGGGCTGGCAGAGCAGCAGCTCCTCGACGTCCACCCCGATCCTCCGCGCATAAGACGGGTCCATCGCGTGCTCGGCGTCGATGAACGCGCACACCCCGCCCAGCGCCTGCGCCTGCGCGAGGACGTGATACACGAGCGTCGTCTTGCCCGAGGACTCCGGACCGTAGACCTCGACGATCCGCCCGCGCGGAACACCGCCGATACCGAGCGCCAGATCCAGCGATAACGCCCCCGTGGAAATCGCGTCCGCCTGCGCCTGCGGACCCGCCTTGCCCATACGCATGAGCGTGCCCTGCCCGAACTCCCGCTCGACGTGCTTCAAAACACCGCGCAGCGCTAGATCGCGAGTCGCCGCGGCATCCTGCTGAGCGGTCAAGGATGCGCCGGACACAGCAGTCGGGGATGTGTTGGACATGGACATGGTCTGCCTCCTTCGGTTTGGGTATGCGATCGAGCTGAGCCGATCCAGTTAGGCCGATCGAATCGAGCCGGTCAAGCTAGACCGCGCTTGGGACGAAACTCGCGATCGACACCACCCCCGCAACCTCAAAACCCAGCACCCAAGCCAAACCCGCCCCCGAAATCTGGCGCGCTATCGACAGTCTCAACCCAGCTCGGCCCGCCGGTCGACCAACCGCGCCGTGCCCCTGCACGCCCGCTGCCAGCGCTCAACCAACACGCGCGGGGCGCCGAGACCGAGCGGGCAGGCGCTCGACATCGCCCGGGGCGCCGGCGAACGACGGGCTGGCGGGCGAGTGAACGACGACTGGAGTCTTTTGATGCGCTCGATGGCAGGGGTCCGTGTGGCGGTTGGCGGGTGTGTGGCGGTGACGGTGGCTGCGCTGGCGGCGGCGATGGCGCCGTGCGCGCTGGCGAGCGGCTCCCGGTTCGAGAGCCTGGCGGCGACGATGACCACGGCCCGGTGGGGCGCGGCGACACAGGCGCTGCCCGACGGCGAGGTCTTGCTGGCCGGCGGTTACGAAGACGGCGTGCAGCAGTCGAGCGCCGAAGTGTTCAACCCGCTGATCGAAAGGTTCGAAGGCATTTCGGCCTCAGTGCAGACGGACCGCACGCTGCCGGCCACGGCGCCATTGCCGGACGGCAACGTGCTGATCGCCGGCGGCTTCCACGGGATGGTGAGCGCTGAAATCTTCAACGCGCAGACGAATCAGTTCGAAACGCTGGCGGCAACAATGACGACGCCGCGCGCTCAAGCGACGGCTACGACGCTGCCCGACGGGAACATCTTGATCGCGGGAGGCGAGAACGAATCCGGCCAGCCGCTGGCCAGCGCGGAAGTGTTCAACGTGCAGAGCGAAAAATTCGAAGCGCTGACGGCGACGATGAAGACGGCGCGTGTCGAAGCCCTGGCGGCGCCGTTGCCCGACGGCGACGTGCTGATCGCGGGCGGCTTCGCCGGCGGCCGGTCGACGAGCGCCGAAGTGTATGACCCGCAGACCGAACAGTTCGAAGCGCTGTCGGCGACGATGACCGGACAGCACGTCGAAGGGTTCGCGGCGCCGCTGCCCGATGGCGACGTCTTGATCGGCGGCGGCTGGTACGGAGGCGGGATCTCGAGCGCCGAACTGTTCGACCCGCAGACCGAACAGTTCGAAGCGCTGTCGACATCGATGGTCTCGGGGCGCTGGCTCCCGATGACGGCGCCATTGCCCGACGGCGACGTATTGATCGCGGGCGGCCTGTACAACGGCGGTACGTACGCGAGCGCCGAAGTGTTCGCGTCGGCGCCCCAGCCGACTTGGAACGGCGGCGCGTTCGGCGATCAGACGGTCGGCCAGGGCGCCGCCCAGCAGACGATCACGGTCACGAACGTGGGCGCGCAATCGCTCGAGATCCTGTCCGGGGCGAGCATCTCGGGACCGGGCGAGGCGGCGTTCTCGATCGCGGCCAACCGGTGCAGCGCCGGACGCACGCTGGCATACGGCGACAGCTGCACGATCACGGTCGACTTCACGCCAACCGGCGCGGAAGCCTTCGACGCCACGGTCGCGGTCTCCAACAACAGCGGCACGCCGATCGACGTACCGGTGTCCGGGACCGGCGTCCAGGCCGCGACCGGACCGACCGGGCCGACCGGTGCGACCGGGCCGGAAGGACCGAGCGGCGCGGCGGGCGCGGAAGGCAAGACGGGCCCAGAAGGCCAGACGGGCGCGGAAGGCAAGACCGGCGCGGCCGGTCTCACGGGTCCGGCTGGGCCGGAAGGCCAGACGGGCGCAGAAGGCAAGACCGGCGCGGCCGGTCTCACGGGTCCGGCTGGCCAGACGGGCGCTTCCACCAGCCGACGTCGCGCGCGGACGGGCAAGCCCGCGGGCTGTGCGCGCGCCGGACACGCAGCGCACAGCAGTAGCGCAGCGCGGGGCAAGCGCACCGGCAGGAAGGGTGCGATCGCGAGCTCCGTGCAGAAGTGCGCGAGCGGGCGCCCGGCGAGGACCTCCAAGCGCGGGACGCACGCGCGCTTGTGAACGGACGCGCCTGGCGGCCCGCCTCTGCCGCCGGGCCCTGACCTAGGCTCACAGGCGATGAGCGCGATCGCCCAGGTGCAGCCGCTGACGAGCGCCCGCGCGCTGCGCGGACCGTTCGACTACCGCCTGCCCGAGGAGCTGCGCGGCGGCGCCGTGGGCGTCGGCTCGATGCTGGTCGTGCCGTTCGCGCGCCGTCAGGTGCTCGGAGTCGTCGTGGGCATGGCCGAGCGCAGCGAGATCGACGAGCGCAGGCTGCTCGCGCCGCTGCGCGCGCTCGAGCTCGGCGTGCCGGTGGAGCTCGTGCGCCTGGCGCAGTGGATCGCCGCCGAATACTGCTCGACCACAGCCCGCGCGCTGACGCTCGTGCTCCCGCCCGGGGCCGCGCGGCGCCTGTCCGGGCGCAGGCGCGGGGCCGCGCGCGTGCGCACCGAGCACCTGCCCGTCGGCGCCGGGGGCGCGCGGGCGCCGGCGCTCACCGCCGCCCAACAACAGGCGCTCGCGGCGCTCGAGCGAGCGCTCGGGGAGCGGAGCTTTCAGCGGCGGCTGCTGCAGGGGGTGACCGGCTCGGGCAAGACCGAGGTCTACCTGCGCCTCACGGCCCGCGTGCTCGAGCAGGGGCGCGGCGCGATCGTGCTCGTGCCCGAGATCGCGCTTACACCCCAGATCGTGACCCGCTTCAGCGAGCGCTTCGGCGAGACGGTCGCGGTGCTGCACTCGCGCCTGCGCCCCGCCGAGCGCTACGAGCAGTGGCGGCGGCTGCGCACCGGAGCGGCGCGGGTGTGCGTGGGTCCGCGCTCGGCCGTGTTCGCGCCGATCGAAGGGCTCGGCCTGATCGTCGTCGACGAGGAGCACGAGAGCTCCTACAAGCACGAGGGCGACCCCCGCTACGACGCCCGCGAGGTCGCCGAGCGGCGCGCGAGCGCCGCCGGCGCGCTGCTGCTGCTCGGCAGCGCCACGCCCCGTCCGGAGAGCGTGCTCCCGTCCGCTGGGGCCCGCGAGCAGCCACGCCTGCGCCTGCCCACGCGCGTGGACGCGGGCCCGCTGCCGCCGGTGGAGGTGCTCGACATGTGCGGGCTGAGCGCCGGCCTGCACCCCGAGACCGCGCGAGCGCTCGCGCACGTGCGCGAAACGGGGGGCAAGGCGATCGTGCTGCTCAACCGCCGCGGCTGGTCGAACTTCCTCTCCTGCCACTCCTGCGGGCACGTGTGGGGCTGCCCGCACTGCGACGTCACGCTGGTGTTGCATCGCGGCGGCAATTTTCTGGCGTGCCACCACTGCGGCTATCGCCAGGCGGCGCCCGAGCGCTGCGAGCGCTGCGGCTCGATCTCCGTCGCACGCCATGGCGCGGGCACCGAGCGCGTCCAGCACGATCTCGCGGCCGTGCTCGACGCCCAGGACGATCGCTTTCCGGTCCTGCGCCTGGACGCCGACACGACCGGCGCCGGGACGCCGGGCGTCGCGCCGCTGCTGCGACGCTTCCAGGACGCCCCCGCCGGGGTGCTGATCGGCACGCAGATGGTCGCCAAGGGCCACGACTTCCCCGGCGTGACGCTCGGCGTGGCGCTCGACGCCGACGCCACGCTGCGGTTTCCCGACTTCCGCGCCGAGGAGCGCACGTTCGCGCTGATCGCCCAGCTCGCCGGGCGCGTCGGGCGCGGGGCATCGAGCCCGGCCGCCCGCGTGCTAGTGCAGACGATCGCTCCCCAGGCGCGCGCGATCGTCCACGCGGCCAACCATGACAGCGACGGCTTCCTGGCGGGCGAGCTCGATCGCCGCCGGGCGCTGGGCTACCCGCCGTTCTCACACGTGATCAGGATCGTCTGCTCGGCCCCTGAGACGGCTCCCGCGCAGGCCGCCGCACGCGGGCTGGCGGGCGAGCTGAACGAGCTGCTGTCAGGCCCCGGGGATGAGTCCCGGACGAGCGTACTCGGTCCGGCGGCCCTGTTTCGCCTGCGCGGCCAGGAGCGTCAGGTGCTCGTCGTCAAGGCGCCAGAGCGTCGTCCCGTCGTGCGCGCCGTCGATGAGGCGGTACGGCGCCTGGCCGGTGAGCGCACACACCGAGGGGTCAGCTTCAGTGTGGATGTCGACCCGCAGTAGTCCCGGCGGGCGCCCCGCACGGCGCCGGCCCTCGGGCGCCCCTCCCCCACACTCAGACTCCCGCGCCCGCGCCGAGCGCCGCGCCGATCAGACTCCGGCGGCGGCTCTGAGCGCGTCGGCCTTGTCGGTGCGCTCCCACGTGAAGTCGTGGTCCTCGCGTCCGAAGTGGCCGTAGGCGGCGGTCTTCTGGTAGATCGGCCGGTGCAGTCGCAGCTCCTCGCGAAACGCGCCCGGGCGCAGGTCGAAGACCTCATCGACGGCCTTGGCGATCTGGCCGCGCGCGAGGGTCTCGGTGCCGAACGTCTCGACCATCACCGACACGGGATGAGCCACGCCGATCGCGTAGGCGACCTGCACCTCGGCGCGGTCGGCCAGGCCCGCGGCGACGATGTTCTTGGCGACCCAGCGCGCGGCGTAGGCGGCCGAGCGGTCGACCTTGGAGGGATCCTTGCCGGAGAACGCGCCGCCGCCGTGGCGGGCCATGCCGCCGTAGGTGTCCACGATGATCTTGCGGCCGGTCAACCCGCAGTCGCCCATCGGCCCGCCGATCTCGAATTTGCCGGTCGGGTTGACCAGGAAGTTGCGGGCGAGCTTCTTCTCGTCGTACAGGTCGGCAGGCAGCACGGGCCTGACGACGTGCTCGAGCAGGTCGGGCTTGATCAGGCTGTCGCTGTCGATTCCGGGGGCGTGCTGGGTTGAGATCAACACCTTTTCGATCTCCACCGGTCGCCCGTCGCGGTAGCGCACGGTGACCTGGGTCTTGCCGTCGGGGCGCAGATACGGAACGACCTCGCCCTTGCGCACCTCCGCCAGGCGCTTTGCGAGCTTGTGCGCCAGCGCGATCGGCAGCGGCATCAGCTCCTCGGTGTCGCGCGTGGCGTAGCCGAACATCATGCCCTGATCGCCGGCGCCGGCGACGTCGAGCTCGTCCTCGTCGGCGGGATCGTGACGGGACTCATACGCCGCGTTCACGCCCTGGGCGATGTCCGGAGACTGCTTGTCGATCGCCGAGATCACCGCGCAGGTGTTGCAGTCAAAGCCGTAGCCGGCGTCGTCGTAGCCGATGCGCTGGATCGTCGAGCGGGCGATGTCCTGGATGTCCACGTAGGTGTCGGTCGAGATCTCGCCCGAGACGACCACCAGGCCGGTGTTCACGAGCGTCTCGCAGGCCACGCGGCCGTAGGGATCCTCGCGCAGCACGGCGTCGAGCACGCCGTCTGAGATCTGATCGGCGATCTTGTCCGGATGGCCCTCGGTGACAGACTCCGAGGTGAACAGGAATTCGTTGTCTTGGCTCATGGCGTGCGGTCGCGCTCCGGGGTCGTCGATTGGGAAGGTCCGTTGGAATGGGAAGGTCGGTGCGAAAGGAAGGTCCGTGCGAGAGGAAAGCCGGCAGAGTCTATCCACGCGCGCGGGCGGGCCCACCGCGGCGGGGACGCCGCTCGCCCGCGCCGCGCTGCCCTCGCTCCACGAAGTCCACGATCAGCGGCACCCCGTCCATGCCGTAGCGCGCGCGCAGGCGATTCTCGATGAAGTAGGCGTAGTCGCGGGTGACGCGCGCGCGCGAGTTGACCTGGATCGCAAAGCGCGGCGGGCGCGTGTCGATCTGGGTCATGTAGATGAGCTTCAGCCGGTGTCCCGCGCCGCCTCCCCCTCCTCGCCCGCCACGGCGCGTCCCGACGGGTGGCTGGCGTTCCTGCACGGCCTGCGCGAGGAAGCGGTTGAGCTCGGGCGTGGGGATCCGCCCGAGCGTGCGGTCGCCGAGCGCGATCGCCTCCTGTAGCAGCCGGGCGACGTGCCGTCCCGTCAACGCGCTCGCGGTCAGGACGCGCGGGCGCAGGCGCAGCTTGGCGGCCACTCGCGCGCGTTCGTGCTCGAGCCCCGCCTCATCGCCCTCGTATAGGTCCCACTTGTTCAGCACGAGCGCGGTCGCGCAGCCGGTCTGCATCGCCAGCTCGGCCACGCGCAGATCCTGCGCGGTGACCCCGTCGCGGGCGTCGCACACGACCAGCGCCACGTCGGCGCGCTGCGCGGCGCGGCGGGAGCGAAGCGAGGTGTAGTACTCGACCGAGTCCCCGACCTTCGACTGGCGGCGGATGCCGGCCGTGTCGATCAGGATCAGCTCCCGTCCGTCGACCTGCAGGGGGGTGTCGATCGCGTCGCGTGTCGTACCGGCGAGATCGGCGACGATCGTGCGCTCGCGCCCGAGAAAGCGGTTCACGAGCGAGGACTTGCCGACATTCGGCCGGCCGATCACCGCCAGGCGGATCGCTCCGTGCACCTCTTCGTGCCCCTGCTCCGCATCCCCATCCTCGCCCTCGCCCTCGCCAGCAATCGAAGCCGGGAGAGAACCGGCCAGCAGCTCGACGATCCGGTCGAGCAGATCGCCCGAGCCGAGCCCCTGGGCGGCGGACACGGCCAGTGGCTCGCCCAGACCGAGACGGTGAAACTCGGCCGCCAACGGGATGTCGCGCACGCCGTCGCACTTGTTGGCCGCGAGGATCACGGGGACCTCGGCGCGACGCAGCAGGTCGGCGAGCTCCTCATCGCCGGGACGGACGCCCGCGCGCGCGTCGACGACGAGCACCGCGACCTGGGCTTCGGCGAGCCCCGCCCGCGCCTGGTCGCGGATCGAGCCGGACAGGGGATCCTCATCCTGGAAGTCCACGCCGCCCGTGTCGATCAGCGCAAACCGCCGTCCGTTCCACTCGCACTCGATCTCGTTTCGATCGCGCGTGACCCCGGGGCGCTCGTGCACGACCGCCTCGCGCGTGCCCGAGAGGCGGTTGATCAGCGAGGACTTGCCGACGTTGGGATAGCCGAGGATCGCGACCTTGGGCATCCACGCAGTATGCCCGGGAAAGCCAGCCGCCCGGCTCAGGAGGCCGCGGTCCGCCCGGGATCGGCGCTCCCGGCTCGGGTGAGCGCGGCGATACGGTCCACCACCTCGCACACGCTCAGCCCGCTCGTATCCAGCGTGACCGCGCCCGGCGCCGGTCCCAGCGTGGTGCGCCCGAGCGTGGAGTCGCGCTCGTCGCGCAGGGTCTGCTCGGCCAGGATCGTCTCGGGGTCGGCGCCGAGCTCCCGCGCGCGCCGGCGTGCGCGCTCCCGCGGGCCGGCCGTGAGAAAGACCTTGAGCTCGGCGTTCGGAGCCACGACCGTGGCGATGTCGCGCCCCTCCGCGACCCAGTCGCCGCGCGCGATCAGCTCGCGCTGCTTGGCCACGAGCGCCTCGCGCACGCCCGGGTCGGCGGCCACCCGCGAGGCGGCCTCTGAGACCTCGGGCGCGCGGATCTCCTCGCTCACATCCCGTCCGTCGAGCACCACCGCGGCCGTCGGCCCCCCGTCGGGCGCGCGTCCCGCGCCGGGCGCGGACCGGTCCGCGCCGCGATCGCGACCGGCCGTGGGGGCGCCTGGAAGCTCGATCCGGGCGGCCCGGGCGAGCGCCACGGGCTCGACCTCGGGCGCCGCCAGCAAGAGCAGTCCCACGCAGCGGTACATCGCCCCGGTGTCCAGGTAGCCAAACCCCAACTCGCGCGCCAGCGCCCGGGCGACCGTGGACTTGCCGGCGCCGGCGGGACCGTCGATCGCTATCAGCACAGTCTGGCGCCCCCGCGCGAAGCGTCGGCGCTGTGCCGATGCACACCACCAACCGGCGCCCCGCCGGTCACGAGGCTCCCAGCCTGGCCAGATCCTCGACGAACCCCGGATAGGAAACGGCCGCGGCGTCCATGCCCACGACCCGCACCCCCTCGCGCGAGGCCAGGCCGGCGATCGCGCCCATCATCGCCATGCGGTGATCGCCGCGCGCATCGAGCACGCCGCCGCGCAGCCCGCCGGTGCCGCGTACGCGAAACCCGTCCTCGGTCGCCTGGATGTCGGCGCCCAGCCCGCGCAGGCCCTCGACCACGCCGGCGATGCGGTCGGACTCCTTGATGCGCAGCTCCCCCGCCCCCTGCACGATCGTCTCACCCTCGGCGTAGCAGCCGAGCAGGGCGAGCAGCGGCAGCTCGTCGATCGCCGGCGGCACCTCCTCGGCGCCGACCGTGACGCCCTCCAGCGCCCCGTGCGCGACGTCGAGGTCGCTGACGGGCTCGAGCGCGGAGAGCTCGCCGGACTCGGACTCCAGCGCTCCGAGCACGATCCCGCGCATGCGCTGCACGATCCGCACGAACCCGGTGCGCGTCCAGTTGACGCCCACGTCTCTGATCAGCAGCCGCGAGCCGGGAACGAGCACGCCGGCGGCGATCATAAACGCGGCCGAGCTGAGATCGCCGGGCACGCGCACGCGCTCGAGGATCAGCTCATCGGCGTTCACCACGGTCACGTGGCGGCCGTTGCGGTGGATGTTGACCCCGGCCGCCAGCAGCATCCGCTCGGTGTGATCGCGGCTGCGCTCGGGCTCGCCGACGGTGGTCGCGCCGTCGGCGGCCAGCGCCGCCAAGAGGACGCACGACTTGACCTGGGCGGAGGCGACCGGCAGCTCGTAGGAGATCGAGTGAAGCCGCGCGCCGTGCACGGTCAGCGGCGGGTAGCGGTCCTCGCGCGCGTCGATCCGAGCGCCCATCTGGCGCAGCGGCTCGGCGATGCGGTCGACCGGGCGGCGGGCGATCGAGGCGTCGCCCTCGAGCGTGAACGAGCGCCCCTCCTGGGCGGCCAGCCAGCCGGGCAGCAGGCGCATCAGCGTGCCGGCGTTGCCCACGTCGATCGGGCCGCCGGGCTCGTGCGCCTCGCGCAGGCCGGTGCCGCGAATGACGACTTCCCGGCCGTCGTCACCGTCCGCCTCGCCGCCGGCCCCAGCCCCAGCCCCGGTCCCGGCCCCAGCCCCGGCGTCATGGACCTCGACGAGCGCCCCCAACGCCCGCACCGCGTCCAACGTGCTGGTCGTGTCGGCCGCATGCAGGTAGTTCTCGATGCGCACGGGCTCTGCGGCCATCGCCCCGAGCAGCGCCGCGCGGTGGGAGATCGACTTGTCCGGCGGCGCGGTGAGCTTGCCGGTGAGGCCGCTGGAGGGCTCGAAGCGCATGTCCATGGTGGGGGCAGTATGACCGGGCGAGGCGCCGCGGGGCGGGGCGGGGTCGAGGTGGCGCGAGGCGGGACGGGCGCCGCGGGCGGGGCGGGGTCGAGGTGGCGCGCGAGGCGGGGCGGGCGCCCGCGGGGCGGGGCGGCGCGGGGTCGGTTGACGAGGGCGAACCGAGCCGGTGCGTGGCGCGGGTGGGGCAGCCAATGTCTGCTCGGTACAGATTGTCCCGTTTGCGCGCGCCGGTCGGGTTAACGGTTGTGAGAACGTTTGCAGCCGGCATACGGGTGGTAGGTGGCAGGTGGTATAGTGAGCAGCCATGAGGCTGAAGACGAGCATCTACATCGATCCGGCGGTCGATCGGGCGCTTACTCGCAGGGCCAGGCGAGAGGGCACGACAAAGGCCGCTCTCATACGCGAGGCGCTCGCAAACGCGGCCACTCCGCCGAAGCGCGTCAAGCCGTGGGGAAGCGGAGTGTTCAAAGGCCCGGGCGACTTGTCCCAGAACGTCGACGACTATCTGGCGAAAACCGGGTTCGGAGAAGACTGATCGTTCTCGACACGTCGGTCGTGCTGGCATTTATGGACCAGGACGACGCCAACCACGAGCTTGTCGACGCATGGATGCGGGCACAAGAAGACGAGTTGATCACGACCCCGCTCGTGATCGCCGAGCTTGACCATCTCGTGGCACGAAAAGGCGGAAGCGGCGCCACGAGCGTCCTCCATCAAAATCTCGAGCACGGCGCGTACTTGGTCGAATGGTGGCCAGATGCGCTCGACGAAACAATCGCCGTGGCTAAACAGCACGAGTCGATGCAGTTGGGTCTCACCGATGCCTCACTCGTCGCGCTTGCGGCACATCTTCAGACCACCACGATCGCGACCCTGGACGAACGTCACTTTCGTGCGCTGAAGCCGCTGTCCGGCGGTGAGGCGTTCACGTTGCTGCCCGCCGATGCCGACCCGGACGGCGACTGAAGCCAGTCTTGGCTCCAACGCTTCGGTTTTCTGGCTCTAAATACAGATTTTACTCCCCAGCAGTCTCCCCCAGCAGCGCCTGGCGTTGCGCGCGCGCGCGCTCGTTCCACTCGGTCAGCGCCTGCGCGTCGCCGTCGGTGAGCATCTCGCGAACCCGCTCCAGCTTGGGGATCAACTCGTCGATGGCCGCGGCGAGCGCCTGCCGATTGGACATGTAGATGTCGGTCCATATGGCGCTGTTGGATCCGGCCACGCGGGTGGCGTCGCGGAAGCTCGGGCCAACCACCGACCTCGCTCGGCCGTCATGCCCCGTTCCCGTTCCCGTTCCCGTTCCCGATCCCGATCCCGATCCCGATCCGGCCACGATCTGCAACCCGTCGCTCTCCCCCACCGCTGCCGCCTGCGCCACGAGCAGATTGGCCAGAACGTGGGGCAGCTGGGAGACGTTCGCCATCAGGCGATCGTGGGTGGTGGCATCGATCCGCACCGGTCGCGCGCCAAAGTCCTTGACCAGCCCGTTCAGACGCTCCTGGGCGGCGCTGGACGCATCCTCGCCGCACAGAAACCAGGCAGCCCCCTCGAACAGGTCCTCGCGGGCGTGCTCCACTCCCGCCAACTCTGCCCCCGCCAGAGGATGGCCGGCGATGAAGCGGGGGTCGGAGATCGCCTCCACGACCGCGCGCTTGGTCGAGCCGACGTCGGTCACGACCGCGTCGGGGCCGGCGGCGTCGAGGGCCGCCTGCACGGTGGGGACGAGCGAGCCGACCGGGACGGCCACGAAGATGACGTCCGCCTCGGCTACGGCGTCGGCGATGCGAGCGGCGTCCTCGTCGATCGCGCCCTGAGCGCGCGCACGGGACCCGGCCGAGGGATCGGCGTCCCAGCCAATGACATGCGCACCCGCGCGCGCGCGGGTGGCCAATCCGATCGAGCCCCCGATCAAGCCGACGCCAAGTACGGCGACCTTCACGGGCGCCCGCCGGACATCAAACCCTGTTTTACAAAGCCTAGCAATACTATAGTATATATGCGAGAAGGGTGGACAAAGGGGTAGACGTCCTCAAACGACGTTAAGGGCCTATACCATAGTTATCAAAGTTGAAAAAGAGAACACCATCAGCCCCCTCTTTAGGTTTACGCGCAGAGGCCAACGGGTCCTCAAACGACGTTAAGGGTCGATACCATAGTTATCAAAGTTGAAAAAGTGTATGGTCCAACCCCCTCCTTTACAACCCCTTCACACAAGGAGGCGGACCACAGCCGAAAGCCAAAACACGTCTCACACCGCGCTGAGCGCCTTGCCGGCCAGCTCCGCCGCCCGCTCCACCGCCCGGGTGTACTGCGCGAACGCCTCGGCACGCAACGCCTGCGGCCCATCGCAGACCGCCTCCTCGGGATGCGGGTGGGTCTCGACGATGATCCCGTCCGCGCCGATCGCCGCGGCCGCCAACGACAGCGGTTCCACCAGCTCGCGCCGGCCCGCCGCGTGGCTGGGGTCGACGATGACGGGCAGGTGGGTGAGCTCCTTGAGGATCGGCACCGCCATCAGGTCGAGGGTGACCCGGCGGTGGTCGGTCTCGAACGTGCGGATGCCACGCTCGCACAGCATCACCGAGGGGTTGCCTTCCTTGAGGATGTACTCGGCGGCCATCACCAGCTCGTCCAGCGGCGCGGCCAGGCCCCGCTTGAGCAGCGCGGGACGCCCCGAGCGCCCGATCTCCGACAGGAGCGGGTAGTTCTGCATGTTGCGCGCGCCGATCTGGATCACGTCGGCGACCTCGAGGACCGCGTCGAGATCGCGAATGTCCATCAGCTCGGTCACGATCGGCAGGCCGGTCTGCGCCTTGGCCTCGGCCAGCAGTCGCAGGCCCTCCACGCCAAGCCCCTGGAAGGCGTAGGGCGAGGTACGGGGCTTGTAGGCGCCGCCCCGGAACAGCGTGGCGCCGGCGTCACGCACGATGTGGGCTGTCTGCATGACCTGCTCGCGCGATTCGACCGTGCACGGGCCGGCGATCAGCGCGAAGTGATCGCCGCCGATGAGGCGCCCCTCGATGTCGAGGACGGTGCGCTCGCCGTGGGTGAACTGCAGCGAGGCGAGCTTGTAGGGCTTGAGGATCGGCACGACGCGGTCCACGCCGGGCAGACCCTCCAGCCCAAGGCTCTCGACGTTGGCGTCCTGCTCGACGTCGCCGATCGCCCCGATCACGGTCACGCGCGCGCCCGCGCTGCGATGTGCGCGCGCGCCGGCTCGCTCGATCTTCTGCACGACCGCCTCGATCTCATCGGGGGTCGCGGTCTCTTGCATCACGATCATCATTTGCTCATCCTTTCAACCTGCGCCTGGAAATGGTAGGGCCGCGGCGAATTCCGCGAGCGTGAGAGGCGACGTACGCCTGGGAGGGGCGCTCGGTCCAGACGGACCCGGTGCGGCCATGGCGCCCGTTCACGCGGCGGGCAGGGCCGAAGCGCCTAGATAAATCGCCAGGCGAAATAGGCGCAGGAAGACGACCACTGGGTGCAAGCGGATATGCAAGCGGAGCTGGTCATGGCCGTCGGACTGGTTGTAGCAGCATCACAGCACCTCTGCAAGCGCTGACAGAAAGCGCGCGTTCTCCTCGGACGTGCCCAAAGTGACGCGCAAAGCGGGCGCCTCCGAGCCGAGCGCGCCGCCGGCGCGCACGAGCACCCCCCGGTCAGCCAGGCCCGACATGACCTCGGACTCCTCGCTGGCCGATCTTTGATCGGTGCCCAGCGAGACCCAGCAGAAGTTGGCCTGCGAATCGGCGACGCGCAGGCCCAACTCGCGCAGAGCCTCGGTGACGGCGGTGCGCTCGGCGACGGTGAGGGTGACCCGCTCGAGGACGGCGTCCTGGTGGGCGAGCGCCTCCACGGCGGCGGCCTGGGCTAAAGCGTTGCAGTAGAACGGCTGGCGTACCTGGTCGACCGCGCGCGGGAAGTCCTCTGAGCCGCACAGCGCGAAGCCGGCGCGCAGCCCGCACAGGCCGTAGACCTTGGAGAAGGTGCGCAAGAGCACGAGGTTGGGATGACGCGCGAGCAGCGCCAGCGAAGCGTCGGGGTCGCCGTCGAGCAGGTTGAACTCGCAGTAGGCCTCGTCGAGGATCACGCACACGTGCGCGGGCAGGCGCTCCACGAAGGAGGCGATGTCCGCGAAGGGGAGCGCGGTCGAGGTCGGGTTGTTGGGGTTGCAGACGACGACTAGGCGCGTGGCGACGGTGATCTCGCGCAGCATCGCGTCCAGGTCGTGGCGGTCCTCGCCGTCCAGCGCAACGGTGATCGCCCGCGCCCCCGAGGCGGCCGACAGGTGCGGGTAGACCGAGAAGGACGGCCATGCGTACACGAGCTCGGCCCCGGGCTCCAGCAAAGCCTCCCCGGCGGCGAGCAGGATGTCACACGAGCCGTTGCCGATCGCGATGCGCGCGGGCGGGATGTCGTAGCGCTCGGACAGCCGCTCGCGCAACAGCGCATTGGCCGGGTCGGGGTAGCGGTTGAGCGTTGACAGGGCGCGGTCGATCGCCTCGCGCACCGCGGGCAGCGGCGGGTAGGGCGACTCGTTGCTGGCCAGGCGCACGGTCGGCGCGCCGTGGTCGCCGTAGCCCCCGGCGGCGGGATAGGCGGGGATGCGGCGGATGCGCTGCGCGAACTCGAGGGTCATGGTGCTCCTATTGTGCCGCGGCGAGATCGGCGCGCAGCGCTGCCGCCTCGCGCAGGTAGACGTGCTCGGGCTCGTGATCGTCAACGGCGTAGTAGTGGATCAGCACGCGGATCACGCGCGGCATCGAGCCGGGCACGGGGATCTCGCGAGCGCAGAGCAAGGGCACGCGCTCGAATCCCAGCGCACGGGCGGCGACCGCGGGAAACTCGGCGTCGAGGTCGTCGGTGGTCGTGAAGATGCAGCTGACGACGTGCTCGGGCGCGAGCGCGTTGCGCTCTACGATCGCCTGCATCAGCTCGGTCGTCGCGTCGAGAATCTCGGTGGCGTCGTTGTGGGCGACGGTCGTGGCGCCGCGCAGCGCGAACAGTCGTTGTGGTTGTGGCATCGCGAGCGATTGTGTCAGAGCGAGCGCAGCCGCTCGACCTCTGCCGCGCTCAGCCGCCGCGAGCCCCCGGGCGCGAGGCCGTCCAGGCGCAGCGGCCCGAACGCGATGCGTTCGAGCGAAAGGACGGGATGGCCGACGGCCTCGCACATGCGCCGGACCTGGCGGTTGCGGCCTTCGTGGATCGTCAGCTCGAGCGTGTCCGGCGCCACGCGTCTGACGCGCGCAGGGGCAGTTGGGCCATCCTCCAACTCGACCCCGTCGCGCAGCGCGGCCAGGGCCCGGGCGCCGACCGGGCCGCCGCGAACGCGGGCGCAGTAGGTCTTGGGGACTTCGTGGCGGGGATGGGTCAGGCGGTTGGCAAGCGCGCCGTCGTTGGTGAGCAGGATCAGCCCGGCGCTGTCGGCGTCCAGGCGCCCGACCGGGTACAGGCGCGGGTGGGCGGGATCTCCATCATCCACGAGCTCGATAACTGTCGGGCGCCCGTGCGTGTCGCGGGCGGTGGAGAGGACGCCGACGGGCTTGTACAGCACGTACACGACGCGCCGCTCTGGCCCCGCCAATACGCGCCCGTCGACGCTGACGGAGCTGATGGAGCTGCCTGAGCCGACGTCGCGAGCGGGATCGGTCACCACCTCGCCCTCGACCCGAACCCGACCGGCGGCGATCATCCCCTCGGCCGCCCGACGGGAGGCGACGCCCGCATGGGCTAGGTACTTGGCCAGACGCATCGTGTCGCAACGATAGGCCGGACACGGACTTGCAGCGTCGAAGGCCGGATTCCGTCCTGGCGGCTCGCGGCCAGTCCGAGCCCCGCTATCCTTGACGTATGGCAACAACGGTAAAGAAAATGAAGGAGAGGTCGCAGCGTGTCTCCGGTCGCTCGCGCATCTCAGGCAAGCACCAGATCACGATTCCGATCGGCGCATTCAGCGAGGCTGGCCTGCGCGAGGGAGATGTCGTCCAGGTCAACGCCCACGGACGCGGACGCGTGCTGATCACGCGGATGGACGACCTCCTGGACGAGTACGCGGGCTGCCTGCGCACCGGGGGCCAGCTGGGGAACACGATACGCGAGCTGCGTCGAGAGTGGGACTGATTCTTCTCGACTCGACGGCAATCGTCGGTTTCCTGGATGCCGATGACGCTCTCCACGAGGTCGCGGTCGCCAAGCTGAAGGAGCTCGCCGGCGAGCATCCTCTGGTCACGTCGGTCGTCGTCTACGCCGAGGTTATGACGGGTGTCGTCCTGGGCCATCATCCGCGCGAGAGCGTCGATGACTTCTTTGACGTTCTGATTCGTGACCTCCTGCCGGTGGATCGAGCTGTCGCGGCGCGCGGCGCGGAGCTGCGAGGAGAGCGCAAGTCTCTGCCAATGCCGGATGCGCTGATCCTGGCTGCCGCGGATCTGCACGCAGACGTGGAGAGAGTCCTATGCGCCGATGTGGCTTGGCCTAAGGTCGAGGGTCTCGATTGCGAAGTGGAGCTGCTGAAGCCCGACTCCTAGCGCGCCTTGTGCTGAGACGATCGCCTCCGTCCTGGCGGCTCGCGGGACTCGCTCGCCGCGGCTACTCGGCCACCGGCGCGCCCCCGCCGACCCGAGCCTCCCCGGCCCGAAGCAGACGGTCGCGCAGTTGCGCCTGCTCCTCGGGCGTGGGGTCCCACTGGGCGACGTCGGGCAGCTCATCCAGCGAGCGCAGGCCGAAGAGCTTGAGGAAGAGTGTGCTCGTGCGGTACATGACCGCGCCGAACTGCGAGCGACCGGCCTCTTCGATCAGGCCGCGCTCCAGCAGCGTGGTCGCGGCCGAGTCGGCGGAGACGCCGCGGATGCGGGTGATCTCCGGGCGCGAGACGGGCTGCAGGTAGGCGACGATCGCAAGGGTCTCGGCCTGGGCGGGCGTGAGCGTGGCGGTGCGGGGCCGGCTGAACAGACGCCGGGCGGCCTGCTCGGTGGCGGGGTCCGAGGCGAACGTGTAGCCGCCGGCCAGCTCGCGCACAACGATCCCGGCGCGACCGGGGGCGTAGCGCTCGCGCAGCGCCTGCAGCGCCGCCTGGATGTCGGTCTCGCTCGCCGCCGCGGCCTGCGCCAACTCGTCTACGGAGAGCGGATCGGAGGACAGGAACAGCAGCGCTTCGATCGTGTGCTCGAGCTCGGGCACGCCGCCTATCCTGCCATGGTCGCAACTGCGGTGACGGCCCGAGCGCCGGCGGGCGCGATCGTGACCTCGCCGAAGGACTCGTCCTGGCGCCAGTCGGCCTCGCCGCGTTTGTAGAGCTCGAGCAGCGCGAACAGGGTGACCGCGACCGTCATGCGATCCGCCCCACGCACGGCCTCATCGAAGGAGAACGCGCCCCCGCGGGCGAGCAGCCCGCGCAGGTGGGCCAGGCGCTCGGCGACGCTCACACGGGGAACGGCGATGTGGCGCAGGCTGATCGCCGGGGGCAGCGTCAACAGCCGCCCGATCGCCTCGCCGAGCACGGCGGGGTCCTTGGAACCCTCCTGCGGCGCGAGCTCTGAGCGGCGCAGGTGCGCGGGCGGGGGGGCCTGGCGAAAGCGCACGCCGTCCTCGCGTGAGAGCAGCTCGCGCAGATGCTCGGCGGCGGAGCGGTAGCGGCGCGCGTCGAGCATGCGGGCCAGCAGTTCCTCGGCGGCCTCTTCGGGCGCGATGTCGAGCAGCTCCTCCTCGTTCTCCCCCGCGAGCATCAATCGCGACTTCAGCTCCAAGAGCGCCGCGATCAGCACGATGAATTCAGTCGCGGCCTCCAGGTCGAGCTCGCCGCGAACCTCGAGATGGTCGAGGTAGGCAAGCACGAGCTCGGCGAGCGAGAGCTCGAGCAGGTCGACCTCTTCGCGCAGGATCAGCGTCAGCAGCAGGTCGAACGGCCCGCTGAACAGGTCCAGGTCGAGGTCGAGCGTGGCGACGGTGCTCACACCGTCACGGTACCGCTCGCGCCCGACGCGGAGGCCCGACACCCATACACGCGCGCACGTCCGCGAGCGTGTCTGAAGCTATCGCGCGCGCGCGCGATGCGCCCTCGGCGAGCACGGCCTCCAGGGCGGGCTCGTCGGCGCGCAGGTCGGTGTAGCGGGCGCGGACGGGGGCGAGGTAGTCGACCACGGCGGCGGCGACCGCGGCCTTCAGATCGCCGTAGCCGCGGGCGTCGGCCAGGTCAGATTCGACCTGCTCGGGGGTGCGCGCGCTCGCGACCGCGAGGATCTCGATCAGGTTGGAGACGCCGGGCTTCTCGGGCGCGCGGCAGATGTCTGAGCCGGAGTCGGTGACGGCGGAGCGGATCTTCTTTTCGATCGCCTTGGGCTCGTCGAGCACATAGACGGTGCCGGCGTCCGAGTCGCTGGTCGTGGACATCTTGCGCGTCGGGTCCTGCAGGTCCATGATGCGCGCGCCGAGGACGGGGATGCGGTGCTCGGGCACGACCAGGATCTCGCGGCCCTCGCCATCGCCCCGGCCCCCGCCGGCAGCGCCGCCGCCACCATCACCACCGCCGCCAAAGCGCGCGTTGAAGCGCCGCGCGACGTCGCGCATCAGCTCCAGGTGCTCGCGCTGGTCCTCGCCGACGGGCACCTCGTGCGCGCGGTAGGCCAGGACGTCGGCGGCCTGCAGCACCGGATAGAGGAGCAGGCCGGCGGAGACCAGCTCGCGCTGCGCGAGAGACTTGTCGCGGAACTGGTGCATGCGCTGCAAGCGGCCGAGCTCGGTCACGCTGCACAACAGCCACGTCAGCTCGGTGTGCTCCTGGACGTCGCCTTGGCGAAAGAGGATGCAGCGCCCCGGATCCAGGCCTGCCGCGAGCAAGAGAGCGGTCAGGTCATAGACGCTCTGGCGCAGCGCGGCCGGCTCGTAGGCGACGGTCGTGGCGTGCAGGTCGACGATGCAGTACAGCGCCTGCCCGCGGTCCTGGCCGGAGACGTACTGGGAGATCGCGCCGATGTAGTTGCCCAGGTGCTTTGTGCCGGTGGGCTGGATGCCGGAGAAGATGCGCACGG
The DNA here is from genome assembly GCA_963702185.1 of uncultured Solirubrobacterales bacterium. Taxonomy (GTDB): domain Bacteria; phylum Actinomycetota; class Thermoleophilia; order Solirubrobacterales; family Solirubrobacteraceae; genus Palsa-744. Next base: position 422,691 of record OY969723.1, read on the forward strand.
GCGCAGGGTATAGACCCGCTGTCGGAAGTGATTGGCCGTGAATTTGGCGGTGAGCTTCAGCTCGGGCCGCCGCGATTGTGCGCGCATAGCGGTCGTCAGCGACCTCCAAGACCGCTGGCTGCTGCCGGAAGGCGCCCGGGGCGCAGAACCGGGCTGTACGACAGATGCGCACCTCGTCGTCATTTTGCACGGTAAAATGACGGCGTCATGTCACTGCCACTTGTCCCTCGAATCTACCGTCTCCCGGAGACGAGCTTCTTTATGTTCGGCCTGCGGGGGGTCGGCAAGAGCACCTGGATCCGCTCGCAACTGCCCGACGCCCTTCGCTTCGATCTGCTCGACGAGGCCCTCTATCAGCGGCTTTTGGCCGATCCCAGCCCGTTCGCCGCCGAGCTGCGAACGCTAGCGCCCGACAGCTGGGTGGTGGTCGATGAGATCCAGCGCCTGCCCGGGCTGCTGAACGAGGTCCACCGCTTCATCGAGGAGCGCGGGCTGCGCTTCGCGCTGCTGGGCTCCAGCGCGCGCAAGCTCCGCGCGGCCGGCGTCAACCTGCTCGCGGGACGCGCTTTGCGGCGGGAGATGTTCCCGCTCATCCCCGAGGAGATTGGCGGACAGCTCGATCTCGAGCGCACGTTGGAGATCGGCGCGCTGCCGCTCGTGCTCGCGGCGTCCGATCCGCGCGAGACGCTCGAAGCCTACATACAGCTCTACCTGCGCGAGGAGATCAGGGGCGAGGCGCTGGTGCGCAACCTGCCCGGCTTCGCCCGCTTCCTGCCGCTGGCGGCGCTGATGCACGGCCAGACGATCAACGTCTCGGGTCTTGCTCGCGACGCGGGCGTGGCCCGCACCACCGTCGAGGGCTATATCGAGATCCTCGAAGACACGCTGCTCGCGCGACGCCTGTCCGCCTATACCCCACGCCTGCGCGTGCGCGAGCGCAAGCACCCGAAGCTCTACTGGATCGACGCCGGCGTGGCACGCGCCGCCAAGGGCGCCCATGGGCCGGTCGCGCCCGAGGAGCGCGGAGCGCTGCTCGAGGGCTACATCCACACCCTGCTCGCCACCTACATGGCCGAGCGCGGACTGGCACAACAGATCGCCTACTGGTCCCCCGCCGGCTCGCGACAGACCGAGGTCGACTTTCTTTTGAGCCGCGACTCCGGCGACTGTGAGCACTGCGCCCTGGAGGTCAAGGCCACCCGCAACATCCAGCCCCAACACCTCACCGGACTGCGCGCGATCGCGCCACTGCAGGGACTGCGGCGGCGGGTGCTCGTGTACCAAGGCCAAGGCAACCGGCCCGGCGTCACCGAGGACGGGATCGACCTCTGGCCGGTCGACACGCTCCTACACGCGCTGCAAACCGACAGCCTGTGGCCGTGAAACCCCGTTCATTGCCGCGCTGGTCCGGGGACGTCTCCATTATGCCGACGAAATGTCAAACAGATCGTTGTCCAAATGTTAGTTAGAACGATGGCCATGTGTTAGACTGACCTCGTGGGCTATCGGCGGCGGATCATCGACGACACGCTCGACGAGGTGTTTCCCGAACTGGCCGCGATCGCCCTGGAGGGAGCCAAGGGCGTCGGCAAGACGGCGACGGCTATGGGGCGAGCCTCGACGATCCTGTCCCTGAACGATCCGAACGAGCATGCCGCGCTCGCGGGTAACCTCGACCTCGTCACGCAGGTGCCGCCACCGGTGCTCATCGACGAGTGGCAGCTCGAGCCCAGCGTTTGGGACCGCGTGCGCCGAGCGGTGGACGAGGACAGCAGCGGCGGGCGCTTTTTGCTTGCTGGATCGGCGGGCGTGGCCCCGGGCGTGCGCATCCATTCCGGCGCTGGGCGGATCGTCAGCATGGCGATGCGGCCGATGTCTTTCAGCGAGCGTGGCGTGCATGACCCCACTGTCTCTCTGCGCGCGCTGCTCGATGGCGGCTCGCCGGAGATCGGCGGCAGCTCCGACATCGATGTGCCGGCGTACGCCGAGGAGATCCTGCGCTCGGGATTTCCCGGCATCCGAGACCTGTCCGAGCGAGCGCGACAGCTCCAGCTCGACAGCTACATCGCTCGCATACTCGAGCGCGAGCTGCCCGAGAACGGCGTCAGCGTGCGCCGCCCGGGCGCGCTACGCGCGTGGCTCGCCGCCTACGCCGCGGCGACGGCCACCAATGCGTCCTACAGCACCATTCTCGACGCCGCCACGCCCGGCGAAGGGGACAAGCCCGTGCGCCAGACCGCCGGAGCGTATCGAGAGCACCTGCAGCGGATATTCGTCCTCGATCCGCTGCCGGCATGGATCCCGGCGTTCGCCCCGCTAAAACGGCTCACCCACGCTCCCAAGCACCACCTCGTCGATCCCGCGCTCGCCGCCCGGCTCGTCGGCATCGACAAGGCCGGCCTGTTGCGCGGCCAAGGCAATCGCCTCTCGACGGTCACCTCGACCTCCACCTCCATCTCGACCGCCACCTCCATCCCCATCTCCATCTCCACCGGCGCCTCCACAGGCACATGGCTCGGCGCGCTGTTCGAGTCGCTCGTCACTCAGACCGTCCGGGTCTACGCCGACGCCGCCACCGCCAGAGTCGCCCACCTGCGCACCAAGACCGGCAGCCACGAGATCGACCTGATCGTCGAGGCCCCCGACCTGTCGTGCATCGCGATCGAGGCGAAGCTGGCCAACACCGTCGAGGATCGCGACGTGGCGCATCTGAACTGGCTGCATCGACAGATCGGCGACAGGCTGACCGAGCGGATCGTCATCTACACCGGACGATTCGCCTACCGCAGACCCGATGGCGTCGCGGCCATCCCGCTGGCGCTGCTGGGACCCTGATCGCACCGCCCGGCGACGAAGTTGACTTGCACATTGGACAACCCAGAGCCCCTGACCCGCACGTGACATACACCGAGCTGGCAGAGATCGGTCGCCGCCGCGAAGATCAGCCGGGTGGGCGGGTCATTAATCGGATGAGCCCGACGACGCGCCGATCGACCAGAACCTCGTCGACCGGATCAACGCGTTGCGAACGCCACGATAACCAGAAGCTGGCGGCGAACTCCAGCTCAGGCGACCGCGAGCTCGTTGGGTAGGGCGGCGGCGATGGCTTGGCGTTGTGGTGTGCCGAGCCCGGCGCTGAGACGGCGGATCTCCAAAGCGTCGTTGAACGCCTGCAGAAAGGCGCTCTCAGAGGTGTCCGGGAGCGGGTCGCCGAGGGTCCGCTCGAACCACCGCCCCACGTCTGCCCAGCGCCAGACCTTGGTGCGCGCGTCGAGGCGTCCTGCTGCCGGCGGAAAGCCCCCGGGGCCGCGTTTGCCGCCCACGAGCAAGCGAATGCTCTCGGGTGTGCGGCTGGAGCGCTTGGCGATGTCGGCCATCGTGGCCAGGTCATATCCATCGACACGCAACACCGTCGCGTCGGGAAGGGCGCTCGTCAGCTCGTTCAGCGCAGTGACGAGGGCGTCGGGAAGACTCACCGACCGGCGATCGAATTCGAGCAGGAAGGTCCCATCGTCGTTCGGACCCATCAGCGAAGCGTCGTCGATCCGCTCGTACAGATGAATAGAGAGGTCGTCAAGGCTCCAACCCGGGGCGAGAACTCGCAGTGTGAAAGTGTGGTCGCTCATGGCTTGCGATGGGGACAGCGGGTGACGAATCGGTCGATCCTCCTGGCCTCATTCTCGGCATTGCGGGGCGAGCCGTTGACCGAGAACGGAGGGCACTTGCCCACCTGGCTCCCGGGGCAGTAGAGGATTCCCCAGTGGGCTCGGTTCGCTTGCACCCAGAATCCCTGGCTCTCTGCCCGCTGGAGCGCCGCCTCGACCGGCTTCTTTGGATGTTTGGACCTCAACTATAACCAATCCGTTGCGAACTGGCAACACACAGGCGCGGATGCGCCTACGGCAGGCTCTCGGCCAGCAGAGGCAACCCACCGTCGACCGGGGACGATCCACTGAATGGACATGACCAGCGACCGTACTCACGACTTGAGACGAAACGCTCCGCCGACACCCGGTCAGCGGAGCCACACCCAATAAACACCGGGATCGCTGGCGAAAACCTGGCGCGAAACCGTTATTGGCGCGTGTGTCACGCAGCAAGAAGAATGCGCGCCTGAGCACTGCTCGAGGGCTACATCCACACCCTGCTCGCCACCTACATGGCCGAGCGCGGGCTGGCAGACCAGATCGCCTACTGGTCCCCCGCCGGCTCGCGACAGACCAAGGTCGACTTTCTTTTGAGCCGCGACTCCGGCGACTGTGAACACTGCGCCCTGGAGGTCAAGGCCACTCGCAACGTCCAGCCCCAACACCTCGCCGGACTACGCGCGATCGCGCCACTGCAGGGACTGCGGCGGCGGGTGCTCGTGTACCAAGGCCAAGGCAACCGGCCCGGCATCACCGAGGACGGGCTGCGAACGGTGAAAGACGCTCTGACCAGCCTGGGAATCAGGTTGATCGCTCCTACCGCCGAGATCGCCGTGAATGCCGCGCGCCATCGCAGACTGAACATCAGCCTCGCCGACGGATTCGCGTTGGCGACAGCCCAAGCACACGAAGCGAGCGTGGCCTCCTACGACCGCCGTGTCCGCCGCACGCTGCCACGGGTCGGGCTACAGCTGTGCCCGTACCTCGGCTGATCCTGATCAAGCCGGAGCGAGCGCACGCCGAGCGCACGCTCCTGGTGACGGACCCGTATTCGAGACGCTCAGCGCGACGCGCGACGCCGCGTTTGGCTGGCAGGTTCGCAAACACGGGCATGGCGGCACGCCTGCTCGAGGATCGCACACGCGAGCCCCGGTGAGCGTATGCCTTGACTCCTGGGCGATCCTGGCCTGGCTCGACGGAGAAGAGTCCGCGGCCACCCGCATCGCTGAAGTCATCGCAGACAGGCCTCTGGCGATTTGGGTCAATCTGGTCGAGGTCTACTATCATACGGCGATTACGATGCGAGGTCGTGCTGTACGCCTTAAACGGGCAAGTCTCCGCCGCTGCCTTCGCGACGCTGCACGGCATGGGAGGTGCTGGTGCTGATCATTCCAGCTTTAATCCCCCTCCCTCTTTCACCAAATTGATTGGGATCGCGAACGCAATCCCCACACTCCCCCCGTTACCGGTCGTCTCGATCTGGGAATTGATGCCGATCACTTCGCCGCGTTCGTTGAGCAGCGGTCCCCCAGAATTGCCCGGGTTGATCGGCGCATCGACCTGCAGTGCGCCTTGAATTGTGCCGCCGCCTGGAGTTGGGATCCGGCGGTTCAGTGCCGAGATGACGCCGGTGGTGAGCGTGCGTTCCAGGCCGAACGGGTTGCCGATCGCTACCACAGGGTCACCCACCTGAGCTGTGTTTGAGTCGCCAAGCGTGAGCGGATGCAAAGTGAGCCCGGCCGTCGCTATGCGCAGCACAGCAAGATCGTCAGATGGATCATCGCCAACCACCCGCGCTTCGACAGCGTTGCCGTGTTCAAGGCTAACGGATATCTTGGTGGCGCCGTTAACGACGTGCCAGTTGGTGAGAATCGTGCCTGTGTCGCCTACCTCAAAGCCCGTGCCCGTAGCAGGACCCCGCTCAGATTCTTCGCCTTTGAGAAGTTCCGAGGTGGAGCGACCTTCGCCGACGCCAGTGGCGCTGATCAACACGACCCCGGGCGCAGCGCGTTCGTAGATCCGATGTGTGGCCGAGCCCGTAGTATACCCTGTCACGCCTGTCGGCATGATTGGCGCCTCCGTCATGATTGTCGTCTTGGTGGTAGATCCCAATCCAGCCGTCACGACAACCACAGCCACGACTATGATTGCAATCGCACCGCCACACAGTGCCCCTAAAGAGGCTCCGGTGATAAATGGCCGCCAGTGCATTTATAAATAAATACGCTCTTAAATACGACTTATTTTATATGCACCGATAATATTCGCCATGCACTTTCTCATTCCCCTTCTGCGCCATATTCTGCCATGGGCAGCGCGGTACCACAGAACACTTCGTCGTTAGTGCAGTCGTTTGCCGATCCGGAGTGAGATGGAGACGCTGGCCCTGCCGTTGGACCGCTGCTGGACGACGGCTGCGTCCTCTCGTCACAAACTACCGCCTTTTTGCCAGAGACGCAGCAGCCTTCATCCGGGTCCTTGGGGTTTTTACGCCCAAGACAGGCGTTATATTTGCTACTTCTCTTCTTCTTCTTCTTCTTTCCCACAAATAGCCGGCACGGGCCCGATGATTCCTCACCACAAAGCCGTGCCAACTGTTCACCATTTTCTTTATTCTCATTCTTTTCATCTTCTCCCACGTTAGCAAAAGGTTCGGAACTCAGCCCACTCCCTAAAAGCGCTTCCCCATGTCCGTTCTTAGTCCCAGCACTGTATGAGACTTCTTCGTATTCTTCTTCCCCGTCTTCGTATTCTTCTTCTTCCCCTTCATACTGAGGCCCGGCCATGTCAGCCAGCCCAGCCGCTTCCGCGGCCTTGCGTTCGGCTTCGGCCCGCGCGGCGGCGTTGATCGCGGCCTGTTCGGCCACCGCGTTGGACGCCATTTCAGCGGTGCCGTTGATCAATGCCTGCGATGGCCCCCCCAGCGTGTATTCACCCGACGGATCGCTGCTGTTGACGGGATCGCCGAACGTGTACGAGTAGGCGTTGGCTGAGCCGCCCGGCCTTGGATCGGGCTGCAGGAAACGACCGAGTTGCGGTACGTAGGAGCGCGCGCCCATATCTAGAACCCCGGATGCCAGTTCGGTCGGGATCTCGTCAGCCCCGAGCCACGAATACTTGGGCGGCAAACTCAGCGTCGGCACGCCGTACTCGCTCGTGTCCGCCGTCGAAGCCAGACCGCTGGCCGTTTCCGACAGGTACGCGGTGCCGACGATGTCGCCCTGCAGATTTTCGATCTGCAGCACCGGCGATTCCGTGCCGTTCTGCACCGCCGCGAGGCCGCCGTTGATACCGCCGATGTTGCGCGTCCATTCGCCACCCGTGTTCACCGTCCACGCAGGCGCGCTGTCGGGACCCGCATAGTGTGAGACGACCGTCGTGGCGACTTTGCCGGTCTTGACGGTTTCGCGCGTACGTCCGGCCGGGTCGAGGTTGAAGCCGATCGTCTGGCCGTTCTGCGTCTCGCTCGCCAGCTGGTTGTCGGTGTAGTAGGTGCTCGTGAGTTCCGTACCGCCGGCGTCGGCTGCCGGCAGGCTGGTGATGTCGCCGAACGTGTTGTAGACAATACCGGCGTCGGTCAACCGGTCGGCCGCGTCGTAAGAGTGTTTTTCGATGGTCCCGCCTTCGCTGGCGCATTTGCCTTCGGCACCCGGTTCGCGGGTTGTCAGGCTCAGCCGGTTCGTGTCTTCGTCGTAGGCGTAGATCCTCGTGGTGCACCCTTTGCCTGTAGGAGTGTTCTGCACCTGAGTGAGTCGTCCGGCCGTGTCGTAGGTGTACGCTTGGTGGGAGAGCGTGCTGGTCTGTTCCAGCCACTGCCCATGGATGGACGGCACCACAGCATCGCTGAACCACGTGCATTTTTCGGTGCAGTGCGTCGTCTTGATGTATTCCAAGTCGACCGGGGCGCCGACTGGGTTGTAGGTGTAGTTGGCGTTCATCCCGTTGGGATAGCCCTCGGTAAGCAAATTGCCTTCAACGTCGTACGCGCCGGTGAATGTGCCTGCCGCCGAGTCGACGAGCTTGGTCAGGTCGCCGGTCGTGGAGTCGTACGTGTACGCCTGGGTCCCCTTGCCGTCGCTTACTTTTTCGACACGCCCGTCTATGTCATAGCTATACGTGGACGTGTTTTCATCGGCATCCGTATAGGACGCCAGCTCGCCAATTGTATTGAATACGTTCGTGAGCTTCTCGGTCCTTCCTTCCACCGTCGTGCTCTGCTTTTCGAGGGCTCCCGTTTCGACGTTGTATTCGTAGGTGACCGTCGGCAGCGCCGTCCCCACAGTCGAGCTGGTCGTGCTGGTCTTCAGCCGCCCGGCCGCATCGTAGGTCGCGGTCTTGGTGCGCGTTGTGGAGCCAACGGTTTCGGTCGTCGTTTCGGGCTCGTCCCACACGTTGTAGGTCATGGTCGTGACGGGGAGGTTCGGCAGACCGCTCGTTTCCGGCTGTTCGGCGGGCTGTATCCGGCACGGTAGGTTCGCCCACTGCGGGTGTTTCCCGCATTCTGAGTATTTTTTATTCGCGGCGTCGGTGTAGTAGATCGTTTGGGTATCGTGCGCGCCCACTTTGCCGCTCTGCGCATTACCGGCTGGCATCCGGGTTTCGATCACATTCCCAGTCGTGGCTTCATACAACGTGGTGTGTGTCAACTTCAGCCCGTTGGGATCGACCGTGACAGACGTCGGCTTGCGTAGTTTCCAACCAAGGTTTTCCTGTCCCGAGTAGGACGTGGTGGTGGTACGCACATTTTCTTCTTTGCCAGAATACTGCGCCCCGTCGGTCACCTTCGTGACGAGCCCGTAGGGACCGCCTTCAGAAGGTGCGCCTTCATCGTAGCTGTACTGCTGATGGTCGCGCGCTTCGATGATCGCACCATTTTCTAGCTTGACAACGTGCTGCGGCCCGAGTGTGCTCTGCAGCTCGGTGCCTTCGCTGTTGTATGTGCTCTCCGTATCGAGCAATTTCGACTCTTCCGCGGATTTACTGCCTTCTTTGAGCGCAGCCGCACGATTATCGGGGCTGAGCGTGCGCACGATGTCGTTGGTCGAGTTGTATTCGCTCGTCGCGATCGCGCCGCCCGGTGACGCTACGTTGACGGTGCGACCATGACTGTCGAGATAGAAGACAGTCGCGCGTCTGTAGTCGCTCGCGGGCGCGGTCTGTGGCTCGTCTGGTGGGAAGATCGCCGTCGCTTCCGCGGGGTCGTCTTTCTGGCCCCACCTTTCCACTTCAGCGCCGCTCATCGACTCCGGCGCACCAGAGCCCGATAGGGGCACGTCGTACTCGACCGTCACGCCCGGCGCCGGCAGGAGCGCTTCGGCTTCCACCCTTGGAGTCACTTGCCAGTGTTGCGCACGGTTGTTGTTGGTGTCGCTGACCCACATGCTTCCGCTCGAGCTGATCGCTAGCCACAATGGGTCATTGAACTGTCCAGGACCTTGTCCTTCCTCGCCGAAAGAGGTCACGTATTCGCCTTTTTCGTTGAACTCCTGCACACGATCATTACCGGCGTCGGCAACCCACACATTCCCACTGGAGTCGACCGCAACCCCGTAGGGGCCGATGAACTGTCCGTTCCCCGTACCGGCCGAGCCGACTACTTTCAAGAATTCGCCTTTTTCGTTGAACTCCTCGACACGATCATTACCGGTGTCAACGACCCACACATCCCCATTGGAATTGACCGCAACCCCGTTTGGATGGTTGAACTGTCCGTTCCCCGTACCGGCCGAGCCGACTACTTTCAAGAATTCGCCTTTTTCGTTGAACTCCTCGACACGATCATTACCGGTGTCAGCAACCCAGATGTTCCCTTTTGAGTCGACTGCTACTCCGTCAGGATCACTGAACTGGCCGTTACCAGTGCCACCTGAGCCGAACTCGGACATGTATGAGCCATTATCGTTGAACTCCTCGACTCGCTGATTGCCACTATCAGCGACCCACACATCGCCTTTTGCGTTGGAGGCTGCACCTACCGGGTACGAGAACTCTCCGGTACCGGTGCCTTTGGCGCCGAATTCCCCGCCGCCTTCGCCTTGTTCGTTGTACCCGTAGACCTTGTCCTTTTCAGGATCAGCCACCCAAACGCCTCCTTCGGGACGACTCGTCACTCCAGCTGGATAGCTGAGCGTATCCCGAGGCGTGCCCTCGTTGTCAAACTGTGCCTGATATTCGCCTTTTTCGTTGAACTCCTGAATCCGGTTGTTCACGGTGTCCGCAACCCACACATTTCCTTTCGAGTCGACCGCTAAGCCGCTGGGCATGTCCAGCTGTCCGTTATCTTCCCCCTTAGTGCCAAACTGATTCTGATATTCACCTTTTTCGTTGAACTCCTCGACTCTATTGTTCGTCGTATCAACAATCCACACGTGTTGCCCACTGACGGCGATACCCTGCAGGTCCTTGAACCTGCCGCCGCCTTCGCCCCCAGACTCGACTAACCGTAGGGATTCACCTTGCTCGTTGTACTCTTGGAACCATGTAAGAGTAATACCGGCCTCGGTGCCGAGAACAGAGACCCACACATCTCCGCTGGAGTTGACCGTGATACCAGTGGGTTTCGCAGGAGACAAAGGTCCCCCTTTGATTTCGAACTGACTCTCGTACCCGCCATATTCGTTGAACTCCTGAACACGATAGTTGCCGGTATCCGCGACCCAGACGTTCCCGCTCGAATCGACCGCGACGCCACATGGCGCCTTGAACTCGCCAGCTTCCGTACCTTCCGAACCAAAACTTGTCAGGTATTCGCCCGACCCGTTGAACTCCTCGATGCGATTGTTGCCAGTGTCGGCAACCCATACGTCCCCGCTCGAGTCGACCGCGATACCAGTCGGATCAGAAAACTGACCGGGACCATTACCTTTGGTACCGATCCGTCTCAAGAATTCATTGTTTTTGTTGAACTCGACGATCTGGTCATCCCCCGTATCGGCCACCCACACATTACCTTCCGAGGTGACCGCGACCCCAGCGGGAGCCTTATACCCCGCGGACTTGAGTGGAACCGAAGATATATAGAGCGGGGCCCCGCTCGGGCTGACCAAGCCGCTCGTCGCACTGGTCGCCGTCACCGAGCCCTCCCCGTTGATCGCGGTCACGACAGCCATCAGAGTATGTCCCACATCGGCCTCAACAGGCGTGTAGTTCGGATTCACCGCTCCAGCGATCGGAGCACATTCGCCCCCAGACCCACTACACAACTGCCACTGGTAACCGTAGGTAACTGGTTCGCCGCTCCATGCACCGTCCGATACGCCCATCCGATTACCCACCATCGCAGTTCCCAACAACTCCGGCGCCTCGGTGTTCGCCAGCGCTTGACCGCTCCACAGTTTCGCAGACGCAGGCGCCTGCACAGCTTTCAGCAGACGGCCAGTGTTCAGGTCGCTCGGGATACTCGTGTACGTCAAAGCCCACGTCTCCTGACCCGGAGCGGTTAAGGAGACGACGTGGCCTTCAGAGTCGTATCCGTACGTAGTCTTCAACGCAGGCGATATACGCGGATCCCACTCAGCACGCAAGCGACCCTGCTGATCGTAGGAATACTGCGCCACCGGAGTGGTCGTCATTTTGGATGTAGAAGGATCCCACGCGGTGAAGGAGACCCCCACGAGCCGGCCGGCATATTCTCCCCATTCACTCTCGTTTTCGCCCGTAGCCGTGGTACTCGACGCATAGCTGAAGGTCAAGGCACGGCACCCCTTCACGAGCGTCGAGCAGCTGACCCCCGCGGGTACCGGTGCGAGCGCCTGCGTCGGCTCTGTAATACCGCCCACCGTCTGATAGGTGTACTTCACCCCGCCCGCAATGCCCGGCTCTTCGCGAGTATAAGGTGTAAACAACGTCCCCGACCCACCCGAGGGCAGCGTAAACGTCGTCACGGGACCTTTCTGTTCAGTCAATGTGAACACGTTTGCTTCAGTTTCCTTGAGCGTCAGATTCACATCCCCAGTCGGCGAGACAAACGTCGCGCCTTCCTTCGCAAACACAGCCTGCGCGCCGTTCGCCGCCGTCAACAACATGCTACCCGTCGGCAATTTCGCCAGACTCTGCGTGCCACCCATACCCAACCCTGACCACTGCGGGCCCAAAGGACCTTCCGCGCCCGCAGTCAAATGACGTGAATTGTAACTGCGCTGCACCGTAAGACCACCACCCGGAGCCGCGACCGACACATCCGTCGCATTCAGGGTGTACGCCCCAGAGGTCAGATCAACCGAACCGGGCCCAACGCCCCTGGATTCCGAACTCTCGATCGTCAACGGGAATTCTTCTTTGGCCACGTTACCCGCGCCATCAGTAACGGTCATCGTGAACGTGTGCTTACCCGCCGCGTATTCTTCCCCGTCGATCACCCATTCTCCCGTCGCCGTACACGGGCCGGGCGAACACGAGCCGCGCGGCGTCCCGACTTCTTTGCCATCGATAGCCAGCTTGATCGATGCCACCCCAGCACTAGGTGTAGTACCCGATCCATCGGTGGCGCTGACTTTCACCACATACCGCCCAAAACTTATTTCGTGGTCTGCGGGAAACCCGATCAACGTAAGATCATACGGTGCCTTGTCATCGATTTTCACTGTCGTGCGAGAGGCCGTGCTTAGGCCGACTGGATCCTTTGTCGTCGCTTCAATCACGTCTTCGCCTTCGGGCAAGCCTTTCAGATTACCCGAGAACGCCGGCTCTTTACATTCGGTAGTGCCATAACACTCTTCGCACTGCACCCCGCTGCACGCGCCGGCATTCCAGTCTTTCCATCCACGATCGCTAGAGGCGGTCCATTCAGAGGACAAGATTCCCAGGCCGGGATCGGTCGCGGTCAAGCTCAGCCAATCGTTGTTACCTAAATTGTTCGTCCATTTTTCAACCGGGATGAAAGTTGCCGATGGACCCGCTTCCTGGACGATGTCTACGTAGGCGCTATTCAGATGACTCGTCCCGCCTCCCCATTCGTTGGTTTCGCGCTCGTCCTGCTGATAAAAGATTTCGCTCTTATCGTTCGAGCTCGTGACCGTACCGGACGCACACCCAGGTTCTGAACACAAGGGCGAATCCGATCCGTAGTTTTCGATCCATGCCTGGCTCACTTCAGGTTTACCGGTGTGGACGTTAAGGATTCCCAGAACATTTTCCATTTTATTCCCAGCGTAACCTTCAAAGTTCGTCCCAGCGGTTACCTCAAAAATCTTTGACTCCCCTTGAGTCCTATAGTAAAAGAACGCACGTTCGCCCGCTTTTACGGATCGACTGACGACATCCTCATAGGTCAATGGTGGTTGTGAGCCGATTTGCCGAAGTTGAAATACCGAAGAGTTTTCTGTATAGAAACCCCATGTCTCGCCATACGGGACTTCACCAGTGCCTTCATAACCGCCATATCCACCGTTTTCTACGACGGTCGGGTCGACCTCGATCGGATACTGGTATTCGCTCGACCCGCGCTTGACCGTCACGACAAGCGTGTCGCCGGACGCTCTCATGTCCACCGGCACGCCCGTTCCCTCCGCGTCCTCCGCGCTGACCGGAGCTATCGTCGCGATCGTCCGCCCACCGAGCACCACCCGTGCTCCGCCCGGCCCCTTCTCGCCCACGAGCTTTGACCCCGCCGGCATCCCGACCTTGAAGTACAGCGTTTCCGGGCTGTCCACCGAGCGCAGCAGCGAGTCGATCTCGAACCCGCCCGTCGTCGGCTTGGCCAGCGTGTCGGTGTCTGTCTGCGTGTTCGCGTACACCACGCTCGCGCCTTCCTGCACGCCTTCCGAGCCCCCCAACGGCTGCCCCTGTGCGTTTACCGGCGTCAGAGACACGCCGTCGCTGGGCATGGTCACACCGCTGGAGGAGTGCTTGGGGATCTGCACCGCCACGTCGCTGTTCGCGGGCGCGTAATCCGATCCGGTCGAATGCAGCGCCAGATTTATCGGTGTGAACTGGCCATGACCGGTGGGAGTCGCGATTGGCCCCAGCGATTCGATCACACCGTGCTTACCGTCCGGCAGCGCGACTGCCGCGGCGTTGCTCGCGTTGTACTTGACGATCCGCTCTCCCGAAGGCAGCCGTGGCGCGCCACCCGCGGGTTCGTTCACCACGCCCGGAAACGCATCCCGCGCGACACGCAGCGCCTGCGCGGTCCCCAGGTGCTCGAACTTAGTGCGTGATTCCTCGCGTGCGACGAGCGCTTCCGGACTGCGACGGTGGGCTTCTTCGGCCGCGCCGACTTGTTCACCTTCCATCGGCGATTCGGCTATGACCAAAGATCCACCCAACGGAGAGGACGACTCGCCCAGTGCCGTACTCGGCGAGATACCGAGTACGAGAGTGATGAGAGTGGCGAGCAGTGCCGCGCAGCCAGCTGCCACCCGGCGACCAACCGCCAACACCGCGGATTCACGCCCACGGTCAATCCAACGCCCATCCCCCCGCACGCGTCCACGCGCACGCCGCGACACCCCGCCAGGAAGTCTCATACCCGCAGCACTCCTCCAATATGTGTATCGATGAGCCCGAACCTCTCACATCGGTGAGAGCGTTGCCGGGGACATCGGTTTGTGGCGGTTGTAACCCGCCAGGGTGCGTTCTATCCGTACGACGAACGCACCGTCAAGAGTTAATCCAACAAAAACCCAGGCCCGCGCACCGTTGTGAGCACTTCTTGTCGATTAAACGCCGCTGATTCGACTCGGTGGAAATTAGGATTCCGTCAGACCAAACGACGGAATGTCACATCCGCGAATGTCGCGTACGCTCAATGCCTGCGCCGCCCGCAACCCCTGCTCCGTCAGCCGCCACACATTGCGCTTGCCCGCGCCCTGCGAGCGCCTGCTCGCCAGGCCCGCGTCGAGGAGCTCGGACAGCAGCTTGGAGATCTGCGAGCTGTGCGTCACGCCGATCCCGGCCGCCACCTCGCGGTTGCTCAATCCGGGGTGCTCGGCCGTGTACTGCAGGCATTCGCGCAGGCGGCGAGCGTTTGGGTTGGTGAGAATCGCCGGGAGCGCGTCCTCCCCGCCGTCCCCGCCCGCCTCCTCCGCCTCGCCGGCGCCGCTTTGCGCGCCGGCCCGCGCGCCTGACGGCAGCACCCACTCGGCCTCTCCGACCTGTATCGCCCGCGCGAGCTCGTCCCCGCGTCGGCGCTCCTCGCGCACTGTCTGCTCGCTTGCGGCCAGTGGGATCGCCACGGCCTCCAGCAGCGGGCCGAGCAGCTCGATCAGCTGTTGGTGCCGGCGCTCGACCAGGCGCGCGCGGACCATGCCCATGATCGACGCCAGCACGCTCTCGGCGGTCACGGGCGGCACGTGCACCCCCTCGCTTTCGATGCGCGCCGCGATCTGCGCTCTGAACGCTCGCACAACACGCTCGCGGTGCTCCACCACCGCCGAGCTTGCGCCCAGCGTGCTGACCAGGCACACGCGTGCCAGCTGGGGCTCCGCATCGAAGAACACCAGCACCGCCGCCGTCGCCGCGCGCAACCCCTCCTGCCAGGTCTCGCAGCGTTCGAGCTGCTCGATCGCCAGCGAGGCGGCCTGCATCAGGGTCTCGTCCATAACCGCGATCAGCCCTTCGTCCAGCCCGCCCGGAAACTGATCGTAAAACGTCCGCCGCGCGACCCGCGCGCGTTCGACCACCGTCCCCACCGACGCGCCCGCGCATCCCCTCTCGGCCACGACCTCGACGATCGCCCCCAGTATCCGCGCTCGCTGCAATCCTCCCGGCGAACCCGCGGACACCGGGCCGGTCCACGCCGGCGGTCCGCTCCGGGCCGACCGCTCGCTCGATCCCGGCATCTCCGGCACCCCCGGCGTCGCGGTCGGCGCCGGCGTTCGCACCTGCACCTCGGTCGCAGGCGCCGCCCCTTGCCCGTGCACGCGCGCGGAATCGAGGGGTCGGTCGGCCTCTTCGACCTGCGCCCGGTAGGCGTCGCTGACCGCCGCCATCAAACGGTCGGTCCTCTCGGCCACCGCCCCCAACACGTCGCTCAACACCGCGGCCTGCGCCAGACGCTCGTCGCGTTCGACCTCCCTGGCGATGAACCTCCCCAGCAGCGCCTGCCCGGCCGCGTACCTGCGCAGGACCGTGTCGAGCTTAACACCCATGCGCGCCGCCCGCCGAGCCTGCTCGATCGCGGCCGCCGGCGCCGGCTCGGGGGACCTCTGCCCCTGGTAACCCCGGCCGGGCCGTTCGATGTCGCTCAGCACGTGCTCGAGCGCCGCCACCGCGGCCGCGCGCAGGCCCGCCATGTACTCCGGGTCCTCGCTGCCGGTCAGGTCGAACCGCCGGTCGTTGACACCCTCCCAGATCGCCCCTTCGATCTCTCCCTGGCGCTCCCGCACCTTCCTGATCACCAGCCGGCGCGCGACCCGCCTGATCCTGGCGCGCGCAGGCGCGCTGCGCCCTGGCCTCGTGTTCGCCGTGAGCGTGTCTGCCGTGAGTTTGGCCTCCACTCGATTTTCCTCTGCACCCGCCTGCCAGATCGAGGCAGCCTCCACAATCCCGGGCGACCGTATCAAATATTCGGGGCCTTCGGCTTGGACGATGCGCCGATCCGAACAGCGACGTTAGCCATTACGGGTGAGCGCGCGCATAGACGAGCTAGACATCGCACGGTGGGCGGCGTAGAAGGGTAGCTTCTGCCACAGGCCCGTCAGCGACTCGGCGTCACTTCGCGCAGCGCGACCACGGCCTCGTGAAACCGTTCAAGCGGCCGGCGTGAGCTCGGAGATCAGGGTAGATCGACGATCCGCTCCAGCAGTTCCCGCAGCTGCTGGTTCTGACCATTGAGGCTCTGGACGTTCGCGTCGAAGCTGCGTTTGTGATCGAGATGCTCCCAGTCCACCCGGTGACCCGCTGCGACGGCCAGCTGGCTTGCGCAGGACGCCGGTGCCTGGATAGACATACGGATCCTCCGCCATCGGGAAAACGACCGGTCAGCGGACGGCGGCGTTCGCCAGACGCTGGCGCACGAGCTCCAACCCCAGCCGCTCGAGCTCACCACCATCGATCTCGCCCGTCACCCAGCGGGCAGAAAGCGCCTGGTGCTCGGCACTCATCTGCAGACCCTCGGCACGCAACAGGCCATCCGCGTTCGCCGCGGCCTGCCTGCGGGAAGCCCTCGACCCGACCGGTCGACTCCCGTCCGCAGCCGAACGCCCGTTAGCCCCCGACGCAGGCTTCGCTTTGGCTTTGGTTTTGCTGCTCGTGCGCACGGACTCACGATATCAGGGCTTGCGGGGCCCACCGGGGAGTTCCGGCCAGCAGCGCCGCGAGCTGACATTCCTTGACAAACTACGCCTGACAAGATATCTTGTCACTGGTGCAGGTCGCGCAGACAGCTCGCCCCCAATACCGACCACACCGATGACAGGAGCGAAGATCATGTACACCGAAGAGGAGATCCAGCGAGCCGCGAAGCTCGCCGAAGAGCTCGACCCGTCCGGCGTCCCGATGGATGACACAACCGACCTGCGAACGCTCGCGGAGGCCGTCGATAGCGTACGCACCGGCGAGGCTCGCGTTCGTGAGTTGGTTGCTCGCGCACGCGCCAATGGCCGGTCATGGGGCGAAATCGGGATCGCGCTCGGCGTCTCTCGCCAGGCAGCCCGCGAGCGATTCGCGGAGAAGATCCGCACCTGAAATAAACTAGACGAGGGCGAGCTCGAGATCGGCCGAACGTGCCTTCGCCGGCAGCTCGAGCAGCAGCTCGGCGCCCTGTGCCTCATCGAGGAGCCGGCGCACGTCGACGAGCGTAAGCCCGACCAGGTCGCCGTTCTCGTCATAGCTGACGGCGTGGCCATCTGGGTGTGAACGTGAGCCTGATCCTGGCGTCGAACTTGCGGTGCTTGTGTTTGCGCAGGAACGCGGTCTCGCTCTTGGTGAGGTGGAGCTTGAGGGTGAGGGTGGTTGCGCTCTTGGCGGTCTTGGCGGCCTTGGCGAGGCCCCTGGCGGTGGCGAGGAGCCTGCCGGCCGCGGGGACTTTCACCTTCAGCGTGGCGACGCCGTGCTTGACCTTGTGGCTGACGACGTAGATCGCGGGCGGGCGGGCAGCCGGTGACCGCGATCGGCGTGGTCTCGTGGATTTCATCGCCGTTCTGGGCGACGGATTCGGTCGGCATCTTCAGCTTGCTCGTGCACAGGTTCCCGTTCGCGGCGAGCGCCGAGTACGGGCCCTCGGGGAGTGTGACTTCGGCGGTGGTGAACGGATCGACTGGCCGCCGGCGGAGTAGCAGCGGCGCCATGCCCGCCGCCCGATCTGCGACCCGCAGGCGCCAAGCTCTCGCAGCGCTCTCTATCCCCACCGCCAGCACTTCGTCGCCCGAGGTCTGGGGATACGCTACCCCCGCGCGCTGAGCCGCACCCGCGCGGTCTGGGTCGTCCGCCTGCCGCTCCCGGGTCAGTGAGCTTGGTCGAGGCGGAACAGTTTGTCGATGAAGCGGTAGACGAACTCCGGGAACGCCGGGCCGCTCGGTATGCGCATCGGCTCGAGCGGCGGCAGCGCGGGCGGCGAGGCGCTCTCCGTCGCATCGCGCTCAGTGTCCGCGCGGGGGCTGGTGTTGGGCATGAGGTGAGTGTACTCCCGGTTCAGGGGTTGTGGACGAGGATCGGCGGCACGCTCACCAAGAGCGAGGCGATCGCATCGATCACGTTCGAGTAGAAGGGAAACGAATCCTTGGTCACGTCGACCCAGTGGACCTCCCCGTACCAGTGATGCCGATCGCGCAGCTTCTGTATCCGGCGAAGCAACACACTCGGCTCGGCGAGCTTCAAACACCCGACCGCGAAGAACCTATCGTGCGAGATCGCCCCGCTCTCGTCTAGAAACGCGATCGCCGTCCGCGTGTCGAGCGGCCACATCTGCGAAGCGACTCCCAGCGAGCCTGAGCCGGAGCTCCCGCTAAAGCGCATAACACCAGAACCCCGGACCCCAAACAGAAAAGCGGGCTAAAGGCCAGGGGCCCTCACCCGCACAACTGAGCATACCACACGTAGCCACAGCCTATCCAGCGCTTGGGACCGAGATCGTTCGCGCGCGTGGACGGCGAGAGCACCTCAACGACCAGGTCGGGGATCACATCGACCTCGCCCCGCACGACCGGCGGACAGGCCACCACTACTCACAGGCGTCATCGCCCCTCCCGCCCTACCCGATCGACACGCTCGTGCTCGTCGCGAGCTTCTTGGCGCCCTTTGCCTTGGGTGTGAACGTGAGCTTGATCGTGGCCTTGAGCTTGCGGTGCTTGTGGGCGCGTAGGAACGCGGTCTCGCTCTTGGTGAGGTGCAGCTTGACGGTGAGGGTGGTTGCGCTCTTGGCGGTCTTGGCGGCCTTGGAGAGGCCCTTGGCGGCGGCTGTGAGGGCGCCGGCGGCGGGGACTTTGACCTTTATCGTGGCCACACCGTTCTTGACCTTGTGGCTGAGGACCGTGATCGCGGGCGCGCAGCCGGTGACCGTTATCGGGGTGTTCTGCTTGATTGGGACGCCGCCGTCCTGGGCGAGGAATTCGGTCGGCATCGTCAGCGTCTGCGAGCACAGGTTGCCGTTGGCGGCCAGGGCGCTGTAGGGGCCCTCGGGGAGGGTGAGTTCGAAGCTGCCGACTGGGGCGTCGGGGACGGTCTTGAACGTTGAGCTGGTGATGCCTGCTTTGCTGATGTACGTGTCGCCGACGAGGTCGATCGTGACGCCGTAGCCCTGCAGGACGATGATGAGGTTCGGGAACGCTTCGCCGCCGTTACTGACGAAGTAGGCGGGGCCTTCGAGGGGGACGGGGATGAGGGGTGTGATGGCCTTGGCGTGGCCGATGATCGACGCCGCCGGGCAGCCTCCGGGGTTGGCGTTGAACTGCGCGGCGGTGCACGCCTTCTGCAATGTTGTCAGCCTGGAGGGAAGTTGCTTTGGCAGTTCTACTTTGACCTGTTTGATGTTGGCGTCGGTGCCGACAGGAACGTTGGGATAGGCGAGCTTGACCGAGAGGCTCGCGCCGTTGGTTTTGCTTGTCTGACCCTGCGTTGAGACCGTGAATGTCGGTTCGAACTTCAGGTGCGAGCAGTCGTGCGCTTGGAAGGGCGTTGAGATCGGGGACGAGCTTTCTTCGTATGAGCCGATGCTGCCTTCGATCTGCATTGGTTCGCAACTGGTGGGGTCGAACGTGAAGTCGGGCCGGTTGATCAGGACGTTGACTTTCTGGATCTGTACGGGCACGCCGTCGATCAGATCGGGGATCGCGTGCGCGCCCGAAGAGTCTGTCGTGACCGTGAGGGCGGCGGTGTGGGGGTCGACTTCGATCTTCGCTCTGACGACGATGCAGTCGCAGGCGGGTGTGTGGCCGGGATCGTTGGGGCTGGTGTCGTGCTCGAGATCGAATGGGCCGGCCTTGACGGGATTGACGATCGAGAGGCCGAATGGGGCGCAGCCCTGTTCCCCGACGGTGCACGAGCCGCTCCCGTTATACGGGCCGGTGATGAACACTTTGCCGCCCTTCACGCTGACAGGGTGCGGTCCGACACCGGCCTCGACCGTTGTTTCTCCGATCTGGCTGCCCGAGTTGCACAATCCTTCGTTGGCCTTTGGTTCGGGGCACAGTTCGACGCCGCTCAAGAGGCCTGAGAGTCCTGGGGGTGTTTTCAGGGTGACGGATTGCATGTTCTGTTCGCCGTCGCCGCGGCTGATGGTGGTGGTCAGGGGGCTGAAGTCTCCGGCCTCCAGGCCGAGGGTGCCGCCGGTGAACGTGGCGTTGAACGGCAGCTTCGCGCCGGGGCAGGGACCGCCGTTGGGGCCGGTCGTGATGTTGAAGTGCCCTTCGGAGTTGATGGTTTCTTGTCCTGACCATGGTACGAACGCGGCACGGGTGGTGTATGTGCCGCAGTGTGCGGGTGTCGCCAGCGGTGCGCGTTCGCCGCCGAAGAAGTGCAGTTCGAGTTCTTCGAAGGGCAGCTCTGGGGTGTTCTTGAACGTCGTGATCAGCTGCCCTGGTGCTTCGCACGTCATTCCGGAGATCGTTTCTCCCGTGGTTTGGCAGAGTCTGACTTCGCCGGGGAGCTTGACCAGGGTGCCTGAGACGGGGTCTTCGGCGACCATATACATCGCGATCAGGCTCCCGAACGGGTTCGCGTTCTGTGAGGCGAGATAGACGGCGCCTTCGATCGCGTGCGGCAACAGCGGGGTGTGTATGACGGCTGTGGCGATCTTTGACTCGTCGGGACAAAAGTTTTTCCCGGGTTCGAGCAGTCCGGTTTCGCCTGCTTCTATCGCGGCATGACTACCCGGTAAGCGCGGCGTGAACAGTGCGCGTTCTTCACCGCCCGTTTCAAACCCGGTGAAACCGACAAGGCCCTCCGAGCAGCCTTCAAGGCCGTCCCCACCGGACGGGTTCACAGCCACCCCGCCCGGCAATGCGACCGTCGTGTTCTTCAGCGTGGACTCGGCCAATCCTTCGGGGTCCAAGGCGGCTTCTTGGGGTACGTGTACCCCGACCGTTAGTCCGGTGGACGTGCTCGCGTCGGGAACGTCGGGCACGGTCGTGATCGACGGTTCGAAGGATAGGTGGTTGCACCCGTCCATCTGCTCGGGCAGGGTGTAGGTCGCCTTCACTTTTTCTTCGGGTGTCTTTGCGGAACCCCAACTATCGGCGTAGAGCGTCGAGGTGAACGGTTGCGAGCACGATGTCGGCAAAACCAGCAGCGGCGCGGTTGTGGTGGGGGGCGCGCACGCGCCGAAACCGTAAAGACAGTTCCAGCCGCGATAGGGATCGTGCAGTTCGCTGCCCGGGACCCCCCAGAACGTTAGGCGCACATTCAACAACGACACCTGCTCGGTGATGTCATACGACCCGACCGTAACGGCATACGAGCCCCCCGACCGTACGCTCGTGTCCAGGTAGCTCGACACGATACCGGCGGCCTTGAACGCGAACCGCGCCGGCTCGCCTTCAAGCGGCGTCATGTTGAAGATCGGCACCGTCGTGTTCTTGAACCCATCCAGGGGATGGGTGAACTGCACGACCGCGACACCGACCGCCGAAACGGCCGGGCAAGCATTGGCATCAACCGCGTTCTGGCCTTCACCCACGGTCACATTGTCCGCGAACTGCACATCTGTGCACTGCGGAAAGGGGGTTGGGTTGCCGAACATCCCGACCGGTAGTTCCCCGACGAGATCCTTCGCCAACCCGCGACTCACCGGAGCTTTATGAAACTGATCCAGCGGGCCCTGATCCAACGAAACCAGGCTCGTGACCTGAAACGGGTGCGAGCCCGCCTGCGTATCCACACCACCACCGACACCTTCGGGAATAAGATTGTAGTGTTCGATACCGAAACCCGTCGCTTCGCCCACAGTCAAATGCTGCGAGGCACTGACCGCTCGCAACGCGCCACCACCGGACACGCTCGCGCCGATCGATTCTGTTTCAGACGCTTCGGGCGCTTCGACCGGAATACTGACTTCAAGCATTTCATACGCCGGCAATATCTCGTGCACGATTTCTTTATTCGCGTTTTCGTATTCGCCGAACACGCACGTCACGACCGTTTCCCCACCCGCGACCCCGCTCGACGAGCATTTCATCGGACCACGTTCAGCGAAACCCGTGCCACCACCGGTACCCGTCGCAGCACCCGCCGGCGTCAACCCCGCCGGCAACCTCACCGTCACCGTCGCCGTGCCACTCGTAGACGCATCGCCCAAGTTCTCAGCCCACACCACCACGTGACCGACACCTTCAGAAGGAAGCGCGGTCGGACGAGAGCCGATCGTCACGCTCCACCACGGCACCCGTGCTTCAGCCGCGCCCGCCGAACCGGCCGCACACGACAGCGCGCCAGCGCTCAGCGCGCCCACGACCACGACCAGCACGAGCGTCCTGACGCTCCACGCCCGTATACCAAACACCCTTGCCCTCATCGTCCGCTCCTCCCGCCGCCACGCTTACCCTGTTGTTGAACATTTGCCTTCCTGCCATTCCCGTACCGTGCCCGCGCCGAGCGTTCGCACGCCAAACGCTTGCCCTTCGCCCGGAATTTACGACACGCCTTCAACGCCGCCGCCAGCTTCTGCGCCCGCCTCTGCGTTTTGACCGTCCTCGCCGGCGCCGGCGCCGGCGCGGTCGCCGCCGATTCATCCGCCAGGTTTCCCGGCCCCGACACCACCGTGCTCGCCGGCGCTCCGAACACTTCGGGCTCAACCGACGGTGCCGCACGACACGCGTCCGCGGTCGTGCACGCCGGCGACGCGGACTGTTCGGAACGGCACGGCGATTCCGCCGTACAGACATGCGCGTCATAAATATCAAGAGCATTGTCGCTGTCCTGCCCCGTCAACCGCGCGGCCGTCTCAAAGAACACGTCATTCCCGCTTTCGCTCGCATCCACGAACACCGATTCCCCAGTGGCGGTACCGGAGCTGATCAGCCCCACACACCCTTCCGCGCTCGCTACATATATCGACAACGACCTCGTGCAACCCGCGGACCCACCGACACCCACCGGCTCATACTCATACACACTCTGATTGTTATTCGTATCCTGCGGCACCAACGCAGCGCTCGAATCAAAGAACAACCTCCCTTCATCCGACAGATACCGCGGCCGATACCACCCATTACTGGGGGCGTACGCGTCGTAGCCCGGCAGGCTCGCCGCGAACCACTGGCTGTCCCTAAACGTTCGTTCGGCGGCACTCACAAGACCGGATTCTCCAGCCAACGGCCCGTATTCAAAGCCTTCAGGACGCGCGCCCGTCGGATCGCACGACGCGCACACCAACCGGCCCGCACCACCCACCACAGCGTGATACAGGAACACCTCCTCATCAGGCATACCGCTGCGCGCATCATGATTGTCATACCCCGTCAATTCACGATCGGACACAAACGCCAACCAGCGACCATCGGCAGAGACACCCGCCGTCAAAGTGGGCAAGTCATTGTTTTCGCCCGACCAGTCAGCGTAATCGTCGTTCGAGAGTACCGCGACCAGCCGCGGCGGTTCCCACCCAGACCCGTCGTAGTGCTCGACGTACAGGTTACACGTCGCTCCTGATTCCGAGTGCACGCTGCAACGGCCGGGCTTGGCGCCTTCGCCTTCAGTACCGGGCAACACGCCGTTGGCGACGAAATAGACCCATTCGCCGTTTTCGCTGAATCCCGCCACTACGTTCTGGGCGTCGCCGGCTTCGCCGTGTTCGTTCTTTGGCGTCAGATCCTTCAACGCGCATTCCAGCCGGCCTTTGGTTTCACCCATTTCACACACATACAGGTCGGGCTTACCATTTCCCGCACCGGAATCGCTCGTCAACTGCTGCGTATCGGTGAAAAACACCCGTGTCCCGTTCGCAGACGCGCCCTGAAAGACCGAATAAACCGGGCCCGTCCCACTACCGCCCTGCACCTTATCCAACCGCAACGACACGCCCTTGGCCACGTCGCGCATAAACAGAGCAGGGTTGCCCGCTTCTTCTCCCGTCCAGAACACCCTGGAGCCATCGGCGGACACCGCACCGCGCTCATCGTGTCGCGCAGTGGTGCCCGAGCCATTTGCATAGCCCAGATAAGCTTCCCCTACCCAGGGGTGGTTTTCTTCGTCGAGGCTGACGAGTTGCAGGCGTTCCGCCGGCGGCTTGTTCGCCGACCACTCGTACAACTCTTGCGATCCTGCCGGTGTCGCGACTTCGGTCAGCTGCACGCCTTCTTTTGAATCTAGGATCGCGTATTCGAGGTTGGGCGACGCACCGACAACATTGACCGCGCCAACACTGTTACCCACGCTATGTTTGGTTTCTTCCGCTCCGTTGAATTCGGCGCCGGGTATCACGTCGCTGTATCCTTCGGCGGCGGTCTCAAGCGGCTCATAGCACGTGGCCGGTTCGCTCGCGCACGTCTGATCGTGACGCAAATACGGCGTGCGTCCCGTATCGGGGGGGAACACATCCGGTTTGAGTGAAGTGAACGGCCCGAACGGTTCGACCAGCGCCAGTGACAGGCTGGGAGAGAAGAAGCGATACTCTGTACCGTCACCGAGAGGACCGGGAGCAGGCGCGCTGTCGGGGGTGTCGATAGCGCGCGAGGACCATCCCCCACCACTGCTCCGCACCGCCAGCGCCTGCGTATTTTCGGTATACCCCGCGACACCACGTTCATCGGGACTCTCAAACGTGAAGGTCATCGCGTCCCCGTCGGCTGACGCCAGCAACGGCGCACCCCCGTGAGCGTTCGGTGGGTACAGTCTCGCGCCGTGCTTGTCGGGCGGGGTGACCAGTTCCCATGCTCGCCCGTCGGGCAGCACAGCGCCCGTGCCCGCCTGTTGCGTCGTGAACGTACGGTCAGCTCCCGGGAACGCGACGGGCCTCGTCACGCCCGGTTCTACTTCCAGGTCGCTGATGGCGACCACGCGATAGTGGTATGTCGTGTCCGCAACCAGGCCCTGCACGTGGTCGGTCACTTCGTCGTCGCTGCCGCCGCCGGCGGGCAACGTTTCTCCGGGCTGCCCGGGAGCTACCGAGCAACCTTCGCTGACGCCTTCCGGGGTCAAACCGCATGTGCCTGTCGAACCGGTATCGGTGTATTGGAAATAGTAGGACGTCGGCGCGTGATTGGGATCGATACCGGCCCCGAACGTCACCGCGGTCGAGGACACGTCTGAGACGTACTCGCGATGCAAGCCGGGACCGGGAGTGTGCACTTCGCGGTCCTGCCATTCTTCGCCTTCGTCGATGCCATTGGCGTTACTCGCGTGCAGCCTGAACCAGTAGTTCGAATCGGGCGCCAAGCCGGTCACGCTCGCGGACACGCCCACAGGACTATTCCCTTCAGCTACCGTGTGTTCGCATGCCGCCGCTTCCCCGAACGCCTGCGTCTGACCCCACACGAACACGCAGCGCGCTTCACCGGCATCATCGGGATCCACCGTCCCCTTGAACGTCACACCGATATGTCCTTCGCGATCGACAGTCGCACCGGCCGCTTCTGTTTCCACGTCGGGAAGCACGACATCCGGACCGAACACATCGACTCGATGTTCGGCCGAAACGCCTTCACCGACCTGTTCGGCGACGAACACCAGTCCCGAGCTCGCGACACCAATCCCACGAAGTTCGCCGAACGATCGCGAGCCCGTACCGGTGACATGCCCGAGAGGAACGCCTTCGCTTGAGAACTGGTACACCTCACCCGCAGCAGGGTTCGTGCTCGCCACATAGATATCGCCGGACACCGGATCGACCGCCAATCCCGCAACCCCTTCGAAAAGGCCGCGCGGCGGACCCGCGATCTGGCGCACAAACTCATATTCATGCAACGCCGCAGGCGCAAATATATCGATTACATCATGCCCGGTCACAGGATCTCTAGCCTCGACCAGCACGTCACCGTTGACGGGCGACACCGCCACTTTCGTCGGTTCTACAAACGGTACGGGATCGCCACCGCAAGACTCGCCCGTCGCTTTGCATGTCCCCTTCAACGTCGCGACCAGCGCCGGTTCGACACCGGAACCGGATTCCCCGCTGAACACGCTCACGATGCTGTAGGCCGCATGTGTTTCACCAAGGCCAAACGTCGCGACATACACGTCGCCCTCGCTCAACGGGTTCGACGAACGGTCAACCGCGACACCCGCCAACTTGGCGACCCCCGCTCCGGTGAACGAGCCGTTGATCGCGTGCGCTCCGGTCCATGTTCCCAGCAGCTTCCCCGTGCTCGCGCCATACACCGCAACCACGCGCTTTCCCGACTGATAGCCCGGGGTGTAGACCTGTTCTTCAGACCCCACATCCCCCACAGCCAAACCGTCGCCGATCTCAGAGAGTTCATTTTCGGAAGCAAGCTGAGGAGAGACCCATTTATACGGCGAACCCGCTTCGAACCCATCGATCCGCGCTTCCCGATCCCCAACCCAAACCCTATCGCCGAAAACCGTCAGCCCATCGATCGTTCCAAAGGAACCCGACAGCACACAACCACAGCCGACGGGCACGCCCTCGTCCAACGCTTCCGACGGTCCGGACAGAAACTGATGAGTGATGTCCGCACCAGCCGGAGTCGCACTCAACATCACACACACCACAACCAAGCCAAGCACCCCCCACGCGGCCCGCGTCGCGCGCGCAACCACAGACGCGCGCGACCGAAACACTCGGCGCGCGGCCCCGGGCGAGCATTGCTCGCCCGGGGAGACGATGCGATCGTTAAGCAGTGACATCGTTCGCTTTCCCATCTCTCGCGCGCCGCTTCAGACCGCTATTCCGCGGTCACCGCCCACACGCCAAATGCGAAAACCGGTTCTGAGACGTTCTTGGCGGTTACTTCGACCATCCCGCCCTGTTTCCCGGCTTCTCCTTCTCCGATTTCTCCAGCTCCCCCGGTTTCACCGGATCTCACCGTGATCCCGAATATTCCTTCTGACGGTTCGTTCGGATGCACGTTTTTTTCGCCAATGGCAAAGAGGCACAGGGTGCCGCGTTCTGCCTTGACGTTGCCCTTTTTAGGTTCGCCCGAGCAGCCCGCCGGGTCGTTCGCTTCCGGGGTATTTGCAGGAACGATCACAGGGATGGGAGCGGTTTCCAGCGGAATGTTGAAGCTGATCGTCGATATCACGGTATCGGTCAAACTACTGTCCAGGTTCTGCCCGATCCCGCCCGCTGCCCAGGTACCCGTCTCGGTTTCGCCTTCCGGCAGCGTCTTGGTGAAACCAGTTTTGCCGTTCGTACCATTACAGACAAGCGTCGTGCCGCTGGCGGCGCTCACTTCCACGCCGCCGTCTTCGCATTTTTCGCTACCGCTGTTAATGCTCCTTTTTCCGGTGAACGATTTAGTCGTGGCGCTCGTGCCATTGGTGCCGGGATTGCCCTGCGATCCCTGACCGCCGGCCGCGCCGTTTTCGCCTTTCGCGCCGGCCACTCCGGCGGGCCCCTGCGCTCCGGCCGGGCCTTGTGCGCCGTTCGCGCCCGCCGGACCGGGCTTGCCCTTCAGGGACGCCAGGACGGAGGGCTTGATCTGCTTGGTTGAGGTGATCAGGTAGTGCGACGCCGCGTAGGCCGCTCCGCCCGAGAGCGCGAAGAACAGCGCCAGGGTGGCGACGACGTTGGCGTAGGACATCCGTTTGCGAATCGCTGAAAACATCGGTTTCACATCTCCTGTAGAGGTTTTAGCGTGCGCGAAGCGTTCACGGCCCGGGCCACGCAACTATAAGTAATCCACTTCGGTTGACGGGACTGCAGAGTCCTCTGTCCTTTACAACACGCGATCGGGTAGAGAGTTGCGCTCACTATTCCCCGATCACGACAAGTTCTTTGCCTTCGCCGAGCAGCACACCCAGTTCCAGACCGACTTCCAGCGTCCCCAACCCGCTCACCGAGGAGGTCAATCGCGAGGTGAGCTGTTCTTTTTCTTCGAAATCATAGAAACCGGTGACCGCCTGAACGCCGGTCGTGGTGTCGACCGCGAACCGGGCTTCGATGTGCTTGGCGGATACCGGTATCGGAGCGACCTCGAAGCCTTCCATCGCGCCGAACGTGACCGTTTCGGACGTCTTGACCGATTCGCACGTGAACAGGCCGGCGAACCCCGGATAGAACAGTATCCCCGGCGCGCCACCCTCCTTTTCGACGTCCACGAGGAACCCTTCGAGGGTGGCCTTCGTGTTCTGGCATTCAAGCGGCTTACCCGGCACGAGCAGATCCGTGGCCTTGCAGCCTTCAAAACCGATCGTCTCATAACTCAAAGAGGGCCCGGCGATCACATCCCTGACGGTGGTGTGCGCGCACTTGACCCGCCACGCCAGCCCGGTCACGGGACTGTGGTAGTAGAAGGTCGCGGCCTTGCCCGTGACTTTGAACACGGCGCCGGGCTTCACCGCCTCGGCTTCGTACTTGCCTTCACCGGCGGGATCGGGCTGCCCGCAACGGCTGCCTTCATAATGCCCGGTGAAGCGCTTGCCGGCCTTCGCAGCTTTGACACAGAGCCTGTATTCGGGCTGGCGCGGCGTTTGCGCGAGCGACCCCGCCGGCGCCATCATCGCCGCGAACGCGCAGCCGATAAGCGCGCACGTCGCCGCGAACCCGAACCGCCGAGACTTCCTGGCGCTGATCGCTCTTGCGGTGCTCATCGCGAGCCCCCCTTCTTCTTCTTGGCGGTCGTATGCGTCGTCTTGGGCGCATACGCTTTGCGGGCGGCGCGTTCGCATGTGAGGCGCTTGGGCTTGGCGCGCTGTTTGTGGCAGCGCGCGAGCGCGGCCGCGAGCTTTTGCGCGCGCGTCTGTGCCGGTGTCACGGAGACTTTTTCGCCGAGCACTTCCTGGCGGGGAGCGCTCACGCTCGCGGACTCTTCACCGGCGGGACCCGCGGCCGTGCTGCCAAGCGCGCCGGCGGGCTGGCCCGAGGACCCCGGCAAGGGACGGCACCCATCGACGCTGACACACAGCGGCGTCTGCGTCGCCGCCTGGCTATAGCACGGCGCGGCGCTCGAGCATTCGTGCGCGTCATACACGTCGTAATCGGTGTCGGTGTCCGCGGCCAGGAGCTTGGCGCTCGTCAAGAAGAAGACATCCCCGCCGCTTTCGCTGGCGTCGAGGAACACCGCTTCCTGGCTCGAGACGCCCGAGGAGATCAGACCGATACAACCCTTCGCCGCTTCGCTGTAGCCCTGGCTCGTGCTCGCACACCCGCCCTGACCTTGCGCGCTGGCATACCCCGCGGGCTCATACTCATAGACATCCTCGCTGGAGTTGCTGTCCTGGGAGACCAGCTCATCGCTCGAATCGAAGAACAACCGGCCGCCGTTTGAGAGATAGCGCGGCTGATAGGCCGGCGCTTGCGCTTCATAAGACACCCAGCCGGGCACGCTCGCCGCGATCCACGCCGAAGACGGCCACACCCCTTCACCGCCGGCCAGACCACCGTTCGAGGCCTCGATCTGGCTGTAGGGGACGCCCGCGGGACGCATCCCGGTCGGATTGCACGACGCGCACACCACCCCAACCCCGACCCGGTACAGATAGACCTCCTGATCGAGACGTTCACCCGGCCTGGCGCTCGTGAGATCTTCGTTGTCATACCCCGTCAGCGAACGCTGCGACATGAACGCGACCGATTCGCCGTCCGGAGAGACACGCGCGGTGTGATGCGTAAGCTGTGAGCTCCAATCCGGGAAATCGGCGGAGGAGAGCACCGCGACCAGCCGCGGCGCTTCCCAACCCGAACCGCCCAGATGCGACACGTACAGGTTGCACAACTCCGGACGACGCGACGGGCCCGCCGCCTGACAATCACCCTGCACCGCGCGCTCACCCGCGCTGTCAGCTTCGCCACCGCTCAACACTTCGTTGGCCACGAAATACACATACGAGCCGTCTTCGCTAGTGCCGAGCACCCCGAGCGCGTCCGCATCCCCGCCGCCGCCCGCCGCGCAGACAGAGCAGCCACCGGAACCGGGCGCATCGAACTGGACCGTTTCACCGCCGCCGGGCTCGACATCGTGCGAGCCCCACCCTTCACCGCCACGCTCAGAGACCACCAGCACCCCACCGCCGCCGAGCCCGGCTTCGGTCGGGGCGCTCGCCGGATAGACGACGCTCTGACCGTCCGCCGCCGCCCGCGCGATCCCACCGACACCGACGATCGCGCCGTGCTTATCCGCCGGGGAGACCAGCTCCCACTCACGACCGTCGGGCAGGACCAGCCTGCCCCCGGGCGCCTGCGTCGTAAACGTCTCTTCACCGCTCCTCACCGTCCGCGGCGAACCACCAGCATCGTTTTCGGCGACCACACGGTAGTGATATGCCGCATCCGGCTGCAGACCAGCGACGGGGACGCCCACCTGGTGCATTTCGAAATCGGCGCCGAGCGTGGCGGGCGTGGCGGGCACGCTCGCTTCATAGCCCGCGCCAGGACAGCCGGCCAGCGTCACGCAACGCCCGTATTCAAAGCGATACGTGCTCGCCGAACCACGCGGATCCAGTTGCGCGCGCAGGCCCGCGCCGCTCGCCCCCACTTCAACCGGCTCTTCACCGCCAACAACCGGCGCGCCGGCCGGTTCGGGCGTGAACACCGACACCGTGCCCGCGAGAGAGTCCACCGCATACACCGTTTCGCTGCGCTGATCCACCGCGACGCTGCCCGCGCCCGTCAGCTGGCCCTCGCCGAGCCGTTCGATCAACATGCCGTCGGGCGCATAGCGCGCGAGCGAGGTCGTGTCATCGACATAAACCTCACCACTGGCAGGTTCGACCGCGAGCCCGGGCGCCGCCGTGCTACCGGGAACCGGTTCATGCAACGGCTGACCGTCCACCCATGAATCGAGCACGCTCCCGGCGCCACTCTGCTCTGTCACAAAGGCTTCATCTTCAAGCGGATAAGCGAAAGACTCATAAACATCGCCCTGCCCATTGACCGCCAATCCCGGACGCTCGCTCGCGCCCGCTTCCGCCGTCATCGCCACACTACCCTCGAAACGATTCAAAGACAGATCGTTAAAGCTCGACAGCAACCCTTCGCCGTGAGGGCCGGCAGAAGCGACCAACACCGTCCCCGTTTCGTTGACCGTAACACCATACAACGCGCCAAAGGGAACCCTGTGCGCGCACGACTGCGGTTCACCGGGCGCGGGACACGTACCCGCCAGCTGGCTCAGATATTCACCGGAAGCGCTGAACTTGTCGATCACGCCATGACCGGTATCGATCACATACACATCGCCCCCGGACGGGTCGAGCGCTTCGCACTGACCCTGCGTGAACACCCCACCGGTGCGCTGTTCACGCAAACTGCAAGCATTATCGATCGCGATCCCTTCCGGATCCAACAGCGACCCGGCCGGCGTATACGCACCATTGAACGAGCCTTCAAAAGCGCTGCCGCTTTCGTCAAAGCGCTCCACCCGCACTTTGCCCTCATCCAGCACGTACACCTCGCCACTCGCTTCGTTCACCGCGATCCCCGACGGATCTTCAAATTTCTCAAACTGGCCGTTGCCCGGCGTCTTGCCGTTGAACGCCCCCGCGAAAACATGACCCCTGACCGCCAACGCAGGCGCCGCCACGACCGCTAACACCGCAAAAACGGTCGCGACACCCGCCATGAAAACACCCGATGATCTGTTTGTTGGCTTCATCCTCCGCCGCTCCAATCTAAGAAATTGCCCACCGGTCGCATCGTGCGTTTGGGGGTCGCTTCGGTTTGACACTGCCACTCTCACTCGCGCTTAGGACCGGCCGTCGTCCCGGACGGCGACACAGCACCCGTCCGGGACGACAGCCAGGTGACGACACACGGTAAGCAATTGCCCTCACGTGCCGTCAGTGGTCCAGATCAGAGCGTGTTAGACGATATAGACGCTCTTGAGCTTCAGTTCCTCCATACCTTCGACAGTCGCTTCGTGTTCACCTTCGTGTTCGGTATAGAGCGAACCCACAGGTTCAAGTTCCCCAGCGGAGTAGAAGAGCCGCTTTGCCTGTTCGCCAGAGCCGTTGACAGCGTAGGCGATCGTCACGTCTTTGCCGTTCGCGGTCGCCGTACCCACCAAACCGCCTTCGAGTTCAAACGATTCGCTTCCGCAACTGAACGACGACATCGGAGATGGCGAATACGCCCCGTATTCAGTTTCCGCTTCGTTGAGATACTCCAGAAAAATGGGGTGTCCGCTGCTGCTTTCGATCTTGCCGGCGGTCCCACACGATTCTTTCTTTTCGTTGGTGCAGCCTTCGAACGTAATTGTGACTGAGACCCTGTTAGACGCTGCGACGATGCCTTTGATGGTGTCCTTCTTGCAGGTAATGACCTCTGCTTTACCGTTCGCACCCACGACATGGAGCACCGTCTTTTTGCTCTTGCCGGTGAATTCCGTGCCGACCGCGGACGCCAGTTCGTACTTACCGTGCCCTTCCGCTTCGGTGCCCGGTTCCGAACATGCCTTGTTGTTGAAATGGCCTTCGTATTTGTGCGTGGAGCCCTTTGCCGTCTTTGCCGACGTGACACACTTAGCGAATTCCGGCGCAAACGAGCTCGCCGACGCCGCCGACACAACGACCGCGCTGAACGCGAACACCGCGACCAGACACGCTCCCACAATCCTAATCCTCTTCATGTCTATCTCCACTCCTCTTTCTTGTTCCGTTCTTGGATCCGCGCGGGGCGGACATTTTCATTCCGTCCCGAAACCGCTTCGCGGTGCGGGACAGCCTGAAAATCTCCGTCCCGCTTAGCTGACTGCTTTCTTGCCCCTGCAACGCGCCCACGCACGGCCGTCCGGCCGAGCGTGCGCACGCTCGCCGCCGCGCCGGACACAACCCCGGCGCGACGCACGCTTGCCGCCGCACCCGACACAACCTGGGCGCGACGCACGCTTACAAACTTGATGGGCGCCGCGGCGAGGGAGCACCGCGACGCCCGGGTGAGAGGAGGAGCGCCAGGGGAAGGCGCCCAACTCCCCCGAGGGTCGCCGGGATGAGAGAGTGGCGACACCCGAGGCTTGTGCGAGGCGCGAGTCGGAGCAGTCGGAGCGGCACATGCCGGCGCGGCATGTGCCCGCGCAGTACAGCCCCGCGCAGCAGTACGTGCCCGCCGCGCAGTACAGGCCCGCGCAGTACGTACCCGCGCGAACCCGCCGGCCCGGAGCGCGCGCTCACGCGCAACCCCTAAACGACGATCTCCAACCCTCGACGACAAAGTCCCTCCTCGCTGCAATCCCTAAATCCCTGATATCCCAAGAAAGGGACCCAAACCGGGCCCTGCCCGATCTCACCCTGAAGCCCTCACAATGAAGCCCTCACAACCCGGCCCCGCCGGGATCCCCTTCCTCTTGTGCGAGCATGATGACCCCGCCCAACGCCCCCGACAAGTGCCCTGATGGAAGGTTCTACCGAGTGAGTATGGACGGCGGGTATGAAGGCGGTGCGGGGTTTACGCGCTGTGGCCGAGGGCACAGGCAAGCCCACGGCAACCACGGCGCCAGAGCCAGCGTCCGCGGCTGAGGACTTTTCCGTTCCTGTGCAGGAATTTGGCGCGAAATCGTTCGCGGCTGGGCGGATGGGGTCCCCGTGGGTGAGTACGGTCGAGAGACGATGCCGATCGAACGCTTCATCTGGACGGCCCACGCGGAGGACAAGCGCGCCAAACGCCTGCTCGACCGCTCCACGCTGGAGCGGGCCGTCCGGGACGGTCATGCCGAGCGCGCTATCAACCGTGGAGGGGCTGACTGGCGAGTCGACGGGCTGCTGGCCGACGGACGTCGCTTCGCCGTCGTATACGACCACCCCCACAGAACCGACCATGCCGCGGTGCGGATCGTCAGCGTCTGGGACTACTGAACACGATCGCGATATCCTGCAGCCATGCCATCCAGCTCTCACTACGATCCCGAAGTTGACATCGCGATGATCTCTTTCGAGGATGGGTGCGCGCTTGCGGAAGAGCATTCCTGGGGCCTCGTCGAACGCGACCCCGGCGACGGACACCTGATGGGCTTCGAGATCTGGAACGCCTCCAAGACCCTCCCGCCCGAGATGGTCGCCGCGCTCCCCATCGCGGGACAGGCCACAGCATCCGCGGCGTGACACGGCCGGATCGGCTGTACAAAAAGTCCAAAAGCGGCAAAAAAGGCTCACGACACGGGTTTGGCGGTTTGGCGGGGCTTTGCAGGGCATTGGCGCGAAACCGTTCGCCGTGTACGGGTTTCGTCGCAGGTCGTGCGTATCCTCGCCGGCCGGCCGGCGATCCCGCCGCGCCATCGACGACCGCAAGGAGAGCTACCATGACAACCATGGCGGAGGCGCAGACCAAGTAAGCCCGGAACAACGGGAAGATCGAGAAGCTCAGCCCCGAGCGGCTGGCCGAGCTCAGGGTTCCCGCGACCGCGAAGACCCCCGAGGAGAAGGAGGCGGCCTTCAAGCGCGCCACCACGGGTCTGCGCGCCAACGTCCGCGTCACGCGCGACATGTACCGCCCCCGGTAGGCCGCGATGAGCTCCACAGGCGGGCGCCAGCCCGCCCTCACCCGTGGCGTCTTCGCGATCGAGGACGAACAACTCGTCCTGCCCGACCCGATCGCCCTGGACACCAGCTTCGTCGTCGAGGCGCTGCTCACGACCCAGCCGCTGCACGGCGTATGCAGTGCCTTCCTCAAACGCATCTTTGACAGCGGCGTCACCGTCGTGACGTGACCGGCTTCGACATCTTCGACCGCTACGACGCCGTCATGTGCCTGGCGTTCGGCGGCGTAATGGTCGGCGCTCTCGCCCTCGGCGCGCCCCTGTGCGTGGCGGTGGCGATCATCTTCGCCGCCTGCCTCGCCGGCTTCATTCGCCACTTCGACGAGGCCATGGGGCCGTAGGGCAGACACCCGCCTGCGAAAAGTTTGGCGGGGCTTTGCAGGGCATTGGCCCGAAACCGTCCGCCGCGTACGGGTTTCGTCGCGGGTCGTGCGTATCGTCGCCGGCCGGCCCGCGATCCCGCCGCGCCGCTGACCCAACAAATTTCGCCGCGCGTTTGCAGGGGTTTTAGGGGTTCAACGGCGCTCCCCGACGAGAACCGTCCCAAGCCGGGCGTAGGGTCGTCGGCCGGCGATCGATCCCGGTCGCCGCCCATTGAAGACAGGAAGGAGACATGGCATCATGAAAGTCATGGCGAAAGCGGCGAAAGCCCAGAGCAACGGCAAGATCGAGAAGCTCAGCCCCGAGCGGCTGGCCGAGCTCTTCGTACCCGCCAAGGCAAAAACGCCCGCGGAGAAGCGAGCGGCCCTGAAGCGAGCCACCACCGGTGCTACCACCGGTCCGCGCTTCAAGACGCCGATCACGCTGGACCTCTACCGCCCACAGTAGGCCCCGATGAGCCCGACAGACGGGCGCCGACCCGTCCCCCACCACGTCTTCGCGATCGAGGACGAGAAGCTCCTGCTTCCGGACCCGATCGCACTGGACACCAGCTTCGTCGTCGAGGCGCTGCTCACGACCCAGCCGCTGCACGCCGTCTGTGACGCCCTCCTCACACGCATCCTCGACGGCGGCGTCACGGTCGTGACCAGCGACCTGCTCGCGGTCGAGCTCGCCGAGGCGACATTTGCTCACGCCATGAAGGAACGCTGGCGCGGCAAGTGGCGAGCACATCGAACCGACGGACGCTCCCGCCCACGCGCCGCACACCTCATGAACGACACCATCTCCCGCTATCGCGACCTGCTTTTGTCCATCGACCATTTTCCCGTACCGCTCGGCGACGTCACAACCGCCGCCACCAAGTTCATGACCGACTACGGCATCGCTTCCTACGACGCGGTCCACGCAGCCAGCGCCATCGCCGCCGGCGCCAAGGCGATCGTCACGCTCGACACCGGCTTCGCGCTGCTGCCCTCCCCCCAGCTCACGATCTACACCGACCGCTCCCGCCTGGCGTCCTGCCGCAAAAAACGGACGCGGTGAGCGGCGCGATCTCCTCGCCGGCCATGATGCCCCCCCCGATCCAGTCGAGATCTCCCAAAAATCCCCTCAAAAAATGCAGGTGTCCCGAATGGAAGATTCCTTCGGGTGAGTAGGGCCGGTTTGGAGTACGGGTGCTGGCGGGCGCGACGGGACGGGTGTCCCGTTTGGGCGGTTTCGTCGGAGTAGGGAGTAGACCGCTGCTCAACGTCGCCCTGACGCTCTTGATGATCGCGGTCGCCGTCGACCTCGCGGCAAGGGTCTAGGATGAAACACATGGCACCCACGACAATCGGTCGATCCACCGCCGAGCCCACGCGCACAGACGATCCAGACACCTTCAAAACCCCGGGCGCCCCCAGCAACCGCCATTTCGAACAGATGATCCTGCCGAGCTTCAGTATCGGCTTCCCGCCAGGGCTGATCCGTTACCTGCGCAACCGCTTCAAACGAGCCACACCGTCCCACTGAAGAAGCCTCGTTCAATCTGGCGGGCGAGCTGATTGTCGGCTACCTCCCGCAACGACAGCTACGCCTCGTCCAAGCCTGGGCCGAGCTTCATGGCGCCGAGCTGAACGCGGATTGGGAGCTCGCCACGAAGGAAGAGGCCTTGGTCCCGATCGCTCCGCTGCGGTAGAATCGCCGCCATGGACTACGTATTCCCGGGGGAGGTTGTTCCAATCACCGGTGTCGAGGTCATCGGCGACTACGTGCTGCGCCTCACGTTCAAGGACGGCACCGTCGGTGACGTCAGCTTCGCCGGCCGCGAATGGAAAGGCGTCTTCACGCCATTCCGCGACCCCGCTCGCTTCGCCAAAGTCACGATCGAGTACGGCACCCTGTCCTGGCCGCAGGACGGCCTGGACATGGCCCCCGAGCCGCTGTACGAACGCGCCTGCGAACACCCCGTCCACATCGCGGCCTGAAGCCGCTCTGAAGCGGCGCCGCGACGGTCGCGACCCCTGCCTAGACGCTTGCCCGCAAAAGGCGCCCTGGACACCAGTGACACCTCTCCCATCGAGTGAAAAGTTCCATCGAGTGAGTAGTTGCTCCGGTGGAGTACTCTCTGGGTGTGGTAGGGGTGAGGGCAGATCACGAGAGGGACCCGGCGGGACTGCGCTCCGACGTGTACTGGGCACTGTTGGGGTTGATCATCGCCCGGCCCTCGTACGGCTACGAGTTGACCCAGCGCTACGAACGCACCTACGGCGAGCTGCTGCCCCTGTCGAGCCCTGGCCAGATCTACCGGGGCCTGGACTCGCTCGAGGACAAGGGCTTGATCGAGAAGGTTCCTGGCGGCGGCGGCGACCCCGATCGCCAGCCGAAGATGCACTACCGCGCAACCCCTCACGGTTTGGAGTGCTACGAAGCTCGCCTGGTGGCCCGCGCGGCCGAGGAGGCGCGGCGCTCGCGCCAGTGGGGTCACGAACTAGCCACGCTGCCGCCCGAGGCCGCCCTGGTCGTGCTCGACTCCTACGAGCAGCGCTGCCTGGAGGAGGCCGAGCGCACACGGCCCTTCGTGCCACACGACGAACACGGCGCCGAGAACGGCGAGCGCCTGGCAGAGCGCCTGGCGGCCGAGGACACGCGGCTGATCATCGAGGCCAAGCTCTCCTGGATCGCGCGGGCGCGCTGCGAGCTGCGAGCGCTGGTCGGGCGGCGCACGGGCCGGCCATGACCGCGCTGCTCTGCTTCGAGCGCGTCTGCAAGCGCCACGGCCGCGGCGAGCGCGAGCAGGCCGTCCTGTCCGAGGTCTCCTTCGAGCTGTGCGCGGGCGAGCTCGCGGCCATCTGGGGTCGGCGCGGCTCCGGGCGCTCGACGCTGCTGCGCCTGGCCGCCGGCCTGGAATCCCCCAGCTCCGGCGTCGTGCGCTTCGACGGCCACGACCTCGCCGGCCGCCGCGGCGCCGCGCTCGGCGAGGGCATCGGCTTCTGCCGGCCCGCCGTCCGCGGCGACGAGACGGGCGTCGTCAGCGAGCAGCTGTTGATCGGCCAGCTCGCCCGCGGCATCCCCGCCAAAACCGCGCGCGCACGCACGTTCGCCGCGCTCCAGCGCACCGGCGCGCAGGCCTGCGCCGCCAGCCGCATCGCCGACCTCGACACGGGCGAGGCCGTGCGCGTCGCGATCGCCCGGGCGCTGACCCTGCAGCCG
This sequence comes from uncultured Solirubrobacterales bacterium, assembly GCA_963702185.1. Classification (GTDB taxonomy): domain Bacteria; phylum Actinomycetota; class Thermoleophilia; order Solirubrobacterales; family Solirubrobacteraceae; genus Palsa-744. The sequence goes on from OY969723.1 coordinate 460,870, forward strand.
CGGCTGCTGGCGATCGACGAGCCGACGAAGGGCGTGGACCCGATCGAGCGCGACGAGATCCTCAGCCTCTTGCGCTCGCTCGCCGACGACGGCCTCGCGATCCTCACGTGCATCGGCGAGACGACCGCGTTCGCCGGGGCCGACCGCGCGCTGTCGCTATCCGAAGGCGAGTTGCGCGGCCGCCTCGTTCCCGAGCTCGCGCCGGTCATACCACTGAGGGCACGGGCCGGCGGAGGGTGAGGCCGGCCACAGACCCGAGCCTCGCAAACCGCCAGGGTGAGCAGCCGAGCTGTGAGGATGGGAACGGGAGAGGGAACAGGACAGGCGAGAGGGCGAGAGGGGAACGCGAGAGGGTGAGCGGGTGAGATGGCGCTTTTGGAACTGGAGGGAGTCGTCAAGCACTACCGCGGCGCGGCCGAGGAGGTCCGCGCCGTCGACGGCGTCGATCTGGCGATCGAGCAGGGCGAGATGGTCGCGCTGCTCGGGCCCAGCGGCTCGGGCAAGACGACGCTGCTGCTCTTGATCGCCGCCCTGCTGGAACCCGAAGCGGGCGCGATCCGCTTCGCCGGGCGCCCCCACTCATTGCTCTCCGAGGCCGAGCGCGGCGGCTTCCTGCTCGGTCAGGTCGGCTTCGTCTACCAGAGCCCCCACCTGATGGCCCACGTCAGCGCGCTGGAGAACGCCGCCACCAAGCTCCTGCTCGCCGGCGCCGGGATGCGCGCCGCGCGGGTCCAGGCGCAGGAGTGGCTGGAGCGCGTCGGCCTGGCCGAGCGCGCCCAGACGGTCGTCGAGAAGCTCTCCGGCGGCGAGCGCCAGCGCGTGGCGATCGCCCGCGCGCTGACCGGCTCACCGCGCCTGATCCTCGCCGACGAGCCCACCGGCAACCTCGACTCCGCCCGCAGCCGCGAGATCGTCGGCCTGCTGCGCGAGGTCGCGCACGAGCGCGGCGCCGCGGTGCTGCTCGTCACCCACGACCACGAGGCCGCCGCGTTCGCCGACCGGCGCCTTGCGCTGCGCGACGGGCGGCTGCGCGACCACGACAGCGACGCGGAGCTGGACCTGCTGCTCGACGCGACCGAGAGGTGAGCAAGCGGTGAGCGTAACGATGCCAAGTCGCGCCCAGGTGCAGGCACAGGCGCCCACGCGCGCGCAGGCGCTGATGGGACCCTACGCGCTCTACTACTTCTACCGCCGCCGCCTGCGCGCCCACGCCGTGCAGGAGACCCTCGCCGCGCTCGGCGTCGCCGTGGCGGTCGCGCTCGTGCTCGCCAGCGTGCTCGTCAGCCAGAGCGTGACCGGCTCGGCGCGGGAAGTCGTGCACGCAGTCATCGGCCCGGCGACCCTGCAGATCCGCGCGCGCGCGAACGCCGGTCTGCCCGAAGGGATGCTCGCGCGCGTGCAGGCCCTGCCCGGCGTCAAGCAGGCCGCGCCGCTGCTGGAAACGCCCGCCGCGGTGGCCGCGCCGGGCGGCCACTTCGTGAACGTCGACCTCGCCGGGACCGACACGAGCCTCGTCGTGCTCGACGGCCTCGCCCACACGCTGCCGGTCGCCACGCTCGCCCCGGGCGGGATCGGGCTCTCGCGCAGCACAGCCGCCGCGCTCGGCGCGGGGGCGCTTGGGACCGGTGCGCTTGGGACCGGCGCGCACGGCGGCGGGCGCGGGTCCCCGACCGTGACGCTCGCGCTGCGCGGCCGCGCGAGCGCGCTGCGCGTCTCGGCCGTGCTCGGCCCCGAAGCGTTCGGCGCGCTCGCGCATGCGCGGGTCGCGGTGATGCCGCTCGGCCAGCTCCAGCGCCTGGCGGGACTGCCCGGCCAGCTCACGCGCGTGCTCGTGCAGGTGAAGCCCGGGCGCGAAGCGCGGGTGCGCGCGGAGCTTGCGCGCCTGGCCGGCTCCACCCTGACCGTGCAGGGCGCGGAAGCGGACATGAGGCAGCTCGAACAGGCGCTCGCGCCCTCCGAACAGGCCAGCGCGCTGTTCGCCACGATCAGCGGCCTGCTCGGCTTCCTGTTCGCGTTCGGGGCGCTGCTCTTGACGGTGCCCGAGCGCCGGCGCGCGATCGCCGACATGCGCCTGGTCGGCGCGCGGCGCACCGCGATCGCGCAGATGTTCCTCTTTCAAACGCTCTGCCTCGGCGTCGCCGCCTCGGCGCTCGGGGTGCTCGGCGGCTACCTGCTGGCCGAGCACGTCTTTCACCCCGCGACCGGCTACCTGGCCGGGGCCTTCACGCTCGGCTCGGGCACGGTCGTGACGATCGCCCCGGTGCTGGCGTGCTTTATCGGCGGCGTGCTCACGACGACGCTGGCCTGCGCGCTGCCGCTGGCGGACCTGCGCCGCGCGCCCGCCCTCGACGGCGCCCACGGGGCGGACGGGCTGTCCGGGGCCGCGCTGCTCGACGGGCGCGCGCGCGCGGGGCTGGCGCTCGTCGCGGGCACACTGCTCGCGGCGACGGTCGCCATCTTCACGCTGCACCCCGCGCTGGCGCTGCTCGCGTGCGTGCTGCTCGCGCTGGCCACGCTCGCGCTCGTGCCGCTCGCGCTCGCGGGCGTGCTGGCGCTCGCGCACATGCTGTGCGAACGCCGCCGGCGGCTGACGCTGCTGCCGGTCGCGCTCAGCTCGCTGCGCGGCGCCACGCTGCGCTCGCTCGCGCTCGCCGCCACCGGCGCGGTCGCGCTGTTCGGCGCGGTCGCGCTCGGCGGCGGCCGCGACGACCTGCTGCGCGGGATAAGCGGCTTCGCGCGCAGCTACGCCGCCGACGCGCAGGTGTGGGTGACCAACCCGGGAGACAACCAGGCGACGGCCGACTTTCGGACCGGCGGTTACGCTGGTCGAAACGGGGATGCGAGCCAAAGGCGAGTGTCTCCCGTCTTCGGCCGGATCGCGAGCGTGCCGGGCGTCGCGGGCGTGAGCGCCTTCCAGGGCGGCTTCATGGAACTGCCATCCCACCCGTCCCGGCGGGTGTGGATCATCGCGCGCCCGCCCGGCGGCGACCGCGAAGTCCTCAAAAGCCAGATCGTGAGCGGCGATCTCGCCACCACGCTGCGCCGGCTGAGCGCCGGCGGCTGGATCGCCGTCTCCGCCCAGATCGCGCGCGAACACCACACCGGCGTCGGCGGCTCGCTCACGATGCCCACGCCGAGCGGCTACGCGCGCATGCGCATCGCCGCCACGACCACGAACCTCGCCTGGAGCCCGGGCGCGATCTTCATCGGCACGGCCGACTTCGCCCGCCTGTGGCACACCGGCGCCCCGACCGCGCTCGCCGTCAGCCTGCGCCCCGGCGCCTCACCGCCGGCCACGCGCGCCGCGATCGCCGCCGCGATCGGCGCACACAGCGGCCTGGAAGTCGTCACGGCGGCGACGCGCGAGGCGAAGATAGACACGCTCACCGGCGAAGGGCTCGCCCAGCTCTCCACGATCTCAGACCTGCTGCTCGCCGCGGCGATCCTCGCGCTGGGCGCGGCGCTGGCCTCGGCGATCTGGCAGCGGCGGATCCCCCTGGCCGAGCTGCGCCTCACCGGCGTATCGCCCGCGCGCCTGCGGCGGCTGCTGCTGCTCGAATCGGCGCTGCTCCTGTGCGCGGGCGCCCTCGTCGGCGCGCTCGCCGGCATCTACGGCCAGCTCGTGATCGACGCCTACCTCGCCCACGTCACCGGCTTCCCCGTCGCCCGCGTCGGCGCCAGCCTGCGCCCGCTCGGCATCTTCGCGCTCGTCACGCTGCTCGCGCTCGCGCTCGCCTCCATCCCCGGCTATCTGGTCTCCAACGTCCCGGCGACGGTGGCGCTCGATGATTAGCTCCGCCGCGATCTCCTCGCGAGCGCGGCGGCGGGCGCGAGAGGCTAAAGACCGGCCCGGCCCGCGCGGGCCGCGGACCGCACCGCGAGCCCTGCCCGCGGGTTCACACAACGAGAGGAACGGAGGACAGATGCACAGGACCCACCCCACGGCAACCGCCGCCCCACCAGCGACAAACGGGCCCCCGGCCGCGACCGTCTCGCCGGCGGCCCGCGCGGCTGCCCTCATCGTCGCGATCGCCGCCACGACGCTCGCCCTCGCGGGCTCTGCCGCCGCGAGCACGCTCAAAGCCACCGACACCGCCCACCTGCGCTACGTGTCCGCCTCCGGCGCCCTGCTGCTGGAGAAGGGCTCCGCCACGGGCACGCTCCCCGGCGCCATGACCGTGCACCTCGACGTCGGCGCCACGTTCACCGGCAGCTTTGAGATCGCGACCGCCAGCGGCGCCATCTACGGGCACGGCTCGGCCACGCCCCACGGCTCGGGCGCCTACGAAAGCTTCTCCGGCACGCTCACCGTCACCGGCGGCACCGGCCGCTACCGCCACGCTCACGGCACCGCCGGCCTGTACGGCACGTTCAGCCGGTCCAGCTATGCCCTCGTGATCCAGACGACCGGCGACCTGTCCTACTGAGCGTGAGCCTGGTGTCGGGGGCCAGACGACCGATGCGCCGAGGGGTGCGCCGCGCGCGCGCGACGGCACGGTTGGCGATCTGCGCGGCGGCGCTGGCGGCGGGTGTGGGATCGGCAGCGGGGATGTGGCTAGCGGCAGGGGCGCAGGCGAGCCAGACGGCGAGGCTCGGCGCCGCGTTCATCCCCTACCGGCTCGGCGGGCGCACCACGATCGCCTTCAGCTTCCAGATCTCCGCGCCCGCGGGCCAGCTGCCGGCGGCCCTCACCGACGTCGACGTCGAGTACCCCCAGAACATCGGCATCGTCCTCAGCGGCCTCGGGCTCGAACTGTGCACGGCCGCGCTGATCGAAGCCAGCGGCGCCGGCGGCTGCCCCGCGAACTCGATCATGGGCGGCGGCTTCGCGGTCGCCGAGATGCGCTTCGGCGCCCAGACCGTCAGCGAGCGCGCCCGCATCGCGATCGCCAGGGCCCCCGACGAAGACGGCCACATTGCGCTCCTGCTCTACGCGTCCGGCCCCAGCCCCGTCGACACCCAGATCCTCTCCCCCGCCCAGCTCGTCCCGGCCGCGGGCCCGTTCGGAGGCCAGCTCAACATCCACCTCCCGCTCGTGCCCAGCGTCCCCGGCGCCCCCGACGTCGCGGTCGTGCAGATGCGCGCCACGATCGGGCCGCTCGGCGTCGTCTATGACGAACGGGTCGGCCCCAGCACGCTCACGTACACCCCGCTCGGAATCCTCCTCCCGAACGCCTGCCCGCGCGGCGGCTTCCAGTTCGCCGCCTCCTTCGCGTTCGTCGACGGCACGCAGCAGAGCGCGCGCACGGCCGTGCCGTGCCCGGGCGGGCGTGGGCGGTAGGCCGGGAGCCCAGCCGACCACCTGTGGGAGTCGGAAGGTTATGATCGGAGTATGGAGCGCTCGACTGTCAGCCGACCGCCCGCCGCGAACCGGGTTCGTCAGGACAACCGCTGGTGGATGACCGGGCGCTTGGCCGCCGCGACCTCGTCGAGCCGGCGCACAGGCGTCGTGTAGGGCGCGTTCTGAGCGATCTCGGGGCCCTCGCCGACGGCCTCGCGCAGGATCTCGGCGATCGCCTGCGCAAAGGAGTCGAGCGTCTCTCTCGTCTCGGTCTCGGTCGGCTCGACCATCAGCGCCTCGTCGACCAGCAGCGGGAAGTACACGGTCGGCGGGTGATAGCCATGGTCGAGCAGGCGCTTGGCGAGGTCGAGCGTCTTCAGTCCCAGCTCGCGCTTCATCGGTCCGCCGGAGAGCACGAACTCGTGCATGCACACGCTGCCGTAGGCGAGCGGCAGGTAGTCGAGCACGCTGCGCCCGTCCGCGACCTCCAGCTCGCCCAGCCGCGCCAGCAGGTAGTTGGCGTTCAGCACGGCCGTCTGCGAGGCGTCGCGCAGGCCGTCCGCTCCCAGCGAGCAGATGTACGCGTACGCGCGCACGAAGCAGCCGTAGTTGCCGTGCCAGCCGCGCAGCCGCCCGATCGAGTGCGAGCCCGGGCCCTCGCCGGCATGGCCGTAGTCGAGGTCGAACGCGCCGCCCTCCCGCCGCACCACCAGCGGCACCGGCAGGTAGGGGGCGATGCGCTCGCTGACCGCGATCGGGCCCGAGCCGGGACCGCCGCCGCCGTGGGGCTGGGTGAAGGACTTGTGCAGGTTGAAATGGACGATGTCAAAGCCCATGTCGCCGGGGCGCGAATGGCCCATCACCGCGTTCAGGTTGGCGCCGTCGTAGTAGAGCGTCGCACCGACGCCGTGCACCACCTTCGCGATCGCCTCGATGTTGGGGTCGAACACGCCCAACGTGTTCGGGTTGGTCAGCATCAGGCACGCCACGCCCTCGTCGGCGCGCGCGCGCAGGTCGTCGAGGTCGATCCCGCCCGTGGCTGGGTCGGTCGCGAGCTTGACCACATCCATCCCGGCCATCGTCACCGTCGCCGGGTTGGTGCCGTGGGCGGTGTCGGGCGTCAGCACCTTCAGCCGTCGCTCCCCGCGCGCCTCGTGATACGCGCGCGTGACCAGCACTCCCGCCAGCTCCCCGTGCGAGCCCGCGCTCGGCTGCAGCGACACGTAGGGCAGGCCCGCGATCTCCCCCAGCGCCCGTTGCAGGTTCCACATCAGCTCGAGCGCCCCCTGCGCGCGCGCCGGTTCCTGCGCCGGGTGCAGCCTTGCATGGCCGTCCAGCGCCGCCACCCGCTCGTGCAGGCGCGGGTTGTGCTTCATCGTGCACGACCCCAGCGGATAGAAGCCCGAGTCAAGATCGTAGTTGCGCTTGGATATCCCCACGTAGTGACGCACGATCTCGGGCTCTGAGACCTCCGGCAGGCGCGGCGGCTTGGCCCGGCGGTACCGCGCCGGCAGCAGCTGCTCGGAGGCGGCCGGCACGGGCACGTCGATCTGCGGGCACACGAACGCCCTCCGGCCCCGGGCGCCCTTCTCGAAGATCGTCTTCGCGCGATCTCGCTGCTGCGGAGTCTCCGCGATCATGCCGGCACCACCGGGGTCTCGCTTGCCCTGGCCGCGCCATCGCCGGTGATTCGCTCGCGGCCGGCCCCACCCGCGCCGGCCTGCGCCGCCATCGCCTCCCCCAGCACCTCCACCAGCCGGTCGATGTCCGCGCGCGTCCGCCGCTCGGTGATCGCCACCAACAGGCCGCCGCGATCCTCATCGCGACCGCTCAGCGCGTGCATGTCCACGCCGGGGTTCACGCCCGCGCGCGCGCAGCGCGCTTTGATCGCCGCCACGTCCGCCGGCTCGCCGTCTGGCCCGCTCAGCCTCAGCGCGAACTCGCGCACGACCGGCTGGGCGTGCATCGCCTCGACACCGTCCAATACGGTGAAGGCCTTACGCGCGTAGGCGGTGCGCGCCAGCAGCAGCTCGCCGAGCTCGACGATCCCCTCCCTGCCCAGCCACGTCAGGTACACGACACCCGCGAGCGCGTTCAACGCCTGGGATGTGCAGATGTTCGAGGTGGCTTTCTCGCGGCGGATGTGCTGCTCGCGCGTCTGCAGCGTCAGCACGAACCCACGCCGCCCGTCCACATCCGTCGTTTCCCCCGCGATCCTGCCCGGCATGCGCCTGATGTACTGCTCGCGCGCGGCCATCAGCCCGAACGACGGGCCGCCATAGTCCAGGCGATTCCCGAGCGCCTGACCCTCGCCGACGGCGACATCCACGCCGCATTCGCCGGGCGAGCGCAGCACGCCGAGCGTGATCGGGTCGACCTGGGCGACGACCACGGGGGCGCCGTCCTCCTTGGCGATCGCGCTCAGCGCGGCGGCATCCTCGACCGCGCCGTAGAAGTTCGGCTGGGCGAACATCGCCGCGCTCGTCTCGGTGTCGATCGCCTCGCGCCAGGCGTCGATGTCGGTGACCCCGGCCCCCGTCCCGTCGCGGACGAGCCCCACCTCGACGACCTCCATCCCGTACCCGTGCGCGTAGGTGCGCAGCGTCTGCAGCGAGTGCGGGTGCAGGCCGGCGCTCACGACCAGGCGGCGCTTGCCGTTGTGCAGCTTGGCCATGTACGCAGCCGCGGCCAGGGCCGACGGACCCTCGTACACCGACGCGTTCGACACGTCCAGCCCCGTCAGCTCGCAGATCGCGGTCTGGTACTCGAACATAACCTGCAGCCCGCCCTGGCTGATCTCCGGCTGGTAGGGCGTGTACGGGGTCAAGAACTCCGAGCGCTCGCACAGCATGTCGATCAGCGCCGGCACGTAATGGTCGTACATGCCGGCGCCCATGAACGAGAGCTCGTCCTCGGCGCAGACGTTGCGGGCGGCCAGCTCGCGCAGGTGCGCGAAGACGTCCTGCTCGGGCATGCCGGCCGGCAGATCCAGCGCCCGGCCGAGGCGTACGCCCGCCGGCACCTGGCGTTCGAACAGCTCGCCGACCGAGCCGGCGCCGATCGTCGCGAGCATGCGCGCGAGATCGTCTGGGGTTGTCGCGGTGTAGCGGCTCATGCCGGGGGTCGAGCCCGGAGCGATGTCGGGCCTCTGCAGAGCCTAGCCGCCGAGCGCGGCGCGGTAGGCCTCGGCATCCAGCAGCCGCTCGCGCTCGGCCGGATCGCTGAGCCTGATCCGCACGAGCCACCCCTCGCCGTACGGATCCTCGTTGATCGCCTGCGGGTCCTCGGCAAGCGCCTCGTTGACCGCCACGATCTCCCCCGACAGGGGCGCGACCACGTCGGACACGGCCTTGACCGACTCGACCTCCGCATAGGGCTCGCCCTGCGTCAACGTCGTGCCGAGCGCGGGAGGCTCCACGAACACGACCTCGCCGAGGGCGTCCTGCGCGAACCAGGTGATGCCCAGCGTCGTCTCGCCGGAGGACTCGTCCACCCGCGCCCAGTCGTGCTCTGGATGGTACAGCAGCTCGTCGGGGTATTCGGCGTCTGACATCTTCTCTCGTTCCGTCTCTCGCACCTGTTGTTTATACTTTAGTTATCTTAAAGGAAGGGGCGGAGCTATATACTTTTTCAAGTTTGATAACTATGGTATTGACCCTTTAACGTCCATCGAGACGTACGAGACACACCGATCACGCCCCCGGCCCGGCCGGACCCGCCGGCCGGCGATACAGCGGCTTCTCGCGCACCACGGCCTCGCGCATCTTGCCACGAACGTCTATCTGCAGGCGCGTGCCCACCGCGGCGCGCTCGGCCGGCACATACGCGAGCCCGATGCCCACGCCGAGGCTCGGCGACATCGTCCCGCTCGTGACCACGCCCCCGCCGGCGATCTCGTTGCCCGGCCTGGCGATCCCCGGGCCCTCGATCGCAAACGCGACGAGCTTCTCCGCCGGACCGGCCTCGCGCGCCCTGCGGACCGCCTGCGCGCCGACGAACCCCGTGTCCTCCTTGCAGCACCACCCCAGCCCCGCCTCGATCGGGCCGCGCTCGAGCGACAGGTCGTTGCCGTACAGGTGGTAGCACGCCTCCAGGCGCAGCGTGTCGCGCGCGGCCAGCCCCGCCGGCCGGGCGCCGCGGCGCAGGAGCTCGTCCCACACCCGCGGGGCATCCTCAGGGGCCAGCAGCAGCTCGACCCCGTCCTCGCCCGTGTACCCCGTCCCGCACACGATCGTCTGCGCGCCCGCGATCATCCCACTCGCGACCGTCATCCGCGCGGGCAGCGGCGCGTCGGCGATCGCCTGCACGACTTCGCGCGCACGGGGTCCCTGCACCGCCAGCATCGCGTACTGCTCGATCCGATCCTGGACCTGCACCTCCGCCTGCGCCTGCCCCTCTGTCTCGGCCTCCCCCTCCGCCTCGGCCTTGGCCTCAGCGCCATACCCGCCCGCGCGGGCCTGCTCTGCCCACCACCGCAGGTCGCGCTCGTGGTTGGCCGCGTTTGAGACCGTCAGCCAGCGGTCGGCGTCGAGGCGATAGGTGAACAGGTCGTCCAGCACGCCCCCGTCCTCGCGGCACGCCACGCCGTACTGGGCGCCGCCGATCGGCACACGTGCGAGATCGTTGGAGATCAGCCGCTGCAACAACTCCAGCGCCCGCGGCCCCGACGTTTCGATCTGACCCATGTGCGAGACGTCGAACACGCCCACGTCCTCGCGCACGGCCACGTGCTCTTCACGCACCGCCGCGGGACCTGCGTACTGAACCGGCATCTCCCACCCGGCGAACTCCACCATCTTGGCGCCGGCGGCGACGTGGCGGTCATACAGGGCGGTTCGGCGCGGGGGTGGCACCGCCCGCAGGCTAGCGAAGGGTCAGCGCAAGAACGGCGGGACGTCGATGTCGTCGTCTGAGATCTCGAGCGTCGAACGCTGTTTGTCGTCGATTCGGGGGCTGCGGTCGCGGCGGGTGCGGCCCTCCACGCGGGCGGCGCGACCCGGACGGTGATCGAAGCCCGTGCCGATCACGGTCACGCGCACCTCGTCTGACATCGCCTCGTCGATGACCGCGCCGAAGATGATGTTCGCGTTCGGATCGGCTTCGTTCTGGATGATCTCCGCCGCTTCGTTGACCTCGAACAGGCCCAGATCCTTGCCGCCGGTGATGTTCAACAGGATGCCGGTCGCGCCGTCGACCGACTCTTCCAAGAGCGGCGATGAGATCGCGGCCTTGGCGGCCTCCGCGCAGCGGTTCTCGCCGCCGGCCACGCCGATGCCCATCAACGCCGAGCCGGCGTCGTGCATGATCGTGCGCACGTCGGCGAAGTCGAGGTTGATGAGACCCGGGATCGTGATCAGGTCGGTGATTCCCTGGATGCCCTGGCGCAACACGTCGTCGGCCTCTTTGAACGCGTCCAGCATCGAGGTGCGGCGCTCGACCACCGACAGCAGCTTCTCGTTGGGGATCACGATCAGCGTGTCGACGACCTCTCGCAGCCGCTCGATCCCCTCAGCAGCCTGGCGGCCGCGCTGGCTGCCCTCGAAGTCGAACGGGCGGGTCACGACGCCGACCGTCAGCGCGCCGATCTCGTTCTTGGCGATGTCGGCGATCACCGGCGCCGCGCCCGTGCCCGTTCCTCCTCCCTCCCCCGCCGTCACGAACACCATGTCAGCGCCCTTCAGCGCCTCCTTGATGTCGTCTCTGGACTCGCTCGCCGCCGCCAGCCCCACCTCCGGATTCGCGCCCGCGCCGAGACCCTTCGTCGACTCGTGGCCGATGTTCAGCTTCACGTCGGCGTCGCACATCGCCAACGCCTGCGCGTCGGTGTTGGCCGCGACGAACTCCACCCCGCGCAGCCCCGCGTCGACCATGCGGCTGACCGCGTTGGTGCCGCCCCCGCCGACGCCCACGACCTTGATGACCGCCAGGTAGCTGCCGCTGGGGGCGATGCCGCCACTCGTTGGACTAGAGCTGCTCTCCATTGGATCTCTTCCTTGGTCGGTCGGATTGGGGTTGGGGTTGGGAGGTTTGGGTTGGGGTTTGGGGGACTCGTGGCGGGCGCGGGCCTGTCGATCGATGTCGGTGTGACCCGGGCTGCGTTCAGCGTCTGATCGGCGGTGTCGTCCGCAGGCTTCAGTAATGGTTAAGGGTTTGTTTTTGGCAGCCAACGCGACTGCCTGAATGGGCACGTTATGCAGGGAACTTCGCCCTGTCAACGACGCCGACCATTCTCGCAACGTTTGTTGCAGATCCAGGAACTCTCGACTCGACCGCGAGGGAGGTCCGATTTGTGGACTCAACCTCTACTAGAGGTTTACTGATCGATCAGCCCGTCGATTCGGCTTGCCCGGGCGCCACTCCAGCGCTTACTTCGGGTTGGGCGGCCGATTCGCTTTCGGCTTCTTCGCCCGAGCCTTGGCCACTCGCGCCCGGGCTCGACGACGCGCCCATGCCCGGACTCGACGATGCGCCCGCGCTCGTACTCGCGCTCGAATTGCCGCTCACCGCCGCATCCAGCCCTGCCGCCAGTTCCGCCGCGGTGTTGGGGTCGGCCCCCACCGACGACGATTCGCCTTCGACCGAGCCGGTCCCTGGTCGGGTCGTGCCTGGGGCCCATCCCGCGGCCGGGCGTTCGGGCAGGCGGACATCGACGTAGGCGGCCCCAGCCGAAGTCGGGCTGGCCAGCACGCGCGCGAGCGAGATCCACTTCGCGTGCGCCATGGTCGCGTCGCCGAAGTACGCCAGCAGACCGCCGCGCAGCGCAACCGTCAGCCCCTTGGACCCCATGTACACGTGCATCGCCTCGCGCGCGAGCGGACCGGGCGCGGCGCCGAGCAGCGCCAACTCATCCAGCAGCACCCCTTCGGTGACGCTCCTGCCGGGCGCAGGCAGCGTTGCGGCAGGCTTGGCGTGGCCAGTGACGGTGGTGGTGGTGGTGGCAGCAGCAGCAGCAGCAGCGTTCACCTGCGGCAGCGCGCTCGACAGATAGCTCGGCCCCAGCACCACCCCGTCGGCCGCCACCGCGGTGCGGGCGCCGCCCGCGACGAGCACCGCAACCGGGGGCTGCTCGAAGACTTCGATGCGCAGCCCGTGCGGGAACTTCGCCCGCGCCCTGACTTCGCGCACGATCGGATACTGTGCGACAGTCGCCCGCAGCGCGCTCTGACTGACGCCGAGCGTGCTCATCCCGCGCGCCGCGCCGCGCAGAGCGGTTTCGATTTGGCCGCTGTTCGCCCCGGGCACGCTCGTCAGGCCGCTCACCTGAACCTGCTCCACCGCGGTCAGCGAGGTGTGGCGGGCCAGCTGCCAGCCGGCGGCGGCGAGGGCCAGGATCGCTACGGCCGCGATCAGGGCGATGCGCAGGCGACGATGGGCACGAACGAACCTCGCTCCGGCCGCGACGGCGTGGGCGAGGCCGGCAGCCCCGCGCCCGAGGCCGTGAGCGAAACCCTGCGCGAGCCCCTTCAGCGGTCGGGCCGCGCCGCTCAGCGTCGAGGGCGGGACGGGCGCTGCGATCGAGCGGGCCATATCCCCAATTGTTCGACCTCGCCCTCCGAACCCCTACTGACGGGGCCTTGTAGTCTGCGTGGGAGGGCGCTACGCTCTAGTAGCTAGTACGGCTACACGCCGACGTGTTTCGAGGGCCCGGGCGACCGGGCCCTCATATATAATTCGCCCCGGTGGGCATGGGGTCTGGCGCCCACCGGGACTGAGTGCGACTTTGCTACCGCGTCTGCCGGTCGATGACCAGCATGGCGATCAGTAGCGCGATCGCTAGTACGGCTACCGTAGCTGCCATACCATCACCCCCTTTCTCGGGGCCGATCGACCCCGCATCGGCCGTCGTCCGAGTCCAGAAATGACCTCGCCGACGAGGTTACTCAGCGCTTGAGACCCCTACGGCCGATCGGCCCATGGAAACCGCACATCGCCCAGCGTCTGGACCTCTGGCTCCAGGGCTATTCCGGTCTTTTCCAGCACGCGTTTGCGGCCCTCGGCCATCGTCGCGACCACGTCCGCGGTTGTGGCGTTCCCGGTGTTCTCGATGAAATTCGCGTGCTTGGGGGCGAACCTCGCGCCACCGACGGCCAGGCCGTTGCAGCCGGCGTCTGACAGCAGCTGACCGGCGGTGCGGCCCGCGACGCGCGGGTCCTGCGGATCGGGGTTCTTGAACGTCGACCCGAACGTCTTGATCCCCTGCGGCTGGGCCTCGTGGCGACGGGCGCGCATGTCGGCCAACGTCGCCTTGACCTCCTCGACGGGGGCGGGCTCGAGCTTCAGCAAGGCGCGCGCGACGATCTCTTCGGGTCCGAGGTTCGAGCTGCGGTAGCCGAACCCGAGGTCGGTAGGCGCCCTGCGCTGGAGGCCGACATGGCCGGCCCCTTCGCCCCCGGCCACGACCTCCACCCACTCCAGCACGCGCGCGAGCTCGCCGCCGTACGCGTTGGCGTTCATCTTGACCGCTCCGCCCACCGTTCCGGGGATGTTCACGCCGAACTCGATCCCCGACAGCCCCGCCTGCGCCGCTCGCGCCGCAACCGCGGGCAGGCGGGCGCCGCCGCCACAGAGGATGCGCGTCGGCCCGTCCCGTTCGATCTTCGCCAGCTCGCCGTCGAGCTTGATCACGAGGCCGCGTACGCCCTCATCGGCGATCAACAGGTTCGAACCCGACCCGACCACAGCTACCGGCGTGCTCGTTGCCCGCGCCCAGGCCAGCAGCTCGCGCAGATCCTCGTCATTGCCGGCCCGCGCGAACCACTCCGCCGATCCGCCCGTGCGCACAGTCGCCATGCGCGCCAGCGACACGTCGGGCTTGACGATCGCCGGCGTGACCCTGGGCGGCGCGAGACCTTTTCCGTTGGTCTTTTCCACTTTTGATTGCATTGGTATCTACTATTTGGGGGTTGTAGATACGATGGCTTTCCTAAAGGGGGAGGTTGGTATGTACTCTTTTTGGTTTTTGATAACTATGGTATCGACCCTTAACGTTGTATGAGACGTATCGACCCCTAACGTCATGTGAGACGCATGCTCGGCCCAAACATGCCCGCATGTCCGCCCCTCAGACGCTCCCGTCCCCCACCAACCGGTGCGCCAACGTATCCACGTCCCCCGCGCCCATCACCACACACACGTCCCCCCCTCTCAGCTTCGCGCGCAGCACCGGCTCGGCATCGGCCCCGGTCGGCAGCCAGTACACGGGCTTACCGCCGGCCGCGTCGGCTGCCGCCTGCGCGATGAGCAGCCCGCTCACACCGGGATGATCCTCGGCCCGCTCGCGCGCGGGGTACACGTCCAGCACCACCACCGCATCGGCCGGCGCCAGGGCCGCGCCAAACTCGCGGGCGAACATCGCGGTGCGCGAGTACAGGTGCGGCTGGAACACCGCCACCACCCGCTCCGCTCGGAGCGTGCGCGCGCCGGCCAGCGTGGCCGCCACCTCCGTCGGATGGTGGGCGTAGTCGTCGTATATTTTCGCCCCGCTCGCGGTCGCGCCCAACAGCTGCATCCGCCGGCCCGCGCCGCGGAACTCGGCCAGCCCCGCGACCGCGCGGCCCTCGTCCGCGCCCGCCAGCCGCGCGGCCTCCAGCGCGGCGATCGCGTTCAGCGCGTTGTGGACTCCGGGCACCTCCAGCCGTACCTCATGGCCGCGCCAGCGCGTGACCGAGCCGCCGTCGGCCAGTCGCACATCGGTCGCGTCGTAAGGGACCAGCTCGACACGGACTGGGTCCTCCGAAGTCGCGGTGCCATCGGCTCCGGCGGGGACGATGACGTCGGCGGCGGGGAGAACAACGTCGGCGGCGGGGAGAACAACGTCGGCGGCGGGAGCGACAACGTCGGCGGCGGGGACGATGACTGATGATGATGAGGAGGAGCCCGGCGCCAGCTCCAGCAGCTCGGGCCTGTCCCACACGACGACCGCCCCGCGCGCGTTCCCCAAAAACTCTTTCATCGCCTCGCGCACCTCGCCCAGCGACGCGAACGTCGCGTGGTGGTCCAACTCGACGTTCGTCAGCACCGCGATCTCCACGTCCAACATCAGCATCGAGCGGTCGGACTCGTCGGCCTCGACCACCAGCCACCTGTCCTCGCCACCCCCCTGACCCTCGCTCGCCCAGCTCGCGTTAGCTTCGCCCGGACCCACCGTCCCCCCGATCAGCCAGTCCGGATTCATCCCCGCCGCGCGCAGCGCGCACACCACCATCGCGCACGTCGTCGTCTTGCCGTGCGTGCCCGCCACCGCGATCGTGCGCCGCAGCGCGCTTAACTCACCCAGCAGCTCACCCCGCGAGCGCTCGCGCAGACCCCGCTCGCGCGCCGCCACGCGCTCGGGGTTCTCCGGTCCGACGGCGCTGGAGTACACGACCTCGACGTCCTGCCCTGCCGGCACGTTACTCGCGGCGTGCTCGCCGATCCGCGCCTGCAGCACGCCATCCGCCGCGAGTCGTTCGGCGTAGGGGGATAGCGCGCGGTCTGAGCCCGTGACCTGCGCGCCCAGCGCGCGCGCCGCGCGGGCGTACGCGCTCATGCCGGCGCCGCCCACGCCGATCAGGTGCAGCCTGCGCCCACTCCACGGGCCGCCCGTGCTCACGCGTCCAGCCCCTGCGCAGCATCGCCGTCTTGCCGGATGGTTCGATCTAGAGGAAGGACGGCTTGCCCGATGGTGTGGGTTGGATCGTTCATGCGCCCGCGGCCTCCAGCAGCTCCCGAGCGATCTCTCGCGCCGCGTTCGGCCGCGCGAGGCTCAGCGACGCCTTGGCCATCGCCTCCATTTGCTCGGGATCGTCCAGCAGCGCCTGCACCTCGTGCCTCAGCCGATCTGCGCTCAGCTCCGCGTCGGGAATCGTCACGGCCGCACCCGACTGCTCCATCCAGCGTGCATTCGCGCTTTGATGATCGGCCGACGCATAGGGATAGGGCACCAGGATCGCGGGCTTGCCGTACGCGGCGATCTCAGCCACCGATCCCCCCGCCCGCGCCACCACCAGATCGGATGCCGCCAACGCCTTGGCGAACTCCTCCAGGTCCAGGTACTCGCGCAGGTCATACCCAGGCGGCAGCTCATGCCGGCTCAGCCCAGGGTAATCGCGGCGGCCTGCGACATGCAGAATGCGCACGACGCCTCGTCCGCCGGTCATCACCGCACCGGCCGCCCCCCAACCGGACTCCGTGGATTCAGCGATGGTGGGCGGTCCGGCGCCTGCGGGAATTGGCGGAGAACCCGCGAGGCCCGCCAGCCCCTCGATCGCGGCGAGGTTGATCGAGCGCGCCCCCAGCGAGCCTCCGAACACGAGCACACACGTCTCCCCCTGCGCGATCCCCAGCCACTCCCGCGCGCTCGCCCGGTCGGCGTCGGGCACTGGGATCGGACGGCCGGTCAGGCGGTAGCGCACCTGCCGGCGCCGGCCCTTGCGGCTCGCGTAACGACCGGCCGGCGCCCTGCCGGCATCCTCGTGGGCGTCCTCGCGACCGGGAATCGCCAGCGCCAGGCACACCGCGCGCGCGCGGCGTGCCAGCAGCCGGTTTGCCAGCCCGAGATGGCTGTCGGCCTCGGTCAGCACCAGCGGCACGCCCAGGCTCAGAGCGGCCAGCCCGACCGGCGCGGTCACGTACCCGCCGCCGCCCATCACCGCGTCCGGCCGGACTTCTTTGAGGATCGCCCGTGCGCGCGGGACCGCCAACGCGGCACGCGTCAGGGCGCGGGCGGCGCGCAGGGGATTGGTGCGGCTCACGCCTTCCACGGTCAGCGTGCGCAGCTCATACCCCGCTTCCGGCACCAGTTGGGCCTCGGCGCGCTGCCCGCCGATGAACGTAACCTCGACGTCCTCAGCCCGCAGCGCGCCGGCCACCGCCAGCGCGGGCGCCACGTGCCCCGCCGTACCGGCGGCCGCGATCGCGATCTTCATCGTCTTGCTCACGGCCCCATCCTGCCTGTTTTCGCGCGTCGGCCGATCTCCGCTTGCTCGCCGCTCGATCGTCCTCGCGGGCGCCGCCGGCCTGGGAGGCCGGCCCGGGCGAGGAGGAGACGGCTCGTGCCCGGCTGCGCGTGGAGGGCACCGCCCGCACGTGCGCGGTCCCGCCCGCCGCCACATTCAGCAGAAACCCCATCGCCGCCAGCATCACGATCAGGCTGCTGGCCCCATAGGACACGAACGGCAGCGTCACCCCCGTCAGCGGCGCCAACCCGAGCACGGCGAACGCGTTCAGCAGCGCCTGGGAGACGATCAGCGTCGTCATCCCCACCGCGATCAGCGCGCTGTGCAGGCTCCGCGCGGCTTTGGCAACGCGCAGGCCCGCGTAGGCGATCAGCCCGTACAAAAACAGCAGCGCGCACACCCCCACCACCCCCAGCTCCTCGGCGATCACCGCGAGGATGAAGTCCGACGGCGCCTCGGGCAGATAGAACACCTTCTGCACCGACTGCCCCGGCCCGACGCCGAACAGCCCGCCCGAACCGATCGCGATCTGGCCCTGCACAGCCTGAAACCCGCTGCCCGACGCGTGCGCCCACGGATCGACGAACGAGGTCAGCCGCGCGCGCGCGTACGGCCTTGCGATCGCATACAACAGCACGGCGCCCAGCGCCGCGCCGGCGATGATCGCGAGGTTGCGCGCGGGAATTCCGGTCGCGACGAGCAGCGCCGTGGTCGTGAACGCGATCACCATCGCGCTGCCCAGATCGGGCTCGGTCACGACCAGCAGGCAGGCGGCGCCGACGACGACGAGCAGTGGCCTGGTCAACTCGCGCAGGTCGTGCACGCGCTGAGGCCTGCGGGCCAGCAGCGTCGCCCCGTACAGCACGAGCGCGATCTTCAACAGCTCGCTCGGCTCGAACTGCAGCATGCTCGGGCCGATCCAGCGCTTGGCGCCGTTGACCGCGACCCCCACGTGGGGCACGTGCACCGCGAGCACCAGCACGAACGACACCGCCAGCAGCGGCCCCACCAGGTTCTGGACTTTGGCGACGCCGTCGCGGGCCAGGACGCGCATGACGAGCAGGCCCGCGGCACCGTACACGACGAACTTGATCAGGTATTCGCTGCCCGTCCCCCTTCCTTCCAGCAGCGCCGTCGCGGACGTGGCGCTGTAGACCATCACCGCACCGAACGCCAACAGGCACATCGTCGCGGTCACCAGGATCCGGTACTCGAGCGTCTGCGGTGCCTTGCGGGCGGCCTTTGTTGCCATCCGTGCTGACTTCTACATGCGCGCGCAGATGCCTCCAGGAGACAGGCCCGGCGCGCGGACGGTCGCGGACTACGCCGATGCGCGGCTTGCGGGACCCGAGGCTGTTTCCCTCAGCCGAGCACTAGCTCCCTGAACCGCTCTCCCCTTGCTTCGTAGTCCTCGAACTGGTCGAAGCTCGCGCACGCCGGGGACAGCAGCACCACCTCTCCGGGTCTGGCTGCTCTTGCGGCGGCCGCCACAGCGTGCTCGAGGTCGCCGCACCCGTGCACGGGCGGTCTCGCTTGGATCGGGGCGGTCTCGGCCGGCGCGTTCTCGGCCGGCTCGTTCTCGTCCGGCGCTTTCTCGGCCAGCGCGTTCTCGGCCAGCGCTTTCTCGGCCGGCTCGGTCTCGGCCAGCGCAGTCGCGATCTCTTGGGCGTCTTCGCCGATCGTATACACCCCTCTACACGCCCTTTGCACCGGCCCCTTCAGCGGTGCGAACTCCTGGCCCTTGCCCTGGCCTCCCGCGATCAGATGCACGCTCTTTGGCGCAAACGCCTCCAGCGCCACGACCGTGCTGGCCACGTTCGTCGCCTTCGAGTCGTTCACATACGCGACCCCATCTCTTTCGGCGATCTGCTCCATCCGGTGCTTGACGCCCATGAACGTCCTCAGCCCCTCCGCCACGGCCTCCCGATCGATC
Source organism: uncultured Solirubrobacterales bacterium (assembly GCA_963702185.1). Classification (GTDB taxonomy): domain Bacteria; phylum Actinomycetota; class Thermoleophilia; order Solirubrobacterales; family Solirubrobacteraceae; genus Palsa-744. The sequence goes on from OY969723.1 coordinate 480,020, forward strand.
CCGCGCGCCACACACACCGCGGCGACCGCGGCGGCGTTCTGCAGGTTGTGCCTGCCGCGCACGCGCATCTCATCGGCGCACACCAACGGCCTGCCCTGCCAACAGAGCACCCCCTCACGCAGCGTCATGGACGGCGAGTCCGGCCCGCCCTGCCGGTCCGGCCGGTCCGGCCGCTCGCCAAACCTCACCACGTGCCGCGCGTGACCCGGTATCGCGATGTCCAGGTCGGCCGGCAGCACCGCTATGTCCTGCTCATTCTGATTTGCGAACACCCTCAGCTTCGCGGCTTCGTACGCCGCCATCGTCTTGTGCCGGTCCAGGTGATCTTCGGCTACGTTCAGCAGCACCGCCGCCTCGGGGGCGAACGCCTCGGCGTCCTCCAGCTGAAACGACGAGCACTCGCACACGACGCTCGCCTCGGGCGCGACCCTGCCCACGAGGCTGCTCAGCGCGGTCCCCACGTTGCCCGCGACCGCCACCGGCAACCCCGCCACGCGGTGCACGTGCGCGATCCACTCGACCGTCGTCGTCTTGCCGTTGGTGCCGGTCACGGCCACAACTTCGTTGGGCAGCATCCGCCACCCCACCTCCAGCTCGCCCAACACCGGCATTCCCGCGCTCAGCGCCTCCGCCACGATCGGCGCCTCGCGCGGTACGCCCGGGCTCTTGATACAGGTGCGCACATGCGCGCCCGCGCGTGCGCGCGCGAACAGCGCCGCTCCGTCCGCCCCCGCGTACACCCGCACCCCGGCCCGCTCCAACTCGTCGATCCCCGCCAGCCTCCCCGCAGCGGCTTCGTCGACCCCGGCGACCTCCTCGCCCCGGTCGCGCAGCGCCCTGGCGACCGCCCTGCCCGAGCGGGCCAGGCCCACGACCAGGTAGGGGCCGCCGGGGAGCTCCGGCCTGCCGTTCGGGCGGCGGCTCATGCCGCCGCCGCCGCGGCTCGTCGCGCAGACTTCGCGACCTGACCGGCCACCACTGCGCATCCGGCGCCAGATTCGGCTCGACAGTCTCCCATCCATCCATCCCACATCGCGACCGCCCGCATGGCCTCAGCGGATGCTCTGGTGATAGATCGTGAACCCGATCGCGCAAAAGATCGAGGCCACGATCCAGAACCGCAGGATGATCTTCGTCTCGCTCCACCCCTTCAGCTCGAAGTGGTGGTGGATCGGCGCCATCAGCAGCACCCGTTTCCTCGTCGTCTGAAACGAGATCACCTGGATCGCGACCGACAGCGCCTCGATCACGAAGATCCCGCCCAGCACGATCAGCAGCACCTCCGTGTGCGTCATCACCGCCAGGCCCGCGATCGCGCCGCCCAACCCCAGCGAGCCGGTGTCGCCCATGAAGATCGTCGCCGGAAACGCGTTGAACCACAGAAACCCGATGCACGCCCCCACCAGGCAGCCCGCCAGCATCGCCAGGTCGTAGTCTTCGGTCACGAACGCGATCCCGATATACGCCAGCAGCACGATCCCCGCGCAGCCCGCCGCCAGCCCGTCCAGGCCGTCGGTCAGGTTCACGCCGCTGGTCGTGCCCGCGACGACCAGGTATATGAGCACGGGATAGAACGGCCCCAGGTCGACCGTGTAGTCGACCACCCGCAGCCTCAACTCGCTCGCGAGGTGCGCCTCGTGACTGGCGATGAACCACAACCCCAGCGAGATCGCGATCGTCACGATCAGCTTCGTCCGCGCGCGCAACCCCAGCGAGCGGCGCCTTACGAGCTTCGTATAGTCGTCGGCGAACCCCAGCAGCGCGCACGCGATCATCGCCCCGAACACGCCCACCGAACGCCAGTCGTAGTCGGTCAGTATCAGGAACGGCACCGCGACCGCGATCATGATGATGATCCCCCCCATCGTCGGCGTCCCCGCCTTCTGATGGTGCCCCTCCGGGCCCTCCTCGCGGATCTGCTGGCCGAACTCCCGCCTTCTGAGGAACGCGATGAACTTCGGGCTCAGAAATATGCATATCAGCAGCGCGCTCGTGCCGCCGAACAGGATCCTCCCCATCTCTACTTGCCCGCCGTTACGGGCTCGGCGGGCTCTACGGGCCCTACGGGCTCTACGGCGGCCAGCGCCTCGATCGTGCGCTCGAGCCCCACCCCGCGCGAACCCTTGACCAGAACCGTGTCTCCGGGCTCCAGCAGTGCTTCCAGCAGCTCACCGGCGGCTCTTGCGTCGGGTACGGAGTGGACCTCGTCGCGGCGGTCGCCGGCCGCGAACGGGCCTGCCATCGCCCTGGCCCGCTCGCCGACCGTCACCAGCACGTCAACCCCGCGCTTGCGCGCGTATTCGCCGATCTCGCTGTGGTACCTCTGCTCGTCTTTGCCGAGCTCGAGCATGTCTCCGAGGACGGCGACCGCGCGCGTGCGTGTGCGCGCGTGTGTGCGTGCGCGCGCTTTTGTGCGTGCGCGCGCTTCCCGGGCGTTCGGGAGGTCGTCGCTCACCGGCTCCTCTTCGCACGCCATAACGCGCGCGCGTGTGTGTGCGCGCGCTTCCCGGACATTGAGGAGGTCGTCGATCGCGGCTCGCATTGACATCGGATTGGCGTTGTAACAGTCCTCGATCACCTCGATCCCCCTTGGCAGCTCTTTGCGCTGCCCCCGCATCTTCGAGAACCGCACCCTAACCTCGCCCTCGGGCGTAACGCCCACCGCCCTCACCGCCGCCACCGCCGCCTGCAGGTTCTTCAGGTTGTGCTCCTGCTGGAACTCCGGCTTCAGGACCATTTCGACCGGCGCTTCCGGCGTTCTATCCACCACCACGACCTCCCGATCCTCCCCTTCCTCCCGACCCTCCCCGACCTCCCGATCCTCCCCTTCCCGTCCATCCTCTTGACGTCCCTCCAGTCGTACATCCCCCCCGAGCCCGAACGTAACCGTCCTTATGCCCTCGCGCCTGTATCGCTCCAGTCTCGGCTCGTCCGCCGGCACCACCGCGGTCGCCCCCGGGCTCAACCCTTCGATCAGCTCGGCCTTGGCTTCCACCACCCCCTCGACCGATCCCAGCTGCTCCACGTGCACCGGCCCCACGTTGACGATCACCCCCACATCGGGCCGCGCAATCCTCGTCAGCTGCGCGATCTGCCCCCTCCCGCGCATCGCCATCTCCAGCACCAGCACCTGCGTGCCCTTCGGCGCTTCCAGCACCGTCAGCGGCAGCCCGATCTCGGTGTTCCGGTTCTCCGGGCTGGCCACCGTGCGGCGGCCGGCCCCCTCCAGCAGCGCGGCCGTTATGTCCTTGGTCGAGGTCTTGCCCGTCGACCCTGTTATGCCGATGACTCGCGCGCCTTGCTCTCGCAGCTCTCCCAGCCAGGCTTCGGCGAGGTCTTGCAGCGCCTTCAGCGGGTCCTCGCACGCCAGCACCACGCCTTGGCCGGCGATCTCGCCGTAGGACTCTTTAGCGGCTTTGACAGGAGGCATTTTGGCTTTGGCCGTGGGCATTTTGGCCTCCCCTACGGCACCGGCCGCGGCACTCGCATATTCCGGCGCGACCAGCACGCCCCACGCCCCGGCCTCGAGCGCCTGCCGCGCGTACGCCCCGCCGTCGACCTGCTCGCCCTTCAGACCCACAAACAGATCTCCCGCCCCCACCTCCCTGGAGTCGATCACGACCCGGGCCGGACCCCCCGGCGCTTCGCGTGCTCCGCGCACCAGCTCCGCCCCCGCGGCCCTCGCGACATGGCTCGCGTTCCAGTCCCTCATCGCTCGGCCCTCGCGATCCTCTCGCCAAGATCCGGCCCTTCATGCTCGCCAAGACCAAGCCCTTCATGCCCACCGAGACCCGGCCCTTCGTGGGCTTGGCCACTCAGCGCTTCTTCGGCTACCACCCTGTCGTCGAACGGCACCTTCCTTCCCCCGGCCAGCTCCTGCCCCTGCTCGTGACCCTTGCCGGCGATCACGACCACATCGCCGGGCCGCGCCAGCGCCACCGCCCTTTCGATGGCCATCCGGCGATCGATCTCGACATGCACCTCGGCTCCCTCGCGCAGTGTGTGGGTGTCGGGGGTGCCCGAGGTGCCGGGGATTCGGGGGATCCCCGGCACGATCTCCGCGACGATCGCCTCGGGGTCCTCCGAGCGCGGATTGTCGGACGTCACGATCGCCACATCCGCCAGCCTCGCCGCCGCCTCCCCCATCTTTGGGCGCTTGCCGCGATCCCTGTCCCCGCCCGCGCCGAACACGCACACCACACGGCCTCGCGCAATCTCCCGGGCGGCCCTCAGCACGTTCTCCAGCGAGTCCGGCGTATGGGCGTAATCGACGATCACCGCGAACTCCTGACCCACGTCGACGGGCTCGAACCTGCCCGGCACGCGCACCCCGCGCTCCAGCGCCGCCACCAGCGTGTCGAGGTCGTTGGCCGGAGTGGGCATGCCGAACGAAACGGGGACCGATTCGGGCGACACTCGCGTCCCCGAATCAGCCAGCGCCAGAGGCGTGTGTCTGCCAGCTTCGATCATTGCATGCACGACCGCCAGCGCCCCGACCGCATTCTCGACGTTGAACCTCCCCGGCATCGGCAGCGCCACATCGCGATCCCCGCTCGGTGTGCACAGCCTGAACGCGCATCCCCCCGCATCACAACGCACGTCACGAGCCACGTAATCGGCCTGCTCGTTGGCCTCGAAGACGATCTCCTCCTCGGCGCCGGACTCAACCCCAAACGTGACCGCGCCCTCGATTTCGCCCGCCAGCCGCCGGCCATATTCATCGCCGACATTCACGACGCTCACCCCCGGTGGACTTCTATCCCCCGGCCAGGCGTTCTCCCCCGTTGGATCGGGCACGAACAACCGGCGCTTGGCCAGGTAGTAGTCCTCCATCGTCTCGTGATAGTCCAGGTGATCCTGGGTCAGGTTCGTGAACAACGCCCCTGCGAAGTGGATCGCGTTCGTGCGGCCCATGGCCAGCGCGTGCGAGGAGACCTCCATCGCGCACGCCCTATCGCCGCCCTCGAGCATCGCCCGAAAGTCGGCCTGCAGGTCGATCGCCTCCGGAGTCGTCCGCTGGACCTGGTGCTCACGCCCGCCGATCACCGACGTGACCGTGCCCAGCAGCCCCGTCTGCACGCCCGCGGCTTCCAGCAGCGCCCGCACCATGTACGCGCTCGTCGTCTTGCCGTTCGTACCCGTCACGCCCACGACCTGGAGCGTGCGCGTCGGATGGCCATTTAGTCGTGCCGCGATCGGACCCATCGCCGCGCGCACCGACGCGACTATGACTTCGGGCACATCGACATCCAATCCGAGTTGGCGCTCGACCAGCAGCGCCACCGCGCCGTCCGCGATCGCCTGCTCGGCGAACCCGTGGCCGTCCCGCTGCAATCCGGGCACGCAGCAGAACATCGTTCCCGGCCCGACCTTGCGGCTGTCGTAGGCGAGGTCTGAGATCTCGACGTCGATGGCGGCTGTCGCGGCGGCGGCTCCTCCCGATCCAGACGGCCCATCCGCAAGCGCGGCAATGTCGGCGACCAGCTCGCCCAGCTTCATGCGCTCGGCCCTATTGGCCCCTGTGGTCCCTTTCGCACGTATTGAGTCTAGTTTCCGGCCCCGGCGGACTCGGGATCGGGCGCCTGCCGCATTGACGGCAACCTGACGACGGCCGTCGACCCTCCGCCCCCACCATCCAGCCCGAGAATCAGCGCAAGCGCGCGCTCGACCTCGGCGAGCGTCGCCGGAGTGAGCTCTCCCAGTCGATGCAACAGGCGGCTGCGCGCGACACCGCGGAGCGCTCCGCAAACCGCGCTGCTAGGACGCTCCACACCTTCTGTGGGGTCGATCTTTGGACGCAGTGGGGACGGTGGCGCGGAACTCGACAGCGGCACGAGGACGATCGGCTCGACAGGCGAGCCGGCAATCACTCGATCGACCGAGATGACGATCGCCGGACGGTGCTTGCCGAACTCACCGTGCCTCGCGGCGCCAAACGCCGTCAGCCACACCTCGCCCCGGCGAGGCTCAGACGCTGAGACCATCGTCGAAGTCGATGCCGTCTTCGAGGGTGGACTCCCAGAGACGCATCTCCTCCAGCACTGCGGGATTCTGCGCATCGGCGAGACGAGCCCGACGCTCGGACTCGAAGATCGCCTCGAGCTCCTGTTCGCGTGCTATCTCGGCCAGCAGCGCAGCCAACGACATACCACGCTCGCGCGCCTGCTCGGCCAGCAGGTCACGGGTGTCGCGCGCCACGCGAATAGTCGCTGTTTGCGCGGCCGCCATAATGGACGGATTGTAGCGCCATCAGACATCGCCTCACAAAGCGCCGGCGGGCGCCGCTGCTCGGTGGGCGTAATCCACGGGTCTGCACGCTCGTAATCCACCGGTCTGCACGCTCGAGCGAGTGATCCTGAAGTGAAGTCCCGCCTCGAAGTGAAGTCCCGCCTCGAAGTGAAGTCCCGCCTCGAAGTGAAGTCCCGCCTCGAAGTGAAGTCCCGCCTCGAAGTGAAGCCCTGCCTTGATAGCCCCTGCCCTACCCCGGCGGAATCCGCAGATACGGCAACGCGAAGCTCATGATCTGCCCGAACGCCGGCGCGGCCACCGTGCCGCCGTAGATCGAGCCCGACTGCGGTTCGTCGACGACCACCGCGCACAACAGCTTGGGATCTTTCGCGGGGGCGAAGCCGATGAACGAGGCGACATACGCGCTTTCGGAGTATTCGCCGGTCGCCGGGTCGATCTTCGACGCCGTCCCCGTCTTGCCCGCCAGTTCATACCCCGGCACCGACACCTCGCTGGCGGTTCCGCCCGGGGCGAGCACGCCCTTGAGCATCGTGCGGATCTCGCCGGCGGTCGTTTCGCTGATCACGCGATGACCCGCCGGCTCGGGCCGCGGGCGCCCGTCGATCGCGCCGATGATGTGCGGGGGGCGCAGGATCCCGCCGTTGGCGATCGCCGCGTAGGCCGTGACCATCTGCATCGGCGTCACGAGCTCGCCCTGGCCGATCGGCAGATTCCCCATCGAGGACCCCGAGTATTCGCTGGGCGCGAGCGTCGCGCCGGTTTCCTCGCCCGGGAGTTCCACGCCGGTGCGCGCGCCGAACCCGTATTTGTGGACCCAGTCGTTGAACCGTTCCGGACCGTCGCGCTCGCCGATCTGGATCTCGCCGACATTGCTCGACTGCGCGAGGATTTCCGCGACGGTCAAGGTCTCGTCGGGGTGTTCCTCGGCGTCGTGGATAGTGCGGTTGGCGACCTGGATTTCATCGGGGATGTTGAACGGGGTGTCCGGCGTGATCAACCCCGCTTCAAGGCCTCCTGAGACGGCCACCACCTTGAACGTCGAGCCCGGTTCATAGTTGAACGACACGGCGCGGTCCTCCATCGCTTCCTCCAGCGCCTTCGGCGTCGCGGCGTGCGGATCGTCGGCGTTGACCTGCGGCCAGCTCGCCACCGCCAGCAGCGCCCCGGTGCGGGGGTCCATCACGATCGCGGTCGCGTCTTTGGGGTCGAAATCTTGGCCGACCGCGTTCAGCACGTCTTCGGTGCGCTGCTCTATGTTGGCGTCGAGAGTGAGCGTCAGGGTCGCACCGGGCTTCTCCGGGCGGACGTTGGAGATCGAGATCGGCTGGCCGAGCGCGTCGTTGACCACCTTGCGCTCGCCCGCCACGCCTTTCAGCAGCGCGTCCTGCGAGTACTCCAACCCCGACAGCCCCGTCCCTTCGGTGCCGACCAGCCCGAGCACCTGCGCCGCCAGCGTTCCGCGCGGATAGACGCGGCGCATCGTCGGCGTGCCTGTGATCCCTTCCAGCTTCAACGCCATCACGGCCCGCGCCTGCCTGGCCGGCAGCGCGTGCGACAGGTCCACGAAGCCGCTGCGCTCGCTCAGCTTGCTCAGCACCCGCGCCTGGGTTTCGCCGAGCAGCGGCGCCAGCTCGGAGGCGGCCTTCAACGGTTCCTTGATCAGATACGGGTCTGCTGAGATTTCCTGCGCCGGCTCGGAGATCGCCAGGTCTACGCCGTTCCGATCGGTGATCGTTCCCCGCTGAGCGGGCAGCGTTTCGACGCTCAGCTGCTGGGTCCGGGCATCCTTGCGCAGCGCGGGCGCGCGCACCGTCCCCAGGTACAGCGCTCGCGCGCCCGCCACCAGGAGCGCGAGAAAGAACACCGCAAATATGATCCCGATCCGTTGCTGGACGGCGGCCACCGCTCTTATCCCTGCGGGCTTTCTTGCGACGTGGCTTCAGACGTTGTCGCAGCGGTCGGTCTTTCGGCGCTTGTTTCAGCCGTTGTGGCTTGCGCCTGCACCGGTTCGGCGGTCGTTGCCGCCGGCGCGGCCTGTGCCTGAGCCGGTTCGCCCGGCGTCCTCGTTTCGGTGGAAGTCGCCGGCCCTGCGGTCGTCGTTTCGGTGGACGTAGCCGGCGCCGCAGCCGTCGTTTCCGCTTCGCTCGCGCTCGGTTTTGGCGCGCTCGCGCGAGCGTTCAACGCCTGCGCCGCCCGCTCGACGACGTTCGCTTCATCGCCGCCGCGCACCGCCAGGAACCGCAGCGCCCCCTCCGGGATCAGCTGCATGCCCATGTGCCCGGCCTGCAACTCGACCGTGTCCCCCGCCGCCGTTTCGGAGTCTTCGACGCTGAGCGCGGCGTTTTCGCGCTGCAGCGCCGCCTCGTGCTCGAGCGCGCGCCCGATCCCGGCGTTCAGTTTCAGCAGCCCCAGCTGCATCGTCACGATCCCGATCAGCGCAAACGCGACGATCCCGATCCAGGCGCGCCCATGCAGCAGGCGGTCGAGCAGTGGATGCGATGCGGGTGCGGGTGCGATCGCGACGTCGGCGCCGGCGCCGGGCGCCCGGCGGCTCCGAGCCGCGACCGGCGGCGCAGAGGCGGGACCGGAGACTCGCCGAGGGCGGCGTGCAGGCGCCAGGGGCGCCCGCCGTGGATTAGACCTGGCCGGGCGGGTGCGAGGGTAGACGGCCGGCGCGGCGGTCGCGGCGGTCGCGGCGGCGGGCGGCGGGGTCATACGAGCCCTCCCCGGCCATGTCCGGGGCCGTCCTCGAGGTCGTGCCCGGGGTCATGCTCGGGGCCGGCGGCGACGCCCAGCTTGCGCGCCGCGCGCAGCCGCGCGGAGGTCGAGCGCGGGTTGGCGGCCGCCTCGCCCGCGGAGGGCGCGATCGCGCGGCGTGTGAGCAGCGCGGCTTGCGGGCTGCGCCCGCACCCGCACACCGGCAGGTCGGGTGGGCAGATGCAGCCCTGCGCGCGAGCGGCCATGAACCGCTTGACGCGGCGGTCCTCCAGCGAATGAAAGCTGATCGCGGCCAGAACGCCGCCGACGCGCAACAGCTCCCACGCCGAGGGCAGCGCGCGATCGAGCTGGTCGAGCTCGTCGTTGACGGCGATGCGCAGCGCCTGAAACGTGCGCTTGGCGGGATGGCCGCCGGCGAAGCGCACGGGCGCGGGGATCGCGCCGGCGATCGTGTCCACCAACTCACGCGTCGTCTCGATCGGCTGCTTGGCGCGAGCGCGGACGATCGCGCGGGCGATCGCGCTCGCGTAACGCTCCTCGCCGTACTCGCGCAGCACCCCCGCCAGCCGGCGCTCGTCCCAGCCGGCGACGATCTCGCGGGCGGTCAGCTCCTGGTCGGGGTCCATGCGCATATCCAGTGGCGCCTGCCAGGAATAGGAGAACCCGCGCTCGCGGGTGTCGACCTGCATCGAGGACATGCCCAGGTCGAAGTACACCGCGTCGGCTCCCACCCCCTCCCGCGCCAGCTCGGTGAGCGCCTGGGCGTAGTCGTCGCGGATGAACCTGACCGTGCACGCGACCTCTGCGGCCAGCTCCTCGAAGCGCTCGCGCGCGAGCGGGTCGCGGTCGATCGCGATCAGCGTGCCCTCGGGGCCGAGCCGCTCGGCGATCAGCTGCGCGTGCCCGCCGCCGCCGAACGTGCAGTCGATCACGGTCTGCCCGGGACATGGGTCGAGCAGATCGATCAGCTCGCCCGCCAGCACCGGCACGTGGGTCGAGTTCGTCATGTCACTCAGAGTCGCGAGGGGAGCGATGTAAAGGCGTTGTGAAGGAGAGGATTGTGGCATACACTTTTTCTATATTGATAACTATAGTATTAATCCTTAACGTCGTTTGAGGGCCTCCACCCTCAGTCGCTCGCCCCGGCGTCGACGGCGGCGGTTATCTGCGCGACCCCTCCAAGCAGCGTCGTGCGGTGGCCGGCCCAGGTCTCGCGATCCCACAGCTCCAACCGGTCGCCGGCCCCCACGACGACGACCTCCTTGGCTAGCTGGGCGTGCTCGCCGAGGAACCCGGGCACCATGATCCGCCCGGCGGCGTCCAGGTCGGTGTCCTGCGAGGAGCCGTAAAAAAACCGCTCGAGCTCGGTCAGGCGCGGGGACAGCGGCGGCAGCTCGGCCAGCGCGCGCTGCGTATAGCGCTCGTAGTCCTCCGGGCGCCACACGCCCACGCACGGCTTCAGGTCGACCGGCATCGCCAGCACCACCCCCTCGGCCAGCGTCGCCCGGTAGCGAGCCGGAACCGTGAGGCGGTTCTTGGCGTCGAGCGTGTGGTCGAACGTGCCGCGAAAAGGGGCCATGTCGGGGAGGGGTGATCGGGGCGAAGTTGAGGGCGGAGGTCGGGGCGGAGTCGGAGGCTGGATTGGTGTCGCGGTCGGGGTCCGGGGCGGAGTCGGAGGCTGGATTGGTGTCGCGGTCGGGGTCCGGGGCGGAGTCGGAGGCTGGATTGGTGTCGCGGTCGGGGTCCGGGGCGGAGGTCGGAGCGAAGGTGGAGGCGAAGGCTGGACTGATGGTGCGGGTCGGGAGCGGGGGTGGAGTCGAGGGCCGGGTCGGTGTCGCGGATAAGAACCGAGCCGGGGTGGAGGAGTGGGAGGAGCCCCTCCACCTCGGCTCGCTGCCGGCAACTTACCCCACTTTCTCCCACAACGCAACCCTAATTGCACATTTTTTCCCACAAACCCGCAAATGGAGCCTCCAAATCGGCCGTATGCCCCACTGGCATGCGACATTCCGGGCGCCTCGCGGGCACCCCCGACGCCCGCCCCACTCCGCCCGCCGGCCGCAATCGACCATGCATACCGGCGATGTGCATCCTCCCTTGCAGATACGATCGGCCCATGCACCCGTCCATCCGCACCTCGCTCTTGGTGTCGGCCTGCGCACTCGCCGCCTTCGCCGCCCCGCTCGCCGGATGCGGCTCGAGCTCCTCCACGGGCACGAGCGCGGACCCGGCCGGGGTTGCCCCGGCGACCGCCGCCGTGTACGTGGGCGCGGTGGTACGACCCAGCGGCAGCCTGCAGTCAAACGCACAGGCGACCGGACGCAAGCTCACCGGTCAAAGCGACCCCTACGCCCGTCTGATCGCCCTGCTGCAGACACCCGGCTCGCCCACGCTTGACTACAGCCAAGACGTCGCTCCCTGGCTGGGCCCGAACGCCGGCCTGTTCCTCACCTCGCTCGGCTCCTCCTCGCAGGCGCTGACCGAACTGCTCCAGCAGGGTCTCGCCGGGTCGGGCTCCGGCTCCGGCGCGGGCTCAGGCTCGGGCTCAGGCTCGGGCGCGGGCGCGAGCGGCGGAGGGTCGAGTGGCAGTCTGTGGCCGTTCGCCGCGGGCGCCGGCGGGCCGCAGGGCGCGATCGTGCTCGACTCGAGCGACCTCTCGGCCGCGAAGACGTTCGTGTCGAACGCAGCCGCGCACGCGGGCGCGCACGCGTCCAGCTACCGGGGCGTCTCGGTGCAGGTCACCTCCGCCGGCGACGCATTCGCGGTCGTCGACCGCTTCGTGGTGCTCGGCACCGAATCGGGTGTGCACGCGGTAATCGACACCGCGCAGAACGGGTCCGCGTCGCTGAAGAGCGACGCGAGCTACTCCCAATTGCAATCGGTCGCGCCGCCGGGCGCGCTCGGGCATGTGTACGCCAATCCGTCCGCGCTCGGACATTCCGGCGCGGGCGCGCTCGGAACGCTCGCGGGCGACCGGCCGCTGAACGTCTCGCTCGTGCCGTCGGGCGACTCGATCGCGCTCGACGCCGACGCCGGCCCGACCTCCGCCGGGTCCTCCGGCGCGCACGGCAACACGGGCGGTGGCGCGGGCGGTGGTGGCGCGAGCGGTGGCGGCGGACTGATCGCGGCCGCGGCCGCGGGCAATCGCGCGCTGAGCGAACTGCCGGGCGAATCGTGGCTGGCGGCTGGCCTCGGCAACGTGGACGCCACGGCCGGCGGGTCGCTGAGCGGGCTGCACAGCCTGCTGGGCCTGATCGGCACGCTCGGCTCCTCGGGCGCCGGCGCCGGGATAGCCGCTCCGCAGTCTGCGCTCAGCGTCAAGGGACTGCTCGAAGGGCTGCTCACGCCGCTGAGCGCGCTCAGCGCCAACACCGCGGAAGCCCGCCGCGACTACCTCAGCTGGATGGGCGACGCGGGCGTGTTCGCGAGCGGGACGAGCGTGCTGGAACTGAAGGGCGGCGTGATCATCGACTCCACCAACCCCACCGCCTCGCGCGTCGCGGTCGCCAAGCTCGGAGCGGCGCTGCGCCACGGTGGCGCGGAAGTCTCGACGGTCCAAGTCGCGGGCACCGAAGCCGCGATCGAAGCGAAGATCACGGGCCTGCCGCTCGCGCTCGTGATCGCCGACGGTCATAGTTCCAGCGGACAGGCGAAGTTCGTGATGGGCCTCGGCACGGCCTCAATCCAGGATGCGCTGAACCCATCGAGCACGATGGCGAGCTCATCCGCCTACGAATCCGCCGCGCATGTCCTGGGCGAAGGGATCGGACCGAGCATCGCCGTCGACTTCACCACGCTGCTGAGCCTGCTCGAAGGCGTGGGTCTCTCGGAAGACCCGACGATCGCGCCCTTCCTGCCCTATCTGCGCGCCTCCAGCACACTCGCGGGCGGGGGCAAGAGCCTCGGCAACGGGATCGAACGGCTGCGACTGGTGCTCAGCCTGCAGCCCAGCTCGGGGTCGAGTACGGGCTCAGGTTGATCGGCGGAGGCCGGCCATGCGCGGGATCGGGCGATCGGGGCCCCGCCCGCGCTCAGACCCGTCACGGGCCCCAGGTCGAGCTCGGGCGATCGGGCGATCGAGGGCCCCGGACGCCGCTCAGACCGTCGCGGGCTCCGGCTCTGGCTCGGCGGCCGCTCGGCGCGCCGGGCGGTTCTCGGTCTCGATGATCACCCGGCACGGACGCTTGCTGAGCAGGTACGCCGCCGTAGGGCCGATCCGCTGCTCGCCCACGGGCGCATGGATCGTCGACCAGTAGATCACGTCACACCCCACCCGTCTGGCTTCTTCCACGAGCGCCGCCCCGGGGTTGCGCGTACGGATCAGGCCGGTGTGGATCTTGATGCCGGCGCGACGGGCCTTGATGCGCGCGCTCTCAAGGGCCGAGCGACCCTGCGCCTCCTCCTCGACGAGCCCCGAATCCAGCGACAGCTGGCTGGGCACGGGCAACACGAACACGGCGTACACGACCCCGTCTTCGCCGATCAGCTTGGCGGCGCTCGACAGCGCCTGGGCCGAGACGTCTGAGCCGAAGATCGGCACGAGCGCGGTGCGATAGTCCAGGGCCTGGAAGTCGGCGGGGCGTTCCTGACGCTCGATGCGGTAGTGCTTGAACGGATTGAGACCCTGACGCCGGCGGTAGTAGAAGTAGCCCGCCATGCCGACGATCATCCAGGGGATGCCGACGTAGCGGGCCTCGGTGTGCAGCACGGTGACCGCGACCCACGCCGCCGCCGTGCCGATACCGCCGATGACCGCGGTCATCGGAATCGTGTGCCCGCGGATGCGCACCCCCCAGGGGCTCGCATAGGGACGCTCGCGGTCGGGTTCTTTGATGCGCAGCGCGACGATCGCCGCGTGGGCGGTCGTGAACGACAGCATCGCCCCGAACGAGTACAGATTCCCGAGCACTTCGGTGTTCCCGTACAGGATCAGCGCAGCCGCGAACAGCGAGAAGAACATCAGCGTGAACCACGGCGTGCGGTAGCGGGGGTGCAGCCGGGAGAAGATGCTCGGCAGCTGGCGGTGCTCGGCCAGCGACCACGACAGCCGCGAGATGCCGATCATGCCGGCGTTGGTGGCGATGAACAGGATCGTCGCGGCAAGCAGGCCGACGTAGTACTTGGCCAGGGTGAGCACGGTCCCGTGCAGCCCGAGGTGTTCGATCACGCCGAGGATCGGGTCGTTTTCGAAGAAGTGCCCGAGCGCGGTGGCGTAGCCGGGCGTGGAGAACGACTGTTTGAGCTCCGGGCTGTAGCCGACGCCGTGGTGGATGACGGGCAGCGCCGAGAGCGCGACGACGGAGATGCCGGCGTACACGCCCAGCACGGCCAGGACCACGAGGTTGACGGCCTTGGGCACCTGCACGCCCGGGTCCCTGGACTCCTCGGCCATGTTCGCGACCGTCTCGATGCCGGTATAGGCGAGCATCGCCAGCGACAGCGCGAAGATCAGTTCTTTCCAGGTGGGCGCGATCGCGATGTGGACCTGGTGGACGAGCAGCGAGGGGTTCAGCACGAGCACCGTGCCCACGCACACGAGCAGGATCTGCGTCGACAGGTCGGTGATCGCAAGGACGAAGTTGAGCTTGGCCGACTCCCCCAGCCCGCGGACGTTCAGCGCGACCAGCGCGCCGAGCACGATCAGCCCGCCAATGATGTCGTCGGGGTTGTGCTTGAGCGCGTGCAGCCCCGGAAACGCGCTCAGATAGTGGGGCACGAAGAACGCGGAGATCGCGATCGTGAGGATGTAGTCGAGGCTGAGCGCCCAGCCGGCGAAGAACGACACCACGTCGTTGAACGCGTGCCGGGCGAACGAGGAGCTGCCGCCGGCTTCGGGGAACATCGAGGCGCCCTCGGCGTAAGTTTTCGCGGTCAACGCGAACAGCCCGCCCGCGAACAGGAACACCAGCGGCGTGAGCCCCAGCGCATGCGCGGCGACCAGCCCCAGCGCGTAGTAGATCGAGGAGCCGACGTTGCCGTAGGCGGTCGCGAACAATCCGGGGACGCCGACCGAGCGGCGCAGTCCGTGCTCTCTGAGGCGGGCCATTCAGCGCAGCGTATACGCCCGGCCCGGATGCAAAATCTCGTTCACAGCCCCGGCCAAGGCAGGACTCGCCCATATGATCCCGACGACCCGGGCCACAGCGACCCCGGCACTCGTTATGGAACAGACGTCACGCCGCGGCAACTACGATTCGGGAGAGGACTTCGTCCTCGAATACGGCGAGCTGCGCTTCACCTTCAACGAAACCGACTTCGCCGAGCGCTGCGAGCAGGCCGCCCTGCGTCTGGGGTTCGTCGGCGGGCGCCTGGGCGAGGACGAGCTCGAAGACCTCGTCAATTTGGCCGTCAACGGCGAGGTGTACGACCCGGCGTCCGGGCTGGGCGAGCACATCAACGACTGCTGGCCCGATCTCGTCGGACCGGCCGAGCGCTCGCTCGTGCACTGGCTGCGGCGCCTGGTCTTTCGCGGCGCGTGGCTGGATCAGCGCGTCAACGAGGGCGAGCTGGAAGTGCGCTTCGACGAACGCACCGGTGGCTTCGCCTACGTGCAGCCCGAGCGCGCAGGCGAGCCGATCGAGCTCGCGCGCGAGCCGTCTTGGGGGCGCGTCGCGTACAACCGACGCTGACAGAGCGTCTAAAACGCTGTGAAAAGATTGTAAAGGAGGCTGAGGGGTCTTACACTTTTTGAAGTTTGATAACTATAGTATCGACCCTTTTAAGGCCATTTACAGACGACTCAACCGGCGGCGCCCACCTCGCCGACCAGCAGCTCCGCGCGCACTGTGCCACTCGCGCGCGCATCCAGCGACGGCCCCTCGGCCGCGACACTCGACTCCGGATCGAGCGCGATCACGGTCGTCTCTCCGCCCAGCGGCCGTGTGGCCGTGGCGATGATCGTCAGCGAACCGCCGTCGCGCAGGTTGCGGGCGCCGGCCATGACCTTGCGCGCGGTGTGCGGGTGCAGCCCGTCGAGTGTGTCGATGCACACCAGCGCATCCCCCCCGCGGGCGGCGATGCGCTTGGCGGTCTCGACCGCCTGGACCACGGCCTGATCCTGCGTGTCCGCCGAGGCGGCGAAGCTGAGGGCGACGACGGGAGCAACGGGGACACTGGGGACACCGGGCGCACCGCCGGACACGCCCCACATGCCGGACGTGCCGGACGTGCCGGGCGCCGCCGAGGACGTGCCGGGCGCCCCCGCGGGGATCGATCCGGCCACAACGCCGCCCTCGCCGTACTCGGAGATCTCCTCGGGACGTACGCCGGTCAGCACGAGCGTCACATCCAGATCCTCGCGGCCGGCCAACGCGCGGAGCAGCTTGCGCAGGACCGTCGTCTTGCCGCTGCGCGGGGGTCCGGCGACGATGACGCGCGAGCCGCGACCGAACGGGGCCAGCTGGGCGATCGCCCGCAACACCGGATCGTTCACGCCGGCAGCGTCGGCGCCGCGGAGGCCGATAGGACCACCGAGACCACCGCGTTCATCGGGTCTACCGGGATCACCGACTCCGGCGGCCCCACCCTCCAGCGACAGCAGCTCGCTCGCGTAGGCGACCGGACGATCCTCGTAGCGTCCCGCATCGGCGACCTCGCCGGCGGGCACGTCGTTGATCGTCTCCACCCTTACCAGCGAGGGGTAACGCTCCGAGCGTCGCGGCGTGCGCAGCGGTCCGGACACGCGATCGCCGGAGACCAGCTCGCAGCGGCGCACCTGCGCGGCGGAGATGTACACGTCATCCTCAGAGCTGTCCGGCGGGTTCACACGCAGAAACGCCGAGCCGTTGCCGAGCAGCTCGACCACGCCCGTGGCGGTCCGCTCCTTGGGCGCGGGGGTCCGCTCCTCGGGCGCGGCGGTTCGCTCCTCGGGCGCGGCGCCGTCGCCACCATCCTCGTCATGCCCGCCACCCTCCGGCAGGGTCGGCGCCGCACCGCCCCCCTCCGGCGCAGTGCGCGCCCGGCGGGTACGGCGGGTGCGAAACGGCGAGCGCCTGGTGCGGGAGCCGGTCGACTCGGACTCATCCTCTCCGCGGTTATCGGATGCCGCATTCCCTCGCTCATCAGACGCCTCCCCTCCGCGCTCATCAGACGCCCCCTCCCTGCCCCCATCAGACGCCCTCTCCCCGCGGCCGGCGTCCCCGCTCGAGCCGTGGCTGAGGATCGCGTCGATCAGGTCGGCCTTGCGCATCCGGCGAAACCCTTCGAGTCCGAGCTGATCGGCGATCGCGTGCAAATCGGCGAGCGGACTGGCCTGCAGCTCGGAACGGTCTAGTACTGCCATCGATGTCTCCTTGCGATTCGTGTTGGGCGGTTGGCGCCCGGTCGCGTTGGTGAGCACAACGACCGGCACCCGTATGCGAGTTGAACCCTACCGCGCCGGCTGCCCCCCTCTCGGGATCGCGGCCGGAGTTGGCCGGGGCTCGTAACGATGTTCGGAGGCGAGCGCCAGATCCCTGCGTGGTGGGCGCTCGCCCGACAGGGCCGTGCGCACCGCGATGAACTGGGCCGCGGCCGCGACGTCGTGCACGCGGTAGACGTGCGCGCCGTGGTCCAGGCCGTGCGCCAGCGCCGCCAGCGTCCCGGGCAGGCGCTCGCGGGGCGCTGTCGCGGTGAGCGCGCCGATGAAATCCTTGCGCGACACGGCCAGCAGCACCGGCCGCCCGAGCGTGTGCAACCGCTCCAGGTCCGCCAGCAGTGCGATCGTCTGGGCGGGCGTCTTGGCGAAGTCAGGCCCCGGATCGACCATCAGCTGCTCGGCGCTCATGCCGGCGGCGAGCGCAACCTCGATGCGCTCGCGCAAGAGCTCGATCACCTCGCCACACACGTCCTCGCCATATAACCCCTCATCCTGCAACCGCCGCTTGGGCGCCGCGCGCGTGTGCATCACCACCAGCGCAGCCCCCGTTCGCGCGCACACGCGTGCGAGCTCGGGGTCGCGCAGCGCGGACACGTCGTTGACGATGCTCGCCCCCGCCGCGATCGCGGCGGCGGCGACCTGCGGCTTGTAGGTGTCGACGGAAACGACCACGCCCGCGTCCGGCCTCTTTTCTCGCGCGTCCGGCCCCTTTTCTCGTACTTCCTCTCCCCTTCCCTCTTCCATTTCCTCTCCCCCTCCCTCACCCACTTCCCCTTCCTCTCCCATTTCCTCCGCCGACGTATGCGCGTGCGTACGCGCGCGCGGTCCCAACTCGGCGACGATCCGCTCGATCAGCGGCACCACGCGCTCGATCTCTTGCTGGGGGGAGATCGCATCCATGTCCGTGCGCGCGGACTCGCCGCCGACGTCGAGAATGTCGGCCCCGTCGCGCACGAGCTGGACAGCCAGCGCCAGCCGGCGCTCGAGACTCGCGCTCGCGCCGTCGTCGCTGAACGACTCGGGCGAGGCGTTGACGATCCCCATCAGCCACGGTCGCGCGCCGAGCTCGAGCACGCGATCGCACGCGCGCAGGCTGTACACGGGCGCCTTCACCGGGCGGGCGCTTGCGCTGCGGACGGCACGGACCTCGCGGGCGGCGCGGACGGCACAGCCGGCGCGGGCGTCCCGTCGGCAGGCGCCGAGGCGCCTGCAGTTGTGGCCCGCTGTGCGATCCCCTCGGCCGCGGCTTCGTGGGCGAAGCGCTCGATCTCGCGGGCGGTGCGCTCCTCGCTCCAGCCCAGCTCGCTCGCCAGCACGTCCGCGACGCGTCCCACCGGCAGCTCGTGCGCCGCCAACAGCGCCAGGCGCGTGCGGCGCAGCAGCACATCGGCGATGCTCAATGCCTGCTCGCGCCGTGCGGCGAGGACGACCTCGGCGAGCAGATCCGGGAGGCCGGCCACGATCGGCTCGGCGAGCTCGGGGCGCTCGGTGGCCAGCGCGAGCACCTCACGGGCGGCGTATCCGTAGCGTCCCGCGAGCGCACCGTATGCGTGCTCGGACACGCCGGGCACGCGCGCAAGCTCGCCGGGATCGATGGCCTGTCCCAGCGGGATCTCGTGGGTACGGCAAGGCGCGTCGCGGGCATCGCGCTCCACGAGGCGATCGACGGTCGCCTTGGCCATCCGCCGCCAGGTGGTCAGCTTGCCGCCGGTGATCGTGAGCATGCCCGAGCGCTCCTCGTACAACTCCGCCCGGCGTGAGATGTCAACCGACTTCTTGGGGTCGCCGCTGGAGATCAGAGGCCGCACGCCAGCGAACGCTCCGGCCAGGTCGGACTCGGTGAGAGCGCAGGCGAAGAACTCGTCGATCGCCTGCAGCAGGTACTCGACGTCCTGCACGTCCGGGCGCACGTGCTCGAGCTCGCCCTCGTAGTCGCGGTCGGTCGTGCCCACGAGCGTGCGCCCCAACCACGGCAACGCGAAGATAGAGCGTCCCTCCCCCGCGGGCACGATCGCGCCGCCGCTGAGCGGCAGGTCCTCGTTGCGCAGGACGATGTGCGTACCGCGACTGGGCCTGATGCCGGGCAGCTCGGCGTCCTCGCCGGTCAACCGGTCCGCCCACACACCGGTCGCGTTGACCACGTTCGCGGCTCTGATCTCGATCGTCTCACCGCTCTGGAGGTCGAGCGCCCGCACCCCGCAGGCGTGGCCCTCGCGCTCGATCACCCCCTGCGCCTGCACGCGGTTGGCGCACACCGCTCCGAACCGCTCGGCCTCGCCGAGCACGGTCAGCACCAGGCGCACATCGTCGGTCTGGCAGTCATAGAACAGATACCCGCCGGTCGGCTCGCGCGGCGCGAGCGCCGGCAGCAGCTCGACCACTTCCTCGCCCGAGATCATGCGGTGGCGCTCGGGACTCCAGCGCTCGGGGCTCCACGACTCCTGCGCGCGCGCCGGCCCCGGCGAGTCGTAGATCTCCTCGGCGGACTCGGCCGGCTCGTTGCCGCCACCACCACCGCCAACAACAATGCCGCCACCACCACTGCCGACACCCCCGCCGCCACCACCGCCACGACGGGTGCGGCGGCCACGGCGCGCGCGCAGCCGGTCGCCGGCCGATCTGCGATCGGTCACGGACATCACGTCGTACAGGTTCAACCCCACCCCCATCAGCCGGTCCGGGCGGGCGCCCTCAAACGCCGGCACGACCAACGGCAGCGGGCGCACGAGGTGAGGCGCCAGCGCAACCAGCAGCTGGCGCTCGAGCAGGGCCTCGCGGACCAGTCCAAGGTCGAAGTTCTGCAGGTAGCGCAGCCCGCCGTGAACGAGCTTTGAGGAGCGGCTGGACGTCCCCGAGGCGTAGTCCGCCCGCTCGATCAGCGCCACGCTGTAACCGCGCGTGGCCGCATCCAGCGCCACCCCCGCGCCGGTGATCCCGCCGCCCATCACTACGACGTCGAACTCGTTCTCGCCGATGGCCTGCACGGCTTGGGCGCGCTCGATCACGCCTGGAGTCTGGCAGACCTCCCACCTGCATCAGACGTTCAGGGGGGCGCATGCGCCCCCCTGCGACCGGGTGCATGCACCCGGTCGTGGCAGCCGCACATGTGCGGCTGCCCGGGACGGCACATGTGCCGTCCCGCCGGACCGTGCATGCACGGTCCGGACACGTTGCAAGCCCGGTCCAGCTAGAGCTGGGCGAGCGCGGCGGTGATCTCGCTGACGGCCGACTTGGCGTCGCCGAACAGCATCGAGGTCTTCGGATCGAAGTACAGCTCGTTCTCGATACCCGCGAACCCGGGGTTCATCGAGCGCTTGATCACGATCACCGACCTGGAGTCGGCCACTTCGAGGATCGGCATCCCGTAGATCGGCGAGGACGGCGTGTTCTTGGCCGCCGGGTTGGTCACATCGTTGGCGCCGATCACAAGCGAGACGTCGGTGCGCTGGAACTCGGGGTTGGCCTCGTCCATCTCCTTGAGCTGGTCATACGGCACATCCGCCTCGGCCAGCAGCACGTTCATGTGCCCGGGCATGCGCCCCGCGACCGGATGAATCGCGTAGTTGACTTCCACGCCGCGGGCCTCGAGCTCCTTGGTCAGCTCGGCGACGGCGTGCTGGGCCTGGGCGACCGCCATGCCATAGCCAGGCACGATCACCACGCGGCCGGCGTAGGCCAGCTGGATCGCGGCGTCGGCGGCGCTCGTGGATTTCACCGTGCCCGCGTGCTCGCCCGCCCCGCTGGCGCCCTCCACGGCCCCGCCCCCGCCGAACCCGCCCGCGACGATCGCCGGGATCGAGCGGTTCATCGCATTCGCCATCAGGCGGGTCAGGATCGTGCCCGAGGCCCCCACGATCATGCCCGCCACGATCAGCGCCGGGTTGTTGAGCGCCATGCCGGTGGCCGCCGCGGACAGGCCGGTGAACGCGTTCAACAGGCTGATGACGACCGGCATGTCCGCCCCGCCGATCGGCAGCACGACCGCGTTGCCGAGCAGCGCCGCCACGATCAGCATGCCGATGAACAGCGCTTCGGAGTGCGCTCCGGCGACGAGGTAGATGCCCGCCGCCAACGCCAGCACGAGCAGCACCAAGTTGACCGCCTGCTGGGCCGAGCCGAACGAGATCGGCCGGCCGGGGATGATTTCCTGGAGCTTGCCGAACGCGATGTTCGAGCCCCAGAACGAGATCGAGCCGACGATCGCGGCGAACACGGAGAAGATCGCCACGTACGTTGGCACGCCACCGATGTGGATCGTGCTCGTCTGCAGCACCAGCCCGCTGGGGAATTCGTGGGCGATCGTGACCGTATGCGAGCCGTAAGTGGAGCCGTAGTGGCGGAACTCGACCCACGAGATCAGCGCAACCGCGCCGCCGCCGACGCCGTTGAACAGCGCCACCATCTGGGGCATCGCGGTCATCTTCACCTGGCGCGCGGCGGGCACGCCGACGGCCACGCCGAGCGCGATGCCGAGCGCGATCAGCCCCCAGTTGCCCTCGCCGGGATTCAGCAGCGTGGCGATCACGGCGATCGCCATGCCGACCGCGGCCGTGCGGTTGCCGCGAACAGCGGTCGTCGGGCCGGCGAGGCCGCGCAGCCCCTGGATGAACAGGGCGAACGCGATGATGTACAGGACGTAGATGAAGCTTTCGCTCTGCAGGAACGAGCTGGCGAGGGGTGGGGAGATCACGACGGAACGCCTCCCCCTGGATTCCCCTCAGCGCCGCCCGCACTGCCCGTCCCACCCGTACTGTCGGTCCCGCCCGTACTGCCCGTCCCGCCCTCGCTGCCCGTCCCACCCGTACTGTCGGTCCCGCCCGTACTGCCCGTCCCGCCCTCGCTGCCCGTCCCGCCCGTGCCACTCGCGCCGGCTCCGTCCTTGCCGGCGTCGCCAACGCGACCTTCCCCCTCGTCCTTTGGCGGCTTGGGCTTGGACTTGAACATGTCGAGCATGCGATCGGTGACCAAAAACCCGCCGACGATGTTGATCGTGCCGAACGCCACGGCGATCACCAGCAGCGCCTTGCTGAGCGCGTCCAGGCCGGGCAGTCCGAGCAGCAGCAACCCCCCCAGCAGCACGATCCCGTGGATCGCGTTCGTACCCGACATCAACGGCGTGTGCAGCGTGTTGGGGATCTTTGAGATCACCACAAACCCGATGAACCCGGCGAGCACGAGGATCGCGAGATTGGTGGTGAGCGTGCTGGCGAGGATCACCGTTGGTCTCCCGTGCCGGGCATCCCACCCGCCGCTTCCACGGCGGCCTTCGCTCCAGGGTGCACGATCTGCCCGTCGCGCACGATGCACGCCCCGGCGACGATCTCATCCTCGAAGTCGAGCTTCAGCTCCACCCCGCCCTCGCCACCGCCCTTGCCCTCGCCGCCGCCCGTGCCCGCGCCCCCGCCTTCACCCTCGGCGCCCGGGTGGGCGTGGTCCTCCGCCTGCACGATCAGCAACTCCAGCAGCGCCAGCACGTTGCGGGCGAACAGCTGGGAGGAGTGCTCGGGCATCAGCGAGGGCAGGTTCAGCGGCGCGACGATCTTGACGTCGTGCCTGACGACCGTCTCCCCCGGCTCGGTCAGCTCGCAGTTGCCGCCTGACTCGCCCGCCAGATCGACGATCACCGATCCGGGGCGCATACCGCGGACCGCCTCCTCGGTCACGAGCTTGGGGGCAGGGCGGCCGGGTACGAGCGCCGTGGTGATGACCACGTCGAACCCCTTGATCGCCTCGGTCAGCGCCTGCTGCTGGTGCGCGCGCTCATCATCGGTCAGCTCGCGCGCGTACCCACCCTCGCCGCTGGCCTGCAGCCCCAGATCGAGCCACTGCGCGCCGAGCGACTGCACCTGCTCGGCGACCTCCGGACGAACGTCATACCCGGTCGTGCGCGCCCCCAGGCGCTTGGCGGTCGCCAGCGCCTGCAGCCCGGCGACGCCGGCGCCGAGCACGAGCACCTTGGCCGGTGGGATCGTGCCGGCGGCGGTCATCAGCATCGGGTAGAACCGGCCCATGTTCTGCGCGCCCAGCAGCGCCGCCTCATAACCGGCGACGTTGGACTGCGAGGACAGCGCGTCCATCGACTGCGCGCGCGAGATGCGCGGGATCGCCTCCATCGCCAGCGCGGTCGCGCCGGCCTGTGCCAGCGCGCGCGTGGTCTGCGGGCTGGTCAACGGCGCGAGAAACCCGATCAGCAGCGTTCCGTGGCCGAGCCCGCGGATCTGCTGGGGATCCGGCGGGGAGATCGTGACGAGGACGTCGGCGCCCCACACAGCGGCGGCGTCATCGCTCAGCTCTGCGCCCGCGTCGGCGAACGCGGCATCGGGCAGCAGCGCATCGGCGCCCGCGCCGCTTTGCACGACGACGTCCACGCCTTTGGCCTTCAGCTTGCTCACGACCTCCGGCACGAGCGCCACTCGATGCTCGCCTGCCGCGGTCTCAGTCGGAACTCCGATCCGCATATGAGGTCCGGGAACGTATCTGATCCTCCCGATGGCGGGCGTTCAGGTGGACGACACAGGGCAGCGAGGGAGGGCCCGCGGGGGCAAGCATCGAGGCTGCCGGCGACGTTGGGACAGCCGGCGGCGCTCTTCGCTGCGCTCCAAGCGTTGCACGACAGGCGCGTGCGAGAACCGTGACGGGCGCGTGCGAGAATGCGAGCTCATGACCGTCAACCTGACTCGCATCTACACCAAGCTCGGCGACTCCGGCGAGACGCACCTGGGCGACATGAGCCGCGTCTCCAAGCTGCACCCGCGCGTGGAGGCGTACGGCACGGTGGACGAGCTGAACGCGACGCTCGGGGTAGCGCTGTGCGTGCCTGGGCTGCCCGAGAAGTTCGCGCAGTGGCTGCGACGAATCCAGAATGACCTGCTCGATCTCGGCGCCGACCTTTCGGTTCCGGCGCCGGCGGGAGACGAGGAAGGCGCAACCCGTACCCGCCTGCGGGTCACCGCGCAGTACACCGAGTGGCTGGAGGGCGCGTGCGACGAGGTCAACGCGACGCTCGCGCCGCTGCGCTCGTTCGTGATCCCCGGCGGGACGCCGGCAGCGGCGCAACTGCACGTCTGTCGCACGGTTTGCCGGCGCGCCGAGCGCCGCACGATCGCGGTCGAAGACGAGGGCGCCAACCCCGAGATCGTGCGCTATCTGAACCGGCTGTCAGACCTGCTGTTCATCCTCGCGCGGGCCGCCAACAGTGAGGAGTCGGAGGCCGCCGACGCTCGCTCAGAGGCCCTGTGGGACCCGGGCGCCCACACCGTCGGGAGCGCTGGGGGCGACGATAGCCGTTCCGGTCGCGATAGGGACGGGAGCGGAAGCCGAGATGACGGTGGAGGTGGAGGTGGAGGCGGAGGCGGAGGCGCGGCCTAGCCAACGACCGTGTGAGCGCGCCTCGGCGACGCGCAGGCCGGCCACCGCCAGGGAGATCCACAGCGTGGCCAGCAGATACCCGCCGAGCACGTCGCTGGGCAGATGCCATGCGAGCAACACCGCCGAGAAGCCAACGGCGAGGGCGAACGCGGCTCCGAGTGCGGCCACGACGGGGCGCAACCGAGCTGGGGCGACCAGCACCGCGCACATCGCCAGGATCGTCCCGGCCGTCGTGTGACCGCTCGGCCAGGAGGCGGCGCCGACATAGCTCCCGCCGACCCATGCATGCGGATGGGCGAGCAGCGGCTTGAGCAACTCCGCCGTCGCGGGCGCCAGGGTCAGCACGATCGCGACCGCCAGCGCGACGCGCGGACGGCCGCGACCGAGGGCGACGAGCACGAGCAGCGCCCCCCACAGCGTGTACGGAAGCGGTTCGAGCAGGTGCAGCAGAGTGTTGGCCGCGTCGTTCAGCTGAGCGCCGCCGAGCAGCGTCGTGTCATACAGGGCCACCGCGTCTTTGAAATGCGTGGCCGGTACGAGCGCGGCCGCGATATATGTCAATGCGAGCGCGATCAGGCACAGACCGGCGAGGCACAGCGGCGCAGCGACCCGTGGACGGGTGGAGCGAGACCAGTGCTCGGGCACGCGAATGGCGGGCATGTAGAGGACTGTGGACGACACGTTCTGTACAAGGGTAGGCGTGTCGGTTAAGGGAGCCTGAACGAGGCTTGCTCGCCTCTCTCTCGAACTCTCCTGACTGTGCCTATGGCCCCACCGGCAACACCCGCCCCGCGAGCGCGGCGAGCGCCTGGGAGGTCACCCACACGGGGGTCTGGGCGCCGGTGCGCGAGTAGCGAATCGAGCCGCCCGGGGCGATGAGCGTTTCCAGGTATCCGACCGGGGAGCGGCTGCCGTGGCGGCGGATGTCGGCCGGCCTGTACCCAGCGGCGATCAGTCCCTGGACCGCCCACGCGGTCGACTGAGCGTTCGATTCGCCGCCGTACTGCTCGGGCAGGCCGCCGTCGAGATTCTGCGAGCGGATGATGTAGTCGGCGGCGGCGCCGAGGATGCGCCGGTTGCGGGCGCCGGCGTCGGCCAGCGCCTCCAGGGCCGCGCCGGTGTCGTCGACGTCGCTGGCCGAGCCGCGCTCGCCGAAGGAGAACCCGCCGTCGGAGTTCTGCTGACGCTGCAGCCAACCGGCGGCTTGCCGGATCGGGCCGTAGCTCGGCGAGTGGCCGACCGCGCGCAGCGCGATGATCGCGAACGCGGTCAGGTTTACCTGCTCGTCAAACGAGTCGTCGTGCGAGCGTTCGCGCAGCAGTTCCGCGACGAGGTCTTTGCCGGCGAACGCGTACGCGGAGGCGCCGCACGCGCGCACGGCGAGGATCGTGCGCTCGATGTCCCCGGCGCCGCTCAGCGTCGAGGCCTGGGCGCGCAGCGAGTCCAGCGGCGAATGCCCGTCGCGGCGCACATCGGCGGGATCGCGCCCGGCGGACGCCAGACCGATCGCCGCCCAAGCGGTGTACTCCTCGCTCGATGCCTGTCCGGGCGCCCCGCCGTAGCCGCCGTCGGTGTTTTGGGCTCTCACCAGGTAGGACACCTCGCTCGACAGCGACGCCGCACGGGCAAGGCCCGGCATCCCCGCGACACTTGCGACGGCGGCGGTGAGAGCGGCAACTGCAAGCACACGGGTCTTGGACGCTAAAATGCCTGGGACCATGACGACCAAGGAGCGCCTGCACGCACTGGTTGACGAGCTTTCTGAGCTAGAGGCCGATGACGCGCTACGCATCCTCATCGCCCGGCGCAAAAACGAGGCCGCCGGAAACGCTCGCCTCGTGAGAATGCCTGCGAGCGGCGAGAAAGAATGGCAGACAGCGCCGCTACCCGAGGGCTGGGGATACATGGCCAACGGCGAGCCGATGCCTGACGTTGCCGCCGCCGTACGTCGCTCACGCGAAGACCACTGAGAAGCAGCATGCTCGTCATCGACGCGAGCGTCGCCGTTGATTTCTGCCTTTCCAAGAGCGGCTTCGATGAGATGACTGCATACGACCTCGTCGCGCCACCCCTGATCAGAGCAGAGACCCTCTCCACCCTTCACGAGCTGCGGTGGCGGAGCGAGATTCCCGACGAGATGGCCGACCTCGGCCGCGCGCGACACAGACAGATGCCGATCCGAATCGAGCACCCATCCGCGCTGGACGACGAAGCCTGGCGAGTAGCCGACGAATTCGGCTGGGCCAAAGTTTATGACGCCCATTATGTCGCGCTCGCCCGTCTGCTCGGCTGCCGGCTGCTCACAATCGACGAAAAACTGAGGCGCGGGGCCGACCGACTCGGGCTTGTCATCACGCCTGAAGAGCTCAACCCAAAACCGCCCACGTCTCCGGATGGAGAGGCTGCCGAAGATGATCCTCCGTCGCCGGCCGCGGACTCTCCCAGCTGATCTGCAAGCGCAAGCGCACACGTGTGAGCATGCGCAGCAACGTAGGGCCAAAGGCAAGGCCGAAAGCGAAGCTCGCCAGGACGTGGGTTAGGTCGAACGCAGCGGATGTGGCGAGCACAAATCCGAAGGCGGCGAGCGTATGGCTTCCATAGCCTGTCCACGTGTAGAGGTCGACGACGAGGTTGAACGCCTCCGCGGAGGCAGCGCAAACGAGGGCGAGCGCCAATGGCGTCGGCTGCCGTTCGGTGAGACGTCCGAACCCGGCGCCGATCAATCCAACGAGACCCCAGCCAAGCATCTGCCATGGCGTCCACGGTCCCTGGCCCAGCAGAATGTTCGATGCGAGTCCCGAAATCGCACCAACGGCAAACCCCGGGCCGGCGCCGAACGCGACACCGCTGACGAGCACGATCGCGGTAATCGGCTTGACGTCGGGTATTGCCACGAACGCGTCACGACCGAGCGCGGCGATGGCTGCGAGCGTGGCGACGAGCGCGAGCAGCTTGGCTGGTGGATGCGAGCGCTCGTACCACCAGAAAGCGAGCGCCAGCGAGGCGAGAACGAGGGCGAAGGACGCGAGCTGCCAGCTCATTGGCGTACCTCCTCGACGATCCGAGCGTCGACCGGATCGCCTTCGCCGGCCATACGCTGCCGCAGCAGCGCCGCTCCCTGCTCGGGCGTGAGCGCGCCGCGCGCGCCATCGAGGATACGCGCGGTCTCGGTGGTGAAGTACCAGCCACCCGCGAGGATCTCCGCGACCGGGCCGTCGGCGATTATGCGGCCGTCGGCGATCAACACCGCGCGGGTGGCGAAGCCGGCGGCAAACTCGGCGTCGTGCGTGGCGACGATCACCGCGCGACCCTCGTCCGCTCGGCGTGACAGCCACCGGGCGAGCACACGCTTGGCCGCGCGGTCCATTCCGCGAGTGGGCTCATCGAGCGCCAGGACCGTAGCCGGCTGTTCTCCGTCTCCGCCGAGCACGATCGCGAGCGCCAGCCGCTGGCGCTGCCCACCCGACAGGTCCCGCGGATGGCGCGCACCGAGACCACCGAGCCCAACCAGCTCGAGAGCGGCGGGCGACGCCTCCGCGTCGACGCGCTCGTGCAGGAAGTAGTCACCGGGATTCTGCAGCAGCAGCGCCACGCGGCCATCGCACTTAATCGAGCCGCGCGTGGGCTCCAGCAGACCGGCGGCATGGCGCAGCAGCGTGGACTTGCCCGCGCCGTTGCGTCCCATCAGGACCACTGGCTCACCAGGTTGCAGCTCCAGATCGCAGCCACGCAGGATCGCGGGACCGTCACGGATCTCGTGCCAGACGCCTCGCATCGACAGCACTGGCTTGTCTTGCCCGTCGTCTTTGCCGAGCAGCCTGTGAAGCGAAGATCGGCCCGCCTGCGCGAGCGGATGCCGGGCGGGTTGGGCGCCCCCGCTCGCCACGATGTGCCGTTCCCTACAGACGCCGGGGGCGGTCAGCAGACCGTGCGCCCTAAGCATGGCGCGTGCCTGCTTGACTCCGGTCGGCGAGGGACGCAGTCCGAGAAGGTCGAGCATCCGCGCGCCCGGGGTCTGAAGCGCAGGCTCGCTCTCGCCCGCCCATTCCAGAAAGCCCCGTGGGTCGCTGTCACACACGATCGAGCCGTCCGCCATCGCGATCACCCGGTCGGCCGCCGCCAGGCAGCGCTCCAATCGATGCTCGACGAGCAGGATGGCGGTGTCGGCCTCCTGATTGAGCCTGCGCAGCTGCCAGATCAGCTCGTCGCCGGCGACGGGGTCAAGCTGGGAGGTCGGCTCATCCAAGAGGACGAGCGCTGGGCGCGCGACGAGCGCCGCGGCAAGCGCAACCCGTTGCAGCTCGCCCCCGGACAGCTCCGCGGTGACGCGATCGAGCAGGTGACCGATTCCAAGGGCCAGCGAGGTCTCCTCCACCCCCCGGGCCACGCTCCCTGCGCCGGCACCCAGGTTCTCGAGCGCCAGCGCGAGCTCGGCGCGGACAGTGTTCATCACGACCTGGGTCTCGGGATCCTGCAGCAGCGTTCCGGCGACCGCGCCGATCGCGGCGGGAGTGTGCTCACGCGTGTCCAGGCCGCCGACGGTGACCGATCCGGAGAAGCCGCCGCCGTGAAAGTGCGGCACGAGGCCGGCGGCGGCACGCAGCAGCGTGGACTTGCCCGATCCGGACAGGCCCGCGATCACGCAGAACTCACCGGGCGCGACCGACAGGCTGACATCGCGCAACGCATCCACCCTCGCCGTCGGGTAACGGTAGCCAACGCGCTCGAAAGCAAGGACGCTCATGGCTCGATGCCTCGCCTGTCAACGAATGGCGCCAGCGCGACCGCGAACGTGAGGGCGGCGAGCACGAACACGGCAGGCGAGAGCGACATGCTCACGAGCGGATACGCCTGAAACGCGGCGGTCCGGCTGAAGGCCGCGAATACGGACAGACCCACGATCGCGACAGCGGCTGCGGCAAACGCCAGGTCATGGCGCGAGAGCGCGCGACGGGCCGCCGGGACCCGTCCGCGGGCGCCGTA
Source organism: uncultured Solirubrobacterales bacterium (assembly GCA_963702185.1). GTDB lineage: Bacteria > Actinomycetota > Thermoleophilia > Solirubrobacterales > Solirubrobacteraceae > Palsa-744. The sequence continues at coordinate 509,694 of OY969723.1, forward strand.
GCCGCGCATCTCGAGCACAGCCGCCACGTCCAACGAGCGGTCGAGCGCGCCACTGACGGTCGCACCTACGATCGCGAGCTTGCCGCGCATCCCGCGCGCGCCCCCGTCGGGCCGGCACCGCTGCGCTTCGGCCAGCCGCCGAGCATCCTGGCCAAGCACGGGGATCAGTCGTGTGGCAAGCGTGGCGGTAAGCGCCGAGTGGGGCGAGATGCGCCTAAAGGCAAGCAGCAGCTCATCCGGGTTGGCCGTACAGACGACCAGCAGGCAGGCGAGCATCACGACGAGCAATCGCAGCGCCATCACGCATCCATAGACGACCGCCTCCACGGTGAGATCGACCTGGCCGAGCACGCCCCAGTCGCCCAGGCGCGCGAACACCGTCAAGCCGTTGCGGCTCACCAGCACGTTGATCAACACGGTCATCAACACGATCGGCAGCGCAAGGCGCAGCACGCCCGCGAGCTGCCAGCCAACCTTTGCCGCGGACGCCGCCGCCAGCACCGCCAGTAGGAGCACACCAAGCAGCAATGGATTTTCGGTGATCAGCGCGCAAGCGGCAAGCGCGGCTCCGTAGGCCGCCGCGACCACCGCCCGCGTGGCGTGCAGTGGGCTCGGCAGGCGGCGGTAGAAGAACGAGGCGCCCGAGAACACGGTCCGCTCACCCTCCGCTCGCCGCCGACGACGTCGCCGCGGTGCCCGATACGGGCGCGGGGAGAGGCAGCTGTTCGCCGTGCGGCGCCAGCGCGAGCGCGAAGCGGTGCGCGAGCGCGGACTGATCGAACGACTTCGCCGCCAGCTCGACCCCGGATTCGCTGGTCCCGGTGACGACCCACACCGGCGCTTCTTCGCCCTTGCGCGTCGCCGCGACCAGGCCCGCGCCGGCGCCCAGCGTGCGCACCACCGAGCCCCGTTCGTCCAGCACCGCGAGCGTGCGCCCGTTGGCGGACAGACGCGCGTACACACCGCTCGCGCGGGGGCCGCTCTGGATTTCGTGCGCGACGGGATCGGCCGCGACCGCGCTCCACGGGCCGACCAGCACATGCAGCGCTTCGGGCTCTTCGCCCGGTCCGATCGCCGCCTGCGCGGCCAGCACTCCCAGCGCGCGCAACCGCTCATCGACGGTCGCGCACGGTTCGCTCGCGGCGTCCGCGCATTCCACGCGCACCGGCCAGCGCTTGCCGCCGACGCCGTTGACGAACGGCTCCGGATAGGAGCCCACGACCGCGGGAATCGAGTCGGTCTGGCTCCAGTCGTGCAGGTCCCACCACACGTGGTCGCCCGGATCGAGCTTGGTCTCCGCGGCGCCCTTTGGCGCCTGCACGCCGTTGACGTAATAGAACCAGTCCTCGGGTTCTCCGCCGCTCGAGCCGCCCGAGGAGCCGTCGATGCTCTGCACGAACCCGCCGCCGTACTTGGTGGCGACGTGCGCGTTGCGCATCAGCAGGCTCATGACCGTTTCTTCGCCCTTGACTTCGGGGGCGCTCCAGGTGTGCACCACCTGCGAGCCGAAGTCGTGGGTCACGAGCAGGCTGACCGACTTGGGGGCCGTGCCCGCGCCGAGGCCGCAGCCGGCGATCGCGACCGTGCCAAGCACGACCACCGCCGCGCACAGCACCCAAACCCGCGGGCCGTGCCACCTGCCCTGAGCCCTATCCGGCATCGGCGTCACCTGACATAAAACACGATCCTCGACGTACCTCTCGCCAACGTCGTGTAGTTGCCGGCAGCATCGGTTGCCGCGATGTCGAGCACATACCGACCCGGCCTCAGCGGTCCGGGCAGCAGGTAGGAAAACGCACCGTCGCTCGAGACCTTGAACGGCTTGCCCGTGCCGCAGCGACTGGACACAAACCGAGCAGACACGCCGTCGAACGCATAGCAGTGGCCACGATACTCGCGGCGAAGCGTCAGGCTGACCGAGGTGACGGTCGTATGCGCGAGAATGCTCCCCGACAGCACGCGAGGCGCCTGATCCCGCTTGTAGGTGTGCCCGTCGATCACGCTCGTCGGCTTGGGCACCAGCGCGTACTCGCCTTTGTACGGGATGCCGGCCGTCGTGCCGCCGGTAGACGTCGTGAACGTGGACGAGCCGGCTTGAGCCTGCGTGCCGCAGGTGCCGTCATTGCCGTTGTGCACGCACACGGTCGTCTCGGTGCGCACAGCCGGAGGCCCGCCGGCACCGCCGCTCACTTTCAATGTGACGGTCCCGCTGTCGGTGAGCTTCAACGTGGCATGGCCTTGCGATTCGGTGGTCGTCGCCACACCGCCGCCTTCGATGCTTGCGCCGACAGCTGGAGACGATTCCCCCTGCGCGTTGTACTGCTTGACCGTGACATCGACCGCTTCCCCCACATCGGCTGTGGCAGGTGCTTCGATCCCCAGGGGACCCGGACATTCCGTAGCTGTTTCAGAGCACGGGTAGAACAACACTTCCTGGCCTGATTCCGGTTCCGCTTCGCATGCTCCCACTTCCGATGCCTTGTGATCGACCCACAGATCCCAGAAGTACCCGCTGCCAAAAGCGTGTTCCTCGCCCTCGATCGAATAGATCTCGTACTGACTGAACGAGGCATCCCACGGACCGCTCCAGTCGCCGTTCGTGGCGAGTTGCAGCGCCCCGATCGCGCTCGTTCCGGAGCACGAGTCCGCCGGCATCCCATCCTTGACCACCGGTTCGGTCGTGGTCGTCACCTGGGTGGCCGGAAGCTTCGTTTCGGTCAATCCCTCCACCCTGACGGTGACCGTCGCCGGACCGGCCGCAGACGCGACGGCGGCCGAACAACCAACGACGCACATGGCGCTGAACGCCAGCGCAACAGGACGATACATACGCATGAGCCAACCCCTTTCCACGAGGGTTCGATGGGCTTGGTCGGCGGCAGGTCTCCTGGCTCCCGGGCCCACCTTCCGCGCCTTCCCGACTCCCTTTCGGTTTGTCGGTGGCTGCTCGCCTCCCCGCTCGCCAGTGCGACGGATGGACGTGCTGCGGTTGGCATCCCCGGTCACAGTGGCGGGTCCGCTCCGGATTCTCACCGGCTTCCCTTGACCACCGACCGTTATGGACCCGCAGATCCTACACGATGCGGCGAGACGGTTCCGTCGTGTCGGGCGGTTCGGGTTCGTGTGTTGGGGTTGTGGGTGTTGGGAGTTGTGGGTGTTGGGGGAAGTGGTGTCGAGGTTTTGTCGTGTCTCGCGTGCTGCAGGTGCATCTACCCGACGTCGCCGAGATCGACATTCACGTCGCCCAGCGCCGCCTTCTGCTCGTCGCTCAGCTCCACGCCCGTCCGCAACAGCCTGCGCGCGTGCTCCAGATCGTCCGACCTGCCCCATGTCAGCGCCGCCACGACCCTTCCCCCCGTCAGGTACCAGTTCGTGAACTCGCTGTCCTTGCCATCCGCCATCGATCCCCGCACGATCTCCTCGTCCCACTCCTTGGCCGGGCCGACGTACTCGAATTCGCCCCAGTCCCCCAGCACCGAGTAGAAGTACGGCACGACCTCGTGCTTCACGTCCTTCCCGAGCATGTTCAGCGCCGCGGTCTTGCCGTGGTTGAACGCGACGTCCCAGTGCTCGATCCGGATCCGCTCTCCCCCGTGCACGACCGACTCGTATTCGCACACGTCCCCCGCCGCGTACACGCCCGGGACCGGCGTCCTCAGGCCCGCGTCGCACGCGATCCCGCCGGCCGGGCCGATTTCCAGCCCCGCTCTTTGCGCCAGCCCGACGTCGGGCGTCACGCCGGCGCCGATCACGACCGCGTCGGCCTTCATCTGCAGCCCGCCGGCGGTGATGACCTTCCCGACCCGGTCCCCGCCGCCAGCCGCCCCGCCATCGCTCTCGAACCGCTCCAGCCCGTCCTGCCCGTACACCCTCACCCCGTGCTCTTCCAGCAATCCCTGGGCGAACCCGCCTGCCCGCTCGCCGAACCCCCTTTCCAACGTCACCTGCTCCTGCATCACGATCGTGCACCTCTTGCCCATCATGCTCAGCGACGCCGCCACCTCGCAGCCGATGTACGACCCGCCGATCAGCACGACCTCCTCGGACTCGGACTCGGCCTCGGCCTCGGCCAGCCCCTCGCGGATCGAGTCGGCATTGCCCAGCGTGCGCAGGTAGTAGATCCCGTGCAGCTCGCACCCCTCCACGTTCAGCCGCCGCACGTTCGCCCCCGTCGCGATCAGCGCCTGGCCGAACTCGACCTCGTCCTTGCTGGACAGCTTCGCCGTGCGCGCGTCCAGATCCAGACCCGTCACGCTCGTGCGCGTCAACACCTCGATGTCCTGCTCCCCCCACCACCCCTGCGGGCGGAACATCGTCTGCTCGCGGCTCTCCTCCCCGCGCAGATACCCCTTCGTGCACTCCGGGCGGTTGTACGGCATGTCGGGCTCGCGCCCCACCACCACGACGCTCCCCTGCGCGCCTTCCTCGCGCAGCCACCGCACGCAGTTAGCGCTCGCCAGCCCGCCCCCGATCAGCAGATACTCGACCTTGCGCGCCATAGTCAATCGCACATTACGCGATCACACGAGCTCGAAACGTCCCACGAGATCTATCCGGCTCGCTGTAGATGGCTCAGCCGATCGGCACCGTCTCATCGTCGAACACAGCCAGGACTTCCAGCCTGCCCCCGAGCGCTTTGACGTAGCCGGCGACGGTCGACAGGCGCGGATCGGCGCCACGCTCGAATTGAGAGATGCTCGATTGGGACACCTTCAAGCTCTTGGCCACAGCGGCCTGACTGGCTTTGCGGCGCTTGCGCAGCTCGGCGAGTCGCAGCTCGGCCTCCAGCAGCTCACGCTCCCGCACAATGTGCGGCTCGTCCTCGGACCTGACCGCCTGCTCGCGGACCTCTTTCCAGGATCTGGTCTTCAGCTTCATGTTGGTCATCGTAGGTTCTCCATGTGCTCGTCGTACAGGTCGTCTGCCCGTGGGATGCTCTCCTCATACCAGCGCTTCCACTGACCGGCCTTGTCCCCACCAACCAGCAAGATGGCTTTGCGCTCTGGATCGAATGCGAACAGGACGCGAACGCTTCCACCAATCGATCGCAGCTCCTTCATGTTGTGATGACGGCTGGCGTTGATCCGATCCACCAATGGGCGGCCCAGCGTAGGACCGACCTCCTCGAGCTTGTCGATCGCAGGAACGATCTGCCTGCGCCCATGATCGTCGAGCTCGTACAACAGCCACGTCTCGACATCCTCGGTCAATTCGATATCCCATGCCATCGCCGAGTATAACCCATAGCTTCTTATAAGTCAAACCTTATGCGCCGCGGTCAACGATTACAGCCCCGGCGGATGCCTGACCGACCAGTGCGCCCAGGTCGGGATGTACGGCAACACCCGCCAGCGCGGCCCTTCCTGGGCGCTGTTCGGGCCGATATCGGTCGCGCCTCCGACTGTGTCCAGCCGCAGCCCGGCGATCGTCATGAACACGTGCGGCGTCGGCTCATCGGTCGCGTAGATCGTCACCCAGCGCCCCGGGCCCGGATCCCCCCAGCTCACGTAGTCCTGGGCCAGCGGGTTGTCTTTGAGGATTTCGGCGATCGGCCGCACGCCCGCGCGATACAGCACGTAATTGACCGTGCTCGAACAGTCCTCTTCGCTCGCCCCCAGCGGATTCGGATGCCCGCCAGGACCGTACGGCAGTTCCTGCAGCTCATCGCCCGCCACCAGCATCGCCTGCACCACCGCCGGCACGCCCGCCGGGATCAGCGCCACGTGCCCATCGCTCGGATCCAACCGCGCCACCTGGCCTTTTATGAACTCCACGGGCGTTTCCGTTTCGCCGGCCAGCCTCGTGTCGGCGCCCGCAAGCCCTTCGCCGTCCGAGCCTGCTTCGCCGGCGCCCTCTCCCCCGGCGCCCGCCCCCAACACGCCGCCCGCGCCCTCGGCCGAGCTCACCGCCGGGCTGCTGTACTTCTTCGCCCACGCTTCGACCTCGTCCACGTACCACCACGCGTGGTTGTACGCGTACACCGCCTGCCTGTAATCCTTTGGCGCGCCTGACGCGCGCAGGTAGTTGGCGGCGCTGTACACCGCGTCCGCCGGGTTCCAGCGGTCGGGCGCCCCGCTCTGGCCTTCGCCATCCACGCCGTACATCGCCCAGGTCGAGGCGATGAACTGCATCGGCCCACCCGCGCCCGCCGAGTTGACCGCCCCCTCCCGCGTGCACGACGGGTCCGGGTCCTGCCCGTGGTCGCACTCGACCTTGCCGATCCCCGCGATCACCGCCCAATCCAGGCCGTACTTCGCCCCCGCCGCCTCATACAGCTTCAGATATTCCGGGGGGATTTCGCGCAGGGCGAGGGCGGAGATGCCTCCCGGTGGCGGCGATGCGCCCGCCGTTGTACCGGTCGAGGCAGGGAAGCCGCCCGCGCCGACGATCGCCATCGCCCCCATCGCCACAACGATCGCCGCCATGCCCGCGACCAGCCCGACGGCCGCGCCCACCAGCTTGCCCACGGGCAGGCCCGCCGCGTCGGCGACGGCGGCCGCCCGGCCGGCCGGGGTCAGCTCGAGCAGCATGCGCCCCGCCATCTCCGCGGCCGGCAGCTCCGGCGCAGCGGCCGGTGTTGGAGCCGACTCAATGCTCACCTTCTCGGCACTCCGATCACCGCCGGCCGCTGCCCAGCTGACGTTTGTGCCGAGCCTGCGCCTCGTGCAGGTCGCGCATCACACTCGACTTGCTTGCGGCGCCGCCCGACCCGCCACCCCCGGATCCACGATGTCTTGGCGCATCCGCACGCGAGCGCTTGGACTGCGGTCTCAGCTCAGCGGGCAGGTCGTGGCCTTCCGCCTTCACCGCCTGCTCGAGCGTGCCGTCGAACCGCCTGTTCAGATCCTGCTGCTCCCGCAGGTTCAGCGAACCCTCCTCGCCCGCCGATATCTCCCGGGCGGCCACGGCCGCCCCCCTGCGGGTCGCCAGCTCGCGATCCATCTCCAACCGCGCCTCGCGCTGACGGTGCTCGTCGAGCGCTTCATACCCCCGCCGACCGTGCTGCGTGAGCGCCGCCAGGCGGGCGTAGTCGCGCTCCTTGGCCGGCAGCGCCGCCTGGGCATCCAGAAACCGCCCGCGCTGCTCGGCCTGCGCGCGCGTAAACAACTCGCCGGTTCGCTGCTTGACCCTGTCCCCCTCCTGCACCGTCTGCGAGGAGGTGTCAAGCGACTCTCGATCGGCCGCGATCTCGCTGCGCAGACGACCCATCTGCTCGTGCAACTCGGCGGCACGTCCTTGCTGGGACTCGACCTCGGCGCTGAAGGGGGCGGCATTGCGTTTGCGATCGAGCGAGGACTTGACTTTGCGATCGGTCAGCGCCGCCTTCTCCGCGCGCCGCGCTCCATCCGCCTTTGCCCGCGCGGTGGCGTAGCCGCCCTGCATCTCCTGTAACCGGTCGCGGTTCGCCGCTATCCGCTCCTCGATCTCCGGTGCTTGCGCGACCACCGTCTGGGCCTCGTCGTAGTCGCGCTCCAACGAGCGCTTGACCTGCTCGTCGGCGATTCCCTGCGCCCGCTCGCGGCCGGCCTGCGCCACCGTGCTGCGGCGACGGTCCACGCTCGGCGCGGGCTTTGAGAGCCGGCGTTTGGCCCAGCGTGTGGCGGACACGCCTTTGCGACTCTCCAGCACGTCGCTCACACGCCGCAACACCGATCGCTGCTGAGCGCCGGCCGCGCCACCCCTGGCCCCACCGGTCGCAAACTCGAACAGGCGGTGGCGGCGCAGATACACGATCCACCACAGCGAGGACAGCAACAGCCACTGGGTGAGCCACCCGAATACGCGCATGTCCGCGAGCGCCCGCTCGACCATCAACACCGCCCCCAGCAGAAACGAATAGATCAGCTTCGAGGTGACCGCCGCCAGCAGCCGCATTCCCCACGTGCGAAACGCCGAGCGGCCGTTCTCGCCGAGCGCGGGCGCGAGCACCGCCGCCGGCGTCAGCAGCAGGTACACGAGGCTCATGAACGCCGCGTACAGCAGCCGCCAGGCGATGAACCCGAGCAGCAACAGCATGCCCAGCACCCCGAACGCGACGAGCGTCATCCCGATCGCTCGCGACCAGGTCCCGCTGGAGGTGCGAAATTCCGCCTCGCCCGCCGTCGGCCCGCTGCAAGGTTCTTCGCCTCCACCGCACAGCACGGCAAACAACGATTGGTTGTTGCTGAGCGAGTTCCGAGCCGGACCGTTGGCCGGGAGCGCGAGGAACAGTTCTCCATTCGTGCGGGCGCTCCGCAGCAGCGCGGCGCTCTGGGGCGAGATGTGGATCGTTTCGGCTTCTTCGCCCGCCCCCATCGCCCCCTCAACGAGTTCGATCGAATCTTCCACCGCTTTCAGCGGCAGGCTGCTCGACCCTTTGCTCACTCCTTCCGCGCCGGGCTTGGCATGCGCCGCAAGCTTCAGCGCGGCCTTGCGCAGCCGCGGTTGCACCGGGGCGTCACACCAGCCCACATCGCCGAACTCGACAAAGCACCACGGCGCGTTGATCGCGGCGCCGAACAGTTCCCGGTCGCTTTCGGCGAGCGTGCGGTAGGGATGTTCGGCCGACCCCGCCCGCACGGCCGCCAGCGTGCCGAGGCTGGCTTCGTTCGCCCACGCTCCGAGCGCCCCGATCGTGTGCGTCGGGTTGACGATCACCCACAGGCCGCCCGCCATCATCGCGACCATCACGAGCGCCTCGCCGAGCGTCTGGGCCACCCGGCGGCGGATCAGCCCGTGATACAGCGCCGCCACGGCGGCGATCGCGAGCACGATCGCCATCCACGGTTCGGTGAACGTCGCCTGCGTCTCGCGCAGCCCTTGCGCGACGCCGCTCATCGCGGGGCTGTTCAGCAGGTCGAGCGTGTAGCACCAGTCGAGCACCACGATCACCCCGCGCACGACCGCCACCATCGCCGTCCACCAGATCTGCAGCAGCTCCTGCACGATCGCCGACACGTCGTTGCCGATGCCGATATGCGTCAGCCCCGTGCTGATGTGCACGTCCAGGCCGTAATCGCCGGTCGGCGCCTGGGCGCCCTCAAACCCCGAGGCCCGGCAGTCGCGCGCGGCGGCGCCCGCCAGTTCGCCGGCCGCGTCGCGGCACAGCGGGCTGTTCAGGCCGTTGCTCTGCAGCGGATCGCCGCCGCTGACCGGCGCCGAGGCGGAGGCTTCTTCGGCGGCCGTGCCCCGGCTGCCCGTGCCCGCGCCTGACGATCCGGTTCCGGTGGCCAGCGGCGGACGGTCGGGGGCGTGCTTGGCCGGCGCCGTCGTCTCTGCCGCCGCCGACACAGGCGCAACCGCCACTCCGAGCACGAGCAGCGCGGTAGCGAGGATGCTCATCCTCACCGGCCGGGGCAGGCACGGCACGACGATCCTCATCGCGACCGCCCCGGCGTGGTCGACAACGCCGCCAGCAACCCCGGCGCGACCACATCGACCTGGATCGCCTCCACGCGCCCGTAGTGGTCGCGCATGATGCACCGCCCCGCCTCGAGCTCGAGCAGCACCTGGCGCATGCGCCGGTCCTCGGGGTCCAACCCGAGCAGCTCGAGCGCGCGCCCGGCCTCGGCCTCCGAGCGCATCCCGAACACGAACGTCGCGCCGATCAGGTTCTCCAGCGACTCGCGCTCGCCGATCAGCGCGTCGGTGACCAGCTGCGTCGAGATGATCGGGACCGCCAGCTCCGAGCGGCCCATGCGCTGCAGCGAAGCCAGCAGCTGGCGTCCAACGGGGTCGCCCAGCAGGCGCCATCCCTCGTCGAAGCTGAACAGCTTGAGCCGGTCGCGCTCGGATCCGAGCAACTGCATCGCGAACATCGCGATCAGCCGCACGACCTGCGCGCCCACGCGCTCGGCCTGGGAGTACTCCGAGCGAGGCATCCCCGGCTCGGGCGCGGGCAGGTCGCGGATCGGCAGGTAGGTCACCTGGGCGTGCCCGACCGGGGGCAGCTCGACCTCGGGGTCGGCGAACCCCAGCTGGGTGAGGCCCGAACGCGCGTACACCCCGAGCGCCGCGCCCACCTTGCGCTCGGTCTCATCGCCTTCTTTCAGCGCCCGCACGACCTCGTGACAGGTCGGCTCGCGCGCCCGGCGCAGCACACGATCCACAGCGCCCACCACCGCCGTCTCCCACGTCGGCTCGGCCCGGCCGGGGAGCAGGTCGCGCAAAAACGACACGGTCACGTCCTGGCGCAGGTGCTCGGGCGCCACGCGCAGCGGGTCGAGCACACCGCGCAGCGCCGGATCGGGGCGCAGCGTTATCACCTCGGCGTGCGGCGCGACCTCCTCCAGCAGGTGCAGCCGGTGATCGCCCTTGGGGTCGCAGTCGATGATCCGCGCCCCCTGCAAAAACCCCTCGTACTTGAGCTTCTGATCGAGCGTCGTCTTGCCCGACCCGAGCGCGCCGACCGACAAAATCGTCGTGTTGCGATCGGAGTCCGACCCCTCCCTGAGGTTGAACCTGACCGGCTGGCGCGAGCCCGACAGAGTGTGCCCCAGGTAGTAGCCGCGGCGCGAGCCGGCGCGGTGGGTCGCCGCCGGCATCATCGCCGCGACCTGCTCGGGGGTGAGCGTGTCGTCGTAGCCCGCCACACGCGTGCGCTGGCCGGGCAGGGCCTGCGCGAACAGACGCAACTGATCGCCGAGCGGACGGTGCAGGTGGATCTCGCCGTACGCGCGCCTGACCATCTCCACGCGCTCCTCGAGCTCCTGTGGATCATCGGCGCCGATCGCGATCGCGAGCGTCGCCCGCAGCAGCGGCGGGCGGCTCGAGGCCTGCAGGTAGGCGAGCAGGTCGCGCGCCTCCTGGGTGCGCTGATACCCGAGGTCTGACACGCCCTGCTCGCCGTCTGACTCGGCTCTGAGGATCTGGTCGGCGTCCTGGATGCGCCGGCGGGCGATGCGCAGCGCCAGGCCGTTGGGCAGGTAGCGGGCGTTCAGCGTCAGATCGACCGCGAACGGCAGGCTCTCGACCGGGGCGAACATCAGCTCCACGCGCGCGCCCGGGAACGTCGCGCGCTCGGGCAGCGCGCCCAGCACCAGATGCGCCTGCCAGCTGGTGCCGAGCTCTGACTGCACCCGCAGCCGCCGGCCCTCGTGCTCGACGAAGGAGTCCATCCAGCGCAGCACGTCCCCCTCCAGCGGCGCCAGCTGCGCCTGGCCGTTGCGCTCGAACACGAGCGCGCGCGGCTCGTGCAGCCCGTCGATCGGCGGTTCGCCAAGCCCGCGACAGAACGCGCGCCTGATCAGCCACTGGATCTCCACGCCGCGCGCCGGTCTGACCGGCAGGTAGTCCGCCAGGCGCGCGTGGGCCTGGTCGGCGCGAACGCGCGCTCGCTCCAGGTCGGCCACATCCAGCACGCGCCGGTCCCGCGGTGAGAGCGCCCGCCGCAGCTCGCTCAACCACTGGCGCGGCTGCGATTCGGCGAAGCTCGACACGTAGGAGGCGACGTCGCGCTCGGGATCGCGCAGGCTGACCATCAGGAACACGACCGGCATCGCGCGGCCGACGTCGCCCAGGTGGCGGGCGTGTTCGCGCAGGTACGCGTCCTTCGCGTGCCCGTGCGCGGGTGCGTGTCCATGCGCGGGTGCGAGCGCGGGTGCGAATGTGTGCGCGGGCGCAGGTACAGGCGCGTGCCTATGCGCAGGCGCAGGCGCAGGCGCGTGCGCGGGTGTGTGCCCGCGCACGTGTACATCGTCCTCGTCGGCCAGCTCGCGTACGTAGCGGTCAAGCGGCCACCGGCGCGCCACCCGCACGATCTGCAGGTCGGCCTCGACCGCCTCCAGCGCCCCCAACAGCTCGAGCAGGCGCTGGCGCTTGGCGTCTTCGGACAGCCACTGGTAGGAGCTCGTCTGCAACGCGAACGCGGCCCACCCGTCGCCCAGCCCGTCGGCGAACACGCAGTTTCCGTACACGTGCGCGATCGGCGACTTCACCCGATCACTCCACGCTCAGCCTCGCGCCCGGGGCGAGCGCGATCACGCGTCCACTCGACGGCGCCCGCCGGCCCGGCAGTTCGCGCACGCTCAGACGCGGACCGGCGCCCGGCAGCGGCGCGGGTGTCTCGGCGCACTCGTGGGCGACGGCCACGAGCACCGCACCCGGGCCCGAGTAGCGCAGGCGGCGCACGCGCGCGTCCGAGCCGTCGGGCAGGACGAGCATCGCCGGCGGATACCAGCGCACGCCCGGCTCGGCGCCCCGCCCGGCACGCACGCTGCGCAACCCGATCGAGTGGCGCGGCTGCAGGCGATGGCGCAACAGCGCCTGCGCGGCCAGGTGCGCGGGGCGCCCGTCGATCCTCACCACGGTCAGCAGTGCGGCTGCGCCGACCGGCAATCCGAGCTCGGTCACGTACCACGGCAGCGCGTGCACTGCATAGGACAGCGGCGGCAAGCCCCCGCAGATGAGCGCGGCGAGGATCAGCGCGAGCGCATAGATCACCCCCCGCACCGGGATGCCGGTGGGGTTCAGCCGCAACCGGTCGATGCGGTAGATGCGCCGCTCGAGGTCGAACACGGCGCGGTAGGAGCGGATCTCCATGGCTTCAGCGCGGTCGGTCGGGATCGATGCCGGACGAGAACGGGATGCGGGCTGGCGGCTCGAGGTTGGAGCTCGGGTCCGGTGGGCTCAGTGCGAGCCGAACAGAGAGCTGACCGTGTCCTCCAGCACACTCACGCCGGTGGGCGTAGCCAGCATCACGCACACGATCCCGACCGCGAACACGCCCGCCGCCTCGCGAAAGTCGCGCTTGAACGCGAGCACGATCGCGGCCACCGCGAACGCCAGGCCGATCAGGCTCATCGCCACCGTGCGCCCGGTGCTGCCGGCCTTGGCGGCAGCCGATTCGAGCGTACTGCCGCCGGCAGTGCCTTCTCCCGTGGTCGACTGCGAGGTGTTAGAGGGGGCGCTCGAGCTGATCGAGGGCGCTGCCGCCTGGGCGCCGGCCGCGACCGGCGTTCCGGCGAGCAGGCACAGACCGCCGAGCAGAACGATCGCGCAGGCACGCGCGGTGCGGGCTTGGGGGAGTCGGATGGGTGTCGGAATCGTCATGTGTCCTCCTGTGGGTTGAGTCGAGCGCTCCATATCGGCTTCGCTCGCGGGTGGGTTCACGCGCACCGGGTTGGGCCCCGCACCGATCGATGGGGTCCCGGTGCGCACGGGTCGGGTTCGTCGTGTTCACGAGTCGGGGTCCATCTGGATCGCGGCGATCTCCCAGCGGCCGGCGACCTGCGCCACATCGAGGTCGTAGGCGAGCGTGTAATGGGCGCCGTGGGCGTCGGTCGCCTGCACGGTCGCGGTGAGCGCATCGCCGCCTTCGGCGGAGGAGTCGATGTGCTGGACCGTTTCCAGGCGCAGCGGCTGCGTGGGCAGCGACACGCGCGCGGTCGCGGTCAGGTCGGCCGCGAGCTCGCTGCCCGCGTCGGCGAGGTAGTTGCGCAGCGCGCGTTCCACCACCGTGCGCAGCGCCGGTTCGTCAAGTTCTTGCCCACCTCCGGGGACCCCGCCGGCCCCTGCGGATCCCGCGCCGGCGCTAGCGGGTTCGGAGGCGGGCGCGCCCACGAACGCGGGATAGCCCGCGAGCCGCAGCACGCCGCTCGCCGTACGTTGCACGCTCACGCTTAGGTACAGCAGCCCGGCCGTGTCGGTCTGCGCGGCGACGGTGTAGACGTGCTCGCCGGGCGCCGGGACACGTTCCTGGACGACCTCGGTCCACTGCACCTGCTCCTCGCCCTGCAGCGGGAGCTGCAGGCCCGCTCCCGGTTCCATGCTCGCGCCCGTATACGGCGCGAGCGCACGCTGATGGGCTTCGGGGTCGTTCGCTTCCCATGTCAAATAGCGGCGCGCGAACAGCTGGGCGAAGCCCTCGGCGGCGAGATCCTGCGGGGGCGCAGCGGGAGCCGTGCGCGCGGACACAACCGGCCGGGGCGGCGCGATCGCGTAGCGCGCGCTGGCCAGCAACCCGGCACAGGCCGCGCCCATCAGCAGCAGGCGTGGCAGCTCGCGCACCAGCCTGATCCGCCACAGCGGCTTGGCGTCGATGACCACGCGCGCGCCCTCCATCAATGCTCGAACCCGAACTCGATCTCGGCGCTGAGCTGTGCGCTCGGCGCAAACTCGCGCGCGGCCGCCGACTCGGGGGCGATCGCCGCGTCGGGCACGGCCGCGATCGGGGCAGCCACCGCGACTGGCGCAACCGCCCCAGCGGAAGCCGGCTGCGCGGTCGGGGACGCTTCGAGATCGGCCGCGACAGGCGTTGCCCCGCTGTGCGGCCCGCTTGCGACCCGCGCCCGCGATGTCGCATGCGCCTTCGCCCGGCGAGCCGCCACCAGTCCTCGTGGGTGTGCAGAGCGACGCTTGGGCACGGACGATCCCCGCACTCTCGACCTGGCCGCACGAGGCGCTTGCGCCGTGGCCGCGCTGGGCTCCGAAACGACGCGCTGCACGTCCCCCCGGCGCACCGTCGATCCTGCCGACAGGACCGCGGTCGCGATCGCCCCACCGACCAGCACCACCGCCCCGGCGAGAGCCGCGCCCACCGCGAACCGCCGCAGCGTTGGGGCGGACGTCACGGGGGACTTGCAGGACGCGACGTCCGTTGCGCGCGCATCGGCGGCCGGCGTCGCGGCGGGGACCTCGGCGCTCCGAGGGTCCTCCGACCGCACATCTGCGACCGGATCGTCCGCCTCCCAGTCCGGGAACGGCTCGGTCGCGTCGAGATAGTCCTCCTCGGAGTACACGCGGTAGACCGAGCGGGGTTGGCGACGCGGCAGCCTCATCGCAACTCTCCCCCGCGCAAAGCCCGAGCCACGCGGGCGACCGGAAGCCGAGCTGGGGAGAGGCCCGGCCTCCGGCCGCATGCGCGCGGATGGGCATCGCCGTGCGGTCGTCCGTTCCATCGACTGCCGGCGTCCCAGGGGACGCGCCTATGAGCGGGGGGAGGTGTGGTCATAGGAGGGTCCCTGCCATATCTCCCGACGAGACGCGCGAAACGGGACACCTCTCGGCAAAAAAATCTTCTGCGCCGCCGATCCCGGCCTCCGACTCCCTCGCCGCCATGCCCGCCGTCCCCACCCCGGCAGCGATTCGGCCCTCGGTCTCGATCACGACTTCAGCGTCCTCATCAGCCTCAGCGACCTCGTCGGCCTCGTCGGCCTCGGAACCGGCCCCGCTCGCCAACACCGGGCGCTCCAACAGCAGGCGCAGCCGCGTGCGGGCGCGCTGGGCGACCTTGCGGTGCTTGGCGGGACTCCAGCCAAAGCGGCGACAGAACTCCGGCGAGTCCATCTGCAGGCCGATCTGGCACGCGAGCACGAGTCGCTGGTCGGGCGTCAGCTCGCGGGCGGCGTCCTGTAGCGAGCGCAGCTCATGGCGCAGCAGCGCGCGCCGCTCGACGTCGGCGTGGGGGTCGGCGAGCTCCTCGCCCTGTTCGCGCAGCGCGCCGAACGGCAGCGCCTCATCGAGCACAGCCTGCGTCGGCGAGCGTCCGCGCAGCGCTCGGCGACGGTCGGTTACGCGCGAGGTGAACCGCAGCTGCAACGTGTTGAGCAGATGGGCGCGACTGCTGTAGCGCAGGCTGCCCGCGCGCGCCTGGGCGATCAGCTCGTAGGTGGCCTGGCTGTAGCAGTCCTCGAGGTCCTCGTGGCGCAGCAGGCGCCGGTACATCGCCAGCAGCTGCCTGCGGCCAGCCTGTGCGACAAGCGCAACCTCCTCGGTTTGGTCACTCCGTCTTGCATATCGGGTAGACACATGGGCATGTCGTCAGCTCTGGCGTCCAGACCCCCCCTCCAATTTCGATGAGCTTCACCGACGCTCTGCACGCGCTCGATCGCCACCAGCAGCGCACGCGCCGGGTCGCGTTCGTGGCCGCGGTGATCAAGAAGTTCGGCGATGACGAAGCGAGCCGGTCGGCGGCGCTGATCGCCTACTACGGGTTCGTCTCGCTGTTCCCACTGCTGCTGCTGCTGGTGACGGTGCTGGGGTTCGTGCTGGAAGGCAACTCGACCGCGCAGGACAACGTCCTGCACTCCGCGCTCGAGCAGTTCCCGATCATCGGCCAGCAACTGGAGAGCAACATCCACTCGCTGCGCGGCAGCGCGCTGTCCCTGGCAATCGGCGTCGTCGGGCTGGCGCTCGGCGGCCTGGGCGTCGTGGGCGCGACTCAGAACGCCCTGCAGCAGGTGTGGCATATCCCCCGCAAGCGCCGTCCCGCTTTCTGGGCATGGCGACTTCGCGGGCTCGGACTGTTCGCGGTGCTGGGTGTGCTGCTCGTGGTCTCCACCGTCGTCGCCGGCTATGTGGCGGCCCAGACCGAGGGCGCGGTGGCGGTGATCGGCGGGGTGCTCATCGCACTCGCGTTCAATCTCGCGCTGTTCTTTGCGGCGTTTCGCTTCCTGAGCCCCGAAGAGATCCCCACACGTGACCTGTTGCCCGGCGTGATCGTCGCGGCGGTGATGTGGCAGATGCTGCAGCACCTCGGCGGCTACTACGTCGAGCACGTCGTGCGCCACGCGCAGGCGACCTCGGGGCTGTTCGCGTTCGTGCTGGGTTTGCTCGCGTGGCTGTACCTCGGCGGTCAGGTGATGCTGATCGCGGCGGAGGTGAACGTGGTGCGTGCGCGCAGGCTGTGGCCGCGCAGCTTCTTCGGCGATCCGCTGCTGGACGCCGACAAGCGGGCGTTGCGCTCGTCGGCTGAGACGGAGGAACGGGTGCAGCAGGAGAGCGTCGAGGTCTCCTTCGACCCGCCAGAGGCCCCCTGAGCACTGCGCTATACTAACTACACAATCGTAAGCACATATGGAGCCGTGACCATGCCCTCAGCTAAAGACACCCCGGAGTTGAACCCCGCTCCGTCCACATCGAACCCCTCCGAGCCCAAGCCCGTGCTGCGGCTGATCCCGCTCGAGGACACTGTCGTGTTTCCCAATATGGGAATCACGCTGACCGAGGAGGTGGGCGAGGACGAGCGCGTCGTGCTAGTGCCGCGCCACGAGAACGAGTTTCTGGAGGTCGGCACGGTCGCCGAGGTGACCGAGCGGCTGCGACTGCCGGGCGGCGGGCACGCGGTCGCGCTCTCGGGCGAGCACCGCGCGCTGATCGGCGCTGCCCAAACCGGTCCGTCGGGCGAGCTGCGCGTGGAGGTGCAGGAGCACCCCGACAACGTGCCGGCCGACAAACGCACGCGCGAGCTCGAGCGCGAGTACCGCGCGACCGTCGAGGAGATTCTCGAGCTGCGCGGCGATGACGGGCGGATCGCGGCGTTCCTGCGCGCGATCGCCGAGCCGGGCGCGCTCGCGGACTCCGCCGGGTACTCGCCGAACCTCAACTACGAGCAGAAGGTCCAGCTGCTGCGCGCGCTGGACGTGACCGATCGCCTCGAGCTGGCGGTCAATTTGCAACGCGAATCGCTGGCCGAGCTGCAGATCAGAAAGCGCATCCGCGAGGACGTGCAGGAGGGCGCGGAGAAGCAGCAGCGCGAGTACTTCCTGCGCAAGCAGATGGACTCGATCCGCAAGGAGCTGGGCGAGGACGACGCGTCTGTTGCCGACGAGTACCGCACCAAGATCGCCGACGCGCAGATGCCGCAGGCGGTGCAGGAGCAGGCCCTCAAAGAGCTCGCGCGCCTGGAGCGCATGGGCGAGCAGACCGGCGAGTCGAGCATGATCCGCACCTACCTGGACTGGCTGATCGCCGTGCCGTGGTCCAAGCGCTCGGACGAGCACCTGGACCCGGTGGCCGCGCGCGAAGTGCTCGACGCCGACCACGCCGGCCTGGAGGACGTCAAGGACCGCGTGACCGAGTACCTGGCCGTGCGCAAGCTGCGCCAGGATCGCGGCATCGAGGCAGATCCGAAGTCAGGCGCCATCTTGACCCTGATCGGCCCGCCCGGCACCGGCAAGACCTCGATCGGCGAGTCGATCGCGCGGGCGACGGGGCGCGAGTTCGTGCGCATGTCGCTCGGCGGCGTGCGCGACGAGGCCGAGATCCGCGGGCACCGGCGCACCTACATCGGCGCGCTGCCGGGACGGCTGGTGCGCGCGCTGCGCGACGCCGGCACGATGAACCCTGTGATCCTGCTCGACGAGGTCGACAAGGTCGGCGCGGACTGGCGCGGAGACCCCTCGGCGGCGCTGCTGGAGGTGCTCGACCCCGCGCAGAACTCGACCTTCCGCGACCACTACCTCGACGTCGAGCTCGACCTCTCGCAGGTGATGTTCCTGGCCACGGCCAACGTCGCCGACACGATCCCGGGCCCGCTGCTCGATCGCATGGAGGTGATCCGCTTCGACGGGTACACCTCCGAGGAGAAGCTCGCGATCGCCAAGGGCTACCTGTGGCCGCGCCAGCGCGACCGCAACGGGCTGCGCGAAGACGAGGTGCAGATCTCAGACGACGTGCTGAAGACGATCATCAGCGAGTACACGCGCGAGGCGGGCGTGCGCAACCTCGAGCGCGAGCTGGGCACGGTGCTGCGCAAGACCGCCACGAAGATCGCCTCGCGCAAGACGAAGCTCAAAGCGCCGGTGAAGATCGACCTGGAGACGGTGCGCGACGCGCTCGGGCGCCAGAAGTTCTTCCAGGAGTCCGCCGCGCGCACAGCGACGCCGGGCGTGGCGACCGGATTGGCCGTCACGGGCGCCGGCGGGGACGTGCTGTTCGTCGAGGCGACCGCGATGCACACCGGCGGCCAGGGCAAGGGCTCGAACCTCGTGTTGACCGGCCAGCTGGGCGACGTGATGAAGGAGTCCGCGCAGATCGCGCTGTCTTACGTGCGCGGACACGCGGCCGAGCTCGGCATCCCCGAGGACGCGTTCCAAGGGCGTGAGTTCCACGTGCACGTCCCCGCTGGGGCGATCCCCAAGGACGGTCCCAGCGCGGGCGTGACGATGGTCACCGCGCTTGCCTCGCTGCTGAGCAAAAGACCGGTCAAGCACACGGTGGGCATGACCGGCGAGGTCACGCTGCAGGGCCGGGTGCTGCCGATCGGCGGCCTGAAGCAGAAGGCGCTCGCCGCCCACGCCGCCGGATTGACCGACGTGATCCTGCCCGAGCGCAACCGCGGCGATCTGGACGAGATTCCGCGGGAGGTGCGCGAGCAGATGGCGTTCCATCCGGTGATGACGATCGACGAGGTGCTCGATCGTGCCCTGGAGCCCGCGCGCGGGGGGTCGGCCGGCAGTGGCGACGCTCCCGCCCGTGACGATGTCGCGGCGGCCGTCGGCTCCTGAGCCGGAGTGGAGGCCAGCGATGTCCCAAGTCCCCTCGAGCCGACGCTGCCAGCCCGTCCCGGTCGAGGTCCGCGAAACCGCGAGCCTGCTGGAGCGGCGCTGGCAACTGTCGATCATCTATGCCGCGAGCACCGGCGCGCTGCGCTTCAACGAATTCGCCCAGGCGATCGCCGGCATCTCCCCGCGCATGCTCTCCGAGCGTCTGCGCGACCTGGAGGCCGCCGGCCTGATCGAGCGCGTCGTGCTGCCGACCAGCCCCCCCACCGTCGAGTATCGGCTGACCGCGCGCGGGCGCAGGCTGGGGCCGGTGATCGAGGCGATGCGGGCCTACGCCGAGGGACCGGTGAGATGAGTCGTAGGCGACGTCCGTAAGCGGCTACGCTTACTGCGTATGTCCGGCTGCACCCATCTGGATCGCGTCCACGTCACGCAGCTGCCGGAGTCGGTCGACGGTTGCGAGGATTGCCTGGCCACCGGTGGAGTGTGGTTGCACCTGCGGATCTGCCTGCAGTGCGGCAAGGTCGGCTGCTGCGACGATTCCCCCAACCGCCACGCCCGCGCCCACGCGCACGAGACCGGACATCCCCTGATCCGCTCGCTGGAGCCCGGCGAGAGCTGGTCGTGGTGCTTCATCGACGACCTCGGGCTGCTGCTGGAGCAGGTGCACGGGCACACGCGCATCCCGCCCTCGCCGATGCTCCAGGGTTTGCAGGGGAGCTGAGTCATGGCCGGGCCGGGGAGCCGAGCCGCGGCCGGGCCGGTCAGCCGCGTCCTGTCGCGCTCGCAGCTGGACCTGCTCGCCGAGCACGGAGATGAGCGCACCGCCCCGGCCGGCGAGACGCTGTTTGCGATCGGCGACGCCAGCTACCCGTTCATCGCGATCCTCGAGGGCGAGGCGGCCGTGCTCGACGGCTCAGGCGAGGAGATCGTCCGCCACGGCGCCTGCGGCTTTCTCGGCGAGATCAACCTGCTGTCCGGGCAGACCGTCTTTTTGACCGCGGTCGTCACCGAGCCGATGCGCTACATCGCGCTCGAGCGCGAGAAGCTGCGCGCGCTGCTGTTCGAGGACAGCGCGCTCTCAGATCTGTTGTTGAGCGCGTTCGTGGAGCGCCGCGAGCTGCTGCAGCAGCGCCAGGGCATCGGCTGTGAGATCGTCGGTCCGCGCGAGCTGGCGGACACGCGCCGGCTGCTCGAGTTCGCGCGCATCCAGCGACTCCCGTACACGTGGGTGGACCCGGCGGGCGAGCCCAACGGGTACCCCCTGGTGCGGCTCCCGGGCGGCGTTGAGATGCACAACCCGAGCAACGGCGAGCTCTCGCGCGCGCTGGGAATAGGAATGGAGCTCGCGCGACGCGAGGAGGTCGACCTGCTGATCGTCGGCGGCGGCCCCGCCGGGCTCAGCGCCGCGGTGTACGGCGCCTCCGAGGGCCTGAATACGCTCGTGATCGAGAGCACGATGATCGGCGGCCAGGCTGGCTCCTCGCGACGCATCGAGAACTACCTCGGCTTTCCCGCCGGCATCACCGGCGCCGAATTGACCAGTCGCGCGATCACCCAGGCGCGCAAGTTCGGCGCGCGCGTGGCCACGCCCTACCGCGCGCAGGCACTGCAACCCGGGGACGAACACCATCTCCTACGGCTCGACGAGGACGGCGTCGAGATCGCCGCCCGCGCCGTCCTGCTGGCGACCGGCGCCTCCTACCGGCGCCTACCGGTGCCGGAGCTCGAGCGCTACGAGGGCGTCAGCGTGTTCTACGCCGCCGGACCGCTGGAGGGTCAGCTGTGCGCGGCCAAGCGGATCGCCGTGGTCGGGGGCGGCAACTCCGCCGGCCAGGCCGCCGTGTGGCTGGCCCGCGGCGGCGCCCTGGTCACGCTGTTGCACCGCCGCGGGCAGTTGCGCGAGACGATGTCCCAGTACCTGATCGACGAGCTCGACCGCTACGGCGTGGCCGTGCGCGACCGCTCGGAAATCTGCGCGCTGCACGGAGAGGACGGACAGGACGGGCAGCTGCAGGCGGTCACGCTCACCGACGGCGCGACGCTCGCGCTGTCGCACCTGTTTTTGTTCCTCGGCGCCGACCCCTGCACCGACTGGCTCGGCGACGTGCTCGCGCGCGATGAGCGCGGGTTCGTGCTCACCGGCTCCGACACCGACACCGACACCCACACCGATACCGGCGCGCGCGCCGACGGCCCATTGCAGACCAGCGTACCCGGGGTATATGCCGCCGGCGACGTGCGGGCCGGCTCGATCAAGCGCTGCGCCACGGCGGTCGCCGAGGGAGCGACGGTCGTGGCGCTGGTCCACGACCAGCTCGCCGGGGCCCTGCGATAACCGCGGCATGCAAGCCCCTGCGATGACCAGCGTGCGGGCGCTGCGATGACCAGCCTGCAGGTTCTGCAATGACCAGCGTGCGGGCGCTGCGATGACCAGCCTGCAGGTTCTGCAATGACCGGCGTGCGGGCCCTGTGCGATGACCGGCATGCAGGGGTCCCCTACGATGACCGGCGTGAGCAGCACCTCCGGACAGACCGATCCCGATCCCGGAGCGCTGTGGGGCGCCGTCGACGACTACATCGTCGAGATGCTCGTGCCCGAGGCCGCGGCGCTCGAGTTCGTATCCCAAGCAAGCGATGCCGCCGGGCTCCCGCCGATCGCGGTCACGCCCAACCAGGGCAAGCTGCTCGAACTGCTCGCGCGAGTTCACGGCGCGCGCAAGATCCTCGAGCTCGGGACCCTCGCCGGTTACAGCACGATCTGGCTGGCCCGCGGGCTCGGGCCCGGTGGACGCGTGGTCACGCTCGAGGCCGATCCCCGCTATGCCGAGGTGGCGGCCGCGAACATCGCCCGCGCCGGGCTGGCAGATGCCGTCGAGATCCGCATCGGCCCGGCGCTACAGACCCTGCCCGAGCTGTCCGCCGAGGGCGCCGGCCCGTTCGATCTGATCTTTATCGACGCCGACAAGGAGAACTACCCGGGCTATCTCGACTGGTCGCTGAAGCTGTCCCGACCGGGCACGGTGATCGTCGGCGATAACGTCGTGCGCGACGGCGCGATACTCGAGCCCGGCGCCCCCGACCCGCTGCACGGCAGCACCGAGCTGATCGCGGGCGTGCGCCGCTTCTATGAGCTGCTGTCCGCCGAGCCCCGCGTGAGCGCGACCGCGATCCAGACTGTCGGAGCCAAGGGCCATGACGGGTTCGCGCTGGGGTTGGTGCAGGGGTAGGGCAACGCCATTCGAGCTTTGGGCGCCGCTAGACTCCAGCGAGCACGCGGTGGGCGTAGCTCAGCTGGTAGAGCTCCTGGTTGTGGTCCAGGCGGTCGGGGGTTCGAGTCCCCTCGCTCACCCCTTGTCATGAGTCGGGACATGTGTCTCACCTGAGTCGGGACATATGTCCTGAACCCACACACCCTCGCTCACCTCTAACATGCCCGAGCCCCCAAGTTCGATGCCGCGCCCTCTGGATCGCTTGGGCTCCGGGCTCTAAGCATCCAGCGAGCTGAGCGTCCGTTCGGCCAGCGCGAGCGCCTGGCTCGGGGACAGCTCGGGACGACGCTCGGCCGCCAGGCTCCAGGCCGCGAGCAGGGCGTCGGGGTCCTTGCCCAGCAGGCTCCGCAGCCGCGCAGTGTCCGACGACCCCGGCGCAGGCTCCGGCTCCGCACCGGCAGCACCGGCAGCAGCGGCGGGCGTTTCGGCCGAGTCCCACCCCGCCCGCGCCCGCGCGAGCACGCGCTCGGTCACGTCCTCGCCGTGACGCTGGGCATTGCCCCAGCCGCGGCCCATCGCCAGATCGCCGACATCCAGGTGTGGCCCCTCGAGCACGATCAGGTGCGCCTCGAACGGGCTCCACTTGCGTTCGCCGACTTCTACCCAGCGGTCCTGGGACCACGGCTCGGCGATCGCGCGCAGCTCGTCCTCGGTCAGGTTGAACGCGCACGCGGAGTTGGGGAACTTGCGCAGCTCGACGTGGTACACGCCGCACAGGCTCTCACGTCGCGGGCGACGCCGCCTCGTCCAGCGCCGGCAAGCCGGTCCCGGCATTGGCGGCAGGCGCGATCCCGGTAGTCGCGGCCGGCGTCTTCTCGGGTCTCGCGCTCACGGTTGCCTCCCCCGCGCCCAGCCGCGCGCGCATCACGCGCACGGCCTCGGGGTTGGAGTCGATCAGCACGTAGCGGCGCCCGAGCTCTGCAGCGGCGGCGCCGAGCGTACCCGCCCCGGCGAAGAAGTCCAGGCACCAGTCGCCCGGGCGGGTCGAGGCCGCGACCATGCGCCGGACGATGCCGAGCGGCTTCTGCGTCGGATACCCCGTCTTCTCGCGCCCGTTGGTCGGCACGATCGTGTGCCACCACACGTCGGTCGGCAGCTTGCCCCGCGCGGCCTGCTCGGCGGTGACGAGGCCCGGCGCCATGTAGGGCTCGCGGTCGACCTCCTCGGAGTCGAAGTGGTAGCGCGCCGGATCGCGCACGTAGACAAGGATCGTGTCGTGCTTGGCCGGCCAGCGGCGCTTCGCGCGCGCGCCGTAGTCGTACGCCCACACGATCTCGTTCAAAAAGCACTCCCGACCGAAGATCTCATCGAGCAGCAGCTTGCAGTAATGGGCCTCGCGGTAGTCCAGGTGCACGTACAGCGTGCCCTCGGGCGCGAGCAGGCGGCGGGCCTCTTCCAAGCGCGGAGCCAGGAACGCGAGATAGTCATCGAAGGAGTCGCGATAGGAGGATTCGGCCAGCAGACGCGTGCGGTAGCGCCGGCCCTGGTAGCCGGTCCGCTCCCCATCGGCGTCGCTGACAACCTCGAGCGTCCTGCGGGTTTGCGCGCGGCCGGTGTTGAACGGCGGGTCGATGTAGATCAGCTGAAAAGAGGCGTCAGCGAAGAACGGCAGCAGCGAGAGGTTGTCGCCGAGCAGGATCTCATCGGTCGCCGGGCGGCGTAGCGTGCGCATGTGAGGCGCAACACTACGCCGCCGAGAGGCGCTGCGGACGACATGCGGACGGGCGCCTCTGGCGAAGCGCCCGTCCAGCCCCATGCGACGCGCTACCCGACGATCACCCACTTCGCGGCCGATACGTGGCCGGAGGCGAGCACGAGCTTGTAGCGTCCGGGGGCGACACGACGTGTGGCCCACATCAGCAGTTCGTGACCATGCCTGGAGCCGGCGAAGCCCCGCGCGTACACATGCCCGTCGCGGCGCAGGGTCAGCTTGGTAAGCGACTGTGTGCCGGTCGTGACGCCGGACACACCGCCCGAGAGGATGCGCACGTAGCAGGCGACCTGAAAGCGGCCGTCGCCCTGGCGCGGATGGCATTCGTACACCGCCGGGTAACCCTGAGGGCCACGTTCGCCCTGGGGACCGCGTTCGCCCCGTTGGCCGGCCGAGCCAGCGGCCCCTTCGTGGCCGCTGACGCCGGGCAATGCGCCACCGGTACCGCTCAAAGCGATCGTGGTGGGACCGGCGCCCATGTTCCCGGCGATCTGCAGCGTCGCCGTGCGCGTGCCGGAGCCCTGCGGCGCGAAGCGAACCGTGATGGCGCAACTCGATTCGAACGGGACCTTGCCCAGGCAGCCGGAGGAGTCGACCAGGAAGTCTTCGGGATGGTCGGTTTCAAGAGCCGGCGATGACCCGGCGAACGTCGTTGAGGAGAGCTCGAGCGGAGTCCCGCCGGAGTTGGCGAGTGTGATCGTCTGCGGCGCGCTGACCGTGCCCTGAGGCTGAACGCCCGGGAAGGAGACGGCGTCCGTGTTCGGCGTCGCCGTCGCGGGGGTCGCATAGGAGATCGTCACCGATGGCTCGGTCGAGGCCGACGCCAATCCCACCGTTACGGCTTTGGCGTCTTCGGCCACGTAGCTCGAGCCGCCTCCGCCACCGCCGCCGGTGAATGGGTTGAGAGGGCACGCGCCTTCGCCTCCACCGCCGCCCCAGTAACCGCCGCCACCACCGCCACCGCCTGTTTCAATCTCTACACCCGCGCCACCGGCGCCGCCGAGCCCGAGCGCCCCGGCTGTCCCCCACCAGCTGTTCGAACCCGCGCACAGAGTGCTGCCCGCGCCACCCCCTGTCAGCGTCCCGGCGCCGCCGGCGCCGCCTATGCTGCCCTCCTCGAAACGCCCGTCCTCACCAGTGGCCCCATCAGTGCCTGCATTACCGCCGGCGCCGCCACTGCCCAGGTCCCAGGAGCCGCCGCCACCGCCACCGCCACCTGCAACCAGTAGGCGGGATTCAAGCGATTCGGGCAGGGTCGAGGACACGGTGCGCACGTCGGATGCGCCGCCGCCTCCGCCGCCGCCGATACCGGGAGCGCCACCCCCGCCCAGGCCGTCACCGGCGACCTCCACGTACAGGGTCTCCCCGGGCGTCACCGGCAGCTCGCCCGTGACGTCGGCGCCGACCCCGCCGGGCGCGCCGGTCTCATTCGGATCGTCGTTCGTCGCGCCCGTGTGACCGGCCGCACCGATCGCCTGCACGTGTACGCTCGTGACCCCGGCGGGCACTGTGAACGTCTGCTCGGCGCCCGTCGGAGTGAACGTCGCGCTTTCAGTCGGGGGCGTCGCGGCCAACGCCCCACCAGGCAGGGCCAGCGACAGCGTGGCCAGCAACGAGGCGCCGCCGGCCAGGCGCATGGGGAAGGAATGGATGGGCAGAGAGGAGCGCCGAGACGGGGCGTCGGCGAGGGTGGAGGCGCGACGAAAGTTATTCATGGTCGGGCATGTCGGCGCCCCGACATCCATTCTTGAGCCTCGGCCCATTCCGTTCAGGGGAATGGGGTGCGTCGGGTGCGCCGGGGTGCGCCCGCTCAGTCCCCGAGAGCCCGCTCTATGTAAGGGCCAAGCAGCTCGGCGACCGAGGAGGCGGTCATCCCCGCGGAGCCGACCGGCAGCGTCGCATAGGAGATCGCCAGCCGCACGAGGCACTCGGCTAAAAGCGCGGCGTCGTGTTGGGAGGCCTGCGGCCAGCGCGCGAGGATCGCCTCGCACAGTCGCTCGGCGGCGCCCTGCACGAGCGGCTGACCCTGGGTGGTGACAAAGGGGAGCATCTCCCCCTGCCCGCCGATCGCCGCGCGGATCAGCGGGTCCTCGGCGGCCGCGGTCAAAAACAGCCCGAACGCGGCCGACAGCGCCGCCTGCGGATCGTCGATGTGAGCGTCCAGCGCGCCTTCGATCTCGCTCACGAAGCGGACGGCCTCGCGCAGCACGAACGCCTGGGCAAAGTCATCGCGCGAACCGAACTCGTTGTACAGCGTCTGGCGACTGACCCCGGCGGCGGCGGCCACGTCGGCCATCGTGACCTCGTTCCAGCCGCGGTGCTCGAGCTCGCGCCGCGCCCCGTCGAACAGGGTGTCGCGCAACAGCTCGCGCGCGGCCACGGCGTAGGGCGTGGGCGTGGCGGCGCTCCCCGCAGCGGAGCCGGTCGCGGCCTTTTTGCCGGACGCCCGGCGGCGAGTGGCGGGGCGGCGAGTGGAGGAGGCGAGGCTCACTCGACTACTCCGCGTCGACGGACTCGAAGTCGACCTTGTCGCGCACGCCGCAATCCGGGCAGGCCCAGTCGTCGGGAATCTCGCTGAACGGCGTGCCGGCGGGGAAACCCTCGCGCGGATGGCCTGCGTCCTCGTCGTAGAGATATCCGCAGGCGGGACAGCGATAGCGACTCATGAGCGCGCCCCACCGTAGCGTGCTAATACACGCGCGCGGGCGCGCGCCCGTGTAGTGATGTTCGTAAGCGAGAGATCGCCGCCGTAGTGGGCGAGCAGCCGCCCGTCCATCACCCGCCGCCACAGCGGGGGAAGAACGGCGAGCACGATCATGCCGGCATAGCCGGTGGGCAGCTGGGGCGCGTCGTCGACGTGGCGCAGCGCCTGGTAGCGGCGGATCGGGTTGGCGTGGTGGTCGGAGTGGCGCTGCAGGTGGTAGAGGAGGACGTTGGAGGCGACGTTGTTGGAGTTCCAGGAGTGCTCGGGACGGGTGCGCTCGTAGCGGCCGTCCTCGCGGTGCTGGCGCAGGAGGCCATAGTGCTCTAAATAGTTGACAACCTCCAACAGGGAGAAGCCGATGATCGCCTGCAGCAACAGAAAGGGAAGGACGACCGGGCCGAAGATGACGGCCAGCACGCCGAACAGGACGACGGTCATCGCCCAAGCGCCGAGGATGTCGTTGCGCGGCGAGAACACCGAACGGCCCATGCGCCCCAGGCGCACGCCCTCCAGATGCCAGGCCGAGCGCAGGCTGCCGGAGACGGTGCGCGGCCAGAAGGAGTAGAAGCTCTCGCCAAGGCGCGCGGAGGCGGGGTCCTCGGGAGTGGCGACGCGGACGTGGTGGCCGCGGTTGTGCTCGATGTAGAAGTGGCCGTAGCCGCTCTGGGCCAGCGCGACGCGGGAGAGCCAGCGCTCCAGGGAGTCGCGCTTGTGCCCGAGCTCGTGCGCGGTGTTGATCGCGATCCCGCTGACCATCGCGACGGTCAGCGCGAGGCCGATGTCTTCGACAGTAGAGAGTTTGCCGCTCGACCACATCCAGCAGGCGAACACGAGGCCGGCGTACTGCAGGGGGATGAACGCGTAGGTGCACCAGCGGTAGTAGCGGTCGGCTTCGAGCCACTTGATCACGCTGTCGGGCGGGTTGGTGGCGTCCAGCCCGGCCAGCAGGTCGAGCAGCGGGAAGATGCCGAACACGAGCACCGGCCCGTAGAACCAGAACACGCCGAGACCGGTGAGTTCCACGAGACCCCAGGAGAGGAACGGCAACGTGGGAACGATCAGCCCGAGCAGCCAGGCATAGCGCTTGGGGTCGCGCCAGCGGACCTGTTCGCCGTCATGCTCGGCGGCGGGGACGGACGGGTCGTGCGACATTGCCGGTACAGCAGCCATGGTGTATGTCCCTCCTGTTGATCCTGATGACGGGTGCTGTCGGTGTAGTTTACATAGATGGCCATGTGTGTCAAGCAAGATCGGGTGCGACGGCGAGGCAGGCGTGGTAGGCGCCCCGTAAGGTCAGGCAACGGGTGCGTCGGCGCGGACATGGGCGACGCCCAGAACAGACGCAGCGGAAACGGCCATCAGCCCGTGCAGGAAGACTTCGAACATGCGCCCGTAGAGGACCGGATCGAGATCGGGCTCGATCGCGCGGCCGAACAGAAATCCGTCCGCCATGAACATGACCATCGCGGCGACGTCGCGCGCGGGCACGGAGGGCGTGGCGCCGAGATCGTGGGCCCAGCGCTCGAAGACCGTGGCCATGCGCTCGCGCAGGTCGCTCTGGCGGGCGGCGAACTGACGCCGGAATGGCTCGTTGCGGGCGGCATGACCGGCGAGCTCGCGGTACAGACCGCGCCACTCCGGTTCGGAGTCGATCCGCGCGAGAAACCCTTCCGCCGCGGCGCGCGCCTCCTGTGCGGGATCGCCCGTCCCCTCCAGCACCGCGTCAAGACGCATGACCTCGGCGGAGAAGTGCTCGTCGAGCAACGCCAGGAACATGTCCTCCTTGGAGGCGAAGTGCACGTAGAAGGCGCCCTTGGTGTAGCCGGCGTCCGCGGCGATGCGGTCGATCGAAGCGCCGTTCATACCCAGCTCGCCGATCAGCCGCGAGGCCGAGCGCACAAGCGCGGCCCGGGTCGCGTCCGAGCGCTCGACACGAGTGGGAGCGGACCTCATACGGCTATCGCTGCCTCAGCCTCGTCGCGCTCAGCCTCGGCATCGGCGCACCGCCCGACGATCACGGTGGCGTCGTGGCGCGGGGTCTCGGTGATCGCGCGGCGGTAGTTGCGCTCTGACTCGGGTCGCGCCGGGGCCAGCGTGCGCCGCAGGACCAGCTCGCGCAGGACGACCTCCATCTCGAACTGGGCGAAGGCCGCGCCCAGGCAACGGCGAATGCCCCCGCCGAACGGGATCCAGGTGTAGGTGCCAGGCGGGCGTCCGCCCTCAGACTCGATGAAGCGCTCGGGACGGAACTCGTGCGGCTCGGGGTAGATGTCGGGACGGCGGTGCACGAGGTGGATCGAGGGCACGATCGAGGCGCCCGCCGGCAGCAGGCGCCCACCGAACTCCATCGGCTGTTGCAGGCGGCGCAGAACGATCGAGATCACCGGACGCAGGCGCAACGTCTCCTGGATGACGGCCTGCAGGTAGGTGTCCTGTCCCGCGCGCACCTCTTCGGTCAGGCGGTCCATCCGCTCGGGGTGGCGGCAGAGTCGCTCGACCGCCCAGGACAGGGCGTTGGCGGTCGTCTCGTGCCCGGCGACAAGGAGGGTGACGAGCTCGTCGCGCAGCTCGGAGTCGCTCATCGGCGAGCCGTCCTCGTGCGTGGCCTGCAAAAGGAGGGACATGATGTCGTCGCGCTCGGCCAGGTCAGGGGCATCGCGGCGCTCGGCGATCTCCTCGTAGATCGGACCGTCGATACGTTCCAGTTCGCGGCGAAAGCGCGCGATCCGGGTGATGCGTTCGGGCCCGAGCACGAGCAGCGCGACGCCGTGCAGAGGGTCGGTGACGAGGTCGAGCACGTGGCGCAGCTCGGAGCGCAAGAGGTCCATGCGCGGGCCGTCCTCGTTCATCCCGAAGACCGCGCGCAGGACGATCTCCAGGGTCATCGCCTGCATGCGCGGGCGCAACGGGTAAGGCTCTTTCAGCGGCCAGCCCTCGATCTCCGCGGCGGCGACCTCGGCCATCAAAGAGCCGTAGCGCTGCATCCGCTCGCCGTGGAAAGGGGGCAGCATCAGCTTGCGCTGGCGCAGATGGGAGGCGTCGTCGAGCAGGAGCACCGAGTCGGGCCCGAGAATCGGCAGGAGGATGCGGTTGGCCTCCCCCGCGTGCAACAGGCGCGGGTCGCCAGTGAAGACCTGCTTGATCGTGTCGGGGTCCGAGGTCAAAACCCAAGTGCCTTCGTTGGCGATCCGCAGCGTGAACATGTCTCCGAACCGCGCCTGGCACTGGTCCATCAGCCACTGCGCGCGGCGATACCAGATGACCGATTGAAGGGCGCGCGGCATGCGCGGGCCCGGGGGAAGCGAGGGTGTCGAGGAGGAGGAGGAAGAAGAAGAAGAAGAAGAAGAAGAGGAGAGCATCCGCGGCCAAGCCAACCTTTCGTGTCGATCGTCGCCGGGCGACTGCCACCGAGTCACCGACATACCGAACGGTATCCCATCACATACCGGGTGGGATGTCAAATGGAGAATGAGGCTGGACAAAGGAGATCGCAGACGCCGCACGGTCCGATCATCGGTGCCGCACGGTGCTACACTCAGCGTGTGCCGACGACCAGACCGCGCCATACGATCACCGAGACCCCTCCTGTGCAGGAGGCGCTCGACGAGTTGCGCGCGCGCCTGAACGGCGATCCGATCGACTTCGCCGAGCTGATGATCCTCGGCGCCCGAGCGAAGGCGCGCCGGCTGCCCGCAGGGGGCGACACCGAGCAAGCACGGCGGGCTCGTCATGAGCTGGCCGAATGGATTCGCAATGGCAATGGTCCCAAGATGGACATCGCGGCGGCCGATGAGGTCAAGCACCTCGGGCTGATCGCCAACTACGACGAGTAGCGTGCTGCTGCTCGACAACTCGGCGTGGACGCGCCTGACCCAAAAAGGAGTCGTTCCTGAGGATCGCGCAAAGACGATCGCCGAGTGGATGGACCGCCGCGAGACCGCGGTCTGCCTGCCGTTCCTGCTGGAGGCCGGGTACTCCGCGCAATCGGCCGCAGACCGCATCGCGTTGATGGCACGCCTCGATCGGCTGCCCCGGGTCATGATCGACGCCGAGGTCGAGCGCCTGGCGATGCAAACACAGCGCGAGCTCGCCGAGATCGGCCACCACCGCCTGGCCCCAATGGATGTCGTGATCGCCGCCTGCGCACACCGGGCCGAAGCCGGCGTGTTGCACTACGACGGCGACTACGACGTGCTGGCCGAGCGCACCACACTGGAGTTCGAGAGCGTGTGGCTGAGCCCGCCGGGGTCGTTGTAATGGGAAGCAGGCTCCCCCCACGAGCCCCCCACCCAACTCAGCGCCCCCGGCAGGATTCGAACCGGCGGGGATGGGCACAAGTCGCGTTCTCGCGAAAACCGCGAGAACGGCCTTGTGTCCCACCCCTTTAGCTGATTGAGATTGCCTCTCAGCGCCCCCGGCAGGATTCGAACCTGCGACCTGCGGATTAGAAGTCCGCCGCTCTATCCAGCTGAGCTACAGGGGCATGCGGGCCCGCCCGCGAGGCTGCGCCGAGGCTCGCTCGCGCCGCTCTTTAGCCGGCTCGCAGGTCCAGGTTAGGCAAGATTGAGCGAAACCGTGTAGAAAGAGGGCCATGAGCAACCGGGGAGTAGAGGACGACGAGCAGGATCTGACGCGCAAGCAGCGCCGCGAGCAGGCGCGGACGCAGCGCAAAGCGCTCGAGGAAGAGCAGGCGGCCAGCGCCAAACGGCGGGCGCGGCTGACGCAGTTGGGAATCGTGGTCGTGGTCGTGATCGCGGCGGTGGTCGTGATCCTGATCGCCACGGGCGGGGGCTCGAGCAAGGACCAGGCCAAAAGCGGCAGCAAAGCGGCGAACGAAAACGTGACCACGGTCAGCGACCTGATCGGCGGCATCCCCCAGAGCGGCAACACGCTCGGCGACCCGAACGCGCCGGTGACGCTGAAGTACTTCGGCGACCTGGAGTGCCCGATCTGCCGCGAGTTCACGCTCGGGGCGTTCCCCGAAATCGTGCAGAAGTGGGTGCGCACCGGCAAGGTCAAGGTCGAATACCACTCGATGGAGACCGCCACGCGCGAACCGGAAGTCTTCAAAACCCAGCAGATCGCCGCCTACGCAGCCGGCAAGCAGAACCTCGGCTGGTACTTCATCGAGCTGTTCTACCACGAGCAGGGCGAAGAGGACTCGGGCTATGTGACCGAAAGCTACCTGCAGAACTTGGCGCAGCAGGTGCCGGGGCTGGACCTGTCCACGTGGACGGCCGACCGCTCGGATCCCGAACTGGCAAACGAGGTCGAAGCCGACAAACAGACGGCCAACAACGAAGGCTTCACCGGCACGCCGTCGTTCCTGCTCGGCAAGACCGGCGGGAAGCTGGAAAAGGTCACCGAACTGTCGACCGCCGACCTGCAGGAAGCCTCCGCGCTGTTCGATCCGAAGATCGAATCGCTGCTGAAGTCTTAGAACGAAGTTCCCCGGCTTAGAACGTGTCTTGAAAAGCCCTTCCGATTGCAATAGTATATGCAAGAGAGTTGGGGGATGACCCCCAAAGCGACGTAGGGGTAGATACCATAGATAACATTTTTGAAAAAGTATATAGCCCAACCACCTCCTTTACAACCGCTTCACACACAGCAGGGCCACCCACAGACGGAACACAAAACGCGTTCTTAGGACCGAGCCGATGAGCCCGCGCGCCCTGCGGATCGCGCTGATCGCGCTCGCCGTCGTCGGCCTGGGCTGGGCCTCGTATCTGACCTACGTGCACTACTCGGGCGAAGCCCCGGTGTGCTCGATCAAGGGCAACCCGTGCGAGCAGGTGCAGACGTCGATCTACGCCGAGATCGCCGGCGTGCCGGTCGCGCTGATCGGGGCGATCGGGTATCTGGCGATCCTCGCCACGCTGCTGATCTCAGACAGCGAAAACTGGCGGTTCGCGACCGCCGCGCTGACCCTCGGCGGGTTCGGGTTCAGCGTGTACCTGACCTATCGCGAGGTGTTCACGCTGCAAAAAATCTGCGAGGACTGCGTGGCCAGCGCGGTGATCATGACCGTGCTGATGGCGCTGGCGATCTGGCGGTACCTGCGCGCGGACGCGGGCTCCGCGCAGAGCCGAGTCGCCCTGGACTCGACCATTCGTCCAGCCCACGACTAACAACACCGCGCGCGGGGTACGCGCGGCCGAGAAGTTGCGCTAGGACGACAATGCGCATCTTCGAAGCATCCATCGACGCGCCCGCGCCAGAAGCGGGCGACACCGACGGCAACGCGCCTCGCGCGGCCGAGGCCGACGGCGTGGCGCGACTGTTCGAGATGACCAGCGACCTGCTGGCCGAGATCTCGCTGGACGGGCGCTTCACGCTGCTCAACCCGGCGT
Source organism: uncultured Solirubrobacterales bacterium (assembly GCA_963702185.1). GTDB lineage: Bacteria > Actinomycetota > Thermoleophilia > Solirubrobacterales > Solirubrobacteraceae > Palsa-744. Next base: position 542,936 of record OY969723.1, read on the forward strand.
GGGAGGACGCGCTGGGGTGGAGCGTGCAGGAGCTGATGGCCCAGCCGATGCAGGCGCGCGTGCACCAGGACGACCTGGAGCAGACGCTCGCGCTGACGCTGGCGGGGCGCAACCGCTCCGCCCAGCTCGTGAACTTCACCAACCGCTACCGCCACAAGGACGGCTCGTGGCGCTGGCTGTTGTGGAGCGCGCGCTGCGATGGCGAGGTGTGGTACGCGGCCGCGCGCGACGTGACCGACAGGATGTGGCTGGAGCGCCAGGCGCTGCACGACCCGCTGACCAAGCTGCCGAACAGACTGTTGCTGATGGACCGCGCGCACCAAGCGCTCGCCCGTCTGCACCGCAGCCGCGGGCCGATCGCGGTGCTGTTCATCGACCTGGACGGGCTGAAGGCGATCAACGACTCGCTCGGGCACGCCGCCGGCGATCACATGCTGGTGTCGGTCGCCGAGCGCCTGTCCGCGACGCTGCGCGACTCCGACACGGTCGCGCGGCTGGGCGGCGACGAGTTCGTGATCCTGGCCGAGGATCTCGACTCCGACCGCGAGGCGCTGGAGGTAGCCGAACGTGTGGTGCGCGCGCTGGAGGCGCCGTTCCACGTGGGCTCGAGCGAGGTCGAGATGTACGCGAGCGTCGGCGTGTCCGTCTCCCACGACGCGGGCTCTGACCCCGAGGATCTCCTGCGGGAGGCCGACGTGGCGATGTACCGCGCCAAGCGCGCGGGCGGACACCGGCTGGAACTGTTCGACGAGACCCTGCGCACGGAGCCGACCTCGCGCGTGCAGACGCCGCGCCCGAGCGGGGAGGTACGCTCGCACTCCTCATGGCACCCGATCGCCCGCCTCAAACACCTGCGTCACTGAGCGGACCGGAACCCGAGCGCGGACACGAACCCGAGCACGAGCGCGGACGCGGACACGAACCCGAGCACGAGCGCGGACGCGGACACGAACCCGAGCACGAAGACGGACCCAGGCACGAGCGTGAGCCTGGGCACGAGCGGGAGCAGACCGACCACGACCGCGAGAAGGAGCTGGCGGCGCGGGCGGCGGCGGAGCTGGTGGGAGACGGGATGGCGCTCGGGCTGGGCACGGGCTCGACCGTCGCGTATCTGCTGAGCGCGCTGGCCGAACGCGCGCGCGAGCTGACGCGAACCCACTGTGTGGCGACCTCGCCGCAGACCGCGCGGATCGCCCGCGAAATCGGACTGAACGTGCGCGAGCTGGACGAGCTGACCGCTCGCGCCGGCGGCCTTGACCTGGCGATCGACGGCGCCGACCAGATCGACGAGGCCGGGTGGCTCATCAAGGGCGGCGGGGGCGCGCACACGCGCGAGAAGATCGTGGCGGCGGCGGCACGCCGGTTCGTGGTGATCGTCTCGGCCGACAAGCTGGTGGAGCGGATCACCGGGCCGGTGCCGCTGGAGGTGATGGAGTTCGGAGCGCACACCACACTGAGGGCCGTGGGCGACGCGCGGCTGCGCAGGCCGGGCGAGCGCGGCGTGGGCGAGGCCGGCGTGAGCGAGACCCGCGTGGACGAGGCCGGCATCGGCGAGGCCGGTGTGGGCGGCGCCGGGATGAGCGATACCGGGCGGGGCGACGCCGGCGGCACAGGCGATGCCGGGGTATCCGGGACGACAGGGCCGGTGCAGCGCAGTCCCGACGGCAATCTGCTCGCCTGGTACGAGGGGCCGATCGACGATCCCCGCAAGCTGGCGGCGCGGCTGAGCGCGACCCCCGGCGTGGTCGCGCATGGGCTGTTCGCGCCGGAGATGGTCAGCGAGGCGATCGTCGGCGGGGCCGGCGGGGTGCGCCGACGCGCGGGCGGCAAGTCATCCGCGTAATGCCAGTACAGCTTTGGGATCCGGATCGCGGTCGGAGTCGGCCGGCGCTGTAAGCGGTCGCAGCTCCTCGCCCGAGGAGACCGGATGGCGTACGAGCACGCCGTTCGCATGGATCGCATAGGCGCCCATGCGCAGTAGCGGAGGCGAATAGGCGTGCAGCGTAACGGCGGGACCCGAGCCGGCGTGACGGACACGGTGGATGTCGGCGGCGCTGAAATGAAAGGCGTCACCGGCGGCGAACGTACGGGAGAACGGCCGCTCGGGACCGTCGATCGTCAGGCGCTCCTCGCGTACGTGGCCGCTGACGACAGAGACGGCGCCGGAGGAGATGTCGTGGTCGTGGTAGCCGGTGTCGTGATCCTCCGACCAGCAGATCAGCCAGGCGGTGAGGAACGAGTCGCTGAACAGCTCCTTGTAGGTCCGCTGGATCGCCTCGTGACGGACCAGGCCAATCCACAGCTCCGGCCGGTCCGCCAGTTCGGTGACGAACGCGAGCAGCTCGGGCCCGCCGAGGTAGCGATCGCGCGGGCGCGGGATGGCAGCGAGCGAGGTTCTCATCGCAGCGCCGTCCCGCGCCCGCCGGCCACGCCGGTCGAGGCTGTTGAGATGCCGGGCGAGGCGGTCGAGGCGGCGGGTACAAAGACCGCGCGGCGACTCGGCGCACGGCGCTCCACCCGCTGAAGGCGAACACGATCGGGATTGAGAACGGGATCGTGGTTGAGGCTGGGCCTGGGGCTTGGATCGAGGCCGAGACTGGGATCGTCCGCAGACGCACCGGCGAACACGAGCACGCGCCGGGCTGCCGCGGATGCATGCGCTGCCAGGTCGAATCCGAGCACCTCGGAAGTGGGCAGCGGCTCGGGCTCGACGACCGGGCGATCGGAGCCGTATAGCAGCTGATTGGGCCCGATCAATTGCGCGAGTGCGCGGATCGCGGAGGAGCCGTAGGAGGAGGTGTCATAGAACGTGAGCGGGTCGGGCGTGTGGGCCGCCGGACCCCCGCGCGCGTGTAAGCGCTCGTGGTGCAGCGGAGCGAGACCCGCGAGCATCGTGAACACGATCCGCAACCGCGGATGAGAGACGCGCCCGGCCGCGAGAAACGTCAGCCAGGCGGCGTGCATGTCGAACACGTAGCGGGTGAGCGCCGGCCACCACAACGGGTCTTCGAGCGAGGGCTCAGGCGCGCTGGCCCACGGACCTGAGCGAGCGCCAAGACCGCGGCCGAGGCCGGGACCGGGATGGACCAGCAGCGGCGCGCCCCGCGACTCCATGCGCGCGAGCACTGGACGCAGGCGAGCGAGCGCCTCGAGCGAGGCCATGGCTCCGGCCGGCAGCGAGATCCCAATGCAGCCGCGAGCGAGCAGGTCGTCGACATCGGCCGGGTCGGGGGGATCGAGCGCGAGCGCGCCCCACACGCCGAACGGCTGTCCGAGCGCGAGCGCGCCGTCATGGTAGGCGTCGAGCAGCGGCTGAGCCTGCTCGCGCGGCAGCGACTCTATGCCGAGCGGGCTGGACAAGCACAACAGCGCCCGGTCGAGCCCGTCGAGCTCGGCCAGCACGGCGCGGCGCTCAAACGACTCGGTCGAAAGGTCGAGCACGAACGACCGCTCGCCGGCCAGGTACAGGACGGTCAGGCCGTGCTCAGAGCGCACGAAAGGCAGCTCGCGGCGGCGAGCGAGAGCCTCGATCAGGGGCTCGGTCCAGAGGTGTTGGTGGATGTCGACGTGCATCGGAATCTTTGGGCTGAGGTCTATTTAGAAGTTTGTCGATTGGTTTTATGTACTTTAGCAGACCAGAGAAGACGGCAGCATCCCCGTCGCACCACAGATGCCTCGAGATGCATGTGCGATCCCGCAGAAATGCGAACTGTCGCTCGATAGCAGCTTCGATATGCGCGATCCCGCACACCTGGTCGCCTTCGCCCGGGCACGTAGCTCGAGCGCTCACCCTGCTAGGTTCATCTCAGCGCTCGACGTCCCGTCGAACGCGAGGCAGCTCGCTTGAGGTCCCGCACAAGCGGTTTCGGGTCGGCCATAGCCTCCCGAATCGTTCGCGGCCTCACGGCTGCTCAGGAGTGATGCATGTCAAGTCCCACCAAGTCGTTTGCCGATCTCGGCGTGTCCAATGCCGTGGTCGCCGCGCTGGCGCGTCGCGGAATCAACGAGCCGTTCGCCGTCCAGCGTCTCGTGGTCGAGGATGTCCTCGCGGGAGCGGATGTCCTCGTCAAGTCGCCGACCGGGTCGGGCAAGACGCTCGCGTTCGGCATCCCCATCGCCGAGCGCATCCACGCCGACGGACCGCGTCCGGCGGCGCTCGTGTTGGCGCCCACCCGCGAGCTGGCCAGCCAGATCGTCGACGAGATCCGCGCGGTCGCCCATGCGCGGGCGCTGCGTGTGACCGCCGTCTACGGCGGGGTGGGCATCGTCAAGCAGGCGAGCGCCGCCGCGCGATCGCACGTGCTGATCGCGACCCCGGGCAGATTGCAGGACCTGCTCCAACGAGGCGCGTTCACCCTCGATGCGATCGAGATGCTCGTCCTCGACGAGGCCGACCGCATGCTCGACATGGGCTTTCGCCCGGCGGTCGACCGGATCGTGGCGACCTGTCCGCCGGCCCGCCAGACGCTGTTCTTCTCCGCGACGCTCGACGGCGCGTCGGGCGCCGTGGCGGCGCGCTACACCCGCGAGCCGATCGTTCACGAGCATGCTCATTCGGGATCGCGGGCGAGCGCGGCGATCGAGCATCGCTTCGTGACGGTCAGCGGCGAGGACCGCGTGAGCACGCTTGTGCGCGAGCTGAGGCGCGAGCGGGAGCTGGCGCTCGTGTTCGTGCGAACCAAGCGCGGCGCCGACCGTCTGGTCAAACGCCTCGCCGGCAGCGACATCCAAGCGATGGCGATCCACGGCAACAAGTCACAGCGCCAGCGCGAGCATGCGCTCGCACGCTTTCAGTCCGGCAAGATCGACACGCTGGTGGCCACCGACGTGGCGGCCCGGGGCATCGATGTGGATGGCATCTCCCACGTGATCAACTTCGATCCCCCCGCAGATCACGACACGTACACCCATCGGGTAGGACGCACCGGGCGCGCGGGACGAACCGGCGTCGGGGTCACGCTCGTGGCCGCGGCCGAGCGCCAAGAGGTGCGCCGGCTGGCGCACAAGCTCGATCTCGCCCACGGGCTGGGCGGGACAGAGGAGCGGCATGCGCCCAGACACAGCGCGCCGGCGGGAGATCGGGGTTCACGGCGGTCCGGCGCGCGCAACCAGCGCCACCGGCGTCGCATGCGCAGCGAGACCTGAGCGCACGCACCGCAGGCGTGGCCGGGAACCCCGACGCGGGTCGTTGCGCAGAGCCGACGGGGGACCGAGGAATCGAACCTCGAGCTCGGGTTTTGGAGACCCACGTGTTACCACTACACCAGTCCCCCACGCGCGCGTGTTGGCGCGGGCTCGCTGATTCTAGGCGTACGGGCGTGTAGAGTCCCCGGCGCGGTGCATGCTGCATTTCGCACAAACCGCGCAAGGGTCAAGACAGCAATCGTGCAGGACAAGCTCTGAAGGGGGATGTGATGACGGATAGATGGAGCAGGCTGGCGCCGTTGACGGGCGTGCTGTTCGCGGTGCTGGCGGTCGCGGCCGCGTTCTCGAACAGCGCGGAATCGCCGGAAGCCAGCGCGAGCCCGGCGAAGGTGCTGGCCTACTACGCCGGGCACCGCTCGGAAGTAGAGACGAGCGCGATCCTGTTCGCGCTGGCGTTTCTGGTGGTGGTCCTGTTCGCGGGGGCGCTGCGCTCCTACCTGCGCCGCACGTCCGCGGCCGAGGGCCTCAGCGCGCTCGTGCTCGCGGGCGGGATCATGATGGCGGTCGGAGCGCTCGTGGGCACCGGCATCGAATACGGCGTCGCCCACAACCTGCACTCCTTCACACCGCGGGAACTGCACCTGCTGAACTTCCTCAGCAACGAAATGTTCCTGCCGATCCTCGCCGGAGGCTTCGTGTTCGGCATCTGCGCGGGCATAGCGATCCTGCGCGGAGCCGCGCTGCCAAAGTGGCTCGGCTGGGCGGCGATAGTAATCGGAATCGCCACAATCGTCCCGCCCGCGAGCTTCCCAGCGCTGCTCGCGTTCATCGTATGGTCGATCGTGGTGTCGATTTTGATGTATCTGCGGCTCGGGGCCCCGTCCGAGGAGGGGGCGAGCACAACCCAGGCCGCACAGCCCGGCATCGGCGCAGCGGCGTAGAGACCGCACAGACGGACACGGTGGGGGGCGAGCCCGAACGGGCTCGCCCCCCACCGCTGCCACGGGAGGCCACAGCAGCCCCGAGGGGTCCCGACCGCGACCCTGAACCCGGTTCGCCCGGAACCCCCGGAACCGCGGCGCCGGACCCGGTTCGTCCGGACCACCGGAACTGCAGCCCTGAACCCGGTTCGCCCGGACCACCGGAACCGCAGCCCCGCCACGTAGTACGTACATCCCCGCACCCTCAAGCCCAACGGGGTCAATGCCGAAGTCATGGGTGTACCCACACCTTTGGCTTTGTGATGATTGATACGTTCGCGACGAGATTGGGGGGCCTGCGATCCGAGGGCGGCTTCATGTTGCTCGAAGTACTGGTCAGCGCAGTGATCGTCGCGCTGATCGCAGCCGGCACCTACACGGGCCTCGCCGCCTCGGGCAGCGCGACCTCCCACGAGCGCAGCGACGCCCAGGCGGTGGTCCTCTCCCAGCAAGACGAGGAGCGGCTGCGGGGGCTGAGCGTCAAGGAGCTTGGCCAGCTCGGCGAAGAAGACACGACCTACACGGTCAGCGAAAACGGGGAGTGCGTCGAAGAAAAATCGGGCGGCTGGTACTACTACTCCGGCGAATCTGAGTGGAAGTCGGGCTGCGAAGCCGAACTGAACCGCGGCGCCGCATACACGGGCACCGTCTACTCGATCACCCCCAAGGCCGAATACGTCAGCGCCGCCAACGAAACACTCGCCTGCGAAAGCGGCGAAGCCAAGGACTACATCCGGACGAGCTCAACCGTCACGTGGACGGGGCTCGGCCGCCACGAAGTAGTCAAGCAGTCGAGCATCGTCGACGAGCCGCCGACCGGCATGCTGATGGTCAAGGTCAAGAACCGCAACAACGAACCGGTCTCGGGCGCCACCGTCGAAGCCTTCGATCCCACAAGCTCGGCCAAAGCGACCGCGAGCGAGACCACGCCAGCCTCGGGCTGCGTGATCATCGGTGGGCTGGAAGAAGGCGAAGTCAAGCTGATCGCCTCCAAGGAAGAATGGGTCACTCGCGACGGAAAAACAGCGCCGGAAAAGCTCACGAGCGTCAAAAAGGGCTCGCTGGCCGAAGCGGAATTCACACTCGAACGGCCCGGCACCATCGGCGCCGAATTCATCAGCAACACGACCGACCAGTCCGTCTCGAGCTTCACGTTCGTCGCCTACCAATCCGAAATCGCTTCCTCCGCGCCGTTGTTCGTCGGCGGTAGCGCCAGCAGCGCGAGCACCACCGCCAACCTGACGAGCCTGTTTCCGTTCGCCCTACCGGTCAACAAACCCGACAAGTACACCGTCTACGCCGGCGACTGCGAAGCCAACGAACCGGCTCTGGCGACCAAAGGCTCGGGCAGCGAAGAAGTGGCCGAAACCGCGCAGGTAGAACCATTCAACGTCGAAACTGTGAAAAAAGTGAAGATCCCACTGCCCAAGGCAGAAGTCACCGTGTACGAAGGTGCCAGCGGCGGCGGCGCGAAGGTGAGCACGGGATCGGGGAAGGTTATAAACAGCGAATGCAAAGGCAAGACCGCCCAGAACTATACCTCTGGGGTGTCCTACGAACACGCGGTTACGATCACGAACGGTGAACTGACGCCATCCTATCTACCTTACGCAAAGACACTCGAACTATGCGTAACCGCGAAAATCGGCAGTAAATATTATCGCAACCAGACGTCGTTTACCAACACCAAAAGGTCCGGCACCAGTACGGCCTTCTACCTCAAAAACACAGGCACCGGGCACTACAGCGAATCCTCCTCCTCACTCTCATGTTGACCCGCCTCTCTCCCCATTCCCTGTCCCTGCCGAACCTGCGCGCCGAGCACGGCGTCTCGATGATCGAACTGCTGGTCGCGATGGCCTCCGCCACGGTCGTCACCGCGGCGACCGTCACGGTTCTGGCGGTGGCCTACAACCAGGAGACGCGCACGACCGACCACACACAGGCCAACCAGATCGGGCGCACCGCGATGAACAGCATCATCACCGAGCTCAATTCTAGCTGCACGGGCCGTGCGCCGATACAGGAAGGCAAGGAAATCTCCGAACTCGGCTTGAAGAAGACCAATGCAACCAACCTGTGGTTGATCAGCGTCTACGGAAAAGAAGAAAGCGGCAATGCTGTGCTGAAAACTGCGACCGAGCAGGACATCCACTGGACCGAAACTGGGATAAGCAATACAGAAGAAAAACTCGGCACGTTGACCGACTACGAATTCGCGAGCAAGACCGGCGAAGACGAAGATCCGGAGCAATGGACATTTGCGCTTGAAAAGGCGAACGTGAAAAAGAGGATCCTCTCCGAGAACGTAATCCCGCTCAAGGTAAACGGAGAATCGACGATCTTCCAGTATGCCCAATATGAAAACGGGGCATTGAAACAGATCGCCTCGACTTCATTCCCGCTCTCGGCGGCAACCGCCGACAAAGTCTCCAAGGTGACGATCGCCTTCAAGCAAGCTCCCGAAGACGCCGATACACGCGGGGGCCGTTTCGTGGACCTCGCCAACTCCGTCAACCTGCGCCTCGACCCCAGCGAATCCACCTCGGAAGGACCATGCGAATGAGACGTCTCACCTCCCACCTGCGGCGCAGCATAGCGCGCCGCATCTCCCATCGCGAGGACGGATTCACGATGATCGCCGCGATCATGATCCTGTTCACCACTTCGCTGCTCGTGACCGTCACGCTCGTCAGCACCGGCGGCGATATCGCGCTCACGCACAACAGCATCAACCAGAAGAAGGCCTACTACGCGGCGCTGGCCGGCATCTCGGCGTACCAGTACGAACTCAATTCAAACTCAAACTACTGGAAAAGCTGCCCCACGATTCCAAAGAACAAATCCACAGAAACCGAAAGGACCGTGCAGGGCACGGAACACGAAACGACGCCAGAGCACTATGTCGTCGAAACCATGCCCTCAGAAGAACCAAACGGTACCAGCCACACCAAAGCGGAATGTGAAAGTGGCAAACAGTTGGCGATCATCCAGACCAAAGGCTCGGCCGACGGCACGTTCCGGATCGAGTCGACCGGGAGCGTCGGCACCGGCTCGGAAAAGGTGGAACGCAAACTCGTCGCCACGTTCAGCCACCCCGGCTTCCTCAACTACGTATACCTCACCAACTACGAGGTGCTGGACCCAGCGGCACAGAATCCGGAACCGACCGGATGCGAACACTACTACAAAGAACGGGTCGAAAAAGGTCTAACCGGGACGTGCGGGACGATCGAGTTCGCGCCCGAAGACAAGGTCAACGGCCCGCTGCACACCAACGACGCCACCGCGATCTGCGCCTCCGGCGGCAAGAAGCCGACGTTCGGCCGCGAAGGGCACAAAGACAAAATCGAAATCAACGGCGGCCGCTACGCGGCCTCGGGCTGCACCGACGAATGGGACATGCTCGGCGAATTCACCGAAAAAGGACCCGTGCTCACGCCACCGGAAACCGACACCGAACTGCTGCCACAAGCCGAACAAGACAAAGCCCTGTACACCGGTCGAACCGAAATCGAACTCAAAACCGGCGACACGATGAAGGTCACCAACAACAAAGGTGAAACCAAAATCGAAGATATCCCGAGCGACGGCGTCATCTACGTCGAGAACGAAGGCTCGTGCGGAGTAAAATACAGCCCGTTCGGCACCGACACCGACTACGAAACCGACCAGAAATGCGGCGACGTCTACGTCCACGGCGAATACACCGAACAGCTGACGATCGCCGCCCAGAACGATGTGATCATAAACGGAAACATCAAGACAAAAACCAACAGCAAAGGTGAACCCGAAGGGGAAGGCACGCTCGGCCTGATCGCCACGAACTTCGTGCGGATCTATCACCCCGTTGCCAAAGAATACAAAGCCGAACAGAGCACTCCAAAGACGGCTACTCCTACCATTGTCTATAAAGAAGAAACGCCTCTCACCAGGGAAAAATTGCTGGAACAGAGCCCCACCGTCACCGAAGAAACGCTGGAACAGGCGCCGACCATCAAAGAAAAAACGCTGGAAGAAGCGCCAACCGTCAAAGAAAAAACAGTGGAAGAAGCCGGAACCGGATCTAAAAAAGAAACTTGTAAAACTGGCTTCACATACTCGAAAACGACAAAAATGTGCGTCGAGAAAGTAGTCGAAGAATCGTGCCCCACCGGCTATACGCTGACTAACAAAAAATGCACCAAGAAAGTCAGTGAAGAAGTCTGCAGCGAAGGCTATACGCTGTCGAGTAAAAAATGCACCAAGAAAGTCACGGTGGAAAAATGCCCCAGTGGCTACACGCTCGCGAACAAAAAATGCACCGAGAAAGTCACTGAAGAATACTGCAACACCGGCTATACTCTAACAAACAAAAAATGCGTGGCGACGACCGGTGAAGAAACCTGTGGCAACGGCTACAAACTCAACAGTAAAAAACAGTGCGTGGCGTCATGCCCAAACGGACAGACCTATGAAGAAGCAGAAGGGCTGTGCTTCGGCAAATGCGCCAGCAGCGACACGAGCCTAGGCAAAGGCGTCTGCGAATATGAGAACAGCTCGAAAGGATGCGACGCCGAAAACGAGAACGCAAGCGAAGATCCGAGGAAATGGGGTTTCCTTGAAAACCCGATCATAGACGCCGCGATCCTGAGCACCGCCCACTCGTTCATAGTAGACAACTTCCAGTGCGGCAAACACCTGGGAGAACTCACCGTCTGGGGGGCGATAGCGCAATACTGGCGTGGGCCGGTCGGCGAGGGTGAACACGGCTACACCAAGAACTACAACTACGACGAACGCTTGGCCTACCTGCAGCCCCCAGATTTCCTCACCCCCACCAGCAGCCAGCTCAAACTGGACCGCATCACGTCAGCAGGCTGACCGGACACCGGAGTCTCGCACCTCGACCGGCCTCAGCCAGTCAGGGCAACCGAGAATCACCCCGCTCTCTTCAGCTTCAGCGGGTGCGACACAAGGTCGTACAAGGTCGTGTCCGCGGTTTTTGCGGACACGCAGCTTGTGCGCATCCCGCGATGCGCGCGGAGGGACTCGAACCCCCATGAGCATTCGCCCACCGGCACCTAAAGCCGGCGTGTCTACCAATTCCACCACGCGCGCGTATGTCTTGCTCGAGCCTTAGCGGACAACACCGCCGGCGTCCGGACCGGCGCGACGCCCGCACGAACCCCATCGGCCCTACACGTAGACCGCCAGTCATTGTAAGGTGATCGCCGGGATGTCAACGCACGCAGGGTCAGCAGGCGCCTACCAGCCCCTGGGCCAACCGCCCAGGCGCGACGTCGTGATCACGCACCCCAACCGCGAGAAGCCGGTCGTGCAGGCCACGCGCGCGACGGTGATCCTGCTGCTGCTCGTCTCGGCCGGGCTCATGCTGATCGTGACCGCGGGGGGCTGGAGCGTTTTGCAGAGCGCATGGATCATCCAGGTCCTGTACATCCTCGTCTACCTCGCGCTGGCCTTCTACGCGGGGCGCTGGAACCGAGGCGTGCTGCCGATCTCCGCGGCGCTGGCGGTCCTTTTGCTCGTGTTCGCGCTGGTGGCGGCCCCCTTCTGGTTCGACCGCAACCACACCGGCTTCGCCGAACCGGCGCTGAACGCGGGGCTGCTCGGGGTGGTCACGCTCCTGATCGTGCCCGTACAGCTCCTGCTGATCGCGTTCGCGATGCGCGGGTTCGGGCAGGGCTGGAACGTGGAGCTCGAGCGGCCGCGCGCCGGCCAGTAGAGCACAGCATCGGCCCACCCAGTCGGCTCGGGGCGGCCTGCCCATGCCGACCTGCGGACACGCTCGCCTATAGTTGATCCGCCCGGCGGCGGTGGCGGAATGGCAGACGCGGAGGCCTCAAAAGCCTTTGTCCTCACGGACGTGTGGGTTCGACTCCCACCCGCCGCATAGCTCACACGGCTCGTCTACCCGCCGACCAGCTCCAGCAGCTCATCCACGAGCGCCGCCGGCGCGGCGAGCACCCCCCAGGGCAACCCGTCGCGCGCGGGCAGCTCCCGAGTCTGCAGCCCCGCCCGCTCACACATCAGCACGCCCGCGGCGACGTCCCACACGTTCACGCCGCGCTCGTAGAACGCGTCATACCTGCCCGCGGCCGTCCACGCGAGGTCGAGCGCGGCGGCGCCGAACCTGCGGATGTCGCGCACCTGACCGATCAGCCGTGCCACCACCTCGCCCTGGGCTTCGCGCACGCGCGCGTCGTAGTTGAACCCGGTCGCGACCATCGCCTGCGCGAGCTCGTCGCATTTCGAGGCGACCATCGGCTCGCCGTTGAGCGTAGGCGCGCCGTCGCGTGTCGCGGAGAACAGCTCCTCGCGCAGCGGGTCGTACACCGCGCCCGCCAGCGTCGCCCCGCCCGCGTCCTGCACTGCGACGCTCACGCACCACTGCGGGATCCCGAACAAGTAGTTGACGGTCCCGTCCAGCGGATCGACGACCCACTTCAGCCCGCTCGTCCCCGGCTCGTCATCGCCCTCCTCCCCCACCATCCCGTCGTCCGGGCGCGCCCGTTCGATGCCTTCGCGGATGTGGCGCTCGGCTTGCAGGTCGGCGTCGCTTACGAGGTCGGTCGGGGTGCTCTTGCTGCGCACCCCCTCCTCGACGCCCGACCTGTATTTCTCGAGCAGCAGCTCCCCGGCGCCGCGAGCCTGCTCACAGGCGAGCGCCAGCAGCTCGTCGTGGAGGATCACTCAAACCCCGGCGGACGGTCCTGCGTCCACGGGCGCGCCGCCTCGATCTGGGCCGCGAGCGCGACCAGCGTCGCCTCGTCGCTCGGCCGCCCGATCAGCTGGACCGAGCGCGGCAGCCCGCCCTCGCCGAACCCGGCCGGCACCGAGCACGCGGGCTGGCCGGTGTAGTTCCAGGGGGCGGCGTACGCCACCGTCGCGGCCGCGTACATCGTCGTGCGCAGCCAGCCGAGCCCCTCGTAGGCGCCGATCTTCGGCGGCGGCGCGGGCGTGACGGGTGTCAGCAGCACGTCATGGTCTGCCAGCGGCCTGTTCATCCGCGCCGCGTACGCCGCCTTGCGTGCGACCGCCCAGTCGGCGGCGCCCGGGGGCAGCATCCCGCCGAGCTTGGCCAGCGAGCGAATCCTGCGTTCGAGGTTCTGCGGGCGCGCGAACGTCGCGGCCTCCTCGTGCACGCTGCGCAGGTATATGGCGGTGAACTCCAACGGCGGCGCGAGCGGGCCGTGCTCGACCTCGCACTCCTCCACCTCGTGCCCCAGCCCACGCAGCAGCTCGGCGGTCTCATCGAGCGCCGCGCGGTTGTCGGCATGCAGCTTTGTCAGCGGCGAGGGCGGAAGCTTGCTCGACACCGCGATCCGCAGCTTGCGCCCGGACTCGCCGCCCACGGAATCCGTGCCCGCCGCCCCGCCGGCCCCAGCGCCGGCGCCCTGCCCGAGCGCGGCGGTAAACGAGCTCTGCAACACGACCGGCGCGCCGGGGTCGGGGGGTCCCTCGACGATCGCGTCGTACAGCATCGCCGTGTCGCGCACCGAGCGCGCGAGCACGCCGTTGACGACCAGCCCGTGCCACGCGTCGAGGTGCGGCGCAAGCGGCACGCGCCCGTGCTGGGTCTTCAGTCCGAACATCCCGCAGTACGCCGACGGAAACCGGATCGACCCGCCGCCGTCGCCCGCGAGCGCCGCCGGGACGAGGCCGGCGGCCACCGCCGCAGCGCTCCCGCCGCTCGATCCCCCCGGGCTGTGCTCGAGGTTCCACGGGTTGCGCGTCACGCCCCACGTCGGCGACTCCGTCCACGGGAACGCGCCGAGCTCGGGCATCAGCGTCTTGCCGATCACGATCGCCCCCGCCGCGCGCATCCTCTTCACGATCTCCGAGTCCTCGCGCGCGGGCTGCCCGTACGCGTTCGTGCCGAACGTCGTCACCTCGCCCGCGACGTCGAATTCGTCCTTGACCGCGATCGGCACGCCGAGTAGCGGACGCTCGTCGGGCGCGGCGCCCGCCTTGCGCCGCGCGTCGGCTTGGTCGGCTTCCATGCGCGCGCGCTCGGCCAGCACGATCCGAAACGCGTTCAGCTGCGGGTCATAGCGCTCGATCCGCTCCAGGCACACGTCGACCAGCTCGCGCGAGCTGACCTCCCCGGCGGCGATCATCCGCGCCTGCTCGGCCACCCCGGCGTATGCAAGCTCGGTCGCGTCCATTCCGGCCAATCCTAGACCTATACCGGCGTGACCGGATTACGCTTGGCCGGCCACTGACGGGCCTTGGACCGCGCGTGCGCGAAGCGCCGAATCAGCTCGCCGCGCAGCTCATCGGGCTCAACCACCGCGTCGACGACCAGCTCGGAGGCGAGGTGCAGGATGTCGATGTCGCGCGCGTACTCCTCGCGCAGCTCCTCGGTCTTGCGCGCGCGCTCGTCCTCGTCTGAGATCGCCTGCAGCTGGTTGTAGTAGACGGCGTTGATCGCCGCCTGCGGGCCCATCACCGCGATCGAGGCGCTCGGCAGCGCGATGCAGCAGTCCGGCTCGAACGCCGGGCCGGCCATCGCGTACAGGCCGGCGCCGTAGGCCTTGCGCACGATCACCGACACCTTCGGCACGGTCGCCTCGCTGACGGCCGAGATCATCTTCGCGCCGTGGCGGATGATGCCTTCGCGCTCGACCTGCGTGCCGATCATGAACCCCGGCACGTCGGCGAGGAACAGCAGCGGGACGTTGAAGGCGTTGCACGTCCAGATGAACCTCGCGGCCTTGTCGGCGGAGTCGCCGAACAGCACGCCGCCCTTGTGCTTGGGCTGGTTGGCGACGACCCCCACGACCTCGCCGTCCAGGCGCGCGTAGGCGACGATCAGCTCGCGTGCGAAGCGGGGCTGGATCTCAAGCAGCGAGTCGCGGTCCACGAGCGCCGCGATCAGCTCGCGCATGTCAAACGGCTTGTTCTCGTCGGACGGGACGATGTCTGAGATCGCCGCGCCCGCGGCTGGAGCGGCTCCCGCATTGCCGCGGTCGGCCCCCGCATGACCGGCTGCCGTGTGAGTGCCGGCCACCGGCGCGCCCGCAGCGGACGCGGGCCCGGGCGGCAGTCCCATCCAATTGGAAGGCATGTAGGAGAGGTAGCGACGCGCGAGCGCGATCCCCTCCTCGTCGGTGGAGACCAGCTGATGGGCGCAGCCGGAGACGCCCGTGTGCATGCGCGCGCCGCCCATCTCCTCGAGCGTGACCCGCTCGCCGATCACCATCTCGGCCATCCGCGGCGAGCCCAGGTACATCGAGGCGTTGCCCTCGCGCATGATCACAACGTCGCAGAACGCCGGGATGTACGCGCCGCCGGCCGCGCTCGGGCCGAACAGCACGCAGATCTGGGGCACGACGCCCGACATCCGCACCTCGTTGTGGAAGATCCGCCCCGCCCCGCGCCGGCCCGGGAACATCTGCACCTGGTCGGTGATGCGCGCGCCCGCGGAGTCGACCAGGTAGATCATCGGGATCTGCAGCTCCAGCGCCCGTTCCTGGATGCGCAGGATCTTCTCGACCGTCTTTGGCCCCCACGATCCCGCCTTGACCGTGGGGTCGTTGGCCATCAGCGCGACCGCCCGCCCGTCGATCTCGCCCACGCCGGTCACGACCCCGTCGGCGCCGAGGCCCTCCTCTTCCCAGTTCGCGAGCAGCCCTTCCTCGGCGAAGGAGTCGGCGCGCCCGTCCGTGCCCGCGCTCCCATCCGTGCCTGCGCGCCCGTCCACATGCGCGCGCGCCCCCGCGCGCGCGTCTTCGCCGTCGAGCAGCAGCGCGATCCGCTCGCGCACCGCCAGCTTGCCCTGCTCGCGCGCCTTCTCGCGGTGGCGCTCGGGGCCCCCGGCCAGCGCGCGCTCGCGGGCTGGGCGCAGATCCGACACTCAGATCCCCGGGTTCGCGGCCGGCGCCTCGCCGGAGTAGTCGTAGAAGCCGGTGCCCGACTTGCGCCCGTACCAACCCGCGGAGAGCATCTTGCGCAGCACGGGCGGGCGGGCGAACCGCCGCTCGCGGAACTCGTCGAACAGCACGTCGCAGATCGAGCCGAGCGTGTCCAGGCCGACGAAATCGGCGAGCGTCAGCGGCCCCATCGGGTGCCCGGCCCCGGCCTTCATCGCCTCGTCGATCTCCCCGACCGACCCAACGCCCTCTTCGTACGCGCGCATCGCGTCGAGCATGTACGGCACGAGCAGCCGGTTGACGATGAACCCAGCGCGGTCTTTGGTTGGAATCGCGAGCTTGCCCTCGGATTGGGCGAACTGCAGCGCCGTCTGAAACGCCTCTTCGCTCGTGGTCACGCAGCGCACGACCTCGACGAGCTTCATCACCTGCGCGGGGTTGAAGTAGTGCAGCCCCACGAACCGCTCCGGCCGGCTCGTCGCGGCGGCCTGGTCGATCACCGCCAGCGAGGAGGTGTTGGTCGCGAACACCGCCTCAGCCTTGACGATGCCGTCGACCTCGCGCCACATCTCCTGCTTGCGCGCGAGGTTCTCGGTGATCGCCTCGATCACGAGATCGCACCCGGCCAGATCCTGGTAGTCGGTCGTGCCCTCGATCCGCGCGCGCACGGCGTCGGCGTCCTGTTGGCTTGCCTTCCCCTTCTCGACCGCCCGCGCGAGCTGGGACTCGATCTTGCCGATCCCCTTCTGCAGCGTCTGCTCGTCGACCTCGCGCAGCACGACCTCGTACCCCGACTGCGCCGCGACCTGGGCGATCCCGTGCCCCATCAGCCCGGCTCCCAGCACGCCCACTTGCTCGATCTTCGCCATGCGCCCTCCGCTCCGATTACTTGCCGTATCCACAGGAGCCTATTGCAGGTAGCCTCCAGTCCGTGTCCTCCGAAGAGAGCTTCGATCTCGCTGCGGCCGGCCTGCGCGCGGACGGCACCGACCTGCGCATCGGGTTGGAGGTGCTCGCCTCCAAGCTGGAGCAGGCGCTGCCGGGCGCCGCCCGCGTGCAGCGCAGCGGCGGCGGCCTGCTCGGACGCGGCGAGCGGCGCGTGCGCGAGGTGCGGGTCGATCTCGGCGAAGCCCGCTATGAGCTGCGCCTCGAGGGCGCCGCCCTGTCGGGCTCGCGCGAGCGTGTCAGCGGCGGCATCTCGATCAAGCGCGAGACCCTCGACCCCGGCGCGTGGCTCGCCGCCCTGACCGAAGACCTGCGCGCCCAGTCCCAGCGCAGCGCCCAGGCGCGGACGGCGCTCGAAGGGCTGTTGGGCTGATGGCGCGGGCCGGGACCCCCGAGCCGGGCGAGTCGGCCGCGCAGGAAGCCGAGGATCAGCTCTCGCGCGAACGCATCGAAGCGGGCGGCATCCCCGTCGCGGCCGAGCGACGGCTGCGGGAGCTGCGCGAGCAGGGCGGCGGCGCCTTCACGTCCGACCTCTCGACCAATGGCTTCGCCATGTGCCACCAGCTGGGCCTGACCCCCCTCTCGCAGGTGATGGGCAGCTCGATCTACCAGATGGGCTACCAGTCCTCGTGGGGCACGACCGGCTATGGCGCGGGCCTGGTCGAGATGGACACCCTTTCAGAGGCGCTCAACGAGGTGCGCGGGCGGGCGCTGCAACGCCTGGCGCAGGAGGCTCAGCACCTCGGCGCCGACGCGGTCGTCGGCGTGGAAACGCGCGCGGGCGAATCCGAGCTGGGCGCCGGTGGCGGTCAGCTGGCGCTCGAGCACGTGGTCCTCGGCACGGCGGTGCGCCGCGCCAGCCGATCGTCCGGGATCGGCCAACACGGCGGCGGTCCGATCCTGACCGAGCTGTCGATCGCCGACTACGCCCTGCTCTTGCGCGCCGGCATCGAGCCCGCCGGGATCGTCGCGTGGAGCTCGGTGTTCTTCGCCAACTACGGCTACTACGGCGCACTCGGCACCGGCTCCGGGCTGGGAGCGGGGATGGGAATGGGCATGGGCTCGGTCCAGAACTTCGAGCTGCGCGAGTTCACCCAAGCCTTCTACGGCGCCCGCGAGACGGTCATGACCGAGATCACCCGCCAGGCCGACGTCCTTGGCGCCTCCGGCGTCGTCGGTGTGCGCATCGGCCACACCGCCCGCCCGCACACGCTCAGCGGCGGCATAGGCGGGGCCGTCGGGGGCTTCGGCGGGCGCGAGATCCAAGGCCTACTGGTCACGTTCAACGCGATCGGCACCGCCATCCGCCAGCACGACCACGCCGACATCCAACCGCCCGAACCTGTAATCGACCTGTTCGCCTGATCTTCGACCCAACCCCAAAGCCAACCAACCCAACCCAACAATTCGCACCAGCCGCGACAAGGAGCAGACCATGGCAGAGGAGCACGAGACCGCGTATGACCCGACATCGCTTGAGGGCGTGCCCGAGGCCGGCCGCGCGCGCCTGCAGCAGAACCGCGCGGGGCTGTTCACCTCAGACCTGTCCGTCAACGAGTTCCTGCTCGTCAAGCAGGCGGGCTTTGAGCCGCTGGGGCTGGTCGTCGGCAGCTCGATCTACCACATCGGCATCCAGCTGGCGGGGTGGAAGAAATCCCAGGAGATGACCGTGCTCTCAGAGGCGATGTACGGGGCGCGCCAGCTGGCGATGACGCGCATGGAGGAGGAGGCCGACCAGCTCGGCGCCGACGGGGTCGTGGGCGTGCGCCTTGACATCGGCCGCTACGAATGGGGCCAGGACATGGCCGAGTTCATCGCGATCGGCACCGCCGTGAAGCACCGCGACGGCGAGCTGCACCGGGCGCCCAACGGGCGCCCGTTCACGAGCGACCTCTCGGGCCAGGACTTCTGGACGCTTTTGCGCACCGGCCACCGGCCGGTGGGGATGGTGATGGGCAGCTGCGTCTACCACGTCGCCCACCGCGGGATGCTGCAGTCGATGGCCCAGACCGGGCGCAACGTCGAGCTCGCCAACTACACCCAAGCTCTGTACGACGCGCGCGAGCTGGCGATGGAGCGGATGCAGTCCGAGGCCCAGTCGATCGAGGCCGAGGGCATCGTCGGGGTGTCGCTGCAGGAGAAGTCCCACGGCTGGGGCAGCCACACGATCGAGTTCTTCGCGGTCGGCACCGCGATCGTCCCGCGCGAGGGCCACGAGCACGAGTCGATCGACGCGCCGACGACCGTGCTCGACCTGAGCTGAGCCCGCGCCAGGCGCCCGCATACGGTCCGCGGCGCGGCGGTGTCCCGTGGCGCGCCGGTGTGAAACGAATGTAAAGGAGGATGTTGTGTTGTACACTTTTTCTTTTTTGATAACTATGGTTATACCGATCCGGAGAAGGAGAGCGCCGCGATGAGCCTCGTCCTGACCGAAGACCGCGGCGCCGCGCGCCACGTCGTGCTGAACCGCCCCGACAAGCGCAACGCGATGAACCAGGCGCTGCTGAGCGAGCTGGGCGACGCGCTGCAGACCGCCGCCGAGGACGCGGACGTGCACTGTGTCGTGCTGCGCGGCGAGGGCCCCGTCTTCTCCGCCGGCGTGGACCTCGCCGAGCTGATGTCGATGGCCGGCCAGCCCGAGGTGCTGCGCCCGTTTCGCGAGGTGTTCCTGCGCTGCGCCAACCTCTGCGAACAGATGCCCAAGCCGGTCGTGTGCCAGATCCACCACACGTGCGTGGGTGGCGCGCTGGAGGTCGCGCTCGGCTGCGATCTGCGCATCGCCTCAGACGACGCCCGCCTCGGCCTGCCCGAGGTGCGCTTCGGGATCATCCCCGACGTCGGCGGCTCCACCCGCCTGCCCGCGGTCGTCGGCCTCGGCCGCGCCAAGGAGCTGATCATGACCGCCGCCACGATCGACGCGACCGAGGCCCACCGCATCGGCCTGCTCAACCGCGTCGTCCCGGCGGACGAGCTGCAGGCGGCCACGCAGGGCCTCGTCGATGAGCTGCTCGTCAACTCCCCCTATGCGGTCGGCCGCTCAAAGCGCGTGCTCGACGCCTCCGCGCGCCCGGCGCTGGCGGCGACGCTGGAGCTGGAGGTCGCGGTGCAGGAGGGGTGCGTGGCGGTGCTGCGGGAGCAGGCGCGGACGGCACAGGCGTCCGAGGCCGGGCAGTCGGCGGATTAGTCGCGCGGTTAGGACCCGGCGTGCTCACGCCAGTCGACCGGCCCGGCCACCAGCGTGTGGCTGCCCAGCGGCCGGCCGAGGATCTCCTGCACACGCCGCGCGCAGGCGAGCAGCGCGTCGAGGTCGATCCCGGTCTCGATCCCCATCTCTGCCAGCATCGACACCAGGTCCTCGGTGGCGATGTTGCCGGTCGCGCCCGCCGGCACCGGACAGCCGCCGAGCTCGCCAAAACTCGACTCGAAGCTGTCGATCCCCGCCTGCAGCGCGGCCAGCACGTTGGCGAGACCCTGCCCACGGGTGTTGTGGAAGTGGGCGGTGAGCTGCACATCCGCGGTGGCGGCATCGACGGCCTCCCCGGCAGCCCCACCGGCGACCCCGGCGGCGGCCCCGGCGACGACCCCGGCGGTGCGCCCCGCCCCGAGCCGCTCACGCGCCAGCTCGAAGAACTCGCCCACCTGGCGCGGGTTGGCCATCCCGGTCGTGTCGCCGAACCCGATCTCCTGGGCGCCCGCGTCGCGTAGGCGGGTGGCGATCCGCAGGACCCGCTCGGGCGGAACGTGGCCCTCGTAAGGGCACCCGAACGAGGTCGAGATCACCCCCTCGCAGCGCAGCCCCTCCGCGCGCGCGCGCGTCAAGACATGTTCCAGCCCGGTGAGCGACTCCTCGATCGAGCGGTTGACGTTGCGGCGATTGTGGGTCTCCGACGCCGACAGGAACACGTTGATCTCATCGAACCGCTCGCGCTGCACAAGCGCCGCCTCCAACCCACGCTCGTTGGGGATCAGCACGCTCACCGCCACCTCCTCCGGGATGTCGATCCCCGACAACACCTCGGCCGCGTCGGCCAGTTGCGGGATCACGTCTGCTCGCACGAAGCTCGTGACCTCGAGGCGTTTGATGCCCGTGCGCGCGAGCGCGTCGATCAGCTCGACCTTACGCTCGGTCGGGATCGTCTCGGGCTCGTTCTGAAACCCATCGCGGGGGCCGACCTCGCGGATGCTGACTCTCTCGGGCAGGCTCATCGCTGGAGACGTTCCTTCCGTTCCTTCCGTTCCTTCATTTGCCGACTCTTCGACTACTTATGTATTTACATGTAGGTACGGATGTAAACATAAAGGCGCGTGGGGGAGTATATATTTTTTAGAGTTTGATAACTATGGTATAGACCCTTTACGTCGTTCGAGACACCTCCCCATGCCCACTTCGTATAGACCATAGAAACCCTTTAACGTCTTTTGAGCAAACACTCGCCAAGAGCCGGCACCGCGCGGACCACGGACCATATACTCGCCGCCGTGTCCTCCTCTGCTCAGAACCCGGTAGCGGTCATCGGCGCCTCGGGCTCGCTCGGCTTCGGCGTAGCCATCCGCCTCGCCCGGGCGGGCGTGCCGATCGCGATCGGCTCGCGCGATCCGGACCGCGCCGCGGAAACCGCCGCCCGCGCCGCGGAGCTGATCCCCGCCGGCGAGTTCTCCGCCCACGACAACGCGGGCGCGGCGGGCGCGGCGGACACCGTGATCCTGAGCGTCCCGTTTCGCAACCAGTCGGAGACGTTGCACAACCTCCGCGACGCCTGGCGCCCCGGCACGCTGCTGATCGACGCGACCGTGCCGCTGGCGGCCGCGATCGGCGGCAAGGCGACGCGGATGGTCGGCGTGTGGCAGGGCTCTGCCGCCCAGCAGGCCGCGGAGATGGCGGGCGAGGACGTGCGCGTGGTCTCCGCCCTGCACACGGTCAGCGCCGCCTCGCTCACCGACCTGGATCATCCGCTGCAACAGGATGTGCTCGTGTGCGGAGATGCGCGCGCGGACAAGCGCGACGCGGCGCGACTGATCGAGCGGATCGAGGGGCTGCGCTGCGTGGACTGCGGGCGCCTTGAGATGGCGCGCACGACCGAGTCGTTGACGGCGCTGTTGATCGGCGTCAACGCCCGCTACAAGGTCCACGCAGGCATCCGCCTGGCCGGGCTCGACGATTCGCGCATAACCTGGGATTGATGTCCGTCCCCATCATCCGCGCCCGCCTTCGCGCGCACTCCTCGCCGTGATCGGCCCCTGGCCGCAGATGCCCCACGCCCAGCCGCGGTGCCGGCCCGAGCGCCGGCAGCCATGAGCACGATCGACCCCGACGTCGTGATCCTCGCCGGCGGCACCGGCGGGGCCAAGCTCGCGCGCGGCATGGCCGACGCGGTCGACCCCGAGCGCCTGGCGGTGATCGCCAACACCGGCGATGACATCGATATCTACGGCGTGCACGTCTCCCCCGATCCCGACCTCGTCTCCTTCTGGCTGGCCGATCTGATCGACGCGCGCGGGTGGGGCCTGCGCGATGACACCTTTGCGGTCATGGACGCGCTGCGCGAGCTGGGCGTGGAGGTGTGGTTCAATCTCGGCGACCGCGATCTGGCGTGGTGCATGGAGCGCGCGCTCCAGGGCCTCTCCCCCACCGCCGCGCTGGCGCGCCTGAACGCGGCGATAGGGGTGCGCGCGCGGGTGCTGCCGATGAGCGACGATCCCGTGCGCACATGGGTGCGCGACGGCGGGGGGGGCTGGTGCTCGTTTCAGGAGTTCATGATCCGCCGCCGCGCCGAGGGCATCGTCGAGGGCCTGGAGTTTCGCGGCGCCGAGCAGGCCCGTCCCAGCCGGGAGGTGTTGGCGGCCATCGACTCAGCCCGCGTGATCGTGATCGGACCGTCAAACCCGCTGGCCTCGATCGCGCCGATCCTGGCGGTGCCCGGCATGCGCGAGGCGCTCGCCGACGCGCGAGCCCCGGTCGTGGCCGTCAGCCCGGTCGTCGGGGGGCAGATCCTCAAGGGCCCGACCGCGGCGTTCATGGCGTTCGCCGCGCTGCAGTGCAGCGCGCAGGGCGTCGCGGACTTCTACGGCGAGCTGCTCGACGGGATCGTCGCCGACGAGAACGTCGCGCGGTTGCCGACGTTGCAGATCGACACGCGCATGGACACGATCGCCGCCCGCGCGCACGTGGCGCGCCAGACGCTCGACTTCGCGCTGGGGCTGGCCGGATAGGCGATTCAGGACCCTCGCCCCGAAAAAGACGATCGTGGCGAGGGTCCTCAGCCCGCTGCCGGCGTACTGTTCTCGCGCCACGCCCGCAGCGCGGTGAGCGCCCCGTCGATCACGCGCCCGACGAACGTCTCGCGATCGTTGGCGTGCGGCATCGGCTGATCAGGCACCGGGACTTCGAGGAACTCACACAGCGGCTCCCAGCCTTCTGAGACCTCCCACACAAGCAGGCGCTCGGGCGAGATCGTAGCCTTGACGCTCTCGTTGTAAGCGAGCATCTGCTGCTTCATTTCCTGCTCTCCCCAGCCATTGGCAAACGGCGAATGCTCGTCCCAGAGCATGCGATCGACCAGTTCCAGATAGCGCTTCCAGCGAGGGTCGATTTCCCGGCGCGCCTTCGAGAGGTGCCCGAGCAGCGTGTCTCCGTGACAGAAGCTGCCGATCGTGTCACGGTAGCTCGGCTCCCAGCTCTCGGGGTCGCGAACGCTGAGCAGCACCTTGGCATCGGGATGGCGCTCGGCGAGCTGGCGGTGGACGAACCCGCCGGGCCAGTCCACGGTCGACTGAAAGCCGTCGAAGATCTCCCCCAGCAGATCCTCCCCGTCCAGCGCCCGGTGCCACAGCTCTACCTGATCGAGGTCCGCGATGAGGTTCACCCAGTGATAACAGGGGCCCATCCCCAGTATCTCGAGCGCCTCCTTCTGCGTCAGCGTGCCCGTTCGGGGCAGACCCGCGCCGATGAGCTTCAGGCCCGTCGTGTCCGTCATCGCTGTGGCTCCTCCCGCTTGGCTTCGGTCGTTGGATGGCCGGTGCGCGCGCGTGCCGCTACAGTTCGCACCGCGTGCCGGCACGCGCATCCTACAGCCCGTTCCGGGCACGTCTCAGGCGCAGGAGCCGGCCCTCGCCACGCGAAGAACTGGATAAGAACGATGCCTCCTACCCTGGGATACGTCATCGTCTGCACATATCGTCAAACGGTCCGGCTGGACGATCCGTCGCCAGCGCCGGCCTCCAACCAGGGAAGCTCGACACCGTGAAGCACGGCACTGACTCAAGCGATGGCGTCCAGTTGCTCGCCCGTCCGACGCGAGCGGCGCTTGCCCGTCCGGCGCGAGCGGCCACGCGGCCACGCCCCGCCGGGCCCCGGATCGCCGGCCTGGCGATCGCCGACGCGCCCCAGACCTACTCCCAACAGGAGGTGCTCGAGCGGCTGGGCCTGAGCGGCGACGAGTTCGCCGAGGGCATCTTCGCGCGCTGCGGCGTGCAGCGCCGGCACCTGGAACTGAGCGACGAGTTCCTCGACCGCACGCTGCAGGGACGCGCGCAGCAGATCGACGAGCAGCTGATGGCCCGCTCGGTGCAGGCCGTCGACGCGCTGGGAATCGACCCGCAGCGGATCGCAACCGTGTTCAGCTCGAGCCTGTACACGCTCGGCTGTCCCACCCTCGCCCACCGTCTCGTCGAGCACTACGGGATGGACCCGGCGACCGACAAGTACCACATCAGCGGCGTCGGCTGTGCCAGCGGAGTGCCGCTGATGCGCCTGGCCGAGCAGGCCATGCGCGCGCACCCCGACCGCGAGGCGCTCATCGTGGCCGCCGAGAGCATGAGCGGCATCCTCACCCGCGCCACCCCACAGGACCCGCGCGCCAAGACGGTCGGCTCGGCGATCTTCGGCGACGGCTGCGCCGCTGTTCTGCTCTCAGGCGACCCGCGCGCGCAGGGACCCTCGATCCTCGCCTCGCAGGTCCACCAGCTCCCCGATTCGCTCGGGGTCGTCAGCCTGCAGTGCAGCGCACACGACAGCTACCTGCATCTCGAGCGCGAGCTCCCCGACCTGGCCGGCGCCGGCCTGCCCGCGGTCGCCGACTCCTTCCTGGAGAACCAGGGCCTCGAGCGCTCGGCGATCGACCACTGGATCGCGCATCCGGGCGGGCGGCGGATCGTCGAGAACATCGGCTCCGCGCTCGGCCTCTCCCACGACGATCTGGCCACGAGCTGGGGATCGCTCGCCGATCACGGCAACGTCGGCACCCCGTCGGTGCTGTACGTGCTGCAGAACACGATCGCGCAGTGCGAGCCCCAGCCGGGCGAGCTCGGTCTGATCGTGTCCGTCGGCCCCGGCGTCACGCTCGGGCTGATGCTGCTGCAGTGGTGAGCGCGGGCTCACGCTGACACATGCGCACGCGCGAGGCCGCGCCCTCCGGGGAAGGCCGACGCAAATCGCCGCCACTATCGTCTGCGGCGATGCGCACCGCCGCGATCCTGCCAGTCAAGCGCTTGCACCGCGCCAAGTCGCGACTCGGTGCGAGCGTGGCCGACCCGCTGCGCGGCGAGCTGGCGCGGGCGATGGTCGGCGATGTGCTCGTGGCCCTCTCCGAGGCCGGCTCGGTCGAGCGCACGATCGTCGTCACCGCCGAGGAGTCGGTCGCGGCGGCAGCTCGCCACCTGGGCGCGTTGGTCGTGCCGGACACCGCCGAGCCGACGCAGAGCGCCGCGGTCGGCCTCGGCATCGCGGCGGCGGTGGCCGAGGGGTTCGAGCGTGTGCTGTGCGTACCCGGCGACTGCCCGGCGCTCGACCCGGCCGAGATCGACGCGCTGCTGCGCGAGGGTGACGTGCCGCCGCGGCGCCAGGACGAGGCCCCGTCGCCGAGCCGGGAAGACGCTTCGCCACCCGGCGTAACGATCGTGCCCGACCGCCACGGGACCGGCACCAACGGCCTGGTGCTCTCGCCCCCCGACGCGATCGCGCCGAGCTTCGGCCCCGGCAGCCGCGAGCGCCACGAACGGCTAGCCGCCGACGCGGGCGTGGCCTGGCGGATCGCACAGCCGGCCTCGCTGCTGCTCGACGTCGACACCGGCGAGGACTTGGCGGCGCTGCGAGAGCGACTGGCGCAGGAGGGCGTCAGGGCGCCGCGCACGCGCGCGGTGCTGGGACTGGCGCGGAAGCCTCGGCTGGGACTGGCGGAGGAGCCTTGTCTGCGCTCGCGGCCTGCGGCCTGAGCGGGCTTTCAGAGGTCGTCCCCGGGGACGACCTCGCGGAGCTGATCGTGGAGGCCGGTCGCGGCGCCCTGCGCGACGGCCAGGTCGTGGCGATCGCCCACAAGGTCGTGTCCAAGGCCGAGGGCGCGCTCGTCGCGTTGAGCGAGGTGCGGGCAGGCCCGCGCGCCCGCGAGCTGGCCGCCGGACCCCTGGCGCCGGCCGATGGGAGCAAGCGCGACCCGCGGGTGGTGCAGGTCGTGCTCGACCAGTCGGCGGAGATCGTACGCGCGGCGAACGGTGTGCTGATCTGCCGCACTCATCACGGGTTCGTGTGCGCCAACGCCGGTGTGGACGCATCCAACTCGCCCGATCCGAACACGCTGATCGTGCTCCCCCGCGACCCCGACGCCTCCGCGCGTGCGCTGCGCGCACGCATATGGGAGTTGACCGGCGCCTGCCTCGCCGTGCTCATCACCGACAGCTTCGGCCGCGCCTGGCGCCACGGACAGTGCGACGTGGCGCTCGGCTGCGCCGGGATGGCGCCGCTCGACGATTGGCGGGGACGCACCGACTCGGCTGGGCTAGAGCTGCGCGCGACCTGGCTGGCCGTCGCGGACGCCGCGGCGGCTGCCGCCGACCTGGCGCGCGCCAAGGATTCGCATGAGCCGGTCGTCGTGATCGACGGCCTGGAGCGGTTCGTCACCGCTGAGGACGGCCCGGGCGCGGCGGCGCTGATCCGCCCGCTCGGGGAGGACCTGTTCAGGTAGCCGCGCCGAGCGCCACCGGCAGCTCGTAGCGCCGCCGGATCTCGTACAGCGTGCTGCGCTCCGCCGCCGGGCGACCCGCCTCGTGTGCCGCCGCGATGAGCTGATCGGGATCCAGGCGCGTGCCGTGGTAAGAGCCGGCCAAGCGGCTGATCGACTCCTCCATCAGCGTGCCGCCGAGGTCGTTGACGCCCCAGCGCAGCGACTCGGTCGCGGCATCGAGGCCCATCTTCACCCAGCTGGCCTGCAGGCTGGGCACGGTGCGCCCAAGCGCGAGGCGGAACACGGCGGTGTGCTTGAGGTTCTCCTCGCGCGAGATCTCCTCCACGCCGTGCGTGCGGCCCAGCAGCGTTTGAAAGGGGATGAAGGAGAGCGGCACGAACTCGGTGATCCCGCCCGTGCGCTGTTGCAGCTCGCGCACGACCCGCATGTGCTCGGCCAGCTCCCACGGCTCCTCGATGTGCCCGAACATGACGGTCGCGGTCGAGCGCAGCCCGGCGTGATGGGAGGCTTCGACGATCTGCACCCAGCGCGCGACCGGCAGCTTGTTCGGGGAGATGCGTTCCCGCACCCCGTCGTGGAGCACCTCCGCCGCCGTGCCGGGGGTCGAGCCCAGACCGGCGTCGCGCAGGCGCGCGAACACCTCGGACGGGGGAAAATTCGAGATGTCGCACATGTGGGCGATCTCCATCGGCGAGTACGCGTGCAGGTGCAGCTCCGCGCCGGCCTCGCGCGCGACGCGCTTGGCCAGCGCCAGCCAGCGCTCGTAGTCCTCGAGCGCCCAGTCCGGGTGGATGCCCGACTGGATGCACAGCTCGGTGGCGCCGTAGTCGATCGCCTCCAGCACCCGCCGCGTGAACTCGGCCTCGTCGTGCTCGTAGGCGTCGGGCGAGCGCTTGCCCTGGCCGAAGCCGCAGAAGGCGCACCCGACCGTGCAGACGTTGGAGACGTTGATGTTGCGGTTGACCACGAACGTGACGGTGTCCCCCGCCAGCTCCGAGCGCAGCTCGTCGGCGGCGGCGCGGATCGCCTCGATCGCCTCCGGGCGCGTCTCGGCGAACAGCGCTGTCAGCTCTTCGGGGCTCAGCCATTCCCCGGCACGCCCCCGTTCGATCGCCCCCGAGACGAGGCTCGGACGGATCGGCGGCAGGCCGTACGCCGCCGGGTCGGTGCGGGTGAGCGGACCGGTGGACGGGCCTCCCGACCCCCGCCGGGGGATGAACGACCAGTAGGCGACCTTGATCGTGTCCATCACTGCCGGCGCGATCCAGTCGGGGTCGATGTACCGCCCGTACACGCACAGCCGCTCGGTCAGCGCCACGCCGTCGGCCTGCAGCCGCTTGCGCACCCGATGCGGCGAGGGAAATGGGTGCTCGGGGGAGATGTGATCCCCGTTCGCGCTCAGCCCACCCAGGTCGGTCGCGCCCGCCGCGACGAGCTCGGGCCACCAGTCCGCCAGGTTCGGGGGGACCTGGATGCCGACGTCGGGCATCAGCCGCCGAGTCTCGGCGATGAGGCGCTTCATGTCCTCGATGCTCACCGGACACGCCCACTCGGGCAACGGCAGCTGAGGGTGCAGTCCTGTCGGTCTTGAATGACCATTGCCGGAGTCGCCATCGGCGTCGGCCAAACCAGTGCGCCAGTACTCCCGCGCGGCCGCGTCGGCGATCTCGGCGGGCTCCTGGCCGTAGTAGCGCTGGTGGGGCACGAAGTTCTGCAGGATCACCTCCTGGATGTGCCCGTACTGCGCGTGCGCCGCCGCGAGGGCTTCCAGCGAGGCGACCCGCTCGTCCTCGGTCTCGCCGATGCCGACGAGGATGCCGCTCGTGAACGGGATCTTCAGCTCGCCGGCGTCCCGGATCGTCTGCAGGCGGCGCGCGGGGTGCTTGGTGGGCGAGCCCGCGTGCACCGTCTCCATGAGTCGCTCGGACACCGACTCCAGCATCAGGCCCTGCGAGGCGGTGACCTCGCGCAGGCGGGCCAGGTCCTCCTTGGACAGCACGCCGAGGTTCGTGTGCGGCAACAGTCCCCGCTCCAGGGCCCGTTCGCACGTCCACACGACATACGCGGTGAAGTCCTCGTGCCCGTACTCGCGCAGACGCGCGGCCACTTCGCCGTTGACCTCAGGCCGCTCCCCGGTCAGCACCAGCAGCTCCTTGACGTTGCGTCTCCTCGCGCCATCCAGGATGTCGATGACCTCGTCGGGCGAGTACAGATGCGCCCGGTGGGTGGCGAACGCGCAGTACTTGCAGTAGCACCGGCACGTGCGCGACAGCGACAGCGTCAGGTTGCGGCTGAACGTGACCCTCCGACGCATTGCAGGCAGTGTAGGTCTGTCCGAACCGGATCGTAGGGTCAGGGCATGTCCGAAGACACACTGCGTCGCGCCGTGGCCGAGACGATCGGCGCGTTCACCCTGACCTTCGTCGGCGCCGGCGCGGCCGCGGCCGCCGGCGTCGCCCACGACACAACGCTGATCGGCGTGGCCATCGCCAACGGCCTGGCGATCGGCGTGATGGTGTGCGCGCTCGGGTACATCTCCGGCGGGCACTTCAACCCCGCGATCACGTTCGGCTTCTTGATCACCCGCCGGATCAAGCCCGCGCTCGCGGGCGTGTACTGGATCGCGCAGTTCGGCGGCGCCGCGCTGGCCGCGCTGCTGGTCAAGGAGCTGCTGCCGCGCGCCACCACAGAAGCCGTACATCTCGGCGTGCCCGCGCTGGGTAACGGCGTCGACGCGACCTCGGGGATGCTGCTGGAGGCGGTGTTTACGTTCTTTCTCGTGCTCGTCGTGTTCGGCGCGGCGGTCGACACGCGCGGTCCGTTCAACGCGGTCGCCGGGTTGGCGATCGGGCTGACGATCTCGATCGACGTGCTCTTCGGCGGCCCGTTCACGGGCGCCGCGATGAACCCCTCGCGCGCGTTCGGACCCCAGCTCGTGGGCGATCACTGGTCAAACGGCTGGGTCTGGTATGTCGGGCCGGTGCTGGGCGCAGCGGTCGCGGCGCTGCTGTACGAGTTCCTGTACCTGCGCCCATCCGCCTCCGAGCCCGAGGGCCCGCCGGCGAGCGGCGTGCTGGAGCCCGGCGTAAGCGACACCGCCGCGAGCTGAGGCCGGTCAAGCGTCGCCGAAGCGCGGTGTGCGCACACGCCAGCGCCGCGCAGGTGGGCCGGGTGTGTACGCTCGCCTCGCGATGACCACCGCGCACGACGTCTACCTAGCCCGGCACGGGCAGACGGCCTACAACGCCGAGGGCCGGTTTCAGGGCCAGCAGGCGATTCCGCTCGATGAGACCGGCCGCGCGCAGGCGGCGCAACTGGCGCAGCGCGCCGCCGAGCACGGGTTCGCGGCGCTGTGGTCGAGCCCGCTGCTGCGCGCGCGCGAAACCGCCGAGGTCGTCGCCGCGAAGCTCGGCCTGGAGCCCACCTACGACGAGCGGCTGATGGAGACCAACGCCGGCGACTGGACCGACCGGCCGTTCAGCGAGGTGCAGGCGCAGTCGCCCGAGCTGTTCGCCAAGTTCTTCACCGGCGATCCCACGTTCGCGTTCCCCGGCGGCGAGTCGTTCGCCCAGCAGGAGGTGCGCGTGGGCGCGGCCATCGAACAGGTCGAGCGGGGGGAGCTGCCGGCGCTGGTGGTCTGCCACGGCATGGTCATCCGCGCCGCGCTGTCCGTGCGCGTTGGGCACTGGATCCCCCGCGGCCAGCGCGTCCCCAACGCCGCGCTCGTCCCCTTGGAACCGACGCCCGCCGAACTGGCCGCGCTCAGCGACACCCCGGCGCCGGAGGCGAGCTGAAGGAGCAGGGCGAGTTCTGAGCGTGACGCGGTCTTGGCCCGAGCTCAACCGGCCAGACGACCGACCAGCTCAGCGCCCTCGCGGGCCATGCGCGAGCGGGGCACAACCTGATCGAAGCCGGCCCGTTCGGCCCGCTCGCGCGCGGCCATATCCACATGCGAATAGAAGCCGAGCGTCTTGACCGACTCAAGCGCACCTTCCCCCGCGAGTCGTTCCACAACGCCGGCGCCGTCGAGCTGAGCGTCGGTCAAGTCGACCACGAGAACGTCCGGCGGCGCTGACTCACCGACCTCGGCCTCCGCGTTCGCAAGCCGCGCCCGCAGCCGCGCCTCATCTCCGACCAACTCCACCTCGTGACCGACAGCGCTCAGATCACCCTGAACGCGCGAGCCGAACAGCAGGTCGGCCGTGAGCGCCAGCACCCGCGCCATCGCGGCCGTCTACAGCGCGCGCAGGCGCCGGAACTCCTCGCGCGCGGACTCCGGGCGGCCCCATCCCTCCATGATCTCCGCGCGCCCCGAGCGCACCTCGCGCACGACCAGCTCGCCCTCGATCCCCGCATCGTCGAGCAGAGCCAGCGTTCCGTGAGTGGTCGGCGCAGATGCCGCATGCCCAAAGCGGTGGGCGACAATCAGCCGCCAGTGCCAGTCGTTGTGCGAGTACGGGCGCGCGTTGCACGTCACCAGGTAGACGGCCGCTTCGACATAGCGCGACTCGTCGGCCAGACGCATGTCGAGCTCGAGGTCCGTCCAATCATCGGGGAGCGAATCGACGATCCCCTGGAAGTCGTCGGCGAAGCCCATCGCCGCGAAGCCTAGCGGTCCCGGCGGGCCTCGCGATCGATCCCGGGCGACCCGCTCGCGTGGCTATCCTCGAACAGGTGGCCGCGACCAGCACCGACACCGATCGGCTGAGCGCCGAGTACCTGGCGCTGACGGAGACCTGCGGCCTGCTCGACCGCTCCGAGCGGGGCAAGCTCGCGCTGACCGGCGGCGGCGCCAAGGAGTTTCTCGCCGGCCAGACCACCAACGACATCGAGGCCCTGCAGCCCGGACAGGGCTGCTATGCGGCGTTCCTGACGCCCAAGGGCAAGATGCTCGGCGACATGCGCGTGCTGGACCTGAGCCCGGACGACCCGACCCCGGACAGCCTGGTCCCGGACAGCCCGGCTCCCGATGGGCTCACCGCTGACGGCATGGCCCCAGATGCGATCCCGGACGTGGAACTGTTCCTCGACACCGAGCGCACGACCCTGCAGGCGCTGTTCGACATGATCCGCCGCTTCAAGATCGGCTACGACGTGCAACTGCACAAGCGCACGCTGGAGCGCGGGCTGATCTCGCTGATCGGGCCCGACTCAGCGTGTGTCGCGGGCGTCGAGGAGCGCCTGGCCAAGGTCGAGCACGCCAACACGCCGGTCGAGATCGACGGCATCGCGGCCATCGCGGTAGGAACCGACACCGGCGTAGATCTCATCTGCGACGCGGCCGACACGACCACCCTGACGTACGCGCTGCTGGCGCGCGGCGCTATCCCCGTGTCCGCAGACGCCGCTGAGATCATCCGCGTCGAGCGCGGCCGCCCGCGCTATGGAATCGACCTCGACGACACCGTCATCCCGCAGGAGGCCGGCCTGAACGAGCGCGCGGTGAGCTTCACCAAGGGCTGCTACGTCGGCCAGGAGACGGTCGCGCGGCTGTACTACCGAGGCAAACCGAACCGCCACCTTCGTGGCCTACGCCTGTCCGAGCCGGTCCCGGCCGGTGCCGACCTACGCCTGGGCGAGCGCGTGATGGGCCGACTCACCAGCTCAGTGGCCTCCCCCACCTATGGCCCAATCGGCCTGGGGCTCGTGCGCCGCGAGGCCGAGCCGGGGATGAGCGTGAACGTGATCGCCGCAGATCCAGAGCGCGAGAGGGTCGATGGCGATGGTGCCCGCGGCGAGGCCGGCGTGAGCGCCGAGATCGTGGAGTTGCCGTTCCTCAGGGCCGCCGTCCCCGCCCAAACCGGCGCATCTGAAGGAACCGATCGAGGAGTCGCCTCATGACCCTCTCCATCCCCACGATCACCGACGAGAACCGCCGCTGGTGGACGCTCGGGGCGATGTGTTTCGCCCTGTTCATGATCATGCTCGACAACACGGTCGTCAACGTCGCGCTGCCCTCGATCCAGCGCGGCCTGCATGCGAGCACCTCCTCGCTGGAGTGGACGGTCAACGCCTACACCCTTACCTTCGCGCTGACGCTCGTGACGGGCGGGCGCCTCGGCGATATATACGGCCGCCGGCGCATGTTCCTGTTCGGCGTGGCCGTGTTCGGCGCCTCGAGCTTTCTGATCGGCCTCGCCCAGTCGGACGTGTGGCTGATCGTGTTCCGCGCCACCCAGGGCATCGGCTCGGGCTTCATGATGCCCGCCACCCTGTCGATCATCACCAACACCTTCGACGCCCGCGAGCGCGGCCGGGCGATCGGCACCTGGGCGGGGGTCTCGGCGATGGCGCTGGCGATCGGTCCGGTCGTCGGTGGGTTCCTCGTGCAGGAAGTCAGCTGGCAGTCGATCTTCTTCCTGAACGTGCCCGTCGCGATCCTCGCGATCATCGTCACGCTCGCCGCCGCGCGCGAGTCGCGCGATGAGAGCGCCGTGCGCGAGGTCGACATACCCGGCGTGCTGACGCTCACGATCGCGCTCGCCGGGCTCGTGCTCGGGTTGATCCAGTCAAACGAATGGGGTTGGGGATCGGCGCGCGTGCTCGGGCTGTTCGCGCTGGCGGTGGCGATGCTCGCCGCGTTCGTGTACGTCGAGCGCCGGCGCAGCGCGCCGATGGTCGACTTCTCGTTCTTCCGCTCGCGCTCGTTCTTCGGCGCCAACGTGGTCGCGTTCATCGTCTCGTTCGCGATGTTCGCGATGTTCTTCTTCCTCGCGCTGTACATGCAGGACGTCCTGCGCTACTCCCCGCTGCAGGCCGGCGTGCGCTTTTTGCCCTCGACCGTGATGATCATGATCGTCGCCCCGATCGCCGGGCGCATGGCCGACCGCATCGGCTCGCGGCCGCTGATGACCGTCGGCCTGATCCTCGTCTCCTTCGCGCTGTTCTGGCTGACCGGGATCACGACCCATACGGGCTACGGGTATCTCAGCGTCAGCTTCATCGTGATGGGCGTCGGCATGGGCCTCGTGATGTCGCCGATGTCGACCGCCGCGATGAACTCGGTGCAGGTAGCCAAGGCGGGCGTCGCCTCGGGCATACTGTCGATGACCAGGATGGTCGGCTCGACGTTCGGCGTGGCCGTGCTCGGCGCGGTGATCGCCACACTCGGGCGCACGCACCTGCAGACCGCGCTGCCGCACGTGCCGGCCGCCGCGCGCGAACGCCTGGCCAACGCGCTCGGCTCGGGGGCCAGCGGCGCGGGTCTGCCCGCCCACATCCAGACCGTGATGGGTCAGACCTACGTGTACGCGCTGTCCAACGCCCTGTACGTCGCCGGCGGCCTGGCGCTGCTGGGCGCGCTGCTGGCATGGGTGCTGGTCGCCGCGCATGTCCGCACCCAGGAGCCCGTCGCCGCACAGGAGCCAATCGCCGCCTCCGAGCCGACTGCCGCCCAGGGGCCCGCCGTCGCACCGGGGCCCGCCGTCGCACCGGGGCCCGCCGTCGCACCGGAGTCCGCTCCCGATAGGATGCCTGCCCCTGTGCCAGTCCCCAACACGCGAGGTTAGAGATCACCGTGGCAATCGATTCCCAACAAGTCTCCGAGGTCGACGTGCAGCCTGGCGAGCTGCCTGCGACGATGGCCGCCTGGGTCATCCGCGAGGAGCGCTTCGGCGAACCCAAGGACGCCTTCCAGATCGAGGAGATCGAGGTGCCCGAGCCGGGTGCGTTCGAGGTGATCGTGCGGGTGATGGCCGCCGGGGTCAACTACAACAACGTCTGGGCGGCGCTGGGCAAGCCCGTGTCGGTGATGAAGTACGGCGACCACCCCGAATACGGACACCACATCGGTGGCTCCGACGCCTCTGGCATCGTGTGGAAGGTCGGCGCGGGCGTGACCCGCTGGAAGGTCGGCGACGAGGTCGTCGTGCACTGCAACATGGCCTCCTACGAGGACCCCGAGGTGCACGGCCTCGATCCGATGGCGGCGCCCTCGCAGAAGATCTGGGGATATGAGACGACCTGGGGCTCGTTCGCGCAGTTCACGAAGGTCCAGGCCCAGCAGCTCTTGCCCAAGCCCCACTCGCTGACCTGGGAGGAGGCCGCCTCCTACGGCCTCGTGTACTTCACCGCGTATCGCATGCTGATCACGCGCTGTCAGATGCAGGCCGGCGCAAACGTGCTGATCTGGGGCGCAGCCGGCGGTCTCGGCGTGTTCGCCACCCAGCTGTGCGCGGCCGCGGGCGCCAACTGCGTCGGCGTGGTCTCCTCCGCGGAGAAGGGCGAGCTGGTAAAGCGCCTGGGCGCCGTGGACTACATCGACCGAGGCGAGTTCTCGGGGATGATGCGCACCGGCACCGAGACGCCCGAGGAGGAGAAGGCCCGCTTCAAGGTCTCGCTCGGCTTTGCCAAGCGCGTCAAGGAGATCCTCGGCGACGCGCCCGACATCGTGTTCGAGCACGTCGGCAAAGCCACGTTCCCCACCTCGGTGTTCACCGCCAAGACGTTCGGCAAAATCGTCATCTGCGCCGGCACCACCGGCATCGACCTGGACTTCAACGTCGCGTACCTGTGGATGCGCCAGAAGGAGATCCTCGGCTCGCACTTCGCCAACGCGTACGAGTGCATGAAGGCCAACGAGCTGATCGAGTCCGGCCAGATCCGCCCGGTGCTGTGGCGCACGCTCGGGTTCGAGGGCGTCGCCGAAGCTCACCAGTTGATGCTCGAAAACAAGCATCTCGGCAAGATCTCGATCCTCGTCGGCGCGACCGAGGAGGGCCAGGGCAAGACCACCGACGGCCCCGGCGCGATCCACGCGGAGGTGGGAGCCTGATGGCCGACCATCGGGAGCTAGGTCACAACACAACTCGAGGAGCGTGAGCAATGGCGGGCGGTCCGAGCAGGCCGGGCACGGTCATCATCCCCTGGTACGCCACCGGATTTCAGGGAAACGCGATCGAAGCGGCCCTGAACGACGTCGCGCCGGTCGCGCTGCGCTACGGCGCTGACTCCTACGCGGTCTACCGCGCGCGCGACGACAAGTACCGCTTCCAGCAGCTGGCCCACTTCCAGGGCCAGACCGAATGGGAACGCTACTGGGAAGGACCGGAGATGACCGCCATGCGCGTGCGCTTCTCCGGCGCCTACCAGATACCGGTGCTGTACGGCTGGTGGGACCTGACCGCGCGCGGAGGCGTCCTCGAGCAGACCTCCGACGGGGCGGCGAACGGCGCGGACGCAGATGCCTCGCCCGCCGCCGGCAACGGCCACGCCACAGTCGGCGACATCGCCTGATCCGCAGCGACGCCCCGCTCAGCGCGCCAGCGGCGCCATCGTCAGGCCTGCGCCCTTCAGCTGCTCCCAGTAGTGCTCGGCGCGCTCCTGGTGACCGCTGAACACAACCGCCTTGCCCGCGTTGTGGATGATGTTGGCGATCTCGTGCCCGCGCTGCAGCGTGGTGCCCGGGATGTAGCGGGCGAGCGTACGGGCGACGTGATCGAAGGTGTTGTGATCGTCGTTGCGCACGATCACCTTCCATGATTCTCCCAGCCCGCCTCCCGGCAGGCCGGTACGGGGCAACTCGATCGTCTGACTCATGGCAGCAGAGAATAATGGGCGCCGCCCGTCCGTACAATGGGTGCATGGACGAAAATCCCAATCCCCGCCTGCCCGAACGCGACCGGCCGTGGATGATGCGCACCTACGCGGGCCACTCGACCGCCCGCGCCTCCAACGAGCTGTACCGGCGCAACCTCGCCAAGGGCCAGACCGGACTGTCGGTCGCGTTCGACCTGCCCACCCAGACCGGGTATGACCCCGACGACGAGCTCGCGCGCGGCGAGGTCGGCAAGGTCGGTGTGCCCGTCAGCCACCGCGGTGACATGGCCGCACTGATGGACGGCATCCCGCTCGGGGAGATGAACACCTCGATGACGATCAACGCAACCGCGGCATGGCTGCTCGCGCTGTACATCGTCGCCGCCGAAGATCAGGGAGTCGATCAATCCCAGCTGCAGGGCACCACACAGAACGACATAGTCAAGGAGTTCCTCGCGCGCGGCACCTACGCATTCCCGCCGGCGCCTTCGCTGCGGCTGATCGCGGACATGATCGCCTACACCGTCGAGCACGTCCCGCGCTGGAACCCGATCAACATCTGCTCCTATCACCTGCAGGAGGCCGGCGCGACTCCGGTGCAGGAGATCGCCTACGCGATGTCCAACGCGATCGCCGTGCTCGACGCCGCTCGCCAGCGCGTCGAGCAGGCGCACGGCGAGGGTAGCGAGGAGTCGGGGGAGCTGATGGGGCGCGTGTTCGCGCGCATCTCGTTCTTCGTCAACGCCGGCGTGCGCTTTGTCGAGGAGCACGCCAAGCTGCGCGCGATGGGCATCCTCTGGGAGGAGCTCGGGCGCGAGCGCTACGGGGTCTCCGACCCGCGCCAGCTGCGGTTTCGCTACGGCGTGCAGGTCAACTCGCTCGGCCTGACCGAGGCCCAGCCGGAGAACAACGTGCAGCGCATCGTCCTGGAGGCGCTCGCGGTCACGCTCGGGCGCGATGCCCGTGCCCGCGCGATCCAGCTGCCCGCCTGGAACGAGGCGCTCGGCCTGCCCCGTCCGTGGGATCAGCAGTGGTCGCTGCGCATCCAGCAGGTGCTGGCGTATGAGACCGACATCCTCGAGTACCCGGACATCTTCGCGGGCTCGCACGTGATGGACGCGCTCGTGGCCGAGCTGCTCGACGGGGCGCGTGCGGAGATGGCGGTCGTGGCCGAGCACGGCGGCGCGATGCAAGCCGTCCCCTACATGAAGGCCGCGCTGGTCGACGCCCATCGCCAGCGCATCCAACGAATCGAGTCCGGCGAGCAGGTCGTCGTCGGGCAGAACCGCTTCACCGAGACCGAGGACTCGCCGCTGACCGCGGGCGGCGACGGCGGCATCCTGGTGGTCGACCCCGCGGTCGAAGCCCAGCAGATCGAGGCGGTCCGCGCCTGGCGCGCCAACCGCGACCAGAGCGCGGTCGACGCGGCTCTGGCAGAGCTCGCGCGCGTCGCCGCGCTCTCACCCGAGCAGACCGGCCCGCAGGACAACCTGATGCTCCCCACGATCGCGGCCGCGCGGGCGGGCGCCACCACCGGCGAGTGGGCACGCACGCTGCGCGAGGTGTTCGGCTCATACCGCGCGCCCACCGGCGTGGGCGAGGCCGCCCCGGCCGTGGGCGACGGAGACATCGATCTGCTGCGCGAGCGGGTCTCAGCGCTCACCGAGCGGCTCGGCCGGCGCCCGAAGATCCTCGTCGGCAAGCCGGGCCTCGACGGGCACTCAAACGGCGCCGAGCAGATCGCCGTACGCGCCCGGGACGCCGGCATGGATGTCGTGTACGAAGGCATCCGCCTGACCCCCGCCCAGATCGCCGCGTCCGCCCGGCAGGAGGGCGTGCACGTGATCGGACTGTCGATCCTCTCAGGCTCCCACCGCGAGCTGATTCCAGCGGTGATCGAGGCGTTGCGCGACGCTGGTGTGAGCGCCCCGGTGGTGGTCGGCGGGATCATCCCCGACCAGGACGTCGCTCCGCTGCGCGAGGCCGGCGTCGCGGCGGTGTACACGCCCAAGGACTACGACATCACCCAGATCATGCGCGACATCGTCGAGCTCGTCGGCCAGCGCAACAGCGTGCCGGCGCCTGTTTAGGTGGACGGCGCAGAGCTCGGAACACGGCTGCGCAAGCGCGACTTGAGCGCGGCGCCCGACGCGCTGAACCTGCTGGAGAGCACAACCGCCGCAGACCGTACGCAGGCCGCCGCGCTTCTGGCAGAGGTCTCCCCCGCCGCGCTCGGACACGAGGCCCCGGGACACATCGTCGGTGTCACCGGGCCGCCCGGCGCCGGTAAGTCGACGCTGCTCTCAGCGCTGCTGCGGGCATGGCGCGACGGAGGGGCCGGCGGCGAGGCCGGCGGCCCAGATGGCAGCGCGGCGCCCGAGCGGATCGGCGGCAGAACCGTGGCGATGCTGGCCGTCGATCCCAGCTCGCGCCGCTCGGGCGGGGCGCTGCTCGGCGATCGGGCGCGTATCGACTTCGACCCCGCCGACCCGGGCGTGTTCATCCGCTCGACCTCAGCCGGCGAGCAGCTGGGCGGGCTGGCCTTCGGGACGCGCGCGGCGGC
Organism: uncultured Solirubrobacterales bacterium; assembly: GCA_963702185.1. Classification (GTDB taxonomy): domain Bacteria; phylum Actinomycetota; class Thermoleophilia; order Solirubrobacterales; family Solirubrobacteraceae; genus Palsa-744. The sequence goes on from OY969723.1 coordinate 581,937, forward strand.
CCAGGCGCTGGCGGGCGCGTTCGACGTGGTCGTGATCGAGACGGTCGGCGTCGGACAGGCCGAGACAGACGTCGCCGACGTCGCCGACACGGTCGTCGTGGTCGTGCAGCCCGGCAGCGGCGACGTGCTGCAGTTCCTGAAGTCGGGGATCATGGAGATCCCCGACGTGCTGGTCGTGACCAAGGCCGACCTCGGCCAGGTGGCGATGCGCACGCGGCGCGATCTGAGCGCGGCCCTGCGCTCGCTGGGGAGCCGCTCCACTAAGGTGATCGCCGTGTCCTCGCTGTCTCCCCCGACGGGTGTCTCAGAGCTCGTGGACGCGCTCGATCGACATCGCGCAGATCTCGATCTACAGGCCCATCGCCTACGTTCGCGACGGGCCAGCGCGCTTGTGGAGTACGCGCGCGAGCACGGTGAGCGCGGGGTAGGCGCCGTGGGCGGCCGGCGTGCCGCGCAGGCGATCCTGGCCGAGCAGGACCCGGGAGCGGACGTCCCCTCGCTCGTGCAGGCGCTGGAGCGGCAGGCGATTGCAGGCGAGGAGCCTGCGAACGGCTGAGGATCGAGGGACGGGGACGAAAGAGCCGATGGCACGCGATCTGGCGATGATGTTCGGCGCATTCGTGCTCGCCAGCGCGCTGGCGGGAGCGCTCGGGGCGATCAATCTGGGGACGGCGCTCGCGTTCGGGCAGATCGCGTTCGCGATCACGACCGTGTTTGTGATCCTGCGGCACTGAGCGAGCGTTCCCTCGCCTGCCCCGCACAATCAGCACGTAACTACTGACACGAACACGCACGCGCCCCCGATGTAAACGGCGCGTCCCAGACGTACGGTCCTCACTGGGATGCTAGGACTGGCGCGAATCTCGATCCAGCGACCACGGGCCGCGCTGCTCGCCTGGGTCGTCATCGCGGTCGTGTTGAGCGCGATCGGCCTCGGCGTCGATCGCTCGCTGTCGCCGTCGATCGTGGTGGTCCCGGGCACCGAGTCCGCTCAGGCCCAACACACCTACGAAGCGCAGTTCGGCCCGACTCAGCTCGTCCCGATCCTGCTGCAGGTCCCGCCGGGGGCGCCCGCCCGCGCTCGCGCCCGCGCACACGTACAACTGGAACGCGAGGGACCCGCGCTTGTAAGGACGCTGGCCAAGCGACCGCACACGCGCGTGCTGTCCGCCTGGGATACCGGCGCCGCCGCGCAGGGACTGCGCCCCTCAGCCGACGCGGCCATGATCGTCGTCTCGGTCGATCGCCCGGAAAAGGAAGTCGTCGACTACGACCAACCGCAGATCGAAGCGCTCGTCGCGCGCACGATCTCCCGACCGGTGCAGGCCAGCGTCACCGGCCAGCCCTCGATCGACCGTGCGCTGAAGCAGACCGCGCTCTCATCGACGCGCCGCGCGGAGCTGATCGCCGTCGGCATCCTGTTCCTCGCGCTGCTGATCGGCCTGCGCGCGCCGCTGGCCGCGCTGCTCGTCGCTGGGCTGGGGGCGGGCACGGTGCTGTCGGGATTCGGGCTGATGGCGCTGCTCGGCCGCGTGATCGCGGTCGACCCGCTGGCCGTGGCCCTCGCCTCGATGACCGGTCTGGCGCTGGGCGTCGGGTGCTCGCTGCTGATCCTCGATCGCTTTCACCAGGAGGAGCTCGCGAGCTTTCATCAAGAACGCCTGCCCATCGACGACGCCGGCCATCACGGCCACCCGGGCCACCCAAACGACCCGGGCCACTCAAGCCAACAGGGCCACCCAGGCCCCCGTGAGATGCCCAGCAAGCGCGACAAGCCCGACAAACGCGCCGCACGCGACACCCGCGAGGACGCCCAGGCCGCGGCGGCCGCCGTGGCGGGCACCGGCCGCGCCGTGCTGTTCGCCGGCACAGGGCTGATCCTCGCGTTGCTGCTCGCGACCGCGATCGCCCCCACGAAGATCCTCACCTCGCTGGGCATCGGCGTGCTGTTGTGCGCAGCGCTGGCGGTGGGCGCAGCCGTTGTCGTGATGCCAGCCGCGCTCGTGCTGTTCGGACGAGACGTCGCGGTCGGGCGCAGTGCGCCGGCGGGGCTCGTACGCGACTGGGACCGCCTGGTCGGAGCGGGCGCGTGGGTGCGACGCAACGCAATCGGGGCCGGCGCGGTGGCGACCATGGCGTTGGCGGTGCTCGCGGCGCCGGCATTGTCGCTGAAGACCGGGCCACCGGGCGTGGAGCAACTCCCGGCCGGCAACTCCGCTCGCGTCGCCTACGAACGCGTCGCCCGCACGATGGGACCCGGCTGGCCGACCCCGTACAACCTGATCGTCGTAGATCCGAGCGGCCCGATCACCACCGCCGCGATGCTGGCCAAGCTCGAAGCGCTGCAGACCCAGATCGCCCACGATCCGGCGGTGGCCTCGGTCGCGGGGCCGGGGGCGCTCAGCGCCCAGACCGAGGCGCTCGGCAAGCTGCCAGCCTCGCTGCAATCGTCGAGCAAGCTGCTGAGCGGCGGCAAAACCGATCTGAACCGGCTGGCGGGAGGCCTCGGGGAAGCGGGCGCCGGCGCGCAGAAGCTGCAGAGCGGCCTGGTGGAAGCGACCACGGGCGCGGGCAAGCTGCACTCCGGTTCGGGCAGCGCGCAGACCGGCGCGTCGCAACTGCACGCGGGGCTCGCGGCGGCGCGGACCGGCTCGGCGGCTCTCGGCAAAGGTCTCGGCGAAGCGCTCGCGGGCGCGCGGGCGTTGAAGAGTGGCGCCTCCCAGGCGCTGGCCGGCTCGGTCGAACTGGCCGGCGGTCTGAGCTCCGTGCATGCGCCGGCCGCCGAAGCTGTGCCCTCGATCAAACAGTTGCAGACGCTGACCGGCGCCACGAGCAGCGCCCTCGGCGCCCTGCAGGGCCAGGCCCAGAGCGCCGCCGGCGACACGGCGAGCGCGATCGCGGCGCTCGAAAGCATGAGCTCGGCCGCCAAGAGCGAGCCGGGCTACTCCGAAGCGCTGTCGGCGCTAAAGCGCGCGGGCGGCTCGGTCGGCGAAGTCGCGGGCGGTCTGAGCGGAGTGGCCCCCAACGCGGCGAGCGCCGCCCAACTGGCGAGCGCGACGGCCACGCGCGACACGTTCCTGGCCACCGCGCTCGGCCAGCTGTCCACCGGAGCGGAACGGCTGCAGGCGGGCCTGCTGAAGCTGCACGCCGGCAACGCCCAGCTGGCGAGCGGCATCGGCAAGCTCTCGAACGGCGGCGGCCAGCTCACCGCCGGCCTGACCAAGCTCCGTAACGGCGCGGGAGAACTGGAAACAGGCCTGGGCGAGCTGACGAGCGGCACCGGCGAACTGCAGAGCGGCCTCTCCGGAGGCGTGGCGCCGACCGGTCAGCTCGTCAACGGCCTCGGGCTGATGCAGCGCAGCGTGGCCAAGTTCAGCGGCCAGCTGCCTTCGCCGCGCGAACTGGAAGAACTGAAACGCAAGTCCCCGGGCCTGTTCAACTCGGGGTACTTCCTGCTCGCCGCCGTCGCGGGCGCGCCCGCCGCCACGAGCAACGAAGCAAGCTTCGCGGTGAACCTCGCCCGGGGCGGCAACGCCGGGCAGATCGTCGTGATCTCACGCTATCCCGCCAGCGACGCGCGCACGGCGGCGCTGGGCGAACGCCTGCAAGCCCGGGCACGGCGTTTCGCGCGCGCGAACCACCTTCAGGTCGCGCTCGGTGGGCCGGCGGGCAACCTGGAGAACTACACGAGCGCGACCAACGCGCGCCTGCCGTGGGTGATCGTGGCCCTCGCGATCGCGGTGGCGCTGACGCTCGCCGTCGCGCTGCGCGCCGTCGCGCTGCCGGTGGTGGCGGTGATCTTCAACCTGCTCACGGCCGCGGCCTCGTTCGGGGTGCTGAGCCTGCTGTTCAGCGGCTCCGATCCACCGCTGGGCGGGCCTGGATACATCGATCCGATGTCGATCGTCGGCATCTTCACGATCGTGTTCGGGATCTCGCTGATCTATCAGACCGTGCTGCTGGCGCGGGCACGCGAGGAGCTGATGACAGGCGCGGACGTGGACAGCGCTCTGGACACCGCGCTGGCGCGCACGGCGGCGGCCAGCACGGGGACCGGCCTGCTGATGATCCTGGCGGTGATCCCGTTCGCCACGAGCGGGCTGATCACGGTGCGGGAGCTGGGTATCGGCATCGCCGTCACGGTCGCGCTCGACGCGTTCCTCGTGCGTCCGGTGCTGCTGCCGGCGGCGGTGCAGGCGCTCGGCGCGCGCGCGTGGTGGCCGACGAAGTGCGCACAAGTACGGAGGCACAAGCCGCAGAGCGCCCCGATGGACGGCGAGGGGGGCGGGCCTAGAGTCGCTGGTGTGCAGTTGAAATGAATCTGGCGCTGGCGCGCCGCCGGGAGGACTTCCGAAAGCGGGTTGATTCTCGGTCGGCGAGGTGGAGCTGATAAAGGGCCAATGCGGGTCAACCGACGCGGGTCAACAGGAAGGCGGGAGACGAAGATGAGCAGGTTATTGCGTATTTCGGGTATCGCAGTCGCGGTTCTGGCGCTGGCAAGTGCGGGAGTGGCGTTGGCGAGCTCCCAGTTCAAGCAGACCTCCAAGATCACCCTGACGGCGAGCAAGGCGGGGGCGTCGACAGGCTTTAACGCGAGCATCGCCTCCTCCGACCCGGGCGCCCCAAACGAACAGCCACAGGCGCTGAAGACGCTCACGGTCACGTTTCCGGCGAACACCAAGTTCAACTTCAAGAGCAGCGCGATCAAGCAGTGCACGGCGAGCGCGATCGAACTCGTCGGCACCAAGGGCGCCGCGTGTCCCTCTAAGAGCAAGATCGGCACGGGCACGGCGATGGCCAACGGCGCGCCGGTGTATCCGAAGATTCCTGAGATCGCGACGGTGTACGCGGGCAAGGGCAAGCTGCTGTTCGTACTCGTCCCGGCGACCGCGGTCGGCAGCACGCTCGTGCTCGAAGGAACCGTGTCCGCCAACAAGCTGACGACGCCCGTACCGGCGCTGTCCTCGGGCGGCTTGAAGATCGTGATCACCGAACTGGCGCTCAACGTCAAGGCGCTCGGTTCGGGCAAGCAGGCGTTCGTGACCGCCGGACAGTGCGCCAACGGCAAGTTCAACGTGAAGTCGAACTTCGTGTACTACACGGGCTCGCCCGTGTCGCTGACCAGCTCGTCCAAGTGCAGTAAGTGAGGTTGGTGCGGGACCATGTCCGCGAGCACGGTGGCAGCCACATCCACCGGCGGCGGCCTGCGCCCGGTCGCTGAACGCATTACCGGCGCCGCCACGCTCGGACAGATGGTCCTGTCCACGTCCGAGCGTGGCGATGACGTGGCGCTGCGCCACCCGGCCCGCGGCGGCGGCGAGCGCACGATCACCTACCGCCAATTCGGTCGCCACGCCCGTGAGATCGCCCGCGGCCTGATCGCCCTCGGCGTCGATGCCGGTGAGGTCGTGGCGATCCTCTCCAAAACCAGGGCCGAGTGGACGCTGTGCGAGGCCGGCGCCGTCTGCGCGGGCGCGGTGATCGCGCCCATCTACGACACCAACTCCCCCGAGGAGTGCCGGCACGTGCTCTCCCATTCGCAGGCCAAGGTCGTGTTCTGCGAGAACCAGAGCCAGGTCGAGAAGGTCCAGGCGGTGAGGGACCGCTGCCCGCATCTCGAGCATGTGATCGCGATCGAAGGCCAGGCCGCCGGCGCCACGGCCACCACCACTGGAGCCACGGCCACCACCACCGCCGCGATCTCGCTGGCGGAGCTCCGTCGCGACGGCCGGACGGTCGACGAGGATGAGGTCGAGCGACGCGTGCGCGCCACCAAGCCAGGGGACGTCGCCACGCTCGTCTACACGTCCGGTACGACCGGTCCGCCGAAGGGTTGCGCGCTCACCCACGCCAACTTCCTGGCCGCCACCGCCATGTATCGCGGCCAGCTCGAGCTCGACGAGATCCAGCCGATCATCTACATGTTCCTGCCCCTGGCCCACGTCCTCGCGAGGCTCGCCCAGACGGTCGTGCTCGACATCGGCGGCACGCTCGTCTACTGGAGCGGCCGGCCCGACCGGGTCCTCGAGGAGGTGTCCGCGTGCGAGCCCACGCACTTCGTGGCCGTCCCCAGGATCTACGAGAAGCTGCACAGCGGCGTGATCGGCGCGCTCGAGAGTCGCGATCCGATCTCCCGGGCCCTGTTCGCGTGGGCGCTCGAGGTTGGACGCCGCGCACGCAGGGCCCAGCGCGCCGGCAGGACGCTCAGCCCCGTCTCGGCCCTGCGCCTGGGAGTCGCCGAACGGTTCGGCCTGGCGAAGGTGCGCGAGCTGTTCGGGTCGCGCCTGCAGCTCGCGCTGGTCGGCGCCGCCCCGATCGATCACGAGCTGCTCGAGTTCTTCGACGCCTGCGGCGTGCTCGTGCTGGAGGGCTACGGCATGACCGAGAGCTGCGCCACCGCGACGCTCAACCCGGCGGGCGCGCCGCGTTTTGGGACCGTCGGCCGGGCGCTGCCGGCGAGCGAAGTGATGGTCGCCGAAGACGGCGAGGTGCTGCTGCGCGGTCCACATGTGTTCTCGGGCTACCACCGCGACCCGCGAGCGACCGGCGCGGTGTTCGCCGACGGCTGGCTGCGCACCGGCGACCTCGGAGAGCTTTCCCGTGACGGCTATCTGACCCTCACCGGGCGCAGCAAGGAGCTGATCATCACGGCCGGCGGCAAGAATGTCACGCCGGTGAACATCGAGAGCGCGCTGCGCGAGACGCGCTGGATCGCAGAGGCAGTCGTCTATGGCGATCGGCGCCCGTATCTGGTGGCGATGGTCACGCTCGACCCCGACGAGGCGCCCAAGCTCGCCGAACAGCTCGGCATCGCGGCCGATCTGCCGAGCATGGCGCGCGACGAGCGGGTGCACGCGCTGCTGCAGTCCGAGATCGACGCCGCCAACGCGCGGTTCGCGCGCGTGGAGCAGATCAAGCGCTTCGGCGTGCTCGACCGCCAGCTCACGCAGGACGCCGGCGAGCTCACGCCGACGCTGAAGGTCAAGCGCGCGCTCGTGTATGAGCGGTATGCGGAGTTTTTCCAGGGGCTCTACGAGCAGGACGGATCGCGTTCGGGGACCGGACCGCGAGCCGAGTCCGAGCCACAGCGGAGCCTCAGATGAGGCCGCCGCGGAGCAGGCGGAGCAGGGGCTCGGGATGAGCGGATGAGCGGATGAGCGGCGCGCCCCACACGCCCCTGTCCAGCGCCGACACGGCCTGGCTGCACATGGATCGCCCGACCAACCTGATGGTCATCAACTCGATCCTGCTGTTCGGCAAGAGCGTGAACTGGGAGCGGTTCGAGCAGGTGATCCGCACGCGCCTGCTCGAGCCCTACCCGCGCTTTGGCGAACGGGCGGTCGAGAGCCGGCTGGTCACGGGCGGCGTTCACTGGGAGCCCGACCCCGAGTTCGATCTCGCCCGTCACCTGCATCGCCGGGGCCTGCCCGCGCCCGGTGACGAACACGCGCTGCAGGCCCTGGCGGGCGATCTCGCCTCCACGCCGCTGGATCGCGAGAAGCCGCTGTGGGACATGTACCTGATCGACGGTCCGGGCGCCGGGAGCGCTGTGATCGTGCGCATGCACCACTGCATCGCCGACGGCATCGCCCTCGCGCAGGTGATGCTGTCGCTGACCGACCCCCGTGCGGCGGGCGCAGTCAGGGGGACCGGGAAGGCAGATGCGGCGGGCACGGCAGGCGCGGCAACCATCGCAGGCCCACCCGCCGAGCCCGGCTCACACGAGGCGGACCCCGGCTCGCACGGCACGATCGGCGCCGTGTGGGGGCTCGCCGGCACGGTGGTACGCGAGAGCGCGCGGACGCTGACCCACCCGCGCCGGGTGCTGGAGCTCGCCGGTGGCGCGGTCGCCGATGCGCAGGCGCTGGGCAAGCTGCTGCTCACGCCGGCCGACACCGACAGCGTGCTCGCCCACGGTCAGGGCGCGACGCGGTGTGTGGCCTGGAGCAGGCCAATGTCGCTGGATCGGATCAAGGCGATCGCCCACGCGCAGAGCGCGACCGTCAACGACGTGCTGCTGGCAGCCGTCAGCGGCGCGCTGCGCGGGTATCTGACCGCTCACGGCGAGGAGCCGCACGAGCTGCGCGCGCTCGTCCCCGTCAACCTGCGACCGATCGGCCCGGGCGCCGCCGCCGAGCTCGGCAACCGTTTCGGCTTGGTCTATCTGACGTTGCCCGTCGATCGCGCGGGAGCGCGCGAGCGCCTGTACGAGCTCAAACAGCGCATGGACGCGATCAAGCACTCGCCCGAGGGCCCGGTCTCCTACGTGCTACTGGAGACCGCGGGGCTCGCCCCGGCCGGGATCGAGCGCTACATCATCGACTTCTTCACCGCCAAGGCCAGCGCGGTCATCACCAATGTGCCGGGACCGCGGGAGACCGTGTACATGGCGGGCAGCCCGCTGCGTACCGTGCTCGTATGGGCCCCGACCGCCGGCAGCGTCGGGATGAGCGTGAGCGTGTTCAGCTACGACGGGCGCGTCACGGTCGGCCTGCTCACGCACACCGCTCAGGTGCCCAACCCGCAGGCAATCGTCGGGCGCCTGCACCGCGAGGTCGCGACGCTCGCGAGGCTCGCGCCGCCGGCCCCACCCGCCGACGGGCGCTCGGGAAGAGCGGCCGCTCGTCGCTGAGCGTCTACACGAGCGCAGGCCGCATCCCGTCGCCGCATCCTGCATCCCGCCGCGTGCATCCCGCCGCGTGCATCCGCGCGCGCGCCGAGCACGTAGTCTGACGGCAAGATGATCGTGCTGCTCGTGTTTGCCGTGCTCGCCGGCGCGGGTACCGCCCTGTCCCCGTGCGTGCTGCCGGTGCTGCCCGCGCTGCTGTCGGCCGCGGGTGTGAGCGGGCGTCGCCGGCCGCTGGGGGTGGTCATCGGGCTGACGGTCACGTTCACGGTCACGATCGTCGGCATCGCGAGCGTGGTCGGCGGCGTGGGGCTGGGCTCGGACCCGCTGCGCGATCTGGCGGTCGCGGTGCTGCTGGTGATGGGGATCGCGCTGTTCGTGCCCGACCTGTCCGCGCGCGTGGAGGCATGGCTGTCGCCGCTTCAGCGGATCGGGGTGAGCGGGATCAGGAGCGCGAACGCAAGGGATGCCGGGCGAGGCGCCGGACGCGATACCGGACAAGACGCCGGGCGGGATGCCGGGCGGGATGCCGGACAAAACGACGGACGGGATGCCGGGCAAGACGCCGAGGGACGCGGCCGCGGGGACGGATTCGTCTCGGGGCTGGTGGTCGGGGCGGCGCTCGGACTCGTGTACACCCCGTGCGCCGGACCGATCCTGGCCGCAGTGATCTCGGTGAGCGCGGCGTCCGGGCGCACCGTTGCGGTAGCCATCGCTTACGGCCTCGGTACAGGCGCCGTGCTGCTGGCGCTCGCGCTGGGCGGGCACAAGTTGTTCGACCGCGTGCGTCGCGCCGGTCACGGTCTCGTACTGCAGCGCGTGCTCGGCGCGGTCATGGTCATCACAGCGATCGCGATCGCCACGGAATTGGACGTGAACTTCGACCAGTACGTCGCCCAGCACATCCCCGACGTGAACCTGACGGCCTCGCTCGAAAAATCCGGCGTGGTGCAGCGGCGGCTGCCGGAAATCAGCGGTCACGAAGCGAAGTTCCAGGCGAGCGTCAAAGCGCCGTCGGAGCCGCAGTACGTGAGCCAGGCCAAACTGCTGGCGGACGCGCGCAAGCTCAAAGACCTCGGCGCCGCGCCGGAATTCACCGAAACCGAGGACTGGTTCAACACCCCGGGGGACCGGCCGCTGACGCTGGCGGGGCTGCGCGGGCACGTGGTGCTGGTCGACTTCTGGACTTATACGTGCATCAACTGCATCCGCACGCTGCCGTATCTGAAGGCGTGGGACGCGGCGTATCGCAAGGACGGGTTGACGATCGTCGGCGTGGAGACGCCCGAGTTCCAGTTCGAGCACGACGCGAGCAACGTGCGCAACGCGATCGAACAGTTCGGGATCAAGTATCCGGTGGTGCAGGACAACGAAATGGGCACGTGGAACGCCTACGGCAACGAGTACTGGCCGGCCGACTACCTGATCGACTCCCGTGGGCAGGTCCGGTACGCCACGTTCGGCGAGGGCGACTACGGCGAGACCGAGACCGCGATCCGCGCGCTGCTGGCGCAAGACGGCGCCCACGTCGGCTCGATGAGCCACCCGACCGGCGTGATCGTCCCCTCAGAACAGGCCACGCCCGAGACCTATCTGGGCACCAACCGCGCCGAGGGCTGGGTCAACGGGCCGCACTCCGGGGTGCACGACTACGGACCGGGACCGCACCCGAACCTGCAGGTCAGCGAATTCGCCTACACCGGCACGTGGAACATCTCCGGTCAGCCCGCACAAGCGGTGTCCGATGCCGGCGTCGAAGTCGAGTTCGAGGCCAAGAACGTCTACCTCGTGCTCAGCCCGTCGAGCAAAGGACCGTCGACCGTGCAGGTGCTGCTCGACGGCCGCCCGATCCCCGCCGCGCAGGCAGGCGCGGACGTGCACGACGGGGTCGTGACGGTCACCCACCAGCGGCTGTACTCGCTCGTCTCGCTCCCGGACGATCAGCAGCACCACCTGACGCTGCGCTTCGCCCCGGGGGTCACCGGGTTTGCGTTTACGTTTGGGTAGGGCCGGAGGGGACGGTGGGCCGGGCTCGGTCCTGAGACGTACAGGCGCGCCCGAAAGCCAGGGCTACAGCGGCGGGACCTGGTTGTCGACCTGCGTCCCGTGATAGAGGTGGTCCTGATCGCGGCACGCGGGCGGGAAGAAGAACTGGACGCTGTCGCTGCGCACGTCGTTGTAGCTGGCGAACAGGGTCGCGCGCCCGACGGTTCCGGCTTCGCAGCGCGGATCGTCGCTAGCCTGTACGCGGACGACGATCTTCATGATGTTCCCGGGATAGCCCCACATCGTCGCGTAGTGGGATTGGTAGACGAGGTGGTGCTCGACCGTCATCGTGATCGCCCGGGTCGGCCGGTCGCGAGGGTGGAGTTCCTGGCAGATGATCCCGGAGACGGTGCGTGCTCCCAGGTTGATATCGCCGTGCCCGCGGGCGTAGCCGCCTCCTTCCCCGTCGGGCGAGCCGGTGTGAAAGCCCCACGGCGGAATCCCGTAGACGATCGGGATCTGGCCACAGCCGGCGGAGTACGCGCTCGCCCGCCCGGCCATGATGCCGAGCGCCAGCAGCGTCGACAGCGTCGTCAGCGCCAGGATCGCCGGGAGCGCCGCGAACGTCGGGCGCGCGGGTCCGGCGCGCCGCGCGATGTGGTTCTGTTCGGGCATCGCTCGGCTAGGCCCTGTAGGGATCGATCTTGATGTGGTCGCAGCCGACGAGACGGTAGTCGCGGTTGGCGGGCAGGTAGCGCATCACGAGCGTCTTCAGGCCGGGTCCGTTGCAGTAGACGACGCCGTGACCGTAGACGAGCGCCAGATGGTCGTCGCCGGCGCCGGTCCAGATGTAGTTGGTGCCGTGGCTCGCGTAGATCCAGTCCGATCCCGGCCCGCCGTGCAGGCGATCGACCTGCGATTCGGGCTGACCTGAGGGCTGATAGTCGCCCCAGATCACATCGCCCTCGTTGCCCGCCCAGATCGTGTCGTTGCCGTTGCCGCCGAGCAGCTCGTTGTGCACCCCGTCGCGCCCGCGCAGCGTGCCCGACTGGTTGTAGCGGTGCATCTCGAGGTTGCCGATCGGCGGCCAGCCGGCATGACTGGCCTCGGCGAACGTTGCGGCGGCCACGATCGTGAGGGCCACGGACGCGGCGAGCGTCACGACCACGGCGATCGCTGCGAGCGGGACGAGCGAGGCGATCGCGGCGAGCGGGGCGGCCGGGGCGACGGCGGTCGATGTGCTCGCGGCGAGCGGGGCGGTCGCGGATGCTGTTCGACTGGCTGGCGATCTCTGGTCCACGGTGTCTCCTTCGGGGGGAGGGGCGGGGGTTGCGTGCGGTCGCATTCTCAATCGGCACGAGCCCGCGAAATAGATACCCAAGGTGTCGAATATGGCCACCCTGCGGGCGGCATGATGTGCGCGTGGGCTCGAGGTGGCAGGCGCACTCATCCCAGGTGCGCTCCTCCCGCGCGCGCTCCTCCCAGGTGCGCTCCCAGTACCAGGATTAGGCTGCCTACTTCTCCAAAAGAACCTCAAAGTAGGCAGCCTAAATCGCTCGCAGAGCAACAGCCTGTCCAACGACAAGAAGGTGTTCCTCGCCGACCCGCTCCTGCACACGATCGCGCTGGAGAACACCCCGGGTCTCGCCGCGAACATGCCGGCGCTGGTCGAGAACGCGGTCGGCCTCGCGCTGTACCGCCGCTACGAGCCGCCCGAGCTGCTCATCGAAAGCTTCAGCTCACCCAACCGCCTGCACATCTGGCAGACAGCCCGGGGCGGTGAGATCGACTTCGTCGCCGGCCCCCGCCGCGAGCTCGATCTGGTCGAGGTCAAGTACCAGCGTCACATCGACCGGCGCGGCGCGGCTGCGCTGGCCAGGGCCCATCCAGCTCGCCCGGCGGCGATCGCGACCCGAGACGAGCTGTTGTTCGCCGAGGACTACACGCTCGTGCCGGCCCATCAGCTGCTGTGGGCGCTTGGCTGAGCCAGCGTATCCGCCCATCGACTGCGGTGGGCGCTGGGCGCGTGAGGACTGCGAGTCCCCAGCATCAACAGCAGGTGCCGCGCCTACCCGCGCGGGAGAACGACGCCGTGTAGCTCCGGCCCGCGCTACCCCCACAGCGCGCAGATCGGCAGTGCGAGGATTCGATCGCCCAACTCAAACGGCTGCGGTCCGGTGTGAAATACCACACCACGGGAGAACCTATCTCCCAGTCGCTCCCGCAGCCACATGAGGTGCCTTGCCGCGTGGAGATCGGCCGCTCCCGCCTTCACCTCGAAGGCCACGACCCTCCCAGCTCCGAGCTCCGCGAGGAGGTCCACCTCATGGCGTCCGTGTTCCTCTCGCAGGTGGTAGAGACGTGGTCGCGACGCGCAGACCGGTAGCTCCGCTCTGATCTGGGCCACGACGAAGCTCTCCAGCACCCGGCCCAGCAGATCGCCGTCGCGTAGCACCGCGCTCCCGTCAGCGTGGAGGATCGATGCGATCAGCGCCGGGTCGATGAGGTGACGCTTGCGTGCCTTGGACAGGCGCTTCAGCCGATTCGAGCTCCACGCCGGGAGCGCGTCCACCACGAACAGGCTCGTGAGCAGCCGCTCGTACGCCACGGCGGTCCTGCGGTTGACGCCGGCGAACTGCAAGAGCGTCGCGTCCGCCGCGATGCCCGCCGTGTTCAGCGCATACGCCTCGAGGTAGCGCTCCAGACGCGCCGGGTCACGGCGCGGATCCACACCCGCCGCGTCACGGGTGAGCAGCTGCTGCACATACCCATCTAGCCACCGCGTCCGCGCGCGCTCGGTCATGCGCAGCGCGGGGTCGGGGAAGCCGCCCCGCAGAGCCAGCTCCACGTAACCGCGCAGGTCCGGTGGATCGCGCGGCACGCCCGGAACGTCTCCCGCCGCGAGCACGTCGAGCAGCGCCGGGCCCGTCGCGCGCCCGAGCTGCTCGCGCACCGTCATCCCGTACATCGCCACGCGCACCACCCGTCCGGTGCCTGGCCACGTCGCCGCGTCGAGCTCCGCGCGGACCGAGCCCGTGAGCAGAAACCGGCCGGGCCGCGGATCGGAGTCGACCGCCCGCTTGACCGCCCCGAGGATTCCGGGCTCCTCCTGCCACTCATCGAGCAGGATCGGCTCCTCGTACTCGCGCAGCGCCACGTCCGGATCGGCTCGAAACGCCTCCGCCTCGAGCACGCGGTCGAGCCGCACCACGCTCGCCGCGTGCCGTGCCGCGGTGGTTGTCTTGCCACCGGCCCGCGGCCCGGTCACCATCACTGCAGGCAGATCCGCGAGCAGCTCCGCAAGCAGCCCATCGAGCATACGACTGCGGTAACGGGGGCCCGCCACCCCGCTATACTACCTTATTTCGACAGTCTTCAGTACCCGATTTCGACACTTCGTGGTGCCTGGTTTCGCCCCCCAGTGCGAGACCAGCCTCAACATTCGCATGGCCGGAAAGCCGCGGCGGACCCGCCCGTCAAACCACACCAAGGGCTGGCTTCGCCACACCTCATCGCAACGCGTGTGCGCGCAACGCCCGTGCTCACAGATCACGCTCCGTCACGATCCCCCACTGAAACGCGCACTCGATCAGCCGGGCGCGCTTTTGGTTCTGGGGCAACTACCCGATCTCGAAGCGCTGGAACAGCGCCCGCAGGTTGCTCTTGACCGCGTCGACGCTGAGAAACATCTCCTCGGCGATCTCCCTGTTGCTCGCGGGCAGCGCAAACTCGGGACCGGCCTTGTACGGCCGGCACAGCGCGATCAGCACCTTGCGCTGGCTGTCGGTCAGGCTCTCCATCGTGGGCATGTGCGAGGCGGCCGACGTCTCGGCGGTCGAGTCCCTGCCGGGGTGGCGATACTCGAGGACGGTGGTCCCGCAGCGCACGACATCGCCGTCGGCCAGGCGCCTGCGGCCGGAGATGCGCGTGCCGATGACATACGTTCCGTTGCGCGACAGGCCGTCGTCGGTCACCGCCCACTCTTCGCCGATCAGCTCGAGCTCGGCGTGGGTGCGCGACACCTCGCCATCGCCGGCCAGCACCACCTCGCACGAACCTTCGCCGCCAAACCGACTGCCTACCGGGTCCGCCCGCGAATTATACGACTCGATCAGGCGGAGGGCGGAGAACTGAAGCTGCATTGGTCATCGTGGACTTCAACGCAGGCGACCGGATCGGGGATAGGAGAATTCTTCGTAACAGATGCGGTTGGTCATTACCGGGTGATTATCCACGCCGCACGCCCGCGTCATGGAAGATTCACGGTTCTTGAGCTAACCAGGACTGAAGGTGGACACAGCTATGACGAGAAGCTTGTCCTTGGGAGCACCATCGTCGGACCAAGTTGGATAGAGCAGGACAGCTGAGCTCGCGTTGAAGGCACGCAGTCAGGCCTGGCATCGAACGTAGCGCTTTGTGCGGGCGCCCGACCAGCTCGATGACCTTACCTTGCCAGCGCAGATCGACGACGTCGCCAGCGGCTCAGAAGCCTAACCGTAGCGGCCGATCACGTCATTGAGAATCGTGGTGCAGACCAAGTGCTGGATCGACGGCAGCGTGCACGTCGCTCGATAGACCGTGTTTTCGTGTGAAGCGCCGGCTATGCCCGCCGGTAGCCCAACCCGCCCGGACAGCGTGTATGATCCCGCCCATCTACACGAGCTGCGGAGGCGCGCAGGCCCAGGCCCGGGGCGATCGACAGACGGGGCCGGGTCATTGCGCGCGGGGGGCGTCTGCGTGTCAACCATCGACCTGGAGGTGGATAGGTAATGCGATCGAAGAACCACGCGCGCCGCTTTGCTTTGCGAGCGGCGCTTGTCTGTGTGCTGAGCGCCTGTGGCGTGAGCGCGCTGCCGGCCGTCGCTGCGGCGGCCGAAGGAATCAAGGGCACGGTGACCAATGCGGAAACAGCTGAACCGATCACGGGAGCCAAAGCCTGCTTATACGAATCGACATCAGAAACTCAGATCCATTGCGAACCAACCAATGCCAAAGGCGAATATGAAATTATAGGTCCGTCGGCAGGGACCTACAAGGTGCGCTTCGAAGCAAGCGGCTACACGCCCCAGTGGTATCTCAAACAGACATCATGGGCCTCTGCGACAACTGTCACAGTGAAAAGCGGCGTCGTGACGCCCAATATCGAAGCAGCGATGGTGGAAACGGGCTTTGGCTCGATAGCCGGCCAAGTCACATCCAACGGTCAGGGCATCGGCGGTATCGAGGTGTGCGCGGACGGTCCCTCATATCGCTGCACTGAAACCGATGGGAATGGCCGATACACTCTCTCCGCTCTTGGTGTTGGTTCGTACACCGTCAGCTTCTCGCCCAAGGAAAACTCATGCGAAGAAGAACTAGGAGTAAAGGTTCGCTGCGTCATCAACGCTAACGTCATCGGTCAATCCGTGAACAGTGTGCACGTAAAGGCCGGTGAAGAACCGACGCCCGTCAACGTAGCCCTACAGGCCGGAGGTCAGATCAGCGGGACCGTGACGAACGCGTCGATCACCCACCCGGGGATCGGAAAAATCGAAGTCTGGGCCGACCACGTCAACAGCAAAGGCGAATATGAATGCTGCGGCTACAGTCACGCGTGGACGAATGCCAGCGGCGCCTACACCATCAGCGGCCTGTCGACCGGCTCCTACAGGGTCGGCTTTTACGGTGACCTATGCACGGAGGTGGCAAGGGCAGAAAGAAAGGAAGAAGAATGCGTCATCACCTACGTGAGCACCTATTACCACGAAAAGGCTAGTTTCGAAAAAGGCGAAACGGTCAACGTCACGGCGGGCTCGAACACGAGCGGCATCAACGAAAACCTGCGTGAAGCGTTCCCGACGACACCGGCCAGCACCGCTGCGCCGGCGCTCACGGGCACGCCGGTCGTAGGCCAGGCGCTGAGCTGCTCGCAGGGCTCGTGGTCGCACGAACCGACGTATCTCGCCTACCAGTGGCTGCGCAACGGCACCCCCATCGCCGGACAGACCGGATCGACCTACACGGTGCAGGCCGCCGATCCGGGGAAGTCGATCACGTGTGTCGTGTGGGCGGGCAACGGCGCGGGCGTCGCGAGCGCGACCAGCAACGCCGTCGCGGTTCCCGTGCCGCAGGTCGTGGTCGCCGGCGCCAAAGTCAAAGGCACGGTGGCGTTGGTCGCGCTGCGCTGTCCCGGTCCGGGGGCCTGCTCGGGGACGCTGAAGCTCGTCGCCCGCGTGACCACCAGACACGGCAAGCGCAAGAAGACGAGTAACGTCACGATCGGCGCGGCTCCATTCTCGGTGACCGCCGGCAAGAGCCTGACGCTGAAAGTGCGCCTGACCGCCCAGGGGCGCAAGCTCATGGCCAAGGCCGGCAAGAAGGGGCTGAAGGTCCAGATCAACGGCAGCGGCGTCAAAGCTCGGATCGTGACGCTGAAGGCCGCGGCCCCCAAGGGCAAGAAGAAGTAGGGCGCCTGACAAGAGAGGCGCAGCAGCAGGACACGCACACGACACATCGCGACGCCGGGGGTTCCCTCTCCCGGCGTCGCGCGTCGTGCGCCTACAATCCCCCTGATGGAGAGCTCGATGCCGGAGACGAACACGCGCAGCTGGCTGCGGTGTTATCGCTGCTGGTCCCAGGATCTGGAGGTGCAGGTCCACTACGAGGGCATCCACAAGATCGACCCGGACACGGGCGAGCGCGCGGAAGTCGTGGACGAGTTGCAGGAGGCGGTCGTGCAGTGTCTGGATTGCATGCACGACCAGCCGCACCTGGGGTTCAAGGACGGGCGCGTGGAGCCGGTCGAGGATCGCTGGGAGCGGATGATCGCGGGCACGCCGTGGGTGGCCTCGTGCACAGTCGCGGTCGACGCCGACGACGTCGAGAGCTGCTCCGGCCCCGAAGCCGGCGACTCGCTGTCGTTCGCGGCCTTCGGCGATCACGGCGTGCGCGAGTTCTTCACGCACGTGCGCTTTCACAAGCACGAGGACGACTCGCGCATCATCGTGCACCTGCTGGTCGAGCTGTACGCGCGCTCGCTGGAGGAGGCCACCCAGGTGCTCGAGGACGCGGCCCGGGGCGTGCTGACGATCACCTCGCTGGCCGAGGAGTCCCGCCCACCCGCAGCGGCCGGCGAACTCCACGATCACGAGTAGCGGTCGCCAGACCCTTCCCCTGCCCCTGCCCCGGACCCGGACCCGAGAACCGCCCGCGTGAGCGCACTGGTCGCAAAGCTCGTGCTGGCCCCGGCGTTCGTCGTGGGGGCGTCGCTGGCGGCCAGGCGGTTTGGGCCGCGTGTGGGCGGGCTGGTCGGGGGGCTGCCGGTCGTGGCCGGGCCGATATTGCTCGTGTTCGCGCTGGAGCACGGGGCGGCGTTCGCGGCGCAGGCCGCGGCGGGGACGCTGCTGGGGATCGTGTCGCTGTGCGCGTTCATCGTCGTATACGCGCGCGCGGCCGCGATGCGCGTGCCGTGGCTGGCGAGCCTGCTGGCGGGATGGGCGGCGTTCGCGGCGATGACGGTCCTGCTCGACCAGGTCTCGATCGCCGCGGGAGCCTCGCTCGCGATCGTGCTGGCGGTGCTTGCGCTGACGCTTACGGTGCTGCCGCGCGGTGCGGGCGAGCCGGCGAGTCGCGCCGAGCCGCCGCTCTGGGACCTGCCCGTCCGGGCGCTGAGCGCGCTCGCGCTGGTGCTCGCGTTGACCGCGCTGGCCGAACGCCTCGGCCCGCACCTGAGCGGGCTGCTCGCGCCGTTTCCGGTGATCGCGAGCGTGCTCTCGGTGTTCACGCACATCCTCCACGGCGAGGACGACGTCGCGCGGATCATGCGCGGGTTCGTGATCGCGCTGAGCTCCTACGCGATGTTCTGCTTCACGCTCGCCGTCTCGCTGCGCTCGCTGGGCACGGCCGCCGGGTTCGCGCTCGCGACGGCCGTCGCCCTGACGACCCAGGCGCTCGTGCTCGCGCTGATGTGGCGCCGCCGCGTGTCAGCTCAGCCGCTGCTCGAGCGCGGCCAGCTGTGAGTGCAGCTCGTCCGGGAGGTTGCCGAACTTGGCGAAGTGCTCGTGGAACTGGGGCAGCTGCGCGCGCCACTCGGCGGCGTCGATGCGCAAGAGCTCGGCCATGTCGGAGTCCGAGACGTCCAGGCCGCGCGTGTCGATGCCGTCCTCGCCGACCGGCGGGACGAGGCCGATCGGAGTCTCGGTCGCCGCGCCGTGGCCGGCGCAGCGGGCGAACACCCATGCCAGCACGCGCGAGTTCTCGCCGAACCCGGGCCACAGAAAGCGCCCATCGGCGTCCTTGCGAAACCAGTTGACGTAGAAGATCTTCGGCAGCTTGGCGCCGTCGGTGCGGCCGATGCGCAGCCAGTGGGCGAAGTAGTCGGCCATGTCATAGCCGCAGAACGGCAGCATCGCGAACGGGTCGAAGCGCAGTTCGCCGACGGTGCCGGTCGCGGCGGCGGTCTTCTCCGAGCTCATCGTCGCGCCCAAAAACACGCCGTGCTCCCAGTCGCGCGCCTCGGCCACGAGCGGCACGACACCCGAGCGCCGCCCCCCGAACAGCATCGCGTCGATCGGCACGCCCACAGGAGCCTCCCACTCGGGCGCGATCGCGGGCGTCTGGTCGGCGCGGACCGTGAAGCGCGCGTTGGGGTGCGCCGCGGTCGTGTCGGAGTCCGGCGTCCAGTCGTTGCCGTGCCAGTCGGTCAGGTGCGCCGGGGGCTCCTCGGTCAGGCCCTCCCACCAGATGTCCCCGTCGTCGGTCTTCGCGCAGTTCGTGAAGATCGTGTCGTGCTCGATCATCTTCACCGCGTTGGGATTCGTGTGCTCGCCGGTCCCGGGCGCCACGCCGAAGAACCCGGCCTCCGGATTGATCGCGTACAACCGGCCGTCGTCGCCGAACTTCATCCACGCGATGTCATCGCCGATCGTCTCCACAGTCCAGCCCTCGAGCGTCGGGATCAGCATCGCCAGGTTGGTCTTGCCGCAGGCTGAGGGGAACGCGCCCGTGATGTACTTGACCTCACCCTCGGGCGAGGTCAGCTTGAGGATCAGCATGTGCTCGGCCATCCAGCCCTCGTCGCGCGCCATCACCGAGGCGATGCGCAGCGCGAAGCACTTCTTGCCGAGCAGCGCGTTGCCGCCGTAGCCCGACCCGTAGGACCAGATCTCGCGCGTGTCGGGAAAATGGACGATGTACTTGTTCTCGGCGTTGCACGGCCACGGCACGTCCTGCACGCCGTCGGTCAGCGGCATGCCGACCGAGTGCAGGCACGGCACGAACGCGCCTTCGGAGCCGAGCGCGTCCAGGGCGCCCTGCCCCATGCGCGTCATGATCCGCATCGACACGGCCACGTACGGCGAGTCGGTCAGCTGCACGCCGACGTGGCTCTTGTCCGATCCGAGCGGGCCCATCGAGAACGGCACCACGTACATCGTGCGCCCGCGCATCGCCCCTTCGAACAGCTCGGTCAGCGCCTCGCGCATCTCCCCCGGCTCGCGCCAGTTGTTGGTCGGGCCTGCTTCGGCCTCTGTGGGCGAGCAGATGAACGTGCGATCCTCCACGCGCGCGACGTCACCCGGGTCTGACAGCGCCAGGTAGGAATTGGGGCGCTTGGCGTCGGACAGCCGCTCGAACGTGCCGGCGTCGATCAGCGTCTGGCACAGGCGCTCGTACTCCTGCGCCGAGCCGTCGCACCAGTAGATCTCGTCGGGTTCGGTCATCGCCGCCACCTCCCCGACCCAGCTCAGCAGGCGCTCGTTGGTGGTGGGGGCAGAGGCGGTTGTTTCGGTCGTATCCATGGTGTGAGCCTATCGTGCGGCAGGATCGCGGCGCGGAACGAGCACCAGCCGCTTGAACTCGGCCACGAGCACGCCGTCCTGGTTGAAGACGCGCGTGTGCACCTTGACCGTGCCGCGGTCGGGCTTGGATTGGGACTCGCGCTTCTCCAAGACCTCGGACTCGACGAAGAGGGTGTCGCCGTGAAAGACGGGCGCGGGGTGGCGCAGCTCTTCGGTGGCGAGGTTCGCGATCGCCTTGCCCGAGACGTCGGAGACGGACATGCCCAGGGCGAGCGAGTAGACGAGCGGGCCGACGACGACGTTGCGCCCCTGCTGGGATTTGTGCGCGTAGACGTCGTTGATGTGCAGCGGGTGGTGGTTCATCGTGATCAGGCAGAACAGGTGGTCGTCTGACTCGGTCACGGTCTTGGCGGGCCAGTGCTTGTAGACGTCGCCGACCTCGAACTCCTCCAGGTAGCGGCCGTAGGGGTGGGCGCCGCTCGCCTCGCGGGCTGCCTGGTCTGTCTCGAAGCTCATGTACTTCTCCTTGATGTGGTTGTGGAACGAGGTCGGGAGGGGAGATTACCTCAGACGCTTTGCCTAAGTGGATACCATAGTTATCAAACTTCAAAAAGACACACGTCTCCCCCCTCCTTTACAACTACTTCACCCCCGCGACGGCGATCACCCCCCACACCACCGACAGCGCGGAGTCCCCGCGTGCGAAGTCAATAGGATCACGACCATGCGCAACCCAAGAGCCTTCTTCAAGCCCCTCGCGATCGACGCCCCCGAGCCCGCGACGGAGATCCCGTTCAAGCCGAGCCGGATGATCCATTTCCTCGATTTCTCCAACGAGAAGATGGTCGCGAAGGTCCCCGACATCGCCCCCCAGGTCGACATCCTGCTGGGGAACCTCGAGGACGCGGTGCCGCTCGACAAGAAGGAGGAGGCAAGGGCGGGGCTGATCAAGGTCGGCAGGGAGATGGACATGGGAGAGACCGCGCTGTGGACGCGCGTGAACGAGCTCGCCTCGCCGTACTTCCTCGACGACATCACCCAGATCGTGGCCGAGATCGGCGAGAAGATCGAGGTCGTGATGGTGCCCAAGGTCGAGGGGGCGGAGGACATCCACTACGTCGATCGCCTGCTCGCGCAGCTCGAGGCCAAAGCCGGGCTGAGGCGACCGATCCTCGTGCACGCGATCCTCGAGACGCACCTGGGCGTGATCAACCTCGAGGAGATCGCCGCGGCCAGCCCCCGCATCCAGGGCATGAGCTTCGGCCCGGCCGACCTGGCCGCGTCGAGGAGGATGAAGACCACACGCGTGGGCGGCGGGCATCCGGGGTACCGCACGATCGCCGACCCCGACCCCGACGATCCCGACGCCCCGAGGGCCTCATATCAGCAGGACCCGTGGCACTACTCGATCGCGAGGATGGTCGACGCGTGCACGGCCGTGGGCGCGCTCCCGTTCTACGGACCGTACGGCGACATCAAGGACCTCGAGGGCTGCGAGACCCAGTTCCGCGCCTCGTTTTTGCTCGGCTGCGTCGGCGCGTGGTCGCTGCACCCGGCGCAGATCGCGATCGCCAAGAAGGTCTACTCGCCCGACCCCGAGGAGGTCGCGTTCGCCAAAAAGGTCATCGCCGCGATCCCGGACGGCCGCGGCGTGCACATGATCGACGGCAAGATGCAGGACGACGCGACCTGGAAGCAGTGCCAGGTGATGGTCAACCTGGCCGAAATGCTGGCGAAGAAGGACCCGGAGCTGGCGCAGGCGTACGGGCTGGCATCGCCGGAGCCTGTCGCCGTATAGCCAGCGCGACTGCCCGCAGGTCATCTGAGGCCCGCATCCGCCGACTCGTCATCGCCTGACTCGAGCAGGGCCGACCCCAACCCAGCCTTGAGCTAGCCCTTCTTGTGGTGCTTGACCGGCTTGGGCGCCGAGATCGTGATCGTGCCGGTGTGCTTGACCGGCGCCTGGCCGGGCCGGGTGGCCTCGACGGTGACCGTGATGCGCAGATGGTGGTGCTTGCGCAGACGCGCGGCGCCCTGGGCGTTGAGCTTGAAGGAGACCTTGGCGCTCCCGCCCGCGGGGACGACGATCGTCGCGTGACCGACCACGAGCGGCTTGGGCGTGGCGTGATGGCGCTTGTGCGCTGAGGCCGCATGAGCCGACGCCGCGCCGGCGAACGTGACCGTCGGAAATGGCGCCACGAACGCATCGGCAGGCGCGCCGGCCGGGACTTTGACTTCGGTCGTGGTCGCCGAGACGATCATCGTGCATTCGCCGGTGCCGGGCGGGCAGGAGACAACTTCGCCGGTTTCGATGATGATCGTCGAGCCGTTCTCTTTGACCTGCGTTTTGCCGGTGTCTGAGACTTTGGCGCTGCCGCCGCCGGAGTTGTCGTCGTCGTTGTTGTCTTCGTCGTCGCCGCCCTTGCCGCCTCCTCCGGATTTGCTGGAGCTCGAGCTGGAGCTGTTGTTGGAACTTGAGCCTGGGTTGCTGCCGGGGCCTGAGCCCGGGGTTTTGACTTCTTCGGGCGTGGTGCCACTGCTGGCGCCGAAGATGCCTTCGCCAAGCGCCAGGCCGTTGAACCCCGGCTTGCCGCTCGCGCCGCTGCCCGGCCCGGCGTTACCCTTGCTGCCGACCGGTTCGCCGAGCCCGCCGCCTTCGCCGCCTTCGCCGGCGGCGCTACCCTTGCCAGGGCACGGGAAGCTGTATTCCGTGCACTCCTGGACAGTCGCGCCGACTCCGGCAATCACGTAGTTGTCGGAAAGGCTGTTGGTGCCAGCGAACGTGAGCGAGCCGATGTTGTAGATCGCGCCGCCTTCGGCGCTGCCTCCGCTGCCGCCGGCGCCGCCTTCGGCGCCCATCCCGCCTTCGCCGCCGTCGCCCCCGGGGGGCAACTTAGTCTTCAAGATGTCGCCTTCGCACACGCTGTAGGGGGCGGCCTGGGCGCCCGTACCGCCGTTGCCGGCGCCGCCGGCGCTGCCACCGCCACCCGCGCGTCCGGCTTCGGCCCCGTCTTCGGAGAACTGCGACCCTTCGACGGTGACGGTGCCGGTGTTGTAGATCGCGCCGCCGCGGGCATTGGCGCCGTTGCCGGCCGCCGCGCCGTTGCCGGCGTTGCCACCCGCCCCGCCTTCGCCGCCCGGATTGCCGAAGCCACCGTTGCCGCCGTTGCCACCCCCGCCGCCCGCGCCGCCTTCCCCGCCGATGCCACCCTCGACCGCGTCGAAGACGAAAGTGCTGCCCTTCACGTTGAGCTTGCCGGTGTTGTAGATCGCGCCGCCCTTGGCTTCACCGCCGTTGCCCGCCTGCGTGCCCCGGCCGCCGTCGCCGCCGGGGCCGCCGTCGCCACCGTCCCCCGGCGGGGTAGCCAGGTATTCGATGGTGCCCTCGCCCTGCTGTCCACACTGCTGCTTGCCAGAGCCCAATCCGGCGCCGCCACCGTTGCCGCCCTGTCCGCCAGCGCCACCGCCACCGCCCTGACCACCGCTCCCTCCGTCCACGATGTCGCCCTGGAAGGTGTCTCCTTCGAGCGTCACGGTGCCGGCGTTGGAGATCGCGCCGCCTTCGATTGTGGGGGCGTTCAGCGCTTTGCCGCCGATAAATCCACCGTCGGTTCCGCGCCCGCCGTCGCCCCCGGCGCTGCTGGTTTCATCGCCGGAATAATCGGTGCCTTCGGGCTGGTCTTCGCCGGAGCTGGCGACTTCTTCCTTGCCTTCTTCGACTTCTTCGGGTTCTTCGCCCGGTTCTCCCTTGTCGCCGTTGGTCTTGGCTTTGCCCGCCGCGATCCCTTGAGGACCTGCGGCGGTGGAGCTGACTTCCACTCCGACCAGCGTCAGCGACCCGCCTCCCGAGACCGTGAAGATCCGCGAGTTGTGTTCTGCATCGTTTTCGAATGTCGGGAGCGTGCCGGGGGCGGCGACGAACGTGACACTCTTTTTCGAGGCGACCTTGAAGCCCGGCGCAAGACCGCCGGTCGGCTTCTTTTCCGGAGCAGGCGCTTTGATGTCCGGGTGTTCGAAGCACATGAGTTCGTAGGCGCCGCCCTTTTCGACCGCCTGTTCGATCGCCTTGGTCGTTGCCTTCGCTTCAGACCCGCACTTGATAACGGTCGGCCCGTCGCCCGCCGCAAGGCTCGCCCACAGCGCCCCGGCCACAATCAGGCACAGCGCCAGCAAGACGACGACTCCCGCACGCACGCGCACGCCAAGCGACGACCGCGCGGAGCGCAGCCACAGAGCCCTCCGATGTCCCCCCTTCGGCAAGGTTCCCCCTTCGATCTCTGGTTGTGTCCAGCCGTCCTGGAGCTGAACCTACCAGACCTCGGACCGCGTTTTGGGCCGGAGGTCACGAGTTTGGACGAGTCGTCCGGAAGTCGCGACGAGTTGTGTACGGACCGGCCCCCAGGCCAGCGTGGCCAAGCTTGGCCAAGGCATGCTAGAATAAGGCTATGCGCGTCAATGTTGGACAGGCAAAGACAGAACTTTCCAAGCTGCTCGCCCGCGCCGAGGCCGGTGAAGAAGTCGAGATCGCGCGCAACGGAGTGCCGGTCGTACGCCTGGAGCGCGTCGAGCCGGAGATGAAGCCCGGCGAGAAGTTCTTCGCGATGAAAGGTGTTCTGGCGGGAAAGATCTTTACCTCTGAGGACTTCGAGTTCAGCGAGGAGGAACTCGACGAGATCTACAACGACGGGCTCCTGTGAGGCTGCTGCTCGATACGCAGATCGTTCTGTGGCAGTACGACGACAAGGCGCTGTCAAGAGCTGCGAGCGAAGCCATCGATGCTGCCGCTGAGCTGTTTTTCAGCGTGATCTCATTCGCCGAGGTGGGCATCAAGGTCGCTACGGGCAAGCTTGTCGACCGCCCCGAACTGCAACAGCTGGTCGTCGAGAGCGGAATGCGGACTCTCGGCTTGGCGCCCGAGCACGGACTCCGTGTCGCCGAGTTGCCGCTCCACCACCGCGATCCGTTCGACCGGCTGCTGATCTCGCAGGCGCGATGCGAGGGCCTGACGATCGTGACGTCTGACCGTCACTTCGCCGCCTACGACGTCGACGTGATCGACGCCGCCTGAGCCGCCGCCACCCGAGCCGCCAACCGCTAGGCCGCTAGGCCGCCGACCGTATAGGCTTCCGCGCCGCATGAGGTTCTACGAGTTCGAGGCGCGCGAGATCGTCAAGCGCGCCGGCATACCGGTCACCGACTACGGCTTTACGACCGACCCGGCCGAGGCGGCGCAGATCGCCGCGCGGATCGACGGGCCGACCGTGATCAAGTCCCAGGTGCTGTCGGGCGGGCGGATGAAGGCCGGCGGGGTCAAGTTCGCCGACACGCCCGCGGAGGCAGAGGCCCACGCGCGCGAGATTCTGCAGCTGGAGATCGGCGGGCACATGCCCAAGGGCGTGCTGGTCGACCCGAAGGCCGAGGTGCAGCAGGAGTACTACGCGGGCGTCGTGTGGGACGGGACGGCGAAGAAGCCGCTGATGCTGTTCAGCGACATGGGCGGGATCGACATCGAGCAGGTGGCAGAGGAGCACCCCGATCACGTCGGGCGCGGCCACTTCTCCACGATCGAGCCGTTCTCGGACTTCCAGGCCAAGCAGGTCATCGCCGCCGCCGGCGTCACCGGCAGGGCGCTGCAGCGCGCCACCCCCGTGCTCGCGCGTCTGGCGAAGCTGTTCCTGGACAACGACATGACGCTCGCCGAGATCAACCCGCTGGCGGAGCTGAAGGACGGGTCGTTCGTCGCACTCGACGCGCACATGGAGATGGAGAACGAGGGCATGCCCCGCCAAAAGGGGCTGCTGCAGGCGCTGGGCGTGGGCTCCGAGGAGGGCACCCGCGAGAGCCACACGCCGACCCCGTTCGAGCGGGCCGTCAAGGCGATCGACTCAGCCGACCACCGCGGCGTGATCCAGGGCAAGGACACGGGCTTTGACGGCAACATCGGCCTCGTGATCGGGGCGGGCGGGGGCTCGCTCACGCTCACCGACGCCGTGCGCCAGCAGGGCGGCCGGCCCGCCAACTACTCGGAGATAGGAGGCAACCCCTCCGTCGCCAAGGCCTGCGGGTTGGCCAAGGAGGTGCTGCAGAAAGACGGCGTCGAGAAGATCGCCGTGATGATGTCGATCGTGAGCAATACCCGCGTGGACATCGTCGCGCGCGGCGTGATCAAGGCCTGTCTGGAGCTCGGCAAGGACCCGGGCGAGACGATCGCGATCTTCCGCATACCCGGCGCGTGGGAGGAAGAGGGCTTCAAGATCCTCGACCGGTATGGGATCGAGTACTGCGACCGCTCGGTCTCGTTGTGGGAGGCCGCCGGGCGCGCGGTCCAGAAGATCCAGGGGGCCACCGCTTAGCCATGTCCATCCTGATCGACCAAGATACGACGTTCATCATCCAGGGCATCACCGGCCGCGAGGCCGTCAACCTGACCCGCGAGTGCCTGGATTACGGGTCGAAGATCGTCGGCGGCGTGACCCCCGGGCGCAAGGGCCGCGAGGTGCATGGAGTGCCGGTGTTCGACACGGTGCAGCAGGTGGTCGAGCACAACGGCGGCGTGGTCCCGGACGGCTCGGTCGTGACCGTCCCCCCCGCGGGCACGCGGGATGCGGTGTTCGAGGCGCTGCACGCGGGCATCAAGACGATCGTGATCGTCACCGAGCGGATACCCAGGCGCGATGTCGCGATGATGGTCGAGCTGGCCGACTCAAAGGGTGCGCGGATCATCGGGCCGAACTGCCTCGGCGTGATCGTCCCGGGCGTCGCCAAGATGGGCGGGATCGGCGGCCCGGCGCGCAACGCCGAAGTGGCCTATCAGCCGGGGGCGGTCGGCGTGATGAGCCGCTCCGGCGGCATGACCACCGAGATCTCCTCGACGCTCACAGCGGCCGGACTCGGGGTCTCGACGGCGGTATCGATCGGAGGGGACGCGATCATCGGCTCGACATATGCCGAGCTGATGCCGTATTTCGAGGCCGACGAGCAGACCCAGGCGATCGTGATCTACACCGAGCCCGGCGGGCGCATGGAGGCCCAGCTGGCGCAGTGGGTCAAGGACAACAACTCGCGCCTGCCGATCGTGGCGTTCATGGCCGGGAAGTTCATGGACGACGAGGAGATGCAGGGCATGAGCTTCGGGCACGCCGGCACGATCGTGGAGGGCAAGGAGGACTCGGCGACCGAGAAGATCGCCCGTCTTGAGGCGGCAGGCATCCCCGTGGTGCAGCGGATCGACGAGATCCCCGATCTGGTCAAGGCCAAGCTCGCCGAGCGCGCCGGAAGCGCCACCGCCACCGCCGCGGGGAGCGCGACATGAGGGCCGAGGGCATCTTCATCGCGCTCGAAGTCGACGATCGGGCGGCCGCCGACGCCGTGCTGGCGCGCAAGCTGACCGAAGCCTGCCCGGTCGACATCTTCGCCCAGGCCGCCGACGGGGGGCTGGAAATCGTGGAGAAGAACCTCGACGAGTGCGTGCTGTGCCGCCTGTGCCTCGACGCCGCGGGCGAGTCCGGCAGCGCCGACGCCGTCAAGGTCATCAAGCGCTACGACAACGACGCCGTCCTCGTCTGAGCCGACCGTCCCCTATCCTTAGGACGAGGAGGGTCGAACAGGCGTGAACGAAAACATCTCCCTGATCATCATGGTCATCTTCCTGCTGGCCTCGCTGGCGTTCTTGGCCCAGCAGCTCACGTCGTACCACTGATCGCCGGCTCAGCCGGCCGGCAAGGTCAGGCGGTGCGAGCGGGCGATCCGCTCGGCCATCTCCTCCTCGAGCCCTGCATCCTCGGCGATCGCCGGCCAACGGGTCACCGCGTGGGTGACCTCTGAGAGAATCCTGTCGGCGCGCCCGCGGGGGAGGCCGGCGACACGGGCGACCGCACGCAGGTCGGCGACCGTGAAGTTCTCGCGCTTGCCGTTGATCGACATCTGGTGACTGTCGAGCCACGGGTTGCCCGGCTGCCACGCCCACGTCACGTCATAGGCTGGCGCCAGCGACCACACACCGCTGCGGTCCATCAGAAACGCGATGTTCTTGACGTGGTCATCCTGATTGCGCGCGACTACGTTGAAGACCATGCGCCGGTACAGCTGCTCGCGGGCGCCGGCCCCGAGACCCAACCTCCTGAGCAGCAGCAGGGCCTGCTCGTAGCTGTAGGCGCCGGGCTCGTTGTAGCTCACGTGCTCCAGCGCACCCAGCGTCTGCATGTGCAACTTCCGGCCGTCGTCTTCGCGATCGAAACGCCTGGTCATGAAATGCCTGCGCCCGTGCTCTTCATACAGACGGCACTCGCTCATCTCCACGGCCGCCGCCCCCGCCATGACCGAGTAGGCGTACTCGACCGCGCACCAACCACGCGGATCGGCCAGCCCATGATCGCCGGACCCGGAGACGCCATCGAACTTCAACAGCCAGTAGGTGAAGCCCTCGCCGGCATCGACCTGGCCCGAGCGCACCTGACCGGTGGACTGGTTGTAGGCGATGATCGCCTTCGGGCGGGCGCCACCGGCGGAAGTGCCGATCGCGAGGATCTCCCTGATCGCCTCCTCTTCAGGATCCTCCGCCAGCTCCGCGACAAATCGCTCGCGCTGGGCGAGCACCTCGCCCGCCAAGCGCACGAGCGCGTCGAAGCGCAGATCGGCCCCTTCCGCAGCAGCGGGCGGCTCGCGCGCGGGCTGGAACTCGAGCGCGCCCATGCCTCGCGTGCCCACGTAGCAAAGCCTCTCCACCACGTCGAAGCTCGACTCCGCGCGCCCTTGCGCGGCCAGCCAAGCGTCGACGAGCGCGGTGCCCCAGCGATCCGGCAGCGAGTCGGCGAGCACGCCGGGCAGCCCGTGGAAGGCGTCCGCCGGCAATCCGGGGAACGTGTACGGCTCATCGCGCAACGGCATGCGCAGCGGCGCAACCTGAACTCCGCTGCGCACGAACGCGGGGTCGTACTGAAACGTGGCGTAGCGCGCCTCGGGCGCAATCGACACAGCCGCGATGCGGCGGCCCCACAGCGTCACCGCGGCAACGGTCACTCAGACTCCTGACCCCAGCGCCAGTCGTTGCGCTCAGCGGACTCCGCGTCGGGGTCGTGTCCACGGCCGTGCCCACGCCGCGCGCGCTTCCTAGCACCGCGCTGTTGGCGTTCGAGCTCGGCGATCGGCGAGACGATCGACTCTGGCACGGCGGCGTCGAGGGCCGCCAACAGTCCCAGCGTCCGTAGCGCCTTGATGAGCGAAACGCTCTGCACCGCCTGCCCACGCTCGAGGCGCTGAACGGTTGCGCGGCCGAGCTGGGCTTCGGATGCCAGCTCGTCCTGCGTCCAGTTGCGCTGCAGGCGATGACGCTCGACTCTGCGCCCGAGCTCCGCCAGCACTGCCTCATCAGTCAAAAGCTCATCTAGTCGCATCAATAACGATGCATTATAGCCGTATAGGCAGATAACGCATCAATAACGATGCGCACCGGTTAGGGTAACGCGCCGAAGACACGCAGTGTCAGTTATCTCTGTGTGCGAGTTATCTCTGGTGCGCCTTGCGCGTGCGCGCGCGTTCCTGCTGCTTGTCGACGACGTTCGAGATCAGCCGCATGTACTGGTCGACCCCGCTGGCCTTGGCCTGGCCGTAGGTGAAGGCCTCGATCCAGTCGGGGACGTGCGCGTCGTGGGCCATCGCGTTGAAGAACTCGCGGCGCATGTCCACGCGGATGCGGGCGTCGGCGGCGATGTCCTTGGTGACCTGAAGCTCCGGCAACTGCAGGCGGTACTGCTGGGTGTCGCCCCGCCCGCGCAGGTCGATGCCGACGACGAGCTTCATCGGCGCCAGCGCCGGAACCTCGGCCAGGAAGTTGCGGACGGCCGTTTCGATCAGGGATTTCGCGTCCTCGGCCATGCCCGATCAGCTCCTCCCCACGCGGGTCGCTGTACCCCGGTCGCGCACGACGCCCGCGGGGGCGTTCCAGCCGGCATGGCGGTCGCGAGCGCGCATCAGATCTTGTGCCGCTGCAGGAGCTTGCGCCCGATGACCATGCGCTGGATCTCCGAGGTGCCCTCGCCGATCAGAAGGAGGGGCGCGTCGCGGTAGATGCGCTCGATCTCGTACTCCTTGGAGTAGCCGTAGCCGCCGTGGATGCGCAGGCATTCCTCGGCGCAGAAGCGCCCGGCCTCCGAGGCGAAGAGCTTGGCCATCCCCGCCTCCAGGTCCGAGCGCTCGCCGGCGTCCTTCATCCGCGCGGCGCGCATCACGAGCAGGCGGGCGGCGTCGACCTGGGTGGCCATGTCGGCGAGCTTGAACTGGATCGCCTGGTGTTCGGAGATCGCCTTGCCGAAGGTGCGGCGCTCCTGCGAGTATTTGAGCGCGAGCTCCAGGGCGCGCTGGGCCAGACCGACGCCGCGGGCGGCGACGTTGACGCGACCGAGGTCCAGGGCGTCCATCATCTGCACGAAGCCCTTGTTCAGCCCGTCGGCCTCCCCGCCGAGGATCTGCTCGGCCGGACAGCGGTAGCCGTCGAAGACGAGCTCGGTCGACTCGACGCCCTTGTAGCCCATCTTTTTGATCTTCGGGGGGACGTTGAAGCCCGCGAGCGCGCCGGTGTTCTCAGCCACGCCCGGCTCTTTCTCGCAGATGAAGCAGGTCATGCCGCGATAGCGCGGGTCGGCGTCGGGGTCGGTCTTCACGAGCGTGAACACGAGCGAGGAGAGCAGGCCGTTGGTGACCCACATCTTCTGGCCGTTGATCTCATAGGAGCCGTCGTCCTGCTTGCGCGCGGAGGTCTTGATCGCCTGCACGTCGGAGCCGAGCTCGGGCTCGGACAGCGAGAAGGCGGCGCGGATCTCGCCGGTGGCCATCCGCGGCAGATAGCGCTGCTTCTGCTCCTCGGTGCCGAAGTGCATCAAGAGGTAGGAGCCGATGAAGTGCGTGTTGACGACGCCCGAGATCGAGATCCAGCCGCGGGAGAGCTCCTCGACGATCATCGCGTAGGTGCTCAGGTCCAGGCCCATCCCGCCGTACTCCTCGGGGATCGTGACCCCGAACAGGCCGAGCTCCTTCATCTGCTCGACGATCGGCTCGGGGAAGGAGTCTTCGTGGTCGTAGTGCTCGGCGTTGGGGATGATCTGCTCGTCGGCGAACTGGCGCACCATCTCGGTGATCGCCTGCTGCTCGTCGGTCTTCTCGGTGTAGGGGGCGGCTACGGCCATTCGTCTTCGCTCTCCAGGTCGTCGGGGTCCGGTCTCGTTGGGGTCCCCGCAGGATACCTGGGCGCGGTGGGGTGGCAGACTTCCGGGCGCGATGAGAGAGCCGCGAGGGACTGTTTTGGATGGGAGACGTTCTGTGCGGGTGTGGGCCGCACGTTGCTCAGCGAGGCCGGTCAGTCGACCCAACCCCGGGCGAGAACGGCCGTGAACTTCGCGCGCGACGTCCTGGACCGACGCCCGCCGGGAGAGCTCGCGCTGGTGGAGCTCGCGCGCGACGGCGCGCGGCGCGAGTGGAGCTTCGGCGAGGTGTCCGCAAGGACCGCCCGTCTGGCGGGCGCCCTACGCGCGCGCGGGATTACAGGGGCGATGTCGCGATGACGCTGATCGGCAACCGCCCGGAGTGGGTGGTGGCGATGTGCGCGTGCATGCGCATCGGCGCGGTCGTGCTGCCGTGCACCGAGCAGCTCAGGGCCAAAGACCTGCGGATGCGCATCGAGGTCGCCCGCCCGTCGCTGATCGTGGCCGACGAGCGCAACCGTGCAGAGCTGCAGGCGGCGCTGGACGGAATGACCGAGGCCGAGTCGCCCCTTGCCGGAGCCGCCCAAGCCCAGGCGCCGCCGACCGGAGTCGCCCGAGTCCAGGCTCCCCCACCCCAGGTGCTGCTGATCCCCGACGAGTCGCTGTTCGCCGCCGACCCCGCCCCCGCCGTCGAGCTCGACGAGCAAGAGCCGTGCCTGATCACGTTCACGAGCGGCACCGCCGGCGAGCCGAAGGCCGTGGTGCACGCCCAGCGCTACCTCACAGGCCAGCGCGTGCAGGCCAAGCACTGGCTGGGCGCGCGGCCGGGCGAGCTGGTCTGGTGCACCGCTGCGTCGGGCTGGAGCAAGTCCGCGCGCAACGTGTTCATGGCGCCGTGGATCGCAGGCGCGAGCGCAATGCTCCACGACGCCCGCTTCGACCCGGTCGAGCGGCTGGAGCTGCTCGCGCGCGAGCGGGTGAACGTGCTGTGCATGGCCCCGACCGAGTACCGCGTGATCGCCGCCCGCGCCAACCTGCCCGAGCCATCCGAGCTGCCCGACCTGCGATTGATGGTCGCCGCCGGCGAGGCGCTGAACCCCGAGGTGCTGCACGAGTGGCGCACGGCGACCGGGATCGAGATCCGCGACGGCTACGGTCAGACCGAGACGGGCCAGATGACCGGCATCGCCCACGACGAGCCGGCAAGACCGGGCTCGATGGGCCGCGCGCTGCCGGGCGTGGAGTTGAGCGTCGTGGACGGCGAGCTGGTCGCGGATCCGCGCACGGTGCCGACGTTCTTTCTCGGCTATCTCGGCGAGGGCGTCACCCGTGTCGAGGGTGGGCACGGCGAGAGCAAAGGCGATCCTGGCAATCCCGGCAATCCCGGCAATCCTGGCGACCACACCCACGGCTGGCGCATCGAAGACCGCCGCGAGGGCGGACCCTGGCACACCGGCGATCGCGTGCGCGAAGACGACGAGGGCTATCTGTGGTTCGAGGGCCGCGGCGACGACGTGATCGTCTCCGCCGGATACAGGATCGGCCCGTTCGAGGTCGAGTCAGCGCTGGTAGCCCACCCGGCGGTGGCGGAGGCCGCGGCGGTGGCAGCCCCCGACGCAGAGCGCGGCCAGGTAGTGCGGGCGGTCGTCGTCCTGCGAGACGACGCACCCTCCCCCAGCCCCGAGTTAGCGCGCGAGCTGCAAGAGCACGTCAAGCGCGAAACGGCCCCATACAAGTACCCCCGCATCGTGGAGTTCGCCGAGGAACTGCCCAAGACCGCGAGCGGCAAGGTCAAGCGCGCGGCATTGCGCGAGCAGGCGGGCTCGGGGTAAACGGGGGGAGGTCGGGAGGGGGGCCCGCCCCTCTCCCGCTTAGACGAGCTGCTCTGCGGTCTGCGCGTTGACGCTGGCCCGGCCGAAGCCGCGCTCCAGCTCCTCGACCTCCTGCTCCACGCTCCGCGCCGGCGGGCGCAAGACGAGCAGGGCGATCGCGATGCCGAGCCCGACCGCCACCGCGCCGACGACGTAGGCGAGGTGGTAGCCGCCGGTCAGCGCGCTCAGCGCCGACTGCCCGCTCGCGCTGAGTGATTTCGTATGGTCCGTGGCGATCGTGCCGAGCGTCGCCAGGCCGATCGCGCCGAACAGCTGCACCGAGACGTTGATGATGCCCGACGCCAGGCCCGCGTCCTGCACGGGGGCGTCGGCCATGCCCATCGTCAACAGCGGCAAAAACGAGGCTCCCGCACCGAGGCCGATCACGGTGAACGCGGCGAACAGGCCGGGGAAGTAGGTGGCATGCACGCCCTGGCCGGCCAGCAGCACGAGGCCGACCGCAATCCCCACGAGGCCGCTCACCAGCACCGGCAGCGGGCCGAACCGCTGGACGGCTCGCTGCGATACGCCCATCGACAGCACGGCGATCGAGATCGTCAGCGGCATGAACGCGAGGCCCGTGTCGATCGCGTCGTAGCCGAGCACGCGCTCCAGGTACAGCGAACCCAGGAAGAACGCCGAGAACATGCCCGTCACGAGCAGACCGCGCACGATGCTCGAGCCGATCAGCATCCGCAGGCGCAGGATGCGCAGCGGCATGATCGGGTTGGCCACGCGCGACTCCACCGCCAGGAACGCCCCCGCCAGCACGAGCGCGAGCGCGCCGGTGCCGAGCGTGCGCGCCGAGGCGATGCCGTATTCGGTCGACTTGACGATCGCGAACGCGCCGATCATCGTCGAAAGGGTGATCAGCGCCGAGCCCGCGACATCGACCCCGCCGGACAGGCCGATGCCCTCGTTCTCGACGATCAGCGCGGCCCCGGCCAGGAACGCGAAGATGCCGATCGGGACGTTGACGAAGAAGATCCAGTGCCAGTCGAGCGACTGCGTGAGCGCGCCGCCCGCCAGGAGCCCGATCGAGCCCCCGCCCGCGGACACGAACGCGTACATGCCCATCGCCTTCGCCTGCTCGGCTTTCTCGGGGAACTCGGTCACGATGATCGCGAGGATCACCGCCGAGGCCACGGCGCCGCCGATCCCCTGCACGAAACGCCCCGCGATCAACATCGTCTGGCTGGTGGCCAGCCCGCAGAAGATCGACGCGGCCGTGAACAGCACGAGCCCGGACAGGAACACGCGCTTACGCCCGATCAGGTCGCCCATCCTGCCCGCCAGCAGCAGAAACCCGCCGAACGTGATCAGGTAGCCGTTCATCACCCACGTCAGGTTGGACTGGGTGAAGCCCAGGTCGCGCTGGATCGAGGGCAGCGCCACGTTGACGATCGTGGCGTCCAGGACCATCATCAGCTGACCGAGGCACAGCACCGCCAGCGCGATCCAGCGGCGGCGGTCGGCGCTGGCCGCGGAGGTGTCGCCGTCTCGCCGGGAGTCCTCGGCGAGGGGATTGTCGCGGCCTCGCGGGGAATCCTCGGCGACAGGATTGTCGCGGCCCTCGCCGGCGGGGCGTCGTGTCCGGAGTCGTTCGATCAGAGCGGTCATCTGCGTGTCCTTTCCTCGCTGAGGGACACACCATATCATGGATCATCCATGTTTCAAGGATGATCGATAAATTATTTATGATCGCTGCTAATGTGATGATTGATGCTTAATGGAAGATTGGTGCTGTGATGAGGTATAAACTTGCCGATATGAAGTCTCGCGTGTCAGACACGCCCGGCGTGCCCGCAGCATCCGACACGCTCGAGTCCGACCTGGACTGCGCTCCCGGTTCGGCGGTGCTGCTGAGCCGTCTGTCCAAGCAGATCTACCGGCGCAGCGACGAGCGGGCGCTGGGCATGCATCTGCGCCATCTGGTCGCGCTCAGCTACGTCTCAGACCACGACGACTGCCCCCAGCAGGACCTGGCCGACGCGTTCTGCATGGACGCCAACAACGTGGTGCTGCTGCTCAACGAGCTCGAGCAGCAACGCTACGCCGAGCGCGTGCGCGACCCTGGCGATCGCCGCCGCCACCTCGTGCGGATCACCCCCTCCGGGCGCAAGGCGCTGGCCCGCGCGCAGCACGCCCAGGCCGCGCTCGAGGACGAGGTGCTGGGCGCGCTGGACGCCCAGGAGCGCCGCACGCTGTGCGAGCTGCTCACGCGCGCGCTGCGCAGCGTCGAGCCCGACGAGGGCGACGGCGGGGATGCGGCCGGCGTGTGCGCTCCCGCCAGCCCGGCCCCGCAGGGCGCCCTCGCGTAAAACCGCACCGGCGGCCGGGCAGCCGCCGGCTACAGCGCGACGATCGCGTCGATCTCGACCTGTGCCCCCTTCGGCAGCGCAGCTACGCCGACCGTCACGCGCGCGGGCGGGCCATCGCCCTCATCGCCCGCATCGCCCTCACCACCGGCGAAGAACTCCGCGTAAACCTCGTTGACCGCCGCGAACTCGGCCAGGTCGGTCACGTACACGGTCAACCGCACGGCCCGCGACAGCGAGGTCCCGGCCGCTGCGCACACGGCGGTCAGGTTGGCCAGGCACTGCCGCGCCTGCTCGGCCGCGCCACCGGGCACGAGCTCCCCCGTCGCCGGATCGAGCGGGATCTGCCCCGAGCAGAACAGCAGCCCGCCCGCGCTGACCGCGTGGCTGTAAGGGCCGATGGCGGGCGGGGCGCCGGGGGCGGCGATCGTCTCGCGGTGGGACATGGCGTGTGGGCGACGGTTCGGACGGGCGAGTGTTGTGGAGGGGGACGGGTGAGTGTTGTGGAAGGGCCTGGAAGGGGCCTTAAACGCGTGCGAAACGCGTGCGCGTGCGTACGCGCGCGCGTTAACGCCGTCCGAACGATACGTACACCGGCGGCGGCTGCGCGCTCGCCGCTGCGACGCTCCGCCGGCTCGACCGGTTAGATTCCGCTTATGCGACTCAGGAGCCCGCTTGCGGTTGTGCTCGCGACGGCAATCACAGGAATGTGCAGCGGGAGCGTCGCCGCCACCGCGCAGGCCCAGATCGCGTGGGCGCCGTGCGGAAACTCCAACGAATACGCGTGCGGGCACCTGACCGTGCCCCTGGACCCGGGCGGATCGGCGCCGGGGACGATCACGCTGGCGCTGCGCCGCCACCGCGCGTCGGTCGGCGAAGGGCGCGAAGCGGTGATCGCGCTCGCCGGGGGCCCCGGGCAGGCCGCGCTGCCGTTCGCCGAAGACTTCGCCCACCTGCTCGGCCCGATCGCCGCCACGCGCGATCTGATCGTGTTCGACCAGCGCGGCATCGGCCTGTCCCATCCGCTGTCCTGCCACCGCTTCGAACTGGACGCGGGCGGGGGCGGGGGCGGGGCCGCAAGCGAACCGGCGGGCCGGCAGGTGGCCGAATGCGCCGCGCAGATCGGGCCCGAACGCGCGTATTACACAACCGAACAGACCGTCGCCGACATCGAGGCGATCCGCCAAGCCGGGGGCTATGAAAAGCTCGTGCTGTACGGGACCTCGTATGGCACCAAGGTCGCCGAGCGCTACGCCCAGACCTACCCGAGCCACGTCTCCGCGCTCGTGCTCGACTCGGTCGTGCCGCCCAACGGACCGGAACCGCTGAATCTGCCGACGTTCGCGGCGATCCCACGTGTGCTGCGCCAGCTGTGCGCGGCGCGCGCATGCGCGCGCATCACCCCCGAACCGGTCTCCGACCTCGCGCGGCTCGTGCGCCGCATGCAGCGCGCGCCCGGCGGCGCGCTGAGCGGGCGCTGGATCGATGGCGAAGGGCACGCGCACACCGTGCGCTTCTCCGCCGCGACGCTGCTGAGCGTCCTGATCGCCGGCGACCTGGAACCGGTGCTGCGCGCCGAATTCCCCGCCGCGGTACGTGCGGCCGCCGACGGCGATGACGCGCCGCTGGCAAGGCTCGTGCACGGCGCCGAAGAACGCGGCGAAGGCGAGGAAGCCGAAAGCCCGGCCGAGAGCTTTGACACGCCGCTGTACTTCGCCACGAGCTGCGAAGAGGAGCTGTTTCCCTGGAACCGCGCGGCCTCCCCAGCCACCCGCCTGGCCGAAGCAGGCACCCGCCTCGCGAGCCTGCCCGCCGGCGCGCTCGCGCCGTTCTCGCCGGCCGACGCGCTGGCGATCTCAGACATGCCCGCGTGCGCGTTCTGGCCCTACACCACGCCCGCACCGGCGCCCGTGAACGCGCCGTTCCCGGCTGTGCCGACGCTGATCCTGTCAGGCGCCGACGACCTGCGCACCCCGACCGCGAACGCCCGCGAAGTCGCCGCCCAGATCCCCGGCTCGCACCTGCTGGTCGTGCCCGAAGTCGGCCACTCGGTGCTCGGCACCGATCTCAGCGGCTGTTCGGCGCGGGCGCTGCAGGCGCTGTTCAAGCCCGCCCCGATCGTGCCGTG
This sequence comes from uncultured Solirubrobacterales bacterium, assembly GCA_963702185.1. Taxonomy (GTDB): domain Bacteria; phylum Actinomycetota; class Thermoleophilia; order Solirubrobacterales; family Solirubrobacteraceae; genus Palsa-744. The sequence continues at coordinate 619,837 of OY969723.1, forward strand.
CAAGGCCGGCGGCGCACAGATCCTGCGGCTGCTCAGGCTGACCCCACTGGCGCCCTCGCGACTGGCGGCTGTCCCGGCGGCTCCCCACACGCGCGGGCTGCCCGGACGCACCCTGGCCGCGGTCGACCTCACGCTCGCAGACCTCGCCCGCCAGGTCGCGATCCGCGCGCTCGGCGCGCTGGAGTCCGGGAACCTCGGCGGGCTCGCGTCGCTGCGCATCGGCGGGCTGCGCGCCGGCTGGGCCGCCGGCGCCGAGTCCGGACTGCAACTGCACTCCTACTCCTACGTCCCCGGCGTGACCGTCTCCGGGAAGGTCGGCTCGGGTGCGATCGTGCTGCGTGTGAGCGGGACCGCGGCCGCACACGGCACGCTGCGCCTGAGCGGCCGCGGGCGCCGGATGCTGACCGGCACGCTCGGTGGATCGGTGGTGCGCTCCACCCAAGCGGTGAGCCCCTCCGCGAGCGCCGCTATCGTCAGGTTCGATGCGCACGCCGCCACCACGTACGCTCCCGGCGGCTCTGCGCGCGGCGGCGCTGACGCTCTCGCTCGCGCTGACGCCGGCGCTGTGGCCGGCCTCATCGAACGCCTCCCCTGACGGCGGCTTCACCTCCGCCCCCTGCCCGGCCGGCGCCCCCGCGGGGTTCGGCTGCGCGACGCTGTCGGCGCCGGTCAGCCGCGCGGGGCTCGCCCCCGGGACGATCGCGCTGAAAGTCGAGCGCCGCCTCGCGGGAGCCGAAACAGGCGCCAGCGCAACCCCCAGCCACAGCGCGGTGATCGCGCTCGCCGGCGGCCCCGGCCAGGCCGCGCTGCCGCTCAGCGAATTCGCCGCCAAGGCAATCGCCCCGGCCCTGACTTCGCGCGATCTGATCGTCTTCGACCAGCGCGGCACCGGCGAATCGGATCCGCTCTCCTGCCCCGCGCTGAGCAGCCAGAGCGAAGCCGCCCACGCGAACTCGCTCGGCGTGCTGCTCGGCGACTGCGCCAACCAGCTCGGTCCGGCGCGCGGCGGCTATACCACCGCCGAATCGGTCGCCGACATCGAGGCGATCCGCCAGGCCGGCGGCTATGAAAAGCTCGTGCTGTACGGGACCTCCTACGGCACCAAGGTCGCCCTGGAGTACGCCGAACGCTACCCCCAATATGTCGAAGCGCTCGTGCTCGACTCGGTCGTGCCGAGCGATGGCCCCGAACCGTTCGCGCTGCCCACGTTTCAGGCGATCCCGGGCGTGCTGAACGAGCTGTGCTCCGCGGGTGCCTGCGCGGGCATCGCCTCCAACCCCACCGCCGAGCTCGCGCAGCTGACGGCACAGCTGCGCCGTCACGCCCTCAGCGGGTCGGTGTACGACGGGTCCGGTCACCGCCATTCGGTCTCGCTGAGCGAGCCCGGGCTGCTCAGCATCCTGCAGGCCGGCGACCTGAACCCCGCGCTGCGGGCGCTGCTGCCCGCCGCGATCGTGTCCGCGCTGCGCCACGACCCCGACCCGCTGCTGCGCCTGTACTGGCTCTCGCAGGGCCTCATCCCCAACGTGCCGGCCGGCCGGCGGTCGAGCACTACCGAATCCTCGGAGTCGATCGACGAAGCGCTGTTCGTAGACACCTCCTGCGAAGAGGACCCGTTTCCGTGGCAGCGCACGGCCACGCCCGCCACGCGATCCGCCGAAGCCCTCGCCGCGCTGCGCGCGATCCCGCCCGCGAGCTTCTACCCGTTCGATCCGACCACGGCGCTGGATGCGAGCCTCATCCCCGACTGCGAAGACTGGCCCGACGCCTCCCCGCCCCCGCCCGCGGCGGGTGCCCTGCCCGACGTGCCGACGCTGATCCTCTCCGGCGAGCAGGACCTGCGCACGCCGACCGCCAACGCGCGCGCGGTCGCGGCGCGCATCCCCGACGCGCAGGTGCTGAGCGTCCCCTACACCGGCCATTCGGTGCTCGGCAGCGATTTCAGCGGCTGCGCCGAGCAGGCCGTGCAGGCGTTCTTCGGCGCCGCCTCCGGCGTGCCGGGGGCGCCGGTGCAGCCGTGCGCCCCCACCCAGAACCCGTTCGCCCCCACCCCGGTAACGCCCACGCGCCTTGCCTACATCCACCCCCCATCCGTCCTCGGCGGCCGCCCGGGACAGACGCTGACCGCGGCGCTGGACACGATCCTCGACCTCGAGCGCCAGGTGATCGGCGCGACGCTGCAGGCCGACGCCGAACTGCCCGCCGGCTCGAGCTTCGGCGGCCTGCGCGGCGGCTACGCCCGCCTTCAGAGCTCATCGCTTACGCTGCACGCTCTCGCCTTCGTCCCCGGCGTCACGCTCAGCGGCGACTTCCCCGTCCGCGCCGGTCAGCTGCAGGCAGCCACGATCCAGGTCGGCGGCAGCGCCGCGGCACGAGGCTCGCTGCGGATCGGCGGGAGCTCGACGATGGTCTCCGGCACGCTCGGCGGGCGCCGCTTCGACGTGAACATCGCCCAGGTCAAGCTCGCCCGGACCGGCGATGGCGGCACCAGCGGCACCAGCGGCGAATGGCCGACCGGCCTGCGTGTCTCGTTCCCGCTGCCGGGCCTGGCTGGGATACGCTGAGAACGCGCCCAACGCTTGGGCTCAGGCGGCCATGTCGCGGGGTTTGGCGGAGGCGTCGTCGAGACGGCGGAGCTTTGAGAAGGGGGGGTAGACGATGCGGTCTGCTGGGGCGAGCTCGGGGATCGAGGTGATCTCGAACTTCGCGCAGCCGGCTCTGTACTCGAGGATCTTTCCGGTCGTGCCGGCGGGGATGCCGTCGAAGGGTTCGGTGAGTTCCCTCGGGTCGGGTTTGGTCTTGACGTGGCCGATGCGGCGGAGCTTGTAGAGCGGCGGGAAGATGATGCGCTCAATGTCCAGCTCGGGGATCGAGGTGATCTCGACCATGGCTGTGTCGTCGTCGTTCAGCTCGAGTAGACCACCGGTGGCACCGGCGGGGATACCGTCCTGTGGCTCGGTCAGTTCGATGATGTCGAGGACTTCGAGCTTGTCTGGGTTGGGCATAGGATTCATCATGCTAGTGCCTCGGGTATGCGGTGACAAGGCGCGGTGCATCGTGAGAGTGCTCGTAATGCCAAAACGTGCGCGTTCGGGTCGTGCGTTCGCCAACTATCAGGCTCATCTTGATGCCACAGACTACGCCGTGGTGTGTCGTGACCTTGTAGATCGGCACATCGATCACAGCGTGGCGTATCGCGTTCCAGAAGCGCTCCATGTCGTTCGGTCCGATGCGAAGGACGCGCTCCCATTCACGTCCGTGGCCTTCCTCGGAGAGCAGCCATTTGAGCTTTTCCGGGACCGCATACGCGTCCGCCGCTCGCGGCAACGTTTCGCCCACCCGCGGCGGCCACGGGGGATCGGGATTCACGGGCGTGTGCGGATAGGGGCCACTACTTCCTACTCCGACGAGCACCGCCAAACGGGACACATAGATGGCGTCTATCGCCGCAGAAATGTTGTGATTCCGTCCTCCTATCGATCGCCTGCTGGTTACGGCGCTGTGCTTCGGTTGCCTGCTGTCGACGGCACCGCGCACGCGATCGGGCGAGCTGGGGCGAGATACCAGTGCAGGGCCTGCAGGGCGTGGCCGAATGTCGTCGGGTGGCGGGGGGCTATGGGGGCCAGTAGGCGCAGGGTGGTCTCCGCGTGGCGCTGGTAGGTGGGGTCGCCGGTGAGCTGGGATAGGCGCAGCAGGGCCATCGCGGCGCTGGACTGGCCGGCGGGGATGGGCGTGTCCTCCAGGTCGATGCGGCGCGTGATCAGAGGTTCGGCGTCGGTGGCGGTCGAGTAGAAGCCGGCGGCATCGTCGGTCGTCGCCGCGAAGCGGGCGATCGTCGTGTCCGCCAGCGCGATCGCCTCGGTGAACCAGCGCTCCTGGCACGTGGTTTCGAACAGGACCAGCATCGCCTCCGTGAGGTAGGCGTAATCCTCCAGGAACGCCCCGATCTGAGCGTGGCCGGCGTTGTAGGTGCGCAGCAGGCGGCCGTCCTCGGCGCGCATGTGGGTCAACAGGAACTCGGCGCACTCGATCGCGGCCTGGGTGTAGCGGGGCTCGTTCAGGCCAGTTGACGCGCCCGCCTCGGCCAGGGCTGAGATCATCAGGGCGTTCCAGCTCGTCAGACGCTTGTCGTCGAGGCCGGGGCGGGTGCGCGCGGCGCGAACCTCCAGCAGGCGGGCTCGGATCCGCTCGCGGGTGGCTGCGTCTGCGGGCTCGGGTCCGCGGGCCGTGAGCACGTTCAGGCCGGGTTCCGGGTGGTGAGGGTCTGAGAAGTTGCCCTGCTCGGAGACACCCAACCAGGCGCATGCCGCCTCGGCGTCGTTCTGATCGAGCGCTTCGCGGATCTGGGCGACGGTCCACACGTAGTAGCGGCCCTCCACGCCCTCTGAGTCGGCGTCGAGGGCGGAGTAGAAGCCGCCCTCGGGGCCGCGCATCTCGCGCAGCGTCCAGTCGAGCGTGGCGCGGCACACCTCGGCGAGGCGCTCATCGCCGCCGGACTCCTCGCTGCCATGCCCGCCGCTGCCGGGCCCGCCGCTGCCGATCTCCCCGCCGCCGGACTCGCCGTTGCGGGCCACCTCGCCGCCGGACTCGCCGCCGGCCTGCCACCCGTGCAGGTAGGCGCGGGCGAGCAGGGCGTTGTCGTAGAGCATCTTCTCGAAATGGGGGACGGTCCAGGAGGCGTCGACGGAGTAGCGGTGAAAGCCACCGCCGAGCTGGTCGTAGATGCCGCCGGCGGCCATCGCGCGCAAGGTTGCTAGCGCCATATCGGTTGTGTCTTGCCCGGCGTGGTCGTGGGGTCCGGCGGGATCGTGGCCCGCGGTTGGATCCCCCTGCCCAGTAGGACCGCTGTGCATTGTGCGATCGCCGCTACCGCCGCGTGCCAACAAGAACTCGAGCACCGACGCCTGGGGGAACTTCGGCGCTCCGGCGAAGCCTCCGTGGCGCGGGTCGTATATCTCGCGCAGGCCGGTGACGGCGCGGTCGAGGGCCGCCTCGCTCAGAGCCGCGCCGCCATCGCCGCCATCGCCGGCCCCTCCGGAGCTTCGCAGCAGCTGTGCGCCGCCGGACAGTCGCTCGCGAAACTGCTCGCCGCCGGCCAGCAGCTCCTCCCGACGCTCAGACCAAGCAGCGGCGATCGCCTGCAGGAGCTGTGTCCAGGAGGGCATGCCCGGGCGGGGGTCGGGCGGGAAGTAGGTGCCGCCGTAAAAGGGGAGCTGCTCGGGCGTGAGGAACACGTTCAACGGCCAGCCGCCGTGACCGGTCGTCAGCTGCACGGCCTCCATGTAGATCGCGTCGACGTCGGGGCGCTCCTCGCGGTCGACCTTGACGCACACGAACTCCTCGTTCATCAGCGCCGCCACGCGCGGATCCTCGAATGACTCGCGCTCCATCACGTGGCACCAGTGGCACGCCGAGTAGCCGATTGAGACGAGCAGCGGACGGTCGAGCTCACGGGCGCGCGCGAGCGCGCCCGGCCCCCAGGGCAGCCAGTCGACGGGGTTGGAGGCGTGCTGGCGCAGGTAGGGCGAGGTCTCCTGCGCGAGGGCGTTGGGCACAAGCTCAGCGTACCCACCCCATCGACTCGCGGCCCGCCATACCCCACCCACCGACTCGCGACCAGCCGTCCCCGCCCCCTCGACTCGCGACCCCCCGCGGGGAGGCTCAGACGGGCGCAGAAATAACGTACGCTGGCGTAGCTTACGCTGGCGTATGTAGGCCGACGAGCACCGCACGTGCCGTATCCAGGGCCAAAAGAGTCGCGAGATGTCCCGTTTGGCCGCGCTCGTCGGAGTAGGAGGTAGTGACCCCTATCCGCACACGCCCATGAGCCCCGATCCCTCGTGGCCGCCGCGGGTCGGCGAAACGTTGCCGCGAGCGGCGGACGCGTACGCGGTCTCCGAAAAGCTCAAGTGGCTGCTCTCCGAGGAAGGCCACGGACGTGAATGGGAGCGCGTCCTTCACATCGGACAGAACGACACGGAGCCCTTCTGGAAAGCGATCCGTCGAGCCGTGATCGGCGCACAGATCGTCAGAGTCACCGAGCGACACGGCGTGACCTGCGGAGCCAATATCACCCTCCAGATCGGTCAGCGCAGAGCCAAAACGATGACCTCCTGGCACTACCGGCACGCCCGGGACATGCCGCGCCTTGTCACCGCCTATCCAAGGTCCTAGTATGAATCCCATGCCAAGCACCACCTTCGCCGTCTTAGACCTGATCGAACTCACCGAGCCACAGGACGGCATCCCCGCGGGTGCCACCGGTGGTCTACTCGAGTTGAACGACGACGACACGGCTATGGTCGAGATCACCTCGATCCCCGAGCTCGACGCGGTCGAGCGCATCATCTTCCCCCCACTCTCAAATCTTCGCCGCACCGGCCACGTCAAGACCAAACCCGACTTGAGGGAACTCACCGAACCCTGCGACGGCATCCCCGCCGGCACGACCGGAAAGATCCTCGAGTACAGAGCCGGCTACGCGAAGTTCGAGATCACCTCGATCCCCGAGCTCGCCCCGGCAGACCGCATCGTCTACCCCCCTTTCTCAAAGCTCCGCCGCCTCGACGACGCCTCCGCCAAACCCCGCGGCATCGCCGCCTGAAGGCCGTCCCGCAACCAGCAACCGCCAACGAGCCCTACAAAACCGAAAGGTAGCGGTCGAGCTCCCAGGAGGTGACCTGCACGCGATAGTCGTCCCACTCCTGGCGCTTGATCTCGATGTAGCGGTTGAACATGTGCTCGCCCAGCGTGCGCAAGAGGAGCTCTGACTCAGCCGCCAGCTCGATCGCCTCCCCGAGCGACTCCGGGAGCTGCTCGACGCCGAGCCGGCGACGCTCCTCGGCGGAGAGGTGGTAGAGGTTCTTGTCCATCGGCTCGGGCAGCTCATAGCCCTTCTCGATCCCCTCGAGGCCCGCCTGCAAAAGGACCGCAAACGTCAAATAAGGATTGCAAGCCGGGTCCGGGCAGCGCAGCTCCATGCGCGTGGCCTGCTCGCGCCCGGGGTGGTAGAGGGGGACGCGCACGAGCGCCGAGCGGTTGCGCCGCGACCAGGCGACGTAGACGGGCGCCTCGTAGCCGGGGACCAGGCGCTTGTAGGAGTTGACCCATTGGGCGAAGATCGCGCAGATCTCCCGCGCGTGCTTGAGCTGGCCGGCGATGAAGGCCTTGCCGACATCGGAGAGGAAGTACTGGTCCTCGGGGTCGTAGAAGGCGTTTGCGCCATCCGCGAACAGCGACTGGTGGGTGTGCATCCCCGACCCGTTCTCGCCAAGGAGGGGCTTGGGCATGAAGGTCGCGTGCCAGCCGTACTTCATCGCGTACTCCTTGACCGTGATGCGGTAGGTCATGCAGTCGTCGGCCATCTTCAGGGCGGGGGCGTAGCGCATGTCGATCTCGTGCTGGGAGGGGCCGACCTCGTGGTGGGTGTACTCGACGTGGATGCCGAGCTGCTCGAGCGCCAGGACGGTCTCGCGGCGCACGTCCGAGCCGGCGTCGAGGGTGGTCAGGTCGAAGTAGCCGCCGCGGTCGAGCACTTCGGTCGAGCGGGAGTCGCGGAACAGGAAGTACTCGAGCTCGGGGCCGACGTTGAACGTGTCGAAGCCCATCGCCTGAGCGCGGGCAAGCGCGCGGCGCAGGACGTGGCGCGGGTCGCCCTCGTAGGGCGTGCGCTCGGGCGTGACGATGTCGCAGAACATCCGCCCGACGCCCTGCTCGGCCGGGCGCCAGGGCAGCACCGCGAACGTCGAGGGGTCGGGCATCGCGATCATGTCGGACTCCTCGATCGCGTTGAAGCCGGTGATCGACGAGCCGTCGAAGCCCATCCCCGCCTCGAAGGCGTCCTCGAGCTCGGCAGCGCCGACCGAGAACGACTTCAGCTGACCGAGAATGTCGGTGAACCAGAAGCGGATGAAGCGGATGTCGTGCTCGGCGACGAGCGCCTTGACGTCATCCGCGGTCTGGGGCTTCGGCGTGTCGGCCATGTCGAGCGGACCTTAGTCGATGGGTCCGCCAGGCGGTATCGACTGCTGGCCAAACCGGCGCGCGCCGGCGCCGGGTCCCGTCAGACAGCGTCGGATCGCATCCAGCCGGGCCGGCGCGCGACTTGGTCTCCATCCTCGGCCGGCTCGGTGACCGGGCAGCTCAGTGGCCTGCTACAGCGGCCACGAAGTCGGCGACGTCTTCGGCTTCCTTGCCGACGAACAGGTCGGCCGGCATGTTGCCCTTGCCTTCGGCCTTGCCTGCGAGGATCGTGTTCAGCACGATCGCCCGCCGCGCGGCTTCGGTGGGGATTTCCTTGCCGACGCGCACGTCGAGGTTGGGCCCGATGTGCCCGACCGATTTGACCGCCGAAAGCGTGTGGCAGGCGACGCATTTCTCGGCGAACAGTTCGCGGCCTTCGACCTCGGCGGCGTTCAGGTGCACGCCCACGGCCGTGCTGGCGTGGTTGTCGATGTTCGACGCCAACACCCACCCGGGGACGATCAGCCCGAACGCGAACATCAGCACGACGCCGAACGTGATCGTGCGGCGGCTGGCCTTGGATTCCTCGTGCGGGGGGCGCTCGCTGGGGTCGTTGGGGGCGTGGGCTGCCATGCAGGCCGGGACAATATCGTCTGCGCCCGGCGAACGGCGCCACGCGCAGGTAGCGATCGGCCCCGCGATCCACTCCCTCGAAGGTCGCGAACACCGCCGCCCCGCGGACCTTCCATAAGAGCTCGATGAGAAGCCCTCCCAACTTTAGGCTGACCGAACATACGTCGCTACGCTGGACACAGATCTAGCGATGAGCTATCTGCTGCGCCGACTTCCCCTGTCGCGGCTGCTGCTCCTGTGTGGGCTGGTGGTCGTCCTCGGCATCTCGCTGACGGCGCTGGCGTTCGCGCTGGGCAGCGGCCCCGTGCCGCCGGCCAAGCCGCTGCCCGAAGCGATCCACGACTCGCTCGTGCAAGCCCACGCCCAGCCGGTGCAAGGCGTCTCCGCGCAGATCCAGTGGAGCAACCACCTGCTCGAAGGCGCGAACCTCGCCGGCGGTGGTGGGGGTGGCGGTGGCGGTGGTGGCGAAGGGAGCGCGTTGACCTCGAGTCCGTTGATGTTAGGCGCCTCGGGGCGGCTGTGGATCTCCAAGGCAGGGGATGTGCGCATCGAGCTGCAGTCCGAAGAAGGCGATACGCAGATCTACTACGACGGCAAGACGGTGTCGATGTACGACGCCGCGTCGAACACGCTGTACGAGTACACGCCGCCCGCCCACGAAGGGGATCGCAACTCCAGCCCAAGCGCGACCTGCGACGAAAGCGGCTCCACACAGATGTGCGGCACATACAAGCCGGATCAGAACCACGAAGTCCCGAGCGTCGCCAAGATCGAAGAAGCGATCGCAAAGGCGAGCAAGCACGTAAATGTGTCCGGCGCGACCCCCACCGACGTCGCCGGCCAGCCGGCGTATACCGTGCGCGTGTCGCCCAAGGAAGCGGGCAGCCTGCTCGGCGGGGCGGAGCTGTCGTGGGACGCGGTGCATGGCGTACCGCTGCGCGCGGCGGTGTACTCGACCGAGAGCTCCACGCCGGTCATGGAACTGGCCGCGACCTCGATCTCATACGGTCCGGTCGAACCGGCGGTGTTCGAATTCAAGCCCCCCGCGAACGCCAAGGTGCAGGAAGTAAAGCTGCCCGAACACACAGGCGAAGGCGAAGGCGCCAAGTCCGGCGGCGGAGAACCCCCGACCGTCACGAGGAAGGGCCACGGATTGTCGAGCATCGCCGTGGTCGAAGACAAGACCAAGCCCGGCGCCCACGAAACCTCGCCGCTGCCCGAAGGGTTGCCCCAGGTCAAGATCAATGGCATAAGCGCCACCGAGCTGACGACCGAGCTGGGCACGCTGCTCACGTTCGAGCGCGACGGCGTGCGCTACCTGGTCGCGGGGTCGGTGCAACCCGGCGCGGTCGAAGCGGTAGCCAAGGGCCTGTAGTCGTGACGAAGACGGCCGCCCCCGAGGCCACAGTCGGGGGCAACGAAGCGCCGCCCGTCGACGAGGCCCAGCCCGTTTGCGCGAGGGGGCTCGTCAAGCGCTACAAGGAGGTGCTCGCGGTCGACCACATCGACCTGAACGTGCACGCGGGCGACGTGTACGGCTTTCTCGGCCCAAATGGAGCGGGCAAGACGACGACGCTGCGCATGGCGCTCGGGCTGATCATGCCCACGGAGGGAACGGTGCAGTTGTTCGGCCGCGACCCGATCCGCGAAGGCGCAAAGGCGCTGCAGGGCGTCGCGGGGTTCGTGGAGGCCCCGCGCTTCTACCCGTATCTGAGCGCGCGCAAGAACCTCGAACTGCTCGCCGCGCTCGACGGCGACGGCGCCCGGGGGCGGATCGGCGAAGTGCTGGAGACGGTCGAGCTGAGCCATCGCGCCGAGCACCGCGTCGGCGGTTATTCCCACGGCATGCGCCAGCGCCTGGGCATCGCCGCGGCCCTGCTGCGCGCCCCGCGCCTGCTGATCCTCGACGAGCCCGCGACGGGTCTCGATCCGGCGGGGATGCGCGACATGCGCGCGCTGATCCGCCGCCTCGCCGACGGCGGCATCACGGTGCTGCTCTCCAGCCACCAGCTGCCCGAGGTGCAGGAACTGTGCGATCGCGTGGCGATCGTCGACAAGGGCCGGGTCGTATACGAGGGCGCGCTGAGCGATTTGCGCCGCCAGGGCGGGGCGGGATACCGGCTGCGCACGAGCGACGACGCGCGGGCACTGGAGATCCTGCGCGCCCAGCCGGGCGTAGAGCACGTGGTGGGCGGCCCGGGCGGCCTGGACGGCCCGGACGGCCGAGGCGGAGCATCGCACCACGAGGGCGCGGCCGGTCTGAGCTTCCAGGCCGACGAGCAACACGTGGGCGCGACCTCGCTCGCTCTGGGAGCGGCGGGGATCGGCATCCTCGCGCTGACCCCAGAACTGGCGACGCTCGAGGACCTGTTCTTCCGGTTGACCGAGGCATGAGGCCATCGACACTGACGGTGTGGCGCTGGGAGCTGCGCAAGCTCCTCGCCCAGAAGCGCACGTACCTCGGGCTGTTCCTGGCCGTGCTGCTGCCCGTGATCTTCGTAGTCGTCCAGAACCTGCACAACAACAGCCACCACGGCGGCTCGATCTTCTCCAACCAGATCACCCAGTCGGGTCTGGCCACGCCGGTGCTGATGCTCGAGTTCCAGGCGTATTTCATGCTCCCGTTGATCGCCGCGCTCGTCGCCGGGGACATCGTCGCGGCCGAGGACGGCAACGGCACGCTGAAGACGATCTTGACCCGCTCGGTCGACCGCGGCCAGGTGCTCGCCGCCAAGACTCTCGCCGCGATGACGTATGGCGGGGTAGCGGTGTTCCTGTCCGCGCTCGTGGCCACGATCGCCGGCGTCGCCTCGTGGGGCTTTCACCCGATCACAACGTTGTCCGGCAGTGTCGTCTCCGCCTCCGAAGGGTTGCTGCTCGTGTTCGCCGCCAACGCCTGCTACCTGATCCCCCTGCTCACGGTCGTGTGCATCGGCCTGCTGCTGTCGACCGCGACCCGCAACAGCACGGCCTCGGTCGTCGGCACGATCGGCCTCGTGATCCTGCTCTACATCCTCCAGGGCATCCCGGGCCTGGAAGGCATCCAGCCCTACCTGCTCACCGAACAGTTCCACAGCTGGCACGGCCTGCTGCGCACCCCGACCGACTGGACCCCAATCGCCCACTCGGCATGGGTCTGCGCGCTGTACGCGGTTCCATCCCTACTCGCCGCCTACCTCGTGTTCCTACGCCGTGACGTGGCGGGCGGGTGAGCCTCAGCCCACCTCCGCGCCGACCGGCTCGACCTCGCTGAGCTCGACCTCGGCCAGCAGCCGCCGTGCCTCCTTCGGATCGATCAGCCCCGCCCCCAGGCGGGCCGTCGACTCCGCGCCGCAGGCAACCCCGAACCGCAGGCACTGATCCGGCGGGCGCGATTCGTAGCGCGCCGCCACATACCCCGCCAGGAACGCGTCGCCGGACCCGCTCTTGGCGACCGGCTCGCGCGGTTGCACGCGGGCGCGCTTCAGGCAGGGCCGCCCGTCGACGAGCACCTGCGCAAGGCAACCGTCGGCGAGGGTGACGATCGCCTCGTGCGGTCCCAGCGCGGCGATCTCACGCACCGCCAGCGCGCACTCCTGCTCGCCGGCGAACTCGTGGCCGACGAGCTCCTCGGCCTCGATCGCGTTGGGGGAGACGACGTCGGGCTCGGCGCGCACGGCGTGGTGCAGCGGCTCCCCGTCGGTGTCGACCACGGTCGTGACCTCCATGCGCGCGAGCTCGCGGATCAGGGTGGCGTAGATCTCGGGCTCCACCCCCCGCGGCAGCGAGCCGGCGAACACGACGATCGCGGCGCCCCGCGCCAGATACAGCAACTTGTCGGCGAACAGTTCGACCTCGCGCTCTGACACCGACGGGCCGCGTTCGTTGATCTCGGTCTGCACCCCGCTCGTGGGGTCCAGGACGGAGGTGTTGGTGCGCGACTCCTCGCGGATGCGCACGAAGTCGTTGAGAATCGACTCGTCGGTGAGCTGCTCGACGATGTGCGTGCCGGTCGCCCCGCCCGCGAACCCGGTCGCGATCACCGGCTGGCCGAGCAGCTTGAGCGTGCGGGCGATGTTGACGCCCTTGCCGCCGGCCATCGTGCGCTGCTCGACGGTGCGATGGCGACGTCCGAGCCGGAAGTTCGGCACCGACAGCGACTTGTCGATCGCCGCATTGAGCGTGACCGTGATGATCATCGCGCGTTCAGACTACCCCAACTTCCAGGCGTTCGCACGCAATCGTTCGGCCTCGTCCCGTGCGGCCCGCGCCGGCTGCCCGCCATGCGTCAGATATGCGCCCGCGATCGAGCGTGACGCGCTCACCAACCCCCCCGCACGCCCGGGCGCAAACGCCGGTGCGAGATCCTCTACTCGACCACCCTGCGCGCCGACACCCGGAAGCAGGAACACGGCGTGGGGCATCAGCTCGCGCGCGCGAGCGAGATGCCCGGGGACGGTGGCCCCGACGACGGCGCCCACGTCGCTGAGACCGCTCTCCCCCACACCGGCGCGGCCGAGCTCCTCGACCAGCGCCGCCAGCCGTTCCCACACGGCTCCACCGTCGGCGACCCGTAGATCCTCGATGTCGGCCGCCCCTGGATTTGAGGTGCGCACGAGAGCCAGCACCCCCGCTCCGCGCTCGCGAGCGCCAATAACGAACGGCTCCATCGCATCACCGCCCATCAATGGATTGACTGTCGCCAGATCCGCGCCCAGTCCGGCGATCTCCCCGTAGGGAGTCTCCAAACCACCGAACAGGGCCTGGGCGTAGGCGCGGGCGGTCACGTCGATATCGCCGCGCTTGCCGTCGGCGATCACGAGCAGCCCTGCCTGCCGCGCATGCTCGCACACCGCCGTGAGCGCCTCGCGCCCGGGTGCGCCCAACCGCTCGAAACACGCGAGCTGCGGCTTGACCGCGACGCACGCCGGACCGGCAGCGTCGATCAGCGCGCGGCAGTGCGCCTGCACCGCGCGCGCGGCCGCGCGGGCCACGTCGAAGGCAGCTTCGTCCTCAGAGCTGGGGTCGGAAGCGCCGGATGCCACACCCCCGGATGCCTTCCACGATGCCGCGCCGGCAAGCCCCCCCAGGGCGGCCCCGCCGCCAACCAAGCTCGCCTCATCGGGCTCAGCCGCCTCCCCTTCAACCGGCCACAGCGCCCCCGGGTCGGGGTCCAGCCCGAGCACGAGCTGGGATTCGCGCGCATCGACCCGCGCGGCGAGCGTGTCGCCGAACGAGCTCGCCGTCACGATCTCAGCGGCCCTTGACGGCGCTCTTCAGACCGCTGCCGGCGGTGAAACGCGGGACGCGCGAGGCGGCGATCTGGATGCGCTCGCCGGTGCGCGGGTTCACGCCCTGGCGCGCGCCGCGCTCGGCGACGTGGAACTTGCCGAACCCGGACAGCGTGACCTCGCTGCCCCGTCGCAGCGCGTCCTCCACCGTCCCCAACACGGCATCGATCGCCCGTGTGGCATCGCCCTTGGTCAGACCCGATCGGTCCGCCACTTGATCGACCAGCTCGGACTTCGTCACTTCGCCTCCTCGTGTCGCGGCTAGTTGCGATCCATCACGCTAACAACGCGCGCGGACGACAGACCTGGGTACGGAGGCGGCGCCGGCCCTGGGAGCGCGCGCACGCGACCGCGCGCGAACGCGACCGCACGCAACCTCGAAACGCGCGCGCGGACGACGACCTGCGCATCGGCAAGACTGTGCGGCGATGACCTTCGAACGCGTCGCCTGGACCCTGACCGTATTCGTCGCCCTGCTGACGGCGCTGCTGCTGCTGCTCGCCGGCTACGTCGGCTACGCCGGCCTGTCAACGGCCGTGGCGGGCGCCGCGGCGATCAACCTGCTGTAGGGATCCCGGCGCCCGCGCGCCGCTCCAGCCATGCCGCGAGCGCCCGTGCCGCCCGGCCGCGATGGCTGATCTGATCCTTCTGCTCATCGGTGAGCTGCGCCATCGTCTCTGCGCCCGGCCAATCGTCGGGCAGGAACGCCGGGTCATAGCCGAACCCCCGCTCACCGTGGGACTCGGCCGCGAGCGTGCCGTCGCAGCGGCCCTCGAACAGCCGCTCCTCGCCACTAGCCGGATCGACGTAGGCCAGGGCGCAGACGTAGCGCAGGGCACTGCCCGCGGGCGCCTCGCGCATCAGCTTGGCCAGGTTCTGCTCGTCGGTGGCGTCCGGTCCCGCGTAGCGAGCCGAGCGCACGCCCGGACGGCCGCCGAGCGCGGCGGCCTCGATGCCGGAATCGTCGGCGATGCTCGCCCGACCCGTGGCCGCGGCCGCGGCACGGGCCTTGCCGAATGCGTTCTCGGCGAACGTCGCGCCGTCCTCGGGCGGCAGCTCTACCTCGTCCGGCAGCGCATCGACCTCCCAGCCGACCGATCGAGCATCGGCCAGCAGGCGAGCGAACTCGCGCCGCTTGTGCTCGTTGCGGGTCGCCAGCAGCAGGGTCCCCCTCATGCCCGCCGCAACATCCCCCACCGCGACATCGCCGTCATCGTCGATATCGCCGTCATCGCCACCCATCCTCATACCGCGCGATCGTGCCTCGGTCATACAGCGATCGTGGCCTCGGCGATCGCCAGCGCCTGCAGCTCGCGCAGCGTCTCGATCCCGCTCGCCGCCAGCCCGAGCAGCTCGTCCAGATGGGCGCGCGACAGCGGCGTGCGCTCGGCCGTGGCCTGCACCTCGACGAGACCGCCGTCGCCGGTCATCACCACGTTCGCGTCGACCTCCGCATTGGAATCCTCGCCGTAGTCGAGGTCCAGCCGCGGCTCGCCGTCCACGATGCCGCAGGAGACCGCCGCGACCGAACCGGTCAACGGACTCTCCCGCAACCTGTCTTTCTCGCGCAACGCCGCGCACGCAAGCGCCAGCGCCACGTAGGCGCCCGTGATCGAGGCGCAGCGGGTGCCGCCGTCGGCCTGCAGCACGTCGCAGTCCAGATAGATGGTGCGTTCGCCGAGGGCGTGCGTGTCTACCACGCCCCGCAGCGAGCGCCCGATCAGGCGCTGGATCTCCACCGAACGCCCGTCGAGACGCCCCTTGGCGATGTCGCGCTGCTTGCGATCGCCGGTGGAGGCGGGCAGCATCGCGTACTCGGCCGTCACCCATCCGCGCCCCTTGCCGGTCATCCAGCGCGGCACCGACTCCTGAGCCGAAGCGGTGCAGATCACCCGCGTCTCCCCCACCGAGATCAACGCCGAGCCGGTCGCGGTGCGCACGAAGTGCGGCTCGATCCGCGTCGGGCGCAGCCCGTCGGCTGACCGGTCGTAGCTGCGGCCGCTCATCGTGCCCGTCCGCTCACGCGATCGCTTTCACGCCCGCCCGCATCGCGCGGCTGCCTCGACCCGGCTGGCGTCACGCGATCGCCTCGACACTCTGAAGCTCGACGTGCTCGACCTCGCCCAGCGGCATCTGCAGAAAGCGTGTGCCAAGGTCGCGAAACGTTTCGATGTCGCCGGTACACAGAAACCGGTATTCGCCCTCCCCCTCGACGCGGGGGTTACGCAACTCGCGCGTGCTGAGCGCGTGCTCGACCTGGCGGGCCAACGCGGCGCCCGAGCTCACGAGCGTCACGTCGGGACCGAGCGTACGCTGGAGCATCGGGCTGATCAGGGGATAGTGGGTGCAGCCGAGGATCACCGTGTCGACCTGGGCGCGGCGCAGCGGCTCGCACACCGCGCGCACGGCCGCGACCGCTTGCTCGTCGAACTGCTCGCCGTCCTGGATGATCGAGGCCAGCGTGGGACACTGCACCGCGTGCAGCTCCACGTGGGGATCGACCGCGCTCACGGCGCGCTCGTAGGCCCCGCTGGAGACCGTCGTGGGTGTGGCCAGCAGCCCGATACGCCCGCTGCGGGTGGCCGCGACCGCGCGCATGGCCTCGGGCCTGACGACCCCCATCACGTCGATCCCGAGCGTCGTCTGGCGCATGCGCGCGCACAGGCCCGGCAGCGCGGCCGAGGTCGCCGAGTTGCACGCCACGACCAGCAGCTTGGCTCGCCGGCGCAACAGCTCCTCGGCGATCTCGCCCGCGAACCGCTCGATCTCGGCGGGCTCGCGCCGGCCATAGGGAAACCGCGCCGTATCGCCTAGATACACAAAATCCTCGCGCGGCAGCCGCACGAGCAGCTCGTGCAACACCGTCAACCCGCCCACACCCGAGTCGAACACGGCGATCGGCTGTGTGCGTGGGTCGGTCGCCTGTGCGTGTGAGTCGGCCGGCTGTGTCTGTGCGTGTGAGTCGGGCGACTGCGCGCGTGGGTCGAACCTGTCGGCGGGGGGATGCGCCATGCGGGCCATCATTCCACAGGCTCGCGGTCATCCCCGTCGGCGCCCATCGCTACCGTCAACGCGTGCGCGCGCTCGTCATCTCGAACATGCGGCCCGACGCCGACCACCCCGAGCGCGGCCAGTTCGTGCGCGATCAGGTCGCTCAATTGCGCCGTGTGGATGGGATCGAGGTGGAGCTGTACGAGCTCGCTCCCGGCGCACGCGCGCTTCTCCGGGGAGCGCTCCAGTTGCACCGCCGCTATCGCGGAGAGCGCTACGACGTCGTACATGCCCATTTCGGCCTCACCGCCTGGCCGGCGCTCGCCGTCCCGGCGAGGGTCAGGGCGCTGACCGTGCACGGCACCGATATCGCTCATCCCCGCACACGCCGGCTCACACGCCTGGCAGCCCGGCGGATGGACGTGCTCGCGGCGGTGTCGGCGCCGCTGGCCGAGCAGCTGTCCGAGGCAATCGGCGATCCCGCGCGCCGCGTGCTGGTGCTGCCGTGCGGTGTGGATCTCGAACGCTTTCGCCCGATCCCTCGCGCGCAGGCCCGCGCGCTACTCGGATTGGACCCGCAGCGGCCGTTCGCGCTGTTCGCAGCCGATCCTGGCCGCGCGGAGAAGCGCCACGATCGCGCGCTCGCGCTCACGCGCGCGGCGGAGGTCGAGCTGCGCACGCTCGGCGGCGTCGCACCTGAGCTGGTGCCCTACTGGATCAACGCGTGCAACGCCGTGCTGGTCCCCTCCGAGCGCGAGGGGTTCGGCCTGGCCGTGCTCGAGGCGTTGGCCTGCGACGTGCCCGTGCTGGCAACGCCCGTGGGCGTGCATGCCGAGGCGCTGAGCGGCGTCGCGGGCGCGCTGTGCGCGCCGTTCGAGCTGGCAAGCTGGACACCGGCTCTGACCGCGCACATGAGCGATCCAGACCCAAGGATCGCCGGGCGCGAGCGCGCCGAGCGGTTCTCCGCGCTGGGCATGGCCGAGCGTGTCGTGGCAGCGTGGCGCGCGGCCCTCCGCGACGCTGGATAGCATGGATCGGTCGATGGACGACATGCAGACCACCGGTCCGGCGACGGCTCCGCAGGCGGTGACCTCCCCGGAGATGACGACCCCAGCCCAGGAGGGGGTTCCGACCCCAGCCCAGGAGGGGATGCAGTCTGGCGAGGACGCAGTGAGCGATGACGGGACGATCGCCGGCGTCCCCGGCTTTCGCGAGCGCGGGCGCATGCGCCGCCGCGCGCGGTTTTTGCGACGCGCGCGCGAGCTCGCATATCGCGATCTCGGCGGGCTGGTGTTCGATCTGCACCGCTTCGCTTCACGCAACGACGCGCTGGTGCTGGCCAAGCTCGACACGATCGGCCGCATCGACAGCGAGCTGCGCGCGCTGGAATCGGGGCTGGCCGAACGCCAACCGGTGACTGTCTTGCGCGAGGCTGGGGTAGCCGCCTGTCCGCGCTGCGCGGCGATCCACGGCAGCGACGATCGCTTCTGCCCCAACTGCGGCCTGGCGATGGACCTGCGCGCTGAGCGCCCCATGGCCGGCGCCACGGCTCCATCACCACCATCACCAGAGGCGCCGCCGGCCCCACAGGCGCATGTATCCCAACCAGAGCCGGCGCCAGCTCTCGCATCGGCGCCGGCATCGCCTCGCCCACCGGCGCCCGAGAGCGCTCAGCCGGCGGGCCCGGCGCCCGCATCCGCACCCGCACCCGCGCCCGCACCCGCACCCGCGCCCGCGGCGACCGCACCGACACCCGCAATAGACCACCCTAGCGCCCAGCCGGCCGTCCCTGCACCCGCAGTGGACCAGTCCAGCGCCAAGCCGGCGGGCCCGGCGCCCGCACCCACAGTGGACCAGCCCACAGAGATCGTGCGCCCGCCCAAGCAGAGCCGATGAGCAGCGCGCTGGCCGCCGTCCAGACGCCCGCCGGGTTGGGAGCCGATGCCCAGCCGCCAAAGCCCGCGGAGCCGCCCGTGGACGCAGCGTGCCCGCTGTGCGGCGCCCCGCTCGATCCGGCCCAAGAGTGGTGTCTGAGCTGTGGCGCGGCCGCGCGCACGCGGTTGGCGCCGCCGACGAACTGGAAGGCGCCAATCGCAGCGGTCGCCGCGGTGATGGCGCTTGCGCTGGGAGTGCTCGCTGCGGCATTGGTCGACCTCAGCGGCAGCGGCTCGTCCGGCACGAGCACTCCGGCGCCGGTGACAACCACGATCACCGTCCCAGCAGCGACACCGACGACGCCGGGCGCGACGGGCGGGCTGACGAGCACGACCGGCGGCGTGACGACCGGCGCGCTCGGCACACCGAGCACCGCGACGACCGTCACACCGGGCGGAGCCACCAGTGGCGGGGCGATCAACCCGGGCACGCCGACGACAATCAAACCGTCGACGACGGGCGGCACAGGCGCCGCGGGGACAGGCACGGGCGCGGCGGGGATCAATACAACCCCGGCGGCAGGCTCCACCACGACGCCCGCGAGCACCACGACGCCCGCGAGCACGAGCACAGGATCGCGCGGCGCCGAAGAAGCGCTGAGCAAAGCCGGGTTCAAGCCGCGCTCCGGCAAATAGGCGGATCGGCAAGCAAGGATCGATCGCGAGCCGCGCGATGGCGTCAATGCACAAGCCGTCTGTGATGAGGGCCGATATCGCGGTGGTCGGCGCGGGCGCAGCCGGCCTGTATGCGGCGTTGTGCGCCGCGCGCGAGGGGGCGAGCGTGCTGCTCGTGTCGGCGACACCGCTGGCCCAGACGGCGAGCTACTGGGCGCAGGGGGGCCTGGCCGCGGCGCTGGCGGCCGACGACAGCGCGGAGCTTCATCTCGCCGACACCGAACGGGCGGGGCGCGAGCTGGTCAGACGCTCGGCGGCGGAGATCCTCGTACGCGAAGCGCCCGACCGCGTCGCCGACCTGCAGGCGCTGGGCGTGAGGTTCGACGCCGACCGGTTCGGCAGGCTCGCGCTGGGCCTGGAGGGTGGGCACTCGATCCGCAGAATCGTGCACGCCGGAGGCAGCGCCACGGGACGGCGCCTGGTCCGGCAGCTGTCGGCGCTGGCCGCGGAGAACCGGCGGATCACGGTGCTGGAGGGCGCGAGGGCGCGGGCGTTGTGGATGCAGTCCGGCCCCGGAGAGCCCCTCGGAGAGCCCCGGGCCGACGAGGCCAAGCAGGAGCAGGCCGAAGATCCGCGGGCCGGGGGTCGCGGCCGCTGCCAGGGACTCGTGTGCGAATACGCCAACGGCTCGGCGCAGCAGCGCGAGAGCGGTGCGATCGGCGCGCGCGCGGTGGTGCTGGCGACGGGGGGGATGGCAGCGATGTGGTCGCGTACGACCAATCCACCGGGCTCGCAAGGGATCGGGCTGATGCTGGCGCACGCCGCGGGAGCGAAGCTGGCGGACCTGGAGCTGCTGCAGTTCCATCCGACGGCCGTGATCGGCGTGCCGGGGAGGGAGGGGTTCCTGGTGACAGAGGCGATCCGCGGCGAGGGCGCGACGCTGCACGACATGCAGAGCGGAGAGCGGTTCGTGGATGAGCTGGCGCCGCGCGATGAGGTATCGCGCGCGATCCAGGCGCGGCTGCGCGAGACGGGTGCGAGCGCGGTGGGGTTGGACATGCGCACGATCGATGCGGCGCGGTTTCCGAACGTGGTGGCGGCGCTGCGCGAGGCGGGGCTGGATCCGGCGAGCGAGCTCGTGCCGGTCGCGCCCGCCGCCCACTATTCGATGGGCGGGATCGCGGTCGATCTGCAGGCGCGCAGCAGCGTGCCGGGGTTGTATGCGGTGGGCGAGACCTCGTGCACGGGTTTGCACGGCGCAAACCGATTGGCGTCGAACTCGCTCAGCGAGTGCTTCGTGTTCGCGCGCCGCGCGGTCGCTGACGCCCTGGCCGAGCCGGCGCCAACGAGGCCGGCCGCAAGCGCCGATTCGAGCGTTGCGAGCGCCACGGCCGCCGGGGGGGCCGGTTCGAGTGTCATGAGCCCCGCGGGCGCCGTGGGCCGGAGCCCAAGCGCGAGCGAGCTGGAGGCGCTGGCGAGCCTGCCCGCGCCGGTCAGGGCGACGCGCGAGACGCGGATGGCGCTGTGGCGGGACGCAGGCGTGGAGCGCAGCGAGGCGGGGTTGCGCCGGTTGCTGGCGGACTCGCACCCATTGGCCCGCCTGATCGCACGCTGCGCGCTGGCTCGTGAGGAGAGCCGCGGGGCGCATCTGCGGGTGGATCGTCCCGAGCGGGACCCCGCGCTCGACTATCGCCACGCGGTGCTCGACGGCGAGGGCGAAGTGAGCTGGGAGACGTGGAAGTAGAGCGCGCTTCTTCGCCGACGGACCCCTCGCAATAGCTATAGTATATACAGGGAGAGCGGGGTGGGCGGAACAAGGCCTCTGAGGGGAAAATAGCCCCCGGACTCCCGCAAACTGCGGCATTTTCATCAGCCCGCGCGGGCCCGCAACCACGGGCACGGAGACTAAAACGACGTCAAACGTCGATACTATGGTTATCAAAACCCAAAAAGGACACACCACAACCCTCTCCTTCACAATCCCTTTACACACCCCCTCCGCGGCATTCCGCAGCGTCCTCAAAACTGACCTGCGCGAGACCGCATCTTTTGTGGTAGCGGGGGTGTTAGGAGGGGCAAGTACAGGGGGTAGATCACAAACCTCGAGGACATGGCGGGTGTGCCCAAGGTCAAGATCGAACCAGGAGAGGGAGCAGGAGCAGCCATGTACCAGTTCAGTCGAGCCATCTACAGAGAGCTCGCGCCCCAGATAGTCCCGCCCCAGTCCAGCATCGACGCGACAGGCGCCAATCACGAACACGTGCTGCGCGCATGCGAGGCGGTCATCGAGCGGATGGCCACCGACCGCCACTACTTCGCCCATCCCGCGCGCACGCTGTATTGCGACATACGCAGCTATTTTCCGATGAGCCGGCAGGGCCACGTCCACAGCGTGGTCAACCGCTATATCGCCTACGCGGAGCGCTATCTGCAGGAGAATCCGATCGCCGCGTACACCGCCGTGAGCGGCCGGCCGCCACAGTGCCGTGCGACCACGCGCAAGGGCTCGGCCTGCCAGCGCGTGCCGCTCCCGCACAACGGCTACTGCCCGTCCCACCAACACCTGGCCGAAACCGAGGATCGCGAGCTGGCGGCAGCCTGAGCCGTGGGCGTGCACGTGCGGGACCTCGGCGTCCGGCATACGCTGTGGGGGTGCTGGTCGGAGTAGACGTGGGCGGGACGTTCACCGACGCGGTGGCGGTGAGCGCTGACGGCGAGGTGCACACCGCCAAGACGCCTACCACCCCCGACGACCAGGCGCGGGGGGTGCTGAGAGCGATCGATGAGGTGCTCGCCCAAGCGGGCGCGGCGCCAGTGCAGGTGCGGCGGTTCGCACACGGAATGACCGTCGCGACCAACGCGCTGCTGGAGGGCAAGACGGCGCGCACGGCGCTGATCGCCACGGCCGGGTGCACGGATGTGATCGAGCTCGGCCGCCAGGCCCGCCCGAGCCTGTATCGGCTGTGCGAGGCCGCCCCGGCGCCGCTGACGCCGACAGAGCTGCGCTACGGCGCGCCCGAGCGCTGCGGTCCCGACGGTCCGCTCGTCGCGCTCGAGCCCGAGCGCGCCGCGGAGCTGATCGACGAGCTGGCGGGCGCAGAGCCCGAAGCGGTCGCGGTCGCGTTACTGCACTCATACGCCCATCCCGAGCACGAGCTGATGCTGGCGAAGCTGCTCGAGCAGCGGCTGCCGCAGACGCACGTGTCGGTGTCGAGCGAGCTGGTGGGAACGTATCGCGAGTACGAGCGCACGGCGAGCACGGTGCTGGACGCGGCGCTCAGCCCACTGGTCGGGGCCTACCTGCGGCGGTTGGCGGGCGAGTCGCGCCGGCGCGGCCTGGTGGAGCCGGAGATCATGCAGTCCTCTGGCGGGCTGACCGGTGGCGAGCGGGCGGCGTCACACGCTGCGCTGACCGTGCTGTCCGGTCCCGCCGGCGGCGTGGGCGGAGCGTCGCTGCTGGCCGAGCAGGCTGGCGAGCGCGACGTGCTGTGCTTTGACATGGGCGGA
Source organism: uncultured Solirubrobacterales bacterium (assembly GCA_963702185.1). GTDB lineage: Bacteria > Actinomycetota > Thermoleophilia > Solirubrobacterales > Solirubrobacteraceae > Palsa-744. The sequence goes on from OY969723.1 coordinate 642,749, forward strand.
ACGTCGTGCGACGTGTGCGTGATCTGCGCCGGGCAGGTGGCAGAGACCGCGCAGCGCACGATCGCGGGACGCCCGCTGGCGCTGCCGGCGCTCGACATCCACACGGTCGGGGCCGGCGGCGGCTCGATCGCTTGGCGGGACGGCGGCGGCGCGCTGCGGGTCGGCCCTGAGTCCGCGGGCGCGGCGCCCGGCCCCGCGTGTTACGGGCGCGGCGGTGAGCGTCCGACGGTAACCGACGCCAACCTGCTGCTGGGACGCCTGCCGCTGGATACGCCGCTGGCGGGCGGGCTTGCGCTGGATCGCGACGCCGCCGAGCACGCGGTCGCCGAGCTCGCGCGGGAGCTCCGAGACATGTCGGTGCGGGAGTGCGCCGCAGGAATCGTGCGGGTGGCGGAGACCGAGATGGCCAGGGCGCTGCGCGTGATGAGTATCGAGCGCGGCATCGATCCGCGCGGGCTGGCGCTGATGCCGTTCGGCGGCGCCGGACCGCTGCACGCGTGCGCGCTGGCGCAGGAGTTGGGGATGACGCGCGTGCTGTGTCCGCGGACGTCGGGCGTGCTGTCCGCGCTGGGCCTGGCCGCCGCGGCGCCCCGTCGCGACGCGGCGCGCACGGTCATGCTGGCGGGCGAGAAGTTCACGACCGGCGCCATCGCCCGTGCGCGCGATGGGCTGCGTGAGCGTCTTCGCCTACAGGCCCCCTCGGCACAGATCGCGCGCGAGCGCACCGTGTATGAGATGCGCTACCGCGGCCAGTCCCATGAGCTGGCGGTCGAGGTGCGGCCAAGCGGTCCAGAGGCGGTCGCGCCGGAGGCGCACAGGCCGCTGGCAAACGAGCCGGAGGCGAACAGACCGTCGGCGAGCGAGTCCGAGACGATCACACCGGAGATTCTCCGCGAGGCGTTCGCGTGCGAGCACGAGCGGCGCTACGGGTATCGCGACGAGAACAGTGAGGTCGAGCTGGTGACGATGCGAATGTCCGTATGGGAGGCGGCGCCGGAGCTGAGCCTGCGCGCAACAACTGCCGAGCGCGCCGGCGCGCCGGCGCAAAGACTGGAGGGGCCGCTTGTGTACCCGCTGCCCGAGGCGACGCTGTGGGTCGCGCCGGGATGGTCGGGGGAGGTCGACGAGTGGGGCAACGTGAGATTGGAACGAGCATGAGCCGCATGCGCATGCGCTGTACGTGCCAGGACACGACCTACCTCCCAGCGCTGCCCAGATGAGCTCGCGACACGGGCTGGACCCGATCGAGCTGCAGGTGATAGTCGGTGCGTTGCGCGCGGCGTGCGAGGAGATGGGCGCAGTGCTGATCGGATCGGCGCGCTCGTCGAACATCAAGGAGCGCCGCGACGCTTCGACCGCCCTGTTCGACCGTGACGGCGAGATGGTGATGCAGGCCGAGCACATACCGGTGCACCTCGGCTCGATGCCCGCGGCGGTGCAGGCCGTCCTGGGCGAGGATCACTCCAAGGGCGAGTCGTGGGTGCTCAACGATCCGTATGCGGGCGGCACGCACCTGCCTGACATCACCGTTATCACGCCCGTGCTCCCACCTGGTCAGGGAGATCGGCCGATTGGGTATGCGGCGAGCCGCGCACATCACGCCGACGTGGGCGGGCGCATCCCCGGGTCGATGCCGGCGGACAGCCGTACGCTGGAGGAAGAGGGCGTGGTGATCGGCCCGACCCGGCTGAGCGAGCGGACGCTGCGCGAGCTGTGCGCGCTGATGCGCCAGCCGGCCGAACGCGAAGCCGACCTGCGCGCTCAGCTGGCGGCCAATCGCATCGGCGCGATGCGGCTGAGCGAGCTGGCGCAACGCGTCGGCGTGGAGCGACTGCACGACGCGTGCGTGGCCGTGCTCGACTACGCCGAGGCGCGCACGCGAGCCTCGTTGCGCGAGCTGGGCGAGGGCGAGCGCTGGGCCGAAGACGTGCTGGAGGCGCCCGAGGGCGATCTGACGCTCCGAGTGAGGGCTGTCGTGAGCGATGGACGGATGACGCTGGACTTCAGCGGCAGCGCCGAGCAGCACGCGGGCAACCTCAACTGCCCGCTGGCGGTGACCCGTTCGGCGTGCCTGTTCGCGGTGCGGGTGCTGACAGACCCGGACATACCGCCCTCGGCGGGCGCGTACCGCCCGGTGGAGATCATCGTCCCGGAGGGATCGATCCTCAACGCCCGTCCCGTACCCGGCCCTGGCCCCGACGGCCCCAATGGCCCTGGCCTCGACGGCCCCGATGACCCTGGCCCCAATGGCCCCGACGACCCCAGCCTGCATAGGCCGGCGGTCGCGGCGGGCAATGTCGAGACCAGCTCGCGCGTGGCGGATGTGGTGTTGAGCGCGTTCGGGCGCGCGCAGGGGCAGGGCACGATGAACAATTTGACGTTGGGCGACGGGAAGTTCTCGTATTACGAGACGCTGGGCGGCGGCCAGGGCGCCTGCCAGGACGCGGACGGCCCGAGCGCAGTGCACGTGGCGATGAGCAACACGATGAACACGCCGATCGAGGCGCTCGAGCGCGAATTCCCGCTGCGCGTGCGCGAATACGCGCTACGACGCGGATCGGGCGGCGCGGGCGCGCATCGCGGTGGCGAGGGGGTGGTGCGCGAGCTCGAAGCTCTGCGCGAGATGACCTACTCGCTGATCGCCGAGCGCCGCAGACATGCGCCACGGGGCGCTGCCGGAGGAGGGCCGGGCACAGCCGGACGCGATCTGATCGACGGGCGCCCGATCGACGGCAAGTCCAGCGGGAGGCTGCGGGCGGGCGGGAGGCTGCGCATCGAGACGCCGGGCGGGGGCGGACACGGCCCACCACGAGATAGCTCGACGCCGGACGAGGGCGGACACGGCCCACCACCGGGCAGCCTATAGGCCAGAAACCCCAAAAATCCCTGCATACATAATGGATTTGGGATTTTCGCCCGGATTTCGTATCTTTAAAGGCCCACCCGCTCCGAGCGGCGGAGCAGCGCCAGCATACATAGCGACGTCCCCGATCGATCACCCCGGTTCTCATCCATGCCAATTGCCTTCAAAGAATGGGCTGTCACCGTCCGCGCGCTCGCGGAAGGTGAGCAGCTGTTGACATTGCGCAAGGGCGTCCTGCGCGAGCCCGGCACCCCGTTTCGTCTCGCGCACGAGCGCTTCTTCCTGTATCCGACGTTCGAGAACCAGAGCGGCGACCTGGTACGCGAATCCCACCAGCCCGAGCTGCGCCGCGCGCTGGAGGAGGGAGTGTGGAGCGACGGCGAGCCGCCGCCGCACGCGTTCACCGCCGGTATCCCAATCCAGCAACCCGACCGCGTGCGCATCCGCGCGTGGGCCGAGGTGGCCGGTCACTTCACGATCGCCGACCCGCGCGCAGTGGACGCGCTGTCGCCGTTCTACGTGTGGACCCCGAGCTACGCCGAACGGCGTCTGGGCTGGCGTCGCCATCAGCCGCTGCACGTGCTGCTGCTGCGCACCTACCGCATCCCGCGCCCGGTGACCGTCAAGGTCAAAGACGAATACGCGCCCTCGCAGGCGTGGGTCGAGCTGCAAAGGGATCTGCCGTTCGAGGGCACACCCGTGCTGTCGGACGCAGAGTTCGAGCGCGCCAGCGAAGAGATCGAAGCGATCACCCGCGAAGCCGGCCAGCCAGCGCTCGTATAGCAGCGCAACCGGCGCTCTTCACTGCAGCGGTCCCAAACCCGGTGCTCACTCTGCGCCCCGAGTTCGTTCAGCAGCCCACCCACTCGCCAGTTCAGTCACCTGACGGCGCTTCAGACGCCAAGGTGTCCCGCGCGCGCTCGACATCCGCCTCGGGCACGAGGATGTCACGCGGGCCCGCGGCGAGGAAGTCCGGCACGTCAAATCCACCGTTGCGCTGGACCATGCTCTGGATGTCTGCCTGACGCAGCAACCCCTGGATGAGTTCCGCCTCGGGCAGGTTCCTCGCGTAGGCGACTTTCACGAGCTTCACGTCGCATCCACCCTCAGCTCGACCTCGCGCACCTGACCGTCGTCGATCGAGTAGCAGCGCACCTCGGGCTCGGCGCCTGCCAGGCCGACGATCACCCACTCCAGGCCCGGCCAGTTGGCGGCGAAGTTGATGTCTGTCTGCGACGGGTAGGGGGCGGTGTGGGTGTGGGAGTGATAGATCGCGCCCAGCTCCCAGTCTTGGTCCTCAAACTCGTTGATCGTCTGCAGCAGCTCGCGCCCGTCGATCTCAAAGCGCTTGCGCGAGGCGAACGTGTTGGTGGCGCGATGGACGCGGACGGCGAAACGCTCGTCGTACCCGTCGGGGCCGCTGAGTTCGCGACCGCCGGGGCCGGCCGGGGCGTAGGCGATCAGACCACAGCACTCGGCGTCGTACTCATCGCGCGCGTGCGCGATGATCTCGTCCAGCAGGTCTGGTGCTATGCGCATCGAGGTAGACGCGAGACTCGGACTCGGACTACCACCAGACGGTGGCATCGAGGTTGGCCACCTCGTCTACGGGCAGCGTGTAGACGCCACTGGACAGGTACTTCCAGCCGTCGTCGGCGACCAGGAACACGACGTTGCCTTCGTCCAGCTCGCCGGCGATGCGCACGGCGATCGAGGCGATGGCGCCGGAGGAGACGCCAACGAACAGGCCCTCTTCGTCCAGCAGGCGCCGCGTCCAGACAATCGCGTCGCGGTTGGTCACAAAGATCTTGCGATCCAGCAGGGAGAGGTCGATGATCGGCGGGATGAAGCCGTCGTCCAGCGAGCGCAGACCCTGCACGGGCTCGCCCTGCATCGGCTCAGCGGCCACGATCTTGCAGGCGTCGCCAAAGGTCTCCTTGAGCCTGCGCCCATTGCCCATCAGCGTGCCGCCGGTGCCGAGGCCTGCGACGAACGCCGAGACCTCGTCGAGCTCTTCGAGGATCTCCAAAGCGGTGCCGTTGTAGTGGGCGAGCGGGTTGGCCGGGTTGCCGTACTGGTAGGGCATGTACACGGACGGATCGGCCGCGGCCATCTCCAGGGCCTTTTCCACAGCCCCGTTGGAGCCGAGCGAGCCCTGGGAGTAGACGATCTCAGCGCCGTACATGCGCAGCAGCTGGGTGCGCTCGGGGGTGACGTTCTCGGGCATCACGACCTTCAGGCGGTAGCCACGGCGCGCGGCGATCATCGCCAGCGAGATGCCGGTGTTGCCGGAGGTCGGCTCGAGGATCGTCTGTCCGGGCGAGAGCAGACCGCGCTCCTCGCCGTCTTCGATCAAGGCCCGGGCGACGCGGTCCTTGACCGAGCCGGTGGGGTTGCGCGACTCGAGCTTGGCCCAGATGTGCACGCCCGGCTTGGGCGAAAGCCGCGGCAATTCGATGAGCGGCGTGTTGCCGATCGACTGCACCAGGTCCCCGTAGCGTCCCCCACACGGGCGGTTCCTGAGCGGCTGTGCGGCCATTAGCGTGCGCCCCTGCGAGCCATTACTTCACGGAATATAGCGAGCCGGACCGAGGAGACTGTGAAGCATTAGGATGGATGGCAGGGATGGAAGGTTACGACTACGACTGGCTGGTGATCGGCTCGGGGTTCGGCGGCAGCGTCTCAGCGCTGCGGCTGTCTGAGAAGGGCTACTCGGTCGGCGTGCTTGAGTGCGGGCGGCGGTTCGCCGACCACGAGCTGCCCAGCTCGACCGCCGATCTGAAGCGCTACTTCTGGCGACCGTTCCTGGGCATGAAGGGGATCTTCCGGCTGACCACGTTTCGCGACGTGTCGGTCGTGTCCGGCTGTGGTGTCGGCGGCGGCAGCCTCGGGTATGCGAACACGCTGTACGTGCCGCCCCGCCCGTTTTTCGAGGACCCTCAATGGGCGGACATCGCCGCGGACCCGCAGGCGGACATCGGCGACTGGGAGTCGGCGCTCGCGCCCCACTACACCGAAGCGCAGCGGATGCTGGGCGTCGTGCAGACCCCGACCGACGACCCCGCCGACCAGCTGCTGCGCGAGCTTGGTGAGGAGCTGGGAGTCGGCGACACCTACAAAAAGACGCCCGTAGGCGTGTTCTTCGGCGGTCCCGACGGGGCCGGCAAGACCGTGCCCGACCCGTTCTTCGGTGGCGAGGGCCCCGCGCGGACCGGCTGCCGGGAATGCGGGCGCTGCATGGTCGGCTGCCCGCACGGGTCCAAGAACACGCTCGTCAAGAACTACCTGTACCTGGCCGAGCGCCGCGGCGCGCAGGTGATGGCAGAACGCACGGTCGTGGACGTCCGCCCGCTCGGCGACGGCTCGGGCAAAGACGGATATGAGGTCGAATCGGTGCGCTCGGGCGCGTGGCTGCGCAAGGAACGCCGGGTCCAGCGCGCGCGGGGGGTCATCGTCGCGGCCGGGCCGCTGGGCACGAACAAGCTGTTGCAGCGCTGCCGCCTGAGCGGGTCGCTGGGGCGGATCTCCAAGCGCCTGGGCGAGCTGGTCAGAACCAACAGCGAGTCGATCCTGACGGTGACCGTGCCCGAGGACTATCCGGACGATCTGATCAAGCGCGTGGCGATCACCTCCAGCATCTACCCCGACCCGCACACCCACATCGAGACCGTCACCTACGGCGATGACGGCGACTCGATGCACCGCCTGTACACGCTGCTGGTCGGCGACGGCACCCGCCTGACCCGCCCGCTGAAGCTGATCGGACAGAGCCTGCTGCATCCCAAGCGCGTGGCGCAGGTGCTGTTCCCCAAGCACTGGTCGCGGCGCACGATCATCATCCTGGTGATGCAGACGCTCGACAACGCGATCGCCCTGCGTCCCCGCCAGGGCCCGTTCGGCTCGTTGTGGCTGCGCACCGAACAGGACCCCGAGAAGCCCATTCCAACGTTCATCCCCGTCGCTAACCAAGCGGCCGAATGGTTCGCCCGGCGCACCGGCGGCATCGCCCAGAGCTCGGTCACGGAGGCGCTGTTCAACATCCCCACGACCGCCCACATCCTCGGCGGCGCCGTGATCGGCTCAGACCCCTCGCGTGGCGTGGTGGACGCCCGTCAGCGCGTGTTCGGCTACGAGAACCTGCTCGTGTGCGACGGCTCGGCAATACCGGCCAACGTCGGCGTCAACCCAAGCCTGACGATCACCGCCCTGGCCGAGCACGCGATGAGCCACGTGCCGGTCGCGGGAGCTTCTGCCGGCGGCGAGCGCTCCAGCGAGCCGGCCCCGCCGGCGAAGATCGCCGCCGCCTGACAGACAGACCCGCTGTGCCGCCCGACAGACGGGCACGCCCCCGCGTGGTCTCGCCCGATTGACAGGCCTGCTGCTGCCTGCCAAGACGGCCTGCACGGCTTGTGGCGCATATTTGCGCTCATACCCAGCGCAATTTTGCGCTAAGGTTCGTGCACGGATGTCGGAGTCAGATCGAGCAAACCCGTTCACCTTTTCCGAGCCGGTCTCACCGGCCAACCTGCTGGATCGCGATCCAGAGGCGACACTGCTGGTTGAGCGTGCGATGAGCGGCCACAACTCGCGGCTGGTGGCGCCACGTCGCTATGGCAAGACCTCGCTGCTGCGCCGCGCGATCCTCGACGCCGACGCACAGGGACTCGTGGGTGTGTACGTCAACTTCTTCGGCGTGCTGACCCCGGCCGATGTCGCCGCCCGCATCGAGTCGGCCTACGCCGAGCAGCTTCCACGGCGCCTGTCGCGCTGGTTCGAGGGGATCAGGCGTACGCTGCGCACCAGCGTGCGCGCCGGTGGAGGCCCACTGCCGGTGAGTGTGGAGCTGACCGCGGGCGAGGGGGGCGAGCGCGGCCTGCTGGACTGGCTGACCCTACCCCGGCAGCTGCATGCCGCCAAGGGCGTACGCGCGCTGATCGTGTTCGACGAGTTTCAGGACGTGCTGCTGGCAGGCGAGCGCATCGACGCAGTGATCCGCTCGGAGATAGAGCATCACGGCCAGGCCGCCAGCTACGTGTTCGCGGGGTCGCACGTCGGCATGATGCGAGAGTTGTTCGCGTCCAAACGCCGAGCGTTCTACGGCCAGGCGGGCGCTGTCGAGCTGGCGCCGCTTTCCCCGCCGGACGTGGCCGAGTACGTAGGCGAGCGATTTTCCAGAGCCAACCGGGAGATCGGCGAGGCGTTGGGGCCTCTGCTCGACTTCTGCGAAGGCCACCCGCAACGTACGATGATGCTCGCGCATTTTATTTTCGAGCGGGTCGGCCGCGGGGAGCGGGCGGACGCCTCGACGTTCACACAGGCGTTCGATCACGTGCTGGGCGTCGAGGCGGGCGATGAGCTGAGAACGCTGTGGTCGGGATTGACGTCCGGCCAACGTCGCGCGCTCACGGCCGTCTCGGAGAACTCGGGAGCGCTCTATGGCCACGCCGTTCAGGCACGCGTGGGCGGCACGCGCGGCGGCTCCGTCACCTCCGCGCTCAGAGGCCTGATCGACACCGGCGAGGTGGTCGCTGACCCGACCCGCCCAACGGGCCATCGCGTGGTCGATCCGCTGCTCGCCTACTGGGTGCGCGCTGGACGTCAGGGCGGTTAGGACCCTAACGTGGGGTCCCTTAGCGATCAGCCGAGCCGGAGCCGACTCTCAAACACGCCCGCCGGCCATCGCCGGCAGGATCACGAGCGTGTCGGTCTCCCCCACCGCCGTGTCCAACCCGCCGAGCACGCGCACGTCCTCGTCGTTGAGGTACACGTTGACGTAACGGTTGAGCTCGCCGTCGGCGGAGAACAGCTGCTCGGCGGTCGCCGGGTAGCTGGAGGCCAGGTCGCGCAGGACCTCGCCGACGTTGGCGCCGGTCGCGCTCACCTCGCGCTCGCCGCCGACCGATGTGCGCAGGACTGGAGGGATCTTGATCGTGGCCATGACTCGCGGCAGATTAGCGTGCGGGCGCTCGGGTCCGGGCTGTGCCCGTTAGCCGTTCGCTGGCCAAGTCAGGCCGGGACGCACCGAGCGTGGTGTGCTCGACGCACATGAGCGAGGGAGGACGCAGCATGACGCAGTGCCAGCGGGCCGCTAACCTGCCGCCGCGCAGAACGCCTCGTAGTCGGGGAACACGCCCATCTCCTCGTCGGCGATCTCGCCGGGAGGGCGCGAGCAGATCGGGCAGTCGGGGTCGCGGTGGACTTTGACCTCGGTCAGCGTCGCCGCCAGCGCGTCATACAGCAGCAGACGCCCGATCGCCGGATCGCCGATGCCGAGGATCAGCTTGACGACCTCGGTCGCCTGCAAGAGGCCCATCGTCCCGGGCAGCACGCCGAGCACGCCGTTGGCGCCGCACGAGGGGGCGAGCTCGGCCGGTGGGGGCTCGCGGAACAGGCAGCGATAGCACGGGCCTTCGTAGGGTGCGAACACCGACAACTGTCCGTCAAAGCCGAGGATCGAGGCCGAGACGACCGGGATCTGCAGCCGCACGGAGGCGTCGTTGAGCAGGTAGCGCGTGGGGAAGTTGTCGACCCCGTCGACGATCACGTCGTAGCCGTCGATGATCTCCATGATGTTCGAGGCGTCGATCCGCGTGGGGTACTTGACGACCTGCACGTCGGGGTTCAGCGCGTGGATCGACTCCTCGGCCGAGTCGACCTTGGGGATGCCCACGCGCTGGGTCGAATGGATCACCTGGCGCTGCAGGTTGGACACGTCCACCACGTCGTCGTCGACGATTCCCAACGTGCCGACGCCGGCGGCGGCCAGGTACAGCGCCGTGGGGGAGCCCAGTCCGCCGGCCCCCAGCAGCAGCACGCGCGCGTCGAGCAGCTTCTGCTGACCCTCTGAGCCGATCTCGGGAATCAGCAGGTGGCGGGAGTAGCGGTCGCGCTGCTCGGGCGAGAGCGTGCGCGGCATCACGACCTCGTAGCCGCGGTCCTTCCACAGCGTGATGCCACCGGCCATCGAGGACACGTTCGTGTAGCCCAGGTCCTCGGTCAGCGTGCGGGCGCCGTACGCGGAGCGATTGCCCGACTGGCAGTACAAAACGACGTGGGCGTCGCGATCGGGAACCACACCCTCGATGCGCGTCTCCAGATAGCTGCGAGGCACGTGCTTGGCCCCGGGCAGGTGTCCGGTGGCGAACTCCTCGGTCTCGCGCACGTCGATGATCGCCACCCCCTCGCCGATCAGCTCGCGCACCTCGCCGGGATCGACCTCGTCTATCTGCGACTTGACTTTTTTGAGCAGCTCCGCGCCTGAGGGCATCTCAAAACTCCTAAATCAGGGTCAGCTTTCAGGGACTTCACTTAGTATAGCGAGCCTGAGGCGACACGCCAAGGCGCGCGTGCCAGATGTCGGATGCCTGTGCCGAACCGTCGCACGCCGGACTCGCGATGCCCAATCGGCCGCCGGGCGCCGAATCGGCCGCCGCCGAATAACGATTGATACCCTAGTGTCCAGGTAGGTATTCGACGCGATGATGTTCTCAACCAAGGCCGAGTACGGCGTGCGCGTGATGGTCGAGCTGGCTCGGCGCGATGGCGCGAACGCCGGCGAACCCGTCCCTCTGACGGAGATCGCCGAGCACGACGGCCTGCCGCTGGCCTATCTCGAGCACCTGGTCGCGCGGCTGCGCAAGGCCGGGCTGATCGATTCGCGCCGGGGCTCGCGGGGCGGATATCTGCTGGCGCGTCCGGCCGGCGAGATCACGATGGCCGAAGTCGTGGAGGCATTGGAGGGATCGATCGCGCCGATCGAGTGCATCTCCCAGACAGCCGACGGATCGATCGTGTGCTCGCGCGAGTCCGAGCCGGCAGGGGGCGGGCGGACCGGATCTCCATACAACGTGTGCCCGACCAAGCTGCTGTGGACGCGCGTGCGCGGGGCGATTGTGCGCACGCTGCGGGACACCACTCTGGCCGAGCTCGCGCTCGGGCCGGTGCTGATGGCCGATTCCGCCCTGTCCGCCGGCGTGCCCCTGCCGACGCTGGACGCCGAACCGCTTACAACAACGACTGGAGCTTGAGCATATGGCCGACCTGGAGATCAGAGACCTGCACGTGCGCATCGAGGACCGCGAGATCCTGCGGGGCGTCGATCTGGACATCTCGCGCGGCGAGATCCACGCCCTGATGGGGCCCAACGGCTCGGGCAAGTCCACGCTCGCCAGCACGCTGCTGGGCCATCCTACGTATGAGATCACCGAGGGGACGATCGTGTTTGAGGGCGAGGACATCACCGAGGCAGAGCCCCACGAGCGCGCGCGGGCGGGGTTGTTCCTAGCGTTCCAGTACCCGGTGTCGATCCCGGGCGTGTCGGTCGCGAATTTTCTGCGCATGGCGATCAACGCGCAGCGCGAGGAGCCGATCAACGTCAAGGAGTTCCGCGAGCAGTTGCAGCACGCGATCGAGCTGCTCGACGTCGACCGCGCGTTCACCTCGCGCCACCTCAACGACGGGTTCTCAGGCGGCGAGAAGAAGCGCGCGGAGATTCTGCAGATGGCGATGCTGCAACCGGACGTGGCGATCCTCGACGAGACCGACTCGGGTCTTGACATCGACGCGCTCAGGACGGTCGCCGAAGGGGTGCAGAGGCTGCACGACGAGCAGGGTCTCGGCGCGCTGATCATCACCCACTACCAGCGCATCCTGCACTACATCAAGCCTCAGTTCGTGCACGTGATGATGGACGGGCGGATCGTGCTGGAGGGTGGCGTGGAGCTGGTCGAACGGCTTGAGCGCGAGGGGTATGACCAGATCCGCCAGGAGGTCGGCGCCGGTGTCTGAGCCCGTGGAGCCGGCTGCGCCCAGCGAGTCGCCCCTACCCAGCGAGTCGCCCCTACCCAGCGAGTCCGCTGCACCCGCCGAGTCCGCTCAGCCACTCGAGCCCGCCGCACCCCTCGCGTCGCCCGCCCAGCCGGCCATGGCGGTCAAGCCCGGCCGTCACCGCGAGGCCACGCTGTACCAGGCGTTGCACGGCGCGGGCGCGCAGGGCAAGTCCCCTGAGGAGATTCGCGAGGCGGCACGCAGGTTTTACGAGGCCGCCGAGCTGCCCACGTGGCGGCGGTCGGGCTTCTGGACGACGAGCTTCGCGGGGTTGGATATAGACGCGCTGGAGATCCGCACCCACGAGCCCATCCCGGCCGGTAGCGGTCCGGGCGCCCTGCCCGACGTGGTTGCGCGCACCCTGCCCGAGCGCAAGCGGGCCGGGCGGATCGTGCAGCTGGACGGCTCGGTCGTGCACGTCGAGCTGGATTCAGAGCTGGCCGAGCGCGGGGTGGTGCTGTGCCCGCTCGAGCAGGCGCTGCGCGAGGATCTCCCCCACGCGCACGCGCACGCGCACGCACGCACGCATTTCTCCAAGCGCCTGACCTACGACCGCCACAAGCTCGAGGCCGCCAACGCCGCGTTCTGGAGCGGCGGCGCGTTTCTGTACGTGCCGCCGAACCTCGTCGTCGAGGACCCGTTCGAGATCGTCTACGCGATCGGCTCGGCCGGGGTGGCGCAGTACGGGCGCACGCTGATCGTGGCCGACGAGGGGTCTGACATCAAGGTGCACGAGTACGACCTGGCCGAGGACTTCTCGGGCCAGGCTCTGCACGCGGGGGCGCTGGAGCTGTATCTCAAGGACGGGGCGCGGGCTCGCATGGCGCAGGTGCAGGACTGGGGCTCGACGCCCGACAGCGAAGTCCACGATGCCTCGACCCGATTCGTGCAGGTGGGACGCGACGCGTATTGCCACTGGCTGCCGGCGCTGCTGGGTGGGCGCCTCGTACGTCAGCACCTCGAGCTGGCGGTGTCAGAGCCCGGCGGGGACATGGCGTTCAGGGGGTTGTTCTTCACGGAGGGCCGCGAGCAGCTGGACGCGTTCGCCGTGGACCTGCACGAGACCGGACCGTCCGGCGGGGACGTGCACTGGCGCGGCGCGGCGACCGGCGAGAGCCGCGCGTCGTTCGAGGGTCTGATCCAGATCGACCCGGGCGCCCAGCAGACGCACACCTATCTGCAGATCCACACGATGATGCTCTCGCCGAAGGCGCGGCTGGACGCGATCCCCTCGGTGCTGGTGTCCGCCGACGACGTGTCGGCATCGCACGGCGGGACCGTGGGAGAGCTGGACGAGGCGGCGATCTTCTACATGCAGTCGCGCGGGCTGGACCGACCCGCGGCGGTAAGAGTCCTGATCGAGGGGTTCTTCGAGCCCGTGCTGGGCCAGTTGCAGGATGAGCCGCTGGAAGAGCTGATTCGCGCCAAGCTCACGGCCAAGCTGGCGCGCGCGCGCGAGGACATCGAGACGTATGCCGTCAGCCGTTAGCACGGCGAGTCCAGAGGCCTCACTGGATGTCAGAGGCGACTTCCCGATCTTCGCCCGCCGCCAGAGCGAGGACGGCCGCGAGCTGATCTATCTGGACACCGGCGCGACCTCGCAAAAGCCCCAGGTCGTGATCGACGCGCTCGCCGAGCATCTGAGCGACCACAATGCGAACGTCCATCGCGGGGTGTACGCGCTCGCCCAGGAGGCCGACGCCGCTTACGACGGCGCGCGCCGGCGCGTGGCCGAGTTCGTGGGAGCGCAGCCGCGCACGACCGTGTTCACGAAGAACGTGACCGAGGCGATCAACCTCGTCGCGTATGCCTGGGGTCGCGGGCGCGGCGCGGACGGGCGCGCGAACATCGGCGAGGGCCAGGCGGTGCTGATCACCCAGATGGAGCACCACGCGAACATCGTGCCGTGGCAGGTGCTGTGCCGCGAGCGCGGCGCGCAGCTGCGCTATCTCGAGGTCGACGAGCGCGGCGAAGTGTCCCTGGCCCAGCTCGACGCAGAGCTCGCCCGGGGCGATGTGCGGATGGTGGCGGTCGCGCACGTGTCCAACGTGCTCGGCACGATCCTGCCGGTGGGCGAGATCGCCGCGCGGGCGCGGGCGGCCGGCGCGGCCTCGCTGATCGACGGCGCCCAGGCGGTGCCGCACATGCCGGTCGACGTGGAAGCGGTCGGCGCGGACTGGTACGCGTGGACCGGCCACAAGGCGCTCGGGCCGACGGGGATCGGCGTGCTGCACGGGCGCGCGGAGGTCATGGAGCGGATGGAGCCGTTCATGACCGGCGGGGACATGATCGCCTCGGTCGACTTCCAAAGCGCGACCTGGAACGAGCTGCCGTACAAGTTCGAGGCCGGCACGCCGCCGATCGCCGAGGCGGTCGGGTTGGGGGCGGCTGTCGAGTATCTGTCTTCGTTGGGCATGAAACGCGTGCGCGCGCACGAGCGCGCGTTAACGGCGTACATGTTGCAACGCCTGGCGCAGGTGCCGGGACTGCGCGTAGTCGGCCCACCCGAGCCCGAGCGCCGCGGGGGGCTCGCGTCGTTCACGATCGAGGGCATCCACCCGCATGACATCGCCGAGCTGGCCGATCGCGGCGGAGTGTGCATCCGCGCCGGGCACCACTGCGCGCAGCCGCTGATGCGCTGCCTGGGCGTGGGCGCGACCGCACGGGCGAGCGTGGGGGTGTACAACGAGCCAGCGGATATCGACGCGCTCGTGGACGCGCTGCTCGCCGGCCGCGAGGTGTTCGGCCTGTGAATCGAGCCCGCGGATATCGACGCGCTCGTAGACGCGCCGCTGGCGAGGCGCGAGGCGTTCGGCCTGTGAATCGAGGATGGAGAAGTGGTGCCGAGGTGTCGGGATGCCCTGGCCGGCCGTCCGAGGAGTCGGCGCGCTGATGGACGACCTGTATCGCGACTACATCCTCGACCACTACAAGCACCCCCATAATTTCGGCGAGCTCGAGGCTCACGATCTGGAGGGGCACGAGCACAATCCGTTGTGCGGGGACGAGCTGGGCGTGCAGATCCGGGTGCAGGACGGAAAGATCGCCGATCTGAAGTTCAACGGGCACGGCTGCGCGATCTCCCAGGCATCGGCGTCGATCGCCTCGGACGAGCTGATCGGGATGGATCTCGACGAGGTGGGCGAGCTGGGCGCCGACTGGATGATCGAGCTGCTGGGCATACCTGTGTCGGCCACACGTCGCAAGTGCGCGTTGTTGAATCTAAAGGTCGTGCGCGGCGCGGTCACGGGCGATCGCGACTGGCCGGCGTAGCCGGCCCACCCCCGATACCAGCGATACCGATGCCCTCGACGATGCCCTCGACAGCCGCGATACAATTCCTAGTCCCGAGGACGGGATTCCGATAGGAGACATCCCAGCGAGGAGCTATATGGCCGCCACCGACACCACCATCGCCAAGCCCAACACCACGCCCACAGCCACCGCGCCCCCCGCGAGGATCGCCAAGCCCAGCCCGATCGAGGAGGACGAGCAGGGCCAGTTGCGCGCCAAGCAGGGCATCTCGCGAGAGGTCGTCGCCGAGCTGTCGAAGATCAAGGGCGAGCCCGGCTGGATGGCCGAGAAACGACGCAAGTCGTTGGAGATATACGAACGCAAGCCCGTGCCCGACTGGGGCGTGGACCTGTCGGGGTTGAATCTCGACGAGCTCGTGCTGTACTCGCCTCCGACCGCCGGCCGGTACGACAGCTGGGACGACGTGCCCGAGGAGATGAAGCAGACCTACGAGGACCTCGGAATACCGCAGGCCGAGCGCGAGCATCTGGCGGGCGTGGTCGGCGTGTGGCGCCAGGAGCCGGTGTACGAGGGCCTGAAGGAGGAGTACCGCAAGCTGGGGATTCTGTTCTGCTCGATGGATACCGCGATCAGCGAGTATCCGGAGTTGGTCCAGAAGTACTTCATGAACAAATGTGTCCCGCCGCAGGACAACAAGTTCTCAGCGCTGCACGGCGCGGTGTGGTCGGGCGGATCGTTTCTGTACGTCCCCAAGGGCGTGAAGGTCGACCTGCCGTTGCAGGCGTACTTCCGCATGGAGGGCGCGGGCGAGGGCACGTTCGAGCACACGCTGATCGTGGCCGACGAGGGCAGCGACGTGAACTACATCGAGGGCTGCACCGCGCAGACGTACAGCGTGAACTCGATGCACTCCGCCGTGGTCGAGATCTTCGTGCACGAGGGCGCCAAGGCCCGGTACACAACCGTGCAGAACTGGAGCAAGGACGTGTACAACCTCAACACCAAGCGCGCGGTCGTCGATGCGAACGGCACGGTCGAGTGGGTCGGCGGGTCGATGGGCGCCAAGTACGTGATGCTGTATCCGGGCTCCTACCTGATGGGCGAGGGCGCGCGGGCAGACCACCTGAACGTCGGCGTGGCCACGGGCGGCGTGCACAAGGACACGGGCGCGAAGGTCGTGCACCTGGCGCCGAACACGACCTCGAACATCCTCGCCAAGTCGATCTCCAAGGACGGCGGCATCATGGGCTATCGCGGTCTCGTCAAGATGGGCACGCACTCGCAGGGGTCCAAAGCCCGCGTGCAGTGCGACGGGCTGATGATGGACGGCCGTTCGCGGTCGGACACCTGGCCGGACATCCAGATCCAGAACCCCCACGTTACGGTCGCCCACGAGGCGACGGTCGGGCGCATCTCCGACGATCAGCTGTTCTACATGGGCACGCGCGGATTCACCGAGGACGAGGCGGCGGCGATGATCGTCAACGGCTTCATCGAGCCGGTGACCAAGGAGCTGCCGATGGAGTACGCGGTCGAGCTCAATCGGCTGATACAGCTGGAGATGGTGGGGTCTATCGGGTAGGCCCGCTCACGCGGGCCCGGTCCGGCGCATACGCCGGACCGCGGGTCGGCACATGTGCCGACCACGAACAGCAGATCGTTGACCAAGCGGTGATCGAGAGATGAGGGCACCCGTCGACACGATCGCCGCACCGCTGTTCCCGACGAAGGCCCAGTGGGTCAATGTCCCCGGCGGGCAGGGCGCGCGGATGAGCACGCTGCAGCGGGGGCGGCCGATGCTGGTCGAGTTCTGGGACTTCTGCCGCCCGAACTCGCTGCGCACGCTGCCGTATGTGAAGGCATGGCACGAGCGGTATGCCGAGCACGGCCTGCGCGTGATCGGGGTGCACAGCCCCGGGTTCGAGCCCTCGCGCGACCCTGAGGCCGTGCGCGCGGCCGTCGCGCGGCTGGGGATCGAGTATCCCGTGCTGATCGACTCCGAGCTCGAGGTATGGCGGGAGTACGAGAACGCGGGCTGGCCGGCGCGGTACCTGTTCGACGGGCGAGCGCGCCTGTTCGAGTACCACTACGGCGAGGGCGCATACGAGGAGACCGAGCTGGCGATCCAAGAGCTCGTGGGAGTAGCGCGCCGCGAGCCGGTGGCGCCGCTGCGCCCCGAGGACGAGCCGGGCGCGCGGCTGGCGCCCCAGACCGAGGATCGCCCGGGCGCGTACAGCGGGCCGTATGAGGCCGGCGGAGTGTGGGCTGTGCTGGACGGAACAGGCGCGATCCAAGCCAACGGCGTCGAGCATGCGGTTTCGCATCCAGGCGCGTATCCACTGATCGAGCATGAGCGCCACACTGCCGGCACGATCCAGCTGGAGATCGGCCCGGGCGTGAAGTGTTACGCAACGTGTTTTACGCCGGGCCTCGCCTGAGCATCGCCGCGGTCACCTTAGGAGCGCCGCGAGCCTCTCGCCTCAGGATGACGCCGCCGGAGCATTGTCAAAGGAATGTAAAGGAGGATGTCGGCACGTACACTTTTGGAGTTTTGATAACTAAAGTAGCAACTGATATATACTATGATATCGACCCTTAACGTCGTTAGAGGACACCCGCCGACTCCGCGCGTAAACCTAAAGGGGGGGATCGGTGGCATACACTTTTTGAAGTTTGATAACTATGGTATCGACCCTTAACGTCGAAAGAGGACCCTCTCCTCCCCAGCCCTGCATATACCATAGAAACCCCTTTAAGTCTTTTGAGACACAACCACCCTCAGACCCGCGACCCACTCAGACGGCAACGGCGTCAGGCGAGGCGATCAGATCGGCGTGCGAGCGATCGACCAGCAGACGACGCAACTGCGGCGGCGAGGCGGACGGGCCTCCATCGTCATCGACCACAACGCACGTGCCCGGCCAGTAGGGGCTCTCCCCCGGCGTGGGGGTCAGGAAGATCGCGTCGTACACCCACGAGCCGCAGTTCACCAGCCGCGCGCCGCCGCGCCCGCGCCACTCATACGCGGAATCCCCGGGCAACGGCCCGGCGCGGTGGGTGTGCCCGAAGATCACATACGCATCGCCCAGGCCGAGCCGGGCGGCGGCCTCCCCCATCGCACGCAAACCCGAGCGGCGCAGCTCGGGGCGAGAGATGTCCGCGTGCAGCGGCCCCAGACCAGCGCGGTTCAGCCCATCGACCATCAGCGGAAATCCCCGGCGGATCGCACCGCGCCGCACTGAGGCGCCCGCCGCACGGGCGATCCGCCGGTAGGCCGGCGGACAGGAGCGGTGACCGTTCGGTGACATCGAGGACGCCCCCGCCTCCGACTCCGCCTCCGACTCCGCCCCCGACTCCGCCCCCGACTCCGCCCCCGCCTCCGACTCCGCCAGGCTCGCGCGATTGAGCGCCCGCCACGCGCGCCCGGTGGCCAGGCCGTTGAGGACAGGGCTCGCGCGCGTGTAGCGCGTGATCGCGTCCCGCCAGGCATAGATCGGGGCGGTCACCGCCTCGTAGTCCTCGACCGAGCCGAACGCCGGGTCCGACGGGCGGCGTTCGAGCAGGCGGCCCATCGCGCCCACGCCGATGCGCTCGAGCGTGGGGATCGTCAGGTGCGCGTCGAGGAAGTGGCCGTGCATCGCATACACGCCGGGCGCCACCCACAGGCCGGGGTAGGCCACGCTCACGCGCGCGGGGGCGGCCCACTGCGCGATGCGGGCCAGCAGCGGTGAGGCTTCGGCGGGCTCGATGCGCTGCTCGAGCCCCAGCGGCGCGGGGGCGGGTTCGTGCAGGGCACGCCGATCGAGCCACGCACCGACGATCAGGTGGTCGTGGTTGCCCGCCGCGATCACCAGCTCCCGGTCGCGCCCGAGCGCGCGTCCGAGGTCCTCGAAGAACGCTCGTGAGCCCTCGAGCGCCTCGTGCGGAGGACCGTGACGCAACTCAAGCACGTCCCCGAGCAGCACCAACCGGTCGATACCGCTGTCGGCCAGCTCCCCAAGCAGCGCCGCCCGGATCGCCGGACGGCGCAGCAGATCCACCCCGGAGAGTCCGCCGAGATGCAGATCGGAGATGATCAGGGTGCGGGTCACCCAGCCGTCGCGGCCGTTTCGCGCACGGGCTTGGGCAGCATGAAGCGGACGTCCTCGCGGACGACGTCCACCTCGGAGATGTCGCTGACTCCCCGCTCGCGAAACCACTCGACGAGCTCTTGGACAAGATCGTCGGGGGCGCTCGCGCCCGAGGACACGCCGACTACGCGCGCGCCGGTCAGCCACTCCTCGCGCACCTCGCCGGCGTTGTCGATCAGGTACGCGTCGGCGCCGCAGTCGCGCGCGACCTCGACCAGGCGCACCGAGTTCGAGGAGTTGCTTGAGCCGACCACGAGCATCACGTCGCAGTCGCCGGCGAGGCGCTTGACCGCCGCCTGGCGGTTGGTGGTCGCGTAGCAGATGTCATCGGTGCGCGGGCCGACAATCGCCGGGAACCGCTCGCGCAGGCGCGCGACGATCGCCTCGGTTTCGTGCACCGACAGCGTCGTCTGCGTCGTGTAGGCCACTCGCTGCGGATCCTCGAGCGCCAGCGCGTCGACGTCGGCCTCGTTCTCCACGAGCACGATCTGCCCGGGCGCCTCACCCATCGTGCCTTCGACCTCCTCGTGGCCGGCGTGACCGACCAGCACGACCGTATAGCCCTCCGCCGCGAACCGCGCCGCCTCGCGATGGACCTTGGTCACCAGCGGACATGTGGCGTCGATCGTGCGCAGCCCCCGCTCGGCCGCCCCCGCGCGCACCGCCGGCGCGACGCCGTGAGCGGAGAACACGCACAGCGCGCCCTCGGGCACTTCTGTCTGTTCGTCGACAAAGATCGCGCCCCGCTCGCGCAGCCGCTCGACAACGTGCTTGTTGTGGACGATCTCCTTGCGCACGTACACGGGCGCGCCGTGAGCCTCGAGCGCCCGTTCCACCGTCTGCACGGCCCGGTCGACACCAGCACAGTAGCCGCGCGGGGCAGCCAGCAGCAGTTTTTCGACGGTGTTCGGTGGCGGGCCCATCCCATCCATTGTAAGAGGCCGTGCCGGGCGGATAGGCTAGGCCGGACGATGACCCAAAAGCATCTCGACAGGCTGACCGCGGTAGATGCCTCGTTTCTGCACCAGGAGGGAGCCAACTCGCACATGCACGTCGGTGGCGTGACGATCGTCGAAGGCCCGCCGCCGCCGATGGATGAGTTTCTGACGCAGATCCGCATGCGCCTGCACCTGGTGCCCCGCTACCGCCACAAGCTCGCACATACGGCCCTTGACAGCGGACGGCCGGTGTGGATCGACGATCCCAACTTCAACCTCGCCTACCACGTGCGCCACACCGCGCTGCCGGCCCCCGGCGAGTGGGAGCAGCTGTGCGAGTTGACCGCGCGCATCTTCTCCCAGCAGCTCGACCGCTCCAAGCCGCTGTGGGAGATGTGGCTGATCGAGGGGCTCAGCGAAGATCGCTTCGCGCTGATCTCAAAGACTCACCACTCGCTGATCGACGGCATCTCCGGGATCGACCTGGCGACCGTGCTGTTCGATCTGAGCCCCGACCCGCCGCCGATCAAGCACTCCGGGCGGGCGTGGCGTCCTCACCGCGAGCCGGGAGCGCCGGAGCTGATCGCGGCCGGCCTGCGCGGGGCGCTGCGCGCCGGGGTGGAGCTGGCCGAGGGGGCGCTCGACGCGCTCGCCCATCCCGACCGCGCCCTCGCTCGCACGCGCGAGGTGGCCGAGGGTCTCGGTGAGCTCGTATGGGCGGGGTTGAACCCGGCACCGGAAACCCCGCTGAACGTCCCGATCGGGCCCCACCGCCGGTTCGTCGGCGTGGGCCGGCGCCTGGAGGACTTCAAGCTCGTCAAGAACGCGTTCGGTGGCACCGTCAACGACGTCGTGCTCGCGGTCGTCGCCGGCGCGCTGCGCGAGTTCCTGCTTTCCCGCGGTCTGCGCACCGAGGGCCTGGAGCTGCGCGCGCTCGTGCCGGTGTCGGTGCGCACCGAGGGCGAGCACCATCAACTCGGCAACCGCATCGTGGTGATGCGCGGCCCGCTGCCCGTCTACATCGCCGACCCGGTGCAGCGGCTGCGCTTCGTCTCCCACGCGATGGACGGCCTGAAGGAGTCCAAGCAGGCGGTCGGCGCCGAGGCGATCGCGGGCGTGCAGAACTTCGCCCCCCCGACGATCCTCGCCCAGGCCTCGCGCCTGAACTTCTCCACGCGCCTGTTCAACCTGATCGTCACCAACGTCCCGGGACCCCAGTTCCCGCTGTATGTGCTCGGACGGGAGATGTTGGCGGCGTACCCGGTCGCGTTCCTGCCGGAAAACCACGCGCTGGCGATCGCGATCATGTCCTACAACGGCGACATGAACTTCGGCCTGCTCGGAGATTACGACGCCCTGCCCGACATCGATGTGATCGGTGAGGCGATCGAACGCGAGCTGGCGACGCTGGTCGGGCTCGCGCGGGAGTCCGCGCCCGCGCCGGCCTGAGTCATTAACGGCGCAGAGATTAGAGCGTCGTAGACCAAGCGATACAAGGACGCAGGGAGCGAAGTGTGCTGGCCGAAACGGGGATGCGAGCGAAGCGAGTGTCTCCCCGGCTTCGGTACATGAGCTGGCCGACAGGTGATCGCATCTGATCGCCTATCGGTGAGGACGCCGTAGCGCGCCGGTATACGACGCTCTAATAGCCGAGTGCGAACTTGGCGTCCTCGGACATCTTCTCCGGGGACCACGGCGGCATGAACACCATCTCGGAGTCCACCACGCGCACGCCGTCGAGTTCGCCGACGAACTCTTCGATCTGTTCGGTGACCTGCGGGCCGATCGGACAGCCGGGCGTGGTCAGCGTGAACGTGACCTTGACCGCGCCGTCATCGACCTCGACACCGTAGATCAGCCCGAGCTCGACGAAATCAAGGCCTAGCTCGGGGTCGATCACGTTGGACAGGGCGTCCATCACATCGTCGACGGAGGGCGAGACGCCCGTCGCGCCAGTCACGCTCGTCGCACCCGCACCACCGTCTGGAACAGGAACCTCATCCCCAATGGTCGTTTGCTCGGACATGCACCGAGTCTAGCTCCCGCGGCCTCGGGGAGTCAGTTCTCTGAGCCCAGGCGATCCCAGGTGTACAGCTGGATGCACTCGTGGGCCAGCTCGATCGCCCGCTCGCGCGACAGGCAGGGGAGCACAGTGTCCAGGGCCTGCTCCTCCGAGACCCCGGCCTGGAACGCTTCCTCGCCACGAAAGCCGGCGGCGATCTTCAGCGCCTCGCGGCGGTTGTCGCCGAGGCTGGGGAACACGCCGACCAGGAACTCGGTATTCGGAACCGGATGACCGACCTCGAGCGATGCATGCCACGCGGCGAGCAGGTGCAGGTCGTCTTTGTCGAGCTCGGAGATCGCGCGGGCATAGTGGACGGACAGCTCCTGCTCGGGGATGTCATCGACCCACGCGCGCACCACCTCGCCGACCAGCTGCCGGCGGGCCTCACGACCGACGGACTCGGCGATGACCCGGATCGCGTCCTGGGGCTCGATGAAGCAGAGTGGCATCGACGCAGACTGTAAGCACCGGAGTGGACGGCATTTTTCGCGGACCCGTGTTTGCGCACAAGTGCCTGCGACCGATATGGCACCTGCGGTCCGTCGCCCGCATTTTGGGGCCTCAGCCCGTCTGCCGCGCAGACTCCTCCGGTCCCGGCTCCAGCTCCTGTCCCGACTCCTCCGGTCCCGGCTCCGGCTCCGGTTCCATTCCGAGCACCTCGCGCACGTGCTCGAGCGTGTGCCGGTCCAGCACCTCGGGCTTGAACCCCATCGTCGCCCGCTCGCCGGCTCCCCAGTTGGCCAGGGCCAGATCGAGCACGTCGACCGGCACCGACAGCTCCTGCGCGAACGCGACCGCGCGACGCTCCAGGTACACGGGCTCGCCGACCGCCAGCACGCGCTTGGCGGCTATGGTCGTCAGGTCCTCGGCGGCTATGCCGCGGCCGGTCGCCAGGTGCAGCGAGCCAGCGCGCAGCTCGTACAGCCCCAGCCGTCCGAGCACGACCAGCAGCTCGTAGCGACCCATCCGCGCGAATCCCGGCAGCGCCAGATGCTCGTACGCGCGCTCGAACCGACGCTCTGGCGTCCACGACTCCTCGCCGGTGAACGCCCGCACCTGGCCACCCGCGCCTATGGCCCAACGGCGATACGCGCCCAATGTCTCCGAGCCACGGGCTGGATCGTGGGAGGTGCGCGGGCCGAGCGGCACTCCGTCGAGCGGGGAATGCCAGTCGCGCTCGACGCCGGCCCGGCGGTTCTCGACACCAGCCCCGCCCTCGCCAACGGTCGCACCCTCCACACCAGCCCCGCTCTCGACACCAGCCGCACCCTCCACACCAGCCCCGCTCTCGACACCAGCCGCACCCTCCACACCAGCCCCGCTCTCGACACCAGCCGCACCCTCCACACCAGCCGCACCCTCCACACCAGCCGCACCCTCGACACCCGCCTCATCCTCGCCGCCGGCCGCGGGCCCGTCGACCAGCACACGCTCGCGCTCGAGCACCAGTCGCACGCCCGCGAATGGATCGTTTCCCTGCAACGGCGACAGGTAGGCGGTCAGGAAGCACATCCACGTCGCACGCTCCAGTCCGTCCTCGCCCTCACCCGCCAGCGCGCGTATCTCGCCGTACAGATCGGGTGGGGCGGCGTGCAACCGCGACAGGCGCCCACTGGCGAACGCGATCTCCTCGGCCAGGCGGGCGGCGTCCGCGGAGGAACGAAGCCCTGGCACGAGCTCGCAGCTGTAGCCGTCGTCCTCGGAGCGCGTCTCGCGACGAACGCGCACCTCGCGCCCGCCGGCGCGTAACCGCCGGTGTCCCCCGACCGGCGAGGCACCCGCTCTGCTCGCCCCCCGCGACCGGCGGGCAGTCGCCCCCGTACCCGAGCTGCCGCCGCTGGATGAGCGTTTGGCGCCGTTTGTCGATGTGGCGCCGGCATCCGCGTCCGGCAGCGTGCGGCGACAGATCGGGCAGCGCTCGATGAAGCGGTTGTGTCGGCAGAACGTGGGCATGTCAGGCGGTCTCTGGAGACATTGCGCTCCTGGACAACGATAGGACGTGCCTGCGACGACAGAATAGGCCCGGCCGTACCGACGCGGCGGCCGTGGCGCTACCCCATCACGCCGGACACCCAACTACCCCGCCGGCACGCCCGGCGTCACGTGCCGGGGCGGACCCTCCGGCCCCTCGTCGGCGTCGGCGTGTCCCGCCAGCGCCTGATCTTCGGGTGCATCCATTCCACCGTTCCTGACGACGGCGCCGTTGCGCGCGCTCGCGAGATAGCGGTCGACCATGCGCGCGCACTGGCGGCCCTCGTTGATCGCCCACACGATCAGCGACTGTCCGCGGCGGGCGTCTCCCGCGGCGAACACGCCGTCCACGGAGGTGGTGTAGGGCTTGACCGCCTTGACGTTACCGCGCGGATCCTTCTCGACCCCGAGCTCGTCCAGCAGGCGCGGCTCGGGTCCCACGAACCCCATCGCCAGCAGCACCAGCTGGGCGGGCAGCTCGCGCTCCGTGCCAGCAATCGCGGCGAACGGCGGGGCGGGCTCGGCCTGGGCGATGTGCAGCTTGGCCACGCGACCGTCCCCGTCGCCGGAGAAGCTGGTCGTCGCGATCGAGTAGTCCTGCTCGCCGACGCCCTCCTCCTGGGCCTCCTGCATCGCGTAGCTCAGCCTGTACTTCAGCGGCCACTCCGGCCACGGCGTGCGATCGTCGGGCCTGTTGGCGGGGGGCTCGGGCAGCAGCTCGAGCTGCACGATCGAGCGGGCGCCCTCGCGCAGGGCGTTGCCCACGCAATCGGCGCCCGTGTCCCCCCCGCCGATCACCACCACGTCGCGGCCCGCGGCGCTGATCGGGGCCGGGGCGCCGGCGTCGTCGGAGCCGGGGACCGGCGGGGCCGACACGCTCGGAGCGGGACCGAACTCCTGCGCCACCCAGCGGTTGCGCTGGTAGAGGTAGTCCATCGCGAAGTGCACCCCGTCCAGTTCCCGGCCGGGCACGGGCAGGTCGCGCGGCACGCGCGAGCCGGTGGCGATCACGATCGCGTCGAACTGGTCTTTGAGCTCGGCCACGCTCACCCGCTCGGCCGCCGCGCCCGTCCCACCTGCCGCGCCCGCGACATCGGCGCCCGTCGCACCCGCCGCGCCCGTCGCGCCGGAGCCAACCTCCACGCCGCAGCGCAGCTCCACGCCCTCGGCGACCAGCTGGTCGACGCGGCGTTGCACGACGTGCTTTTCGATCTTGAAATCGGGCACCCCGAACCGCGCGAGGCCACCGGCGGCCTCATCGCGCTCGTACAGCGTGACCCGGTGTCCTGAGCGGCGCAGCTGCTGGGCGGCGGCCATGCCGGCGGGGCCGGAGCCGACGACCGCGACCGACTGGCCGGTTTCGCGCTCTGCTCGCGGCGGGCGGGGCTCGATCCAGCCTTCCTGCCAGGCGCGGTCGATGATCGCGAACTCAATCTGTTTGATCGTGACCGCGTCGTTCTCGCGGATCTCCAGCACGCACGCGGCCTCGCACGGCGCCGGGCACAACCGGCCGGTCAGCTCGGGAAAGTTGTTGGTCGCGTGCAGTTGGGCGATCGCATCTTGCCAGCGGTCGCGGTAGACGAGGTCGTTCCAGTCTGGGATCAGGTTGCCCAGCGGACAGCCGTTGTGGCAGAACGGCACGCCGCAGTCCATGCAGCGCGCGCCCTGTTCGCGCAGCTCCTCGGTCGGGCGCTCGATCAGAAACTCGCGGTAATCGTGCGCGCGCTCGCGCGGGTCCCGGTAGGGAATCCCGTGGCGCTCGATCTGCAAAAACCCGCCGAGCTTGCCCATCAGGCGACCACCGCGATCCCACCGGTCCCTACCGTAAGCGCACCCGTAGCGGCCGTACCACCCACCGCGGCCGGCATCCCGGCCGCCACCATCAGATTCCCAACCCCCATCACACCGCCACCGCCGACTCGGACGCGGCGGATCGAGACGCGCCCTGACCGCCCGCCGCGGTGGTGGCGGCGGCCCGTTCGGCCAACACGCGCTTGTAGTCGTGGGGCATCACCTTCACCCATGCCTCGCGCTCGGACAGCTCATCCCACTCGGCCAGCACGCGCGCGGCCACCGGCGAGTCGGTGCGCCGCGCGTGCTCTGCCACGAGCGCCCGCAGCTCGGCCGCGTCCTGCGGGCCGAGGGCTTCGAACCCGACCATGCCCATGTTGCAGCGCCGCGCGAACGTTCCGTCCTCGTCGAGCACGTACGCCACGCCCCCGCTCATGCCGGCGGCGAAGTTGCGTCCGGTCTGCCCGAGCACTACCACGCACCCGCCGGTCATGTACTCGCAGCCGTGATCGCCCACGCCCTCGACGACCGCGCTGGCGCCCGAGTTGCGCACCGCGAACCGCTCGCCCGCCAGCCCGCGGAAGAACGCGCGACCGGCGGTCGCCCCGTAGAGCAGCGTGTTGCCGACGATCACGTTGTCCTGCGCAACGAACTCCGCGGCCATGCCCTCGCGCGGGCGCACCACCAGCACGCCGCCCGACAGGCCCTTGCCGGTGTAGTCGTTGGCGTCGCCGTACAGCGTGAACGTCACCCCCGGCGCCAGCCAGCCGCCGAAGCTCTGCCCGGCGGAGCCCTCGAACCGCACGTCGATCGATCCCTCCGGCAGGCCGGTTGCGCCGTGCGCGCGGGCGATATGACTGGACAAGATCCCGCCCACACAGCGATTGACGTTGCGGATCGGCAACTCGATTTGCACGGGCGCAGGTGGACCGTCGAGCGAGTCGATGATCGGACGCGCTTGGCGCACGAGCTCCCAGTCCAGCGCGTCCTCGAGCACGGCCGGGGGAGCTTCCACGCGCCGCCTGGGCGGGGATTCCGATCCCTCCCCCCGAGCTCCACGTGGGTGAGGATGTGGGTGAGGTCCACACCCCGCGCCTTCCAGTGCTCGATCGCCTCGCGTGCCTGCAGCAGATCGACCCGCCCGATCGCCTCATCCAGCGAGCGCAACCCCAACGAGGCGAGGATCTCGCGGACTTCCTCGGCGATAAAGAAGAAGAAGTTGACGACGTGCTCGGGGGTGCCCTTGAAACGCTTGCGCAACTCCGGATCCTGCGTGGCGATCCCCACCGGGCAGGTGTTCAGGTGGCAGGCGCGCATCATGATGCAGCCCGTGGCAATCAGCGGGGCCGTCGAGAATCCCATCTCATCGGCGCCCAGCATCGCGGCGACCACGACGTCGCGGCCGGTTTTCAGCTGCCCATCGGTCTGCACGACGATGCGCGACCTGAGGTCGTTGAGCAACAGCGTCTGCTGGGTCTCGGCCAACCCGATCTCCCACGGCACCCCCGCGGCCTGGATAGAGGACAGCGGCGAGGCGCCGGTGCCGCCGTCGTGGCCGGCGATCAACACGCGATCGGCGTTTGCCTTGGACACACCCGCGGCGACCGTGCCGACGCCGACCTCGGACACGAGCTTGACCGACACCTGAGCGCTCGGGTTCGAGCAGCGCAGGTCGTAGATCAACTGCTTGAGATCCTCGATCGAGTAGATGTCGTGGTGGGGCGGCGGGCTGATCAGGCCGACGCCGGGAGTCGTGTGGCGGATCGAGCCGATGTACTCGTCGACCTTGTGCCCGGGCAGCTGTCCGCCCTCGCCGGGCTTGGCGCCCTGGGCCATCTTGATCTGCAGCTCATCGGCGTTGACCAGATAGTTGATCGTCACCCCGAAGCGGCCGGAGGCGACCTGCTTGATCGCCGAGCGACGGCTGTCGCCGTTTGCCTGCGGCGTGAACCTGATCGGGTCCTCGCCACCCTCGCCCGTGTTCGAGCGCCCGCCCAGCCGGTTCATCGCGATCGCGAGCGTCTCGTGGGCCTCGCGCGAGATCGAGCCGAGGCTCATCGCGCCGGTGCAGAACCTGCGCACGATCTCGCTCGCCGGCTCGACCTCCTGCAGCGGGATCGCCCCCGGCGCGTCGCTCGCACCATCGTGCGGCCCGATCTTCAACAGCCCGCGCAGCGTCGCCTGGCGGGCCGCCTGCTCATTGACCGCGCGCGCGTATTCGCGGTACTTGGCGTAGGCGGGACTCTCGCGGACTTCTTCGTGGGCCTGTAGATCGCCGGCCAGGGCGGCCGCGATACGGCTCCTGGCGCCGCCACTGCCATTGCCGGCGCCCGCCCCGCCACCATTGCCGTCTCCACCGCCACCGCCGTGACCACCGCCATCGCCATCAGCCAAGCGCACCGCGTGCTGGACGAGCGCGATCGTCTCCGGGTTCCACATGTGGTGCTCGCCATCGCGCCGCCACGCATAGATCCCGCCGACTGGCAGCAGCTCCCTGCCCTCACCACTCGCCGCCCGCGGATACGCGCGGGCGTGACGCTCCAGAGCCTCGATCGCCAGCACCTCCTCGCCGACCCCGCCGATGCGCGAGGCGGTGCCCGTGAAGTGGCGGTCGATCAGCTCACGCTCCAGGCCGACCGCCTCGAAGATCTGCGCGCCGCGGTAGGACTGGATCGTGGATATGCCCATCTTGGAGATCGTCTTGAGCAGACCTTTGCCGACCGCGCGGACGTAGTTCTGGGCGGCCCGCTCGAGCGCCTCGCCGATCTCCTCCGGGTTCGGCGCGCTCACTCGGCCGTCCTCCCCGAGCGGCCCGATGCGCCCGGCGGTGACCATGTCATCCAGCGTCTCCAGCGCCAGATACGGGTTGATCGCGCTGACGCCGTAGCCGATCAGCGTGGCGAAATGGTGGACCTCGCGGGGCTCGCCGGACTCCAGGATGATGCCCGCGCGCAGGCGCGTGCCCTCGAGCACGAGATGGTGCTGCACAGCCGCCACCGCCAGCAGCGAAGGGATCGGCGCACGCCGCGGGCCGAGCAGGCGGTCTGACAGGATGATGATGTTGATGCCCCGCTCGATCGCCTCATGGGCCTGCGCGCACACGCGGTCGAGCGCTGTGCGCATGCCGGCAGCGCCCTCTACGACGGGCCAGGTGATGTCGATCGTCTCCGCCGCATACACGTCGTGCTCCACGTTGCGCAGCGTCTCGAGCTCTCGATTCAGCAGGATCGGCTGATCCAGCAGCAGCTTGTGGGCGTGCTCGGGCGTCTCGTCGAACAGGTTGCGCTCCGAGCCCAGCGTCGTCTGAAGGCTCATCACGATTTCCTCGCGGATCGGATCGATCGGCGGGTTGGTGACCTGGGCGAACAGCTGCTTGAAGTAGGAGAACAGCGGCGGGGCCTGGTCTGAGAGCGCCGCCAGCGAGATGTCGTTGCCCATCGAGCCGATCGGCTCCGCCCCCTCGCGCGCCATCGGCTCCAGCAGCACACGCTCATCCTCCTGGGTGTAGCCGAACGCGCGCTGGCGCAGGTGCAGGGGTTGGCTTGAGATCGTCACCTGCTGGGAGGGCGGCAGATCGCCGAACGGCACGGCGTTGCGCGCGTACCACTCGCCGTAAGGGCGGTGCGTGGCGACCTCGCGCTTGACCTCCTCGTCCTCCACGATGCGCCCACGCTCCAGGTCGACCAGGAACAGCTTGCCCGGCTGCAACCGGCCCAGGCGCACGATCTGATCGGCCGGCACGTCGATGATGCCGGTCTCCGAGCCGAGCACCACGTGCCCATCGCGGGTTTGCACCCAGCGACCCGGCCGCAGCCCGTTGCGGTCGAGCGTCGCGCCGACCACCCGCCCGTCGGTGAACGCCACCGACGCCGGTCCGTCCCACGGCTCCATCAGGCAGGAGTGATACGCGTAGAACCCCTTCAGG
Organism: uncultured Solirubrobacterales bacterium; assembly: GCA_963702185.1. GTDB lineage: Bacteria > Actinomycetota > Thermoleophilia > Solirubrobacterales > Solirubrobacteraceae > Palsa-744. Next base: position 672,513 of record OY969723.1, read on the forward strand.
TAGTCCGGCAGGTCGTCGCGATCGCGGTAGGCCTCGGGGATCATCATCATCGCGGAGTGCGGCAGCGAGCGCCCGCCGAGCATCAGCAGCTCGAGCACGTTGTCGAACGTGGCCGAGTCCGAGTTCCCGGGCGCGACGACCGGCAGGATCCGCTGCAGGTCCTCCTCGCCGAACAGCTCGCTCTGCAGCTGGCTCTCTCGCGCGCGCATCCAGTTGACGTTGCCCATCACCGTGTTGATCTCGCCGTTGTGGCAGATCACGCGATAGGGATGAGCGAGCTCCCAGCTCGGGAACGTGTTCGTCGAGAAGCGCGAGTGCACGAGCGCCAGCGCGCTCTTGCAGCGCTCGTCGCGCAGGTCCGAGTAAAACGCCGCCAGCTGGTAGCTGATCAGCATGCCCTTGTAGTTGATCGTCCGTGACGAGCTCGACGCCACGTACAGCCCCTCACCTTCGGGGCTCAGCTCGCACACGCGCCGGATCACGTACAGCTTGCGCTCGAACGCGTCCTGATCAAACTCGGCCACGCCCGCGCCGACGAACAGCTGGCGGATAAATGGCCGGCAGGCCCCCGCCACCTCCCCGGTCTGGGCCGCGTCGATCGGCACCTCGCGCCAGCCCAGCACCCGCTGGCCGAGCTCGGCGGTCGTGCGCTCCAACAGCGCCTGTACCCGCTCGCGCGCGGACGCGTCCTGACGCGGCATAAAGCACATCAACACGCCGTACTGCCCCGGTGGGGGCAGCTCGAACTCGACGGCCGCCCGCAGCAGCTCGTCGGGCATCTGCATCAGAATGCCCGCCCCATCGCCCGTGCACGGATCGGCGCCGCTGGCGCCGCGATGCTCGAGGTTCTCCAGGGCCGTGATCGCCCGCTCGATCACCTCATGCGTCGGCGTGTTGTCCAGGCGCGCCACCATGCCCACGCCGCACGCGTCGTGCTCGAAGCGAGGGTCGTACAGTCCGAGCGCCTTGGGCGGCTGCATGATGTGCGAATTCATGGAAGTGCTCCCTGTTGGCGGTGCTTCCCGCGCATCCAACGCGGGTACGGGCGGACACCGAGGCTGAGGCAGACAGGGTATCAGCGCGCGGTGTGCCCAACCATGCGCGCTGCGTACGCGCGCGGGGACGCCTGCGCACGGGGCCCGGCATGGCATACGCGCCAGGCCAGAACGCTTGCGCGAGGAGCTGGAGCACGCGCGCGGGGCGTATGCTCACGTGTGTGAGATCCACGGGATCAGGGCACCCTTACCGATAAAACCACGCCATCCCGATGAGCCCCCAGGCAACCATGACGCCGGATCTGCAGCTGTCGCTGCCGGCGCGAGCACAGAACATCGCCCTGATTCGCCACGCGTTCGGCGCGCTCGGCGACACTCTGGCGGTGGACGAGCAGCTGCTGGCTGACATGCGCCTCGCTATCACCGAGGCGTGCTCGAACGTCGTCGTCCACGCCTACGCCGACCGCGAGCCCGGACCGCTCGAAATCGATGCGACGGTGCACGACGGCAAGCTGACCGTGGTCGTGCGCGACGAGGGTCCCGGCATCGTGCCCCATCCCGGCAGTCCCGGCCTCGGCCTCGGCCTGCCGCTCATCGCCTCGCTGACGGAGTCCGTCGAGCTCGGGCGCGACGAGCTCGACCGCACCGAGGTGCGCATGACCTTTGCGCTGTCCGGCGCCGACCATCGACACGCGTGACGGACGAACCGCACGACACCTCCACCGCGGCCGGCGCGAGGACTTCCCCCGAGCCGGTGGGCCCCGTCACGCTGCGCATCGCCGACGGTCCCCTCTTCGCGCCTGTGCTCAGCCGGGTCGTATCGATGGTTCTCGCCCGCGCCGACTGCCCTGTGGACCGCCTCGATGACACGCTCATCCTCTGCGACGCGCTCGCCGCTCATGCCCCCGCCCACTCGCGCGACGGTCACATCTCGTTGCGGATCGACACCCGGGCCGGAATGATCGAGCTGCGCGTGGCTGAGCTTGGCCGCGGCGAAGCGTCCGAACTGGTCGCCGATGCGCAGCTTCCCGACGTGGGAAACGTGATCGAACGGTTCTCGGATTCCTGCCGAATCGAGCCCGCCGCGGACGGTGCGGGCGAGGAGCTGGTGTTGGACCTGCGGTTCGGCACTCCGCCGGGCGGACGCGGCCGCTGATCTCCGTTTGGGTTTGGGACGGTCCCCTCGCCGGCCGGCTCGACTCAGCGTGACTTGGAGGGCGAGCGGCCGTTGCCCTTGGACGAAGCGTTCGCCGGGGTTTTCTTCGCCGGGGTTTTCTTCTTGCGCTTTGCGCCTGCCCCGTCTCCGGCGCCCGCGCCGGCCGCGCCCACCGCTGTCCCAGCTTCCTGGCGCGCGGGCGCGCGCCCGCGCGCGCGTTCGAGGCTCGCCTGCAACGCACCCATCAGGTCCGGCGCCTGCGGCGCCTCCACGGCCGGGCGCGGCTCCACGACGACTTCCTCGCCGCCGGCCTTGCGGTCGATCAGCTCCAGCAGCGCTTCGCGGTAGGCATCGCGGTAGCGGGCGATGTCAAACGGCTCTGACAGCGAGTCGACCAGCCGGCGGGCGACCTCCAGCTCGCGCTCGCTGACGTCGGCCTCGCGCTCGTCTTTCAGCTCGCGCAGATCGCTGGCGGGGTTGATCTCGTCCCCGTAGTGCAGCGTCGTCATCATCAGCACGTCCTCGCGCGGGTGCACCGCAACCAACCGTTCGCGCGAGCGCAGCACGACATGGGCGATGGCCACCTTGCCGGTTTCGCTCATCGCTTGCGCCAGCAGGCGGTATGAGCGCGCGCCGCCGCGCTGGGGAACGACGTAGTAGGACTGGTCGAAGTAGATCCGGTCGATCTCATCCAGCTGGACAAAATCCTCGATTTCGATCGCCTGCGTCGCCTCGGGCGCGATCGCCGCGAGCTCGTCGTCCTCGATGACGACATAGCGTTCGGGCGCCAGTTCGTAGCCGCGCACGACCTCCTCGTAGGGCACCTCCTCGCCGTCGGCCGAACAGATGCGCCGCTGCTGGATGCGCGCATGATCGGCGGCGTGCAACTGATGAAAATGCACGCTGCGGCTCCTTGTCGCGGTGTAGAGCCTCACAGGCATGCTCACGAGTCCGAAGTTGAGCGTGCCCATCCACATCGATCGGGGCATCGCCACAGTCTCCGCCCGGCGGCGCGCGCTGTCAACCCATGGGCGGATCCTCGCGCAGGCCTTCGCGCAACCGTGCTATCGCCTGGCGGATCAGGCGCGAGACCTGCATCTGGGAGATGCCGATTCGTTCTCCGATCTCCGCCTGGGTGAGATCCTCGCCAAAGCGCAGCCTCAGCACCAGACGCTCGCGCTCGGTGATATGCGCGAGCATCGGCTCGAGCGTTGCCCGCTCCTCCGCGAGTGCGAACCCGCCCTCGTCCACGCCAATCGAGTCGGCGACCGTCTCGCCCGATGCCTCCTCGCCTGCGCCCCCGCGGGGGGCATCCAGCGAGCCCGCCCGGTAGGCGGTTGCCGCCTGCATGGCATCGAGCACCTGCTCCTCGCTCACGTTTACGACCGCGGCAATCTCGGCCACGGTCGGGGCGCGACCGGATTCGGCGCCCAGCGCAGCGGCGGCCTTGTCCACGCGCAACGCCAACTCCTGCAGCTCGCGGGGCACCCTCACCGACCAGGTGCGATCGCGAAAGTGACGGCGCAGCTCACCGAGGATCGTGGGGACGGCGAAGCTCGAGAACGCGGTCTGGCGGCGAGCGTCATACCGGTCGACTGCCTTGAGCAGGCCGAGCGAGGCGACTTGCACCAGATCGTCTATTGGCTCCTCGGTGCGCTGATAACGGCGAGCCAGACGGCGAGCCAGTGGCAGGTAGCGCTCGATCAGCTCCTCGCGCGCGCGTCCGTCACCGGCGCGCACGCGGGCGAACAGCTCCGAATCCGCGCGATCGTTGCGATCGTCGATGTCGGCAGAGCCGCGCCGAGAGCTCACGCGGGATTCCCGGGCGCCATGTTCAGCCTCACACCCAACGGCACGTCGGTGCCGTCCACGGTCAGACCGAGCTCGACGGCCGCGGAGCCACTCGCGGCGGCCTGTGCACACAGAGCCGGCAACTCGGCCGCGAGCGCGGGCGCAAGCCAGGCGATCGGGGGGCCGGCCGGCCGGTCACGGGGCCAGCCGACGAAGTCGACGGCGCCGCTGAGCAGGAGCCGCTCACGAGCGCGGGTCATGGCGACATATACGATCCGGTCCTCCTCGGCGGCTTGGGCGTCGCGACGCTCGAGCGCCAGCTCGGCGTAGTGCAGCGCGGGGCGCGGCTCGGGATCGTCCAGCTCGATCATCCGTACTCCGACCCGATCGCCGTCCACGAGCAGGTCGGGCATGCTCGCGCTGGGCGCACGTCCAAGATCGGCAAGGCACACCACGTCGAACTCGAGGCCCTTGGCGGCATGCACGCTCATCAGGCGCACGGAGTCGGAGTCGGAGTCGGAGCCGGAGCCGGGGCCGGAGCCGGAGCCGGAGCCGGAGTCGGCTTCATCCGGATCCTGAGCCCGATCGTCGAAGACCGGCGCATCGGGCTCCACGACGGTGTCCGCGCCGGCCAAACGTCCGCCGGGACCGCCCGCCGCGGCCTGAAACGCAGCCTCGTCGAGAAATCCGCGCAGATCGTGCCCCTCGGTGCGTTCCCATTGCCCGGCCAGCTCCACCAGCTTGCGCACGTTAGCGAGCCTGCGCGAGCCATCCTGCACTCCAGCCAAGCGGTCGAGACGGGGACCGTGCGCAATCGCCCGTTCGAGCAGCTCGGGCAGCGCCAGGCTCTCCGCGAGCGAGCGCTCCTGCTCGAGCCATTCGCACACACGGATGATCCCCGCATGCTCGATCCCCGCATCGACATCGCTCGGGAAGCTGCGATCGCGGACGACCTCCCACACGCTGCGCCCCTGCGCGCGCGCGGCGCGGGCCAGCAGCGCGAGCGCATCGCCCGACAGCTCGAGCGGCGGCGCACAGAGCACCCCATACAATGCCCCCTCGTCGGTCGGATCGGCCAGCACACGCAGATGCGCGAGCAGGTCGACCACCTCCTGGCGCGTCCAGAACGCCCCACCGCTCGCCAGCGTGCGCAGGCCCTCGTCACGCAACGCTCGCTCGTAGCATTCCAGCTCGCTCGTGGCGCGCAGCAGCACCGCCACCTCGCCTGCACGTGTACGACCGGAGCGCACCAGCTCGGCCACGCGCTCGGCCAGTGCCCGCGCCTCAGCCTCACGCCAGGGTGCGGCAAGACGGTTGGGATCCGGATCACCGGTCGGTGAGGGTACGGCAGCGCCTCTCCAGCCGCGCCTGTGCGTGAGCAACAGCTCCAGCAGTGGCTCCTCGTGGGCCTCGCGCCGGCGGTCGCGCTCGCGGCCGGCGTGCAGCGGCGTGTACGCTGCGCCGAACCGGGGGGCGAATACGGCGTTGACGGCCTGCAGCAGCTGGGCGTGCCCGCGGAAGTTGTGGGTCAGGCTGAGGCTCTGTCCGAGCGGGGCGAGCTGCGTCTCGCGGGCGCGAAACAGCGATACGTCGGCGTGGCGGAACCCGTAGATCGACTGCCAGGCGTCTCCGACCGTGAACAGGTTGTCGCGCTCGAGCGCCTGCACCAGGGCCAGCTGCCGGGGGTTGACGTCCTGCAGCTCGTCGACCATCAGCAACTGCAACCGCTCCGTCCATTTGCGGCGCACGCAGGCATCGTGCGTGAGCAACTGCAGCGCACGCAGCTCGAGATCGTCGAAGTCAAGACCGTCGCGCGCCGCCTTGGCGAGCTCGTAGCGCTCGCCGAAGCCGGCCAGCAGCTCATCCCACACACTCACCGCCTGCGCGGCTCGCGCGTCGAGAGCGTGCCGTGCCTGTAGCTGCGCCGGAGAGCCCAACTGAGTCTGGGCCCCGGCAGGGGGACCATCGCCGGGTCTGGGTTCGGGTAGTCGCGGGACACCCTGGCCGCGGGAGCGCAGCTGGGCGTAGGCGCCGAGCACAATCGCCCGGGCGCGATCGGGACCGTAGGCCGCGATCAGGTCGACCGCGTCGGCGCGCTCGCGCCCACGTTCGCCCGTGAGCAGCTGCCCGAGCGCTTGCGCGAACGCTCGCCGGCGCAACCGTCCGGCCAGCCCCTCATCGAGCACCTCCCACTCGCCTGACCGCAGGCCGGTCTCGTGCGCATGTTCGCGCAACAGCAGCGCACAGAACCCGTGGAACGTGCCCACATAGGCACGCTCGCGCGCACGGGAGGCGGCCGCCGGCGCCTCCATCGCCTGCAATCTCGCGTACACCCGCTGGCGCAGCTCGGCGGCGGCGCGCTCGGTGAACGTGATTGCGAGGATGCGCTCAGGGTCGATCCCGTCCTCGCATACAGCGCGCACGTAGCGCTCGACGAGCACCGAGGTCTTGCCGCTGCCGGCGCCCGCGGCCAGCAGCAGCGGCTCTGAGCGTCGAGCGATCGCGAGCTCCTGCTCGGCTGTCGGTCGCCAAGCGGCGACCGGGGGCGTGGGCTGACTGGCCTGCTCCCACCCGGTCAGCGGCTCGGCCTGCCCGGCTAACGGCCCGGCCTGCCCTGCTAACGGCCCGGCCTGCCCTGCTAACGGCCCGGCCTGCCCTGCTAACGGCCCGGCCTGCCCTGCTAACGGCCCGGCCTGCCCTGCTAACGGCTCGACCTGCCCGACTAGCGGCCGCATCGGCAGATCGCGGGGTAGACGCACGCGCCTGCGTAGGAGCAGGTGTGGGGATGGGGCTCGACCGCGCCGCGAAGGGCCCGGGCGGCGCTCGCGCGCGCCAGCTCAAGCGCCTCGTGCACGAGCGCGTCCAGCTCGGCCGTGCCGATCAGATCGGTGCGCACGCAGTCGAGCGCGACGCCCGCCTCCATGTCGAGCACACCCCGGGCGCGCAGGTCAACGCCGCTGAGCGGCTGGTACATCCCCCCCACCACGCGCAGCCCGAGCAGTCGTTGCGCCGCGTACATGTACAGCGCGAGCTGGATGCGGCCCTCGCTCAGCCACTTGGCGCCGGGGGTGACGCGTGCGCCCTTGTAGTCGTAAACGACCGCCCGCCCGTCGGGGGTGACGTCGATGCGATCGATGCGCCCGCGCAGCATCACCCCCTCGCCGAGGTCGAGCGCGGGGGGTTCGTCCTCGTGCTCGTCAAACCCGAACTGCAGCTCCAACCACGCCGGCTCGAGCGCCGTGACGCCGGGCTCGGCGGCTGCCGCGTAGCGCAGATAGCGCTCGAGGTCCGAGTGCAGTCGCCGGCGAGCGCCGGGCAGGCGCTCGGCTTGGATGGACAGCGGGAAACGGTGCTGGTGGCGCACGAGCGCTTCGCTGAGAAGATCGAGCGCCAACGCCAGATGCACGGCGGTCACGCGCGCCGAGCCGGTGCGCGTGCGCAAGCCCTCGAGCGTGTCGGCCAGCGCCACGTGCGCAAGGCCCCCGCGCGCGAGCGGCTCAGGGTCCGGGTCGGGCGTTGAGGGGCGCAGCACACGCTCGATGAACCAGCGCGAGGGGCAGGCGAGATAGACCTCGAGCGCAGATGCAGACCAGGGCCGCGTGCGCAACTCGCCGAGCACCCGAGGGTCGCGCAGCTCAGGCGGCAGTGCGTGTCCCGAGGTCGCTCTCGCTGCTTGCCCGGCCGTCTGCGGAGGCCGTGTCCACCTCGGCCTCGTCCTGCGCCTCGGCGTCGGGGGGCTTGACGCCTTCGCGCGCCCACGGCTCGTCGAACTCCACACGCCATTTGCCCTCATCGGTCTGCTGTAACGCCAGGCGCGCACGGAAGCTGCGGCCGCTGCGACCTTTGAAGCCGGTGATCGCGCGGGCGGTGTAGCCGGCGCGAATCAGCTCGCGCGCGACTTCCACGGGCAGCGTCTTGCCGGCTTTGGCCTTCCAGATCACAAAGCCGCAGCCGGGATCGGTGCGCGACCAGCAGGAGTAGCCCTTGCGGTTTTCCACGATCTCGTGGCCGCACACCGGGCAGGGACCGAGGTTGGCCCGCGGGATGCGGACGTCTTTGAGCTTTGCGTCCAGCTCTCCGACCGTCTCTTTGGCGAAGCCGGCGATGTCTGACATGAACCGCTCGCGCGAGTCCTCGCCGCGCTCGATCTTGCCGAGCCTGTGCTCCCAGTCGCCGGTCAGCCCGGGGGAGGTCAGGGCGTGCTGGCCCAGCAGCCTGATCACGTTCAGGCCCTTCTCGGTGGCGATCAGCGAGCGCCCGTCGCGCTCGAGATAGCCGACGCTGATCAGCCGCTCGATGATCGCCGCTCTGGTGGCGGGCGTGCCGATGCCGGAGTCCTTCATCGCCTCGCGCAGCTCGTCGTCGTCGACCAGCTTGCCCGCCGTCTCCATCGCGCCGAGCAGCGACGCGTCGCTGTAGCGGCGCGGCGGTTTGGTTTCCTTGCGCGCGCTGTGCACCTCGCGCACCTGCACGGTCTCGCCCTGCCGCAGCTTGGGCAGCCGCTGGTCTGTGCCCTCGTCGGCCTCATCGCCGTCCTTGCCCGCGCCGGCCTTGGCGGCGCCGTCCTTGCCGGCGAGGCCCTCTCCACCGGCCTCGCCGTCCCCGCCGGCGGCCTGCGCCTCGGCCTCGGGCCGCGGCGGCGTGGGACCTTCGTCATAGACCCCTCGCCAGCCCGGCACGAGCAGCAGCTTGCCGCGCGTGCGGAAGACGTACCCGGCCTCGCCGGCGCCCTCGCCCCCGGGGACGGTGGTCTCAACGCGCGTGTTCTCGAACACCGCCTCGGGATGGAACACCGCCAGAAAGCGGCGGGTGACCATGTCATAGATGCGACGGTCGTCGGAGCCCATGCGCTGCAAGTCGTGCTCGGACTTGGTCGGGATGATCGCGTGGTGGTCTGAGACCTTGGCGTCGTTGACGACCCTGCCGAGCGGCAGCACGTCCAGGCCGGCCACGTAGCGGGCGGCCTGCGCGTACTCGGAGTGCGCGCCCACCAGCTCTGCCGTGGGCTTGATCTCGGGAATCATGTCTTTGGTCAGGTAGCGCGAGTTGGTCCTGGGGTAGGTGAGCGCCTTATGCTCCTCATAACAGCGCTGCGCGGCCGCGAGCGTGCGTTTGGCCGAGAACCCGTAGCGCGTGTTGGCCTCCCGCTGCAGCGTGGTCAGGTCGTACAGCATCGGCGCGCGCTCGCGCTGCTCTTTGGTCTCGAGCTTTGAGATCGTGCCGGTCTTGCCCTGGCAGGATTCGACGATCGCCACCGCCTGCGCCTCGGTGGGAATCCTCGGCTTGGCGCCGGCGTGAAACCGGCCGTCATAGACCCGCTCGGGGTCGGCCTCGAACGTGGCGTCCACGAGCCAGTAGGGCTCGGGGGTGAACGCTTTGATCTCCTCCTCGCGCCGCGCGACGATCGCCAGCGTCGGCGTCTGCACGCGCCCGAGCGAGACAGCGCCGTCGAAAGAGGTGCGCAGACGGATGGTCGCCGCCCGGGTGGCGTTCATGCCGACGATCCAATCGGCCTCCGAGCGCGAGCGGGCGGCCTGCTCGAGCGAGACCATCTCCTCGGAGGGCCGCAGCGAATCGAGCGCCTCGCGGATCGCGGCAGTGGTCATCGAGCTGAGCCACAACCGTTTGACAGGCTTCTGGGCCCCGGCCTTCTCGTACAGGTAGGCGAAGATCAGCTCGCCCTCGCGCCCGGCGTCGCAGGCGTTGACGACCAGGTCGATGTCGTCGCGCTTAAGTTGTTTGGTCACGACCGACATCTGCTTGCGCGAGCGCTCGTCGCGCACGACCAGCTTGAAGCGCTCGGGCACGATCGGCAGGTCGTCCATCCGCCAGGTCTTGAAGCGGGCGTCGTACTCGTCGGGGTCGGCCAGCTGCACGAGGTGTCCTACCGCCCAGCTGATCACGTGCTCGGGGCCCTCCAGGTAGCCCTCCTTCTTTTGGAAGGGCCCGGGCAGCACGCGGGCGAGGTCCTGTCCGACGGACGGCTTCTCGGCGATGAGCAGGGTCTTGGCCATGAGCGGTCAGACTAGCGGCTCGGGTACTGGGGTTGTTCTGGCCGGTGATCGCACAGCCCTGTCGGTGATCCCCGCGCTATCCCCCGATCGGCGCGCGCGCGTTGGCGCCCCAAAAGATCTGCGTGCCCAGCATCCCGATCAGCGTGACCAGCACGAGGTTGAGCACCATCGACTTGGCCGTCGCCGCGCCCACACCGGCGGGACCGCCACGCGCGTTGTAGCCGTAGTAGCAGCCGACCAGCACGATCGCGGTGGCCATAGTCATGCCCTTGATCAGGCTGAACAGGAAGTCCCCGGGGTTCTGGAACTCCCAGAACGTCAGCAGATAACCTCCCGACGACGTGTACCCGATCTGCTTGACCACGGCGATATACGACGCCAGGTACGCGACGCCGATCGCGGAGATGTACATGAACGGCAGCACGATCCACGCAGCCAACAGGCGCGTCGCGCACAGGAATGTCATCGAATCGAACCCCATCACCTCCAGCGCGTCGATCTCCTCGCTGATGCGCATCGCGCCGAGCTCGGCCACAATCCCCGTGCCGACCTTCGCGGCCATGATGTAACCGAACGCGTAAGGCACCGCCTCGCGCAGGTTGCACAGCGCGGCGAACACGCCCGCATAGGCCGGCACGCCCTGAGACTCGGTGAAGTAGGCGCCCTCGATCCCGCACGCACCCAGGCCGATCACGAACACGTATACCCACATGACGATCGCCGAGCCGACGATCAGGATGCCCGCCTGGCGCAGCGCCTCGCCGAAAAAGCGCAGCACGCGCAGGCTCCACACATCGCCGACAACGTTGGCGGCGAAGCTCGCGATCTCGCCCACCGAGGCAAGCCAGTCGCTCAGCCAGTCCGATATCCAGCTCACTCATCCACCCCACAGTCCCATTCCCCTAGTGTACTAGTTCACTACAACATTAGGTCGACCGTGGGCAGGCGCGCTAACGTGGGCGCGTGAACCCACATCGCGCAGGCTTCACGCGCGCCCGAGCAGAGGCGGGCCCGTGAGTGCGTCCTCAGCTCATTTCGCGGGCGTTCTGCCGGACGGGCTCGTCGCGGCGATCGACCGCGACGGCGAGATCCCGATCGGCGTGCAGCTCGCGTGGGCGCTGCGCAGCTGCATCCGCGACGGGCGCTTCTCCCCCGCGCAGCGCCTGCCGGGGCTGCGCGAGCTGGCGGACGCCGTCGGCGTGAACGCGAACACCGTCCGCGCCGTCTACCAGCGACTCGAGCGCGAGGGACTGATCGACAGCCGTCAGGGCAGTGGCACGTTCGTGGCCGCACAACCCCTGGCCGCGGCGTCCTCGACGGTCTCAGCGATCGCCGCCGACGCCGCGCGCGAGGCTCTGGCCGCCGGCGCCGACCCGCGCGAGGTGGCAGCCGCGCTGTATGTGGCGCCCGCTCGAGATGTCTCGGCGCAAGCAAAGCGCGACGCGCGCAAGGCAGACGCAAACGAGCAGGCAGCCGCGGGACTGACCCACCGGCAGGAGCTGCGCGCTCAGATCGCGACGCTCGAGCGCGCGATCGGGGCGATGGAAGCCGAACACCCGGGCGTCGCGCCCCAGCCCGAGGACGCGACCAGTGGCCGTGGGGGACCGGCGCTGCTGAGCGCCGAGGAACTCGAGCACGTGCGCTCCGGGCTCGTGCGCCGACTGGCTGCCGTGCAAGCAGCGATCGACGAGCGGGCGACGACTGCTGAGGCTCGGGCGAGGACCACGACCAAAGTCACCGCAAACGCCACCGCAAACGCCACCGCCGCGGGCACCACCGGTAGTGCCGCCACCACCGCCGCCGCCAACGCCACCACCACTTCCAGTGCCGCCACCGCCGCCAAGGCCACAAAGCGAGCCGCGAAACCAGCCAAGCCCAAACGTCCCCGCGCCCCCGCGATCACCCCGCCGCGCACGGCCCCGTGCTGACCTGCGCCGAGCTCAGCCCGACCTCGCCCAGCAGGCGCAAGACAGTCGCGTTGGCCACGCCGTAACCGCCGGGCGGCCCGCCGCCGACGGTGCCCGCGAACACGGTCGTGAGCACGGCGCCGCCGGCGTCCACGAGCGGGCCGCCGGAGTTGCCGGGGCGCACCACCCCGCGCAGTGGGGTCAACAGCCGCGAGACGGGACCCTGGCCGTAGGCGTTGTCGGTGAGCACGGTCTGCGTACGTCCGATGCGACCGGGCTGGACGTCGTAGGGACCATTCTCGGGATAGCCGAGGATCGCGCCCGCTTCGCCTGAGGCCGGTTCGCCGAGAACGCGCAGCGAAGGCACGCCGGCGAGACCGGGCACGCGCAACACGGCCAGATCGTCGGTCGGATCGAATGCGATCGCCTGCGCTTCCAGCTCCGGCGGCTGACCGCCGAGCTCGACGGTCGTGTTTTGCTCGCCGGCGACCACGTGTGCGTTGGTGATGACCTCCTCAGGGCGAGCGACCCAGCCCGAGCCCTCGATCGCCAGCCCGCAGGCGATGCCCAGCACGCGCACCACGCTGCGCGAGGCCGCGCGCACGCCCGGCGCGCGCCCGATCCGTGGCAGTGGCGCCGCCACATCCGGGGAGGGGCCTGACAGCTGGGGCAACGGATCCAGGCGCGCGAGCGCGTCGAGGATCGGACCGGAGGGCGGAAGCAACTGGTTGAGCTCGCTCAAGATGGCCGAGCGCTGGATGTCCGTGCGCAGGCTGCCGACATACGGCGCCTGCGCCACGACCGCGGCGGCGATCCACACGATCCCCAACCCGATCGCCGCGCCCAGAGCCGCGCCGAGCAGCTCGTCGAGCATGCCGATGCCGGGCACGATCATCCTGGCCCGCAGCCGCAGACCGAGCCCCTCGAGCCCCGTCGCGAGGATCGCCCCGGCCAGCAGCGCCCCGATCAGCCCGAACGCCGGGGCGTAGGGCGAGGCCGACCCGCGCGGAAGCAGCAGCGGGCCCAGTCGTGTGCCCAGAAACGCGCCCGCCAGGAATCCCACCGCGCCGAGCAATCCGACGACGAATCCCCGGCGGGCGCCGAACGCCGCCAGCAGCGCCGCGAACGTGACTATCAGCCAGTCGAGCGTTGTCACCAGCATGTTCTACCGTTCGATGACCGTGAACACCCGGACTGCCCGGCCCGAACGGACCGACCGCCTGCGACGCGCCCGCCCAGTACTGGCGCTGGCCGGGGTCGCGTTCGTGATCGGGGCGATCGTTGGGGCCGGTCATGGATCGAACTCCGCCTATGGCGTGGCCACGCGCTTTGCCGACGCGTGGACACACAGGAACTACGTGGGTATGTACGGCGACCTGGACGCCGTGTCCAAACACGCGATCTCCGCACAGGAGCTGGCCGATGAGTGCGAACACGCGCTGCGCACCGCGACGGCTACGAGCCAGCAAGTGACCGGCGCGGCCCGCCAGGCGCCCGGCGGGCTGGTGGCGGTGCCCGTGCGCGTGCGCACGCGCTTGTTCGGCACACTCGATCTGACTTATGCGCTACGGGTCCTCGCCGGCGGGGAAAGTGCCGGCACGAACTCCGCCGGAGGGGTCGTGTGGTCGCACTCGCTGGAGTTCCCGGGCCTGCATCGCGGCGAGGTGCTCACCAGCCAGTTGGCGCTGCCTCCCCGCGCGACGCTGCTCGCCCGCGACGGGTCCGTGCTCGGGGAAGGCCCCGCGACGGAAGCGGGGCAGCGCTCATCCCCACTCGGAGCGGCCGCCGGCGCCGCGCTGGGCGAAGTCGGGCCGACCCCCGAAGCGCAGACGGCGCAACTGGAAGCCGAAGGCGTACCGGCCGGCGCGATCGTCGGCGTCAGCGGCGCCGAGGAGGCGCTCGATCCGCTTGTGCGCGGCCGACCCGGAGGACAGCTGCTGGCCACGAGCACCGCACGCGGCGGCGCCAGTCGCGTGTTGGCCACCACCACCGCCCGCGCGGCATCCCCGGTGCGCACGACGATCTCCCCGCCGGTGCAGCGAGCCGCGGTCGCCGCGCTCGGCAGCCAGCTCGGGGGCGTGGTCGCGATGCAGCCCAGCACCGGCCAGATCCTCGCAGTCGCGGGTCTGGGCATCGACGATCTGCAGCCCCCGGGATCGACGTTCAAGATGGTGACGGTCAGCGGCGTGCTGCAGGCGGGGCTGGCTACTCCCTCGACCACGTTCGGATACGCGACGTATGCCACCCTCGACGGCGTAAAGCTCAGCAACGCCAACGGCGAGGAATGCGGCGGGTCACTGGAACTGGCGTTTGCGGTGTCGTGCAACTCCGTGTTCTCCCCGCTCGGCGTCAAGCTCGGCGCACCCCGCCTGGTGGCGATGGCCGAAAGCTACGGTTTCAACCATTCGCCGGGGATCCCCGGCGCGGCCGAGAGCACGCTGCCTGCGGCCTCGCAGATCCAGGGCGAACTCGATCTCGGCTCTACGGCGATCGGCCAGGGAGAGGTGCAGGCCAGTCCGCTGCAGATGGCGACGGTGGCCGCCACGATCGCAGACGGCGGACATCGCCCCGCGCCCACGTTTTTGTACGACTCCACTCCGCACACGCTTGCCACGGCGACCAGCGCATCGGTGGCGCGCACGGTCAGGCGCCTGATGATCGCCGTCGTGCGCGAAGGCACGGGCACCGCCGCCGCAATCCCGGGGGTGACGGTCGCGGGCAAGACCGGAACGGCCGAACTGGGCTCGGCGGGCGCCGGCGGGTGCGCGAGCAGCGAAGGCGGCACGGGCGGCGGCACCGGCCAAGCCGGTGAAGGCGGCTCGGGCATATCGGGCTGTCACAGCGTAAGCGAAGAAAAGGCCAGCACCGACGCCTGGTTTGCGGCGTTTGCGCCCGCGCTTGACCCCCGTATCGTGGTGTGCGTGATGCTGGTCCGCGATGGCGCCGGCGGCGAAACGGCCGCGCCGATTGCGCGCGAAGTGATCGAAGCCGGCCTGCGCGCGGGGGTCTGACCGCAGATCAGACGTCGAGCACGGCCGAGGCCGTCTGCGTGGCGTTGGTCGGATCGACGATGTTTATCTTCAGCGGCCGGTTGTCCAGCGAGACGACCTGGATCTTGTAGAGCAGCATCGCGCCCTGCGTGCTGCCGTTGGAGGCGACCGAGCCGGGCACCGGGACTTTGCTGTCGGCCGGGATCACGCCGCCGCGGTAGGCGAAGTTGTTGCTCTGGTCGGGAAAGATCGGGGAGTAGACGTTGTTCTGGGTGTCGCTGATCGTCATGCTCGGGGCGGCCAGGTGGGGCGTGGAGGTCTGGTTGTAGACCTGGATGAACACGGCAAACCACTCTTCGCCGGGGTTCAGTTTGCGCTGAGCGGGAGTCAACCCCTCCAGGTAGGCGGCGTCTTCGACGTTGGCCGGATTCAGCTCGCGCGAGATCTGGACCTGGTACACGAGCGGTCCGACGTTCAGGTAGGGAGCGTTTTTGCCCGATTCGCCCGCATAGGTGCCGGTCGTCACCCGCGTGTGCGATTCGCCGCACGCACCCAGGGCCAGCGCAGCCGCCAGCGCGAGCGCCACCACCAGGGCGTGGCTGAGCAGCCGGGGAGCTCGGCGCCCGGACCGGCGGAGAGCTGTGGGAGCTCGGGTGGGGGTGGAAGTGCGGAGGGGACGGGTGAGCATGCGAGGCGGCAGTCTATCCAGGGTCGGGCGCCGGTTGCGCTGTGACTCGGTCGGGCGGGTCCGACCCACGGAACTAGCCACCGGCGACCGTCACACGCCCGCCACGACTGTCGCCGCGCTCGAGGATCGTGCGCAGGCGGCGCATCGCACGGGCGTTCTGGCGGCGCACCCAGCTGCGGGCGCCCAAGCTCTCGAGCAGGCGGTCGGACAGCGTGGCCGGCTCGGTCTGCACCGTGAACTGCACGCGCGTGGTGCCCGACGCGGCGGGCGCCAGCTCATAGACGCCGACCGTGCGCACGCGGTTGGCCTTGCCGGTACGTCCCACCTCGACGATCCGATGGGGCCGGTCGACCTCCACGAACGTCACGTCGCCCCACGCGAATCGCCCGGCGGGCGGGGGCGCCTTCACGCGAAACCGCGCGCCCGCGCCGCGACCGACCGAGTCGATACGGGTCAAGCGCCAGTCGCTGAGATAGTGGTCTGTGAACTCGGGATGATTGGCGATGTCCTGCAGGTAGTCGAACACCTGCTCGCGCGGAAGATCGACGATGACAGAGACGGTGACCGGGTCCATGACCGGGCGCAGTGTATTGGCCGGCCGGCGGCACTGCAGGCCCCTCACGGGCGCCCAGCCCCCCAATGCACTGCCGGCCCACCTGAGCCCTGCCGGCGACGTCCTATGCGCCGGCGCGCGTGAGCCTGACCGTGTGGCCGTGCTCGGAGTGGCGCACCAGCTCGCTCGCCGCGGCGGGCTGGGGGCGCAGCGCGCTGCACAGCTCGCACACGATGCCCGATACGTGCGCGTACAGGTGGACGTGCTCGCCCACCAGTGGCGTGCGCCCGCAGTCAGCGCACCGGTCACGATCGGCCTCCAGCGCGCCAACCCCCCGGCGAAACAACACCTGTTCGAACTGTTGGATGTCGCCCTCGACCGGCTGTGCCATGGCCTAAAAGGTTCGCCCTCGCACGTCTACCTCCTGCTGTTTGCCGAGGCCGAGATGCGGGTACACATTCCAATGTGCGGCCATCTCGGCTTGGCTGCTAAATTTCCGATATCGGAACTCCCAACGGACGGTTACACTGATACTGTTCTCGTAGGGATCGTCACTAGCTCCCCGTATCCGTGACGTACGAACATCCTGGGGAATCCAGCAGAAAGGGGCAACACGGGATGGAATCGCTTACTTCGGGCACTATGGCCGGCACCGGCTCGTTCCGGTGCAGCGACTGTGGATACATGCTCACGCTCGCGGGCAGCGACTACCTGAGCGACTGCCCGCGCTGCGGCGGGCGCGAGTTCGTGCGCGCGTCTCTGTTCAGCGCATCGGGACGGGTCCGCGGTCGTGTGGATGCAGCGGCTGTGCCGACGACCGGCGCCGGTGGTTCAGGCGACCGACAGCTGCCCGAAGACGACACGATCAGACATGGCGCGGTGGCTGGCGAGGGAGTGCTGTCCCGGGAGGAGCCGATCGACAGCGACGCGTGGCTTGCACGAGCACGCGAGCGCCTGATCGAACGCCAGGACGAGCCGGGCGAGTATTTGGCGTATGAGGACAGCGGGGAGCTGCGTACGGTGCCGCTCACGCGCGAGTGGACGCGCATCGGGCGCAGCCTCGCGGCGGACGTGCGGTTCGACGATCCGACCGTGTCGCGCCGGCACGCGCTGATCGTGCGCCAGGCCGACGGGGTGCGGCTGCTGGACGATCGCAGCCTCAACGGAGTGTTCGTGAACGGCGCGCGCGTGGAATGGAAGGTGCTGCACGACGGCGACGAGATCGTCGTCGGGCGCTACCGGCTGCGCTACTTGAGCCTCGCCCCCCAGCAGGCAGGCGTGGTTGAGCCGCCCGCCGCACAGGCGGGGGCTGTCAATGAGGTCGCCGGCGCGTAGCGCGTAGTATCGCGCCTGGATGAGCACGACCTCGCGGCCGACGACCACAGCCACGAAGATCGCGGTGTTGTCCCAGAAGGGCGGCACCGGCAAGACGACGGCGGTACGTACGTTGGCAGATGCGCTGCGCCGTGCGGGCGTGCGCACATTGGCGATCGATCTCGACCCGCAGGGCAATCTGTCGGACTACTTCGACCTGCCCCCTGAGGTCGCGCCGACGATAGCCGACGTCCTCGCCGGGCGGGCAACCGCCGCGGAGGCGATACACGAGGACGTGATCCCCGCGAACCTGAGCCTGGCCGAGACCGAGCTGATGCTCGGAGGCAAGCTCGGGCGCGAGATGACGCTGCGCCGGGCGCTCGAAGCGTTGCCGGCGGACGCGTATGAGCTGGTGTTGATCGACTGCCCGCCGTCGCTGGGGTTGCTCACGGTCAACGCCCTGGTCGCCGCCGACCGCGCGCTGGTGACGGCCGAGGCGCAGTATTTTGCGCTGCAGGGCGTCGAGCAGGCAATGGAGGTGATCGAGCTCGCCCGTGACTCGCTCAACCCCGATCTGCGGTTGCTGGGCGTGCTGCTTAACCTGGCGGACATGCGCACGGTGCACTCGCGCGAGGCGCTGGCCTCGTTGCGCGAGCGCTACGGCGAGCAGGTGTTCGACACGCCCGTGCGCGCGTCGATCGCCTACGCCGAGTCGGCCGAGCGGGCCGTGTCGATCCTCGACCATCGCCCCGACCTCGGCGCGGACTATGTGGCGCTGGCGCAGGACGCACTGGCGCGCCTGGGCGGGTTCGAGCGGGCTCGGACGCGGGTGGCCGAGCTGGGATAACCCGCAGCAGACCTTCCGCCGCCCGCGCCCGCACCGGCATCCCCTCCACCACTCGCGCCCGCATCTATTGCTGCTTGCTACAGCCCCTCCACGAACGCCCCCTGCGTCTCAAACGGCGCCCGCACGAGCTCGGCCCACCCGGCGATCTCGCCACGCAGCGCCTCCACCACCGCCCCGGTGTGCTCGTAAAAGCACCACACGAGCACGGTCGGGCCGGCGCCTGAGATAGTGGCTCCCAGCGCCCCCAGCTCGCGGGCGCGCATGGCCAAATCGTAGGAGCGCGGATACAGCCCGGAGCGGCGCTCCTGGTGCAGACGGTCGTGCAGGCCGCGGGCGATCAGGTCCCAGTCGCCGTGGGCGAGCCCGAGCGTGAGCAGCGAGGCGTGAGCCACATTGAAGACGGCATCCTGAAGCGATACCTGCCCCGACAGGGCGGCACGAGCCGCGCTGGTCTGGACGGCCTGCGCGGGCACAACCGCAATCGCCTCCAGGCCGGTGGGGGCCTCGAACCTCGTGGCATGCCCGTCGGCGCAGATCACAAACCCGCCGTGCAGCGCCGCGGCCGCGTTGTCGGGATGACCCTCCAGCTCGCTCGCCAGCGCCAGCAGGTCGGCGTCCAGCTCGAACAGGTGGTCGGCCGCCATCAGCCCGGCGACAGTCGCCGCCGCGCTCGAGCCGAGCCCACCGGACAATGGAATCTCCGAGGCGATCCGAAACGCGAAGCGATCGACGTCCTGCGGCGCGGGCGCGAGCCGCGCGAACGCGCGCACGCACAGGTTGTCCCGTCCGGTCGGCACCGCCAGATCGGTCTGCACCGCAAAGCGCCCGGTCTCGCGCACCTCGAGCTCCAGGTGCAGTCCCACAGCCGCGGCCATGCAATCGAACCCGGGACCGAGGTTCGCCGAAGAGGCGGGCACGCGCACGAGACGCCTACGGTCCATCCGGCGACGCCTCCCCCCGGAGCCAGCCGCTCCCGACGCCCCGCCTACGGGTCACCGAGCACGGCCTCCTCGATCGCGCTCAGCTGCACCGGGCAGTTGATGATGCGACCGTCGTTGTGCGCGATCGCGGTCTCCGGGTCCTTCAGCCCGCGGCCGGTCAAAACACAGACGACCTGCTCGGCGCCCTCGGCGCCGTACTTCAACAACCCCGCAACGGACGCGGCCGAGGCGGGCTCGCAGAACATGCCTTCGCGCGAGGCCAAGAGGCGAAACGCCGCGAGGATCTCATCGTCTGAGACCGAGCGGATCGCCCCGCGCGAGTCCCGGGCGGCGGCCATCGCGTCCTCCCAGCGCACGGGATTGCCGATGCGGATCGCGCTGGCCACCGTTTCGGGGTGCTCGACCGGATGGCCTTCAACCAGCGGCGCGGCGCCGGCGGCCTGGAACCCGAGCATCCGCGGCGCGGCGCCCAGCTCCTGAAAGCCGCGCCAGTAGGACGTTATGTTGCCGGCGTTGCCGACCGGGATGCACAGGGCTTGCAGTCCCCCGTCGAGTGCCTCGTGGATCTCAAACGCAGCCGTCTTTTGGCCTTCGACGCGAAACGGGTTGACCGAGTTGACCAGCACGATCGGGTGGGTGGCCGTCAGCTCGCGCACAAGCGTGAGCGCCTGGTCGAAGTTGCCTGCCAGCGAGATCACGCGGGCGCCGTGCACGAGCGTCTGGGCGAGCTTGCCCTGGGCGATCTTGCCCTCCGGCACGATCACCGCGCAGGTGATGCCCGCGCGCGCGGCGTACGCGGCGGCGCTCGCGGCCGTATTGCCGGTCGAGGCGCAGATCACCGCCCGCGCCCCGTCGCGCACGGCGGCCGAGACGGCGCAGGTCATGCCCCGGTCCTTGAACGAGCCGGTCGGGTTGGCGCCCTCGAGCTTCAGTCGTACGCTCGCCCCGACCATCTCGGAGATTACGGGCGCGCGCAGCAGCGGCGTGGAGCCCTCCTGCAGACTGACCAGCGGATCGCCAACCGTGAACGGCAGGCGGTCGAGATAGCGCTCGATCAGCGGCACATGCGCACCGTCGGCGCCGACTCCGGACGGCCCCTCCACCCGGGGCAGCGGCACGCGCGGAACCTCGCTGAGCGACGGTGTGGGGCTCATCCGAACTCCTCTTCGATGACACGGATCGTGCGGGGGGCGGAGCGCACGAACTCGAGCTCGCCCAGCGCGGCGATCGCCGCGCGCAGACGTGACTCCGGGACGGCGTGCGTGACCATCACGAGCCGCGCGCCGTCGCCGGTGCCCCGCTGGACGAAGGAGCGGATGGAGACCTCGTGTTCGCCCAGCACGCGGGTTACATCGGCCAACACCCCGGGACGGTCGAGGACGTCGAGGTGCAGGTAGAAGGCGGAGGCGACATCCTCGAGCAGGTGGAAGTCGAGCGGCTCGGCGGGGGGCCGGGCGCCGCCGGTCATCACGCTGACGACGTCGCCCAGCACCGCGCTCGCGGTCTGCAGTCCGCCGGCGCCCGGACCGGACATGGTGATCTCGGTGATGGCGTCCGATTCCACGGTCACGGCGTTGAAGGGACCGGAGACCGAGGAGAGGGGATGACCGGCGTAGAGGAAGGCCGGGTGCACTCGCACCGAGAGACCGCCGTCGCGGCGTTCGGCGGCGCCGATCAGCTTCAACCCCAGCCCCAGCTCGCGGGCGTATTCCATGTCCTGTAAGCGCAGGTGCTCGATGCCTTCATAAGGGACGTCATCGAGATGGACGGGGGCGCCGAAGGCCAGCCGAGCGAGGATCGCCATCTTGGCGGCGGCGTCCCGACCGGAGACGTCGTCAGAGGGGTCGGCCTCGGCATATCCGCGACGCTGGGCTTCGGAGAGAGCCTCGGAGTAGTCGCTGCCGCGAGCCATCTCGGAGAGGATGTAGTTGGTGGTGCCATTGACGATTCCGTGGACCCGCTCGATGGGGGTGGCGGCCAGGGACTCCTCGAGCAGGCGGACGATGGGGACCGCGCCGGCGACCGCGGCCTCGAAGCGCAGGCGCACATCCTGCTCGCGCGCGAGGGCGAACAGCTCCTCGCCGTGCTGGGAGATCAGCTGCTTGTTGGCGCTGACGACATCGCGTCCTGAGCGCATCGCCTGCAGCACGTACTCGCGCGCGGGGCTCACCCCGCCGATCAGCTCGACGATCAGATCGGAGTCGGCCAGCACCTGCTCGAAACTGCCCCGCGAACGGGTCAGCACACCCGTGATCACCGGCCGGCGGCCGTTGAAGCGCTCGATCTCATCGGCGCGCTCGTCAAGCAGCGCCGCGAACGCGCCGCCGACGGTCCCGTGACCGAGCAGACCGATCCGCAGTGGAGTGGCCGTCATCTGCGCCACGCCTCACTCTCGCGCCATACCTCACCCTCGCGCCGCTGCACGCGCAGCCAGAGCTCAGCCATCGGACGGCCCCGCAACATCCCGCGCGGTCAAATCCTCGAACGTCTCGCGCCGCACGACCGCGCGCGCGTGTCCATCGCGGCAGAAGATCACCGGCGGGCGGGTAATACCGTTGTAGTTGGAGGACATCGCGTACCCGTAGGCGCCGGTCGCGGGCGTGACGATCACATCGCCCGCGCGAGGGTCGTCGAGCAGCGCCTCGCGCACGATTACATCGCCTGACTCGCAGTGCTTGCCCGCCAGCACGCACTCGAGCGTCCCCCCGAGCCGGTCCGCGACATGAGCTTCGTAGCGCGCGCCGTAGAGCATCGGGCGCAGGTTGTCGGACATGCCGCCGTCCACGGCGACCCAGTGGCGGACGTTGTGCTTGACCGACTCGACCGTGTACAGCGTCACCCCGGCCGTAGCGGTCAACGAGCGGCCGGGCTCGATCAGCAGGCGTGCGCCCGAGCCGGGACCCATGCCGTGTTCGCTTGCGGCCTCCACCAGCGCGCCCACGTACTGCTCGACCGACGGGGGCTCGGGCTGGTCGGCGGTGTAGCGCACCCCCAGGCCGCCGCCAAGATCCCAGACGGGGTTGGGGCCGAGATCGTCGCCGAGCCGGCTCCCGAGCTCAGCGCGGAGTGCCGCCAGCTCGCAGACCTCCCGGCGGAAGGGCTCGAGCTCGAGCAGCTGCGAGCCGATGTGCCCGTGCACGCCCACCAGTCGCAGGCCGGGCACGCGCGCGATGCGGGCGACCGCCTCGGCGACATCGACCATCCCGAACCCGAACTTCGAGTCGGCCTGGCCGGTGGAGATGTGGTCGTGGGTGTCGCCACGCACGTCGGGCGTCACGCGGAGGAGGACGGTCTGGACGTAACCGCCGCGCGTCCCCTCGCCGCCGATGCCCTCACCGCGCGTCCCCTCGCCGCGCCTCCCCTCACCCGTCAGCCGCTCCAGCCGATCGATCTCGTCGAAGTTGTCGATCACGATCAAGCCCACGCCCGCCTCCAGAGCCATGCGCAGCTCGGATTCGGACTTGGCGTTGCCGTGCAGCACGATCCGCTCGGGCGCAAAGCCGGCGGCCAGGGCGAGATGCAATTCCCCGCCTGAGGCCACGTCACACCAAAGACCCTCGCGGGCGAACAGCTCGAGGACGGCGGTGCAAGGGAAGGACTTGGCGGCGAAGACGACGTGGAAGTCCGCGTGCCCCACCGCCCGTCCGGCTGCCATGAACGCCCGCGCGCGCGAAAGAAGGTCCTCCTCGGCGACCACGTAGGCGGGCGTGCCGAACTCGCGCGCGAGCTCGATCGTGTCGCAGCCACCGATCGCAAGGCGGCCCCGCTCGTCCAGGGCGCTGTCGCAGGGCAGCGCGGGAGCGAGCTCGTGCACAGCGCTCGCCGGCGAGGAGGATTGCGAGATGGCCATGCCGGGGATTATCGCGCGTGCGTCACGCGCCGAGCGGTTGGGGTCAGCACGTCCCGGCAGGGACACGGCAAGGACGTGCCACAGGTCTTGATGCACGAAGTCCAGAACCCGAGGTGTTGGACGCCCGCAGACGACCCTCAGGCACGCAGCGGCTGAGGCGCCCGGCCCATCCGCCCCGACCCGGCCTCGGCGCCCGACCCGGCCCCAGAGTCCACGTCCAGCCCTCCGTGCCGGAACATCCAAGCCAGCCAGATCGCCCCGGCGACCATCAAGAGGAAGCTCTCGATCTGCGGCGCGGTCAGGCCGATCCAGACCTCGTGGTTGCGCCGGATGAACTCGACCAGGAAGCGCTCGAGGCCGGAGAAGACCATGTACAGCGCGCAGATGACGCCCGGGCGGAAGCGGTCGCGGAAGTGCCAGAGGACATAGGCGAGCAGGCACATCGAGACGGTCTCATAGATCGGGGTCGGCTGGACGCGCACGCCCGGCGGGGTAGGGACGGTGCCATGCGGGTAGCCCATCGCCCAGGGCAGCGAGGAGCGGATACCGTAGTCGCCGTCGCCCGAAACCTGACAACCGATGCGGCCGATGCCGTAGCCGAGGGCCAGGGCGGTGACGCACATGTCGAAGATGCGCAGCTGGAAGGCGTCGCGCCAGCGCATCCAGGTGAGTACGGCGAGCGCGCCGCCGAGCGCGCCGCCGTACCAGACGAGACCCGAGCCTGAGAAGATCGAGCCCAGGAGGTTGTGCTTGACGGTGGAGTAGTTCTGGATGACGAAGTACGCGCGCGCGCCGATGACCCCGCCGAGCAGGGCCGCGAACACGATCTCATACGCCCAGTCCACGGGCTTGCCCAGCTCGCGCAGCCGCTTGGCGACCACCAGGCCACAGGCCAGGAAGCCGAGCGCGAAGACAACCCCGAACAGCTTGATCGAGATGCCGAGAAGTTCGACTTCGGGCTTCATCGCATCGCCTCGCCAGACATCGCTCACCGCTCACTCTATGTCTTCGGCGAGGTCCCTGGCGCCACCCGCTGGAGCCGGTGAGACGACATGCTCGCCGCGGTGAGACGACATGCTCGCCGAGCCGTAAAGCGCGCGGGCGCGCACGCGCGCGCGTTTAAGGCGTCGTGAGCCACGTCTGCGAGAATGGCGACAATGGCAAGACGAAGCGCACAGTTCGGCAAGGACGGGGGCCTGCAGGCCCGGATGGCGTTCACCATGTTCCTGCTGGGGCTGGTGTATGTCGTGTTCATCGGCGTGCTGTTCGCGGTGGGAGCGGCCGCCGGCACGATCGTGATCGTCGCGGGCGCGATATTGCTGCTGCAGCTGTTCGGGTCGGACAAGATCGCGATGGCCACGATGGGGGTCAGAGAGGTCACGCCCGAGCAGGAGCCCGAGCTGCACGGGATCATCGAAAGGCTGTGCGTGCAGGCGAACCTGCCCAAGCCGAAGGTGGCGGTGATCGAGACGCCGATGCCAAACGCGTGCGCGATGGGCAAATCGCCGAAGTCGGCGACGGTGTGCGCGACCAGGGGGATATTGCAACTGCTCGAGCCGGCCGAGCTCGAAGGCGTGATGGCGCACGAGCTCACGCACGTGATCAACCGCGACGTGGCCGTGATGACGCTCGCGAGCTTCTTCGCCACGCTGGCCTCGATCATCATCCAGTTCGCGTTCTTCTTCGGCGGCGGGTTCGGCGGCGGGTACGGCAGAAACCAGGAAACGCAGGCGGCGATCGAGATGGTGCTGCTGGTGTCGGTGCTCGTGTACGCCGTGTCGTTTCTGCTGTTGCGGGCGCTGTCGCGATACCGCGAGTTCGCGGCCGACCGCGGCTCGGCGGTGCTGACCGGTCGCCCGTCAGCGCTGGCCTCGGCGTTGATCAAGATCAGCGGGACGATGGAGCGCGTGCCCACGCAGGATCTGAGGCGCGCGGAGGGCATGAGCGCGTTCTTCATCCTGCCCGCCAGGACCAAGCGCTCGCTGATGAACGTGTTCGCCGACCATCCCCCGCTGGAGAAGCGACTCGCGGCGCTCGAACGGTTCGAGGCCCAGTTGCAGGGCGCGCCGGCGTCGGCGTAACCCGTGCCCGAGCCCGCCGCCTCACAACGCCCCACGCCGGGAGCCCGCAACCCCCGCGCACCGGGACGCGCGAACCACGCCGGCCGGGAGCGCTGAGCGGTGGGCCTGCGCGACATCATCACCGGCCGCCACACGGTCTCGGGCCCCGCCAAGCAGGACCGGCTGTTCGCGATCACGACCGCGTACGTGACGCTGCAGGCCGAGCACTCGATCGAGCCGGCGGGCGTCGCGGCGATCGTGTTTCAGGCGCTGGCGAATGCCGACTTCGAATCGACGCTGAAGGACATGGAAGAGGTGGTCAAGGCGACCGGCGGCGACTCGGGCACGAGCGTGGCCAGCCAGAACGACGAATACGGGTACCGCTGGCTGGTGCTGCGCAACCCGGGCGAGGGCGGGGCGAT
This sequence comes from uncultured Solirubrobacterales bacterium, assembly GCA_963702185.1. Classification (GTDB taxonomy): domain Bacteria; phylum Actinomycetota; class Thermoleophilia; order Solirubrobacterales; family Solirubrobacteraceae; genus Palsa-744. The sequence continues at coordinate 698,041 of OY969723.1, forward strand.
CGAAGACCTGGCGGTCGGGATCAACGCGGTGTCGAGCTCGATCGAGACCGCGGGGTACGGCGAGCGGCTGCTGTGCGCGGTGTTCGCCTTCTCAGACCATTCGGGCGCCGCGGGCGGCCCCGCAGGCGGTTCGGGAGTCTCCCCCGCAGGCACGGGCCGGAAGGTGTACTTCATCTACAACTACAAGCGCGGCTACTGGTACCCGTTCGTGCCCGGCAACGGAGATGCTACCCACCCGAACGAGCGCTCGACCGAGCGCGAGCTGCAGCTAAAGGCGCAGATGGCGGGCGAACTGCCGATCGAGCCCGAACTCGAGCGGTGGTTTCCCCTCTGGGGAATACCGATCTAAGCGAGTGGCCGACTGCACCCGCGGCTAGGACAGCACTCTCAGTACATCCGGCGCTACATATAGCCGCGCGCCACGGGAAATCGGCAGAGGTGACGGCTCTAGCACTCCAAGCTCGAGCAGGGTGCGCACCGCGTTGGTCGCGCCCTGTCCACTGAGCTTGTAACGCTTCGCAACCATTGGAGCAGTCAGATACGGGCCGCCCACCAGGTCGCCCGCCAGACGCTCTGCTGAGCCTCGCTTGCCTGCCGCCTGCGCCCTGGACCGAAGCTCGCTCTGCAGAGCAACCAGGCGCTCGACCTTCTGCTGCGACTCAGCCGCCGAGGCGGCCACTCCTTCGGAGAAGAAGCTGATCCATGCGTCCCACTCACCTGTGCAGCTCAACTCCAGAAGCGCGTCCTGGTATTGATCGCGTCGTTGCTCAAACCACGGAGAGACCACCAACAGCGGCTCTCGTATGACTGCACCCCGCAGCAGCTGCATGATCACCAACAACCGCCCAAGGCGGCCATTGCCGTCTGAATAAGGATGCAGCGTCTCGAACTGATAGTGGACCATCGCCGCCTGGACCACAGTTGGCAAACGCGGTGGGCCAGCAAGCCAGTTGAGCAGGCTTTCAACGCCGGCTGTCAACTGATCCCCTGGCGGAGGAGGCACAAACCTCGCCTCCGCGAAGTTGCTCCCCGGCCTACCGATGACGACGATGCAATCGCGCAACCTCCCCGCGTCGTCACGTTCTCCGGGCGTGCCGCGGACCAGCGTTCGCTGCAACTCACCGAGCATTCCCAGCGTTACAGGACGTTCTTCCGGCCATGCGAACGCCTGCTCGGCCATCCTCTCGAAATTCAGAATCTCGCGTAACTCTCCCGTCATGCTCTCTGGATCGTCGCGATCGGCAGCCAGCACATCGGCGAACGGCGCATACGTTCCCTCGAGCGCGCTAGTGCTCTGCGCCTCGCGTCGCAACGTGGGCCGACGCAACAGACCAGGCGAGGGGATGAGACGACCGGCGCCATCAAGACGCGCGAGGGCAGCGGTGGCTATGTTCACGGCCGTCCACGTCGAGGTATGCAGCGTCAGGTCGCCCGGCAGGGGATTCGGCAGAAATGCCCGTCCTGCGACTACCTCATGGGTGACCGGATCCGGACCGACAATCGGGACCAAGCAGCCCATTGGGCTATTTTCCAGACGATCCGCATCCATGCCCCAAGTATATCGCGAAAAACTTGGGTCAAAGCGTTAGTGACCCAAGTTCTCTTGGGTGCCCCTGGGAGCTCCCAACCCAAACGACATGCCCCCGTCATGCGCATGCACCACTCAAAAGACCACCCCGACTGAGATGACACCTCATGCACGCAGCTATCCCGTAGATGGTCAATCCGGGATCAGGCCCTCGCCCGTGAACTCGCGGCCGGCCTCCTCGAAGCTGAAGTCCGGTGGCGGAAGGATCACGTCCGAGCCCTGCAGCTCGTCGTCGCCGAGCAGCTCGCCGCGCGCGCGCACGTAGTCGAGCAGCGCGGCGAAGGCCTCCGCGAAGCCGTCTTCGTTGCCGCTGTCGACGATCTCGAGCGCCTTGCTGCGCAGCTCGTCCAGGTCCTCGGCGTCGCTGTCGGCGAGCCGGTATTGACCCTCGCCGGAGATACGGACGATCATGCCGCCTCACCACCCTCGCTCGGCTGCGCCGCGGCCGGCGGCGATTCGCCACCCACGCCGGAGGCCGCCTCAGCCCCCTCACCCGCGCCGGAGGTCTCGCCGCCTCCCGCACCGATCTCGCCCGCGCCCCCTCCGGCGCCGGCCCCGATCTCGGCCTTCATCTTGGCGAGGTCGTCGTCGACGGCGGAGGTGCTGGAGAGAGCCTTGAGCTGGCGATCGATGTCGTCTTCGCCGGAGCCCAGCGCGGTGATGTCTTCGAAGGTGCCCGCCGCTTCGAGCTCCTGGACGGCGTCCGCGCGGGCTTTCATGTTTTCGGTCTTGTCGACCGCGCGCTGCATCGCGAGGCCCACGTCTGCCATCTGCTCGCCCACGCCGGTCGCGGCCTCGGAGATCTTCACCTGGGCTTCGGCGGCTGAGTACTGGGCCTTGATGACCTCCTTCTTGGTGCGGAAGGCTTCGATCTTGGCGCGCAGTTTCTGCTCGGAGTCGGTCAGCTTCTGCTGCTGCTCTTCCAGTTCGGCGACCTGCGTGTCGAGCGACTGCAACTCGGTCTGGGCGACGTTCTTGCGCTCCAGGGCGGTGCGGGCGAGGTCTTCCTGACCGGAGGACAGCGCCTGGCGGGCCTGGGTGTCGAGCTTGACCACGTTCTGCTTGAGCGTCGCCTCCTGCATCTGCAGGCGCTTCTTGGCGGTGACGACGTCAGCGATGCCCTTCTTGACATTCTGGAGCTGTTCGACCTGCTTTTGGTAGCTGTAGTCGAGCGTCTCGGCCGGGTCTTCGGCGCGGTCGAGCAGCTTGGAGACTTTGGCCTTGACGACTGTTGACATGCGCCCGGTCAGACCGGCCATGTGATCCTCCTGTCGGTGTTCGCCTGCGGACCGCTCAAGCGTAGCCGAACCGCGCGCGGCGGCCCTACAGCCCGACCGGGTGGCGCACGACGAAGCCCGCGTTTTCGGGGCGCAGCGGGCGCCAGCGCGGGCCCTCGAGCCCCGAGGGGTCGTTGGCTGGGCTCGTGTCCAGGCGGATGCCGGCGACGGTCATGTAGGCGTGGCCGCCGTTGGCGAAGATCGTCACCCACGTGCCCACGCCCTTGCCGCCCCAGCCTTCGAATTCGGTGGAGTCCATCGGCGTGGACAGCAGGTCCGCGCCGTGCAGGGCGTAGGAGACGGTGCCCGAGCAGTCATACCCGGGAGAGTTGAACGAGGCGTGGCCGCCGCCGTAGATATAGGGCAGGCCGACGATCTGGTTGCCCGCCCAGATGATCTCCTGAACCGCCGGCGGGGCGTCGATCGGCGCTGCCGCCAGGCCGTCGACGATCCGAGCGGTATGGCCGGGGACGAGCAGGTCGGGCTTGCCGGCGCCGACGCCAGTGCCAGTGGGCACAACGGGAGCGCCGCCAGTGGTGCCCTGCATCGTCGAGCCGCTCGTGGTGCTGCTGGCGGAGGCGTCCTCGCTCGTGCCGGCGGTGGTCGTCGTGGAGGCCGGAGACGCGTAGGGGACGAGCTGGCCGGTCGCGGTCTTTTCGTAGACCGGGCCGTTGTAGGCGATGTTGGGGGTCGGCGCGGTGATCGGCGCGTGGTGGGCAGACGTGGCCGGGGCCGTGGGCGTGGTCGGGGCCGTCGGGGCGGCGCCTCCGGCTACCGAGATGGAGGTCGTCGTGGTCGTCGCGTCCGCTGGCGTGGGCGCCGTCGCGCAGGCCGCCACCGTCAAGATTGAGCTGAGCGCCACACTGAGTGTTCGCAACCGCACTTCGTCGACCTCTTTCGTCGGCCTGCGGGGTTAGCTGACGGGCTAGCGCTGAAAGAGCCTGCGCTTCTCACGGTTCACCGTGGGATTCGCCCCAACAACTTGGGTCCCCCGTTCCCTGACATCTGGTCAGGGATTCGGCGTTGATCGCGGCACCCTAGCACGGTGCAACGACGCTTGCATCATCCATACGTGGTTCGGCAGGATTTCCCTGCATATCGCGGAAGTTCTGGCGGTTTAGGCGCAAGCTGGGACGGCAGTTGCAGCCCAAAATCGTTGTGCGGGCGGGCCAACTCGAGGGGTGTTTTGGGTCACGACGGAGTATCCGACAACGCGACCCGCAGCGGCGGTCCATCCCGGCGGACCCCCTCATCCAACGGCAGCACAGCCAGCGCGTCGGCCAGCGAGTCCCCCGCGGGGGTGCGCAGCTCGAAGTCGAGCTCGAGCGCCGGGATCAGCACGAACCGCCGCGTGAGCAGCTGCGGGTGCGGGAGCGTCATCCGCTCGTGGGCCAGCTCGACGTCGCCCAGCAAAAGGATGTCGATGTCGATCGCGCGCGGACCGTGGCGCACAGGGGGAGTGGGTCCTAGATCGAACCGGCCGAGGGCGCGCTCGAGCGCCTTGACTGCGTCCAGCAGCGCCAGTGGCTCGAGGGTTGTCTCGATCGCGACGCACGCGTTCAGAAAGCTCGGCTGATCGACGACCTCCCCCACCGGATCGGTGTCGTACACAGACGAGCACGCGAGCACGCGTATGCCGACGCCGGCAAGCGCGTCGGCGGCTGACTGCAGCTGCGCGCGGCGATCGCCGATGTTTGAGCCGAGGCCCAGCAGTCCTTGACGGGCGGACATCGCCCGGGACAGTACCTATGCGCCTATGCGCCCGCGGGCTCCGTCAATCCCTCGCGCAGACCGAAGCGCGCGTGCAGGCGGCGCAGCGGGCTGGGCGCCCACCACGCGCGGTCGCCGAGCAGGCCGAGTAGCGCGGGCACGAGCAGCGCCCGCACGAACGTCGCGTCGATCGCGACCGCCAGAGCCGCGCCGAAGCCGAGTTGCTTGATGAAGAAGATGTCGGAGGTCACGAACGCGCCGATCGCCACGCAGAACAGCAGCGCGGCGGCGGTGACCAGGCGCCCGGTGCGCTCCAGGCCATGCGCGATCGCGTCGCGGGCGGACATGCCGGTGTCGTAGGACTCCTTGATGCGCGCGAACAGGAACACGCCGTAGTCGGTGGACAGGGCGAAGGCGATGATGAACAGCAGGACCAAGTTCGACTCCTCCAGGCCGCCGATCGGGGTGAAGCCGAACAGCGAGGAGAGGTGGCCGTCCTGGAAGACGAGCACGAGCAGCCCGGCGCCGACGACGACCGTCAGCAGGTTCATCGCCAGCGCCAGCACCGGGATCACCAGCGAGCCGGTCATCATGAACAGAAAGCCGCCGGTGACGAGCACGAGGATCGCGAGCGTGAGCGGCACGTTCGCGGCGATCGCGGCCTTCTGGTCGATGAACCAGGCGGTGCCCCCACCCACGAGCAGCGTCGATGCGACCCCGGGATGGGTGGGATTCTCATCCCGCAGCCCGCGCAGCTCGTGCACGAGGCGCTGGTTGGCGGGCGAGCCGACGCCGCCGCGGGGCACCAGTTCGCCCGTCCAGGTGTCGCGCCCGAGATAGCGCGGGGGACCGACGGATGTGGCCTGCGCTCCGGCCACCGCCTGCGCGCGGCGCGCGAGCGCATCGACGGCAGTTCCGGAGCCGGCCGGCGCGTGCATGACCAGGGTGATCGCCTCCGAGCCGTTGACGGGGAACTCGCGCGTGATCGTTTCGGCGACCTCGCGCGGCTGGGCGGATGGGGGCAGCACGTGGGCGTCGGCGGGCGAGAGCGCCAGATGCAGCGCCGGCGAGGCGATCGCGAGCAGCACCGCAACGGTGGCGAGCGCGACGGCCCCGGGACGGCGCATGATCCCGCGGGCGAGGCGATACCAGAAGCCGCGCTCCTCCGGCATGGCGGCGCGCGCCGCGTTGCGCTGCAAGCGCGCGGGGGCGAGCGCGTTGATGCGCGGGCCGAGCGCGACGAGCACGGCGGGCAGCACGATCAGCGAGACCGCCCCGGCGGACAGCGACACGATTGCGCCGCCGACGCCCATCGAATACAGGAACTTCATCGGCATCGCCAGCATCGAGGCGGCGGCGCCGGCGACGGCGAGCGAGCTGTACAGGACGGTGCGCCCGGCGGTGTGCAGCGTGCGCGCGATCGCGCCCCGGGTGTCCTGGCCGCGCGCGAGCTCCTCGCGGTATCGCGACAGCACGAACAGGCTGTAGTCGATGCCCAGGCCGAGGCCCATGCCGGTGACGAGGTTGACGGCGAAGATCGACAGGCCGAGGACCTGGTCGATCAGGCGCAGAAAGAGGAACGTGACCACGATCGCAAACCCGCCCACGAGCAGCGGCAGCGCGGCGGCGATCAGGCCGCGGAAGACCCAGAAGGAGAGCAGCAGCAGGATCGGGATCGCCAGCGTCTCGGCGCGTTTGAGGTCTGAGGCGGTGCGTTCGTTGACTTCGTGGTAGGTGACGTCGTTGCCGCCGAAGCGCACGCCGGCGCCGGTGAGGGCGGGGGCGATGCGGGCGACCGCGGCGGCCGAGCGTTCCTGAGTGGCAAACGCGGCCAGCACCAGCGTGAGGCGCCCGTCGCGCGAGACGAGCGTGGGCAGGTGGCCGGCCGGTCCCGGAGCGCCGTAGTAGATCGCGCGCTGAAAGCCCGGCTGGGTGGCGAGCAGCGCCGCCACGCGCCGCGCCTGCGCGGCCGCCGCGGGATCGTTGCGCACGTCGGCGGCGGCGGGGACGAGCGCGGCCACGCCGTATTCGGCTGACTGTCCAGTGGCGCGCTTGATCGCGCGCAACACTTCCTGGTTCTGCGCGCTGTGCGCCTGGAATTCCGAGTTTTCGCTCTTGAGGATCGAGACGACGGGAGCGCCGAGCGCGGCGGCGAGCACGAACACAGCGCCCGCGAGGATCAGCACACGGCGCGTGCGGATGGTGGCCAGTCGTGCAAGCCGGTCGATCATGGCCCGGCCGTGTCCTGCCGCATGCCCTTCGACAACCTATCCCCCCAGACACGGACACCCTCGTACACCATGTCCTGCGGCGATGTCCCGAGCAAGCCCACGGCGGCACCCTATCACATGCTTATGAGTGAGTGCTAACTAATCGAGGGGGTTGCGAGGTGGCGGTTCGTAATCGCGGGGGTGGTGGTTCGCTGTGGTTGCCTGTTCCTGATCGGACGTTAAGGGTTGAGTCGATGGTATATGCAGGGCCGGGTCAGGTGCTTCTCAAACGACGTTAAGGGTCGATACCATGGTTATCAAACTTGAAAAAGTGTATACCACGATGCCCTCCTTTACATTCTTTTCACACGCACATCGGCGCACAGAGCGCGCGACCCCAACGCCCCGGCAAACCGCCGCTCCGGCCCCCAACGCCCCGTCCTACTCCTCGGCCTCTCGCCACACCTCGACCGACACCTCATCGACCGCCAGCGGGATCGGCGGCTCGGGCTTGGTCGCCTTGACCCAGATGCCTTCGAGCTCGTAGTCGCCGAGCAGGCGATCGGCGATCGTGCCGCACAGGCGCTCGAGGGTGCGATGCGAGCGCTGCTGGGCGATCAGGGCGACGAGCTGGCAGACCTCGGCGTAGTCGACCGTGTCGGCGAGATCGTCGGTGACGGTCGCGTCGGATTCGCCGAGATCCAGGCGCAGGTCGAGAACGAGGCGCTGGCCGACCTCGCGCTCTGCGTCGGTCATGCCGTGATGGGTGTACAGCGATAGGCCGGTGATCTCGATCGTGACCGACTCGCCCGTCTCCTCGCCCTCGATGTCGAGATCCTCATCGTCCTCCAAGTCCTCGCCCCCCTCATCGATCCCGTCCCCCACACCCTCAACCCCGTCCTCCAAACCCTCAACCCCTTCGCCCAAACCCTCGACACCTTCGCCCAAACCCTCGATCCCGTCCCCCAAGCCCTCCTCGACGCCATCGTCGTCGGCATCCTCGGGGTCCTGCTCGGCGGGGGTCATCGCCGGCCCAACGTAGCAGCCGCTACAGCCAGCGCCGCGCGCACGGGCGCGACGTCGTGTACGCGAAAGATGCGGGCGCCGCGCTCGTAGGCGAGCACGTTGGTGGCGATCGTTCCGGGGAGGCGGTGCGCGGGCCCCACCGGCTCATCGCCGTTCCCAAGATCCTCGGCGATCAGACGTCCGATGAAGGACTTGCGCGAGGTCCCGACCAGCACGGGGCGCCCCAGCGCGACGAGCTCGTCCAGACGCCGCAAGAGGGCGAGGTTGTGCGCGACGGTCTTGCCGAACCCGATCCCCGGGTCAAGCACAATCCGATCCTCGGAGATGCCCGCCCGCACGGCATAGGCCATCCGCTCGGACAGGAACGCCCGCACATCGTCCACGACATCGCGATAGACAGGGTCGGACTGCATCGTGCGCGGAGTGCCGAGCATGTGCATCAGGCAGCACCCGCACCCGCTCTCGGCGACGACCTCGGCCATCAGCGGGTCCCCGCGCAGGGCGGTGACGTCATTGACGATGCTGGCCCCGGCGTGAAGCGCCGCGCGCGCGACGGCGGCCTTGGAGGTGTCGATCGAGATCCGCCCAGCCCCAGGATCGCCTGGCGCGCCGCCGACGGCATCGGCAAGCTCTTCGATGACCGGCAGCACCCGGCGCAGCTCGTCGGCCGCCGACACCGGCTCGGCCCCCGGGCGCGTGGATTCGCCACCGACGTCGAGGATGTCGGCTCCCTGCCCGATCAGTTCGCGTGCGTGAGCTACCGCCGCGTGCGCGTCGAGAAATAAGCCACCGTCCGAAAACGAGTCGGGGGTCACGTTGACGACCCCCATCAGACGATATGGAACTGCGCTCAGGCCAGCTCCGGGCGCTCGGGATCGGACCCGCGCAGCTCGGCCGTTCCCCCCGCACCGGCCAGGCCGGGACGCGGAGAGACGCGCGGGGTTTCGCGCTCGGGACGATCGGCGGGAGCGGGCGGGGCGGGCAGCTCGGGCTTGGCGGGGGATGAGTCCTCGACGCCGAAGACCTCGTCCTCGGTCTTGCCGGCAAGCAGGGCCAGGAACTCCTCCTTCTCGATTGTCTCGCGCTTGACGAGGATCTCGGAGATCTTGGTGAGGTCGTGCTGGTGTTCGGTGAGGATGTCGCGCGCGCGCTGGTGGGCGGCCTCGACGATGCGGCGGACCTCGTCGTCGATCTCGCGGGCGATCTCGTCGGAGTAGTCGGGCTCGGTCGAGAACTCGCGCCCCAGGAAGGGCTGGCCGTGGTCGTGCCCGAAGACGCGCGGGCCGAGCTTGTCGGACATGCCGAAGCGCATGACCATCTGCTTGGCCGTGGCCGTGACCTTCTCGAGGTCGTTGGAGGCGCCGGTGGTGATCTCGCTGAACACGATCTCCTCCGCGGCCCGCCCGCCGAGGGTCATCGCCATCGTGTCGTTGAGCTCGGCGCGGGTCGTGAGGAAGCGGTCCTCCTGGGGCATCGAGATGGTGTAGCCGAGCGCCTGCCCGCGCGAGATGACCGAGATCTTGTGCACGGGGTCGGCGTGCTCGAGGAAATGCCCGACCAGGGCGTGGCCCATCTCGTGGTAGGCGGTGATCAGGCGCTCTTTCTCGGACATCACGCGGGTCTTCTTCTCGGGGCCGGCGATCACGCGCATGATCCCCTCCTCGAGCTCGTCCTGGCCGATCTCGCGCTTGCCCGTGCGGGCAGCCAGAAGCGCGGCCTCGTTGATCAGGTTCGACAGATCGGCGCCCGTGAACCCGGGGGTCTGGCCGGCGAGCGCGTCGATGTCGATGATCTTCGCCAGCGGCTTGCCGCGGGTGTGGACCTCGAGGATCTTCGCGCGGCCCTTGCGGTCGGGACGGTCGACGGCGATCTGGCGATCGAAGCGCCCTGGACGCAGAAGAGCGGGGTCGAGGATGTCGGGCCGGTTGGTGGCCGCGATCATGATGATGTTGTCCTTGGCTTCGAAGCCGTCCATCTCGACGAGCAGCTGGTTGAGCGTCTGCTCGCGCTCGTCGTGCCCGCCGCCGAGGCCGGCGCCGCGGTGGCGCCCGACGGCGTCGATCTCGTCCATGAAGATGATGCAGGGCGAGTTCTGCTTGGCCTGCTCGAACAGGTCGCGCACGCGCGAGGCGCCGACGCCGACGAACATCTCGACGAAGTCCGAGCCCGAGATCGAGAAGAACGGCACGCCCGCCTCGCCCGCGACGGCCCGCGCGAGCAGCGTCTTGCCGGTGCCCGGAGGCCCATAGAGCAGCACGCCCGTGGGGATGCGCGCGCCGAGCGCCTGGAACTTCTTGGGGTTCTCGAGGAACTCCTTGATCTCGTGCAGCTCCTCGACGGCCTCGTCGACCCCGGCGACGTCGCGGAAGGTGATCTTGGGCGAGTCCGCGGACAGCCGTTTGGCGCGCGATTTGCCGAACGACATGACTTTCGAGCCGCCGCCCTGGACCTGGTTCATCAGGAAGATCCAGAACCCGAGGAAGATCACGAAGGGCAGCACCGTGATCAGGATCGAAAGCAGCGCGGAGCTCTTTTCGGATTCGACGTTGAACGCGACGCCGGCCTTTTCGAGCTGGCTGATCAAGGCCGGCGCAGCCTGTTCGACGTAGCCGATTTCGTACTTTTCCTTGTGGCCCTTTTCGTTGAGCTGAACTTCGAGCGCCTTGCCTTTGTTCTTGAACTCGACCGACTTGACTTCGCCACGCGGGATTTCTTCTGAGACGAGCGTCTTGTAGCTGTGGGTGCGCGAGGACGAAGAGCCCGGACTGACCAGTTTGACGGCCAGAAACGCCAGCACCAGAACGATGAGGATCGGGAACGCGGCGCTCTTGAATGAACGGCTCATGGCGATATCACGTTGGTTCTGGCGCCATCATCCGACGTGGTCGCCAGTCCACCAGCCTACCATGCGCAACCCTGTTTTCCGGCGTTTGCAGCGTCTCTAACGCGCGAGCGCGGCGACGAACGGCAGGTTGCGGTGGCGCTCGGCGTAGTCCAGGCCGTAGCCGACGACGAAGCGGTCGGGGATCTCAAAGCCGACGTAGCGTGTGGGCAGTTGCACCTTGCGCCGCGAGGGCTTGGTCAACAGCGCACACACCTCGAGCGTAGCCGGATTGCGCGAGCCAAGGTTGCGCAGCAGGTACTGCAGCGTCAAGCCGGAGTCGACGATGTCCTCGACGATCAGCACGTTGCGGCCCTCGATCGCCGCGTCGAGGTCCTTGAGGATGCGCACGACGCCCGAGGAGTCGGTGGCCGAGCCGTAGGAGGCGACGGCCATGAAGTCGACCTCGACGGGGATGTCGATGTAGCGCATCAGGTCAGACAGAAAGAAGACGGCGCCCTTGAGCACGCCGATCAACAGCAGCGAGCGCCCAGCGTAGTCGTGGGAGATCTGCTCGCCCATCGCGCGGACGCGCTGCTGGAGCGCCCGGGACTCGACGATCACCTCGCCGACCTCACCGGCCGCGCCCTCGACCTCGCTCTCGCCCTCGCCGGCCCCCGCCGATGCCTCGGATGCGCTCACGAGCGCTGACTCTATCTTCGCGGCGGCAGGGCCACCATCCTCAGCATGCCGCCCTCGATCCGCGCGGCCACGTTCCCGCCGACGTGCACCTCCCCGGCGCCCCCGCGGGCTCCCAGAGCGAGGATCTCATCGACGCGCAAGCCGGCCTGCGGCACATAGCCCCCGGAGGCGTCCTCGGCCAGGCGAATGACGATCAGCCGGGCGAGCGCCGGGTGCAGCTCGGCCAGGCGGGCCGTGGAGATCGTGCCTCGGCCCACCAACTCGGCCTCCACGAGCGCATCCAGTAGCTCGCCCTCCTCGCGTAGCAGCCGCGCGGTGCGCAGCACGCTGCGCTCGGCCGCGGGGTGGACGGAGCGCAGCGCCGGCACGAGTCGGTTGCGCACGCGCGCGCGCGCGTAGAGCGAGTCGTCGTTGGAGGCGTCCTCACGCCAGGCGAGCCCCCGCGCGCGACAGTAGTCGGCGGTCTGCTCGCGGGTGATGCCGAGCAGCGGTCTGACGATGCGTCCCTCGCGCGGGGCCATGCCCAACAGCGCCCGGCGCCCGGGCGAGGCGGCCAGGCGGTAGAGGATCGTCTCGACCTGGTCGGAGGCGGTGTGGCCAGTCGCGATGAGCGTTCCCACTTCGCCTTGAACGCGCGCGCGTGTACGCGTGCGCACGTACGCGCGCGCGTTCAACGTCCTTTGAGACACATCGATCTCCCCAGCCTCACCCCCCACCTCGCCCTCGCCGACCTCGCCCTCGACCTCGACCTCGACCTCGATCCCCTCAGCGCACACCCTCCCAGCCTCGACCTCCAGCGCGAAGCGCTCGGCCTCCCGGTAGCGCAACTCGCGCGCCCACGCCTGCAGATTGCCCTGAGCCTGCGCCCGCTCGCGCTCGTCCCGCTGCACCCGCACGAGCTCGAAGGCCACGCCGAGCCGCGCGCACAGATCGCGCACGAGCCGCTCGTCGGCGTCGGAGTCCTCGCCGCGCAGCCCGTAGTTGACGTGCAGCACGCGCACAGCGGCCGGACCCCGTACCGCTACCGCGATGTCCAGCAGACAGACCGAGTCCCGGCCGCCGGAGACCATCGCCACGATCGGGCCGCCGCCGGAGCCTCCGAGCAGTCCCTGGGCGCGGACCAGCTCGTGCACGTTCTGCGGCATCGGCGCCTGCGACACCCCGCCACCTGGCCATCCCGTCGCGCCTGGCCATCCCGTCGCGCCTGGCCATCCCGTCGGCTCGCCATTCTCGCCGCGCTTGGAATCGTTCACCGCGCCCGCCACCAGCCTCGCAAGATCATCCGCGCGCGCGGGCGAGGAACAGCTCGGTCGGCTCGGCGAAGCCCTTGAGCACGACCTCGCCGATACGGTCGAACTCCAAGCCGTCTCCGGCCCGCGTGACCAGGTCGACGACCTCGCGCGTGACCAGCACCTCACCTCCGGCGGCCCGCGCTACGACGCGCGCGGCGCGGTTGACCTCGCGCCCAAAGTAGTCGCCGTCGCGGTAGATGGCCGCACCGGAGTGGATGCCGATCCGCGGCGGCGGCGAGCCGGCCGGCAACTCGCCCGCAAGCGCGACCGCCCAGGCAGTCAGCGCGGGCGCGTCGGCCCCGACGACCATGACCTCGTCGCCGAGCGTCTTGATCACGCGCGCCTCGATCGGCAGCGTACGCTCGACCTCCTGCACGAACCGCTCGACCGCGCCAACCGCCCGCGCCTCGCCCTGCTCCTCGGTCAGCTTGGTGTAGCCGGCGAGATCCGCGAAGGCGATCGCCACGCGCATACGTCCCTCCACGGCCGTGTCTCCGTCGTCGTCGAGGTCTGACTCGATGTGGCCGATCACATCCTGCTCGACGAAGTGGCCGAGCATGCGCCCGTGCAGATAGTTGACGATAGGCGCGGCAAACGGCAGCATCTCGCGGGTCATGCCCTCCATCGCCTGAGCCACCTCGACGCCGGGCACACCCTCGCGCATCAGCGGCTCGTGCAGGTACAGGTGAAACAGGCGCACCTCGGCGTCGGCGATCTGGGCCATCGCCTGGCCGTAGACGCGCGCGAGCTGCAGTAACGCCGGCAGCGGTAGGCCGGCCCTGAGCGTGTCCGCGCCGTAGCGCAGCACCTGTAGGTCTTCCTCTGAGATCTCGTCGGTCGAGAACGCCGAGAGCCCAAGCGCCGCGACAATCCGCTCGATCACTTCCTCGTCGAGGTCGATCTCGCGGGCGGCCTCGTGCAGCGTGTAGCGAGCCTCGGTCGAGGGCAGCAGTTCGTCGATGTAGCCAAACGCGAGCCGGCCCGACTGGCTGGCCTCGCGGATGCGCTCGAGCGAGTGACCGCGCTCGCGCAACCGCGCGACGATACGCACGTGCGAGGCGGCGGCGGGCGTCCAGGTGCCCTCGTACTGCGGCACAACCCCTTCCCTGACCCAGCGGCGGACGGTCGCGGGCGTGACCCCCGCACGCGCGGCGACCTGATTGAGAGTGAGTGTGTTGGTTGTCCCAGCCATCCCACTGGGAGTCTAAAGTCGCCGGCGTGTGCGCTCTGCAATCAGCCGTCTCGGCTCCCGAGCACCCCTCTATCCACCTGCGCCCAACCGCCGAGCTGGCCGAGCGAGTGTTGCTGCCGGGCGATCCGGGGCGGGCGCTGGCGCTGGCGCAGGTGCTGATCGCAGAGCCGAAGATGTTCAACCACCATCGCGGGCTGTGGGGCTATTCCGGACCCGCTAACGCCGACGGGCAACCGCTGACGATCCAGGCGACGGGCATGGGCGGGCCAAGCGCGGCGATCGTGCTGAGCGAGCTGATCGCGCTGGGCGCCCGTCGCGCGATCCGTGTTGGCACATGCGGCGCGCTTGATCCCACGCTGGAGCTAGGCGAGCTGGTAATCGCGCGCGAGTCGATCTGCCGCGACGGCTGCTCGCGGGCGCTGGCGGACACCGCGAGGGTGAGCGCCGACCGGGATTTGTGCGATGCGTTGATCGTGGCCGCGCCCAGGGCACACGTGGGAACGGCGGTGAGCGTCGACCTGTTCTACGACCCCGAGCCCGATCGGGGCCCGCACCGGCTCGGCGGTGATGAGGACGCCAGGGACGGCGGGGACGGCCCGGCGATCGCGATCGAGATGGAGTCGGCCACGCTGTTCGCGCTCGGGGCCCGCGCGGGCGTGCCGGTTGCGTGCGTGCTGGCGGTCACAGACGTATTCGATACCGCCGGCACGCGCACGCGCATTGACGACCACGCGCTGCTGGACGCGGCCGAACGGATGGGCGCGACGGCGGTCGCGGCGCTGGCGTCCCGATAGACAGCGCCGACAGCGCCCGGACGGGCTCAGGACCGCTTCGACGTCGCCGTTTTGGACCTGGGTTTGACTGGCTTGGTGGGTTTGGCTGATTTTGCGGGCTTGGCCCGCGGGGCTTTCGCAGGCCTGGTTCCCGGGGCTTTCGCAGGCCTGGTTCCCGGGGCTTTCGCAGGCCTGGTTCCCGGGGCTTTCGCAGGCCTGGTCCCCGGGGTTTTCGCAGGCCTAGTTGTGGGACCGGCCGCAGCGGCCGGTGACGCGGCCGTTCTGGAGGACGCCCTCGGCGCCTGCTCGCCGAGCTTGCTCGACAGGGCGCCCAGCTGCTGCTCGATCTTGGACAGGCGCTCCCCTATCTGGGTGGAATCCACGCCCCGCGCGGCCAGGGCGCGGTCGAGACGGTGGACACCATCCTCGATGCCCTCCAGGCGCTGCGAGACCGAGCGCAGGCGGCGGGTGAGGCGTTCGATATCGGCGGCGGAGGGGATGTTGAGTGCGCCCATCGCCAGCTCCTGCGCCTGGGCGGCCTTCTCGCGCGCGTCAAACGCGCGGCCGATCGTGCCGGTCAGCAGCGGGTTGTCGAGCAGATCGGACAGCGCACGGCCGAGGTGATCCTCGCCCGCGCCGGTCAGCCGCTCGCGCAGGCTCTTGACGGCGTCGCTGGTGTCAGACATGGCCAGAGCACTCTACCCGGATACGGTGCAGCTGTGAGCGACAATCCAGAGCGGTGGTTCCTGTTCGTGCAGTTCGAGTTGCCCGGCGAGCTGGGCCCGCCCGACGGGCGTTATCTGCTGCGCTCGGGGCTGGACGGCGAACCCGAGCGAGTGATCGTGCTGAAGACGCTCGGCGGCAGGCGGGCCGCCGAGGGTGTGCGTGTCGTCGGTGGCACCGGACCGCTTGCGCGCCGCGCCCGTTCGCGCCGGCGCGAGGCGCCACCGCTGCCAGATCCCCCCCGTGTTCCGGTTACGCGCGCGACGATCGTCGACCCGGCCCCTGTGTCAGCCGAGCGCCAAGCGCAGGCGTGGTTGGCCGGGCTCGACGCCGAACGCGAGGCCGCCTCCGCGCTCGCCGCGCTCGACCGCCTGCTCTACTTCCACCGTCTCGCGGCCGCGGACCCTCGCGTGCACGAGGTCTCCCATGCGCAGACGCTCGCGATCCGCGCAGGGTGGGGTGAGGGCGAGCAGGTCGCCGACGGCACGTGGTTGTTCGCGCAGGAGCTGCCCACCGGCGCACTCGACGGCGCCGACAGCCCGCCACTGGGAACCGACCCGGGCAGCGTGGGGTCTGGCCCAGGCGGCAAAGGATCTGGCCCAGGCGACGGGGGATACGGCCCAGAGGGCGGAGGGACCGGCCCAGGCGACGAGACCGGCCTGGGCGACAAGACTGGCTCGGGCCGCCACCGCCGCATCGCGCGTGGCCGCTCTGCACGTGGCCGCACCGCACGTGGCCGCGTCGCCGCGTTGCGTCCCGACGAGCACCTCGCCCAACTGCTGGGCGCGCGCGAACGACCGCTGCTGTGCGAGGAGCTCGCGCTGCGCGCACGTCTGGACCTCGATCAGGGTCGCGTCGCGCTGGCCGCGATCGACCTCGACGGTGCGCTCGCGGCGGCGGTCGGCGAGCTGGCCGGGGAGGAGCGTGTCGACCTGACGGCGCGCGTGAGCGAGCTGCACGCTCTGCACGCCGAGATCGAACAGATCGCCCGGGCCGCGACGCGTCCGCGCAACCCGCATGACCAGATTGGCCCCCAGGACCCGGCACTCTCCCACGGACCCATCCGCCAAGCACTGGAGCGCCTGGAGGCCGCCCTGCGCGCGCGGGGCGCGGCCGGATACGAAGCGACTCGCGATGGCTGACGCGTCGAACGGCATCCTGCGTACACCCAACGCGCACGTGGAGTGTGTGCACGTCGTCACTCGGCTCACCCCAGTCTGCCCTCAGGCGCGCCCGCACCGGTCCGGGCCCTAAAGTGCAGCGCAGTGGACCCGACACCAACGGCGATCGGCACGTGGAGCGGCGGGCGGTATATGCGCTTCGGCGAGCCCGTGGACGAGGAGAGGCTGTGCGCGCTCCTGCGCCCGGGCGGCGGCATCGACACGGTGATCACCGCCGATGCGTACGGGGCCGGCGCGGCCGACAGCCTGTTGGGACGCGCGCTCGCGGATGCCGCGGGCGAGGGGGTTGCGCGCGAGGACTACTGCCTGATCGGCGCGATCGGCCACGATGTATACGCGGGCGAGCGCGACGGCGCCAAGGGATATCCGCGGTTCACCGACCCACAGCTGCGAGGCGAGGGCGAATACGCCGATTACCTGCGTATGGCTACCGAGCACAGCCTCCAGCGCTGCGGGGTAGAGCAGTTCGACGTGCTGCTGCTGCACAACCCCGATCGCATCGGATACACCAGTGAGGCGGTGTGGCAGGGCATGGCCGCGCTGCGCGATGCCGGGCTGACGCGGAGGCTGGGCGTGGCGCCGGGGCCGGCGAACGGGTTCACGCTTGACGTGATCGACTGCATCGAGCGCTACGGCGAGCTGATCGACTGGGCGATGATCATCCTCGGGCCGCTGGAGCCATGGCCGGGCGAGCTCGTGCTGGACGCCGCCCGCGCGAACGACGTGCGGCTGATCGCGCGGGTCGTCGATTACGGCGGCCTGTTCCACGACGACGTGCTGCCGGGGCACGAGTTCCCCGAGCACGACCACCGCCGCTTTCGCCCCGACGGTTGGATCGAGGCCGGACGCGAGAAGCTGGAGCGGATGCGCCCGATCGCCCGCGCCCATGGCCTGACCATGCTGCAACTCGCGTGCGCGTGGGACCTCGCCCAGCCGGCGGTGCAATGCGTAGCGCCGACACTGATTAAGGAGTCCGCCGGAGCCCACGGCGCAAGCACCGCCCCACGCCCGATCGAGGACAAGCGCGCCGAGCTGGCCGCCGTGACGGCGCTGCCCGGGGTGCTGCCGAGCGCGAGCGACGAGCCCCCGCTGCTCAGCGCAGACGAGGTTCGTCAAATCCGGGAGATCGGCGATAACACGAGGTGCATGGCGCTCAAGGGCGCCAACCCCGCGCACGAGGGCCCGGCGCGCCCGGACCGATGGGAGCTAAGCGACGATCTGACGCAGGTGGCCGCGCGCTGGTCGATCGATCCCGCGCAGGACCTGGCGCTCACCGCCCGCTGAACCGCGGCGCGCGTTTACCGAGGAACGCGGAGATCCCCTCGCGCGCATCCTCGGAAGCAAACACGGCCGCGAAGCCAGCCTGCTCTGAGGCGATGCCCTCGTCCAGATCCCCTGCGCCGGAGACCCGCTTGATCTGTTCGATCGCCACCGGCGCCTGAGCAGCCAGCCGCTGCGCCCAGGAGAGCGTGGTGTCGAGCAGTTCGTGATCCTCGACGACGCGGTTGACGAGGCCGAGCTCAAACGCCTCCTCGGCGAGGATCGGATCACCGATCAGGTTCATCTCCAGGGCCTTGGCCTGACCGACCAGGCGCGGCAGCCGCTGGGTGCCGCCGAAGCCGGGGATGATCCCGAGCTTGATCTCGGGCTGTCCGAACAGGGCCGAGCGGGCGGCGATGCGCAGGTCGCAGGCCATCGCCAGCTCGCAGCCACCACCGAACGCGAGGCCGTTGACGGCGGCGATCGTGGCGACGCTGGACTGCCCCATCTCGCGCAGCAGCCCGTGCATGTCGCCCAGCAGCTGACGCCCGCCGGCCTCGTCCATCGTCGTGAACGCCTTGATGTCCGCGCCCGCGCAGTACAGGAACGGGTTGGATGAGGCGATCACCAGCGCACGCACCCCGGCGCCCGTGATGTGGTTCCACACCCGTCGCAGATCCGCGACGACCTGCGGGGAGAGCGAGTTCATCTGGCCGTTGGCCAGCCACGCGATCGCGACCCGGCCCTCGCCAGCACCCGCAGCACTCCCCCCGGCGTTCGCGCCGCCACCTGCGCCAACCTCGCCCGCAGCGCTGCTCCCGTCCGCGGCCAGCGTCTGGACCTTGATCGTCTCCACGTCCGCAGGCTGCTCTGCGTCCGGCTGCGGGTAGGCATAGAAACCCTGGCCAGTGGACTGCCCGAGCCGGCCCTGGGCGACGAGACGGCGTAGGATTGTGGGCGGCGTAAAGCGCTCGCCGTGGCGCTCATTCGCCGTCTCCATACGCTCGAGCACTCGGTCGAGCCCATCCGCGTCGGCGCGCATGAACGGCGGCATCAGCCCCCGGCGGGGATCGAGACCGGCGCCGGCCATCATGCCGAAGTCGATGTCGCGGTGGGTGGCCACGCCCTCCTCGAGTACAAGGCAGGCCTCGATGAACGTCTTCAGCGAGAGCAGCTCCACCAGCTCGTCGATGTCGGGCTGTGCCTCGCCAGGCACGCTTGGCTCGCCCCCGGGGCTGTACAGCCCGTCCCCACCGGTCTTGGCGCCGAGCTTGCCTTCGCCGACCAGCGTCCGCATCGCCTGCGACACATAGAACCGCTCGTCGCCGTAGGACTCGGCCAGGTGCTCGGCGACGTGCAGCACGGTGTCCAGGCCGAGCATGTTCACCAGCAGGTACGGACCGATCGGCACGACCCCGGCCGCGCCGACGCCCTCGTCGATGGCCCTGATCGACAGGCCTTTTTCCTCCTGTGCGCGCCAGATCTCGGACACGCCCGAGTTGAGGATGCGGTTGACCACGAACCCGGGCACCTCCGCGCAGGTGATCGGCTGCTTGCGGATCGCCTGGGCGAACGTGACGGCGGCGGTGACCGTCTCTGCCGAGGTGTCCTCGCCCTCGACAATCTCGATCAGGGGCATCAGCGAGGCCGGGTAGAAGTAGTGGAAGCCGACGACCTTGTCGGGTCGCAGCGTGGCTTCGCCGATCTCGGTGATCGACAGCGATGAGGTGTTCGACGCGAGGATCGCGTGACCGGGGGTAGCGGCGTCGAGCTCGGCGAACACGACCTGCTTGATGTCCATCCGCTCGGGCACGGCCTCGATCACGAGGTCGACGTCGCCGAAGTCCGCATAGGAGGTCGTGCCGGCGATCAGGCCCATCACCTCCGCCACGCGCTGCTCGCCCTGCTCGGCGCTCAGCTTGCCCCGCTCGACGAGTTTGGCCACCTGCCCGGAGGTCACGTTGCGGGCCTCGGTAAGACCAGCCTGCACGAGCGAATCGTCGATGTCCTTGAGCAGCACCGGGATGCCCGCGGCGGCGATCGTCTGGGCGATCTGCCCGCCCATCGTTCCGGCGCCGACGACGGCTGATCTGTTCACGAACATGGCGGTTGTGCTCCTGACTGTCGGTTGGGCGAGTGGTCTGGCGGGCAGCCTACTGGGACACGCCCACACCCGCCCCGCGCGCGGCGCGACCGCCGCTCCACTCGCGCAGGAACCGCTCGCAGTCGGAGACCGAGAGCGGGCGCGCGAACAGAAAACCCTGGCCGGAGTCGCAGCTCTCCTCGCGCAGCACCGAGAGCTCGTCCGAGCGCTCGATGCCCTCGGCGACGGTCTCGATCTGAAGCGACTTACCCAGCGAGACGAGCGTGCGCACGAGCGTTTCGCCCTCGGCGTCGCTGTCCATGCCCGACACGAACGAGCGGTCGATCTTCAGAGCGTCGACCGGAAACCGCTGCAGGTAGGCGAGCGATGAGTAACCCGTGCCGAAGTCGTCGATCGCGATGCGCACGCCCAGCTCCTTCAGACGCGCCAGGCGCGCGGCGGTCTCCTCGGCGTTGCGCATCAGCGCCGTCTCGGTGATCTCGAGCGTCAGCGCGCCCGCGGGCAGGCCGCTGTCGGCCAGCGTCCCGGCGACTGAGGCGATGAGGTGGTCTGAGTCCAGCTGACGGGCGGAGACATTGACCGCGATCGCGAGCTCGTGCCCGGCGGCGCGCCAGGCGGCACCCTGGCGGCAGGCCTCGGCCAGAACCCAGTCTCCGACCTGCACGATCAGCCCAGTCTCCTCCAGCAGCGAGACGAACGTCTCCGGGCCGACCAGCCCGCGCGTCGGGCTGTGCCAGCGCAGCAGCGCCTCCATCCCCGTGGGCACCATCCTGCGCAGGTCGAACGTCGGCTGGTAGACGAGGGCGAACTCGTCGCGCTCGAACGCCATCCGCAGGTCCATCTCCATTTCCATGCGCGACTGGATCGCGTCCTGCATGCCGGTCTCGAACACGATGTAGCGGTTCTTGCCCGCCCACTTCGCACGGTACATGGCGATATCCGCGTCGCGCAGCAGATCTTCAGCGCAGTTGCGGTCGCCGGCGGCGATACCGATGCTCGCGGTGATCGCCAGCCGGCTCTCGGCGCGCTGCAGCTCGAACGGCCGGCTCAACGCTTCCAACAGCCGCTGTGCGATCAGCTCGGGACCGGCGTCCAACGACATACCTTCGGCGACGATCGCGAACTCGTCCCCGCCGAGACGCCCGAACGCGTCGATGTCGCGTAACACGCCGCGCAGGCGCGCGCACACCGCGCACAGCAGCTCGTCGCCGGCGTCGTGCCCGAGCGTGTCGTTGATCGACTTGAAGTTGTCCAGGTCGACGAACAGCGCGGCGACCGGCCACTGGTTGCGTCTGGCCCGCACAAGCATCTGTTCGGCGCGATCGATGATAAGCGTGCGATTGGGCAGCCCGGTCAACGGATCGTGCGTGGCCATGAACGAGAGCTCGTCCTGGCGACGGCTCAACTCTTCATGGGCGCGCTGGCGCTCAGACTCGAAGGACTGGCACATGCGCACGAGCGTCACGTCGAGGCTGCGCCTGACCATCTGCAGCCCGTGCGTGATCGCCGCGGGCGGCAGTCCCATCTCGGCGCCGGCCTCCCGCACCACGTCTTCGGCTGCGTCGCGCCAGCGCAGACAGCGCTTGGTCACCTCGTTCAGCGGAGCGGCGCGTTGGGCGGCCAGCTGGCCAAAGATGTTCCACGACTCTTGCCCCACCTCGCGCGCGGCCTGCGCGCCCTCGCCTGACATCCAGCGAGCGATGGCGATCGTCGAGACCTCACCCACACGGGCAAAGCTCTGTTCCACCTGCTCGTCGAGCACGGCCCCGCACGCCGAACGCCTCTGCATGCTCGCGACCACCTCTCCGGTGCGTCTGTGCAGCGCCCCACCGAGATGCTGCAGGTATCCGATGTTTGGCTGCTCATCGCCGGCCCGAGCCGTCCTGGATATCGCCGCGTCGCCCCCGAAGGCTGCGGCCTGCCCCGGCACCTCACATCGACCCGACATAATAGGACGAATCGGCACACCCAATGCAAACCTTGAGCCATCCGGTACAAACTGGAGATTATTTCGTGCGGAACCGCATCATCTGCGAGGGGTGGTGGGTTGTAGGAATGACACAAGGCGCCCAGCGCCACCAGGCGGGGGACTCAAGTCTCCAGCCGGGATTGCGGAGAGGGCCCGGTCGGAGAGCCAGCGCGGCGCGCACGGGGAGCGCGCCGCGCTTCTATTCGGCTGATGCGGATCGCGGCTGATGCGGAGTGCCGGTCGATGCGGCTCGCGCGCGCTATGCCGGCACGGCCGTCGGCTCCTGCGCGCGGCGCGGGAGCAGCGTTTCGCGGGCTATGACCAGGCGCTGGATCTGGGAGGTGCCCTCGTACAGCTGCATGATCTTGGCGTCGCGGAACAGCTTCTCGACCGGGTACTCCTTGATGAAGCCATACCCGCCGTAGACCTGCACGGCTTCGGTCGCGGTCTTCATCGCGGTGTCCGCGGCAAAGCGCTTGGCGTGCGAGGAAACGAGCGTGTTGCGTTCGCCGTTGTCGAGCATCGTCGCCGACTTCCAGGTCAGCAACCGGGCGGCTTCGATCTCGGTGGCCATGTCGGCGATGATGAACTGGATCGCCTGGTGCATCGCGATCGGCACGCCGAATTGGACACGTTCGCGCGAGTAGTCGGTCGCGAACTCGAAGGCGGCGCGGGCGATGCCGGTGGCCATCGCGGCCACGCCGGGACGGGTGCGATCGAGCGTCATCATCGCGAGCTTGAACCCGGCGTTTTCCTCGCCGAGCAGGTTCTCGGCCGGGACCTCGACGTCGTTGAATGAGATCGTGGCGGTGTTCGACGCGCGCTGTCCGAGCTTGTCCTCCTTCTTGTCGACGACCACGCCCCAGTCGCGCTCGACCACGAACGCGGAGATGCCGCGGTGGCCGGCGTCCTTGTCGGTCTTGGCGTAGACGGTGTAGTAGTCAGCGTAGCCGCCGTTGGTGATGAAGCACTTGGAGCCGTTCAGCACGTACTTGTCGCCCTGCTTGACCGCGGTCGTGCGCATGCCCGACACGTCCGAGCCGGCGTCGGGCTCGGTCAGGCAGAACGAGGCGAGCTTGGGGGCTTCGGTGAGCGCGCCGAGATACTTCTTCTTGGTCTCCTCCGAGCCGCCCAGCACGATCGGAGCGGTCGCCAGGCCGTTGCAGCCGAGCGAGGTCTGAATGCCCGAGCAGCCCCACGAGAGCTCCTCCTCGATCAGGCAGCCGTCGAGATAACCGGCGCCGGCGCCCCCGTACTCCTCGGGGATGTGCGTGTTCATCAGGCCGACGTTCCAGGCCTTCTCGATGATCTCACCGGGCCAGGTGCCGTCTTTGTCGTACTCCCAGGCGACGGGCCTGATCTCTTTGACGGCGAAGTCGTGCGCCAGTTCGCGCAGGTTGCGCTGCTCGTCTGTGAGCGTAAAGTCCACCATGTTGAAGTCTTGAGCCTCCGATAGATTGACCGGTCAGTCAACGGCAGGGTAGCGGAGGCGGGGCGGGCGGGCAACGACGGCGCGGCGGCGCGAACCCGCGCGTATCGACGACCGAGCGAGAACACGTTCGGTCAATGCCGGCTGACACAGCCGGGGCGGGCGAGCAATAATCGAACGATGCAGAGCGCGATCGGTTACGTGGTGTTCGGCGCGGTGGCGCTGTCACTGGTGATGTCGCTGCTGTTCTTGATCGGCGGCAACAGCGCGTACGAGCAGATCGGCGAGAGCGGCCTGGAACGCGAAGGCGAGGGCAGAGGCGGGATCGGAGGCAGAGCCGGGAGCGGAGGCAGAGGTGGGCTTGCGCCCGAACCCGCGCTGGCACAGCCTTTTCCCCAGCGGCCCAGCCCGCCCGATCACGTGCTGAGCAAGAGCCCGGAGGCGCTGCGAGCCGAGCGCGAGGCGGAGATCAGGCAGATGCTGCAGGCCCGCAGCGCTCGTCGCGTCAGCCGCGGCGAGGCGCCGCTGGACGTCGACGCGGAGGTCGCGGCACTCCTGGCCGAGCAGCCCGCCGCCCCGCCGGCCCACGACGCGGGCATCGCCGAAGAGGTGCTGCAGCTGGTCGTGGCGCGCAACGAACGCCGCGAACGCCAGGGGTTGGAGCCGCTGGACATCGAGGCAGAGGTCGCGCGCACGCTCGCCGAGCTGAGCCCCTGAGCGCGCATGGCGAGCAGCCGTCGCGCATCGGGCCGGCCCCGAGCTCAGCCCCTGAGCGCGCGGCGGCGCGCATCGGGCCGGCCGAGTCGGGTATAAACGCGCCATGGCCGACCATCGCACGTTCGAGCTGGATGAGCTGTCGATCCGCCCAGGGACGTACTTCAACCCGCAGACCGAGGTGCTGATCGTCGTCGACGACTCGCCCGATCTGGATCACGAGATCTTCAACATGGAGGACTTCGAGGGCGACGAATGGGTGCTGGTCTCAGACGAAACGCCCGTGGACGAGCACCGCCGGGACGAGCTGATCGAGCGCTTCCAGGTCGCCTATCACGCCGGCAACGAGCACTCGATCGAGGGTGACGCCGACGATGAAGAGGACGACGAGCTGGAAGCGGATGACCAGGAGGTCGGGCGGGAGTAGGTCCGGGGCCGGGGCCCGCCTGCAAGCGCAACTGCAGGCTGAGCGCGGTGTCTGCATAGCATCGGCCCGATGCGTTCACGCCTTCGTGGGATCTTTGCGCTGATTGTGCTCCTTGGGGGCGTCGCCCTCGTCGCAACCCTCGGCACGGGATCGGCCGGCGCGGGCAAGACGACCAAGCCGAGCGTGACAGCGGCGCTGGCGAGTCTGCGCTTGAGCGGGGCGATCACGCCGACCGCGTACGCGCGGTACGCGAGCGTGTACTCCGCGGCGCAGTCGTCGCTTCGCAAGCTCAGCGGCACCCGGCGCGCGGAACTGGGCGCGGTGATCGCCAACACCCAGCAGATGGCGGCGGCGAACGAGCTGACGCCCTCGCGGCTGCCGGTGGCGATGTTGACGCTCGAACGCAACCGCCAGTGGTGGACGACCGAGCCGCTGATCGCCGCGCGCGAGCGGGTGAGCTTTCCGCCGAGCAAGCTCGTGTGGGAGTACTACGCCGGGCAGGGCGTGCAGATCCAGTGGCTGGGCACGTTCGGCGAGGCCAACGGCTACTACCTATCCGGCCACGAAAACGAAAACCTGCGCCAGCTGCTGAGCGAAGTGCTGCCGCTGGCCACGCAGCGCGCCGGGGGGATCGCGTGGGAGTACATGTTCCACTTCGACGGCGGCTCCCCGCCGTGGACGAGCGGGCTCTCGCAGGGGACGGCGCTGCAGGTGCTCGCGCGCGCGTGGTCGCGCTTCAAAGAACCGGCCTACCGCACGGCCGCGCAGCAGGCGCTCGGCATCTTCGAGACACCCCCGCCCCAGGGTGTGCAGGTCAAGACGCCCGCGGGCACCGAGTACGCCGAGTACACCTACGCGCCCAGCGACTTCATCCTCAACGGGTTCATCCAGGCCGAGGTGGGACTCTACGATTACACGTCAATCACCCACGATCCGCTCGGGTTGAAGCTGTTCGAAGAAGGCGACGCGCAGGCTCGCGTGCAGACCCCGAAGTACGACACCGGCGCGTGGTCGATGTACGACCAGTACGGCGAATCGGACCTGAACTACCAAGAACTTTTGACCGAATTCCTCGTGCACCTGTGCGAACGCACGCGCCGTGGCGAGCCGATGCAGGCGACCGTGACCCCAGCCCCGGCCCCGGCGCCCTCTCCGCCGTCCTCGACATCGCCGTCCACCTCGCCACCGGCCACGGCCGGGGGCAGCGAAGCGGGTGGGAGCGCAAGCGCAGGCGCGAGCGCGGGGGGCAGCACCGGCGGGGCGAGCGCGGCGTCATACCGGGCCCGCGCGGCGTCATACAGGACCAGTACGGCGTCCTACGGGGCGAGCGCGGCGTCCTACCGGGCGCCCGAACGGTTGTTGAGCAATGCACACGCGGCGCAGGCAACACCGGCGCCGACACCGATCCCGGGCGATGAAATCTACTGCACGACCGCGACCCACTTCACTTCCTATCTGCACACCCCGCCGGTGATCTCGCTCCTGACGAGCACACTGCCGGTCAAGACACGCGCGGGCGTGCAGGTGTCGCTGTCGAAGGTCTCCGACGTGCACATCACGATCCGGCGGGGCAGCACGACGGTGTGGAGCAACGGCGCGACCGTCGAACGGGGCAAACCCAAGCTGCTGTGGACGACGCCCTCACAGCCTGGCGTCTATACGATCGCAATCACTGCCACGGACCTGGCCGGCAACACCGCGAGCGCGAGCGGGACGATCACGTTGACCAAAAGCTGAGCAGGGGCGGGACGCAAGCTGGTGTAAACGGATTGTAAAGGCGGGAGGGGGGACGTACACTTTTTGAGTTTTGATAACCATGGTGCTCAAAAAGCAAAAAGACAACACCACAACACCCTCCTTTACATTCTCTTTACATCGCCCCTTCTCTGGCAGCCCCGCCCACCGGGCTTAGACTGCAACGCATGAGCCGACTGGCACGGGATTGGCGCGCACTCGCGCCCGAGCAGCGCCTGGCAGGCGCGGCGGCGGTAGCGCTGTTCGCGACGATGCTGCTGCCGTGGTACCAGCAGAACGCGGTCGTCAGCGCCCCGAAAACGACCCCGCTGCAGAGCCGCAACCTCAATGCGTTTCAAGCGTTCTCGTTCATCGAGGCGGCCGTGCTGCTCGTGGCCATCGCGGTCGTCTACCTCCTGTACGCGCGCGCGGAGGGCCGCGAATTCCACCTCCCCGGCAGCGACGGCGCCGTCGTCATGGCGGCGGGCCTGTGGACCGCGCTGCTGCTCGTGATCAGACTCTTCGACAAGCCGACCGTCACCGCTCACGGGGTGGCCGCGAACGTGGGCATCCAATGGGGCATCTTCTTCGCGCTGGGCGCCGCCGGCCTGCTGACCTACTCCGGCTCGCGCATGCGCGCCGCGCGCCACCCCGAACCTCCGCTGCGCCGCCAGGCGCGTGAACAGCCCTCGCACAACTATCCATCCCCTCAATCACAACCGGCCCCACTCCACGTACGCCCCCGGTATCCACCAGCCCCAGGCGATCAGCCCGTACAGCCGCCGCCGACCCAACCCGTCCGGCCCGCGCCACCCGCAGCTACAGTCAAGGTGACCAGGCCCGCGAGAAGCAGACCAGTGCCGGCGCACCAGGCAACCGAGCAGCTGTCCTTCGAGGATCACCCGCCTCAACCGCCGGAGACAGACTGACGCCAACTGGCGCCTATCCGACTGACGCCTATCATTGCCCGGGCGATGCCGAGCCCGACACAAGCGCCCTCAGAGTCGCCCACGCCCACTCAACGTCCCGCGCCGGTCCCCTCCCCCACTCCCGCCTCCGTTCAAGCAGTCCGCGACGGCCTGCGTGAGGTGGGTTACCTGCCGGGCGAGTCCACGGCGCTCGTGGCCTACCTGGCGACGAAGCTCGGCAAGCCAGTGCTGGTCGAGGGCCCGGCGGGCGTCGGCAAGACCGAGCTCGCGAAGGCGCTCGCGTCCTACCTGGATCGCGAGCTGGTCCGCCTGCAGTGCTACGAGGGCCTGGACGAGGCCAAGGCGCTGTACGAGTGGAACTACCGCAAGCAGCTGCTGCGGATCCAGGCCGAGGCCGACGGCGCGGGATGGGAGGCCGTGCAGGAGGACATCTTCGGCGAGGAGTTCCTGCTCGCGCGGCCTTTGATGAGCGCGATCGCCTCCGAGCAGCCCGTCGTTTTGCTGATCGACGAGATCGACAAGACCGACCAGGAGTTCGAGGCGATGCTGCTGGAGGTGCTCTCGGACTTCCAGATCTCGATTCCCGAGCTCGGGCGCGTGGAGTCCCGCACGCACCCGATCGTGCTGCTGACCTCCAACAACTCGCGCGAGCTGACCGAGGCGCTCAAGCGCCGCTGCCTCTATCTGTGGCTGGACTATCCCGAGCTCGAGCACGAGCTACAGATCGTCAGGCTGCACGCGCCCGAGCTGGACGAGACGGTCGCACGCCGGCTGGTCGAGGTCGTCGGCATGGTGCGCGAGCTCGACCTCAAGAAGCCGCCCTCGATCGCCGAGTCGATCGACTGGGCGCGCGCGCTGCTTCTGTTGGGCGCGCAGGACATCGACGAGGAGACGTTCCGCGCGACGATGTCGGTGATCGTCAAGCACCGCACCGACATGGACCTCGTCGCCGAGCGCGTGGGCCTGAAGCTGCGCCCGCCGAGCGATGGCGCCTGACAGGCGCGCGCGTACGCACGGCGGGTTCGCCGCCAAGCTGCTCGAGTTGGGCGAGGAGCTGCGCCGCGAGGGCGTGGCCGTCGGCACCTCGGAGCTGCTCGACGCGCTGCAGGTGATCGGCGAGATCGACTGGACCGAGCCCGAGGACTTTCGCGAGGCGCTCGCCGCAACCCTTGCCAAGAGCCAGCAGGACCGCCGCACGTTCGAGCTCGTGTTCGAGCGGTTCATGTTCCGCGCGGTCGAGCTGGCCGCGCTCGAGCACGACGCGGAAGACGAGGGCGAGGGCGCCGCCAGCGAGCGGGATGCCCGCGTAGACGCACAGGACGCGGAGGGCGAGCCCGATGCGGGCGATCTGGATCTCGATGAGCTGACCGACGAACAACTACAGGCGCTGCGCGCGCGGATCGCCGCGGCGCTCAGAGACGGCTCGGAGGGGGCGATGCGCGACCTCGCGCGGCTGGCGATCGCGACGCTCGGCCGCCGCCAGGAAGGCTCGGGGGTGATCGGCGTGGACGTGCAGCGCATCCGCCGCGCACTCGGGCTGAGAGCAGAACCCCAGCCCGACCTGCCCGAGTCCGACCCCCGCCGCGAGGGGCTGCCGCGGGAGACGCTCAGGCGCTTCGAAGCGCTGCTGCGCCGCGAGCTGGAGCGCGAGCAGATCGAGCGCACTGGACACTTGCCGCCGTCGCGGCCGTTGGGTGAGCTCGACCGGGCGCTGCCCTCAGGCCCCTCGCAGGATCTGGCCGCCGTGCACCGCGTGGTCGCGCAGCTGCGCCGGCGGCTGGCCACGCAGGGCCGCCAGGCGCGCGGGCACCGCCGCCACGCCCACGTCGACGTACGGCGCACGATGCGCGCCTCTTTGCAGACCGGGGGCGTGCCGATCGTGCTCAAGTACCGCCCCCGCCGCCCGCGCCGGCCGGAGATCTACGTGCTGTGCGACGTCTCCACGAGCGTAACCTCGGCCTCGGTCTTCTTCCTGTCGGTGCTTCACGCCCTGCACGACTCGTTCCGGCGGATGCGCTCCTTCGTCTTCATCGAGCGGATCAGCGAGGTGACCGACATCTTCGCGCACGAGCGCGACTTCGGCGCGGTCAGCGCGCGTATCTCCGAGAACGCGGGCGTGGCCGACATCTCCGGCTACACCGACTACGGCCGCGTGTGGTCTGAGTTCCTGGTCGAAGTCGAGGACGACCTGCACCCGCGCGCGACGGTGATCGTGTTGGGGGACGCCCGCACCAACGGCCGCGACCCCCGTGCGGACATCTTCGCCCAGATCGCCGCCCGCGCCGGGCGCACCTACTGGCTGAACCCCGAGCCGCGCCTCTACTGGAACTACGGCGACTCGGTCATCTCCGCCTACGAGCAGTACTGCACCGCGTTCGAGTGCTGGACCACCGCGCAGCTGGAGGATTTCGTGCGCGCGCTGGCGCGGCCAGGCGTGGCGGACGCCGCCTACCGGTAGCATCAAGCGGAGCAATCCAAGCGGAGCACAGACCGAAAACCTGGGGAGCTGGCGGGCAGGCCGGCTGAGATGGCGTCCCATCCATGCGAGCGCGAGCACGCTTGGCGAACCCGGCGCCGACCCGTCGAACCTGTGGGGTAATGCCCGCGAAGGGAGCAGCACAGTGCAGGCACAGCTGGAGGGCCGACCGGGAGCGAGAACTGGGTCCGTGAGCGCGCGCGAGGTGAGCCGCACCTACGCCTCCCGGGAGCGCGCCGGCGCGAGGGTGCAGGCGCTGGATGGAGTGTCGCTGCACGCAGCCGAGCACGAGGTGCTGGCCGTGGTCGGCCCGAGCGGATGCGGCAAGACCACGCTGCTCGAGCTGATCTGCGGGTTGCAGGCGCCCGACTCAGGTTCGATCGAGTGCGCGCCCGCGGCGCTGATGCCCCAGCGGGACCTGCTGATGCCGTGGCTTAACGCGCTGGACAACGCCGCGCTGGCGCTGCGCATCGCTCACGTTAGACGCGCGGACGCGCGCGCGCGCGCGAGGGAGCTGTTCGCCGAGCTGGGCTTGGCCGGCTGGGAGCATGCCCGCCCGCACGAGCTGTCGGGAGGCATGCGCCAGCGGGTCGCGTTCGTGCGCACACTACTGGCGGGCAAGGACATTTTGTGCCTGGACGAGCCGTTCGGCGCGCTGGACGCAATCACCCGCGCGGACATGCACGCGTGGCTGACCGACGCACTCGCGCAAGAGCCGCGGACGGTCGTGTTGGTCACACACGACGTCGAGGAGGCGATCGTGCTGGCCGACCGCGTCGCGGTGATGGCGCCCCGGCCGGGCCGGATTCTCAGTGAGCTGGAGGTGTCGCTGCCCCGCCCACGGGGGCGCACCGACCCGCGGGTGGTGGCACTGCGCGAGCGGGCGCTGGGGGCGCTGGGATCGCCGCACGAAAGGCCCGTCCGATGACCCGCCGAGCCCGCAACGCCCTGCCCGCGATCGCGCTCGCGCTCGTGCTGGTGGGCGCGTGGGAGGTGTACGTGGACAGCGGCGGAGTGCAACCGCTGGTGCTGCCCGCGCCCCATGAAGTCGCGACGGCGGCGTGGGAAAACGCGGGTCTCTTGGCGCACAACCTGCGCCCGACGGCCGAGGAGGTCGTGCTGGGAGTGGCGCTCGCGCTGGCGGCCGGTCTGGCGTTGGCGATCGGGATCCACATGTCAGGGCCGCTGCGCCGGGCGGTGTACCCGCTGGCGGTCGGCTCGCAGGCAGTGCCGATCGCGGTAGTCGCCGCGCTCTTGATCTACTGGTGGGGGTTTGGAATCGTGCCCAAGCTCGCGGTGGTGACGCTGATCTGCTTCTTTCCGGTCCTGGTCACGACGGTCGACGGGTTGGCAAGCGTCGATGAGGAGCAGCTGAAGCTGCTGCGCACGATGGACGCGACGCGCTGGCAGACGCTCAGGTTCGCCGAGCTGCCCGCAGCGCTGCCGGCGGCGATCAGCGGCGCGCGGATCGCGCTGACGGTGGCGGTGATCGGCGCGTACATCGCCGAGTCCCAGACCGCGACGACCGGGCCCTACCCCGGCCTCGGCCACGAGATCAACGCCGACCTGACTGCCCTGCAGACCCCGCGCGCGTATGCGGCGGCGGCGGTGCTGTTCGCGCTGGCGATCGCCTGCTTCTATACCCTCGCCCTGCTCGAGCGCCGCGTGGCGCCGTGGGCACACCGACCAAGAGGAGAGCACCGTTGAGAGTCAACCAGGCCGCCGTCCGGACCGCCACGAGATCGTACGCTGCCCTCCAGACCGCTGGACGGGATGCCTTGCGACGGAGCGCTCCACGACGAGCCGTGCTCGCGCTCGCGTGCGCCTGCGCGCTGGCGATCGGCGTGTCCGCCTGCGGCACCGCCCAGAACGTCACGACGGCCCCGGCGACCAAGCCGTTCAGCGTGATGCTCGACTGGTTTCCCAACGCCGACCACGCGCCGCTGTATGAGGCGATCGCGCAGGGAGACTTCCGCGCGGTCGGCCTGGAAGTGCACCCGGTCGTGCCCCCGGAAACGGCCGAACCGCTGAAGGAGCTCGCGGCCGGCAAGGTCGACATGGCGATCTCCTATGAGCCCGAGCTGTTGCTGGCGCGCGATCAGGGGCTGAAGCTGGTGTCGATCGCGGCGCTCGTGCAGCGGCCGCTGACCTCGATCATCGCGCTGCCCGGCCAGCACATCGACAGCGTGGCCCAGCTGGCCGGCAAGCGGGTCGGGACGGCGGGCCTCGACTACCAGGCGGCCGAGCTGCGCACCGCGTTGACCGCCGCCGGGGTCGATCCGGCGAGCGTGCAGGAAGTCAACGTCGGGTTCAACCTCGTGCCGGCGATGCTGTCGGGCAAAGTGGCGGCGACGCTCGGCGGCTTTTGGAACTACGAGGGGTTGCAGCTGGAACTGATGGGCAAGCACCCGACGGTGATCCCGATCGACCACGCGGGCGTGCCCACCTACAACGAGCTGGTGCTGGTCGTGCGCGAAGAAGAGGCGCGCCACGACGGCGAAGCGTTGCGCGCGTTCCTGCAGGCGCTCAGTCGCGGCGAGCGCGCGGTCCGCGCCAACCCGGCGCAGGCGGCGGGGCTGATCGTCAAGGCCAACCCGTCGGCCGAACCCAAGCTGCAGCTGGAATCGATCCGCCGCACGCTGCCCGCAGCGACGCCGGCCAACCCGAGCCACCCCTATGGCTGGCAGGAACCGGCGGCGTGGGAGCGCTTTGGCGAATGGATGTTCAGCCACGGCCTGCTGGCGCACGATCCCAACACGACCGGTCTGCCACCATTCACCAACGAGTTCCTGCCCGGGCAGGGCGTCTAGGCCCTCCGCCTGCGCCACCTCGATTACTATAGTATCGACTCTTGACGTCGTTAGAGAGACGCACATAAGTTCCATCCCCAAAGCCGCAAGAGGAGACCTAAAGATGTTCGACAACGTGATCGTGGGAGTGGACGGGCGGCCGAACGGGCGCGATGCGATCGCCCTGGCCTCGCGGCTGGTGAGCGCGGAGGGAAAGCTGACGCTGGTCAACGTGCACGGCGGAGCGCTGAACCCGATGCACGCCGGCACGCCCGGGCGACAGGCAAAGGAGGACGAAGCATCCCAAGAGCTGCTGGAACGCGAGCGCGAGCAGTCCGAGACACAGAGCGCCGAGCTGCTCAGCTATGTGGCGAGCAGCCCCGGACGGGGGTTGCACGACGTGGCCGAGCAAAAGCAAGCCGACCTGCTGGTCGTGGGCTCGTGCAGCCGCGGCCCGTTCGGGAGGGTGCTGATCGGCGACGACACGAGGACCTCGCTGAACGGGGCGCCGTGCGCAGTGGCGATCGCCACCCGCGGATACGGCGATCATCCGCTGCCGCTCTCGACGATCGGGGTCGGGTACGACGGTTCGCCCCAGAGCGAGATCGCGCTCGAGACCGCACGCGAGCTGGCCGGGCGCGACCGCGCGCTGGTGCGCGTGCTGGAAGTCGTGGCGATCCCCAACTACGCGTTCACGGGCTTCGGCGCGCCCGCGCTGGGGGAAAGCATCGAGACGATGCTGAAAGAAGCCAACGAGCGCATGGCCGCGCTCGACGGCGTGGAGGGCAGCGCGGTGTACGGGCTGGCGGGCGAGGAGCTCGCGGCGTTCGGCGACGAGCTGCAGCTGCTGGTGGTCGGCTCGCGCGGATATGGCCCGATGAAGCGCCTGATCCTGGGCAGCACCTCCGACTATCTGCAACGACATGCACGATGCTCGCTGCTGGTGCTTCCGCGTTCGTCCTCGCCCTCCTCTGAGCCGGCCTGACATCCGTACCGACCCGCTGCAATGACCGTACTTTTCCCGTAGATGCCCACGCCCGTTACGCGGTAGGTTCACAACGTCGATGTCGCTCAAGCAAACCCAGCCAGAGCAGCGGGGCGCAGAGGCAGAGGAGGAGTCCGCGTCCCAGCCCATCCGGATCGTGCTGGCCGACGACCACGCGGTCGTGCGCAGCGGCCTGCGCTTGCTGCTGGACGGGGAGCCCGGCTTTGAAGTCGTGGCCGAGGCGGGCGATCTGGACAGCGCGAGGCGGTACGTGCGCGGACACAACCCGGACGTGCTGGTGCTCGACCTGAACATGCCGGGCGGGTCGAGCCTGGAGGCGATCCCCGACATCCGCACCGAATCGCCGGGGACGCAGATCGTCGTGCTGACGATGCAGCAGGAGCCGGCGTTCGCCCGCCACGCGTTGGGCGCGGGGGCGATCGGTTACGTGCTCAAGGAGGCCGCCGACGACGAGCTGGTGCAGGCCGTCCGCCGCGCCGCCGCGGGCGAAAGCTACCTGAACCCCAGGCTGGGAGCGCACATGGCCTCCGAGCCTGCGCCCGGCCCCCCGGACGACCTGTCCGAACGCGAGATCGAAGTGCTGCGGCTGATCGCGCTGGGCCACACCAACGCCGAGATCGCCGAGCAGCTGTACCTGTCGGTGCGCACGGTCGAGACCCATCGCGCGCACATCCAGCAGAAGCTGAGCCTGTCCTCGCGGGCCGAGCTCGTCGGCTACGCCCTGAAGCGCGGCCTGGTCAACGCCTGAGCGGTGCCCCGCGTCGGCCTGCTCACCGGCGGCGGAGACTGTCCGGGGTTGAACGCTGTCATCAGGGCGGTCGTGCGCAGCGGGCTGGCGCGAGACGAGGCCGACGGCGCCCCGGGCGAGCACAGCTTCGTAGGGTTTCGCTACGGATGGGCGGGGGTGTTGAGCGACGAGGCGGTCGAGCTGGACCTGCAGAGCACCGCGGGGCTGCTGCCCCGGGGAGGGACGATCTTGGGGACCTCACGCACGAACCCGTTTGCGGCCGACGCCGAGCAGGACGGGGCAGGCCTGCAGCGCATCCGCGAGACGCTGGCCGCAAGGAAAGTGGACGCGTTGATCCCGATCGGGGGCGAGGACACGTTGGGGGTGGCGTTGCGGTTGCACCGCGAGGGCGTTCCGGTGGTGGGGGTGCCGAAGACGATCGACAACGACCTGGGCGGCACCGACGCCACGATCGGGTTCCACACCGCGGTGCAGATCGTGACCGACGCGATCGACCGGCTGCATACCACAGCGGAGTCGCACAACCGGGTGATGGTCGTGGAGGTGATGGGCCGTCACGCCGGCTGGATCGCCACGCACGCCGGCATCGCGGGGGGCGCCGACGCGATCCTGGTGCCCGAGCGGCGGTTCGATGTCGATGAGGTGTGCGCGCACCTGCGCCGCCGTCACGAGCGGGGACGCAGCTTTTCGATCGTGGTCGTCGCCGAGGGCGCGATGCCGCTGCAGGGCACGCTGCAAACCCGCGAAGACGCGCCGAGAGACGCGTTCGGACACGTCCGGCTGGGCGGTATAGGCGTGACGCTCGAGCGTGAGATCGAGCAGCGGACCGGGTATGAGACGAGGGTGACGATTCTGGGTCACGTGCAGCGAGGCGGCACCCCGACGGCGTACGATCGCGTGCTGGCGACGAGGTTCGGGGTCGCCGCGATGGACGCCGTCGGCGCCGGGCGCTACGGGACGATGGTGGCGTTGCGCGGGACGGAGATCGTGGAGGTCGGACTGCAGGACGCCCTGCGCGAGCCCAAGCTGCTGGACCCGGCCTTTTA
Organism: uncultured Solirubrobacterales bacterium; assembly: GCA_963702185.1. GTDB lineage: Bacteria > Actinomycetota > Thermoleophilia > Solirubrobacterales > Solirubrobacteraceae > Palsa-744. The sequence continues at coordinate 733,167 of OY969723.1, forward strand.
CGAGACGGCGGAGCTGTTTTTTGGCTGAGTCCGCGCAGCACGAACCACCCGCCCGTAGCCCCACCCAGGCCATGATCCAGTCCACCCCGTGACCCGGTCCACCCCGTGACCCAGCCCGCCACCGCCGCGCCCGAGACCCCCGAGACCATGCGCGCGATGGTGTTCGAGGCCGTCGGCCAGCCACTGCGCGCGGTCGAGCTGCCGGTGCCACAACCTGGCCCAGGACAGCTGCTGATGAAGGTGAGCGCGTGCGGGGTGTGCCGTACCGACCTGCACCTGCTGGACGGCGAGGTGACGATCGCTCAGCCCCCGCGCGTGCTGGGCCATCAGATCGTGGGGGTGGTGCAGTCAGGCGAGAACAGGGGCCGCCGTGTGGGCGTGCCGTGGTTGGGGTGGACGTGCGGACAGTGCGAGTACTGCACGTCCGGACGCGAGAACCTGTGTCCGCAGGCGAGGTTCACCGGAAGGGACATCGACGGCGGGATGGCCGAGTACGCGGTGGCGGAGGCGCGGTATTGCTTTGAGCTGCCGGAGGGATACCCCGACGAGCAGGCCGCGCCGCTGCTGTGCGCGGGCCTGATCGGATACCGCTGCCTGCGCATGTGCGGAGATGCGGCGCAGGCGAAGCGGGTCGGCCTGTACGGGTTCGGGGCGGCGGCGCACATCATCGCCCAGGTCGCGTGCAAGCAGGGACGCGAGGTGTACGCGTTCACACGCGAGGGCGACGAGGCGGCCCAGGAGTTCGCGCGCGGGCTGGGAGCGGTGTGGGCCGGGTCCTCGGCGCAATCGCCCCCGCAAGAGCTGCACGCCGCGATCGTGTTCGCGCCCGTGGGCACGCTCGTGCCGGCCGCGCTGCGCGCGCTGGCGCCGGGAGGGACTGTCGTGTGCGGCGGCATTCACATGAGCGACATCCCGTCGATCCCGTACGACATCCTGTGGGAGGAGCGTGTCGTGCGCTCGGTTGCCAACCTGACTCGCCGAGACGCCGAGGAGTTTTTGGCGCTGGCGCCGAAGGTGCCGGTCAAGACGACCGTGACCCGCTACCCGCTGGAGCGCGCCAACGAAGCGCTCGAGGATCTGCGCGCCGGACGGTTCACGGGCGCGGCTGTGATCGTGCCGTAGCGCGGTACCACACCCTCACGACACGGATGGGGAGGGCGCGGAGAGCCGCTGAGGCGCCCTGGCGCCCGGAGCCGCGCCGTCTCCGGCCACCGCAAACCGGGGCAGCACGATCTCGATCCGGGCGCCGCCCTCGGGCGAGCGCCCCGCGGCGACGCGCCCGCCGTGAGCCTCGGCGATCGCGCGCACGATCGCAAGGCCCAGACCGGTGCCGCCGGAGGCCCGGTCGCGGGCGGAATCGGTGCGATAGAAGCGGTCGAAGATGCGCTCGCGCTGCGCGGGAGGGATGCCGGGGCCGTCGTCCTCGACGACAAAGCGCAGCCATCCGCCGCCATCCATCCCCGCAGACCAACCAGGACCGCCGGGCGCCTCAGACACACTGGACACCCCAGAACCACTGGCCCGGGAGGGACCGCGAACCCCACCGGGGAGGGGCTCGACCAGCAACCGCACGAGCCCGCGCTCGGGCGCGGTGTGGTCGATCGCGTTGGCGATGAGGTTGCGCAGGGCCTGGGCAAGCCGGTCGGGGTCCGCGCGAAGAGTGCCGGCCGGCACAGGGCCCAGCTCAAAGCGCCGCGAGGCCAGCAGGCTGACACCGTCCCACAGCTCGCCGACGTAGCCAAGAAGGGCGATCGGTTGGATGCGCAGAAACTGGGTCTGCTCGGCTTTGGCGAGCAGCAGGAGATCGTCGACCAGGCGACTGATGCGCGCGACCTCAGACTGAAGCAGCGACTCGACCCGGCGCACCTCCTCGGATGAGGGATGCTCCTGAGAGGCGAGCAGTTCGAGCTGGCCGCGGATGACCGTCAAAGGGGTGCGCAGCTCGTGCGAGGCGTCCGCGACAAAGGCACGCTGCCCGGCGAACGCGTCGGCGAGGCGGTCGAGCATGTGGTTGAACGCGTCGGCGAGCACGCGTATCTCCTCGGGTTCGCCGGCGGTGGTATGGATACGGTGGTGCAGCTCGCCCGCGTTGACCTTGGACACGAGAGCGGCCATCCGGCGCAGAGGGCGCGAGGCGCGCGAGCCGACGAGGTATGCCCCAAGGAGGGTCCCGGCGAGGACCAGCGCGCCGGCCAGCAGGTAAGTGCGGATATCGCTTGAGAAGTCGCGATCGCCGCTGCCATCGGCCGCAGAGCTGGTGCCGAAGTAGACGATCGCGAACGTGACTCCCGAGGAGAGCAACACGGCGAAGGCCACCCATCCGGCCAGCCGCCAGCGCAGCCCGCGCGGGCGCAGTCGCATCAGCATTGACCGGGAGTCCCCGTCCCTGCTTCCGTCCCCGTTTCCATCCCTGTTTCCGCGCCCGTTCCCGGCTCCGCCCTCGTCCCCACTTCCGCGCTCGTTTCCGGCCCCTCCCTCGTTGACCGCCGAGCCCCTCCGTGTGCGCCGCATCGACACTCCAGCCACGACTTCAGGCGGCGCCGCCGAGCCGGTAGCCGACCGCGCGCACCGTATAGATCGGCGCGGGATCGTCGCGGCGGCCGAGCTTGCGGCGCAGGTAGCCGATGTAGACGTCGACTACGTTGGTGGCGGGGTCGTGCTCATAACCCCAGACGGCACTGAGGATCTGCTCGCGCGAGACGACCTGGCCGCAGTGGCGCACGAGATAGGCGAGCAGCTCAAACTCGGTCGAGGACAGCTGCAGGGTGGCCTCGGCGCGGCGGACCTGGCGGGTGAGCAGGTCGATCTCGATGTCCGCGCCCCGCAGGGTGGTGGGGGCGGCCTGGGCGAGCACGCGAAGTTGCGCGCGCACGCGGGCGCGCAACTCGGCCAAAGAAAAGGGCTTGACGAGATAGTCGACCGCGCCGGCATCCAGCCCGGTGACGCGGTCCTCGATCTCCCCGCGGGCGGTCAGCACGATGACCGGAAGCTCGGGCTTGGCGCGACGGACCGAGGCAAGCACCGAGAGGCCATCGCACCCGGGCAGCATCAGATCGAGCACGATCGCGTCGAAGTGCTCGTGCAGCGCGAGGCGTTCGCCGGAAAGCCCGTCGCCGGCCGAGCTCACGTCAAAGCCGTCGGCTTGCAAGCCGCGGCGCACGAAGTCGACGATTCCGGGCTCGTCCTCAACCAGCAAGATGCGGGCGGTGGACATTCCCCCAGGATAAGAGGCAGCGTGCAGGCGCTTGTGCAAATAAGGGATTCGATGAGGTTTCTCATCAAGCGGTTAAGGGGCCCTTAGCTCACGCTCGCACACTCGGTCAATGCTGGTCGCTGGCCCTCCGCCTTACCGAATCCCGCGCCACTGAGCAAAATGTCGCCTCAGGCACATATCCGAGACGCCGCGCTGCGCAGACTGCGCAGCGCAAACCGCTGGCTGATCGCCGGGAGCGTCGCGTTGACAGGCGTGTTCGCGGAGCTGGCGGCCAACGCGTTCCCAGGACACAGCCAGGCAAAGGCGAGTACGAGCGCTCGCGCAGGCGCGGCGGGCCGTTCGACCGGAACGACCACCACCTCGCGATCGACGCCGCTACGCCCACCGACGCAGGCCCCGCAGGGCACGACCGCAACCGAAGCGAGCGAAGGAACCTCAACGCCGGAAACGCACGAATCGGCGCCCGCGGCCACCCCTGAACCAACTCATGAAGAAACGCCGGTCGTCTCGGGAGGGTCCTAGATATGGCCCCGGCAGAGACGAGCTGGGAGGCGCTGGGCACGAATGTGGTGCTGCGCGTGACCGACCCGCGCGCGCTGGCGCGCGCGCGGGAGGCCGTCGTAAACGAGCTGCAGGCAATCGACCGAACGTGCAGCCGGTTCCGTGCGGACTCCGAGATCACGAGCGTGAACGAAAGCGCCGGTGGCCGACCGGTGCAGGTGAGCGACCTGCTGGCGCAGGCGATCGAGCTGGCGATGCGGGCGGCGGAGCTGACCGGCGGCGACGTCGATCCGACGGTCGGGAGGGCGCTGGTGCTGAGCGGGTACGACCACGATTGGAAAGAAATGCTTGAGCGCGCGCAAGGCCACGCCCCCGCCCCTGACCGCACCCTCGCCTGGGCCGACCCTATCCCGACCGACGCCCGCGATCGCGCCGAATCGGCCGGTTCAGGCACCAACCACACAAGCGGCGGACCAGGGGCCGTGATCGCCGCCAAGAGAGTGGGCGGCTGGCAGAGCGTGCGGTTTGACCCTGCGGTGCGCACGGTAAGGGTGCCGCGCGGGGTGATGCTCGATCTGGGCGCGACCGCCAAAGCCTGGGTCGCCGACAGGGCGGCGAGCGCGGCGAGCCAAGCGGGAGAGTGCGGCGCGCTGGTGAGTGTCGGGGGCGATATCGCCGTGGGCGGCCAGACGCCGGCCGGCGGTTGGGCCGTGCACGTGACCGACGACCATCGCAGCGCCCCGAGCGCGCCCGGTCAGACGGTGAAGATCGAGTCAGGCGGCCTGGCGACGTCGAGCACGGCCGTGCGGTGCTGGCGCCACCAAGGGCAGACGATGCACCACATCATCGACCCGAGAACGGGCGCGCCGGTGCGCGGGACGTGGCGCACGGTGAGCGTGGCGGCGGCGAGCTGCGCGGATGCGAACATCGCCACGACCGCAGCGCTCGTGCGGGGCGGGGCGGCCCCGGCGTGGCTGGCAAGTAAAGGCATGCCGGCGAGGCTGGTGAGCGCCAGCGGGCGCGTGTACACGGTCGGCGACTGGCCGGCGCAGGTCGATCGGGCGCAGGAGCCTGGAGCGCACCCCACCCTGCATGACCCCGCCTCACGTATCCGGGCCGCTCACGGCTCCACGTGGCAGGCTCGGCCGGCGCAGGAGCCGAAGCGATGAACCCGATCGTGGCCAGCGGCAGCCTCGACTGGTACATGACGCGCTCGACCGGCGCGGTTGCGATGCTGCTGTTGACGGTGACGGTCGTGCTGGGCGTGGTGGACGTGCGGCGCGTGAGCAGCGAAAAGTGGCCGCGGTTCGTGGTGGACGCGCTGCACCGCAACGTCGCGCTACTGGCGATGGCGTTCCTCGCGGTGCACATCCTGACCTCGGTGCTCGACTCGTTCGTCTCGATCCCGCTCATCGACGCGGTGGCGCCGTTCGTCGGCTCCTACCGCCCGTTCTGGCTGGGGCTCGGCGCGATCGCGTTCGACATGCTCATCGCCGTGGTGGCGACCAGCCTACTGCGGCGGCGTATCGGCTACGCGAGCTGGCGGGCTGTGCACTGGTTTGCGTACGCCAGCTGGCCGATCGCAATGGCACACGGGCTCGGCACCGGCAGCGACGCGAATGCCGGCTGGCTGCTGGTGCTGAGCGTCGTCTGTCTGCTGGCAGTGCTCGCCGCCCTGATCGTGCGCGTGTCCACCGGCGGCGAGGTGGCTGGTGAAGGAGGCGGTCGGTGAGCGAAGAGACGCTCATCCTCCTCGACCCGCCGACCGAGCAGACGATCGCCCGTGGCACGCTGCCGCGCCTGCTGGTGGGCATCCCTGCGCACGGCGCGATGAGCCTGCAAGAGCACCTGCAGATCCACGGTCCGATGCCGGTGGAGTCCCGCCGGCGTGGGTGGCGCGCGGGGCGGGCGAGAAGCAGGAGCGGGCAAGAGCACGGACGCGGGGATGGGCACCGGTACGGGCACGGACGCGGCGAGGTCTCGCTGATCGAGGACCTCGAACACGCGGGCCTGCGCGGACAGGGCGGCGCGGGATTTCCGACCGGCGCGAAGCTGAGAGCGGTCGCCGAGCAGGGCAAGCGGCCGGTGGTGGTCGTGAACGCCGCCGAGGGCGAGCCGGCGAGCCTGAAGGACCGCACGCTGATGCAGGCGCTGCCTCATCTCGTGCTGGACGGCGCACAGTTGGCCGCCCAGGCGGTCGGTGCGAACGAGGCGATCGTGTGCGTGTGCGAGTCCGCGCCGGCATCGGCCCAGCGCGCCGCCCAGGCTGTGGCAGAACGCGAGACGGCGAGCGCCAGGCGAGTCTCGGGCGAGGCGAGCGTGCAGCTCGCGTCGGTCCCGGGCGGATATGTCGCGGGCCAGGAGACGGCGCTCGTCAACTATCTGAACGGCGGCCCGGCGCTGCCGACGTTCACGCCGCCGATGGTCTTCCAGCAGGGCGTCCGCCGCCGCCCAACGCTCGTGTGCAACGCCGAGACGTTCGCTCACCTCGCGCTGATCGCCCGCCACGGGCCCGACTGGTTTCGCGAGCTGGGGATGCCTTCGCAGCCCGGCTCCACGCTCGTGACGCTGGCCGGCGCGGTGAGACACCCGGGGGTGTATGAGATCGAGCACGGCTCTTCGCTTGGCTCGCTGGTGGAGGCGGCAGGCGGGATGGCGAGCGCGGGAGAGCCCCGTGGCCTGCTCGTGGGCGGCTATAGCGGCAGCTGGATCGACGGGCGGATGCTGCGCGGAGTGGCGCTGTCGGACGAACACCTGGCCCCACACGGCGCAACGCTCGGAGCGGGCGTCGTATGCGTACTGTCCCCCGACGTCTGCCCGGTCGCCGAGGTCGCGCGGCTGACGCGCTGGATGGCGAGACAGAGCGCCGGGCAGTGTGGGCCGTGCGTGCACGGGCTCGACGCGATCGCGAGCGCGGTGGAGCAGATCGTCTCCGGCCATCGCGCCGGGGGGCATCGCGCCGGAGGGCGTGGCGCCGGCCATGGAGAGCATGAGAGCCCGGCGCACGCGATGGGCGAAGTCGAAAGGCTGGCGGCGCTCGTCAACAGGCGCGGCGCATGCGGCCATCCCGATGGCGTCGCGCGCATGGTGGCAAGCGCGCTGCAGGCGTTCGGCCCGGAGTGGGCCGATCACGCCGTGCACGGACCTTGCGAGGGCTGCGAGCGCGTGGGCGAGCTTTTCCTCCCCACTCGCCCGCACGCCGCGGCCCCCGTGAGCGGTGGTCGCAGCCGCAACGGACGTGCCTCATCCCCCACCGCGACCCCCGTGAGCTCCGCGCGCAGACGATCTCAGGAGTCGCGCAGGGCGCAGCGATGAGCTACCGCGTGCGCGTCAATCCAATCGCGTGCAAGGCGCACGGCATGTGCGCGGAGCTGCTGCCCGAGGCGATCGCGCTGGACGAGTGGGGCTACCCGATCATCGATGGCCGGCCGCTGCCACCCGAGCTGGTAAACCACGCCCGCCGCGCCGCCCAGGCCTGCCCCACGTTCGCGCTGCTGGTCGGTTCGGGGACGGCAGCGAAGCGACTGTCTCCCGGTTCGGGGGAGCGCGTGTCCGCCAGTTCGTAAGCCGAGCTGGTCTACGCCTGAGCTGCAGAGCCAATCCTTCGTCATTCCTGACATTCGGGTCCTGACATTCGGGGGCAGGTCCCGTTGGCTCCATCCCCTACAACCCAGCCGCGTGCACGGCCGCCAGCCCGGCCCACTCGCCGTAGGGCGCGAACAGCTCGCGCACGTGCGATTCCTCGGCCCGCGCGCGATGGTCGCCCCCGCTGAGAACGCGCCCGGCGAGCTTTAGCAGGCCGAGATCTCCGGCGGGCAGCTGGTCATAGCGCCCCTGCCCACACAGGGCGAGCATCTCCACCGTCCACGGACCGATGCCGGGGATCGCGCGCAGCCTGCGCCAGCCCCTCTCGGGCCGATCGTCACGCAGATCTACGCGCCCGCTGGCCACCTCACGGGCAGCTCTTCGCAGCGCGATTGCCCGCGATTCACTCAGATCGCAAGCCTGCATCTCGGCGGGCGTCGCTCCCGCGATCTTCGCCGCAGCCGGCGCGTCGCGCAACCCGTGTGCCCATGCGTCGACGGTGACCTCCCCGTTGACCGTGACCTGCCGGTCGACCGTGGCCTGCCCATCCGCACAGCACCGACCCAGTCGCGCCACGATGCGCCGCTGGATCGCTGCCGCCCGGTCGTACTCGATCAACTGCTCGCACACCGCCCACACAAGCGCCTCAAACGGCTCGGGCCGGCGCCGGGCGCGCAGCCACGGCCTCGTTCTGACAGAACTTCCGATGAGCGGGTCTGAGGCGAACCTGCGCCGGAACTCGCCCAGGTCGTCGTCCACACCCAAGGCGAACCGCATCCGGGCGATGCCGTGCTCCGCGCATGACCGGCGCTCTGCTCGGGCCCCGAAGATCACAACGTCCGGCGCGGTCTGAGCCACGCGCACGACCACGGGCTCTCCCCGCTCGTCGTGCAGCAGCCTCGCGATCACGCCGCCGCTTCGGCGCGTGACCCCATCCTTGCCCAGCATCCGCGGCAGTCGGAACGGGCCGGCTGGCCGCACCTGAACGCGCAACTCAACGACCGCGCCTGCCACCGCGGCGCCCCCCGCGTCAGCGGCCCGCGCTGTCCAGCAGGTGCACGTCCACGAGCAGCGAGCGCGTACCCACAATCCGTACGAGCTCACCGGCTCGGTTCGGGGCGCGCCGGCCACGTGGTCTGCCACGACGGGAGCGCCCACGCGCAGCGGCGCCCTGGCCGCGACGACGCGCGGTCAGCCCGACGACGGCGGCCCCGGCGATGAACCCGCCGGCCGCCATGGCAACCGCCTGTGTGGCGGGCGCCAGTGACACGGCGCCGAGCGTGCCAAACGCACCGGGGCGCCGGTGCAGAGCGCGAGCACGGAGTGGCTCCGGCGCGAGTACGGGCACGGCGTCCACGGCCTGCACCGTCTCTACGACTTCGATCTCGTTTGCAGGCTCGCCGATCACGCTCACTTGGGTGAGTGTAGAGATCGGCTCAGACCGATCTACAGCACCCGCTCGTACATCCGGTACTTCTTCACGACGGTCCCGCCCATCGCTTCCATGCCGCGGTTCATAGGGGTGTTGGTCTCGAGGATCCAGCCCATCTCGCCGCCCTTCTGGGGGGTGGCTTCGGCGGCGTCGTAGTGCATCTCATACATCTTGGCCGCGACGCCGGTGTGCTGGTACTCGGGCTTGACGCCCAAAAAGCCAACCCGCACCCGGGTCATGATGTGGCGCCGGCGCAGGAAGTGCCACCAGCCCAGCGGCAACAGGCGACCTTTCATCTTCGCCAGTACCTGGTTCAGGTCGGGGACGGTGATCGCCATGCCCACAACCTCGCCGGTGTCTTCGCGTTCGGCGATCATGAACCAGTGGGAATCGAAAGCCAGGTGCATGTCCATCGTGTAGGCGTCGAGATCCTTCTTGGAGTAGGGCACGAAGTCCCAGTTGTCCTTCCACGCCGAGTTGTAGATCTCCGCGAACGCGTCCATGTCTTTGCGCAGCTGCCGGCGGCGCATCGGCCGCACGCGGATGCCGTGCTCCGATTGGGCCTTCTCGGCCAGCTCCCAGATCACCGGCATCACCTGGTCGCGGTTTTGGACCTCCAGTTTCCACATCCACACGTCCATCGCCTTGGTCAGCCCAGCCTGCTCGGCACGCTCTGCGTAGTAGGGCGGATTCCACGGCTCCAGGATCATCGGCCGCAGGTCATACCCCTCGACCAGGATGCCGCACTCGTCGTTCATCGTCAGGCTCGCCGGGCCGACCATCCGCTCCATCCCGCGTCCCCGCAGCCAGGCCGCGGCGGCGTGCAGCAGCGCGTCTAGCACCTCCTGGTCGTCCTCGAACTCCAGAAAGCCAAACCACCCCCAGCGGCTGTCGTGCTGATCGTTGAACGCCTCGTTGACCTGCGCGCTGATCCGCCCGACCACACGGCCGTCGCGCCGGGCCAGGAAGTACTCGCCCTCGCCGTGCGTGAAAAACGGGTTCATGCGGCGACTCAGGTACATCCGTCGCTCCAACCTCAGCGGCGGCACCCACAACGGGTGGTTAGCATGCACCCGGAACGGCACGTCGATGAACGCTTTCGTGTCTCTGAAGCCAGAGACGGGTGTGACCTCGACGCTCACCGCGCGCACCCTACATGTCCCCTCCGACCGACGCTCCCTCGCCATCCGGGCCCACTGGCCCGCCTGCTCCCCCGGGTTCCACCGAGGCCGCCGGCTCCTCCCTCACAAGCCCTCCGAGCGCGACACCGCCCGACCTGTTCGCCAAGGTCCGCGGCCACGAACGCGAAGCGATCCTCGACGCGGCGCGCGCGGCCGACGTGCTGCCCTACTTCCACGTCCTCACCTCCCCGGCGATGCCGGTCGTGGAGATGGAGGGCGCGCGGCGGATCATGCTCGGCTCGAACAACTATCTCGGGCTGACCGGCGACGAGCGGGTGCTCAAAGGAGCCGAGGATGCCTTGCACCGCTACGGCACCGGCCTGACCGGCTCGCGGTTCTTGAACGGCACGATCCCGCTGCACCTGGAACTGGAGGCCGAGATCGCGCAGTGGCTGGACACCGAGGACGCGATCGTGTTCACGACCGGCCATCAGGCCAACCTGGGCACACTGGGAACGCTGCTCGCGCCCGGCGACACCGTCATCGCCGACTCGGGCGATCACGCCTCGATCCTCGACGGCTGCCTGCTCTCGCGCGCCAAGCTGCGGCCGTTTCGTCACGGCCGCCTGGACAAGCTCGAGCGGGCTCTGGAGCGCGCGCGCGGCGACGGTGGCGGGGTGCTGGTCGTCGTGGACGGGGTGTTCTCGATGGAGGGCGACATCGCGCCGCTGCGCGAGATCTGCGAGCTGTGCGAGCGCTATGGCGCGCGGCTGATGGTCGACGAGGCCCACGGCGCGGGCGTGCTCGGCGCGCGCGGAGCGGGCACTGCGGAGCTGCTGGGAGTCGAGGATCGCGCCGACCTGCGCATGGGCACGTTCTCCAAGTCGCTCGCCTCCTGCGGCGGCTTCGTCGCCGGCTCGGCCGAGGTGATCGAGTACCTGCGCCTGTACTCGCGCCCGTTCCTGTTCACCGCCTCCGCGGTCCCGGCGGCGCTGGGAGCGGCGCTCGAGGCGCTGCGCATCGTGCGCTCCCCCGAGGGGCCGCCGCTGCTCGCGCGCGTGCTGGCCAACGCATGGCGTCTGCGCGACGGGCTGCACGAGTTGGGGTTCGCGGTCGTGACCCCACAGGCATTGCCCGCCGACGTGAGTCCGTCCGTACCCGGAGTCATCGCCGCGGAGACCGCCGGCGGGCAGCCTGCCAGCCCGCCGCCAACGATCGTCACCCCGATCGTGCCCGTGCTGGTCGGCGACGATTGGAAGGCGGCGCTGCTGTGGAAGGCGCTGTACGACGAGGGCGTGTTCGTCAACACCGCCCTGCACCCGGCCGTGCCGCCGGGAGGGGCGCTGCTGCGCACAAGCGTGATGGCCACCCACGACGAGGCCACGCTCGACCACGCCCTCGCAGCGTTCGCGCGCGTCAAGCGCTCGTTTGAGGCCGAGCACGGGCCGCTGCCTGGACCGGACGACGCCGAGAGCTGAGTCGCCGCACACAGGGATCGTCCGTCGCCGGCCCGTCCCAACTTGTGCAATTCTTCACAAGTCCTTCGCGACACGAAAAAGTCGCTTCTAGCGCACGAACCGTGCACGCCACTGTTGACCGCGGGCGTTTGTCGGGCTAGCGTGCTAATGCGCTCTGGACGACCGTTCGGGATCCGCAACCCGACGGACACAACGCCACCGGGAGGGCCCTCAGGTCAGAGGGCGGTGGCATTGCCACAACCGGCTTTCGCGAGCCTGCTCGCAAGCGGTCGTGGACGGCCGCGATGAGCGCACAAGTCAAGAACATCCAGGATCGATAGTCGCCCCGCCGGCGCGGTGGCGACGGGGAGAAGCTCACCATGAACGCGACCGCGACGATTGCCCCTGCACCTGCACGTGCTACAGCCTCAACGCCCGCCGCCCCCCCCTACCCGCAGTACATGCGGGCGCTGCAGCGCGCCAACAAGGTGCGCCTCGCACGTGCCGAACTCAAGCGCAGGGTCGCGACCGGCGAGGTCGACGTCGTCGAGGTGCTGCAGCACTGCCCGTGGGAGGCGGAGTCGATGGCCGTCGCCGATCTGCTCGTCAGCCAGCGCCGCTGGGGCCAGACACGCTGCCGCAAGTTCCTCGCCCAGGTCCCGATGTCCGAGAAGAAGACGATCGGCTCGATGACCGACCGCCAGCGCCATACGCTCGTCGCCCTGCTGCGCGGCGCAAATGCCTACACCCTGCGCGACCTGCGCCGCGCCAACCAGTACGACGTGTGGATGAATGGGTGAGTGGGTGAAACGGGTCACGCCGCACGGCGTGACCCTTGACCGATCGAACCCCACCCGCCTAGGGGTCACGCGAAAGCGTGGTCCCGGACTGACTGCACCCCACCCGACCGGGGTCACGCGAAAGCGTGACCCCTAGCCTAAGGGACAGCCAGAGGAAAGCTTGACCTGCCACCAGCCGGCCAGCATGCCCAGCAGACCGAGACGGGGACGAACCTCCCACACTCCACAGCTGCCTTCGCCGAGATCGCGAACGGGCAAGCGCACGAACTTGTAGCGGCCCGGTTCCAAACGCATCCGCTCCAGCAGCTCACGCGAGCCGCGCTCGAACTCGGCGCGCTCGGCCCTTCTACGCCGCGCCAGTTTCAGTTCGCCGGCAAGCTCGTCGCGGGTGCACTCCAACTGTCCCAGATCGAGCAGACTGGGAGCGCCGGCGCTTGCGCGAGGGCTTTGGGCATGGGAACGGGCGCCGGCACGCCCACCAGCACCGCGAGGCACTCCCGCCATCGACGCGACGTGCGGAAATCCATCGGCGACCAGCTGCGCCAACTCACGCTCGAGCCTGGCGACCTGCAGACGCAGGGCCCGTCGTGCGGCGCGCTCGTCCGTCTGCACGCTCGCGTCATGCCCGACATGATCAACGGTCAGCTGCACCGATGGCACTCCTCCCAGGAGGTTGGAACCGGCTCAAGTTTACCAGCGTCCCAGCGCCTAGCGCATCCGCTGCAGGCTGTGGCGGACGCTCCACAGCGCCTCCTCGACGTACAGCGTCGGCACGCCGGAGACCTGTACCGCGAACAGCTGCAGCTCGCGCGTGCGCCCGGTCGGCCGGCACTCGCCCGCCATCTCCCCGAACAGCAACCCCACCGCGACCGTCGCATCGGCCACCACCAGCCGTCCCGCCGGCAGCGACCAGGCGTCGTGTGCGCGACCCAGCGGCTCGGCCTCGCGGCTGAGGCGCAGTCCGAGCTCGCCCTGCACCGCGCCGGCGTCGATCGCCCACACCGGCACGCCGGTGTCGATCAGCGCTATCAGCAGCACGTCTCCCAGCAATCCGTCCGACAGGAACCCGCCGCGCAGCATCCGCTCGAGCACCGCCGCCTCGATCGGCGTACGCGCGAGATCCGGGTCGAGGCCGATCTGACGGAAGAACACGCGATAGGCCGAGGGCACCGGTTCGCGGCGCACACCCACGGCGTGGGCGCCCTTGTAGCGGTTGGACATGCCCTCCAGACGGCGCATCACGCTGTCCGGCGAGCGGGCTCCGATCAATCCGGGGCGCGACAGCCGCGCGTGCGAGCGCAACAGACGCAGTTGCGGCAGCTCGTCCTGGACCTCCGCGTCACACCAGCCCAGCTTCGGCGCGTATGTCTCGATCATGTGCGCCCCGCAATCATGACAACCCGCGCCCGGACGCTCGCTCGCGCGATCGCGCGCCCACGACTCCCACGCCCGTGACACCTCCCGTAGAAGCTCGCTCCCACGACTCCCGCACCTGTGACACACTCGCCGTCGAAGCGTGCATCCGCGACTCCCGCGCCCGTGATGCGGCCACCAGCGCGGCCACGCGAGCCCGGAGCGTCGTCGGTGAGGGGGTGCTGAGCAGCGCCGGGCTTTGCACGACTCCGCCCGGCAGCACGAAGCTGACCTGCGGACAGGTCGCGAGCTTGTACAGTCCGGCGAGCGTACCTTCCTCGTCGAACCCGACCTGTACGCGTGTCAGCCCGTGGGCGCGCATCAGCGCCAGCAGCGGGCCCCGTTCGCCTTTGAGCGCCACCGCGGCGAACCCCACCTGGGGGAACCGTGCCGCCAGCGCCTGCATCTCGTCGAGCACCTGTGGGCAGGAGCCGGCGTCGATGAACAGCGCCAGCACCACCGGTCCGCGCTCATAGAGCTCGCACATGTTCAGGATCTGCGCGCCGCGCTCGGCGCACGCCGGCACGCGTCCGGCCGCGCCGTCGTTGACGTGCGTGGCGACGTCGGCTGCGCCCGTCAGCGTTCCTCGCGCCAGCGGAACCGCGAACGGCGGCACCGTGTGGCCCGGGGCTACGCCCGCGACTTCGTCCGAGCCTCTCAGCTCGCTGTTGATCGCGACCACCACCAGGATCGCGACCGCCAGCACACCCAGGTAACGACCGTAGGAGCGCCGCGGGGCCGCGCCGCGCGCCGTCGCACCGCCGGCGTCCTCTCGGCCGGGCTTCGACCGAGCCGTTTGGGCGCGGACCGGTTCTGACTCAGACCGGTTCATGACCCGCCCGCCCGCGCATAAGCCTGCGCGCAAGCGGTGCGGTCGCGTCCGCCACTACCAACCGCACCCCCCGCTCGGACAGCATTACCGTCGCCGGCAGCGCCACCAGCACGCCCACGAGCGTGACGCTCAAATCGATCAGGGTCACGAGGCCGAAGTCGCGCAGCATCGCGATGTCGGAGACCACCAGCACACCGAACCCCGCGATCGCGGTCGCGCCGGAGGCGGCCACGGCCGCGCCGGTGTGGCGATAGGTCAGCGCCAGCGCTCGCGCCGCGTCGTGCCCGGCCGCACGCTCCTGGCGGTAGCGCTCGGCCAGCAGCACGCTGAACTCGGTGGCGATCGCGATCACCAGCACGCCCAGCGTGACCGACATCGGGTTCAGCGGAACCCGTACCGCGAACAGCACGAGCGCCGACCAACCGCTGGCCAGCACGACCGGGATCAGCGGCGCCAGCACGCGCCGCGCCTGCGCCCTGAACGCGATGCTCAGCACCAGCGCGACGGCCACCAACCCCAGCAACAACATCTCGATACGCCGCCACGGCGAGGCGACCTGAGCGCCTGCCTGGGCCGCCAGCACGGGCAGGCCGACGAGCTGCGCGCTCACTCCCCGCGGCGGGTGCAGAGCCGCACGCATCGCTTCGATCACGCGCTGCTGTTCCTCCAGGCCCATCAACTTGATGCCGAACGCGAGCGTCGCGACGCGATGATCGGGCGCGATCACCTCCTGAGAGAAGTACGGCGGGATCGCGTGCAGCAGCGCCCGTACCTGCGCGCTCGTCAGCTTCGTCTTAGGGGCGCTATGGGCGCCGGAGGCCGAGGTGGCGCCAGTGGCCGGGGTGGCGCCGGTGGACGAGTCCGCGCCGGCGCCCGAGGCCGCAGACATGCCTTCGCCGCCGAACAGGTCTGGCAGCGAGAACGCCGGGCACAGCTTGGCGTGTCCGCATCCGCGCGTGCTCGTGTAGCCGAACCGGCGCAGCATCGCGCTCTCGTACGCGCTCATCCATTCGATCGTCTTCGGCGCGGTCACGTTCGCCCCCCCGACCATCAGATCGATTTCCCCGCCCACGCCGCTGAGCCGCTCGAGCGTGTTCAGGTTGTGCAGCGCCGCGGTGTTCTGGGGCACGAGCTTGGTCAGATCGGTCTGCACCGGGGTCTGCGTGCCCAAGCCCCAACCGAGCACGGCGAGCACGAGCCCGACCGCGAGCACACGTCCGGGACGGCGCACGGCGGTCCCAAGCGCCAATCGAGAGACGCCGCGCACGATCGGGTTGTCGATGAGCAGCTCGCGCGCGCCCCGCCAGGCGGGGGCCAGGCGCTGGGATAGCCCGCGCTGGATGTCGTGTGCCTGAACGGACAACACGCGCGCGCGCGTACGCGCGCGCGCGTTCAACGTCTTTTGAGCACCCTCTCCCACAGCCCCGACCGTCTTTTGAGCACCCTCTCCCGCGATCCGAAGCCCTGCCGGCCCCTCCCCCGTACCGACCCCCGCTGCAGCGCCGAACCCGGCTCCCGCACCCCCGGCCAGCACCAGCGCCGCCGAGCCGGCCGTCAGCGCGCAGGCGAACGCGATCGCGATCCCAACCGCCAGCAACACGGCGAACCCGCCCACCATCGGCACCGGCGAGGTCAGCAGCACGAGCGTCGCCGCCACGCCCGCGAGCACCGCCGCCCCGATCGTGGGACCGGCGAGCCCCGCGGCGTCTGTAACCGCGGCACGCCGATCGCGCGCGCCGCCACCAGCCGCCAGCAACTCACCCGCGCGCGACTGCAGCTGGATCGCGTAATCGACAGCCAGGCCGATCAGCACCGGCAGCACAGCCACCTGAGCGACGCTCAGCGCCGGCGCCACGAGCGCGAGCGCGCCGAACGTGAGCGCGCAGGCCAGCAGTGCGCTCAACAGCGGCAAAAGCCGCGGGCGACCGCGAAACAGCAGGCCGAGGACGATCGCCATCGCCAGCAGCGCGACGGCGGCGAGCAGCTCGATCGAGTGGCTGATCGAGCCCGTCAGCTCCGAGACGATCGCGGGCTCGCCGGTGATCTCATAAGACTCGCCGTGCGCCAGTCGCCACTGTGGCATCGCCACCGCCCGTTCGATCGCGGCGATTGTGCGGTCGCGCGCCGCTTCGGAGAGGCCGGCACGCATGCGCACGGAGATGAGCGCCGCGTTCGGGCTGGGGAACAGGTAGGCGAAGCGCTGCTTGGGGGTGCCGGCCGGCTTGGCCGAGTCGAACACGAGCGTCGAGACGAAGTTGGGATTTTCAAGGCCGGGCTTCGAGGTCAGTCCGTACTGCAGCGCCAGTGCAGCGATGCCCTCCTGAAACCGTGCGATCGTGATCGAGTGGGCCTGGCGCCCCAGTTCGGCGGCCTGTGTGGCGGAGCGTCCGCGGGCGAGCGCGGCACGGGTGACGAGCCGCTGCGCTTCGCGCGCCTGGGCTTCGGCCTGGCTGGACTGCGCGCTCAGCTGCTCGTCGATCTGTTCGGCCGCCTCGTTGACGAACGTGCCCGGCCCCAGCACGACCTTGACCGTGTGCAGGCGGGCGAGCTGGCCGCATGGCCCGTTCAGCCCCCCCTCGGAACCGAGCGCCTTGACCGGCACGTTGCCCGACAGGCAGCCCTCCAATCCGACGAGCCGCTCGATGTCCGAGCTGAGCAGCAGCTGCTGCAGGTTGCCGAGCACAACCACATCGACGGGCTCTTCGCCGAAGTTCGCGTAGTAGCGCTGCGTGGCCCGGTATTGAGGGCTCGAGCTCGACACGAACGTGCTCGTGGCGGCGCTCGGGCTGAGTCCCGACGCCAGCGCCACCGCCGCGATCCCGAGCGTCGCCGCGATCCCGAGCGTCAGCCTGGGGCGGCGCACGGCCCGGGCGACCGCGGCGCTGAACAATCGGGCGGTCATAGTCTCAGGCGCGAGCAGGCGACGAGCGCCGCCGGTGGCGCACGCCTACTCCATTCCGAGCGGGCCGGCCGCGTCGCCGGCGAGAAACTGGCGCACGAACGGATTCTCGGAGGCGAACAGCTCGGTGGCGGGGCCTGCCTGGACGATCTCGCCCTGCCACAGCACCGCGATGTACTCGGCGACGCGTCGCGCGCTCATGATGTCGTGCGTGATCACCACGTAGCAGCCACCGTTCTCGGCGTGGATTTCCTTGATCAGCTCGCACAGCAGCGCGGTGCGAACCGGGTCGAGGCCGGAGTCGGGCTCGTCGAACAGGACGATCTGCGGTTCGAGCACCAGCGCGCGCGCGAACCCGGCGCGCTTGCGCATGCCGCCGGACAGCTCGTTGGGCATCTTCGAGCCGGCGTTGCCGAGGCCCACCTCTCGCAGGCGGCGGTTGACGATCTCCGCGATCTCCTCGTCGCTCTTCTCGGTGTGCTGGCGCAGGGGGAACGCGACGTTGTCGAACAGGTCGATCGACCCGAACAGCGCCCCGTCCTGAAACAGCACGCCGAACTTCTTGCGCATCTCGAACAGCTCGTTATCGGGCAGGCTCGGCACCGACTGACCGTGCACGAGCACATCCCCCTCGTCCGGGTACATCAGCCCGACGATGTGCTTGATGCACACCGACTTGCCCGTCCCCGACGGTCCGAGGATCATCGAGATCTGATCGTCGGGCAGGCTCATGTTCAACCCGCGCAGCACGTGGTTGCGCCCGAACGTCTTGTGCACGTCGATGAACTCGATCGCGTCGCGGGGGACCGGCGCGGTCGCCGAGGACTCGCCGGCGCCTCGCGGTTGGGGCTGACGCCGATCGCCCGGCTCGCGCTCGCCGCCGCCGGCCGTGGGGTCGAGCGCGCGCTCGCTCATCGCTCCGCGATCCCCGTCCGGGCAGTCAGATCCTCGGCCATCCTCAACCTCCGATCGGGGCGCGTGGATTCCCGCCCCAGAAGATCTGCGTGCCGAGCATCCCGATCAGGGTGACCAGCACGAGATTCAGCACCATCGACTTCGCCGTCGCCGCACCCACCCCGACCGGCCCACCGCTGGCGTTGTAGCCGTAGTAACAGCCCACCAGCACGATCGCCGTAGCCATGAACATGCCCTTGATCAGGCTGAATAAGAGGTCCCCAGGGTTCTGGAACTGCCAGAAGATCAACGAATACCCGCCCGAGGACACGTAGCCGATCTGCTTGACCACGGCGATGTAGGACGCCAGGTAGGCCACGCCGATCGCGGAGATGTACATGAACGGCAGCACGATCCACGCGGCCAGCAGGCGGGTCGCGCACAGGAAGGTCATCGAGTCGAAGCCCATCACCTCCAGCGCGTCGATCTCCTCGGAGATGCGCATCGCGCCGAGCTCGGCCACGATGCCGGTGCCAACCTTGGCCGACATCATGTAGCCGAACGCGTAGGGCACCGCCTCGCGCAGGTTGCACCACGCCGTGAACACGCCCGCGTAGGCGGGCGCGCCCTGGGCCTCGGTGAAGTAGGCGCCCTCGATGCCGCAGGTGCCGAGACCGGTGATGAACACCAGTCCCCAGATCACGAGGGTCGAGCCGACGATCAGGATGCCGGCCTGGCGCAACGCCTCGCCGAAAAAGCGCAGCACGCGCAAACCCCACACGTCGCGCACGATGTTGCCGGTGAAGCCCGCGATCTCGCCGACGGAGGCCAGCCATTCGCGCGGCAGTGCCGTGAGTTCGTTCATCGCGTCTATCCCCTGCGCGCCTCTGCGAACCTGGCCCGATCGCCAATCTGACCGACGGCGCCGGGGATGGGCCGGCGGACCGGTCGGCGGACCGAAGGCACGGAGCCGCCGGCGATCACTTGATCACCAGAATGCCCGGGTGCGTGGCGAGCAGGGTCTGGGTGAACACGTAGTTGAACGCGCCGATCCCCAAGAACGCGACCACCACCGCCTGGTTGACCGCCCGCCCGACGCCCTCGGCGCCACCGGAGGCGGTCATGCCCTTGTAGGAGCACACGATCGCGATGATCGCCCCGAACAGCATCGTCTTGAGCACCGACCCCCACAGATCGGTCGAGGTGGCGTTCGCGAACAACGTAGCCCAAAACGGCCCGAGCGGCTGGCCGTTGACGATCGCGGCGAGGATGCCGCCGAAGATCCCGAACAGCAGCGCGTACAGGTCGAACAGACCAGTGATCAGCATCAGCGCGAGAAAGCGAGGCACCACCAGGTTCTTGATCGGGTCCACACCCAGCACCTGCAGCGCGTCGAGCTCCTCGCGGATCTTGCGCGCGCCGAGATCGGCCGTGATCGCGGTTCCGGCGATGCCCGCCAGCACGATCGAGGTGATCAGCGGGCCGATTTCGCGGATCGCCGCGAGCACGAAGAACCCGCCGAGACGGTCCAGCGCACCGAAGATCGTCAGGAAGTCCGCGGCCTGCAGGCCGGGCGCGCCGTAGTTGATCGCCACGGTGGTGACCAGCAGCGGGAACCACACCAGTCGCAGCACGAACAAAAACTGGGACACGAACTCCTCGCCGTACGGGTACGGCGGGCGCAGGGCCGACAGAATCGTGCGGCCCGTCAGGATCATCATGTCCCCGATTTCCTCGAGCAGATTCCGCGTGGGCAGAAATGCTCGCTCTGCTGCACTGCGCACCATCTGTGTTACGCCCCTCCTCGGGTGACGGTCGACGGTCTGGCTGGCAGTGCAACTCTACTACGCCACGCGGGCATGCCCGTCGCCGCGGGGCCGGCATGCCCATCGCCGCATACTCGGGGCGAGCACCGCCGCATAGCCGGGGCCGGTGGCATACTCGCCGGCGGCCATCCCCACTGGTATCGTGGCCGTGCTGTGGGGAGGTCTCCTACGTACATCGCGGTCCTGTTGACAGGCGCCTGCGCGGCGCTGGCGAGTGGCTGCGGCTCGGGTTCGAACCTGTCGGCGGGCGAACCCAACAAGACGTACACGGTGCAGATCGCGCACGCCAGTTTCCCCGCCAAGCAGTCGATCGTGCACCCGGCGACGATGACCGTGGCGGTGCGCAACACCAGCTCGGCCACCATGCCCAACGTGTCCGTGAGCGTCGACTCCTTCCAATACACCTCGCACTATCCCGGCTTGGCCAACGACAAACGGCCGATCTGGGTCGTGGAAACGGGGCCAGGCGCCATCGCCAAGCCTGCCGTGCCGAGCGAGTCCGTCAGCCCACCGGGCGGCGCGCAGACCGCGTACGTGAACACCTGGACGCTCGGTCCGCTCCCCCCCGGGCAAACGCGTACGTTTGCCTGGCACGTGATGCCGGTGAAGTCGGGGGCCTACACCGTCCACTACACGGTCGCCGCCGGGCCCGCGGGCCATTCCCGCGCGCTGCTGGCCGATGGATCGATCCCGCACGGCCAGTTCAGGGTGCAGATCACACAACCTCCGCCCCCGACGCACATCAACCCGAACACCGGCGCAGTCGAACCGGGCTCCTACCAGTCGACGCTGTCGGGCACCTCCTGAGCGGCGATTGCGCCGCAGCGATCCGGATCCCCCGTTTGGGTCCGGGTCCGTCCGTTTGGCCGTCTGTCCAAAGGGCCGTGCGGACGGTTTCGCCAGGCGGTGATGTAACGCGAGCGCGCGGGCACTACGATTGCTGGTCCGGCTCTCACCCAACGGGCTCCCGGCTCAACCGCGCCAACCGCGCCGACCGGCCGAACCGCCCCAACACTTCAATTCAGGAGGAATCGCCCCGGCCATGCCCAGGACACGCCAGCAGAACGTAACCGCCGCCCAGTGGAGCGCCAACGGCACCGCGCTCGGCGCCACCGACCTGACGCTGCCGGGGAATCAGGTGTTCGCCGCCAACGTGTTCAGCCTGAACGTACAGCGCCACCGGCTGCCCAAGCACGTGTACCGCGCGCTGCAACGCACGCTCGAACACGGCGAGGCGCTCGATACCTCGCTCGCCGACCAGGTCGCGCAGGCGATGAAGGACTGGGCGATGGAGCGCGGCGCGACGCACTACACCCACTGGTTTCAGCCGCTGACCGGCACCACCGCGGAGAAGCACGACTCGTTCTACGCTCCCGTCGGCGACGGCACCGCGATCGCCGAGTTCTCCGGCAAGGAGCTGATCCAGGGCGAGCCCGACGCCTCGTCGTTTCCGACCGGAGGGATTCGCGCGACGTTCGAGGCTCGTGGGTACACCGCGTGGGACCCGACCAGCCCTGCGTTCATCCTGGAGAACCCCAACGGCGCGCTGTTGTGTATCCCGACCGCGTTCACGTCGTGGACCGGCGAGGCGCTCGACCACAAGATCCCGCTCCTGCGCTCGATGGACGCGCTGTCGGGCGCGGCGATGCGCGCGCTTCAGTTGCTGGGCACGGCCGAGGGCGCGCAGCGCGTGTTCACGACCGTGGGTCCCGAGCAGGAGTACTTTTTGATCGACGAGCAGTACTACTTCGAACGCCCCGACCTGCTCAATACCGGGCGTACGCTGTTCGGCGCCAAGCCGCCGAAGGGCCACGAGCTCGACGACCACTACTTCGGCTCGATCCCCGAGCGCATCCTCGCGTGCATGATGGAGACCGAGCTCGAGCTGACCAAGCTCGGCGTGCCGGTCAAGACGCGCCACAACGAGGTCGCGCCCAACCAGTACGAGATCGCGCCGATCTTCGAGAACTCCAACGTCGGCTGCGACCACCAGCAGCTGACGATGCAGGTGCTGCAGAACGTCGCCCGCCGCTATGGCCTCGTGTGCCTGCTGCACGAGAAGCCGTTTGCGGGCGTCAACGGGTCGGGCAAGCACAACAACTGGTCGATGGGCACCGACACCGGCGTCAACCTGCTCGAGCCCGGCGACACCCCGCACGAGAACCTGCAGTTTCTGTTCTTCTGCACCGCGGTGATCCAGGCCGTCAACACCCACCAGGCGCTGCTGCGCGCCTCGATCGCCTCCCCCGGGCAGGACCATCGCCTCGGAGCCAACGAGGCGCCGCCGGCGATCATCTCGATCTTCCTGGGCTCGGAGCTCGAAAAGGTGTTCGAGGCGATCGAGTCGGGCAAGGCCCAGTCCGCCCGTCCCGGCTCGTTCCTGGGCCTCGGCACGCCGGTGCTGCCGCCGCTACCGCTGCACGGCGGCGATCGCAACCGCACCAGCCCGTTCGCGTTCACCGGCAACAAGTTCGAGTTCCGCGCGCTGGGCTCGAGCATGTCGCTGGCGCTGCCCAACACCGTGCTGAACACGATCGTCGCCGAGGCGATCGACGATCTGACCGGCAAGCTCAAAGCCGCGCTCAAGGGCCAGGCCAACCTGGAGAAGGCGCTCGCGAAGGTCGTCAAGGAGAGCTGGTCGACCAACAAGAAGGTCGTGTTCGGCGGGGACAACTACTCGCCCGAGTGGCACGCCGAGGCCGAGAAGCGCGGGCTGTACAACCTGCGCTCCACGCCCGACGCGCTGCCGTGGCTCGTGGACAAGGGCACGGTCGCGCTGTTCAAGAAGTACAAGGTTCTGTCCAAGCGCGAGCTGGAGGCCCGGCACGAGGTGTTCCTCGAGCAGTACGCGGTCAAGCTCAACATCGAGTCAGAGACCGCCGCCTCGATCGCCCGCACCGAGATCCTGCCCGCCGCCGTGCGCCACCTGAACG
The DNA here is from genome assembly GCA_963702185.1 of uncultured Solirubrobacterales bacterium. Lineage (GTDB taxonomy): Bacteria > Actinomycetota > Thermoleophilia > Solirubrobacterales > Solirubrobacteraceae > Palsa-744. The sequence continues at coordinate 756,074 of OY969723.1, forward strand.
AGCTGCGCGCGAGCGGCCTGGACGAGCTGATCGAGGAGGTGCAGCCCCTGGTCAAGGAGCTGCACTACGCGATCTCAAAGCTCGATGACGTCAACCTCAAGGACAACCAGGACGACTCGACGCCAGTCAAGTGGGCCGCCTACATGCACGACCGCGTGATCCCGGCGATGGACGATGTGCGCGATGTCGCCGATCGCCTGGAGGGCGTGGTGGCCGACGACCTGTGGCCGCTGCCCAAGTACTCGGAGATGCTGTTTATCAAGTAGCTCCGAGGCGTCCCGACATAGACCACAGCGACTGGTCCTCCTCCCCCAGCCGCCACACCCCGGCCTGCAGGCCATACTCCCGTGCGAGACGCAGACGATCGGCGATCGACTGGGCATCCATGTACCAGACCTGGTGCCTCGCGCGCGCGCGTGTGTAAATAAGGGTCGGCTCGTCCACGGTTGCGTTGCGCACCGGACTGGCTCCGGTCGAGCGGGCCAGGGTCATGACGTTCGCGTACTGCAGCGCGGTGGCGGGCTGCCCGCCGGAGATCGTCCAATCCAACCCGTACATCGGCACGCCCAGGACGATGCGCTCGCGGGCGTGGGGCAGCGAGGCGAGGTGGCGTGCGACCGCCGCGACGTAGGACAACGGGGCGATCGGGCCCGGTGATGAGCCTTCCCAGTGGACGCCCCAGGCCATCACGAACACATAGTCGGCCGCCCTGGCGATCGCGCGGTCGTCGTAGAAGCCGGTCCAGGCGCGCGGGTCTTCGTGGGTCACGCCGTCGACGTCCACACTCAGCCTGCGCGACTCCCGGTGCAGTACGGCCGCGAGCGCGTGCACGAACGCGCTCATCGCGTCGCGGTCAGAGGCGGTGTCGTTCTCGAGGTCCAGGTTGACACCGGCGTACGCTGGGTTCTTGGCAATGCTTGCAAGCGCGCCCAGCGTGCGGGCCCGGATGGACGGGTCGGTCAGGATCGCGTGGACCGTCGCTGCGTCCTGGCAGCTGAACCGTGGCATGACGGCGATGGCGCGCGAGCGCGCATAGGCGGCGATCGCGTCCGCCTCGCCGGGGGAGCCTTCGCGAAGGACACGTCCGCTGCCGCGCGCGCACGTGTAGTCCGTCGGATACACGACCCCGATGTCCTGGGCGTGGGCTTCGAAGTCGGCGAGCGAGTCCGGAGCGCCCGTCAGCACGAACGCCTGCAGCCCGGCGGCGAACACGTGCGCCGGGATGACCATCGCAAGCAACAGCGCGGCGATCCCCGCGCCGAATAGCCGGGCCGGCCCCGGCCGCGACATCGGCTCACCCCCCGAGCCCCGGGATTTCCCAGATCGTCTGGTCCTCGTTGCCCAGGTGCCACAACCCGACGCCGAGGCCCAGCGACTGCGCGAGGGCGACGCGCGGTTCGATCGACTGTTTGTCGGTGTACCACACGCTGTGCGGCACGCCGTCCTCGGTATAGGAGAAATGCGGGTCATCGGCCGGTTCGGCCCATTCGGGAGTGGCGCCGAATTCGTTGGCCAGCGCGACGATTTCGCCGTACTCGAGCGTCGCGCCGGGATTGCTCGGACCGCCGTCGTTGGCCCAGTCGATCCCATACATCGGCATGCCGAGCACGAACTTGCCGAGGGTGCCCGTGGCCTTGCCGACCTGGGCGGCGTATTCGGCGACCTTCTTGAACCACGGCAGTTCGTCGATCCCGCCCGGCGCCGAGGTCGTCCAGTGCAGACCCCAGTCGAGCACGAACACGTAGTCGGAGGCTTCGGCCAGCGCGGCGTCGTTGTACATCGCCGCCCGGCCGCTCGTCACGTTTTCGGTCTTGGCCGTAACGATCGTCGAGAGCTTCTCGCCCTGTTCGTGCAGCTTGGCCGCCAGCGCCGCAATGAACGCGGTGAAGCCGTTGCGCTCCGCGGGCGGGGCGCCCTCGAAGTCGATCTGGATGCCCTGGTAGTGGTAGGTCGCGCACAGCTCGGCCAGCGATTCGATCATCGCGTGCCCGTAGGTGGCGGGGTAGTTGAGGACCTGTTCCTCCTGCAACGGGTTCTGGCAGTTCAGCCGCGGCATCACCGCCACGCCGCGCTCCTGCGCCCAGCCGGTGACCAGCGGGTTGTCTTCGCCGGTGACCGCGCCGTCTGAGCCGCATTCGAAGTAGGTCGGATACAGCACGCCGATCTGCTGGTAGTGGGCCTGCAGGTCGTCGAAGCTCACGTCGGTCGAGTCCAACAGCGCCGCCTGCACGCTCCCGTGCGACTGTGGCGGCGGGGCGGTCGTGATCTGCAGCGGCGCCGAAGGTTCGCTGGTCATGCCCGCCTGCGCATCGACCGCGGCGACCGTGATCTCATAGCCGGTCTCCGGTGCCAGGTGTTCGAGCGCCATCGACAGGCCCGCGGTCTGGCCGATCGTGGCCCCGTCGCGATACACGCGGTAGTCGACGGCTTCATCCCCGTTCGCGGGCGGGCTGGCGTTCCATTCCACGACGGCCGATTCCTCGCCGACCGTCTGTGCCCGCAACCCGCCCGGCGTGGACGGCGGGGACGGGGGAGTGGACGGGGTGGAAGGAGTCGACGGGGTGGAGGGAGCGGGAGATGTGTGCGAGATCGGCGGCGCGGCGCCCGATGCGCCGGGCGCGCGTGGCGTGCTCGGCGTGCTCGGAGCCGTTTTGCCGAGCACGGGTGACCCCGCGACGGTGACGGTCAGCGGCGCGCTCACCGGGCCGAGGTGACCGTCGAGATCGACCGCGGCGACCGTGATCGTGTGCGTGCCCGGGCCGACGCGCACCGTGTAGGACAGCTTGGGCGTCTGGCCCTCGACCAGGCCGTCGCGCGTGACGCGATAGCCGTCGAGCGCGATGCTCCCGCGATGAGCCCGGCGCCAGCCGACGCTCACCGTGCCCGAGGTCTGCGCCAGCACGCGCAGCCCGGCGACCGCGCCGGGACGGCGCAGCTTGTGCTTGTGGGCATGCGCCCGGCGGTGGACGTGCGAGGACCGGCTGAAGGCGCCCGGGGCCTGCACGCCGAACAACGCCACGGCCAGCGATGCCGCCACCGCGCGCCTCATCGCGTGCCCGTCCATGCGATGCCTTCCCTGCCCGCCCCCGGGAACGCGCTCCAGCGCCCGTAGATCGGCCCGAGGCTGACCTGCGCCCGCCACACGCTCGGGCCGGGCGCCGGTGGCGGCGGGGGATGGTAGAGGTGTTCGGGATCCAGCCGGCGCTCCAGGCGCTGCACGTCGCCCCACAGCTCATGTCCGAGCGCCACCGGCGCGCGCAGCACCGAGGGCCCCAAGAGCAGCACCGGGGCGATCGACAGCGGCAGCAGCAAGAGCGCGAATATGCGCCCCGCGATGTCGCTCGGGCGCCAGCCAATGTGACCGGCAGACGGGGGCGTCCCGGCGGCCATCGTTCCCGCCGGCGCGGCCTGGGCCGGCGCGGCCGTGGGGACCGGAACCCGTGCTGCGTTTGCGGGCGGCGTCGGGGGAGTCATCTCATCAACCCCCATCCCCGCCCGCCATCCCCGCCGTGGCCGGGCGCGTGCCCCACGAGGCGGTGCGGCACGTGGCGATCGCGTAGTAGGTCTGCCAGACCATGATCGCCAGGTAGAAGAACACGAACAGGATCCCGTACATCCAGATCAGGGAGTAGCGGTCCTGGAAGAGCACGAAGTACAGCGAGTAGACGATCGCCAGCGAGTAGAGCCCGGCGGCGTAGATCAGCGGCAGCGTGGTCCCGTGCACCAGCGGCCCCCAGGCGATCGAGTGGACCGCCGCGACCGGGGCGATCAGCGGCAGCAGGATGCTCATGTACGTAAACGTCGCCGCCACCGGGTGCTTGCGCCAGATGAAGCGGGAGACCATCAGCGACTCGCGCGTCCACGAGCGCTTCCAGCGGGTCTGCTGCTTGACGAACGCCCGGAACGTGGTCGGCACGATCGTGTGCGAGATCGCGCGCTTTTCATACACGATCCGCCAGTCGCGCAGCACGCAGTTGGTCAGCGAGCGGTCGTCGCCGAACGTCGACTCGACGCCGAGGAACGTCTGCGACTCCCACCACGCAAGCCGCGGCATGATCGCCTCGCGGCGATAGGCCGAAAAGCAGCCCGAGCAGCACGTGACCGCGTGGAAGACCGACTCCGCCGCCTTGACGACGCGAAACGCGACGAAGTACCTGACCGCCTGCATCCGGGTGAGCCACGTCTCGCGCACGTTCAGCACGTCCGCGTGCCCGCACACCGCCCCCACTCTGCCGTCGGCCAGCGGCTGCACGAGCAGGCGCAGGGCGCCGGGCTCGACCGTCGAGTCGGAGTCGACGAACACGATCACCTCGGCCTCGGTCGCGCGGATCCCGGCGGCCATCGCGGCGCGCTTGCCGCGGTTGCAGGGGAAGTCGATCACCTGCACGCGCCCGTCCGCTTCGACTGCGACCTCGTGGATCTCCTCGATCGTGCGATCGGTCGAGCCGTCGTTGACCGCGACCAGTTCGAGCTTGTCCTGCGGATAGTCGAGCGCCAGCAGTGAGCGCAGCGAGGCGGCGATCGCCTCCTGCTCGTTGAACGCGGGCATCACGATCGCCACGTGCGGCTCGATCCCCGCGTCCGGCGCGGAGCGGTAGAACAGGCTGAGCACGAACCGCGACAGGATGTACACGGTCACGCACGTCGAGTAGATCCCGAAGAACAGGTTCGAGAACATCACTTCGATGAACTCCGTCTTGTACGCGACCACCGCCAGGATCAGCCACACCAGATACACCCCCGCGACCACCTTCAGCACGCGATTGACGATCGCCTCCTGGGTGCGGACGCTCATGGCAGAAACCGCCGGCGCCCGCCCGGCGTGCGGTAGGTGCAATCGAGCACCGCCGGGCAGCGGGCCAGCCAGCCGTAGTCGCACTCGCCGTCGCGATCGGGATGCACGGTCGCGACGATCGCGAGGGCATAGTCTTCGGGGCCAAACCCACTCGCGTCCCGGCGCGGGTCCGGGTCGACCGAGTACAGAACCTCATCGTCCAGCTGAAGCTCCGGCACGAGCGGGTCGTGGTAGTCGACGTGCGCGCCCTCCGCACGCAGCCGCGCAAGGATCTCCACGGCCGGGGACTCGCGCGTGTCGCCGATGCCGGGCTTGTAGGAGGCGCCGACCACGAGGATGCGCGAGTCGGCCAGGCGCAGGCCCAGCTCGACGAGCACCTCGTGCGCGCGCCAGGCGATGTGGCGCGGACGGTTGGCCAGCGCGTGCAGCGCCTCCTCCGCTATCGGCGCGGGGCGCCCCCGCTCGCGCAGCGGCGCGATCAGGTAGTGCGGATCGACCGCGATGCAGTGACCGCCCACACCGGCCGAGGGGTAGTGGGCCATGAAGCCGTAGGGCTTTGACGCCGCCCCCTCGGTCACCTCGATCGGCTCCAGGCCGTGTACGCGACAGGCGTCGGCGATCTCCATCGCCAGCGCGATGTTGACCGCGCGGAACGTGTTCTCGTACAGCTTCACCATCTCCGCCGCCTCGGGCGATGACACGCGGTGCAGGTGCGCGCAGGTGTGGCGCAAGAGCTCAGACGCGCGCCGTGCGCACGTCTCCGAGACACCCCCGATCACCCGCGGGGTGGAGCGCTGCTCGTGTCCGGGCACGCCGGGGTCGATGCGCTCGGGCGCGAACGCCACGTACACGTCCTCGCCCGCACGCAGGCCGCGCTGCTGGGCAAGCGGGTCGACCAGCAGCTCGCGGGTGCTGCCCACGTAGGTGGTCGAGGTCAGCACGATCGTCTGGCCGGGCCGGGCATGGGCGACGACCGCCGCGCACGCCTCGCGCAGAATCGCCGGGTCGGGCAGGCGCCGCTCGTCGATCGGCGTGGGCACGCAGATCAGCACGAGGTCGGCGGCGGCTAGCGCCTCGATGCGCTCGGTCAGCACGAATCGCCCGCCGGCCAGCTGCGCGCGCAACGCCTCGTGCTCTGTGTCAAGCAGCTCGACCTCGCCGGCCCGGATCGCCTGCAGGCGCGCGGCCGAGACATCGATGCCGACGATCTCAGCACCAGCGCGGGCCATCGCGATCGCGGTCGGTAGCCCGACGTAGCCGAGGCCGACGACCGCGGCGACGGCGTTGACGGTGGATAGGCCGGAGGGTGGGTCGGGGGCTGTGGCGGAGCCGGGGGCTGTGACCGTGCCGGCGGTGGCGAGCTCACCCCCCGCTTGCACACCGATCCCAACCGCCCTGGTCGCGGTCGCCTGCGCCCCATCGCCATCGATCCCCACACCCCCCCTGGCCCTGGTCGCCTGCGCCCCATCGCCATCGATCCCCGCCGCCGCTCTGGCCGCGGTCGCATCGGCGAGGGCGGCCTCTACGTCCGCCAGCTCGGGAGTCATCGCCGTCCACCTCGCACGCCTCGGGCGTCTCGCACATCTCGCCCGCCTCGCTTACCTCGCACACTTCGCACACTTCGTCCAAATATGCGCACGCGCACCATGTGAATCTCCTGACTCGACATCGTCGTCCCGGCGTGGTCAATGTCAGGTGAACCGATCGGCGCTCGCGAACGGGGCGCTCGCGTGTGTCGAACCGGCCCCCCTTGAAACGGCTCGTTGCAGGGCGCAGGATGCACGCTGCGGGGGAAAAGTGAAGGGGGTCTGGACGAGTGATCTAGCGTTGGCCCCGACGGTCATACGCGGGTGTCGTCCCGGACGTGCGCGGGGGGTGTCCCGGCGGGGCAAATGCCTGTCGAGCCGGGCTACGGGCGGGAGTTCAGGCGCTTGCGGGACGCGCCGGCACTGTTCGCGCCGGCGCCGCCAGGAGCGTGTCCCCTACCGGGCTCGCCAGCCGGCGCTCGAGGTCCGTGAACGCCGCCACGATCTCGCGCGCTTCGAACGCGCGATTGCGCCGGCCCATGCTCACCTGCCTGACGACTCCGGCCTGCAGCAGGCGCGCGATCGCTTCGTTGGTGACGATGTAGCTGCGATCTATCAGCGCGGCCGCGCCGGGGACCGTGAACAGAGGCATGCCGGGCAGCGCGCGCAGCAGCAGATCGACGGCGGAGCCCGCGCGAACCCGACCCAAACGCTCCCGCCAGCCCGCCTGCAGCTGGGCGACCCGCTGCTCGAATGCGCCGGTGTCGGCGACCGCACGGCCGCAGGCGCCCGCGAAGCGGCCGATCCACAGATTGAGCCCCTCGTGCGCTGCCCGCGAGGTGGCGGGACCGCGGTAGCGAAAGGGGGTCAGCCCGTCGATGTAGTCGCGCGCCCACGTGGCCAGCACCAGCGAGACCGGCACGAGCACGCGCGTGGCCAGGTCGCGGCGACACAGGATCAGATGGATGAGCGCGCGGCCGGTGCGGCCGTTGCCGTCGACGAAGGGATGAATCGTCTCGAACTGAGCATGGGCGATCGCCGCCTGGGCGACCGCCGGCAGTGAGTCCTCGTTGCAGAACGCGCAAAGGTCTTCGAGCAGACCGGGTACGTGCTCGGGAGGCGACGGCACGAACACCGCCGAGCAGGGGTTGTGGCTGGAACCGCCGATCCAATTCTGCTCGGAGCGCACGACGCCGGCGTGCTCGTGGAGCCAGGTTCCGCTCAAGAGGCGCCGGTGGACCTCGAGCAGTTGTCCGGGCGTTATCTCCCCGCCGGGGTCTATACCGTCGATCGCGTAGCGCATCGCGTCGATGTTCGCCAGCACCTCCGCGGCTGTGATGTCTTTGACGTGCCCTGTCGTGTCGCGGGTGACCTCGGCGCGCAGCAGCCTGCCCGCCCCGACCTCCAGTCCCTCGATCCGCGAGGAGGCGACCGACTCGGCCCGCAGCAGGATGCGAGCCAGCGCCTCGGTGTCGAGCAGCGTCGAGGACTCGACGTTCATGCGCGCGATCGCCACTTCAGCGTCGGCCACGTCGGCCGCGACGTCGCCGTCGAGCCTGATGCGCCGGCCGGCGATGGGGTCCGGGACGTACGCCTCATAGTCGCAGGACCGGCGATCTCGGCGAGACATGCCCGAGCCGAGCGTGCTGCTCCAGTGTCGTTTGATCGCTTTGGACATTGTCTATGCAACCCTAACTACAGTTGATCCTTATTATAGGTTATTCGATAACCCTTCACAAGATCGCCGCGAAGGATCGAGCACAACCCTCAAAATGCCCGAGCTATATTTAGGTTTAGTATCGAAACCTAAGTAAACGATGGCTATATTCAGGCGTTCTCCGGTCGCGCGAGCACGCCCGCCGCTAGCATGAGTCGATGCCCCGCGACCACCGCGACTACCGCCGAGCCCTGACCGAACGCGTCGTCGTCTACGACGGCGGCATGGGCGCGACGCTCGAGCAATTCGACCTGACACCCGAGGACTACGGCGGCCTTGCGGGCAAGTGCCACGAGGCGCTCGTGCTCAACCGCCCAGACGTGATCCAGGGCGTGCACGAGTCGATGCTCGACGCCGGCGCGGAGGTCGTCGAGACCGACACGTTCCAGGCCTCGCGGATCAAGCTCACGGAGTGGGGATTGGCCGACTACACGGTCGAGATCAACACGAAGGCCGCGGAAATCGCGCGCCGCGCCGCGGGCGAGCACCGGTATGTCGCGGGCTCGATCGGCCCCACCGGCCACCTGCCCGCCTCCGAAGACCCCTCGCTCGGGCAGATCTCCTTCGCCGAGTTGGTCGAGGTGTTCGCAGAGCAGGCCGCGGGCCTGATCGACGGCGGCGCAGACCTGATCATCGTCGAGACCGCGCAAGATATCCTCGAGGTCAAGGCCGCGGTGTTCGGCGCGCGCGAGGCGTTTCAGGCGACCGGGCGCACGCTGCCGATCCACACCTCGGTGTCGCTGCTGCCCAACGGCGGCAAGATGCTGCTCGGCACCGACATCTCCGCTGTGCTCACGACCCTGGAGGCGCTGAGGGTCGACGTGATCGGGTTGAACTGCTCGACCGGGCCCGAGGACATGCGCGACGCGATCCGCTTCCTCGGCGAGTTCTGCCCCGTGCCGGTCGCGTGCATCCCAAACGCCGGCCTACCGCTGCAGGGACCCGACGGGGAGACGATCTTCCCCGAGCGGCCCGAGCCGCTCGCGCAAGCGCTGGGCGAGTTCGTGGAGCGCTACGGCGTGGGCGTGGTCGGCGGGTGTTGCGGCACGACGCCCGAGCACATCGCCGCGATCGTGGAGCGGGTGAAGGGCCGCACCGTGGCGACTCGTCCAGAGCCCAGACCGCCGCACGTGAGCTCGATGATCGCCGCGACCCCGCTCGTGCAGGAGCCGCGCCCGAGCATGGTCGGCGAGCGCGTGAACTCGCAGGGCTCGCGCAAGGCCAAGGAGCTGCTGCTGGCCGACGACTACGACGGGCTCGTGCAGATCGCCGAAGACCAGGTGCAGGGTGGCGCGCACGTGCTGGACCTGTGCGTGGCGTTGACCGAGCGCGCGGACGAGGCCGAGCAGATGCGGCTGCTCGCCAAGAAGATCTCGCTGACCCAACCGGCGCCGATCCAGGTCGACTCGACCGAGCCGGAGGTGATCGAGCGCGCGCTACAGCAAATCCCCGGCCGGGCGATCGTCAACTCGGTCAACCTCGAGGCCGGCCGTGAGAAGTTGGATCGCGTCGCGCCGATGGCGCTGGCGCACGGAGCCGCGCTGATCGCGCTGACGATCGACGAGACCGGGATGGCCAAGACGGCGGCGCGCAAGCTGGAGGTGGCGCGGCGGTTGCGCGAGCTGTGCTGCGACGAGCATGGCCTTGACCCGCAAGTGCTGATCATCGACTGCCTGACGTTCACGCTGACGACGGGCGATGAGGAGTGGCGGCCCTCGGCGGTGGAGACGATCGAGGGGATCAGGGCGATCAAGGAGGCGATGCCCGAGGTCAAGACCTCGCTGGGCGTGTCGAACGTGTCGTTCGGCGTGAGCCCCGGCGCGCGGGCGGTGCTCAATTCGGTGTTCCTGCACCACTGCGTACAGGCCGGGCTGGACCTGGCGATGGTCAACCCCAACCACATCACGCCCTACGCGGAGATCCCAGACGAGGAGCGCGAGCTGGCCGACGATCTGGTGTACAACCGCCGCGAGGACGCGCTCGAGCGATTCATCGCGCACTACGAGTCCAAGGGCGAGGACGAGGAGGCGGGTGCCGGCGTAAAGGCCGACCCGACCGAGGGGATGGAGCCCGAGCAGGCGCTGCACTTCCACATCCTGCGCCGGCGCAAGGACGGCGTCGAGGACTGGATCGACCGCTCGGTACAGAAGATCGGCGCGGTGCCAACGCTAAACGACGTGCTGCTGCCGGCGATGAAAGAGGTCGGCGACAAATTCGGCGCGGGCGAACTGATATTGCCGTTCGTGCTGCAGTCCGCGGAAGTGATGAAGCGGGCGGTGGCGCAACTCGAGAAATACCTCGACAAGATCGAGGGCTACACCAAGGGTACGGTCGTGCTGGCGACGGTGTTCGGGGACGTGCACGACATCGGCAAGTCGCTGGTCAACACGATCCTGACCAACAACGGCTACACGGTGATCGACCTCGGCAAGCAGGTTCCGATCCAGACGATCCTCGACGCCGCCCAGGAGCATGACGCCACCGCGATCGGCCTATCCGCGCTGTTGGTCTCCACCTCCAAGCAGATGCCCGCCTGCATTCAGGAGCTACATGCCAAGAATCTCCCCTACCCTGTGCTGATCGGGGGCGCCGCGATCAACCGCGCGTTCGGCTACCGCGCGCTGTACCCCGGCGGCAAGGACTCCGAGGAGGTGTACGAGCCCGGCGTCTTCTACTGCAAGGACGCGTTCGAGGGGCTGTCGGTGATGGACCAGCTGATCGACTCCGACGCGCGCGCGGCGCTGCGCGAGAAGCTGCGCGCCGGCGCGAGCGAGTTCCGCGCCAAGGGCGAGGAGCCCGTGCAGGAGCTGAACTTCGCCGATGATTCGGTGCGCTCGGCCGCCCGCACCGACGCCCCCGTGCCAACCCCCCCATGGTGGGGCGTGCGCGAGGTCGAGGTCGACATGGACGAGGTCTACAGCCACCTGGATACGCACGTTCTGTTCAAGCTGCACTGGGGCGGGCGAGGCGTGAAAGGCGAGGAGTGGCAGAAGCTGGTGAGCGAGGAATTCCGTCCGCGGCTGGAGCGGATGTGGCGGGAGCAGACCTACCTTCACCCGCGGGCGCTGCTCGGATTCTTTCCCTGCTATGCGCAGGGCAACGAGATCGTCGTGCTCGACCCGCGCACGGCCGGTCCCGATCCCGAGCTCGACCCGAGCGATCCCGCCAGCGAGCTCACGCGCTTCGTCTGCCCGCGCCAGCCCAAGGGCGACCGCATCTGCCTGGCCGACTTCTTCCGCCCCGCGGTGGACGCCGGTGGCAACCCCTCCCCCACCGGCAAACCCCCAAAGGAGCTCGACGTGATCGCCCTGCAGGCCGTGACCGTCGGCAGCGAGGTGACAGAGCTGATGGCGAAGCTCGAGTCAGAGGGGGAGTTCGCTGAGCAGCTGTACGTGCACGGCCTCGGCGTGCAGACCGCCGAGGGGTTGGCCGAGTGGCTGCACTGGCGTGCGCGCGCGATGCTGGGCATCCCAGAGACCCAGGGCCGGCGCTACTCGTGGGGCTACCCAGCCGTTCCGGAGCAGGCCGAGCATCTGAAGGTTGACAGGCTGCTCGATCTCCGACAGATCGGGATGAGCATCACCGACGGCTACGCCCCCGACCCCGAGCAGTCCACGCTCGCCCTGGTGGCCCACCACCCGCAGGCGATCTATTTCGCCACCAAACAGGGCCGCCTGCTGCCCGATGGCTCCCCCGACGACGTGATCAAGGGCTCAGACCGGGATCCATCGCTGTTCGATCGCTCACCGGCAGCGGACCCAGCGTGACCGGCGCGGCGTGCATCGTGCGCAGGCGCACGTCACGCCAGGACAGACCCTCGTTGAACAGCGCGGGCAGGCCCATCAGCAGGGCGGTGGAGACCTCGACCGCCTGCAGCACGATCCCGTAGGCGATCGCGTCTGCCGTGTGGACGTGGTAGGCGCCGGCGAGCACCGCGACACAGGCGGCCTGAAACACGCCGACGTTGGCGGGCGTGGCGGGGATCGCGGCGGTGACGTTGACCGCGAACAGCACGCCCGCCGCCGCGGCGGCGCTGTCCGGGAAGTTCAGGCCGAGCGCCATCAACAGCAGCCAGCACGACAGCCACTGCAGCGACCAGGCGCCGAGTTGGCCGACGGTCGCCAGCGCGGCGGAGCGCACGTGGCGAAACACGCGCAGACCGTCGCGCAGTCGCAACAGCACCCCGCGCAACCCAGCCAGCAGCGCCTGCAGGCGCCGCGAGCGCGCGACCGCCTGCGCCGGGATCAACACGGGCGCAAGCAACACCGCCACGAGCGCCGCCAGCGGCGCGAGCGCGATCAAAAGCAGCCCGCGGTCGTGCCCGTCGAGCACGCTCACGCTCGACAGCGTCACACTGCCGAGAATCACAAGCGCGAGCAGGTTGAGCAGCGTTTGCGAGACCATCGTGCCGAGCACGACCGGCAGCGTCTCGCGCGCGCGGCCCAGACGCCGGGCGACGATCAGCGCGCGCGAGGGCTCGCCCAGGCGTGCCGGCAGCGTGGAGGACATCAGCACGCCGATGAACGTCCCCTGCATCGCGTCCCGCCGCCGTGCGCGCCGCCAGGTGGGGGCGACTGCGAGGATCGCGTGCCAGGCAAGCGCGCGCACGAACATCGCCGAGCACATCACCGCCAGCCCGGCGGCCAGCAAGCCGGGCTTGGAGGCCACCAGCGAGGCTGCCACGCGAGTGACGCCGATGCGCTGCAGGGCGAGGACCGCGAGGGCGGCGCCGAGCAGCGTGCTGAGCGCGAGCCCCACGCGGCGCAGTGTGCGTCTCCTGCGCGGTCCTGCCCCCGGCGTCGCCGAGGGCGCCGGAGCGGACTGCAGCGAGGGCAGCCGCTGGGCGGGAATGCCGGGTTGTAGGTCGGCGGGCATCAACCCGTGTCGCACCGCCAACCGGGCCGTGCGCGTGGCGGGCTCTCCCACGGCGATCGCCTGCTCGTAGCAGTCGAGCACTTCGGCGGCGACGTGGGGCCAGGCAAAGCGCTCGGCGCGCTCGCGGGCGGCAAGCGCCATCCGCGCGCGGCGCTCGGGTTCCAGGGCCAGCCGGCGCAGCTCCTGCGCGAGCGCCACCGGGTCTCCCGGTGCGACGAGTTGCCCGTCGATCCCGTTGCGCAGCACGTCGCGATAGCCGGGGATGTCCGAGGCCAGCACGGGCGTGCCGGCGGCCAGGCCCTCGGTCAGGACCATGCCAAAGCTCTCGCCGTGCAGCGAGGGCGCACACAGCACGTCGGCCCGGGCGAGCTCCGCGCGCTTGCGAAGCTCAGAGACCTTGCCGAGCGCGCTGACGCCGCGGTCATCGAGCATCATGTGCCTCACCTCTTCGGGGCCAGCGCCGACGAGGGTGAGGGTAGCGGGGACGTGGTCGCGCAGCGCCTCGAAAGCGCGCAACAAGACGGGCAGGCCCTTGCGCTCGACGGCCTGGCCGATGAACAGGATGCGCAGGGGCGCCAGAGCGGTCGCGGGTGTGAAGAGGCTCGGGGGTCGTTCTGCAAAATCGGCTTCGAAATGCGCGCGCCCGCGCGCGCCTACGCACGCGCGGGCGTTAACGCCGTCGCTCGAGACATCACCACCGCCCCTACCTTCCGAGCCGACCCCGCCTCCCGCACCGTCCGCATCGAGGTGCACCCCGTTGGGCACGATCCGGTAGCGCCCGCCATAGAAGCGCCTGGCCGTCCAGGCCGCGGCCTCCGAGACGGCGATGCGCACGCGCAGGCGGTTCATGCGCCGGCGCCCACCGAGGGGCACGGCGGCGATGCCGTTGGAGATCCGGTTCTCCGAGTAGGTGTGGAACGTGCCTACGAGCGGCAATCCGCAGGCCCCGCGCAGCACATCCCAACAGACCATCGGCACGACCGGCTCGTGCAGGTGCACGACGTCGTAGCCGCCGTCGCGCAGCTCGCGGCGCAGCGCGAGCACGGCGGTCGGCAGACCGGTGATGTTCGAGACCGCGCCGTTGGCGGGCAGGCCGAACGTGCGCCCGAGCGAGACGAACCCGTCGGGCGCAGCAAGCAGCTGGGGGCGCGCGCCACGGTGCAGATGCCGCGCCAGCGCGTCGTCGGGGTCATATGGCGCGAGGATGCGACTGTCGTGCCCGAGCGAGCGCAGCTCCGCGGAGAGCGCCTCGATGTGACGCGTGACGCCGCCGGGGTATGTCCAGGAGTACGGCGAAACCAGGGCGATCCGCACAGGACGAGTCTACCGATAGGGGGCGACGAACCTAGGGAAGGAGACGGGCCTCGGGGGGACGCGAGGACCTCGGCGCCCCACCATCGCCATCCCGTGCCGCAATGCGACGCGTGTTGGCACAAGCGCTGCGGCTGACCTGGCCGGGCTGCGATAATCGAGTCGTGGCCGGCCGGCACTTCGTCAAGTACACGTTCCTGCACATGGACCCGGCCTGGAGGCGGCTGGACGGGATCCAGCGCGAGCAGGGCAAGCGCGAGCTGATCGCCGCCTGCGAGGACTTCGCCGATGGGCACCTGCTGCAGTCGTTCTCGCTGGTCGGCACGCGCGGCGACGCCGAGCTGCTGCTGATCGCAGAGGCCGAGAACCTGGAGCGCATCCACGAGCTGCACGTGATCATGGCCCAGAGCGGACTGATGAAGTGGGCGAGCGTGCCCTACTCGTTCCTGGGGATGCGCAAGTCCTCGGAATACTCCGAAGACGAGCGCGCCGTGCCGCGCGCGTTCAAAGGCAAGTACGTGTTCGTGTACCCGTTCGTCAAGTCCCGCGAGTGGTATGCCCTGCCCGGCGAGGAGCGCTGGCGGATCATGCAAGGACACATCCAGGTGGGGCGGGAATACCCGGGCGTGGACAACCACACGACCTACTCGTTCGGCCTGGACGACCAGGAGTTCGTGGTGGCGTTCGACACCGACGACGTAGGCACGTTCCTGGACCTCGTACAGCGGCTGCGCACGACGGAGGCGTCGCGCTACACGGTGCGCGATACGCCGAGCTTCACCTGCATCCGCATGTCGCTGGAGCGCGCGCTGAACGCGCTCGACGGCGAGCCGATCGGCGTGGAGGCGGCGCTCGGCGCCGTCTGAGCGGACGCTGTGGCCGCCACCGGAGCCAAACCTCAGCGCCGGCCGGGCCCTCGCGCCGGCCTGGCCCATCTCAAGCGGGCGGACCCGGTGCTGGCCGGTGTGATCGAAGATGTCGGCAAGCTGCCCGACGCACGCGACGGCAGGCCGGACAAGGACGACCACTACGGCGCGCTGGTGCGGGCGATCACCGGTCAGCAGCTGTCGGTCAAGGCCGCCCGCGCGATCTACGGCCGATTGACCGATCGCTTCGGTGGCAGGCCGCCTACGCCGGCGGAGATCCTGGAGGACGAGCCCGAGGAGCTGCGCGCCGCGGCCGGGCTGTCGCGGGCGAAGGTCGGATTCCTGCGGTCCCTGGCTGAGCACGTGCTGAGTGGCGAGCTGGAGCTGGAGCGCCTGGACGAGCTGGACGATGAGGCGGTGATGGAGGAGCTTGTCGCAGTCAAGGGCCTCGGCGCCTGGACCGCGCACATGTTCCTGATGTTCCACCTGGAGCGCCCGGACGTGCTGGCTGTCGGAGACCTCGGCATCCGCCGGGCGATCGAGCGGGCGTACGAGCTGGACGAGCTGCCCGAGGCTGGGACGATCGAGGAGATAGCCGAGCCCTGGCGACCCTATCGCACGCTCGCCTGCCGGTACCTGTGGCGCTCGCTGGCCAACGAGCCGACGTAGAGCTACTTGTTGGTCCTGGTCCGCTTGGTGTTGGCCTTGGCCCGCTTGGCCTTTGCCCGCTTGGCCTTGGCAACCTTCAGCCCGTACCGCTTGTGAGCCGCCCGTTCGCAGGCCGCTCGCTTGGCATGCCTGTGCTTGTACCTGGCCCTGCACGCGCGCAGCGCTTTGGCCAGCAGCTGCGCCCTCGTGGGCTGCCTTGCTTTGGCGCTCTTGACCCCACCGCAGCCGAGGATCGAGACCTTCGTGTCAGCGCTCGCGAAACCGCCGTCCTGAGCTGTGATTTCGGTGGGCATCGTGAGCGACTGCTTGCACAGACTGAAGTGTTCGCGTTCGGGCACGTTCGGGGTCAACACCGAGTGCGGGCCGGCCGGGAAGGTCGATTCGAACCTGGTGAACGGCGCGTCCGGCAGTGATTCGAAGCGGGAGTAGGTGATCCCGTTCTTGATCTGGGTCTTGCCGTCGAGCAATATTTCGATGCCGTCCCCCCGCAGCGGGAACTCGATGTCGGGAAAAGCGGCGCCACCGTGGGAGACCAGGTAGGCCTTGCCCGTGAGCGGTTCGCCGAACACGGGAGTAGTGACGGTTCCCTGGCCGATCACCGAGCCCGCATCGCAGCCGGCCGGGTCGGCCGCGAAGACCGCTTCCGGACAGGCCTGCTGGAGCGTGGTCAAACGCGAGGACAGCTGCTTGGGGAGCGTCAGGTCGACCTTGCCGACGTTCGCCTGGCCCAGCCCCGACGACTGCACGGTCACGTTGAAAGTGGTCCCGTCGGCTTTGCTGCCGTGGCCCACCACCGAGGCGGTCAGCTTGGGGGCGAACGGCAGCGCCGAGCAGTCGACCACCCCGAAGGAGGACGACGGTTCGAGGATCGCGCCTTCATCGCCGGTCAGCCTGCCGGCGACCGACGTCTGGGAGCAGCTGGTCGGGTTGAACATGAATTCGGGCCGGTCGATCGTCACGTAGACCTGTTTGAGCTGGACCGGTACACCGTGGAGCATCGTCGGCAGCGATTCGCCGCGCGGGCCCGCGTCGGTGGTGACGGTCACGGCCGCCGTTTCCCGGTTCACTTCGATCCGCGCGCGCACGTTGACCACGCCGAGTTCGAACGGTCCGGCATGTGCACGAGTGGAAACCAGCAGGCCGTACGGCGCGCCGTCGTAGCCGCTGGTCAGGTACACCCCGGGCGTCACGCCCTTGTACGTGCTCGGGGGGGCT
The DNA here is from genome assembly GCA_963702185.1 of uncultured Solirubrobacterales bacterium. GTDB lineage: Bacteria > Actinomycetota > Thermoleophilia > Solirubrobacterales > Solirubrobacteraceae > Palsa-744. Next base: position 773,048 of record OY969723.1, read on the forward strand.
TCTTCGGTGCGCAACGTGATGGGGTCCGGGCCGAGGCCGGAGGCCGTTTCGGCTTGGCCGATCAGGCTGTCCGAACCGCACGTCCATTCCCGGCCGGCCGGCGGTTCGGGGCAGGGGGTGACCTTGGCGATCAGGCCCGCGAGGCCCGGCGGCAGCCGCACCGTTACGCCGTTCAGCGCCTGATCGCCGTCGGGGCGTTCGATCGTGAGGTCAAACGAAGTGAAGGCGCCCGCCTGGCTGTCGGCGACGCCGGCCGCAAGGGAGGGGCTGAACGGCAGCGGACCCTGGGTCTGGCAGGAGCCGCCGTTCGGTCCCGATGAAAGCGCGAAGCTCGAGGAGCGCTGCACCGGCGCCTGGCCGGACCACGGTCCGAAGGAGGCGTTCGTTGCATAGCCGCGGCAGTAGGCGGGCGTGGCGAGCGTGGCCCTGGGACCGTCGAAGAAGTGCAGCCTGAGGGTCTCGAACGGCAGTGGCGGGGCGTTTCTGAAGACGGAAGTCAGCTGGCCGGTAGGGCCGATCTGGATTTCCCCGGCAAGCTTGATGCGCACTCCGGAGACGGGGTCTTCGGCGACGAGGTACATGACCAGGGGCGAGGTGAAGGGATCGGTGTCCTGTTCGCCCAGGTACATGGAGCCATGCAGTTCGTTTTCGAGCAGCGGACTCTTGATCGCGACTTCGCCGATCTTGGACGCGTCCGGACAGGTCACCGGTTCCGGGGTGAAGTGGTCGTTTTCGAGCTGGTAGGCTTCGCCGAGTCCCTGCTGGAAACCGTCGAAGCCCGCCGCTTCCTGACCCGCGACCCCGTCGCGCCCCGCGGCCGCGCATGTCTGTAGCCCGCCCGCGGCGCCCGGGTTGGCCTGCATGCCGGCGGGCAGCGTGACCGTCGTTTCCCTCAGGTCGGCCTCCGCCAGCCCGCCGGCCGCGAGCGTGGTCGCCTGCGGGAGCGTCATTTCGACCTTCAGGCCAGTCGGCGTGCTCGTCGCGCTCTGGTCGGGCTTGACCAGGAGCGAGGGTTCGAACGGGAGCCGGTTGCAGCCTTCGAGACGCTCCTCGGACAGCGGTTCGACCGGGGTCTGCAGGCCCGCTCCCGGCTGCCAGGACTGGACTTGCAAGGAGGTTGTGAGCGGTTGCCCGCAGGAGGTGGGCATCGTCAGGTACGGGGGCGGGCTCGACTGCCCCAGCGGGTTGCAGGCCGGCGGCGGTTCGAGGTGTTCCACGAAGTGCCCGCCGCCGAGGCATTCCCAGCCGCGCGCGTCGTCGTGGCTGGCTTCCCCGGGCACGCCCCAGATCGTCAGCACGCTGCCGAGCAGTTCGGCAGCCTCGGACACATTTGCGACCTTCACCTGCACGGCGTAGCCCGCGCCGGTCTGCACGGAGGTGTCGAGAATCACCGGCACTTCGTCGAACTCGAACCCGAACCGCGCTGGCTCGCCGTAGGCGGGCGTCAGGTTGAAGACTGGAAACGTTTCGGTTCGGGTCTCGAAATACGGTTCTTTGAAGGTGACGATCACGGCGCCAACGGCTGTGTCGGCAGGGCAGGTGTCGCTGTCGCCGTTGCGCACCGTCGCGAAGGCCACATCCGAGCACTGCGGAATTGCGGTCGGGTCGCCGAGCAGGCCCGGCGGCAGTGTCGTGGTGAGGTTCTTGACGAGCGCAGGCGCGGCCGGCAGTTCGTTTTCGGGGTGCAGCGGATCGCGGGCGAACGTCTGGTTCAGCTCGATCGTGGTCGTCATCTGGAATGGGTGCGAGCCGGCCTGCTGATCGGGCGAGCCGTCTTCTTCTTCGGGACTCAGTTCGTAGCGTTCGACCCCGAACGACGTTCCGCCGGCGCTGGCGGTAATCGGTCGGCTCACCGCCTGCGGAGGCGCGTTGCCGCCTTCCACCTTGACCTCGTTTTCGCCCAGGTAGCCCGTCTGCTTGGCGCGTACGCCGATCGACAGTTCCAGCGAGATGAACGGCGGCACGATGCCCGCGTAGGCGCAGCGCAGTTCCTTGCAGCTCAGCGCTGGGCGCTGCTGAGCGTCGACCCCGGTGTCGGCCGTGCCCGTCATCCCCCTGGTCGCTTCCAGGCCGGCCGGCAGCGTGTCGGTGATCGTGACCGGTTCAGCGGGCGTGGCGAGCACGGACGCGTCGCCGAGGTTGGCCACGACGCTCACGATCTCGCCGTTCTGTCCGGGCGCCAGATCGCTCGGCGCGGAGCGAGTGATGACGTCCCAGTGGGGAGCGTCGCCGAGCGCGGGCGCCGCGCCGGCGCAGGTCATCACCACCAGCGCCGCGCCCGCCAACGCCAGCGCCAGGGCCACCGCCGACACGAGCGGCCTGCGCAGGGTCATCGTCCACCCCCCTTCCGCCGCGCCCGTTTGGCCGGCTTGGAGTCATAGCGTTTGCGTGCCTTGCGTTCGCACGCGACCCGCCGGCGCTTGGGCTTCTTGCGCTTGCACACCTTCAGCGCGTGCGCGAGCTGCTGGGCTCGCGTCAGCTTGGCCTTGGGTGCCTGCGTGCTTTTGGAGGCGAGCGTTTCCCGGTGAGCGGCGATGAGGTTGCCGGAGCCGGAGACGGTCGAGCTGGCGGGCGAGCCGTGGCCGGCCTGCGGGAGCGGCGCCTGTCGGCATTCGGCTTCGCTGGCGCAGGGGACCGAAGCAGCCGCCTGTTCCCCTGCGCACGGTTCGGCACCGAGCGCTGCACAGACTCGGGCGTCGTAGACGTCGAACGTCGTTTCGGGCTCGAGCGCGGACAATTTGGCGCTGGTCAAGAAGAACACGTCATCGCCCGTTTCGCTCGCGTCCAGGAACGCGGATTCCTGTTCGGATTCGCCCGAGGAGATCAGCGCGACGCAGCCGCCCGCGGTGTTACCCGTCTGGCAGCCGCCGACGCCCAGGGGCTCGTACTGGTAGACGTCCTCCTTGCCGTTGGTGTCGCGTGGCACGAGCGCGTCGGCGCTGTTAAAGAACAGCCGGCCGTCGTTGCCGAGATAGCGCGACTGGTAGAGAGATTCGAGCAGACCGACGGGAGTCCAGCCGGGCACGCTGGCGGCCAGCCAGTGATCGACGCCCGCGTACTGCGCGCCCCAGACCTGCGGACGATCGACGAGCAGGCCGATGCCTTCGCTGGATTCTTCGGTGTCATAGACGCCGGCCGGCTGGGCGCCACTCGGGTTGCACGACGCGCACACCAGGCTGCCCGCGCCCCCAGCGCCTTCGCCCGCCCCGCCTTCACTCACTCCGCCGTCGCCGCCGCCCGCGTCCGCACCTGCACCCACATCCGCGCCATAGCGGTAGAGGTAGACCTCCTCGTCGGCGACGCCGCTGGCCGCGTCGAAGTTGTTGTAGCCGGTCAGCGACCGATCGGACATGAACGCCAGGTATTCGCCGTCCGGCGAGACGCGAGAGGTCATCGTCTTCAGCTCGTAGTTGGAGCCCGGTTCCGGCCTGCCCCAGTCGGGGGCGTCTTCGTCGGAGAGGCGGGCGATGAAGCGCGGCTTTTCCCAACCGCCGGCGCCGTGGTGCACGACGTACAGGCTGCAGCCGGCGCCGCTGGGCGCGTCGAAGCGGCAGTCGCCCGGCTGGGCGCCTTCGGCGAGCACGCCGTTGGCGACAAAGTAGACCAGCGAGCCTGCGGATCCCGCAAGCACGCTGCCCTGGACGCCTGCGCCTTCGCCGCCGTTCAGATCGGGGGTTAGGTCGGTCAGGCGCTCGCCCGCGGGCCGAGCCGGTTCGAATGCGTAGAGATCCCGCGGGGCTGCGTTCGCGGGGACTTCCGGAGCGGTCGATTCCGAGGTCAGCCGCTGGGAGTCGGTGAAGAACACCCTGGAGCCGTCGGAGCTGGCCGTCTGAAAGACGGGCTCGGGCGCGAGCTTGGACGCCGACGTGCCGCTGTTGGGTTCGTCGACCTCGAGTGTCTGTCCCTGGGCGACCTCACGCATGTAAAGGTGGCCTTCGCCGGCGCCGCCCGTGCGCCACACGACCCGCGCGCCGTCCGCGGAGATCGCCGTGCTCGACATTTCCCGGACCGTGTCGCCGCCGAGCGACACCGATTCGCTGGCCTGCGCCCCGCTCGGCAGCACGCTGATCAGCTGCAGCGCTTCACGGGCAGGCTTGCCGGCGATCCACTCGTACAGCCCCGCGCCGGTGGCCCCCTTGGTGAGCGGCACCCCCGCCTGGAGGATCACGTGGCTCAGATCCGGGGTCGCCCCGGCGACCGCGACGCGGGAGGCGAACTGGCTTTCGGCGGTGACATCGCCCGCGGGCCCGCCCGTCAGCAGCGGCTCATAACAGCTCGCCGCCGTGCTCGCTTCGGCACCCACCGCCGCACCCGTGGCCGTTTCGCAGGCGGAGTTGTTGCGCAGGTAGATCGTTTTTTCGGGCAGATTGGGAGGGGCTTCGCTGGGCGGTTCGACTAGCGCCTGCTGCAGTTCGGTCGAGAACAGCTGGTACTCGCGCGTCAGCCCGCCGCGGATACCCTGGGCGCCCGTGTTGGGCGTGGCGATGTCCTGCGAGGCCCAGCCGCTCGCGGTGCGTGTCGAGAGGATCTGCGCTCGTTCGGGCGCGCGGTTGCCTTCCGGTTCGTGTTCGCCGATGGGAGCGTCCGCCATGTAGGTGATCGAGCGGCCGTCGGCGGCCGCCTGCACGAGGCCGCCTTCGCGGGCGATCGGTTCAATCGAGGCGCCGTGCTTGTCCGGTGGCGAGACCAGTTCCCAGGCGCGCCCGTCGGGCAGGAGCGCTTCGGCCGCAGCGGACTGCGTGGTGAAGGCCCGTTCTTCGCTGTAGACGGCCTCCGTGCCTTCGGCGAGATCGTTTTCGGCGATCACCCGGAAGTGGTAGGTGGTGCTCGGCGCAAGGCCCGCCACCTCGGCCGTAGCGATCTCATCGCCGAAGCCCTGGCCGATATAGCCACCGGAATCGGCCCCGCCGGAGCCAGCCCCACCGGAACCGCCAGACCCGCCCGCAGCTGGCGCCTCGACGCAGGCCGACGGATCTTCGGCGCAGGCGCCCGTGCCGTACTGGAAGCGATAGTGGGTGGCGGCGCCGCTCGGATCTATCGTGGCGCGCAGTTCGGCCGTGCCTGCGGTCACATGCGCGGCCGACAGGCTGTCCGGCTCGACGACCGGCGGGCCGGGGGGCGCGGGCGTGAAGATGTCGATCCGCCCGGCGCTCGCGTCCGCCACGAGGACTTCGCCGGTGACGGCGTCAACCGTCAGGCCACTGCCGCCGCCGCCAGCAAGCTGGGCCGAGCCGAAGCGCTGGATGAGCGTGCCGGTCGAGGTGAACGCCGCGACGCTCGTGCCGTTGTCGAGGTAGACGTCGTCGCTTGCCTGCGTGCCGGTCGACTCCTCGACGGCGACCCCGGTGCTGTTTTCACTGTCCGCGGCACCCATGCTGTCCGCGCCGCCCAGTTCATAGATCAGCGGTTCGGCGTCCAAGCCCCTCAGTCCCGGGACGAGCGCCAGCTTGGCCACCAGACAGGGGTTTCGTTCGCAGGGTTCCTGGGGGTGTTCGCCCTTGGGGGCTTCGTGGTCTTTTTTGCGTTCTTTTTCGCGTTCTGAGATTTCCTGCGCTTCTTCTTCGCGCTGTTCGGAATCGTGGCCGTCCGGCTCGTAGGTGGTGTAGATATCGCCCTGCGAGTCGACCGCGAACCCCGGCCTGGCCGGGCGCGGGCCTTCGAGGTTTTCGATTTCCAGTTCCGAGGGTTCCCCGAGCGGCTTGTTGGGAGTCTGGTCGGTAAAGCGCTGCAGCGTGAATTCTTCTTCTTCGTCTTCGCGCTCGACCCAGACGGTGCCGCTGGAGTCGACGGCCACACCGTCGATCATGCCTTCGACTTCTTCTTTTTCTTCTCGCTTGGAGATCAGCCTACCGAGGAGCACGCCACTGGGACTGAACTTGTCGATCACGGCTTTCTTCCAGGTGCGGTTGGCGATCACATACACGTCACCCCGCGACGGGGAGCCGCTCGCGTTATCCACCGCGATCGTCACGGGATCGTCGAGCTGCCCCTTCTTGAAGCCCGCGATCCCCGGCCGGCAGCCGGCGGTGCAGCGCTCGTAGGCTTCGGTGCCGTCGCCGACCCCGTAGCCCCAGGCTTCGATGAATTCGTGTTCAGGGGCCGGCCCGAAGCGCACGATACGGCTGTGGGCGCTGTCGAGAACGTAGACGTCGCCCGCGCCTTCGCCGGTGGAGGCTTCATCGACGGCGACCCCGGAGGGCTTGGCCAGCGTGTCTTCCCCGTCGAACCGTTCGCCGAACGACCCGCCGAAGACGTGCCCGCGCTGACTGAGCGCGCTCGCCGGTGAGCTGTGGATCAGCAGCGACCCGCAGACCAGCAGCGCGGCGAGGCCTGCGACGGTCTGCACTCGCATGAGGCGCGTGCGTGTGAGGCCCGGTCCTTGGGCCCCACACGCACACTGTTCGTTACTGTGCACTGCAACCAGCCAGTGCTACCGCGTCAGGGAGCGGTCACCAACATCGATTCACCGGTGACCTCGGTAGTCGCTTCCTGGGTAGCAGGAGCCTCAGCTGATTTTTCGCCGCTGATCACGCTGACCAGCGTGGTGGGCGACGCCGGAGGCGCTTTGCCGGTTTCCAGGTAGTATTCGGTGCCGACTTTGGTTTCGCATTCGGCCTTGGTGCCTTCGGCTTTGGCGACGCATTCTTCGACCTTGGCGCCGAGGCCGATGGCCACGATGGCTTCTTCTTCTTCTATTTTGGCGCCCAGACCGCCGGCGTACAGATACTTCTGCATCACGCCTGCGCCGTGTTCGAACGTATCGGTGGATTTCTTCCCGGCGGCGCCGACGTTGCCGGTGACTTCGCCGATCACGGCGCCCACGGCCGTCACGTCGAGGCCTTCGCATTCATAGAACGCGAGCGGGCCCGTGCCGGGACTGGCGGCGCTCGTGGTCAGGATGCCGACTTTGCTGCCGGAACCGAGCGGAACCAGCTCGCCGAGCAGCAGTTCGGTCTTGATCTTGCCTTTGCCCTCGCCGACGGAGTTGCAGTTTTTGGCTCCGTTTTTGCAGCCCTTGTATTCAACCGTCGTCAGGCTGGTTTTGGGGCCGGTTATCTCACCTGAGGTCTTTTCGCTGGTGCACGCCGTCGCGCCTTCCACTTTCTGCGCGAACGGGTTGACCAGCTTATTCACGCCCGCGCCGCCCTTGCCCTTGGTGGTCACTTTCTTGCCGGCGTTCCATTCGCCCAGTTCGTACTTGCCTTCCCCTGCGCCGTTGACCGACGAGCAGGCCTTGTCGTTGTATTTGCCGGTGTATTTGCCGTCGATCTTTTTGGTCGTCAGGCACGTCTTGTATTCAGGCGCCGACGCCATGGCGGACGCCGCGACCATCGCGCTGAGCGCGAGGACCGCCACCAAGCACAGCCCAGCGGTGCTGATGCGTTTCATCTCCAACTCCCTTCGACTGATGACTCGATTGCCGATCGGCGTCCGGGCATGCCGCGCACACCCAGCCTCCGATTCCTGTCGCCAGCCGGCCCCCTCCAATGAGACCCCTGCCAACGGCTCCCTGCTTTTTGACAAAAGGGCGATCGACAAACCGCCCCTTACGTCAAACGGCACGATGACATAAACCTCCACTTACGTCAAGTAAGAACGGGGCTCCGAAACGGCCAAACATCAAACCGGCTCTTGGCCGATCTGGTTCAAACGGCGCACGACCACGGTCCGATCGGCTTCGGCGACGATCTCCCAGTCAGCGGGACGCCGCGCCGCGGCAGCCCCACCTCCGATCCCGGCCTTACCTCCATCCTCACCGCCGCTGCCGCGGAAATGGCGATCGACGACAGCGGTCGGCCCGGGCAGGCCGCGGCCACCTGGCCGGTGCAGGCGGGCGTCGTGGAAGACGACATGACCCCCGACCGGCACGAAGCGCTGCCAGCCAGCCCAGTCGAGCTCGCAGCCGGCCTCGGAGTGATCGCCGTCGATGAACACCAGATCGACCTCGCCGCCACGCCAGTCGCGGGCCAGATCGGCCGAGAGACAGGTGTGCCAGCACACAGTCGGCGCACCGCCCGCGCCCGTTCCCCGCGCGCGGCTCGCATGGCTCCCACCGTACCCACGCGCACGGCCGGCCCCATGCCCCCGCGCGCGCAGCGCCCGCGCGACCACACGCCGGGTCGCCCACTCGACGGCGCCCCAGCCGGAGGGCAGCGCGTCGGGGTGGCGCCCGAACGGATCGACCAGGTGCAGCTCGGCGTCGGCCGGGAGTGTCTGGCAGAGAGCGATCGCCGAGGCGCCCTCGTACACGCCGATCTCCACCACCAGGCGCGCGTCGCGAGCGACATCGAGCAGCAAAGAGAGGTCGGCGTCGGAGTGCATCGCGCGCGGCGGGATCAGCCCGGCGCCGAGCGCCAGGGCGCGCAGACGCGTGTCATCGCGCAGACGCGCGGGAGTCAGCTTGCGGACGCCGGCGGGAAGGGGGCTCAGACCGCCGAGACCTGCTCTTCGTCGGCCACGCGGAACGAGGACCCGCAGCCGCAGGCGGCAACCACGTTCGGGTTCTCGACCTTGAACCCGGCGCCCTGCAGCGTTTCCTGGTAGTCGATGATCGACCCGCGCACGAACGGCAGGCTCTCGCGGTCGACCAGCAGCTTCAGGCCGTGGGTCTCGAACACGGAGTCGTCGTCGCGCTGCTCGTCGAAGGCAAGCTGGTACTGAAAGCCCGAGCAACCCCCGCCCCGTACGCCTACGCGCAGACCGGCAAGGCTCGCGTCGGCCTCCTGGGCGGCCAAAAACTCGCGCACCTTCTCGGCGCCCTTGTCGGTGATCGTGACCATTGCTATCGAAAGTATAGCGCTGGAGCGAGAGCGGCTAAGCTGGTCTGGCATGCCGAGCGCAGAGGAAATCAGGCAGCGCATCGAGGCCGCGATCCCCGGCGCGCAGGCCGAGGTCGAGGACTGGACAGGCGGCGGTGACCATTTCAAGGCCACGGTCACCGCGCAGGCGTTCGCCGGGCGCAATCGCATCGAGCAGCACCGGCTCGTGTACGAGGTGTTCGGCGAGGAGATCGGCGGCCCGATCCATGCCCTGTCTCTGAGCACCCACGTCCCGAAGTAACCACCCACACCCCAGCCACCAGGAGCAGCCATGTCAGACGAGACCAATCAGATCCGCGAGGCGATCGAACAGGCGATCGAACAGAACCAGACGATCCTGTTCATGAAGGGCACGCCCGAGGCGCCGGCATGCGGATTCTCGGCTCGAACAGTCGCCGCGCTGAAGGAGCTGCAGGCGCCGTTTGCGGCCGTGGACATTCTCCCGGACCCCCGCATCCGCCAGGAGCTGTCGGCGATATCCAACTGGCCGACGATCCCCCAGCTGTTCGTCGCGGGAGAGCTCGTGGGCGGCTGTGACATCGTGATGGAGATGTACGAGTCGGGCGAGCTGGCGCAGACGCTCGGGCTCAACCCCGCACCCGCACACGCCACGCCCACGCAGTGAGCCGCGCCGGTGTGAGGAGTACCGCCAGTTCCACGATCCGCGCCAGTGCTGCGCGCGCCAGTGCGATAGCTTGCCGGCAGGGATGCCAGCTTCCGTCGCGGTAGTAACCGACAGCACTCAGTATCTGCCGCGCGAGCTGGCGGACGCGCGCGGCGTGCACCAGGTAAGCCTGTACGTGGGCTGGCAGGGCGAACCGGAACGCGAGCTGGACATGGACGGGTTCGACGCGTTCTACGCGCGCCTGCGCACCGATCCCGAGCTGCCGACGACCTCACAGCCCTCGATCGGGGACTTCCTCGCCGTGTGGGAGCCACTGCTCGAGCAGGGGCACGACATCGTCTCGATCCACCTGGCCGGTGGCATCTCCGGCACGTGCGAGGCGGCCAGGCAGGCGCGGGAGCTGTTGAGCGAGCGGGGCCTCGGCGACCGCGTCGAGGTGGTCGACTCCGAATCGGCGTGCGGCGGCACGGGTCTGTTGGTGCTGGCGGCGGCCGCTGCCGCGAGCGCGGGCGCGGATCGGGCCGCGGTGGTGGAGCGCGTGCGCGAGACGCGCGGCGTCCTGAAAATGTGGTTCTGCCTGGACACGCTCGAGTACCTGCGACGCGGCGGGCGCGTGGGCAAGGCGCAGGCGTGGCTGGGCGGCACGCTGCGGATCAAGCCGATCCTCTCGATGGAGTACGAAATCGTGCCGGTCGAGCGCGTGCGCACCGCCGGACGGGCGTTCGAGCGGATGGTGCAATACGCGCGCGAACTGCGGCAGGCCGGCTCGGACGGGTGGGTCGTCCAGCACATCCAGGCCCCCGAGCAGTCAGAGCGCCTGATCGAGCGCTGCCTCGAGATCTTCGACTCAGAGCCGGTCTTCACCTCCGAAGTCGGCCCGGTCATCGGCACCTACACCGGCCCTGGCCTGATCGGGGTGGGCGCGGTGCCGCGCACGCTGCTGAGCTGATCAGCGCTTGCGCCGACGTCGCAACAGGCGACTGCCAACCAGCAGACCCACCACAACCGCGCCACCGATCTTCAGTTCGCGTTCGTGACGCGCGATGTGACCGCGCCAGTCGGTCAGGTAGGCGACCTCGCCGCGCAAGTTCGAGATCGAGACCGCCAGCTCGGCGCGGTTGGCCTCGATTGAGTCGCGGATCTCCGCAGGCGAGCGCTGCGCCATCAGGCTCCACCCTCTCCGGGCGCGTGCGGAGCCGCGGCGCCATAGGGCGTCGGCGTCGATCCGGACACCGAACCGGTCGCGCCCGTGGACGCGGCAGATGACGGCGAACCCGTACCCGAGGCGGCCGGGGTCGTGGCGGTGGCGCCCGCCCGGGGCGTGGGCGTGGACTCCGGGGCTGCCGTAGCGACCGTGTCGCGGATGCGGCGGGCCTCCTCGATCGCCAGGTCGGGCGTGGGCGGCGAGCCGCGTTTGACCGCCCGCGCGGCCAGGCCGCCGGCGAGCACGCCCAGGACCAGCAGGATCCCGGCCATCGCGAAAAAGCCCCAGAAGAAAGCCCACACACCGACCGGCAGGTAGTAGTAGAGCAGCCAAGCGCAGCCGATCAAAAAGAAGAACAGCGCCGTGAGCAGGAACACCCCGGCGACGACCGCGACGACCGCGCCCCGGGCGAGCCGGCCCACCTTCTGCGCGACCTCGGTCTTGGCCAGCTCGATCTCCTCGCGCACGAGCGCGGTCGCGCGCTCGGACACGTCGGCGATCGCGGCGGCGATGCCCTTGGGCACCTCCTCCTCGCCGCTCACTCCGGCGGCTCCTCGCCGAGCAGGGCCACCCACACGCGCGCGGCGAGGCGATGCGCCACGACGCTGGCCAGCGCCCCGACTCCCGCCAGCAGGCCCGACCACATCAATCGCTTGACGACATCGTTTTCCATGTTGCCAGGGGAGTGTATTGCTATGCGAGGACGCTCACCGAGCCGGCGCACTCGCCGGCGCCGCATCGGCGGGCGTAGTCGCAGACGCGCTCGCCGGCGTACTCGCGGACGCACCCGCCGGCATACTCGCAGACGCGCTCGCCGGCGTACTCGCAGACGCACTGGGGGGCGAGCCCGCGTTGGCTAGGAGCAAGCCGCCGCACACGGTCTCGATCACCAGGCGCTTGGCCTGCTCGTAGTGCTCCTCGCCGTCCGGCAGCAGACCGAAGATCCAGCCGGTGAGCACCTGCTCGATCGCGCCGTAGAAGGCGATCGCCGCGAACTCGGCGGTGATCTCGGGCTTGAACTCACCGGTGGACTGGGCGGCGGTGACAATCTCTGCGATCAGCGTGAACGCCTCGCGGATCTGGGCGAGATGGGTCTGCCCGAAGGAGTTGGCCGCGCGGGTGACCTCGACGATGATCACCTTCATCAGCTCGGGGTCGTGGCTGTAGGAGTCGATGATGAACGAGGCGATCGCGCGCAGCTTCTCGCGCGCCGGGATCTCCTGGGCATCGACGTGACGGATCGTCTCGAGCATGATCGCCCAGCGCTCGAGGAACAGCGTGTCGAGGATCTCGTCCTTGGAGGCGAAGTAGTGGTACACGAGGCCATACGCCACCCCCGCCTCATCCGCGATGTCGGCCACGCGGCAGGCATGAAACCCCTGCCGCGCGAACACCCGCACGGCTGCATCGAGGATGGCACGGCGCTTGTCGGTGGTGGCCCGTGTCGCGCTCACCAGCGGTACACCTCCGGACGCCGGCCCGCGAGCGCGGGCAGCTCGGCCCGGATCTGAGACTGGCGCTCGAAGTCGAGCTGTGCGATCGCATAGCCCTCGCCGTCGGGCGCCTGGGCGAGCACGACGCCCCACGGGTCGACGATCATCGAACGCCCGCCCGAGCGCATCCCGCCGGGGTGGGGGCCGACCTGGTTTGAGGCGATCACGTAGGCCTGGTTCTCGATCGCCCGCGCGCGGACGAGGACTTCCCAGTGATCGCGCGTGGTCGGCAGCGTGAACGCCGAAGGCAGCGCGATGATGCGAGCGCCGCGGGTGACGAGGATGCGGAAGATCTCCGGGAAGCGCAGGTCGTAGCAGACCGCCAGACCCAACTCGACCTCCGGCTCCCCGCCGGCGGAGGTGCGGCTGAGCACGATCTCATCGCCCGGCAGCTCCAGCTCGGACTCGCGATAGGAGCGGCCGTCGATCGTGACGTCGAACATGTGCAGCTTGCGATACACCGCTCGCACGCCCCCGGAAGCACTGACGTGGACGCAGGTGTTGGCAAAACGGTCCTCGCCGGGGATGCGCTCCAGGAAAGAGCCCGCGACGAGATCGACACCGAGCTCCACGGCGGTCGCCCGCGCCCATTCGACCGCGCGCCCGTCCAACGGTTGAGCGGCGGCTCGCAGCTCGGCCTCGACGCCCATCGCGGTCCACTTCTCGGGCAGGACGATCAGCTGCGCCCCGTCGGCGGCTGCCTCCCGCGTAAGGCGATCGACGTTGGCTAGGTTAGCGTCGAAATCGGCGCTGCTGTTGAGCTGGATTGCCGCTGCCTTCATGTGCATCCCGCCGCCGTGTGTCGCGGCAATGATTGACTAGTCAGTCAACTGCTTGCGCTGAAGAATAGCCCGTCACAGCCGGCCGGTGGGGTGCGCTTATGCCATGAAGGTCGCCGGTGGCGACGGATCGGCCGGATTGGCTGCACCCGCACCCGCCACCGCCCCGCACGCCAGTAGCTCGGCGACCGCCTGCGCCGAGTAGCCCGCCTCGCGCAGCACCTCCTCGGTGTGCTCGCCGAGCGCAGGACACGGCAGCCGCGCGTGCGAGCCGGGGGTGCGCGTGAGCTTGATCGGGATGCCCAGCTGGCGCACGGGCACCGTGCCGCCCCGTACGCCAGCCTCGCCCGGCTCGCCGCTCCCATTCCGTGCACCACTCCCATCCGGCTCGCCCCACCCGCCCGGCACAGCCGGCTGCTCGATCTCGACGACCATGTCCCGTGCGCGCACGAGCTCTGAGTCGAGCGCCTCGTCCAGATCGAGCACGGGCTCCAGGCAGCAGTCGTGCTCGCGCGCGAACGCTTCCCACTGTGCGCGCGTGCGCGCGCGAAAGACAGCCTGCACCTCGGCGTGCGTGTGCGAGCCCGGCGCCTCGAACTGGCGCTCGATGAGGTCCTCGCGCCCCACCCCGCGACAGAAGGCCTGCCAGAACTTCGGCTCCAGCGCGCCGAGCGTGACCCAGCCGTCGGCGCACTCGTACGGCCGGTAGCAGACCAGCGAGCCGGCCAGCGGCAGCTCGCCGCGATGCGGGACGACGCCGTCGGCGAAGTAGGCGCCCGCGACCATCGCCAGCCACGACAACGCGCCGTCGGCCATCGAGATGTCGACGACCTGGCCTTCGCCCGAACCGGGCCGGGCGGGACGACCGGGATGGGCCGGATGGGCCGGATGGGCCGGCTGGGCCGGCTGGCCGGAAGCGCCATCGCGCGCGGGAACCGCCTCGCGCGCGGGGACAGCGGGCGAGCCGTCGCGCTCGTAAAGGGCGGCCATGATCCCCAGCGCCGCCATCAGCGCGCCGCCGCCGAGGTCGGCGATCTGGCCTGCCGCCTGCACCGGCTCGCCATCGCGCGCGCCGGTCAGCCCGAGCAGGCCGACGAGACCGAGATAGTTCATGTCGTGTCCGGCGTCCTGGCGCTTGGGGCCGGTCTGGCCGTAGCCGGAGATCGCGCAGTAGACGATGCCGGGATTGACCTCGCGCATGCGCTCATAGCCCACGCCCAGCCGATCCAGCACTCCCGGACGGAAGGACTCGAGCACGACGTCGTGGTCGCGCACGAGCGCGAGCAAAGCATCGCGGCCGCGCTCGTGCTTGAGGTCCAGGCGAATCGAGCGCTTGTTGCGGTTCAGCGACATGAACAGCGCCGAACGCGCGCTGTCATCGACGCCCTCGAAGTACGGCGGCGACAGGCGGATGTAGTCGCCGACGCCGGTGTCCTCCACCTTCAGCACCTCGGCGCCGAGGTCGGCCAGCAGCAGCGAGCAGAACCCGCCCGGGAGCAGCCGCGACAGGTCGAGGATTCTGATGCCCTCCAGCGGCAGGCTCATCTGACCCTCGGGCTCATCTAACCCTCGCGCGAGGGGATGTTCAACATCGCCCGGGCCTCTGCCACCGTCGCCGGGCGGCGACCGATGTCTTCGGTCATCTGCCGCGCCTTGGCGATCAGCTCGCCGTTGGACTTGGCCATCGTCCCGTCCGGCAGATACAGGTTGTCCTCCAGCCCGACCCTGATCGAGCCGCCGAGGGTCAGTGCCGCCGAGACCAGCATCCACTGGTCGCGCGAGATCCCGATCACGCCCCAGTGCGCACGATTGCCATCCCGCCCGCCCGGAATGTTGTCCACCATCGCCGCGAGGTTTCGGGCCGTCGGCGGGATGCCTCCGACGACGCCCATCACGCAGTCCACGTGCAGCGGCTCGTGCAGCACACCCATGTCGATCAATGGCGCGAGCGTGCCGATGTGGCCGATGTCAAAGCACTCGTGCTCGGGTTTGATGCCCAGCTCGTTCATCGCCTGCAGCAGCTCGACGATCTCCTCGAGCGGGTTCGCGAACACCATCCTGAACACGAAGTCTTTGCGTGAGCGCGAGTACTTCGCGTAGTTCATCGAGCCCATGTTCAGCGCCGCCACTTCCGGTCGGCACTCGCGCAGGTAGTCGACCCGCTTCTGCACCGAAATCCCCACGGCGCCGGTCGAGAAGTTGACGATCGCGCCGTCCCCGACCTCCGCGCGGATCGCCTCGCCGATCGCGCGATAATCCTTGACCTCAAAGCTCGGCCCGCCATCCGGCGTGCGCGCGTGGATGTGGATCATCACCCCGCCCTCGTCCACGATTCGCCGCGCCTCGGCGGCGTACTCGGCGGGCGTGTAGGGGATCGCCGGGCACTGCTCGCGGTTGGCGAGCACGCCGGAGATCGCGCAGGTGAGGACTACCGGGTCATCGACGCTCATACCGGCACCACCCCGTGCTTGCGCCACGGCCGCTCGACGCGCTTGCCCGCCGCCATCTCGAGGCCCCGGCAGATAGTCGCGCGGGTCTCGCGCGGGTCGATGACGTCGTCGATCAGGTCGTTGCCGGCGGCGATGTAGACGTCGAACATCTTGCGGAAGTTCTCGATCAGCTCGGCGCGCTTGGCGTCGGGGTCCTCGGCTTCCTCGACCTGCTTGCGAAACGCGATCTCCACGACCCCCTCGGCGCCCATCACAGAGATCTCCGCGCTCGGCCAGGCGACGATCAGATCGGGCTCGTACGCGCGCCCGCACATCACGTAGTACCCGGCGCCGTAGGCCTTGCGCGTGATCACGGTGATCTTCGGGACGGTGGCCGCGGCGACGGCGTGCAGCATCTTGGCGCCGTGGCGGATGATGCCCGCGGCCTCGACTTTGGTGCCGACCATGAACCCGGGCACGTCCTGGATGAACACGAGCGGGATCGAGAACGCGTCGCACAGGTTCACGAAGCGGGCGGCCTTGTCGGCGGAGTCGTTGTCGAGGATGCCCCCCAGCTGCTTGGGTTGGTTGGCCACGATGCCCGCCGGGCGCCCACCGAACCGGGCCAGGCAGGTGATGATCGTCTTGGCCCATTGGCCCTTGATGTCGAAGTAGGAGCCGTCGTCGACGATCCGGCGAATCACCTCGTACATGTCGTAAGGGGTGCGGTTGGACGGGGGAAGTACGTCCAGCAGCTCCTCGTCGGCGCGGTCGATTGGATCTGTTTTGGAACCGTCGGCCCCGCTCACTCGGATCGGGGGGGCTTCCTCGCAGTGTTGGGGCATGAACGACAGATAGTCCTTCACGCGCGCGATGCACTCCTCGTCATCGGCGACCTCCATATCGCCGACACCGGACTTGCGGCAGTGCACGCGCGAGCCGCCCAGTTCCTCCTGGGTCACGTCCTCGCCCACCGCCGCGCGCACGAGATGCGGTCCGGCGAGCGCCATCGAGCCGCGCCCGCGGACCATCGGCACGAAATCGGCCAGACCGGGGATGTAGGCGGTGCCGGCGGCGCACGGGCCCATCAGCGCGGCCACCTGCGGGATCACGCCGGACATGATCACCTCCTCGCGGAACAGGTGGCCCGAGCCGGCGAACATCGCGCCGGCGGCCTCCTGCACGCGCGCGCCCGCCGAATCGAGCAGCCACACGAACGGGATGCGCTTGGTCAGGGCCAGCTCGCGCAGGCGCGTGACCTTGAACTCGCCGGTCATCCCCATCGAGCCGGCCATCACCGTGAAGTCGTACGCGCATACCGCGGTCAGGCGGCCGTCGACCTTGCCATAGCCCGTGATCACGCCATCCGCGGGGGCGTCGACGCCGTCCATCGCGCGCTGGGTGGAGTGAGGGCGGCCGAGGATGCCGAGCTCGACGAACGTGCCCTCGTCGATCAAAAGCGCGATCCGCTCGCGCGCGGTCAGCGCGCCCTTGGCGTGCTGGCGGTCGATCTTCTCCTGGCCTCCCCCAAGGCGGATCTGCGCGCGCCGGGCGTGCAGGTCCTCGACGAGCGGGCGCAGGAGGGAGGTCTGCTGGCCGGCGGCGGTCATGACGTCTCTCGATCGACGTAAAGCGCGCGCGCGCACGCGTACGCGCACACGCGCGCGCGTTCAACGCGTTTTGAGGCACATGCATGCCCGGCTCCCCGCCTCCCCGACCTCGCCACGCCCCTCACCGCCCTTTCCATTCCGGCTCGCGCTTGGCGAAGAACGCCGTGACCCCCTCGACGATGTCCTCGGTCGAGGTCGCCAGCGTCAACTGCGCGCGCAGGTAATCCAGCGCGTCGTCCAGGGGCATGTCCATCTGGCGGCGCATCGCTTCCTTGCCCAGGCGCATGATCACCGGTGAGGAGGACGCGAGCTTGGCCGCCCACTCGCCGACCGCGGCGTCGAGCTCCCCCGCCGGCACCACCTTGTTGACGATCCCCGCCGCAAGCGCCTGTTGCGCGGACCAGCGTTCGCCCAGCAGCAACAGCTCGTTGGCGCGCTTGCGCCCCACGTTCCGGTAGATCAGCGCCATGATCATGAACGGGAACGCGCCCACGTTGATCTCGGGCGTGCCAAAGGTGGCGGTATCGGAGGCCACGATCAGATCGCACGCCAGCGCGATCCCCAGCGCCCCCGCCAGCACGTGCCCGGACGCGGCGACGATCGTGGGCTTGTCGAGAGCGCCGATCAGCCGGAAGAGCGCCACGAACCGCTCGGTGGCGAAGTGGCGGTGCACGAGCGGCACGTCGGCGGCGAACCCGCCGAGGTTGGCCCCCGAAGAGAAGACCGTCTCGTGCGAAGAGGCCAGCACCACGCAGCGCACCTCGTCCTCGTCGCGGGCGCGCTCAAAGCAGGCGATCAACCCGGCGAGCACCTCCGGGGAGAGCGCGTTGCGCGTGGCCGGTTCGTTCAGGGTGATCGTCGCGACGCCGTCGGCGGCGTCGTAGAGCACGGGCGCGTCGGCGGGTGCGTTGACGGCCGCATCGGCGGGGGAATCGGGCACGACGGCATCCTAACCCCCCTCGCCCACCGGCCGCCGGCTGACTGGCCGGTCAGCCAACCCACCCCGACACGGTAGCCTTACTGGCCCACGAGGAGACCCGGACAAGGAGCCCAGCCGACATGGCCGCCACCGACACCATCGCCACCGACACCGCCGCCGAGACCGTCCGCAAGCCAGATCACAAGGCCCAGCGCAAGCACTTCATCTTCACCGACGAGCACGAACAGTTGCGCGAATCGATCCGCAAGTTCGTCCTCAAAGAGCTGACACCCCACGCGGAGGAGTGGGAGGAGACGACGTTCCCGAACAGCGTGTTCGCGCGCATGGGCGAGCTGGGATTCCTCGGCCTCGACAAGCCCGAAGAGTATGGCGGGCAGGGCGGCGACTACTACACGAGCTTCGTGCTGGCCGAGGAGATCGTCAAGGCGAACTCGGGCGGCCTGGCGATGGGCGTGGCGGTGCACACGGACATGGCGATGCCGCCGATGCTGGCGTTCGGCTCAGAGGAGCAGAAGCAGGAGTGGGTCGTGCCGGCGATCAGGGGCGAGAAGATTTTGTGCATCGGCATCACCGAGCCCGACGCGGGCAGCGACGTGAAAGGGATCAAGACGCGCGCGGTCAAGGATGGCGGCGACTACGTGATCAACGGCTCCAAGACCTACATCACCAACGGCCACCGCGCGGACGTGATCGTGCTCGTGACCAAGACCGACGCCGACGCTGGATACGACGGGTTCACGCTGTTTCTGGTGCCGATGGACGCGCCCGGCGTGATCCGCGAGAAGAAGCTGCAGAAGCTGGGGATGCACGCCTCGGACACGGCGCTGCTGGCCTTCCAGGACGTACGCGTGCCGGAGTCCGCCGTGCTCGGCCAGGTGGGCAAGGGCTTCTACCACATCATGTGGGAGCTGCAGGGAGAGCGGCTGATCGGGGCCGCGGGCTGTGTCGCCGGCGCGCAGAGAACGTTCGAGCGCACGCTGGAATACGCCAACGAGCGCAAGGCGTTCGGCCGCTCGATCGGCCATTTCCAGGTGATCCGCCACAAGTTCGCGGAGATGGCCACCAAAATCGAGTCCGCCCGCCAGATGACCTACGTGACGGCGTGGCGGTTTCAGAACGGCGAGTACCCGGTGCGCGAGATCTCGATGGCCAAGCTGCACGCCGCCCGCGTGGCGGTCGAAGTCGCCGACGAGTGCATCCAGATCCACGGGGGCGCGGGGTATATGCGCGAGTACGGCGTCGAGCGGGCCTGGCGCGACGCCCGCCTGAACCGCATCGGGGCGGGCACGGACGAGATCATGCTCGACGTGATCGGGCGGTCCTACGGTCTATAGGTCCATATCTTGATGACCGGGGCACATGTGCCCCGGTCCCCGACGGTGCATGCACCGTCGGGCCGGCCGGTACATGTACCGGCCGGAACAGCAAAGTCCGGACCACGCAAATGACCGCTGCGACACCCCCATTCTCCGACGAGCACGAACAGCTGCGCGAGTCGGTGCGCGGATTCATCGACCGCGAGCTGGCCCCGCATGCGCAGGCGTGGGAGGACGAGGCATGGTTCCCCAACGAGGTGTTCGGAAAGCTCGCGAGGCAGGGGCTGCTCGGGTTGAAGTACCCCGAAGAGTACGGCGGCCAGGGCGGGGGGTACCTGCACGAGGCGGTGCTGTGCGAGGAGCTGGCGAGGATCGGCTCGGGCGGGACCGCGGCGGGGATCGGCGCGCACGTGAACATCGCCACGCCCCCGGTGTGGAAGTTCGGAACCGAGGAGCAAAAGCAACGCTATCTGGCGCCCGCGATCGCCGGCGAGAAGATCGGCGCGCTGGGGATCACCGAGCCGGGCGCGGGCAGCGACGTCGCCTCGATCTCCACCCGAGCCGAGCGCGTCGACGGCGGCTGGGTCATCAACGGCGAGAAGACGTACATCACGAACGGCGTGCGCGCGGACTTCATCGTGACGGCAGTGGTGACGGGCGGCGATGACGGCGACGGACGCGCGGGCGGCCACCACGGCATCTCGTTCATGATCGTCGACCGCGGCGAGGGCGTCGAGTCCTCCGTCCTGCACAAGCTCGGCTGGCAGGCCTCGGACACGGCGAGCATCGCCTACCAAGACGTGTTCGTCCCCGAGCAGAATCTGCTGGGCGAGATGAACGAGGGGTTCAAGCTGATCATGGCCAACTTCCAGTGGGAGCGGTTGGCGATGTCGCTGGGCGCCGTCGGCGCGATGCGGATGGCCGTGCAGCGCACGATCGAGTTCGCGCGCGAGCGAACGGCGTTCGGTCGCCCGCTCTCGGGCCACCAGGCGATCCGCCACAAGCTCGCCGACCTCAGCGCGCGCGCGTATGCCGCGCAGTGCGTCACCTACGACGCCCTGCGCCGGTTCGTCGAAGGCGAGGACCCGCTGCGCGAGGTGACGATGGCAAAGCTGCTCACCCAGCGGGCGTGCTACGAGCTGATGGACGAGTGCCTGCAGATCCACGGCGGCGCCGGCTACATGCGCGAGTACTGGACCGAGCGCGCCGTCCGCGACGCTCGCCTCGGCCCGATCGGCGGAGGCTCAGACGAGATCATGCGAGAGATTCTCGGGCGACTGATCTGAGGACTGGCAGCGCCCGAAACCGGACAGGGGGAGGTCGGGAGGGGGACCTGTCCCCCTCCCGCTCACAGATCATGCGGGAGATTCTCGGCCGGCTGATCGGCTGATCTGAGCCGAAGATCCAGCCAGCATCTCGTGCATCGCTAAAGTCGGCTGAGGACAGGCCGATCGCAGATGTGTGACCCGTCCGCTCACAGCGCTGTCCGCCGCCTCGATCGCGCTCGCGATACCGGCGATCGCCGGTGCACACACGACGACCGGACGTGCCGTCACCGCCCGTGCCCACGACCACGCGGCAACCCATCGCCACTGCGCCCACACCCAACTGCGGCCCAACCGCCACGACATCAGGCTGATCCGCGCCGCCACGCTGTGCCTGATCAATCGCGAACGCACCGCCCACGGCGAGCGCCCCCTGCGACTCAACAAGCGACTCAGGCGGGCAGCCCAGGGCCACAGCCGGAGCATGGCTGCCGGCGACTACTTCGCGCACACCGGCCCGCGAGATCAGACGCCGCTTGCGCGAATGCGCGCGGCCGGCTACATCTCCAGCTCGCGTGTGGGCTATGAAGTCGGCGAGAACATCGCCTGGGGTACGGAGCAGCTCGCCACCCCGCGCGCGATCGTCGCCGCGTGGATGGCCTCGCCCGGGCACCGCGCGAACATCCTCGACCCGCGCTATCGCGAAACCGGGATCGGTGTCTGCCCCCGTCCCCCCGCCTCGCTCGCGCACGGCCAGGCGGGCGCGATCTACACGCAGGACTTCGGCGCAATCATCGCCCCATAGGCATCTGCCGGTAGTCTCCCGTCTCCAAACACGACCTAGGAGACAACGCAACATGGGAGTACTCGACGGCAAGTCGGCCATAGTCACCGGTTCGGCGCGCGGGATCGGACGCGCGACGGCTGAGCTTCTTTCAGAGCAGGGCGCGCAGGTGCTGATCAACGATCTGGATGGCGACGTGGCCGAGCAGGCGTCCAGCGAGATCGCGGGCGAGACGGCGGTCTACGCGGGCGATCTGACCAAGCCGGGAGCCGCGGATGAGCTCGTGGCCAAGGCGATCGACGCGTTCGGCAAGATCGACATCATCGTCAACAACGCGGGCTACACAGTCGACGCGCCGGTGCACAAGATGTCAGACGACCAGTTCCAGAAAATGCTCGACATCCACACGATCGTCCCGTTCCGCGTGATCCGCGCCGCGGCGCCCCACCTGCGCGAGCCGGCCAAGAAGGAGCGCGAGGAAGGCAAGGAGGTGTTCCGCAAGATCGTGAACGTCTCCTCCACGTCCGGCACGTTCGGCAACGCCGGCCAGGCCAACTACTCCTCCGCCAAGGCCGGTGTCGTGGGGCTCACGAAAACGGTCGCCAAGGAGTGGGGCCAGTTCAAAGTCAACGTCAACGCGGTCGCGTTCGGGTTCATCGACACCCGCCTGACCCAGGCCAAGGTCGACGAGAACACGATGGAGGTCGGCGGCGAGCAGATCCAGCTCGGCATCCCCGAGCAGATGCGCCAGATGGCCGCGATGCTGATCCCGCTCGGCCGTCCGGCCACGCCCGAGGAGGCCGCGGGCGGCGTGTTCTTCCTGTGCACACCCTGGTCGAACTACGTCCACGGCCAGACGCTGCACATCACGGGCGGGCTGTTCGGGGGGATGACGGGCTGAGCGGGAGGGGGGCAGGCCCCCCTCCCGACCACCCCCCCGCGATATAGGGCGCCGGCGACGGGCCGGCAAAGCCGGCCCTCTTGGCATCCTCCGAGCCTCTCACGGTCCGCGCATATCGAACTGGCACCCTGAGAAGTAGGCCCCGGCGGGCGAGGCGAGGTAGGCGGTGAGCGCCGCCGCCTCGTCCGGCTTGGTCGTGTCGCCCAGGGCGATCGTCACGGTCGTGATGCCGTGGCGCGCCCACTCGATCGAGAGTGTGCGGGCCAGGTTCTCCAGGCCCGCGCGGGCGGCGTCCGCGTGCTCTCCAGCCGATGGCGGCGGCGCGAGGTAGACGATCCGCCCGCCGCGTCCACGCCCCTCGCCGGTGCCCTCGCCCTTGCCCGGCAGAAACGATTGATTGGCCGCGCCGTGCGTGGCGTCCCACGCGCCGGCGAGGCAGCCGTCCAGCCCGCCCGCGGCGAACAGATCGGCCCCGTCCACGACCAGCACGTCGACCGCCCCCTCCTCGGCGCCGCCGCGCTCGCATGCCTCAGCGCCCAAATGATCGCCCGCCTCGCGGACCGCCTGTCCGTACGCGCCCTCCCCGACGACGGCGATCCCGAGGCCGTCCAGCAATCCCGGACGCAGCAGCTCGCCAACCACGACCTCGACTCAGGCGGGCGCCGGCGGCATCGGCGGCGAGGAAGCAGGCGGAGTTGGCGGAGTTGTGGGAGTTGGCGGAGTTAGCGGGGTCGGGGGGGTCGGCCCCGCGCCGCCCGAAGAGGCGCTCGGGTAGGTCGGCTCGCTCGGACCGCCGCCCGGGCCGGCGCCCGAGCCAAAGCCCGTCCCGCTCCCGCCGGCGTCGGGCAGCTCGCCGCGGGCGGTTCCGCCGAGCTCGTAGTAGAGCACCGCGGCCGCCAGAGCCGAGATCGGGGCGGTGAGGATCTGGACGACGATCCGCACGACGATGCCCACGGCGGTTCCACCGGAGTCGCCCACCGCCTCGATGATCGCCGAGACGATGCCGACGCCAACCACCAGCAGGACGATCACACCGAACACCTGCCAGCCGTTGCCGCGCACGAGCTCGCGGCTGCGCCCGAGCGCCCTCAGCCCACCCGGGCGCTCCAATACGACGACCGGCGCCGCCACCGACCAGATCGTGAGCAGGATCAGGCCCGGGATGACGATCAGGATGAAGCCGACCAGGATGCCGATGCCGGCGACGATCCCCACCAGGATGAGCTGACCGATCACCGGCGCGGCGGCCTGGAGCAGCTGCCCGACGGTGGCGTCGCGCCGGCCGTCCTGGACGTCGGCGACGAGCTCGACGACCATGCCGGTGAACAGCGTGGTGCCCACGATGATCACGACGAACGCGAGGATCGCAAGCACCGGAGCGATCACCACCAGCAGCGCGGAGAGGAGCCCGATCACCACGAACACGACCGCGGCCGCGCCTATCAGCACCCCGGCCTGGTCCCTGTAGATCTTGAACACCCGGCCGATGACCCCGCCGACTTCGATGTGGCTGCTCACGTTGCGCTCCTCCGTGACGGTATGGATGGACCCAAGCGAGCTAACGATACGTCAGGCCACGGCGGCACGAACCTCAGCCAGCAGACTCGACCGTCCGGGTGGGAAGACCCGCCCGCCGGCCAATATGGGGCCAACCGTCAGGCCACGGCGGCGCCGGCGGCGCCGCGCTCGGCCGCCCGTCGCTGCGCCCGCGCGCGAGCAAGCGCGCCCCGGCGCCCGTGCTGTTCGAGGCCGACGTACAGCTCGCGGATCTCTGCGAGGATCGCGTCGGCGACCGCCTGCTGCTGCTCGCGCGTGGGCTCGGCGATCCGCTCGAAGCGCATCGGCTCGCCGTACTGGACTGTGACCTTGGGAAAGCGCAGGCGCTTCCAGTTGCGCACGCGCTGCGATCCGTAGATCGCGATCGGCACGATCGGAGCGCCCGTCTGAAGTGCCAGCCGCCCGATCCCGGCCTTGGCCTTGGTGGCCATCTGTCCGCTGCGCGAGCGCCCGCCCTCGCAGTACATCGTGATCGCGCCTCCGCGCGCGAGGATCGTCTCGGCGGTGATGAACGTCTCCTCGTCGCGTGCCCCGCGCCTGACCGGGAATACGCCGCCGGGACTGTAGATGTGCTTCATCGGGAAGGAGAAGAGCTGGGACTTGGCCATGAAGCGGATGCGCCGGCGAATCGAGCAGCCCATCAGGAAGTGGTCCATGAACGAGAAGTGGTTGGGTGCGAGGATCACCGCGCCCGCGCCGGGAACCTTCTCGGAGGAGATCGAACGCACGCGCAGCAGCGTGTAGGCGTAGAGCGAGGTGACCATGCGCGTGGCCTCGTACACCCAGTTGGGCTCGCGCGTGCGGGCACGCTCGTGAAAGCGGTCGAAGTACTCCTTCGGCCGCGGATCGGCATAGACCTGTTCGCGCATCGGCGCAAGATCGGTCGGTCGCGGTTGATCGCTCATCTGAGGGGACTACCTCGCACGGGGGCGGAGGTTACTCGCGCGGCGGCCGAGATCGCTAGATACGACCAACAACCCACCGTACGTGCCGATCACAGGAATTTGCCGGCGCCCGCAACGCGTCAACGCACTCCCCGCGCCCGCCCGAGCGCCTCGGCCCAGCCCGCCAGCAGCTCCGCGCGCTGATCGGCGCCCATCCGCGGCTCATATCGCGTGGGCTCGCCGGCGACGCACAGCGCCCGCACGTCGCCGATCGTCCACATCCCAGCCCCCACGCCCGCCAGATACGCGGCGCCGAGCGCGGTCGTCTCGGCGGTGTGAGCGACGAGGACCGGCACGCCGAGCACGTCGGCCTGGAACTGCATCAGCCAGCGATTGGCGCTGGCGCCGCCGTCCACGCGCAGCTCCGCAAGCGGCGTCCCGGCCGCCTCCATCGCGCGGATGGCGTCGACCGTCTGATACGCGATCGCCTCCAGCGTGGCACGCGCCAGGTGCGCGCGCGTGCAGCCGCGCGTGAGTCCCACGATCGTCCCGCGCGCGTGCGGGTCCCAGTGGGGGGAGCCCAGGCCGGTGAGGGCGGGCACGAAGTAGACGCCGTCGTTGGAGTCAAGCGACGCCGCGAGTGCTTCGGTGTCCGAGGCGCGCTCGATCACACCGAGCCCGTCGCGCAGCCACTGCACCGCGGCGCCCGTGACGAAGATGGCCGCTTCCAGTGCGTAGGTCGTCCCGGCCGTGGGGAGATTCGCGCCGCCCACCGAGGTGCTCGTGCCTGATCCTCTGCTCGATCGCGCCGGCCGACTTGCGCCGAGATCCCCTCCTTCGGAGCCCTGGCCGATCCGCCAGGCGACCGTCGAGAGCAGCCCACGTGGAGGCTCGGCGGGCGGGGTGAAGCCGGTGTTGAGCAGCACGAACGAGCCGGTGCCGTAAGTGTTCTTGCCGGCGCCCGGATCGACGCAACCCTGGCCGAAGAGGGCGGCCTGTTGATCGCCGGCAACGCCCGCGACGGGGACCGCGTGGCCGTGCAGCGCCTCGGGGCGCGTCTGGCCCAGCCCGCCGACTCCGGCGCTGGCGAGGACGCGCGGCAACGCCCGCTCGGGGATACCGCCGAACAGGTCCAGCAGCTCCTGGTCCCAATGCCCCGAGCGGATGTCGTAGAGCATCGTGCGCGAGGCGTTGGAAGGGTCGGTGACGTGCTCGCCGGTGAGGCGGTGGATCAGCCACGAGTCGACAGTCCCGAAGACCGCCGTGCCGGCGTGGGCGCGCTGGCGCAGACCGTCCACGTTGTGCAACAGCCACTCGATCTTGGTGGCCGAGAAGTACGGGTCGAGCACCAGGCCCGTGCGGGCGCGCACGAGCGACTCATATCCGGCCGCGCGCAGCTCCCCACAGCGGCCAGCCGTGCGCCGGTCCTGCCAGACAATCGCGCGGTGCAGCGGCTCGCCGGTGCGGGGGTCCCACACGCAGACGGTCTCGCGCTGGTTTGCGATCCCGACGGCCCGCAGATCCCCCGGGCGCACGCCTGCATCCGCGAGCGCATCGCCCACCACGGCGTGGGTCACGCTCCACAGCTCCTCCAAGTCGTGCTCGACCCAACCGGGCTGGGGAAAGTGTTGGCGAAACTCGCCGTAGGAGCGCCCGATCGGCTCGAGGCCCGAGCCCGAGTCCGGGTCCGGGTCCGGGTCCGGGTCATAGACGATGCAGGTCGTGCCGGTGGTGCCCTGGTCGATCGCGAGGATCATGGCGATGCGAGCCTACTGGCGCGCGCCCACCGGAGACCCGTCATGCCCGGTAAGTCCCCGTTCGGGTCCCCGCTCGGCGAGCTATCGCGCCTCAGCGACCCAGATACACCCGCACGCAGTCAAACAGCTGCCGCCCGCGATGCGCAAAACCGGCGAGTGTGCGGCCGGTGGGGCGGTGCGAGAGCTCGAGCGGGACCTCCAAAAGACGATGCCCGGCGCGCACGGCGTCGATAGTCATGGCAAGCTCCATGCCGTAGCCGGGCGCGAACGGCAGCACCTCGCGCAGCACGCCCACCCGCATGGCGCGCTGCCCGGAGAGGGGAGCACGGGTGGACAGGCCGCAGCGTCGGCGGATCGCCCAGCGCGCGAACGCGAGCGCGATGCCAAGGCCGCCGCTCGCGCGCGTGGAGAACGCCGCCACGACCAGATCGGCACCGCCGCGATCGACCGCATCGACGAGCGCAGCCAGCTCGCTGGCGCAGGAGCCGAGGTCGCCGTCGCACAGGAGGACGATCGGGTCATCCGAGTCAATACCCCCCAGCGCCGCCATGGCGGCCGCGGTCATCGCCTGGCCCTTACCGCTGCGCCCCGCCGGCACCACCGTCGCCCCCGCGCGCTCGGCGATCTCAGCGGTGCCGTCTGCCGACCCATCGTCGGCGACCCAAACAGAGGCATCCGGAAACGCGCGCGCAAGCCCCGAAAGAGTCGCCGCGATGCGCTGCGACTCGTTGCGGGCAGCGACGATCGCGAGCACATGGGCGCGGGACACGTCGTCGCTGGGCACGCCGCTATTGTCTGCGACCGTTATCGGCATGGGCTCCCCGGAGGTATGACAGGTGGCTGAGGTAGAGGCCCACATCACGGGCACGGTGTGGAAAATCGAGTGCGAGGTAGGCGATGAGATCGAGGAGGGCGACACGCTCGTGATCCTCGAGTCGATGAAGATGGAGATGCCGGTCGAGGCCGAGGATCCGGGCAAGGTGAGTGAGATCCTGTGCGAGGAGGGCCAGGCGGTCAGCGAGGGCGACACGCTGGTCGTGCTCGAGTAGTGCTGATTGTGGGTGTTGGGAACTGGCGATGAGCCCCGTCCGACCCGAGCCTGAATCCGCCGATCCCGCGGTCGTCTCGACGCCGGATGACGCGTCGCCATAGGCCATCGGCCTCGCTCCCAGGGGATCACCCTTGGGATGCTCCGCCGCTGTCCTCTGGCTTGGTCCCCGACGCCGATACTCAGCCCGTTATCGGTGGATTCAGGCTGAGGGCGCGCCTCGGGCAAAGCGATGGGCGTCCGTTCGGCTAGCCTTCCGCCTCGCATGGACGAGCCCGATAAGAGACGTGAGCTGGCCGACGGCAAGCTGGTGGTCGACGAGCCGGCGGCCGGGGTCCTAAGGCTGACGATCTGTAACCCGGAGAAGCGCAACGCGCTCGACCATCCGATCCTCGACGCGATCGCCGCGACGCTCGGCGAGCTTGGCGACCCGCACGGACAGGCCCGCTGCGTGATCGTGACCGGTGCGGGCGGGATGTTCTCGGCCGGGTATGACATCGGCGAGATACCAGACGCCGAGTTCGAGGAGCGCGCGCAGGCGCTGGTGGCGCACCCGTTCACCGAAGCGATCGACGCGTTGGAGGCGTTCCCGTGGCCGACCGTGGCGGCGCTGCCGGGGCACACGATCGGCGGGGGTCTGGAGCTCGCGCTGGCATGCGATCTGCGCGTGGCGAGGGAGGGCATCAAGCTGGGCATGCCCCCGGCCAAGCTCGGGCTGGTGTACTCGCACACGGGGGTGAGAAGGTTCATCGACGCGATCGGCGCGGCGCGCACACGCGAGCTGTTCCTGCTGGGCAGCTACATCGACGCCCAGACGGCGCTGCACTGGGGACTAGTCAACCGCGTGGTGCCGGCCGAGGAGCTGGAGTCGAGCACGCTCGAGTTGGCGGGCGAGCTGGCCGGCAACGCGCCGCTGTCCCAGCTCGGCAACAAGCGCGTGATCGCGGCGCTGCTGGCGGCCGAGGGGGAGCTGGAGGGGGAGGTCGAAGCGGAGCTGATCGAGCTGCGAAGGGCGTCGTTCGCCTCCAAGGACATGCGCGAGGGCATGCGCGCGTTCGCGGACAAGCGCGCGCCGGTGTGGCGAAACGAATAGCCTGCGCGACCAATCCGCCTTCTCCGGCCGCCCACCCACACGTGCGTAGGCGTCGGCGAGCAGCGACCCATCCCACCTGTAGACCATGCCGTCCGCAATGGACCGTACCGTGAGCACATGCCCCCGCTGATCACCCCCCAAGAGGCCAGAGAGCTCGGGGAGATCGAGGATCACGCGCGGATCGAAGCGCTCGTGGAGCGCGCCTGGGCCGCAAGGGTCGAGAGGTTCCAGGACGCGACGGATATGTGCTCGCTGGTCAACGCCAAGTCCGGCGGGTGCGCCGAGGACTGCGGGTTCTGCGCGCAGTCGCGGTTCGCGGAGGCGCAGACCCCGATGCACGCGATGATGGACCCAGAGCAGATCCTCGAACACGCGCGCGCCGCCGAGGCGGCGGGGGCACACCGGTTCTGCATGGTCACCCAGGGCCAGGGCCTGTCAAAGCGGGATTTCGAGAAGGTGCTGGAGGGCGCGCGGCTCGTGGCGGAGCACACGAATCTCAAGCGCTGCGCCTCGATCGGCCACATGTCGACCGCAAGGGCGAAGGCGCTGAAGGACGCGGGGATACAGCGCGTGCACCACAACGTCGAGACGGCGGAGAGCTACTACGACGAGGTCTCCACGACCGTCCGCTACGAGGGCCGCGTGCGCACGATCCAGGCGGTGCGCGAGGCGGGACTGGAGACGTGCGTCGGCGGGATTCTCAACCTCGGCGAGAGCAGAGAGCAGCGCGTGGAGATGGCGTTCGAGCTGGCGGCAATCAACCCGACGAGCGTGCCGATCAACCTGCTGAACCCAAGGCCGGGCACGAAGTTCGGCGACCGCGAGCCGATCGACCCGTGGGAGGCGGTCAAGTGGATCGCGATCTTCCGGCTGATCCTGCCCGAGGCGCTGTTCAGGCTGTGCGGCGGGCGCGTGGAGAACCTCGGCGAGCTACAGCCGCTGGCCGTGAAGGCGGGGCTGAATGGCGTGATGATGGGGAACTTTCTGACCACGCTCGGGTCTGCGCCCGAGGAAGACAGGGCGATGTTCGAGGAGCTGGGGTTGAACACCGCGCGCCAGCCCGACAACGGAGCGAATCCCCGGCCGGACAACCGTTCGGGGTGGCTGGAAGGCGAGACGCCGGACGTCGTCGATGAGCTGCTCGCGCAGGCGCCCAACCGCGAGATCGATCTGCAGGTGCGTATGTGGGACCCCTCGACCCAGCTGCGGTTCAAGGCCAAGCAATCGGTACCACCCCGTCCCGACGGCGCGCCGAACAGAGTGCCGGTCGGCTGAGAACAAGATGCACGAGATCGCGCAACGCCTGGACGAGCTGCAGCGACTCGGGCTCACGCGCGAGCTGCGCGTAATCAGCGGATCGCAGGGACCACGGGTGACGCTGGAGGGCGAGCCGGTGGTGCTGCTGTGCTCGAACAATTATCTCGGTCTGGCGGACCATCCCCGCGTACGCGAGGCGGCCGCGCAGGCGGCGATGCAATGGGGCGCGGGCGCGGGGGCCTCGCGGCTGGTGTCGGGCACGATGACGATCCACCAAAGGTTGGAGCGGCGCCTGGCCGCGTTCCACAGCGCGCAGGCGTGCGTGCTGTTCGGCTCGGGGTACCTCGCGAACATGGGCGCGATCGGCGCGCTGGCGGGGCACGGCGACACGGTCTACTCAGACGAGCTGAATCACGCCTCGATCATCGACGGCTGCCGCGGCTCGCGGGCGAAGGTTGTGGTGTACAGGCACCGCGATGTCGATCACCTCGAGTGGTCGATGCGCCGGCACGAGGAGGCCGGTCACGGCCCGGGCGCCGCGCGCAAGCTGATCGTCACCGACGCGGTGTTCTCGATGGACGGCGATGTCGCGCCACTGGAGGAGATCGTCGAGCTCGCCCACAGGCACGGCGCCCGCACGCTCGTCGACGAGGCCCACGCGATCGGCGCGCTCGACCCCGGCGGGCGGGGAGCCGTGGCGCAGGCCGGACTGGAGGGCGAGGTGGACGTGGTGGTCGGCACCCTCGGCAAGGCGCTCGGCTCCTACGGCGCGTACGCGTGCGCGAGCGAGGAGATGGTCCGCTACCTGATCAACACCGCGCGACCGCTGATCTTCTCGACCGCCCCCCCACCCCCGTCGGTCGCCGCCGCGCTGGCGGCGCTGGAAATGCTGGAAGAGAAGCCCGAGCGAACGCAACGGCTGCGCTGCAACGCCCGCGTGCTGCGCCGCGCGCTGGCCGCCGAGGGAGTAGCGACAGAAGACGTGGAGATGCATATCGTGCCGGTCGTCGTCGGCGAGGAGCGCGCCGCGGTAAGGCTGTGCGAGGCGGCGCTGAAGGGAGGTGTGTTCGCCCAGGCGATCCGCCCGCCGACAGTCGCCCCGGGAACCTCGCGACTGCGGCTGACGGCGATGGCCACGCACACCGCGCAGGAGCTGCGCGAGGCGGCGCGCACGATCGCGCGGGCCGCACAAGAGCTGGACCTCGACCTGACCGCAACGGGCGCCCAGCCCGCCACCGGCGATGGCGCGACTTCCACTGCCGCAGAACCCGGGCTCGCCCGCGCGGCCTGACCACACATGACGCGCCGCGTACGCCGCGTAGCCATCGTGCGCGAAGCGTGGCTCTCATACGTGACCGGGGCAGAAACCTTATGCGCGGTCTGTTCGTAACCGGCACCGGCACCGGAGTCGGCAAGACGGTCGTGAGCGCGGCGCTGCTCGCCGCGATGAGGGCCGCCAGAGAGCAGGTGCGGGCGCACAAGCCGGTGGTGACCGGCCTCGACGAGTCCGACAAGCATGTCGAGCCTGCCATCGACTCGTCCGGCATCACTCACGACCCCAGCGAGTCCGACGACGCCAACACGCACGACGGCCCCGGCGGATGGCCGCCCGATCACGAGCTGCTGGCGAGCGTCGCCGGCATGCTCCCCGAGGAGGTCGCGCCGCTGCGCTACGGCCCGGCGGTATCGCCTCACCTCGCAGCCCAGCTAGCCGACGATGAGATCGTGCCAGAGGAGGTGATCGCGCGCGCGCGGGCAGCCGGCGAAGATGGCGATGCGCGCAGCGGCGCGGCCGGCGCGGAGGTGGATGCGCCCAGCGGGGCGGGCGGCAGAGGCGCGCTGATCGTCGAGGGTGTCGGCGGGTTGCTGGTACCGCTGACAGACGACTTCACCGTGCGCGACCTCGCCGTCGCCCTGCAACTGCCGGTGCTGATCGCCGCCGCGCCCGGACTCGGCACGATCAACCACACGCTGCTGACGCTCGAGTGCGCGCGGGCGGCCGGACTGGACGTGCGCGCGGTCGTGCTGACCCCGTGGCCGGACGCGCCGGACGACCCACCCGGAGGGCTGGAACGCTCCAACCGCAAGACGATCGCACGGCTGGGCGAGGTCGAAGTCGCGTGCCTGGGCCGCGTGCAGAGCCCAAATCCGGCCGAGCTCGCCCGCGCGGGAGGCACGCTTGCGTGGCAAGAGTGGTGCCCGCCGACGAGTGCCATCTCAAGCGGCGCGTAGCATCGAAGCGTGGCTAGTCGAATTGCTGAGACATGCACCTCTACTCCGGCGGGTTCCGGGGTCGTACCCCCGGAGAAAGGAGGTTCATATGTACGGAGCAATAACCGCTCTAGCCATCGCACTGCTCGTCTCCGCGCTGATCATTGATCGGTTGACGAGATAGCAGAGCGCCCTGGCGGTCGCAGTAAAGACGACTCCGGCGGCCGTCAGGGATTTATTAACCGGAAGAGCCCGGTCACCCGGGCTCTTCGGAGGACGCACATGCCGAAGCAATAAGCGCTCTAGCCACGAGCAAGTGTAGTCAAGATCGCGACAGAACTCAAGCGACTTGCGCCCTGGCCGCGCCAAGCACCCCCGTGACCACACACGCCAAGTCCTCATCCCCGATCACAAACGGAGGCATCGCATAGATCAGGTCGCGAAACGGCCGCAGCCACACTCCGCGATCGACCGCCGCCGACGTCGCCGCGGCAATGTCGACGTCGCGATCGAGCTGAACGACCCCGATCGCACCCAAGACTCGCACGTCCACCACACCCGGCAGCTCGCGCGCGGGCTCCAAGCCGGCACGCAGACCGCGTTCGATCCGAGCGACGTCCTCGCGCCAGCCCCCTCCTGCGCCATCACCGTCAGCACCATTGCCGCCGACGCCAACACCGAGCAAATCCAGCGACGCCAGCGCGACCGAGCAGGCGAGCGGGTTGGCCATGAACGTCGGCCCGTGCATCAGGCCCCCGCCCTCGCCGCTCGACACGGCCTCGGCGACCACCGGCGTGCACAGGGTCGCGGCCAGGGTCATGTAGCCCCCGGTAAGCGCCTTGCCGACGCACATCACATCCGGGACCACACCGGCGTGGGCGCACGCGAACAGCTCGCCGCCGGTGCGCCCGAACCCAGTGGCGATCTCATCGGCGATCAGCAAGAGGCCGTGCTCGTCGCAAAGCTCGCGTAAGAGCGCGAGACACTCGGGCGCGTAGAACCACATCCCACCGGCCCCCTGCACGACCGGCTCCACGATCACCGCCGCCAGCTCGTCAGCGTGCGCGGCGATCAGCCCGCGCACCTCTGACGCCCAGCCCGCGTCCAGGCCCGCATCGAACCCACCAGGCGGGCGCGGCGCGAAGACGTGCTCGGCAAGCGTGCCCGTGAACAGCCGGTGCATCCCGCCGACCGGATCGCACAGGGCCATCGCCCCGAACGTGTCGCCGTGGTAGGCGCCCCGCAACGCCAGGAGTCGCGTGCGTCGCGAAAGGCCGCACGCGCGCTGGTACTGAAGAGCGAGCTTGAGAGCCACCTCCACCGAGACCGAGCCCGAGTCGGCCAGGAACACGCGCTCGAGCCCCGCCCCCGCGCTCCCGTCCATGCCACCAGACACGCTCATCCCCGCGCCTGCGCCCACACCCACGCCCCCACCTCCGCCCCCGCCGGGACCCGCGGGAGCCAACTCGACGAGCCTCTGCGCCAGCCGGATCGCCGGCTCGTGGGTCAGCCCGCCGAACATCACGTGCGCCATCGAGGACAGCTGCTCGCGCACAGCCGCGTCGAGGACCGGGTGGCGGTAGCCGTGGATCGCGCACCACCACGAGGACATCCCGTCGATCAGCTCGCGCCCGTCGGCCAGGCGCAGGCGCACCCCCTCGGCGCAGACGACGGGCAGCGCGGCGGGCGCCGCGTCCGGCGGGGCCACGGGCAGCGGGCCGTAGGGATGCCACACGCGCTCGCGGTCGAGCGCCAGCAGCGCGTCCCAGTCAGCTGTCGGTCCGCCGCTCACAGCTCGCGCTCGTCCCGTACAAGCAAGTGTGCCCGCGCCCATCGCCCCAACCGTGCGACTTACGCGGCGCGGAGATACCGGCGTCAGTCCTCGTAGGCGACGAAGTCGCGCTTGCGCGCGCCGCAAACCGGGCAGAACCACGTGTCGGGGATGTCCTCGAACGCGGTGCCCGCGGGAATGCCGCCGTCGGGATCGCCCTCGTCGGGATCGTAGATGTAGCCGCAGGACTCGCAGATCCAGCGTTGCAGGGTCGTGGTCGCACTCATGCCGTGGAAGATTACCGGCGACCACGGTGGTGAGTAGGGTTCGCCGCGATGGAGGGTCCCACCCAGCCGCGCCCGGCGGCCACGGTCATCCTGCTCCGGGGCGGCGCGGACGCACTGGAGGTGCTGCTCGTCAAGCGCAACCCTCAAGCGAGGTTCATGGGCGGCGTGTGGGTGTTCCCCGGCGGAGCGGTGGATCGCGAGGAGGGCGATGGCGAGAAGGCCTACCGAGCCGCCGCGTTGCGCGAGCTGCACGAGGAGGCGAGCATCGCGCTGGAGGACCCGGAGGCGCTCGTGAAGTTCTCGCGCTGGATCACCCCAGCAGAGGTGAAAACCCGGTTCGACACCCACTTCTATCTCGCGCCCGCGCCCGACGTCCAGGAGCCCCGAGTCGACGGAGATGAGTGCGTCGACCTCGGCTGGTTCGCGCCGACGGCCGCGCTGGAGTCCCACCGCACGGGCGAGATCGCGCTCGTGTTCCCCACGATCAAGCACCTGCAACAGCTGGCCGCGCACGCGACGGCTGACGAGCTGCTCGCCTATGCCCGCGCCCGCGAGCAAACGGTCGAACCGGTGCTGCCGCGCGTGGTGGTCGAGGGCGACGCGGCGCGGGTACTGTTGCCCGGAGAGCCCGGCTACTGAACTCAACCAACGCTACGGCGGGTGGGAGATGCGAGATGGCCGGCGTTTTGCCGGCCGTGCTCGCGCTCACATCCCGCCGCGCTGTTGCCGGGAGCCCGGCTACTGACCTTGCTGAGCCGATACCACGTGGGTGACCGCGTTGATCAAAGCCAGGTGGGTGAACGCCTGCGGGTAGTTGCCGAGGTGACGCCCGGAGGCGGCCTCGAGCTCCTCCGCGTAGAGCCCTAAAGGAGAGGCGTAGCCAAGCAGCCGCTCGCAAAGACGCTCGGCCTCGCGATGCTCGCCGATCTCAGACAGGGCGGAGACCATCCAGAAGGAGCAGATCAAGAAGGTTCCCTCCTCGCCGCTCTGCCCGTCGTCGGTCTCATCAGTGCGATAGCGCAGGACCAGGCCGTTCTCGGTCAACTCCTCGCGGATCGCGCTGACGGTCGCGCACACGCGTTCGTCCTCAGGCGGCAGGAAGCGCACGAGCCCCACGAGCAACGTGGAGGCGTCCAGAGCGTCGGTGTCGTAGTGCTGGCGGAACACTCCCCGCTTGTCGACCCCCCGGTCCAGGATCTCATCGCGGATCTCACCCGCAAGCGCCTGCCAGCGTTCGGCGTGTTCTGTCTCTCCCCGCCGTTCGGCCAGGCGCGCGCCGCGATCGATCGCGACCCAGCACATCAGCTTGGAGCTGACGTAGTGGCGGGGCTCGCCGCGCGCCTCCCAGATCCCCTGGTCGGGTTCGCGCCACACACGTGCCGCGCAGTGGACCTGGTCGATCAGCACCGGCCACAACCGCTCGGGGATGTGGTCGCGCTGCTTGGCGTGCAGGTAGACCGAGTCGAGCACCGCCCCGTACACGTCGTTTTGGCGCTGGGCGTAGGCGCCGTTGCCGATCCGCACCGGTCGAGCGCCGTCGTAGCCCTTGAGGTGATCGAGCGTGGACTCCGACAGATCCTTGGCTCCGTCGATCCCGTACATGATCTGCAGCGAGCCGTCCTCGTTGCGCTGCAGATCGGCGACATATTGGATGAAATCATCCGCCTCCCAGTCCAGGCCGAGCGCATGCAGTCCCCACAAGGTGAAGGAGGCGTCCCGCATCCAGCAGTAGCGGTAGTCCCAATTGCGCGAGCCGCCGGGCGTCTCGGGCAGCGAGGTGGTGGGCGCCGCCACGAGCGCGCCGGTGGGCATGAAGGTGAGACCCTTCAGCGCGAGCGCCGAGCGCTGCAGGTGTTGACGCCAGGGATGGTCGGGGTAGGTGCCGTCCGCCAGCCAGCTGCGCCAGAAATGGCTCGTGCGGTCGAGCGCCTCCCTGGCTTCGTCCGCGGTGCGCGGGCCCCCGAGCCCCTCCGTCCAGGAGAGCGCGCAGAAGCGCTGCTCGCCTTCGCGCATCGTGTGGCGCGCGTGCGCGCGGTTGCCCTCGATGCCCATGCGCATGTCGCTGTAGAGCCTGAATCCGGCGGCCTGTCGGGCATCCTCGGGCTCGTTCGTGGGTTTGACCGCGGGCTCGTCCTTGCCTCGGTACCACAGGTGACTCACGCCGGCGCCGGCGTCCAGCGCATATCCCCCGTCCTCGCCGGTGTCGACAGCCGACCAGTGCGCGGGGGTCACGCCG
Source organism: uncultured Solirubrobacterales bacterium (assembly GCA_963702185.1). Taxonomy (GTDB): domain Bacteria; phylum Actinomycetota; class Thermoleophilia; order Solirubrobacterales; family Solirubrobacteraceae; genus Palsa-744. The sequence continues at coordinate 809,314 of OY969723.1, forward strand.
TAGTCGAGCATCGGCTCGCACAGGACCTCGAGCTGGACCTGGCCCTGCACGCATTCGACCCAGCGCACGAGCAGGTGGTCGGCGTCGAAGTCGGTCGGCGCGCGGGTGTGGCTGGAGCCGTGCTTGTTGTCGTGCCATTCGCCGATCGTCAGCCCCTCGATCACCCGCAGCCATCCCTGGGGTGTCATCCAGGTCGTCTCGATCAGGTTCGTGCCGGGCATGTAGCGGCGGCCGATCGGGACATACACGCCGTAGGGCCCGAGCCGGAACGTGCCCGCCCCGCGGTCGAGCAGCGCGCCGAAGGCCGAGGGGGAGTCGAAGTGGGGCAGGCACATCCACTCGATCGACCCGTCGGAGGCCAGGAGCGCGCCGGTGTGGCAGTCCGACAGGAAGCCGTAGTCGGCGATCGGTGGAAACGGGGAGCTCGAGGAGGCCACGCCCACGGGCGAGCGCTCGACCTCGGCGGGCGCCTGTCCAGAGCTCGTTCCCGCCTCGGGCTCGGGCGGGCTCATCGGCGGACCTCCTCGCCTCCGCCGGTCATGAGCAAACTCACCACGCGACCCCCTTGCCCGTGCCGGTCGTGCGGACTCACCACGCGACCCCCTCAAACGCGGGGCGAGCCACGCCCTCGGGCAAAAGGCCGTCGTCGGCCAGCTTGTCCAGGTGCGCGGCCAGCGTGACGGCGGCGGCAGGGCGCAGCTGCTCGGGGACGTCCGACCAGACCGCATCGAGCAGCTCCCGTTCGCTGCGCAGGCCCTGAGCGAGCGCCTCGATCACCGCCCGCTCGCGGGCGCGGCGATGGTCTAAGTATTCGCCGAGCTTGGCGCGAGCGTCCTGCACGAGCGGGCCGTGCCCGGGGCAGATCACGTCGAACTCCCCACCCCGCGCGCACGTGGCAAGCCGCTCCAGCCCACGCATGTACCCGGCCATGGCGCCCGGGTGCGGGGCGATGAAGACGCTGCCGGAGCCGAGCACTGCATCGCCGCTGAAGCAGGCGCCGTACGCGATCAGCGCATAGCTGTCCGAAGAGTGTCCGGGAGCCGCAACGGCCACGAACGGCCCGGCGCGCTCACCGTCGGACAGCACAAGGTCGACCTCGCCGCGGGCGCCCGCAAGCGGGGCGGCCGGGTAGCGCTCGCGCAGCGCGGGCGCCGCTTCGGAGTGGTCGGCATGGTCGTGCGTGAGCACCACACCGCCAAGACCGCCGCGCGTGTCGATCGTCTCGTACAGCGCCTGCAGGTGACCGTCGATCGCCGGCCCCGGATCGATGACCCACGCCGGATCCCGGCCCACGATCCAGGTGTTCGTACCCGACAACGTGAACGGCCCCGGGTTGGGAGCGGTCACGAACAGGATGTCCCGATCGGCCAGCAGGCCGTCATCCTACGGGCTACGCGGCGTCGGCCACGACCGGGCGCTTGGCCGCGCGGCGCTCCTCGGAGACCGTGACCACGTCCCAACACAGACCGAGGCGAGCCATCGTGCGGATCACGAGCGAGGAGATGTCGGGTTGGCGCCAGGACAGGCCGTGGTGAGCGGAGGTGGGGAACGCATGGTGGTTGTTGTGCCACGCCTCGCCGAGGGTCGGCAGCGACAGCCACAGCAGATTGCGCGAGTGGTCGCCGGTGACGTAGTCGCGGCTACCGAAGAAGTGGCAGAGCGAGTTGATCGAGTAGGTCATGTGGTGCAGGACGAGCATGCGCACCGCCCCGCCCCACAACAGCCCGGTGAGGGCGGCGGTCAGCGTGCCGCCGATCAGGTAGCCGAGGCCGAAAGCGGCGGCCAGCCCGCCGATCGCCCACACGAAGAACGTGCGATCGACGAACGAGACGACCGGGTCTGCGATCAGATCGGGGGCGTAACGCTCGCGATGGCCGCGCGCGGTGTGGATGAACAGCCAGCCGACATGCGCATGGGCCAAGCCACGCAGGGCCCCCCTCAGGCCGACGCCGTGGTCGACGTGGGGGCTGTGGGGGTCGCCCTCGCGGTCGGAGAAGGCGTGGTGCTTGCGATGGTCGGCGACCCAGGAGATGACGGGCCCCTCGATCGCGGCCGACCCGAGGATCGCCAACATGCCGCGCACCGGCGCGGAGGTCTTGAACGAGCGATGGGTGAACAGGCGGTGAAAGCCGACCGTGATGCCCAGGCCGGTGAGGACGTACATGATCGCGAACACCGCCAGGTCCGAGGGGTGCAGCAGCCCGTCCCATAGCTGCCAGCCGACGAAAAACAGCGCAGCGATCGGTCCGACCGTGATCAGTCCCGTGAGCACACGGTTGAGCGTCTCGTTGGAGACGGGTTGGACGTCATCTGGCCCGGGCCGGTTTCCCTCATCGCCGCCGGGAGGGTGTTGGTCGTTCATCGTGCTGTCATGCAAGGTACCAGTGTCCGGGGCGGACCGCACAGCCGCCATGTGATTGCGATGCGGATGGCGATGCGGCTACCCTGATGAGGTGCGGGCACGCACTACGGGCGCACACGACGGCACACGGAGCGCGCACTACAGCACACGGAGCGCATGACGGAAGACATTGGCACATGACTGCACCGCTGAGCGCAAGCGTAAGGGGGCTGTTCAGATGACACGAGCACTGTTGGCCAACCCCGGCGCGTTGCGTCACGAGCTGGAGCGGGCGCTGCCGGCGCGCCAGTTCACGATCAGGTTCTGGGACGGCTCGGAACTGCCGGAGACGGCCACCAGCAACGGAGACGGCGCCGGCCCGACGTTCACGGTGCGCTCGCCGGCGGCCGTGGCGCACCTGCTGCGCGCACCCGGGGAGCTGGGACTCGGCCGGGCGTACGTGGCGGGTGAGCTGGATGTCGACGATCTCGACATGGTGATCGACATGATCGACACCTTCGAGGAGCCTGAGCTCGACACCGCGACCCGCGCGCGACTCATGCTCGCGGGGCTGCGGGCGTGCGGTCTGATGCTGCCGCCGCGAGCACCGAGGGGCGAGCTGCGACTGCGCGGGCGCAGCCACAGCAGGGACCGCGACGCCAAGGCGGTGCGCCACCACTACGACGTGTCGAACGAGTTCTTCGAACTGTTCCTCGATGAGTCGATGACCTACAGCTGCGCGATCTTCTCGCGCGGAGCCACGACGCTCCAGGACGCACAGCGCGCGAAGCTCGATTTGGTGTGCCAGAAGCTTGCGCTGCGGGAGGACGAGCGCGTGCTGGACGTGGGCTGCGGGTGGGGCGCGTTCGTGATCCACGCCGCCAGGAACTACGGCGTGAGGGCCGTCGGCATCACGCTGTCGCCGCCGCAGGCCGAACTGGCGCGCCGGCGCATCGCCGAGGCGGGGTTGAGCGACAGAGTCGAGGTCAGGGTCGCCGACTACCGAGACCTGCGCGGCGAGCGCTACGACGCGATCGCGAGCATCGGCATGGTGGAGCACGTGGGCGAGAGCCAGATCGATGTGTACGCGCGGCAGCTGGCGAGCCTGCTGGCCCCCGACGGGCGGCTGCTCAACCACGGGATCGCGCACCTGCCGCAGGAGGTGGGCTATCACGGCGACTTCACCCAGCGCTACGTGTTCCCCGACGGCGACCCCCTGCACCTCTCGCGCGTGCAGCTGGCGCTGGAGCGCGCCGGCTTTGTGACCGAGCATGTGGAAGGCTTTGGGCAGGACTACTACGACACCCTGACCGAGTGGATCAAGCGCCTGGACGAGAACCTTCCGCGCGCCGAGCAGCTGGCCGGTCCCGAGCGGCTGCGCGTGTGGCGCCTGTACCTGCGCTCGGCGCGCAACATCTTCAAGACGCAGTTCGTGTCCGTCTACCAGGTGCTTGCCAGGCCGGTGACGGGCAAGGCGCCGAGTCGGCCTATTCGAGGCTGGCCATGACGTGCTTGATCACCGTGTAGTCCTCGAGCGAGTAGACGGACAGGTCCTTGCCGTACCCGGACTCCTTGAACCCCCCGTGCGGCATCTCTGAGACGAGTGGGATGTGGTCGTTGATCCACACGCACCCGAACCGCAGCGCGCGGGAGACGCGCAGGGCGCGCCCGATATCGCGCGTCCACACCGAGGAGGCCAGGCCGTAGCGGGTCGCGTTGGCCCAGGCGATCGCCTGATCCTCCTCGGCGAAGCGCTGTACGGTGATGACCGGGCCGAAGATCTCGCGCTGGATCATCTCGTCCTCCTGCTCGAGGCCCGCGATGACGGTCGGCTCGACGTAGTAGCCCGGCCGATCGCAAGCGCTGCCACCGGTCACGATCTCCGCATGATCGGGTCTGCGCCCGAGAAAGCCGGCGACCCGCTCGCGCTGGCGGGCCGAGTTGACCGGCCCGAGCGTGGTGTCCGCAGAGAGCGTGTCGCCGATGGTCAGACCCCGCGCCTGGCCGGCCAAGCCGCAGACGACCTCGTCGTAGACCCCGTCGACGGCCAGCACGCGCGTGGCGGCGGTGCAGTCCTGCCCGGCGTTGTAGTAGCCGGCGCCCGCGATCGTCTGCAGCGCGCCGTCGAGGTCGACGTCGTCGAACACGACCACGGGCGCCTTGCCGCCCAGCTCCAGGTGCACTCGCTTGAGCGTGTTCGCGGCGGTGCGAGCGAGGTGCTTGCCGGTGTCCACGGAGCCAGTCAGGCCGAGCATGTCCACATCGGGGTGCTCGATCAGCGCCTGCCCGGTCGGCTCGCCCGGACCGGTGATCACGTTCAGCACGCCCGCGGGCAGGATGCCGGCCTGCGCGATCAGCTGGGCGAAGCGCAGCGTCGTCAGCGGGGTGGTCTCGGCCGGCTTGAGCACGACCGTGTTGCCCGCCGCCAGCGCGGGGCCGATTTTCCAGATCGCCATCATCAGCGGATAGTTCCAGGGGGTGATCTGGCCGACCACCCCGACCGGCTCGCGACGGGTGTAGGAGGTGTAGCCCTCCATGTACTCCCCGGCGGCGCGACCCTCCATGCAACGGGCGGCGCCCGCGAAGAAGCGCAGGTTGTCGGCCATCACGGGCATCTCGTCCGCGGTGACGGCCGCGAGCGGCTTGCCGGCGTTGAGCGCCTCCAGGCGCGCCAACTCGGGTGCGTGGGCGTCGATCAGGTCGGCCATGTCCAGCAGCGCCTGCGCCCGCTGGGCGGGGGTCGTGGTCGACCACTTTGCGAACGCCCCGCGCGCGGCCCCCACCGCGCGGTCGACGTCGCCGGCAGTGCAGCGCGGCGCCCGCGCCAGCTCCTCACCCGTGGCTGGGTTGAAGATCGGTTCGGTATCGCTCCCCTCGGAGGGGACCGGCTCGCCGTCGATGAAGGTTTCGAGTGTGGGGATCATGTCGGTCGCGTCAGTCCTGCGGTCGTGTGGGTCCTCGTCGTCATCTCTCCTCATACCTCCCGCCGCATGTAAACCTCCCGCCGCGTGTAAAGAGTTTGTAAAGGCAGGGGTTGTGTGTGTCTGTTTTTAGTTTTTGGTAACTATGGTATTGGCAAATCCCGATATGGTCGCTACTATAGTTATCAAAACTCACAAAGTGCATCCTCACACCCTCTCCTTTACATTCTCCTTACAACGCGCGTATCGGCCGCCACGCCACCTCCCGCGCCCGCCACGCCATCTCCCGCGCCGTCGTTCGGCGGGACCGCCTCCAGCGCCTCGATCACAGCCGGATGCACGATCTCGCCCCCCCGCACGTTGCAGCCAAGCGCCAGCCCCGGATCGCGCGCCATCGCCTCCTCGACCCCGTGCTCGGCCAGCGCCAGCACATAGGGCAGCGTCGCGTTGGTGAGCGCGTACGTCGAGGTGATCGGCACCGCGCCGGGCATGTTCGTGACGCAGTAGTGCGTGACGCCGTCGACCTCGAACGTGGGCGCCGAGTGCGTCGTCGGCCGCGAGGTCTCAAAGCACCCGCCCTGATCGATCGACACGTCGACGAGCACCGCGCCCGGGCGCATCGAGGAGAGCTGCTCGCGCGAGATGACATGCGGCGCTCGCCCACCGTGCACGAGCACCGCCCCGATCACCAAATCCGCGGCCGGCAGCATCTCCTCGATCGCCAGCGTCGAGGAGTACACAGTCGAGGCGCGCCCAGCGAACGCGACTTCCAGCTCGCGCAGCCGGTCGATCGAGCGGTCGAACACGAACACGTCGGCCTGCATGCCGATCGCGATGAACGCGGCGTTCATACCCACCACGCCCCCGCCGATCACGAGCACGGTCGCCGCCGCCACACCCGGCACGCCGCCCAGCAGGATGCCCCGCCCCCCGAGCGGCTTCTCCAGCATGAACGCGCCCGCCTGGGTGGCGATCTTGCCCGCCACCTCGCTCATCGGCGCCAGCAGCGGCAGCCTCCCGGCGGCGTCCTCGACGGTCTCATACGCGATGCACGTCGCGCCCGACTCCTGCAATCCCCGCGCGAGCCGAGGCTCGGCCGCGAGGTGCAGGTAGGTGAACAGCGTCTGCCCATCACGCAACATCTCGACCTCGCCCGGCTGAGGCTCCTTGACCTTCAGCACGAGCTCCGCCGCCTCGAACACCGCGGCCGCGTCGGGTACGATCCGCGCCCCCTGCGCGGCAAACGCGTCGTCGGCCATCGCGCTGCCCTCGCCCGCGCCGGCCTGGATCAGCACCTCATGCCCGCGCGAGCACAGCTCGCGCACCCCCGCGGGCGTGATCGCGACGCGATACTCGTCGACCTTGACCTCGCTCGGCACTCCGATCTTCATCGCGCGAGCTCCCGTCCGCGCAACGCCAACCAGAACTCGATGCGGTCGCGAGCGCGCGAGAAGTCGCGGCCGGTCAGCTGTTCGACCCGGCGGATGCGGTAGCGCAGGGTGTGGCGGTGGCAGTACAGCGCCGAGGCGGCCCGCTCCCAGTGGCCGTTGTTCTCGATGAACACGTCCAGCGAGCGCAGCAGCTCATCGCCGTACCCGCCCTCGCCCTGCTCGACCGGGCTGAGCACGCTGCGGCAGTAGGACATCAGCGCGTCGTCGTCCTGCAGCGAGAGCAGCAGCTGGAACGCGCCGAGGTCGCGGTAGGAGGCAACGGCCTTCCCCGCGGCGCCCCCCTCGCCGGACCCGGCGCCGCCATCGCCGTTCTGCAGTCGCACGGCCTCCAGCGCACAGCGCGCCTCGTGAAAGCTCAGTCGCAGCGAGTGGGTGGCCGCCGGGCGGCTGGCCGCCGCGCGCACCTCCCCGCCCAGACGCGTCGCAAGCTCGGCGTGCACGCGCCCGGCGAGCTCGACCGGATCTGGCTCGACGCCCTCGACCGCCACGACCGCACACACCAGGCCCGCGCGGATCGCCACCAGTCCCAGAGCCCGCTCACGCGCGAGCGCCCGTTCGAGCGCCTGCGCGCCGGCCGTCGGATCGGACACCGCGAACGCCAGCACCGCCGCCTGCTCGCCGATTCCAAACGGACGCAGCTTGGCCGCAAGCTCTTCGGGATACAGATTGCCGGTCAGCGCTTCGGCGAGCACGTCCCCGGCCATCGAGCGCTGCAGCATTTCGTAGCGCTCGTCCACGAGCTGGGCGAACACGCGCTCGGTGATCGCTATGAACGGCAGCTCGTAGGGCACCTCGAACAGGGGAAACTCGTGTGCCCGCGCGGCCTTCACGAGCGCCGCGGGCAGGTGCTTGTGCGCGAACCCGGTGCCGAACCCAAGCCCGACGATGTCGTGCTCCACCAGCCGCTCGATCAGTTCGCGCTGGATCTTCGCGTTCTCGAGCTGGATTCCCGTGCTCAGCAGCAGCTCACCGCCCTTCAGCCATGGCGTCGGATCGGGCAGCTCGGTGATGTGCACCCAGCGCACGTGCTCGCCCGCGCGCGGCGAGTCCTGCCCGCTTGCGAGCTCCAGGCCCAGCTCGCCGGTCAGGCCTTCGACCGTGAGCTCCATTGCGATCCCGTCCCCGTGGTAGCCGTCCCGCGCCTCATCGCAACCCAACCCCGTCCCGTGAGCATCCCGGACCTCATCGCAACTCGCTCCTCACCGTGAGCTCCATCGCGCCATCCATTCCGAGGCCTCGCTCAGCACCGGGCGCAGGATCGCCTCGATCTCGGCGAACTGCTCGGGACCGGCGATCAGCGGCGGGGAGAGCTGGACGATCGGGTCGCCGCGGTCATCGGTGCGGCAGATCAGCCCGCGGCGGTACAGCTCGCCAGAGAGGAAGCCCCGCAGCAACTGCTCAGCCTCCTCGTGGTTGAACGTCTCCTTGGTGGTCTTGTCCTTGACCAGCTCGATCGCGTGAAAGTAGCCCGCGCCGCGCACGTCGCCGACGATCGGCAACTCGCGCAACGACTCGAGCATGTCGCGGAAAGCGCCCTCGTTCGCGCGCACGTGCTCGCACAGATCCTCGCGCTCGAGCACGTCGATGTTGGCCAGCGCCGTGGCGCACGCGACCGGGTGCCCGCCGAACGTGAACCCGTGGTTGAAGATCGCCCGGTCGTGCAGGAACGGCTCGGCGATGCGGTCGGAGGCGATCACCGCGCCGAGCGGCGCGTAGGCGGAGGTGATGCCCTTGGCAGTCGTGATCATGTCCGGCAGATAGCCGAACCGCTCGCAACCGAACATGTGCCCGATGCGCCCCCACGCGCAGATCACCTCGTCGGAGATCAGCAGCACGCCGTGGCGGTCGCAGATCTCGCGCACGCGCTCGAAGTAGCCGTCCTGAGGCACGAAGCAGCCGCCTCCGTTCTGGACGGGCTCGAGGATCACCGCGGCGACCGTGCCGGGGCCCTCGAACAGGATCGCCTCCTCGATCGCGTCGGCCGCCCACAGCGGATCGCGATCCTCGCTCCAGCGGTAGGAGTTGGTGTTGGGCACGTGGCGCCCGCCGGGGGTGAGCGGCTCAAACGGCTCGCGCAGCGGTGGCAGGCCGGTGGCGGTGAGCGCGCCCATCGAGGTGCCGTGGTAGGCCAGGTAGCGGGAGACGATCTTGTGGCGGCGAGGCTCGCCGCGGGCGGCGTGGTAGGCCTTGGCGAGCTTCCACGCCGACTCGACCGCCTCCGAGCCCCCGGAGGTGAAGAACACGCGGTTCAGATCGCCGGGCGCGAGCGCCGCGATGCGCGCGGCCAGCTCGATCGAGCGCGGATGGGCGTAGCTCCAGTTGGTGTAGAACCCGAGCTCCGCGGCCTGGCGCGCGCCCGCCTCCCCGATCTCCGCGCGCCCGTGGCCGACGTTCACGCAGTACAGCGCCGAGAGCCCATCCAGGTAGCGGCGGCCGTGCTCGTCGTACACGTAACACCCCTCCCCGCGCACGATCACCGGCACTTCGCCGCCTTCCTCATAGGCGCCCATGCGCGTGAAGTGCATCCACAGGTGGCGCTTGGCCAGCTGCTGCAGCGCCGTTGGAGGGTGCCCCTCCCCCTCCGAGCGCGCCGGCACGTCAGACCCCGAGCGCGCCGACGCCTCAGAATGTGTGCTCGCCTGTGTGATCGCCATCGCAGTCTCCCTCGCGTATCAGTCTGGTTGCACTGGACACTCAGGACAACCGTACTCCGCCGCAATGTCCAGCTCAAGACGCGGTCAGTTCAATACTCCCCTCCTACGTTGTACTAGATGTATAACAAGAGCCATACGTTTTGGGGATCGCGCCCCTTGGCATTGCCCCAGGCAGGACGTAACTTCTGACACTAGGCGAACAACTGCGGCGAAACCGCTGCAGCGAAGACAAGGAGCAGGGATGGCCACTGCCAGCGAAGCCGCATCGGGAGCGCCCGAACAGTCCGGGGTGATGGACAAGGGCCTGAAGAAAGGCGCGATCGGCTATCTGTCGAACATCGTCATCGGCGTCGCCTCCACGGCGCCCGCCTATTCGCTGGCGGCGACGCTGGGGTTCATCGTCGCGGTCAAAGGCGTCGGTGTGCACGCACCGGCGGTGATGCTCGTGGCGTTCATCCCGATGCTGCTCGTCGCGGCGGCCTACAAATACTTCAACCGCGCCGACCCCGACGCGGGCACCACGTTCGCATGGGTCACGCGCGCGTTCGGCCCGATGACCGGCTGGATGAACGGCTGGGCGATATTCCTGTCCGACGTGATCGTGATGGCCTCGCTGGCGGACATCGCGGCCGTGTACACGTTCAAGCTCTTCGGCTTCAGCGAACTCGGCAACTCCAAAGCGGCGATCATTGTCGGGGCAGTCGTGTGGATCGCGCTGATGACGTGGATCTGTTATCGCGGCATCGAGCTCTCCGCGCGCATCCAGCAGTTCCTGCTCAGCGCCGAGGTCTTCATCCTCGGGCTGTTCGCGGTCGTGGCGTTTGTCAAGGTCTACGGCAGCCATCCCCCGGCCGGCGCGATCAAGCCCTCGCTCTCCTGGATCAATCCGTTCGCGATGAACTTCGGCGACCTCGTCGTCGCGCTGCTGCTCGCGGTGTTCATCTACTGGGGCTGGGACTCCGGCGTGACGGTCAACGAGGAGTCCGAGGACCCAGCGGAGGGGCCCGGCAAGGCCGCGGTCGTCTCGACCGTTCTGCTCGTGCTGATTTACGTCGTCGTCACCGCCGCCGCCCAGTCTTTCCACGGTACGGGCTTTCTGACAACCAAAGAAAACCAGGCGGACATCCTCAACGCGCTCGGCGGCGGCGTGCTGGGGAGCGGTCTCGACAAGCTGCTGATCATCGCCGTGCTCACCTCCGCCTCGGCCTCGACGCAGACGACGATCCTGCCCACTGCCCGCACGACGCTGTCGATGGCGCACTGGAAAGCCGTCACCGCCCTGCTCGCCCGCGTCCACAAGCGTTACCTCACTCCGACCGTCTCGACGCTCGGGTTCGGCCTGCTCTCGGTCGCGATCACCGTCGTCCTGCTGCTGCTCTCCGAAAGCGTGCTCGAAGACTCGCTCACCGCGATCGGGTTTCCGATCTGCTTCTACTACGGCTTCACCGGCGTGGCCTGCGGCTGGTATTACCGCCACGACCTGATGGAAAGCGTGCGCAACTTCCTGATGCTCGGCCTCGGCCCGCTGCTCGGCGGGCTGATGTTGTTCGGGATCGGGATCAAGGCGGCCTTCTACTACAGCCATGCCGAAAACGTCTCATCCAAGCCGATCCTCGGCATCACGCTGCCGCTGTGGATGGGCATCGGCGGCATGATCCTCGGCGCGATCATCATGCTGATCTCGCGCCCGTACTTCAAAGAGTTCTTCTCCCGCAAAACCGAAACAGCGCCTCCCGGCCTGCTCGAGCAGCCCCCGCCGACGGGACCGACGCCCGCGCGGGTGGAGTTCTGAGACCCGCGCGCGAGTGGAGTGTCTGAGACCCGAGCCGGGTGAGCTGAGCCAGCAACTCAGGTGGCCGTCGGCACGCGACTGAGCCTCGCCCCTACCCCTCCACCTCTATCACCCCGTGCGGCGAGCCCAGTTCGGCCAGCCGCTGTAGAAACGGCAGCGGCGGAAAGGCCTCCGGCCCGAGCACGCCGGCGCCCCGCCAGGCGCCCTCGTCGAGCAGCTCCAGCGCGACGACGGGGTTGACGGCCGTCTGCCAGACGACGGCCTGGGAGCCGTACTCGCGCATGGTGGTCTCGTTGTCGACCACGTGGTACAGGTAGGTCGAGCGCTCGGCCCCGTCGCGCCCGATCCCGGTGACCCAGGTGCCCGCGCACGTGCGCCCGGTCATGCGTTCGCCGAGCGTCGCGGGGTCGGGCAGGGCGGCGGCAACCACATCGCGCGGAGCCACGCGCTGCCCGCGCACCTCGACCGGCTCGGTCGAATCCAGGCCAAGTTTGTGCAGCGTGCTCAAGACGTCGATGAACTCCTGGCCGAGCCCGTACTTGAACGTAACTCGCTCGCAGGCGACGAAGCGCGGGATCAGCACCACCTCCTCGTGCTCGACGTTGACGCACTCCACCGGGCCGATGCCCTCGGGGAACACGAACGTCTCGGGCTCGGAGAACGGGGCGGTGGTGTAGAAGCCCCGGTCGCGCTCCCAGATGAGCGGCGGGTTCAGGCACTCCTCGATCGTGGTCCAGATCGAGAAGGTGGGCGCGAAGTCATAGCCCTCGACGACCAGGTCGGCGCCGTCGCGCACGCCGACCTCGTGCACCTGCGAGAACAGCTCCTGTGCGGCGTAGGCGGCGAACACGTCTGAGAGGCCGGGCTCGACCCCCATGCCCACGAGCGCCAGCACGCCCGCGTCCGCCCACGCCTCGTGGCGAGCGAGCTGCAGATCGCCGAGCATCGTCCCGGGCAGCTCGTACGGGCGCTGGGGGTGCGGTTGAGACAGAGTCATGGCCATGTCCAGGTAGGTGACGCGGGCGTGAAAGCAGGCGTCGAAGATCGGCTCGTTCAAGCGCGGGTCGCAGGCGTTGAGCATCGCGTCGGGGCGCGCGCGCCCGATCAGCGCCTCCACGTCCTCGCGGTCGGAGGCGTCCACGCGCTCGGCCGCGAAGCGGTCGGCTTCGCCCAGCCGGGCGACTGCCTCGCGCGCGCGGGCCGGTGAGACGTCGGCCAGCACGACTCGCTCGAAGGCGGGGCGCCGCTGGGCGATCGCGGCAAACGCCGCGCCGACCCCGCCGGCTCCGATCACGAGCACGTTCATACCCGGCCCGCCCCCTGGACAGCCCCCCGGCCCGGCTCGATCGCAGACATCGTCATCCCCACAGTGTGGCGCAAGTTCCTATAGCCGCAATGTCTGAAGCGCGGACCGGCGACCTGCCACTCCGACACAGCGGCCTGGCATATGCTGCCTGACCTGCATGGCGACCGCGCTTCCGCTCCAGCACCGGCCGACGTCAACCGCTGCCACCGACCACAGCCGCCCCCGGCGTTGGGCGCCATCCCCCGCGATCTCGGGCCGCGAGCTCGTGTGGGCGATCGCGGCGGCCGTCGCGCTGGCGGTGTTGACGAGCTGGCCGCTCGTGCTGCACATGTCGAGTCGGATATCGCCCGACCTGGGCGACCCGGTGAGGACGGCGTGGGAGGTCGCGTGGGTGGGGCACGCGATGCTGAGCGACCCGGGGAATCTGTTCAACTCCAACGCGTTCTATCCCCACCCGCTGAGTCTCGCGTTCTCTGACTCGCTGCTCGGGTACGGGCCGGCGGCGTGGTTTGGCTCGGGCACGGTGGCGGCGCTCGTCCGTTACAACCTGCTGTTCCTGTGGGCGTGGTCGCTGTGCTTCGTCGGCGCCTACCTGCTCGCGCGCGAGCTGGGGCTGGGTCGGCTGGGCGCGGGGGCGGCGGGCGTGGCGTTTGCGTACGCCCCCTACCGCGTGACCGAGGCCGGCCACCTGCACGTGATCTCCAGCGGCGGCATCGCGCTGGCGCTGTTCCTACTGTTGCGGGGGTACCGCCGTTCCTCGCGCGGACTGGTGCTCGCGGGCTGGCTGGTGGGGGCGTGGCAGATCAGCCTGGGATTCACGCTCGGGCTGCAGTTCGCGTACCTGCTGGTGGTGCTGGCGGCGATCATGCTGTGGGAGTGGTGGCGCGGGCGCCTGCGTCCGGGGCCGGAATGGGAGGCTGGAGAGAGCGCTGGCGCGGGCGGCGGAAAGGGCGCCGGCGCGAGTGCCGGCGCGGGCGGCCGCGGCCCGCTGATCCCCCGGCGGCTCGTGGCGGTGACGCTCATCGGCATGGCCGTGATGGGCGCGGTGACCGTGTATCAGGCGCGCCCGTACCTGAAGGTCGCCGAAGAGTACCCGACGGCCAAGAGGACGCTGCGAGAAGTCGAGAACTACTCCTCGGGCCCGGCGGCGCTGCTGTCGGCGTCGTCTGAGAACCGCGTGTGGGGCGGGATCACCTCGGGCGCCCGCGCGAAAGTGCATTCCAAGAACGAGGACGTGTTCTGGCCCGGCGGGCTGATCCTGGTGCTGGCGCTCGTGGGACTGGCGACGCCGGTGATGACCGGGCGCATGCGCATCGGCCTGCTGGCCGGGATCGTCGTGTGCTCGGTGCTGGCGATGGGCATGGGATTGACGGGGGCCGGATATCCGTACCGGCTGCTGTACGACTACGCGCCCGGATGGGACGGCGTGCGCGTGCCGGGGCGCATATTCACGCTCGCGACGTTGTTCTACGCGCTGCTGGCCGGAGCGGGCGTGGCGTGGCTCACGCAGCGCGCGCAGGCGTGGTATGAGCGACGCAACGCAGCCCGCACATCGAGCCACCGAGCCGCCTCAGCCTCCAGTGGCGGTAGCGACGGCGAGCCCCGCACCGCCGCTCAACCACGCACCGCCATCCAACCCCGCACCGCCGGCGTCGGCGCCGCACTGGGCGTGGGCACGCTCGTGGGGATCGTGCTGATGATCGGACTGCTGGGCGAAGGCGCCGGGCATCTCGGCCACCCGGTCGTGCCCCAGCCGGCGAAGGCCGAGATCGGGCTGCCCGGTCCGGTGCTCGACCTGCCCACCGACGGGGCGCTCGACCGCGTGTGGCAGTACTTCTCGACCGACGGGTTCTACAAGATCCCGGTGGGCAATAGCACGTTCGACATGCCCGCCGTGGACGATCTGCGCGGGGGCATGAACGGGTTCCCGGACAAGGCCAGCGTGGAGAAGTTGAGGTACTACAAGATCAAGACGGTCGTGCTGCACACGGTGCTGCCGAAGGGATTGCCACCCGAACACGGAGCGGTCCTGCCCGAGCCGCCCGACCCGGCGGCGGCAGCGGAAAAGCCGATCGCGGGGCTCGGCATAACGCGCCGGCGGGTGGGCTCGATCGTGATCTATGAGATCGGCCCGGGGCCGGCCGCGTTGCACGGGACGGACTGATCCGATGGACGCCTCGACCGCCCCAACCACACCCCCCGACCCAGACCCAGCCCCAGCCCCAGCCCCAGCCCCGGCCCCAGACCCAGCCCCGCCAACTGCCGACGTGAGCGTCGGGCACGGGCGGAGGAGCCAGAGACGCATCACCCCCAAACGCCTCGCGATCACCGCGATCGTGCTGGTGGGCCTCAGCTACGCGACGTTGATCCAGAGCTTCTCCTGGAACCAAACGTCGCACTACGACCTCATACGCGCGCTGAACAACGGCGAAACGACGATCGACAAGTATCAGGACAACACGGGCGACAAGGCGTACTACCACGGCCACTGGTACTCGGCCAGGGCGCCGGGTATGGCGCTGTTCGCGCTGCCGTTCTACGACGGGCTGAAGCTCGTGGGCGCGGAATCGTGGACCGACGAGCACATCGCCCCGCCCAACCATCCGGGCGACGAGATGATCTGGCTGGTCACGCTGTGGACGAGCGTGCTGCCCGGCGCGCTGCTGATGCTGCTGTTGTGGCGCGTGGCCGAGCGATACGAGCCGGGGTATGGCGTCGCGGCGGCGGTGGCGATGGGCCTTGGAACGCTCGTGCTGCCGCTGTCGACGCTGCTGTTCAGCCACATCTTTACGACGTTCCTCGCGTTCGCGGCGTTCTGGCTGATGATCCGCGAGCGGGAGGGCCCGCCGAGTCCGATGCTGCTGGGGCTGGCGGGTCTGGCGATGGGGTATGCGATCAGCTCGGAGTACCCGACGTTCTTCGCGGCGGTCGTGCTGGCCGGGTATCTGCTCAGCCGGCGCGACGCGTTGCACGCGCGGGGGGTGGCGAGCCGGTTGGGCGCGTACGTGGCCGGCGGGATCGTGGGGGTCGTGCCGCTGGCGCTGTACAACCACTACGCGTTCGGCTCCTGGACCCACCTGGCCTACTCGAACATCCCGAGACAGAAACAGGGGTTTTTTGGGATCGATCCACCGAGCCTGAAGGTGCTGGCGACGCTGCTGCTGGACTCACGTGGGCTGCTCACGATCTCGCCCGTGCTGGCGTTGGGGGCGCTGGGCGGGGTGCTGATGTACAAGCGGGGCAGGCGCGCGGAGGCGCTGACGATCGCGGGCGTGTGCGTGTGCTACCTCGGCTACAACTCCGGCTACTACCTGCCGTTCGGGGGCGGCTTCATGGGCCCGCGATTCCTGGACACGATGCTGCCGTTCATCGCGCTGCCGGTCGCGCTGGCATTCAAGCGCTGGCCCGGGCCGGCGGTGGCGCTGGCGGCGGCGTCGATCGCGATGACGGTGCTCGCCACAATCACCCATCCGCTGGTGGGGTATGAGACCGAGACGGTCGTGTGGGGCAGGTATCTGAAGGAGGGGTTCTTTCAGCCGACGATCGCCAGCGCATACGGCCTGGGCCGCGGCTGGGGCGGCATCTGGCCGTTCCTCGTTCCGGCCGCGGGGGCGGTCGTGCTGGCCGTGTGGGCGACTCCCAGGCTGCGCATGACCGGCGGCGCGATGGGGTGGGGCGTGGTCGTGCTGGCGGGATGGTGCGCGTTTGCGGTGCTGGGCCCAACCGTGCTCGGCATCGACCACGCCGGGCTGGAAAGCATCTACAAAGCCGGCGACCACACCGCCCTGAGCACGATCGCGCATCCGACGTTCAGCACCTATCCCCTGAAGGCGCTGGCGCCGATCGCCGCGGTGTGCGGGCTGATCGCGCTGGTGGCGGTGCGACTGCTGCGAAACGCGCCGCCCGACCGGCCGGCAAGGGCCCGGCGCGGGCAATCGACCGAGGCGCCGCTCAGTTACGCACGGTCTTGACGTTGCACTTCTTGGCGTGCAGGCGCTTGCACACCACGACATATCCGGGCCGGGGCTGGTCGTGGGCGTTCATCAGACCCGCGTCGAAACGGGTGCCGGCCGTGCCGCCGGTCCAGTCGTAGATGTACAGGCGCTTGATCTGCGAGTTGGAGCCGGCCACGCCGAACATGTAGTTGAGCACCTTCGCGGCGCGTGTCAGTCCTTCGCCGTGCTTGTTGGGGAAGCCGCCGCCGAATTTGACGATCCCGCCGGTCTCGGTCAGCCACACCGCTCCGCGGCCGAATGCGCGGATAATTTCGCGGGTGCGCCACGATTCCAGGCGGTTGACGTCGGAGTAGTTGTGCAGCCCCCAGATCGTGGGCATGATCGTTTTCAGTTTCCCGATCTCGTGCTTGAATTCCGAGATGTAGGTCAACGTCGGCCCGATGTACTGCGCGTCGAGCACATCCAGCCCGATCACGTTGCAGCCGTGGCAGACGCGGATCAGCGCCTGGTAGTACTTCGCGTCGGCGACCGCCGAGGGGCTCGACCACTGGCCCCGTTCGTTGCCGCGGTTGGCCTCGTCCCACGCCTGGTACTGGCGGACGTGGGGAAAGAGCTTGACGAACTTGGCGACGTCTTTCTGGTAGGCCGCGACGCTCGGCAGCCGCGTGGGCGTGTACTCGGAGTGGTAGAAGGCGACGAGCACCTGCTGATGGTGGGCTTCGGCTTCGTGGATCCACAACTTGGCCTTGTCCAGCGAATATGGGTGCACGACCGCGTCGTACGGAGCGATGTAGCGGGCGATGCGAGTGTGCAGCTGCTGCCACAGCGGGTTGCCGAACATCTCGCCGGCCTCATCGCCGATGCCCGTCAGGTAGGCCGGCCCGGAGGCGCGGTGCGCGCGGGCGGACACGCGGGCGGACGTGCCGTGTGTGGAGTTGCCGTGCCTGGAGCCCCCGGCGAAGCTGGCGGACGGCACAAGCAGCAGAACGAGCAGCAGACAGAGGACTGGCAGTGCGAGCGCCGGTGTCGCGCGAGCCCGACTCAAGCGGGCGCGAGCATGGGTGGGCGAGTCCGGGCGTGGTCTGGTCATGTCGTCCTTGCAACAGCTCGGGCGGCACAGGGTTGCGGCCCGTCGGCGTAGCTTACGCCGCGTCCACGCGCGCTCCTGCACCTTTTAGGCGGGCTTTACTCCTGTGCAATCCCGCCGTCCTCATTTCGCCTCCCTTATCGCCGCCCCTGTCTCCCGCGCTATCCCCTCCCCCATCGCCGCCTTTATTCGTTGGCCTCCGCACCATCCCCCTCTGGCGAGGACTCGCGCAGGGCAGGGTCGGCGATGATGCGGATGTCCACACCGGGCAGACCCCGCAAGAGGCGGCTGAGCAGCGAACGGTCGGAGACCGGCCCACCGAAGCGGCCCAACCCCCGGCGCGGCGAGGGCGCACCCATCAGCAGATAGGTCGTCCCCAAAGAGCGGGCGGCCGCGATCGCCACGGCGGCGACGTCTTCGCCCTCCTCCACGCGCAGGCGCGCGCCGAGCATCGAGGTCAGCCGCCGTAACGCCTCCAGGCGTTCGCGGTCCTCAGCGCTCGGCTCGCGCCCGGGGGGACGCACGACGAGCACATCGAGCTCGGTGTCCAGACGCTGCGCCGAGCGCCACGCGCGGCGCACGACCCGCTCTGAGTGGGGCGCCAGCGTGGCGAGCGCGAGCAGCCGCTCGGCGATCGCCTGGGGCCCGGTCTCGCGCGCGGGGGTGGACAGACCCTCCTCGTCGCGACGGCGCACGGGCGGGGGCGGCTCTCGCACCAGGCGCTTGACCTCGACGTCCTCCGCCACCTGGCGCAGCGCGGTCTCGCGCAGGGCGGCCAGGTTCTCGATCCGGAAGAAGTTGTTCAGCGCCGCCGGCACGCGCTCGGCCGGATAGACCTTGCCGGCGCGCAGCCGCGCGATCAGCGCCTCGGGCGTGAGGTCGATCAGGACGACCTCGTCGGCCATCGAGAGCACCTCGTCGGGGATCGTCTCGCGCGTGCGCGAACCCGTCAGCTGGGCGACCTGGTCGTTGAGCGACTCCAGGTGCTGGACGTTGACGGTCGAAAAGACGTCGATCCCCGCCGCAAGCACGTCGCGCACGTCCTCGTAGCGCTTCTCGTGCTCGAGGCCGGGCGCGTTGGTGTGGGCGAGCTCGTCGATCAGGCACAGCTCGGGCCTGCGCTCGAGCACCGCCGGCAGATCCATCTCCTGCAGGGGAGTGCCGCGATAGAGCACGGTCCGGCGCGGAACGATCTCCAGGCCCTGCGCCTGCGCCACCGTCTCCGCGCGCCCGTGCGGCTCCAGATACCCAACCGCCACATCGCGCCCGGAATCGGCTTCGGCGGTCCCCTCCTGCAGCATGCGATACGTCTTGCCCACGCCGGGGGCCATGCCAATGAAGACCTTCAGCTGTCCGCGGTCGGGGGACGCCATGCGGGCATTGTCGCGGAGAGCGAAGACCGCCGCCGAGCGCCTGCTCTCCGTGACTCACCCCGTCGAGTTTCGGGCGCCCCTCGGTGCTGTAGGACCCTCGATCAGTTCCCGGTGTCCCTACTGCGGCAGCCATTGTGGGCGGCGGCGCGACGATCGGACCGGGCTTTCAGCTTGCCGACGAGGGCAGCATCGCCAGCAGGCGCCCGTGCTCTTGGGAGCCGCCTCCGAGCAGGTCCTCGATCCAGCGCATCACCGTCTCCCAATTCACGTTCGTGCCCCAGCCGATCATCTCTTCGATGTCCACCCAATCCTTGGGCCGGTTGAATACCACCTTGCACACGATCAGATGCTCCGGAGAAAGAATCGGGATCCGCCGGGCGCCGAAGTCGACGATGCGCATGTCGGTGGCCATCTCCTGATGGAGGTCGAGCGTGGCAAAGAAGACGTCGAGCCACGAGCCCTGCCAGTCCAGTCGCGCCTGTCCGTCGCAAGCGATCCGGTCTTTATCCGCGTCAGAGATCGTGACGCCGAGGTGCCCAAGAGCGCCGAGCACCGGCTCGGCTGTCTCCGGTGCCACCGTGACGTTGAGATCGATGTCGGTCGTAGCCCGAGGGCGGCGATACCAGGCCAGCGCGATGGCCCCGCCAAACTGGTGGAGCACGCCGAGGGAGTCGAGCATCTCGTGGACGGCGACGATCTTCGCGACAAGTCCCTCCAGTGGCCTGGAAGCGTTCATGCACGCCTGGGCGCCCGCGCCGGCACGCGATGCGCGCGGTCTTCGCGCAACCGGGCGAGCACCGGGAACTCCAACGCGGTGCGCGGCGACTCTGGACGGCTGCGCTTGACAGCGTCCGCAAAGCCGAGCAACTCGATCAGCGCCGCGCCGGGATCCGCACGGTCGCTTCCGCGGTCCGACACGCCTTCCGTGCCACTCCCGGCCGTGATGGCGGCCATACGACGCGACGCCTCCAGGAACCGGCGGCGCGAGGACTGGCCGCTCACCCCGCCGGCTGGTCGCGGGAGATCGATCGGCGCGCCGGCACGGCGAGCGGAAGCGATCACCGCCTCCGCGTCGAATGGACGCTGCGCGCGCGTCGCCGCCGTCGTCAGCGCTCGATTGGTCAGCGTCTTGAAGCCGACGAGGCTGCGGGCACGCGGCCCGCTCGCCGTGTGCACCGACTCCCTGATCTCGAAACGCCCTCCAGGACGGCTGATCACGAATGCCATACCCACTAGGCTACCACGTTGACCCACTAGTCCGGTTTCGCGCACGTCGCGCGCACGCACGCTACCCCACTCCACGGTGAAAGACATCGGCCACCTGGCCAGCTACCTGGCGCGCCACGGCGGGGACGGCGGCTACATGGTGATCTTCGATCTCGTCAGGCGCCGAGGACGTTGTGCACGATCAGGTCGATCAGCTTGATGCCGATGAACGGCGCGATCAGGCCGCCGAGGCCGTAGATCCAGAGGTTGCGCCGCAGCAGGGCGCTCGCGCCGATCGGGCGGTAGCGCACGCCGCGCAGCGACAGCGGGATCAGCAGCGGGATCACGATCGCGTTGAAGATGATCGCGGAGATGATCGCCGATTGGGGGGTGCCGAGGTCCATGATGTTCAGCACGTGCAGCGGGCCCTTCCCGCCTGGCGAGGTCGCGTATGTGGCGACGAAGATCGCGGGCAGGATCGCGAAGTACTTGGCGACGTCGTTGGCGATCGAGAACGTCGTCAGCGCGCCGCGGGTGATCAACAGCTGCTTGCCGACCTCGACGATCTCGATGAGCTTGGTCGGGTTGGAGTCGAGGTCGACCATGTTGCCGGCCTCGCGGGCGGCCTGGGTCCCCGTGTTCATCGCCACGCCGACGTCGGCCTGGGCGAGGGCGGGGGCGTCGTTGGTGCCGTCGCCGGTCATCGCCACCAGCCGCCCCTCGGCCTGCTGCTCGCGGATCAGCGCGAGCTTGCGCTCGGGGGTGGCTTCGGCGAGGAAGTCGTCGACGCCGGACTCCTGCGCGATCTTGGCGGCGGTGAGGCGGTTGTCTCCGGTGACCATCACCGTGCGGATGCCCATCGCCCGCAGCTGCTCAAAGCGCGCCGCCATGCCCTCCTTGATCGTGTCCTTCAGGTAGATCACGCCGAGCACCTGGTTGTCGCGGGCGACCGCCAGCGGGGTGCCGCCCTCGTTGCCGATGCGGTCGAGCTGGGTCTGCAACTCGGGCGGGGGCGAGCCGCCTTCCGAGCGCACGAGCCCGACGATCGCATCGCCCGCGCCCTTGCGCAGGCGCCGCCCGTCGAGATCGACCCCGCTCATGCGCGTCTGCGCGGTGAACGGGACGAACTCGGCTCCCAAGGTGGTCATGTCGTGCTCGCGAATGCCGTACTGCTTGGCCAGCACCACGATCGAGCGGCCCTCGGGGGTCTCGTCGGCGAGCGAGGCCAGCTGCGCGACCTCGGCGAGCTCTGACTCGGGCACGCCCGGCATCGGGATGAACTCCGAGGCGAGGCGGTTGCCGATCGTGATCGTGCCGGTCTTGTCGAGCAGCAGCACGTCCACATCGCCGGAGGCCTCCACGGCGCGACCGGACAGGGCGAGCACGTTGCGGCGCACGAGCCGGTCCATGCCGGCGATCCCGATCGCGCTGAGCAGCGCGCCGATCGTGGTGGGGATCAGCGCGACGAGCAGCGCGATCAGCGTCGTCTCGGAGATGTCGGTGCCGGCGAACAGGCCGAACGGGCGCAGCGTGGCGATGACGATCATGAACACGAGCGTCAGCGCGGCGAGCAGGATGCCCAGCGCGACCTCGTTCGGGGTCTTGCGCCGCGATGCCCCCTCGACGAGCGCGATCATGCGATCGAGGAACGACTGCCCGGGCTCCTGGGTGATTTCCACGACGATCTCATCGGAGGTCACGCGCGTGCCGCCGGTCACAGCGCTGCGATCGCCACCGGACTCGCGGATGACCGGAGCGGACTCGCCAGTGATAGCCGACTCATCGACGGTGGCGATGCCCTCGATCACGGTGCCATCGCCGGGGATCAGCTCGCCGGCGGAGACGATCACGACATCGCCGCGCGTGAGCTCGGATGCCGCCTTGGTCGAGCCGTCGCGCAGACGGGCGACCGTCTCGCGGCGCATCGTGCGCAGCGTGTCGGCCTGCGCGCGCCCGCGGCCCTCGGCGAACGCCTCGGCCATGTTCGCGAAGATCACGGTCAGCCACAGCCAGATCGCGATCGTGAACGTGAACCAGGCGGGGTCGTTGCCGCCGCCGAGGGGCTTGCCGCCGAAGATCTGGATCAGCCACGTGACGGTCGTGATCAGCGAGCCGATCTCAACGACGAACATCACCGGGTTGTGCACCTGCACGCGCGGGTCGAGCTTCTTGACCGAGTCGAGCAGCGCGCGTTTGACGATGTCGCGCTGGAACAGCGAGATCGCCTGGCGCTCGTGGGTGGCGGGGACGGTTGACATCAGCTGCCAGCCCCTCCGACCAACGTCTTCGACGTCGGCGCCCGCCGGTCGAGGGCGAGGTTGAGCTCGAGCACGTTCACGCCCGGTTCGCCACTGAAGCCGAGGCCGCGCGAGTCGGTGTACTTGGCGATCAGCCCGTTGACCGACGCCAACGAGAGGTGGCGCACGGCCGCGACGCGGTGGGCCTGGATCCAGGCGTTGGCCTGGGAGATTTCGGGGTCGAGGTTGGAGGCCGAGGTGTTGACCGCGTCGACCGGGATCTTCGCCGCGGTCAGGCCTGGGTCGTATTCCCGTTTGGTCGCGGGATTGGTGTTCAGTTCGAGGTAAGCCTTGATGTTTTCTTCGTCGGCTTCCTTGGTCTTGACGCTGTTCGGGCCGCGGTTTGAGAACGTGCTGGCGGCCGCGTTGTAGGCGCCGCCTTCGGTCGCCGAGGGGCGCGACTGGAAGTAGCGCGGGTCCGGTTCGGTCACGACCGCGCCTTTGACTTCCTTGACCTTGCCGTTCTTTTCGCGGACCGGCGTGCCGAAGTTCTGGCCAATGATCTTCGAGCCGATCACCCTGCCGTTCAGCTTGATCTGCTGCCCGTTGGCGTCGCCCGGGAACGCGACCTGGCTGACGCCGGTGATCGCCAGCGGGTAGACGAACCCGAGCAGTACCGTGAACACGACCATCCCGATTACAGCTGTCACGATGTCGCGCTTCATCTCAGTACAGGTGTCCCGTGAGACCTTGGACGATGGGGCCCAGCAGCAGGGCGGGGAAGAACGTGAGCGCGCCGACTAACACGATCACGCCGAGCAGCAGCACCGCGAACGTCGGGTTGTCGGTGCGCATCGTGCCGAGGCCGGCCGGCGTGACGCGCTTGCCGGCCAGGGCGCCCGCGACAGCCAGCGCGAACAGGATCGGGGCGTAGCGGGCGAACATCATGTCGAAGCCCCCGAGCAGGTCGGCAAACGTAACGCCGTGGGCGCCGAGGTTGCCGGCGTTCGGCTGGATGTAGCCGGTGTAGCCGGCGAACGCGGAGCCGTTGTTGTTGGCCTGGGACAGGTAGGCGTAGAAGGTCTCGGAGAAGCCCTGCGGGGTCAGCCCGCCGGACTTGGACAGGGCGGCTTCGGAGATCGATTTCTGCCCGGCCGTCGTCGCGGAGGCCATCGCCGTGCAGAACAGCGCCGCCAGCGGCGTGATCAGGATGCCGAGTCCTGCGAGCTTGATCTCGCGCGCCTCGAGCTTCTTGCCCAACCACTCCGGCGTACGGCCGACCATCAGCCCGCCGATGAACACGGCCAGCAGCACATACAGCAGAATCGAGTACAGCCCTGTGCCGACGCCCCCGAAGATGACCTCGCTGGCGGACAGGTTGGCGAACGGGACGGCGCCGCCAATCCCGGTGAAGGACTCGATCGCGGAGTTGACCGCGCCGCACGAGGTGACGGTCGTGACCACGTCGAACAGAGCCGATCCCGCGATCCCGAAGCGCTGCTCCTTGCCTTCCATGTTGCCCCCGCCGGAGCCGGATATCACCCCGGTGTGCAGGCCCGCGGCGTGCTGGGCGGGCGAGCCGTGAGCCTCGGCGATGTAGGCCACGGCGACCGCGCCGAGGAACATGAACATCATCACCCCGTAGATCGCATACCCCTGGCGGCGGTTGCCGGCCATGCGCCCGTAGGAGAACACGAGCCCCGCCGGAATGATCAGCACGAGCAGCATCTCGACGAGGTTCGTAAACCCGGTCGGGTTCTCGAACGGGTGGGCGGAGTTGACGTTGAAAAAGCCGCCGCCGTTGGTGCCGAGCTCCTTGATCGCCTCTTGCCCGGCGACCGGGCCCATCGCGATTTTCTGTTCCAGGCCGGTGATCGTGTGCGCCGTCAGGTAGGTCGAGAGGTTGGCGATCACCCCCTGAGAGGCCAGGATCAGCGCGGCCACGATCGAGATCGGCAAGAGGACGTAGAGGACGACGCGGACGATGTCCTGCCAGAAGTTGCCGATCCCCTTGCCGGTGCGCCCGACGATCCCGCGGACCAGCGCGGCCGCGACGACGATGCCCACGCCGGCGGACAGGAAGTTCTGCACGGTCAGCCCCGCCATCTGGCTGAAGTAGCTCAGCGTCGTCTCGCCGCCGTAGTACTGCCAGTTGGTGTTCGTCAGAAACGAAGAGGCCGTGTTGAACGTCAGGTTCCACGTGCCCGAGTGGTAGCCGAGCGGGTTCAGCCCGGTGAAGTCCCACAGGGTCTGGGTGCGCAGGATCGCGTACAGCAACAGCCATCCGGCGGCCGAGAAGATCAACAGGCTTTTGGCGTACTGCTTCCAGTCCTGCTCGCGCTCGTGGTCGACCCGCATCAGGCCGTACAGCAAGCGCTCGGGACCGGCGAGCACCGGCGAGAGAAACACCCGCCGGCCGGTGAACACCTTCGCCATGTAGGAGCCGAGCGGCAGCGCCAGCGCGGTCAGGATCACCACGAACAGGACGATCAGCAGCCAGCCGTGAAAGGTCATCGGTGTTTACCTCCGAGGGCGCCGTGCCGCATCGGCCACACCGACCGAGCCCCGCGGCCCAGTCCCAAAAAATCCACTCGGACGGACATCGCCGGCTACAACCTCTCCCCGCGGATGAGCGCGTAGAACAGGTAGGCGATCACCAGCACCGACACGACCAGCCCGAAGATGTCGGCGGCGCTCATATGCGATCGATCCCCTCGACGATCAGCAGCAGGATCAGGAACGCGGCGATCCCGAGGGCTATGGCGACTGCGTCCATGCCTGCACTATGGGCCCGCGCTCGTCACGGCGGCATAACGATCGGCGCTGTCCCCATAACGATTTTGTGACGGCTTCGCCGCCCGCCGCATCACGACCGCTCGCCCACCGAGAAGTACGGATGAAAGTCAAGTCCTTTGTTGGCGTTGCAAGGATTCGCCCAGTGGGCATGGGGTTGTGGGTTGAGCCGGTGTCAAGGCCAGCCGTAGGCTGCCCCGGCAGGGGCTTGGCCTTGACGGCGGCGCGTTTCTGATCTTTGCTGGCCCATCCTGTGGTTGGTCCGCCCTCAGGCGGACCTGGCCTGCTCCTCCAGCGTTTTTGTTGTAGGACTGGCTTGTCCTTGTCGCGCGCCCCGCCCCGCCGGGCGTGGCGTGGCGTGGCGTGTGCAACAGTTATTGGTGGCGCCGGTGACGACGAGCTAAAGCGCAGGCGTTGGGCTTTGAGCCTGCCACGCTGCTGGCCGCTTTGACGGTCCTTGAGATGCGTGCCCGTCTGTCGCGCCGGCGCTGTTTTTTGGTGGGCCAGCGGCCTTCCAGTCATTGATGAGCTGCCGGTATGCGGCCTCGGCCTGCTCGGTGAGGCGTCGCTCGGCGTCTCGCTCGGCTGCGGTGGCGGAGACTCGCTGGCCGTCATGGCGCTTGCTCAGCGGCTTAGCGCCGGCGGCCAGCTCGGCCTGGCGGATCTTGCCGCGGATGAGTGACGGCCGCCCGTAGGCGTAGTCCTGGCCCTTGGTGAGCAGCTGCCAAGCCAGGCAGGCGATCTTGCGCGCAACGGCGACCGCGGCGACTTGCGATCCCTTCTTGGCGCGGACGCGTTCTCCGAAGGCGTGCAGCGGGCCGGGCTGGCGCACTGCGATCCAGGCGGCCTCAACCAGGACTGAGCGCGCCTGCGCGTTGCCGCGCTTTGAGATCCGCCCGTGCCGGGCGGGCTCATCCCCGGATTGGCGGACCTTCGGGTCCAAGCCGAGGTAGGCGACCAGCTGTCGTGGCGACTGAAAACGAGAGATGTCGCCGATCGCCGCGATCAGCGTGACCGCCGCAGCCGCACCGATACCGGGGATGCTCATCAGGCGCTTGGCCTGCGCAGAGCTCGCCGTGTACCCGGCGAGCTTGCGATCGATCACTGTAATCTCTCCGTCCAAGAACTCGATCTGACGCAGGCAACCGGAGACGGTTTCCGCCTCATCCTCGCCGAGCTGTTGTTCGGCCAGCCACGAGCGCCCCTTCTTGCCGAACAGATCGCTGACCGGCGCCTTGCCCAGTAGGCAGCGCGCAAGCACCGCATGCACCTCGTTCTTGGCGCGGGTGCGCTGACGCACCAGTGCCGCCCGCCGCGCGACCCGGCGCCGCAGCGCCTGCGTGGTCGCGTCCGGGACCCACACCGACTCAAGCATCCCCGCCGCCAACAGGTCCGCCAACGTACGCGCGTCGAAACGATCGGACTTCACCCGCGCGTAAGAGATCGCCCGCACCTCTTGCGCGTTGGCGACCACCACCCGCCCGACGTGAGGCGCGAGGATCCTCGCGATCTCCATCGCCGGCCCGGTCGCCTCCAGCGCCACCTCGTCGGTAGGGCAGAGACTGCCGGCGAAGAGCTCAAGCGCCGAATGGTCCGTCTTCACACGGCCCGCCGAGCGGGTCACGCCGTCCTGGCGGATCGCCACCTCGCAGAAGCTCTGGTGGACATCCAACCCCAATGAACGCATCTGTTGCTCCCTTCGCTCTCGTTAACACATCGCGCGGAGCAGACAGAGGGCAAACGACAACTACGGATTCGTGCTCGCAGCACAACCGGGCTGGTCGCAGGGGCGGCCACCTACACTAACGGGCTCGCAGCCCATACCTCTCGGACGGCCTGCCCACACCGATCTGCTCCTGGGAAGCCCCTGTCCCGATCAACCCAAACTACGAACCAACCCGGACGGAGCACCCGAGCAACATTCTCATGCCAGTACACTGAACGCGATGAGCACGCTCGTGCTGGACCCACCTCCCGTCGAGCTCCAGGCGCTGCTGGAGCGGCGCAAACGCCTGGATCAGGACCGCCACGACGAGATGTGGGAGGGTGTCTACCACATGGCGCCCGCGCCCCGTGACGCCCACGCCGACATCCAGCAGCAGCTCGCCGAGCTGATGGGCCCCCTCGCCCGGCAGGCGGGCCTGCGCCCGCTGATCGGCGGCGAGTTCAACATCGGCGAACCGGAAGACTTCCGCGTACCCGACGGTGGACTGCTGCGCGGCCGCGAGCCAGCGACCTGGCATCCCACCGCCGCGCTCGCCGTGGAGATCGTCTCACCGGGCGACGAGACCTGGCAGAAGCTCCCGTTCTACGCCGCCCACCACGTCGAGGAGCTGCTGATCCTCGACCCCGCCACCCGCTCGATCGACTGGCTCGCGCTGAGCCCCGGCGAGGACGGTGAGCGTGAGGACCGCGAGCCATACCGCGCGATCGAGCGCAGCGGGCTGATCGACCTGGGCGTCGCCGAGTTGGCGCAGCGGATCGACTGGCCGCCCGTCGAGTAGCCCCGCTGGACCGTGCCGCGGTTGACCCGTCAGCCGACGCGGGAGGTGTCGTGGCCCGCCGGCACTGAGGCGCCGAGCCGGCGAGTGTCGAGCAGCGTCTCGATGTCCCGGGGTGGGCCGGGATGCCCGAGCAGGTAGCCCTGGGCCATCTGGCAGCCGAGCTGTTCGAGAACGCTCAGCTGATTGCGATCTTCCACGCCCTCGGCGATCACGTCCAGGGAGAGAGACCCGGCCATGCCGAGGATCGCCTCCAGCAGGTCGCGGCTGCGGTCTCCGTCGTTCAGCGCCGCCACGAAGCTGCGGTCGATCTTGAGGATGTCGACCGGCATCCACTGCAGATGCGACAGCGAGGCGTATCCGGTGCCGAAGTCGTCGATGGCCAGGCGCACGCCGAGGCTCTCGAGCTCGTGCATGCGCTCGTACGCGCCGGGCACGTCGCGCATGAGCGCGGTCTCTGTGATCTCGATGGTCAGCGCGCGAGGAGCGACCCCGGATGTCCACAGGGCGCGCCTGACTTCCTCGGTGAAGCCCTTGTGGTTGAGCTGATGCGCGGATACGTTGACCGCGATCTCGAGGCCCTGCGCGGCCCATGTCGCGGCTTGGCGGCAGGCTTCCTCGAGGATCCAGCGGCCGATCGGCGTGATCATCCCGCTCTCCTCGGCCAGTCCGATGAAGCTGTGGGGGGCGATGACGCCGCGCGTGGGATGCCGCCAGCGGATGAGCGCCTCCACGCCGGCCACCTCGTGTGTGGACAGGTCGAGGATCGGCTGGTAGAGCAGGAAAAACTGCTGCTGCTCGAGCGCCGTGCTCAGTTCCGCCTCAAACCCCAGCCGCGCGCGCACACCCGTCTGCATGCTCGGATCGAACAGCGTGTAGCGGTCCTTGCCGGCGGCCTTGGCGGAGTAGAGCGCGAGGTCCGCGTCGCGCAGCAGCTCATCCGCGGTCTCATACCGTCCGATCGCCACGCCGATGCTCGCGGTCACCGAGCAGGCGTGACGATCCCCGTCCAGGTCGACCGGCTCGCGCAGCGATTCGGTCATGCGATCGGCGAGCTCGTCGAGCGTCGCCTCATCGGTCGAGCATTCCACCAGCACGACGAACTCGTCTCCCCCGAGGCGCCCGACGGTGTCCTGATCGCGCACCGCGCCCTGCAGCCGTCCGCCGATGACCCTCAGCAGCTGATCCCCGGCCGCGTGTCCGAGCCTGTCGTTGACGTGCTTGAAGCCGTCGACGTCGACGAACATGGCTCCCGCGAGGATCTTCGGGTCCCGCGCGCCTCGCGCCAGCATCCGCTCGGCTCGGTCGAGCACCAGCGCGCGGTTGGGCAGGCCGGTGAGCGGATCGTGCAGCGCCATGTGAGAGAGCTCGCGGTTCTTTTGGTACAGCTCGCGTGTCTGCTCGCGCACGAGCGCGCGCGCCCGCGTGCGCCCGGTCCCGAGGACCAGCACGAGCAGGCCGAGCAGCGCGCTCAGCAGAATCCCCCCGGCGAGCAGGACGAACGCGTGGCCGTCGGCGAGCATGCCGCTGACCGTCTCGCCGCTGAAGCTCTCCAGCGTCCAACCATTATGCAGGCTGATCGTCGTGGTCTGCGCGTCGCGCGGGGCGCTGCCGCTGGCGAACGAGACGTGCGTGCCCGGCGCGCCATAGCCGAACACCACGGCGACGTTCGGGTGACCTTCAAGGGCGCGCCGCAAGATGATCTGGGGCTCCAGGCGCTCGCCGAGCCAGCCCACGAACGCGCGGCGCCGAGCGGCGACGGTCGCGGGCGTCGTCCCCCCGCGGTACACCGGCGTCTCGATGCCCAGGGAGGTGGAGGCCCCATCGTCGAACGGCTCGTACAGCGCCTGCCCGGAGTCGCGAGTCGCGAACAGGGTGGGAGCGAACGCGCAGTAATCCAGCCCGGCGGGCAGGTAGTTGGCGGCGTTTCGCGCCAGCCCGGCGACCGCGATGCAGTAGTGGGCCCGCTTGCCCGCCGGAAACACCTGCAGGCTTTCGACGGGCGCCGGCGAGCGCGCTCCCAGCGCCCGTACCGGATGCGTCGCCATCCACGCTTCGAAAGCCCGCAGGCGCGAGGACGTGACCGCCACCACCAGCCCGATGTTCTGCAGCTCGGGGTACCGCCGCATCGCACGCACCGACCCGGCCCACCTGTCGAAGGCCGCCGCGCTCGCGTGCGGATCGCCGCTGATGAACGCGCTCGCGCTGACGACGAGGTCTTCCTCGTGCTGGATCGCCAGCTTCAGGGCCGAGGCGATCTCGTTCGAGGACAGATGCGAGGCGAGTCGCCCCTGC
Organism: uncultured Solirubrobacterales bacterium; assembly: GCA_963702185.1. Classification (GTDB taxonomy): domain Bacteria; phylum Actinomycetota; class Thermoleophilia; order Solirubrobacterales; family Solirubrobacteraceae; genus Palsa-744. The sequence continues at coordinate 839,227 of OY969723.1, forward strand.
TCGGCATCGGAGTGGGCCACCGACCGTGCCCCGACCACAGCCGCCAGCACCCCCGCGAGCACCAGCACGACGGCGGCCACCACCCACACGCTCCTGCCACGACCGACCGCCGCACTGGCAGCGCCGACGAGCTTTGCCGGCATCGGCCTGGTGGGCGCAGAGGTGCTCATCAGTAGTTACTCGTCGCCGCGCCCCAACCACGCCGACCGGAGTTTCCCGCAGGCCTGGCTACCCGGCGAACCGGTACCCGACGCCTGGGTCGGTGAGGATGTATCGGTGTCCCGCCCGCCCCACAGTGCCCTGCGGCTCGATCTTGGCGCGCAGACGGGCGATGTGGGTGCGTAGCGCAGGGACGTCGTCGGCGTAGCCGGGCCCCCACACCTCGGTGAGCAGCGCGCGGTGGGTCATCAGCCGCCCGCGGTTGCGCGCGAGCACGCGCAGCAGGTCGAACTCGATCGGGGTCAGATGGACCTGCTCGCCGTCGCGGCGGACCGTGCGCGCGGCGAAGTCGAGCTCCAGGCCCTCGAGCACGACCCGCGACTCCTCCCCGTCCTCGGCACGGCCGGCTCGGCGCAGCGCGGCCTGCAGCCGCGCGACCAGCTCGCGGGCGCCGAACGGCTTGGTCACATAGTCGTCGGCGCCGGCCTCCAGCGCCCGCACCTTGGGCTCCTCCTCGCCGACCGCGGACAGCACGAGAATCGGCATCTCGCTCCATTCGCGCAGCCGGCGGGTGAGCTCGATGCCATCGCCGTCGGGCAGCACCAGATCGACGATCGCCGCCTGGGGCGGTCTACCGATCACAGATCGGCCAGCGGCGAGATCCAGCGCCTCGCCGGCGCTCTGCGCGGCGACTACCTCAAAGCCGGCGTCGCGCAGTACGACCCGCAGCGCGCGCAAGATCTGCAGCTCGTCGTCGACGACCAGGATGCGCGGGGGCGTGGGCGGGCGCGACTCAGCGGCCATTCAGCACGCCGCCTCTCGCCACGACTCACATGCCATCGTGCCGGTCCGCCGGAGGATCGTCGCGGCCGGGGTCAGACCTGGTGCGAGCGCCAGCCCCCACAGGCGGGGCCGCGACGCCGGCGCCGTTCTCGCCGGGCCCCTCCGCCGGAAGGACCGGATCGAGCGGCAGCTCGAACACGAACGTGGCGCCCTGGCCGGGCAGCGACTCGACGTACAGGCGCCCGCCGTTGGCCTGGATGAACCCGCGCGCGATCGCGAGACCCAGCCCCGACCCGCGATGCCCGCCGGCGGCGGTGCCGGCGCGGTAGAACGGCTCGAACACGCGCTCGAGCTGGGCGGGCGGGATACCGGGACCGCGATCGACGATGCGTACGATCACGCGATCGTTCTCGCCCAGGTGCGTGCGCACCGCACGGGCGCGAACCGAGACGGGATGGCCCCCAGAGTGGCGGCGGGCGTTCTCGAACACGTTGACGAACGCCCGCTCGAGCTGGGCGGAGTCGGCGCGCACGAGCGGCAGGTCGCGGTCGATCGACAGCGTGAAGTCCTCGGGCTTGTCGGCCAGCTCCTCCAGGGCCGCGGCGATGACCTCCTCGATCGAAGTCCACTCGCGGTGGGGCTCGGCCACGCCCGCCTCCAGCCGGGACTGGTCGAGCAGGTTCTCGACCAGACGGGACAGGCGGCGCGTCTCCTGCGAGATGACCGAGGCGAGCTCCTCGCGTTCTGACTGGGAGAGCCCGGGCAGGGCGACGGCTTCACCGGCGGTGGCGATGGCGGTCAGCGGAGAGCGCAGGTCGTGAGAGACGGCGCGCAGCACCGCCGTCTTGACGACATCTGCACGGCGCAGCGACGCGGTCTCGACGACCTCGCCGAGCAGCTCCTCGCGCTCCAGCGCCGCGGACATCAGCGCCTCCAGCGCCGGCACGACTCGCTCCTGCAGGCGGCGCAGGCTCGCCTCGGAGGTGTCGGCCCCGACGAGCAGCGTGCCGAGCCGGCGGGTGCCTTCGCGCAGCGGAAACGCGACGCGCCGATCGTCGCCTTCCACGGCGTCCATCTCGATCGCGGCGGAGTGCAGCCCCAGCACCTGAGAGATGCGCGCGGCCGCGGTCGGCAGCGACGTGGACAGACTCTCGCCGCGCAGCAGCAGACGGGCCATCTCGGCGGCGAGATCGGCCTCACGCCGCCGTTCTTCGGCCTCGCGCGCGCGCGCGCGAGTAACATCTGCGACCGAGGAGGCCACGGCGGCCGCGACCAGGAACGCGATCAGCGCGACCCAGTTGTCGGAGTTCGCGATCGTAAAGCGCCCGACCGGGGGCAGATGAAAAAAATTGAACGCGGCGGCGCTCAGCACGGCCGTGACCACACCCAGCCACGCCCCCCACACGGCGGACACGATCAGCACCGCCAGCAGATACACGACCCCGAGCGAGACGACCGGCGCGATCTGCTTGAGCGGATACAGCAGCAGCGTGCACACCGCGACGGCGGCGATCGCCACGAGGACCCCGATCCGCCGGGGCGGGGGCTCGGTGGCCAGCATGAAGCCGAACGGGCGCATCGTGCCTGTCAGCGTAATGGGCAACGGGGCGGTGCGGGTAAAACGGGGCGGGGCGAGGTCGAACCGGCCGAAGAGTCGTCCCGATCGCGTAGGCTTTTTCAAGCGGCTTACGAATCAAACCGATTCAACGAAGGTCAACGGCCACGAGGCCAGAGATACAGAAATCTACGATGACCCAGAACCGCCGTCGCATCATCCCTCCTGCCGGCCAGATTGCCCGAGTCGCAGTGATGAGCCTGCTGACGATGAGCGGGCTGGTCTTTGCGGGATCGGCCATAGCCGCTACGGGTCCAAACCCGGCGGAATACAAGACATACCCCATCTGTCCAGCCCTCACATCGGGGCACGCGAGCTGCCTGGCGACGCGACTGGCCCCGCGTAGCGCAGCCGCCAAAGCCCGCGTACAGCAACGCGGAACGGCGCGCGGCGACGCGATCGGGATGGCGAGCAGCGCCAGTGCATGCGCCGAAACGTTCCCGGCCTGCCTGACACCGACAGATCTGCACGACGCCTATCTGCCAGACGAACCGTCGACGGCGCCGGCCTCAGAACCCCAGACGATCGCGCTGGTAGACGCCTACAACGATCCCGCTGCGCAGACGGACCTGGAAATCTACGAAAAGACATTCGGGCTGAACAAGTGCCCTGCCGCCAAGAGCTCCTGCTTCGAACAGGTCAACCAGGAGGGCCATACCGCCGATCCGCCGTTTCCAGCCAGCGAAGCTGCCCGAGAATCGGAATTGAGCTTCTGCGAGGGCGCCAGAGGAACGCGGAGAGCCAGAGAAGAAGCGTGCTACCGGGTGATCGAAGCCGAGGGGTGGGCGGTCGAGATCTCCACCGACATCCAGGTCTCTCGCGCGGTATGCGAAAATTGCAAGATCCTGCTCGTCGAGGCGAGCACGCCTTCAGATACCGATCTGGAAGCCGCCGAGGAAACGGCTGTCGCGCTCAAAGCAACCGAGATCTCCAACTCGTGGGGCAGCGAAGAACCGGTGAGCGACAAGGCCGCGTTCAACCACCCCGGCATCCCGATCACGGCCGCCGCCGGCGATGGTGGCTACCTCAATTGGATCGAGAACGCCGAAGCCGAAGACAGGGGCGAACAACCGTACGTCGGAGCCGGCTACCCCGCCTCATCTCCCCACGTGGTCGCCGTGGGCGGCACGAGCTTGCTGCTCGCAGACGGCACTCGCCAGAGCGAGACGGTGTGGAACGACGAACTCGGCGCTGGCGGAGGCGGGTGCAGCCAAGCGTTCGAAGCCCAGAAGTGGCAGCAACAAGTCCCCGACTGGTCGCTGGTCGGGTGCGACGACCGGCGCGCGGTCGCCGACGTATCCGCCGATGCCGATCCGGACACCGGTGTCGCCGTCTATGACTCCGTCCCGGACTTCAGCGAAGAAGCGGGCAAGCTCGTCAACGAGCCGCTCGAATGGTGGCCCATCGGCGGCACGAGCGTGGCTTCGCCGATCATCGCGTCGATGTACGCGCTCGCCGGCGGTGGGCACGGCATCGCGTATCCCGCCGAGACCCTCTACTCCCACCTGGGCCTGCCTTCCCTCTACGACGTGACCGAAGGCGGCAACGGCCAGTGCGACGACAACTACACGACCGGCTGCAGCGGCTCGATGACGCCGCTGTCACCGACGGACTGCGGCGAGGGCGTGCTGATCTGCAACGCAGCCATCGGATACGACGGCCCCACGGGAGTCGGAGCCCCCGACGGGGTCGCGGCGTTCACGACCGAAAGCGAAGCCGAACACGCGACAAAAGTCGCAGAAGAGAAGCGGATCGAAGAAGAAGCGCGGAAAGGCGCGACACAAAAAGCCAAAGAAGAACAGGAAAAACGAGAAGCCGCCGAAAAAGCAGCGGAAGCGCGCAGAGTCAACGAAGAACGACAAGCCGCCGAATCCAGTCAGATAGCCGAAGAAAACGCGGCCAAAGAAAGCCTCGACTCCCTCGGCCTGGGCGAAACCGCCAAAACGGCGAGTACTCAATCCCCGAGCGGCACGCCCAGTAACGGCGGACCCTACTCGAGCTCGCACACCACAGCCGATCTCATGCCGGTCATTCCCACGCTGTCTGCTCTGGCGCTCACACACACCGCAATCGCGGACCTCGCCCACGCCAAGCCCTACGCCTCCCAGCTCGCCATCGCGTTCACGCTGAACACCGCCGCAAGGGTGCGCGTGACGATCGCCCGGCGCATCGTGGTCCACCGCCACGCCAGGTGGATCGCGCTGCCGTACACGCTGACGCTAACGGCTGTCAGGGGGCGCGACACCGCCCACCTGAGCGCCCACCAGCGCCTGGCGCCCGGCAGCTACCGCCTGACCGTGACCCCCACGGGCGGCAAGGCGCGGACGCTGACGTTCCGGGTCAGCTGACGCTCCGGCCAGACGCACGCTCCTCCCCGTAGACCGCCGGTGTACCGCCACCGTGGTACACTAGCTGCCATGCCCACCACGAAATCACGAGTCCAGGTCACGCTCGACTCCGAGCTGGCCGCCGCAGTCCGGGAGCTCGGCGGAACCGAGCCGCGATCTCGCACCGTGCACGACCTGGCGCTGCGCGGAGCCGAGACCGTCCGCTCCGAACAACGCAAGCGCCAGGAAGCGATCGAGTTCTTACGCGCTCTCGACGAAGGCGTGATCGACGGATACGACTTCGCTGTCTCAGAGCAACTCCGTGCCGAACGCAGCTGAGCCATACAGCTCGGGACGCTCCCCGCTCGTATTCGACACCTCAGCGTGGCACCGACGAACCGACCCTACGGTCATGTCGCGGTGGGCCGCAACCCGAGACGCGGGCCTGCTGGCCGTCTGTCCGGTGGTAGCGCTTGAGCTTCTGGCCGCCGCCCGCGACGAGCAGAAGTTCGTCGACCTGGATCGGGCGCTGAAAGCTCTCCCACAAGCCCCAGTGACACGGCGCGCATGTGACGCCGCCCTGACCGCCTCACACGACTTGCGCGGCAACAGGCGTCTTCCCGCCGCCGACTACCTGATCGCCGCGGCCGCCGTCGAGCGTGGCATGGACGTTCTGCACTACGACCGCCACTTCGACATCCTCTGCCCAGCGCTCGGGATCGAAAGCATCTGGATCGCCCCTCCTGGCTCGATCGACTGACGCCCGTTGCGACCAGTCGCCCCGGCTCAGTTCGCCGCCGGAGCGACGGTCCCCGGGCGATCGCGCTCGGGACGGGCACGCTCCGCATCCTCGACCGGCGGCTCCTGCGCCCGCTGGGCGACCCGTTCGCCCCGTCGCCGCGGACCCCACACGCGCACGTACTGGGCCGCGACGTAGGAGCCGAGCACGACGGTCAGGGCAAGCACCTGAGCGGCGATCGTCTCGACGTTCGGGAACACCGAGAACCACGTCCCCGCCCAGCCGGGGACGCTCAGGCCGGGGATCGGCGTCGTGCCGATCCAGCCGGCGAGCTGCATCTCGTTGACCTCCTCGCCGACCATCACCCACAGCACGACCACGAGCATCGCTCCGGTGATGATCAGCAGTTTCTTGTACGGCAGCCGCTGGTGCAGGCTGAACGTGAGCACGCCGACGGCGGCGGTGAACAGCAGCCCGAGCACGACCCCCTCGAGCACCACGCTCGACCCGAACCGCTCGCGCAGGCCCTGCAGGAAGATCACGACCTCGAAGCCCTCGCGGTACACCGACGTGAACCCGAGCAGACCGAACCCGAGCAGCGTCGCGCGCGCGACACTCCCGTCGCCCCCGCCGCTACCGCCGGCGCCGGCGCCGCCCTGAGATGAGCCGAGCAGCCCGCGGCGGCGCTTGTGGTGATGGGAGATCCATCCGGTCCAGTACATCTTGTGAAAGAACCAGTTCATCACCAGCAGCAGCACGATGATCGCGGGGATGCCGGTGGCGGCCTGCACGGCCAGCCCGTCGCCGCCGAACATGCCGATGAACCAGATCGCCACGAACCAGGTCGCGACCGCGGCCGCCAGCGCGAGCGAGCCGCCGACGGCGACCGGTTTGCGGTAGGCGCGGTTGGCGCCCAGAAAGCTGGCGGTGATCGCCGCCAGCACGAGAATCGTCTCCAGGCCCTCGCGAAACACGAGCACGCCGCTGTCGATCACCGCGCTCGTCGGGCTCATGCGCGGCCCGGCTTCGGCCGGGTTGGGGGTGCCGCCATGGGCGTGCCAGCCGAGGATCACCGCCGCGACGCACACGGCGAGCACGACGGCCGTCCACACGTACAGGCTCGTCTGACTGCCCGGCTTGGATCGGCTGCCAGCGGTGGGTCGCTGCGATGTTTGCTCTGAGGACACGCCGGACACGCCACTCCTGCTGACTGGGACTGCCTGGATCGAACCCACGCGGCAAATCCGACTTGCGCGCTTGGGTATCATCTCGAAAGCTATCACAGTCGAGGTTAGGGTGCCCTAACACTCCTGGGCGGGCGGCACTCGCGGGCGCCCGCGCGGCCGGTGCTCTGGGAGCGCCTCAGTCGCCGGGCGCGGACAGCCGCGCGGGAGCCCCATAGGGGATCAGCACCTCCGGCAGGACCACGCTCGCGTCCTCCTGCTGGCCGTTCTCCATCAGCGCGACCAGCGTGCGACCAACCGCGACTGCGGTGCCGTTGAGCGTGTGTGGCGCCTCCAAACCCTTGCCAGCGCCGCCCACCGCCCCGCCGCGCTCCCCCGGGGCCTTCCGGCGCATCCGGATCTCCAGACGCCGCGCCTGGTAGTCGGTCGTGTTCGAGCACGAGGTCAGCTCGCGATAGCGCCCCTGGCCGGGCAGCCACGCCTCGCAGTCGTACTTGATCGCCGCCGAGGCGCCGAGATCGCAGACCGCGATGTTCATGACGCGGTAGGGAATGCCCAGCTCGGACAGGATGTGCTCCTCGGTCGCGAGGATGCGTTCGTGCTCGGCGGTCGAGTCCTCGGGCGCGACGAAGCTGAACATCTCCACCTTGTCGAACTGGTGCACGCGAAAGATCCCGCGCGTGTCTTTGCCGGCCGCCCCCGCCTCGCGCCTGAAGCAGGGCGAGAACCCCGCGTAGCGCAGCGGCAGGCGCTCCGCCTCGAGGATCTCCTGCGCGTGCAGCGAGGCCAGCGCGACCTCGGAGGTGCCCACCAGGTACAGCTCGTCCTCGGGCAGCGCATAGAGCTGCTGCTCGGTGTCGGGCAAAAACCCCGTCCCGTACAGCGCCTGCTCGCGCACGAGCACGGGTGGGATCACAGGCTCGAACCCGCGCGCGCGCAGCACGTCCAGCGCCCAGCGCACGAGCGCCAGCTCCACCAGCACCAGATCGCCCAGCAGATACGCAAACCGCGCGCCCGACAGCCGCGCCGCCCGCTCCATGTCGATCCGTGGGCCGGCCAGCTCCAGGTGGTCGCGGGGCTCGAACGCAAACGACGGCGGCGCGCCGACGGTGCGCACGAGCGCGTCCTCGGGCCCGGGCGCCGCCGCCGGGTCGGGCAGGTTCGGCAGTGGCGCGAGCGCGTCGCGCAACCCTTCCTCGACCTCCGCCAGCTCGCCGTCGAGCTCCTTCGCGCGCGCGGCCACCTCGCGCATCGCGGCGATCTCCTCCTCGCGCACGCCCGGATCGCTCGCGCCGCGAATGCGCTCGTTGGCGCGGTTCTGCTCACCTCGCAGCCCCTCGATCTCCGGCAGCAGCTCACGCCGGCGGGCGTCGAGCTCGATCACGCGGTCCAGGCCCGCGGCGGCATCGTCTCCCCGCCGGGCCAGCGCAGCGCGCACGGCGTCGGGTTCCTGCCTGATCCGTCTGAGGTCGAGCACGGACGGAGCCTACCCCTCAGACCCCGGCGCCGCCGGGAACTATTTGGTCGACAGCGTGATGTTCGTCGAAGGCGTCTTCTGCGCCTGCATGCCCGAGTACTTGGCCAGGAATTCGGCCACGTCCTGCGCCTGCTGGCCGACGACCACGTTCTCGGGCATGATCGCGCCGGTGAAGCCGCCATTGCGGATCGCGTACAGCACCTGGTTGACCGTCTCCTTGCGGAAGTTGAAGTTCGGTCCGTTGGTCTTGACGCGGTCCTTGATCGACGTCGCCGAGCCCTCGGCGCCGACGACCGACAGCGTGTGGCAACCCGAACAGTGGTCGAGGAAGATGACCGCCCCGGTGTGGTACGGGCTCGACTTGGGCACGGATACGCCCTGGGTGCCGCACGCGCCGAGCAGCGCGGCGCAGGCCAACATGGCAACTGTCGTCAGGGCCAGCTTCATAAGGCCGGGAATATATAGACCCGGTCAGAACCCATGCGCTGTCCCGGCCGCGCGCAGCGCCAGAAACACGACCACGAACGCCGAGAGCGCCATGATCAGCACCTCGCGCGAGACGATCGCGGCGACGATCGCGTGCTGGTCCGCGACGGGCAGCTCGCCGACCGCCTGCGCGTCGGGCAGATCGCGCTGGTCGAGGATCGTCTGCGCCGAGGCGACCCGCAGCTGCTCGGCCACGAACGCGACCGCCAGCGGCAACAGGGCATACAGATAGAAGAGGCGTTCGCTCGAGTAGTGCCCGGCGAGCGCCAGCGCGCCGACCACGATCGCCAGCACGAGCGCGGCGCCCTGCCCGATCCGCAGCAACACCCAGAACGCCCGCGCGGGCGCACGCTCGGTGGTCAGGGCGCGATACCACAGCCACCCGCCGAGCAGCGCCGGCAGCACGTTGAGCAGGGCGAGCGCCAGCGCGCAGATGACCACGACTTCGTTCATTTCGCGCCGATCGTCACTATGTAACAGATATGCACAAGCCGGGGATAACGGTGATATAAAAGCGCTCAGTGCTGCGCAGCTACCTCCCCGCGATCGTATTCGTCCTGCTCGGCGGCGGCGTCGGCGTGGCGTTCGCGCTGCTGAACTCGGCCCTCGGACCCCGGCGCGCGGTCGCCCACAAGCAGGACCCCTACGAGTGCGGGCTGCCCTCCGAGGTCAAGCGCGAGATGCGCTTCGGGATCAGCTTCTACCTGGTCGCGATGCTGTTCATCCTGTTCGACATCGAGGTCGTCTTCCTGTACCCGATCGCGATCCAGCTGCGCGCCTACGGCGGGTACGCGCTGGCGGAGACCGTCACGTTCATCGTGCTGCTGTTCGTCGCGTTCGTGTACGTGTGGCGCCGGGGAGCGCTGGCGTGGAGGTGAAGCGGGAGCGGCTCGCAGGCGGGACCACCGGAGGCAGTGGCGGTCCCCGCGGCGCAGCTGCGGGCGAGGGCCGGCGCGTGCAGTCGCTGAACGCGGCTCAGATGCTGCGCGGCGGTGACCTGGAGGGCTCCAATCAGCCGGCGCATCTCAAGGGCACCGAGCTCGAACGCCACGTCGAAGAACGCATCCTGACGACGACGCTCAGCAAAGCGGTCGCCTGGGGACGCTCCAACTCGTTCTTCCCGCTCGGTTTCGGGCTGGCCTGCTGTGCGCTGGAGGCGCCCATGCACGTCGTGGCCTCGCGCATGGACATCGGGCGCTTCGGATGGGAAGCGTTCCGGGCCTCCCCCAGGCAGGCCGACCTGATCATCATCGCCGGGCGCGTGTCGATCAAGATGGCGCCGATCATCCGTCGCATCTACGACCAGATGCTCGAGCCCAAGTGGGCGATCTCGATGGGCGCCTGCTGCAGCTCGCTGGGGGTGTTCAACAACTACGCGCTCGTGCCCGCCGACAAGTTCCTGCCGATCGACGTGCACGTCCCCGGCTGCCCGCCCCGCCCGGAGGCGCTGATGTACGGCATCCTCAAGCTGCGCAAGATGCTGCAGAACGACCCGGACATGGGTTGGCGCGAGCGCTACGACGCGGTCGGCACCGAGGAGCACCCGTTGGATGCGGGCGGGGCACAGGCCTTTGCGGGAGAGGGGCAGGCCGGGCGGGCACCCCGCGATATTCCCAGCCCACCTGCCGCCCCGGGCGCGTCCATCGAAGAGCGCGATGCCTGACGCCCCCGGGTTGGAGCTGCTCGCCCGGGAGCTGGGGGATGCGGCGCTCGACACCGTGCACTTCAGGCAGGAGGGCACGATCCTCGTCGACCCACCGCGAATTCGTGAGGTCTTGCGGACGCTGCGCGGCAAAGGGTTTCTCGTTCCTGGCCAGCGTGCACGGCGTCGACCACTACCCCGAGGAGCCGCGCCTGGGCGTGATCTACGAGCTGCTCGACATGAGCCGCGTCGATCGCGTCGCGGTCAAGCTGCGCGTGCCCAGCGAGGACCCACGGGTTGAGTCGGTGATGGCGGACTGGCCCACGGCCAACCATCAGGAGCGCGAGATCTACGACATGTTCGGCGTCGTGTTCGACGGGCATCCCGACCTGCGCCGCATCCTCATGCCCGAGGACTACGAGGGCCACCCCCAGCGCCGCGACTTCCCGATCGGTGGAGAACCGGTCATATTCACGCGCGACGAGCGCAAATGGCTGGAGTCGCGCGAATGAGCCCAACCCCCACGACACCAACCGAGACCGGTCACCCATCCGCATATCGCCGGGACGAGGATTCGATCGACCTGGCTCCGGTTTCAGAGCAGCTGTCCGGGTTGGATTCCGAGGACACCCACGAGGAGTTGCTGACGCTCAACTTCGGCCCCCATCACCCCGCCACACATGGGGTGCTGAGGCTGATCGTCACGCTGCAGGGGGAGGTGGTGCGCGACCTGAAACCGGTGATCGGATACGTGCACACCGGCATCGAGAAGACCTGCGAGGACAAGGCCTACTGGAAGGTGATTCCGCTCGTCGAGCGGATGGATTACGCCTCCTACTACTTCAACGCCATGGCCTACGTCGGGGCCGTCGAGACGTTGGTCGAGGTCGAGGTGCCCACGCGCGCGCAGTACCTGCGCGTGATCCACCTGGAGCTCAACCGCATCGCCTCGCACCTGCTGTGGCTCGGCACCAGCGCGCTCGACCTCGGCGCGATCTCGATGTTCTGGTACTGCTTCCGCGAGCGCGAGCAGATCCTCGACCTGTTCGAGATGTCCTCCGGCGCACGCATGCACACGCGCTACTTCCAGGTCGGCGGCGTGGCCGAGGACATCCCGCCGGGGTTCGACAAGAAGCTGCGCGAGTTCCTGAAGGTCATGCCCAAGCACGCGGACGAGTACGGCGCGATCCTCAACTCCAACGAGATCGTGCTGCAGCGTCTGCGCGGCATCTGCCCGCTCGACGCCGACACGCTGCTCTCGCACGGCGTGACCGGGCCGCTGCTGCGGGCGGCGGGCAACCCGTGGGACCTGCGCAAGGCCGCGCCGTACAGCTCGTACGACCACTTCGACTTCAAGATCCCCGTCGGCACCGTCGGCGACAACTACGACCGCTACGCGGTGCGCCTGGCCGAGATCTACGAGTCGGTCAAGATCATCGAACAGGCGCTCGACGGGCTGCCCGAGGGGCCGTACACGACGACCGACCGCAAGGTCGCGCTGCCGCCGCGGCACGAGCTGGCGACCTCGATGGAGGCGCTGATCCACCACTTCAAGCTCGTCACCGAGGGCTTTCGCGTACCGCCGGGCGAGGTCTACCACCCGATCGAGTCCGCCCGCGGCGAGCTCGCCTGCTACGTGCGCTCGGACGGCTCATCCAAGCCCGCGCGCGTGCACATGCGCGACCCCTCCTTCGTCAATCTGCAAGCGCTCGCCGACATGGTCACCGGGAACTACATCGCGGACATGATCGCCACGGTCGCGATGCTCGATCCGATTCTTGGAGGGATCGACCGGTGAGCGCCGCCGACACGACGGCCGCCGGCGCGGCCCGTGGCTGGGACGTTCCGGCCGACTTGGGGAAGGACCCGGCGACGATCCCCGATCCGGCCACCACGCCCGTGCCCGAGGATCTGCGCCGCGAGATAGAGGCGCACATGGCCCTCTACCCCGACGCTCGCTCGGCCGCGCTGCCAGCGCTCGCGGCCGCCCAGCGCGTGCACGGCTGGTGCTCGCCCGAGGCGATCGATCAGGTCGCGTGCGTGATGCGCGTCACTCCCGCCGAGCTCGACGCGGTCGCGACGTTCTACGACATGCTCTACACCGAGCCGGTGGCGAAGGGGGCGCGCTCGATCTACGTGTGCACGAACATCTCCTGCTCGCTGCGCGGCGCGGACGAGCTGTATGCGACCATACGCGACGCGGCGGGGGACGACGCCGCGCTCAACGTGCGTTCGTTCGAGTGCCTGGGCGCGTGCGACATCGCGCCGATGGCCTCCATCGACGGGGTCTACGTCGGCCCGCTCACGCCTGACGACGTGCCCCAGCTCATCGAGGACGCGCGCGCGGGACGCGAGGTACTGCCCGACAAGCAGCTCATACGCCGTACCTGCGCCGATCCCGATGTCGGCGACAGCAGCAACTCAACGCCCGGCGGCAGAGAGGCGGGAGCATGACCGACAAACTGCTGTTCGACCGTATCGACGAGCCGGGCCTGGCCACGCGCGCGGTGTACGAACGGCGCGGCGGCTACGCCTCGTTGCGCAAGGCGCTGACCGAGATGTCCCCCGAGCAGGTGCTGGCCGAGCTCGAAGCCTCCAACCTGCGCGGGCGCGGCGGGGCCGGCTTTCAGATGGGCAAGAAGGTCTCCTTCCTGCCCCACGGCCCGGTCGAGCACTACCTCGTGTGCAACGCCGATGAGTCCGAGCCGGGGACGTTCAAGGACCGCGAACTGATGCAGAAGACGCCGCACATGCTGATCGAGGGGATCGTGATCGCCTCCTACGCCGCGCGCGCGTCGTGTTCGTTCATCTACATCCGCGGCGAGTACGTGCAGCAGGCCGACGTGCTCGACGCGGCCCTAGCGGAAGCCCGTGAGGCGGGCTTTGTCGGCGAGGACATCCTCGGCTCGGGACACTCGCTCTCGCTCGTCGTCCACCGCGGCGCCGGCGCCTACATCTGCGGCGAGGAGACCGGGCTGCTCGACTCGCTGGAGGGCAAGCGCGGCAACCCGCGGCTGAAGCCCCCGTTCCCCGCCAACCAGGGCCTCTACCAGGGGCCGACGCTGATCAACAACGTCGAGACGCTCTGCACCGTCCCCGCGATCCTGCGCATGGGCGGCGCCGAGTACGCGCGCATCGGCACCGAACAGTCGACCGGCACCAAGCTCGTCTCCGTCTCCGGCCACGTCCAGCGCCCCGGCAACTACGAGATCGAACTCGGCATCCCCTCGCGGGAGATCATCTATGACTTGGCCGGCGGACCGCCGGACGGCCGGAAGGTCAAGTGCTGGTTCCCGGGCGGTTCCTCGGCGCCGGTGCTGACCGGCGATGACCTCGACGTCCCCTACGACTTCGAGTCGATGGCCAAGGCCGGGTCGATGCTCGGGTCGGGCGCGATCATCGTCGTCGACGACTCCACCCCGATCCTCGACGTCGCGCTGAAGACCGCCAAGTTCTACCGGCACGAGTCCTGCGGCAAGTGCACCCCCTGCCGCGAGGGCACGAACTGGACGGTGAAGATGCTCGAACGCATCGACCGAGGCGAGGCGACGCCGATGGACCTCGAGATCATGGCCTCCGTGCAGGAGCACATCATCGGCAACTGCCTATGTGTGCTGGGCGACGCGATGGCGATGCCCATAGGGTCCATGATCGCCAAGTTCCGCGACGAGTTCGAAGAGCACATCGAGATGCGGCGGATGCAGGGGATCGGACCCGCCACCGGCGCCGCCGACTCCCCCAGCCCCGCTCTCGCCACCGCCTGACCTTTCGCCTGATCCGCAATACCATAGTTATCAAAAACCAAAAAATGTATACCCTCCCCCGCTCCTTTAGGTAGCTCCTCACCCCTTCCCAGTGCCCCGACCCGAACCCAACATCATCACGTTCACGATCGACGGCCGCGAGGTGCGGGCGCCGGAGAACACGATGCTCGTGGACGCCGCCAAACTCGGCGACGTCGAGATCCCGTTCTTCTGCTACGAGCCCAAACTCGGCGAGCCCGTCGGCGCGTGCCGCATGTGCCTGGTGGAGATCGAGGGCATCCCCAAGCTGCAGACCGGCTGCTCGACGCCAGTCAAGGACGGGATGGTCGTCAACACCCAGTCAGAGCGCGTCAGGGAGGCCCAGCGCGCGGTCGTCGAGTTCCTGCTGATCAACCATCCGCTGGACTGCCCCGTGTGCGACAAGGGGGGAGAGTGTCCGCTGCAGGACATCACCTTCGGCTGGGGCCCCGGGCTCTCCAGGTTCGTCGAGCCCAAGCGCCACTTCGTCAAGCCGCTGGAGCTCTCCCCCACGATCGCGATCGACCGCGAGCGCTGCATCCTCTGCTACCGCTGCGTGCGCTTCAGCCAGGAGATCTCCGAGGACCACCAGCTCGTGCTGCTCGAGCGCGGCGCCCACTCCTACGTATCGACGTTCGACGGCCACCCCTACGTCGCCCCGTTCTCCGGCAACATCGTCGAACTCTGCCCCGTCGGCGCGCTGACCTCGCGCCCCTACCGTTTCCGCGCCCGCCCGTGGGACATCGAGGACGCGGGCTCGGTCTGCACGCTGTGCCCGTCGCAGTGCAACGTCACGCTCACGGTCCGCGACGAGCGCGTGCTGCGCGTACAGGCGCGCGAGAATCCCGAGGTCGACGACGGCTGGCTGTGCGACCGGGGGCGCTTCGCCTATCCGGCCCTCGGGCAAGGCCGCATAACCGAGCCGCTGCTGCGCGATGGCGGCGAGCTGCGCCCGGTCCCCTGGGAGCGCGCGCTCGATGAGGCCGCCGTCCGCCTGTCCCGCGCCGGCATGCGCGTCGGCGCGCTCGCCGGCGGCGGCGCCACCAACGAGGAGGGGCTTGCTTTTGTGCGCCTGATTCGCGACGCGCTCGGCTCGCAGCACCTGGACTGCCGTCCGGCGGGCAGCCTGCTGCCGGAGCTGCGCGGCGCCCTGGCCGATCGCGCCCTGCAGGCGAGCGTGCCGGACCTCGAGTTCGCCCACGCCGTGCTCGTGCTCGAGTGCGAACCGATACAGGACGCGGCGATCCTCGATCTGCGCCTGCGCAAGGGGGCGCGCCGTCGCGGTGTGCAGATCGTGCGCGCCGGGCGCGAGGAGCTGCTCGACCAAGGCAGGCGCGACGAGCTGCTCGACCAGTTGCGCAGCGCCGGTGAGGAGGTGGTCGTGCTCTGGCACGAACGCTTGAGTGGCGGCCCCGACGGCGAAGCGTCGGTGCGCGCCCTGCTCGACCTGGCGGCAGCGCTGAAGCTCGCGGATGTCGAGGGCGCCGGTCTCCTGGAAATCCCGGCCCATGCCAACGGCCGCGGTCTGCGCGAGGTCGGAGTGCTGCCCGGGGATGAGGGCCTTGACTGGATCGGCATCGCCGAGGCGTTCGCGAGCGGTGAGCTCAGCTGCCTGTACCTGCTTGGCGTGGACCCGCCGGCGGGCGGCGACGGGACGATCATCGCCCACGCCCCGTTCCTGACCGATGCGCTGCGCGAGCAGGCCGACGTGGTCTTCCCGGCCGAGGTCTATCCGGAAAAGGAAGGCGCCGTCACCCACCCCGATGGGCGCGTCCAGCGCGTGCGCCGCGCCGTCGCCCACGTTGGCGAGACGCGCGACGAGCTCTCAGTCCTTGAGCACCTGGCAAGCCGCGTGGGATTGGCGGTGGCCTCGTGACCGTGCTCGCCGAGGTCGGCTACTACGAAGAATGGTGGGTGCAGATCCTGAAGGCGATCGTGATCTTCGTGGTGGCGCTGCAGATCCTGCCGCTGATGATCGTCTACGAGCGCAAGCTGCTCGGTCGCTTCCAAAATCGCTACGGCCCCAACCGCGTGGGCCCGTTCGGCCTGTTGCAACCGCTTGCCGAGATCGTCAAGTTCGCGACCAAGGAGCCGTTCCGCCCGAGCACCTCGGTGGGAACGCTGTTCCGGCTGGCGCCGGTCATCTCGATCATCACCGCGGCGGCGGCCTTCGCGATCGTGCCGTTCGGCGACGTCCAGCACATCGGCGGCGAAAGGGTCGGGCTGTACGGGATCGACGTGTCGATCGGCCCGCTGTACCTGTTCGCGTTCGGCGCGATCGCCTTCTACGGAATCATGCTCGGCGGCTGGAGCTCGGGCTCGAAGTACTCGTTCCTCGGCGCGATGCGCGGCGCCGCGCAGCTGATCTCCTACGAGGTCTCCCAGGGGCTGGCGCTCGTCGGCGTGATCATGACCGCACAGACACTGTCGCTGACCGGGATCGTCAACGCCCAGGCGGGCATGTGGTACATCGTGCCGCAGTTCTTCGGCTTCTTGATCTTCCTGATCGCCGGTTTCGCCGAGACGAATCGCGCCCCGTTCGATCTCGTCGAGGCCGACGCCGAGCTCGTCGGCGGCTACTTCACCGAGTACGGCGGCACGAGCTGGATCGCGTTCCTGTTCGCCGAGTACCTGAACATGCTGGTCGTCGCCGGCGTCGTGACGACCGTGTTCCTCGGCGGCTGGCTGATGCCGTTCGGCATCCACCCGCCCGGCTGGGTCGACCCCTTCGTGGTGCTCGCCAAGATGTTCCTGCTGATCACGTTCTTCATCTGGATCCGCGCGACCCTCCCGCGCCTGCGCTACGACCAGCTGATGAGCTTCGGCTGGAAGATCCTGCTCCCCCTGGCCACCCTCAACGCACTGGTCACCGCCGTGATCGTGGTGGTGACGCACTGATGGCGGACGAGACCCTGCCCGCCCCCGTGTCCCCTGGCACGCTCCCGGCGCTCGAGCCACCCGCCGGCGCCCCTGCCTGGACCCCGGGCGATGACGTGATCGAGGTCCAGCGCACGCCTGCCCCGGGCGCCGCACGGGGAACGTGGCGCGCCTTCCGCGAGACCGCGCGCGGCTTGAAGACGACGTTCGCTCGCATCGTCGAAGGCCCGACCACTGTCCAGTACCCCGAGGAGAAGACCCCGGTCTACCCAAGGTTCCGCGGCCGCCACAAGCTCCACAAGTTCGAGGACACCGGCCTGGAGAAGTGCGTCGGGTGCTCGCTGTGCGCCGCCGCCTGCCCGGCCGACTGCATCAGGGTGGTCGCGGCCGAGAACACCCCCGAAAATCGCGTGTCCGCCGGCGAGCGCTATGCCGCGGTGTACGAGATCAACCTGTCGCGCTGCATCTTCTGCGGCTACTGCGAGATCGCCTGCCCGTTCGACGCGATCACGATGGGCCACGACTACGAGCTCTCCGACTACGACAGAACCGATCTGATCTTCACGAAGGAGATGCTGCTGGCCGAGCCGTTGGAGCGCACCCCGCTGCGAAACGAGGGCGAGTGAGCGCGCGCGACCCCGGACATACGTGTCTCGATCGACAACAAGCGCGCGCGCGCGCGTACGCGCGCGTTAACGACATCCATCGAGGACGTTGTGTCCGCCCCCCCGAGGTCCCCTCACCCAACCCGGGAGGCCACCGATGAGCGCGCTGCTGTTCTTCATCGCGGGCATCGGCGCGATCGCTGGCGCGGTCGGCGTGGTCGTGCTGCGCGACCCGTTCTATGCCGTGCTCGCACTCGTCGCGCACCTGCTCTCGCTGTCGCTGCTGTTCCTGCTGCTGCGCTCGGAATTCGTCGCGGCCGTGCAGGTCGTGGTGTACGCAGGGGCGGTGATGGTGCTGTACGTGTTCGTCGTGGCGTACGTCGGCGGACGCGAGGAGCCGGTCGGCGAGCTGCTGCGCGGAAGGACGCCCGCGGGGGCGACGCTGCGCCTCGGCGCGGCCGTGCTCGGCGGAGCGTTGCTGGTGGAGCTGCTGATCGCCCTGCTCGGCACGGGCCTGAAGGCGGTCGACGGCTACGGCGCGTCCTACACCCCCGGGCCGCACGCGTTCGGCACGCCGGCGTACATCGGTTGGCTGCTGCTGAGCAAGTTTTTGCTCGTGTTCGAGGCCGCCTCGTTTTTGCTGCTGGTCGCGGCCGTAGGCGGGGTCGTCCTGGCGCGTCGGCGCGCGGGCCTCGAGGATGAGGATGAGCGCGGCGGACAGGTGCTGACCCCGCTCGATCTGATCCGCCCGAAGCGGACCGGCACGATGGTCGAGGGCGTCGGCGGCATCTCATACGCGCACGTGCTCGCGCGCGAGGAGCAGGAGTCCGAGCACGAGTCCGAGTCCACCGCCACCGATCCGACCGCGAGCGCGGAACCAGTGGGCGCAGGGGCCGGCGCGGGCCCTGCCGCGGGAACATCCCGCCAGGAGGAGGGCTGGTAATGGCGATCGGCTGGTATCTGGCGATCTCCGCGATCGTGTTCGCGCTCGGCGCCGCCGGCGTGATGGTCAGGCGCAATCCGCTGGTCGTGCTGCTGTGCCTGGAGCTGATGCTAAACGGCGCCAATCTGTCGTTGATCGCGTTCTCGCGCATGTGGGGCAACGGCGCCGGGCAGATATTTGCGATCGTCGTGATGACCGTCGCCGCCTGCGAGGTGTGCATCGGCCTGGGCATGATCGTCGCGATCTACCGCCGCAGGCTGCCGATCGATGTCGACGAGCTCCGGGAGTTGCAGGGCTGATGATCGACCTCAACGTTTATACCATGGTTATCAAAATCCAAAAAGGATACATGCACACCCCCGTCTTTAGAAACGCCGGCAGCCGATGAGCACGACCACGTGGGGCTGGCTCGTCCTCGCGTTCCCGCTGATCGGGACGCTGACGATCGCGTTTGGGTACAGGGTGCTGCCGGGCCGCACGGCCGGGGTGATCGGCACGGGCGCGATCGGGCTGGCGTTCGTCGCGGCGCTGGGGACGCTGATCTCGCTGGTGGGCCACCCGGCCAGCCACCAGGAGCTGACCTCGACAGCCTGGAGCTACGCGAATACGGTCGGCGTCAACGCCAACGTGACGATCCTCGTCGATCCGCTCTCGGTGTTCATGATCCTGATCGTCAGCGGGATCTCGACGATGATCCACCTGTACTCGATCTCATATCTCGAAGAAGACAGGGGGTTCAACCGGTATTTCGCCTACCTCAACTTCTTCGTGTTCAGCATGCTGCTGCTCGTGCTGGCGGGGAACTTCGTGCTGCTGATCGTCGGCTGGGCGTTCGTGGGGGCCGCGTCGTACCTGCTGATCTCCTTCTGGTACAGGAGGACGACCGCGACCAAAGCCGGGATCAAGGCGTTCGTGATCAACGTGCTCGGGGACGCCGGGTTGGTGCTGGGGACGTACTTCATCTTCAAGCACACGAAAACGCTGGACTTCCTCGGCACGTTCGCCGCCGCGCCGCACGTGTTCCACACGAGCGAAACCGACGTGGTCGTGGGCTGTCTGCTGCTGCTGGTGGGGGCGTTCGCGAAGTCCGCGCAGATCCCGCTGCACACGTGGCTGCCCGACGCGATGGAGGGCCCGACCCCCGTGAGCGCGCTGATCCACGCCGCGACGATGGTGACCGCGGGCGTGTACCTGATCGCGCGGATGCACGTGCTGTTCGAACTCGCGCCGGCGGCGCAGGACACGGGGGCGGCGATCGGCGCGCTGACGCTGCTGATCGCGGGCACGATCGCGCTGACCCAGACCGACATCAAGCGCGTGATCGCGTACTCGACGATGAGCCAGATCGGCTACATGATCATGGGCGAGTCGGTCGGGGCGTACGCGGCTGGGATGTTCCACCTGATGACGCACGCGTTCTTCAAGGCGCTGCTGTTCATGGGCGCGGGCTCGATCATCGGCGCGATGGCGGGCGAGCAGTCGCTGGAGAAGATGGGCGGGTTCAAGAAGGCGCTGCCGTTCACGTTCGCGTGCTTCATCATCGGCGGGCTGGCGCTGTCGGGGATCCCGCCGTTCTCGGGGTTCTTCTCAAAGGACGAGATATTGCTCGTGACCGCCGAGCGCGGAGGCTGGCACTGGATCCTGTACGTGATGGGGTACCTCGGCGCGTTCATCACCGCCATATACACATTCCGGATGATCTTCAGGGCGTTCTACGGCGACCCGGTGCCCGAGGCGAAGGAGCTCGAAGCAGGACACCTGCACCACGCCGAGGTCCCCAGGAATCCGGCGAACGGCGAAGAGGAGGACACCGACGTCGGGTTCCCCGGCCCGCACCACACGGTCGCGGAGCGGGCGATGCCGATGAAGGTCGCGATGACGGTGCTCGCGATCGGCGCGATCGGCGCTGGGCTCGTGCAGATACCGGAAGTCGACGACGTGATCACCAACTTCCTGCGCCCATCGTTCGCGGGCTCGCCGCTGTACGAACCGCACACGCGCGACGGCCTCTTGATCTTCGGGCTGTGCATGGGCACGGTGCTGGGATTGACCGGGATCGCGATCGCGTATCGGATCTGGGTCAAGGAGCCGGCGATCGCCACGCGTATGCGCGAGCGCTTCAAGGCGCTGTACGAGCTGTCGTTCAACAAGTGGTACTTCGACGAGCTGATCGACGCGATCGTCGTCAAGCCGGCCGCCGCGTTCGGAAAGTTCGCGAAGGGCACGTTCGAGCGGGTGTTCGTACAGGACACGCTGATCGGCGGCTCGACCGGGATCGTGCGCGCGGGCTCGGCCGCGGTGCGCGCGGTGCAGACCGGGTTCTTGCGCTACTACGCCGCGCTGCTCGTGCTGGGCGTGGCGGCCGTGTCGTTCTACTTCCTGCTGCAGACGTAATGCCACCTCTTTCCATCCTCATATGGCTACCCCTCGCCTGCGGTGTCATCGGCGCAATCCTTGGCCTGCGCAATCAGCGCATCCCCGGCGTGCTGGCCACGATCGGCGCGCTCGTGTCGTTGGGTCTGGCCGTGTACTACATCGCCGAATACGGGGTGCCGGCGGTCGGATCAAAGACGCTGAAGGACGTGACGGATGTCGTGTGGATCAGCGAACTGGGCATCCACTACAAGCTCGGGATAAGCGGGCTGAACGTGTTCATGGTCGGGCTGACGACGCTGCTGTTCGCCGCAGCGGCGATCGCGATCAACCTGCGAAAGGAGGCCCGCCCGTCGAGGCCGAGGCTGTTCTGGCTGTTCATGACGCTCGCGGAGTCGGCCGTGCTGGGGGCGCTGCTGGCCCAGGATCTGGCGCTGTTCGTCGCGTTCTTCGACCTGATGCTGATCCCGTTCTACTTCCTCACGGGCATGTACGGCCGGGGCACGCGCGAGCAGCGGATCAAAGCCACGATCAAGCTCGTCATCTACACGATGGTCGGCTCGCTGCTGATGCTGGCGGCGGCGATCGCCACGGGCGTGCTGGCCGCCCAGCAGGGCGGAGGGCACATCACGTTCGTGCTCAGCCAGCTTCAGGCGATCCCCCTGAGCAGGGGCTCGCAGGAGTGGATCTTCCTGTTCTTCGCGGCGGCGTTCCTCGTGAAGATGCCGGCGTTCCCGCTGCACGGATGGATGCCCGACGGATACCGGGCGATGCCGATCGAGGTGCTGGCGGTGTTCAGCGGGGTGCTGAGCAAGGTCGGGGCGTACGGGTTTCTCGCGATCGTGCTGCCGCTGTTCCCCCAGGGGGCGGCGCACTTCCAGATGCTGATGCTGATCGTCGCGCTGGCCTCGATCCTGTACGGCTCCGCCGTGGCGTTCACGCAGACCGACGCGCGGCTGATCGCCGGGTACTCGTCGGTCGCCCAGCTCGGGTTCATCACGCTCGGGATCTTCGCCCTGAACCCCCAGGGCGCGCAGGGCGCGCTGCTGCAGATGGTCAACCACGGGCTGGTCGTCGCCCCGCTGCTGTTCATCGTCGCGATCCTCAGCCGCAGGGCGGGCGGCTCGGAGGACGTGCGCGACATGGGCGGCATCGCGTTCCGCGCGCCGGTGCTGGCGTCGGTGTTTCTGATCGTCGCGTTCGCGACCCTCGCGATGCCGGGGTCCTCGAACTTCGTCGGCGAGTTCATGATCCTGCTCGGCGTCTTCAACGCCAAGCTGGCGATCGCCATCATCGCGTTCGCGGGCGTGGTCGCGGCCAGCGTGTACGCGCTGCGGCTGTTCATCCGCGCGATGCACAACCGCGTCGGCAAGGGCGTCGACCGATCGGAGATCGGCCAACACGACATCACCCTCCGCGACGCCGTCGTGCTCGTGCCGATCGTCGCGGTGATCGTGTTCATGGCCCTGTACCCGCAGCTCGCGCTGAAGCGCAGCGAAGCCTCGACCAAGGCGGCGGTGGCAAGCGCTCACGCCGCGCTGAGCCCGTCCTTGTACACATCGGCGAGCACGCTGCCATGATCATCGCCACCCTCAAAGGCCCCCCGATCGACTGGGCCGCCCTGTCCCCCCTGCTCGCCCTGCTCGGCGGCGCCGCGATCGTCCTGCTCGTCGGTTTGATCCGCGCCCGCTGGGT
Organism: uncultured Solirubrobacterales bacterium; assembly: GCA_963702185.1. GTDB lineage: Bacteria > Actinomycetota > Thermoleophilia > Solirubrobacterales > Solirubrobacteraceae > Palsa-744. The sequence goes on from OY969723.1 coordinate 861,914, forward strand.
CCGCGAGCAGCTGGTCCCCGCCCTGACGATCCTCGCCCTTGCCGCGGCAGCCGGCCTCACGATCTGGCAGTGGCACACCGAAAAGTCGATCGTCGCCGGGGCGATGCGCGTGGACGCGCTGTCGCTGACGCTGAACCTGATCCTCGTCGCCGGCGGGATCTGCGCCGTGCTGCTGGCGTGGCGCTCGCTCGCAAGTCGCGAAGCCGGGCACGGAGAGCTGCACGCGCTGCTGCTGAGCTCGATCTCCGGCATGGCGATCCTGGCCGCGGCGCAGAACACCGTGCTGCTGTTCCTGGGGCTCGAGCTGCTGTCGATCCCGCTGTACGTGCTGTGCGCGACCGAGCTCAAGCGCGAGCATTCGCTGGAGTCCGGGCTGAAGTACCTGATCGTCGGCTCGGTCGGCTCGGCGACGCTGCTGTACGGCCTGGCGCTGATCTACGGCGCGACCGGCCAGACCGACTTCGGCTCGATCGCAAGCGCGCTGGGCAGCGGCAGCCTCGCCACCGACCCGCTGACGCTGACAGGGGTCGCGCTGTGCGTCGCGGGGCTGTGCTTCAAGGCCTCGGTCGCCCCGTTTCATCAGTGGACGCCCGACGTGTACGAGGGCGCGCCCACGCCGATCACCGCGTTCATGGCGGTCGCCACGAAGGTCGCCGCGCTCGGAGTGTTCCTGCGGCTGTTCGACGTGGCGCTGATCGAAACCCACGTCGCCTGGGGTCCGGCGGTGGCGGCGCTCGCGGCGATCACGATCGTCGTCGGGAACGTGGGCGCGCTCGGGCAGTCCTCGCTGAAGCGGATGCTCGCCTACTCCTCGGTCGCCCAGGCCGGGTACATGCTGGCGGGCATCGTGGTCGCGACCAAGCTCGGCGCCCAGGCGACCGTGTTCTACCTCGCCGTGTACCTGTTCATGAACATGGCCGCGTTCGCCGTGATCGTCGCCCGCGAGCGCGAAACAGATCTCGGCGACACGGTGGCCGCCGTCCGCGGCATCGGCCGCTCACGCCCGCACCTGGCGTGGCCGATGACGCTCGCGATGCTCGGTCTCGCCGGCATCCCCGCGACGGCAGGGTTCATGGGCAAGTTCTACCTCATCGACGCGGCCGTCAACGGCGGGTATACGTGGCTGGGCGTGGTGATCGTGATCGGCTCGATGATCTCGCTCGGCTACTACCTGCCGGTGATCGCGGCGATGTGGATGAGCGAGGCGCCGGCGGGCGCGGGTGAGGGCACGGACACGTCCCCGACGCCCTTCACCCCCAGTCCCGCCACCGGGACCGCCGTCGGCCCCGTCACCCCGGCGGGCGTCCTGCCGAAGCTGGCGGGAGGCTCACAGGAGCTCGACCCCGCCGCCGGCCCGGCCTCCGGGCACGCGACGCCCGTTCCGACAGACGCGACAGGTGGCGTGCTCGCGGCCCCCACAACGACAGGTCCCCAGCCCGAGGTGGCCCTCGTAGCGATCCTCGCCGGCGCTGCGACGCTGTTCTTCGGCATCATCCCCCAGCCCCTGTTCGACCTCGTGCACGGGGTCGGCGCGGCGTTGGGGCTGCTGTAAAGGCGCGCGTCAGGTATCGAGCGCGGCCTGCGCCGCCGCCTCGGCCTCGCCCAGCTGGCGCTCGAGGAGATCCAGGCCCGCGTCCCAGAACGCGGGGTCGGCGAGGTCGACGTCGACGATGCGGCCGAGCTCCTCGGGCGTTTTCGAGCCTCCAGCCGCCAGCAGCTGCAGATACTGGGGCACGAACTCGGAGCCGCGCTGCTCATAGCGCTCGTACACCGACAGCGCCAGCAGCTGCCCGTACGCGTACGCGTAGACGTAGCCGGGCGAGCCGATGAAGTGGGGGATGTAGGACCACCACGAGCGGTAGCCGTCGGTGATCTGCACCGAGTCGCCGAGCAGCTCGGCCTGACTCTGCGCCCACAGCTCGCCGAAGCGATCGACCGACAGCTCGCCCTCATCGCGCCGCGCGGTGTGGACGAGATCCTCGAAGCGGTTCATCGCCACCTGGCGAAAGACGGTCGCGATCTGGCCCTCGATGTTCTCGGCGAGCAGAGCCAGCCGCGAGCTCGGATCGCTGTCCTCGGCGAGCAGCCGCCCGAACACGATCGTCTCGGCGAAGACCGAGGCGGTCTCGGCGAGCGTCAGCGGCGTGGACTGATGGAAGATCCCCTGGCGGGCGGCGAGCGCGAAGTGCACGCCGTGGCCGAGCTCGTGCGCGAGCGTGAGCACGTCGCGCCGACGAGCGGTCCAGTTGAGCAGCACGTACGGGTGCACGGCCGGCACCGCCGAGGCGCAGAACGCCCCGCCGCGCTTGCCCGGCCGCACGGGCACGTCGATGTAGTCGCCAGCGAAGAACCCGCGCGCTACATCCCCCAGCTCCGGTGAGAACGAGGAGTAGCAGTCGAGCACGATCTCGCGCGCCTGCGCGTAGGTGTAGGTGGCTTCGTCGTTGGTCACGGCCGCCATGCGGTCGTAGTCGGCGATCCGATCGACGCCAAGCAGGCGCGCCTTCAGCCGGTACCAGCGCCGCGCGAGCTCATACCGCCCGCGGACCGCCTGCACGAGCGCCTGCACGGACTCGTCAGAGGCTTCGTTTGACAGGTTGCGCGCGGCGATCCAGCTCGGATAGCGACGCAGCCGGTCATCGGTCGATTTGTCGGCAAGCAGGGTGTTGAACAGGAACGCGCGCGTGCGCAGCCCGGGCTCGAGCGCCGCCGTGACCGCCTCTGCCGTCGTGCGCCGCGTCTCGCGGTCGGGCAGCGCCAGGCGGCTGAGCGCGACATCGAGGGCGACCGGCTCCTCACCCTCCCCCGGCAACTCCACCTCGATCGCCGAGGTCAGCTCCTCGAACAGCCGCGACCACGCCGAGGCGCCGGTGAGCGACTTCTCGGCGAGGATCTTCTCCTCGGGTTCTGACAGGAGATGCTCGCGGTAGCGGCGCACGCTGAGCAGGTGGTGGCGGCAAAAGTCCAAGTCGGCGCCGTCCGCGCCCGCGCCGTTTGCACTGCCCGCGCCACCTGCGCCATCGCCTGCGCCGTCGCCCGCGCCAAGAAGCTCATCGACCCGCTCGTTCGGCAGCGCGGCCCACTCCAGCTCGAAGAACAAGAGCTTGGTCTCGATCTCGGTCGCCCGCTCCTGGGTCAGCTGCAGCAGCGCCCCGCGCGCGGGGTCGGAGGTGGCCGTGGAGAAGTCGAGCGCGGCGTAGGAGCCAGCGCGCCCGACCAGCTCCTGAATCTCGCCCAGCTCGCGCATCGCCTGAGCCAGCCCAGCGCGGTCGAGCTCGGCAAGCCGCCCGGCGTAGCGCTCGGCGAACGCCTCTGAGCGCTGCACCGCCTCCTCCAGCCGCCGCTTCACCCCCTGGGAGCCCTCGCCGTCGACGAGCGGCTGCAGGTCCCAGGCGGTCTGCTCGGCCTCTGGATCTGAGGGGGTGGCGGTTGTGGTCGAGGACATGGTCGGGAGACTACCCGTTGCTATGTTCAGAGCATGCGGCGCGCGCCAGGCACGCTGATCCTGACTGTGGCGATGCTCACGCTTGTACCGTCGCTCGCCTTTGCGGGACATACCCGAGGTCACGCCAAGAAGCCCCCGCCAGAAATTGCGTTCCCCCCACGACAGAGCGGCCCGGGCGTGTCGATCACGATGGCTCCGGTCGGGCTGTCGATCGAGTACCCGACGATGGCCGCCGATCTCGGCTCAGGGCCCTGCCCACCGCCCGCGCTCGTCTCCATGCTGCAGGCGCTCGGCTCCCCACCAATCTCGCTCGCCGGCGACAGCCAGGATCTGACCGCGCCGCCGGGCGCGCTGTCGGCGAACCCGAACTCCTGGGAAGCCGCGACGTTGTACCCCCTGCCCGGAGCGTTCTGGAGCCAAATGCACTGCTTGCTGGCGGCGACCCACGACCCGCTGACGGTCGGGCTGAACGCGAAAACAGACCAACCCGGCTGGGCGGCGCAGATGGTCTCGGGCGCGCAGAGCGCCGTCGCGGGCACCCAGAGTCCTGCCACGGGTGCGCCCGCCACAGGCACGCCGAGCACGCCGAGCACAGGCACGGCCACGAGCGGGCTGAGCTACTCGCTCGGCAACGAGCCCGACCTGTACTACCTGCCCAACTACACCTCGCTCAGCCGGCCGGTACCCGGCGAAGAAGCCGCGGCGGCGAGCACGTATCTGCAGGTCGCCTCCACGCTGCGCGCGGCGGTGGGCTCGGCGCCCGTGATCGGCCCGGAACTGGCCCGTCCCGCGAACTGGCGACAGCAACTGCCGCGCGTGATCGCCGCGCTGCCCGCGCAGACTGTGGGCGTGCACGCTTATCCGCTCAGCGCGTGCGCCACGCCCAAGGCGGTGACGATCAAAGGCGTGCTCTCGACCTACGCCGCCAACGAGCCGAGCGGGTTGCGCTGGGTCGTGGCCGACGCGGCCGCCGCGCATGTGCCGGCGATCATCTCGGAGGCCAACTCCGCTTCGTGCGGCGGCGTGGCCGGTGTCTCGAACACCCCGGCCACGGCGGTGTGGGCGGTGCGGTTCGTGCTCTCGGCGCTGCAGGCCGGGTTCGCCGAGGTCCGCATGCACTCCAGCGGCGCGCCGTACGATCCGTTCGTCGTGCAGGGCGAATCGGTGCTCGCACGGCCGCTCGAGAGTGCGATGGTCGCGCTCAACCAGTGGCTGCCGGTCGGGGCGACGTTGCGTACGCTTCCCGGGGTGCGCGGGTTGCAGGCCAGCAGCATCCTCGCGCCGGCGAGCACGGCCCCCGGCGCACCGACCTCACCCGGGCAGAGCACGATCCCAGCCTCGACCTCGCCTCAACCTGTGGCGCCGCAAACAGGCACGACGATCGTGATCCTCGACAACACACACGCCCGCTCGCAACAGATGGTGCTGCGCGGCGTTCGCGCGGTGCGCGTGCAGACCTTCGCCCCGGCGCACGCGGGCGTGAGCGCAAACCTCGTGTCCCCGCGCCGCCGCATCCGCCTCACGGTCCCGGCCAACAGCGTCGTGGCGATCGCGCCCGCGTCGTAGACGGCTGTCCGTCACACAACCGAGGTAACCGACACCCCCTGTAACCGACATCTGACGTAACCGACAGTCGCTGTCGGTTACACTAAGCGCATGTTCGTGAACAGGTCGACGGAGCTGGCGCTCCTCGAGGATTGGTGGTCACCCTCGCCCGCGGGGCGAACAGCGCTCGTGTGGGGACGCAGGCGGGTGGGCAAGACGGCTCTGCTGAGCGCGTTCTCAGTCGATCGTCCGACCGTGTTCCACACAGGAGCCGGCCGGCCCGCGCGGGACGAGCTGCGCCTGCTGGGCGCCGCCGCCGATCCGGTGTGCGCGCAACGCGGCGCGCGCGACCTGGCGAGGCGCCCGCTCGCCGACTGGGACGATGCTCTGGAGTTCTTCGCGGCGTGCGCCCGTGAGCGGCCGCTGTTGCTGGTGCTGGACGAGTTGCCTGAGCTGCTGGGAGCCTCGCCCGAGCTGCCCGGGGTGCTGCGCGCGTTCTGGGATCACGCACAGGCGAACACGCGGCTGCGGATCATGCTGTGCGGGTCAGCGGTGCGCACGATGCAGGCGATCCAGGAGGAGCGCGCCCCACTGTATGGGCGAATCGACCTGACCCTGCCGCTGCATCCGTTCGCCCCGCACGAGTCGGCGATGATGCTGCGCAAACTCGCGCCCGCCGAGCGCGCGCTCGTGTGGGGGATCGTGGGCGGCGTCCCCCTGTACCTGACATGGTGGGATCAGCAGCGCAGCGCGCGCGAGAACCTCGCCCGGCTGGTCTGTCGCCCGGGTGGTCGTCTGCTCGACGAGGGACGGCTGGTGCTGGCGACCGAAGGCGACACCGGCAGGCTGGGGCAGCTGGTGCTGCGCGCGATCGCCGCCGGCGCCACCAAACACAGCGAAATCGAGCAGGCCGTCCGCGCCGAGCCGGGACGCACGCTGGAGCGACTGATCGAGCTGCAACTGATCGAGCGCGTCGTCCCCGTGACCGAGGCCGGCTCGCGCACGCGCCGGCGCAGCTACCGGATCGCGGACAACTTCCTCGCGTTCTGGCTGACGATCGTCGAGCCCTACCGCGCCGAGATCGAACGCGGCCTCGGACCGAGCATCCTCACGCCGCTGATGCAGCACCTGGACGACCATATGGGCAGCCGCTACGAGGAGGCGATGCGCACTCACCTGCGCCGCCTGGCCGCAGACGGTGAGCTGGGGCCGGACATCGTGCGCATCGGCCGGTTCTGGACCGATCACCCCCCCACCGAGATCGACGCGGTGGCGCTGGCCGGCCACCACGAGGATGCGGTTCTGCTCGGCGAGGCCAAGTGGACGCGCAGCGTCAGTGCGACTCGCATCGTGCACGAGCTGGCACGCAAGAGCAGTGTGCTTGCGCGCATCGCTCCCGAGCCCACCTACGCCGTATGCGCGCGCGAGCGCGTGACCAGCGTGCCGGAGGGTGTCCTGGCGCTCACCGCCTCGGACATCTTCCGCTGAGCCGCGCCAGCCGTTTCGTCGCGGTAGATGCCCACCCGGCGCTCCGCCACACCGCGTTCCGGCACACCGCCCTCGCCCTACTCGCTCGCCAGCGCCGCCAACATGTCCAGGCGCGCGGCGCGGCGCGCGGGCAGCTGGGCGGCAGCCAGGCCGGCGAGCGCGGCGACGAACAGCAGCACGATCAGCGTGGGGACGGGGATCGAGAGCACGTAGCCCGAGCCCGACAGCGCGAGCTCGGTGACGAGGATCGCTCCCACCAACCCAATCACGAGGCCGAGCACACCGCCGATCAGGGCGGTGATCAGCGACTCGTAGCGGATCATCTGGCGGACCTGACGGCGCTGGGTGCCGATCGCGCGCATCATGCCGAGCTCGCGGGTGCGCTCGTAGATGGAGAGGATCAGCGTGTTGACGATCCCGAACAGCGACACCACGACCGACAGCGCCAGCAGCACGTAGACGAGCAGCAGGAACTGGTTGACGTTTTTGCGTTGTTCTGAGGTGTATTCCGATGCGGTCTGCGAGTGGGTCTGGGGAAAGCTCGCGCGCAGCAGCGCATCGATCCGGTCGTGCACCGCCGTCCCGTTCGCGCCTGGCGCGTAGGTGACGAAGTCCACAGCGTCTTCGCGCTGCCCGAACGCGACGGCGGCCAAAGAGCGGGAGATCGTGAGGTTGGCCAGCAGGCCGATGACTTCTTCTTTGACGATACCGGTCACGGTCAGCGTGACGAGACGGTTTGTGGGCGTGAGCACCGACAGGCGCTGCCCGACCTGGAGTTTGTGCGCGGAGGCGAACTTGTGCGAGAGGACGGTGCCGGTCTGGCCGAGCGCGTCGAGCGTCGCCGCGGAGCCGTGTTCCCATTCGATCTTGTACATCCGCTGAAACGACTGCGGTTCCAGCGCCGTGATCGCGCTCTTTTCTTCGATCACCGGCGCGCCGGGCTTTGAGAGGTCGCGAACGCGGCCTTTGGTGAACGCGATCGCGGTGACCGCGCCGACGCCGGGAACCGAGCGCACCGCCGGCGCGAGGACGGCGGGGATGCCCTGCCCGCCGCCGCCGGATGAGTTCTGCACGATCAGATCGCCCGCGAACGAGCGAGAGACGGCCTGGGCGATCGTCGCGTTGGTGCCGGCGGCGAGCACCGAGATGAACGCGACCAGCCCGAGCCCGACGGTCAGTGCCAGGGCGGTCACCATCGTGCGCCCGGGCTGGCGGATCGAGTTCTCACGGGCGAGGCGGCCGGTGATGCCACGCCAGCTGACGATCAGGCCGATCGCGCCCGCGAGCGCCGGTACGACGCGATAGTGGCGCTTGCCCGGTCCGCGGGCCATGCGCACGAGCTGGACGATCACGTACACGGCGAAGATCACGAACAGGATCGGCGCCACGCCCTTGCCGAGCAACAGGCCGATCGCGATGAACACCACCGCCAGGGTCCCCGCGCGGCGCAGCAGCACCAGTTCGGTCAGCTCGCGCGGCGGGATCTCCACGCCCTCGCGCATCGCCGCCAAGGGGGGAACGCGCGTGGCGCGCAACGCGGGGACGAGACCGGCGAGCACGGTGATGACGATGCCAACGGACAGCGAGACGACGATCGTGCGCGTCTCGAGCACCGTGCCGTTGTCGGGCAAATCGGCGCCGAACGCCTTGAACAAACCGTCGAGCGCCGGCGCCAGGACGATCCCGCCCAACAGGCCGAGCACAGCGCCGAGCACCCCCAGCAGGAGGCCTTCCTGCACAACCGAGCGCAGCACCTGGGCGCGTGAGGCGCCGAGCGTGCGCAACAGCCCCAGCTCGCGTGTGCGCTGGGCGATCGTGATCGAGAAGGTGTTGAAGATGATGAACGCGCCCACGACCAGCGCGACGTAGGCGAAGATCAAGAGGAACGTGCGCAGGAAGCCGAGCTCTTCTTCGAGGTTCGCGGTCTGGTTGGCGGCTTCCTGGGCGCCGGTGCGCACGGTTACCGTCGCGGGCAGGGCCGCGCGCACGCGCGAGGCGAGCGCTTCGGGGGTCACGCCGGCTGAGGCGGCGACGTCGATGCCGTCGTATTCGCCGGGCTTGCCGGCGACGTACTGGGCCTGCGCGAGGGTCAGCAGCGCGACGCTCGTGCCGCCGAAGGATTCGCTGCCCGCGAACTTGGCGATGCCGGAGATCGTGTAGGTGCGCGCGGGGGCGCGGCCCGCGATCACGAGCTGCTCGCCGAGGCGCAGGTTCTCGCGCTGGGCGGTCGCCTGGTCGATCGCCAGCTCATCGCCCGCGGCCGGCAGATGGCCCCGGGCGGCGGTGAACGACTCAAAACGCGGGGGCTGCACGGCCGCGACGAGCGTCGGAGCGGAGCCGCTGGAGATCCGTTCGTCGCCCGTCTTCAAGAGCGTCGCGCGGCTGGAGATCGCGCCCGAGGCCGCCGCCACGCCGGGGACAGCGCGCACGCGCGCGAGCATCGCTTCGTCGATCGGCGAGGTCTGCGCGGCGCTGCGCCGGCCGAACGTTTCTCGGGGCGTCACCACCACGGACTTGTTGTGGTAGGAGGTGCTGAAGACTTCGGCGAATGCGCTGTTGATCGTGTCGGTGAGGATGTAGGTGCCGGCCATCAGCGCGACGCCCAGCGCGATCGCGACGGCCGTCAGCGCGACCCGCACCTTGCGCTGGGCGATGCCGCGCAGGAGCAGCTTGTTCATCGGCGGCGTCTCGCCTCGCCCGGGCAGCCCATCCGGCCGGTGTACCCAACACCGAGCGCCCACCCCGTAGGCACAGCCATCCCGCGGGAATACAGCCCGACCATCAGCCCACGGCCTTCATCAGGTCGAGCGCCTGCTCGGCGCTCGCCGACCCCCCGTCGTGCACGATCCGCCCGTCCGCCAGCAGCAGCAGCCGGTCCGCGAACGAGGCGGCGTGGGCGTCGTGGGTGACCATCACCACCGTCTGTCCGAAGTCATCGACGGCATGGCGCAGCAAATCGAGCACGCCGTTGGATGATTTCGAGTCGAGGTTGCCCGAGGGCTCGTCGGCGAACACGACGTCGGGCCGGGAGATCAGCGCGCGCGCAACCGCCACGCGCTGCTGCTGGCCGCCGGAGAGCTCGGCCGGGCGGTGGTCGAGGCGATCGCGGATGCCGACGGTGTCGATCAGCTGATCGAACCACGCGCGGTCCGCGGAGCGCCCCGCGATCGACAGCGGCAGGAGGATGTTCTCTTCGGCGTTCAGGACAGGCAGCAGATTGAACGTCTGGAAGATGAAGCCGATGCGGTCGCGGCGCAGGTTGGTCAGCGCGCGGTCGTCGAGTCCGGTCAGCTCCACCCCGCCGACCTGCACGTGGCCGGCGGTGGGACGGTCCAGGCCCGCGAGCAGGTGCATCAGCGTCGACTTGCCCGACCCCGACGGGCCCATGATCGCCGCGAACCGCCCCGCGGGGAACTGCACCGAGACATCCACGAGCGCATCGACGGCGGCCTCGCCCTCGCCGTAGCGCTTGGACAGGCCCTGGGCCTGCACGATCGCAGCCGCGTCGCCCTGGCCATCTCCTTGCGGCCCCGATGAGGGGCTGCCATGCGTGGTCGCTGCGTCTGGTGCGCTCATGTGCGGACGAGTCTACGAGAGCGCCCGGGCGACTGGGACACCCACGGAGGAATGGTCGTCTGCGTTGCGGCCGACGCCCACCCACAGGCGCCTGGACCTGTCCGAGCGAGCGCCTAGCATCGTCCGCCCGATGCACGAGACGACCCCCTCGGTCTACCTGATCGCCCGGCCTTCGATCGACCTGCAGGGAATGCGCGCGTACCTGAGCGACGTCGGCGGAGAGTCGTGGCTGGACATGCGCGTGCAAGAGGCCGCGGACGGGGCCGGCGTCCCCAACCCCGGCGAGCTGATCGTCGAGTTCGGCGGGCGGGCGTGCTACCGCAGTTGGGAGCCGGGGTTGAATCCCAACGTCACCCGAATCAGGACCGACAGAGAGGCGTACTTCGCCAACATCCTGCGCTCGGGCCACGGCAGCGTGCTCGAGCACGCCAACTACTCGTTCGCGCTGCGAAATGTGTCGCGGGTGTTCACGCATGAGCTCGTCAGGCATCGGGCGGGATCGGCGTTTAGCCAGGAGAGCCTCAGATACGTTCGCCTGACCGACATCGGGGTTCGCGTGCCCCCAGCGCTGGAGCCGGTGCGCGAGCAGGTAATCTCGATCGTCGAGCAGTTGGAGGAGTTCCAGGTCAGCGCCGCCTCAGAGCTCGGCATCGACGCCGAGGGCGTGCCGTTTCATGTCAAGAAGGAGGTCACCTCCGCCCTGCGCCGCTTGGCTCCCATCGGGCTGAGCACGGACATCGTCTGGACCGCGAACGTCCGCACGCTGAGGCACGTGATCGAGATGCGAACGGCCGAGGGCGCCGAGGAGGAGCTGCGCCTGGTGTTCGACAAAATAGCCCGCGTGATGCGGGCCGAGGCGCCCAACCTGTTCCAGGATTTCACCCGCCAGGACGACGGGTCATGGGTGCCTGAGCACCGCAAGGTGTGAGGCGACCGCCACCCCGCGGAACGCCCCTGGGTTGGAGGCGCTCCGCGGAGGACGGCGGGAGGGGTCGCCGTGGGGACGGCGGGTCAGCACAAAGTAGCATATACATGATCAAGTTTGTGAAGATTTATCGAAATCACACTCCGATCCCGCGACCTCGGCCCCCGTCCTAGGCTTCCTGGGCCTGCAGCTCGCGCACCTGCTCCTCGAGCTGGGTCATCACGGTCGGGTCGCGAAGGGTCGTCACGTCTCCCAGGGCCCGTCCCTCGGCGATGTCGCGAAGCAGACGCCGCATGATCTTGCCCGAGCGGGTCTTGGGGAGGTCGTCGGTCCAGATGATGCGGCGCGGGCGGGCGAACTTGCCGATGCGCTCGGCGACGGTTTCGCGGATGCTCTCGACCGTCTCCTCGTCGCCTGAGAGGTCGCCCTGCAAGGTCACGAACGCGACGATCGCCTGGCCGGTGTCCTCGTCGTGCTGGCCGATCACCGCCGCCTCGGCGACGTCGGGGTGGGCGACGATCGCGGACTCGACCTCGGCTGTGGAGAGGCGGTGGCCGGAGACGTTGACGACATCGTCGATGCGGCCGATCACCCAGAAGTAGTCATCGGAGTCGAGGCGGGCGGCGTCGCCGACGAGGTAGGTCTCGGGGCCAAAACGCGCGAAGTAGGCGTTGACGTAGCGCTCGGGCTCCTTGTAGAGCGTGCGCAACATCGACGGCCACGGGCGCGTGAGCACGAGCAGGCCCTGGCCCTCGCGCACGGGCTCGCCGGTCGACTCCTGGCGGACCTCGGCGAACACGCCCGGGAACGGGGTCGTGGCCGAGCCGGGCTTCGTATGCGTGATGCCGGGAAGGGGCGTGATCATGATCGCGCCGGTCTCGGTCTGCCACCAGGTGTCGACGATCGGACAGCGCTCGTGGCCGATGACTTTGTGGTACCACAGCCACGCCTTGGGATTGATCGGCTCCCCGACCGAGCCCAGCAGGCGCAGAGAGGAGAGGTCGTGGGCGTCCGGCCAGCGCGCGCCCCACTTGATGCACGCGCGGATCGCCGTGGGGGCGCAGTAGAGGATCGTGACGCCGTAGCGCTCGATCAGCTCCCACCAGATGCCGCGGTGGGGGTAGTCTGGCGCGCCCTCCCACATCACCGAGGTCGCGCCGTTGCAGAGCGGGCCGTAGACGATGTAGGAGTGCCCGGTCACCCAGCCGACGTCCGCGGCGCACCAGTAGACGTCCTCGTCGGCGTGCAGGTCGAACACGTAGCGATGCGTGCAGGAGACGCCGGTCAAATAGCCGCCGGTCGTATGCAGGATGCCCTTGGGCTTGGCGGTGGAGCCCGAGGTGTAGAGGATGTAGAGGGGGTGCTCGGCGTCGAAGGGCTCGGCCGAGCACTCGGCGTCCGCGGCCGCGCAGATCTCGTCGTAGAAGACGTCGCGGCCGGGCTGCATCCGGCAGGGAGTGCCCTTGGAGCGCACGACCACGATCCGCTCCAAAGTGGCCAGGTCGGACATGACCTCGTCCACGCGGTCCTTGACCGGCGCGATCTTGCCCTTGCGCGAGGCGCCGTCGACCGTGATGAGGACGCGGGCCTCTGAGAACTCCATGCGCTCGCGCACGGCCTCGGCGGAGAAGCCGCCGAAGACGACGTTGTGGGGAGCGCCGATGCGCGCGCAGGCGAGCATCGCCACGACGACCTCGGGGATCATCGGCAGGTAGATGCCGACGACGTCGCCCGGGCGTACGCCGAGATCCTTCAGCGCGCCGGCGAAACGCATGACCTCGGCGAGCAGCTCGGCGTAGGTGATCGTGCGCGTGGAGCCGTCCTCGCCCTGCCAGTGGTAGGCGACACGCTCGCCGCGGCCGGCCAGCACGTGACGATCCAGGCAGTTGTGGGAGGCGTTGATGGCGCCGCCCGTAAACCACTTGTAGAACGGGGGGTTGGAGTCGTCGAGCACGGTCTCCCAGGGGGAGAACCAGTCGAGCTGTTCGGCCTGCTCCACCCACCAGGCCTCGAGGTCGCGAGCGGCGCGCTCGTAGATGGCGGGATCGCTCAGCAGCGCGTGCTCGCGAAACTCGGCCGAGGGCGCAAAGCGCTCGACGTTCAGCAGCGCGGCCAGTTCGCGGTCCAGCGCCTCGCCGACCCCATCGGCGTGCCCAGCCCCAGCCGTTCCATCTATGCGTCCGTTGTCAGCCATCTCATCTCCCTTGCGTCGAGCTCCTGGACCAGTGGTCCCAACTTGTGTAAAGGCCTTGTGAAAGCGGGTGCTGTGTGTATGTCTTTTGGATTTTGATAACAATGGTATCGACTGGCGATGTCGCTCGGGGGCAACACCCCGGCTCTCCCCGGGTCAGGCCCGGGGGCGCCGGCGTCCCCCGCCGCCGGCGCCGGACACCTGCTCCGCTAACGCCCGGCCAACGGCACCACCGGCATCAGGGTGCGCCCGAACGTCGAGTTGACGACCGCGGCAAACGACGCGTACCAGGCCGCCGCGGCGGTCGCCAGGCCGATGTAGCCGCCCCAGTGGGTGACGGTTTCGTGCGCACCGACGGCGCCGATCGCCAGCAGGATGAAGGTCGCGGTCAGCAGCACGAACACGAGCAGGACGGCCGCGTTGGTGCGCAGCGCGGCGACGGTCATATACGCGGTGAAGATCGCCCATGCCCACAGGTAGACGCCGACGGCGTGGCCGGCGTTGCCGCCGATCTGCTTGGCGTAGAAGACCTCCAGCGCCCAGAAGGAGATCCAGAAGGCGCCGTAGGAGGAGAACGCGACGGCGCCGAAGGTGTTGCCGTTGCGGAACTCCCACATCCCCGCCAACAGTTGGACGACGCCGCCGTAGGCCAGCGCCAGGCCGAGCACGACGGGGGTGCCCTTGGCGTCGACGAGGTTCGAGTTGAACATCGAGAGCACGAACGTCGTCATCGCAAAGCCGGCGAGCCCGAGCGGCGCCGGGTCGGCCGGTTTCCAGCCGGTCTGCACCGCCGGCTCGACCGTGTTCGCCGCCTCGCCCCCGTCTCTGGCGATGGCGTTCGAGTGGTGGATCGTTGCAGCCTCCATGAGTCCTCCTTGCGCCGTCCCACAGGGCGGGACGGCATCGACAGTGCTGTGCACGGTGTCCGACCCGACCCGAACAGCGCCGATGAGACTCCGCGCTATTACATCATGGTATGCCCGGTTTGCCGCGAACTCAAGCGCCCGAAAGCAGATCGTGCGCGCTGGCCAGCGCGGGGGCGATCGATTGGCCGCGACGGCCTACGCCGTCTTGCCGCGCGCACGGCGCCCACGGCGACCACCGCCGTTGGCGTCAGAGCCATCCCCGGACTCCGCCTCGCGCTGGGCGCGCAGCTCTGCCTGGGTCGGCCACGGCCGAGCCTCGCCCGAAGGCCACGCGGGCGGGTCGCCGTTGGGCCAACGCCCGAGGTAGAGGATGCCCATCGCGGTCATCCAGAAGGCAGGGATGATTTCCAGCGTCGCGCCGCCGAGCGGCAAAAAGACCAGCACCGCGGCGAAGATGCCGACGACACCCATCCAGCGCGTCAAAAGGCCCGTACGGATCGCGTTGATGCAGACGCCGATCATGCCGGCCATCAAGGCGAGCGCGAACAGGAGGTCGAGGTATTGGCTACCGATGTTGATCGCACCGTGGGTGAGCGCCTGTTCGACAGCGTGGTTGGAGAGATCGTGGCTGGTCGCGAAGTTGTGGGCCTGGATCGAAGAGGCGATCTGGTGCACGATGTTCACGAGCGCGAGCCCGAAGCCGCCGATCGTCACGAGCGGTCGGGCGGCAACCCAGACCTCGGGGCGGCGGAAGCGCACGGCCTGCAGCAGGAACAGCAGCACGAGCGTGAGCACCACGAGCGACAGCGACTTCAGGAGGCTGCCGGCCAGCAGCGGGAACGCGTGGCTAGAGATGTATTTGACCTCGGCGGCACGTGGGCTGACAGCCGGCTGAGCGATCCCGCGCAGCGCGGGGGTGAGCCCCTGGAGCAGGCCGACCGTGGGCGCGCCGTTCAGCGTCGCGGTGACGATGATCGCCGAGAGGAAGTAGAGCAGGCCGCCGGCGAACGCGGGCACCCCCAGGCGCGCGCGGCGTGCGGACTCGTACGCGATCTGCTCTGAGATCTCCTGGCGGCTGGACATCGAGTTGGGCAGTCTATGCTGTGTGTATGGAAAGCGGCGGCCTCGGCGACCTGTTTGGCGATCCGGAGGAGCTGCAAAGGCGGATGGCCGAGTTCGCCGAACAGATGCAGGGCCAGCAGAAGCTCGCCTGGGCGGACAACGCGATCAAGCTCGCGGTCGACATGACGGTGGCGGCAGTGGAGCGCGTGAACCTGCAGGGAAACGCCGAGGCGCAGGCCGAGCAGATCAGGACCGTGATCGCGCGCGTGTTCCCCGAGGCGGTCACGCTCGTGCGCGAGGCGCGCGAGGGGCTTCAGTAGCGTCAGTAGCGCGCGCGCAGACCCCGGGGGCCCGCGACCGGCGGCGGCGGAAGGTCGTCTTCGGCGGATGAGGCGTGGGACTGCGGGCGCCGCTCGGCCAGCTCCAGCTCGGCGCGCTCGGCCTCGCGCGAGGCGCGCCCGGCGTGGATGACTTCGCCGAAGGAGCGGAAGCGGAAGATGAAGATCACCGCGGCAAGGCCGACCGCGGCGGTGAAGACGGCGAGCGCGAGCTGCTGACCGACGGAGTAGGCGGCGACGACCGCGGTCGGGGCGGTGGTGGCGAAGACCTTGACGATCAAAGCTTGCTGCACGCCGGCGCCACCGGGCGTGAAGGGGACGGCGCCCGCGACCTGGCCGACGGCGAACACGAGCAGCACATTCTCGATCGAGCCCCCGACGCGAAAGGCTTCGAGCAGAAACCAGTACGCGGTGAAGCGGCAGAGCCAGGCGAGCGCCTGCAACGAGGCGACCTGGCGCAGGTAGCGGCGGCGGTCGGAGAGGATCGTGACGCCCTGGCGGATGCGCGCCCAGAACGCGCGCACGCGTACGGACAGGATCGCGAAGCCGATCACGAACGCGATCGCCAGCGCGGTGATCAGAAACAGCGTGAAGCGGAAGTGCGAGGCCAGGTAGGAGATGTCAAACGAGCTCAGTTTCGAGAAGTCCGGGGGCTTGGGAAAGACGCCCTGGGTGAAGGCGAAGATCAGGACGAGCACGCCCACGCACGCGTCGAACACGGCCTCGACCAGAAAGGCAGCGGCGACCGTCGGGTAGGAGGAGCCGGGGATCGAGGAGCGGGTGAGGAACAGCTTGATGATGTCCCCTCCGCGCGCGGGCACGACGGCGTTGAAGCCGACCGCGGCCCAGTAGGCGCCCCAGATGCGCCGCCACTGGAAGGTTGCGGTCGGGTAGGCGGCACGCAGGCTGTTGAAGTACGCGCGCGAGCGCAGGGTCAGGTTGGCGGCGAAGAACAAGAGCCCGAACAGCAGCGCCCCCCAGTGCACGGCCTCGAGATCCGCGAAGAACTGGCCGGCGGCGTCGAAAAACGACGACAGCGATTCGCCGACCGACGTCGAGGCGATGAGCGCGGATGCCGACAGCGCGGGTGCGAACAGCGGGGCCACCACTCAAGCGTACGGGGCGCCCACCTCGACAGCGCACATCCGCGACCGCGCCGGCGCTGCGGCTCACACGGTGTTCGGCGCCGGCGGCTTTGCGTATTGGGGCGATCGTGCCGGCAACGGCATGCAGAGCTACCGGGAAACGCGGAGCGGGCTACTCCTCCTCGTCGTCGATCTCCTCGATCTCGTCGAACTCGTCGAGGTCGAGCTCTTCGTCATCGGTCCCTGACTCCTCGTCGTCCCAATCGTCGTCGAACTCGTGTTCGGGTGCCTCGAGGATTGTGCGGGTCAGCGGCATGGACACACCTCCTTTCCGAAGTAGGCCGAGAATTGGGGAGCGGCCGATGATAGAACGTGATCGCGGGCAGATGGCAGGTCAGGCGCCGGCGGCCGCGAGTGCGCCCAGCACCCCCGCGTCGTGCTCGGCCGGCTTGACCTTGCGCAGGACCTCGGCGACGACACCATCGCGGCCGATCACGAACGTCGTGCGCTCGTTGCCCCAGTACGTGCGCCCGTACATGGACTTCTGCACCCAGACGCCGTAAGCCTCGGCGACCGCGTGGTCCTCGTCGGCCAGCAGCGAGAAGTTCAGGTCATACTTGCGGTGGAACTTCTCGACCTTCTTCACCGGGTCGGGCGAGATGCCGAGCACGACCGCGCCCGCCGCATCGTAGTCGGCCTCGTGGTCGCGCACCCCGCACGCCTGAGTCGTGCAGCCCGGGGTGTCGGCCTTGGGGTAGAAGTAGACGACGACCTTCTTGCCGCGCAGGTCGGACAGCCTGACCGGCGTGCCATCCTGGTCTGGCAGCTCGAAGTCCGGGGCCTCATCGCCGGGTTCGATCACGAGCGCATACTACCCGCGGGTACGCCAAGCGGGGAGGACACGCGAGGGCGTTCGTGGGTTTCGCCGGACGGACCGTACTCGCATCCCGCCGCATCCCGCGCTACTTCAACAGCCGCGACAGCCGGCGGTCCTTGAGCACGCGCCCGTCTGTCTGGCAGGCCGGACAGTAGGCGATCGTGTAGTCCTCGTAGTGGACGGCCTGTAGTGTCGTGGCACAACGCGGGCAGGGCTCGCCCTCGTGGCGGTGGACCTGTAGCGGCATCGGCAGCTTGTCGGGAATCGGCAGGGCGATCGCGGTCTCGTAGTGGGCGATCGCGCCGCCCAGCACCGCGATCGTCGCCTCGCGCAGGCGCGCCACCTCATCCGCGCTCAGGTCCGCGCCGCGCTTGTACGGCGACAGCCGCGCCTGCCACAGGATCTCATCGACCCACGAGCGCCCGATACCCGCGATCGTGCGCTGGTCGCGCAGCAGCGGATGCAGCGGGCGGGGCGCGTCCAGCAGCTTCGCGAGCTCGGGCACGGGCGGCGGATCGGGCCAGGCCTCGGGGCCGAGCTTGGCCAGCGCCTCGTCGCGCTCCAGCTCATCGGCGCGCAACAGCTTGACCCAGGCGGCCTGCTTAGAGCCGAACTCGCGCAGTCGCAGCTCGCGCTCTGACCCGTCGGCCAGGCGCAGCCCTACCAGCAGCCGTGAGGTGCGATCGCGCGGGCCGGCGCGCGTCTGGTACAGCTGCAGCCGCCCGGCCGACATCAGGTGGATCAGCAGGGCGAGCTCGCCGGCGGGCGGGTTGGAAGTCCCGGGCGTGGGGACCTCGCCCCCCGCGCCCGTCCCTGCGACATCCACGATCAGGTTCTTGCCCCGTCGGCGCACTCCCGCGATCGTCGCGCCCCCCAAGACCGACAGCGGGGGATCGTAGGTCTTCAGCGCGTTGATCCCCGGCGCGAGCACGGACTCGATCCGCGCGCCGCGCAGCGCCCCATCGAGCAGACGCGCGGTTATCTCGACCTCGGGCAGCTCGGGCATGACCTCCCCATCGTAGGGTCGGTCGGGACCGCCGAGCCTATTCCCAGTCCCATCTCATCAGACGGCGTGGGTCGTGCCCACGGTCGTCTCAGCCGTACGCGGTGATGGGCGAGCCTTCGTATTTGACGCCGCTCGGGCTGACCCAACGCACGCGCCAGGCTACGCCGCGCGCCGAGGAGCTGAAGCTCCAGTACCCGAGCGCGTTGGTCGAGACGGTCGCGAGCGTCGCGTACTTGCGCGCGCGCTTTGAGCGTTTGATCAGGATCGTGGCCTTCGTCGGCCCGAGCGCCGGGCGGACCAGGCCCCACAGCGAGTAGCCGTGGCCGGACTTGGTCACGGTCAGCGGCACCGGCCAGCTGTAGTACAGCGGCTTGGGCTTGCCCGCGACCGTCTCCAGACCCGTCTGAAAGCCGACCACGCCGCCGTTGACGCTCGAGCCGGCGCGCCCGCCGAGCGGGTCGTCTTTGAGCAGGTACTGCGAGAACGCCGCCACGCGCGGGTTCGACCAGGCGATGTGTTCGTCGATCGCGTCGAACTGGGCCTGCTTGGCAAAGGACACGCCGAGTTCCCGGTTCGGGAACGTCTGCACCCCGAACTCGGTCAGGTAGATCGGCACGCCGGCGGGGATCGCGTGCGCGCGCGCCGCTGCGTCCAGGGCGTTCGACAGCCGCGAGAGCGTGCCGATCACCACATCGTCGCGTTCGTCTGGCCTGGGCGGCTTGTAGTAGGGCCCGGCCGGCAGCGTGTAGGCGTGGTGGGCGTAGCCCGCGGTCTGAAGCTCACCGCAGGAGCCGGATTTCTGGTAGCGGTTGTTCAGGCACAGCATCCCGCGCAGGAACGCCAGCGGGGCGACGTCGTGCAGCACCGCTTTGGCGCCTTCGTGGCGCAGCATCGAGCGGCCGATCGAGTCATAGCCGAACGGCGCGGTTTCGCCCATCAGCACCTGCGGGTGCGCGATCCCGCCTGCCTGCAGGCCCGCGTAACCGGCCTGGTAGAGACCGCGATACACCCGCGGCGAGGCCGGCTGGCCCTTGGACGTGAACTGCGGGCGCAGAAACGCGGGGTGGTTGGGCTCGTTCCAGATCGCATACGTCACGCCCGCGCCGTAGTGACGCGCGACGGCGGTCATGAACTGTTCGAAGTCCTGGTCGTCGGGGCTCGTGACGTACGGCGCCTCTTTGTTGGAGGTCGCCCAGCGCGGCACCGGCGAGGTGATCGTCAAGAGCACTTTCCAGCCCAGGTGCTGAGCTTCGTGGATCAGCGCGTCGTATTCGCCCCAGGCGTAGGCGCCGGGATTGGTCGCTTCAAAGCTCGGCTCGGTCGCGGACTTCTGCCCGGGCGCGACGTCATACCAGGACATCTCCACGCGCAGCGCTTTGACCCCCAGCGCCTGCAGCTGGGCGATCGCGTGCGGGCGCGTCGAGCGGCTGAGCAGATCGGTCGAGCCCTCGAAGTAGACGGCCTGGTTGTGCGAGGCCAGTGCGGCGGGCGCGGCGCCCAGGGCGGCGAAGATCGTTCCGAACAGCAGTGCGGAGAGGATGAGCTTGTTCTTGAGCATGGTCACCTAAGACACCTCGGGGCTGGGGAGGTTGCGGTCGGAGAGATTGATTTCGCGCGCAAGTCGGATGCTCCTGCCCGGGGGAGTCGGATAGCGTTGGCCCTACACCCATGGCCACCACCACCGCCCCCGACGACATCGTCGCAACGCACGAGCAGGCGCAGGGCAACGCCCGCCCCCCATTGCTGGTGCTGGAGCCGCTGCGGGCGTTCCTCGACGAACACGGCCTCGGCGCGGGCGAGGTGCGCGCGGAGCCGATCGGCGAGGGGCACTCCAACGTGACCTACCTGATCGAGCGCGAGGGAGCCGGCGTGAGTCCGAGCGCAGACGACGCCACCGGCACGGGCGCAGGCGCCACCCAATTCGTCCTGCGTCGTCCCCCGCGCCCACCGCTGCCCCCGAGCGCGCACGACGTGCTGCGCGAGGCGCGGCTCTTGCGCGCGCTGGCCGGCACTCCCGCGCGCGTGCCGCGCGTGCTGGCGGTGTGCGAGGACGAGGGGGTGATCGGGTGCCCGTTCTACGTGATGGAGCTGATCGCGGGCGAGGTGATCGTTTCGGAGGTGCCGCCCGCCCTGGACACCCCGACGCATCGCCGCGCGATCGGCGAGGAGCTGATCGAGGCGCTGGCGGAGATCCATGCCGTGGACTGGCGCGCTGCGGGCCTTACGGGCTTCGGCAAGCCCACCGGCTACCTGGAGCGCCAGGTGCGGCGGTTCGGCGGGCTGTGGGAGGTCAACCGCACACGCGAGATCCCGGCCGTCGAACGGGTCGGTGAGTGGTTGGCGCAGAACCTGCCCGAGTCGGGGCCGGCGAGCGTCGTGCACGGCGACTATCGCCTCGGCAACACGATCTTCGCCGCCCAGCCCCCCGTGCACCTGGAGGCGGTGCTCGATTGGGAGATGGCGACGATCGGCGACCCGCTGGCCGACGTCGGCTACATGTGCATGATGTGGAGCGAGGGCGGCGACCCGCGTGGGGGCATGCGTGACTATCTCGGCGGGGTCACGCGCGGCGAGGGCTTCCCGACGCGGGGAGAGCTGATCGAGATGTACGAGGCGCGCACGGGGCGCTCAATGGCCGACCTGCGCTGGTACACGACGCTCGCGCTGTGGAAGGCGGTCGTGTTCATGGAGGGCAACTACAAGCGCGCTTTGGCCGGCGCGACCGACGACCCGTACTTGAAGCAGTTCGGGGAGGGCGTGCTCGAACTGGCCAAGCAGGCCGAGGGTGTGGCGCTGGGTGGCGCGTGAGGACTCTCTCTCAAGACGTCAAGGGTCGCTACCATGGTTATCAAACTTCAAAAAGTGTAGACGACAACTCCCTCCTGACGACAACTCCCTCCTTTAGATTTCTATCGTATACACCTAGCCCCGGTATGTAAATACAATGAGCTTGCAAAGCAAAGGGGACGAGCCGAACGCTGCCCAACCGCCCCGTAGCGCCCTGCTGATCGACTGGGGCGGGGTTCTGACCAGCAACCTGTTCGTGTCGTTTCATTCGTACTGCCTCGCGGCGGAGATCGACCCGCAGGCGCTCGGCGAACGCTTCAAAGCCGATCCCGAGTTCCGCGAGATGCTGATCGCGCTGGAGAAGGGACAGCTGTCAGAGCCGGCGTTCGAGACGCGGTTCG
Source organism: uncultured Solirubrobacterales bacterium (assembly GCA_963702185.1). Taxonomy (GTDB): domain Bacteria; phylum Actinomycetota; class Thermoleophilia; order Solirubrobacterales; family Solirubrobacteraceae; genus Palsa-744. The sequence continues at coordinate 883,506 of OY969723.1, forward strand.
CGCAGCTGTTGGGCGTCGCACCGGAGGGGCTGATCGACGGGCTGTTCGCGGGCGTGGCGCCCGATGAGGAGATGGTCGAGGCGGTCAAACGCGCGCGCGAGGCGGGGATCAGGACCGCGCTCGTGTCCAACTCCTGGGGCGTGCACCGCTACCCGCACGAGCAGTTCGAGGAGATGTTCGACGGGATCGTGATCTCAGCCCAGGAGGGCACCCGCAAGCCCGCGCGGCGCATGTACGAGCTGGGGGCCCAGCGCGCGGGCGTGGAGGCGACGGCGTGCGTGTACGTAGATGACCTGCCGTTCAACCTCACGCCCGCAGCCGAGCTGGGGATGGCGACCGTGCACCACACTTCGGCGCAGACGACCATCCCCGAGCTCGAGCGGCTGCTGGGGATCAGTCTCGGCGACCCCGCCCGTACAGCAGCTTGAACAGCCCCGCCAGCAGCCGTGAGGTGCGGGCGCGGTAGGGGTACATGAACGGTTCCTTCTTCATCGCCAGCCGGGGCGTCACGACGATGGCCTGCTGGGAGCAGTACTTGCGGATGCCGCCCACCCCGTGACGCGAGCCGAGGCCAGACGCCTTGGCGCCGCCCATTGGCAGCTCGAGCACGGTGTAGTTGATCATCGCGTCGTTGACGTTCGCGGCGCCGACCTCCAGGCGGCGGGCGATCTCTTCCGCGCGAGCCGTGTCGCGGCTAAAGACCGACGCGCCGAGGCCGTAAGGCGAGTCGTTGGCCAGGCGCACCGCCTCCTCGGCGTCGGCAACCTTCATGATCGGCAGCGTCGGGCCGAACGTCTCCTCGGTCATGCACTTCATCGTGTGGTCGACATCCACGAGCACCGTTGGCTCGTAGAAGCGGCCATCGCCCCCAGCCTGCGTTGCGTGCCCGCCGACCAGCACGCGCGCGCCCTTGTCGACCGCGTCGGTCACGTGCTCTTCGATCTTGGCCAGCTGCGGCGGGAAGGTGATCGCGCCGACCTCGACCGAGCCGAACCCGTCGGGCGCGCCCACGCGCAGCGCGCGCACTTTCTCGCTTACTTTGGCGACGAACTCCTCGTACACCGGCGCCTCCACGTATGCGCGCTCGATCGAGATGCAGGTCTGGCCGGCGTTCTGCATCGAGTAGTACGTCGCGAAATTCGCCGCCCGCTCGAGGTCGGCGTCAGAGAGCACGATCATTGGATCCTTGCCACCGAGCTCCAGCGAGGCCGGAATCAGCCGCGTCGCGGCGGCCTGTGCGACCTTGCGCCCAGTCGCGGTCGAACCCGTGAACATGATCATGTCGACCTGCTCGATCAGCGCGGCCCCCGTACCGCCACGGCCTGTGGCCACCTGAAACACGTCCTGCGGCAGCCCGCACTCGCGCAGCCCCTCGGCGATCAGCAGCGACGTCATGGGTGTGACCTCGCTCGGCTTGAGGATCACGCTGTTGCCGGCCGCGAGCGCCGGGATGCAATCGCCGACGGAGTTGACCAGCGGGTAGTTCCATGGGCCGATCACGCCGATCAGCCCCAGCGGGCGGTAGCGCAGCATGATCCGTTTGCCCTTGACCAGCAGCTGGCTTGACTTCACGCGCTCGTCGGCCAGGTACTCGGGGGCGTTCTTGGCCCAGAACCCGAATGCGTTGCCGGCATAGCCGATCTCCGCGAGCGTGGCGTCCTCGTAGGTCTTGCCCGTCTCTGCCACGATCGTCTCGGTGATGCGCTGCGCGTTGTCCATCACCCACTTCTGCGCGCGCCTGAGCACCCGCGCGCGCCCCTCGAACCCGTGCGCCTCCCACGCGGGCTGGGCGATCCGCGCGCGCCTTGCCATCTCCGCGACCGCCTCCGCGCCGAGATCCGCCACCGTCCCGATCGTCTGCCCCGTCGCCGGATTCTCGACCGCGATCTCCTCGCCGCCCGCCGCACCGTTCGGCGCGTTGAAGATCTCCTGCTCGATGTGCTGCTCTACGGTCGCCATCAGTCCTCCTCGGTAGCTCTCCCGAGAAGGCTACTCCGATCAGGAAATATCGATGGTCGCAATACCGATCGGCTCCACCGGGCGGTCGGAGCCGTCGGTGGCCACGCCCTCCAGGCGCTCGACCACATCCATGCCCTCGCTCACCTGGCCGAACACGGTGTGCTTGCCGTCCAGCCACGGACAGGACTCGGCGGTGACGATGAAGAACTGCGAGCCGTTGGTGTTCGGGCCGGCGTTGGCCATCGCCAGCGCCCCGCGCACGATCTTGTGCTCGTTGATCTCATCCTCGAACGTGTACCCGGGCCCGCCCGTGCCAGTGCCCTGCGGGCAGCCCCCCTGAATCATGAAGTCGGAGATAACGCGGTGGAACGTGAGCCCGTCGTAGAAGCCGTCCGCGGACAGCTTGCGAAAGTTCTCGACGGTCTTGGGCGCGTCCTCGTCGAACAGCTCGAACACGATCGTGCCCTCGGTGGTGGTCATGGTGGCGAGGCTCATCGATATCGGGCTCCTCCGGTGGTCGTGGCAGTCGTGAGAGTCGTGACGGCAGCGGTCGTGGCGGGTCGGCGCTCTGGCATTGGCTCCTCGACGCCCTCGCTCTACCCTACCCGCTCCAGGCTCAGTTCCCGCCCGCGCACCTCGCGCCCGTGCAGCGCCTCGATCACGCGCTGCGCCTCGGCCTCGGGGACCGACAGAAACGAGAAACGGTCCAGCACGAGCACGTCGCGCACGGCCTCGCCGTCCAGGCCCGCCGAGGAGGTGACCGCGCCGACGATGTCCGCCGGCCGCAGACCCACCTGCCTGCCGCCGCCCAGCACGAGCTTGACGAACGGTCCCTCGGGCGTCCCGTCGCGCCCGCGGGACACGCGCGGCTTGGAGTGGCGGCGGGGACGCTCCTCGACCGGCGTGCGCGCACCGGCCGCCCCCGGCTGCCACGGCTCGATCGCCATGCCGATGTGCCGCTCGATCGCCTCCATCTCGCGCTTCTGGCGAGGCTCCACGAACGTGATCGCCCGCCCCGAGCGCCCCACCCGGCCGGTGCGCCCGATGCGGTGCACGTAGGTGTCGGGGCTGGTCGGCACGTCGTAGTTGACGACGTGCGTGACCGTCGAGATGTCCAGGCCGCGGGCGGCGACGTCGGTGGCGACGAGAATCGGCACGCGCCCGCCCTTGAACGCGAGCATCACCCCGTCGCGCGCGCCCTGGGTCATGTCGCCGTGCAGCGCGCGGACGTTCATGCCGCGATCGCGCAGCGTCTTGAACAGCTGCTCGCAGCGGATCTTCGTCCTGACGAACACGATCGTCTGATCGGCGCCTTCCCCGGCGCGCTCGGCGCGCAGCACCTCCACCAGCTTGTCGGGCTTCGCGCGCGTCTCCACGGGCAGCTGGAACTGGGCGACGGTGTCGATCGTCAGCGTCGCCGCCTGCACGCGGATCAGCACCGGCTCATACATGTAGCGGTCGGCCAGCTTGCGGATCGGCGGGGGCATCGTCGCGCTGAACAGCGCCGTCTGGCGGCCCGAGGGGGTCAGCGACAGGATCTTCTCCACGTCCTCCAGAAACCCGAGGTCGAGCATCTCATCGGCCTCGTCGAGCACCACGAAGCGGCAGTCGTGCAGCACGAGCGAGTGGCGGCTGATCAGGTCCAGCACGCGCCCGACCGTGCCGACGACGACGTGTCCCCCGCCGCGCAGCTGCGCCTGCTGAGTGCGGATCGGCGCGCCGCCGAACACCGCGACCACGTCGACGCCCTTGTGCGCCCCGTACGCGCGCAGCGCCTGGGTCACCTGGATGCACAGCTCGCGCGTCGGCGTCAGCACGAGCGCCTGCACCTCGTGCACTGTCGGATCGACGTACTCGACGATCGGCAGCCCAAACGCCGCCGTCTTGCCCGTCCCCGTCTGCGCCTGGCCGATCACGTCACGCCCTTCCAACACCGAGGGGATCGCCTGCTCCTGGATCGGGCTTGGCGACTCGTACCCCACGTCGCGCAGGGCTTGCAGCGTTGACTCGGACAGGCCGAGCTCGGCGAAGGTGACAGTCATGCGGCTGTGAGCTTACGCTGCCGGGTCGAGCAGCAACTTGCCGGCGGTACGCCGCGCGCTCAGGTCCTCGTGCGCGCGCCTGGCCTCGCCGAGCGGATACGTGCCGCCGACGATCGCCCGCAGCTCCCCGCGCGCGACCCGCGCGAACAGGTCCTCCAGCGCCCGCGCGAACATCCCGGGCCGCTCCAGGCAATGGAACAGGTAGAAGCCGATCACCGCGCGTGAGTGGCGCAGCAGCGAGCCCGTGCGCACCTCGTTCGGGCGCTCGCCCGAGATCCCGCACACCACGATCCGCCCGAACTTCGCGAGCGCCGCGTAGGAAGCGTCGAACGTCGCGCCTCCGGCCATGTCGAACACGACGTCGACCGGCTCGCCCGCATTGGCCTCGATCAGCCGCTCTCTCAGCCCCTCGGGCGCCGGATCGATCGCCACATCCGCCCCCAGCGCCAGCGCCAGCTCGCGCCGCTCAGGGCTCGAGGCCGTCCCGATCACGCGCCCGGCGCCGAGCGCGTGCCCCAACTGCACCGCCAACGAGCCCACACCACCTGCGGCCGAGTGCACAACGACGCTCTCACCCGCGGCCACCCTGCCCGCGGTTCGGTACAGGTGCCAGGCGGTCGTGCCCTGGATGACCAGCGCCAGCGCGGTCCCGTCATCGACCCCGTCGGGGATTGGCCACACGTGCGCCGCGGGCGCGGTCGCGTACTGGGCGTAACCCCCCGTGCCGGTGAGCGCGACCACGCGTTGACCCTCCCCCAACGGCTGGCCTTCGTCCGCTTGCCGAGCCTGACCCTCCCTCGCGCGCCGCCCCTCACTCCTTCCACGCCCCGTTCCCGGAGCACCGCCACCGCCACCACCACCACCGCCGCCGCCGCCGGGCACCTGGACGATCCTGCCCGCGACCTCCCCACCGGGCACGAGCGGCAGCGGCGCCTGTCCCACGTAGGAGCCCGTGCGGCTGTGCGTGTCGGCGAAGTTGACCCCCGCGCGCGAGACCTCGATCAACGCCTCGCCGGCGCCGGGCTCGGGAATCGGCAACTCCACCGGCTCGAGCACCTCGGGGCCGCCGAACTCGGAGATCTGAATCGCGCGCATCGTCCTGCTCGTGGCCGCCGGCATCGGCGCTCAGGCTATAGGGTGCGCGACCATGTCAATCACCGTCGTGGGCTCGATCGCATACGACTCCGTCAAGACCCCGTTCGGCGAGCGCGAGCGCATGCTCGGCGGCACCGCCGTGCACTTCTCCCTGGCCGCCTCGTTCTTCGCCGACGTGCACGTCGTCGGCCCGGTCGGCGAGGACTGGGGCGAGGAGGAGATGGCCGTGCTCGCCGCGCGCCCCGGCGTGCACACCGCCGACGTCGAGCGCGTCGCCGGCGGCAGGACGTTCTTTTGGCGCGGCCACTACGAGTACGACCTGAACACCGCCCACACCGACGACACGCAGCTGGGCGTGTTCGCCGACTTCCAACCCAAGCTGTCGGACGCTTCGCGCGCTTGCGACGTGCTGTTCCTGGCCAACATCCAGCCCGAGTTGCAGTTGGGCGTGCGCGAACAGTGCAGCCAGGCGCGGTTCGTGGCGCTGGACTCGATGAACCTGTGGATCGACACCGCCCGCGACGCGCTGCTGCGCGTCATCGAGACCGTCGACTGCGTGCTGCTCAACGACGCCGAGTTGCGCATGCTCACCGGCGAGCCCAACCTCGTGCGGGCGGCGCGCACCGTGCTCGGCTGGGGCCCGGGCGCAGTCGTGGCCAAGCAGGGCGAGTACGGCGCGACGCTGATCACCCGCGGCGGCTTTTTCTCGCTGCCGGCCTATCCGCTGGAGACCGTGCTCGATCCGACCGGCGCGGGCGACACGTTCGCCGGGGGCTTCCTCGGCACGATCGCCGCACACGACACACTGCACGAAGACGTCATGCGCACCGCGATGGCCCACGGCACGACGCTCGCCTCGTTCAACGTCGAGCAGTTCGGCACCGAGCGCGTCACGCGCTTAGAGCACACCGAGATCGAAGAGCGCGTGCGCAGCCTGAGCCAGATGACCCGCTTCAGCGGACAACCGCTGCCCGCGCGGGGCTAGGCACGACATCCGCGCATGCGAGAATCCTCGCGCGCATGAGCAACCCAGGCCAGCCCACCACCTCGGTCCTCTCCGACGCCACGATCATCCGGCTCGTCGGCGAGGGCCGCATCAAGATCGACCCGTGGGTGCAGACCCTGGTCCAACCCGCGAGCGTCGACCTGCGGCTGGGCGACTCGTTCAGGGTGTTCCACAACCACAAGATCACGGCGATCGACCTGCGCGACCCGCCGCGGGGGCTGACCGAGCAGGTGACCCCGCCGGAGGGTGAGCCGTTCGTGATCCATCCGGGCGAGTTCTGCCTGGGACGAACGCTCGAGCACGTCGAGCTGCCCGATGACATCGTCGCTCGCATCGAGGGCAAGTCCTCGCTGGGCCGCCTCGGCCTGATCGTGCACGCCACCGCCGGGTTCTGCGATCCGGGCTGGCGCGGCACGTTGACGCTCGAGCTCAACAACCTCACGCGCGTGCCGATCAAGCTCTACCCCGGCCTGCCGATCGCGCAGCTGTCGTTTATGACCCTCGATTCCCCGGCGCTGCGACCCTATGGACACGCAGAGCTCGGCAGTCACTACCAGGGCCAGGTGGAAGCGACCGAGAGCCGTTACGGGACAGACCCGAAGCGCACCACATAAAAGATCGATCAATCACCCGCCCCAGCGCTTGGGATCGCTCATAATCGACGTACACCCGACCTTCGAGGAGAACAGCGCATGAGCACGCCCGAGACAGCCGCGCAGGACCAGGGATCATCGCCGTCGGCCAATGGCGCGGGCACGAGTTCGCGGGACACGCTGACGGTCACAGACAACCGCACCGGGCAGACCTATGAGCTGCCGATCGCCGACGGCACCGTACGCGCGATGGACCTGCGCCAGATCAAGGCAGATCCCGGCGAATTCGGGTTGATGGCCTATGACCCTGCGTACACGAACACCGCTTCGTGCCGCAGCGCGATCACCTACATCGACGGCGAGGCCGGCATCCTGCAACACCGCGGCTACCCGATCGAGCAGCTGTGCGAGCACTCCACCTACCTGGAGGTCGCCTACCTGCTGATCAACGGCCGCCTGCCCACCCAGACGGAGCTGGCCGGGTGGGTCGATGAGATCACAATCCACACGTTCGTGCATGAGAACGTCAAGGACTTCATGCAGGGCTTTCGCTACGACGCCAACCCGATGGGCATGCTCGTCGCCTCCGTCGGGGCGCTGTCGACGTTCTACCCGGACGCAAACAAGATCCACGACGAGCGCGTGCGCGCGATCCAGATCATCCGGCTGCTGGCGAAGATGCCGACGCTGGCCGCGTTCGCGTTTCGCCACAACATGGGCCAGCCCTACGTGTACCCCGACAACGACCTCGACTACGCGGGCAACTTCCTCGGGATGATGTACAAAATGACCGAGCTGAAGTACCAGCCCGACCCGCGGCTGGCACGGGCTTTGGACGTGCTGTTTATCCTGCACGCCGACCACGAACAGAACTGCTCGACCAGCGCCGTGCGGAGCGTCGGCTCATCCCAGGTCGACCCCTACTCGGCCGTCGCCGCGGGCGTGGCTGCGCTGTACGGACCGCTGCACGGGGGCGCCAACGAGCAGGCGTTGCGCATGCTCGCGCGGATCGGCTCTGTGGAGAACATCCCCGCGTTCCTGGACGGCGTCAAGGCCGGCAACGAGCGGCTGATGGGGTTCGGGCACCGCGTCTACAAGAACTACGACCCCCGCGCGCGCATCATCCGCAAATACCTGGACGACGTGTACGAGGTCCGCGGCAAGAGCCCGCTCCTGCACGTCGCCTCCGAGCTCGAGAAGCGCGCCCTCGACGACGACTACTTCACTGGACGCAAGCTCTATCCCAACGTCGACTTCTACTCGGGCCTCATCTACGAGGCGCTCGGCCTGCCCGTCGCGATGTTCCCGGTCATGTTCGCGATCGGCCGCACCTCCGGCTGGATCGCCCAGTGGAAGGAGATGGTCGAGGACCCAGAGCAAAAGATCGCAAGGCCCCGCCAGATCTACACCGGCGAGCGCGACCTCGACTACATCCCGATCGACCAGCGCTGACGAGGCGCCGACTCGGCGCAAAGCCGCCCTACAGCACGAGCGTCGCGCCGTGGCGGCGTAGCCAGGCGCGATCCTCGCGGTAGTGGGGCCAGTGGCGCTCGACCAGGTCCCAGAAGCGGGGCGAGTGGTCGAGCACGAGCAGGTGGCAGACCTCGTGCCAGACGACGTAGTCGAGCACCCGGCCGGGCGCCAGCAGCAGGCGCCAGTTGAAGCTCATGTGACCGTTCGACGAGCATGAGGCCCAGCGAGTGCGCTGGCCCCGGATCGAGAGGTCCTGGTAGCGCACGCCCGCGAGCGCGGTCGCGCGGTCCAGGCGCGTGGCGACCTCAACGCGGGCGGCTCGCCTGTAGAAGCGCTCGATCGCCGGCTCCGGATTCTCGGCGGGCACGAACAGCTCCTCGCCGCGACGGTGCGCGCGCGTTCGGCCGGGCTGGGGCGCCAATCGCAAGCGACCGTCGAGATAGGGCAGCTCGCCGGCCGCCCGCAGGGCCGGCGAGGCCGGCGAGATCGTCAGCGGGGCGGACACCCGGCGAAGGATAGGCCCCGCCCCGGCGCGCCCCTACACCACCCCGGCGGCCTCCCACGGCCGCGACAACTTCAGTGCCGAGAGGATCGCGCGCGTGGCGGGAGAACGGTTGAGCGTGATGAAATGGACGCCGGGCACGCCCTCGCGCAGCAGCTCCGCGCACTGCAGCGTGGCGTAGGCGACGCCGAAGTCGAGCACCGCCTCCGGGTCCTCGCCGCGCGCATGCAGCTCGCGGCGCAGGCCGTCGGGAATCGACGCCCCGCAGAGCTTGGCCATACGCTCGACCTGCCCCACCTGCGTGATGGGCATCACGCCGGGGATGATCGGCACGCTCACGCCCGCCGCCCGCGCGCGCTCGACGAAGTCGAAGTAGAGCGCGTTGTCGAAGAACAGCTGCGTGATCAAAAACTGCACGCCGGCGGCCACCTTCTCGGCAAGATGTTCGAGGTCCTCCTCGGGGCTGGCCGCGTGGATATGCGTCTCGGGGAAGCAGGCGCCGCCGATCGCGAACGGGTAGTCGGCTGAGATCAGTTCCACGAGTTCGCGTGAGTACTCCAGGCCGCCCTCGGTCTTGACCCACTCCTCGTGGCCGGCCGGCGGATCGCCGCGCAGCGCGAGCACGTTGTCGATGCCCGCCTGCCGCATCTCGTCGAGCGTTGCGCGCAGTTGCGCAACGGTGGCGCCCACGCAAGTGAAGTGCGCCATCGCCTCCATCCCGTATTGCTCGCGAATGTGCTTGACGATCTCGATCGTCTTGGTCCTGGTGGAGCCGCCGGCGCCGTAGGTGACGGACACGAACGACGGGTCCAGGCTCTTTAGCTCGGCGAGCGCGGCGCGCAGGTTCTGCTCACCGGCCTGCGTCTTGGGCGGAAAGAACTCGAACGAGAACGTCGGCTCCGAGCCGGCTGCCAGGATCTGATCGATGCGCATGGCAGCTAACGCTATCCGGCGGCGGTGAAGCGGTCGGGCTCGCCGTCCCGCGCGATGCGCGTCGCCTGCCCGGTGGCCTGCAGATGCGTGAGCATCGCGAGCGTCTCGGTCAACAGCCATTGCGCCAACGGCGCGGGCAGCCCATCGCCGTACACGCGCGGCAGGATCTCAAACGGAGTCAGCGGCTCGCCCGCGGCGGCCGCGAGCACCTCGCGCATACAGGACAGCCGCTCTGCCACGAGCTCGCGGTTGGCCTGGATGTGGGCGTGCACGTCGGTGAACGTGCGTCCGTGCCCGGCCAGGCACAGGCGCGCGTCGAGCGCCTGCACCACGTCCAGCGAGCGCACGAATTCGCCGACCGGATCGGGGGTGTAGCCGTAGTCGAAGTACAGCGAGATCCGCCCGAGCAGATGATCGCCTGAGATCAGCAGGCGGTGATCGGGCTGGAATAGGCACACGTGCGAGGGCGCGTGGCCGGGGGTCTCGTGCACGGTCCACGGGCCGAGGTCGGTCTCGATGCTCACGCCGGGCAACAGCGCCCGGTCGGGCTCCACGATCGCGGCGATACCCGAGTCGTGGTCTGCGTGCTCGGCCGCATAGCGGCGCAGCGGCTCCTCCGGCACGCCCGACTGGCGCGCGATCTCCAGGCGGCGCAGCAGCGTGCCCTGCGGGTCCTCGGCCCAGCGCCGCGCGTGCTCCCAGTTCGGGTGCATCCACAGCTCACAGCCCGCGCGCGCCACGATCGTGGCGGCCTGGCCGTAGTGATCTGAATGGGCATGGGTGCACACCAGCAGGCGCACGTCCTCGATCCGCAGCCCGCACATCTCCATCGCCCGCTCCAGGTGAGCGAGCGAGCCACGTTCGTGGATGCCGGTGTCAAACAGCACGACCCCGTCGCCGGCGCGCACCGCCCAGGCGTTGCCGTGCGGCACCCCCGGCCAGGGAAGTGGCAGACGCAGGCGGTACACGCCTCCCAGCACGCGCTCGCCCCGCCCGAGCTCACGTTTGCGCGTCCCGTCGGCCACGGGCGAGCAGACTAGACTGGTTTCTCCGCAGGCGTCGTCTAAAGGAGGATGGGATGGCCGAGGAGGAGAAGACAAGCAACGCAGCGACCAAGGCGCAGAAGGCTGCGGCCAACGTCCAGACCTCCGCGGCGAAACGGCGTGGGCGGATCACTCCCGGCAGGAATAGCTCCGCGGCCGAGACGATCACGCGCCGGTACTTCGAGACGATCGGCGCGCACGACGTGCAGGGCGCCGCGGCGATGTGGGCGCCGCAGGGTTTGGAGGACGTGCGCGGGCAGGGTCGGTTCGTCGGGCCCGAGGGCGTGCGCGAGTTCATCGGCAGCCTGATCGACGCGATCCCGGACCTGCGGGTGGAGGTCCTGTCGACCACGACCGAGAGCGAGCATTGCGCGGTGCACTGGCGCTTCAGCGGCACGTTCGCCGGGCCGGGCTCGCTGAGCGGCGTCGCCCCGACCGGCCACCGGCTGGCGCTCGAAGGCATCGACCTGTTGAGCGTGCGCGACGGGCTGATCCAGTCAAACGACGCGTTCCCCGACACGATGGCCGTGCCACGGCAGCTGGGGATGCTGCCGCCGCTTCAGTCCACCGCCGAGCAGCGGATGGCAAGCGCGTTCAACCTCAAGACGCGCGTGACCGACGCGCTGGTGGGCGCCGGCTCGGGCGAGGCGCGCCTGGTGGCCGAGGGCGTGTGGGTCGTGCAGGGCCAACCGGGACGCTGCAACGTGTACCTGATCGAGAATCCCGGCGATGAGGGCGGCGTGACCATGTTCGACGCCGGCATCCGCGTCATGACCCACGCGGTCGCGCGCGCGGGCGCGAGACTCGGCGGCATCTCGAGGATCGTGCTGGGCCACGCCCACACCGACCACCGCGGCAGCGCTCCCGGAATCGGCGCGCCCGTGTGGTGCCATCCCGAGGAAGTGCAGGACGCCGAAGGCAGCGGCGGCTGGCGCTACTGGCCGGCCGATCTGGCCGGGCTTCCGCAGGGGCCAAAACAGATCCAGAAAGCGCTCCATCGCTACGCCTGGGACGGAGGGCCCTTGCACATCGAGGGAACCGTACAGGAGGGCGATGAGGTCGCGGGATTCAAGGTGATCCACCTGCCTGGACACGCCCCCGGGCTGATCGGGCTGTGGCGCGAATCCGATCGGCTGGCGCTGGTGAGCGACTGCTTCTACACGATCGACATGTGGGGCAGGCACTGCCCGCCGCGGCTGCCCGTGCACACCTACAACTACGACACTGAGCAGGCCCGTGACAGCGTGCGCAAGCTCGCCGAGATGGAGCCCGCGGCGGCCTGGCCCGGGCACGCGGACCCGGTCGTCGGCGACGTACGCGGGCAGCTGTTGCAAGCAGCGGACGCCGGCTGAGCAAGCGCGTCGCGATCGCCACCGCATGAGGCACCGCATGAGGCGCCACACGCAGCGCCGCACGACGAGTTGGAGTCCAAGTGGGTAAGCGAAGTCGCAGCCGCCGACGCGCCGCTTCCCCCGGCGGGGCCCACGCGAACCTGACCGCGCCCGCGGTCGAGTACACCGACGCGGACGGCGACATACTCATGCTGCGCGGCTCGTTCACGCCGGCCGCACGGCGCGAGTACGCGCAGACCCTGTCCGGGGAACGCGGGTCCGCGGCATCGACGAGCGAGGACGCGTGGCAGCGGGCGGTCGAGTTGCTGTTCGAGCGTCTGGCCGTCAGCTGGACGATCGCGGGGGCGCCGATCGAGCGCCCGCGCGAGCTGCTGATGCGCTACCGGGCGGCGTCGACAGAGGAGCGGGCCTGGGTGCGAGACGTGCTGCGCGAGCACTGCGCCGCACATTTTCCCGACGTGCAGATTCCCTGAGAGCGCTCAGCCGCCGGCGTCGATCAGTTCCAGTCGCGGCCCGTTCGAGACGCCTGCCGCCACGAACCGCGCCGTGGCCGGGCTGAGTACGAACTCGAGCGTCTCGCCGTGCTCCTCACCGCGGACCTGCAGCCGGCGGCCCTCATCCGCGACGGCGATGACCGTGCCCCGCTCAAATCCGCCCCCGAAATGAGCTATGCGCGCACGCGCGCCCACGCGGGGGACTGGGCGGGATGGGCCGAGCATGAGAGCGGATGGTAGGACTCCTCGCGCGTCGGACGCGCGCGAGGGCGTCGGCGCCGGGCACGCCACCGACGGGACTCCAGAGTACCGGGGCGCCGAAAGCGCAGCCACCGCAGGGCGCCGGGGTGCGGCCACCGCGCCGAGCCCGCAACGCCGCTACCGTGCGGGGACCATGCGCCGCACGAAGATCGTCGCCACCATCGGGCCCGCCTCGCGCGAGCCGGCCACGCTGCTGCGAATGGTGCAGGCCGGGATGGACGTGGCCAGGTTGAACTATTCGCACGGCACGCCTGACGAGCACGCCGAGACCGTCAGGCGCGTGCGCGACGCAGCTGGAAAGGCGGGCAGGCCGGTCGCGATCCTGCAGGACCTGCCGGGACCGAAGCTGCGGATCGGCGCTCTGCGCGAGGGCGTCGTCGAGCTGACCCCCGGCGAGCGACTGACGATCACCGGTGGCGAGCGCGAGGAGCTCGGGGACGCGCAGCACATGAGCATCACCTGGGAGGGCCTCGCCGACTCGATGACCCCCGGGGAGGTGCTGTATCTGGCCGACGGGTCGGTCAGGCTGCGCGTGGCCGAGGTGCGCTCAGCGCAGCATGAGGTCGAAGCGGAGATCGAGATAGGCGGCGCAGTCGCCTCGCGCCAGGGGTTGAACATACCCGGACCGGTCGAGTCCCTGCCGTCGGTGCCCGAGGAGGATCTGGAGTTGTTGCGCCACGGCGAATCGATCGGCGTGGACATGGTGGCGCTGTCGTTCGTGCAGCGCCCGCAGGACGTGGAGACGGTGCGCGAACACACGCGGCTGCCGCTGATCGCCAAGATGGAGAAGCCGCAGGCGGTGGAGCGCGCGGATGAGATCGTGGCGGCGGCCGACTGCGTGATGGTCGCCCGCGGGGACCTCGGCATCGAGCTGCCGATCGAGCGCGTGCCGATCGTGCAGAAGCAGCTGCTGCGCCTGGCCGGGCACCTGGCGCGCCCGTCGATCACCGCCACGCAGATGCTCGACTCGATGGTCACCTCATCGCGCCCGACCCGCGCGGAGGTCGCGGATGTGGCCAACGCGATCCTGGACGGCACCGACGCGGTGATGCTGTCGCAGGAGACGGCCGTGGGCTCATATCCCGTGGAGGCCGTGGCGATGATGGCCTCGGTGGCCGAGCAGGCCGAGGCGATCGCGCCGTACGAGGACTGGAACGCCTCGCGCGTGCGCCGCGTGGATTCAGACCCCGCGTACACGATCGCCCACAACCTGTGCGTGGCCGCTCGCGAGCTGAGACTGGACGCGCTGGTGGTGCCGACGCTGTCGGGACGCTCCGCCCGGCTGGTGTCCGCGCACCGCCCGACGGTGCCGATCTACGCGCTCTCGCCCGGCAAAGAGACGGTGCGGCGGTGCGGGCTGATGTGGGGTGTGCAAGCCGCGTCGATGCGCCGGCACGAGACGACCGAGGCGCTGATCGCCGACGCGGCGCGGCGGGTCGTAGAGCTGGGATGGTGTCGGCGGGGACAGCGCGTGGGCATCACCGCGGGGCTGCCGTCGGGGCGGCCGGGGACTACGAGCCTCGTGCAGATCCAGACGGTGTGAGGGGTGGCCCCGAGGCGTGTCCGTAGGAAACGCGGATGCTGCCGAGGCATGTAGCAATATGCTCTAGCCAGCACTGGGCTCTGCCGTAGTCACCGGGGTACACCCCCGGCGAGGGTGTGGCGGAGCGGGTAAACAAAAAGATAGGACGACGAAATGCTCATCGCCACCAGCTATCCGTTCCTGGAAGTTTTCTGGACGATGCTGATCTTCTTCGCATTCGTGATCTGGATCTGGATCTTGATCACGGTGCTGATCGACCTGTTCCGCCGCCACGACACGTCGGGATGGATGAAGGTGTTGTGGATCATCTTCATCATCGTGCTGCCGTACCTGGGCGTGTTCGTGTATCTGATCGCCGAGCACAAGGGCATGGCCGAGCGCGCGATCAAGCAGCAGCAGTCGGCCCAGAAGCAGATGGACGAATACGTCAAGTCCGTGGCCGGCTCGACCGATCCAGCCGAGCAGATCGCCAAGGCCAAGCAGCTGCTGGACGCGGGCACGATCAGCCAGGCGGAGTTCGACCAGATCAAGCAGAAGGCGCTCGCGGGGGCGTAGCAGCAATCCCAAGCAAGGCGCGCCGGGTTGGCCGGGCGGGGCATGCAGACCGTCCGGCCGGCCACGATCGGCGGCGTGGGCGTAGGGGTCTCAGCCGGCCGCGCTGACCCCCGTGAGTCCATAGAAGTCGGCCTCCTCGCGCCCGAGCTCGGTCACGGGCGGATCGCCGTACATCCACTCGCGCGCGATGCGGTGCCAGTTCGCGCTGGCGCGCAGCTGGGAGAGGACGGCCAGCGTCAGCAGCTCCATGCGCCGGCCGAATAGGTGCTCGGGGCGCATGTCCTGATGGCGCATTTCGCCGAAGTAGGAGGAGCGCGGGTCTGAGCTCTCGATCATCACCTGCGTAGCGATGTCGGGGGTGAGCTTCACCGGTTCGTCGGCGGTCGTGTACCACCAGATCGCCGATGCGACGAACGCGAGCAGGTGGTCGGGATCGACCAGCTCGGGCTTGGGCAGAAAGCCGGAGTCGGCGAGCAGGCGGTGAAGCTCGGCGGCGTCGTCCTCGCAGACCGCACGCTGGCAGGCGAGCTCCAGCTCGACCGCCTCGCGGTCCATGCGCTTGAACAGGCCGAAGTCCAGAAACGCGACGCGTCCGTCCTGCAGCAGCATGAAGTTCCCGGGGTGGGGATCGCCGGAGAACTGACGGTGGCGGTAGAGGCAGCCGAGGAAGAAGCGGAAGACGATCTCGCCGATGCGGTCGCGCTCTGCCTGAGGGTAGGACTTGAGCTCCTCAAAGCCGGCGCCGTGCACGTACTCGGTGACAAGCACGCGCTCGCGTGAGAGGGAGGTGATCACCTCGGGGACGGCGATGAAGGGGTGGCCGCGAAATATGCGCGCGAGCGCGCTGTGGTTCTGGGCCTCGAGCTCGTAGTCGAGCTCCTCGACGATCCGCTCGCGCACCTCCGCGGCGATCGCCTTGGCGTCCATGCCCGGGGTCATGCGCTTGAGCAGGCGCATGATCATGTCCAGGTTCTGCATGTCCGCGCGCACGGCGGCGGCAACGCCGGGGTACTGGACCTTGACCGCCACCTCGCGGCCGTCATCGCGCAGGGTCGCCCGGTAGACCTGCCCGATCGAGGCCGCCGCGATCGGGGTCTCGTCAAAGGAGGCGAACGCCTCGGAGATCGGTGCTTCCAGGTCGTCCTCGATCACACGCCGCATCTGCTTGAACGAGACGGTCGGCGCGGCGTCGCGCAGCTTGGCCAGCTCGTGCTGGAACTCCTCGCGGTACTCCTCGGGCACGAGGCCGACGTCGAGGAAGGACATCACCTGGCCGAGCTTCATCGCGGCGCCCTTCATCGTCCCGAGCGCAGCGACGATCTGCTTGGCGGTCTGCAGCTGGCGCTTGGCCAGCGCCTCCTCGGCGTCCTTGTCGTTGCGCGTGACGTTGGCCGCGCGGGTGCCGAACTGCTTGACCGCCTCGGTCGCGGCCAGCCGCCCGACGGTCGCGGTGCGGCGCACACGCGAGGTGGGGATGTTGTCGTTCTCCCGCGGCGCCATGCCTCTTGCATCCTAGGCGCTGGCCGCGCGGGTCAGGCGCGCTGAACCCGCGAGCCCGGCACGATGTCGTCCTCGCCCGAGGGCCAGCGCACCCAGGCCTTGGTGCCGCCGTCGTAGTCGGGGGTGGAGAGGACGAGTGTGGCGGGCTCGCCGAGCGCGGCGCAGGGCTCATCGCCCTCGGGATCGACGCCGCGCCAGATGCGAATGAAGGGATTGTGCTCCCACTCGCGGGCGACCGTGGTGGAGTCCGCGTGACCGGGATAGATGACGGTGTCGGGCGGGAGCTCCATCAGGGTGCCCATGATCGAGTCGCGCAGGTCGGTGTAGGTGGTGTGCCCGGGCGCGCGCACGCCGCCGACCGAGCCGGCGAAGAGGGTGTCGCCCGTGAAGAGGACCGCCTCCCCGCCGGTAAAGCCCCCGGGGGCGGCGCTGACCGAGTGGCGTCGTCCGCTCGCGCCGGCGGGATCGCTGATCAGAAACGAGAGCATGCCCGCGGTGTGCCCGGGCGTGCTCAGAGGGCGCACCTCCAGCGTGCCGAAGCGAAGCACCTCGCCGGCCTCGACCGCGTCGGCCGGGCCGGCGTCCCCGAGCCCGTCCAGCTCCAGTGGGTGGATGAGCACCTTCAGCCGCGGCCAGCGCTCGCGCAAGACGGCGAGGTCGCAGACATGGTCGTAGTGGTGGTGGGTGAGCAGGACATGGGTCGGGGCGATGTCCTGCTCCTCGGCCGCGGCGATCAGCGGGGCGACCGGTCCTCCGGCGTCGATGAAAAACCCGGGACCGCCGGCGCCGTCGGACACGAGGTAGGTGTTGGAGACGAACTGCGGGTTGGATGAGCGCTCGACGATCATGGCGGATGGATGGTTGCACGAGTGATGAGGCAGTGACACGACGCGCGCCCAACCGGTCCATACGCGCGCCCGACCAGTCCATCGTAGACTCGACCAATGCCCCTGATTCACACCTGCTATCGCATCACCGACATCGAGAGGTCGATTGCGTTCTATGAGGCCCTCGGGTTCGAGGAGGTCGGACGCATACCGATCAAAGACGAGGCGGTCAACGTGTTCATGAACCAGCCCGGCGACGGCGAGATGCCGCGACTGGAGCTGACCTACAACTTCGGCGTGGACTCCTACGAAATAGGCACCGGCTACGGCCACATCGCGATCACGGCGGATGACCTCGATGAGACCCTCGCCAAGCTGGCCGAGCAGGGCATCGAGCCCGAGAAGCCGCCGTACTCCGTGCGCGAGGGCGGGAGCCGGCTGTGCTTCGTGAAAGACCCGGACGGGTACAGAGTCGAGTTGTTGGAGATGTAGATACGCCGGCTCGGCTGCAACGATCAGGTGGCCATGCCGTCCACACAGAAGGAATGGATCAAGCGACTCCAGCAGGACGACTGGACACTGGAGCGTGGCGGCAAGCACCAGGTCAAGATGACCAAGCCGGGACATCGGCCGATCACGCTTCCGGAGAACAAGCGCCGCGCCTACTCAAAGGGCTTCGAGGCGCAGCTGCGACGCGAGGGCGGCCTCAAGGACACGTGAGCATGACCCGATATCCTTGGTGAGGAGCACGATGCCCATGCCACAACAATTGCACCTCAACGTCCGACTCGAGGATGGATCTCTGTGGGCAACTGTGGAGGAGTATCCAGGCGTCTTTGCCACCGGCGACAATCTGGATGAGCTCCGAGAGAGTCTGCAGGAAGGCATCGCGCTCGTTCTGGCCGACCCCGGTGAGGACCCGCCGACAGTGACGCTGGCGCCATTGCATCCCGAGCCTGTCACTACGACGGCAAGCTCCGAGCTCGTCTATGCCTGAAGAAGTGCCATGACCCTTGCCGCTGAGGGACGATGAGTTGCAAACCGCCTACTACCTCGACGGGTACCGGATCGAGATCATCGAGACCTGAGCGCTCGCCCGAGCCTGCGTCATAGTCCGGGCCCGAGCCCGAGCACCCCCGGCGCGTGCACGACATCGGCCCTACCCGGCACACAGCGGCCCCTATAGTCACGCGCCATGGAGCTCGGCCTGGCAACGTTCGCCGACGTCCGCCCGGGAGCCGGCCCTCCCGAGGTGGCGCAGCGCTTGGAAAATCTGCTCGAGGAAATCGAGCTGGCGGACCAACTGGGAATCGACGTGTTCGGCGTGGGCGAGCACCACAGGCCGGACTACGCGGTGTCGGCGCCGACGGTGGCGCTCGCCGCGGCGGCGGCAAGGACGTCGCAGATTAGGCTGTCAAGCGCGGTCACGGTGCTCAGCTCGGCCGACCCGGTGCGCGTGTTCCAGGAGTTCGCGACGCTCGACCTGATCTCAGGCGGGCGCGCGGAGATCATGGCCGGAAGGGGGTCGTTCGTCGAGTCATACGCGCTGTTCGGCCAGAGCCTCGACGACTATGACGAGCTGTTCGCCGAGAAGCTGGGACTGCTGCTGCAGCTGCGCGAGCACGAGCGGGTCACGTGGTCGGGTAGACACAGGCCGGCGCTGCACGACGTGGGCGTGTATCCACGTCCGCTGCAGGACCCGCTGCCGGTGTGGATCGCCGTCGGTGGCACGCCGGCGTCGGTCGCGCGGGCGGGGGCGTTGGGACTGGGGTTGATGATCGCGATCATCGGTGGGCAGCCGGCGAGGTTCGCGCCGCTGGTGGAGCTGTATCGCGAGTCGGCCGCACGAGCGGGCGCCGACCCGCGCGGCCTTCAGGTGGGGATCAACTCGCACATGTACATCGCCGAAACCTCGGCGCGGGCGCGCGATGAGTTCTATCCGGTGTACTCGGCGATGATGAACCGCATCGGCCGCGAGCGGGGCTGGCCGCCGATGACCCGCGCGCAGTTCGACGCGGGCTGCGAGCCGGGCGGGCACCTGCTCGTGGGAACGCCCGATCAGGTCACGGCCAAGATCCTCGCGATCGGCGAGCTGTTCGACAACGACCGCTTTCTCGGCCACATCAGTGTCGGTGTGCTGCCGCACGAGCAGGCGATGCGGGCGACAGAGTTGTATGCAAGGGAGGTGGCGCCGATCGTAAGGTCGCGGGTGCAGCCCCCGGTTCAGGGGTGAGCCTGGGTTCGGGCCAGACCGGTCAGCGTCCCGGCCATGCCCGCCCCGGCCCAGACCAACGCCGTCCCCGCCTCCCGGCCGCGACCGTCCCCGCCTGTGCGCGGCCCAAGGTCAACCCGTGTTCGCCAGTCCGACTCAGGCCAGCACCCGCCCGCGGAACTTGCGCAGGCCGAGCCACAGAAAGACGGCGCAGAAGCCCAAGAGGACCGGGTAGACGACGTAGAGATGCATGTGCGAGGCGTGGGTCAGCCCCGCGCGCAGCCCCTCGTTGACGTAGATCAGCGGGTTGACGAGCACGACGATCTGCAGCCAGTGCACGCCCCCGACCTGCAGCGGGGACAGGCGAGTCCACTGGTAGTAGGTGCCGCCGAGGAACGTCAACGGAAGGACGACGAACCCGAACATCAGCCCGATGTTGCGAGGCTCGAACGCGGTGCCGAGCAGCAGCCCGAGCGAGGTCATCGTCACGCACGCGAGCGGTATCAGCGTGAGCACGATCCACCACGTCACCGACAGGTGCGCCTGCACCCCCGGCGCGTGCACGACATCGGCGATCGGAAACACGATCACCGCGGCGATCAGGCCCTGGACCGCGCCTGAGAGAACCTTGGCGGCGGCGACGAGCCAGATCGGACACGGCGCCTGCACGCGGTCCTCGATCTCGCGCGTGTAGCCGAACTCGGTGGACAGCTGCAGCGCGACCGCCTGGATGCCCTGGAACATGATCGAGATCCCCACCACGCCCGGGACGAGGACGGTCGCAAACGCCGACTCGGCCACCGGCCCGTGCCCGCCGCCGACGCCCTGGCCGATCGAGGGGAACACGTACAGGAACACGAACACCAGCAAAAACGGCTGCACCAGCGTGCGGATCACGAACTCCCACTTGTTCTTCCACAGCACGACCAGATCGCGCAAGATCAGCGCGCGCAGGGCGGCGCGGCTGGCGGCCATGACCGAGCGGGTGGGCCGGGTCGCGATGCGCGCGGGGGCGGCGCCCGGCGAGCCCGCCCCAGCCCCGGCAGCCCCGGCGATGCCGGCCACTCCGTCCTCCACACCTACGGTCCCGCCCATTACACCGGCGCCCACGGCCACCACGCCTTCCCGCGGCGGCGAGCTTCCGGCAGGGGTGGGAGGAGACGAGGACGTCACTCGCGCAGCTCCCGGCCGGTGAGGTTGATGAACACGGTCTCCAGGCTCGGCTCGGTCACCGACAGGTCGATGACGTCAAAGCCACCGCTCTCGGACGCGTCGACGACCCTCGGCACCAACCGTTCGGCGCCCTTGACGTGCAGCTCGACGCCTCCGTCGATCACCCGCGTGTGCGTGACCTCCGGCAACTCGCCGGCCAGACGGCGCGCCAGCGCGTCGGCGTCGCCGTGCGCGCGGATGGCGACGATCGTGTCGGCCCCGATCGAGCGCTTGAGCGCGGCGGGCGTGTCCAGCGCGAGGATGCGGCCGTGGTCCATGATCGCCACGCGATCGCACAGCTGGTCGGCCTCCTCCATGTAGTGCGTGGTCAGCAGCACGGTCTGCCCCTCGCGGTTGAGCTCGCCGAGAATCTCCCACAGCGCCAGGCGACTCTGAGGATCGAGACCGGCGGTGGGCTCATCCAGGAACAACACGGCGGGGCGGTGAAAGATCGAGCGGGCCATCATCAGCCGCTGGGCCATGCCGCCGGATAGGGCGAACACCGACGCGTGGCCCCAGTCGGCGAGCTGAAACTGCTCGAGCAGCCGATCAGCGATGCGGCGCGACTCGCCGGCTGAGATTCCGAACAGGCGCCCGTGGAAGTACAGGTTCTCCCACACGGTCAACTGCCGGTCCAGGGTGTTCTGCTGAGAGACGATCCCGATCAGCTGCTTGGCCAGCGCGGGCTCGCGAACGACGTCGATCCCACTCACGTACGCCTCGCCCGCGCTCGGCACCACGCGCGTGGTGAGCATCCCGGCCGTGGTCGTCTTGCCGGCGCCGTTGGGCCCGAGCAGGCCGAAGATCTCACCGGGACGAACACTGAGGTTGAGATCGTCCACCGCGGCGAAGTCCGCACCGGGGTACACCTTGGTCAAGCCGACGGTGCGGATGATCGCGCTCAGATCTCCGTCCTGCGCCTCCGGTGCGACGGTCGCCGCTCCCGGCGCGGGCTCCGACTGCTGAGCATCGACTGCGGGCACGCTCATCGGTTCAATCTACACCGCCGCCAACCGCTACCCTGCAAAGCGATGGCGGACCCCGGCACAGACACCGGCAAGATCGCCAAGAACCTCGAGCGGTTCGCGCAGGCGGTGGCGGCACACGACCGCGAGAACCCGACCCACACCGCGTACGGGATCGGGTTGTCCCATTACGACATGGAGCGGCTGGGGTTCGACGAGGGCGAGACGGTGCTGCCCGGGATCACGATCCACACCGACGGCAAGACCTCGGGCAACTTCCGCGTGCTGTGCGACGGCGAGCACGACGAGAGCGCGGTCGAGGCCGAGCAGGAGACGGTGCGGGCGATCGCCACGCAGTCGGTCAACTGAGAACCGGCACGGGCACGCCGGCGCGCGCGGCGATGAGCCCGACAAGCCGCGCGATCGTCGGGCAGGCGATGCCGTGACGAGCGCCCGCGCGCAACACCGCGCCGGGGATCGCGTCCAGCTCCGGGGGGCGCCCGGCGGCGATGTCGCGTTGCATCGAGCTGCGCAGCGTGGGATGTGCCAGCTCGAGCTCGGTGATCGCCACCTGCGGGTCGACGTCTGCCGCCCCCTCGGCCTGACCAACCGCACAGGCCTCCTCGATCGCCCCGATGAGATCGGCGCGCAACTCGGGCGTGGAGCGGATCTCCCCGAGCGGCAGATCGTAGGCGCTGGTCGTACACGCAAGCGCGCACAGGCGCGCGAGCTTGGACCACATCACCTGCGCTTCGGATGCGGCTGACACCGGCAGCATCACGCGTACGGGAATGCCGGCGTGTTCGAGCACTCGCCCCAGCGCCTGCATTGGCTCGAGCGCGGACTCGTAGCGGGTGGCCATGTCGATCAGCACGAACGGGCTGCTGTGCACGATCACGCCGGGCTCGGGGCGGTAGGACTCGACGCGAATCGTGCCCGCGAGCACGGTCTCGGGGGCGAACCGCTCGCGCAGAACCGCGATGTGGTCGAGTCCGTTGAGCAGCGGCAGCACCAGCCTGGGCGCCACCTCGATGCGCTCGAGCGCGTCGCGCAGGCCCGCGGCCTTGGGAGCGACCACGAGCACGTCGACGTCGTCGTCGTCGTTGTCCCGCGCTGTGACCCGCGACTCGTCTCCCGTCGTGTCCCGAGCCGCTGCCGTGTCCTGAGCCGTAAGACGCGCGCGCGCGGGCACGCGCGCGAGAAACTCCCCGAACATCTCGCTGCGCACGGACAGGCCACGCTCGGCGATCAAGTCCGCGGTCGATTCCTGGGCGATCACCTCCACGGCGACGCCGTCGCGGTGCAGTACGCCCGCGACCAGGCCACCGACGCCACCGGGGCCGAGCACGGCGATGTTCATGTCAGTCGGGCGATCGCGATGCTCATCAGAGATGTTCACCGCCGTGAGTCTACGGCCACTAGCCTGTAGCCAGAGCATGGCAACTCATCTCCCCTCCACGTCCGCGCCCCAGGCGCCCCAGGACCAGCCCGAGACCCAGATCCTCGCGCGCGGGCCATGGCCGCTGGAGCAGATCAGCGCCAACTGGCAGACCGAGTCCTATGAGCCCTCCACCGAGGACAGCGCGGCGGCCGACGCCGCGATCAAAGCCCTCCGCGACCGGGGATCGCCCAGTCACGACGGCGTGGCGGCGCGTCTGATCGGTTACACCCAGGACCCGAGCGACGGCCTGCGGCTGGAGCTGCAGCCCCAGCGCTGGGCGCTGCGGCTGATCCCCGGCAACGCCTCGCGGAGCGTGGCGGCGATGTGCCTGACCCGTTCGGTCGACGGGCGCTGGCTGGCGGGCAGGCGCGCGCAGTGGGTCGCCTCGTGGGCCGGGCGCTGGGCGCTGGGGGCCGGCGGAGCGGTCGACCTGAATGAGAACCCGGCCGACACGCTCGTACGCGAGCTGAGAGAGGAGTGGTCGGTCACGCCCGAGCGGGTACGAGCGGAGGCGCTCGTGCAGCTGCCCCACGGCCTGGTGATGTTCATCGGCCAGGCGTGGCTCGCGCAGGGAGTCGATGCCGAGGTCAAGCCCGACGCCGAGCACGACCGCTACGCGTGGTGGCCGCGCGAGATCGAGCAGTGGCCGGCGGAGGCCGAGGCGCCGCTGCGGCTGATGGCGCAATGGCTGGCGGCGGAGTGAGCCGGGCCGGGATGCGCTCGCCTACGGTGCCGGTCGCGAGCACGCCCACCGCCCGACCGCCCGTGACCACATCGAGACTACGACCCGGGGTGGGCCCACTGACGTTTGGTCGGCTGAAGTGGGTGTCGTTCACTCACTCGTGTATCTACACGGCGCTGCTCGTGTGCGCATTCGTCCTGGCCAAGCCCGAACCGCTGACGTTCGTGCTGGGCATGTCCCACGGCCTGCTGTGGATCGCGATGTCGCTGACGTGCATCGTGTGCGTGCGCCTGCGCGTGGTGCCGCTGAAACTGGCGGTGGCGGTCGCCGTGCTCGGAGGTATCGGCCCGTTCTTCGGCAGCTATGAGTTCGTGCGCGAGCAGCGCCGGCGGGCGTCCGCGGGCGAGTCGATCGCCGATCGGAAGCCTGTCCGAGCCGAGGAGACACTCTCCACGGATGGGGTCGAAATGGGCGCGGCGGAGACCTCGTGATCGCCGTGTGGCGAACCTCGTGATCACCTTGTGAAAACCCTCATCGCCTGACGGTGAGGCGACGCGGCGACGCGCGCTAGAGTGAGATAAGACATGGCGACGGGCACCACGGCTACGCAGACGATTGACGTCGTGACCCCTGCCGCGGGCGAGTCGGTCACCGAGGGCACCATCCTCGAATGGCACGCCAAAGTCGGCGATGCGATCAAGGAGAACGACACGATTGTCGAGATCTCCACCGACAAGGTCGACGTCGAGCTGCCCTCGCCGGCGAGTGGCACGGTCAGCGAGATCCTTGTGCAAGAGGGGGACACCGTTACTGTCGGCCAGGTGATCGCGCGGATCGCGGTCGGCGAGACAGCGCATGCCTCAACGACCGCCCAGAGCACGACGCAGACTCCCGCCGGCGGCCAAACCGACGCAGATGCAGATGCAGATGCAGCCGCAGGCGAAGGTAATAGCGCCGCACCTGACGGCAAAGCCGTACCAGACGGCACGAAGGTCTCACCCGTCGCCGCGCGCGCAGCCACCGCCGAGGGCGTGAACCTCACGGACGTGTCGGGCAGCGGCCCGGGCGGGCGCATCCTCAAGGCCGATGTGCTGCAGGCAGCCGCCGGCGCGAGCAAGACCAACGGCGTCGCGGCGAGCAACGGCGCCACGGGCGCCACTGCGACCCCGGCCGCGCGGCCCGCGGGCGCCCAGCAGCTGAAGGGCGGCGCGGCGGCGCTGGCCCGCTACATGGAGCAGTCGCGCGAAATCCCCACGGCGACGAGCATAAGGACGCTGACCGTGACCGTGCTCGACGCGCGCAGGCGCGAGCTGAAGGCGGCCGGCAAGCGCGTGTCCTACACCCATCTGATCGCCTGGGCGATCGCGCGGGCGGCGCAAAGGGAGATGCCGGTGATGGCCACGCATTACGACGCGATCGACGGCCGTCCGGGCCGCGTCGACGACGGCCAGGTCAACCTCGGCCTGGCGGTCGACGTCGAAAAGAAGGACGGCTCCCGCACGCTGATGGTGCCGGTCGTGCAGAACGCCGGCGGCATGCCGTTCGGCGAGTTTCTGGCCGCGTATGACGAGCTCGTGGAGAAGGCGCGCACGAACACGCTGAGCGCCGACGATCTGCAGGGCGCCAACATCACGCTGACCAACCCCGGCGGGATCGGTACGGTCGCCTCGGTGCCGCGGCTGATGGTCGGCCAGGGCACGATCGTGGCGACCGGCTCGATCGCCTATCCGGTCGGGCTGGGGGCGATCGGCGCGAGCATCGGCGCGGAGAAGGTCATGACGATGACCTCGACGTATGACCATCGCATCATCCAGGGCGCGGAGTCGGGCCGGTTTCTG
Source organism: uncultured Solirubrobacterales bacterium (assembly GCA_963702185.1). Classification (GTDB taxonomy): domain Bacteria; phylum Actinomycetota; class Thermoleophilia; order Solirubrobacterales; family Solirubrobacteraceae; genus Palsa-744. The sequence goes on from OY969723.1 coordinate 909,034, forward strand.
GCACAGATCGAGGCCTACCTGCAGGGCGAGGACGGCTTTTATGAGGATGCGTTCCGGGCGCTGGGAGTCGAGCTCGGGCCCCTCCCCCCCGGGCCCGCGCCCGCGATGGCGGCAGCAGCGGCGTCCGAGCGTGCGGCGCAAGCGGCCGCGACCGCTCAGGCCGCGCAGGCTGGAGCGCCGAACGAGGAGCTGCTGGAAGCGGTGCAAGCGGCCAGCACGCTGGTGATGCGCTACCGCAGCCACGGTCACCTCGTGGCGCGGTTGGACCCGCTCGGCTCAGAACCCGACGGAGAACCCGGCCTGAACCCCGAGTCGGTCGGGCTGACGGCGGCGATGACCGCCCAGATCCCCGCGAAGATCCTGCACATGTACGTGCCGGGAGCGACGCTCGCCGACGCGCTGCCCCACCTGCGTGAGACCTATTGCGGGACGATCGCGTATGAGATCGAGCACATCGCATCGCACCGCCAGCGAGTGTGGTTGCGCGAGCACATCGAGTCGGGCGCGTTCCGGCGACCGCTGACCAAGGACGAGCAGCTGACGCTGCTCAAGCGCCTGATCGAGGTCGACGCGCTGGAGCGGTTCATGCACAAGGCCTATCTCGGCCAGCACCAGTTCTCGATCGAGGGCCTGGACATGACCGTGCCGATGCTCGACGAGCTGATCCAGCTGTCGGCCGCGCACGGGGCCAAAGAGGTGGTGATCGGGATGGCTCACCGCGGGCGGCTGAACGTGCTCGCGCACAACCTCGGCCGCTCCTACGACACGATCTTCGCCGAGTTCGAGGGCGCCTCGACGCTCGAGGCCGTCACCACGATCCCCCAGGGCGGCACCGGCGACGTTAAGTACCACCACGGCACCCAGGGCAGCTACAAGCTGCCGGACGGCGAGCAGATCATGGTCAACCTGGAGTCCAACCCCAGCCACCTGGAGTTCGTGTCAGCCGTCGTCGAGGGCGCCACACGCGCGGCGCAAACCACCCGTCAGGGGCCGCACGCCCACCAGGACACCAACGCCGCGGTCCCGATCGCCATCCACGGCGACGCCTCGTTCCCCGCGCAGGGCGTGGTCGCGGAGACGCTGAACCTGCAGGGGCTCGACGGCTACAAGGTCGGCGGGACGGTGCACCTGATCATGAACAACCAGGTCGGGTTCACGACCGACCCCGACGACGCGCGCTCCACGCAGTGGGCCTCGGATCTGGCCAAGGGGTTCGACGTGCCGATCATCCATGTCAACGCCGACGACGTGCCGGCGTGCGAGAGCGCGGTGCGCCTGGCGTTCGCGTTCCGACAGGAGTTCGGGCACGACGTGCTGATCGATCTGATCGGCTACCGCCGGTTCGGGCACAACGAGTCCGACGAGCCCGCCTACACCCAGCCGGAGATGTACACGAAGATCAAGAACAAGAAACGCGTGGCCGAGCTGTGGGCCGAGCGGTTGATCGCCGACGGCGTCGTCACGCGTGAGGAAGTGGACAAGCTCGGCCAGGGGGTGTGGGACAACCTGACGCTGCTGCACCAGCGTCTGAAGACGAAGATCGCCGCGGCAGCCGAGCACGGCGGCGCGCAGGAAGCCACCGGCGAGTACCAGCTCGACCGCTCGCCCAGCCCCGAGGTGAGCACCGCGGTCCCGGCCGACCGGCTGCGTCAGCTGGGCGAGGAGATCCTGCGCGTGCCCGACGGGTTCACCGTGCACCCCAAGCTCGTCAAACAGCTGCAGCGCCGCCGCGAGGCGCTCGGGGACAACGGCCATGACGGCGAAGCTCCGGCGCTCGACTGGGCCCACGCCGAGGCGCTGGCGTTCGCCTCGCTGTTGACCGAGGGCACGCCGATCCGCCTGACCGGTCAGGACACCGAGCGCGGCACGTTCAGCCAGCGCCATCTGGTGATGCACGACGCCAAGACCGGACAGACGGTGTGCCCGATCCAGAACCTGCCCGAGGCGCTCGCGCCGCTGGAGCTGCACAACAGCCCGCTCTCAGAGCTCGCGTGTATGGGATTCGAGTATGGCTACAGCCAGGAGGCGCCGGAGACGCTCGTGCTGTGGGAGGCGCAGTTCGGGGATTTCGTCAACTCCGCGCAGGTGATCGTCGACCAGTTCATCGTGTCCGGCCTGGCGAAGTGGGGGCAGACCTCGCGCCTGACGCTGCTGCTCCCCCACGGCTATGAGGGCTCGGGGCCCGAGCACTCCAGCGCGCGCCTGGAGCGGTTCCTGGCGCTGGCCGCCGAGGGCAACATCCGCGTCGCCAGCCCCACCACGCCGGCCCAGTACTTCCACCTGCTGCGCCGCCAGGCTCGCATCGCCAAGCAGCGGCCGCTGATCGTGATGACGCCGAAGTCACTGCTGCGCCTGCCCCAGGCCGCCAGCACGATCGCAGACCTCGCCGAGAACACGAGCTTTCAGCCGGTGCTGGCCGAGCCGGGCGTGCAGGAGGATCGAGTCACGCGCCTGGTGCTGTGCACGGGCAAGATCTACTACGACCTCGTCGGCCACCCCGACCGACCCAAACACAGCGGTCTGGCGGTCGGGCGGGTGGAGCTCCTGTACCCGTTCCCCGAGGGGCAGATCCTCGAGCTGATGGGGCGCTATCCGAGCCTGCGCGAGGTCGTGTGGGTGCAGGAGGAGCCGCGCAACATGGGCGCGCGCGCACACATGTTCCCCCGGCTGATGCAAATCATGCCCGAGCACATCCATTTCGGCTACATCGGCCGGCCCGAGCGCGCCAGCCCGGGCGAGGGCTATCCGGCCGCGCACATCTCAGAACAGAGCCGCATCGTCACCACCGCGATCGACCTCGACGTCCCGATCTCCCAGTACCCGCGCAAGACGCCGGGGCAGAGGTAGGCGAGATGGCCGCACTGTGGCGACGGTTCAGGTTGATTCTTGCTCAGCGGCGGCGTGAGCGAGCGTCTCGGCGACGCTTAAAAGGTTGATACTATAGTTATCAAACTTTCAAAAGACACACTCACACCCCCTCCATTTACAAACCGTTCACACCGGCTGGGTCTGGGCTGACTCCCGGTCATCCCGCTCGGCCATCAGCCGCGTGGCCGCGCTGGACGCGCGTCGGGTTAGCGCCCGCGCCACACCGGCGCGCGCTTCTCCTTGAACGCCGCCGCGCCCTCTTTGGCATCCTCGGAGTCGAACACCGGTCCTGAGATCGCGCGCTGACGCTCGAACATCTCGGCGGTGGGCCAGTCGAACTGCTCCTGCAGAATTCGCTTGGACGCCGCCACAGCGAGCGGCCCATTGCGGGAGATGCCAGCCGCCAGCTCCAGCGCGACCTGTACAGCCGACCCAGGCTCGGCCAGGCGGTTGACGACGCCGAGCTCGTGAAAGCGCTCGGCCGGCATCGGATCGCCGGTCAACGCCAGCTCCATGACCACGTGGTAGGGCATGCGCCGCGGCAGGCGCAGCAGCGCGCCACCGGCGGCGACCAGCGAGCGCTTGGCCTCGGGGATGCCGAGCTTGGCCCCGCGCGCGGCGACGATCAGGTCACAGGCGAGCGCGATCTCGAATCCCCCGGCCACGGCAAACCCCTCGATCGCCGCGATCAGCGGCTTGTCGGCGGCCCGCTGGGCGATGCCCGCGAATCCGCGATCCCCATACCACGGCGACTCGCCGCGCACGAACGCGCCCAGGTCCATGCCCGCGCAGAAATACCCCCCGGCGCCTGTCAGCACGCCCACCGACAGCGACTCATCTGAGTCGAGCTCGTCCAGCGCATGCGCGATGCCCTCCGCGACCGCGCCGTTGACCGCGTTGCGAACCTCCGGACGATCGATCGTGATCAGCAGCGTGGAGTCGCGCCGCTCGGTTTTGACCGCGGGAGCGGTATCGGTGTCGGTGTCGGCCTGGGTGTCGGTGTCGGTCATAAGCGGCACTATGCCGCAAACAAAGTCAACTCCGGCTCGCGATTGCCGCGCAGCACCTCCACGTCGACCTCGACGCAGTCGATCCCGTGCGACTCCGCCAGCACGCGAGCCTGGGGCTTGATCCACTTGGCCACGAGCACACCGCGGCACGACGCCATCGCCGGATCGAGCTGGATGCGCTGCAAATAGCGCACGAGCTGGCGCACGGAATCCATCGTGGCCACGCGCTTGATCTCCACCGCGACCCACTCGTCATCCTCATCGCGACACATCAGGTCTACCGGTCCGATGTCAGTCGGCCACTCGCGGCGCACCAGGCGAAAACCCTCGCCGCACCATTCGGGCGTGTCCGCGAGCAGCTCCTGCATTTCGCGCTCCAACCCCTCCTTCTCCAGAGGCGCCAGCGCGTCGATCTCGTGGTCGATGTCGGCCAGCACTTCCGAGACCGAGATCTCCAGACGCTCTTCCGAGCGCAGCTTGCGAACAGTCAGTCGCTCCAACGGACCGTCGTCCTTTCGCTCCGGGCGGTCCAGCTCGCCCCCGCCAACGCGCCCCTCCTCGCCTCCGCCCGTGCGCTCACCCTTGCCGCCGGCGCGCTCCTCCTCCAACACAGTCGGAGGCGTCATCCAGTTCAGCGGCTTGACGTTCGAGCCACCGCCGTCGGCCCACACCATGAACGTGCCGTCCGCCTTGAGCATCAACAGGCGCACCGCCTCTGGCAGCAGGGTGGTCGTGCGGCCGATGTAGCGAACCTCGCAGCGGGCGACGATCAGGCGCATCGGCGGAACCTATCTGCCCCGGCGGATCGACTGCGAGGGTCGCGCATCCCGAGACCCCATCAGCTTCAGGGGTGCGACACAAGGTCGTGGCCGCGGATTTCGCGGGCACGCAGCTTGTGCGCATCCCGCGTAGCCTACGGCGGCGTGGCCCAGGAATCCTCGGCGTCCGTATCGCCCGGCCGGCCCTATCCCCCACCCGCGCGCGGGGAATCTCCATGGCCGGCGCAACTCACGGTGCTGGTCGCGATCGCCATCCAGGTGATCTTGCCGGCGCGGTTGCTGGTGGGCCCGAAGTGGCTTGTACCGTCGCTTGAGGCGGCGCTGCTGATCGGCATGTTCGTGGCCACGCCGCGGCAGCTGGAACACGAGCACAGGGGCCGGCGGCGGGTGGCGCTTGGCATGACCGCGTTCGTGAGCGCCGCCAACGTGTACTCGCTGGCCGCGCTGACCCACTATCTGCTGCACCACAACGTCTCCAACGGCCGCGCCCTGATCGGCTCGGGGGTGCTGATCTGGCTGACTAACTTTCTGATCTTCGCGCTGTGGTACTGGGAGCTCGACCGCGGCGGCCCGGGCGTGCGCGCGGCCGGTCACGACGGGCCCCCGGACTTCCTGTTTCCGCAGATGTCCGACGACCGCATCGAGCCACGTGCCTGGCGGCCGGGGTTCGTCGACTACCTGTACGTGTCGCTCACCAACGCGACGGCGTTCTCGCCGACCGACACGATGCCGCTGAGCGCGATGGCCAAGTGCGTGATGGGATTGCAGGCGATGGTCTCGCTGGTGACGATCGGGCTGATCGTCTCACGCGCCGTGAACATCTTGTAGGTCACGCGCGCGCGAGGTGGCTTCGGCGGCGAGATCGAGCGCGCCCATGTCGGCGTAGATGCGCGCGGCAAAGCGGTGCGGGGCGGGACGAGAGCGCTCGACCCGTGCCCAGTCGCGCGCGCAGCGGGCGGCCGCGGCGAGGTTGCCGGCCTGCCAGAACGCACGTGTCATCAGGCGCAGGACGGCGACGTTGCGCGGCTCGGCGTCGCGCGCGTAGATGAGGCGGCGAGCGGCGAGCTCATACTCGCCTTCGGCCATCGCCCGCTGCGCGGCGGTCAAAAAGCGCTGAACCCGCTCGGAGCCGGGATCGGGACGGGAGAAGTCGACGAAGCGCATGCTGCCGGCGGGCACGGTACGCACGCCGTGGCTGAAGCGCACGCGCGCCCACTGCTGCACTTCCTCCTCCTCGCCCTCGGCGCCGGGGTGGGTGGAGAAGTAGATGCCGGCGACGGTGCCCACCCCCCACTCGGGGTAGGACTCGCAGCGCGCATAGCGGTGCACGACCGAGTGGTCGGGAACGCGTGCGCCGAAGGGATCGTGCTTTTTGCGGTCGGCCGCGTCGGCGCGGGCGCGCTGCTCGGCTTCGTAGGCGCGACGACCGGCCTCTTCGCGCTCGCGGCGGGCGGCGGCGGCGCTGGCGCGCACGGCGGTGGCCGAGACGCTCCCGCCGCGCGAGGATTCGGCCAGGCGCTCGAGCTGGTCGGCCGCCTGGTTGATCGCCTTCAGATGGCGCTCGTGTTCGTGGCGGCGTCCGTCCGGGGCGATGTCCGGATGCCAGCGCTTGGCCATGCGCCGGCGCGCGAGCTGGACGTCGCGCTTGCCGAACGGCGCCTGCAGCTCGAGCAGGAGCAGGTGCTGTTCTACGTCCAGGATCGTTGAAGACATAGCCATCAAACGTTAGCGCCCGGCCGTTCGTATCCTGCACGGGATGGCCCCCCAGTACATCTTCACGATGCAGCGCCTGTCCAAGCTGCACCCGCCGAACAAGACGGTGCTCGACGACATCACGCTCGCGTTCTATCCGGGCGCGAAGATCGGGGTGCTCGGCTACAACGGCGCGGGCAAGTCAACGCTGCTGCGAATCATGGCGGGCAAGGACGAGGAGTATCGCGGCGAGACCCAGCTCGCGCCCGGCGCGAGCGTGGGGATGCTCGAGCAGGAGCCCCAGCTGGACGAAAGCAAGGACGTGAAGGGCAACGTGCAGGACGGTGTCGCCGAGACCAAGGCGCTGCTCGACCGCTTCAACGAGCTGGCGGCCAACTACTCAGATGACGTGGCCGAGGAGTTCGGCGCGCTGCAGGCCAGGATCGAAGCGGCCGACGCGTGGAACCTGGAGACGCAGCTCGACTACGCGATGGACGCGCTGCGCCTGCCCCCGCCCGACGCGGACGTGAGCACGCTGTCCGGAGGCGAGCGCCGCCGGGTGGCGCTGTGCCGGCTGCTGCTCAGCGCCCCCGACCTGCTGCTGCTGGACGAGCCGACCAACCACCTCGACGCCGAGTCGGTGGCGTGGCTGGAGCAGCACCTGGCCGAGTACAAGGGCGCGGTCGTGGCGGTGACCCACGACCGGTACTTCCTGGACAACGTCGCCGGCTGGATTCTCGAGCTCGACCGTGGCAAGGGGATTCCGTACCAGGGCAACTACTCCAGCTGGCTGGAGCAGAAGCAGGCGCGGCTCGATCAGGAAGAGCGCGCGGAAAAGGGCCGGCGGCGGACGATCGCGGCCGAGCTCGAGTGGGTCAGGGCCAACCCGAAGGGCAAACGCACGAAATCCAAGGCGCGGCTGGCGCGCTATGAGGAGCTGGTGGCCGAAGAGCGGCAGGTCAAGCTCGACGAGGTTCAGATCCACATCCCGCCCGGTCCACGGCTCGGCGAGAAGGTGTTGAGCGCGACCGAGCTGACCAAGGGCTACGGCGACCGGCTGCTGATCGAGTCGCTGTCATTCGAGTTGCCGCGCGCGGGCATCGTCGGCGTGATCGGCGCCAACGGCGCGGGCAAGACGACTTTGTTTCGGATGATCACCGGGCAGGAGCAGCCCGACGGCGGGACGATCGAGCTGGGCGAGACGGTGCAGCTGGCCTACGTGGACCAGTCTCGCGACGCCCTGGATCCGGCCAAGACCGTGTGGGAGGAGATCTCAGAAGGACTCGACCAGCTGCAGGTGGGCGACCGTACGGTCAACTCGCGACAGTACACAGCCGGGTTCAACTTCAAGGGCACAGACCAGCAGGCGCGAATCGGCAACCTGTCGGGCGGCGAGCGCAACCGTGTGCACCTGGCCAAGCTGCTGCGCAGCGGCGGCAACCTGCTGCTGCTGGACGAGCCCACCAACGATCTGGACGTCGACACGCTGCGCGCGCTGGAGGACGCGCTGCTCGGATTCCCGGGCTGCGCGGTGGTCATCTCCCACGACCGCTGGTTTTTGGACCGCATCGCAACGCACGTGCTGGCATTCGAGGGCGACTCGCGGGTCACGTGGTTTGAGGGGAATTTTGATGCGTATGAGGAGCACCGCCGGGCCGAGCTCGGCGCCGCCGCGGACCGGCCGCACCGGATCACCTACAAGCGGCTGGTGCGCGGCTGACACGTGCGGGGACTCCTCGTCGTCTCCGATCGCCGCCCGACGGCGTGACGTAAGCTCCGTTGCGCTATGCACACCGTCCGTCAAGGATGGGGCAACCCCACGGGATCAAGGAGAGACGATGGCCGACTACACAGCGAAGCACGTCAAGGACATGGAGGCCGCGTTCGGTGGCGGCTTCGTCAAGGCCCGCGCCGAGCTGGGGGTGACCTCGTTTGGCATGCAGGTGATCCAGCTTCCGCCCGACTACACCGACTACCCCCTGCACGACCACGCCGAGAGCGGTCAGGAGGAGGTGTTCCTCGCGCTGAGGGGTTCCGGCTGGATCGACATCGAAGGCGAGCGCGTGGAGCTGCAGCCCAACGTGTTCGTGCGCGTCGGCCCGGAGCCCAAGCGCAAGGTGTTCGCCGGCCCCGAGGGTCTGCGCGTGCTCGCGCTCGGCGGCACGCCCGGCGCCGCGTATGAGATCGTCGAGGCCACCGAGCTGACCGTGGAGAGCCCGCCAGTCTCCGCGTTCGAGGGCACGAGCAACTGACTGAGTACCCCCGTCGAAATAGACGGCGGCAGATCATTCGACGCGGGTCCTAACGCTCGAACGACTGATCGCCGCCCAGCGCCAGCGCCGCCGCCGCGATCAGCCGCGCGGCGGCGTGGACGTCCTCGAGTGCGACGAGCTCGACGGGGGAGTGCATGTAGCGCAGGGGGATCGACACGAGCGCGGTGGGGATGCCCGCCCGCGCCAGGTGCACCGCGTCGGCGTCGGTGCCGGTCGCCCGTGCCGAGGCCTCGACCGTGAAGGGGATCTCCTGCGCGGTGGCCGTGTCGTAGAGCAGCTCGAACAGCCGCGGGTGGATGGTCGAGCCGCGTGTCACCACCGGCCCCGAGCCAAGCGGGTGCTTGCCGAGCTCCTTGACCTCGATCCCGGGGGCGTCGGTGGCGTGGGTGACGTCGAGCACGATCGCCGCGTCGGGCTTCAGGCCGAAGGCGCTCGTGCGCGAGCCCCCAAACGTGATCTCCTCCTGCGTGGCCGCGACCGCCGCGACCTCCCACTCCCCGCCGCCGTCCTGCGCGACCAGCCGGGCGGCCTCCAGCGCGACGTAGGAGCCGATGCGGTTGTCCATCGCGCGCGAGACCAGCCGGCCGCCGAGCAGTTGCACGGGGTCTGAGTCGATCACGGCCACATCGCCGATACGCACCCGCTCGCGCGCCTCTTCGCCGCCGGCGGCGCCGATGTCGATGTGCAGCTCGCGGATCTCGGCGACCTTCTTGCGGTCCTCCTCGCGCAGCAGGTGCACCGGCTTCTTGCCGACCACCCCCCTGACCGGGCCCTCGCGCGTGGCGAGCACGACCCGCTGGCCGACGAGGATCTGCGCGTCCCAACCGCCGACGGGAGCAAACCACAGATAGCCGTCATCGTCGATGTGGGTGACGATCAGCCCGATCTCGTCGATGTGGCCCATCACCATCAGTCGCCGCGGATCCTGCTCGAACCCGTGCTTGGGCGAGACGAGCGCGAGCGGGGTGCCCATCACGTCCGAACTGGCCTGAGCGAACTCGCGCGCCGCGGCGAGCCACACGGCCGCGGGGTCTGACTCATAGCCCGAAGGGCCGCGAGCGTTCAGCAGGTCGAGCAGCAGCCGCGGGACGGTGGCGCGCTCGGGCGAGGGCCCCTCGGCCTTGGGGGCATCCGGCGTGGATCCACCCGACACCGGCCCGGCGTTCGCGTCAGAGTCGCTCATGCGGCCAGCAACTGTCGCAGAACGTACTGCAAGATGCCGCCGTGACGGTAGTAGTCGGCCTCGCGCGGGGTGTCGATGCGCACCGTGGCCTCGAACTCCACCTCGCCGACCCGCACCGTGCACGCTCGAGGCGTATCGCCCGCGTTCAAGGGCTGCGCGAAGCCTGTGATCGAGACCGGCTCGCGTGCGTCGATCTCCAGCGACTGCGCGGAGTGCCCCTCGGGGAACTGCAGCGGCAGCACGCCCATCCCGATCAGGTTGGAGCGGTGGATGCGCTCGAAGGACTGGGCGATGACCGCGCGCACGCCGAGCAAGCGGGTGCCCTTGGCCGCCCAGTCGCGCGATGAGCCCGAGCCGTACTCCGCGCCAGCGAGCACGATCAGCGGAACGTCGTCCTGCGCGTAGCGCATGGCCGCGTCGTAGATCGACATCTGCTCGCCCACGCCTGTCTCTTCCCCCACCCTCACCCCGGCGCCAGACTCAGCCGCCGCGCCCGATTCCGCGACCTCGATGCCAGTCCTCAAATATCGGGTCACCCCACCCTCCGTACCTGGCGCCAAAAGATTGCGCAGGCGGATGTTGGCGAACGTGCCGCGCACCATCACCTCGTGGTTGCCGCGGCGCGAGCCGTAGGAGTTGAAGTCGCGCGGGGCGACGCCCTGCTCCTGCAGGTAGGCGCCGGCCGGTCCGTCGCGCTTGATCGCGCCGGCCGGGGAGATGTGGTCGGTCGTGACCGAGTCGCCGAGCAGCGCCAGCACGCGCGCGCCGTGCACATCGGCGACGGGCTCGGGCTCGGGGGGCATGCCGGCGAAGTAGGGCGGCAGGCGCACGTAGGTCGAATCGGCGTCCCAGGCAAAGCGCTCGCCCTCGGGGGTGTCCAGACCGTTCCAGCGCTCGTCGCCGGCGAAGACCTCGCCGTAGGAGCGGCGGAACATGTCCGCGCGCACGGCCTCGCCGACGGTGTCCGCGATCTCGTGCTCGGAGGGCCAGATGTCGCGCAGGTACACCTCGCTCCCGTCGGCGTCTGCGCCGAGCGGATCGTGCAGGAGGTCGATGTCCATCGTGCCGGCGATCGCGTAGGCGACGCACAGGGGCGGGGAGGCGAGGTAGTTCATCTTCACGTCCGGATTGATGCGCCCCTCGAAGTTGCGGTTGCCCGACAGCACCGACACGACCGCCAGGTCACCGTCCTCGACGGCGGCGGAGATCTCCGGGGCGAGCGGGCCGGAGTTGCCGATGCAGGTCGTGCAGCCGTAGCCGACGAGGTTGAACCCGAGCCGCTCCAGGGGCTCGGTCAGGCCGGCGCGGTCGAGGTATTCGCTGACCACGCGCGAGCCGGGGGCGAGCGAGGTCTTGACCCAGGGCTTGCGCTGCAACCCCCGCGCCAGGGCGTTGCGGGCGAGGATGCCGGCGCCGACCATGACCGACGGATTGGAGGTGTTGGTGCAGGAGGTGATCGCGGCGATCACGACGTGGCCGTGGTCGAGCTCGAACGTCTGCCCGTCGAGCGTCACGCTGCGCGCGGTACCGTTGTGGGGCAGGGTCGCCGTATGAGCACCGGCGGTCCCAGTCCCCTCCGCTGCCCCGGCCCCGGTCCCCTCGGGCAACTGCGGCGGGGGAGCGGCGCCGAGCGCGGTGAGCGGCGCGTGACCGGGCTCGTTGGCCGGCGGATCGGACGCCGGATAGGACTCGGCGACGGCCTCGTCCTGGGCGTCGGGCTGGTCGCCGTCGCTGGGGACGTAGTCGCGCAGCGCCTCTTGGAAGATGGCCTGTGATTCGCTCAACGGGACGCGGTCCTGGGGGCGCTTGGGGCCGGCGAGACTGGGTTCGACGCTGCCCAGGTCGAGCTCGATCTGATCGGAGAAGGTGGGAGTCTCAGAGGACTCGTCGTGCCACAGGCCCTGCTCGCGGGCATAGGCCTCGACCAGCGCGATGTGCTCCTCAGAGCGCCCGGACAGGCGCAGGTAGTCGAGCGTAAGCGAGTCGATCGGGAAGATCGCGCAGGTGGAGCCGAACTCGGGCGACATGTTGCCGATCGTCGCGCGGTCGGCGATCGGCAGGCCGGCGAGACCGGCGCCGTGGAACTCGACGAACTTGCCGACAACGCCGCGCGCGCGCAGCATCTCGGTGACGGTCAGGACGAGATCGGTCGCGGTCGCGCCCTCGGGCAGCTGCCCGTGCAGCCTGAATCCCAGAACCTGTGGGATCAGCATCGACATCGGCTGGCCGAGCATCGCCGCCTCGGCCTCGATCCCGCCGACGCCCCACCCGAGCACGCCCAGGCCGTTCACCATCGTCGTGTGCGAGTCGGTGCCGACGAGCGTGTCGGGGTAGGCCTGGGGCAAGTCCTCTGCGCCGGCGCCCGCGCCACCCCCGGCGCCCGAATCTGGGCTCGTGCCCACGGCCCCGGCGCCCGCCCCACCCCCGGCGCCCGAGCCCTCACCCATCTCCACGAGATCCGCCGGCCCGGGGAACACAACGCGCGCGAGGTACTCGAGGTTGACCTGGTGGACGATGCCGGTGTCGGGCGGCACGACCGCGAAGTCGTCGAACGCGGTCTGACCCCAGCGCAAAAACGAGTAGCGCTCGCGGTTGCGTTCGAACTCGCGCTCGGCGTTGATGGCAAAGGCGTCGCGGGTGCCGAAGGCGTCGACCTGGACGGAGTGGTCGATCACGAGCTCGGCCGGCACGAGCGGGTTGATGCGGGCGGGGTCCCCGCCCATGGATGCGATCGCGTCGCGCATGGCGGCGAGGTCGACGACGGCGGGCACGCCGGTGAAATCCTGCATCAGCACGCGCGCGGGCGTGAACGCGATCTCGACGCTCGGCTCGGCGTTGGCGTCCCAGCCGGCGAGCGCTTGGATGTCGGCCGCGGAGACCGCGCCCGAGCCCTCGTGACGGAGCAGGTTCTCGAGCAGGATCTTCAGCGAGAATGGCAGCCGGGCGACGTCGAAGCGGGACTGGAGCGCATCCAGGCGATAGATCTCGTACGCGCGTCCCCCCACCTCCAGGATCGCGCGCGCACCAAAGCTGTCCGACGACATACCCGCAGTCTATGAATCCGCCGTGGCTCTTGTGACCCGGCCCTTGCCGGTCCGCTTGGAGCGCAAAAGAGCGGCGTCGCATGCCTGCAGCAGCGCGTCGGGGCCCATCGGGGCCTGCCACTGGGCGACTCCGATCGAGGCGCCGATGCCCGGGGAGGCGTCGCGCGCGGGGAGGGCGAGCAGTCGCGCGAGCGCGCGCTGGGCCGCCGCGGCGCCCGCCTCCAGATCGGCGCCGGAGAGGATCACGACGAACTCGTCGCCGCCGTAGCGGGCGACACGGTCGAACTCGCGGACCTCGCCGACGAGCGCGTGGCCGACTTCGCGCAGGACGCGATCGCCCGCGGCGTGGCCGTCGCGGTCGTTGACGAGCTTGAAGTTGTCGAGGTCGATCAGCATGCAGGACAGGGGGGCGCCGGTGCGCACGGCGCGCCCGATCTCCTCGTGCAGGCGCCGACGCATCGCGCGGTGGTTCATGCAGCCGGTGACGGGGTCGGTGCCCGCCTCGGCGCGGGCGCGCACGAGCGCGAGCGCGGTGGCGGCCTGCTCGGTCATGGTGGAGGCGAGTTCGATCGAACGCTCGGTGTATAGGTCGGAGTCGGTGCGGCGCACGAGCACGACGACGGCCTGCACGTCTGCACGCACCGCGACCGGCAGCAGCAGCGCGCACTTGGCCGGTCCGCTCTGGGTCAGGCGCGGGAGCGAGGCGGCGAGCTCGCGATCCTCGGCGGCGAGAAACGGGCGGCCGGTCGATGCCACCCAGCTGACCCCGCCGGGACGCTCGGAGCGGGGAGCGAGGTAGCTGAGACGGCCCTCGCCCTCGGCCAGGTACACGTCGACGAGCTCATCCTCGGCGACGGCGCCGGCGGTGAGGGCGCCGAGCGATCCGGGGACCGGCGCGAGCGCGGGCGTGAGCGCGTGGGCGAGATGGTGGACGTGCACCTCCTCGGCGCCGGGCGTGTGCAACAGCTCGCGTGCGAGACCACGATAGATCTCATCGCCACCCCCGGCCGCATCGGCCAGCAGCGTCAATCGCCTGACGCCAGCCAGCACTGGATCGGTGGAGGCGGGCTCATAGGTATCCGTACCCGTACTGCCCACATCCACAACTCTAGCGGCTGCAACGCGAGCGGTGTTGAGCGCGTGTGATCAGTGGCGGCGAAACTTCGCCGTGGTCGAGGCCGTGGATTTGGGAAGACCGGGCTGCCTGGGCGCGAATGTGACGTGGGCGACGACCTTGAAGTGCTCGTGCCGGCGCAGCGCGCGCAGCCCCGCGCGCGAGAGCGGGATCTCGACCGTGAACGTCTTGGCGGCGCCGTAGGAGCGGGTGACGGTCTTCAAGCGCTTGCCCGCGATCCTCGTGCGCCCGGCGACCAGCGTGCGCAGGCGCAGGATCAGCTTGTGCCCGCGCACGCGGTGGCTGAGGATGCGCACACCGCAGCCGCCGACGGTGATCCGTGTTTCCTGGTGGAACACGGCGCCGGACTGGGCGGTGATGGTCGTAGGCATGAGCAGTTTCTTGGTGCACAGGTTGCCGACAGCCGCGAGCGCCGAATCGGGCCCGACGGGCAGGTTCAGAGAGAAGCTCGAGACAGGCACGTCGGGGACGGAGGCGAACGTGGTCGAGGTGATCCCGGCCTTGATGTCGGTGTTGCCGGTGAGGAGCACCGTGACGCCGTCGCCTTCCAGGACGATGTCGAGGTCGGGAAAGGCCTCGCCGCCGTGGGAGACGAGGTAGGCGGAGCCGTGCAGCGGGTCGGGCAGCACGGGCGTTGAGACGGTGGCGGTTCCGACTTCCGACCCCCCCGCGCGGCAAGCGACGGGGTTGGCGGCGAACGTCGCTTCGGCGCAGGCTTTGTGCAGCGTGGTCAGTCGCGATGGCAGCTGGAGGGGAAGCTGGGCGAAGACCGAGCGGATGTTGGCCTCGTGCGCGGGCTGGGTCAGATTGACCTGCAGGCTGACGCCGCCGAGTTTGGAGGCGGTGCGCGCGTTGGTCGCGGCCGCGAAGGAGGGTTTGAACGCCAGCGCAGCGCAATCGCCGACCTGAAACGGGCTCGACAGCGTCTGGGTTGCGGTGATCGGACCGCCGGCAGCCACGATGCCGGTGAGCGTCGATTCGTCAGACAGCGCGCCGCAGTTGGTGGGGTTGAGCATGAAGTTGGGGCGGTTGACCGCGACGCCGATCGAGCGCAGGCGCAGCGGAACGCCGGAGACGATCGTGGGCAGGCTGCTGTGCACGATCACGCGTCCGGAGCGCGGGTCCACACCGACGGCCGCGCGGGTGATGACCGTGCCGAAGTCGAATGGACCGGCGATGGCGGGGACCGCGACAGACAGGCCGTACGGGGAGCCTTCATAGGGACCGGTGAGGTAGACGGGGCCGGTGAACGCGTACGGTTCGGAGCCCGAGCCGGCGGTGACGGTGGCCGTGCCGATCTGGCTGGCCGAGGAGCAGGTTCCCTGCGCGGCCTGGGGTTCGCCGCACAGCGCGACGGAGGGGATCAGTCCGACGACCCCCGCGGGCAGGGTGGTGGTCAGGCCGGAGATGTACTGCTGGCCGTCGGCGCGGGCCAGGGCGAACGTGAAGTCGGTGTTGGCGCCGGCGGCGGGATTGGAGGTCGTGGTGGACTGGGAGAGGGAGAACGGCAGTGGGCTGGCGCAGCCGGTGGCGGTGAAGGGCTGTGAGCTGAGCGCGGGGGCGCCGCCGGTGTAGGGCGTGAAGATCGATTCGACTTGGCCGGTGGCGCAGGTGAGCGGGTTGGCGAGCGGCGAGCGGGCGCCGCCGTCGAGGGTGAGGATGAGGTCGCTGAAGGGGAGCTGGGGGTTGTGTTGGAACGTGGTTTCCAGGCGGCCGGTGGAGGGATTCGCGCTGACCTGGCCCTGCAGCCGCACCGAGACGCCGTACACGCTTTCGGCGTCGAGGTAGATCGTGAAGGGAGGACCGGAGATCGGACCGCCGGAGGGGTTGCCCAGGTAGACGGGTCCGCTCAGCGAGCCGGGGGGCAAGTCGGTTTCGATCGTGACGGTCCCGATCCGGGACGCCTCCGGGCAGGTGACCGGCGTGGCGGCGCCGATGGCGATCTGTGCCGGGGAACAGGTTTCCAGGCCGTGCGCAGCGGAGGGGTTGAGGGTCAGGCCTTCGGGGAGGGTGACGTGGGCGTCTTCGATGTCCGCGGTGTTGATCTCTTCCGAGCCGACCTGCTGCGGGACGTGGACTTCGGCGGTGATGCCGTCGGGGCTGTCGTTCTGCGAGGTTTCCGGGGCGATCGTGGTCGTGGGTTCGAACGGCACCTGGCCGCAGCCTTCGACCCCGACCGGCGGAACCGTCGGCTCGCTCGCCCGTTCGACCGGAGGGTAGGTTTCCAGTTCCAGATAGGAGGTCGACAGCGCCGGAGCGCCGCACACGCTCGGCAGCGTCAGGAAGTCTTCTTTGCCTTCCTTGCCGGCGTGCCCGTCGAAGAACAGCTTCGATTCGACCGTCTTCAGCGACGCTTCGTCGACTGGAATCCCAAGGACTTTGATTCCGACCTTGGGCGGGATGTTGTCGATTTCAAACCACTCGTGAAAGTCGCCCGAGGGTATGCCGCGTGAGATCAGCGGTTCTTCGGCGGCGAAGCTGACGTGCCCTTCCAGCAGCAGGTGCACGTTTTCGGTGAGCGGCGGGATGCCTTCCACGTCGATCCCGAACAGCAGCGGGAGCCCCGGTTCCTGCGGGAGGTTGTAGACGTTGCCTTTGAGCGTGAGCGTCTGCGGGGCCAGCGGGATTTCGACGTAGGCCTTCAGTTCGACGAACCCCGCTTTCGTGCTCGCCGGGCAGGCGTTTGCTTCGAATTCCGCGCGCGAGCAGACGGCCAGCGCCTGCGGATCGGCGGCCAGCCCCGGCGGAACGTCGACGCGCAGCCGCTTGAGCGCCGAGCCCGACGGCGCCCCGCCCGAGTTGGCCAGTTCGAAGCCTGTCAGGCCCCAGGGTGGGTGTCCGGCGGCTTGCGTGTAGAAGGCGGTGTGAGGGCTCGAGTATTTGCATTCTTTGACCTGCGTTTCCGAGCCGGTGCACGTGCCGGCTTCCCACTTGGCGATGCCCAGACCGGCTGCTTGGGCAGCTGTGGCGAGCGCGCCTGTCAACAGCATTGCGATGAATGCCGTAGCGGCGATCGAAGATAGACGTGTGGACCTCATCCGTACCTCCCCTGTCAGAGGTCCTATACCCCCACTCGCCGGCTTTCATGCGCCTCAACGAGTTACGCCCCTCGTGGGCTCGCATCGAATGACCACTCAGGGCGCGGCCGACACCCACTGCCCCCAAAAACCCGCTCACCAAACCAACCCCCGAGAGCCGCGTGAGCGGCCCCCGGGAGCGGCAGGTGTCCTTACCCGAAGCGGACGGTCACGTAGGTGACCGAGGTCGATTTGCCCTTGGCCTTGGGCACGAAGCCGACGCGGACCTTGGCGTAGAACGGGCGCCTGCGGTTGCGGCCGGCGTTCGACAGCGAGACCTTCAGCGAGGCGGCTTTTTGGGCCTTCGAGAACTTGCGGAAGGTCGTGGCCAGATCCGAGCCTTTGCCGCTGACGCGGCCCGGTTCGAACGTGCGCACGGTCAGGTAGGCGGTGTCGCCGGCGGTCTTGTGCCCGACGACCGTCACCGGGCAGTTCTTGACCTTGATCGTCGTGTTCTGCTTGAACGTGATCCCGTTCTGCGAGACAACCGTCGTCGGCATTTTCAGGTTGCTCGTGCAGAGGTTGCCGTTGGCCGTCAGCGCCGAGTGCGAGCCGGTCGGCAGGTTGACCGTGATCGACGTGACCGGCGCGTCCGGGTCTTCGGCGAACGTGGTCGTCGTGATCCCGTTCTTGATGTTGGTGTTGCCGACGAGGATCACGCGCACGCCTTCGGCTTCCAGCAGCAGGTCGAGGTCGGGGAACGCCCGGCCGCCGTGGGAGACGAGGATCGCCGGACCGGTCAATTTGGTGGCCAGCGTCGGCGAGTTGGCCCGCGCGCCGCCGACGAACGAGCCCGACGGGCAGTGATACGGGTTGGAGTAGAACGTCGCTTCCGGACAGGCTTTCTGCAGGGTCGTCAGCCTGGACGGCAGCTGCTTGGGCAGCTGGACGGTCGCCGACTTGACGTTCGCGTCGCCCGCCGGCACATTCAGCGTCGTTTCGAGGCTCGCCCCGTTGGCTTTCGAGGTCTTGGCCCCGGTCGAGGACCCGAACGAGGGCTTGAACTGCAGCGCGCCGCAATTATTGACCTGGAAGGGCGTTGAGATCTTCTGCGTCGCCCCCATCGTCGAGGTCAGCGTCGTTTCGGTCTGCAGCACCCCGCAGTTGGTCGGGTTCTGCAGGAAGCCCTGCCTGTTGATGTTGACGGTGATGCCTTTGATCCGCAGCGGGATCCCCTTGACGATCGTCGGCAGCGTGCTGGTCGCCACGACGCGAGCGGTGTACGGTTCGATCGCGATCGTCCCGCGGGTGACGACATTCCCGAGGTTGAACGGCCCGGCGAGCGCGGGAACCACGACCGACATCCCGAACGGCGCGCCGCCATACGGCCCGGTCAGGTACACCTGCCCCACGAACCCGTAGCCCTTGCCCGACCCGGCCGTGACATTCACGACCCCGATCTGGCTGGCGCCCGGGCACGTCCCGGCGTTTGCTTCGGCTTCACCGCATCTGGTCACAGTCGGCAGCAGCCCGACCAGTCCGGCCGGCAGCACGGTCTTGATCTGCGACACATATTGCTGGCCGTCGCTGCGCTGCTCATTGAGCGTGTACGACGTCTTCGCGCCCGCATACCCCGGGGGCTGATTGACGACGCTCTGGCTCCACGTGAACGGCAGCGGCGAGGCGCACGCTCCGCCCGAGCCGTTGCTGTCGACGCTAAACGGCGACACCGCGGGCGACAGCGACGCGGGATTGCCGGTGTACGGCACGAGGCTGGCCCCACTCGAGGCCGTCCCGCACGTCAGCGGGTTGGCGATCGGCGCGAGTTCGCCGCCTTTGAACTTGATGATCGCGTTTGAGAACGGCTGTTCGGGCAGGTTTTCGAATTTGGCGGTGAGCTGGCCGGTCGATTCGTTGGCTGTGACCTTGCCTTCGACGCGGACGTCCACGCCATACCGTTCCGATTTGGCGTTCAGGTACACGACGTACGGTTGTCCCGTGATCGCACCTCCACCTTCGGGTCCGCCGAGATACAGATATCCTTTCAGCGATTCCGCCGGCAGCGTCGGCACTTCGAGCGTGACTTCGCCAAGCCTCGAGGCGGTCGGACATTCGACCGCGTTCCTGGTGCCGATCCCGATCTGCTTAGGCGTGCACGCAGCGGTCACTTCGCCAGCCGCTGATGGATTGATCGTCATGCCTTCGGGGAGCGTGATGCTGACGTTCCTCACCTGTGAGTTATCGATCGCTTCCGGGCTGGGGCTGTGCGCCACCGACAGTTCGGTCGTGATCCCATCCGGCTTGTCCGACTGGCTAGTTTCCGGATGCAGGTTGAACCCAGGTTCGAATGGCACTCTCGAGAACGGGGACGCGCCGTTGCAGCCTTCGGTGCCCACTGGACCCTGATAGCTGTCGTTCGCAAATTCGCCTTCATATGATTCCATACGAATGCCAGTGGTGGTCTGGGATCCAACGCCGGAGCAGTTGCTGGGATTCGTAACGAATCCACCCTTGTTGGTATTGCCCTTCGTGCCAAAGAACACGAGCCGTGACTTGATCAGTCCTTCCGCAACACCCTTAATCACATAATAGTCATGATAGTCAGCCTTACCTGTACCCTGCGATTCTACTTTGCTGGCTTCCGGCGATTCCGATCCCCATTCGACGTGACCTTCGAGGAACGTATGGGTATAGAGCCCTGAATGGCCCGCTTTCGCAAGGCTAAGCGCCACACCGAAGTACGAGGCCAAACCACTGCCTTCAGGTTGTTCGAGATTGTAGAGAGTGCCTTCCAGTTCTATATTTGCGTAATCACCTTCGAATGGTTCTCCCGGCGGTATCTTGGTGACAATCGTAACATGCTGTTCGCCGATTTCACTGCCGGGACATTCGGGTCCCGTAAAGAACCCGGGAGCGACTTCTTTACCGGTAAAGCTTGCCACAGGACACTTTGTCACAGCCTCGGGACTTGTTGCAACGCCAGGAGCAACGTTTGTGCGTATGTTCTTAACGTTGCCTTCCGGCGCAACGGCGACAAATGGAACGGTCTGTATCACATGGGTTTTGAGCGTGAATTCCGTCACACCCCCTTCTGGGTGTCCAGCCGCCTGCGTAAAGTATTCAGAGGGGTGTTCTTCAGTGCTTTTGAGGGTGCAAGTCGTAGTCTTGCAGTTAGCCGCATAGAAGCTTTCGATCCCAAACGAAGCCTGAGCCGCCGGAGCAGCCACAACCAACAGCCCGCCAAGCACGAGTACAGCGGAAACAAGCGACACACGAACGGACCTCATCATCTACCTCCCATTGCGGCTGGTCGGATGCACTGACACGGGGACATACCCGGCCTGACCCATCAAACAATCCAAAGTTGCGATCATCGGTAATTCTTCATCGGCCGGCGCGACCCTTCCGGACCGCCACACACCACCATCGACCGACACCCCCGATGACCTCTTAGCACCATCCATCACAAACTCCACGTTACACCGTAGCAGCGTCCCTCCACGTCAGTACCGAACCGGCGAATAGGTGCGGCTAACTACGCAGGCGCCGAGGCATCAGGCCGTCGTGCAATCCCAAATTGCTACCATAATGGGATGAGCAGGCAGATCGCGGTAAGGCTCCCGGACGACCTGGTCGAGTTCGTCGACGAGATCGTCGAGTCCGGAGCCGGACGCAGCCGGGCGGCGGTCGTGACGGTGGCGCTGGAACGCGAACACCGGCGCGTCCTCGCCGCGCGCGACGCGGAGATCCTGGCCCGCACCGGCCCCGACCCGGAGCTCGCCGGGCTGGCCGAGCACACGGCCGGCCTGCCCTCCCCGCTGCCCTGATGCGGCCGATCCACATCGCGCACCTCGACAAGGCAAGACCCGTCCTGATCCTCACCCGCGAGCTCGTGCGCCCGCACCTGATGACGGTCACAATCGCGCCGATCACCACGACCATCCGCGGACTCTCGACCGAGGTGCCCCTCGACGCGGCCAACGGCCTCTCCCAGCCGTCGGTCGTCAGCTGCGACAACATCACAACCATCCCCACGAGCGCGCTGGGAGCACAGATCGGAGTGCTGCTCGACCGCCAAGAGCGCGCGCTCAGCCAGGCGATCCAGGCCGCGTTCGATCTGGGGTGACGCCCGACGGGACCCCGACCGACAGTGCCCAAATCACCTACTTTCTCGGCCAAATACCATACTTAACCCGCAGTTAGTAGTACATTGAGTGACGGGTGGCCACGGCATCGCTCGCCCCCGGCGCCGTGAACGCCGCCCGCGGGCCAAAACTCACCGACAGCAGCGCCCCACCGCCCGGGGCGTTTACCGCCCGGGCCCATCCCCCGCACGCTTCAGCCGCCTGGCGCACTATCGCCAGTCCCAAACCCGATCCCGGCATACCCCGAGCCCCGTCCGCCCGGTAGAACCGATCGAACACGTGCGGCAGATCCTCGGGCGCAAACCCCGGCCCGTGGTCACGCACGCTGAGCACGCCGTCGCGCAACCGCACCTCCACGCACCCCCCTTGCGGGCTCCACTTGCGGGCGTTGTCGAGCAGGTTGCCCACCGCCCGCTCGATGCGATCGCCCGCGCCGGTCACAACCGTCGGCTCAAGCTGCGCCTCGATCTCCACCCCGCCCCGCCGCCGCGCCTTCTCGATCTGGGCCCGCACGACCTCGTCCAACCGCACCTCCTGCGCGCCCCCGTCCTCGGTGGCGGTGCCTCGCGCCAGCTCGACCACGTCGGCGAGGAGCGCGGTCAGCTCGTCCAACTCGTCCACGATGTCCGCGCGCAGACTCTCCTGCTCGGCGACCGACAGCCGCTGCGCTTCGCCCAGCACCTGCACGTTCGCGCGCAGGCTGGAGATCGGCGTTCTCAGCTCGTGCCCGGCGTCGGCGACCAGCTGGCGCTGAGCGGCGATCGAGCGCTCGAGCGCGTCCAGCGTCCTGTTGAAGCTCTCCGCCAGGCGCCCCAGCTCGTCGCGGCCCGCGCCCGGCAGGCGCCGCGACAGATCGAGGCTCTCGCCGCGCAGCGCCCCCCGCTCGCTCAGCGCCTCGGTGCGCGCGGTGAACCGCCTGATCGGCTCGAGCGCCACTCGCGCCACGAGCGCTCCCAGCCCGGCCGCCAGCGCGATCCCGGCCACGCCCACGATCGCCAGCAGCGTCAGCAACCGGCGCAGCTCGCTTTCGACCTCGCTGAGCGGCTGCGCGACGATCGCCGCTCCGCGGGCGCCGATGCCCTCGCTCAGCACGCGCAGCTTCATCCCGTGCACGGTCCGGTCGCTGAGCACGCTGCCCCTCCCGGCCTTTGCGATCGCGCGGTCGCTCGCGTCCGGCGGGATCTGCGTCGGCGCCCTGCCCTGGCCCGCCGGCACCTTCACTTCGCCAGCGGGCGTCACGAACTGCACGTATCCCGACGCGCCCCCGAACGGCGCCGGCTGCACGCTCTTGGGCAGTTCGCCCGGACCCGGGGCGAACAGTGGCGGTCCACCCGGCCCGGCCCCGGGCCCCGGATCGGGCGCGCCGGGTTCCCCGGTGGGCGGCGCCACGAACGCATGCGCCCGCGCTCGCAGCGCATTGTCGATTTCGCCGCGCAGGTCGGCTCGCACGGCCAGGTACAACCCCGCGGCCGCGGCCAAAATCGCGAGCGCCACCGACACGCCCGCCGCTGCTGCTATGCGCATACGCAAAGTCATCGCTCACGGCTCGCGCAGCACGTACCCCACTCCCCGCACGGTGTGTATCAACTCGCGCGCGCCCGCCCCCTCAAGCTTGCGCCGCAGGTACCCAATGTACACGCGCAGCGCATTGGACGCCGGGCCGAAATCGTACCCCCACACGCGGTCGTAGATGAGGCTGTGCGCCAGCACCATGCGCGGATTGAGCATGAACAGCTCGAGCAGCTGGTACTCGGTGCGCGTCAGCTCCACGAACGTCCCGTCCACCTCGGCCCCGTGGCGTTCGGCGTCCAGCCTCACCTCGGCGAACGACAGCCCCTTCTCGGGATCCTCGCCCCCGTCGGGTCCCGAGCGGCGCAGCAGCGCGCGAATCCGCGCCTTCAGCTCGCCCACGTCAAACGGCTTGACCATGTAGTCGTCGGCGCCGGCGTCCAGGCCGTCGATGCGATCGGACACCGCCTCGCGCGCGGTCAGGATCAGGATCGGCACGCGGTTTCCCAGCCGGCGCAACCTCCTGCACACCTCCAGACCGTCCAGCCCGGGCATCCCCACGTCGAGCACGACCGCGTCCGGAACGACCTGCACGACCGCCTCCAGCGCCTGCTCGCCGTCCCCGGCCAGCTGCACCTCATATCCGGCCAGCGTCAGCGCGCGGCGCAACGCCTCGCGCACCGCGCGATCGTCATCGACGACGAGCACTCTCACGCCGTGAATTGTGACCTGCCCAAGGTTTTCACCGGCCGCCCCCCTTCGTTTCCAGCAGCGCCTGCGCGCGCCCGGCGCAGTCGTACAGCGCGCTTTCACCCTGTGTTGCGGCGGCAGCGGTTCCGCCGCCGGAGGTAGTGCCCGTACCCGAGGTCGTGCCCGTGCCGAGCGTCACCTTGCGGCACGCCTCGGTGGCGGCTTCGATCGCCTTGCGCGAACCCTGGCGCGTATCACCCGGCAGGCGCTGACCGCCCTGCGCCGAGCCTTCCGAAAGCACCCACCGGATCTGCCCGCGCCGCACCTCGCCCGCCAGCCACGCAACGCTCACGTCGGACTCGCGCCCGGAGAACCCGCCGATGCCGGCCACGTCCGCGTCTTTGGCCACTATCTCGCTGGCCGCGCTCGACTGACTCTCAACGGCCACCGTGCCGCCACCGTGCGCCTTCGCATAGATGAGCGCCGCGGCGATCGTGTTCGCGTTGCCGAGCGGCGCCCCGATCGCGCCGCCACCACCAGGGCCGGCAAAGCCGCCACCGGCGCCCGCAGCCGCCCCGGCGCCCGAAGGGGCGAATCCGCCTGGCGAACCGGCGCCGCCTGGCTGCCCGCCACCGCCCCTACCGCGCGGGGGACCTTCGCTGGACGTGCCTGCCGGAGTGGCTTTTCCGCCGCCGCCCGGTCTGGCGGGACCGAAGAGGGGCACGCCCCGCTGCGCGGCGGATCCGCCGCTGCGAGCGGGAGCCGAGAATTGGCCGGCGCCCCCGCCCGCACCGCCCGGGCCGCCGAACCCGCCGGCCGTGAGCGCGGACTGGGGTCCGCCCTCGGGGAACGTGCCGTTGGTCGCATACCCGAGCGTGTCCACGGCCCACACCGCGGGCGCGATCAGGAGCACGGCCACGCCGCCGAGCAGTGCCGCGGTGCGGATCGCGCGGTCGCGCAACGCGCCGAGCGCGAGGGCCGCGCCCGCGCCAATGACGATCAGCACCGGCACGAGCCAACTCAGCTGGCCGGGGTAGTCGTGCAGCACCGCGATCTCGCACGCCACGCCGAGCACGATCGCGAGCGGGGCCAGCGCGCGCGTGGTACGCCCATCGCCACGCAGCTGCGCCACGCCGGCGCCGACGAGCGCCGCGATCAGCGGGGCCAGCAGCGAGACGTAGTAGGGATGGAAGATGCCTTTGGCCTCGCTGAACACGAGCGCGACGATCACGAACGTGCCGCCCACCGCGATCAGCCAGCCGCTGCGCGTATCGCCCCGGCGCAGGCGCGTGGCCAGCAGAACCGCCACGCCACTGACGAGCGCGAGGCCCAGCAGCCAACCGGCCTGCCCACCGAGCGCCTGGTTGACTAGCCGCAGCGGCCCGGTGGCGCCGCCGAACATGTTGCCGGCGCCGCCCGCACCGCCGCCTGCCCCGGCCGGTCCGCCGGTCTGTCCGTCCAGGCGCCCGGCGCCGTTGTATTCGGTGATCAGCTGCCAGATCGTGTTGTTGCTGGTGCCGGATATCCAGGGTCGCGCCGAGGCCGGGGTCAGTTCCACGAGCGCCGGCCACGCTCCGCCGACGAGCACCATCGCGGCGCCGGCGCCCAGCAGCTCGAGCAGCGCGCGCGCGCGCCCGTGCGGGGCGATCCACAGCCACGCGGCGGTAATCGCGGGCACAGCCATCAGCGCGACGCCCATCTTCGTCTCAAACCCGAGTCCGACGCACACGCCCGCGGCGACCAACCAGCCGAACCCGCCGCTGCCGGCCCGTCCGCGTTCGAGCGCGCGCACCGTGCACCACAGCGCCGCGACCACGCACAGCACGAGCAGCGCGTCGGGGTTGTTGTGGCGGGAGATCGCCACCGTGATCGGGGTGAGCGCGAGCGCCAAGCCCGCGACGAACCCGGCGAGGCGGCCGAACGGGCGGCGGACGAGGTCGTACACGAGCGCTACCGTGGCCATTCCCATCAGCGCCTGCGGCACGAGGATCGCCAGCGGGTGATACCCGAACACGCGCACCGACAGCGCCTGCACCCACAACGCCAGCGGCGGCTTGTCGACGGTCATCACCCCCGACGGGTCCATCGCGGCGAACAAAAAGTTGTGCCAGCTCGTGCTCATCGAGCGCACGGCCGCGCTGTAGTACTGGTTCGCCCAACCGTTGCGGCTCAACGCCCACAGGTTCAGCGTGCCCGCGAGCGCCAGCAGCGCCGCCAGCTGCACCTTGACCGAGCCGGCCGCCGCGGCCAGGCGCGAGGAGAGGGGGCGGGTCGAGATGCGCGGCTTGCCGGATGTGAGCCCGCGACCCACCGGCAGGATCGGCCGAGCCGGTATGTCTGGGGAGGTCTGCTCGTGTGCGCTCATGTCGAGAGCATCACCGGCGGCTGTAGGAACAGCGTGTGAGCAACCTAACGATTGGCTGAAGCTCCTTCTGGGCGCGTGTCGATCCCATTCACGCGAATCTCCGACGGCGGTCCATACGCGCGTGAGGCGCGATCGGGCAGGCTGTGTGGCAGCCAGCCGATCCCAGGTCATCCGACGATGCGCACTCGCACCCCCAGACGAGCCCCGCGGCGGGCGCCCCAGATCGTGGCCCTCGGCGGGGGCGGCTTTTCGATGGAGAAAGACTCCGAGACGCTGGACGACTACATCCTGTCGCTGACCGGCTGCGCGCGCCCGCGCGTGTGCTTTCTGCCGACGGCCTCCGGGGACGCCGACCACTACGTCGTGCGCTTCTACCGCCGCTTCTCCGCGAGCTGCGACGCCTCGCATGTGTCGCTGTTTCGCCGCGACCAGGGCGTGGGCGGGGTCGAGGACGATCTGGCCACGCACCTGCTCGCCCAGGACCTGATCTACGTCGGCGGCGGCAACGTCGTGTCGATGCTCGGCGCCTGGCGCGCACACGGCCTGGACTCGATCCTGCGCCGCGCGTGGCGGCGAGGGATCGTGCTGTGCGGGCCCTCGGCGGGCTCGCTGTGCTGGTTTGCCGAATCGCTGTCGGCGTTCCACGGCGCCCCGCGCCGCGTGCGCGGCCTGGGCCTCTTGCCATACTCGAACTGCGTGCACTACGACGCCGAGCCAGCCCGCCGCGCCGAGTACCACCGCTTCGTCGGCGAGGGCATGCGCCCGGGCTTCGCCGCCGAGGACGGCGTAGCGCTGCACTTTCGCGGCACGTTGCTCGAGCGCGCCGTCAGCTCGCGTCGCGACGGCCGCGCCTACCGCGTCGAACCCGCGGACACGGACAGCGCAGTCGTCGAGGTACCGCTCGAGGTCGTTCATCTCGGCTTCGTGCAACGTCCGCCCAAGCTCGCCAAGATCGTCGAGGCGGCGGCGTGAGCCAGGGACCGCAGGCGCCCCCAAAAGCCCACACGCCCGAGCGCGGGGGCACAGCCGAGGTCCCCCTCGCACAGCGCCTGATATTCGCGATGGGCGGGGGCGGGTTCACGATGGAGCCATCCAATCCGCTGCTCGACGACTTCGTGCTCTCGCTGGCCGCGCCGCACACCGCGCATGGGACCCCGCGCGAGCCGCGCATCCTGTTCTTGCCGACCGCCTCGGGCGACACGACCGCCCAGATCGAGGCGTTCCACGCCCGTTATGGCGAGCGCTTCTGCCGGCCTGAGCACCTGTCGCTGTTTCGCCTGCACGAGTTGCGCCGACCGCTCGATGAGGTGGTGCTCGAGCAGGACATCGTGTACGTCGGCGGCGGCTCGATGCGCAACCTGCTGGCGATCTGGCACGCGCACGGCCTGGATCAGCTGCTGATCGAGGCGTGGCGGCGCGGGATCGTGCTCGCCGGCATCTCCGCCGGGGCGATGTGCTGGTTTCAGGGCGGCATCACGCGCTCGAGCGGGTCGCCCGAGCCGATGGCCGGCCTGGGTGTGCTGAGCGGCTCGTTGACCGTCCACGCCGACGGCGAGCCCGAGCGGCTGCCGGTGTGGCTCGCTGCCGTACGCGAGGGCACACTGCCCGGGGGCTGGGCCGTCGACGACGGCGCCGGGTTGCTGTTCGCGGGCGAGGCGCTCACGCGCGCGGTCAGCTCTCGCCCGGGCGCCGGTGCCCAGCGCGTGGATCAGGTCGCGGGCGAGCTCGTCCGCCACCGCGTGGCGCCCGAACTCCTGGGCGCCGAGTCGGGGCGGCCCGGAAGCGGAGGCGGGCTGCACACAGATGACGACGACATCCGCGAGCTGCGACGCATCCGGACACTTCGGCGGGAGATGGGCCATCGTTAAGGCTCCCATCGCACCTCCTGAGCCCTGCCCGCCTCCCGAGCCCTGCTGGCGACCAAGTCCAGCAGCTCGCGCACGCGCCCCTCGATTGCCCACCAGTCCCGATCGGCCTCGCTGATCGCCTCGACGACGTCCTCGGCCAGATCGGCGATGCGGACAGTCGCCGCCTCACCGCTAGAGGCAGCACTCGGGTCCTGCGCTCGATATTTACACGAACGTGTGTTCGCCATGTGGGCCATGTAAGCGGCTCACGCCACAGCCCTAAGCCCCACGTCACAGTTCTGTCGAGAAGGGGCACACTTCGGTCACACTTGCGCGAGAGATGTCACATATAGGTGGACCGGTATCCAAGCCGTGGTCGTGAGGGGGAACTGTCGATCGCCGCCGGCCGCAAGGGTCTCGCTCACATAGGATCGGCGAGATGCCCACCTTCGACGAGGAGCTGCTGAGCTGGCTGGGAGATGAGCCCGCAGGGGTTCGCGCGGCCGATGTGGGGCGGGTGCACACGATCGCCGCGGAGCTCGCGCAGGGCTTCGACGCGCTCGCCGGGGTCGGGCCGGCGGTGACCGTGTTCGGTTCGGCTCGCACACCCGTGGGGCATCCCCACTACGAGCTGGTGCGCGAGCTGGGGGCATGCCTGGCGGGGGCCGGGTACGCGGTCATCACCGGCGGGGGGCCGGGACTGATGGAGGCCGCCAACCGCGGCGCGCACGAGGCGGGCGGGGTCTCGATCGGCTGCAACATCGAGCTCCCCCACGAGCAACTGCCCAACCCCTATCTGGACATCCGGCTGCGGTTCAAACACTTCTTCGCGCGCAAGGTGATGTTCGTGCGCTACGCGCAGGCGTTCGTGATCGGACCCGGCGGGTACGGCACGCTCGACGAGCTGTTCGAGGCGCTAACGCTGATCCAGACGCGCACGATCCGCCACTTCCCCTCGATTCTGCTCGGAGACGGCGAGTGGCGAGGGCTGATCGAGTGGCTGCGCACAGGCGCGCTCGCCGACGGGCGCGTGGACGCCGAGGACCTGGAGGTGATGCACGTGGTCGAGCGTCCCGCGCAGGTATGCGCGATCGTCGACGCGGCGCGGGAGCGCGCGCGCGGGCATGCCGGTGGCGCGACACCCAGGCAGATCCCCGGCGCGGGGCAGACCCCCGGCGCGACGCCAGGCGGCGCGCCCCGGCAGACTCCCAGCGTGCCGCCAGGCGCGACATCGGGGCAGATCCCCGGCGACGCGCGTTAGGACTGGCCGCTCCCATCCGCAGAAACAGACTGCACTTCCCGATCGAGCCGATCCAGGTAGGGCGCCAGAAAACGCGAGGCGATCTTGCTCGGCGGCGACCACAGCGGGGTGTCCGCCACCTCCGAGCTGAAGCCGTGCCCGCCGGTGATGCTGGCCATCAGGTACAGCGGGCGCTCCCCGGTCAGGAGCATGCCGCGGATCACCGGCTGGAAAGGGGCCGGCTCGATCGCCACGCCGGCTCGGGCCGCAATCGCTTCGGCGACCGCGTCGGCCTGCTGAGAGCCGATGCCGCCGTGCTTGATCGCAAACGCGGTCGCATCGCCCGCGGCGTACAGATCCTGCGCTTCCGCCACCCGCCCGTGCGGGTCCACGCGGATGAAGCCGTGCTCGCCCAGGGGAATGCCGCGGATCTCCGGGCCGTACAGCTCGGGCAGCGCGACCACGCGGTCGACCCGCAGGCGCCGGTCGCCGGGGTTGACCACCACCTCGCCCGCGCTCGGCACCTCGGCATAGGCTGAGCCGAGCACCTGGACGTTCGCGCGCGTCAGCCGTTCGCTGACGGCGTCGCTCGCGGCCGTGCCGAAGATCGCGAGCGGAGCGTCCTCGGGGGTGACGATCGTGACAGCCAGGTTCACGTCCATGTCATACGCGCGCGCCGCGGTCATCAGCGCGAGCTCGTACAGCGGCAATGGCCAGGCCATGCGCCCCGCGGCGACGAACGCGACGCTGTGCACATAGCCACCCTCGACGTCCTGGATCAGGCCGTGCAGGATCTCATCCAGACGGCGGTCGTCGATCGTGATGGCGTGGCGATAGCGCGGCTTGGCGTGGGCGCCGAGCGCCAGTACCAGCGCGTCATACTCGAGCTCCCGCCCGCTCGCGGTGTGCAGCGTGTGCGCGTCCGGGTCCACCCAATCCAGCTCGTCGACCACCAGCTCGGCGCCGGCGTCGGCGACGATGCGCGCGATCGGATAACGGCGCGCGGGGGCGTAGGCGAACGGCTCGCGCACCGACAGCGGGCGGTAGGCGAACTCCTCGTTCGGCGCGATCACCGTGGTCGCGATGCGATCGCCCGCCAGCTCAGCCAGAGCGATCGCGGTCTCCAGCGCCGCCACCCCCCCACCGGCGATCGCCACGCGCAGGGGGACACCCCCCGCGCCGCCCGAATCAGACACTTTCGACTCGCTCATGCGAGCCACAGACTAGGCCACCAGCGTGCGGCCCCGCATAGCGGCCTCCCCCAGCCGCCGTGCGCACCGCCTCCACCAGCTCGCGGTCGGCCCGGTCCTTGACCACGAACCCCGCCGCCCCCGCCGCGAACGCCAGCCGCGCGAACGCAGGGCCGCGCTCCATCGTCGTGACCACCACGCGCGTCTCCGGCACCTGCTCGCGCAGCGCCGCGATCAGCTCCAGGCTCGACCCGCCCCGCAGCCGCAGATCGAGCACGAGCACATGCGGGCGGCGGTGGCGTGTGAGCCCGATCGCCTGGGCTTGGTCGGTCGCCTCCGCCACCACCCGCAGCCCGGCATCGCCGTCGAGCAGCTGGCGCAAAGTGCGGAGCATCAACCCGTGATCGTCGGCCAGAACCACCCGGATCAGGTGCCCATCGTGACTGTCGGCGCCGAGCGGTGCAGACGCAGGCGCAAGGCGCAGGTGCGGGACCATGAGGACCAAGTTACCCCCCGCCCGCGGGGATTCCCTCCGTGCAAACACGTGAATCTGCGAGGGCAAAGCACGGAGCTTGCGGGATGGGCGCCATGTGGGCTGGGACGAGAACCCGTCGTCGATCGCGTGGCACGGTCCCGTGCCCGCCCACAACGGGATGGCCGGGGCGCAGCGCGAGACGAGCGCCCGCAACAGCCGCGGGAGTCACTATCGTCGGCGCCATGCATGACAACGTCAGCTTCCAGGCTCACCGATATCGCCGTTCGCTCATGCTGGCACTGTCCGCCGCCGCGTTGCTGATGTGCGGCTGCGGCTCCTCATCAAAACCCAGCACGACCGGCGCCGCCACACGCGCCACGCAGACGACCCCCGCCCCGGCACAGACCACGACCACGGCGACCTCGAGCGCGACCGCCACCGTGGTGAGCGCGTCGGTGGGCGGCGTGAGCGCGACGCTGAACGCCGCCACGCACAACCCAAAAGTGCAGGTCCCGTGGCCGATCCACTTCACGGTCACCCATGACGGCGCTCCCGCCCACGCGAGCGTCAGCTACGAGTACCTGTTTGCCGGCCAGGTGGTCGCGCACCGCTCCCACTACACGTTCACGGGCGAGTTCTCCGACACGTTTCACTGGCCCTCATCCGCGGTCGGCTACCCACTGACGTTTCGCGCGGTGATCGTGAGCGCGGGGGTGACGATCAACCTCGACTATCCGGTGCAGGTCGTTGGATGACCTCGCGATGAGCACCGGGGCGGCGGTGCGGGTCGAGCAGGTGAGCAAGAGCTTTGGCCGAGTCAGCGCGCTGCACGAACTGTCGCTGATCGTCGATCCGGGCGAGGCGATCGCGATCACGGGACGATCGGGGTCGGGCAAGAGCACGCTGCTGAGCCTGATCGGCGGCTTGGAGCAGCCGGACTCCGGGCGGGTGCTGATCGACGGGCGCGCGATCTGGAGCGGCCCGCATCCCGCCCAGGCCAGGCGCGAGTTGGTCGGGTTCGTGTTCCAGCGCCATCTGCTGCTGGAGGCGCTGTCGGCGCGGGCGAACGTGGAAGTCCCGCTGATCGGGGCGGGTGTCCGCCATGCAGAGCGCCGTGGCCGCGCGCTAGAGCTGCTGGAGGAAGTCGGCCTGGCCGAGCGCGCCGAGCACCTCCCATCCGAGCTGTCGGGAGGCGAGCGCCAGCGCGTCGCCGTCGCGCGGGCACTGGCCAACGAGCCACGACTGCTGTTGGCCGACGAGCCGACCGGCGCTCTGGACACGAGCACCTCCGAACGTGTGCTCGACCTGCTGTTCCGCCTACGCGACGACCGCGGTATGACGATGCTGGTCGTCAGCTACGACAGCATCGTGGGCGCCCGCGCCGACCGCACAGTGACGCTTGCCGACGGGCACCTCGACAACGCGCCAGATCCGCAGCTGCACGACGCTCCGAAGGCGCTGTAGTCGCAATGGTGGGCATGATCCTCACCAACCTGACGCGCCGCCCGGCGCGAACGGTGTTCACCGCGTCGGGCATCGCCGTGGGCGTCGCGACGATCGTCGCGCTGCTGTCGTTCACACAGGGGTTGCGCAACACCGCGGCCGGGTTCGTACACCTCGGCGGGTCGGGACTGGGCGTGTTCCAGGCCAACGTGTCTGACCCAACCGCCTCGATCCTGCCCGAGTCGCTGGTGGGACGGCTTGCGGCCCGCCCGTACGTCGCGCACGCGACACCGCTGATGCTGATCGTGGAAGGGGTGAGCGCAGACCCCTCGGCGATCGTGTTCGGCGCCGAACCGGACGGGCCGTTCGCACGAGGACTCGTCATCACCGCCGGCGCGCGCCCCGCATCGCCCGAACGGGAAGCGCTCGTGGGCGAACGGATGGCCTCGCAACTACACCTGCGCCCCGGCGGTACGCTCACGGTCAAAGGCCGTACATACCCGATCGCGGGGATCTACCACTCGGGGATCTTCTTCGAGGACTCGGGCGCGGTGCTGACGCTCGCCCAAGCGCGGGCGCTGACCGGCCGCCCCCAAGAGCAGACCGATGTGGTCGTCTACCTCTCCCCCGGCACGCGCTCGAGCCAGGCCGCGAAGCGGATCGAACGCGATTTCCCCGGTACGGAGGTGATCTCCACTCCCGACCAGGCGCTGCGGGCGGGAGCCAACAGCACGCTGATCTCCAAGGCGATCCTCGTGATCGTCGTGATCGCCCTGATCGTGGGGGCGATCAGCGTGGCCAACACGATGGCGATGTCGATCATGGAGCGCCAGAGCGAGCTGGGGCTGCTGAGCACTGTCGGATGGTCTGCTCCGCGGGTGGCGACGCTGATCCTCGGCGAGGGCGTGGCGGTGAGCGTGATCGGCGCGGGGGTCGGCCTGCTCGTCGGCGTGATCGGCGGCAGCCTGCTGATCGACGCGCTGGGCGTGAGCACCTACGTGTCCCCGTCTGTCACCGCCTGGGGTCTAGGCCGCGGGCTGCTCGTGGGGGTCGCGATCGGCGTGTTGGGCGGGATCTATCCGGCGTGGCGGGTCACACGCATGACGCCACTACGAGCGCTGGCGGGGACGTGATCGACCTGCACTGTCACATCCTGCCCGGCGTGGATGATGGCGCGCTGGATGTGCGCGACAGCCTGGCGATGGCCCGCCAGGCGCAGGCCGATGGGATCCAGACGGTGTGCTCGACACCGCACATCCGCCACGACCACCCGGTCGCGATCGAGGAGATCGCTGCACGGGTGGACGCGCTTCAAGCCGAGCTGGCCGCCGCCGGGGTCGACGTGCTGATCGTGCCCGGCGGCGAGCTGGCCCAGACCGAGGCCGACCGCCTCGACGACGAGCAGTTGCGTGCCGTGGCGCTGGGCGGCGCTGGCTCGCCGGGTGGTGGGTACTCGCCGGATGGCGGGGGCTCGCCGGGCGGCGCAGAGGGCCGCACAGTCGGCGGCACCGGCGGATGGGTGCTGCTGGAGCCCGCGCCGGGACCGCTGGGCGACGGGCTGTATGAGGTCGTCGACAGGCTGGCAAAGCGCGACATGCGCGCGGTGATCGCCCACCCCGAGCGCCACGCCGGCGCGGACTTCGCCGAGCGCCTGCGCGGACTGGTGGACGGGGGTTGCCTGGTGCAGTGGACGGCCGAGTTCATCGCGCAGGCTCCCGCGGGCGAGTACGTGATGGGACTGGCGCGGGAAGGGTTGGTGCACGTGCTGGGCAGCGACGCGCACTCTTCGCACGGCGGGCGCCCCGTAAACCTGGCCGCGGGGTTCGCGAGCCTCGCACGAGTGCGCAGTCCAGAGCAGATGGACTGGACGATCAGGACGGCGCCGGCGGCGATCGTGCGCGGGGACCGGACGCTCAGCGTGCCGGCGGGCTGAGCAGCGTCGAGGCGATCGGCTCCAGCACGACGCTGTCCACCAGCCGCTCGATGACCTCGCGGGTCGCGCTGCCCAGACCGTGACGCAGAAAGTTGGCCGCGCCCGCGGCCGCGCCCACGACGAGCGCGTGTTCGAAGTCCCCGTCCTGCGCCCAGCTCGCCGCCAGGGCGCCGAGCATCGCATCGCCGCAGCCCTCGCGATAGCCGTGCTCCAGGCGCGGCGGAGTCAGCCACCAGGAGCGGCCATCCCGCATCAGCGCGTAGGCGGGCTGCTCCCCACGCGTGACGAGGACGGCGCCGGCGCCGGCCTGCAGCAGGCGATGTGCGGCGTCAAGCAGCTGATCGGGCCCGGACACCGGGCCGGATACGAATTGCGCCAGCTCCCAGTCGTTGAGTTTCACCAGGGCGGGTTCGCCGCGCAGCGCCGACTCCAGACGCGGCGAGGAGAGGTCGATGAGCACGCGGGCGCCACCGGCGCGGGCGTCGGCGACGAGGTCGCCGTAGACCCCCAGGGGCAGCGCGTCCGCCGGCATCGGGTTGGCAAGGATCAGCCAGCCGGCCGCGATTCCCTCGGCACAGGCCAGCGAGAACAGCTCGTCGAGCTCGTGCCGCGACGGCGGATCGGACAGCGACATCGCCAGCAGCTCGCGCTCGCCCGAACGCCGGTCGGTGACATAACAGCCGCTCGCGCAATCGGTTCGCACGTCGTGCAACTCCCCTCCGTGCAGGCCGAGCTCCGCAAGCGCGCACTGCAGCAGCGCACCGGTCTCACCGCCGATGAACTCGCACAGAACAGGTCGCGCGCCGAGCGCTGCCACCATCCGCGCCACCCACACCCCCTGGCCGCCGGGGTGGAAATGGATGCGCTCGCGCTCGGCGCCCTCGCGCTCGAGCGTGACCGTGAGCAGCGGATGCGGGCCGAAGATCGCCACGCGCGGCGAGGACGGGGACGAGGCTCCGGCGCGCGGCGCTCCATTGTCCGGGGCAGAGGACGCAGGCAGCGAGGCGGGCGAGGAGGACGGAGAGGACGGATGAGGCGAGGACATTGGCTCAATGATCTACCCGCCGACGTGCGTGCTCGTGCGTAGTTTCCCGCGACGGTAGCGGGGACGCATGCGGATGACGAGGGTGCGACAGTGATCGAAGATGCAATCCGCATGAGCGGGGAGTCCGTGATCGATGCTGCAATCCACACCGAGGGCCTGACCAAGCGCTACGGCAGCACGCTCGCGCTCGACGGGCTGGACCTGAACGTGAAGACGGGCGAGGTATACGGATATCTGGGCCCGAACGGTTCGGGCAAGACCACGACGATCCGGTTGCTGCTCGGGTTGCACCGCCCGAGCGCGGGCCGAGCGCAGCTGTTCGGCGTGGACGCCTGGCGCGAGCCGGTTAGGGCGCACCGCCGCGTGGCCTACGTTGCGGGCGAGCCGTTTTTGTGGCCGGCGCTGACGAGCGCCGAGACGTTCGAGCTGCTCGCGCGCGTGCATGGTGGCACGGACGTCGCCTACCGGGATGAGCTCGTCAAGAGGTTTCAGCTGGATCAGAACAAGAAGGTGCGGGCGCTGTCCAAGGGCAATCGCCAAAAGGTTCAATTGATCGCCGCGCTGGCCACCCGCGCGCAGCTGCTGCTGCTGGACGAGCCGACGAGCGGTCTGGACCCGCTGATGGAGGTGGCGTTCAGGGAGTGCGTCGTCGAAGCCAAGGACCGTGGGCAGACGGTGTTCCTGTCCTCGCACATCCTCGGCGAGGTCGAGGCGGTGTGCGATCGTGTGGGGATCCTGCGCAAGGGCAGATTGGTCGACGAGGGTACGCTGGCCCAGTTGCGCCATCTGGCGGCGCAGACGGTCGAGGTCACGTTCGCCGGCCCGCAGGCGCCACCGGAGCTGCCGGCGCTGCCGGGGGTGCGCAGCGAGCCCGCCGGCCCAAACACGGTGCGGTATGAGGTCACCGAAGGGATCGGCCCGCTGATCGCCGCGCTGGCGGAGCATCCGGTCGCGACGTTGACCAGTCGCGAGCCGACGCTGGAGGAGATCTTTTTGCACCACTACGACTCCTCGGACGGCCGTGTCGATATCGGCTCCTAGCCCTCCTTTGAGGACAGGGTCCGAGGCGGTAAACGCGCCGGCAACCGTCCCCGCGTCCACCCGCTCGGCCACGAGCGCATTGACCAGGCAGGCGCTGCGCGACGCGCGCACGCGCACGCTCGCGTTCGCGTACCTGTTCGCGATCTACGCCTACATCCAGCCGGCGGGGTTCCGTCACGCCTATCCGACGGTGGCCGAGCGTGTGCAGTTCGCCAAGAGCTTTGCCGGCAACGACGCGCTGCGTCTGTTCTACGGCTACCCGTACAACGCGGTCAGCGTCGGTGGATACTCCGCCTGGCGGGTCGGTGGCACGCTGGCGATAGCCGCGGCGGTGTTCGGCGTGCTGGCGGCGGTGCGAGCGCTGCGCACCGAGGAGGAGACCGGCCGCGCAGAGCTCGTGCTGGCCGGTGCGGTCGGCCGTACGGGCGTCTACACGGCCGCGCTGGCGGCGATCGCGATCCAGATCGCCCTGCTGTGGGCGGCCGAGTCGATCGGGTTCGTGCTCGGCGGCCTGCCCGCCGGCGAAGCGGCGTACCTGGCACTCGCGACGGCCTCGGTCACAGCGGTGTTCGCCGGCCTCGGCGCGGTGGCCAGTCAGCTGGCGCCCACGCGACGCGGCGCGATCGAGCTGGGCAGCGGAGCGGTGTGCGTGTTCTGGGCGATGCGCGTGATCGCAGACACCTCATCCGGCGCGGGCTGGCTGCGCTGGCTGACCCCGCTGGGCTGGGCCGAGCAGCTGCGTCCGTTCGCGGGCGCACAGCCGCTCGTGCTGGCGCTGGGAACGGCGGCGACGATCGTGCTGGCGGCGCTGGCGGGGCTGATCGCGGCGCGGCGCGACGTCGGCACCGGAGTGCTGCCGGCACGCGACAGCGCCGCGCCGAACCTGCGCCTGCTGGGCAGTCCGTCGGCCTACGCGCTGCGCGCCGAGCGGGGCAGCTTGATCGCCTGGGCCACCGGCGTGGGCGCGTTCGGGCTGATCCTCGGAATGCTGTCGGCGAGCATCTCCTCGGCGGGGATAACCAAAGGCGTGCGCGAAGAGCTGGCCAGGGTCGGGGCGGGCTTCATCGCGACACCGAGCGGCTACATCGCGTTCGCGTTCCTGTTTTTCATCCTCGTCATCAGCCTGTTCGTGTGCGCCCAGGTCGCGGCGGTCCGGCGCGAGGAGTCAGAGCAGCGCCTGGAAACGCTGCTGGCGCTGCCGGTCGGCCGCCGGCGCTGGCTGGCCGGGCGGCTGGGACTGGCGAGTGCGGCGGCGGTGGCGCTCGCGCTCGTCGCGAGCGTGCTCACGTGGGCGGGAGCGAGCTCGCAGGGCGTGTCGATCTCGCTGACAGACATGCTGCAGGCCGGCGCCAACTGCCTGCCGGTCGCGCTGTTGTTCGGGGGGTTGGCCGCGCTGGCCTACGCGCTTGTGCCGCGCGGGAGCGTGGGCATCGCCTACGGGCTGGTGACGATCGCGTTCTTGTGGCAGCTGGTCGGCTCGCTGCTCGGCGTACCGAAGTGGCTTGTGGAAGCGACCCCGTTCGCGCACGTCGGCCTGGTGCCGACACAGTCGTTCAGGGTCGGCTCGGCGGCGATCATGCTCGCGATCGGCTGCGTCGCGGCGCTGGCGTCGTTGTGGGCGTTCAGCCGGCGCGACCTGGAGGGGGTGTAGCGTCCCGTGTTACAGAACGTTTCCGTAGGACGGTGGTCGTTGGACTCCTACAGTGGTGTCGTACCCGAGTCGATTCTCGAAGGCCTGCGCGAGCAGGCCCGGGAGTTGCGCGGCGCGCGCATCCTGCATGTCAACGCGACGGCCTACGGCGGCGGGGTCTCAGAGCTGCTGCGTTCCTCGGTGCCGCTGCTGCGCGACCTGGGGTTGGACGTCGAATGGAAGGTGATCAGCGGCAGCCCCGAGTTCTTCAAAGCGACCAAGGCGCTGCACAACGCGCTGCAGGGCTCCTCGCAGTCGCTGGATGAGTCAGAGCGCGAGGCCTACATGCAGTGTGCGCGGGAAAACGCGCCGCTGCTCGATGGCGGCCACGACTATGTGGTCCTCCACGACCCCCAACCCGCGGGACTGCTCAGCGTGCATGGCCGGGGGCAGGCGCGCTGGGTGTGGCGCTGCCATATCGACACCTCCGAGCCCAACGCCGACGCGTGGCGCTTTTTGCGCCCGCTGCTGGCCGAGTTCGACGCGGCGGTGTTCACGATGGACGAGTTCGTGCCCCCGGACCTGCCGATCGCCCGCGTGCGCACGATCGCCCCGGCGATCGACCCGCTGAGCCCCAAGAACCTCGACATATCCGAGCGCACCGCCAACCAGATCCTCGACTGGATCGGCGTGGACATGGGGGGACAGCTGATCACGCAGGTGTCCCGGTTCGATCGTTGGAAGGACCCGTTCGGCGTGATCGCCGCCTACCGGATGGCGCGCGAGGAGGTGCCGGGCCTGCAGTTGGCGCTGGTCGGCTCGATGGCGCTCGACGACCCGGAGGGTTGGGAAGTGTACGGGCAGCTGTCCGAACACTCCGACCAGGATCCGCTGATCCATATCTACACCAACCTGACCGGGGCGAGCAACGTCGAGGTCAACGCGTTTCAGCGCCTGTCGGACGTGGTCGTGCAGAAGTCGATCCGCGAGGGGTTCGGGCTGGTGGTGTCCGAGTCGCTGTGGAAGGGCACGCCGGTGGTGGCCGGGCGCGCGGGGGGCATCCCGCTGCAGATGCCCGCGGGCGTCGGCGGCGTACTGGTCGATTCCGTGCAGGAGTGCGCCACGGCAATGCTCGAGCTGCTGACCGATCGCGAGCTGGCCCGGCAGCTCGGAGCGGCCGGGCGCGAGCACGTGCGCGAGCGGTTTCTGCTACCGCGACTGCTGCTGGACGAGCTCAAGCTGCTGGCGTCGCTGCACGCGCCGGACGATGTCACAGATGGCGGCTGACTCGGCTCGCCGTCACTCACGCTGGGCTCCTCGCGGTCGTGGATTATCTGCAGGTAGAGCTGGTTCTCACAAGGGTCCGCCCTATCCGTGCGGGCACACCACAGCACGCCCTGAGATCTCACCCCGTCGCAGGCGCTCATAGACCTCGGCCGCCCGCTCCAGGGGATAGCGCTCGACATGGGCGTGAATCATGCCGGCGCGGGCCAGCTCGAGCACCTCGATCAGCTCGATCGCGCTGCCCCAGTAGGTGGTCGAGACCGAGCACTCATACGGTTGGGAGAAGAACGAGAACGGCAGCGTTCCACCGGCGAGACCGACGAGCGCGATATCCCCCTCAAAGCGCCCGCACCGCGCCGCCAGTGCGAGCGTGTCATCGCCACCCACTACGTCCAGCACCAGCTCCGCGCCGCGCCCGCCGGTGGCCTCGTGGATCGCCTCCGCCGCGTTCGGCCCCGCGGGCACCGTCACCTCGGCGCCGACCTCCGTCGCGAGTGCCAGCTTCTCAGGCGAGTTGTCCACGGCCACGATCCGCGCGCAGGAGACAGCGTGCAGGATCTGCACAGCCATATGACCGAGTCCGCCCACACCGATCACCACCGCGCTCGAACCGGGCGTGAGCTTGTGCAGTGAGCGCTTGATCGCGTGATAGGGAGTGAGGGCGGCGTCGCTCAACGGGGCCGCCTCGCGAGGGTCGAGCTCATCCAGCGGGATGAGCAAGCGCGCCGCGGGCACCAGCACGTAGTCGGCCATGCCACCGTCCCGTCCCAGACCGCCGCCCATCGTCACGATCTCGGCCTGGCGCTCACAGTAGTTCTCGCTCGAGCGTCGGCACGCCCGGCAGCTTCCACAGCCCCACGGTCCGTACACGGCCACCGCCTCACCGACCCGCACCCCGTCCACACCCGCGCCGACCCGCTCCACCCAGCCGGCGTTCTCGTGACCCAGCGTGAACGGCGGCTCGAACGGCATCTGGCCGGGTGGCCATTCCATCAGGTGCAGATCCGAGTGGCAGGCGCCCGCACCAGCGACCTTCAGCAGGACCTCACCGGGACCGGGCTCGGGGATCGGAACCTCGCGCAGCTCCGGGGGCTGCTGCCAGGCGACGAGCTGGAATGCGCGCATCGTGTCCATCTCGGTACTCCTCTTGTCTGTCGCGGGTCTGGTCTGATCTGGTTTGGTCTAGTCTTGTCGGCAGTGCGGCCCCTTGTCGTGGCCTGCGCCAGACGCTAGGCGACCCACGCTCCCACCGCGTCCGTGTAACACCGCAATCCGGCTACGCCGTCCATACCCACACGCCGAGAGTCAGCGGCGCCACGGACCGGTAAACGGACTCGTGCTGCGCGGCCCGACCTGTGGCGCACTTGGCTCGCCATGTTTCTGCGTGGCCGGGGCTGGGTCCTGGGATGAGACCAGGTCATCAGGCGCGCGCGTGTGTGGATCCGCGACGGTGGGCGTTTGCGGGATCGGTTCGCCGTATCGTTCGAGCAGCGCCGCGACTTCCTCGTCGGTCGTTGGCCGGAAGTCCTCATACCAGTAGCCGACGGCCCAGAGCTCGGCGGGTTCCTCCACGCACACCACCTCGTCCGCGTACCGGCGAAGCTCCTGCGCAGATTCGGGCGAGGCGACTGGTACCGCGAGAATCACGCGAGTCGCACCGCGCTCGCGCAGCGACCGCACGGCGGCCAGCGCGGAGAGACCGGTGGCCAGACCGTCGTCGACCACGATCGCCGTACGCCCGCTGAGCTGGGCGGGCTCGCGCGCGCCACGGTAGAGCAGGAGCCGCTCGACGAGCTCGCCTTCGGCCCGCACGATGAGCGCCCGCACGACAGCATCGGAGAAGCCCAGCGCGCGCACCGTTCGGTCGCTGAGCACGTGCACACCCCCCTCGGCGAGAGCTCCGATCGCGAACTCGGGATTCCGCGGCGCGCCGATCTTGCGCACGACCACGACATCGAGCGGCGCACAGAGCACACGCGCGACCTCGGCCGCAACCGGCACGCCCCCGCGCGGGATGCCCACGATCACGGGCAGCTCATCGCGAAATGGCTCAAGCAGCGAGGCCAGTCGCCGCCCCGCGTCACGGCGGTCCTGGAAGCGGACTGCGCCGGGCACGTACATGTGGGAAACCGTATGGCTTGGCAAGCAGACTCGCATCGGGCCTCATTACGGTGTCCGACGCGGTGTTCTACCGGTTGGTCGGTCACGCAACGGCTCGGTAGTTTGCCGTGGCTGTTACGGGCAACACACCCCGATGCCGGCCGGCTCGAGCAATCGTAGGCTGAGGTCATGATCTCTACACCCACCTCTCCACGCCGGGCACGGTTGTGGCGGGAAGCAGGAAGGTGAGTACGACATGGCTTACATCTATTGCGATGCCTGCGGCATCGGATTTCACAGCAACGTGCATTCCTGTCCGGAATGCGGCAGAGCAACCACACGAAGTCACGACATGAACCTCATGACTCATGGCCATCGCCGACGCGATCATACGCGTGTTGGACCGTTACGCGAGGACGTCGAGAACGAGGTCCGCGAGTCGATCTACGGCTGGCACTCGGGCACCGTCGAGCTGCGTGCCAGCGCCGGAGCGGCTGTTCCCCGCTTGGTCGAGCCTGAGTCTGCCGGTGTGATCGAGCCGGTGCAATGACCCCTGGTAGCGGGTCGGCCTCCGTAGACAGTACGCGATGAGAATCGGTGCATGAGCGCACGCGCAGTGACGGTTTTTGCGGAAGTCAGACATCAACGAGCAAGGTAATTTCGCGACGAGCATGGGAACGCGCAATCAGACAAGCAAAGGCAGAGCTCCAACGAGACGGAGCACCGACGGGGCTGCCGTCGGCGTCGAGGTGGATGAGACCGTCTGGGCGCCGCCGACCGGCGCT
Organism: uncultured Solirubrobacterales bacterium; assembly: GCA_963702185.1. Lineage (GTDB taxonomy): Bacteria > Actinomycetota > Thermoleophilia > Solirubrobacterales > Solirubrobacteraceae > Palsa-744. The sequence goes on from OY969723.1 coordinate 950,757, forward strand.
TACCTCACCGATGAGACCGGCCTGTTCCGGGTGGCTGATGCTTTCTCCAGCTCGGGTGAGCTGTTCCTGGAGTTCGAGAACTGCACCACGTTCGGCCTGGTCCTGTGCCCGGCGCGGACCGTGGCCGAGCTCGGGCTGCGCATTGTCACCCCTGCGTCTCTCACCACCTGAGGCCGTACGCCTGAGCGAGTCGGAGCGAGTCATCGATGTCACCGCAGGCACTGGTAGGTACGTCGCACACAGGGCGCACCGGTCCCCGCACCCCGTCACGCATCCGCCGCACGAGCGCTGACAGCTCCCGCGCACGGCCGGGCGTTGGGTGAGCCAGCTCCACTTCCAGGCTGCGGGCCGCGTCTGAGGCATCGATGAACCCGAACATCCCGAGCGACCCGGCCAGCATGTGCGCCGCGCGCTCGGCCTCCCGCCTGGTGCTCGCGTCCAGATCGTCGTCGTTTGTGAGGGCGGCGACAGCGTGGTCGACCACGTCGATCCGGTCGTGCACACGATCACGCTGGTGCTCCCAGACTGCTCGCAACGCTTCGAGCGTCCAACACGCATCGACGTGCCCGGTCGCGTCGGCCGGCTCGGGGTGCGCTCTGTTGACGACCGTCGACATGGAGACCAACTACAGCATCGGCCATCGTGACGCGGCCGATAGGTGGAGAACCCGCGCATAGGCCGTGGGGAAGTACGGTGCCCGCGCGCGCGTGAGGTGTCGTTAAAAGCAGCACGGTGGAGCAGCAGATCGATCGATCCGGAAGCCCGACCGCGGCTACACAGCTGACGCGACCGCGAAGCCCGACCGCGGCCACACAGCGGTTGACGCGATCTCGCACCCTGACCGTCGCGCTCGGCGTGCTGGCGCTGGCATACGTGAGCTGGCAGCTGCTGCACTGGCTGCCCGGGCGCCAGCAGCTCAGCCAGCTGTTTTTGCCGCTGTTCGACCTGATCGCGATCGCGGCCGCGTGGGGAGCCTCGCGACGCTGCGCGGCCGCACCCAAGCTGCGCAGGTTCTGGCGGCTGATCGCCGCCGCGATCGCCGCGGAGCTGATCGCCGACGCGATCCTGTCCGGATATGACATCGCGTATGACCACCCCCCGTTCCCGACGCCCGCCGACGCGTTCTTTTTGTCCTTCTACGTGCTGCTGCTGGTAGCGCTGCTGTCGGTCCCGGTCGCGCACATGACACGTGCCGCGCGCGTGCGCATGGCGCTCGACGGCGCGACGATCGTGCTCGGCGGCGGGGCGGTCGTGTGGTACCTGGTGCTCGGGCCCACGGTCCTGTCCACCGGAGAAGACGTGTTGGCCAAGACGGTCTCGATGGCCTACCCGATCTGCGACCTGGTGCTGCTGGGCGCCGTGGCGGTGGTGCTGCTGCGCCGCGCGCCCGCGGCGCTGCGGGCGCCGTTGCTGTGGATCGCCGTCGCGATGCTGCTTACGGTCACAGCCGACACCGTCTACGGGTACGGCGTGCTGCACAACACCTACACGGCGGGCGATCCGGTCGACACGCTGTACGTGTTGGAGTACTGCGCGCTGGCGCTGGCCGCGCTGACACAGCGCCCGGTGAGCGCACACGACCCGCGGGCGAGCGCCGAGGAGTCCGGGCAGCGCTATCGCGTGGCCGGCTGGCTGCCGTACGTCGGGCTGACCGTTGGGTTCGGGGTCTTGCTCGGCGCCACGGTAGGACACGCGTTCTTTCCCGACATGAGCCTCGTGCTGATCGTGATCGCCCTGGCCGGACTGGTGGCCGCGCGCCAGTACCTGGCCCAGCGCGAGCTCAGCCGCGTACAGGCCGATCTGCGTAGAAGCGAGCGTGTCAAGGATGAGTTCGTGTCGGTCGTCGGCCACGAGCTGCGCACCCCCCTGACCTCGATCCGCGGCTCGCTCGGACTGCTCGCCGGTGGCCTGGTCGGCGAGCTGCCCCAGGAGGCGGCCAACATGGTCGCGCTGGCGATGGACAACACCGATCGACTGGTGCGGCTGGTCAACGACATCCTCGACATCGAGCGCATGGACTCCGGGCGCCTGCCGCTGCAGCGCGCGCCCGTGGGGGTGGGGGAGCTGGTGCGCCATTCGGTGCAGGCGTTGCAGGGCACGGCGCAGGACGCCGGCGTGCGGCTGCACGTGGACATCCAGGAGCTCGAGGTGTGCGCCGACGCCGACCGCATCGTGCAGACGCTGGTCAATCTGCTCTCAAACGCGATCAAGTTCTCACCGCGCGAGAGCTCCGTGACCGTCGAGGTGAGCGAAGGCGACGGGTGCGCGCGGTTCTCGCTCACGGACAGCGGTCGCGGCATCCCGCCCGACCAGCTCGAGGCGATCTTCGAGCGCTTTAACCAGGTCGACGTCACCGACGCCCGCGAGAAGGGCGGCAGCGGCCTCGGTCTCGCGATCGCCCGCGGCATCGTCGGCAGCCACGGCGGGCGCCTGTGGGCCGAAAGCTCCCCCGGAGCGGGCAGCACCTTTCTGCTTCACGCTCCCGCTTGCGGGCGCGCGCGTTCCCTGCTCGGCCGGCGTGCCCACGCCGCAGGAGCTGAGCGCGGGGCTACGGGAGGAGGCACTCGTATGAGCCCGCGCCTGTTGCTCGTGGAGGACGACGAGAGCATCCGCACGATCGCTCACATGAGCCTCGAACGCATCGGCGGCTGGAGCGTCGCGGAGGCCGCAAGCGGCGAGGATGCTTTGCGCGTACTCGCAGGCGGTGAGAAGTTCGACGCGGTGGTGATGGACGTGATGATGCCCGGCCTGGATGGCCCGGCCACGCTGCGGCGGCTGCGCGAGGACGCGCTGCTCACCGATACGCCCGTCGTGTTCCTCACGGCCAAGGCGCAGCGAGCCGAGCGGGAACGACTGAACGCGCTGGGCGCCGCGGGAGTGATCGCCAAGCCGTTTGACCCGCTCAGACTGGCGGACGAGCTCGCGCAAATGCTCGGCGCCAACTGAGACACATCGTTCCGAATATCCGCTCCCCCCCAGCCACGTCGGGGCGAGTTTACGAGGTGGTACGCTATCCGAGTGGAAAAGGCCTGGGATGTGGAACTCCGGCCTGTTGCATAGAGGCCAATCGCAGCGCGTCATCGCCGCCGAAGCCGGGCCCCCGACCCGGTCCCGGGAGTTCGCGCCCCAAACCGCCCTCCTGGACCTCGCGCCGGACGCCATCTTCGCCCGCGACGCAGAGCGGCGGATCACGTTCTGGAACCGCGGAGCGCAGAGCACCTACGGCTACTCGCCCACCGAGGCGCTCGGGCGCGAACCGGGAGATCTGCTGCGCACGGAGTACCCGCTGCCGCTGGAGGAGATCGAGCGGATCGTCACCGAGACGGGAGGCTGGGAAGGCGATCTCGTGCAGCACACCAAGGACGGCCGGCGTCTGGTCGTCGAGAGCCGCTGGGCGGCGCAGTACGAGGAGAACGGAGCGCTGACGGGCCTGCTGGAGGTCAACCGCGACATCACCGGGCACCTGCGCTCGCAGACGGCGCTGCTGGAGCTCGCGCCGGACGCGATCGTGGGGATCAGCCACGACGGTCTGATCGCGCTGCTGAACAAGCAGGTGCAGACGATGTTCGGATACGAGCGGGACGAGCTGCTGGGCAAGCCCGTGGAGGTGCTCGTCCCCGAGCGGTTCCGCGACGCACACAGCTCCTACCGAGCAGGATATTTTGCCGACCCGCGCACACGGCCGATGGGCGCCGGCCTGGAGCTGTTCGGGCGCCGGCGCGACGGCAGCGAGTTCTCCGCCGAGATCAGCCTGTCGAGCATCGACACCGAGGGCGGAACGCTCGCGATCGCCGCGGTCCGCGATGTCAGCGAGCGAGTCCTGGCCGCCCGCGAGCACGAGCGCCTGCAGGCCGAGGCCGAGCGCGAGCGTCTGCAGAACCAGCTGCACCAGTCCCAGCGCCTGGAGAGCCTGGGTCAACTCGCCGGCGGCATCGCCCACGACTTCAACAATCTGCTGGCGGTGATCATCAACTACGCGGCGTTCGTGGCCGAGGATCTCCGCGCGGAGCAGATCGACGAGGGCAAGCGCAAGTCGATGTCCGATGACGTAGAGCAGATATGCGTAGCCGCCGAGAAGGCGGCCCACCTGACCCATCAGCTGCTGGCGTTCGCCCGGCGCGAGGTCGTCCAGCCGGAGGTGGTGGACGTCAACGACGTGGTGCGCGCCGTGGAGACGCTGCTGAAGCGCACGCTCGGCGAGCACGTGCGACTGCAGAGCTCACTCGCGCGGGGGATACGGCCGGTGCTGATCGACCCGGGACAGCTCGAGCAGATTCTCGTCAACCTCGCCGTCAACGCGCGCGATGCGATGCCCGACGGCGGCGAACTGCGCATCGATACCGCCAATATGGACGTAGACGGCGAGTATGCGGCCTCGCGCCCCGAGCTCTCGCCTGGCCCGCACGTGCGGGTGCGCGTCAGCGACACCGGCTCGGGTATGTCCGCGGAGACCACGCTGCGCGCGTTCGATCCGTTCTTCACGACCAAGCCTCCCGGCCAGGGCACCGGGCTCGGGCTGGCGACGGTGTACGGGATCGTCCAGCAGGCGGGAGGGCGCGTGCAGATCTATTCCGAGGAAGGAGTCGGCACGACGTTTACGGTGCTGCTGCCGGCGAGCAGCTCTGCAGACACGTCCCCCAAGACACAGCCGGACTCTTCGCGCGCGCACGGCGAAGAGACGATCCTGCTGGTCGAGGACGAGCACGCGCTGCGCGAGGTCACCGGGCGCATTCTGCGTGGGGCCGGCTATCACGTGATGGCAGCGGAGAACGGGCCACAGGCGCTGCAGATCGCCGCCGAGCACGACGGCCCGATCGACCTGCTGTTGAGCGACGTGATCATGCCCGAGATGGCCGGTCCCCAGATGGCCGAGCAACTGCTGGAGCAGCGGCCCTCGACACGGGTGCTGCTGATGTCGGGCTTCGCCCAGCCGATCCTCGACTCGGGCGGCCACCTGCAGGAGGGCATGACGCTGATCGAGAAGCCGTTCTCGGGCCCCGAGCTGCTGAGCACTGTCGCCACGATCCTCGAGCCTGGAGGCTGATCGATGCCAGAGCTGCTGATCGCCGATGATGAGGACGCGCTGCGCCGCTGGGAGGAACGAGTGATGCGCGATCAGGGCTACTCGTGCGAGGGTGCCGCAGACGCTGTGGCGGTGCGCGAGCGGTTAAGCGAAGACAGCTACCAGCTGGCGCTGCTGGACGTGAACATGCCGGGCGAGTCGGGCATCGAGCTGCTGGGGCACATCCGTCGCGCGCATCCGGAGGTCGCGGTGCTGATGGTCACCGGCGAGGACTCCACCGAGCTCGCGATGCACGCGATCGAGCAGGGCGCCTACGGATATCTGATCAAGCCGGTCGCCGCCGGGGAGTTGTTGATCAACGTTGCCAATGCGCTTCATCGCCGGCGCGCGGAGCTGCGGAACAGCCGCCTGCTGGCGCGGCTGACGGACACCGTCAACGAGCGCAGCAGCGAGCTGGAGGAGGCGCTGCAGGATCTCGAGCTCTCGGAGACCAAGGTGCGGGTATCGCAGGCGGAGACGATCTTCCGCCTGGCGCGCATGGTCGAGTTCCGCGACGAGGAGACCGGCCACCACCTGCACCGCATGAGCTCCTACTGCCAGATCCTGGCGCGCGAAAGCGGGTTCGCCGAGGAACATTGCGAGCTGATTCGCCTGGCCAGCCAACTGCACGACGTCGGCAAGGTGGCGGTTCCCGACAGCATCCTGCTCAAGCGCGGCAAGCTCACACCGGAGGAGTTCGAGATCATCAAGAACCACGCCGAGACCGGGTTTCAGATGCTGAGCGGCTCGACTTCTGAGGTGGTGCAGCTGGGAGCGCTGATCGCGCGCACCCATCACGAGCGCTGGGATGGCAGCGGGTATCCGCTAGGGCTGGCCGGCGAGGCCATCCCGCCGGAGGGCCGCATCGCGGCGGTGGCCGACGTGTTCGACGCGCTGACCAGCGACCGGGTGTACCGCTCGGCGCTGCCGGTCACCTCGGCGATCGAGCTGATGCGCTCCGAACGCGCCACGCATTTCGATCCGCGGCTGCTGGACCTGTTCATCGGAGCGCTGCCCGAGGTCGAGACGATCCGTCAAGCGTATGCCGACTGAGCGCGAGCTCAATCGCGGCGCGCAACTCCTCGAGCGTGAACGGCTTCAGCAGGCTCACGGCGAACGAGACCCCGAGGTCGAGCAGCTCGGCCGGCGGAGGTTCGACGCTCACGCATACGAGCGGCATCGCCGGGTCGATCAGGTGGGCTGCCTGAGCCAGCACCGCGCCGATCGGCGCCGCGGGCTCGATCAGGAACACCTCGGCGCCGCGCAGCTGCTCGGGCGAGGGCGCGACCGGCGCGAGCGGCTCGTGACCGAGGCGCAGGACCATGCGCGCCAACAGCCTCCTGACATCCTCGCGGGGCTCGCTGATGAGTATTCGTGCCATGTGTGCAGGATCGGCCCGGCGCGTGGGATCGCGGTCGCGAGGCGGTATGAAGCGGGTATGAGCGACAATGGCTCGCACCGATGAGCGCAGACTCGCGCCGCGTCCTGTTGATCGACGACGATCCCGTGACCCGCGAGTTGGTGAGCGGCATGTTGAATCGAGCCGGTCTGCGCGTGCGCGAAGCGGGTGACGGCCGGGCCGGGCTGCGCGAGATGTATGCTCGCGCCCCCGACCTCGTGATTCTGGACGTGGAGATGCCAGAGCTCGACGGGTGGCAGACGCTCGAGCGCATCCGCGAGGTCAGCGAGGAGGTGCCGGTGCTGATGCTGACGGCGCGTGAGACCGAGCTCGAGCGCGTGCGCGGTCTGCGCGGCGGCGCCGACGACTACGTGGTCAAGCCGTTCGGCCACCAGGAGCTGCTCGCGCGCGTGCAGGCGCTGCTGCGTCGCTCGACGTTGGGCCGCCCCGACGATGACAGGGGCAGCGAGGAAGGCGGCACCTACGCCGACGCGCGCGTGGAGATCGACGTCGCCCAGCGTGCGGTCCGCTACGAGCAGCGCGAGGTTCGGCTCACGCCGCTGGAGTTCAAGCTGCTGCTGGCGTTCGTGCGCCACCCCAACCAGGTGCTCAGCCGCGAGCAGCTGCTTGAGTTGGTGTGGGGCGATGCGCTGGGTGTCTCGCCCGGGCAGGTGAAGCTATACGTCGGCTACCTGCGCCGCAAGCTCGACCCGCTCGTCCCCCACGACACTCCGATCGAGACCGTTCGCGGGTTCGGCTACCGCTACCGGCGAGCGAGCTGACAGACTCTCCGTGCGATCGTCCTCGACGAGCACGCCGGCAGTGGCGTTCGTCGCGGGGAGGGTGGTGGTCGGCGAGACGCCCGCTGCCAAAAACTCCATGCAGTCGTCGATCGGCCCGCGCCGCAGCAGGCGCAGGTCGTAGAAGTAGTTCTGGCGAAGCCGCCACGGCTCGGTCGCGCCCTGTTTGGGCATCTCCTCGATCGAGCGCAGCACGTACCCCGATTTCAGATCGATGATCGGCTCTGTCGGCAGCCCCGGGGCGGGCGCGCGGGGCACGCACACCGGCAGTCCGCGGGCATCCATGTGGGCGAGCACACGACAGACGTATTCGGCGACGAGGTCGGCCTTGAGCGTCCAGGAGGCGTTGGTGTAGCCGAGCGTGAGCGCCAGGTTGGGTACTCCACAGAACATCATGCCCTTGTAGGCGACCGTCTGGCTGAGGTCGACCTGCTCGCCGTCGACGGTCAGGCTCATGCCCCCGAGCACGAGCAGGTTCAGACCGGTCGCCGAGACGACGATGTCGGCGTCTAGCTCCCTGCCCGAGGCGAGGCGGATGCCCTCCTCGGTGAACGTGTCGATCGTGCCGGTCTCGATCGCGGCCCGCCCGCTGCCGAGCACCCGGAACAGGTCGCCGTCGGGCACCAGGCACAGGCGCTGATCCCACGGGTCGTAGCTCGGGTTCAGATGGGTGTCGACGTCATAACCCGCGGGCAGCTGCCTGGAGGCCAGCTTGCGCAGCATCCGGTTCATGAACGTGGGCGCGCGGCGGGACAACTGATAGATGAGCGTCGCCAGCAGCACGTTCTTGTAGCGCGTGAGCGCGTAGGCGACGTGAGCGGGCAGCCGCTCGCGCAGCCAGTCGGCGATCGCGTCGCGGGCGGGGATCGCGAGGATGTAGGAGGGCGAGCGCTGGAGCATCGTCACGTGCTCGGCGCCACCCTCGATCATGGCCGGCACGAGCGTGACGGCGGTCGCGCCGCTGCCGATCACCACGACGCGCTTGCCGGTGTAGTCGAGCTCCTCGGGCCAGTGCTGGGGATGCACGATCGGACCGGCGAATCGCTCGCGACCCGGGAGCGCTGGGCTGTAGCCCTCGTCGTAGCGGTAGTAGCCGGTGCAGCAGTACAGGAACGAGCAGGTCATCTGTTCGACCGTCTCGCCGGCCACGGCCGCCGACGGCTCAGCCGCGCCGTTTGCGGACAGTTCGGCCTCGCCGGCTTCGGAGCGCTCGGTCTCACCGGCGGTCGTGCGCTCGATCGTGACCGTCCAGCGCGCGTCCTCGCTCGACCATTCGGCCCCGAGAACGCGCCGGCCGAGACGTATTTGCTCGAGCACACCGTGCTCGCTGGCGGTGTCGCGGACATAGTCGAGAATCGAGGGTCCGTCGGCGATCGCCTTGGCTCCCAGCCACGGCTTGAACGTGTAGCCGAGCGTGAACATGTCCGAGTCCGAGCGAATCCCCGGGTAGCGGAACAGGTCCCAGGTGCCGCCGATCGACTCGCGCGCCTCGAGGATCGCGAAGGACTTCTCCGGGCAGCGCCTGCGCAGATGGCAGGCGGCGCCGATGCCCGACAGGCCGGCGCCGACGATCAGGACGTCCACGTGCTCCATCGCGTCAAGACGGTACCACTGCCGGCCTTACATGCCCGACCGATCCGGGGGAACTACTGGCAGGATTTGCTGAGCGTGCTTATCGAGGCCGTCGCGGAGGTGGCGCTCCATGAGTGGAAGACGACGGCTACGCGGTAGTAGTAGGTGGTCGAGTAGCCGAGCGATCCGCTGTCGGTGTAGGAGGTGGCGCCCCCGAGGGCGATGGTGGCGAGCGCGGTGTACGGACCGGTCGAGGAGGTGGCGCGTTCGACCGTGTAGGAGGTCGCGTAGCTGGATGAAGTCGCCGACCAGGAGATTTCGATTTCGGGCGTACGGTTGGCGTGGCATTTAGCCTGCGTCGCGGAGATGCCGCTCGCGGGCGAGACGGTCGCGCTCGCCAAGGTGAGCGGGCCGCCCGATGCGGTGTGAGTGAAGGCGGCCAACGCGAGCGGCGCACTCGCGAGCAGCGCGGCCGCCACCAGCACGCCGAGCGCGGCAGATAGATGTCTGCGGCGAAGACGCATGACCTCAGGCCTCCGCTGTCTTTGCCTCGCTGCCCCCGAGGCCCCAGATCTCGGAGAGCACCATCAAAGCCAGCAGCACGGGCACCGCGAAGATGGCGAGCTTCTGCAGCACGGGGCCGCGCAGGAAGTTGACCACGTAGCCCAGATGCGGGACGACGGCGACCATCCGCCACGCGGTGTTGCCTTCCAGTCGCGCCGTCCAGGGATCTTGGTAGTTGTTGGCGTCGCCCTGAGTCTGGATCGTGGGATGCGCCCCGCCGTGGAGGATGCGCACGACGCGATGGGTCTCGACCTGATGGATGCCGACCGGGACCTGGTAGGAGACAACCTGCCCGACGCGCACGGCGCTGACGGGCTCAGGTACGTCGATCACCATGTCGCCGGGCGAGAACGTCGGGCGCATGCTGCCCGAGAGCACGGTCACCGGGCGGTACAACCCCAGACGGGGCAGCACGCCGAGCGCGAGGAAAAGAATGAGGGCCAGCGCGAGCAGCACGCGCTGGCCCCACACCCACGCCGCGCGAACGGTCACAGCGACCGTCCGCGTCTGGTGAGGACGATCCGCCCCCGGTCGCCGAGGCTGCTCGGCTACCTGCCAGGACCGCTCGGCGGGGATCATCAGCGTGGGCATGTCTGGACTCCTACTTGGATCCGGCGACACGCTGGGTGCCGACGAAGTTGTAGGAGATCGTGGATGTCTGGCCCTGCATCGTGTTCGGCGCCGCGGCGGGCAGCGTCAGCGTCACGCGCAGGTGGTCGGTCGAGCCCGTGGTCAGGGACGACAGATTCGACAGCGCCATGTTCGAGCCGATCACCGCACGCGAGGCCAGCACCGTGGAGGTGGTGCCGCTGCACGTGTAGGTGTAGGCCGGTGCGGTGCCCGCCTCTGTCCACGGGACCGAGCACTTTTCGATGACCATCTGCAGGCCGTTGGTCGTTTCGGTGTCGAGCAGCGAGCTCGGCGAGGCGGTCGTGGTCAGCGTGATGCCGGACAGGTTGTCCGCCGAGGCGCCGCCGTTGTTGATCAGGTCGACCGATCGTTGGATCGTGTCGCCCGGGACGACGTTGGACGCGCCGACCGTCAGCCGGTTAGTCGAAGCGCCGGTCGCCCCGAGGGCGATCGAGACCGTGCCCGAGGAGATCGTGTGCGACGCCGAGGTCGAGCTCGTGAACGTCGCGAACGTGCCGAGCCCGGCCATCGCGGCGGCCACTCCGAGCACCCCGAACGAGGCGAGCACGCGCTTGAGTGTTCTGGTGTCGTGCATGTGTTCTTTCCTTTTCCTTTGCGAGTCAGTGGTTGTGGAGAACGTCATGCGGTCAAGATCAACCCACCGGGTGGGAGCTCGGGAGGGGTGAGGTATGAGTGCGGTATGAGCCCCACGACAGCCGCGACAGGTCCGCCGTCCCGGCGCCAAGTAGGCTCGAACGGTGAGCTTCGGGACGCTGTTGGTGATCGTGCTGGCCGGACTGGGGGGTCCGCTGCTGGGATTGAGCGGACGCTGGTTTGTGCCGGTCGTCGTCGGCGAGATCCTGGCCGGGGTTATCGTCGGCACGACTGGCCTGCAAGCCGTCGACCCGTCTAACCCGACGGTCGCGTTCCTGGGGCAGATCGGGTTCGCGATGTTGATGCTGACGGTCGGCATGCACCTGCCGCTGCGCGACCCCCGCCTGGCGAAATCGCTTCGAGGCGGAGTCGTGCTGGCGGCGATAGTGGGCGTGCTGGCGGCGCCGGCGGGCATCGCCGCGGCCGCGATCGCCGGCACCTCGCACGCGGCGATCTACGCGGTCGTGCTTGCCTCGGGCTCGGCGGCGGTGCTGCTGCCGGCGCTCACCGAGGCCAAGGTCTCGAGCCGCGACTCGTTGGCGGTGATGGCGCAGGTGACGGTCGCGGACGTCGTGACGATCGTGTCGGTCCCGATCGTGCTGCAGCCCGCGCGCACCGTGCACGCGCTGATCGGAGCGGCGCTCGTGACCGCGGCGGTGGTCTTGCTCTACGGCGCCGCCAGGCTGCTGGCCGGACACGCGTGGGTCGACCGCCTGCGCCGGCGCTCCAAGCAGCGCTCGTGGGCACTCGACCTGCGCCTGTCGCTGCTGGTGCTGTTCGGGCTCGCCTGGATAGCGGAGCGCAGCGGCACCAGCGTGCTGGTGGCAGGGTTCGGCGCCGGCGTGACGATCGCGCTGATCGGCGGTCCCAAACGCCTGTCCACGCAAATGCGCGGCGTGGCCGACGGGTTCTTCGTGCCGCTGTATTTCGTGATCCTCGGCGCCCAGCTGGACCTGCGCGGGCTGGTCAAACACCCGGCGATGCTCGCCCTCGCCGGCGCGCTGGTGGCGCTGAACATGCTGATCCACCTGGCCGCCTCCACGCTCACGCGCCGCCCGCCGAGCGCGGGACTGGCCGCCAGCGCGCAGCTGGGAGTACCCGCCGCGGTCGCCTCGCTGGGACTGGCCGAGGGCGTGCTGTCAAACGCCGTTGCCACCGCGATCGTCGCCGCCGCGGTGGTCAGCCTGGGGGTGTGCACGCTGGGGGTCGACCGGCTGGTCGCACGGGAGGCCGGGAATGCAAGCGGCGACGGGAGCGGGAAGACGCCGAGCGGATCGCCAAGGACGCCGGCTGGGCCGTCGGGCGCTATTCGCCAACCGGACTTGCCCCGGCCCGACCTGCCAGCACCGACCTGACCTGGCGGGCGATCTCGAGATCCTCCCGCGCTGGGATGACGAGAGTGGTGACGGGTGCATCTGCTGTCGGATCGGCCCGCACGCCCAGAAACCCGAGACCGGTGGCCGCCAGCTCGCGCACTCGTGCGGAGTTCTGACCCACTCCGCCGGTGAACACGAGTACATCGAGGCCGCCCAGCGAGGCGGCCATCGCAGCGATGTGGGCGCGCAGGCTGTGCAGGTAGACGCCGAGCGCGAGCTCGGCGCGAGCGTCGCCGGCGTCCACTCGCGCGAGCAGCTCGCGCATGTCGGCCGTGCCGCACAGCCCGGCGAGACCGGAGCGGTGCTCCAGCGCGTCCGCCAGCTCCCGCGGGCCAAGGCCCTCGTGCTCGGCCAGCCACAACAGCATTCCCGGATCGACGCTGCCCGAGCGGGTGGCCATGACCAGGCCCTCCAGCGGCGTGAATCCCATCGTGGTGTCGATCGAGCGGCCATCGCGAATCGCGCACAGCGAGGCGCCGGCGCCGAGATGGCAGCTGACAATGCGCAGGTCGGCGACGGGACGGCCCGCGACCTGCGGCGCGCGATGAGCGACCCACGCGTGGGAGAGACCGTGAAAGCCGTACCGCCGCAGGCCCCAGCGCTCACGCCAGGCCGCCGGCAATGCGTATGTCGCCGCGACGGCCGGGATGGTCGCGTGAAAGGCGGTGTCAAAGCAGGCGACCGCGGGCAGATCGCCCAGCGCGCCCGAGACCGCGTCGAGCGCGGCCAGCGACCGCGGCTGGTGCAGCGGCGCCAGATCGACCAGCTCGCGCAACGCCGCCTCGACCTCGCCATCGATGCGCACCGCCGCGCGGAAGCGCTCGCCACCGTGGACGATGCGATGCCCGACCGCGTCCGCGTCGCCCAAGCCACCGTCCAACGCCCGGCGCAAGGCGATCTCGTCGATCCCTTCGCCGACCGGCAACCCCTCTGCGGCGAGAACCGAATCGTCGTGATCGAGCAGAGTCAGCTTGAGACTGCTCGAGCCGGCGTTGACCGTGAGTACGCGCACGTTACGCCTCCGGCCAGGCCCAGTTGCGCAGCTCGGGCGGGTCCTCGCCGTGCGCGCGCGTGTAGGCGCGGTGGCGCAAACGCTCGTCGGCCATGTGCTGGCGCAGGTGCGCGGCGCGCTCGCCGAGGGAGGGGACGCGGTCGATCACGTCCATGACCAGGTGGAAGCGGTCGAGGTCGTTGAGCATGACCATGTCGAAGGGGGTGGTGGTCGTGCCCTCCTCCTTGTAGCCGCGCACGTGCAGGTTGTCGTGGTTGGTGCGGCGGTAGGTGAGGCGGTGGATCAGGTAGGGGTAGCCGTGGTAGGCGAAGATCACGGGCTGGGAGGAGGTGAAGAGCGCATCGAACTCGCGGTCGGGCAGGCCGTGGGGATGCTCTGAGTCGGGCTGCAGGCGCATCAGGTCGACGACGTTGATCACGCGCACGCGCAGGTCGGGCAGCTCGGTCCGCAGGATTGAGGCGGCGGCGACGGTCTCCAGGGTCGGTACGTCGCCGGCGCAGGCCAGCACCACGTCGGGCTCGCCGGCGTCGTCGTTGCTGGCCCAGTCCCATACGCCGATCCCACGGGTGCAGTGCGCGATCGCCTCGTCGATGGCGAGATAGTCCAGGGCGGGCTGCTTGCCGGCGACGATCACGTTGACGTAGTCGCGGCTGCGCAGGCAGTGGTCGGCGACAGAGAGCAGGCAGTTGGCGTCGGGCGGCAGGTAGACGCGCACGATCTCGGCGCGCTTGTTGACGACGTGGTCGATGAAGCCGGGGTCTTGGTGGGAGAAGCCGTTGTGGTCCTGGCGCCAGACGTGCGAAGAGAGCAGGTAGTTGAGCGAGGCGATCGGCGCCCGCCAGGGTATGTCGCGGGTCATCGTCAGCCATTTGGCGTGCTGGTTGAACATCGAGTCGACGATGTGGATGAACGCCTCGTAGCAGTCGAACAGGCCGTGGCGGCCGGTCAAGAGGTAGCCCTCCAGCCACCCCTGGCACAGGTGCTCGGAGAGCACCTCCATCACCCGCCCGTCGGGCGCCATGTGCTCGTCGGTGGGCAGCGTGGCCGCCATCCACACGCGGTCGGTCACCTCGAGCACCGCGCCCAGGCGATTGGAGACGGTCTCGTCGGGGCCGACGACGCGAAAGCGGTCGCGGTTGCGATCGATCACCTCGGCCAGAAGGCCGCCGAGCACGCGCGTGGCTTCGGTGCCGCTGCCGGCGCCCGGATGGGGCACAGGTACGGCATGGGCGCGGAAGTCCGGCATCTCCAGGCCCCGCAGCAGAAGGCCGCCGTTGGCGTGCGGGTTGGCGCTCATCCGCCTTGGCCCCTCTGGCGCGATCGAGGCCAGCTCGGGCGCCAGCGCGCCGTTCTCGTCGAACAGCTCCTGCGGGCGGTAGGAGCGCAGCCACTGCTCCAGCTGCGCCAGGTGCTCGGGCTTGGACGCCAGATCCGCGAGCGGGACCTGGTGCGAGCGCCAGGTCCCCTCGGCCGGCAGCCCGTCGACCTCCTTGGGCCCGGTCCAGCCCTTGGGGGTCACGAGCACGATCATCGGCCAGCGCGGACGCTCGCCCTCGCGCGCACGCGCGCGCGTCTGAATGAATGAGATGTCGTGAGCGACCTCATCGAGCGTCGCCGCCATCAGCTGGTGCATCGCCTCCGGGTCCGATCCTTCGACGAAGCGCGGCTCATAGCCATAGCCTTCGAGCAACGCGCGCAGCTCCTCGCGAGGGATGCGCGCGAGCACGGTCGGGCCGGCGATCTTATAGCCGTTGAGGTGCAGGATGGGAAGCACCGCCCCGTCGCGAGCCGGGTTCAGGAACTTGTTGGAGTGCCAGCTGGCGGCCAGCGGGCCGGTCTCGGCCTCGCCGTCGCCGATCACGCAGCACGCGAGCAGGTCGGGGTTGTCGAGCACCGCGCCGTAGGCGTGCAGCAGCGAGTAGCCGAGCTCGCCGCCCTCGTTGATCGAGCCGGGCGTCTGCGGCGCTACGTGTGATGGGATGCCACCGGGGAACGAGAACTGGCGCATCAGCCGGCGCAGCCCTTCGACGTCGTGGCCGATGTGGGTGTAGGTCTCGGTGTAGGTGCCCTCCAGATAGGTGTTGGCCACCACGCCGGGCCCGCCGTGGCCGGGGCCGGCGATGAAGATCGCGTTCAGATCGCGCCCGCGGATCAGGCGGTTCATGTGGACGTAGACGAAGTTCAGCCCGGGCGTCGTGCCCCAGTGGCCGAGCAGGCGCGGCTTACAGTGCTCCAGGCGCAGCGGCTCGCGCAGGAGGGGGTTGTCGAGCAGGTAGATCTGCCCGACCGAGAGGTAGTTGGCCGCGCGCCACCAGCCGTGCAGGCGCTCCAGCTCCTGTTCGGACAGCGGACCCGGTGTGTTCACCCGCGCACTGTACTGCTGCGACCGCTGTGGCTGTGCCCGCTGTGGCTGTGCCCGTGCAGTGCGCGCAGACGGCGCACCTCTTCGAGCAGGCCGCGATTCTCCACGCGCAGCGCCGCGGCCTGGCGGCGCGAGCTGGCGAGTTCCTCGGCAAAGGCGGGCAGGATCGTACGCAGGTGATGCAGGCGCTCAAGCACGTGCTCGCGCTCGTTGGTGGCCATCTTGCCCGCCATCGCCGTGGCAGCCGTCATTGTCGATCCCCCCGTCTCGTCGTGGTCACGTCTCATTGGAGAACTCATATTCCCGTTCACCGCCGAGTCATTCATCCGGGTGGTTCACCCAAGTCGCTCAGTGATCTGTACTGACGAGGGGATGCGTGGGTGCCCGGGCATGACCGGCACTGGCCCACAACCGGGACTGGCCTACGACAGGGCGGACACGCAGGGCGTAGAGTCCGTGGCGATGCCAGGCCGCAGCTTCCGCATAGCCCGCATCGCGGGGATTCCCGTCGGGGTCAGCCCGTGGTGGCTGGTGATCGTCGCGGTGTTCACGTGGGTGCTCGGGCAATACTTCTATGAAGTCGTCCACCACATCAGCCACGTGGCGGCCTACGGCCTTGGGCTGGTCAGCGTGCTGCTGCTGTTCGTGAGCATCCTCGCGCACGAGTTCGGGCACGCGCTCGTCGCGCGCAAATACGGGATCGAAATCGAAGAGATCGACCTGTGGCTCTTGGGCGGAGTCTCACGTATGCGTGGGGAAGCCCACGAGCCGGGCGACGAGCTGCGCTATGCGATCGCCGGCCCTGCGGTGACCGCTGTGATCGCGGCCTGTTTCGGTCTGGCCGCGGCGCTGCTGCCAGCTTCGACGCCGGAAGTCGTCAGGGCGCTGATCGAATACCAGGCGCTGGTCAACGTGGCGATTCTCGTGCTGAACCTGCTGCCGGCGTTCCCGCTGGACGGCGGGCGGGTGCTGCGCTCGCTGATGTGGCGGCGCTCGGGCCAGATGGGGCCGGCGACCGAACGGGCCGCGAGCATCGGCCGGGGGTTCGGCTACGTGATGATCGCCCTCGGCGGTCTGGAGCTGCTGAGCGGCGCGCCGGAGGGGCTGTGGCTGGCGCTGATCGGCGTGTTCATCGTGATGGCCGCCGGCCAGCAGGCGATGGGCGCCCAGGTGCAGGCGGCGCTGTCGGGCGTGCACGCGCGCGAGTTGATGTCCGCGCCGGTCGTGTCGATCCCGGAGCGAACCTCCGCCACCCAGGCGTTGACCGACTGGTTCGTGCCCCACCGCTACACCTCGTTTCCGGTCGTGGACGACGACGGCCGCGCGATCGGCCTGGTGAGCCTGCCCCAGATCGAGCGGCTGACCCGCCAGCAGCGCGCGACGCAGTGGGTCGGGGAGATCGCCGAGCGCGACCCGAGCCTGAGGGTGAGCGGCGAGGAGGATGTGGTCAGGCTGCTGGAGCGCCCCGCGTTCGTCCGTGTGGGGCGAGCTGTGGTCATCGACGAGGACGGGCGCCCGATCGGGCTCGTGTCGATCACCGACGTGCAGCGCACGCTGCGCGCCTCGCAGCTGGCCGAGCGGCCCAGCGGGCGGACGCCCGTTACGACGGGGTGAGTCGCTACCCACCCTGCGAGCGATAGTGCTCGCGCCAGATCAGCTTGTAGACCGGGATCCAGCGGGGGATGCGGTTGACGATCGGCAGGAAGGGGATGCAGATGAACAGGAGGCTGAGCAAAGACATGATCAGCAGCACCTGGATGTCGGCGTTGGGCGAGGACTTGATCGGTTCGACCTGGTACCAGAGGGCGTAAAGCCACAGCCAGGGCTGGCCGGGATAGGAGCCGGTCTCGTTCATCAGGCCCCACTGGTCGCCGAGCAGGTGCTCAGATTCGGCGCGTTCGGCCAGGAGGCCACCGTCGGCGATGAACAGCAGCGGCTTGGTGTAGTCGGTCTGGAAGAACTGGCGACTTGAGACGAGGCCGCCTTCAAGGCCGCCGCTCTGGGCGAGGCTCTGCAGGGCGGCCATCATCGCCGGGACCGGGCCGGCGGCGGAGGTCTTGACCGTCACCGTGCCCGTGCTCGTGTTCACCACGACCGTGCTTGGCGGCGTCTTCTTTTCTTCCACGGCCGTCGCATATTCTTCGAGTGGCTTGGCGTAGGCTTCCGACCATTCCTTTTTCTGCGTGCTGGACGCGGCCTTGTATTCGGCCAGCGCGGCGCTCAACGCCGGGTCGTTCGGGATCGTTTCAAGCGGTTTGACCACGTAGTCCTCAGCCGTGTCGATCGGGTGGCTGACGCCCAGCCAGCGCTGCGGGTGCAGGATCAAGAAGTGCTGCACGCTCCCCGAAGAATGGTTGTAGGGAGGGCCGTATTCGGCGGTGTCGCTGGTCCCGTTGAGCTCCTTGGCGGCGGTGGCGGCGAAATCGCCGGGCAGCTGGCGCGACCACTGCGCGATCGTCGAGGGGGGATCGTCGGGCGAAGACAGCAGGACCGTCAATAGGACCGCCAGCAAGACGATCACGCCGACGGCGATGCACAGCTCTTTGATCAGGTCGTAGGGGGCGTAGGAGCCCCGCCAGGGCGGGGTCCGCGACTCGGGCTCTGTCCGCCAGATGCTCATGCCCGGCCTCCGGTCGCGGGCGGGCCAGGGGACGCGGCTCGCGGGGCGCCGGGATTCCCACCCGGGGCGTTCGCGAGCTTGTTCTCCAGCTCAAACGGCGGCACAACCCCGTGGCGGCGCACGAGCAGGACGTGCAGGCTCACGAGCAAAACGACCGCGATCGGCAAGAGCAGGATGTGGTAGCTGTACATCTGCCCGAAGTTGGTGAGGTTGAAGAAAGCGCCGACGCCGACCGAGTTCATCGCGTCCTTGGCCTGGGTTGAGATCCACTGCGCGTCGAAGTTCTGCTGGGAGACGTAGCCGGTGAGCGCGCACGGGATCGCCACCAGGAACGTGACCGCGCCGGTCATCCACACCCGCGCGCGACCGCCGCGCCAGGCGGCCATCCAGTACTTACCCCACAGGTGGACGACCATCGCGAAGAAGAACAGCTCGACCGACCACAGGTGGATCGAGTTGAAGAAATGGCCGACGCCGGTCTCGTGCCACCAGGCGGGCCCCTTCAGCGCGAGGATGCAGCCCGAGCCGACGATCACGATCAGCGAGGCGATCGAGGCCACCCCGAAGACGTAGATCCACGAGGCTACGTACGTGGGCTGGCCGTCGGGCAGGAGCTTGTCGGGCGGCAGCGCGGCCACGCCCCGTTCGCGGAGTTTGACCGTCCACGATTTCGAGGAGGCGCCCGGAGAATGCGACGGCGCGCCCGGCCCCGACGGCGTGCCGGGGGGCATCCCCGTCGGCGGACCCGGAGGAACGTTCGGCACGGCGCTCACGACGCGCCTCCGCCGCTACGGGCGTCCTGGCGCCCGGCGGCGCCCGGAAACGGCAGGAGGATCGCCAGCACGAACACGATCAGCATCAAGCCGATGACGACCACGTTGGCGACCGACAGGTGGATGAATTCCCAGTCGACCGTGTGCGCCGGATGGTTCAGGTTGAAGACCGCTGCCACCAGCAAGCTCATGCTGCTCCCTCGGGGTCTCGGGGTGGACGACTTGGCCCAAACCCTATGTCCGGGTATGTATTCGCGCGTCCGTAGTAAACCCCTGTGTGGCTGAGGATTTTCTCACGCAAATTCGGTCCGTCTCAGGGGAAATGTGGATTGTCCCGGGAGACCAGACCGTCACGAGGAGGCCAGACCGTCCCCGGAAATTCAGATCGTCTCCGGGATCATCTCGATCGCCCCGCACGGGCACTCCACGGCACAAAGACCGCAGCCCTTACAGTAGTCGAGATCGAACGCGTAGCCGTCGGCCTCGTCGACCTTCAAGACGGCATTGTCGGGGCAGACGCCGTAGCAGTTGTCGCAGCCAAAGCAGTTTCCGCACGACAGGCAGCGCCGGGCCTCGAACAGCGCGTTCTCCGCGTCCAAGCCGAGCACGACCTCATCGAAAGTCGACTGCCGGCGGATCAGATCGAGCTGCGGCGCGACGGTCGCGGGGGCGTCGGAGTAGTACCACGTGTTCAGGTCCTCGTAGCCGACCAGGTCGGGGACGGGCGGGTGCACGAACTCGGCGCCGCTCAGATACGCGTCGATGTTGCGCGCCGCGGCCTTGCCGTGGCCGACGCCGACCGTGACCGTGCGCTCAGCCGGCACCATGTCCCCGCCGGCGAACACCCCGGGGTGGCCGGTCATCATGCGCTCGTCGACACGCACGACGCCGTCCTCGATCTCGATCCCCGGCACGCCGTCCAGCAAAGAGAGGTCGACGTCCTGGCCGAGCGCGAGCACGAGCGAGTCGGCCGCAAGCTCCTCGGTCTCGCCCGTGGGCTGCGGGAAGCCGGTCTCATCGAGCTCCATCCGTTCCAGCACGAGCCTGCCCTCGTCGGCCTGCTTGATCGTCGACAGCCACTTCATCATCACGCCCTCATCCAGTGCTTCCTGGACCTCGAAGTCGTGCGCGGGCATGCGCTCGCGCGTGCGCCGGTACACGACGATCGCGTCATGCGCCCCCAGCCGCCGGGCGGTGCGGGCGGCATCCATCGCGGTGTTGCCGCCTCCGTACACAACCACCCTGCGGCCCAGCAACGGGCGTTCGCCGCCCACCTCGGACTCCTCCACAGAGCGCAACAAACTCACGGCGTCGAGTACATGGGCGGCGTCTCCGGCCGGTATGTACGCGCGCCGGCCGATATGCGCGCCGACGGCCAAAAACACCGCGTCATAGCACCCCTCGCGCATCGCCTCCATCACGTTTGAGACCGGCGCCTGGCATAGCAGCGTCACACCGAGGTCGAGGATGCGCTGGATCTCCGCGTCCAGCACCTCGCGCGGCAGGCGGTACTGGGGTATTCCAAACCGCATCATCCCGCCCGGACGGGGGCCGGCCTCGCGGATCGTGACCTCGTGTCCGCGCCGCGCGAGCTGGTAGGCGGCCGACAGTCCCGACGGGCCGGCGCCGATGACCAAAACGCGCTTGCCGCTCCGAGCCGCACCTTGCGGCGGCCCCGGCAGCGCCCAGCCCTGGCGGATCGCCTCGTCGCCGAGGAACCGCTCGACCCCGTGCACTCCGACCGTCTCATCCAGCTGCACTCGATTGCAGGCGGTCTCGCACGGGTGGTAGCACACGCGTCCCATCACCGCCGGCAGCGGATTGTCGACGACGAGCTCGCGCCACGCCGACTCATAGTCGCCGGACTCGGCGTGATACAGCCACTGCTGGATGTTCTCCCCCGCGGGGCAGGCGTGGTTGCACGGCGGCAGGCGGTGCACGTACTGGGGCCGTTCATCGCGCCAGGAACCGGTCTTGTTGGCCAGGCTCGAGCCGACGTCCAACGTGATCGCAAACGGCTTGTCCATCACGAACCCCCTTGCATGTCTGCCAGCAACCCGAAGCGGCGGATGTTGCGGTCGGCTTGGGCCTGGATCCGCGCGATCGTCTCGGTGTGCGGCTCGGGCTTGAACAGGTGGGCGAAGCGAGCCTGCGTGCGCAGGTACTCCTGCACGGGCACCCGACGGCGAATCGGGGTGACGGCGGTCACCTCGCCGTCGTGGGCCTCGAACACGGGGAACAGGCCGGACTGCTGGGCCAGGCGGGCGACGTGGATCGTCTCCCGCGGCTCGCTGCCCCAGCCGAGGGGACAGGGCACGAACACGTGCAGATAGCGTGGCCCGCGCAGCTGCATCGCCGTCGCGACCTTCGCCTCCAGATCGCGCAGCTCGGCCACGGTCGCGGTCGCCACGTAGGGAATCTCGTGCGCCATCGCGATCAGCGGGGCCGACTTGCCCTGGGTGAAGGAGGCGCCCGGAGCCGGCCCTACAGCAGGGGTGGTGGTCGTGCGCGCCGCCGCTGGGGTGGCGCCCGAACGCTGCACGCCCGTGTTCATGTAGGCCTCGTTGTCGTAACAGATGTAGAGCACGTCGTCGCCGCGCTCGAACATGCCCGACAGGCAGGCCATGCCGATGTCCACGGTGCCGCCGTCCCCACCCTGGCCGACCACGCGGATGTCCCGGTCAAGGCCCTTCGCCCGCAGCGCCGCGGCGATCCCGGTCGAGACAGCGGGGGCGTTGGCAAAGAGCGAGTGGATCCAGGGCAGCCGCCAGGAGGACTCGGGGTAGGGGGTCGAGAACACCTCCAGGCAGCCGGTCGCGTTGGCGGCGATCATGCGCCCGCCGGTCGCGCGCATCGCGGCGTCCAGGGCGTAGCGCGCGCCCAGCGCCTCCCCGCAGCCCTGACAGGCGCGGTGCCCGCAGGTGATTGCGTTCGAGCGCTGCTCATCGGCCTGCACGGAGCGCTGGTCGGGGTCGAGCAGACGATTGCCGACGGCGATGCTGCCGGTCTGGTAGAAGCGGATCGTCGGCGCGGCGCTCACGGGCGCAGCCCCCTCGCGCGGGCCGCGCAGGCGCCGGCGAGGCGCTCCACTGCGGCGATGACAGCGCACTCAGAGGTGGCGCTCATACCGGACCCGCCGCGACCGTGCCGATGTCGCGCAGAATGTTCTCCGCGTGCGGGCCCGACGCGCGCGAGGCTCGCATCCGCTGAAGCTCGCGCTCGACGATGTCCCAGTCCATGTCCATGAACGTCAACTGCTCCAGACGATCGGCGACCGCGTCGGCAAGCATCGCCCGCAGCGAGGCTTTGACGATCGGCCTCCCACCCAGGCCGGCGATGACCGTGTGGATATGGGCGGAGCGCCCGGCCAGGGCCGTGTGCACGTTGTCGGCCACGATCCCCCCGAGGCCGACCGCGAGCGCCTTCTCCAGCACGACCACGCGCGTCGCGTGCGCCAGGGCGCCGCGCACCGCCTCCAGCGGAAACGGGCGAAACGAGGTGATGCCCACGACCCCGACAGAGACGCCCTCGGCGCGCAGCTCATCGACCGTGTCCTCGATCGTGCCGATCACCGAGCCCAGCGCCACGATGATCGTCTCGGCATCCTCGCTGCGGTAGGTCGCGATCAGGCCATCTCCGTAATCGCGCTCGAAGGCATCCGAGAACTCACCCGCCACCCGCGGGATCGACTCGAGCGCTTGCAGCTGCTTGGCGTGGGCGAGGTACTTGACCTCCATGAACGCCTCCGGGCCGACCATCGCGCCGATCGTGATCGGCTCGTCGGGATCCAGGCGCTGGCGGGGCGTGAACGGAGGCAGCCACGCATCGACGTCCGCCTGCGAGGGCATGTCCACCCGCTCGACCGCGTGTGTGAGGATGAACCCGTCCATGCACACCATCACCGGCGCCGAGACCTCCTCGGCCAGGCGGTAGGCCTGGATGTGCAGGTCCAGCGCGTGCTGGTTTGATTGCGCGTACAGCTGGATCCAGCCGCAGTCGCGTTGGGACATCGAGTCGGAGTGGTCGTTCCATATGTTGATGGGGGCGCCGATCGCGCGGTTGGCGACGGTCATCACGATCGGCAGTCCCAGACCCGAGGCGTTGTAAAGCGCCTCGCTCATGTAAAGCAGGCCCTGACTGGCGGTCGCCGTGTACGCGCGTGCGCCCGTGGCACAGGCGCCGATCGCCACGGACATCGCGGCGAACTCCGACTCGACGTTGACGTACTCGCACGGGGCCAGCTCGCCGCAGGCGACGAGCCTGGCCAGTCGCTCGACGATGTGGGTCTGGGGCGAGATCGGATACGCGCACACGACCTCCGGGCGGCACAGAGCGACGGCGTCGGCGACGGCTCGCGAGCCCTCGATCTGCTGCTCCACCGCTCAGCCCCCCACCATCGTCCGGCCTGCCACAGCCCCGCTGCGCTCACCGGCCGGTGCCCGACCGCCACCGTCCGGCCCATGGCCGGCGATCTGGTGCAACTCATCCACCACCCACCCGTGCGCGGCCCGGGCCGCAGCCACGTTGCCCTCGCCCACCGCGCCGGCGAACCGCTCGGAGATCGCGCGGGCGACGGCGTCGAGCGAGACCTGCCCGCACAGCGCGGCGAACCCGCCGAGCAGCGCGGTGTTGGCGGCGACCGCGCGGCCCGCGTGCTCACGCGCGAGCTCGGCCGCGGGCACGGTCAGCAGTCGCTCGCGGCGGCGGCCCGTCGCGAGCTCCCCCAAGCCCAGCTCGTCGAAGCTGCGTGTGGTGTTGATGAGCACGTATCCGTCGAGCCCCAGCCCGCCGAACACGTCGACCTGGTGCAGCAGCGTCGGATCGGCGACGATCAGCGCGTCGGGCTGTGAGACGGGCTCGCGCGTGCGGATCGGACGCTCGTCGATGCGGCAGAACGACACGACCGGGGCGCCCATCCGCTCGGAGCCGAAGCTCGGAAACGCCTGCGCGTAGCGGTCCTCGTCGAAGGCCGCCAGCGACAGCAGCTCGGCGGCGGTCACGATCCCCTGCCCACCGCGGCCGTGAATGCGCACCTCGAACACCGGCTACTCCGTCTCGCGCGCGGCGTCCAGCAATACGCGCTGCTCGGCGGAGGCGATCAGCGCGCGGGTGCGATCGATCACGTCAATATTGATCGAGATCGCGTCGATGCCGGCGCGCACCAGCAGCTCCGCGTACTCGGGATGGACCGACGGCGCCTGCCCGCAGATCGAGGTGCGCAGGCCGAGTGCCCCCGCGCGCGGGATCAGCTCGCGCAGATAGGCGATGACGGCCGGGTCGCGCTCGTCGAAGGTCTCGGCCAGCACCTCGTTGTCGCGATCGGCGCCCAGCAGCAGCTGGGTGAGATCGTTGGAGCCGATCGAGATGCCGGCGATGCCGAGCTCCGCGTAGGCGCGCAGGTTGAACAGCACCGAGGGCACCTCCGCCATCACCCACAGCTCGAACCCCGGGCGCGAGGACAGGCCCGACTCGGCGATCAGCTCGCGGCAGCGCGCAAGCTCGCGCGCGGTGCGCACGAACGGGAGCATCACGTGCAGGTTGCGATGGCCGGCGTCCCACACCTGGCGCAGCGCCTGCAGCTCCAGCGCGAACACGTCGGGCTCGTGCGTGTAGCGCAGCGCGCCGCGGTACCCGATCATCGGGTTGGCCTCCTGCGGCTCATAGCGATCCCCGCCGCTCAGCCCACGGAACTCGTTGGTGCGAAAGTCGATCGTGCGGTAGGTGACCGGCCGCGGATCGAAGCCGGCGGCGAACTTCGTCAGCCCGGCCGCCATGCGCGCCACGAACTCCTCCGTGCGGTGCTCGGCGATCAGCGTGCGCGGGTGCTCGCCGTCGAGCGCCTCGAGCACCATCATCTCCGCGCGCAGCAGCCCGACCCCGTCAACGGGCAGATCCTTGACGCGATCGACCTGCGAGGGCTCGGACAGGTTGACGAGCAGCTTGGTGGCGGTGATCGGCGGGGCGGCGGCGATGACCACGCCGGCCGTGGCCGCTCCCCCGCCCGGCGTTGCCGCGGCGCCCGCCGACATTCCGGCGCCACCCGGGACGGCAGCCCCCGCCAGCAGCTCGCGCACCTCACCCTCGAGCACCACGCCCTCGGTCGCGTCGACGGTGACCACCTCCCCATCTCGCAGGCGTTTGGTCGCATCGCCCGTGCCGACCACGCATGGAATCCCCAGCTCGCGGGACACGATCGCCGCGTGACAGGTCATCCCCCCGGAGTCGGTCACGATCGCCGCCGCGCGGCGCATCAGCGGCACCCAGTCGGGGGTGGTCATGTGCGTGACCAGCACGTCGCCGTCGCGAAAGCCGCGAGTGTCGGTCGGATCGGCGAGCAGACGCACCGGGCCGCTCGCGCTCCCCGGGGCGGCGCCGAGCCCGCGGACCAGCAGCTCGTGCGACTCGTGTTCCTCCCCCGCGATCGTCGTGATCGGGCGGCTCTGCAGCATCCACACCGCGCCGTCGGGCGAGAACGCCCACTCGGTGTCCTGGGGGGCGCCGTAGTGGCGCTCGATGCGCAGACCCAGCTGCGCGAGCTCGACGACCTCGGCGTCGACCAGCACCGGGCGCATGCTCTCCTGGGCGTCCAGCTCGCGTGTCACCGTGCCGCCGCCGGGCGCCGGTTCGATCGCGAGCTCCTTGGGGCGCACGCTGCGCAGCAGGATCGCCAGGTCGTCCTTGCGCACGACGTAGCGGTCGGGCGAGACGCTGCCCGACACGACCGCCTCGCCGAGCCCGAACGAGCCCTCGATCACCAGGTGATCGCGCTCGCCGGTGGCGGGATCAACGGTGAACATCACACCAGAGCGCGTGGAGGGGATCTGCAGCTGCACGACCACGGCGATGTCCATGTCGGCCTGGCTGAACCCGCGCTGGCGGCGGTAGTAGATCGTGCGCGCGCCGAACAGCGAGCCCCAGCAGCGTTTGACCGCGTCGATCGTCTCATCTGCGGAGCGCACGTTCAGGAACGTTTCGTTCATCCCCGCAAACGACGCCGAGGCGGTGTCCTCGGCTGTGGCCGACGAGCGGACCGCGACCGCCACTGACCTGCCCGCGTCCGCACCCCCCGCGTGGGCGGCACCGTCGACACCGTCCTCTCCGGCGGCGCCGTCCTCGGCGCCGGCGTCGTGCGCCAGCTCGGCGTATGCCGCGAGGATCGCGTGGCGCAGCTCCTCGGGCATCGCCGCGGCGAGCACGGCCTCGCGGGCGGCGTCGCTGGCGGCCTGCAGCGCGGTCGTGTCCTCGACGTCGACTTTGTCCAGCAGCTCGGCCAACCGCTCGCGCAGACCGGTCTGCTCGCAGAACGCCGCATATGCGGGCGCGCCGATCACAAATCCGCCCGGAACTGGCAGTCCGGCCGCGGTGAGCTCACCCAGGTTCGCGCCCTTGCCGCCGGCATAGGCGACGTCCTCGCGCGAGAGCTGTGAGAACTTGCGGACCGGTTCGAGCACGGAGCCCGGCGCGGACGTGGGCGCCGACGCCGCGGGCGCCGATGCCGCCGACGCGGAAGCCGCTGAAGGGGCGGGGGGCGATGCCGAGGTCTCACGACGCGATGCGGAGGTCGTGGAGGGCGGTGCGGAAGTTTGAGGGCTCACGGCGGTCTCCTCAGATTGCGGCGGCCGGGTACAGGGCAACTAAGGGGAGCCGGCCGGCCGCCGTGGGGTGTGGGACCGGCTCCCCCAGTACAGTCAACCCTCCGGCCGCCGGTGCGGCCACCGCAGTAGCCACTGGACACGCTCCGTAGTTCACACCCATGACGGCGACGGCGCGCACGCGTAGCGTGCCCGGGGTGCAGGTGATCTCACCGGAGCGGTTGTGCGAGCGGCTGAGCGAGCTGGGGTCCGCCGCGACCGCACCCGAGCCCCGCGTGGTCGCCAGCGGCAACCTGGCCACGCCCCACCAGCTGCTGGAGGCGCTCGACGGGGCGCTCGAGCGCTACCGGCTGTTCATGCTCGCCGCCCATGACCTGCCGCCGCCGCGCGCAGGGGTGATCTATGAGACCCCGTTCGTGGGACCGGCGATGCGCGCGGCCGGCGCGCGGCTCGACTACCTGCCGATGCGCCTGTCGCTCGTGCCGCGCCTGTTCGCGACGATGCGCGCGCCCGACGCGGTGCTGCTGCACACCTCCACCCCGCGGGCGGGGCGGGTGTCGCTGGGCATCGAGGTCAACGTGCTGCTCGCCGCGGTGGAGCAGGTGCGCTCGCGCGGGGGGCTGGTGGTGGCCCAGCTGAACCCGCGCATGCCCTATACACACGGCGACGGCGAGCTCGACGAGGAGCTGATCGACGTCGCGATCGAGGTCGACGAGGAGCTGCCCTGCGCGCCGGCCGGCGGCAACCATCACGAGCACGCGGTGGCGATCGCCGAGCGGGTCGCCGCGTTGGTCGAAGACGGGGCGACGTTGCAGCTGGGCATCGGCCAGGTGCCCGACGCGACACTGCACGCGCTGCGCTCCCGGCACGGACTGCGGGTGTGGTCGGAGATGATCTCCGACGGCGTGATGGAGCTGGAGCGTCGCGGCGCGCTGGAGTCAGAATCCGGACGGGAGATCGTGTGCTCGTTCATGTTCGGCTCGCGCGAGCTGTACGAGTGGGTAGACGGCAACCCGCGCGTGCGGATGGTGCGAACGGAGACGAGCAACGACCCCGCGCGCATCGCCGCCCAGCGGCAGATGACCTCGATCAACACCGCGCTGCAGGTCGACCTGCACGACCAGGCCGGCGCCAGCCACATCAACGGGCGGCTGTACTCGGGGTTCGGCGGCCAGCCGGATTTCGTCGGCGGCGCGCTGCACTCGCCCGGTGGGCACGCGGTGATCGCGCTGCGCTCCTGGCACGACCCCAGCGGGACGTCCACGATCGTGCCCCGGCTGCGCGACCCGGCCACCTCCTACCAGCACTCAGCCGTCGTCACCGAGCACGGCTGCGCGCACGTGTTCGGACGTTCTGAGCGCGCGCAGGCGCGGTTGCTGATCGAGCGCGCGGCGCACCCCGATGCGCGCGAGTGGCTACGCGAGGCAAACGAGACGATGCCGGGCCCGAGCGGCGGCGGAAGCGGCAGATCAAACGGAGAAACGACTCAACGCCAGGCGCCAGGCGCGGGTGGGGAACTCGACGGTGTCGGTGCCCTCGTGAAAGGTTAGGTGCGCGTCAAAGCCGTCGCGGAAAACGTCGAGCATC
This sequence comes from uncultured Solirubrobacterales bacterium, assembly GCA_963702185.1. Classification (GTDB taxonomy): domain Bacteria; phylum Actinomycetota; class Thermoleophilia; order Solirubrobacterales; family Solirubrobacteraceae; genus Palsa-744. The sequence goes on from OY969723.1 coordinate 978,760, forward strand.
GCTCGATTCTCGGGCAGCACCTCGGCGACGAACCGCGCGATCCCGCGTGCCTGCGCGACTGCGGCCAGCCGCTCGATCATGATCGTCGCAAGCCCCCGGCCGTGCAGGCGATCGGCCACCTCGACCGCTACTTCCGCACGAGGTGTCTCCCCGCGAGGGGTGTCCAGCTGGATGTAGGTGGCATGGGCGACGACCGCGCCCGAGGCGTCGTGGGCAACCAGGCCGTAGTGGTGTGGGCCGACGTGGGCGGCCCAGTGGGCGGCGACGTCGGTGTCGCTCGCGCCGGAGAAGAACCGCAGGCGCTTTGACTCGCTGGACAGGCCCGCCAGGAACGTACGCAGCGCGGGCTCGTCCTCAGCACGGGCGGGGCGTAGCGTCACCCACGAGCCGTCGCGCAGGCGAACGAGCTTGGCCGAGTCGCCGTTGGCCTGCTCGGCGAGCTTGGCCGGGACCGGCCGGGAAGATGCGCGTTCCGAGAAAGTCAACACGCCCAAGCATCGTCGCGGCCCGCTCGCCTGACATCCGCGCTCTGTCGCGATCGCCCGGCGGAGAACTACGCGATCAAAGCTCGTTTCGCGTAGCCCCACAGACCCCGTGCGGGGCCAGCTTACGCCGCGCAGCCCCTACGCCGCGCGCTCACAACTCCCAGTAGTGACCCACGTGCGCGGCGATGCGCGAGGTGAGCAACTGCTCCGGGGCGGCGGACTCCGCCGGGCGCTCGTCGCGCAGCGCCGCCATCGTTGCGAGCACCGAGTCGGCCAGCGCGTGCAGGTCATAGCCGCCCTCGAGCACGAGCCCGAGCGAGATCGACCGCTCCAACGCGAAGTCGCGCACGTGACGGGCCATCTCCGCGAACGCGTCCGTGTCCAGGCGGCAATCGGCCAGCGGATCGGCCACGTGGGCGTCAAAACCGGCGGAGACGAGCACCAGCTCGGGCTCATAGGCGGCGGCGACCGGGATCGCGATGTGCTCGATCAGCGACAGCCACAACTCCGAGTCAGATCCCGCGGGGACCGGCAGGTTGAGGGTGTAGCCGGCGCCCTCGCCCGAGCCGACGTCGCTGAGCGCGCCGGTGCCCGGGTAGATCCCGGACTGGTGGATCGACACGAACAGGACGTCCGTGCGCGAGCGAAACGCCTCGGCCGTGCCGTTGCCGTGGTGTACGTCCCAGTCGAGCACCAGCACCCGCCGCACGCCGAGATCGCGGATCGCGTGCGCGGCGGCGAGGGCGACGTTGTTAAACAGGCAGAACCCCATCGCCCGGTCCGGTTCGGCGTGGTGCCCGGAGGGGCGCACCGCGCAGAACCCGAGCGGAGCCTCGCCGGCCAGCAGCGCCCGGGTCATCTCGCACGCGCCCCCGGCTGCGTGCAGCGCGGCGCGGTAGGAGGCCTCGCCGACGAACGTGTCCGGGTCGATCGCCCCGCCGCCGACGAGCGCGAGCTCCCTGATGCGCTCCACGTGACGCGGGGTGTGGACGAGCTCGAGCAGCTCCTCGGCGGCCGCCGGCGCCTTGCGCCGGGTGTAGCCGAGCCAGTCGCGCTCGCCAAGCGCCCGTTCGATCGCGGCCAGGCGCTCGGGCGTGTCCGGGTGCGCGGGCATGTGCGCGCGCGGATCGTGTTCTGAGCAGGCCGGATGGCTGTAGTACAGGGCGGCGGGTCGCATTGCGGGCATGTGCGAGTCTCTTAGTTGGGTATCCAGACGGCCGTTTAGTTCTCTATGGTATATGCAAAGTTGGGGAGGGGCGGAGGCGGTCGTGTGCTCGAGCGGCCTTAAGGGTTTATACTATAGTTATCAAACTCCAAAAAACATACCCTCTAGCCCTCGCCTTCACATTCTCTTCACACACCCACTGCAGCCGGTCCGAGCGGCTCGTCCTCCATCGGCGCCCCGGACACCCCGCCCGCCCCGGGCCCGTCCCCCGGGTGTATCACCGCCCCCGCGTCAAGGCGCGCCGAGTAGATGGACTGCAGGCCCATGCGGCGTGAGACGACGGTCGCGCCGACGACCGCCAACAGGATCGGGACCATGAGCGTGTCGGTGAAGTGGGCGAGCTCGAGCACCATCACGACCGCGGCCAGCGGACCCTGCATCGCGGCGGCGAGCACGGCGGCGCCGCCGATTAGCGCGTAGCTGCCGTCCGGGGAGCCCGGCCAGAGGACAGTCCAGGCGTGGCCAAAGAGGCCACCGAGCAGCACGCCGTAGGTGAGCGTCGGGGTGAACAGGCCGCCGGGGGCGCCGCTGCCCAGACAGCCGGCGGTGGCCAGCGGCTTGAGCACGGCGAGCGCGGCCAAGAGCCCGACGCCGAGCTGGGCGGTGAGCGCCAGCTGGATCGTGTCCTTGCCGTTACCCAAGAGCTGCGGGAAGGCGATCGCCAACAGGCCGAGCGCAAGAAAGACCGGCAGCGGCGCGAACAGCCGCCGCAGCCCGCCCTCGGGACGTGCCTCGTGCGCGAAGACGACCAGTCGCACCCAGACGGCAGCCGCCAGTCCCCCGAGCGGACCGGCGAGCAGCGCGAAGGCGATCTGGCGCACGGACACCCCGTAGAGCGGCACCCGGTAGGTCGGTGCGATCGGCAGCACGATCCAGGCGACGGCAGTGGCGATCAGGCTGGTGGCCAGAGCCGGCAAGACCAAAGGCAGAGAGAGCGTGCCGAGCAGCACCTCGACCGCAAACAGGGCGCCGCCGAGCGGGATGTTGTAGACCGCGGCCATCCCGGCGCCCGCGCCGCAGGCGACGAGCAGCCGCCGCTGCCAGGCGGGCAGTCCGGCCCGTTCGCACAGCCTGCTGGCAAAGGCGCCGCCAGCGAGCTGGGGCGCCGCCTCGCGCCCGATCGAGGCGCCCATGCCGACGACCACGATCGAGAGCACCCCACGGGCGAGGCTGGGCCCAAACGCCAGGCGCCCGTCGCCGAGCCACACCGCCTCAGAGACCTCGCCGCCGCCGAGGCCGCGCAGCCGTTTGAGCACGAGCCCGCCGATGCCGGCAACCACGCCGGCGACCAGCAGCACGAGCACGCGCTGCGCGGAGGAGCTGCGTTCGACGGCCTGCAAGAAGTCATCGCCGGCGGCATATGGCCAGGCCAGGTGCTCGACGGCGCGCAGCAGCTCCATCAGCGCCGCGCCGGCCAACCCGGCGAACAGCCCGATCGCGACGACCAGCCCCCAGAAGCTGAGGCCGTAGCCGGCGACGATGCCGCGCCCGGGCACGTTGGGCTGAGGGGAGAAGTACCGGCTGCTCATCCGTTCATCCGTGACGGCGAGCGTAACGGCTCGCGTCACCCGACAGAGTGCAGCGGCGCGGTGGCCGAGCGAGCCTGCGCGGACTCGGAGCGACGTTGCGCGGGGATGCTGGCGCGAATGGTGGCGCCCGAGCCGGGGGCCGATTCGACCGAGAGCGAACCGCCGAGCAGGTGCACGCGCTCGCGCATGCCCAGCAGCCCGAACCCGCTCGTATGCGCGTTCGGGTCAAAGCCCGAGCCGTCGTCGCGGACGCTGAGGTGCACGCTGGCGTCGTCCTCGTGGATTTCGATGACGGCACGCTGAGCCTGTCCGTGTTTGTGGGCGTTGGACAGCGCCTCCTGCACGATCCGGTAGAGCGCGATCTCGAGCTCGGCGAAGAGGCGCGTGGGGCGCTCACTGCGCTCGTAGGCGAGGTCGATGCTGACGTCGACCTCCAGGCCACGGCGGGTGGCGCGTTCGGCCAGCGCTTCGATCGCCACCTGGGCGCCGAGCTCGTCGAGCGCCGCCGGGCGCAGGTCGGTGATCAGCGCGCGCAGGTTGGAGATGCCTTCCTCGAGGTGCTCGATCGCCACGCGCACCGCCTGCTGCAATGCGTCCGCCTGCTGCGAGCGCTCGGCCGTGGAGAGCCCGATCCGCAGCGCGCTGAGGCTCTGCAGCGTCTCGTCGTGCAGTTCGCGCGCCCAGCGCTGGCGCTCGGCCTCGGCGGCGGCCAGCCGCTGGCGCTGGTGGGAGGCGAGGATCGACTGGGCGGTCGCGACCGCGGTCGCGGCGCTGGCGGCGAACGCCTCGAGCAGCTGTTCGTCCTCGGTCGAGAACGCAGGACCGTCGCGCAGGCGGTCGAGCGCCAGCAGCACTCCGTGGACGGTGCCGCGGAAGATCAGCGGCACGGCCAGTCCCGCCTGCGCGCGCACGCCCAGAGTGCCGAGACCGTGCTCCTCAAAGCGCGCGCGGTTGAGCGTCCCCTCCAGGCGCTGCACACGACGCGTGCGCATCGCGTGGGCGGCGAGGCTGTTCTCCGATCCCACGCGCTTGCCGTTCAGATCCGCTGGCAGCTCCCCGGCGCTGGCGGATATCACGAACTCGCCGTCCTGCACCAGCTCGATCAAAAGCATCCGCGCGGACACCAGGGCGCGCCCCCGCTTGGCGATCAGCTCGAGCACCACCTCAGGATCGGTCTCGCCCCCGACGGCTTTGGCGATCTGGGTGGTCGCCTCGAGGGTCGCAACGGTCTGCTCGAGCTCCTCGCGGCGTTCTGAGGCGCCCGTGTAGCGGCGGGCGTGATCGATGGCCACACCCGCGAACTCGGCGAGCAGCGTCACGGCCTGCTCGTCCTCGTCTGAGAACTGCGCGCCGCCAGCCTTCTCGGTCAGGTACAGGTTGCCAAAAGGAGTGCCGCCAACGAGGATCGGCACGCCGAGGAACGTGTCCATCGGGGGATGGCCGTGGGGGAACCCGTAGGAGCGCGGATGGCGGCCGACGTGAGGCAAACGCAGCGGTGCGGGTTCCTCGATCAACGCGCCGAGCACGCCCCGACCGCGCGGCAGCGGTCCGATCGCGGCCCGCGTGTCGTCGTCGATCCCTCGCGTCAAAAAGCGCGCGAGCTCGGTCTTTGACTCGTTGAGCACGCCCAGCGCGGCGTAACGGGCTTCGGTCAGCGTCTGCGCGGACTCGAGCACGCGGTCGAGCACGACGTCGAGATCCAGCTCGGCGAGCACTCCCCGGGCAACATCCAGCACCGCCTGTGTCGCTCCATCCACCGTCATTCCCTCGATCGGGGCTCGGCAGCACTGGCCGCGTGCCCCGGCCGACAACCGTTCCGTAATTGACCGCGTACCGTCCGCGTAGTTTACCACGGCTCCCGCGATACTGGCCACGCGTTTTTCCCAACAGGCAGAATCGTTTCCGCGCTTTTGGCCACTCCGTCCAGGTGGCTCAGCGCTCCGTGCGTGCTGCGCATAGGATGCCGGCCGTGTCCACGGGGGTGCATGAGGCAGACGTGGCAATCGTCGGCGCCGGCCTGGCCGGATTGGTCGCCTGCGCGGAGCTGGCCGACGCGGGCAGGCGGGTGGTGCTCGTCGAGCAGGAGCCCGAGCAGTCGCTGGGCGGGCAGGCGCATTGGTCGCTGGGCGGGCTGTTCATGGTCGACAGTCCCGAGCAGCGCCGCTGGGGCGTGAAGGATTCGGCCGAGCTGGCCTGGCAGGACTGGGAGGGAACTGCTGCGTTCGACCGGCCGCAGGACGAGTGGCCGCGCCGGTGGGCCAAGGCGTACGTGGAGTTCGCGTGCGGAGAGAAGCGCGCGTGGCTGCACGAAAAAGGGGTTCGCTGGATGCCAAATCCAGGGTGGGCCGAGCGCGGCGGATACGGGGCGATCGGTCACGGCAACTCGGTGCCGCGGTTTCATTTGACGTGGGGCACGGGACCGGGCGTGCTCAGGCCGTTCGTGGAATGCCTGGAGCGCGCGTGCGCGCGGGGTACGGTCAGGGTCCTGTACAGGCACCGGGTGGATGAGCTCACGCTCACGGCCGGCGCGGTCGACGGCCTAAGAGGCGCGGTGCTCGAGTCCAGCGCGATCGCGCGCGGACAGGAGAGCTCGCGCGCGGCGATCGGTGAGTTCGAGGTCAAAGCCGGCGCGGTGCTCGTGAGCGCGGGGGGCATCGGCGGCAACTTCGAGTTGGTGCGCGCCAACTGGCCGCGCGAGCAGCTGGGGCCGGCGCCCAAGAACCTGATCTCGGGCGTGCCCGCGCACGTGGACGGGCGGATGCTCGGCATCGCCGAGCGCGCAGGGGCGCAGTGGATCGGCAAGGATCGGATGTGGCACTACACCGAGGGCATTCGCAACTGGGCGCCGATCTGGAAAGCGCACGGCATCAGGATCCTGCCGGCGCCCTCCTCGCTGTGGCTTGACGCGACCGGCCGGCGGCTGCCGGTGCCGCTGTTCCCCGGGTATGACACGATCGGCACGCTCGCGCACATCGGCAAGACCGGGCACGACCACACCTGGTTCATCCTCACGCGCAAGATCATCGAAAAAGAGTTCGCGCTGTCGGGCTCCGAGCAGAACCCCGACATCACGGGGCGCAGCGTGCGCGGCGTGCTGGGCGAACGGCTCGGCTCGGGGCCGCCGGCGCCGATCCAGGCGTTCATGGACAAAGGCGCCGATTTCGTGGTGGAGCGCGACCTGGAGCGGCTGATCGAGCGCATGAACGGCCTGACCGAGGAGCCGCTGCTGGATCCCAACACGGTCAGAGACGAGGTGCTGGCGCGAGACAGGGAGATGGTCAACCCCTACTCCAAGGACTCTCAGGCAGTGGCGATTCGTGGCGCGCGGCGCTATATCGCCGATCGCATCAGCCGCGTCGCCGCCCCGCACGAGCTGACCGACGCGAAGGCCGGGCCGATGATCGCCGTGAAGCTGAACATCCTCACCCGCAAGACGCTGGGAGGACTGCATACCGACCTGCAGGGACGTGTGCTCGGCGCAGACGGCGAGCCGGTGCCGGGACTGTGGGCCGCTGGCGAGGCGGCCGGGTTCGGCGGGGGCGGGATGCACGGGTATCGCTCGCTGGAGGGCACGTTTCTCGGCGGCTGCCTGTTCTCGGGCCGGACGGCCGGAAGGGCGCTGGCGGGGTAGCGCCAGATGCCGCCGGGCGGGGGCGACGCGCTGGGGGCAGCGATCCCGGAAGGCGTGAGCGACGCCGCTAGTGTGAGTCGCGATGCGATTGGACAGGCGATGGTGGGCGCTGATCGCGATCTGCGGCGCGACGTTCATGCTGCTGGTCGACCTGACGATCGTGCAGGTCGCGCTGCCGCGGATCCAACGCGAGCTGGGAGCGAGCTTTACGAATCTGCAGTGGGTGATCGACGCCTATGCGCTGAGCATGTCGGCGTTGATCCTCACGAGCGGCACGCTCGCGGACCGCATCGGTCGCAAGCGGGTGTTCCTGAGCGGCGTGGCGATCTTCTCGCTCGCCTCGCTGGCGTGCGGGCTGTCGGACAGCGCCACGACGCTGATCGTCGCCCGGGCCGTGCAGGGAGTCGGCGGCGCCGCGATGTTCGCGACCTCGCTGGCGCTGATCGCTCAGGAGTTCCAGGGCCGCGAGCGCGGCACCGCCATCGCGGCCTGGGGAGCGACGGTCGGCGGCGCGGTGGCGATCGGCCCGCTGGTGGGCGGCGTGCTGACGGATGCGCTGGGATGGCAGTGGATCTTCTACGTGAACTTGCCGATCGGCGCGGCCACGCTGGCGATCGCCGGACCGCGGATGCACAACGTCACCGATCCGAACGCCAAGCGCCTGGATTGGGCCGGGCTCGTGACGTTTTCGGGAGCGCTGTTCATGCTCATATTCGCGCTGTTGCGCGGCAGCGATGAGGGCTGGGGCAGCACGCTGATCGTGTCGCTGCTGTGCGGTGCGGCGCTCGGCCTGATCGCGTTCGTGCTCGTCGAGCTGCGCCAGGCGCGGCCGATGTTCGACCTGTCGTTGTTCGCCAACCGCTCGTTCTGCGGCGTGTCGGCCGCGACGTTCGCGATCGGCGCGGGCATGTTCGCGATGTTCCCGTACCTGACGCTGTACCTGCAGGACGCGCTTGGCTACTCGCCGCTGCAGGGCGGGCTGCGACTGCTGCCGGCGACCGTGCTGACGTTCGTCGTGCCGTTGGCGAGCAGGCGCGTCACCGGGCGGTTGGCGCCGGGGGTGCCGCTGGCGGCGGGGCTCGGCCTGACCGCGCTGGCGCTCGCGCTGATGAGCGGGCTGAGCGTGCACTCCAGCTGGACGGCGCTGCTGCCGGGACTGGTGCTGAGCGGCATCGGCATCGGTCTGGCCAACCCGGCGATCGCAAACGTCGCGCTCGGCGTGGTGAGCCCCGAGCGCAGCGGGATGGCCTCGGGGATCTCGAACACGTTCCGCGTCGGTGGCCTGGCGATCGGCGTGGCGGGACTGGGCGCGGTGTTCCAGAGCCGTTTGGCCACCAGTCTGCAGACCTCGCTTGGCCGACCCTCGCCTGCCCTGGCCAAGGCGGTCGCCTCCGGTGGAACGCACGCGGCGGCGGCCTCGGCGCCCGGCCATCCGGATGTGGTGGAAGCCGCGTTGCGCGCGTTTACGAGCGGGTTGAACACGATCCTGCTGATCGGCGCCGGCGCCGTGCTCGTGGGGGCGGTGGCCGGCGGCGTGCTCGTGCGCGCCAGAGATTTCCATCGCCACCCGGCGGGGGCGGGCGAGGCCGTACCGCGGGAAGCGAGCAGCGAGAGCGAGACGGCCAGCCCGAGCGATCGCACGGAGGCGATCGGCGCCGCGCTGGAGTGACCATGACCGCGATGGCCCGGGTCACGTTCTACTTCGACCTCGGCTCGCCGTATGCGTATCTGGCGGCCGAGCGGTTGGAGCGGGTACTGCCGGATGAGTCGGTGGAGTGGCAGCCGGTATCGCTGGGCGCGCTGTTCAAGCTCGCGGATCGCGGCTCGTGGTCGCTGGCAGACCCCGAGCGCCGCCGAGCCGGCATGGCCGAGGTGCAGCGACGGGCCGCGGCGTACGGGTTGCCGGCCATACGCTGGCCCGATCCGTGGCCGGGCAACTACCTGATGGCGATGCGAGCCGCCACCTACGCCGCGCAGTCCGAACGGGGACGCGAGTTCGTGCGCAGCGCGTTCAGGAGCGCGTTTCAGCACGGCAACGATCTCAGCGTGCCCTCGCACGTGCTGCAGGCGGCCGCCGACGCCGGGCTCGACCCGCGGCAGACAGAGGCGGCAACGCAGGATCCCGAGATAAAGCTCGCGCTGCGTAAGGCCACCGACGCCGCCCACGAGCGCGGAGTGTTTGGCGTGCCGACGGTCGCGATCGTGACAGGGACCGAGGCCGAGACCGACACCGAGGCAGAGCTGTTCTGGGGCGACGATCGCCTGCAGGAGGCCGCCGCAAGCCTCGCGCGGGCATAGCCCGGGCAACCGCAGATCGATCGGGAATCGAGAAACGAAGGGGAAGAGCCGCAACTAGAGTGGCAGTGGATGAACACGTCCAAGTCCAAGGCCGCGCCCCCGCCAAGCGCCGATCGCCACGAGTCGATCCGCGTGTGCGGGGCGCGTGTGAACAACCTCAAGGACATCAGCGTCCAAATACCCAAGCGCCGGCTGACGGTGTTCACGGGCGTGTCGGGTTCGGGCAAGAGCTCGCTGGTGTTCGGCACGATCGCAGCGGAGTCCCAGCGGCTGATCAACGAGACCTACAGCGCGTTCGTGCAGGGGTTTATGCCCACGATGGCCAGACCCGAGGTCGACGTGCTCGAAGGGCTGACGACCGCGATCGCCGTCGATCAGGAGCGGATGGGCGGCGACGTCCGCTCCACGGTCGGCACCGCCACCGACGCGGGCGCGATGCTGCGGATCCTGTTCAGCCGGATCGGCGAGCCGCGGATCGGCTCGCCCAGCGCCTACGCGTACAACGTCCCCTCGGTCCGAGCGAGCGGCGCCATCACCGTGCAGCGCGGGGCCGGCAAGACCCAGACCAAGAAGGCGACGTTCAGCCGTCTCGGCGGCATGTGCCCGCGCTGCGAGGGCCGGGGCTCGGTCGAGGACGTCGATCTCACCCAGCTGTATGACAAGCGCAGGTCGCTCAGGGAGGGCGCGATCACGATCCCCGGCTACAGCATGGACGGCTGGTACGGGCGCATCTTCCTGGGCTGCGGTTTCTTTGACCCGGACAAGTCGATCGAAAAGTTCTCCCGCAGGCAACTGAACGACCTCCTGTACAAGGAGCCGACCAGGATCAAGGTCGACGGCGTCAACCTGACCTACGAGGGCCTGATCCCAAAGATCCAGAAGTCGATGCTGTCCAAGGACCTCGACTCGCTGCAACCGCACGTCCGCGCGTTCGTAGAGCGGGCGGTCACGTTCGCCACCTGTCCCGAGTGCGACGGCACGAGGCTCAGCGCGCAGGCCCGGTCCTCGAAGATCGAGGGGATCAACATCGCCGATGCCTGCGCGATGCAGATCAGCGACCTGGCCGAGTGGGTCGGCGGCCTGCGCGAGCCGTCGGTGGCGCCGCTGACGGCGGCGCTGGGGCAGACGCTCGACTCGTTCGTGGAGATCGGGTTGGGCTACCTGAGCCTCGACCGGCCCTCGGGCACGCTCTCGGGCGGAGAGGCCCAGCGCGTCAAGATGATCCGCCATCTCGGCTCCTCGCTCACCGACGTGACGTATGTGTTCGACGAGCCGACGATCGGGCTTCACCCCCACGACATACAGCGCATGAACGGGCTGCTGCTGAAGCTGCGCGACAAGGGCAATACGGTGCTCGTGGTCGAGCACAAGCCGGAGGCGATCGCGATCGCCGACCACGTCGTCGACCTCGGCCCCGGCGCGGGCGCCGCCGGTGGCGAGGTGATGTTCGAGGGTACGGTGCAGGGGCTGCGCAACAGCGACACTGTCACCGGCCGCCATCTCGACGACCGTGCCGCGCTGAAGGAGACGGTGCGCACGCCGTCGGGGATGCTGGAGGTGCGCGGCGCCAAAACCAACAACCTCAAAGACGTCGATGTCGACATCCCGCTGGGCGTGCTGGTGGTGGTGACCGGAGTGGCGGGCTCGGGCAAGAGCTCGCTGATCGGTGGCTCGATCGTCGAGTCCCCGCCCCGCGAGGGGGTGGTGTCGGTCGACCAGGGCGCGATCCGCGGCTCGAGAAGGAGCAACCCGGCGACGTACACGGGACTGCTCGACCCGGTGCGCAAGGCGTTCGCGCAGGCGAACGGGGTCAAGCCGGCGCTGTTCAGCGCCAACTCCGATGGCGCCTGCCCGGCGTGCAACGGCATCGGCGTCACCTACACCGACCTGGCGATGATGGCCGGCGTGGAAACGACGTGCGAGGAGTGCGATGGGAAGAGGTACCGGGCCGAGGTGCTGCAGTACAAGCTCGCCGGCCGCGACATCAGCGAGGTGCTGGCGATGTCGGTGAGCGAGGCTCGGGAGTTCTTCGGCGAGGGCGATGCGAGCACCCCGGCGGCACAGGTAACGCTCGACCGGCTGGCCGACGTCGGGCTCGGCTACCTCAGTCTCGGCCAGCCGCTGAGCACGCTGTCCGGCGGCGAGCGCCAGCGGCTCAAGCTGGCCACCCGGATGGGGGAGAAACGGTCCAGCCGCGAGCACGCGACCCGAGCGGGCGGGACCGACGGGACGGACGGAGAGATCTTCGTCCTGGACGAGCCGACCGCCGGCCTGCATCTGGCAGACGTGCGGCAACTCCTGGATCTGCTCGACCGGATGGTCGACGCGGGCAGGTCGGTGATCGTGATCGAGCACCACCAGGCGGTGATGGCACACGCCGACTGGATCGTCGATCTCGGCCCCGGCGCCGGCCACGACGGCGGGAGGATCGTGTTCGAGGGCACACCGGCCGAGCTCATCGCCAAGCGCAGCACTCTCACCGGCGAGCATTTGGCCGCCTACATCGGCGCCTGAACGCGCCCCGCTGACCTCGATCAGAGCTCTGACGGTTGCGGCAAATCCCGTAGAGATTCCGCGCGCTTAAGCCGATGGCGCGCTCGCCATCACGGCATAGCCTGGCCGAAATGCCCTGCCAAAACGGTGGAAGGGCAAAACGGTGGAAGGAGATGAGCGCAGATGAGTCGCAAGGTTTTCGACACACTCGCCAGCGCGGGCGGCCTGGTCGTCGTGGTGGTGTTGCTGGTCGCGGGAGGACTGTTGATGTGGGGGTACAGCTTCACTCATTCAAACGTCCACAGTCAGCTGGCCGCGCAGGAAATCTACTTCCCGCCCAAGGCGGCGTTCGAACATCCGAAGCCCGGCACGGAGATCACCCCATCGATGATCCCGTCCGTCTCGCAGTACGCCGGTCAGCAGTTGCTCACCGGCGAGCAGGCGCGGGTGTGGGCCAACGACTTCATGGCCGTCCATTTGCGCGAGATGCCCTATCACGGCGTGTACGCGAAGGTCAGCACCGCCGCACGTGAAAAACCGGAAGACAAGGAACTGGCGGCGCTCGAGCAGACCTCATTCCAGGGCACGACTCTGCGCGGGCTGCTGTTGGAGGCGTACGCGTTCTCGACGATCGGCGAAGTGATGTTCTGGGGCGCGATCGCCTCGTTCGCCCTGGCCCTTGTCATGGCCGTGCTCGTCGGACTGGGATTCCGCCACGCCCGGCGCACCTCCGCCGAGGAGGAGCTGCTGGCATCCCACACCGGCCCGCCGGCCTGACGACATCGATCCTCGCGCGAGCCCGCACGCACCAGGACGGCGTGCGGCTCGCGACCCCGCTCACTCTCTCTTCCCCCAAAACAGACTCAATAAACACCCCCCAACCCATACTCCCATCCCCCCAAACACCACCCAAAACACCCCATGAACACCCCGCCGAAAGTCCTCGAAGCGAAAGTCCTCGAAGTTAGAGATAGGAGACAGACATGAAAGCGCTTGTGTATCACGGCCCCGGCCAGCGCGGTTGGGACAGCGTGGATGACCCGATGCTGATCGATCCGACCGACGCGATCGTGCGCATCGACACCACGACCATATGCGGCACCGATCTGCACATCCTCAAAGGCGACGTGCCCGAGACCACGCCGGGGACGATCCTCGGACACGAGGCCGTCGGGACGGTGCAGGAGGTCGGCGCGAGCGTCACCACGGTGGCCCCGGGCGATCGGGTGCTGCTCTCGTGCGTGAGCTCGTGCGGTCGCTGCCGCTTCTGCAAGGAGGGTCGTTACGGACAGTGCCTGGGTGGTGGTGGATGGATTTTTGGACACACGATCGACGGCGTGCAGGCCGAGTACGCGCGGGTGCCGTTCGCAGACAACTCGGTGTACAAGGTCCCCGAGCAGCTCTCAGACGAGCAGGTGCTGTTCCTCGCGGACATCCTGCCGACCTCGTATGAGGTCGGGGTGCTCAACGGCGGAATCTCCCCCGGGGACACGGTCGCGATCGTCGGCGCGGGGCCGATCGGGCTGGCGGCGATACTCACCGCCAAGCTGTACACCCCCGGGCGAATCGTCGCGATCGACCTCGCCGACAGCCGTCTGCAGAGCGCCACGCGGTTCGGCGCCGACACCACGATCAACAACGGAAGCGAGGACGCCGTCGCGCGGGTGATGGAGCTCACCGACGGACTCGGCGCGGACGTCGCGGTCGAGGCGGTCGGCGTGCCGCAGACGTTCGAGCTCGCGGCACAGTTGATCCGTCCCGGCGGGCGCGTCGCGAACATCGGCGTGCACGGCCATCCCGCGACGCTGCACCTGGAGACGCTGTGGATTCGCGACGTGACGATCACGACCGGCCTGGTCGACACGTTCAGCATCCCGCAGTTGATGCGGCTGATCGAGAACGGGCGCCTCGATCCATCCCTGTTCGCCACCCACCGCTTCGCGCTCGGCGACACGATGGACGCTTACGACACGTTCGCCGACGCCGCCGGCACCGGTGCGCTGAAGGTCGTGTTGCAGGGCGCCGAGAGCGCCGGCGAGCCGACAGCACGGGTCGGCGCGATGCAGGCGTGAGTACCGGCAGATCACGCAGGTGGGCGCCGCGTGACGGCCCCCGTCAGACCGAGCGCTACGGCGCGCCGGCGCCCGGCGAGAACAGCCCGGGTCCCCCCGGACCGCCCGGAAAGCCGCCTTGCCGGGCGGCCTGGATCCGTCCCTGCCACACCGCTTTGGCGCCGAGGTCGCCGGTCCTGAAGACCATGTAGCCGGCGCCGATCGACAGCAGCACGAGCACCACGCACAGCGCCGTGTACACGGGCTTTCCCGACAGCGGACGATCGACGATGCCAAGGCCCGTCGGCATCCCGCTCGAGATGCGCAGCGACGCGAACGCGACGATCAGGGTCGCGGTGAACAGCACGTAGATGTAGGCCAGGTAGTGCGCGGCCTGCGCGTGTTCGGAGATCAGCGTCGCGGCCTGCCCCTGCAGGTGCAGCGCGGCGCGTAACGCGGCGCCGGCCTGCATCGTCAAAAAGATCGAGCTCATCGCGACGATCGACACCACCGCCAGCGCGATCCCGTAGCGCGCGAACCACTCGCGCTTGAACACGAACACGACCGCGGCCACGACCGTCGCCGGGATCAGCACCACCGGCACGTGCACGAACAGCGGATGCGCGGGCAGGCCGCCGTAGATCGTGGTGATGCGGATCCCCACCGCGACAAACCCGAGGAACGCGAGCGCCGTGAGCACGAACTCTGCCCGCCGCCAGTCGACTCCGGCGCGGGGCGGGGCTGCGATGGTCTCGGTGCTCATTGCTCGGAAAGGTAAGGGCAAGCCGTTAAGCGACCGCTAAAGGTAAGCGAGCTCTCATGTGAGCGAGCATCCCGGGTCGCCGATCCGCTCGGATTGGCGCGGGTGACGGCTACGTGAGCTTGGCGGTTTGGCGCAGCAGGCGTTGCTCGAAGGCGTCGGCCGCGGTGCGCGCTCCGCCGGCAGCGGCGTAGGCGGCGGCGATTCGCCCGGCTCCCTCGGTGCAACTCATCGCTTCTGCGATCTTCGCGCGGAGACGATCGGGACGCAGGCGGCCGGCGGGCAGTCGTGTTCCGGCGTGTGCGACCTGCACGCGCCGGGCGACCTCGAGCTGGTCGCGCCCGAATGGGACCGCGCACACGGGGACGCCGTGCGCGAGCGCCTTCTGTGTCGAGCCCATCCCACCGTGGGTGACGGCGCAGGCGGCGCGTTCGAGTATGGGCGTATGGGGGATGAAACGCTCGACGTGAGCGTTGGCCGGGATCTGCACACCGGCCGGATCGCCGGTGGGCAGGGTCGCCACGACGGTGACGGGCTCCTGCGCGAGGGCCTGCAGCGCGACCTGTACGAGCCGGCCGTCGTCCTGGAACTCCGTGGAGGTGTTCACGAGCACGATCGGCTGCGTTGTCTGGGCCAGCCACGGTGGCGGCTCAGCGGGCGGGTCCCAGGCGCATGGGCCGATCATGACCACGTTCTCGGGCCAGTCGCGCCGCGGGTACTCGAACGGCTCGGCGGTCATGTAGAGCAGCAATGGCACGCGCCCAAAGCCCTCCTCCATACTCGCGACGGGCTCCAGGCCCATCTGTTCGCGGATGGCGTTCAGCTGCGGTCGCACCAGCCTTTCGACCGTCCCGAACACGAGCGGGCGCACCAGCCGGTCCCGTGCTCGTCCGAGCGGCCCATGGGCGGGCGCGAATCCCGGGCCGAATGGGGGCGCGTCGGCTGAGGGCAGCGCGAGGGGGTAGGGGCAGAACACGGCCCACGGTCCGCCCCACGCCTCGGCTGAGCTCATGGCGCCCCACGTGTTGATGTCGATGAGCAGCGCATCGGGATCTGTGTCGGCGATCGCTCCTTGGAGGTCGGGCGCGTCGTGCTCGGCGCGGGCGCAGAAGACCCGCGCGTTCATACGGACAGATTGCAGCGGGTTGCGCGCCCGCCAGTCATCGTGCTCGATCGCCTCTATCCGCTCGTCGATCGGCCCGGCGTCAAAGCCACGCGAGCGCATGAGCGCGATCTGCGAGGCGAGGGTGCGCAGCACGATCTGATGGCCGCGGCGATGGAGCTCGTCGAGGATCGGGGTGAGCGGGAACAGGTGGCTGCGCCCGGGCGAAGTGTAGGCGAGGATGCGCGCCATCTGTAGTATTTGACTTTAGCTCATATCAAATGAACATGTCGAGCTCGTCACAAAAGCGCCCGTATAGGATGACCGCCCGCGCGCAGGCCGCGGCGGCCACCGGCGAGCGCCTGCTCACAGCGGCGTGGCGGCACTTCGCCACCCGCCCCTACGAGGAGGTGCTGCTGCGCGAGATCGCCGCCGAGGCGCACGTCACCGCGCAGACGCTGCACGCTCGCTTCGGCTCCAAGGAGGAGCTGTTCGTCGCCTCCTACGCCTGGTTCGGCCAGCAGGAGATGACCGAGCGCCCAGCCGCCGCCAGCACAGACGTGGCCGGGACGATCGCCCAACTCTATGACCGCTACGAGACACACGGACACGCGATCCTGCGGATGCTCTCCCAGGAGGAGCGAATTCCCACCGTCCACCAGATGACCGATGCCGGGCGCGCCTACCACCGCCACTGGGCAGAAACGACCTTCGCGCCACTCCTGCACGGCCTGCGTGGGCCGGTGCGCGAGCGGCGCCTGACCGCGATCGTGGTCGCGACCGACCTGCTCGTCTGGAAGCTTCTGCGCCTAGACATGAAACTCGAGCGCCTCGAGGCCGAACGGATCGTGGTGGAGATGGTGCAGGGCTCGCCACGAGCCGGGCGGTGAAGCTGCCGGCACAGCTCAAGCGGATCCTGCTCATTCGTCTCGGCCCCCATGGTCAGTGCAGGTTATGCGAGGCCCTTCCGAATCGACTACGGTATCTCGCGGTCGAAAGGAACCTGCCGATGAGCGAGAGCGGGGTGTCGCGGGCGCATTTCAGCCGCGTCCGCGCCGCCGAGCTACGTACCCGCGCGAGTGAGAGCGCCACTCCGTCGGGCGGACGCCGCGTGTCGACGCTTGCGTTGTAGTGAGCCATTTGGTTCTCCTCATCGGTTGGGGTCGGGGCCAGGCGGGCTCGGCAAAGCAGGGTCAGGCGGGCTCGGTGTCTCGTGCCAGCCGCTGAGGCGTTCGCATTCGGCCCACAGCCGCTCACGGTCGGCGGGCGTCTCTCTGGTCCACGGCACGCGGTGGGTCGGGCGCTGGCGGCGGTCGTGCCAGAAGCCGCCCGAGCTGCGGGCCGGCTCGGGGGCGGCGCCGAGCCAGACGATCGTGTCGGCGCCTTCTTGGGGCGTGCGCAGCAGTCGCTTGGTCAGGCCGTAGAAGCGGGGCAGCGAGGACTGCAGGCCCGGGGTGTCCGCCCAGCCCGGGTGCATCGCGTGGACGACGACACCGGTGTCGCGTAGACGCTCTGCCCACAGCTCGGTCAGGATCACCTGGGCGCGCTTGGTGCGCGCGTACGCGACCGGCCCGTCAAAGCGCTCATGCTCCATCTGCAGGTCGTCGAGGTGGATTCGCTGCGTGTACATGCCGCCCGAGGACACGTTGATGATGCGCCCCCCGGGTTTGCTCTGCTCCAGCAGCGGGACGAGGAGGTTGGTCAACAGGAACGGGCCGAGGACGTTGGTCGCGAAGGTCAGCTCGATGCCGTCGACCGAGAGCGTCCGTTCGCTCGCCAGCGTGCCGGCGTTGTTGACGAGCACATCCAGGCGCTGCGTCTCACCGCGGAGCCGCTCGGCGAACAGGCGCACGGACCGCAGGTCGCTGAGGTCGCAGCGCGCGACCCTGACGTCGCTGCCCGGAGCCCGTGCCTCGATCTGGGCGCGGGCATGCTCGCCGCGCTGCTCGCTGCGGGCCGGCAACCAGATCGTTGCGCCCAGACGCGCGAAGCCCTCGGCGGCGGCGAGGCCAATCCCCGATGTCCCACCGGTGACGAGCACGGCCTTCCCGTTCATCGGCTGCATCTCGGCGGCGCTCCACTGCATCCCGGCGACGTTCGGCTGCATCCCGGCGACGTTCGGCTGCATCCCGGCGGCGCTCCACATGCCACGGCGCACGCGATAGCCCACGCGGGTGTAGCCCGCGATGACGGTGCGGTCTAGGATCGTGTCGAGCAGCGATCGCAGAATGGTGCTATCTAGAATAGGTTGAAAACGTTCTGTGGCGTAGAACACGTATGAGAATCGCAATCGTCGGATGAGGATCGCGATCGTCGGAGCTGGGGTCTCAGGGCTCGTATGCGCTCACCTGCTGCACCGCGATCACGAGCTGGTCGTGTTCGAGGCGGCCGATCGGGCGGGCGGACATGCCAACACGGTGCCCGTCGAGACAGACACCGGGGCCTATGATCTCGATACGGGCTTCATCGTGTTCAACGACCGCAACTACCCGGGCTTCGAACGCTTGCTGGCAGAGCTTGGCGTGGCGACTCAACCGTCGCAGATGAGCTTCGGGGTGAGCGACAGCGTGGACTTCGAGTACAACGGTTCCTCGCCGAACGGTCTGTTCGCGACTCGCGGCAACCTGCTCGCGCCGGCCTTTTACCGGATGATCGCCGACCTGGCCCGCTTCAACCGGGACGCCCGCCGGCTGCTCGCCTGCGATGAGAATCGGTCCCCTGACGAGAACCCGTCGCTGGGAGATTGGCTGTCACAGCAGCGCTACTCACGCATGTTCGTCGAGCGGCTGATCGTTCCGCAGGCATCGGCCGTGTGGTCGGCCGATCCGGCGCAGATGTGGTCCTTCCCCGCGCGGTTTTTGATCGAGTTCTTCGCCAATCACGGCATGCTCGGGTTCCGCGACCGCCCGCGCTGGCGGACGATCGTGGGAGGCTCGCGCGCCTACGTCGAGGCGCTCACGCGACCTTGGCGCGAACGTCTGGCGCTCTGCACGCCGGTGCGGGAGGTGACTCGCCACCCCGACCATGTGATGGTGTCAGCCCACGGGCGCGAACCGGAGCGCTTCGACGCGGTCGTGATCGCGACCCACGCAGACCAGGCCCTCGCGCTGCTTGCCGACCCCAGTGAGCGCGAGCGCGAGCTGCTTGGAGCGATCCCCTATCAGAGCAACGAGGCGGTGCTGCACACCGACCGCTCGCTGCTTCCCCGCCGCCGCCGCGCCTGGGCGAGCTGGAACTACCATCTCGACACGGGCGTGACCGGACGCTGCACGGTGACCTACCACCTGAACCGCCTGCAGTCGCTGCGTGCCGACCGCGAGTTCTGCGTCACGCTCAACCGCACAGCCGCCATCGACCCGGAGCGGATCATCCGGGTGATGGACTACGCCCACCCCGTCTACACGCCCGCGGGCGTCGCCGCGCAGTCACGCCACCGCGAGATCAGCGGGCGCAACCGCACGTACTACTGCGGCGCCTACTGGGGATGGGGCTTTCACGAGGACGGTGTGCAGAGCGCGCTGCGGGTGGCGCGCGAGATCGAAGCTGTGCAGGCGCAGCCGGTGAGCGCATGACGGTGAGCGCCAGCGCGATCTACGAGGGCACCATCCGCCACCGCCGCTACGCGGTGCGTCCGCACGAGTTCAGCCACCGCCTGGCGCTCGCCTACCTCGATCTCGACGAGCTCGATGGCCTGCTCGGCGGCCGCCTCACCGCAAGCCGGCCGGGCCTCGTGCGTTTTCGCCGGGCCGACTATCTCGGCGACCCCGCCACTGCGCTCACCGAGGCCGTGCGCCGGGAGGTCGAGCGCGCGACGGGCGAACTGCCCGCGGGACCCATCCGCCTGCTGACCCAGTTGCGCACGCTCGGCCACTGCTTCAACCCGGTCAGCTTCTACTACTGCTTCACCGCGCACGAGCAACTCGAGGCGGTCGTGGCGGAGGTGACCAGCACCCCCTGGGGCGAGCGCCATGCCTACGTGCTCCGGCGGACGGCAGTGGAACCGGCGCCCGCCGCCAGTCCGACGACCGCCGGCACGACACTCGCCGGCACCACGCCCGCCGCCAGGACGCTCGCCGGCAGTTTCCAGAAGGAGCTGCACGTGTCCCCGTTCATGGGGATGGAGCAGCGCTATCTCTGGCGGGTGGCCGTGCCCGGGGCGACGCTGTCGGTTCACATCGAGAGCCGAGAGCATGCGCGGCGCGCTTTCGACGCGACGCTCGCGCTGCGCCGAAAGCCGCTGAGCAGTGGCGGTCTGGCCAGCGTCACGGCGCGCTACCCGGCGGCGACGCTGCGCGTGCTTGCGCTGATCTACGGCCACGCGCTGGCGCTGAAGCTCAAAGGTGTGCCGGTGCACCCCCGTCCGCGGGTACAGCAGGTATGACGGCGGGGCAGCGCATTGCGCGATGGATCGCGCTTGGCCTGCTGAAGCGTGTTCGCTCGGGCCGGCTGACCCTCGTGGAGGGCGGGCGCCGGCTGGTGCTGGGTCACGGCGCTCCGCAGGCAACGGTGCAGGTCGGCTCGCCCAGGCTGTGGCCGAGGTTGCTGCACGGCAGTCGCGGCATGGCCGAGGCTTACGTGGACGGCCTGTGGGAATCGCCCGATCTGACCGCGGTGGTGCGGGTGGCCGCACGCAACGTCGAGGGGCTCGACCGCTGGCGCCGGCGGCTCGCGCCGGTGCGGATTCCGCTCCAGACCGTGCGCGGCATTCGCGCCCGCAACACGCGAGCACGCAGCCGCCACGCCATCGCCGCCCATTACGACCTCGGCAACGAGTTCTTCGAGCTGATGCTCGACGAGACGATGATGTACTCATCCGCGTACTTTCCGCGTCGGGGGATGACGCTCGCACAGGCCTCGAGAGCCAAGCTCGAGCTGGTATGTCGCAAGCTCGATCTGTGCGCCGGCGATCATGTGCTCGAGATAGGCACGGGATGGGGTGGCTTCGCCGTGCACGCCGCGAGCACGCGGGGCTGCCGGGTAACGACAACCACGATCTCGCGCGCTCAGTACGAGCATGCCCGCGCGCGCGTGCTGGCGGCGGGGGTGGCCGACCGGGTCACGGTGCTGTGCGAGGACTATCGCGACCTGCGCGGGCACTACGACAAGCTCGTCAGCATCGAGATGATCGAGGCGGTCGGCTGGCGAGATTTCGACACGTTCTTCGCGCGCTGCTCGAACCTGCTCACCGAAAATGGGGCCATGCTCTTGCAGGCGATCGTCATCGACGATCGCGCGTATAAGGTCGAGAAGGCCTCTCAGAGCTTCATCCGCACCCACATCTTTCCCGACGGCTGCCTGCCCTCGCTGCAGGTCATCGCGCGCTGCGTCGCTGCGCACACAGACATGCGAACTGTCGGCCTGAGCGATCTGACGCCCCACTACGCCGAGACGCTGAGGCGCTGGCGCGCCAACTTCGAGGCGGCCGGCGCGCGCCTGGAGGACCTCGGTTACGGCGAGCGCTTTCGGCGGCTGTGGCGGATGTACCTCGCCTACTGCGAGGCCGGCTTCGCCGAGCGGCGGATCGGCGTCGTGCAGATGACGCTGGCCAAGCCGTCCTGGCGCCAGCGCGCCGGCCAAGGCGGCAGCCGATGCGCTGGCTTTGCCAGCGCGCCGCACGAGGCGCCCCGAGCGCTGGCCCGCTAGACATGGACCGCGCGCTCATCACCAGCGCCTCCGGCTACGTGGGCAGCCGGCTGGTGCGCGAGCTCCACACGCGAGGCGTTTCTGTCGGGTGCACAGCCCGCGACCCCAGCCGGGTCGGCTTCGATCCAGCCGTCACCGTGCACCGTGCCGACATGCTCGACGCGAGCTCTCTCAGCGCGATCGGCGAGGGCTACACGACTGCCTACTATCTCGTCCACTCGATGGGTCGCGGCGGCGACTCCGACTACGAGCGGCGCGACGCCCTCGCAGCTTCCAACTTCGCTCGCTTCGCGCTCGCCACGGGCATCGAGCGCGTCGTGTACCTCGGCGGCCTCGGCGATCGCCCCGCATCCCGGCACCTGCGCTCACGGCTGCGCGTCGGAGAGATCCTGCGCGATCAGGGACCGCCGCTGAGCTGGTTTCGCGCCGGCATGGTGGTCGGCGCCGGATCGGAGAGCTACCGGACGCTGCGCTCGCTGGTGCAGCGCCTGCCGGTGATGCTCGCGCCCTCGTGGCTTGCCACGCCCACCCAGGCGATCGGCATCGGCGATGTGCTGCGCTACCTCGCCGAGGCTCCCGGCATACCCGAGACGCGCTCCCGCGAGATCCAGATCGGATCGGCCGAGATACTCACCTACGGGGATATGCTCGATGAGATGGCCGATGCGCTGGGACTGCACCGACGCCCACGCATACCCGTGCCGCTGCTGACGCCGTGGCTCTCCTCGCACTGGATCGGACTCATCACACCCGTCGACGCGGGCGTCGCGAGACCGCTGATCGAGGGGCTCTCCACCGACACGACCGTCACCGACCACTCGGGCATGGAACTGTTTGACATCCAACCCAGATCCTTCGAACAGGCCCTGCGCGAAGCGATCGCCGAGGAGGACCAAGCCAGTCGTCTCTCGCCGTAGTTACTGCTCAGGGGTGTGAGCTCGGTCATTCGCCACGCACGCACGGATGCCGTGCATGCTCACATGGTTACAGTAGGCTCGCGCGGAGGCGAGTGAGCCAGAGCCAAGGACATCCTGGAGCGCAAGAAAAGAAGTTGGGCGCGGCGGACGTGACCGTCTCCACAGTCGCCAACATCGGACCGGGCATCGATTTTTACTTCGCGTTTGGCGTGATCGCGGTCACCGCGGGCATCGCCGCCCCGCTGACGATCGTCGCCGCCGGTGTCGCCGTCTTCTTCCTTGCGTTCGTGGTGGCGGAGTTCACGAAGATGGAGCCTTCGGCGGGCAGCTTCATCACTTACGTCGAGACGTCCTTGGGGCCAAGGGCGGGCGTGGTCACGGCGCTGCTGGTGTCCGTCGGCTTCACGGTGGCGATCGCCGGCGTGTTCACGATGTCCGGGGGGATGATCTCGCTCACGCTCGAACACTACGCCTCGTGGCATCCGTCCTGGCTGCCGATCGCCGTGGTCATGACCGCGGGCGCGATCGGGTTGACATTGCGCGGCGCCAGCCTGTCGACGACGGTGATCGGTATCGCGATGGTCCTGCAACTGCTGGTCATGGTCGCCGTTTGTGTGGTCGTGCTCGCCGACCGACGCGACCACCTCTCCAGCGCGCCGTTCTCGTGGTCGCACCTCCACAACGGTCTCGCCGGACTCTCGGCCGGCTTTCCGCTCGCGCTGTACATGCTCATCGGGTGGGAAAACGCCCCGGCGCTTGCCGAGGAGACGCGCGACCCCCGCCGCACCATCCCCCGAGCTCTGTACGTCGCGCTCGCGTTCACCACCGGCCTCTTCGTTCTCTTCTCTTACACGACCGTCACCGGCTTTGACTACGACACCGCATCCATCGGCCGTGCCTCCGTGCCGTTCCTGGAAATGGCTGACCGTTATCTCGGCGACGCCGCGGTGTTGGCCTGGCTGGTCGGCATCGCTTCGGTGCTCTGCACGCTCGTCGCCGCGGTCAATGCGCAAGCAAGAATGATCTTTGACGGGGGGCGTTCCGGGCTGTTGCCGGCACGTCTCGGCAAGTCTCGCCCGCCGGGCGAGACTCCGGTGAGTGCGCTGCTGACGATGGCGATCATCGGCTTGGGAATTGTCGTGATCTGGTGGCTGTGTCACGCTACTGGGCTCCTCGGCGGGGGCACCGATCCGGTCAACCTGTACGCGGAGTCTTCGACCATGGGCACGATCCTCGTGCTCTTCGTATACGTGCTCACCGCGTTTTCGCTGCCCGTCTTCATGTGGCGCCGCCACCGCGAGTCGTTCTCTTTAGCCCGCCACATCGCGATGCCCACGCTCGGCGCGCTGGCGCTCGCGATCCCCTTCGTCGAGCTCTTTGCGCCCGGCCAGCCGATGCCCTACAGCGTGTTTCCCTACCTCTCCGTGGCCATCCTCCTGGTGGCGGCGCTGATTGCGAGATACGTCCTCAGACGTAATCCCGAGGCCGGCGCGAGCGAGGGGACCACTCCGTCCGGGGCGTGATCGCAGCGGATGGATGAGTCCGAGATGCGATCCGAGCAATACCCCAAATCCCAAATCTTTGGTCGCCGATCCATAGAAAAACTCGTCTGAGCGACGGTCCCAAGCCGGGAACGTTCTCCTTATCGGTTGGAGCGGGATACTCGATGCTCGTCGCTGTCGATCATCGTCTGCGTGCTCATCCTCGATCACATCGGGAAGATCAGGCGTCTGCCGGAAGCAGGCGCAGTGGCTTTCCGTTCGCGGTCAGGACGCGGAAGTGTCGCTCGTCGAGCGTCAGGACATCGCGCACTCGGTGACGCTCTGCGAGTACCACGATGGACGCATCGGCGAGACTGATCCCGAGGTCGGCGTGTCGCTTGACAATAGTGTGGGCGCGCGCGACGTCGGCGCCCGTTATGGTCTCCAGCAGGTAGGCGTCGCGCTCGACCTCCTCGAGCAAGCTGGCGCGAGCGGCGGCACCAACGCGTGAGAGGAGCATGTAGTCGAGCTCCGCAAGAACGAAGGGCGAGAGCAGCAGCGGCGGGGAGGCGTCGGCGAGACTGGAGGCAGCCTCCTCGTGTTGGCGCTGGTCAGAATCGAGCGCGGCCAGCAGGCCGCTTGTGTCGAGCAGGATCACTCGCCGAAGCCGCGAGCGAGCTCCTCATCGACGCGCTCGGCGAGCGTCGGGTCACCGCTGCTGAACAGCGGCAAGCGCGGCGGCGGGTAGACGTGCTCGGCCGTCGCGCTCACCAGCGCTGAGCGGACCACTTCAGCCTCGCTGCGGCCCTCTGCCGTAGCGGTGCGCTCAAGGGCGGCCTTCAGCTCATCCGGGAGGTAGATCGTCGTGCGTCTCATGCCATACATCATGCCACACATAGACCATCAACAGATTCTCAACGCCCTACACGTACCGGAGGACGCCGGCGAGCACGCGGACGCGCTGCGAGGAATGCTCCTCCGCATCCCCGACGGTTGGGGACGCTGGATTTCGTGCAGCCGCGGCTGGTACCCGCTGCTGGTCGAGCTCGACGAGCAACTGCAAGCCCTGCTGCCCGTATATGTGATCCACCAGATCAAGGAGAAGTTTGGCGGACTCCGGTACTACTGGAAATCTGGTGAGGAGATCCACGACCCCGACGACCCCAAACCGCCGACGCCCGAACGAGATGGCAGCGAGGCCGAATGGGAGAGCTGGAGGCAGGCGCACGACGCGTGGTGGGAGCGCCTGAGCGTCTACGAGGACACGCCCGAGGGCCAGGAGCGCATCGCCGACCGAGAGCGGCGCGTCGATCTCGCCGAGCAGCTCGTCCGCGCCGCCGAGGCACGCGCCGGCGTCACCTGTGAGCTATGTGGAGACACCGGACAGCTGCACCACACACCCGCGCCCGCGCCCTGGTACAAGACGCTCTGCTCTGCTTGCGCCAAGCGCGAGGGCTACGTACCCGCGCGGTAGGCGCGCGGCGCACCGTCCCGCACGCACGCTGATCGACGCCGCCGGGCTCATCCAGCCCCGAGCAGCGTCCGCAGGTGTGACACCGTTCTTGGGCTCTCTGAGGCGGTCGAGGAAGGCCTCGAGCACGTAGAGCTGGTGCAGCTCATCGACCGGGCGTTTCTGGCTGCGGGCGAGGCTGCGCAGGTCGAGGTAGGCGCGGCCTGCGGTGTCGGCGCGAGTGGGCGCCGTCACAGCAGTATCTCCAGAGCGCTGCGCAGCGCTGGCTCGGCGCGGGGGAGGCGCTTGGCGAGCTCGATCAGTTGGGCGGGGCTTGCGCCTGGTTGGCGCAGCCAGCGTCGCAGCGCTTCCCAGGCGAGGTCGCTGCCCTGCAGGTGGCGGGTGCGGATGACGTCGATCAGGGAGCGCTCGGGGGAGTAGATCCCGAGCAGAGTGCGCGCGCCGACGTCGAGCTCGTCTCGCCCCAGCCCGAACGTGCGCGCGTTGAACTGGTGCAGGCGGATGGGTGCTTTCAGGGCGGGGCGGGCGTTGCCGCGGGGGATGGCGATGTCAATGGCTGCCGGAATGGAGTCGATCAGGCCGTGGCGGGCCAGCGCGGTCTCCACGCAGAGCGTGGCGTGGGGGACGCGTTCGGCGATCTCAATCAGATCGAGGTCGGCCGGTGGGGCATCGGTGAAGCGGTAGACACCGCCGCCGAGCGCGATGATCGCTCCGGTGTCGCGCAGCCGATACAGGCGGGCGTCGCTCAGACCGGCCGTCTTGGCCTGGCCGTAGCGGAACGTGTCACCCAGTTGCTCCCGGTGGGTGGGGTCGATGCTGCTGGTAAGGGAAATACTACACATATCCCAGGATGGTAGTAGGATTTCCTCCCTGGGTCGTGCTCCCGCAGACGCCTACTCGTCAGGTGGCGAGCTCCAGCGTGGTCTCCGAGGCGGTGGGTCCTTCCCGAACAGATACACGGTGGACACGCATCGGAAACGTATCGCGAGATGCCGAGCTCGGCCCTACTCCATGCCCAACCCCCGGTCTATGGAAGCCCGTACGGGATGAGTCCTGGGTCGAGCCTCATGGTGGTGGGCGCGGCGGTTTGCACTGGCCCCGGCGCGTCCACCTCAAAGTCCAACCCGAGCAGCTCGCGATCGGAGGGGTCGAACCCGCTCCATGTTCGAACTTTCCCTCTGACACGGCCGGCATCGTACAAGCAGGCGCTGCCGAGTGACCGCCATAAGATGCGCGAAGATTAGGGGCGACAATCGCGGGGTGCAGTAGAAGCTCCCGGCCCCGTTGGCGCAGCAGCTCGCCAACGAGCACGCTGGCGTCGGCGACGACGATCACTCGGGCAGCGGCCGTCGCAGATCCAGGAGACCGGCCAGTTCCTCCTCGCTCATGCCGGTCTCCTGCAATACCCGCTCGACCGTCTCGCCCAAGCGAGCGACGGCACGCCGAGCGTCGCCCCCGTCGCGCTCAACGGGGATGTAGAAGCCGATCACTTGGCCGTGCTTGCTGACCGCCAGCGGGTCGCGCCCCGACAGGTACCTCGTCGCGTGATCGCGAAACTCTCGAACCCCAACGCTCTTCATGTGGTCACCATGTGGTCACACTGTAGCACTCCGTCGTGTTGTTGTAATCGGTTGCCATCGTCGGCGGATCCCATCCGCCCACCCGTCAGACGAGGCCGAGTACGATCTACCGATGCGAGTCCGGGGGTTTGTGGCCATAGCGGTCGCCGTCGCGTGCTCGTTGATAGTCGTTCTGAGCTCCGGGTTGGCTGCAGGGGGTCGCGGGCAACGAGTCCACAGGTGTGCGGGGGTCGTTTCCGTGTCGCTGTCTCGTCCACAAGTGTTGTTCACAGCGCCTCCCGTCGCGCTCAGCTCGATCCTCGAAGTGCTCCGACGCCCGAGAAGTGGCTTCGGCGAACTGCCACCGGGCGGGATCCCACAGCTCGGCTACTCGGTGGTGTGGTTCGACTACATCCACTTCCTGGCGAGCGGCTCCGGTGGGACGCGCTACTACCTGATCCCTGGCATTCGGGAGGTGCAGCTTCCCACCGCGTGCTTGAGGTTGCTGTCGCCGAGCGCGCGCCGGGAATATGAGGCAGAAGCGCGTGCTGGGCGCGCGGGCTCTGTGACGCTCGAGGCTTTCGGCGGCGAAGCTGAGGCAGCCGCCATGCTCTACACAGCAGCCGCCATCCAGGCCGGCGGAACATTGCTGGCAGTCCCCAACCCATCCAACACGGTCCTGGCGATCGCCGGCGTGGTGCCCGACGGTGTCGCCTCGGTCACGATCACGGCGGCTGACGGGGCCACCGCGACGGCGCCTGTCACAAACAACCTATTCCTCGCTCGCCCACCGGCAGGCAGCCTGAAGTCTCTGACAGTCCAGTGGTATGCCACCGACGGGTCGCTGATCAAGACGATCAACAACGCGTACCCTCATCTCGGAATCGATCTCGCGACGGGCGGCCCGGTTCAGTTCACAGTCACCCCGCCACCCGCGGTGGTACGAGCCGGCAAGCGGCAACTCGCGCAGTTCGAACAGGGCAGGACAGTCGTCGCTCAGTCGGGGTGCCTGGCGTGCCATCGCATCGGACAGACGGGCAACCGCGGCCCCGGACCCAACCTCACCCACATCGGCTCGGGGCTCTCTCGGCGTGGCATCGAACACGCCATCATCGACCCGACCGCCCCGATGCCTTCGTTCAAGCATCTACCGGCGGCCAAGTTCAAGGCCGTCGTCACGTTCCTGCACGAGCTCCGATGACGCTCGACGATCGCCACGGCCAAGTACGTGATGCGCGCGTTGAGGACATGATCAGCGGGTTGCCGAGCTCGTGAGAGTCGGCTGTTCTGCGCCAAAAGCGCGCTTTCTTTAGGCTCCCTGCCATGCTGCAGCCCCTAGAGCTGGACCTGCTCGTAGCCATTGATCGGCTCACCCGCGACACTTACCTACCTGTCGAGCAGGATGCAGTGTTGGACGAGCTTCAACGGATGGGCTCGACGCCGCCTCACGCGATGTGGCTCTACTACGCCGCGCAGCAGTTGCGCGACGACGGCTACATAGAAGCCTATTTCACCGGCGGCATGACGATCGTAAACCTCAAGCTCACGCGCCAGGGCAGAGAAGCCGCGAGAGCCGGCGTTGACCCTATGGAGAAGGTGTTCGCCGAGAACCGCGGCAAGCTCGGCTCCGAGGACTTCAGGGCAGCGTTTCCCAACGCATATGAACCGTGGGCCGACGCGGCGAAGCTGCTCTACGGCGATGACGCAGTGGCGCAGCTTTCGACCATCGGTCACAAGGTCAGGGAGGCCGCGCAAGCGTTCGCGACGACAGCGATCGATCTGTTCGGCGCAGATGAGCCTCCATCAGACGTGAAACTCGTCAAGAAGCGGCTCGGTGCCGTGATCGCGCAGAACCGCGACTACCTGAGCGGGAAGAAGCGCAAGGTGCTCGAAGACTTGGGCAACCTCTGGGAGAGCACCGTTGACCTGATCGAACGGCAGGAGCACTCAGCGCAGAAGGGGGGAGAGCCTGTTACGTTCGAGGACGGGCGACGGGTCGTCAGCCTCACGATGTACTTGATGCTGGAGTTCGCAACGATCCTTGACGAGCGAGAGATTCCCGACAATGCGGCAATTCTTGAGGGCGGCTGAGGATAAACCCAGCGGACATCGCCGGGTGACTCGGACTCCTCTCATGGCGGTGCCCGCACGATCTCACGTTCTGGCAGTGGGGCGATTAGTCGCGTAACCAATTCACGCCTCGAGCATCCCAAATAGCGCGTCGATGTGGTCCCAGTCGGCGGCCAAGGTCGGTCGATAGTCGTCGTCATGGTCCGGTTCACGTTCCTCCAGCGCATCAGCCTCTCGCTCCTTCTGGACCTCATGCATCTCATCGTGCGCGCCCGCGAGTGCGTTATCGTCGAGCTCGACACCGAGCGAGCGTGCTGTTGCCTCTAGTTGGTAAAACTCATCCATGTTATCGAACCACGCAGGCGCCTCCTCCAGACAACCCCCCGCCCAAGCTTCAAAACTGCTTTTCACCTCTTCCCATTCACTGTCGCTGAACAAGGAAGGCTCGACCGTCAATAGTTCCTTTATCGTTTCATAGCCGATCAACGACTCGGATGTAGCCATAGCCACGGCCTTTACCGCAATCAGCGAACCACGAACATCAAACCCGGCGTGGTCGAGCATAACAAGCATACGAGCCCAGGCCTTTAATTCATATCCTTCCGCGTCCTGGATTTCCTTCTTCCGGACATCGAGAACGGTCGCCACGAAAGCGGTAAGGCACTCGGTTATGGATTTGTCTTTACTGCACCATGCTGCGATACGCCGCATACGCTCGGTCCAGCCCTCTGCCATATACCAGACGGGGCCATTGCCTCTATCACTAGCGTTCACGTCTGGCCGCTCGAATGTTCTGGCTACCGCAGCAGCAAACGCCTCCGCCCATCTCGCGACGGGCAGCTCTGCTTTCACGGACAGATTGTGTAAGAACTCAACCTGCTCAAAGAACCAGCTACCCGTGAGCGCAACATCGACTTCCGCTGGTTCGTCGAGCAATTGGGCGCTCAGGAAATCAATGAGAGATGGGTTGAGCACCGAGACATATACATGCTCTTTTCCTCGGTCGACGATCGAGATGAACGAGTCCTGGAGCACCTTGATCGCCGCCTCGAACGCAGCTTTACCAGCCGGGAGGCTACGGTGCTCGGCAGCCGATCGGTAAGCCCGTTCGAGATCGCTGAGTGAGACGCTGACCGGTAGGCCGAGGAGTTGGAGCAAAAGACAGCGCTCGGTGGCACCCAGGCCGCGACTGTAGGCGTGAAGCCAGAGGTTTTGCGGATCGTCGAGGACCGCCGTGCAGAACGCGGCATACCCACCGCGCTCCTCCTGTGTCAATGTATGTCCCCCGAGCCCCGTCATCCACTCTATCAACCGCGGGCTGTACGCTTGGTGGTTGATCACATCCATATACGCACGCTCGAGCAAGAGATCTTTGATCGCGGTCTCATCGACCTCTGGAGAAAAGTAGATATGATTATAAAAAATCCGCGCCCGGTCAAACCGACTGTAGCGCTCCAGAGTGAGCGCGTACTTGTCAGCCTCCAGCTGTTGCCACTTAAGCTCCTCGACTTGGAGCTTTGCCTGTTGCAGCACATACTCGCGCGTCGCCAGCACGAGGCGTGTAGTCTCGCTTCGATTAACCTGACGAATAAAGCCGGCAAGGTCGCGCGGGTCGCTTTCGCCACTATCGAAGAGCGCCGTGCGACCAAGAAAATCGTCAAAGAAAAAGACCTGCAGCTCGTCGTCCCGGTATAGGCGCCACGCCTCAGACACGTCGGACTGCACTCCATATGGCGTATATCCAGCCTGAATCGAGTCAAGCAGCAAGAGCCGAGCGAGCGTCGTCTTGCCCACACCAGGAGGACCGGCGACGATGACCACGTTGTGCTCCTCCAAAAGCGCATGGGCTTCTGCAAAGCTGTCGGTCTGAACGTAACGTGGCAGCGCTATGCAAATATCGGCGATGAGCGCTTCGCTCCTGGCATGCACATCGGCGTTTACGATGCGATCGAGCACCCCGACCCCACGCAACCACAGCTTTACATGCGCGCGTTCAACCTGTGGATGCTTGCGCAGTAGGTTGGTTAGGTCGTCTGCGCCCAGAATGTCATCGGATCGCCGGACGAACGGAGTAAGGACTTCGACCAGATCATCCTTGTTAGCGGCGGTGAGCGGCCGCGATGTAACGAACGTATATCGTCGTGGTTTTGACTGTCGCTGTACCAACCCGCGCCGCTCTCGCTTCGCGGCCCGCTTCAACTTTGAGAAATCGCTCTTGGCATAATGCTTGCATTGGACATAATGCACGCCGTTGCGCATGCGGGCGCGCAAATCAACGCCGCCGTCTGGACCGCGAGGGAACGTTTCGAAGCTACGGCCCAGCTCCGCGCTCAGCAGATCGCCTACCAGCAACTCGAAGTCGTAGTCCGACAGATCGTCAAATCGGCCCACGATCTTTACCCTTTGCGTGCCAGCGATCGCTTCGAGCACAAAGTCTTCGAAGGTGTCAGGACATGCTTGGTCTCTTCCCGGGCGATCTTGGCGCGGTCGGCCACAGCGTCAGCGAGTTGCGTCTGAGCCAACGAATTGACAGAGCTCCTTCCTTCTCGTAGGTACGTCAGCGTTGCGGAGAGTAATCGACTCGACCAAGCAGGGCATCTATCTTTGTCGCCCCCGAGTGAGGATAGCCGTCACCGGTGCGGCAGGCGTGGGACGAGCTCGCCCAAGCGATGCAAGGCGCCTCGAGGCGTCGTAGGACCACAGTCACGAGCTGGCGTTCCCCGGCGCGAGAGATGCTTGTGCCGCCCCCGGCGAAGGATCGAGTCCCGCGAACAGGGCCGCTGTGACTTCGTCGATCAACCGCGCCGAATGGCGCCAACCGCTCACCCTCTAGCTGAACGCCGCAGCCGTCTCGCCCGTACGTCTGGCCTGACGATCCACGGACGGCCAAGCAGTCCGCGCCCGACGATACCCGCAGCGATCACCAGCCCCCAGCAGGATCAGCTTAATCCCGAACAACAGCAGCGGGATGACGATCACCGCGAATACCACCGCACCGACGATGATGGCGAGGGTGACCGCGAGATCGTCAGGGCCTCCGATGTCGGGCACAGACAGCACTTCAGTCGCGGCCTTGCCCGCAGGCACTCGCCGCCAATGCGGGCGCTCACGCGTGACCCACCTGCGCCCGATCAGCCACTCCTCGCCCGCGGGCGTACACACCGAGGTTGACCGCAGGCGCATGGATCGCGTCATATCACAGCCCGCACGGGCTACGTAAGGCTGAGACGATCAATCTCCTCAGAGCTCAATTCGCCCTTACGACCTTATCGACCGCGTCCGTCCTTCGAATGCGCGCCGAACTACAACGACGCCTGCACGTGGCCGCAATCCTGGACGGCATAACCTGGTTCGCAGTACGTCTGGGCTTCCCACTTTAGTCGGAAGCCGTGGACGAAGCGTTCGAGGGCGCGCTGCTTGCCGCGGGCGCTGTGGTGGCCGGCGAGGACACGCTTCTGGATGCGCTCCGACAGGAGGTTCAGCCGGACACGGAACAGCAGGTCCGCGACAGTCTCCCCGGACTGCTTCAGAAACTTCTCGAATTCCCGGTGCTTGTGAAACTGCTGCGCACGGATGCGATCGAACGCGTGTTGCGCTTCGGTTGGGGAGACGTCCACGTGCCTGTCTTGCGCTTCGCCGATCACCCAGTCGGAGGAGATCAGGTACCCCATCGTCTCCTTCAGCACTTCCCCGGCGTTCGACCGATGACGCTTGGAGGAATCTTCCGATCTGCGAGCGATGTTGGCCCAATGCTCAAACGTCGCCCCGGTGATCGACTGCGCGCCGACGCACGCGACGATCTGTTCCGGCGCGGGCTGACCGAGACCGGCCGAGGACGACGTGCTCGGCGAAGGACTTGCTGGGGGAGTCGACACGGCAGAAGGCGGGCACACAGAAGTCATGGTCGGCGCCTGGGCATGGCCCGGTGCGACGAACAACCAGGCGAACAGGAGCAACACAGCCCACGCGAGGACCCAGCGGTATCGTCCACGTTCCATAGGCGCCCGGATCACCGAGCTGAACCCTATCCGATGCGCTGGGTGGGTCACAGCTGCCGAGGCCCTTGCGGCCCGCAGTGTTGCGAATCGTCAGCGCAGCGTGGATGAGCTGATGATCAAGCCTCGTCATATCCCTACCGCCCGATACCTCCAACCTCACAGCCCATACGTCTTTGCCCGCGAGAGCAGCAGCGAGAACAGGTGTTCCTCGGTGGCCGCCGGAAACGGCTGCGGGACTCCGGACGTGAACAGCGACACCTCGGCTGGGCCGTACACGAAGCCAAGAATGTCCATCGAGAGCGGGATCGTCACTTTGTGGTAGGTGATCGATGTGGTGATTCGCCACCCGAAGCTGCCCGTCGCGCCAGCAGCCGGCGGGGTACCCTGAGCGATCGACACCGGGCTGACGGTGGCGCCATGGTATTTCTGGCTTTTGAGGAGCAGATCGGAGTAGTGCGAGACGCATGTACGGGCGTGATTGCTGCGGATGACCGCCAATTCCTTGGTCGCCTGTTGAGAGGTCCGCGCCACGCTGACTTCCGACTGCACGCTCTCGTCCATCGCATTGGTTTCGCGTTCAAAGCTCGGGGAGCTCACTTCGGCCAGCCCGTGTCCCGATCCGAGGGCTCCAACGCCGACACACCGCAGCATCGCGTGTTCGAGCCGCTTTTCCGCCGCCGTTTCGTGTTCGTGTTCTGAGACGACCTTGAAGCCGGGAACATCGGCGAGACGCAGGTTCACCGCGCGTGCAAACCCGAGCGCCTGCGCCTTGGTAGGCGAGCTGCTCGCGTCGGCGTGCACAGCCGGCGCTTTGCTGGATGCGTCGGCGGCCGCCGTGATGTCCGCGCTCGTGGTGGCCGAGACCCGCCCGCTGGTCGCCGCGGAATGGGCGCTGCTGCCACATGCTGTCAAGAGGCCACAGGCTGACAGCAGCAAGAGGACGGCGGTTCGGCGCATCGTGGGCGCATTATGCCAGGACCACAGGAGCCAGCTTCCCAGATCAGTCCGCGTACGCGGACTGAGCGAGGACCGTGGATGACATCGATCGGATCGGCCTGCAGAGTGGACTTGTGACGCAGCTGCTCGGCGCGCGCGCCGGCGCGATACGTCCCGCGATTCAACCGGACCGGCGCATTGTCACCGTGAGCCGCTCGGCCGGCCTCGCGGTCCCGCTGGCGATTATGAGCGCTGCCAAGGCGCTTGACGCCACGCCTCGCTCTGCACGATCTACAGGGGACTCATCATGACCGCGCTGTCGGTGCGGAAGGTCGCCCGCTCCTCGGCGGTGACTCCCTGCGCGAACTCTTCGACCTTGCGTTTCGATCCGGTGACGGTGAAACCGACCTGTGTCGTGAGCAGGTGGGGGTGCTCGAGGATCTTGCATTCGATGCCCAGCTCGACCGCCGAGTTCAGCATCGACTGCTCGAATTCAGCACGAATCTCCTTACCCACACTGGCGATCAACGTGCGTGTTTCGATCGTCTCCGCGTCACGCCTGTCGGCGTCGTCCGTCCGCTGCTGTTCTGCGGTTGGCGGCGGATCGGTTTGACGCCAGTCATCGAGCTCGTCGTC
The DNA here is from genome assembly GCA_963702185.1 of uncultured Solirubrobacterales bacterium. Classification (GTDB taxonomy): domain Bacteria; phylum Actinomycetota; class Thermoleophilia; order Solirubrobacterales; family Solirubrobacteraceae; genus Palsa-744. Next base: position 1,013,045 of record OY969723.1, read on the forward strand.
CCAGTGACTCAAGCAGATCCTCGCGCCGATCTCATCGTGGCGCAGCACGTATTCGATCGCGTCTCGCGCAGCCTTGATCGTCGCCTCATCGGCGGCGTAGGCGAACAGCAGCTTCCCATCGTGCGTGACCACCACGTCATGGGGAACGCTCGCCTGTGCCTCCTCTGCGACGTTCGGCCCCCGAAAGCGGCTGACGAGACCGTGCAGCGAGTGCCTGGTGTCGACCACGTCGAGCAGCTCGGCCTCCAACCTCCAGTCCTGCTCGTCCGCGTCGTCGGATGTGCCGGTCGTCATGGTCGCACCATCGCACATGCCGGACTATGCTTGCCGCGCTCGTGAGTCATAGCGGGGGCGGGATTCGAACCCGCGACCTTCGGGTTATGAGTTCGATCGATATAGCTGCGCTCAGATAAATTTGGCTTGCTAGAGCCAAATCAGGGTGGCTCAGATGCCCCCAGTTTTGCTCAGATTGGTACGAAAATTGGTACGAAACAAGATTGGTGAGGCATTGACGGCTCGGTTTGCGACTCACGCCGTCAGCACGCGATAGGCCGCACGGGCCGCGCGCAGGCGGGTTGCCTCGAAGCTCTCGCGGAGGGCGGAATCGTCGATCGAGAGCCTGCCTGAGATCGACCGCAACCATCCGCGCTCCTTGCTGGTGATCTCTGCGCGCGCGGCGCGGGGATCGTCGAGGAGGCTCAGGAGAGTGATGAGGTCGTGACGCTGGTCCTGTGGGCGCGAGTGGACGCGCAGTGCTCGCGCCTTGAGCAGGATGGCTGCGATGAGCTTCGGTCGCCAGAGCGTCATGGCGACCTCGTCGACGACGATCTTGACAAGCTCGGTGCGGTTGAGGGCCTGCGTCCCTCCGGGAATCTGGATCGTCTTGAGCTTGCCCGTCGTGGTCGCGCCGGAGGGACCGAGGCCGTCGGGCGCGAGCACATCGACGATCTGACCATTGAAGTCGAAGCGAAAACCGCGCTCCAACTCCGGCTGTCGGGCGGGATCACGAAGGCTCGCACCGAGCGCTTTGAGGCGTCCGGTGGCCCAGGTCGTCCCGCTCGGACGCGCTCGCGCGTCCGCGAGAATGTCGATGTCCGTCGTCACCCGCTGGGTCTGTTGCGCCTCGATGGCGAACAGAGCGACCATGAGGCCCCCGACCAGACACCAGCGCCTGTCTTCGCCAAAAGCCGTGGCCACCTTTGCCACGGTCCGCCACAGCTCCATCGCATCGGGGTCGACCAGCTCGATGCGGATCGACGCGACAGCCACTTCATGCTCGGCATGCGGCGCCATCACGCGGCCCTCATGTCGCGGTCGATGCCGGCGATCGTCTCAGCGCCGACGCGCGCCGCTCGTGGATCGGCGTATGAGCAGAGATCGACGGCGACCGCCGCAAGGGGAGCGAATCGCCGGCCGTGCAGAGACCAGGCATCGTCTGCAACCGCGCGCAGGACGACGTTTGCCTCGGGGCCGGACATGCGCTCCAGGGCGTGCTCGCGTTGCAGTTGCGCGAGCAGGCGCGCTGGCAGGTAGGCGTCGATGGCCTCCGAGCCAGCGAGACCGAGATCGTAAGCAGCGGCCGCCGACGGGCCGCTGAGCACAAGCTCGACGCGATCCCGCAACGCTCGCAACTCGCCCGCCAGCGCCCAATACGAAGATGGCTCAGCGCGTCGCACAAGGCGCGGCCGCAAGCCATCCAGGCCGTAGACCTCGAGCGCATGGCGAACCCGCCAGCGCGCCGAGGAGTCAAGCTCTGGTGGCAATTCCTCGCCGGATGCCGCGAACAGCAACGCCCAGGCGTTGCCCGGCGACAACGGACGGCCGGCCGCGACATGCTCACGACCGCGGCCGGCGACGCTCGCACGATCGACCAGCCAGACACCCCCCACCTTCTCTGCCACCAGGCCGCCGGACGCGATCAGCGCCCGCACCCGCGACGGATGCACGCTCAGCTCATTGGCGGCGGCAGCGACGGAGACCAGATCGGGCATACCTTATTTATAGCGGCTACAATACCTTTTTGCAATTAGGCTTGTCTACGCTATTATTTCGATGGTCTCGACATCCGCCGTGTGTGCCAGCTACGCGAGCTTGGCTGCTGCGCGTCGCACCAGCTCGGTGATCTCGGGGGAGGCCTTGGCCGGCGAGCCCGAGCCAAAAGGGGGCTGTGGGTCGTACTCGATCGCCAGTTGGATCGCTTGCGCAGCCTGCTCTCCGGCGATCCGCCCGGCGAGTGTCAGCGCCATGTCGATGCCCGCCGAGACACCCGCGGCAGTGACGCCGAACGAGGCGAGCAACGGCCTGCACCGCGCTATGGGATTCCTCCCCGTCGGAACCTACCGGCGCATCGGCTGGAAGGCCGGCGCCTGGCACGACGTCCAGTGGTGGCAACTGGACCTCCACCCCGGCGAGCCAGGACCACCAAGTGAGCTGAAGGGCATCGCGCAGTCGGCCCGCTACTCAAGCACCTTCACACCACACGCCGCCGCGAACAGACCGGCGTTGGCGACCACGTCGGTCCAGGGCATCCCGATGCCGTCCATCTTCTCCGCCCCACGGATGCCTTCGAGCTGGCAGCCGCGGAGCTCGACGTCGTCGAAGCGCGCCCTGCTGAGGTCCGCTTCGCGTAGGTCGCAATCCTCGAACGCCACGCTCCTGAGCCGCGCCTCCTGGAGATCCGCCTGGGAGAGGTTGCACGACGTGAACCGCACGCGTTCGAGCCGACTTGCCGCCAAGGCCACGAGGTCTGAGCGGCAGTTCTCGATGCTCACGTCCACGAGTGTGGCTTCGCTGAGATTGCATCCGGTCATGCGCCCGCCCGTCAGTCCGACGCGACGCCAGCTGGCCCCCCTTGCGTCGAGGTTCGCCATGTCGCAGTCGTGCAACAGGCAATCGACGATGGATATGCCAGGCCGCCGCTCGCTGGCCAGCGAGACCCCGGAGAGGCGCGCTTCCTCAATGAGGGGCTCCGCGAGGTCCGGCTCCTGCGGTTGCTGTGGAAGCTCGGGCGAGTCGGGCTGCCTCACCCCCGCGAGTCAACCAGATGGCGATCCCGGACGCCGCAAGACCACGATGGGAATCTCAAGGCGGACAGTCATATCCTGGGCTGGTGCCTACTGACACGACGATCCGACCGGGGCCAGTGTGGGTGATGCTGAGGCGATTGCACAGGTACACGTCGAGTCCTGGCTGGTCGGCTACCGAGGAGATGACGCCCCTCGATCCTCGCACCGCAGCAGCCGAAGATCTCGCGCGGGCCGGTGGCCGTGACGCTCCAGTAGAGATCGTCGCCTATGACACCGCGTGGCCCGCCGCCTTCGAGGCCGAGCGCACCCGACTCGCGCCGCTGCTCATGGGAGCGGAGATCCACCACTTCGGCTCGACCGCCGTCCCAGGTCTCGCCGCCAAGCCTGTTGTCGACATGATCGCGCTCGTCCCCGATCTCGACGCACCGATCGCTGTACTCGTTGCCGAGGCGGGCTACCAGTGGCCCGAGGCTTTCAACGCGACGCTCACCCACCGGCGATTCCTGTGCTACCCGCACACTGCACACCGTACCCACCACCTGCACCTCGTCGACGATCGCCAAGAGCTCGACCGGCGCCTGCGCTTCTGCGACCGCCTGCGCGCAGACCCTGCTTTCGCGGCCAAGTACGAGGCGCTGAAGCGCACACTCGCCGAGCGCCACCGGAACGACCGCGAGGCGTACACCGACGCCAAGGCCACGTTCGTCAAGCACTGGAGCGAGCGCGGCACAGACCCCGAGTGATGCCCTATCGATGCCTGACTTGGCCGGCACACATCACGAGCGCTCGATTGACGCGACGTGGCAGTGATCCGCGCACGCGCCGCAACACATTGGTACGCACGGCGATGGCCGGAAGAAGGCTCGACCACGAAAAACCCCGCCTGAGCGAGGCTTTTCCTATAGCGGGGGCGGGATTCGAACCCGCGACCTTCGGGTTATGAGCCCGACGAGCTACCAGACTGCTCCACCCCGCGTCGCACCTTTGTTTTAGCAGACATCCGGCGCCGGCGAAAGACCCGAACCGACCCACCGGCGAAAGACCTGAACCAGCCCGCCGACGAACGACCTGTGCCTACCCCGCCGGCACGACCTGCCGCTTCAGCTCAGCCGCTTCGTCTTTGTGCACCACTTCGCTCAGCGTCGGCCCGCCGCGTACCCCCAGCTGTGGCCCGGCGAACGCCGTCACGAGTTCGGCTGTCAGCCTCGACATCGTCGCCGCCGACCGTCTGCCCATGCGGCCCTGCCTGCCCCATATCGCCAGCCCGAGCGAGGCCAGGTAGCTGGGCTCGTCGGTGAAGCTCAGGTGCATGCTGTGCGTGATCTGCACGAGCGCTCCACCCGCCTGCAACCCCGACAGCAGCTGTTCGCGATCGTGGTCTTCTTCGGCGCTCGATCTTTCGGTCGAGGCGATCCACAGCACGGGACGGCTCAGCTTCTCACTCGGTTGGCCGCCCCACAGCGTCCCGTCGAGATTGATGGCCACTTGGAACTGACTGGGCTCTTCATACGCTGCCTGGATCGCCGAGGCGCCGCCGAGGGAATGCCCGACGATCCCCACGTGCACCATGTCGAGCCGGCCGACCAGCGGTGAGTGCGGGTCGATCGTGCCCAGCCGATCCAGCTGGTCGACGACGAACCCTGCGTCGGCCGCCCTTGTCTTGACCAGTTCGTACAACTCCTTTTCAGACGGATTCGACGGGAATTCGCTTTCCACGACTTCGCCATCGGCCAGCTCGGTCACCGCCGACTCATACGGAGAGCTGAGCGCGACCACCACGTACCCGCGGCTGGCCATCTGCGTGCACAGCGCCGTATAGATTTCGCGGGGCAGTTCCAATCCCGGCGAGAACACAATCACCGGCCACTCCCTCTTCGCCGCGCTCACCGGCGCCCCCACCACGCCGTGCGTCGCGGTCTCTCGCAGCGAGCCCGAGAACACGTACGCCGGCAGCCCGCCCATCCCCGGCAGTTCGCCCGGGTCTTCGAAATACGGCGCTTCCCGCCCGTGCGCGACCTCGGTCGGATACCACGCCTGAGCGACCACCTGCCGGTATTCGGACGTGTGCCGCCCCCACGGCTGATGACGCCCCTTATCGGTCCAGTGCCACACTTCGGTGCCGACCCGATACGGCCCGGACGGCGCTGGCAGCTTCGGCACAAACGCCCACAGCATCGCCCACGCTCCCACCAGCACCACGACCAGCGGCACCCCCCTTTCGGCGCTCACCCACCACCAGCGACGCGAGCTCGGCCCTGGATCTGGGGCTCGACCCGGGGCCGCACCCCCCGCACCCCCCGGACCCTCTGGCTCCCCCAGACCTTCTGAGCCCCCAGGGCCCGACCCGCGGCGATCACGACGACGGCGCAGCAACACGAGCACCACTGCGACCGGGCCGAGCGCCGCCCACGGCACGAGCTGCCACTGCCCTTCTTGCACCGCCATAGTCACACCGGCCAGCACCAGCAGGCCGACCGAGCACGCCTCCAGCGCCCGCACGTACCTGCCGCGGGCGAACGTCCACCACGCGACCACGCCTACGCCCGCTAGGACCAGACACCAGCCGAGGACGCTCATGCCTGCGCCTCCCCCCGATTGCCATTGCGGCACGCGCTCATCTCAGGTCCGCGGCTCCGATCGTCTCGTGATCCTACCGGCGCCGGCCGACTAGCATCCGCCTCGACATGCGCGTCGCGGTACTCGACATCGGCACCAACTCCACTCGCCTCTTGATCGCCGAGGTCTCGCCCGACGGCGCCATCGCCGAACTCGTACGCCGCTCGGTCGTGACCCGCCTGGGTGCGGGCGTTGACGCTGGGGGTGAGCTCTCGCCCGAGGGCCGCGAGCGCGTCTACGCCGCGCTGGCCGACTTTCGCCGTGAGATCGACGCGCACCTCCCGAGCGACGACGCCTCTTTGCCCAACCTCGCGGTCATGACCTCGGCGGTGCGCGACGCTCGCAACGGCCGGTCCTTCGCCGAGTCCGTCCGCTCGCGATTCCATTTCGATGCACGCATCCTCTCCGGGGACGACGAGGCGCGCATGACCTTCCTCGGCGCGATGTCCGGGCAGCCCGGGCTTACGACTCAGCCGACGGTCGTCATCGACATCGGCGGGGGCTCGACCGAGTTCATCGTCGGGACCGGCTCCCGGGCCGGCTTCCACGTCTCGCTGCCCGCCGGCGTCGTGCGCATGAGCGAGCGCCACATCCACACCGATCCCCCCGACGGCGCGGAGCTGCGCGAGCTGGCCGACGACGTGCGGGCGACTTTCCGGGACGGGCTGCCCCCCTCCGAGCGGACCGCCGTCAGGCGCGGCATCGCGGTGGCCGGCACCGCGACCTCGGCGGCGGCGATCGATCAGGAGCTCGACCCCTACGATCCCGCGCGCATACACGGCTACACACTGCTCTTGGCCTCGGTCGAGATGCTGCTCGCGCGCCTGGCCGACATGACCGAAACCCAGCGTCGCTCGGTCGTCGGATTGCACCCCGACCGTGCGCCCACGATCGTCGCGGGTTTGATTCTCCTGTCGGAGGCGATGCGCGCTTTCGACCTGGACGAGGTCGAGGTCTCCGAGCACGACATCCTCCACGGCGGCGCCCTCATGCTCGCCGCCGAGCAGCGCCTGTCCGCTCGGGGCAACGATTCTTCGGGCTAAGCCCTGTCGAACTCTCGATTGTTACGAAATGTTAGGACTGAACCAAAGCAGATTCGAGCAAAATACATTTGTTCTGAAATGTGATACTCTCCGTCGCGGCGGAGTCGTGTGCTGGCGCACGTCTCCCGCTGGTCCATATCCCGGACGCATCACCGAGCCCAGCTCGATGTCCTGCTGTTCGGGTCAGCCCCGAGGCACATACCCCTGCCTGTCCCTCGGGGTCGCGAGGAAGCCGCCTGCCCAGGCGGCTTCCTCATGACGGCCATCAGACGAGGCGTCCCGACTCAGGCGAGGTTGGACTTGCGCGGGTACACGACCGTCGGATCGGTCAGCACATTTACGAGCGCCGGTCCGTCCGCCGCAAGCGCCCGCTCGAGCGCCCCGACCACGTCCTGCGGGCGCTCAACCAGCTCGCCGTGCCCGCCCAACGCACGCACCAGCTCGTCATACCTCGTCGCCGGGCGCAACTCCGCCGCAACCGAATACCCGTACAAAAACTCCATCGGATGCTTCTCGAGCGCCCAGATCCCGTTGTTCCCCATCACCCCCACGACATTCACGCCGTGACGCGCAAGCGTGTCAAACTCCATGCCGGCGAACCCGAACGCGCCATCGCCCAGCAGCAGCACGACCTGGCGGTCCGGACGGGCGAGCTTGGCCGCGAGCGCATACCCGGGCCCGGCGCCCAGGCACCCAAACGGCCCCGGATCCAGCCAGCACCCGGGCTGGTATGAGTCGACCACCCGTCCGGCGTACGACACGAAATCCCCGCCGTCCCCGATCACGATCGCGTCGCGGTCCAGAACCCGTGCCAACTCGGCATACACCCGCATCGGATGCAGCGGCGCCCGGTCGTCCGCCAGTTCCACGCGCTCGGCCTCGCGGCGCTCGTTCTCGACCGCACGCAGCTTTGCCAGCCAAGCCTCTGTGTGCAACGCATACCTCCCGGCGTCAGCCCTGCCCGCGGCATCCCTGCCTGCGGTGTCCCCGCCCGCCCCGCCGGCGCCCCTGCCGCCGGAGCCCCTGCCCCCGGCGCCAGCCAAGGTCGCAACGCGCAGATCCTCGAGCGTGGCCCCCAGCGCGCCATACAGCTCGGCAGCGACCGGCCGTGGATGGGGACGCTCGGGCTCGGCCACGTCGATCGCCACGATCTCCGTCTCATCGCCGAACGAGCCACCAAACCCGAGCCTGAAGTCCATCGGCACCCCGACCACCAGCGCCACATCGGCGCCCTGCAACGCGTGCGCTCGCGCGCGCGAGTAGAACAGCTCGTGATCGGCCGGCACGCACCCGCGGGCGAGCCCGTTCACGAAGACCGGTATCCCCAACGCCTCGATCAGCTCGACCAGCGCCTGCTCCCCGTGCCCCCAGTACAGGTCCGTCCCCGCCATCACGACCGGGCGCTCGGCCTCGCGCAGCAGCTCCGCCGCGCGTTCGATCGCCGCCCCGTCGGCCCGGGCGGCGGGTGCAGGAGGGAGACCTCCCGCCAGGCCCTCCGGCTCGGCGGCCTCCATGAACACGTAGTCGAGCGGGAAGTCCACAAACGCCGGCCCCCCATGCGGCGCCATCGCCGTGGCGAACGCCTCGTCCACCAACCCCGGGATCTCCGCGGCGCTCTCCGGCGTGACCGCCATCTTGCTCAGCGGCCGCACGAACGGCACGTGATCGATCTCCTGCAGCGAGCCCATCCCCCAGCGCCCGGCCGGCGCGCGCCCGCCCAGCACGACCATCGGCGAGTGGTTGGCCTGCGCCGAGCCCATCGCGCTCATCCCGTTGGTCACTCCCGGCCCCGCCGTCAGCGCGCACACCCCCGGCTCGCGCGTGACCTTCGCCCAGCCCTCGGCCGCAAACGCGGCGGTCGACTCGTGCCTGACATCGATGATCTCGATCCCCTCGGAGCGGCACCCGTCATAGATCGAAAACAGATGCCCACCCGACAGCGTGAACAACCGGCTGACCCCATGCGCCTTCAGCCTCCGGGCGACCAGCCGCCCCCCATGGAACGCGCTCGCCTGCCCGCCGTCCTCATCGTTGGGCTCGGGTTCGCTGGCCATCGCCGCGCGACTCTATCTGCTCAGCCATACCCGGGGTGGGATTCGAACCCACATGCCCTGTCGGGCCGTCGATTTTAAGTCGACTGCGTATGCCATTCCGCCACCCGGGTCCACCGTTCGTCGAGGTCCGCCACCGTTCGTCGAGGTCCGCGAGCGCCATCGAGCCCTCAACCGGCGCCCAGACCGCAACTAACACCACCTTACGGGGTATTTAGAAACAAGCGCAACACTGATAGCCACTGGCAAGCGCAACACTAGGAGTCATCGTGGAGGCTTCAGCTCTAACCCCCGAGAGTACGCTGGCGCTGCGAGGACCGTCCCCGCTGCTGAGGCTGCAATCCGACGAGCGGCTGATCGCGCTTACCCGCCGTGGCCAGCACGCCGCTTTCGAGGTCCTCTTCTCGCGCTACCAGTCGCGCCTCTTGGCCTTCTGTCGGCACATGCTCTCATCGCGCGAGGACGCCGAGGACGTCCTGCAGGAGGTGTTCACGGCGGCGTTCAACGCGGTGCTCGCCGACGAGCGTGAGATCAATGTGCGCCCGTGGCTGTACCGCATCGCGCGCAACCGCTCGCTCAACCACCTGCGCCGCGCGACCGCCATCGGGGTGGACTCGATGGACGTCCACTTCGCCGATCACGGCCAGTCCACCGGCGAGCGTGTCCTGCGGCGCGAGAGCTTCCGCCAGCTGCTCGGCGACGTCAAGGACCTGCCCGAGACCCAGCGCACCGCCCTCTTGCTGCGCGAGATCGACGCGCTCTCTTACGAACAGATCGCCGACGCGATGGAGACGACCGTGCCATCGGTCAAGTCGCTGCTCGTGCGCGCGCGCATCTCGCTCGCCGAGGCCGCCGAGGCCCGCCAGCTCAGCTGCGACGAAGTCCGGCTGGCGCTCGGCGAATCCGCCGAGGGGCTGAGCAAGCTCGAGGCGCCCGCCCGCCGGCACGTGCGCAGCTGCGAGCGCTGCCGCTCCTTCAAGCGCCAGCTGAAGACCAACAACCACGCGCTGGCCGCGATCTTCCCCGTCGGGCCGCTGCTCTTGGCCAAGAAGCTGCTGCTCACCAAGCTCGGCTCGACCGCCTCGGCCGGACATGTCGGCGCAAGCGCAACGGCCGGAGCAGGGGCCGCGAGCGGGGCCGGCGCCGCCGGTGGAGCCGGCGCCAGCGCCGCGGCCGGCGCGGGAGCCGCCGCCGGAGGAGGAGCGAGCATCTCGAGTGGCCTGCTCACAGCGGGCGCGAGCGCCGTGGCGACCAAGGCCGCCGCTGGGCTGGCAGCCGCAGCCATAGTCACCGCGGGTGCGGTCGCCGCCGAGCACACGGCGCCGATCCACCACCATCGTTCTGGCTCAACCAGCGCCTACGCCTCGGTGAGCCATCGGGCCGAACCGATCGTTGCACACGCCACGGTGCAGTCCGTCAGCTATGGGGGCGGAGGCCGCGGCGCCGGCGGAGGTGATCTGCGAGTGGGTGGCCAAGGCGATCACGACCCCCAAGGCGGGAAGGCAACGGGCCTGGCGCATAAAGCGCTAACCGACAGCCATCAATCGGCTGCTACTACGCTCGCGGTCCCAACACCGGTCAGCAAGTCCGTAACCGCCCAGCCTCAGCCGACTCCCCCCTCCCCGCAGGTAACCGAGGTCACGACCGACACGACACCGCTGCCGAGCTCGGCCACCTCCACCCCGCCCGCCGGAGCCGCCGTCTCGACCGCCACCGCCACCGTGCCCGTAGCCGCACCGGCCCCAGTCGAAGCGACGGGCGGCACGCCCTCACCCCCGGTCGAAACCACCGCTGAACCGACCGGCGCCACCCCGGCGGAAGCCACCTCGACCGCTCCGACGGCCCCGCCGGAAACGAACTCACCCACCGCTCAGCCAACCGAACAGGCAGAAACGGGCGCCAGCGCTCAGGACGATCCGGCGCCTGCTGCGTCCGGGCCATCGGCCGCGCCTCAGAACTGACGTCGCGACGGGTCACCTGTGGCGACCGGGCGGCTTTAGTCGCGCATGTCACAGAGCTGCACCCCAGCGCAAGGTCGGTATGAGGCGTGCCACACGCGCAGTGCCCGGTTCGGCTCGCGCGGCCTAACCCCCGCCCAAGGCGCCCAGCAGCCCGCCCGACCCGAACGTGAACGTCTCCAGCGGCCGTTCGAGCACGCCGGTGGTGCCGACAAGCAGCGGCGAGGTGACCCCGGGATCGGCGCCTTGGGCGGTGAGCATCGCGATGTGCACGCCTTCGCGCACGCCCGCACGTTCGGGCAGCAGCAGCACGTCGCGCCCGTACACGCGGCGCCCGTCAATCCGCGCGATGTAGGCGATGTCGTAGGCGGGGACCGTATTCACGCGCGTCTTGCCCTCGTCGCGCAGTTCGAACCCTTCGCCGTAACGGCGGCGCAGGCCGTTGATGTAGGTGGTCGCATACACCGGCAGCTCGCCGCTCAGCCCGCCCGCGTAAGGCGGTAGCCGCAACGGCCCGACCGCGAACGAGTTGCGCAGCGGACCGCTCGCGGGGCTGCGCACCTGCACGTACTGGCCGGGCGCGGGGGTCACGCTGTACAGGCCGCGGTAGCTGAATCGAAACGCTACCGGCCCGCCGTGCGAGTAGTGGGCGTTCTCGAGCGTCAGCCCGGCGCCGATCGCCAGCGCCAGCACGCCCACGCACGCGGCGATCACGAGCGCCTGCACCGCACGCGGGGCGCGGCGCCAGCTGGGGGCGAGCAGCCGGCCGAGCGTGGGGCCGTACTCGGGCTTCAGCGGAATCGCGGGCATCGCCTCGGGGGCCCGGACGTTCAAACGCCCGGGCTACTCGCCCAACGAGAACAGCGCCTCGAGATCGTGGCGCGAGTAGGCCGCGAACGCGACCATCGTCTGAGTGCGAGTCACGCCCGGCAGTGTGCCGATCTGACCGGTCACGACATCCGCCAGCTGCTCATGGTCGGGCACGCGCACGATCGCCACGAAATCCCACTCGCCCGTGACCGAATACGCCTCGGCGACGCCCTCGATGTCCGCGAGCGCGCCGCCCAGCGTCGAAAGCGCGTCGCGCTCGGCCTCGATCAGCACGACCGCGTTGGTCAGCGCCATGGCCATCCCCACCCGCGATGGTCCCAGATCGATGTGAGCGCGCCCCCCGGTCTCACAGCGAGTGGGTCTCCCCGGGCTCGAGCACGACGACCTCGCCCGCGCCTGCCGCCAGCACCTCCGACTGAAACGCCTGCGCGTCGGTCTCGATCGGCGGGAACGTGTTGTAGTGGCAGGGGATCACCTGGCGCGCGCCGATCAGCTTGGCCGCGTGCACGGCGTCGTGGCGGTCCATCGTGTAGTGGCCCCCGATGCACATCAGCGCCACGTCGATCGGCCCCTCGCGTTCGCCGATCAGGCGCATGTCCGAGAACAGGGCGGTGTCGCCGAGGTGGTACACGGTCTTGCCGCCCATCCTGACGATCAGGCCGGCCGGCACGTTGACGGTTCCTTTGGGCGTGGTCGAGGTGTGCCAGGCGGGCACCAGCTTGACCGAGCCCCACGCAGCCGAGACCGTGCCGCCGAGGTTAGGGTCGCTGACCTGCTCGACCCCATCCGCGGACAGCTCGTTGGCGATCTCCACGATCGCCACCACATGCGCGCCCGAGCGCTTGGCGATCGGAACGGTGTCCCCGATGTGATCGGCGTGCCCGTGGCTCAGCAGGATCGCCTGTGGACTCAGCTCATCGGCGCTCACGGCCGCCTTGGGATTGCCAGTAAGAAACGGGTCGATCAGCACGGTGTGCTCGCCATCGCTCAGCTCAAACGCCGCGTGGCCCAAGAATCGGATGTCCATCGTCGTGGCAGCTCCTATCGCAGGTCGGGGTCGTGCCCCGCAGGGGACGTCAGGGATCGATCCCCATCATATGACGCTCGCTCCCGCCCGGGTTACGCTCCGGGCCGCGCCCGGATCACGCCCAGGGGTCACCACGCCCGCATCACACCCGGGGTCACGCCTGCGCCGGCTCGAACAGCAGCGTGCCCGCGCCCAGCACGAGTCCGACCGCCAGCCCGACCACACCGGCCAGCCAGCTGGCCTCAGGACGGGCGTAGGGGGTGAGCAGCAGCACCGCGGCGATGGCCGCGACGCCCAGCAGATCGCCCTCGTAGTAGTGGCCCCGGCTAGCCGCCCGCAGGTCGGGCACAGACCACGCGCCGAGCAGCGCCAGCGCGCCCCCGTTGGCGCCGCTGACGACCGGTTCGGCGTAGACCGCGAGCGCCGCCAGCGCGCCAGTGACGGCGCCGCCGAAGAACACCGCCAGCACGAGCACGGGACCATGGCGACGCTCGAGCAGCCAGCCGAAGATCGCGCACGCCAGCAGCGCGACGAACGCGTACCACCCGTCGAGATACGCGAACGGGCTGCTCAACAGCTTCCACCAGTCTCCGTTCAGCGGCCCGCCGATCGCGATCCTGAAGAAGCTCGCGTACTGGCCGGCGATCGAGCCGAGGCCCGGGACGTGGATCGCGCCGAGGTAGCCGCCGCGCACCAGCACCCATCCGGCACAACCGGTCGCGACCAGGGCGATCGTGGCATATGGCGCTCCCTCGCCCCCTTCATAGGCGCGCCCGCGCCGCCTCCACGGTCGCTCGCGTTCCTGCGCACCCGTGCCGCGCAGCGAGGCGGCCGCCTCCGAGCCCGCCTGCGAGCGCGTACGGCCAGACAGCCGCAGCCGTCCGAGACCGCGTGAGAGCTTGCGCCCACGGCTGTTCATGCGCGGCAGCTTGGGCGCCCGCCGGCGCAGCCTGGCGCCGCAGTAGGGGCACTCGGTGATGTACGGGCTGACCTCCGACCCGCACTGCTTGCACACGACGAACAGGTCGGGGCCGGAAGGCATCGTGCGATCCATTCTACGGAGCGAGTTGGCCGCCCCCGGCGACACCCGCGATGCCCACCCGTGGAATACTCAGGCCATGAGACCAGGCTATGACCAGAAGCTGTACATACTTGCGTTCGACCATCGCGGGTCGTTCCAGAAGAAGTTCTTCGGTATCGAGGGCGAGCCCGACGCCGAACAGACGGCGATGATCGCCGACGCCAAGCACCTCATCTTCGAGGGCCTCACCCAGGCCGTCGCCGCCGGCGCCAACCCGGCCGTGACAGGAGTGCTCGTCGACGAGCAGTTCGGCTCGACCGTGCCGCAGGAGGCACACGCGGCGGGGCTGAAGCTGGCGATGCCGGCCGAGCGCTCGGGACAGGAGATGTTCGACTTTCAGTACGGCGACGCTTTTGGCGAGCACATCGAGAAGTTCGACCCGGACTTCACCAAGGTGCTGGTCCGCTACAACCCCGACGGCGACGCTGACGGCAACCGTGAGCAGCTGACCAAGCTGAAGCGACTGTCCGACTGGCTGCACGCGCACAAGCGCAAGTTCCTGTTCGAGCTGCTCGTCCCCGCCACCAATACCCAGCTGGAGTCCGTCGGAGGCGACTCAGAGCGCTATGACTCAGAGCTGCGCCCGGAGCTGATGCGTCGCGCGATCGCCGCGATCCAGGGCGCCGGGGTCGAGGTCGACGTGTGGAAGATCGAGGGTGTCGACGCCCGCGCCGATTGCGAGATGCTGGTCGCCCAGGCACGCTCGGGCGGGAACCGCGAGGGCGTAGTCTGCGTCGTGCTCGGTCGTGGCGCGGACGACGCAAAGGTCGACCACTGGCTGACCGAAGCGGCCCCTGTGGACGGGTTCGTCGGGTTCGCGATCGGGCGCTCGATCTGGTGGGACCCGCTCAAAGCGTACGTGGACGGCAAGATCGAACGGATGGTCGGGGCACACCAGATCGCCGAGAACTACCTGCGGTTCATCTCCGTCTACGAGCGCGCCGAGACCGGGGCGCCGGTCGGAGGATGATGGGCTCGGAAGCGGCGATTGGAATCCAAGCGGCAATGGGCACCCAAGGAGTGATGGACTCCAGAGCGGCGATTGGAGCCGGAGCGCTACCCGGAACGGGAGTCCCACGATGAGGATGCGTCAGAGCCTGGCCGAGATCGAGCGGGCGTTTGCGCAGGAGATCTCGCTTGACCGCCACCGCCGCGCATCGCTGCGCCGCGCCACCGAGCAGCGGGCGCGCCAGCGCGAGGTGCAGCGCCGTCACAAGCGCGGATCGGTGCGGTTCGCGCTGCTCGTGCTGGCGCTGATCCTGACCGCGGCGATCGTCACCGTGGTCATGTTCCGTACCCTCTACCTACTGCTCGGCTGAGCTCGAGGCGGGCTCGGCTGGATCGCCGGCCTGCTCGACAGCGCCCTCCGCAGCCGCGCCATCGGCCCCGGCCTCGGTTGCGGGCGTGCTTTGCGGGGCTTCGCCCTGGCGATGGATCTCCTCGTAGATCTCGGTGCGGAACACGGGTATGTCCTGCGGCGCCTGGATCCCGATGCGCACCTTGTCGCCCATGACTGACAGCACCGACACCTCAATGTCGTCCCCGATCATGATGCTCTGATTGGACTTACGTGTCAGCACCAGCATGGCGCACCCCTTTCGCCTGCTTGTCGACTGTTTTTAGATGGCACCGGCGGTACAGGTCGGTCAAGCATAGTCGGCGCGCTACAGGAACGCCGACCCCGTCTACGCGCAACGCGGACCCGGACAAGCGCCCAAGCCCCCGACCCGTCCGTGTCACGTAGCGGCGGATGTATGCGCTAGTCTCCCGGGCCGTTCATGGCTCGCAAATCGCTGCGCCCCCACCTCAACCAGATCCGTGCCTGGGTACGCCAGGGTCGGACCGATGCCTGGATCGCCCACCAGCTCGAGGTGACCGTCCGCGAAATCGAGCAGTTCAAGCGCCAGAACGAGCTGGTGTCCGACGGTGAGCTGGCGGAGGGAGCCACGGCGGGCGATTACGCCGAAGAAATCGATCTACGCGCCGAGGACGACGCGCTGATCGCAGCCGAGCTCGAGGCCGCCGAAGCCCAGGCCGAGCGAGAGCGCGCCGAGCGCGAAGCCGCGGAGGAAGCGACACGCGGAGATGGCGCCGAGGCAGACGAGGATGAAGATGAGGATATGGGTGCGCAGGGAAGCGAGACGTCCGCGACTCGCACGCGCAGGCGTGGGCGGCGGGGAGGCCGTCGACGCGGTGGCTCGACCCGCACGGGTGCGAACACCCCGCTCGAGGGGACGTTCGACCACGGCGAGGACGGCTACGGCCTGTGGCTTGACCCGGCCATCCAGGACAACCCCGTATACGCCGAACACTGGGCCGGCCATCGTCCGGTCGCGGTCACGATCGAAGAGGACAGGATCGTGATCCGCCGAGCGGGCGCCGACGACTGAGCAGTCGGTCGCCCCGACGCTTGAGCAGTCGGTCGCTTAGAGTCTGTCCGAAAACTCGGGTGCGTCGGATGGCGGATGGATGACCAAGTGCCGCAAGGACGCAGGACCGAAGGCTTGGCGGCGCCAAGTCGAGGTTTGAGGACGCCGTGGCACGCCGCGTCAGGCGCCGCCAGGCGCGTGCACGAGTTTTCGGACAGACTCTTATACCTCGCTGAGCGCGAGCCTGCCCCCGGCATAGTCGGACGCCTCGCGCAGATATCGCGCAAACGCCGCATCGACCGCCACGCCGGCATCCCACGCCCATGGGTCTTCAGGCGCAACGGACATCGCGATCGGCATGCACCACGCCGTCCCGGTCTCGTACAGCTCCGCCAGCTCTTGCGCCGAGAAGCGGCCACCCAGGCGCCGGCGCAGCTCGCCCACGAGGGCCGAGACGATCCGCTCGAGCAACTGCACGCGCTCGGGCGGCGCCTCGCCGAGACGGCGCTCGCCCCGCCGCCACTGGTAGATCGCGTTCTCGAACGACACTCCCGCCGAGGTTAGCGATCCCGTCGCGCGGCGCACAAACACGCGGCGGGCGAGGAACGCGTGGCAGGCGAGGAACGCGCGGCAGGCGAGCGATGCGATCAGTGCCCGGGCAGGCCGGTGACTACGTAAGGCTGCTCGCCCGCGTGCATCATGCCGAGGCGGCGCGCCTCCTCTTCGACGGTGCCGCGGCGTGCAAGCGCTTCGTGCTGGTGCACCAGCCGCACGTGTTCGTGCTCGAGCGCCGCCAGCTGAGAGCGATCGACGCGAGCCTGTCGATACGTGGAGTAAATGTGTACGCCCGCGCTCACATACAGGTACAGAAGCGCGACCAGCAGGCACAGCATCGCGACGCGCCCGACGCGATCCCAACGTATGCGCGCGACCGGGCCCGTGAGAGCGAGGGGTGGAACGGATGAGGAAGTAGGCGGAGAGACAAAGGGAGCGCTGGCCATGCCCTTCGCATTCGCCCCCGCGAGCCCGATCCCTGCAGAACGGCCGTCAGCCGCGAAAGACAGAGCGCCCCGGGAACTCGGCGTCTGTGCCGAGCTGCTCCTCGATGCGCAACAGCTGGTTGTACTTGGCGACGCGATCCGAACGCGAGGGCGCGCCGGTCTTGATCTGTCCGCAGCCGGTGGCCACGGCGAGGTCGGCGATGATCACGTCCTCGGTCTCGCCCGAGCGGTGGCTCATGACCGACGTGTAGCCGGCCTCGCGCGCCAGCGCGATCGCGTCGAGCGTCTCCGAGAGCGTGCCGATCTGATTGACCTTGATCAGGATCGAGTTGGCCACGCCCTCCTCGATGCCGCGGCGCAGCCGCTCGGTATTGGTCACGAAGATATCGTCACCGACGAGCTGGGTGTGCTCGCCCAGGCGCTCAGTCAGCGTGCGCCAGCCGGCCCAATCCTCTTCGTCCATGCCGTCCTCGAGCGAGACGATCGGATAGCGGGCGATGAGGTCGGCCCAGTAGCCGGTCAGCTCGCAGGCGTTGAGCGTACGGCCCTCGTGCTCGAGCACGTAACCCTCGCCCGCGCGATACAGCTCGCTCGTGGCCGGGTCCATCGCGATCGCGACATCCTCGCCGGGCGTGTAGCCCGCGGCCTCGATACCCGCGACGAGCATCTGCAGGGCCTCCTCGTTGGAGCGCAGGTCGGGGGCGAACCCGCCCTCGTCGCCGACGGCCGTGGACAGGCCGCGCCCATGCAGAGTGCCGCGCAGGGCGTGGAAGACTTCGACGCCCATGCGCAGGCACTCGGCGAACGTGGGAGCGCCGCAGGGCACGATCATGAACTCTTGAAAGTCGACCGCGTTGTCGGCGTGGGCGCCGCCATTGAGCACGTTCATCATCGGCACCGGCAGCACGTGGGCGGCCTCGCCGCCGAGGTAGCGGTACAGCGGCAGCCCCTCCTCCGCCGCCTGCGCGCGAGCGGCGGCCAGCGACACGCCGAGGATCGCGTTGGCGCCCAGGCGCGCCTTTGCAGGGGTACCGTCGAGCGCGATCAGCGCCTCGTCGAGCCCGCGCTGGTCGGCCGCATCCAGCCCCGTGACGGTCTCCGCGATCTCACCGTCGACGTTGGCCACGGCACGAGTCACGCCCTTGCCCCCCCAACGCTCGCCGCCATCGCGCAGCTCGGTGGCCTCAAACTCGCCGGTCGAGGCGCCCGACGGGACGGCTGCGTGACCGTGGGCGCCCGAGCGCAGGGCGAGCTCGACCTCGACCGTCGGGTTGCCCCGCGAGTCGAGGATCTGGCGGGCGTGTACTCGCTCGATCTGGCTCACGCTCAGCCTCCGACCGGGCTCAAGCCACGCCTCTCATCGCGAAGTCGCTCCGCGGTCCCGCGAGCTATTCCGCCGCGCCGCCGGTGCCGGTGGTCGTGGAGGACGTCTTCGGTTTCTTGTACTCGTGACAGTCCTGGACCACGTAGCCGCTGGCGCATTCGGTCTTGCCTTCCCACTTGGAGCGGAATTCTTTGACGAACTTGGAGAGCGCCTGCTGCTGGTTCTGCGCGGTGAGCTCCTGCTTGATCGTCGCCTGCGACTGCGCGAGCGTCTGGCTGCTGCCTGGCGTAGTGCCGGTGACTTCATAGATGTAGTACCCGAACGGTGTCTTGACCGGGCCCCCGAGCTTGCCCTTCTGGGCCGAGAAAATCGCTTCGTCCAGGGCCTTCTCCTCCTGTCCCTTGACGACGCCCTTCAGTTCGCCGCCGTTGTTCTTGGAGGTCGGGTCGATCGATTTGCTCTTGGCGACCGACGCAAACGACTTGCCCGATTCGATTTCCTTCTTAGCTTCCTTGGCCTGAGCTTCGGTCTTGGTGAGCACGATCCGCACGTCGCGCTTTTCGGGCGTGCCGAACTGCGAGGCGTGTTGCTTGTAGTACTTTTCGATTTCCGCCTGGCTGGGGGTGTGCTTCTCTTTGGTGATCTTCTGCTGGATTTTGGTCGACAGCATGTTGAGCTTCACCCGCAGCAGCAGATCCGACACCGTGTAGCCGGTGGTGGCCAGGAATTTCTGGAACTGGCCGGGCTGGGTGAACTGCTCGTTGCGAACTTTTTCGAGTTCCTTCTTGACTTCCGCGTCGGTGACGTGGACGCCCAGCGATTCGGCTTCACCCAGCACCCAGGAGGATGAGATCAAAAAGCCGAGCACCTCCTGCTGCAGCGATTTGTACTGCTGTTCGCACTCGCTCTTCAGCTGCGACTTGGAAGGCTTGGACTGGCCTTTGGCGGGCTTGGGCGAGGTCGCTTCCAGGTGGGCGATGCAGGCGGTGTAGTTCGGCGGGTCCGGCACGACGGGCTTGGCGCCGGTCGTACCAGCGGTCGAGGAGGCCGCGATCGACAGCCAGTGTTCGTAGGTGGCTTTGGTGATCGGGGTGCCGTTGATCTGCGCCACGGAGTTGCCGGGCACGCCACCGCCGCAGGCGGCGAGGCCTACGATCGCAAACAAAACGGCGCTCAGCGCCGCAATGGACCGGAAGTACTTGGACACGACGCGGGCACTCTAGCGGATATCGATGTGCGCGTGCTTAATGTTTGCTGTGCCGGCGCTTAAGAAGCTTCGAGGACAGCAGCATCGAAGGTCTCGCGCGTGATTGCCAGCAGCACATCGGCGGCCGCCACCACGCTGGAGAACCTCTCCGGCCCCTTCCCCGGGACTCGGATCGAGACCTGCGAGCGCCCCGATTCATAGCGCGCCTGCGGCAACTGTTCGCGCAGCCTGCGCGCACGCGCGGAGTCGAGCTCGATCGGGGTGATCGCCAGGCGATCGCCGTGGAAGCTGACCGTCGCGGCGCCGGCCTGGCCGAACTTGATGCGCGCGGTCTGCAGCGCCAGCAGGTTGGACAGCGGCTCGGGCACGGGACCGAAGCGATCCTCGAGCTCCTCGCGCAGCCGGCCCACGTCCGCCACCTCATACGCACTGGCGATCCGCCGGTGGACGTCGATCTTGGCCTGTTCGTAGGGAACATAGTCAGAGGGGATGTAGGCGTCGACGTTGACGTCCAAGCGCACGGGCTCGCGTTCGATGGCAGCCTCTCCGCCCGCGTCTCCCTCCCCCGCCGCGCCCTCGCCTGCCGCGCCCTCGCCCGCCGCGCCCGCCGCGCCGTCCACCCTCGCGCCGCCGCCGCCCGCGGCTCCATCCGCCCGGGTCTCCACCTCGCGCACGGCCTCGTCGAGCATCTGCATGTACAGCTCAAAGCCGAGCGCGGCGACGTGCCCGGACTGCTCGTCGCCGAGCAGGTTGCCGGCCCCGCGCAACTCCAGGTCGCGCATCGCCACCCTGAAGCCCGAGCCGAGCTCGGTGTAGTCCGAGAGCGCAGCCAGCCGCTGGGCGGCCTCGGGGGTCAGTGCGGCGGCCGAGTCGTACATCAGGTACGCGTACGCGCGCTCGCGGCTGCGCCCGACGCGCCCCCGGATCTGGTAGAGCTGGGCCAGTCCGAACGTGTCGGCGTGCTCGACGATCAGGGTATTGGCCTGGGGGATGTCGATGCCCGACTCGATGATCGAAGTGCACACGAGCACGTCAGCGTCGCCGCGCAGGTAGTCCATCATCACCGTCTCGAGCTCCCCCTCGGCCATCTGCCCGTGGGCGACGGCAAAACGCACGCCCGGGCACAGCGCGCGCAGGCGCTCGGCCGTCTGCTCGATCGACTCCACGCGGTTGTGCATGAAGAACGCCTGGCCGTCACGCTCGCGCTCGCGCAGGATCGCACGGCGGACGATCTCCTCCTCGTACTCGCCGACGTAGGTCCTGACCGGCCGCCGGCCCTCGGGCGGCGTCTCGATCACCGATATCTCGCGTAGTCCCGCCAGCGACATCTGCAGCGTGCGCGGGATCGGAGTGGCCGACATCGCGATCACGTCCACGCGCAGCTTCAGCTGGCGCAGCAGCTCCTTTTGCTTGACCCCGAACCGCTGCTCCTCATCGACGATCAACAGGCCCAGATCCTTGGCGCGCACATCGCGCGAGAGCACTCGGTGCGTGCCGATCAAGATGTCGGCGCGGCCCTGCGCGAAGTCGGCGATCGCCGCGCGCTGTTCGGCGGGCGAGCGAAACCGCGAGACGTGCTCGACGTTGATCGGATAGTCCGCCAGTCGCTCTGAGAACGTGCCGTAGTGCTGCTGGGCGAGGATCGTGGTGGGCGCCAGCACGAGCACCTGCTTGCCCTGGCTGGCGGCCTTGAACGCGGCGCGCAGCGCGACCTCGGTCTTGCCGTAGCCGACATCGCCGCAGATCAACCGGTCCATCGGCTGTGGCGCCTCCATATCGGCCTTGACCAGCTCGATCGCCTCCAGCTGATCGGGCGTCTCGGTGAACGGGAACCTCGCCTCGAACTCGCGCTGCCACTCCGAATCGGGCTCGAACGCATGGCCTGTGCGCCGCCGGCGCTCGGCGTACAGGCTGAGCAGCTCACCGGCCAGCTCCTGGGCGGCGCGCCGCGCGCGCGCCTTCATCGTCTCCCACCGCGTGCCGCCGAGCTTGGACAGCGGCGGACCCCCCGCGCCGTCCCCGCCGGCTCCGACGTAGCGGGAGATCTTGGCGAGCTGCTCGACCGGCACGTACACGCGGTCGTCGCCCTGGTATTCCAGGTACAGGTAGTCGCGCGTCACACCCGCGACCGTGCGCGTCTCAAACCCGGCGAACCGCGCGACCCCGTGATCCTCGTGCACGACGATGTCGCCGGTGCGAAGCTCGGCAAACGAGCGGAGCACCCCCCGGCGCGAGCGCCCGCGCCCGGCGCCACCGTCGGCCCCACCATCGAGGCCCGCACCGCTCGTGTCCGCGCCGGCGCCAGCGGCCCCCACACCGCCGCGCCCAGCGCGGCGGCGTCGCAGCAGGCGATGCTCGGGGTAGACGGCCAGCTTCAGCTGCGGCGCTACGAACCCCTCGCGCAGAGACGCTGCGGCAAAGCGCAGCGAAGCCTCGAGCACCTGTCCGGGACGGGCCAGCATCGCCGTCTCGCCGTCCTCGCCCAGCCAGCGGGCTTTGACGCGGGCGAGGTTGTAGGCGGCACGCTCGCCTTCCCCGCGCCGAGGGAACGCGACGACGGTGCGATAGCCCGAGCGCACGAGTCGCTCGAGCTCGGGCTCGGCTTGCGCCAGCGAGCGCGCGGCCGTGTCGGCCGAGGATGCGCGCAGCTCGAGCTCCTGCCCGGCGGCCAGCGAGGAGAGCCAGATACGCGCGCGACTGGAGAGCGTGCGCTCGATCTCCTCGGGACTCACATACAGGTGGCGGACGTCCTCGTCGGCGAACGCCGCGGACACGTCGCTCCAGTGATCGGCCAGCGCGGGCGCGAGCTCCTCCTCGGCGCCGACCACGATCTCGACGTCGGCAGCACGCTCGTCGAGCAGGTCGAGCAGCGCCCCGAACCGCTGCACCGGTAACAGCTCGGCGATGTCGGGACGATCCGAAGAATCCTCGTTCCGGCTTCCACCCGGCGTTTTCGACGACGACGATCGGCGTCCAGCCGATCGATGTTCGGTAGCCGCCATCTCCGCGAGCGCGCGGTGCTCGAGCGCCAGCTCGGCCGCGGGCGCGATCTCGACCTCCTGTACGTCGCCCAGCGAGCGCTGGGTGAACGTCGAGAACCAGCGCAGCGATTCGATCTCGATGTCGAACATGTCGACTCGCACAGCCCGGTCCTCAGTAGCCGGAAACACGTCGAGCAGCCCCCCACGCAGCGCGAACTGGCCGCGCTCGGTCACCTGGTCAACGCGCTCGTACCCGGCCGCGACCAGCTCCTGCGCGCACTCCTCCAGGTCGAGCAGCTCGCCCACGCGCAGCGTGAACGAGCGCGGGCGCAGCGCCGGGTCGGGCACCTTCTCCGACAGCGCCACCGCGCTGACGACGACGACCGGGGGCTCATCGCCGGCGTCTGCGTCCGCGTCCGTGTTCGTCTGGGCCAGCAGCGCGTCCAGCGCCGCCACCCGCAGACCCACGAGATGGGGCGGCGGCGCGAGGTGCGACTCGTACGCCACCCCACGCGAGGGGTAGTAGCGGACCCGCCGGGGCGCGAGCCAAGCGCTCAGGTCGGAGGCCAGGTAGCGCGCGGCGCGGTCGTCGCCGACGACCACGAGCGTTGGCCGCAGACCTTTGGCTGCGGGCGCATCCCCAGCTTCGCGCGAGCGCGCGTCCTCGCCCGCGGGTGCGCGATCGGCCCTGTCACCGGCGCCCCGGACCTCCCCTCGATCGGCGAGCGCCGCGATCATGTAGGGCCGTAGCGAGGCCGACACGAACGCATGACCTCCCTCGCGCGCGAGCGTGACGGCGGCGGGATCGTCCTCGATCAGTCCGAGCAGCGAGCGCAGCGCCATGGCCTAAACCGTGTCCTGTCCCAGCAGCAAGCGCAGCACCATCGTCCTACACCGCCTCCCGTCCGAGCAGCAAGCGCAGCACCATCGTCCTACACCGCGTCCTGTCCGAGCACGATCCGCTGCACGGTGTCCGCGGCGCGCTCGATCAGCTCGCGCACCTCGCCGGCCGGCTCGCGAAACCGCCCGAGCACGTAGGCGGAGACGATCTCGGGATCGCTGGAAGCCGGGCGGCCCACGCCGACGCGCACGCGCACGAATTCGGGACTGCCGAGCTCGCGCCGCAACGACTTCAGCCCGTTGTGACCCGCCAGCCCACCGCCAAGACGCGCGCGGATGTCGCCGAACGGGATGTCGATCTCGTCGTGCACGACCAGCACGCGATCCAGGGGCACCCGCAGCTCCCCGCGCGCCGGCCCGGCCGAGCGGCCCGCCTCGTTCATGTAGGTCTGCGGCCACAGCACCGCCACGCGGGGACCGACATTCGCACCCGCGCCATCGCCGGTCGCGGGCACGCGCCCCTCGGCGATGCGGCCGCGATAGCGCTCCCGCGCGCGCCCGAGCTCCCAGCGCCGCGCCAGCTCGTCGGCGACCATGAACCCGACGTTATGGCGGTCCTGGGCGTGCTCGCCTCCCGGGTTGCCCAGGCCGACGATCAGCCAGTCGCAGCGCGCCTGCCCACCGCGGCCCTTACCACCACGGCCCTCACCGCCACTGATCTTGGAGCGTTTGCGAGCGAACAACGACGGTTGCCGCCGCGGCGGCTACTCCCCGCCCGAGTCGCCCTCGCCGGCGCCCTCGGCGGCCTCGCCCTCGGCGCCCCCACCCTCACCGGCAGCCTCGCCGACGAGCTCGGTCTCGGTCTCGATCTCCTCGGCGGACTC
Organism: uncultured Solirubrobacterales bacterium; assembly: GCA_963702185.1. Lineage (GTDB taxonomy): Bacteria > Actinomycetota > Thermoleophilia > Solirubrobacterales > Solirubrobacteraceae > Palsa-744. Next base: position 1,037,284 of record OY969723.1, read on the forward strand.
GGTCTGCAGGCGCGGTGCGGACAGCGTCGCCAAGACAGTCTCGGGATCGTCCAGCAGAGTGACCCCCTCCGGCGCTGAGATCGCGTCGAGCGCGATCGTGTCGCCGATTTCCATCTCCCCCACATCGTGGGCGATCGATTCCGGTAGGGCGGTCGGAAGGGCCTGCACGTTCAGCTCGCGGGCGATCTGCTCGAGGACCCCGCCCTGCTTGACGCCGGGAGCGTCATCGACGCCGGTCAGCTCGATCGGCACGATCGCGTGGATCTCCTCGTCCAGGCGCACGCGCAACAGATCGACGTGGACGGTCTCGCCGCGAACGGGATCGCGTTGGGCCTCCTTGAGCACAACCGGCGCGGAGCGGCCGCCGTCGACGCTCAGGTCGAGCACGGCGCCGGCGCCGGCGAGCGCGAGACGCAGCTCGCGGGCGTCTGCATCAAAGCTCAGCGGTCCATCCCCACCCCCGTACACAACTCCGGGCACGCGTCCGGAGCGGCGCAGCCGCCGGACGGCACGCGAGCCGTCGGGGGTGCGACTGGACACGTTCAGCTTGGTGGTTGTGCTGCTGGCAGCCATCGAAGCAGAGACTGTACCAATCGTCCGATCGTGGATGCCCGATCGGGCATCCGGTGGAGCCACTCCTCGCCACTCACATGCCGGTGCACACCCGAGGGGGCTCATGGGGGGAGCCTGCTCCCCCCATGCCTAAAACAGCTGGTTCTCGCCGCCGAACACTTCGCTGACGGAGTCGTCCACGAAGATGCGGCGGATCGAGTCGGTCAAGAGCTCCGCGCAGGGCAGCACACGAATGTTGGCGGGGCGGCCGGGACCGGTTGGGATCGTATCGGTGACGACGATCTCCTCCAGGCCCGAAGAGCCGAGGTTGGCGAACGCGGCGCCCGAGAACACGCCGTGGGTGGCCGCCGCGTACACGCGCGTGGCGCCGGCCTCGAGCACCGTGTGGGCGGCCGCCACGAGCGTGCCGCCGGTGTCGATCATGTCGTCGACGATCACGGCTGTCCTGCCGCGCACCTCGCCGATCACGTACCCGATCTCGGCGACCTGCTGAGCCGGGCGCTCCTTGTCGAGGATCGCCAGCTCGGCGCCGATGATCGAGGCGAACTTCTTGTTGAGCTTGACCCGTCCTGCGTCGGGAGCGACCACGACCATGTCCGAGAGGCCGAGGTCTGAGAAGTACTGGGTGAGCATGAACAGCGCGGTCATGTGGTCGACCGGTTTTTGAAAAAAGCCCTGGATCTGGCCGGCGTGCAGGTCCATCGTCAGCACCCGGTCGGCGCCGGCGGCCTCGAGCATGCGCGCGACCAGCCGGGCTGAGATCGGCTCGCGCGGAGCGGACTTCTTGTCCTGACGGGAGTAGCCGAACCAGGGCGTGACGGCGATCACGCGGTGCGCGGAGGCGCCGACGGCGGCGTCGATCATGAACAGCAGCTCCATCAGCGAGTCGTTGGCCGTCACCCCCTCCTGGGGGTTGCCGCACGTGGACTGCACGATGAACACGTCCGCGCCGCGGATCGACTCGTCGTAGCGGCAATACACCTCGCCGTTGGAGAACGTCTTCAGCGTGACCGGCCCGAGCTCGACCCCGAGCTTGCCGGCGATGTCGATCGCGAGCTGGCGGTTGGCCCGCCCGCTGAACAGCATCAGCCGCTTGTTGTAGTCGATCGGCAGGCTCGTCTGAGTCTGCGCCGCCGGCTGCACGTGCGTGTCGATCGCCGTGCTCATCGTGCCCTGAGTGTACGCGGCTGGTCCGTCAACGCCCGGTCTCCTCGCGCCGGGCGTACCCATCGATGTTGCGCTGGCGGGCACGGGCAACGGCCAGGGCATCCGGAGGAACGTCCTCGGTGATCACCGACCCGGCGGCGATCACCGCGCCGTCGCCGACGGTCACGGGCGCGACCAGCGAGGTGTCCACCCCCCCGCGCACACCCCGGCCGATCGTCGTGCGGTGCTTGTTGGCGCCGTCGTAGTTGGCGGTGATCGTGGCCGCCCCCAGGTTCGTGCCCTCGCCGACGTCGGCGTCGCCGATGTAGGACAGGTGAGGCACTTTGGCGCCGGCGCCGATGTCCGAGTTCTTGACCTCCACGAACGTTCCCACCTTGGCGCCCGCGCGCAGCACCGCGCCCGGGCGCAGATAGGCGAACGGACCGACCGTGACCCCGTCCTGCAGCGTGCAGTCGATCAGGTAGGAGCAGCGCACTACGCAACCCTCCCCGATACGCGTGCCGCCACGGATCGTGGTGTAGGGCTCGATCGTCGTGTCGGCGCCGATCTGCACGTCCACGTCGATCGTGGTCGCGAGCGGATCGACGATCGTCACGCCCGCCGCCATGTGCGCCGCGTGGATCGACTCCTGCGCGAGCGCTCGCACGCTTGCGAGCGCGACACGGTCGTTGACTCCGAGCACGAGCCGCTCGTCGGCGACGACATGCGCCATCACCGTGCCTCCCTCCGCGCGGATCAGATCGAGCACCTGGGGCAGGTACAGCTCGCCCTGGGCGTTGTCCGCGCTCAGACGTGGCAACGCCTTGCGCAGCGCGCCGGCTTCGAACACGTAGATTCCGGTGTTGACCTCGCGTATCTCGAGCTCTGCCGCCGTGGCGTCGCCGGCGGTCTTGGTCTCCACCACGCGCGCCACCTGTCCCTGCTCGTCGCGCACGACGCGTCCGTAACCGCTCGGGTCCTCGAGTACGGTGCTGGCCATCGTCGCCCGCGCTCCGCTCGCCGCGTGCGCCTTCACGAGCTGGGCGATCGCCTCGGCGCTCACCAGCGGCACGTCGCCGCTGAGGATCACCACGGGCGTGTCGTCGCTCGGCGTGTCGTCGCCTCCCGCCGCCTCGCCGCCCAGAGCCTTGCCACCACCCTTACGGGAATCCAGCTCCGCCATGCCGGCGACGACCGCGCCGCCGGTGCCGTTGGCCGTGGGCTGCACCGCGAGCCCGACCCCCTCGGGCAACACGTCCGCCAGCGGGCGCTGCGGCGAGTCGACCACGACCACCCGTTCGGCCCCGGCCGCGAGCGCGGCGCGCACCGGCCACAGCACCATCGGTATCCCGCACAGCTCGTGCAGCACCTTGGGCGTTCGCGAGCGCATGCGCGTGCCCTGGCCCGCGGCGATGATCAGGACCGTTGGCGCGGGCGTCACCGCTGGAATGGTAATTGCTGGCGCGCGACCGGCGACTAGATCGTTTGTCTACTGATCTCGACCGCCGGCACATCGTCTGCGTGGCGAGACTCGAAACGAGCTGGGGGGCAGGGACTCGAACCCCGATTCCCAGGACCAAAACCTGGTGTCCTGCCGTTGGACGACCCCCCAACGGATCTACATCCTCGCACGCGGGTGATCGATTGGCCGGCGTGACTGATTGTCGGTGCGACTTATTGGCGGTGTGACTGGCCGGGGCGCCGCTGGCCGGTGGACAGCCGGAGGAGGGCTACCGAGTCGCAACGTCGCGATAACACCCTCACTTCCTGCATGTGCAAGGATGCCTGCCTCGTGCAGGGGGAGGTATGGACAGTCGCGCATGGATGCGGCGCCATCCGCGCCGCTGCGGCTCTCGTGCGCGCCTTCTCGGCGCCGGCGCTGGTCCTCGCCGCGACGCTTGCCACGGCCCTCGCCGCGGTCATGCCGACAAACGCTCTCGCGGCGTCGACCCCGGGGCCAACGACCGCTTCCCCGCAACCGATCTCCCACACCGGGGGATCGGGCGCTCACACCCAACCGCCCCCCCACGCCACGCGGGCGACCGCCTGCCCAAGCGCCAACCTGCGCCCGAGTCCCACCAACACGGCAACGATCGACGCCGCCACGCTGTGTCTGATCGACCGGGCCCGCGCGGTACACCGGCTGCATCCGCTGCTGGCCAACCGGGAACTGCAGGCGGTGGCAGTCTCGCAGGTCACGGAGATGGTGCGCCTGGACTACTTCTCTGACACGCGTCCTTCGGGGACGACCCCGGCCGCCCTGATCGCCGCCACGCCCTATGGGCGTCACGCACGGAGCCTGATAACGGCGGAGAGCATCGGCTGGGGCACCGGCAGGTTCGCGACGCCGTCGCAGATGGTCACGGCGTGGTTGGCCTCCCCGGCCCATCGCGAAATCGTGCTCAGTGGGGAACTGCTCGAAGTGGGCGTCGGCGCGGTGGCCGCCGCGCCCGCGCGTCTCGCCCAGGACCAGGCCGGCGCCACCTACGCGCTCGAGCTGGCGCGGCGGTAGCCGCGCCCGTCACGCCCGCTGCTGCGAGCCGCCCGTCACGCGCCCGCCTTTGGCGGCTCGCCGCCCCGCGGCTCGCTCAGCGCGTCCGCCGCCCCGAGCGCCCCGGCACGCGTCCGCCTTCGGCGCCGGCCTCCGAGGCGGGGCCGCCGGCCGCGGAGATGCCGAGCACGCGCATCGCCTTCAGGCCGAGGCTGAGCTTCTCGCGGCCGTCTGAAGAGCTGACGTCCAGGTCCGAGAGCTCGCGTACGCGCTCCAGGCGGTAGTAGATCGTGTGGCGGTGGGTGAACAGGCGCTGGGCGGTGCCGGCGACGTTGCCGTCGGCGTCCAGAAACGTGGCCAGGGTGCGCACCAGCTCGGTCTCGTACTGCTCGTCGTAGGCGACGAGCGGCTCCACGGTCTCGGCGTAGAAGCGCTGCAGCTCGGCGGGGTTGTCGGTCATCGTGCTGAGCAGCAGCCGGTAGGCGCCGGTCTGCTCGAACGCCAGCGACACCCCGCCGCCGGCCGATCCGTCGATACTGCCCTCGGCGACGTTGGCCGCCAGCAGCGCCTCCCCCGCGGCGCGCGGCAGCTCGGCGGGGTCGGCGGCGATGCGGCTGCGCCCCAGCGCGAACGTGTAGCCGGCCAGGCCCGCCTGCATCTCGCGCAGCACCGCCTCGGCGGCGCGAGCCGCGAGCGCGTCATCGCCGCCGGGCACGAGCACCAACACCTCCGCGCCAACCGCGCCCGTCCCGCCGTCGCGTTCGGACAGCGCGGCGATCGAGCGGCTGAGCACCCCCCGGGCGCCCCGCTCGGCGACGGCCCTGACCCGTGCGCGCCACCCCTCGTCGGTCGGCGCCTGAGGGTGCGCGCGGGCGACGATCACGCTGGCGCCCTCGGCGATATCGAGCGACAGCTCCCCGGCGCGCGCCACGAGCTCGTCGCGATCGGTCAACTCGCGGGCGAGGATCGCGCGCAGCAACTCGGTGGCGGCGCTCTCGGATGCCCGCTCGGGCGCCCGCACGCGCTCGACCTCAGAGGCGATCATCATCACCAGCAGCCGCTTCATCTGCTCGCTGGGCCCGCTTGGCTCGGTCTCATCCTCGCCCTGCTCACCGGCTTCGGCGAGATCCCCCCCGGCGCCTGCCTCATCCCCGGACCCGCCGGCGGCGCCGGCCGCCGTGGAGCGCATGTGCAGCGTCCCCACGACCGTGTCGCCGACGCGCAGCGGTGTGCTGGTCACGCCTCGGCCCTGGCTGAGCAGCGCGCGCTCCTCCGCCGGGGAGCGTGCGGCCACGGCGAGCGTCGCGCCCCAGGCGTCGGCGACGGCGAGGCTCGCATCCAGCGCCCGCGCGGCCGCCCGCACTACTTCCGGCAGGCCGGCGCCGGACTCGACCGCCTCGGTTACGGCTTCAAGCGCGGCGAGCTCGGACACGTCCGCCTCAACCCCAGAAGTAGACGAACGCGAGCGCTGCGCCCACGCCGACGGCGACGAACACGCCCAGCACGTACAGCGACAGGACGCCCGCCGCGAGCCGCTCCCACAGGCGCGAGTAGCTGGTCCAGGCGGGAACCAGGATCAGTCCGACGTACAGCGCCAGCCCAAACACTCCGGCGCAGGCGGCAACCAGGTAGTTGACGTCCGTGCGGCTCATCGGTCGTGATTGTGACGCACCGGGACGTCGACCGGGACATCGACCGGGCGGGCGAACCCGCTGTCCACCGGCGTCGCGCAGATCGGGGCGGGATCGCGCCCGCCCAGGCCCGCGGCGGCGCGCCGTGCGCGTCCGGGACCGTTGGCGCGCAGGAACAGCCCCACGACGGTCGGACCCGAGCCGCTGACGAACGCCACGTCGGCGCCGAAGTCGAGCGCCTGTGCCAGCGCCGGCTCGATCTCCGGGCACAGCGAGATCGCAGCGGTCTGCAGGTCGTTGTGCAGCAGCTCGCGCCTTTCCGGCACGCCCGCGCCGAGCTCCAGCCCCCGCTCCAGCCCGCGCGCGGCCTCGGCGAGCTGCTGTGCCGTGCGGGGCGCCGCGCCCCGCGAGGCCGTACCCCGCGGCGCGCTGCCCTGGGGCACCGTGCCCTGGGGTGCCGTGTCCTGGGGTGGCGCCGTGCCCTGGGCGGCGAGCTCGTCCGCCCGCGCGTACACCGTGGCGGTCGACAGCTCGGCCGCGACCGGCAGCACGAGCACACCAAACGGATGGTTCGGCCCCGGCAGCTCGCGGATCTCATCACCGGCGCCCGTTGCCAGCCAGCGCCCGGGCTCGACCTGCGCCGGCACGTCCGCTCCCAGCCCCGCCGCCAGCTCCAGCAGCAGCTCGGGCGAGCCGAGTCCCGAGGCGTGCGCGGCCAAGCGCAGCGTCGCGGCCGCATCGGCTGAGCCGCCTGCCAGGCCCGCGGCCAGCGGGATGCGCTTGTCGATCCTCAACCGCAGCGGTCCGGCATCCCAGCCCGTGGCCTGGCGAAACGAGCGCAACGCCCGGGCGGCCAAGTTCTCGCGCGGGTCGCCCGGCACGCCGGGGCAGACGATCTCGTCCTCCCCGGTCTTGCCGGTCTCGCCAGTCCCGTTTCCCTGTCCGGGCGCGTCCGGTTCGATCCTCTCCAGCGTGAGCTCGTCGGCGAGCGAGATCGACTGCATCACGCTTACCAGCTCGTGCCTGCCGTCGGTCTCTCGCACGGGGCCGACGAACAGCCCGAGGTTGATCTTGGCGGGGGCCGGCGCGCGGGTGCGCATGACGGCGCTCACAGACCCAGCTCCTGTGCCAGCGCGACGAACTCCCGCGGCGCGAGCCGCTCCGCGCGCACATCCGCGGGATGGCCCATCTGGACGAGCGCGGCGCGTATCTGCTCGCGCGAACGATCCACGCCCGCCAACACGAGTGAGCGCGCGAGCGCCTTACGGCGATGCGCGAACGCCGAGCGCACGAGCGCGCGAACCCGCGGCGGGGCGCCTGGGCCCGAGCGCGTGATGCGCACCAGCACGGAGTCGACGTTCGGGACCGGGGCAAACACGGTGCGGGGAATGCGCCTGACCACCCGCACCTCGCCTGTGAGCTGCGCCAGCACGGAGCTGACTCCGTACAGCTTGCCTCCGGGCGCCGCGGCCAGGCGTTCGCCGACCTCGCGTTGAACCATCACGAGCCACAAGTCCAGGTCAGGCAGATCCTCGATCGTGCGCAGCACCATCGTCGCCGCGATCCCGTACGGCAGGTTGGCGACCATCTTGGTCGGGCTCGGCCGCATCTCGGCGAGATCGACGCGCATGGCATCGCCCCACCAGAACGTCACGTTCGCGCGTCCGGTCACGTTCGCGCGTTCAGGGAGGTCCCCCCGTTCGATGACGCTTACCCGTCCGGTGAGCTCGCCCGCGCTTGCGCTCCCACGCGCGCCGAGGCCGGCCACACTTCCCTCCAGCGCCTCCCGCAACCCTTCGTCGAGCTCGACCACGTGCACCCACTCGGCCACCGCCGCCAGCCGCGCCGTCAACACCCCTTCGCCGCCGCCTACCTCCAGCACGACATCGTGGGAGGAGAGCTCGCTCGCGCGCACGATCACATCGAGGATGTTGGGGTCGCGCAGGAAGTTCTGGCCCAGCTCCCTCCCGCGCCGTCCCCCGGCCCTCTGCGCCCCGGCCCTCGGCGCGACCATCACCACCCGAACACGCGCGCGGCGTTGCGCTCCACCAGCGCGTCCAGCTCCTGCGGACTGACCCCGCGCCGCTGTGCCACGAACGCGGCCGTGTGCATGACATAAGCAGGCTGGTTGGGCGTGCCCCGCACGGGCTGTGGCGCCAGGTAGGGGGCGTCGGTCTCGAGGAGCAGCAGCTCGTCGGGGACCTCACTCGCCGCGGCGGCCAGGTCGCCGGCGCTTTTGTAGGTGACGTTGCCGGCGAACGAGATCGCATACCCGCGCTCCACGCACTCCTTGAGGTACTCGGGCATCGAAAAGCAGTGGATCACCACGCTCACCCCGTCCGCTTGCGCGCCGAGCTGCGCCATCGTCTCGGCGGCCGCCTCGCGGCAGTGGATCACGAGCGGCAGTCCGGTCTCGCGCGCGAGGGCGATGTGGGCGGCGAACGCGCGCTGTTGATCGGAGCGGGGCGCTCCGTCGCGGTAGAAGTCCAGGCCCGTCTCGCCGATCGCATGGCAGCGCTCGTGGGTGGCCAGAGCTTGCAGCTCCGCCAGGTCGGCGTCGTCGAAGCCGGTCGCCTCGTTGGGGTGGCGTCCGACGGCGGCGTACACCTGGGGGAAGTCCTCGGCGGCGGCCAGGGCCGCGCGGCACTGAGTGGGCGTGGTGCCGATGGTCAGCATCTTGGTCACCCCCGCGGCCTCGGCCGCTGCCACGAGCTCGGTGTTGGCCGGCTCGCACAGATCGAGGTGGGTGTGGCTGTCGATCATCTGCTCGCCTGCGCGCCGGCGTGCTTGGGAAACAGCGGCTGCAGCTGGGCGACCTGCTCGATCCGGCCGGCGCCCAGGCGCGCGCTCGCGATCCCCACGTCGGGGCTCTCGAGCGCGTCGAGGATGCGTTCGGAGGTGGCCGGCATGTAGGCGTGCAGCAGCACCGACACCACCCGCAGCCCCTCGACCAGCGTGCTGAGCACGCGATCGAGATCTGCCGCGCGCTCATCTTCGCGCGCCAGCTTCCACGGCGCCTGCTCCTCGACGTAGCGGTTCAGCCGGCGCACCCGCTGCCAGATCTCCTCCAGGGCGCCCGTCAGCTCGGTGCGATCGAGCAGCTCGGACACCCGCTCGGCGAGGCCGTCGAAATCCTCCGCCAGCGTCTCGTCGAGCGCGCCGGTCTCCACCGCCGCGACGCGGCCGTCGCGATAGCGCGCGACCATCGCCAGCGTGCGGCCGGCGAGGTTCCCCAGCTCGTTGGCCAGCTCGGACTCGTAGCGCTGCTCGAACGCGGTCGTCCCCACCGAGCCGTCCTGGCCAAACGGGACGTCGCGCAGCAGGTAGTAGCGCAGCGCGTCCGCGCCGTAGCGGTCGATCACGGCGAACGGGTCAAGCACGTTGCCCAGCGACTTCGACATCTTCTCGCCATCCATCAGCAGGTACCCGTGCACGAACACGCGCTCGGGCAGCTCGAGCTCGGCCGCCATCAGCAGCGCCGGCCAGTACACCGCGTGAAAGCGGAGGATGTCCTTGGCGATCACGTGACACTGCGCCGGCCAGAACCTTGCGGTGAGGTCCTCACCGGGGCGGGCGTATCCGAGCGCGGTGTAGTAGTTGAGCAGCGCGTCGAACCACACGTAGAACACGTGCTCTTCATCCCACGGCACCTTGACGCCCCACGTCAGGTGGTGCCTTGTCAGCGGCACGTCGCGCAGGCCCGAGCGTATGAACGCAAGCGCCTCGTTGTAGCGCGTCTTCGGGGCGACCCACTCCGTGTTTTGCGCGTACAGCTCTTCCAGGCGCCCCTGGAATTTCGAGAGCGCAAAGAAGTAGCTGTCCTCCTGCTCGCGGGTCAGCTCGATGTGATGGATCGGGCATTTGTTGCCCGCTTCGATCTCGTTCTCGGGCTTGAAGTCCGCGCACCTGGGGCAGTACCAGCCCTCGTACACCCCCTCATACACATACCCGCGCTCGCGCACGCGCGCGAGGACATGCTGGACGCCGGCCATGTGCTCGGGGTCGGTGGTGCGGATGAAGAAGTCGTTTGTCGCCTCGACCTTTGGCGCCAGCGCCTCAAAGCGTTCGGCGTTGCGATCGGCCAGCTCCTGAGGCTCGATGCCCTGGGCGTGCGCCGCGTCGGCGACCGGCTCGCCGTGCTCGTCGGTGCCGGTCAGAAAAAACGTCTCCTCGCCGCGCTGGCGATGATGGCGGGCGAGCACGTCGGCGGCGATCGTCGTATACGCGTGCCCGAGATGCGGGGCCGCGTTGACGTAGTAGATGGGGGTCGTTACGTAGTAGCTCATCGGATGGAGATGTGCCTGAGAGGTGGGGATGTGCTTCGAAAGACCTTGTGGGTCGATACTATAGTTATCAAACTCTTAAAAGTGTATGCTCCCCCCTTCCTCTTTATGGTAGCTATAGTATTCACCTTCTAGGAGGATTCTGCGGGACCTCTGGTGGAGCGCCCCGCAACAGGCTACTTGCCGCCGCCGCCCCGACCACGAGCACGACCTCCCCGCGCACGCTCCGCTCGCGATAGCGCTCGGCCAGCTCTCCTGCGGACCCGCGCACCACCTCCTCGTGGACCTTTGTCAGCTCGCGACACACCGCCACCGGCCGCTGCGGATCGATTGCCGCGAGCAGCTCGAGTGTGGCCGCGAGGCGCTTTGGGGACTCGAACGCCACGAGCGTCTCGCGCGCCTCGGCCAACACCCGTTCGCGCTGACCGCGCTTGCGGGGCAAAAACCCGATACAGCACCAGCGATCGACCGGCAGGCCGGAGAGGACCAGCGCGGCCGGCGCCGCGCTCGGGCCGGGCAGCACCTCGACGGGGAGGTCCGCGCGCAGGCACTCCCGCACGAGCGCGTACCCGGGATCTGAGATCAGCGGCATGCCCGCGTCGGACACCAGCGCGACCGTCTCCCCCGCCCGTACCTGCTCGGCCAACTCCACCGCGCGCGCGCGTTCGTTGTGCTCGTGCAGGCTCACCAGGCGCTCCGCGGAGACCTCATGGCGATCCAACAACACGCGCGTGCGACGCGTGTCCTCACAGGCCACGATGTCGGCCTCGCCCAGCGCCCGCAGCACGCGCAGCGTCACGTCTTCGAGGTTGCCGATCGGCGTCGCGCAGACCAGCAAGCGCCCGTGCGGCGGCCCGGCAACCGGAGGGTTCTCGGCGCTCATCACGCCAATATAGGTTCAGCCAACCCCGGTCCAGAGTTCCAGTCCACCCTCAGCAACACTCCTTCAGCCAACCCCGCCCGACCCACACCGGCGGCACACGCTCCAAAAACCAAAACACTCCATCACCGAAAAGCCATGGCCATTCCGCCCGCCCAGAAACCCAGCTACACCCGCTACCGTGCCGGCCGCGGCCTGCGGGGGACGCGCCCCGACGAAGACATGCTCGGCCCGCTGAGTGCCGAGCGCGCCCGGGAGGCCACCCCCAAGCGCGACTGGCGCGAACGGGTCACGCCCAAACGTGTGATCCTCGGCGTGCTGGGGCTGATCGCCGGCTGGATCGTGCTCTCGCTCGTGCTGTTTTTGATCAGCTCCCACTTCGAGCGCACCTCACTGCCGGGCAACGTCGCGAGCGTGCTCGACCCGTCGGGCAACACCCTGACCTCGGCCAACAACATCCTGGTGCTCGGCTCCGACCGCCGCCAGAAGGACTCCAAGGAACCGGGCGCGGAAACGACCGGGTACGGGCGTTCGGACACGATCATGCTGATCCGCACCGGCGGGGGACACGCGGCGCGGCTGTCGATCCCGCGCGACACGGTGATCGAAATCCCCGGGCACGGCCTGCAGAAGATCAACGCCGCCCACGAGTACGGCGGCCCGGCCGAGTCGGTCGCGGTGATCAAGAACTGGCTGGGCATCCCGATCAACCACGTCGTCGAAGTCAACTTCGAAAACTTTCCCGCCCTGATCGACGCGATGGGCGGCGTCACCTACACCGGCGGGTGCATCGTCTCCTACCTCGACGGCGGCTTCGCCCGCGGCGGCTTCACGCTGCGCCTGCCGGCCGGCACGCACCACCTCGACGGCACCGAAGCCCTGGCGTTGGCCCGCACCCGCGAGAACGCGTGCGCGCCGGGCGAGACCGACATCCAGCGCGAGGAACACCAGCAGGCGCTGTTCACCGACATGAAGTCCCAACTGCTCTCCCCTGCGAGCTTCATCCGCCTGCCGCTGATCGCCTGGAACGCGCCGCCGGCGATCATCTCGGACATGAGCGGCCCCGAACTGCTGGGCATGTTCGCCGCGCTGGCCGCGACCGGCACTCCGGCGACGCACGTGCTGGCGCCGACCGGACAGATCACCCTTCCCGACGGCGAAGAAGGCCTGACGATCTCCGAATCCGCGCGCCGCGCCGACGTCGCCCGCTTCCAGGCCGGGTGATCACTGCACGACGCAGCCCGATTCCTGCGCCGAGGAGGGAAACGCGCGCGCGAGCCCCTGCGCGATCAGGCGGGCGCGCTGGGCGTAGCCGGGCGTGTTGAAGTGGATGCCGTCGTCGATGAACCACTGGTTTTGCACGAGCGCGGCCCAGTCGAGGATGCGCATGTTCGGGTAGCGGCGGCAGGCCTGCACGAGCGCGGCGTCCCAGAGCTGCATGTTCTGCTCGGAGTAGGGCCCGCTGGAGAGCAGCGACTTGACGTTGACCCACATCACCGGTTCGCGGCCGATCACCCCCATCATCCGCTGGATCCGTTCCGCCCGCCCGACGTTTGACCCCACGTATACGTCGGCGGTGTCGTTGGTGCCGAGCGCGATCACCCAGCAGCCGCGATACCCCGCGCGCTTCCAGCGCTGGGCGACTTCATACCCATTGGGCTGTTCTTCGTAGCGCTCGACGATCGAGCGGGCGCCCGAGATCTCGTAGTGCTGGACCTTCGCCCCCACGCGCGCGTACTGGGCCTGCATCCGAAGCTGCGGGTTGGGCAGGTATTCGGGCGAGATCAAGCCCTCGGAGGTCGAGTCGCCGATGTGGATGACCGCGTGGCAGGAGCTGCGTTCAGGCGGGCCGGCCGGATCGGCGGTCGCCCCGGCGCTACTGCCGCCGCCCACGCCGGCGCCACTCACACCGCCACCTCGACCCGCGCCATCGCCGACGTCATCGCCGCCCGCGGCGCCCCCACTGACGGCACCTTCACCGATCTCGCCCCCGCCAACCCCGGCGCCGGCGCGGGCACTGGCGAGCGCCGTCGGTTCCTCACCCGAGCCGAGGCTGACCCCGGCCAGGCCCACACCGGCGAGCACGAGCAGGCACAGCGCCCCGGCGAGCGCGGCCCAGCCCTGACGTGGCAGCGCGTGCGCGCGCCAGCCGGATGTGCGGACGCGCGCGTACAGCCGGGCGAGCGCGCCGTGACGGATCGGCTGCTCGAGATAGCGCCAGGACAGGGCGGCGATCAGGAAGGTGGCGCCGACCTGCACCAGGGCGCGCACGAGCCCACCTGCGCCGGCGCCGGGGCGACCGAGAGCGGAGGCGGGCGTGCTCAGCACGATGATCGGGGTGCTCCACAGGTAGATGCCGTAGGAGCGCACACCGATCCAGCGCAGCGGTCCGAAGCCGAGCGCTGCGCCCAGGCGCGTGGCGGGATGCACGAGCGCAGCGATCACGAGAACGCTCGCGAGCGTGAGCAGCACGAACCCGCCGCGGAAGAGGAACGGAGAGTAGACGTTGGTACGGGCGATCAGCACGGCGATCGCGATCAGCCCGGCCAGGCCGAGACCGTCGAGCGTGCGCCGCGCGCCCGCGGGGATGTTCGCGCGCAGGCTCGCGCTGGGCCACACCATCGCCAGCGCCGCCCCCGCGAGGATCTCAAACGCGCGCGTGTCGGTGCCGTAGTACACGCGCGAGGGATCGAGACTCGGGCGATAGAGCAGCGCCATCTCCACAGCCGAGGCGACCGCCAGCACGAGCGTGACCGCTGCCAGGCGCGGGCGGGCGTTCAAGACGCCGGCGCGCTCGCGAATGAAGCGAACGCCGAGCGTGAGCAACAGCGGCCAGAGAATGTAGAACTGCTCCTCCACGCCCAGCGACCACAGGTGGTTCAGGGGAGAGGGCGGGCCGAAGCGGGCGAAGTAGGAGATGTGCTGGAACACCAGCTGCCAGTTGGCGACGTACAGCGCCGCGGCGCCGACGCCGGTGCGAAAGCTCGCGGGCTGCGCGGGGCCGACGACCGTGACCCAGGCGACGAGCACGGCGAGCATCAAAAACAGGGCGGGCAGCAGTCGACGCGCGCGGCCGAGCCAGAAGGCGCCGATGCGCATGCGGCCCCGCCCGAGCTGGTTGAGCAACAGGTCAGTGATCAGATAACCGCTGAGCGTGAAGAACATGCCCACGCCGAGCAGCCCGCCCTGGGCCCACCCGAATTCGAGGTGGTAGGCGATGACGGCCAGCACGGCGATCGCGCGCAGGCCGTCGAGGCCGGGCATGTAGCGCTGGTTTGGCCTGAGCGGTTCAGGCATGCCGGCCCCAGATAGTAGCCTCGTGGGGCCGGGGCGTCACTCCCGGGCGCCCGAGCCGGACGTATAGCCGGACATCTAGCCGAGTCGACTTTGACGACTGGGCGGAACGCGCAGGTCGTCGTCTCAGGTCTTGGCCGCGACCGGCTTGGCGTCTTTGGCCGACTCGCCGCCCGGCGAGCTCTTCTCGCCCCCGGCCTTGCCGTTGCCCGCCCCATCCCCGGACCCGGAGCCGGCCGCCGCCGGACTGTCCTTCTTCTCCGGCGACCCACCTGAGCCCTCCGCGGCAGAGGCGGCGGCGGACTCGCGCTGGCGCTTGCGCGTGCCGTAGTCGGTGTTGTAGAAGCCGCTGCCCTTGAAGTGGACGGCGGGGGCGTGGAACACGCGCTGCACCGGCACGCCGGTGTCGGGATCGTGCGTCAGGGGGTCGTCGCTGAAGGACTGCACGATCTCAAACGTGGAGCCGTCTGGGCGCTTGTACTCGTAGATGGGCATCGCTCGTCCAAGTATATGTGCGCCCACCGGGGCCACTGACCCGAACCCTCCGTTGAAGACCTGCGCCCCCGGCACAACCACGCGCCGCTCGGGTGGCGCCCCACCCGACCCCCCGGTCAGTCGCCGATCAGCGTGCGCACGCAGCCCATGCCCGCCGCCAGCGCGGCCTCGAAGTCGCGGTCGGGCTCGGTGAGCATGCGCAGGGCGAAGCCGTCGGCGAGGACGAAGAGCAGCTCGGCGACCGTGTCGGGATCGGCGCCCAGGGCGATGACGCCCTCGCGCTGGGCGTCGGCGAGCATGCCGGCGACCTGGTCGCGCGTGCGGCGCATCAGCTGGACGTACTCGGCGGCGATGTCCTCGTTGCGCCGGGACAGAGTGAAGACCTCGAACATGAGCGTGACGAAGTCGGGCTCCTCGCGCACGGTCCGCTCGAGCTGCTGGGCCAAGAGGCCGGTGAAGTCCTCGGCCGTGCGGGCGTCGGCGAGCTGCGCCTGGAGCAGCTGCATGCGCAGCTCGCAATCGTGGCGGACCGCCTCGATCAGCAGCTGCTCCTTGGTGCCGAAGTAGTAGTGCAGCAGCCCGCGCGAGACGCCGGCCTCGCGGGCGACGTGATCGAAGGTCGAGCCGGCCATGCCCCGCTGGGCGACCGAGCGGCGCATCGCCTCGACGATGCGCTGGGACTTGCCGGTCTCGATTGTGGCGGCGGCCGCCGGCATGCCGCCCCTAGGCTGCGGGTGCGGAGGAGACCGGTGGAGCCGGCTCGGCGGGGGCGGTGGAGGAGGTGTACTCGAACTCGTCCTCGGCCCCGAACAGCAGGTCGAGGACCTTGCCGCGCAGCTGTTCGCTGAGCGCCAGCGCCAGGATGCCCGCCACCAGCAGCAGCATCAGCTTGCGCCCGGCCCCGCCGCGCCGGCGGCGCTTGGCCTTCGGGGGCTCGCGCAGCGCCTCGGCCGCATCGTGCAGGGAGCGGGCGGCGTCGCGCAGCTCGCGCTGGAGCTTGCGGTCCTCGAAGATCGCGCGACTCGCGGGCTTGCCGTTGCTCATGCGCCCGTACGCGCTGCGCGCGGCGCCATACGCCGCCAGCAGGTTGGCGCGCAACTGCTCGTCCTCGATCAAACGTTCGATGTACCGGTTGGAGCGCGCCGCGCGCGCCGCCTCGCCGGCCCTGCCGATTTTTTCTTTCGCCGCCATGAGACCACCGCCTGTAGTTCGAAGAGGGTGCCGATCGGATCGTCTGTCCAACGCCCAATATACCCTCAACCAGCCACAAAGAGCGGGAGCGAAGGCTCAGGAGGTGTAGAGCGCGGCCTGTTCCTGGGCGGAGGGGAAGGCCCAGGCGGCGCGGGAACGGCGCTCGTTGCGAAAGACGAAGCGCAGCTGCTGCGGCGGCGCGAGGTTGGCCTCGGCCGGGCGGAACGTGGCGCAGGGCTCGCCGAGGTCCAGGGCACAGAGGAGGTTGCGGTGAAAGAAGCAATCCTCACAGCTGACGCGCGGCGCGCGTGGGCCCTGCTTTCTCGGCATGTGACTCCTGTCGGTCAGAACGGCGGACGATGGAACGCGATGGAACGGACGACGATGGGATCGTCGCACGACCCGGCCTGCCCGCGCAGAAGCCACTCCGCAAATCGCAGAGAAAAAAGTAGAGGTACCCGGAAAGAGCTTGCAGGGAGTCACGATCGTGTGACAAAGGCGAGGCGTCCTGCGCAAATTGCGGACTTCGGGTGGACCACTGGCCGACTGCGGGTGGACCACTGGCCGGACGACTGGCCGACTTCTGGTGGGCAATTGGCCGACTTCGGGGGTACGACTGGCCGACCGCGGACTACGGACGCAAGGACGCCGGGGCGTCATCATCCAGGGACATGAAAGTTCTCGTCACCGGCGCGAGCGGGTTCGTGGGCTCGCAGCTGATCCCGCGATTGCGCTCCGGCGGACACAACGTGCGGGCGATGGCCCGCGATCCCGGCAGAGTCGATCCGGCCATCCTCCAGATGGCGGCGGGCGGCGGGACCGCGCCGGTGGAGGTGTGCAGGGCCGACGTGCTGAGCGGCGAGGGACTGGGGCGGGCGCTGCGGGATGTGGAGGTCGCGTACTACCTGGTCCACTCGATGGAGCGAGTGCCGTCACAGGCCAACGTGGCGACCGACGTGGCGAAGTTCCCCGAGCGCGAGCGAGGCGGCGCGGAGAGGTTCGCGCGGGCGGCGGCACGGGCGGGGGTGAGACGGATCGTGTACCTGGGCGGCCCCACCAAGAGCTGGGTCCGCGATGGGCAATCAGGTCGGTTCTCGGCTCACCTACGAAGCCGCGAAGCGGTCGCGGAGGTGCTGAGGGAGGCGGTGGCGGACACGGTCGTGCTGAGGGCGTCGATCGTGGTGGGCGCGAGGTCGCGGTCGTTTCGCTTCATGGTGCGGTTGGTCGAGCGGATGCCGGTGCTGGCGTTGCCGGCGTGGCGCAAGTACCGGACACGACCGATCGACGAGCGCGATGCGATCGAGATGCTGATCGCGGCCGGGTGCAAGGCGGAAGTGGCGGGAGCGTCGCTGGATGTCGGAGGACCGGAGGTGCTGAGCTACGGGGAGATGATCGAACGGATCGCAGAGCTGATGCTGGTGAGGCGGCCGGTGGTGGGGATGGATGTGAGCGTCACGCCGATCGCCGCGCCGGTGGCGGCCGCGATCGCCGGCGAGGACCCCGAGCTGGTGGGCGCGCTGATGGACAGCCTGCAGAGCGATCTCCTGCCCGGGGAGGCGGAGGGAGAGGGAGAGGGAGATTCGTCCAAGCGCGCGGCGGAGTTACTGGGGGTGGAGTTGCATGGGTATGACGCGGCGGTCGAGCACGCGCTGCGCGAGTGGGAAGCGATGGAACCGCTGGCAGCGCGGTGAGGATGGAATGAGCCCGAGACTATGAGTCTGGTGACCGCATCCGTGCACATCGACGCACCGCCGCAAGAGGTGTGGGAGATGGTGATGGACCCGACGCGGTTGGGCGACTGGGTGACGATCCATCGCAAGTTGAACCGTGCAGACCGGGGCGGGCCGAAGGTGGGGTACCGGATGGACCAGCACATCCACATGCGCGGGGTGAGCATGGATGTGCGTTGGAAGCTGGTGGAGTGCGACCCGTGCGCGAGGGCCGTGTGGGAGGGACGCGGACCCGCGCGCTCACGCGCGCACACCGAATATGAGTTGCGGGCCGAGAACGGAGGTACGCGATTCGATTATCACAACGAGTTCCATCCGCCGTTCGGACCGCTGGGCGCGCTCGTGAGCAGAGCGCTCGTTGGAGGCATGCCCGAGCGGGAGGCGCAGCGGACACTGCAGCGGCTGCGCGAGCAGATGGAAAACGGGCGCTGAATCCATCCATTACCGCGAGAGCCCCCGCCCCCGAACGTCCTCACACCCCACAATCCACTCCCGCCAACCGAACCCTAAGACAAAAATAAACCGGTTGAAAAAGAGGGGTATAGCGGGAATCGTGTAAGGTGAGAGGAAAGGGGTGTGAGCAGTCATACCCGCACGAGTGAAGAAAAGGACTGGATCGTGACCGACTTTCTTGATGAGAAGCGCCGCGAGATCGCGGTGCGACTGAACGAGTTGGGGCCGCTGGTGGAGGAGTACAACCGGCTGGCAGCCGCCGCCTCGGCACTGGACGGGATCGACGGATCGACCGTGGCCGTGCGCGCGGCGAGCACCGTGGCGACCGCGCCCGTGCGCCGGGGCCCGGGCCGGCCTCCCGGATCTGCAAGCAAAGCCGCGCCGGCCGTGGCAACCGTGAGTGCGCCCGCGAAAAAACGGGGTCGCCCCCCCGGACGCAAAAAAGTCGGCCGTCCCCCCGGCAAAAAAGTAGGTCGCCCCGCCGGCAAAAAAGTCGGCCGACCCCCGGGGAGCACGAGCAAAGCCGCAGCCGCGACCGCGACCGCCGCTCCCACCCGACGCAGGCGCGCGGGACGACGCAAAGGCAGCGGCACACGCTCGGCTCAGGCGCTTCAGTTCGTGCAGGGTCAGCCCGGCATCACGATCCCCGAGCTGGCCGCGAAGATGGACATCAAGCAGAACTACCTGTATCGCGTTCTGCCGGCGCTTGAACAGGAAGGCAAGATCAGAAAGCAGGGTCGGGGCTGGCATCCGAAAGGGTGATCGCCGACCGAGTTCCCTACCGAGTTCGGTCGCAAAACCGATCCGGTCAACAAAAGGGCGCGGCCTCGGCCGCGCCCTTTGTTTTGCCGATCTACTGAAAGACGATCAAATCAGACCAAGCTCGGCGACCGTGTCGCGCTCGGAGACGAGCTCTGCGACCGAGGCGTCGATGCGCGCGCGGGAGAACTCGTCGAGCTCCAGATCGGGCACGATTTGGTACTCGCCGTCCGCGCAGGTGCAGGGAAACCCGCAGATGAGACCCTCGGGGATCGAGTAGGAGCCGTCGGAGGGGACGCCCATCGAGACCCAGCGTCCGTCGGTGCCGGTCACCCAATCGAAGACGTGGTCGATCGCGGCGTTGGCGGCGGAGGCCGCGGATGAGGCGCCGCGCGCCTCGATGATCGCCGCGCCACGTTTGCCGACGCCAGGGAGGAAGTCGTCTTCGATCCAGGCCTGGTCGTCCACCGCGGCCGCGGCCTGCTGTCCGCGCACCTGCGCGTGGAAGAGGTCGGGGTACATCGTCGGCGAATGATTGCCCCACACGCCCATGTGCGAGATGTCGGTGACGGGGACCTCGAGCTTGGCCGCGAGCTGGGCGGTGGCGCGGTTGTGGTCCAGGCGCAGCATCGCGGTGAAGCGCTCGCGCGGGATGTCGGGCGCAGAGGACATCGCGATCAGGCAGTTCGTGTTGGCGGGGTTGCCGACGACGAGGATCTTGACGCCGGGCGCCGCGTGCTCGTTCAGCGACCGGCCCTGGACGGTGAAGATCTTGCCGTTCTCGGAGAGCAGCTCGGCGCGCTCCATGCCCTTGGTGCGCGGGCGCGAGCCGACGAGCAGCGCGATGTCCACGCCGTCGAACGCGTCGTCGGGGTTGTCGTGCAGGTCGAGACCGCCGAGCAGCGGGAAGGCGCAGTCGACGACCTCCATCGCCACACCCTCGAGCGCGCCCATCGCTTGGGGAATCTCGAGCAGGCGCAGGTCGACAGGGGTGTCAGGGCCGAGCAGCTGGCCGGAGGCGATGCGAAAGACGAGGCTGTAACCGATCTGGCCGGCGGCGCCGGTGACCGTGACTTTGACTGGTTGACTCACTGTCAGCTCCTTGGGGGTTGGTGGGACCCGCGTTGGGTCGGGGTTACATGGGCGTGTGGCCGCATTACATAGGTGTCGGACCGAGTTGGATCAGACATGCCCGGAACAACCGCTAGGCCATCGCCCGTTGCAGGGCGTCATCGATCGAGGTCAAGAACTCCTGGGTGGTCTCCCAGGCCTGGTCAGGTCCGACGAGCACAGCGAGGTCCTTGGTCATGTGCCCCGCTTCCACGGTCCCAACACACACCCTCTCCAGCTCATGCGCGAAGTGGCTGACCTCGGGTGTGCCGTCCATGCGCCCGCGAGCAGACAGCCCACGCGTCCAGGCGAAGATCGAGGCGATCGGGTTGGTCGACGTGGGCTGACCCTGCTGATGCAGACGGTAGTGGCGGGTGACGGTGCCGTGGGCGGCCTCGGCCTCGACCGTCTTGCCGTCGGCGGTCATCAGCACGCTGGTCATCAGCCCGAGCGAGCCAAAGCCCTGGGCGACCGTGTCGGACTGCACGTCGCCGTCGTAGTTCTTGCACGCCCACACATAGCCGCCTTCCCACTTCAGCGCGCTCGCAACCATGTCGTCGATCAGGCGGTGTTCGTAGGTGAGGCCGGCGGCCTGGAAGTCGGACTTGAACTCAGAGTCGTAGACCTCGGCGAAGATGTCTTTGAAACGGCCATCATAGCGTTTGAGGATCGTGTTCTTGGTCGACATATAGACGGGATAGCCGCGCTCCAGCCCATAGCGCATCGACGCGCGCGCGAAGTCGCGGATCGAGTCGTCGAGGTTGTACATGGCCATCGCGATGCCGGGGCCGGGAAAGTCGTAGACGTCGAGCTCGATCGGGTCCGAGCCGTCTGAGGGGGTGAACGTCAGCATCAGCTTGCCCTCGCCGGGAATGAGCGTGTCCGTCGCACGGTACTGATCGCCGAAGGCGTGGCGACCGATCACGATCGGCTTGGTCCAGCCGGGGACCAGGCGGGGGATGTTGGAGATCACGATCGGCTCACGGAAGATGACCCCGCCGAGGATGTTGCGGATCGTGCCGTTGGGCGAGCGGTACATGTCGTGCAGGCCGAACTCCTCCACGCGCGCCTCGTCGGGCGTGATCGTCGCGCACTTGACGCCGACCCCGTGCTCCTTGATCGCGTTGGCGGCGTCGACGGTGATCTGATCGCGGGTGGCGTCGCGGGACTCGATCCCGAGATCGAAGTACAGCAGCTGCACATCCAGATACGGCAGGATCAGCTGGTCGCGGATGAACGACCAGATGACGCGGGTCATCTCGTCGCCGTCGAGCTCGACTATCGGATTTGAGACCTTGATCTTCTCAGCCATGGTTCGGTCCTTGGGGGAGTGGAGAGGGAGGGATCGCCGGGGTGGGCGATGTTACTGAGCGGCGGTGGGAATCTGCTTGACTTCGGTTATGGCCACGATGCCAAAGCCGGTCACGGGCGAGAACAGCGCCCCGTGGAAGACACACGAGGTCTTCAACCAGGCGCAGCCGATCGAGGGCCGCAACGTGTTCGCCGACGACACGGCGCTCGTGGAGGCGATCGAGCGCGAGGGCGCGGGCTGGGCCAAGGAGCGCGCGAGCGCGTTGGGCGAGCTGATCGGGGGCGAGCCGCAACAGGTGTGGGGGTGGCAGGCAAACGAGAACCGGCCGGTACTGAAGACGCACGACCGCTACGGGAACAGGATCGACGAGGTCGAGTTCCACCCCGCCTGGCACCAGCTGATGAGGATGGGGGTCGAGCACGAGCTCCACGCGCTGCCGTGGCGCGAGACCGAGAAGCCGGCGGCCCACGTCGCCCGCGCCGCGATGTACATGACCGCGATGCAGGCCGAGGCGGGATATGCCTGCCCGATCACGATGACGTTCGCGGTCGTGCCGGCGCTGCGGGCCCAGCCCGAGCTGGCCGCCGAGTGGGAGCCGCTGGTGACGGCCACGACGTATGACCCGCGCTCGGTGCCGGCGGCCGAGAAGGGCTCGGCGATCGCGGGGATGGCGATGACCGAGAAGCAGGGCGGCTCGGACGTGCGCGCGAACACCACCATCGCCCGGCCGCTGAACGGCGGCGGGCCCGGGGCCGAGTACGAGCTGATCGGGCACAAGTGGTTCTGCTCGGCGCCGATGTCCGACCTGTTCCTGGTGCTGGCCCAAGCCCAGTCCCCGGGCGGGGAGCCCGAGGGGCTGTCGTGCTACCTGATGCCGCGGGTGCTGCCCGACGGCACGCGCAACGCGATGCACATCCAACGGCTCAAGGACAAGCTCGGCAACCACTCCAACGCGTCGAGTGAGATCGAGCTGCACGGCGCTTGGGCGCGGATGGTCGGCGAGCCGGGAAGGGGCGTGCCCACGATCATCGAGATGGTCGGGCACACGCGCCTTGACTGCGTGATCGGCGGGGCTGCGGGGATGCGCGCGGCCGTCGTCAATGCCACGCACCACACCGCGGGCAGGGCGGCGTTCGGCAAGCTGCTGATCGACCAGCCGCTGATGCGCAACGTGCTGGCCGACCTGTGCCTGGAGTCCGAGGCGGCGACCGCGCTGGCGATGCGCCTCGCCCGGGCCTACGACGAGGCGGCGGCCGACGCCGAGAGCGGCGAGGACAAAAGCGACGCCCAGCTGTTCAAGCGGCTGGCGACGGCGGTCGGCAAGTACTGGGTGTGCAAGCGCGGGCCCAACCATGCGTTCGAGGCGATGGAGTGTCTCGGCGGCGCCGGGTATGTCGAGGAGTCCGGCATGCCCAGGCTGTACCGCGAGGCGCCGCTGGTGTCTATCTGGGAGGGCTCGGGCAACGTGATCAGCCTCGACGTGCTGCGCGCGCTGGTGCGCGAGCCGCGCTCCCTGGAGGTGTTCCTGCACGAGGTCAAGCTCGCCCACGGCGCCGACGCGCGCCTGGACGCGAAGGTGGCGGAGCTCGAGTCCCAGTTCGCCTCAGACCCTGCGACCCTCGAGACCCGCGCGCGCAAGGTGGTCGAGTCGATGGCGCTGTGCCTGCAGGGCTCGCTGCTCGTGCGCCACGCCCCAGCCGCGGTGGCCGACGCGTTCTGCGCCGCCAGACTGGCGGGCGAGGGGGGCCTCGAGTACGGCACGCTGCCGGCGGGCACCGACTTCGAGGCGATCATCGCCCGCGGGCGACCACGGGTGTAGCGCCTAAAATTGCGGACATGGCGCCGCGCACGAACATCCAGTTGGCCCGCGTGTTCGGGATCAGGATCGGCGCGGGGATCAGCTGGTTCGTAGCGCTGGGGTTGTTCGTGATCCTGTTCACGAAGCCGATCCACGAATCCCTCGGCGGATCGCAGACGACGGCGTACCTGGTGGCGGTGGCGATCGTGGTGTCGTTCTTCGTGTCGGTGATCCTGCACGAGCTCGGACACGCGCTGGCGGCCAGGCGCAATGGGTTGGCCGTGCTCGGCATCGACCTGTGGGCGCTCGGCGGGCTGACGCGCAGCGAGCCTGCGAACACGCCCAGGGCGCAGCTGCAGGTGGCGGCGGCCGGTCCGCTGGTGACGCTGGCGGTGATCGTCGTGTTCTGGGCGGCGGCCGCGGTGGCCGCGCCGCAAGGGCACTTCGCCGAAGTCATCGCGGGCACCGCCGAAATCCGTGCGACGCCGCTGCTGGTGTGGCTTACGTGGGTCGCGGCGGTGAACGTGTTCGTGCTCGTGTTCAACCTGATCCCGGCGTTTCCGCTGGATGGCGGGCAGATCGCGCAGGCGCTGATCTGGTGGCGCACCGGCGATCGCAACCGCGCCACGCGCTGGACGGGCCGCGCCGGCCAGGGGTTCGCGCTGCTGCTGGGGGCGCTCGGACTGGCGTGGTTCGGGTACGGCGACAGCGAGGGGCTGCTGTTCATGCTGCTGGCGTTCATGCTCTATCAGGCGGCGAGCGGCGCCGTGGCCCAGGGCTCGTTCGGGCAGCGGATCGCGGGCGTGACGGTGGCCGACATCATGGACCGTGAGCCGGTGACGATGCCGGCGGGGACTTCGCTGCTCGACGCGCAGGAGCAGTTCTTCCTGCGCTACCGCTGGCCGTGGTTTGCGGTCGTCGACCCGGCCGGCCATTTTCTGGGGGTGGTGCGCGAACAGCGCGTGGACGCGGAGATCGCCGCGGGACGCCCGGCGCTGCCGGTCGCGGACGTGCTCGAGGACGATCTGCCTGTGCGGATCGCCGAAAAAGCCCCGGTCGAATCGCTGCTGCGCAGCGAGGGGCTGGGGCGGCTCGGAGCGATGGTGGCGGTGGACGAGCAGGGAGTGCTGCAGGGGGTCGTGACCGTGGCCCAGCTGCGCAAAGCCATGGTGGCTCAGGGACCGACCGCCGCCTCTGGCGTATAGAGTTCCGCCCCGCATGCCGGCACACGACGTACTGATCATCGGAGCGGGACTGGCCGGGCAGCGCGCCGCGCTGGCCGCCGCCCAGGAGGGCGCGGGCGTGGGCATCGTCAGCAAGGTCCACCCCGTGCGCTCGCATTCGGTGGCCGCGGCCGGCGGGATCAACGCCGCGATCAACATCGCCGACGACTGGCGCTCGCATGCGTATGACACCGTCAAGGGCTCTGACTTCCTCGGCGACCAGGACGCGATCGAGATCATGTGCTCAGAGGCCCCGCACGAGGTCATGCACCTCGAGCACATCGGCGTGACGTTCCATCGCAACGAGCAGGGCCAGCTCGACCTGCGGGCGTTCGGCGGCGCCTCGATGAAGCGCACGGCCTACGTCGCGGACATCACCGGACAGGCGATATTGCACGTGCTGTACGAGCAGCTGATGAAGCACCACGAACAGGTCGAGCGCTACGAGGAGTGGTTTGTGACCTCGCTCGTCCAGGACGACGAGGGTCGCTGCGCCGGGGTGGTCGCGCGCGACGTGCGCAGCGGGCGGATGGAGACGTTCCACGCAAAGAACGTGATCCTCGCGTGCGGCGGGGCGGGACAGGTGTACAGCCCCACGACCAACGCGCTGATCGTGACCGGCGACGGGATCGCCCAGGCCTACCGGGTGGGGGCGCCGTTGATGGACATGGAGATGGTCCAGTACCACCCGACGACGCTCGTGGAGAACGGCCTGTTGATCACCGAGGGCGCGCGCGGCGAGGGCGCGGTGCTGCTCAACTCAGAGGGCGAGCGGTTCATGGAGCGCTACGCGCCCAACAAGATGGAGCTGGCCTCGCGCGACGTGGTCTCGCGCGCCGAGCAGACCGAGATCCTCGAGGGCCGCGGCGTGGGGGCCAACAAAGACGGCATCTACCTGGACATCACCAAGGTGCCGCGCAAGCGCACGCTGGAGGCGCTGCGCGAGATCGTGAACATCGGCAAAGACTTCGCGGGCGTGGACATCACGCGCGAACCGATCATGATCCGCCCCGGCCAGCACTACATCATGGGCGGCGTGAAGACCGACGTGAACGGCGCGACGAGCATCGAGGGGCTGTACGCGGCGGGCGAGGTGGCGTGCGTGTCGGTGCACGGCGGCAACCGCCTCGGCGCGAACTCGCTGCTGGACACGCTGATCTTCGGGCGGCGCGCGGGCGAGCACGCGGCCAAACGCGCGTCGAGCATGGCGATGCCGGAGGCGGGCGAGACAAAGCGCCACGAGGACGAAGCCGAGATCGAGCAGATCCTCGCCCGCGGGCGAGATGGATCGCCCACCCCCCGGCGCGTGTCGGAGATCAAGGCAGAGCTGGGCGCCACGATGAACCAGTACGTGGCGGTCTACCGCGACGAGGAGGGCCTGCAACACGCGCGCGAGGTCGTGAGTCGCCTCAAAGAGGAGTCGGGCAGCGCATACGTGGACGACCACGGGACCGTGTTCAACCAGGACGTGCTGGGCGCGATCGAGCTCGGGTACATGCTCGACTGCGCCGAGGCGATCGTGGTCGCGGCGATCGAGCGCAAGGAGTCGCGGGGCGCCCAGTTCAGGACCGACTATCCCGAGCGCAAGGACGATGAGTGGCTCAAGCACATCGACATCACCCGCGGGGCCGACGGTCCGCAGGTGAGCTACTCGCCAGTGACGATCACGCAGTGGCAGCCCGAGGAGAGGAAGTACTAGATGGCTGAGATGCACAAGCCGCCGGAGCAGTTCACGCTGCGGATGCGCCGGTATGACCCCGAGTCCGGCGGGGCGCCGTACTGGGACGAGCACACGATCGAGCTCGAGCCGCATAGGTCGGTGCTCGAGGGAATCCTGCAGGCGAAGGCCAAGAACGACGGCTCGATCGGGATCCGCTGCTCGTGCAGGGCGGCTATATGCGGCTCGTGCGGGGTGCGCATCAACGGCGAACCGGGGCTGGCCTGCCATACCCACCTCGATCACGCCCGGGCGAGCGCCAAGGGAGACGGGGTGATCGAGATCGAGCCGATGGGGAACATGCCCGTGATCAAGGACCTGATCGTCGACATGGACGCGGTGCACTGGAAGAAGATCCAGCGCGTGACGCCGTGGCTGCTGGCCAAGCAGCCGGTGCCCGAGCGCGAGTATGTAGTCGACAAAGAGGCGATGGTCGACGTGACCCAGACGATGGCTTGCATCCAGTGCGGGGCATGCGTGTCGGACTGTCTGGCGATGGAGGTCGACCCCGGGTTCGTCGGGCCGGCGGCGCTGGCCAAGGCGTATCGGTTCGTGGGCGACCCGCGCGATGCGGAGCAGCGCGAGCGATTGGTCGATCTCGCGCAGGACCCGCAGGGGCTGTACGACTGCACGCACTGCTTCAAGTGCGTGGAGGCCTGCCCCAAGGACGTCAACCCGATGGGCCAGATCATGCGGTTGCGGCGCATCGCAGGCTCCGATCAAAAGATCGTCGATCGCAACAACGGCGAGCGCCACGAGGCGGCGTTGGCAACGTTGGTGCGCGACTACGGCCTGCTGCACGAGGCCGAGCTGGTGCCGCGCTCATACGGCGGCAACTCATGGTTCGGCAAGTTCCACCCGGCCGCCGCCAAAGAGCTGCTGAGCTCGCTGCCGATCGCGATCAAGGGGCTGCTGCGCGGCAAGATCAACCCGAAAATCGCAATCTTCGGGCACAAGCTGCCGAGCAAGGACCTGAAGGCCGTGCAGTCGATCTACGAGACCGTCGAGAGCCGACCGCAGCGGTATGAGCTGAATCTGTATGTGGTCGGCGAGGACGAAGAGGACGCCGCCCCCGCGGCCGTCGCGACCGGTGGTGGCGCGCAGACGCCCGGACAAGAAGGGAGCGCAACGTCATGAAGGTCGCCTACTGGCCCGGCTGCGTGAGCCGCGGGTTCACGCCCGAGCTGCACGGCTCGATGGCAAAGGTCGCGCCGATGCTGGACATCGAGCTGGTCGAGCTCGACCGCGCGAGCTGCTGCGGCGCGGGCGTGATCGCCGAGCACAACCAGGAGCTCGCGGACACGCTGAACGCGCGCACGTTCGCCCTGGCCCAGCAGGTGCAGGGGGCGGAGCTGATGATGAACATCTGCTCGACGTGCCAGGGCGCCCAGGGCGAGTGCCAGGAGCGGCTGGACGCAAACGCCGAGTACCGCGCGCAAGTCAACGAGACGCTCTCCCGCGAGGGCCTGTCGTATGAGAAGGGGCTGACGAACAAGAACTTCCTGTGGCTGCTGGTCGAGGAGATCGGACTCGATGAGCTGCGGGGCAAAGTCCGCCGGCCGCTGACGAACCTGAAGGTGGGGCCGTTCTACGGCTGTTACATCGTGCGTCCGCGCAAGCGGTTGGGCATCGACGACGAGCACCCGCGCGACCACTACCTGCAGCAGCTGATCGAGGCGCTCGGCGGGACCGTGATCGAGTACGCGGGCATGCGCAAGTGCTGCGGGTTTCCGATCATCACGATGAACAAGCAGGCCTCGCTGACCCAGGCCGGCCGCCACCTCGGCGACGCGATCGACGCCGACGCCGACTGCCTGGTCACGCCCTGCCCGCTATGCCACCTGAATCTCGACATGCAGCAGCCGCTGGCCGCAAACACAGTGGGGCGCGAGCTGGGCATGCCCGTGCTGCACCTGCCCCAGCTGGTCGGCCTGGCGCTGGGGTTGGAGCCCAAGGAGCTCGGCATGCAGCGCCACGTGGTGCGGCCGACGTCGGTGATCGACTGGTCGACTTCAGTCGTGGGCGCAGCCGCGTAGGCTGCCCACGTGCGGATCCTCACCCAGTTGAGCGGGAGGGGGTCAGGCCCCCCTCCCGACCACCCCCCGCATCAGTCCAGGTCGCGCCCATGAAGATCCTCACGGTAGTCGGCAACAGACCCCAATTCGTCAAGGCCGCCGCCGTGTCGGGGCCGCTAAGGGCAGCCGGGAACGAGGAGGTGCTGGTGCACACCGGCCAGCACTACGACGAGAACCTGTCGAAGGTGTTCTTCGATGAGCTCGAGATTCCCAAGCCCGACCACGAGCTGGGGATTGGCGGAGGGTCGAACACGTCGCAGACCGCGCGGATGCTGAAAGAGCTCGAGCCCCTGATCGCCGAGGAAGAGCCCGACGCGGTGCTGGTGTACGGGGACACGAACTCGACGCTCGCGGGGGCGCTCGCCGCAGCGCAAGGAGACGTGCCGGTGGTGCACGTGGAGGCGGGGATGCGCTCGTATGACCGGACGATGCCCGAGGAGCTCAACCGGGTGCTGACAGATCACGCGAGCGAGCTGCTGCTGTGCCCGAGCGAGACGGCGGCGCAGAACCTGCGCAGGGAGTCCGTGGCGGGAAGGGTGGAGGTCGTGGGCGACGTGATGGTGGATGTACTGATGGGCGTGCTGGACCGCGCGCGGGCGGACACCGAGACCCTGCGGACCTACGAGGTGAGGCCGGGCGAGTACCTGCTGGCGACCGTGCATCGCGCCGGCAACGTCGACGATCCGGCGAGGCTGAAGCGGGTGGTCGAGCTGCTGGGCGCACTGCCGGGACCGGTCCTCCTGCCAATACACCCGCGTACGCGCGCGCGCGCGGGGCAGGCCGGACTGCTCGTAGAGGGTGACGGCGGGAAGACGGCGCTGCAGGGAGCGCCGGAAGTCGTGGTGATCGAGCCCGTGTCCTACACCCAGCTCACGGCGCTGCTCAGCCGCGCGAGGGCGGTGGTGACCGACTCGGGGGGCGTCCAGAAGGAGGCGTATGTTGCGGGCGTGCCGTGCGTGACGCTGCGAGCGAACACCGAGTGGACGGAGACGGTGCGGGCCGGCTGGAACACGCTGGTCGGCCTCGACACGGACGCGGCGCTCGCGGCCCTTACAAAAACACCCCCAGAAGATCGACCACAGCTGTACGGCGACGGGCACGCGGCAGGGCGGTGCGTGGAGGCGATGGGAAAGCTGTGACCCGGACTCCAACCCCCAACCCGGCCTCGGCCCCCTCCTCCAACCCGACTCCGACCTCCAACCCGGCCTCGACCCCGACCTCCAACCCGACCTCCAACCCGGCCTCCAACCCGGCCTCCAACCCGAAGCCGGTCACGATCGGTGTGGTCGGGCTGGGCTACTGGGGTCCGAACCTGGCCAGGAACATGGCGGCGATCGCGGGCTGCGAGGTGCGGTGGCTGTGCGACGCGGACGCGCGCGCGAGAGAGCGGGTCGCGGCGGCTCACCCGGGTGCACGTACGAGCGCGGAGATCGACGAGCTGCTGGGAGACGACGAGCTCGATGCGGTCGTGCTGGCCACGCCGGTGCCGACGCACGCCGAGCTGGCCACACGGGTGGCGCAGGCGGGCAAGCACTGCTTCGTGGAGAAGCCGCTGGCGACGAACGCCGCCGACGCGCAGCGGGCCGTGCAAGCCGCGAGGAAGGCGGGAAAGACGCTGATGGTCGGCCACCTGCTCGAGTACCACCCGGGGGTGCTGAAGCTGCGAGAGCTGCTGCAGGAGGGCGAGCTGGGCGAGCTGTATTACGTGTACGGCAACCGCCTGAACCTGGGGAAGCTGCGCGCGGACGAGAACGCGCTGTGGAGTCTCGGCGCGCACGACGTGTCGGTCGTGTTGGCGCTGATCGGGGAAGAGCCGGCGAAGTGCGAGGCGCACGGGCGCGGGTACGTGCGCTCGGAGGTCGAGGACGTGGTGTTCTGCTACCTGACATTCCCATCGGGCGCGGTGGCGCACCTGCACCTGTCCTGGCTCGACCCCCACAAGGAGCGTCGCATGACGGTCGTGGGCTCGCGACGGATGGCCACTTTCGACGATATGCGCATCGAGGGCAAGGTGACCGTGTACGACAAGGGGTTCGACGAAGACGCGCGTTCGTGGGGCGAGTACATCGCCCGCTCGGGCGACAGCTGGTCGCCGCGGATCGCCAACGTCGAGCCGCTGCGGCTGGAGTGCGAGCACTTCATCGACTGCATCCGCACGGGGACGACGCCGCGGTCGGACGGGGAGAGCGGGCTACGGGTCGTGCGCGTGCTCGAGCAGCTGCAGCTTTCGCTCAGCGAATGTAAATAGGCGGGCTGTACGCGTACACGTGTGCCGGGTCTGAGATCACAACCAGCGCGCGGTAGACGCCGGCGTGGCGGATGCGAACGTTGCGTTCAAAGCGCGAGGTAGTCGAGGTGCCGGCTTTGACGCCGGTCCCGCCCTGGTTGATCGAGTTGCCGGGCGCGAGCAGCTGAAAGCCGACGCGCGCACCGGGCTCGGCCGGTGAGATCGTGCCGTACAGGTGCATCCAGCCCCGCCGGCGCGTGCGCCGCGAGTGGAAGATGACCCGGACGGCGACGTTCTCGGTGATGATCGGACTGGAGATGATCGTCGCGCCGACCGTGACGACGCGCAGCTGGGCATTGGCGAGGAGACCCAGGTAGGGGAAGGAGAACCCGCCGGTCGCGTTGGTCAGCTCGGGGTTGCCGACGAGCTGAAAGCCGGCGGTGTAGGGGTAGAGGTTGGATTCGAGCGCGACCTCGCGGTTGGCCGCGCCGGTGCCCGAGAGCGTGCCCTCGACCTGCAAGGGTTCGCCGTAGGTGACCGGGTTGGGCACGCCGGTGATCTGCAGCGACAGCGGGACCGCGGCCGTTTTGAAGGTGCGGTCGCCGCCGTAGGTGAGCCCGGCGCCGTTGACGGCGACGATCCGGTAGTGGTAGACGGTGCCGGCGGCAAGACCTGAGATCGTCTGGCTGACCTTGCGCGATTTGGTCCCGCTGCCGACCGGCGCAAGCCCGGTCTGCCCGCCGTAGCCGGTGGTGGTGCCGTACTGGAAGGCATAGCCGGTGGACACGCCGTGCGGGTTGACGTACCCGTAGACGATCACCGAGGAGTAGGTCGCGTGGGAGGCATTAGATGTGGCAACCGAGGGCGGGACGGGCGCGGAGGCCGCTCGAGCGCGGGGCACGAGCGCCAGAACGCATGCCACCAACGCAAGCACGGCCGCGAGCAGCAGCGGCGCCAGCCGAGCTGGGTGGCCGGACAGATGTAGGCGAGGTCCCATACCCCCTATATACCCAGACCGTCGGATAAGTCGCGGATCTACAATCCCAATGAACCTGATAAGATCGATGGGGAAAGCTCGATAACATCGACCGGAGCGTAATGCACATCAGCCTCGACATAGTGTTGGGTGCCGCGATCGTGGGCTTCCTCGTCGGCATGACCGGCGCGGGCGGTGGCGCGCTGATGACCCCGATGCTGATCCTGCTGTTCGGGATCACACCCTCGGCGGCGATCTCCAGCGACCTCGTCGCGGCGGTGGTGATGCGCCCGATCGGCGCGGGCGTGCACATGCGCAAAGGCACGGTCAACCGGCCACTGGTCGGGTGGATGGTGCTGGGATCGGTTCCGTTCGCGCTGCTGGGAGCGTACGTGCTGCACCTGATGGGCGGCGGCAAGGCCGACGAGCAGAACATCGAGCTCGCGCTCGGCGCGGCGCTGCTGCTGGGCGCGACGGCGATGGTCGCACGCTACTTTCTGGACCAGCGGGCGGGCTCGGAGCGCACCGGCTCGGTGCACGAGCTGATCCCGCGTCCCGCCGCGACCGTGGCGATCGGCGCGGTCGGCGGGCTGATCGTGGGCATGACCTCGGTCGGGTCGGGCTCGCTGATGATCGTGCTGCTGCTGTTCGTGTATCCGCTGATCGGCGCCAAGCAGCTGGTCGGCACCGACCTCACCCAGGCGGTGCCGCTGACCGCCGCCGCGGCGCTGGGCGCGCTGCTGTTTGGGCACGTCGAATTCGGCGTGACGACCTCGCTGATCATCGGCAGCGTGCCGGCGGTGCTGGCCGGGTCGCTGATCTCCTCTAGCGTCCCCGACCGCTACATCCGCCCGGCGATCACGTTCGTGATCTTCGCCTCGGGCCTGAAGTACGTCGGCCTCGGCACCACCGAACTGGGCTGGGCGCTGGGGGCGACGCTGCTGGCGGCCGGCGCGGTCTGGCTGGTGTACCGCGGCGTATGGCGCGGCGGGCGCACCGAGGCTCCGCGTCCCCAGCGCCTGGCCCCGGCGATCGCAAGCGCACCCGACGGGCGCTCGAGCGTGCTCGCGGCCAAGCGTTCGGACGACCGCACCGCCGCATAGCGCACATCCATCGCACCGCTGCGTCGCGGCCATGCGTTTGCGCCGCCGCGTAGCGGCACACGCGTCTGCACCACCGCGTAGCGGCACCTCCGTCCAAATAATGACGGCAACGCTTACATGAACGCGGGGGCCGCCCGATACGGGTCATGTGAGCCTCCGCAACCGACACTATTCCGCCCACCTAGCCCAATCTCAGGCCCTCGACCGAACCCAATCTCGGGCCCTATCCCGAGTCCTGCAAAGAGCCATGCCGGCGGCGATCGCGCTCGCCTTGTGCGCGGCGGCTCCGGCAGCCCTGAGCGCAGCCCCCGCCGCAGCGGCCGGACCGGTGGCTGTACAGGCGACGGCACGCATCGCAAGCCACCGCGGACATGACCGCGATGCCCGCTCCGATCGCGGCCGGCAGGGCCACAGCGCCTGCTCTGAGCAAGCCAAGCGCCATCGCCGCGCAAAGCGCGCGAGTTGCCGCTCTCATCAAGCCAGGCAAGCCAAGCACGGCGTACGCGGCGAGCGCAGCACCAGATCCAGGGCGGCAAGCGAGACCCACGCCGCCGGACACGCGGTCCCCGTGCCGACCCCCGGCTCCGCGACGATCGCGAGCGTGCTGGCGACGCCCTGTCAGAACACCGAACTGATGCCACAGGCCGGCGACGTCGCCGCGGTAGACACCGCCACGCTGTGCCTGGTCAACCAGGAGCGCGCCCGCCACGGCGAGCAGCCGCTGCAGCCAAACGCGAGGCTGCAACAGGCCGCGCAGAGCCACAGCGAAGAAATGGTCGAACTGAACTACTTCGCCCACGTCTCCCCGAGCGGCGAGACGCCTGTGGCGCGCATTCTGGCGACGGGCTACATACCCAGCCCCGACGACGGGTACACCCTGGGCGAGAACATCGCCTGGGGCACGCTGCAGCTGAGCACCCCCGCCGCGATCGTCGCCGCCTGGATCGCCTCGCCCGAGCACCTTGCGAACATCCTGTACGCGCCATATCGCGACACGGCCGTGGCGATCGTCCCCGCGGTGCCGGCCTCGCTCGGCGAAGGCCAGCCCGGCGCCATGTACTCGCAGGAGTTCGGCGAGATCATCACCGCCTGAAGGCGGCTAGGGCCGCTGAGGCCCGCATCCCCGACCGCCACCGCCTCCGCGCCCTACAGCGACTGGCGCGCGGTGAACGTCTGCTCGGCGAGGATCGTGTCCGGGCCCGAGAGGCCGAAAGCGCCGTGCAGCGCCTGCACGACCGACTCGACGTGCTCGCGTCCGATCACGCAGGAGATGCGGATCGGCGAGGTGGAGATCATCTCGATGTTCAGGTCCTGCTCGGCGAGTACGGCAAACACCTTCGCGGCAACGCCCGGATGCGAGCGCATGCCCGCGCCGACGATGGAGACCTTGCCCATCTCCTCGCTGGCGATCAGCTCGTCGTAGGACTCGCCGGCCAGGGGCTCGAGCGCCGCCCGCGCATCGCGCAGGTGCTCGTGGGGAACGGTCAGCGAGATCTCGGCCCGGCCGCCAGTGGAGACAGGCACATTCTGGTCGATCATGTCGACGTCGACGCCCGCCTGGGCGAGCGCGTCGAAGATGCCTGCAGCCACTCCCGGCCGGTGCTGGACGCCGAGCAGCGTGATCATCGCCTCGCTGCTGGAGTGCGTTACGGCGGTGATGAGGGGACGCTCGGCGTGATCCATGTTCTCTCCTTCTGAGGCCACAACAGTACCGGGCGTGTCATCGAAAGAGGAGCGACAGTGCAGGCGCACGTCGTGGTTGCGCGCGTACTCGACCGAGCGCAGCTGCAGCACCCCCGCGCCCGAGGCGGCCATCTCGAGCATCTCCTCGAAGGAGACGACCGGCAGCAGGCGCGCATCGGGCACGACACGCGGGTCCGCGGAGAAGACACCGGGCACGTCGGTGTAGATTTCGCACACGCTGGCGCCCACCGCCGCCGCGAGCGCCACCGCGGTCGTGTCCGAGCCTCCCCGCCCCAGCGTGGTGACGTCGGAGGAGTCGGTGGAGACCCCCTGAAAGCCGGCGACGAGCACGATCCGGTCCTCCTGCAGCGCACGTGTGATGCGGTCGGCACGCACGTCGAGGATGCGCGCACGGGTGTGCGAGGAGTCGGTGACGATCCCCGCCTGCGAGCCGGTCAGCGAGATCGCGCGATGGCCGAGATCGTCGATCGCCATCGCGCACAGCGCGCAGGAGATGCGCTCGCCCGTCGACAGCAGCATGTCCATCTCGCGCGGGTCGGGCGAGTCCGACACCTCCGCGGCCATCGCGATCAGCTCGTCGGTCGTCTTGCCCCGCGCGGAGAGCACCGCCACCACGCGCGCGCCGGAATCGCGCATCGCCACGATCCGCCGCGCGGCGCGCTTGATCCGCTCGGCATCGGCGACCGAGGTCCCTCCGAACTTCATTACGACGATGTCTGACATCGGGCGTGAGGCTACAGGGACCGGCGTCCCGCGAAAGCCTTGCCGAGCGTCACCTCGTCGGCGTACTCGAGGTCCGAGCCGACGGGAAGTCCGCTGGCCAGGCGCGTGACGGTCACGTCGGGGGCGCGTCTGCCCAGCTCGTGCGCGATGTGCAGGGCGGTGGCCTCGCCGGTCGTGGTGGGGTTGGTCGCGAGCACGACCTCGCGCACCGCCGGCCCCTCCCCCGCGCCGGTCACGCGCGCGTAGAGCTCTGCGATGCGCAGATCCTCGGGGTCGACTCCGTCGATCGGCGACAGCGCGCCACCGAGCACGTGATAGACGCCCGAGTACTCGTGCATGCGCTCCATCGGGATCACATCGCCTGGCTCCTCCACAACGCAGATCAAGGAGTGGTCGCGGCGGGGGTCCTCGCAGATGCGACAGCGCGGCTGGTCGGTGAGGTTGAAGCAGACCTCGCACAGCCCGATCCGCTCCTTGACCTCGCGAATCGCATCGGCCAGCCCCAGCGCGTCGGAGTCGGGGGCGCGCAGGATGTGAAACGCCAGGCGCTGCGCGGTGCGCGTGCCGATGCCGGGCAGCTTGGACAGCTCGGTGACCAGGCGCTGGACGGGCGGGGCGTAGGAGCT
Source organism: uncultured Solirubrobacterales bacterium (assembly GCA_963702185.1). Taxonomy (GTDB): domain Bacteria; phylum Actinomycetota; class Thermoleophilia; order Solirubrobacterales; family Solirubrobacteraceae; genus Palsa-744. The sequence goes on from OY969723.1 coordinate 1,072,804, forward strand.
CACGTCTGTAGGCCGGGCAGGCCGCCCAGTCCGCCCAGCGCGTCGAGATCGACGTCGCCGGTCGCACCGCCCATCCTGCCGGCGGCCAGATCCTGGGCCGCCCGCAGGCCCTCGTTGACGGCCGCGAGGACCATGTCGGCGAGCATCTCCACATCCTCTGGGTCGACGGCTTGCGGATCGATCGTGACCGCGGTGACGCGCAGGTCGCCGGTGACCTGCACGCTGACCATCCCCCCGCCGGCCGAGGCCGAGACCGTTTCGTGCTTGAGCTGCTCCTGGGCCGCCTCCATGTCCTGCTGCATGCGCTGGACCTGAGCCATCATCTGCGCCACGTTCGGCGCTCCGCCACGCCCGCCCGGCAGGCCCCCACGCGCGGCCTTGCCCCCGCCCCGCTGCTTGGGTCCGCTCGCCCGCCGCGCGCCCATGCTCAGGCTCCCCGCTCGCTAACGGCGGAGACCGGCTCGCCGGTTCCGGCGCCCGCGCCCGCGCCGACCTCGACAGCCGCTTGATCACCGACTGGCTCGATCTCGATCTCTTCGGCGTCCAGCTCGGACTTGAACCGCTCGATCCACTCCTGCTCAGTGAGCGGGCGGGATGCGCCCTGGCCGGTCTCGGCGTCGAGGTCGGCGTGCAACTCATAGGAGATGCGCCAGCGCCCGCCGGCCAGCTGGCGCAGCGCGTCGGTGACGATTTGGCGGTTGGACGGATCTTCGGCCTTCTTCTTTAGAAACGCCGCGCTCGCCGGAAACCCGACCGTCAGCTCCTCACCCGCCAGCCCGACGGGGCGCGTGTCGGCGATCACCGCACCGCACAGTGCATGGCCGGCGCCGACGAGCTCGATGACCGCGGGCCACAACTCGATCACCGCATCGAGATCTTCGAGTGGCTCTACGACCGGAGCGACCGCATCCTCGATCGGTGCGAGCGGCTCCTCGGCGGGCACGTCCGCCGGGGCCACAGCCGCAGGCTCCGCCGGGATCCCAGCCTCCGGAGCCGGCGGAGGCGCGACCGGTGGCGGCGCCACGACATCGACCGCGGGCGCCGCCGGAACCGGGCGCCCACCCTCCAAGCGCTCGATCCGCGCGAGCAGCGCCGAAGTGGAGGCGTCGACTTCGGGGCGGGCGGCCTTGACCAGCGCGAGCTCGAGGCTCGTGCGCGCATCCGCACCGGCGCGCACCGACTCCAGGGCCGAGCCGATCAGCTCAAGCAGGCGTAGGACCGTCGCGTGCGGGACACGCTCTGCCTGAGCGGCCAGACGGGCGTCTGACTCGGGGGTGAGGGCGAGCTCGGCGGGGACCTCGCCGAGGGTCTGCACGACCAGCAGCTCGCGCGCGCGCGTCTCGAGATCCGAGGCGAACGAGGCGGCGTCACGCCCGGAGTCCGCGCACTCGGCGAGCGCCAGCAGCGCCCCGCGCGCGTCGGAGGCGGCGACCGCATCGACGGTCCGTTCCAAGAGCGCCGAGTCGGCGATGCCGAGCACCGCCAGGACGTCGGCCAGCTCGATTTGCGGGCCGCTGTAGGCGAGCAGTTGCTCGAGCGTGCCGAGCGCGTCGCGGAAGCTGCCGGTGGCCGAGCGGGCGAGCGCGGCGATCGCCTCGGGGCCGATCTCGATCGACTCGGCCTGCGCGGTGCGGCGCAGCACGTGCGAGATGTCCTCGACCGATGGGCGCTGGAAGTCGAAGCGATGACAGCGGTCGATGACGGTGGCGGGCACCTTGGCGGCCTCGGTAGTGGCGAGCACGAACACGGTGCCGGGCGGGGGCTCCTCGAGGGTCTTCAGAAAGGCGTTCCACGCCGCGGTGGAGAGCATGTGCGCCTCGTCGAGGATGTAGACCTTGCGCCGTCCCGAGACCGGCGCGAACGCGACCGACTCGCGCAGGTCGCGAATGTCCTCGACCGAGTTGTTGGAGGCCGCGTCCATCTCGATCACGTCCAGCGAGCTCGCGCGGGCGATCGCGGTGCAGGAATCGCACACCCCGCACGGCTCGATCGTCGGTCCGTGCTCGCAGTTCAGGCAGGCGGCGAGGATCTTGGCCATCGAGGTCTTGCCTGTGCCGCGCGAGCCGACGAACAGGTAGGCGTGATGGACCTGGTCACGCTGTACGGCGTTGCGCAGAGTGCGTACGACCGCCTCCTGGCCGACCACGTCGGCGAACGTGCGCGGGCGGTGCCTGCGATACAGGGAGGATTGCTGCTGAGGCTCGGAGGGCACCGGTGCAGCCCAGTCTACCCACGCCGGCGCGGCGGTCGATAGCGTGCTCACACGTGAACGCCCCCGTCTTCACGCCCGCCTCTGCGCATGCCCCATCGCACCCGCAGGCACAGTCGCCGGCGCACGTTTCGCTCGGGCGCGTGCGCGTCAAGCTCATGACCATCGCCACGCTCGCGGGTATCGCCGTGGGCGCAGCCGTGCTGCGGCTGATCGCGGGCGTGGGGTTCGTCAACTACGACACGCTGTACGCGCTGGCGTGGGGCGGTCAGCTCTCGCGCGGCTCCACGCCCGCGTACGGGGTGCCGATCGCGCCGACGCCACATCCGCTGGCGGAGATCCTCGGCGTCGTGCTCGCGCCGCTCGGTCCGCACGCCGTGGTCGAGGTGACGATCGCGCTCGCGTTCATCGCGCTGTCCACGTGCACGTGGATCGTGTACGAGCTGGGCGCACGCTGGTTCGGACGCGCGGCGGGCGCGCTGGCGGCGCTGCTGCTGATCACCCGCGTGCCGGTGATCTCATACGGCGTGCGCGCGTACGTCGACGTTCCCTACCTCGCGCTCGTGCTGGGCGCGGTGCTCATCGAGTCCCGCCGGCCACGGGCCGGCTGGCCGGTGCTCGCGCTGCTGGCACTCGCGGGACTGCTGCGCCCGGAGGCGTGGGTGTTCAGCGGGTGCTACTGGCTGTACCTGATCGCCTGGCCGGTCTATGAGGCGCGCCGCGGCAACTCCGCAAACGTCGTCGACCCCGGCGCCGGCGCAAGCGTCAGCGTGGATACCGGCGGCGCCGGCGCAGGCGCCACCCCGGCCGGACGCGGTGACGGCGGCAAAACGCCGGCATGGGACTTCGGGCGCCCGCGTGGAGAAGTCGTGTGGCTGACGCTGCTGACGCTGAGCGCGCCGCTCGTGTGGGTCCTGAGCGACCTGGCCATAACGGGCAACCCGCTGTGGTCATTGACAAATACACAGCACACCGCCGAAGAGCTCGACCGCGTGACTGGGATCGCAAACGTGCCCGAGTACATCCCGCGGCGGATCGGCGAGATCCTGCGCCCGCCCGTGCTGGTCGGGGCGGCGCTCGGGGGCGTGCTGTCGGTGTGGTGGCTGTGGTCGCGCGCACGACTCGCGACGATCGTGGGAGTGGTCGCGGTGATTGTGTTCGCGCTCCTGGCGACGGCGGGGCTGCCGATCAACACCCGCTACGCGTTTGTGGCGGCGGCGGTCCTGTGCGTGTTCTGCGGCGCGGGCGTGTTCGGCTGGACGCAGCTGCGAGGAGACGACCCGCGCAGGCGCTGGTGGATGGCCGGCGGAGCAATCGTGGCAGTAGCGCTGCTCGCCTACGCGCCCAGCCAGTACGAAGGCATGCACACAGAACTGACCAAACTGGCCGACCAGCAGCGCATAGAAGACGACCTGGTCGCCCTGGTCAAAGCCGGTCGCATCGGCCTGAGCTGCGGCCCGGTGGGAGTCCCCAACCACGCCCCAATCCCACTGCTGTCGTTGTACCTGAAGACGAGCCCGGCGAACATCGTCTCGGCCCAGGTGAAGCAGATCGAATACGGCACCTACCTCGACCCGGCCAGCAAGGAAGTAGAAGAAGACTACGTCCTCGATCCCCATGACCCCCACCTCCCAGTGAGCGTCCCCCCCGGGTTCACCGAGTCGGCCACCAACCGCTCGTGGCTGGTGTTCACGCGCTGCTGACCCACCTCCACCACCAACCCCGACCCCTGCCACAAGGGCCGGCTTTGCCGGCCCGACACTCGCGCTACCCGGCGGGGGGTGGTCAGGAGGGGGGCCTGACCCCCTCCTGTATTAGACCGTGCACCTCTCGTCGAAGCACTCGCCTCGGCGCCTGATCGCTGCCGCAAACTCCGGTTCGGGAGCTCCCGCTGCGCCTGCCGGTTATCGCTTAAGGCTGCTTCCTTCCGGACCTGACCTGGTTCACGAGCCGGCACCGCGCGGGACCCGAGCCATCGACGCCCGCGGCGGCGGGGCGACCGGGACGAACGCCCCTCGGAGAGGAGTTCAGCCCCGCTAGAGCGGATTGCGGGTTCAGGGCTCCGCTACGTCCCCGCCTAGCACGGTCCGGTGCGATCGTAGCGCGATGACTCTGCATGCGTTAGGCTGCGCCGCCGTGACCTACTTCAGAGACGTACTTCCACGACATGCTCGTCCCCGTATCGGCCTCGGCCTGGTAGCGCTCGGCGCGGCGGCCCTGATCGCCGGGTGCGGCTCGAGCGGCAGCTCGAGCACGATCACGGTCGGCAACGAGAACAAGGCCGACGAAGCGCTCGCCACAACCACGACCGGCACGAGCACGACGAGCTCCACGAGCACGACCGCGGCGGTGAAAACGCCGACGAGCGGCCAGCTGTCCAAAGAACCGCACGTCACGCCCCCGAGCGGCCCGCCGCCGACCAAGCTCGAAACGAAGGAAATCATCAAAGGCACGGGTACCGAAGCCAAGTCGGGTGACGCGGTCACGGTCAACTACGTGGGTGTGCTGTACAAGACCGGCAAGGTGTTCGACGCGTCGTGGAAACGAAACGAAACGTTTCCGTTCACGCTCGGCAAGGGCCAGGTCATCCCCGGTTGGGAACAGGGCGTGATCGGGATGAAGGTCGGTGGACGGCGCGAGCTGATCATCCCCGCCTCGCTGGCGTACGGCGCCAAAGGCTCGCCTCCGACGATCCCGCCGAACGAAGCGCTCGTGTTCGTCGTGGATCTGCTGAGCGCGTAGACGGCCGCTCGCGCGCGGTCAAAGGCAGAGTCCGGGTCCGGCCACGACGCGAGCACTCAAACAGCGGTCCGCGACGCCGATGCGGCGGAGCACGGCCAGACATACGACCGGGGCAGGGCTCAGAGGCGCCCTGCCCCTGCTGCTTGCCGCGATGGCGCTCCTGGCGCTGGCCGGCTGCGGCTCCCACCACCACAACCAGGCCGAACTGAAGCTCGAGCGCGAAGACCTCGTCGCCGTCGCCCACGCGCTGACGCGAGCACGGCCGGCGGTCGCAAGCGAGCTTCAGGCGAGCAAGCGCGCGTGGCCGTGGGTCGTCAACGGCCTGCCCACGAGCGCGGGCGAGCTGGCGAGCGTGCGCGAGACGATCGCGCAGGCGGCGTTGAGCGCGGCGCGGCTGCCCGAACCGAAGCCCATCACCGAAACGGAATCCCGCTATCTGACCGGCCCCGGCGCCCCGCTGGCGAGCCTGTATCGCCAATACGTCGGCCTGGTCGGCCACGGCTGGACGCAGATCGCGGCAATGAGCGCGCAGATCGAACACGGCCGGCCGGCGGCGAGGAGGTTCGCGCGCGAAAACGTGGCGCTGTACATCGAGAGCGTGTACGACGGCCAGTTCGTGGTGGGCCAGATCCAGAAGCGGTTGAAGAAGGGGTACGCGGAAGTCGGCGGCCCGCAGGCGCTGGGAAGCAGCCTGACACCGGCGGAAGTGGGCGCCCTGGAAGCGCTGTACTCCGAAAACGCCGCGCGGCTGCACCCCCACGTGGGGGTCAAGCTGGGGTCATAGCTCAACAGTCATAGCGCGCGCGTGTCGCGGGCGAGCGTGTGCTCGAGCTCGATCAGGCGATGCCAGCGCGGCGACTTCATCGTGCGACCGGAGCGCAGTGTCGCCAGTGCGCAGGCCAAAAAGCAGACGGCGCCAAGGGAGGTGTTGAAATTGGCTGCGCCCAGGTCGACGGGCGAGCCCGATGACGGGACGACGTAGCCGGCGACGGCGGAGATTCCAAAGAAAACGCACCCCAGCAGATTGACCGACGGCTCCCACCAGCCCTGCAGCGTGCGCACCGGCAGCAAGTCGAACGGTCCACGGCGAGGCGAGGCGCGGTAGGCGATCGTGCCGGAGATCAGAAAGCAGATCGAGCCGAGCGCGTCGGGCCGCCACACCAGGCGGTTGTACTCGGAGGAGGACAGCGCGGTGTGCAGCGCCCTATAGGTGGTGAAGTTGAAGAACAGCGTGCCCACCGACTGGATGGCGGCGGCCCAGAATGCGGCGCGGGCGGTTGGGTCGACCGGATCGGGACGGGGGCGCAGGGCGCGGACGGCAAGCGAGGTCTGCAACCCGCCACCGCAGGTGAAGAAGATCGAGCCGGCGAAGAACGTGATCGCGTCGGCGGTGTCGCCGACCAGCGAGGCGTAGCCAGGGAACGGGCCGACCAGAAAGCAGAGCGAGCCGATCGCGAACGATCCCGCCATCCAGCGCTCGCGGCTGATCGCACGCACGCGGGCCGGCACGATCTGCATCAGCGGGGTGGGTTTGGCGGGGCGGCGGTTCGGGGCGGCGGAGTGACGGCTCCCGCCGGCGGGGCGACGGCTCCCAGCGGCGAAGCGACGGCTCCCAGCGGCGAAGCGGCGGCTCCGGGCAGCGGGGCGGCCGAGGACGTGCCCGGCGGAGGGATCGGCGAGAACGGCACGATCTCGTCGTGGCCGGCGGCGATGATCGAGCAGCTGGACTCTGGCACTTCCCGCCAGGCGCCGGGCAGTTCGCCGATCGGCTCGGAGACGATCAGACGCGCATCGGCGCCGACCTCCTGCAGGATGCGCCGTTCGGGGTATAGGCGACGGAGCGTGGGGATGTCGGCCGTGTAGAACAGCGAGCGCGAGGAATGGGCGGAGGAGTAGCGGAACACCCACATGCGCTGGCCGTCGGTCGTCGCGAGCGTGCCCTGGAAGGGATCGGCTACGCCGTGGCGGGCGGCGATCTCCTCGACAAGACCGATCGCCTGCGCGACCGCGCGTGGCGGGTCGTCGGCGAGACCGTGACTGAGCGCCAGGTAGAACAGGATCTCCGAGTCGGTGCCACCCTCGATCTGCGGGTACAGCGCCGGATCGATGGCAAGCGCGAGATCGCGCTTGAGCATCGCGAACTGCGCGATCAGACCGTTGTGCATCCACAGCCAGCGCTCGTGACGAAAGGGATGACAGTTCGTCTGCTGCACCGGCGAGCCGATCGCCGCGCGGACATGGGCGAAGAAATGACCAGAGGCCACGTGCGAGGCAAGCTCGTGCAGGTTGCGGTCGTTCCAGGCGGGCTCGATGCTGTGGAACACGCCGGGGCTGGTGATCGCCGTGGCGGCAATGGTCGCACCAGGGGCGTCCGGCGGGTCGTACCAGCCGATGCCGAACCCGTCGCCATTGGTCGGCTCGGCGCCGAGACGGGAGTGCAGGCTCTGGTCGATCAGCGAATGCGCGGGCGCGTACAGCGCCTCGGCGAGGAGGATCGGTGAGCCGGTGTATGCGAGCCAGCGGCACATGCGCCCACCCGACAGCCTCTCGCCCTGCCACAGGCGTGACCAGCGAGGAACGCCGCAGAAGGGTTGCGGAAAACAACTGACCAACTGCCTGGCGGACACCCTGCCGAGGGCGGGCCCAACGGCGCGGGACCAGCGACCTGACCGTCAGCCAGCCGGCAAGGCCCACTAGAATCAGCCCCCCAGGGCGCGTAGCTCAGTGGGAGAGCGCTCGCTTCACACGCGGGCCGGCGGTTGGGCGTGGGGCCTTGGTTTCCTTGTGTTTGCTGGGATTTTGGCCGATGGCCGGGCGCGGGAATTCAGCGGGATTGGCGGCGATTTGGCGGAGTTTGGGCAGCGGGATGGGGCCGCTGTCCAAACCCAGATGCGGATCGCGGGTACTGGGCCGAAGGTCCGGTCAGCTCAACCGCCTGCACCCCGGTGCCGTGGCTGTGTCTGTCCTGCGTATATCCCGAGCAATGGCTGTCCATGGCCATCTCGCCTCGACCGCGTCATCGCTGACAGCGGAGTAAGCAGGCCAAGCGCTACTCACCTCCTCGTCGCCGGGTTTCGCCGTCACCGCTGGTGCCAGCATCAACATACGGTTGCGCACGGAGGCATCACGCCTCGGCGATGGACGATCCGCAACGAGCCGGCGAGCCCTCGTCGGTAATCCGGCGGTGGGCCGCTGACGATCAACAGTATGATCGGTGATTCCAATTCCGTTGGCCCGGCCTGGTCGGGTACCCGGAGCCGGCTCTCATGATCAGTTCGAAGTGAGCCCGATCGTTTGCGGAACGGGGAGTTCCAGCGCGGCACAGTGTCGCGCTGGTATGACGAGCAGCCGCGGGGTCTCGGAGGTACCTCCGACGACAAGGGCTTTTAGGGTGTTGAGGTCGCAGCGGCGGCCTATGTGCGGTCTCAGCAAGACTGACCCTGCAGGCGTTAGGACGAGCCGGACTTTCCCGCGGCGCAATAGATCCGTCGTTGCTTCGGGCTGAGAGCTCCTCGGCGGGTTCGCCCAGTAGGCGAGCATCACGGCACCAGCTGCCGCAAGTGACGCTCCAATCAGCATCACTACCACGCCGGTCAGGAAACGGCGCCGGACGACCAAGAGTAGGCCGAGGCCCTGTAGTGAGGACACCCTGACAGATAGGTCCTTCCTGAGTGTGGTGGCTGTTTCATATGCGGCCACAGCCGCCTCGTATCCCGCATCGGACGGGGCGAGCTGTTTTGCGGCTAGGTATGCCTCGCGCTCCTTCTCCTGCGCTTCACCGCTTTTCTGGACGAGATCGGAAAGCCCGCTGGCCTTGTTGCGCAGCAGCGTACTTGGGTACCTTTTTACGTAGTTCTGAAGAGGGCGATACTTCCACTTGTTTGGCAGCTCCTCTGGCACTACGGCCTGAGGGGTCAGGACCCGTACGGCGGCGGCGATCGCGATCGCAACGCCTAGAAGACCTATCGCGAGCCCAACAACAGCCATGGTAAGACGGTGCCCCGACAGGCTGCCTAGCCCAGTGATCTGGACCCCGGAGATGAGGACGGCCCCGACGGCCGCGAAGGCGGACAGCAGCCACTTGGACGCACCGCGAAACTGGCTGATCGCGTTTGTATATTGATCCGGTGCCGGAGGCGCCGGATCACTCATGCCTCGCGCTCGGAGTACTCGGAAACGCGTACTTGCACCTCAGCGAGTCCAGCGTCCGCCGCGATGTCCGCCAGACGACTGAGCGTGCCGTTGGACAGCTCGTACGCGCTTGCGATCTCGGCATGCAGCACGCTGCCCACAACCGGGTTGCGACTTTCCGCCCGCACGATCGCGTGCTCGGCCTCAAGCGGCAGGGCCGTCGGATCAGCCACGGCCACCCTCACGTCGTCGTCGTCGTCAGGAGGTTTGAGCGATTCTGCCCGGACATCGACTCCGGTCGGTTCCGCGATCCCCACCTCGGGTGGGGCATCAACTCGGATCAGCGGCTTTGCCCCCATGGAGAGACACTATACGATCCCACTACTTGACACAAGGCTCGATTCCGAGCAATTGTCAAATGCTGTGGATGGGGACGGTAAGGATCATCATGCAGCTAGCGGCGTCGACCCACCCGCAACAACTCCCGGCGTCGGGGCTGCCGTGGTCCTCGCGCGCCCTCGGTAACCGCCTCGCACATACCTCTGAGTGCTGCTTTTCGGTCCCTCTGGGGCGCATCCTAAGATCGTCCGTCCCATGCCCAAGGACCGGCAACGAGAACTGCTCCTCGCTCCCGACGTGCTCATGGTGGTGCAGCGTTCAAGCGTCCATCCGGTCGAGTACGCGATTGTGCTGCTGGTCCAGCGCGATGGGCACTGGAATACGGTGCGGACCTTCGACAACGCCCACGCGCCCGAAGAGCACCACGAGCACCGCTATGTCGGCTCCCAGAAGCAAGACCCGATCGTCAGGCACGGCCCGGTCAACGAGGCCATGAACGCTGCCGAGGTCAAGCTGATCGACGGCTGGAGCGATATCGTTCGTAGCTGGGAGAACACCCGATGAGCAACACCGTAGACAAGACACACGAGCTGTTTATGGCCGCGTCGCTCAGCGACGACGATCTCGGCTACCCGGACCGGGTCGCATTCATTCCCGGCGATCAGGAGTGGGCCGACGACGCGCTCTGGCGCAAGCTGACGGAGGGTTGCGCCACTGTGCTCGTCAGCGACGAGAACGAGCTGCTGTTGATCCCACTACCAAGAGGCTTGATCGACAGGCTACGCGGCCGCGTCAGAGTCAACGTCACACAGCGCATCCACGGACACCCCGCGCCCTATGCGACCGCGAGCCGCCTGGGACGCCATCCTGTGCGCCAGATGCGCGAGCTGGCGCACGCGTAGCCGGCCAGATCGAAGCAGAGGTCAGTACAACCATTCGGCCGGCGGAGCGCCGGGCTTCCAAGCGTCGGTGACGCTGCCGCCTTCCTGGCGAAGGTGTGGCCATAGTCGGCGAGGCTGACCTGGAAGGTCAGCTCTTCGCGCGGGTCACGACAGGCGGCATCGATCGCCTGGCGCCACACTGACCGGCCGGCGACAGGCCAGGTCGTCATGGATAAGCGCAGGCGCAGTCCGACATTTGGCCTGCGCTTCCGCGCCTACGGCCGGCGCGAGTACGTGACGCTCGGGACGGCCAAGGAAGGATGGACGCGGGCGAAGGCGCAGACCGAGCTACAGAACATCCTGGCCGACGTACGGCGTGGCATCTGGCGTCCACCGGCCAGCGAGGTCGTGCAGGCTCCGAAGGAGGTGCCGACCTTCCATGCGTTCGCGTCGGAGTGGTTCGAGCGCCAGAAGATCGAGGGTGGCCGTCGAGGCGGCGGCCTCAGCGACGGCGGAACAGCCGATCTGGAATGGCGCCTCTCAAGTCATCTCCTGCCCGTGTTCACGTCCCGGCGCCTGGATCAGATCACCGTCGAGGACGTGGACCGCTATAGGCTGGGCAAGGTACGCGAAGACAAGCTCGGGGTCGCATCGATCAACAAGACATTGACCACCCTCGCAGCGATCCTCGAGGCCGCCGTCGAGTACGAGCTGATCGACCGCAACCCCGCACACGGTCGCCGCCGACGGCTGCCTGCAGTCACGCCCCGTCGCTCGTGGCTTAACCGCGGACCACATCGCGGCGCTGCTCGATGGTGCCGGCCAACTCGACGCCACGGCGAGAGTCTGCGCGGCACGATCACCGTGAGGGCCTCCAAGACCGATGCCGGAGTGCGGACGGTCAACCTGCTGCCGATTCTGCACGACGAGTTGACCCACTACCGGGGGTATCTTGCTCCCGCCTCGGACGCGCTCGTGTTCTGCACAACGACCGGCCATCGGCTCGGCGCGACCAACATCCGACGGCGCATCCTCGACCAGGCGGTCATGCGGGCCAACGCAAAGCTCGCCTCAGATGGGGTCGAGCCGCTGCCCGAGGGTCTGACTCCCCACTCGCCGCGCCGCACGTTCGCCTCACTCCTGTTCGCCCTCGGCGAGGCGCCGCCGTACGTCATGGCGCAGATGGGCCACACGACGCCGAACCTCACACTGGCGATCTACGCACGGCAGATGGACCGCCGGGACGGTGAGGCGGAGCGCCTGAAGGCACTCGTGAATGGGGAACGAGTGCCCCCGATCGCGGAGCGGCGCGGGCATGGTAGTGCTAGTCGGGGGCTAGCCGACGACGGTGTCAGCCCGGCGGCCTGGCTGGCTGGATGACCCAGTCCGCGTGCTTCTTCAGGCGGCGCCTCCGCTTGAGGTTCTTCTTGCCGCGCACGTCGCCGTGCGCTGGTTCATCATCCTGCGGCGTTCGTCGAAGCTCTTGTGACTCCTCGTGCCGCAGGAAGCGCGCGGTAAGGACTGCGACTCCCCAATCGTCCGGATTGGCCGCACACGCCGGCGCGTCGACGGGGAGGGTTTCAGGGGCACGGCTAAGAGCTGCGAGCATGTCACCGAGCGCTACGGACATATCGTCAGACGACTCGCCGGGCTCCATCGGAGAGGCATTGTCGAAGGCACCGCTCTGGAACTCCCACTTGCCGTTGACGACCCGACAGTTGCAGGTCGGGATAAGACGGTAGACGAACACATCGTCCTCCACCCGCGAATCCGGGGCTGAGAGGTCAGCTTGTGGCTGGCTGCTCAACGTAGGCAAGTGAGAGGCGGTCGGCAACAGTCGCGAACAGGGTCTCGGCTTTGTCAGGCGGCTCCGACCATTCGCGGTCACCAACTACGACGATGACCTCTCGCTCATCGCGAAGCCGATCGAACACGGCCTCTACCTCCACGTCCCCGTGATGCCAGCTGAGCTGTACCCCGCCGGTGTTTAGCCGACCGATCCAAGGCGGGCAAGTGTCAGGGCGCATCACACGCACCAGGAAGCGCAGCGCGTCGGCGACATCGTCGAAGTCCAGCGGGCGGCTCCCAAGAGGGTCAACAGCTGGAAGCGCATCCAACTCTTCGAGCCGGCTCACCACCGGGGCCGCCCACGCAGGCGGCAGACCGCCCCGTCGATCACGCAGCCGGATAACACGATCTGTCAGTGCCTGCTCCAACGGCTCGGCGGTCTCCCATCCGAGGGTCGAAGGGTCGTCCACTCCCACTCCGATCAGCTGCCTCATGGCTCTCATTCCTCTAGCCCCCAGTGTCGATGCATTTGAGTAGTTGTCAAGTCCTTGAAGCCGAGCACTACCCACTTGTGTCCGACATCGAGCGCCACAAGAGCCTTATCGACACCACGGCCCTGGGGCCTGACCCTCGCGCTCAGGTTGACAAGGTAGATCGGTGTGCCCTCGGGCGGCTTGAGAGCCGGAACTAGGGCAAGATGCAACCGCCCAGCGGGCGGCCCAGTGACTCCGACCTCCTCTGCCGGGATTCGCCATCGGGCTTGAAGTTGGGCGTCCTCGGCCTCAGGCAAGAATGCCTGACGAGGCCGACGCCTGAAGCGGTTGATGATCCTTGCCACATCCGGATGGGTCATACCGACGCTGTCCTTTGCACCTGGCCCAGGCACCTCGATTGGGTTCACGTAGGTGACCTCGCAGAGGTTCACGTCGTGAGCCTGTCCCACCTGGTCGAGTGCGTCAGCCAAGCGCTTGAGGAGCACGTTGAACCGTTTTCGCAGAGTGCTGTAGCGGGGATAAGAAACATCGTGCTGCCGACGGCGCCAATTCAGCGTCAGACGGTCGTGCTGGATCTGAACCAGCTGTACTCCGTCCTCGCTTTCGAAGGTAGTTCGGGGCAGCGAGGTCGGTCCCTCCAGCGTGATTTCCATCGAACGTTGCGGCAGCACCCTGTCGAACGTCTCCTCCATCGGCGGGACCACCTGCTGGCGCTGGCGGACTGGCAACTCGCGTCGGACTTCGCCAGCGAACTGCCCGTAAGCCTCCATGTCCACGGTCTCGGGAGCGAACTGCGCGCTCAGGACCACCTCGACAACCGGTGGGCGCTCGAAGGACACGAGGTCGAATCTCGACGGGCGACGGGGCGATCGAGGCACTCGGGCGCGCAGTTTACGCTACGCGGCAGCGGCTCGCCGCACGCGAGCGTGCGGCACGCTCGCACCTGCGGGAGATCCCGGGCGACGTAGCGTGCCTGGGAGGCCGGCCTGCTGCAAGTTGGCGCGCCGGCCCGGCCTTGTGTGTGGCCTGATAACGCTAGTCGAGGATCGTGATTGGGCAGCAATGGGCAGCAGCGCCGCCCCGGCGATTCCCCGGCGAGGTCGGTACAGACCCCCAAACCCCAATAGAATCAGCCCCCCAGGGCGCGTAGCTCAGTGGGAGAGCGCTCGCTTCACACGCGAGAGGTCGCAGGTTCGAAACCCGCCGCGCCCATCGGAGAACCGCCTGGAAACGGGCGGTTTTTTGGTTGGAGGGGGAGAAAGTCGATGGACTTCGGGAAGGGCGTTGAGAGGGGCCAGTGCCCAATAGTGCCCAATCAATCCGCCGATCGCCACGCGTGCAGTGTGGCGCGTCCTCGGTGATTCCTCGAAGCTTCGCTGGCTTCCGGCCCGCCGCGGGGAGCTGATGTCCGCCAGCCTTCGGGCTACCATTGGTCCATGGCGACTGCCGTGAAGAGGCTCGATTTGACGGTCGGAGAGTTCGTGGAGATCGCTGGGCGCCGCTATGAGGTCGTCTCGGACCGTGAGGGCGGCGTGACGATCGAGCCGGCGATCACCTCCGCAGCGGAGCTGCACGTACTGCGGGGGACCAAGCCCGCCTCCGCAGCGGACTTCGAGCGTCTCTCGGCCGACGTCCCCCTCGACGACGAGGGCTAGCAAGTGGCAGATACTCCGGCGGACGGGCCGCCACCGGTTCCGATCGAGTTCGGCTCGCCCGAGTGGAAAGAGGAGGTCGAGCGCTACGGCACTCGCTCGGCGGCTCGGGTTCAGGCACAGAGCGCTCGCAAAGCGATCGAGGCCGGCACGGCAAAACTCGACTGGAAGCGCTGCAAGGCCGATGGTCCAGGCGGAACCAAACTGCCCGGCTGTCGCAAGCTCTATGTCCCGCTCGACAAGCAGGGCGCCTCAGAGGCGCCCTACGGATTCGTGTTCCAGCTGATCCAAAAGCCCGACAGCAGCCTCGCCTGGAACCTGATCGCCTTTGGTGAGCGCCACCCCGCGGATGGGAGAACCCGCAACGTCTACGAGCGGGCTCACAAGCGTCTGCATGGCCGCTATCCGTAGTTAAGGCCGGCTTGTGGCTCCTGCCTCTCGCGCGAGAGTGGCAGCGATCGGTCCGTCCCGCTTGAGGTCGCACGTCTGGATCTGCCCGTATCCCGAGGAACCCGGCCCCGCTTCCCGGCCTTGCGCAGCGGGCGCCCCTCGACCAGCGCGCGCAGACGCTGACGCTCGCCGTCCTCCTGGCGCATGGCCTTGGCGTAGATGCGCAGCGTGAGCCGCGCGTCGGTGTGGCCGAGCTGCTCCATGACCTCGGGTGCGGAGTACCCCAAGGCGAACAGCAGCGAGGCGAAGGTGCGCCGCAGAGAATGCGGCGTGAGACCACGGGGCAGCGGTGAGGCCTGCCGCTGCTCCAGAAGCTCATCCGCGCGGTTGCACGAGCGGTCGAGCACCCGCTGGCGAATGTTGCTCGGCGACTGCGGTCTCCCGCGCGCGGTCCCGAACACGAGGTCGCCGGGCTCTGGCTGTGTCCTTGCCTTGAGCGCCGCGAGCTCGTCGTGCAGCGCCGGCAGAATACGAACCTCGCGGACGCCCGCGTCGGTCTTGGCCTGCCCGACCCACAGACGCCCGCCGGCGAGGTCCACGTCGCACCAGCGCAGCGCGGTCATCTCGCCGATGCGCAAGCCCGCCAGGGTCAGAGTGCACAGGATCGCTCGGCGAGGCGTGGGGCGGTCCTCGCGCGCCTCGCGGTCGAGCTGGCCGGCAGCCTCCAGCAGCATCTCGATGTGGATGGCCTGGTCGATGTAGGTGCGCTGGGGCGCAGACGCGCGCAGCTTGCGCCGGCGGCGGTTGACGCTCATAGGGTTGCGCGCGATCAGCTCGCGCTCTTCGGCTACGTCGAGGATCTGTCCGAGCCGCGTAAGGGTCTTGTTGATCGAGGACGCCGACAGGCGCTGCTCACGGACCTTCTCGGCGCGGTAGCGATCCACCTCGGCGACCGTGATCCGGGAGAGACGATGGTCTTTGAAGAACGGCAGCAGATGGTGCGTGAGCTGCCAGCGGTAGTCAAGCACGGTGTTCGTCCGTAACGTCGGCTCGATCTCCACCAGCCACTGCGAAGCGAACGCGTGAAACGTCAGCTCGACCGTCGGCTCCGGCGGCGGTGTCACGGGCTCCGGTGCGCGCCATATGCCGCGGCGCACGTCAGCGAGGACGTTCTGCAGCTCGACCTCGGCCTTCGCCCGCGTCCAGCCCTCCTCGCGGTATCCCAGGGTCACGTAACGGCGAGTGCCATACGCGCGGAAGCGCAGCGCGAGCACGACCCCGTGGCCGGTCTCCCGTTCGACTACTTGTCCTGTTGCTTGCCGTGCCATCAGTGTGACCTTTAGTCTACAGCCTGCAGCGGCGGCTGAAGATGCCGCGAGTGCGGGGTTCGTGGACGGGCAGCAGTGGCACGCTCGTGGTTGTGGAGCGTCGTCGAGGACGTCTCGGCGGGTGCGCCAGGGCTTTGGTGGGCCCAGACTGGTCGCTGCGATATCGGCGTGCGCGCAGTGCTTCGCGTGCGAGCGCGGGGTCGAAACGTAGGCGCGGTCGTGGGCCGTTCCCGACCTGGATCGCGCCGAGGTCTTGGGCGTGTTCGTAGACCCAGGCGCGGGTGAGGCCGAGGTGTTTGGCGAGCTGTCCGGCGTCCATCAGGTCGTCTCGTGCGGCCGGCATGGTCGCACGGTCGGCGTCGAGCGGCTGGGGCTCGTGGCGCAGCAGTTGCGCGACGCGTTGCGCGATGCGCTCGATCGTCTCGGGGGCGAGCTCGGCGGCGGCACGACGTACGCGGCCGAGCGGGCTTTGTTTGACGGGCGCGCGCCGCGCGGCCTGCGGCCACGGTCGCGTGGTCACGGCCGTCGGGGGTGGGTTGGTGTGCTGTGGGGTTGGGATGACGGTAAGCGTTCGCATCTAAGCCTCCATCGTGCTCTTGTGGTCGACATGGTTCGGCAGAGCTTTGCTCTGCCGAAGTGAGTGCCCTACAGCGGAGGCGACGCGATATGTCAAGGGCGGCCACTCAGCCTTCGCGGTCAGATCGCCAAGCCCGTTCCGCCCTTTACATATCGCGTCGCCGGAGCTACTGGCGCCACTACGGGTGGCGCCAGTAGACGGTGTCATGGAGCGGGTATGTCGCTGTGGTGTACTGGTCATGCTCCGGGTGTCTCTGGTGGTGTCGGTCCCGAGAGCCGTTCGTCCGTGGCGGGCCCGGCCGACGACGAGGTCTGGCCGATCAGGGCGTTTCTTAGCCTGTCGACCCGCAGCTCCGTCGGGGGATGGGTGCGCTCTGTCAACCACATGAACGGGATCGGGTGATCGTGGATCAGCGCATGGATCTCAAGGAAGTCCGCGAGCTCATCCGCTTGCCCCAGGTTGGCGGCGTACGCGTCGGCCTTGTACTCGCGTGCGCGCCAGTAGCTGCCCCATGCGGGTTTGGTGAGCCACAGGCCGAGGCCGCCTTTGGCGAACAGCGAGACGTAGAACATGACTTTCAGGAAGCCGTAGGCGACGTCGACCATTGGTTCCAGTTCGGATGGGCCTTCCCAGCGCTTATGGGCTTCCTTGGTGCGCGTGATCCAGTAGTCCCGCGGACGAGCCGGCGCGGTCTGTGCCTCGACCGCTGCCGCCGCGCCGATGCTGTGCGCAAAGGGGTTGGTGAAGATCACCAGCCGGTTCAACGCAGCGGTGAGCCGACCGTCGGATGTCCCGAGATGCCCCAGCTCGTGCGCCAATACCGCCGGGACGTGATCGGTTTCCAACAGGCCACGGGAGAGCATCAGCGTGCCGCCGACGACCGCAGCGTCGGGGTGGGGGCTGTCGATCACAAACCAGCTGTCCGGCAGCGGCAGCGGCGTCTGGCTGTTTGCTTGCAGCAGCTCGACGGCGTCCTTGTAGGCCAGTTGCTCGCGACTTGAGGGTTGGCGTCCCCCGGAACGGGTGCGCCACCACCAGCCGCTACCGACCGGGACGATCAGCGCGAGCGCCGACCACATCGTCGGCGCCAGCACGATCCACAACAGGTCCGGGGACGCGTTCGTATCGCCCTCGATGACCATGACGATCGCGACAATCATCGAGACGACGAGAAGCCGCGCCACGATCACGGGGATCTCCCCGATCAACGTGAGCATGTACATCGCGATCTCACCGATCGAGTAGTACGGGCGCTCCCGCTCGAGCACGGCCAGGATGTCCGCGAGGACGGTCTTGGCGTGGTGTCGGGCACGAGCGAGGACGGGTTGCTTGGTTGCAGCGTGAACATCTTGCATGAGTTGCGCTCCTTTGTCATCAGAACGGAAGGGTCCTTACCTTCTCCTCCGACGACACACCCGCAAACGGGACACCCCGACCGCAATCTTTATGTTCGCCATCCCCGGCCGGGATGGACGCCCGCGCAGTCGAGGCCTGTCGTGCCGGCTCATTCGCGCCCTCCGAGACGAAGGCGGGCTTTGGCAACTCGGCGCGGATATCGGGGGCCCGCATGACCTGGACGCGCATCGCCCGGCCACGACTGATCACATAGGCCATCCCCGGGTCGAGCGCGCGGACCTTGTTCGGATCGACCTTGTACTGGTGCTGCACCCGCGCCGACCCTTCACCAGTGCTCCCCTCCCGCGCATAGTGGGTCGAGTACTCCATCCGTTGCCGCGTCCCGGCGAGCCTGACGATCTCCTCCGGCGTGTTCACGCGATGACAGACCACCGTCTCGACACTCCCGAGGATGCGCGCGGCCTCGGCCTCGTCGCCCATGCCCTGCACGACCTGCGGCGCGAGCACCAACCCCGTATTGAACCCGCGTGCCTGCTCGATCCGCGCCGCCATCCCCGCCCCGTCAGCGAGCGCGGAGAACTCGTCCACGATCAGCACACACCACCGCTCCCGCGGCTTGCGTGTCGTGAAGTAGTGCGCGAAGTCCTCGAACAAGAACCGTGCCAACCCGCCCGCCTCTTCCCGCAACGCCAGACTATCCAGCAGCAGGTACGCCGCCTGCGTGTCCTCCCACGCCCACGTCCCGTCCAACGCTCCGCGGGTCTGCCCGAAGAACGCCTCGTAGCGCAACCGGACCTGGCGCACCTGATCGGCGGTGAGGGCATCCACTGCGCTTGCTCCCGCGTGTGCTGTGCGCAACCCGGTGATCTCCATCCGTTCCAACACCATCCGCGATGAGCGGGGTGGCCCTTCCGGGTGCTCGCACACCAACCGCAGCACGGTCTTAGCGACATCCCGATACCACGCCGCCGGCCCCTTGCTGGAGTAGTCAACAACCTCCATCAGCCGCCCGTGGATCTCGTGCTCTTGTCCGCGCCACCCGTCGAACGGCTCGTTCGGGAACACCCGCGCCCCACGATCGGCGTCCTCCATCAGGCCGCAGAAGCGCTCCGCTGTCTCCCGGTCGCCCTTGCCGTCCAGGTAGAACACCGGCGCGTCGCTGCACTTCGCGATCGCCCACGCCAGACGCAGCACCGTCTCTGTCTTGCCGCTACCGGTCGCACCACAGACGAGCAGGTGCCTACAGATCCGGCTTGGGGAGAGCACGACCAGCCCGCGATCCACCGGCAACGCTCGTTCACCCGCCAGGCGCAAAGCCAACGTGACCCCACGCTCACCCTCGGCCTGTCCGACCAGTGCCCCGCCGTCCTGGGGCGTGCGCGTCTCCCCACGGGCCGGGGCCCCACGCTTGCGAGCGAAAACGCCCCGCTGCCGGGGATAGGCAACAGTGCTCACGAGGATGGCTCCCCCAAACGCGGCAGCTCGCGCACCCCGAGGTTCGGCCACCGTCCGCTCTCCGCCAGACCGGCCAGCTGACGGTACGGTCCGGGCGCACAGAAATACAGGACGGTGTCGTAGCGCTTGGTGATCTCATCCAGGATCGCGCGGACCCGCGGACGGGACTTCACGGTCAGCTCCACCTCGATCGCCACACGCTGCCCATCGGCGGTAATCACAATCGCGTCGACCAAGTGCTCCCCGGATGCGCGTTCCTTCGAGAGCACACGCTCAGGCACCCACTCACTCTCAGGCGAGCGCTCCGCGATGTGCAACCGCACATCGTTGACAGCGGCCACGTGCGCGAGCGACCCCAGCCGCAGATGCCACACACCGAACCCCTGACCGGCCGCTCTCAACCCGGCACGGGTCGGGATCACCCAGCCCGGCTCCCCCACGAGCACCCGACGCGTCTCGATCAGACCCGCCTGCCGCAGCCGAATCAGCACACGCTGCACCGTTCGTGGACCGCTGCCGAGCAGACCTTCCAGGTGGTCGATGCGAGCACCGTACTGCTCGCACACCCATCCCAAGACCTCCAGGTCACGCGCACGCAACAGCTCCCGAGCACCCGCCCGGTGCTCCGCACGTGACGATCCCGCCGCGACACCCCGGCCCCACGACCCCGGCGACCACCCTCTCGTACGCGCGTGCCCCCACGCCCGCCCTTGCCTGTATGCGAGCACGCTCATGACCCACCACCACCCGTACTCTTCCCAGGCCGCAGGTGCCACCCGTCACCACGGCTGACGAACCGCGTCCTTTTGCCGCGATACAAGTGCGCGGACACCCGGCCCGAACTCACTCCGAGCGCCAGGGCGATATCTCCCGGACGCGAACCGGGATGCTCCGCCAGATACGCCGCCACGTCGTCCTGGGAGATCTGGCCCGGCGGACCTTCGCCCAACAGCGTCGCGCGCGCGGCACGCAACCGGTCGCGCTCAGCCACCAGCGCCTCATGCGCCGCCAACTGCTCATCCAGCGTCTTCAGCTTCTCGTCGATCTCGGCCACGACACCACGAGAAGCCCGGCCGATAACACCACGCGACGATCCAGACACGATCAAACCTCCACGATCACGACAACAAGAACACCACGCAGCATACATACATGGCCAGCACCCGTCAAGCACATATCACGCATGCCATCATGTGCATGTCACGCTGGTCCGGACATCACGAGACCAGCACCCACCACAGCACCCAAAGCCGCGCCCGACACACCACACCCGCCGAACACCCGCACCCTCTCCAAACCAATCCCCTCAACCCCTACATCCCCACACTGCTCCAGCACCCTGCCACCACACCACCAACCCCTCTGCCTGCCCCGAACCCCCACTCAGCTCAGGTCGTTGACCACCACCATCGAATAGCAAAGCTGAGAGGGGGGTGGTCAACGACCGCCCCCCACCACCAGCCCAGGGGTTCGGGCAGGCAGATTCCGCTCTGCAAAGCCGATCTTAGGGCGCTGGAGCTGACCGGAAAGCCGCCCTGAGCCTGGCACACACCGTGACACGTTCTCGGCAGTCTCCTCGCTCAACGCGGCGTGGCTACGCTACAGCCGGCTCGCTCGTCAGAGCTCTACGGGATGGGACGCATGACCGCCGATCTGCAAACGCTGCGCGGGCTGGAAGCCGGCGAGCTGGGGCTGCCGCATGGTCTGCGGATCGAGTGGTTGGGCGTGTCCGGCTACAGGCTCTCCTACGAGGGCGTCTCGCTGCTGATCGACCCGTACCTCTCGCGCGTCGGGCTGAGCGCGCTGCTGCTGCGTCGCGCGGCTCGGCCCGACCCGGCGATGCTCGACCGTTACGGGATGGTGGATGAGCCGGTCGCGGGCGTGCTCGTGGGGCACACCCACTTCGACCACGCCGTGGACGCCCCGGCGCTGGCGCGCCGCTTCGGCTGCAAGGCGTACGGGTCGGCGTCGTTGGCGCACTTGATGCGCTTGCACGGCCTGGGCGCGCAGGCGGTCGAGGTGCAGCCGCGGCGCGCGTACGAGCTGGGTCCGTTCGTGGTGCGCTTCGTGGCGAGCCGCCACTCCAAGCTGATCCTCGGGCGGCGCGTACCGTTCGACGGGGAGCTCACGTGCGATCACCTCGACGGTCTGTGGCCGGGCGCCTACCGCTGCGGGCAGGTGTGGGGCATCCGCATCGAGGTCGGCGGCGCGAGCCTCTACCACCAAGGCAGCGCGAACCTCGACGACGACGCGCTGGGCACCGAGCCGGTGGACGTGTTCCTCGCCGGCGTCGCGGGGCGCAGCGTCACGCCGCGCTACTGGGAGCGCGTGCTGCCGAAGCTCGACCCGCGCGTGGTGGTGCCCACGCACTACGACAACTTCTTTCGCCCTCTCGGGCGCGAGCTGGCTTTCGTGCGCAACGTCAAGCTCGCCTCGGTGCCGGGCGAGGTGGGCGCGGTATCGAGATCGGCGGCGGTATGCGCGCTGCCGCGGATCGATCTGCCCACTTGCAGCGACGCCTAACGGCGGCAGAACGGCGCGTCGAGGTATGCGAGGCTTTCCGGGATGGCGGTTGAACCGGGGCATCCCGCGTATGCGGGGCAGGCGATGTACACGCGCCGCTTCTTGCGGGTCTATGACGCCGTGGTGCATTGGCTTCAACAGTACGGTCCTATGGCGCTGCCCGAAGGCCCGGCTCATCGACCTCTACAACAAGCATGCCTCCGCGCGCCACCTTGACATCGGCGTCAGAACCGGCGGGCTGCTCGATGCGTGCCATTTCCCCGTCCCATCACCGGCTATCACGCTGATGGACCTCAACCCCAAACACCCTTGAAGTCGCGGCGCGGCGACTGCGGCGCTACGCGCCCAACGTCAGCCAGGCCAGTCGCCCTGTTCAGCGGTCGAGTACCGACAGACGCTCCACGCTCAGGCGAGCGCGAGCCGGCGTGAGCAGGCGACTATCGGGGCACAGTAGGATCGCGCCATTCAGTACCCGGCCGCGCCCAGGTCAGCTGCATAAACAGCCCGATAAGCTCACTCGGTGCCGCCCAGCGCGAAGATCGTCCCCCTCGCACACGATCACCTGCCGGGAGCGATCAATCTCTTCGCTGCTGAGGATTGGAGCTACGCCGAGGACGAGCAGCGCACATGGCGGGCGCTCACCGCGCCGGGATCGCTGACCCTCGTCGCGCTCTCCCATGAGCAGGAGATCATCGGGATCTCGCAGGTCCTCAGCGACGGCGAGATCCAGGCGTTCCTCGCGATCGTCCTGATCGCCCGCGCACACCGCCGTCAGGGCGTCGCGCGGCTACTCATCAACGAAGCGCGCGCTCGCACTCACTGCCTACGTCTCGATGTGATCTCCTGCGCGGACCCGTTGTACGAGCAACTCGGGTTCGCGCGCGTCTCCGGCTTCCGGCTGCAGCAAACCGATACCGGAGCTCGCCCGACCTGCCCCTGAGGACAACTCACAACAGCAGCTCGGCCACAACCACGTCATGCCACTCGCCGTCAACCTGGCCGTGGCGAAGATGGACACCGACCTCGCGGAACCCGTAACGGGCAGCCAAGCGTCGGCTCTGCTCGTTCTCAGCGAAAAGTTTGCCCACCACCTTGTGCAGGCCCGCCCGCTCGGCGCGGTCACGCAGGACCGCCGCCAGCGCACCGCCAAGACCATGCCCGCGCGCGGACGCGCGCACGTACACGCTCGCCTCCGCAATACCGGCGTAGCACGAGCGCGGACTGTAAGGCGAGATGCGAGCCCAGCCCGCCACCGTCCCGTCAGTCTCGGCCACGAGTACCGGGTGCGCCGGCGAGCCGAGCCATCCGGCGATGTCCGCCGCCGACCGCAGGTCGGTCTCGAACGTGGAGCGGCCCTCCGCGATCCCTTCGTTGTAGATCGCCGCGATCGCCTCACAGTCCGCGCGGCATGCTTCCCGTACTGGGTTCTGGGCGCTCACGAGACCGATTATCTCGCCAGATGCGGAGTGGACTACCCTCCACAGCTCCGAACCCCAACCAACGAGGAGATTGTCGTGCCGTTGACTCAGACGCAACTCGCCGGTGCTGTCGCCGACCGCGCCGAGATCACCAAAGCCGAGGCCAAGCGCGTCCTCGACGCTCTCGAGGACGTGGTGCTCGATGAGATCGCCAACGCGGAGAAGGTCAAGATCGGCGGGCTCGTGCAGCTCACGGTGCGCGTCAAGCCCGCCTCGAAGGCGCGCGCAGGGCGCAACCCCGCGACCGGCGAGGAGATCACCATCGCCGCGAAACCCGCGAGCGTCGATGTCCGCGCACGAGCGCTCACCAAGGCCAAGGCCGTGCTGCCGTCGGTGCAGAAGGCACGCCGACGACTCGCCAGCTGACCTCGACTCAGGTTCTGCTCAGCGGCGCGGCGCGTCCCGCGACGATGCACGGACGGGACACGTAGGCGCCGATGGAGCTTCCCTGCAGCGTGTCCGCCAACAGCCCTTCGACCCGCGCCTTCTGGGCCGAGCAGTAATGATCGGTGCGATCCTGGAGCCCCCGCAGCCCCGCAGCCGGCGCAGGGCCGGGCGCCTTCGGCTCACCCGCTCGCGTACCGCTGCCTACGCCTCCCACATATCCGCGAGCGCTGGGCGAAAAGTCACGAAGTTGAGGCCATCCCCGTCACCGAGACCTGCATAGCAGCCGCATGACCGCATCCAATCCTCGAGCTGCTCCGGTGGGGGGCCGCGCAATGGAGCATCAGACGTGAGGCGTAGCCCCCCGGGCTTTGAGCTCCGCGGAGGATCGTCGAATAGCCACACCTCGTCAAATCCTGTAAAAAAGCCGCTCTCGATCAAAGACAGCAGCGTTTCGCCATCCGTCGCGACATCGCAGCCAACGGTCCGGGCACTCGCGCCCAACTCGCTGAGACGCGTCTTGAGACTGAGCATGTCACCAACTCTAGGGGTACTGTCGAGCATCGATATCAAGACCTGGGCATGAGTCACAGCGACACGCTCCAGAAGGCCAACGGCCTTCTGGAGGTCCAGGTCGGATCGCCACCCCCAGCGGAGCTTGAGTTTTGAGTCGAAGTCAGTCACAGGGGCCCAACGGTCGTCCGGGCTGCCGGATGTCGCCTTCCCAGTCGTGAACATGCGGATCGCCCGCTTCCATCACATTGGTCAAGGTCGAACCTTCTATCATTTAACAGCTTGTAGATTGCCATGTAGCCAAGCTCATATACTCTCGCCGTCGCACGTACGTCAGCCAGCGACATGTCTTGGATGTCCGCCCAGGCAGGGAGCCCCACGAGCCCCTTTCGCCGGTCTCGTCGGACACTCTTTGATGGCGGGAGATCCGTCAAGAGCCATGACGATCTTCAAACACCGTAGGAGAAATCAGCCTCCGTCTCAGTGCCTCCCTCGAAGCAAATCGCCGAATTTCGTCGTCATCGGCCTCGGTCGCGGCGAGAAGGTCGTCAGCTTGGCGATCGCTCATCCGGGCCGCGCTCAGGAGCCCAAAAAGGCGCGCAAGTCGTGAACCATCTACCAAGCGGCGGCTGATCTCGGCACTAGATATCGTGCCTTCCTCGTCAAGCATCGTTTGGAGCGCTTCCTTAACGTCGACGTCACTGATATGACCGCAAGCCGCTTGAAGCTCCTCCCGCGTCGCGGCGGCTAGAAGCCTAAATGTAGACCACCGCACGGAACGATCGTGGTCAGTGATGCGTTCAATCGCACGCGCTACAACCTCTGCGTCATCGCTGGTGGCTGCCAAATTAACAGCGTCAATAGCGTCCGATCGCACCCACGTGTCGGGATGGGTGAGCAGCGGCTCTATATCGCTCAACAGCGGACCAGACAGCTTTGCCAACTCCGACGCGATAAATGCCCCCGCCTTTACCGCGCTCTCCACATCGCTTCGCAGCAGCTCTTTAATCCGCTCGACCGGATAGCCTCGCCAGCACTCGTCAAGCAGGTCGTTTCCTAGGCCAGTTTCGTCGCCGCCCAAAAGCTGGGCAAGCAGATCGTCGCCGTGCTCGTGAGAGTATTCATCGCTCACGACTCACATCCTAGTCTTTTTTCAATTTGCCGACGCAATTTTCTCTCTTCTTCAAGCTGCCTCCGATGTTCTTTCTCCTCGCCTTTTTCCCGGAGCTCTTGTTCACGGATTGGCATGCTATGTTCGAGGTCTTCTAGCGCCTCTTCCAGTTCTTCCGTCGTCGCGCCCGACGGAGGATGGCTCGGAATTTCCCCGTGGGTCTTTTCGTCTCGTCCTTCTCGTTTTGGCAGACTGCTGCCGCCGCCACCGGTGATTTCATTCCAGATGCTTTCGGCGCCGCCTTCGAATTCGTGCCAGTTTTTTTCGACGCTTTCTGCGAGGGGCTGGCCGGGTCCGCCACCGCTTCCTCCAGGGACCGAAACGCAACCCCAGGGGGCGCAGTACACCGTTTCTTCTTCGAGACCCGTACGGTCTTGCTCATTCACCGGATTGTCGCCTGCGTAGGAGTAGGGCTCCTGCGTGATCGAGACGGCCGGATCGACGCTCAAGAACTGCCCCGTGACGGGATCGTAGTTCCTCGCCCGCATGTAGATGAGTCCCGTGTCGCTGCTCGTGTACTGCGCGTCATACTCGAGCGGGGTCGTAGCCGAACCTTCGCAGGTGGGTGTGCCGTAGGCGCTGTAGCTGCATTTGCCTTCGACGGCGCCCGTCGAGCCCGTGATGAGCCGTGTGGAACCCTGCTGATCGTGATGCAGGTACTGGACGGTCCCGGTCGTGTTGTTGATTTGCTCGATCGGCAGCCTGCCAGGACCATAGACGAAGCTGTCGGTCGCGTTACTCAAGATCAAGGGGAGTTCTGGTTCGGCAGTATCCCATGTCAGGTAGCCGGTTGTGCCAGAGATGGTTTCGCTCGTGCGGAGTCCTTCGCCGTTGTATGTGTAGTTGTCTTCGATCTTTGGTGTGGTGCCCTCTTCGGGCCTCTCCACTGTGGTCAGGTTACCGGCCTGGTCGTAGCCGTAGCTCGTGGCCGGCCCGGTGGCGGGTGTGGTCTTGGTGCGCTCGCCCACTTCGTTGTAGGTATAGCTCGCGTTGCTTGAGTGTTCAAGTTGATCAGCTTCGTCGTAGACGTATGTACTACCAGCCGTACTGGTCAGATTACCGGCAGCGTCGTATTCGTATGCCGTGCTTCCCGATTTGGTTATCTGGTTGTTTTCGTTGTAGGCGTAATTGGTCGTGTCTTCGCCTGTCAGTCCGGTGCTTACGGTGCTTGCTACTTGGCCTTCTTCGTTGCGACCGTAGGAGAGCGAGGCGAGAGTTTCGCTGCCCTTGTCAAAGCTTGTTTCGGTCATCTGATCTGCGTCGTTGTAGGCGTAGCGATCTGTCTCGCCCGTGCTTTCTGGGAACGTTGTGGCGACGAGGTTCGAGTCGGGGTCATATGCGAAGATTGTTTCGTTTCCGAGCCAGTCTTTGACGGAGGCGAGGCGTCCGTCTTTGTCGTAGCCGCGTTCTACGGGTTTGTTGCCGGGATAGGTGACCTTGGTCTGCTGGCCGGTGAGGTTGTATTCATAACCAACTGTGTAGCCATGACCATTGGTGGTTTCGGTCAGCTCGTCGAGCTGGTTGTAGTTGGAGGTTGTTGTGCCGGTCCCGTCGGTCATCTTGATGCGGTTGCCGTCGGGGTCGTATTCGTATTTGACTGCTGGGGTTTTCCCGTCGGAGTAGCTGACTTCGGTGAGCTGGTTGGCGGCGTCGTAGCTATAGTTGGTTGTTCGGCCTTCCGGGTCGGTGACGCTCGTCAAATCGCCAGCGGGTTCATATTCCTTGGTCGTCTTGCGGCCTAGAGGGTCGGTGACTTCGGTGACTTGGCCGAGCACGTTACGGGTGTATTTCGTGGTGTGTTTGTCGCCGTCTGTCTGACTGATGACCTGTCCGTCGACGTTATATCCAGTTTCAGTTGTCGTGCCGTCGGGTTCTGTGACCTTCGTCTGTTCGTTGCCAGGGCCGTAGGTATAGGTCGTCGTCTGGTCGTTTCCGTCGGTGCGGCTCTGAAGGTTGCCATTGGCGTCGTAGGAGTATTCGGTTATACGCGCAGCATGTGGGAGGAAGCGGGCCGCCGATGTGCTCGACGAGGATGCTTCGTAGATGTTCGTGGCGGTCACTACAACACGCAGATAGCTGTCAGTGGGATCGGCTGAACTCAGCGTGTAGTTCGCGCCCGTCGCGCCTTCGATGTCGCTGCAGGTTTCCTCGCCCGCACCGCTGCAGCGCTGCCACTGGTAGGTGTAGGAGAGCGGGAATGGGGTTTCCCATGAGCCGGTGCTGGCGGTGAGCGTTTGCCCGTCCTTTGGTGCTCCTGATATCGTCGCCGCTTCGCTGAGCGTCGGCGGTGGCGCTTGGGCGATCACAGCCGAGGGTCCTGAGGTTGCGCTCGCTGAGCCCTCGCGGTCAGTCGCCGTGATTGTGACGCGCAGCGTGTTGCTGAGATCGGGTATTCCCGGAACGTAGGTCGATTTGGTCGCGCTTTCAATGTTGGCACACGCTTCGCCGCCGGCATTGCAGCGCTGCCATTGGTAGGAGTAGGAAATGGTTCCGGGTGATTGCCAAGCTCCAATGCTCGCTTCGAACGTCTGTCCCTCTTGGGCGGTGCCAGAGACGGACGGAAGCCGCGTGTTTTCAGGCGGTTGGGCTGGCAGCACGGCTTCGCTTTCCGCAGAGATGGCGCTGGTTTCACCGTCTTCGTCCATGGCCGTCACGACCACTCTGATGGTGTCTTCCACGTCGCTGTTCTGCGGCGTGTATGTAGCGCCGGTGGCACCGGAGATACTCACGCATTTGCGTTCGCCAGCTGTCGCGATTAATGGGGTGGCGAAGTCATGGGCGAAAGCGTCGTCTGGGCCACCGCCTCCTCCGCCGCTGGTTTCTTCTTCTTCACTGCAGCGCTGCCATTGGTAGGCATAGGAGGAGATGGACGAGCCCCCTTCCCAAGAGCCGGCGCTCGCATTTAACGTCTGTCCGGCCTGGGCGGTGCCCGAGATCGTGGGCGGTGAGGTGTTCCTGGGCGGGAAGATGACTGTGCCAGTGACCTTGGAGGCCTTCGACATCGACCCTTCGCTGTTTGTCACAGTAACGGTCACGCGCATCACGCTATGATAGTCCTCGCCGGTGAGGAGATATGTTGAGCTGGTCGCGTCGGAGATTTCAGTGCAG
Source organism: uncultured Solirubrobacterales bacterium (assembly GCA_963702185.1). Taxonomy (GTDB): domain Bacteria; phylum Actinomycetota; class Thermoleophilia; order Solirubrobacterales; family Solirubrobacteraceae; genus Palsa-744. The sequence continues at coordinate 1,101,323 of OY969723.1, forward strand.
TTGTCGCCTGTTATTTCGCAGCGTTCCCATTGATATGCATAGTCCAGCGGTCGCGCACCCTTCCATTGCCCAGCGGTTGCGTTCAGTGCCTGACCGACACGCGGTTCGCCGGAGATGATCGGTGCGATGAGGGAGACGGGGGGTCCGGTGTCCGCGATCAGTTCGACGGTCGCTCCTGTGTTGCGGACCATGGACAGGCTCACGCCTTCGCTGATCCAGAACGCGCCGGCGCTGAAGACGATCGACCCTTCGCCCTGAATGGTCCAGGCGCCGTAGGCGACTTCTCCGGGCACCCCGCCGCTACTGAAGTCCAGCGTGCCGGTCTGTGCTTCCACCGTGCCTTGGTTGGTGAAGCCGACCGCCACCGTTGAGGTGCCGCTGCCTACCGTCTTCCTGAACACGCCTGTGTTCAGGAGCGAAGGGTTCGCTCCGCCGGAGGCCTGGATCTGTGTCCCATCGCAAGAGGCTTCCGTGTTGTCCTCAAAGGTGCCTTCGTTCTCGAGCTGGGCGCCGTTGGACATAAGAAGCGTACCCCACGCAAAGGTCAGGGTTCCTTCGTTGATTAGCTTGCGTTCGCTGAGCCTCATCGGTTCACAGCCCGAGGCGGCTTCAATCACGCCCGAGACGCCAGCTCCGATGATTGTCTCGCCTGAGCCTGACATCGTGCCGTGAGCGCCGAATGAGAACGAGCCTGAAATCAACAGCGATCCGGCGCCGGTCAGCGTCGCGTTGCTCATGGTGAGAGATCCCACGCTCGAGAGTTGCGTGGCGTCCGTGAGTTCAAGCGAACCGCCGGAGAGGACGAGGTTCCCTTCGTCTTCCAGCTGGCCGGCTACGCTGCTTCCGCTGCTGACTTCTACCGTCGTGCCCGCGCCGATGCAGACGACGTCACTCGCGTTGGGTACTTGTCCTGTGGACCAGTCGCCCGGTGTGGACCATGAGCTGTCACCGGCTTCTCCGGTCCACACCTCGGTGCAGGTCGGTCCCGCCACTGCCGCGGTTGCCTGAGATGTGGTCGAGATAGAGCCGAGCGAGTTTGTCGCGGTGACGACGACGCGTAGAGTGCTTCCCATGTCGCCAGCTCCGATCCGATATTGCGCGCTTGTAGCGCCTGAAATGTTAGCGCAGTTTTCTTCGGTATCGTTGCATTTTTGCCACTGATAAGTATAGGTCAACGGGTGTGAGCCGCTCCAGAGACCTGCAGTCGCAGTGAGGGTGTGTCCTCTCTGGGCCATGCCAGAGATCGACGGCGGTGTGATGTTCGTTGGGGATTCGTTTTCGACAGTTGTGAGTTCCGGGGTCGTTGTGAACGTGTTGCCAGCCTTGTTTGTTACGACGGCGCGAAGGTCGTAATGGCCATTCTCATAGGAGAAAGTGTCTATCGTGCATTCATAGGCGCTGCCACTTGTGGGGCTCGTTTGCGCTGGACAGGCGTTCGCCCATTCGTCAGAGCCTTCGTGTGCGATCTGAAGCTGCCATGAGGCTACGCCCGAGACCGCGTCGTTTGCGGTGCCTGACACTGCTTGATCGCCTTCGAGTCGGCTGGGCGCAGAAACAGATCCTGTGGGTGGTGTGTTGTCCACTAGGACGGTAACCGTCGCCGTCACGGCGGTATCGGGCGGGGTAGAGCTGTTTGCGAGTTGGGCGCGCAGCTGGTAGGAGCCATCGGGATAGGAGCCGCTGGCGGTGTTCCACTGACATTCGAATTCGTTGATCAGGTTCGGTGTCAGTGGTCCGCACAAGGGCTGCCATTCGTTCGTACCTGCGGGGGTGAGTTCGATTCTCGCCGAAGCGAGGTCGTGGCCACGTCCGGAAATCGTAACTGTGCGGGAGGCGTAAGGCTGCGCATTAAGATATCCGCCTGGCCCAGAGGCCGATGTTCGTTCGATCGTCGCGCCCGCGACTTCAACGTGCGAGAGGTCGACTTCCTCGCCGATATCGAAAGTACCGCCGGTGAGATCTATCGATCCACCGTCCTGAACGGTCCAGGAACCCATCGCTACTTCTTCGGGTATGCCCCCGTCGGAAAACTCGAGCCGCCCTTGTTGCGCTTCGACGGTTCCGTCGTTGTTGAAGTTCACGCCGATACCGCCGGTTCCTTCGTCGGTGCGCTCGAACGTGCCGGTGTTTATGATCGCCGGGGGATTCGAGCTCTCTTCCGCTTCCCGAACCTGCGGTTCATAGCAGCTTGATTGCGTGTTGTATTCGAGTGTGCCTCCGTTCTCAAGGACGGCTCCATCGGACATCATCAAGGTCCCCCAGGCATAGCTGAGTCTGCCTTCGTTGACGAGTGTGCGCTGGGAGAGGGTCATCGGTTCACAACCGGTGCTTGCGTCGATCAGACCATTTGCTTCGGGTCCGATCACGATCGCGCCCGAGCCGCTCATCGTGCTGTTGCCGCCCAGCGTGAACGAACTCGCAAGGTCGAGGGTCCCGGAGCCAGTGAGTGTGCCTTCGCTAAGCGAGAGTGAGCCGAGTTTGGATGGCTGTGAAGCGTCGCTCAGTTCGAGTGAGCCGCCAGAGATCACGAGCGAGCCTTTACCGTTTACTCGGCCGACTGTTTGGCTTCCTTCGGTGATGTTTGCCGTCGCGTCCGTCGGAATGCACACTTCATCGCCGCTACCCGGAACGCTGCCAGAAGACCAGTTGCCCGCCGTTTGCCAGAGCCCATCGCCCGCAGCACCGGTCCAGGTGTTGACGCACGGTGACCCAGTGATCACTGAGCTCGCAGCAGAGCTCGCGGTCGCCGACCCGGCCGTGTTCCCGGCGGTGACCGCTACCGCTAGCGTATGCCCTACATCGGAGGCGACCGGCTGATAGTTTTCGCCGTTCGCATCCGATATGTCTTCACAGGCCGTGCCGGAGTCGCTGCAGCGCTCCCATTGATAGGTGTAGGCGAACGGCGGCGTGCCACTCCAGCTACCATGATTCGCGGTCAACGTCACGTAAACGGCCGGTTCGCCGGAAATGCTCGGCAACGTCACGTTGCTGGGTGTCACCGGTACTCCCAGGCTCCACTCCTCAACGCGATCATTGTTGGTGTCCGCAACCCATATGTCGTCGTTCGAGTCGACGGCCAAGCCCGTCTGGACGCCGAGGTTCAATTCTCCCGCTCCAGACCCCGACGACCCGAACTGCTGCAAAAATTCCCCCTGTTCGTTGAACTCCTGAACCCGATCATTGCCGAGATCACTGACGAACACATGGCCTTTCGAATCCACCGCGATGCCGAACGGAGAAGAGAACTGGCCCGCACCCGCTCCTTCAGACCCAAACTGCCGTATGTATTCCCCAGCTTCATTGAATACCTCTACGCGATTGTTATCCCCGTCGGCAACCCAGACATCTCCATGGGGACCGATCGCGATGCCCTCCGGCGCCATGAGCTGTCCGGGCTCGGTTCCTTCCTCGCCCACAGTCCTCACAAATTCGCCTGTCTGGGTGAAGACATCCACACGGTGACTGTAGGTATCAGAAATCCAAATATCCCCATGTGCATCGACGGCGATACCTTCAGGTGCTCCCTGATCATTCTGCGGTGTTTCGAGAGCAAACTGACTCATGTATTCGCCGTTCTCGTTGAACTCCTCGACGCGGTTGTTGCCCGCATCCAGGACCCACAAATGCCCGCTGGAATCGGCAGCCAACGCATCGGGTTCGTCAAGCTGCCCATCGCCTGAGCCGTCCGAGCCGAACTGGCCCAGATACTGGCCTTCTGTACTGAACTCCTCAACGCGATCGTTGCCGCGATCGGCAACCCATAGATTGCCCGCCGAGTCGATCGCCACATCGACGGGCGAGTAGAACTGGCCGTCACCGGACCCTTCAGAGCCGAACGTCGATGTATAGATCAGGCTCTGCGGTTGGCTCGAGGCGACCGTGGCAGACGCTTCCGAGGAGGCCGAGGCCGAGCCTCCCGCATTCGTGGCAGTGACGATCACACGAAGAGTCATCCCGACATCCCCCGCGCCAAGCGTGTACGTCGAGCTCGTCGCACCGGACACGTCAAGGCAGCCTTCGCCGAGACTGTCGCAGCTCTCCCACTGGTAGCTGTACGTGATCGGCGGCGTCCCGTACCAACTGCCCGTGCTCGCGGTGAGCGTTTCGCCGTCATTGGCCGTCCCCGTGATCGCCGGCGCTTCGATGTTGGATGGCGCGAGTGCCGCGACCATGCCGCTCGCTTCAGAGGTCACCGAGGCCGAGCCCGCCGCATTGCTCGCGGTGACCACCACGCGAAGGGTTGTCCCCACGTCGCCATGACCGAGAGCGTAGGTGGGGCTGGTCGCGCCCGAAATATTTGCACATTCTTCTCCGGAGATGTTGCAGCTCTCCCACTGATCGGTATAGGTCAGCGGCGGTGTCCCGTTCCAGGTGCCCGTGCTGGCGGTGAGCGTCTGCCCATCCTGGGCTGCGCCCGTGATCGCCGGCGCCGCCGTATTGGACGGCGCAAGCGCGCTGACCACAGCGCTGGCGGCCGAGCTTGCCGAAGCCGACCCAGCCACGTTGGACGCCGTGACCAGAACGCGCAGCGTGCTGCCGACATCTTCGGGACCGAGCTGGTAGGTGGGGCTGGTCGCGCCCGTGACATTGGCGCAGCTTTCGCCCGAGTTGTTGCAGCGCTCCCACTGATAGGCATAACTCAAGGGCGACGTGCCAGTCCAGCTGCCCGCGCTGGCCGTAAACGTCTGCCCATCCCGCGCCGTGCCCGTAATCGCAGGGGCGGCAGTGTTGGTTGGTGGGCTCGCGACCACGACCGCGCTGACCGGCGAGGTCGCACTCGCCATCCCGGCTGAGTTCGTCGCGGTGACGACCACCTGCACCGTCGTCCCAACATCGCTGTGTCCCAGCGTGTAGGTCGAGCTCGTCGCGCCAGCGATATTCGTGCAGTCGACACCGAGGCCGTCGCAGCTCTGCCACCGATACGTGTATCCGAGTGTCGGCGTGCCTTCCCATTCGCCGGTGCTCGCGCTCAATGTCTTTCCGTCTTCTGCGGCACCGGAGATCGCCGGCAAGACGGTGTTCGACGGGGCTAGGGCGGCGACGACGGCTGTAGCTTCCGAGGTAGCCGACGCCGAGCCGGCAGAGTTCGTGGCTTTGACTACCACCCGCAGTGTCGTCCCGACATCGCCGTGGCCGAGCACATAGGTGGAGCCTGTGGCGCCGGAGATGTTCGTGCAGCCTCCGCCCGTGCTGTTACAGCTTTGCCATTGATAGGCGTACGACGGTGCTGGATAGCCGCTCCACACGCCTGTGCTCGCGCTGAGCGTCTGGCCATCCCGAGCAGTGCCCGAGATCACCGGAGCCGACGTGTTCACCGGAGGACCGACCACGATCGGGCTCGGTTGTGAGGTCGCGGCGGTCGAGCCGACCGAGTTTTTCGCGGTCACGATCACCCGCAGCGCGCCCCCGACATCGCTTTGGCCCAACGAGTAGGAGGAGCTCGTCGCACCGGAGATGTTTGCGCAGCTTTCGCCTGCGCTGTTGCACATCTGCCACTGGTAGGTGTAGGAGAACGGTTCGGTGCCCGCCCACGTGCCGGTGCTCGTGCTGAGCGTTTTGCCTTCCTTGGCTTCGCCCGAGACCGCGGGCAGTTCTGCGTTGACCGGCGGTCCGGTTGTGATCACCACCGTTGGTTCGGAGGTCGCGCTTTTGCTGCCCGCCGCGTTTTCTGCCGTCACGATCCCGCGCAGGGTGTCACCGATCTGCGAACCCAGCACGCGATAGCTCGAGGACGTCGCTCCCGTGATCGCTTTGCATTTTTCGCCCGCGCTGTTGCATGTCTCCCATTTGTAGGAGTAAGACAGCGGTGGAGTGCCGCTCCACGTCCCGTTGCTAACGCTCAACAGCTGACCCTGCTCGGCCGCGCCGGAGATCGCGGGCAAAGCCGTGTTCGATGGCCCCAGCGGCGCGATCACAGTCGTCTGAGCCGACGTCGCAGTAGAACCGCCGGCGCTGTTGGTGCCGGTCACCGCAACCCGCAGCGTCTGACCGACGTCTTCGTGTCCCAGCGTATATTTCGTTTCCGTCGCCGACGGGATGCTGGTACACCCTTCGCCAGCGCTGTTGCACAGCATCCACTGATAGGCGTAGCTGATCGGCGTCAGGCCCGTCCAGGTATCGGCTTTCGCGCTGAGCACGCTCCCATCTCTCACGGTCCCCGAGATCGTCGGCGCTTCGGTGTTGACCGGATACTCGCCCGCGTTATAGTGCGCCTCGATTCGTTCGCCAGACAGCGCCTTGTTGTAGAACGCGACATTGCTCATGCCACCATTGAATAACGGCGCGCTCGCCACCTGCGACTTGCCAAGATAGTCATCCCCCACACCCCCCAACGATGACGGGAACAGCGTCGCGCCAGTCGTCTGCCCGACCTGTTCGCCGTTGACATACAGCGTCAGCGTGCCCGAGCTCGTCTCCGTTACGGCCAAGTACTCCCATTTTTTCGACGCCAGTTTCGGTGCCGTCACCTGCACGTCGGAGCTTGCGCTCGTGCGGATTTCGAACAGCATCTTATGGCTGGACAGCGACGAAGCGGGCGTCAAGAACATGTAGTTGGTCGTGCTCGACCCAAAGTCGAAAATCGGCTGTTCGTAGGAGGAGCCGCCCGTCCAGTCAACCCAGCCCTCCATCGTGAACGCACCAGCACTCGCCAACGGACTGGAGGGCAGCGACGCATACGCTTCGCCGCCGAATGAACCGGACTTGCTGCCACCGAACGGCCCTTCGCCCCCCAACACGATCTCGTCGTTCGTGGCCGTGTATGAGCCGGCAGAGTCCGCGATCGTTTTCGATCCCGACGCGTCGTTGAAACGAAACTGCGCCACAGGCCCATCCGTCGCCACCGCTTCGTCATACGTTTCGTAGGGCTGTGTACCACCGGCGAGCGCGGTCCAGGCAAGGAAGCAAGCGAATACAAGAGCGACGACAGCGATGGCGACCCGCACGAATACCCGTCGCCGTGGTTGGCCGTCAGCACTGCTTTGGAGCGGGCTCATCGGCAGACAACTCCAAGTGGAGGTGTTGCGTTTGCGAACGGTAACGTTTGACGGCAGGTTGACATCGTTATTCGAGCGGTTCGATGACCCTTACGATTCGGCCCTGGGCGTCGCGTTCGAGGATCGTTGTATACTTGGCAGGTTCGACACCTGGCGCGTTTCCGCGCGGGCTCGTCGTGGAAATCTCCTGCGAGTCACGGTTGTAGGCAAAGGTGCGCTTGTCTCCTTCGGGGTCGATTTCTGCCGTCCGATCACCGTAGCCGTCGTATTCATAGTTCCACGTCTGACCCAGCGGATCGGTCATGCCCGTGAGCTCACCGAACGAGTTGTAGGTGTACTTGGTTATTTGCGTTTCGCCTCCCGGTGCCGGCCTTGAGACTTCGACCGCATTGCCATGTTCATCGCGCCGAATCGTGGTCGTCTCCCCGCGCGGCGTGGTCTGGGCGATCACGTCATGGTGCGAGTCATATTTCCATTCCGTCTTATCGCCGAGCGGATTGGTTTCGCTTGTCTTGTTACCTTCCGCGTCGTAGCTATAGTCGGTGGTGTGGTCTGCGCCGTTGGTTTCGCTTGCGGTGTTTCCCTGCGAGTCATATGTGAAGGACGAGGTGGTTGCGTTAGGCGTGCCGAACCCGTCTGTGATCGTGCTCAGCTGATTATCGCTGTCGAAGTGCTCCAGCGTGACCGCTCCGGTGCCTTCATCTATGATTTGTGTGACATATTCCGGAGGAACGTATGGTTCCTGCTCGCCGCCGAGCAGGATCGCTTCTTCTTCTGCGGTCAGTTCCGGCAGGAAGTCTTCTTCTCCTGACGTTTCCGAGGCTACGTCGAGCGCACCCTCCAGCTCTTCGTCTCCAACTTCGCGATATTCGAACCTATGGGTGTCACCACGCGGATCCGTCTGCTTGATCACCCGGTTCGCAGAGTCGTATTCGTTGACTGTCGCTTCACCCCGGCCATCAATCATGGCCGTCATCCGATGTTGAGCGTCGTAACGGAACCGCCATCTCGGCGTCGATTCACCCGGCTCGATCACACTCACGAGATTGCCGTTTTCATAACCATAAGTGACCGTGTGACCCATCGGATCGACCGCTCGTTCAACCATGCCTTGAGAGTTCTTGTACAACGTGAGTTTGCGGCCAGCCGAGTCGGTTACTTCAACGCGACATCCGCCGCCATTAGGACACGATTCGCCAATCGTTGTAACGTTGCCATTGCGATCGCTCTCGCTTACCAGCGTGCCATTGCTATTGAACGTGAGAACGTTCTGATTCGGCAGGGTGTACACCCATTGGCCGTTAGTAGAGCTGCTTAGGGTCGCCTGCACGCCCGGCTCGGTCGTTGTTTTCCCTTCCGTCTCGGTAAAGGCGACAGTGCTGCCATTTCCCTGTTCGACGATCTGTCGCTGACCGCCTTCGGCGCCGTAGTTCGCAAGATGCGCACCGAAAGTCCAGCTCCAACCGTACCCGAACGGACCAGGCGATTCCTGGCTAGCGGCGGCCTGGGAGTTGTATGTGCGCGTCAGCGACAGCCCCACGCCCTTCCCCGGTACCTGAAGGTCGGTCTGTGTCTCCGTCAAGTTGCCCGTCGCGCAATCCACTGGATCGGAATAGCAGGGATCATGACGATTAGGCTCGCCTTCATTGAGCGGCCCATACTGTTCGCTCTTGCGCCATCCGTGCCGGCGATGCAATCCAACTTCTTCGGTAATGACCACAGCTTCAACCGATAGCGTTGTCGTTACCGATGGTGCCGCAACCCTGGTGCTGAACTTGCCGCCTTCACCGTACGGGCCGGGAGGTCCCCAATAGACAAACTCACTCGGTGCCTCCCTGAGGGCAAGAGCCATATAGGGATCCCCATTGCCCTTGCAACCCGTGATGGTACGAGGGGGCGCTTCTTCACTAGAATTGGTGCCACTAAGGCAACCGACCCGATATTCCCACCAGCCTGTACCAGCTAGATAATCTTCTTGTGCGTCTGTGCCACTTTCCTTATCTTCTTCTCCGTTTTCATCAACGGTCGGGGCGTACGGCGTTAGACTTACTCCGAGGTAACTCGTTTCCTTAAGATTCCGGAGCCTGTTGGGGCTGTTTTGCCAGTGCCATCTCCAGCTCGCTTCTGGATGATATTCGGGTTCCCGATATATAGAGTAGCAGTATATGAGGCCGATCTTGACCTTCTTCTTTTCATTACAGTCTTGTTCACCGGGACTCCATTCAGCGATTTCGCCGTAGCCGTAATCGGCACCGGCTGGTGAGGTGAGAACACCCCCTTCCGGTCCCGCGATCTTGGGGGCGCTGACATCGTTGTTGTTGCATGGGTCGCAGGATTCCAGTTCCCATCCCGGCGTGTTTCGGGTGACCGTATATGTAATCACACGCGGATCGACGAGCAGTGGGTATGCCACATCGCGCGAACGGTGCGCTACGTTGAGTAGAAGCTCATCGCCTAGGACGCGCATCATCACAGGCACAAAGCTGTCCTGGGCATCAACTGCGCTCGGAGCTGGGATGATGGCGAGTGTTCGACCGTCACGCATGACGACAGCGCCGCCACCTTGCTGGGCCAGAGTCGCGCCGCGCGGCAAGACGACGTGGTAAGCAATCTGCTCCGGACTCATCTCCGAGCGCAGAACCGTCGAGAACTCGGCGCCGTCGATCGTCGGAGCTACCGAAACATCCTCATCGAGACCAGCGTCGGCAAAGAAGACGCTCTGCCCGCCAGCCGCGACTTCGCCCTCCACGTTAGATCCTACGGGAAGTAGCTGGAGTCCTGCCGAACCAACTGTCACGCCCCCATCCAGACGCCGTGAGACGGATACCTGCTGAAGAGGGTTGATCGCAGAGAACGTGGTCCCCCGCGAACTTAGGTTAAGGTTCACCGGGTGCATTGAACCTCCCGTATCTGCACGCAGGGGAACCGAAGAGGTGATCACCTTCAGGCGCCGCTTGGACGTTCGGACCAGCGCCCGATAGTCGCCAATGTAGTGCATCACCTTACCCGCGTGCATAACGGCCGACGCTGGATTAGCGCTGCTCATCCGCGAGCCGAAGTCTTGCTGTGCGAGGCGCTCAGCCGCAACAGAGTCTAGTCCGTGAAAGGCCATCCGTGAGGCGATGCGCTGCGCGCGCTCCGAGGGACTTTCAAGCTTGACGTGCCGCGCTTGAAGTGCGTCTGCCATTCGGCGGACAGCGGCGTCCGGCGGACAGTTCGGGTGGCCAGGCGCGGGACCCTGCCCACTCCCACGCATATGCTCCCCATTCCCTCTCACGTTGAGCCGGCAGTCGTTCGCGGAAGAGGAGGCACCGAGCGCGAACGCAAGAGCTACGCCGGTACACAGCAAGGCCGCCGCAACTCCCAGTCGTACAGGCCCAAGTTTCCGAAGGCAGCGCATTACGCCCCAGGCCCCCCACGATCCGTCAGAACGCCATTCATTCGACGCCGGAGGATCGCAGGCCCATTGGTGAAAGTCAATATGTCATACGGATGCTAGGCACACGATTATCGCAAATAGCGGAGAAAAGTTCGGCGAACTGGAGAAGTCAGGGGATGCACGGATCGAAACTCTCCGTAGGAGAGCGACCGATCGGACCACGACCGTAGCCTCCGCCTATTCGTATCGTTCAATCTTCTTCTCATCAGGACGGACCCGGGACACGGACGCACCCGCTCCGCAGAACCCATCCGCACACAGGCATGGCTCGGGCTACCATACCTATGTCCTGGCCCGTTTCAATGTGCGGTAGCAGAGAAAAACCCGTAATTTACAGGATGTTGGGACTTCGGAATAGCCGTATGGCCGGTATAGGCCCAAGAGTGCTTCCCACGCTCCGAGATCGACAGGAGCAGACAAGTGGCACACACAGCCCCTCGGGTGACTTCGATGCAAGGACCCATCACGCCGAGGCGCGGCTACCGCCGCTGGCACTACGCGCCCAACAGAAGCTGGGACCCCAAGCGAGTCGCCTTGGCCATGCGCACCTGGTCTCGCGAGATCGGATCGCCCCCGCGCTCGTGGGAGTGGTGCCCCAGTGCCGCCCGCAGCGCAGGTCTGATGAGCGAGACCGAGAGCAAGTGGGAGCGCGAACACCCCCGCTGGCCGGGCAACACCACCGTCTACCGCTACTTCGACTCGTGGGCCTCGGCACTGGAAGCCGCCGGACTGCCGCCGTTCGCCAGGCACGAGTGCAGGCTGCCCTTGGCCGAGCGCATAACGATCGCGGAGAGGATGGCCGCAGCCGGAGTCCCCGTCCGTCAGATCGCCAGCGAGCTCAGCGTAGGCATCCCAACCGCATACCGCTACCTGAAGACCCACCCCTGCACGGACTGTGCGGGACCGGTCGTCGGCGACGGTGAGCGGTGCCTGCGCTGCGCAACCCATCGCTCCAACCCCAAGCGCTGGTCCGCCCAGGAGCTGCTCGACGCGATCGCCGCCTGGGAGCAGCTCGAAGGGCGCCCACCGGCGAACATGGACTGGCGACCATCCAGCAACGGCCAGCGCAACCGCTGGGAACGGGAGTTCCCACGCTGGCCGCCGGCCAGCGCCGCACGCATCGTGTTCGGCAGCTGGACCGACATGATGGCCGCCGCCGGCTACCCGTCGTATAACCCACCGTGGGGTCACGAGGAGGTCATCGAAGCACTGCAACGCATGGCGCGCGCGCTCGGCCGCGCGCCACTCAAGGAAGAGTGCGACGAATCACCCGACGGTTATCCCTCCGCGTCCACGGTCAGGCGACGGTTCGGCACCTTCACGGCCGGCATCTGCGCCGCGGGGCTCGAGCCGATCGGACGCCGCGGCAAGCGCCCGACGAGCTGAGGCCCGCTCGTCGATCAAGACAGCGCCGAAACAGGCCCAACCGGGCATCGTGGCGTCCGCTCCGAGGCGACGGTGCGGCACGCAGGCAGCATGCCGTCGTTGCAGCGTGACCGCCCAAATCGTTTGGGCACTGGCCCCATCCCAGTGCCCAAACCCCCTCGAAAAGCCCGCAAAGTACCGTGATCTGGGCCGGTCGCCGATCAGGCCCGCTCATGCCGAATCTGGCTCAGATACAGGCGATTCTTGCCATACGAGGGCTCTTTCCAGGATTCTTCACACGCGAGAGGTCGCAGGTTCGAAACCCGCCGCGCCCATCCCCCGAATCCCCAGTATCCAAGCCAATCTCCGAATCGGGGGCAACGCCCGCCCCAGCCGCAAAACCGCCAGGTGGGCCAAATTGTGGGCCAAAATCGCCGGACTGGGCCCCATAGAGAGTGCGCTGCCCCCTGAGAGCAGCGCGTCAAAGGCCATCCCGTGCTCGCGCTTGCCGCGTCTGAGCAGCTGCTGGTAGACGTCAACGGTCAGTTTGGAGTCCCGCCAATTCTTCGGTTGCCTGTTGAGAGGTCCGCGCCACGCTGACTTCCGACTGCACGCTCTCGTCCATCGCATTGGTTTCGCGTTCAAAGCTCGGGAACTCACTTCGGCCAGCCCGTGTCCCGATCCGAGGGTTCCAACGCCGCGGAGGGCAGGACGGTGATGATCACCGACGCCAGCAACAAGGAGCGCGACCAGATCAACGCGATGGCACCGCGCGCGAGCAGGCGAGCTCGGAGCAGACCGCATCCCGCTACCAGCCAAGCCCTACGGGCTCGCCACCGGCGATGAGATGGACACCCGCGCCCGCATCGACATCCTCGCCGTCGAGGAAGGACCCACCGCCCCGGAGACCGCGCTCGAACTCGTCACCTGAACGAGAGGCGTCTGCGGGAGCGGGAAGGAGGCGGGCGCTATATTATTGCTGTTCTGTGATGCTAAGCATAGCTATAAACGTATACATCCTGTAATTCTTTAGGGGGGAAAAGGGATTGCTATACTTAGCATCTAATGATAGCCGCTTCTATAGCGCAAGGTCCTTTGGTCACGCTCCGGGCTGACGTGGACCCTCGCGTAGCAGATGCGCTTCGCCGCCTGCCGGGCGTCGATGTGATCCCTGACGCGCCAGAGTCCGCCGTGATCGCTGCCGGCCAGGCGTTCGCCGTGGAGCCCGCGATCATCGACAGCGGCGATCTGGCCGGACTGCTTGACGGAGAGGGCGATACCCACCGACTGCTGCTGGTCAACGCCGTTCTGGACGATGCCACGGCCGCGCGCTTGGAGGACATGAACATCGGCTTTGTCGACGCCACCGGCCGCGCCTGGCTTCCGGGCCGACCACTGACCAAACGCGTACGCGACCAATCGCCTGCCCGTCAGCGGGCTCTGCGAGCAGGGAGCCTGCGGCCGGCGCAGCTGATCGCCGACTACCCCAAGGAGACATGGACGATCCGGGGACTCGCGCGACGAGCGCACTGCAGCGAGGTCACCGCGCACCGCCTGCTCAGCACTCTCGAGGCCGCTGAACTGATGGAGCGTCGCGGACACGGGCGCGGGACGAAACGCTATGTGACCGACATCGCCGGTGTGCGGCGCTGGCTCGCGGACCACGGCCGCCCCTCCTCGGCACAGCGCCTACCGTGCTTCGTCCGCGACCCCGACACAGTCCCCGAGTCGATCGACGGTCACCGGCTCATCCTCACCGGCGCCGTAGCAGCCGAGCTGATCGGACTGCCCGTGCTCACCGGCACGCAACGACCCGTCTATCGCGTACAGGCACCGGCCGAGGTCCTCGAGCAGATCCCGCGAGCGCTCGGCGGATTCCGCACCGATCAAGGCGCAAACCTCACGCTGATCGCCGACCCCGAGCACCTCGCCGGCGAGGACGCACGAACCGCCGAAGGCAGCCGGCTGATCGCGCCCCCCAGCCGGATCATGCTGGATCTGTACCTTCAGGCGCGAGGCGAGGCCGCGGCCAGCGTCTTCCTCGACCTTTGGGGCTCGAAAGACATCGCATGAGCAGCCAGATCAACCACCCGCCCACCACCCTAATCGGGGAGGCCGCGAGCCTCTTCTACCTCCTCGGAGGCATGGCCGCCAAGCACCTCATCATCGTGGGTGGCCTCGTTCCTCCGCTGCTGGTTTCCGACGCCGCCGATACGCACATCGGCAGCGCCGACATCGACCTGTGCCTGTCGCTCGCGATCACCCAGGGAGCGACACGCGAGTACTACTCCTCGATCGAGGAGATTCTCGAACCCTATTTCGAGCTGGCCAGCGCAAACGGATTTCGCTGGACCAAGAAGGACGGCGCGCCCGGCCTGCCGCTGATCCTCGACTTCCTCGCGGCCACCGCAGACGACGACACCCTGCTCGCCGACGGCACCCGCGCCCTCGACCACGACCCCGCGGCCAAGAACGCCGGCCCACTGCTCCGCCCGTTTCCAATCCGCTCGGGCGAGCTCATCGACCAGGACGCCGTATCGCGCGCCCTGCAAGGCGTTGCGCTCGTCTACCACCCTGGCAGACGGGCCGACGTCCAGATTCGCCACGCCGGCCCGGTTGGATTCCTCGCCGCCAAGGCCGACGCGCTCACCGGTCGCGCCGACTCAAAGGACGGCTACGACGTCTCCTGGTGGTGCCTGAACGCCAAGCCCTCCGCCGCGGAGGTAGCCGCCCTAATCATCGAACAACCCGCCTTCAAGCACCCACTCTTCCCAGAGAGCGTTGCACAGCTCGACGCCGCGTTTCGCGCTCCCGACTACGCCGGCCCCGACGGCTATGCCCGCGAGGCGCACCACGATCTGCGACCGGGAGACGACGAGTTCGACCAAGCCCGCAACACCGCATACGCGGTCGTCTCAGACGTCCTCACGCGCCTGAAGGCACGCCTCTGGTAGAGCCCTCGTTTGGCCCACCTGGGCCGTCAGGTGGGCCAAAATCACCGGGAAGTCCCGGTATTTGCGGGGATCGTGCCCGGCCACCAGCACGCACGCCCGGGCGATCGGTGGAAACATCTGAACAGGCCACCACCGACACCACATCTGAATAGACGCGACCACGAGAGGAGTACTCACCATGAACGCCTCTGACCACACGAACGTCACCGAGCGCTCGCAATCGGATCTGCCGCCCCTCGGGGCCCATGAGCGCGAGGAGACCGGCCTGCAGCTGCAGGCCACGCTGGTCGAACTGATCGACCTCTCCCTGCTCGGCAAGCAGCTGCACTGGAACGTCATCGGCCCCGGGTTTCGCCCGCTGCACCTGCAGCTCGACGAGCTGATCGACTCTTGGCGCGAGCTCTCGGACACGGTCGCCGAGCGGGCGGTCGCGATCGGCTTTCCCCCTGACGGCCAGGCGGCCACGGTCGCCGCCGACTCGGGGCTCGCCGGCGTGCAGCGCGAACAGATCGAAGACCACCGCGTCGTGGAGACGCTGACCCGGTGGTTGGCCGAAGTGGCCGAGCGCGTGCGCGAGCGCACCGAGCGCCTGGCCGAGCTCGACGGCGCCTCTGAAGACGTGCTGATCGAAGTGCTGCGCGCGCTCGAGCAGCAGCTGTGGATGATCCGCGTCCAGCGCCCGGGCGTGCGCTGAGGCATGTCCAACCAATGGCCGCGGCTGGCCGAGTACGCGCAGTGGCGCGAGACGTGCGACACGCTGCACGCGCACACGCAGCTGCTTGGCAAGCTCGCTGTCGCGCTGGCGCCGCCCGAGCCAGAGCTTCAGCACGCCGCGCTGCGACTGACCGCGCGCGGGTGGGAGACGCTGCCGCTGCCCGCGCCGGACGGGTCGGGCGCGTTTGTGGCGGGGCTTGACCTACATCGCCACGAGGCCTTCGCCGAGCACAGCGACGGGCGCTGCGCGCAGGTGGCGCTGACTCCTGATCGGGCGGTGGGGGAGGTCACGCGCGAGCTGCTGGCAGCGATCGGGGAGCTGGTCGGGGCGGTTACGATCGATCCGACCCCGCAGGAGGTCTCCTGGAGCGCGCCGCTGGACGAGGACTCCGAACACACGCGCTATGACGCCGCGGCGGTTGCTACCTACTTCGCCGCGGCGACCCGGGCGGCGCTCGTGCTGGCGGCGTTCCGGGCGCCTTTTCGCGGGCGCTGCACCCCGGTCAACGCGTGGTGGGGGTCGTTCGACCTGGCGGTCAACCTTTTCTCCGGCCAGCCGGCGCAGCCGCCCTCGCAGGACTTCATCATGCGCAACGCGATGGACGCCCAGGAGGTCGCGCTCGGCTGGTGGCCGGGCGATACCCGCTATCCCCGCGCGGCGTTCTACGCGTACGCGCACCCCGCGCCCGACGGTTTTGCGCAGGCGACGCTCTCCCCCGCGTCCGCGCGCTGGGAGGGCGAGCTCGGCGAGTACGTCCTGGACTGGGACGACCTCTGCGCTAGCGCCGACCCGCACGGCGACGCGCTGCTTTTCGCGCGCTCCGCCTTCAGGCACGCGTGCCTGGTGTGCGAGTGGGATCCGGCGCTGGCGGCGACGGCAGAGGGCACGCCGCCGCCGATCGTGTGAGGCCTGGTCGTGTGAGGTCTGGTCGTGCGAGACCGGTCGTGTGAGGCCCGAGGCGACTCGAGCTCGCGCTCAGCGCCGATCCTCGCCCGGCAGCGCGGCCTCAGGGCTGAGTGGTGGGCCGGCGACCGGGCAGGCAAAGTCAGTCGAGATGTCCGGCACTGTTTCGCCGGCCCGTTGCGCGCGGGTGCGCGAGGCGAGCACGTCGTTGTCGATCGCCCGCCAGGCGTAGGCACCGCCGGCGGCGGCGAGCACAGCGCAGGCCAGCATCGCGACGTGGAATCCGTGCGTCATCGCCGCGGGGTCGTAGAACTTCGTGCCGGTCAGGCCGGCGATGAGCGGAAGGAGGGCGACGGCGAGCAGCGAGGCGACGCGGGCGACGGCATTATTGACGCCCGAGGCGATGCCCGCGCGACTTTCTCCGGCGGCGGCGAGCACGGTCGCGGTGATCGGCGAGACGACAAGCGTCAGACCGACGCCGAACACGACGACCGCCGGCAGCACGCCCGTCAGGTAGCTGGAGGAGCCGTCGATCTGGGTCATCATCAGCATGCCGAGCGCGACGATCGCGGGGCCGAGCGAGAGCTGCAGGCGCGGGCCGATCCGCTGGGCGAGCGTGCCGGAGGACGGCGAGAAGCACAACATCAGCAGCGTCACCGGCAGCGAGGCCGCGCCGGCCTGAACGGGGGAGTAGCCGAGCGAGATCTGCAGGAACGCCACGAGCAGGAAGAACATCCCGCCGAGGGCCGCGTACACGACGAACGTCAGCACGTTGGCGGCCGTGAACTGCGAGGAGAAGATGTTCAGCGGCAGCATCGGCGAGGCGGCGCGTCGCTCGACGCGCAAAAACGTGGCGAACGCGAGCACGCCGACCCCGCCCGTGACGGCGGTCGCGAGCGCCGAGGCGCCCTGAGAGCCTTCGATCAGCGCGTACGTCGATCCCGCGAGCGCGAGCGCGGCGAGCAGCGCGCCGGCGAAGTCCAGGCGCCCGTGGGCCTGCGGATCGCGGGTCTCGGGGATGTGATGGGCGAACACGACGAGCAGCGCGCCGAGCGGGACGTTGATCAAAAACGCCGCCCGCCAGGACACCGCGCCGATCAGATACCCGCCCAGCAGCGGCCCGAGCGCGGTGGCGATGCCGGTCATGCCCGACCACGCGCCGATCGCGCGGGGACGGTCCTGCACCCGGAAGCTCGCCTCGATGATCGCGAGGCTGCCGGGTGTCAGCAGCGCGCCGCCGACGCCCTGCACCAACCTTGCGGCGATCAGCGCGCCCGGGCTCGGCGCGAGCGCGCACAGCAGCGAGGCGGCCGAGAACAGGACCGCGCCGAACACGAACACTTTGCGCCGGCCATAGCGGTCGCCGAGCGAGCCGCCGAGCAGGATCAGCGAGGCGAGCGTGAGCAGGTAGCCCGAGAGCACCCACTGCAGCTCGCCGGTCGAGGCGCCGAGGTCGCGGCCGATCGTGGGCAGGGCGACGTTGACGATCGTGCTGTCCAGGAACGCCATGCCCGAGCCCAGCACGGTCACCGCCAGCACCCAGCGGCCGCGCGAGCTGCGCAGGGCTATCCTGACCGGAGCGTCCATCAGTCCATAGTGATCGCTGCGCCAGTAACACGCTCAGTCGGTAGAAACCACGAAGCGATCGCGGCTATTCCCCGATGACGCCGGCCGCGCGTTGATGCAAGGCTGCCGTCACGTGATGCCTGGCGCAATGAACAGAGACGAAAGGTGATGGCATGAGCAGCGAGGAGTTGGAGCTGGAGCTGGGCCCGGTTGACATCGTGGTGATCGGCTACCCGGCGGACGCGCCGCAGACCGGCGAGGCGATCCCGCTGTTCGTCGACCTGGTCGACCGGGGCGTGATCCGCGTGCTGGACGTGCTGCTGGTCCACAAGAACGAGGACGGCAGCGTGGCCGGGATGGAGCTGAGCGACCTCGGCGACGGGCTGGAGGAGTTGCAGGTGTTCGAAGGCGCGAGCACCGGCATGCTCGGCGAGGAGGACGCGACCACCGCGGGCGAGGCGCTCCAGCCCGGCGAGTCGGCCGTGATGATCTGCTTCGAGAACCGCTGGGCCGCCCCGTTCATGGCCGCGGTCCGGCGCAACGGCGGGCAGGTGCTGGCGTTCGACCGGATACCGGCACAGGACGTGATCGACACGATCGAGGCGCTGGAGGCCGTCGAGGGGTAGGCACGAGCGCACGCTCCCGGCGCCGGCGGACGACACGCGAGAACAAAACGCGACAAAAGAGCAATAGAGAAAGGACGAGAGATGCCAGGACTACTGCGTATGGCCGGCAGGACTGCCGTGGTGGCGGGAACCGCGACGGCCGTGTCGGGAAGGGTGGCCCGCCGCCAGCAGGGCAAGTGGGCGCAGCAGGAACAGCAGCAGTACGAACAACAGGCTGCCCCGCAGGCCGCGGCGCCGGCCCAGCAAGAGGACCCGACGACGGCCAAGCTGCGCGAACTGGGCGAGCTGCACCAGTCGGGCGTCCTCACCGACGAGGAGTTCGCGGCCGCCAAGGCCAAGGCGCTGGGAATCTGAGCAGCGCGCAGCCGGCCGGGCCAAGGCCTGACCGCGGATGACATCGATCGACGTCGAGCTGGGGCTGATCGCGTTGGGCGCGATGCTCTCGCCGACGACGCTGGCGTGCTCGGTGTTCGCGCTGATCCTGGGCGATCGGCCGGTGCGGACGGGCTTCTGGTTCTACCTGGGCGCGCTCGGGGCGACGCTCGCGATCGGCGTGGTGGCCGCGTTCGTGCTGGGCAACGCCGCCGCGTCGCCGACGCCGAGCGAACCGAAGACGTGGGTCGCGATTGTCGACCTCGCCGCGGGGGCGTTCATCGTCGTGTTCGTGCTGCGCGCCAGTCGCAGGCCGGCCGACCCGCAGCGGATCGAGCGGATCGTCGAGCGGATGAGCGTGGTCGCATCCTCCCCCGCGATCGCCATTATCGGGGCGGGCGCGGCCCTGGCCAACCCCGGCGGGTTCATCCCGCTCGCGCTGAAGGACATCTCCGAGCTCGACCCCTCCGCCGGCGAATACATCGTCCTCTGGGTCGCGTTCGCGCTGATCTCGCTGCTGCCGCTCGGCTTGGCGCTGGTGATGCTCCTGGTCGCGCGCGAGCCGACCGAGCGGGTCCTGCACCGCACGCGGGGGTGGCTCGAGCGACGCGCGCGCGTCATCGCGGGCGTGATCCTGCTGCTGCTGGCGGCGTCGCTGTTGAGCCATGGAGTGGCGGGCGCATGATGCTCCACCCTCGAGACCACTACATTCGAGCGCATGTGGGCGCAGAGGACGCTGACCCTCGACGCCAGACCGCGCGGCGTGCACCTGGTTACGGGGGAGATCCTCGGCCAGCTGCCGGAGATCGGGCAGGTCGAAGTCGGGCTGCTGCACCTGTTCGTCCAGCACACCTCCGCCTCGCTGACCGTCAACGAGAACGCCAGCCCCGAAGTTAGGCGCGACATCGAGACATGGCTCAACGCCGCCGTCCCCGAGCGGGGCCCGTGGACGCACACGCTGGAGGGCTCCGACGACATGCCCGCGCATGTCAAGGCCGCGCTGATGGGGTCGTTCTTGACGCTTCCGATCGGCGATGGCCGGGTGGCGTTGGGCACCTGGCAGGGAATCTACCTGTGCGAGCACCGCGACCGGGGCGGCCCACGATCGTTGGTGGCGACGGTTTGGGGGCATGACGGCGGTTAGGTTAGGCGGACGAGCAGGCTCCCACTACCCGTTCATCACTGTGCGGGCTCGTCGAGATACGCCTTGACCAGTCGCTCCGGCACGCGGGCGAGCGGGCCGATCGAGGCCATGGACAACGGGGTGCGCTTCGTGTACGTCACCGATCCGGATGGGAACCGGTTGAAAGTGGGGCAGGTGCCTGGTGCTCGCTAACTCGAAGATGTGGGCAGGGGCGGCGGTTCCGGCCTACTGTCGCGATTCGGGAACAGGTAGCGGGTAACAACAGTCACCACGCCGACTATCTGCACTACTGTCGCCCCAAGCCATATTTGGATCACACCCTCGGGTATATTCCAATTCCTGCCCTTTTCCGCATAAACCCAAAAGATCACGTTTACTACGACCAGCTCGACTGCAAGGATGGCTAGGAGACCCTTTGCGTATGTCTCACGCAGTTCGATCTCTTGGGTGGCGTATTCTTTCTTGAGTTCGATTTCTTGGAGCTGTGCCTTCTCGGCGAGAAACCGGAGGGCCTCAGGCATCGCCGGCGCATCGCTCGCTGCACCCTCCTCGAGGATGCGCTTGGCGCTTTGCTCGGCCTGCTCCTTCTCAGGGTCGCCTTTGCTGCCCCCACCGGGGGTCGCATCGGCCATGTCAGTCCATCAGGCCGAGGTTTTTAAGGCGAAACTGCATGGCTTGGCGTGACACCTTGAACTGGATACCCAACTGTATGTCGTTGAGACCGTCAGCATGCAAGCTCCTGACGGTGGGCTCGGGCATCAGCAGGCATGCCGCGAACTCGTTGGCGAAAACCTCCTCCGGATCCTCCCCCGTGGCGGACAGGCCACTGCGAAGGTCTACGGTCGAATACTCTTCGGCTTCCTCGGAGCGCCTAACCCAATGGCCCAGCTCGTGGGCGCACGTGAACCGTTTTCGGTTCTCTGGATCGCCCTGGTTGATCATGATGGTCGGCTCTTGACCCGGCGTCTTGATGAGGGCGCCCAGCGTGTCCTCATCCAGTGGTGCATCCACGACTCGCAGGCCCGCCGTCCTGGCGACCGTGACGGGGTCGACTGGGATGATCCCGAAGGGCCACGCGGTGCTCAGCAGCCTTGTGGCTTCCTCGGCGGCTTCGATCTTGATCTGGCTAGTCATTTCTTCCCATCCACTGTATACGGGACCGCTAGAAAGGGTCAGCACAGCCCCGGCTGGGTCCTTGCCCAGCATCACGAGCACCCAGCTCCGCCAGAAGCGGATCCGTGAACTCCAGCGGTCGGGGGCCTGGATCGGGGCGAACGGATGGGCATATCCCCAAGCCATAACACGAACACCCCCTTGGTTCAACTCGCTCCGGACAGAAGTCACAAAGTTGGCACACTTTGCCGCCACGAGCCGTCCCAAGCCCGGAGTACGATCGAAGCAGAAGAGGCAGCATCGGACTCTTCAGACTTCGGTCTACCTGACCGTCATCGAGTAGCGGCTTACACCCGAGACCTTCGGAGCGCCCTGACTCCCCGACGGCGACACGCAGCACCACTGAGACGCACCACAGACACGCCGGAGTCGGACGGAGCCCGTCGCTGTATCGGCATCGACAAGCAGGAAGGAACATCATGGGTCGGACAGCTGGACATCTACAGGAAACTACGAATCTCTCTGACGAAACCGGGGATCCCTCTGAGCAGAGCTTGGAACAGCAATTGCTCTGCGCGCGCTACCGGGTCGCCCCAGAGCCGTTCTGGCAGCTCACCCAGGTACGCGGCGAGGACGGGTACGACCGGATCGAGGTGGCGCGAACGCACGGATGGCAGGCGGTCTCGTCTTGGGGCCTCGAGGGTTGGGATCTCGGTGCGTGGCCGTTGGTGGTGATCCTTCACCGTCAGAGCGCTGACGGTTTCGAGCTTGCCTACGACGTCGAAGGCGACGTCACCGTCTATCGTTACCCGACCCGCGAGCTTCGCGATGCCGCCACCGACTGCCTAGCGTTCTGCCACTGGAAGCACGACAGCACGGGGTGGGTCAATGATGTCGAACGCATCGATGACGCTCCGGATCGCCTGCGCGGGCGATTTTCGTGGGGGCGCCTCAACTCTGCTGAGAGGACACAATAAGGCCAGTCAATACGACGCTCAGCTCACGCCGCAAGCTCGTAGACCGAGCGCCCATCGTCCCAGTAGGAGTCGAACACGTGCTGGTAGACCGCGTCGCACTTCTGCGCGTAGATCTGGCGCGTAAAGGCCTCCGGCAGTCGGTCGAGCGTCTCCTCGACCGCCACGCGAACTGCGGCGCGGGTGGCCTGCTGCTTGCGCCAGTCGAGCACCAGCTTGCCGCGCTTGAGCGTCGCGAGGAGCTCGTCGGCAACCTTCTTGACCTGCGTCTTCTCGGCCTCCGACAGCTCCGGGGCAGGCCGCATCAGCAGGTCGAAGATCGCGAGCTGCTCCTCGTCAAGCCCCTCGGACAGCGCTCGGACCTCCTCCTCTGTCAGAGTCCTTCTTGAACGCCAGGAGCTCTTTGAAGAAGGTCTCGGTGTTGATGCTGCCGGCGTTGTAGTCGGCGACCAGCTTCTCGAACCGCTCGACGAGATCGACACGCATCGGGTTGAGCCGCACGAGCGCGTTGATGCGCGCGGAGAGAAGCGATCGGAGCCGTTGCGCGGCGGTGCGCGGTCGTCCCTGCCTGAAGGCCTCTTCCAGACCGTCCCAGTCGACGGCCCCGAGGTCGAACAACGAGTTGACGTCGCTGGCGGGAATCAGGTACTCGTTGGCGGCTACCGAATCGTCCAGCAGTTGCTCGATGCGGCCCATCACGCCGGAGACGTCTGGGCGCTCGGTGTACTCGGCGATCCCGTCCGCGAGGAACTTGGCGACAGCGCGCAGCCGGCTGAACTCGTTGGCGCGGGTGTCGGGCAGGATCGCCTTGTAGAGCCGGTCGACGAGCGCGGCGCGTGCGAGGAATGCGACCTTCTCGTCGTCGTCGGCCATCAGCATCTCGACCGTTTGCTTGCCTGCGGCGACCAGCTCAAACCTCCTGAGCTTGGCGAGCTGCGTCGAGGTCGACTTCGCGGCTCGAGCAGAACGACCGCAGGTCGTCGATAGCCGATCTGAGGGCGTCGACGAGGGCGCCCTTCTCCTCGATCGGAACCTCGCCGGCCTTGCCACCGGTCGCGTAGATCGCGAGCGCCTTCTGGAGGTTGCGGAACACGTCGACGTAGGCGACGATCAGCCCGCTGTTCTTTTCGGGGAATACGCGGTTGGCGCGCGTGATGGTCTGCATCAGCGTGTGGTTGCGCAGCGGCTTGTCGAGGTAGACGGTGGAGAGCGAGGGGACGTCGAACCCGGTGGTCCACATCGAGCAGACGAACGCGAGCCGCAGACGGGTCGTGGGGGTCCTTGAACTTGTCCTCGAGGTTCTCCTCGACGATGCGCTTGCGGTAGGGCTTGATGTCGATGCCGCGCTCGGCCATCTCCGCGATCTCGTTCTGGGACTGGGAGATGACGACGGCCATGTCGGTCGAGCGCATGAAGGCGATCTCTTGACGAGAGCAGGTCGCGCTCTTCTGGGCTCAGGTCCACTCGACTTCAGGCGGGCTTCGTTCTGCTTCGAGGCGCTGCTGCCCAGTGCTGCTGGACCTTCTCGAACGTGCGGACGGCCGTGATCTTGTCGATCGACACGACCAGCGCCTTGCCGGGGAAGCCGCGGCCGAGGAAGTGGTCGACGATGTCCTTGCGCGACCGCGTCGAGCCGATCGTCGCGGGTGATCAGCTCGTATTGCTGGCCGAGAGCTCTGGCGAGCTGGCGCTCCTCGGCCTCGTCGAGGTCGGCCTCCTCGACGATCGCCATGAGGTCGTCGCCGAAGGTGGGGTTCTCGATCTGCGACCTGGGGGATGCGGTTCTCGTAGTAGAGCGGGACCGTGGCGTGGTCGGCGGTCGAAGCCGCGAAGTTGTAGATCGAGACGTAGTCCCCGAACACCTCGCGCGTGCGCTCCTCCCCAGCGATCAGCGGCGTCCCGGTGAAGCCCAGGAAGCTCGCATTCGGCAGCGCGTTGCGCATGTTGAGCGCGAGGATGTCGTACTGGGTCCGGTGCGCCTCGTCGGTGATCACGATCACGTCGTCGCGGTCTGAGAGGACCGGGTGGACCTCGCCTTTCTCGGTCCGGAACTTCTGGATCAGGGTGAAGACGTACCGGTGGTCCTCGCCGAGCAGTTGGCGAAGATGGGCGGTGCTGTCAGCGCGGACGTGCTCCTCGGTGAGAACTCCGGACCAGAGGAACTCCTTGTGGGCCTGCTCGTCGAGGTCCTCGCGGTCGGTCACGATCACGAACGACCAGTTGCCCGGCATGCTTGCGCAGCACCTTCTGGGAGAAGAACAGCATCGAAAGCGTCTTGCCCGGATCCCTGCGTGTGCCAGAAGACGCCGAGCTTCCCGCGCTCCTCGGGTGGCGCGCTGCGCAGCTCCTGCATGCGCGCGAGCGCGTTGTTGACGCCGAGGTACTGGTGGTTGCGGGCAAGCAGCTTGACGAACCCGCCTGGCCGGTCCTGGAACGCGACGAAGTTCTCGACCAGGTCGAGCAGGCGCTCCTTCGTGCACATGCCCCGGATCACCGTCTCCAGCGAGACGACGCCCTCCTCGCCCTCAGAGTTGATCTTCTTCCACTCCGAGAAGAACTCCCAGCCCGAGGTGATCGTCCCGACCTTCGTGTCTCGCGCCGTTGGAGAGGACGATGAACCCGTTCGGGGTGAACAGGTGCGGGATCGTGTCGCGGTAGTCGCTGAGGTTGTCGTCGTAGGCGTGCTTGAGGTTCTTGTGCGACGCCTTCAGCTCGATGAACACGAGCGGGATGCCGTTGACGAACCCGACGAGGTCGGCGCGGCGCTTGTAGAGGTCCGAATGGACCCAGAGCTGGGAGACGAGCAGGAAGTCGTTGTTCTCGGGGTGCTCCCAGTCGATGACGGTGAGCTTCTCTGGGAGTGTGGTCCCGTCGGGCTGGCGGACGGACACCTCGACGCGGTCGCGGAGCAGAGCGTGGATCTCCTGCGTTGGCCCGCGCGTAGTGCATGGCGGTGCGCGGCTTGGTGATCTCGTTGACCGCGTCGTCGATGGCCTCGTTCGGGATTCCCGGGTTGAGGCGTTCCACAGCTTGCCTGAGACGCCCGGCTCAGGAAGACTTCAGACCTGTTGTCGCGACCGAGCGTTCCATTGGGCCCGAGTGTCTCGTGATAGGCGTTGATGTGCTCCCAGCCGAGTTCCTCGAAGAGCCTGATTGCAGGCTGCTCGACGAGCTCATCCTCGCTATAGTGACCGGGACGTCACGCAGCAATCTCCGGCACGACAGCGTCGAGATCGTCGACGTCGATTTCCCCAGAAACAAGACGGGGCAGCAGAAGGTCGCGGGTGGCACGCAATCGCTCGTTTGCAGCCTCGAGCCTGTCGGACAGATGCTGCATCGGGCCCACCTGATCGGCGTATTGCCGCGCCACAGCAAGCACTGGGACCGCGAAGCGGTATTCACGGATGCGATCAGGATGAAGATGGAGCACGTTCGCTCCATTCGCATGCGCCTTGACTCGATCCGGGAACTCCGAGTACCGGAGCATGCCCAGAACGTACTCACTGGGCAAGTCCTTGGGGACGATCTTAACGAGGTCCATCGAAAAGACTCCGAACTCCTCTCCAGCATCTGGGATGCGTGCCGCTCTAGCCACGATTCGTCTTTCCTGGGTCATATCTGTAACTGCGACAATGATGTCGCCGGCAGATGCTTTCTGACCCTCCTTGAATTCACCGCTATATCGCTTGATCCCTTCGGTTCGAAAGCCTCCGTTGCGCGCGATGCACTTCAAGTTGAAGAAAGGCACCCCGCCCTCGTCGGCGATATCGGCGCTGCGGTATGAACGTCCCCGAATCACGTCGACGCGGCCGCCGATGTTTTCAATCAACCAGCCCCGTGGAATCAGCCCGAGTTCCGACTCGACCAGTGGTACATCCTCATGCCCCGGATAGCGGAAGTCGACGAACCACTCCCGGTAGATACGCTGCGCCATCTCCTCTAGAATTTTGATACGGCGGTTGTTGTTTCCGATCAGATCGTCGTACGCGGAGAGGACGACGACGATCTTTTCCTGTGCTTTGACCGGAGGACGCTTGACCCGCAGACGGTGCAAAACGTTACGGTTGACCCCCGGCACCGCCGCGGCACCATTGTGAGCGCCAAGTCTGGCGTTCTGCAGGAGGTACGACACGAAACGCGCGTCATTATCGTAGAAATCGCTGACGAACAGCGTCGTGTTGAGTGGCCAGAACGGCTCCTCAACGAAGAAAACCTCTCCAAGCGTTCCGTATCGACCGGTTACGACCCCTGGTGGCTGGACCTTCGGCTCATCGTGACAGCCCGTAACCGCCCGATGACGATACCACCGGAACGGCTCCGAGTCGCCGCTGAGTCGACGGCAAGTCATAACCCCTATGCAGGGTTACGATCTCTCCGAGTTCAACATCGTCCCATCCGCGGCGACGCCTCGGTAGAGTCAACCCAGCAACTCCGCGACGTTCGATGCAATCTGCTCTTGTAGCACCGCGGCCTCGTTGTTGAGTTTCTCCAGCTCCTCGTTCAGCTCCTCCAAGCCGGACCGGAAGTCAACGCCGTCGTCTTCTGCGGCAGCCACGCCGACATAGCGGCCAGGGTTGAGGCTCCAGCCCTGCTTCTCGATCTCCTCAAGTGTGGCCACGCGCGCATAGCCCTGGAACGTCGACGTAGATCCCCGTCCGGGAACGACTCGTCCATGAGGTCCAACGAGCCGTCGCTCGTCTCCCATTCCTCGCCGCGATACAAGCCGTGCGATGTTGGCCAAGAACTCGATCTGCTCCGGTAGCCAGTCGCGGTGTGCGCGGTCGATCTGGTGGAAGATCTTGCGCGCGTCGATGAACAGAACCGTGTCCTCGCGATCCGTTCCGCGCTTTCCGCGGTCCAGGAACCACAGGGTCACCGGCAGGGTCACGGTGTAGAAGAAGTTGGATGCAACGGCGACGATGACGTCGACCGCCTTCTCGGCGATGAGCTTCTTGCGGATCTCGAGCTCGGACCCGCCCGCGTCGGCGGCGGAGTTCGCCATGACGAAGCCGGCGCGGCCCTTGTCGTTCAGCGCGGAGTAGAAGGCCTGAATCCAGATGTAGTTGGCGTTGTCGGCTTTCGGCAAGCCAAACGGGAAACGCTTGTCGCCTTCGAGCTTCGCCTTGTCGATCTTGTTGACGTTGAACGGCGGATTCGCCATGACGTAGTCGAACTGGCCGACGGCCTTGAACGGGTCTTCGTAGTAGGTATTGGACTGGCTGATCTGGCCCTCGAGCCCGTGGACGGCGAGGTTCATCTTGCAGAGCCGCAACGTCTCATCGACGCGCTCCTGCCCGTAGATCGAGAGCCGGCCGGTGTTGCCGTTGCGGTGCTCGTCAACGAATCGTGCGCTCTGGACGAACATGCCGCCAGACCCACACGCGGGGTCGAGGATCTTGCCGTTGAACGGCTCGATGATCTCGACGATCAGCCGGACGATCGGCGTTGGCGTGAAGTATTCGCCGCCCTTGGCCCTCAGCGAGCGCGAACTTGCCGAGGAAGTACTCGTAGACCTTGCCGAAGGCGTCGCCCTCGATGTCGCCGAGGATCGAGTTGACCGACCGCAGCAGGCTGACGAGCGTGTCGTTGCTCAGCGACTGGTACGTGCGGGGCAGGATGCCCGCGAGTGCTGGGTTCTCCTCCTCGATCGCGGCCATCGCGTCGTTGATCGCCTTGCCGAGGTTGTCGCCCTCCTTCAGGTTCAGCAGGTTTGCGAAGCGGGCCTGCTCGGGAAGGTAGAGGACCCCCTTGGCCTGGTAGTCGGCCTTGCCGATCTCCCGGCGGCCCGTACTTCTTCCCGGCGAGCTCGGACTCCAGCCTCGGTGAAGCGGCTGTCGGCGAACTTCAGGAAGATCAGGCCGAGCACCGGGATGGAGTACTCGCTCGCCTTCAGATGCGAGTTGGCGCGCAGCTCGTCCGCCGTTTCCCAGAGGCGGTCGGCGATGTCGTAGATGTCGGTCTTGGCGGGCTGCGCACCGGTTGGCTGAGCGCCGGTTGGCTGAGCGCCGGTTGGCTGAGCGCCGGTTGGCTGAGCGCCGGTTGGCTGAGCCCCTCGACCCCTGGTTCCGTTTCGGCTGGTAGCCATCAGCTGATCCCTTGTTTGCGTCGACCTCGTCGCCGTTGGGCCTCGTGACCCGCGCGTATCTTAGATGCACCAAAGTTCGTACGATGCCGGAGCATCGTATAGCGCGCGTTCGCCTACGTCTGCCGGCCGCTGAGGAGCAGCCTGTCCGGCCAGCATAGGAACATACGTTCGTGCCAGCTGACTCTCTTGAGGTACGCGCTGGACGTAGCGTCCCTGCACTCGCTGGTCTCCGGCGTCAGCCGCACAAAAGCACCAATGGCCACACCATCACGTGGATCAGCTATGCCGAGCGCCAGGTCGGCAAACTTGGTAAGGTTCCGCTCAGTGAGATCGGGGACAAATTTTGGGCCGCAATTAGGATTCATCGAAGAGATGTATCTAAGTGATAGGTACGCTCAAATCCAGTTCCTTGTTTGTGGTCGTAGGTTAGTTGTTTCTGCCATCTGTCGTCTCACGACAAGCCGATCGCAATGCTATTCGGCGCCGGCACGTCCTGCGCCGTAAAGGCAACGGACAACAAACCGCTTATCCCAGCGGTCGCCGCACTAACCAAGTCTTGCGAACAGTCAGCTTTCTCAATGGGTTCTCCATTTCCGGAGGCCTGGACTCTCATCAGAGATTCCCTGCCCGAAGATCGCCGGGACATCGAGGAAATCTTGTCGTCTGTGCGCCAGAAGCTTGACGCGATTCTTGACGCCGACAAGCTCGCCGGTCTCGACCGCAACGAGCTTGAGAAGCTTGAGCAAAATATCAAGAAGACGATTGCGCGAGAAGTACGACCAGACGCTACAAGGATCCCAGACTCTTTGCCGCACGAGGCGCTGGGACGCTGGTTGCGCAACGTGCAACGTGTCACGCCCGTCGAGATTTACTCGCTGAACTACGACACCCTCGTGGAGCGCGGCCTTGAGGCTGTCTGGGTGCCCGTCTTCGACGGCTTTGTCGGTACATACGAACCCTTCTTTTCGCCAGGAAGTCTGGTGCGGGCTGACATGCTGCCCGGACGACGATGGGTGCGGCTGTGGAAGCTCCATGGATCGGTCACATGGCGCAAGGTGGAGACGGGAGAGGACCGTCGAATAATTAGAGGGCCGGAACTAGCTACAGGCGAGATGATCCTGCCATCTCTTCGCAAGTACGAGGAGTCGAGAAAGCAACCCTACGTCGCGATGCTTGACCGGCTAAGACGCCTTCTTAGCGAGCGTGACGAGATCGTGCTGATCACAGCTGGATATAGCTTCGGCGACCAACACATCAACGAGGTCATCATTGAAGCGCTCGAAGTAAATCCTGGCCTGCACGTATTCGCGCTCTGCTATGACGAGCCTGCGACAGATGGCATTCTCGCCATGACAGCGTGTGAACAACGAAAGCTCGTGGTTCTTGCGCCGGACAGCGCCGTTGTGGGTGGCGAGCGGGGAGAGTGGATGGTCATCGATCCCGATGGCAGTGCGGGTCGGCTCGCCGACGTTTTCGCCCTCGAGAAAGGCGGAGGGCGTAGAGGAAAGCTTCTGCTCGGTGACTTTAACTCCTTCTGCAAGCTATTGGACGGGCTGGCCCGACAAAGCCTCAATGACTGAGCCGACGCTCTACAGCGCCACGTACATCGGCCAAGTGAGTGGCGTGCGCGGGAGCCTCGTGACCATACAGCTACGGCAGACTCGCTCGACCTTGCTTATGGTTGAAGGGAGCACATACCGTGTAGGCCAGATCGGATCTTTTGTAAGGATTCCTCTTGGGTATACGGATCTTTTTGGCATTTGCACCCAAGTGGGGGCAAACCCAACTGGTGAGGAGGAGAGCGATGACCCGTCGCTTATCGTACCTGATCCAGATCCGAGACTGAGTGGATATCGCTGGATTCAGGTCGCGCTTTTCGGAGAGTCAACCGAGGGCCGCTTCGAGCGCGGGATCGGTCAATTTCCCACGGTCGGAGACGAGGTCCACGTCGTCACTGCGCGTGACCTAGATATCATCTATACCGATCGGGGCGACCCGAACGACGCTGTGGTAATCGGACGCATTGCTGGCTCCGATGGAGTGGCCGCGTCGTTACGACTGTCGGCGTTGGTAACGCGACACGCGAGCGTCGTAGGCTCTACCGGTGCTGGGAAGTCAAACCTCGTTGCGATCCTGCTTCGGGCCGTGGGGAACGGGCCGTACCGCTCGGCACGGGCGCTCGTGATCGATCCCCACGGCGAGTACGGGAGCGCAATCCCCGAGCAAACGCGGGTGCTCTCCACCAACGCCACGGATAAGGTGGCTCGACTACGAATTCCATACTGGGCACTTACCTTCGACGAGCTGGCCGCAATAACCATGGGCCAGCTTCGCGAGGCGGACGCAGAGTTTCTTCGCAACCGAGTACGCGATCTGAAGCTCGACGCGGCCGATCGGCTACCTACCAAGACTCCTCATCAAGCGATCACTGCAGATTCGCCCATCCCGTTCTCCCTTCGGCGACTGTGGTGGGAGCTGGAGAACAATGAGCGTATGACGTTCAAGAGCCCAAACGACCAAACGGACGATACGCGAGAAAAGATAATAGAAGAGGGAGATATCTCGCTTCTCATCCCGCCTCGTTACCCCGCCGCATCTGGAAAGGCGACCGCGCCTCACAGATGCAAAGAGGCTCGTGGGATCTCTCGCCAGTTGGAGCTTATGCGTAATCGTATGCTTGATACTAGCTTTACGTTCATGTTTGACGACGCCGACGACTGGGCTCCGGATGAGCAAGGAACGGTGGTTGCTGATCTTGATCAGCTACTCGTGCAATGGATTGGCGGTGAACACCCGATCACGGTAATCGACGTGTCGCATGTTCCCGCGAGCGCGGTTGAGATCGTCGTTGGTTCGTTGCTTGGCATTGTCTACGACGCGCTCTATTGGGGCATGAACCTACCCGTAGGCGGAAAGCAGCAACCACTTCTAGTGGTATTGGATGAGGCTCATAGGTTCTTGGGCGACGGAAGAGACACCGCTGCGACGCGCGCCTGTGCACGAATCGCGAAGGAGGGACGAAAGTACGGCGTAGGTCTAGTGACAGTTACTCAACGTCCGTCAGACATAGACCCCGCCGTACTCAGCCAAGCCGGCACAACTATTGCGCTTCGTGTCACCAACAGATCCGACAGGGCCGCCGTTGAGGGCACGATCACCGATGACCTCGGCGGCCTTACTGATCTATTGCCGGCCCTTCGCACCGGCGAGGCACTTGTCCTAGGGGATGCCCTGCAGGTGCCTTCGCGGATACGGGTCTACAAGGCGCCCGACAGGCCCGTGGGCGACGACCCAAAGTTGCCGCAGGCATGGCTGATTGACCGTCCCGGTCCAGACGCATATACAGCCGTAGTGGACGGGTGGCGTGCCCAGTCAACAGCTGTAGAGGCTCCGCCAGCCAGGACGGAGTCACTAGCCACGACCGAAACTGCGACCGATGCGAGAGTAAATATGAGTCCAGAGGAGGAAGAGGATGCCTGAGATGCAGCCGGTGGTTTCGAGCAACGTCGCAGCGATCGGCTATGACGAGATCGCCGCAGATGTCTACGTCGAGTTCATCGGAGGTGCGATGTATGTATATGAAGGCGTGCCGTTGCCCACCTGGCAAGACTTTGAGGCAGCTCCTAGCAAGGGCGGCTTCGTCAACCATGTGCTTAAGCACGGCTACCGCTATCGACGGCTTTGACGGGAAGCTACCTCAACCGCGAGGTGAAGCACAACTATGTCATATCGACAAGTCTGATGGCCGTATCAGCGCACTACTGGTCTCCATCAGATCGCTAAACCTGCAAACCAATACGAGAGATGGGGAGGCGAAGATGGCGAAGGACCAGGCGAAAGCGGACACCGAGGTGGTTTGCCCAGGCTGCGGCCTCCGGTTCCGTCTCGATGATCAGGTCACTGCACACATTCACGCCGACTGGGAACGGCAGGCGAAGCAGCGTCTTCGCCGCGAGCTTCGGGATGAAGAGGCGCCAAAGGCCGAGCAACGTGTCCGCAAGGAGTTCGAGAAGGAACTGCGTGAGAAGAACGAGGAGTTGCGGGCCAAGGAGCGTAGGCTTCAACGCGTCGAGCGCCAACTACAAACGGCGTCTCAGAAGGCATCGCACAAGCCCGCGCAGGAGCTTGGCATCGTCCGTCAGGAAACGCTTCAGGACGTCCTCGCAGCTCGCTTTGAGCACGACACTTTCCAACCAGTTGCCAGCGGTCAACGGGGCGCTGATCTGACGCAGACAGTTCGCGACTCATCGGGGCGTATCTGCGGTTCGATCCTGTGGGAGTCCAAGCGGGGCTACCAAAGCTGGAGCAATCGATGGGTCAGCAAGCTACGAGCGGATCAGCGTCTCCAGGACTGTTCACTTGGAGTGATCGTGTCCGATGTGTTGCCCGACGGCGAGCCGTCCTTCTGCGCAGTCCGTGGAGTGCTTGCCTGCGACATTAGCGCCGCCCCCTACTTGGCTTTGCTATTGCGAGAGCGCTTGATCGAGGTTGCCGGCGTCCGAGGCGCCCGTGCTCGACACGACGATCTAAAGGGCGCGGTGTACGACTACGTCTCCGGCCCATTCGTCGAGTTCATCCAAAGGACCATGGAAACGGTTATCGGTATGAAGACGACGCTGGACAAAGAGAAGCGAGCGAAGGCATCCGACTGGAAGCAACGTGAAGCAGAGATCGACGGGATCGCGTTCGGGCTCGCCGAAATGTATGGTGATCTGCAGGGCATCGGCGCCGCGCTGCCGTCCGTGCCCGCGCTCGACATGCCCGGCACCGAGCTGCGGACACTACCTCGGTAGCGTCCTGCTGCGATATAAGCAGAACCACCGGGCGCGATAATGTGCGATCATACTTCTAGGCCGATATCCCATAGGGCAAGTGTGGCAGATCGACTACTGGTTTGGAGCGGCCATTTTAGATCTTCGCCATCCACGCATCGTTCTTGGCCCGATCGGCTTCCAGTGTGGGGATCGTCGTGTCGGGCACGACTTCACCATTGGCGATGTGCTCCCGCAGATGCTCAATCATCCCTGCGGTGGTGGAGAAGTCCGCCATGCAGCCACAGCAACGCATGCGACCCACTTCGGCATCTGCGTAGACATAGACGTCGCTGGTATCGCTCATCCTCGCGTAACTCACACTCCAAACCCTACACCACTATTGGGAACAATCCCAACTGGAGACTACCCGGCTCAACCGTCCCGTTCCCGCAGTCGATCAGTGTTCCATGAGCCTTCCCGCGGAGACAGGAGGACCGTTTTTCGCGCCTGATCGGATGTCGATTTGGCCGGTGGAGGGCGGCCGTTATGGTGTCGATGGGACCTACCACGGGGCGACGGGCTTCGAGCGGGCTGAGGCGCAGCGACAGCGCCTGGAGGCTGGGCACCTCTCGGCTTCGGTGCGTCAGGAGCTGGGCGACGGTTGGACGCTGCGACTTGGGCCTCTGACCCATGGCGCGGCGTGGGCGGCGATCGAAGCTTTCCTCGGCCCGCCAGGCTCGCGGTCGGCATAGCCATCGGCGCATCCGTAGTCACGTGCGCCCCTGCGTGTATCCCTCACCGGGCATTGGTGTCCCGGCGGCGACTACCTTGGCGCGATCTACGCAGTTCCTCACGCGCCGCCCTGTGAAAACGCCTACCGCTGCCACAGCGAACCGTACCGACAGCCATGCGCCGGCGTCCGGCCCGGTTGCGTGCCTGGCGTCGTCGCACCGCTGCGAGAATGGGCGTACCCCCAGAGCCTGCTAACGCCGCGAGCGAGCGGAACAACCATAGTTGGACACTTCCCCGTCCGATTCCCGTGACGCGGCGAAGCTCGAACCCTACCGTAGGCGGCCGGGTTGAATAAATCGTCACAGTACTGACGCAAAGTTGTCACATATGCGCGTGTCAGGTCACACTTTTAGCGGTAGCTTGGGTTCATGTCCGATCCCGCCGCTCCGATCGTCAGGCTTGCCGAAACGCAGCTGCAGATTCAGGCCGCGACGTCTAACGGCCGCGATACGATCGCCGTTGGCATCTTGGGCGCGGACGTCGCGCTCGGCGTGGCCGCGATCCCGCTGCGATCCGTGCTGGGGCACGATTGGTGGCAGCCTCTGATCGCGATCGCGGTGTCCGGTCTGCTCGCCCTCGCGGCGTTGATACAGAGAGGGGTCGTCGTGGAGCTGACCCCGATGAAGGCTTATGCGCATTTGGGCGGGCTGGCAGAGCCGGACATCTCACGACGACTCATGTACATCCTGGATAGGGCCGTCCATGCGGCCGAGAGACGGCTCACGATCAAGACACGAATGCTCGTAGGATCGCTGCTGACAATCGTCATGACACTGATTGTCACGTTCGTGGGTCTGTGAGCGCTACACTGACCGGTATGGCTGAGCAAGAGACATTCAACATCAAGGTCTCGGTAATCCGTGATGAGCCGCGGGCGAAGCCGTTGTCCGCCGAGGAGATAGCGGAGCTCGACGATCTTGGGCTGTTCGAAATACCTAGCCTGATCCCGCCGTGGAGAGAGCTCCGGCGCGCCCCGAGCGCCCTGCTCACCTATCTTCGATCGGCCGCTGCGCACTTGCGGTAGTTGACTCAGCACCGTGGGCGAAGATCCCCACATCGTTCACACAGCGCCGTACTCCTCGCTGTCCCTGATCCAGTTCCCCGCAGACGATCCCGCGCGTGCCCGGCGTTTCTGGACCGAGCTTTTGGGAGTCGAGCTACAGGCGCGCAAGCCGGATGAGGGGGAGGGATGGCAGACCCACTCGGACGGCCCCACGGTCGGTGTGCATGAACGCGGCCGCGGCCCCGGAGACACCTTTTCTTTGGCCTACTTCACTGTGAGCGACATGGCCGAGCGCTGCGGCACCGATCCCCATGATGCAGCTCCCTGCACCTGCTAGCATTGCTAGCAATGGCAGCCGTGACAGCAAACTGAGAGACACGAACACAGGCATACGATGGCCACACTGACGATCCGTGGACTAACCGACACCACCAAGGCTCGCCTGCGCGTTCGGGCCGCCCTTCATGGGCGCTCGATGGAGGCCGAGGTGCGGGCCATACTTCAGGACGCCCTGCCGCCCGAGCAGCCGTCCGCAGGACTCGGCAGTCGTATACGCGCCCGCTTCGCCTCGGCCGGCGGTGGCGTGGAGCTCGATCTGCCCCGTCGCGAGGAGTCGCCGCGCGCGGCGCAGATGAAGATGTGATTGCAATCGAACGCGCGGGCGCGGGGACGGCATCTACACCTACCCGTGCCAGCGTACCCCACACAATCGTCGGCCTGATCGAGGACTTCCTTTGTGATCCTGCTTGACACCAACGTTCTCTCCGAGCTCATTCGTCCAACCCCAGACGAACGGGTAACCGCTTGGCTCGATTCGCTCGACTCCTCCACGGTCGCGACCACCTCCATCACCGCCGCCCAGCTGCTCTATGGAGTCGCGCGCCTACCCGCAGGCCGCCGCAAGAAACGACTGACCGACGCCATCCACGGACTTCTCGACGAGGATCTCGGTGGACGCATCGAGCCATTCGACTCGACAGCCGCCGACCACTACGCGTCCATCGTCAGCGATCGCGACACCGCCGGCCGTCCCATCTCGATGGCCGACGCCCAGATCGCCGCGATCTCCCGCCGTCTCGGCGCCACCCTTGCCACCCGCAACATCAGCGATTTCGATGGCGCTGGTATCGACCTGATCGATCCTTGGAATGTGTAACGGCGGTACGGGCGATACTTAACCCGCGCTCTACACTCGCCCACCCTGTTCGTCTACTCCCACCCCCGTTCGTCTACTGTCAGATCCTGACGAGCACTCGACGACCGGTGGCCCGACGACACTGACAGACCAACGAGATCCGCCGCGCCACCTCGTCTCTCGCACATCTGTGCATCTTCCCATTCAATTTCTTCCCCTTTCCCATCCCATCTTCATCCCCACACCCACACCACCCCAGGAGGATTGACATGCCCGACGCCACCACCCACATCACCCAGGTCGGCACCGCGATGGTTCCCGTCTCCGATCAGGACGCGGCGATCGCTTTTTACACGTCCAAGCTCGGCTTCGAGTTGCGTTCGGACACTCCCTTCGGCGGCGGCAACCGCTGGGTCGAAGTCGCGCCCGCCGGCGCCTCCACGACGCTCGCGCTGGTGTCGCCCCGCGAGGGCGAACCCGTTGGGATCGACACCCGCATCGCCTACTCGACCTCGGACATCGATGCCGACCACGCATCTCTGCAGGCCGCCGGAGTCGACGTCGACGCGGACATCATGCGCATGGGCGACCCCATCCCGCCGATGTTCTTCTTCCGCGACCTCGACGGCAACCGCTCTCTGATCGTGCAGACCTCCTGACCTCCTGATCTTCTGATCGCCTGATCCCCCGATCGGGCGCGGGCGAACCCGTAATCCCCACGGACATCGCGCCTCCCCCCGCGCAGTATGGTCTGAAGATGGCCGGCGCCAACGCGAGCCCGAAAGCGAGCCCGAAAACCAACAAGAAACCCCCGGGGCCCAAATCCTCGTCCCCGGCATCCCCAAGCGCCTCTTTGGCGGGTTCGGCTGCCTCGTCGGCGAGCGAGGGCGCGACGCCTGCCATCGCGGCCGTGCCCCACCTTACCGTCGCAGAGCGCGAATCCCGGGGTCGGGCCGCGCGGGCGGAGGTGCCGCGCTCGAGCCACGCCACCTTCGAGCCCGCTCCCCACCGCGAGGACCCGGTCGAGATCCTGCAGCGCCAGGCGCGCACGCGCATCCCCGAGCTCGTGCCGATCCGCTACGGGCGCATGCTCGTCTCGCCCTTCACCTTCTTCCGGGGCGCCGCCGCGATCATGGCGACCGACCTCGCCTCCACGCCCCGCTCCGGCCTCATGGCGCAGTGCTGCGGGGACGCCCACCTCTCGAACTTCGGGGTCTTCGCCTCGCCCGAGCGGCGCCTCGTCTTCGACCTCAACGACTTCGACGAGACCCTCCCCGGTCCCTGGGAGTGGGACGTCAAGCGGCTGACCGCCTCGATGCTGATCGCCGCGCGCGACAACTCCTTCTCCGCTCGCGCCCAGGACCGGATCGTGCTCGACACGACCGCCGCCTACCGCACCGCGATGCGCGACTTCGCCGCCCTTCCCAACCTGGACGTCTGGTACGCCCACCTGGACATCGACACCGCGCTCGCCGAGCTCGGCCCGCAGCTGAAGCCCAAGCAGGTCAAACGCACCGAGCGCACGCTCGCCAAGGCCCGCACCCGCGACTCCATGTCCGCCCTGTCCAAGCTCACCCGGATCGTCGACGGCGAATTTCGCATCCGCTCCGAACCGCCGCTGATCGTGCCGCTCGACGAGCTCGTCGGGACCGAGAACCGCGACGAGGTCTTCGAGACGCTGCACGAGCGCCTGCGCGCCTACCGGCGCACGCTCGTCCACGACCGGCGCACCCTGCTCGAGCAGTACCGCCTCACCGACTTCGCCCGCAAAGTCGTCGGCGTCGGCTCGGTCGGCACGCGCGCGTGGATCGCTTTGATGCTCGGCCGCGACGGGCGGGACCCGCTGTTTTTGCAGATGAAGGAGGCCGAGGCCTCCGTCCTCGAGGAGCACCTCGGGCACAGCGCCTTTCACAACCACGGCGAGCGCGTCGTCGCCGGGCAGCGCCTGATGCAGGCCTCCAGCGACATCTTCCTCGGCTGGGTGCACATCGACGCCGGCCTGGACGGCCGCGCGCGCGACTTCTACGTGCGCCAGCTGCGCGACTGGAAGGGCTCGGCGGAAATCGAGCGCATGCTCCCCGAGGGCCTCGCCCACTATGGGCGCCTCTGCGGCTGGACGCTCGCCCGCGCCCACGCCCGCAGCGGGGATCGCATCGCGATCGCCTCCTACCTCGGCAAGGGCGCCGCCTTCGACCGCGCGATCCTCTCCTTCTCGCGCTCCTACGCCGAGCAGAACGAGCGCGACTACCGCGCGCTCGCGGACGCCGTGGACTCCGGGCGCGTCGTGGCCGAGACGGGGCTGTAGCTCTCGCGTTGGGGCTGGGCGCCGCCGGGCGTCGTCTCTTTGGGCAGCACGCCGATGCGGGCGATCAGCGGCAGCCCGAGCAGCGATACCCCAGCCATCGCGAGAAACGCCGGCAGCGGGTCGTGCACCAGCGCCTGCACGATCAGCGCCACCACCAGCCCGCCGAGATTCCCGGCCATCCACACGATCGCGCCCGCCGTCCCCGCCATCGCCGGGCCGGCCAGCCGCTCGGTCGCGGTCAGGATCACCGGCAGCGCCGGCAGCAGGAACGCGCCCATCACCACGATCGCCGCCGCCCGTACGCCCAGCAGCGTCACCGCGCCCATCGCCACGCACCCCGCGCAACTGACGAGCACCGTGGCGAGCATGAACCTCCGCTCGACCCCGCGCTCGACCACCCTTGGCGCGATCGCGCCGCACCCGACCACCCCCGCCAGCACCATCCCCACCAGCAGCAACCCGGCGGTCGTTTCCGACACACCCGCAGGCGCCAGCAGCGTCTGCAGCCACGTCGCCAGCGCTACGAACACGCCGAACCCGATGAACACCAGCCCGCACAACACCCTCATCTGCGGCATCGCCCACAACCTCCGCGCGACCCCCGAGGCGATCGCCGCGTGCTCTTGCTCCGCGCCGGCGACCATCCCGGCGCCGCCGGTGAGGGCCTGCGCACCAGCGGCGCCACCGGCGGGCAGTTCGACGCCAACGCCGGCCCGCGCCGTGGCAAACCCCGGGCGACGCAGCGCCGCCGCGAGCATCACCACCGGGATCAGCGCGAGCACCGCCTCCAGCACGAGCAGCCGCTCAAGATTCCCGTGCGCGCCAACGGTCGGCCCGAGGATCAGCGCCAGCACCATCCCGACAAAACCCCCGGCCGAGCCCACGGCGATACCCGCCGGGCGCTCGCCCGCGGGCAGGTAC
The DNA here is from genome assembly GCA_963702185.1 of uncultured Solirubrobacterales bacterium. Lineage (GTDB taxonomy): Bacteria > Actinomycetota > Thermoleophilia > Solirubrobacterales > Solirubrobacteraceae > Palsa-744. The sequence continues at coordinate 1,140,484 of OY969723.1, forward strand.
TCGGCCGCGAGCTTGCTCACCGCGCTCAGCACCACAGGCTGGGCGACAGCCACCGCGACCTGCCCGGCCATCGCCCAGGCAAACGTGTCGCCGCCGAGGCGGATCAGTCCGCCCGCCGCGACCAGCGCGCCGCCGCCGGCCAGCACCGGGCGAAACCAGCGGTCCAGCAGCAGCCCCGCCGGGATCGCCAGCACGACGTACAGCAGCGGAAATATCTCCGCCAGCCAGCCGATCGCACCCACCGACACGCCGTAATGCCGCGCGGACTCGGTCGTGATCGCCGCATACGTCAGCCACAGCACCTGCGTGGCGGCGCACACCAGGCTGTAGGCGACGATCACGCGCCAACCGGAGCGGACGCCTCCCACCCGGATGCCTCTCACGCGCCCACGTCCCACCTGCTCGCCGCTCACGCGCCCGCCACTCACGCGCCCATTGTCATCTTCCCCGTCCCACCTCATTACGGCGCTCCTCCCGGTAGGCCTGCGCGCCCGCCAACGCCAGCAGCAGCCAGCCGATCCGTGGATGGCGCTCCTTCACACGCGCTCGCCTTTCCGCCTTTCTGCGCTCTTCCTCGCTGCGCAGATCCACCTCGTCCCGATTGACCACTTCCGATGCAGACTCGTTCATGCCACGAGAACCTACCGGCTCGTGAAGACAGTTCGTCAGTACGGAACATCAACTTTACGCCACCGCCCGCAGCGCCCGATACGGCTCGCCCGCCAGCTCGCGCACGAGCGCGTCCACAACCCCCTCCTCATCCTCCTCCCGCCCGTCCGTCACGGCGCCGATCACCGCCCGCTTGCGCTCGAGCAGCATCCCAATCGTCTCGTCGATCGTGCCCGCCGCGAGCAGATACGTGGCGTTCACCGCGTCCTTTTGGCCGATCCGATGGCAGCGATCCTCGGCCTGGTCGTGCTTGGCCGGGGTCCAGTCGAGCTCCAGAAACACCACATTCGACGCGCGGGTCAGCGTCAGCCCCTGCCCGGCGACCTCCAGCGAGCACACGATCAGCTGGTTCTGGCCTCCGGCGTCCGCCATTTGGAACTCCTGCAGCGAGGCGTCGCGCGCCACGTGGCTGTCTGTCCCGAGAATGTGCAGCGCATTTGGAAACCTCTCGAGCACGGCGCGCTGGATCTCACGGTGCTTGGCGAACACGACCAGCGGCTCGCCCGAGGCGCCGAAGTCGTGGATCCACGCGAGCGCCGCGTGCAGCTTGCCGCGCGCCGCGATCAGCTTCAGCGCGTTCAGCCTCACCAGGCGCTCGGCCCTGAGCGCGGCCGCGACCTTCGCGTCGAGCTGGCGCAGGTCCAGCGGCTGAGTGCGCAGCCACGCGATCACATCGTGCTCGGCCAACCTGTACTCGTGCTCGTTGGTCAGCTCTACCGGCACCACGCTGCGCGTCTTCGGCGGCAGCTGGGGCAGCACGTCGGCCTTCAGCCTGCGCACATAACAACGCGCGCGCAGGTGCCAGTGCAGGCGCATGTGCGCGTCCGGGCCCTTGAACCTGCGCCCGAACTGAGCCCCCGAGCCGAAATCGCCGATCCGCCCGATGATCCGCAGCTGCGATATCAGCTCGGGCGGGCGATTCATCACCGGCGTGCCCGTCAGCGCGAGCACGAGCCCATCCTCGGCCACCGCGCCCGCCAGCCGCTGCACCGCCTGGGTGCGCTTCGCGGTCGCGTTCTTGCAGTAATGGGACTCGTCGACGACCAGCGCCCGGGGCTGCAGCGCCCTCAGCTCGTCCAGCCGCGCGGCCACGATGTCGTAGTTGACGACGGTGATGTCGGCGTCGCCGGCCACTCGGCGCTCGAACGGCGAGACCGGGCCAGTTCCCTTCAGCACCCGCGCCTCGCGCCCCGGCAGCCAGCGCTCGATCTCGCGCAGCCAGTTGAGCTTGAGGCTCGCCGGGCACACGACCACCGCCGGCCAGGCGCCGTCGGCCTGCAGCGCCGCCAGCGCCTCGATCGTCTTGCCCAACCCCTGCTCGTCGGCCATAAACGCGCGCCGGCGCGCGAGCAGATACCTCACCCCGGCGCGCTGAAACGGCTTGAGCTCGCCGCCCAGCCCGACTACCTCCAGCTCGGCATCGGTCGCGCTCGAGAGCTCGTAAAGGCCCTGCGCATGGGCGTGCTGCTCGCGCACCTCCTGCAACATCGCGAGCGCTTCAGGCTCGATCCACGTTTCGCTTTCGGTGAGAAACCCATCGAGCGCGGGCACACAGAACGGGTCGACCCTGATCGCCGGCAGCCGTGCGTGCTCCTCGACGCCCAGCCCCGCGCGAGCGCGAGCCCCGTCGGCACGGGCCGCGACCATCGCCCCCGGCAGCGCGGCGAACCGCTCGCACTGCGTCTCATCGTGTCCGGGCGCGAGCACGAACGTCGGCTCTTCGTGCACGCGCGATACTTCGAGCACCGACGGCGGCGCCGGGCGGCCCTCGCGCAACGCATTCACGCAGCGGCTCGCGGCCTTGCTGATCCAGCCCCGCAGCCGGCCCTCGATCAGCTCCCACGAAGCCAACGTCAGCGGCACCGTCGCCCCGCCGGGCGCCCCGATCGCCAGCTCGCGGACCTCTGGCGGTAGGCGATCGAACTCGCCGAGCAGCACGAACACCGGTTCCTCCGGCTCGGTCGCGACCTCGATCGTTCCGTGCCACGGGCGGGGAGGCGATGGGCGCCCGTCCTCTGCGCGAGCCCGCCCGCGGGACGCGTCGTACGGATCCTCGACATAGCCGTCTTCGCCTGGCTCGCCGGGCCTGTATGCGCCGCCGCGCCCGGACACGCGCTGCACCTCGCGCCGGCGCTGGGCGATCTCCACCAGCGCGTGCTCGGCGTCTTCGCTGCACCGCACCCGCTCGGGCATCGTCGCCCGCAACCCGTCGACGATGCGCTCGGCCTCTTCGTCGAGCGGGATCAGGCCTCGGTCGATCGCAGGCAATCTGTACGCATCGGGATGCTCCATCAACCTCTCGACGAGCTCTGCATCCCCGTCGAGCACGAAGCTGAGCCACCAGCGCTCGTCGGGCCTTGCCAGATCAAGCACGCACTCACCCCGGCGGCGTTCCGCGCACCCGCGCCTGAGCGCGCGCGCCAACGAGCGGCTCACCTGCGGCGCATGTGTCTGCGCCAGCCCCGTCAGCAGCGTGGCCAGCGAATGAGCGCGCTCCGGGTCGACCGGCACCCGCCAGGCCCTGTCGACCAGGTCCCAGCGGCGACCCGGAATCGCGCGCAGCAGCACGCGCATGCGATCGTCATACGGGAACCGCAGCACGGCATCGCCGTCGTCCAGGGAGGCATGGAACCAGGTGGGCACGAATAGTCCACGATAGGCATGTCAGTGGACGAGTGGATGGACATACCGGTCGATTTCGACCTACCGAGCAAAGCAGCAGGATCGCATCGGCCGACCGAGCCGCTCCGAGCCGAGCTGCAGCGGATCGGTGCGCTGCCGACCAAGCCGCTTCCCGGTCCCTCGCACGGTATCTACGTTCCCCCCGCTCGGCGGCGCCCAGCTCCGCCACCGCGGCGATCTAGGCGACCCGGGGAGCCACCCGGGACAGCCGCGCAGCCACCCCCCCAGCCGCACCCGCGCTTGGTGCTCACCCGTCGCGGGCGGCGGGTCGCGCTCGAGGCCGCGGCGATGTTCGCCTCGACCGCGCTGATAGCGCTGTTGCCTGGCAGCCTGCAGGCGACCGGGCCGTGGTCGCAGCCCACCGCGCTCGCGCTCTGCTCGGCGCCCGGCGCCCCCGCGGTGGTGTTCCCGACCGACGAACCACGCCACCCGACCGGGCCCGGGGCGATCGTGTGGGGAGCCGGCTCGAGTTGCGCGGGCGGGGCCGGCGCGCGCGTCTCGGTGATCGTGCCGGGTGGGGACGCGCCCGGTCCGGCAACTCCCGTTGGCGACGCCGGCGCTCGCGCGCCTGCGCTCTCGCCGCCGATCCTTGCCCAGGCCGCGCCGCACGGGCGGCTGCTGCTGGCCGGGGCCACAGGCATCTCCTCCGGCGGGCGGCTGGCCCTCAGCGAAGGCCCGGCCGGCGGGCCGTTCACGACACCTTGGGTCACCGGCGGCCCGAGCACGCCCCTGGCGCTCACGGGCGCCTACCTGGGCGACGTCGCGCTCGTCTCGTCGGGGGGTTCGGACGCGGGGTCGGGCGGCGGGCGGCGGCTGCAGCTGCGCATGCACCGCTACTACGCGCGCGCGTTCTCCCCGCCCGTTTCGGTCACCGGCGCGAACGGAGTTGAAAGCGTTGCGGCGGCGATGGACTACCGCTCGGACGCGCTCGTCCTGTGGGAGCGCGACAGGACGATCTATGCGCGCGACATGCCGGGCTCGGGGCGCTCCTCGCGCGCGGTCGCATTCGTGGCGCACGCCGACCCGGGGGCGCACATCGCGGCGCTGCTCAGCGACGACAACCGCGCGACCATCGCCTGGAGTGAGACCCGCTTGGGGGTCACCTCGATCTATGCCGAGCTGTCGTCCACCGGACCCCGCTTCGGCGCTCCGCGACTGCTCGAACGCTTCTCCGACCCGGGCGGCTCACCGCCGCCGAGGGACGCCGGCTCGCCGCGACTGATTCGCCTTTCTTCGGAGTCGGTGATGCTCGCCTGGAGCGGTGCTTCGTCGGGTCGCTGGGTCGTGCACACGGCGGCGATCGACGAGACCGGCGTGCGCACGATCGCGACGATCTCCCAGCCCGGCCGCGAGGCGCTGCTCGATGACCTCGCGCCCGGGCCGGACGGCGAGGCGTACGCGCTGTGGAGCGAACCGCGCGCGCCTGGTGGAGGCGCAGCCGGCGGCAACGAGAACGCGGCCGGTGGAGGTGAGAGCGCGGCCGGTGGGGGCGCGGCCGGCGCAGACACGTCTGGTGGCAAGCTGGAATACGGCAGCCAGGCGTTGTACGCCGCGCGCGGGATCGACGCCTATCCCGGGCGAACGATCTTCGGCGCGCCGCAGCTCGTGGCGGCGGCTGGCTCCGAAGGTGTCCTGGGAGCAGACTCCGCCGTCGGCGTGGACCCCGACTCAGACCGCGCGATCGTCGCCTGGCGCACTTCGGGCGGCGCGATCGACTACGCCCTGCACGCGGTTCTTCCGGCCAACGGCTGAACGCCGCCTACAGCAGCTGCTGGTAGATCAGAAACAGGTTCAGCACCACGATCAGCCCGGCCAGACCGGCGGCGGCGAGGGTCGTGAGGCGGCGATTGACGTGCACGCCCATCACGTCGCGGCGGCTGGTGAGCGTGACGAGCGGGATCAGCGCGAACGGGATGCCGAACGAGAGCACGACCTGGCTGAACACGAGCGCGCTGGTGGGGTTGACGCCGAGAGCGAGCACGACGATCGCGGGGATCATCGTGACCGCGCGGCGGGCCAGCAGCGGCACGCGCACGTTGATGAACCCGGCCATCACGACCTGCCCGGAGTAGGTGCCGACCGACGAGGACGAGGCGCCCGAGGCGAGCAGCGCGACCGCGAACGCGAGCGCCGCGCCCCCGCCCACGAGGCGCCCGAATTCGGCATGAAAGGACTGGATCGAGCTGAGACTCTCCAGGCCTGGGACGTGAAACAGCTTGGCGGCGACGGCCAGCATCGCCATGTTGATGATCCCCGCCAGCCCGAGCGCGATCAGCACGTCGGTGCGCTCGAAGCGCAGCACGCGCCCACGCTCTGAGTCATTGCGACAGGGCACCCGGCCCTTGGTCAGCGCCGAATGCAGGTAGATCACGTGCGGCATCACGGTCGCGCCGATGATGCCGACCGCCAGGTACAGCGCGCCGGTCCCGTACAGTCCGGGAATCAGCCCGCGCAGCGACTCGTGGGCGGAGGGGCCGATGCGCAGCGTCTCGTACAAAAAGCCGGCGAAGATGATCGCGAGCAGACCGGTGATCGCGAGCTCGAAGCGCCGGTAGCCGTGCGTCTGCAGCTCGAGGATCGCGAACGCGATCAGGCCGGTGATCAGGCCGGCCGGCAGCAGCGGCACGCCGAACAGCAGGTTCAGCCCGAGCGCGGCGCCGAGGAACTCGGCGATGTCGGTGGACATCGCGATGATCTCCGCCTGCACCCACAGTCCGACAGTCAGCCCGCGCGGAAATCGCTCGCGGCACAGCTCGGGCAGGTTGCGGTCGGTGACGATCCCGAGCTTGGCTGATAGGTATTGGATCAGCATCGCGATCAGGTTCGCCGCGAGCACGACCCACAGCAGCAGGTACCCATACTGGGCGCCGCCTTCGAGGTTGGTCGCGAAATTGCCCGGGTCGACGTAGGCGATCGAGGCGACGAATGCCGGGCCGAGCATCGCCAGCGTCGCCTTCAGGCGTCCCTGGGCCAGCAGCCGCTCCAGCGGGCTGGGGCCGAGCCTCGGATCGAGCGCGATCTCGCCGCCGACACCAGCCACCGCGGCGCCCTCGAGCGCCGGTTCCACGCCGACCGGTGGCGGCGGCGGAGTCATGCGTGCCCGCCCTCCGGCGCCGCGACGGCGATCCTCATCGCCCGCGCGAGCTGACCGCCGATCGCCTGCTCGCGCTCGCCCTCGGCGAAGCTCACGAGCAGCGGACCGCCGAACGGCTGGCGCTCCAGCACACGCACACGGTCGCCCGGCGCGATGCCGTGGTCGGACAGGTAGCGCAGCATCGCCGGCTCAGAATCGGACACGCGCACGAACACGCCCTGCTCGCCGACCTGCAGCGTGTCGAGGCCGCGCTGGGGCTCGGTCGGCTCGGGCAGCTCCAGACTCGCGGAGGGGATCGGATCGCCGTGGGGGTCGACCGTCGGTTCGCCGAGCTTGGCCGCGATCAGCCCCTCGAGCTCCTCGGAGATGACGTGCTCGAGCACCTCGGCCTCGGCGTGCACGCGATCCCACGGCATGTGCAGCGTTTCGGCCAGGAACAGCTCGAGCAGCCGGTGGTGGCGGATCACCTCGAGCGCGACCCGGCGCCCGGCGGGCGTGAGCTGCACCCCGCGATACGGCGCGCGTACGATCAGCCCGTCGCCGTCGAGTCGCTTGAGCATCGCCGACACGCTCCCGGGCGTGATCTGCAGACGCTCGGCCAGCGCATTGGTCAAGACCGGCGCGTCGGTGCGGGATTCCAGAGCGAAGATCGCCTTGCAGTAGTCCTCGACCGCGTGCGATCTCGCCTGCTCGTGCTGATGTTCTTGGACCGCCATGCGATCAGGTTATGGCATGCCACAACTTTTTTCAAGGGGGGGCTCGCAGCGCGTGAAGGAGCAGATAAGAAAAGATGCACGTTCCATGGACCGCAACTACGAGCTGCAGACCCACCAGGCCGAGGACAGCCACTGGTGGTACCGGGGCAGGCGTTCGGTGCTCGAGCGGGTCATCGCCGGCCTGCGCCTGCCCGCCCGCGCTCGCATCCTCGACGCCGGTTGCGGCAGCGGGCGCAACATGCTCGAGCTGGCACGCCACGGCACGGTCACCGGCGTGGAGTTGTCATCCACGAGCGTCGCCCTCGCCCGCGAGCGCGGCGCCGGCGAGGTGATCGAAGGGTCTGTGCTGGAGATGCCGTTCGAGTCGGGCTCGTTCGACCTGGCCGTGTCGCTGGACGTGATCGAGCACCTCGGCGAGGACGTGGCCGCGCTGCGCGAGCTGCGCCGCGTGGTCGCCCCGGGAGGCGCGCTGCTGGTCACGGTGCCGGCCTATCAGTGGCTGTGGAGCGGGCACGACGAGATCAACCACCACTGCCGCCGCTACACCCGCCGCACGCTGCAACACGCCGCTGAGCCCGCCGGCTGGGAGACGGTGCGCACGACCTACTTCAACTCGCTGCTGCTCCCCGTCGCGATCGCGCTGCGCATCGTGGATCGCCTCTCGCCGGCGCGCGCGACCGAGTCCAGCCTCGACCTGTGGATCCCGCCCGCGCCGCTGAACTGGCTGCTGCAGCGCCCGTTGGAGCTGGAGGCGGCGGTCATCGCCCGCGGCGGGCGCATCCCGGCCGGCCTCTCGCTGCTTACGCTGTTTCGTTGACGGGCGTGTGCACGCGGAACGTCCACGCGCGGTTGGCGATGAACGTGAGCACAGTCACGATCGCCGTCGCGGGGATCTGGCCGAGCAGCTCGTCCATACCGAGGCCGTGCACGAACAGGTACACGAGCCCGAGATTTGCGCCCAGCCCGCAGGTCTGCACTATCCCCCAGCGCACGGGAGTCAGCGAGTCGCCGACGTGCTCGCGAAACGTCCAGCGCCGGTTGAGCAGAAACCCGTTGACCGCGCCGACAGCGAAGCCGATGCCCGAGGCGGCGATGTACCAGACGCCGAAGACCTTCAGCAGCACCGTGTAGACGGCGAACGCGATCAGCGTGTTGGAGACCCCGACGATCCCGAACTTGACGAACTGGACGATCACGTGCCAGTTCGGTACTCGACGCAGAAGTTCGTGCGGGGAGCGCATTCCCACACAGGATGAACGATAATTTGAGCTTCGGCTTAGCTCGGCGGGCGATCATGACCTCGAGCTGGATGACCGCACCGGCGACGCACCGGCGATATCCGCGCCGCTCCAGACGACACGATCATGTCCGCCCCATCCCCACGCACCCTCACCCTGCTGAGCGTCGTCGCGCCCGTGTACGACGAGGAGGAGCTGATCGAGAAGTTCGTCGCGCGGGCGATCGACGCGGTCGCGGAGATGCCGTTCGAGCTCGTGCTGGTCAACGACGGGTCCTCCGATCGCACGCCCGAGATCCTCGACCGCATCGCCGACGCCGATCCCCGCGTGCGTGTCGTGCACCTGTCGCGCAACTTCGGCCACCAGGCGGCGCTGACGGCAGGACTCGAGCACGCCCGCGGCGACGTGGTCGCGATGATCGACGCCGACCTGCAGGACCCACCCGAGCTGATCCTCGACATGCTCGAGCGCTGGCGCGCCGGCGCGGACGTGGTGTACGCGGTGCGCGAACATCGCGAGGGCGAGACCGCGTTCAAGCTCGCGACCGCGTCATGGTTCTACAAGCTGTTCAACCGCCTGACTCAGGTCGATCTGGAGCCGAACTCCGGAGACTTTCGCCTGCTGGACCGCCGCGCGCTCGACGCCCTCTTGTCGATGACCGAGCGCGCCCGCTTCCTGCGCGGGATGACCGTGTGGGTCGGATTCTCCCAGACGGCCGTCTCCTACCAGCGCGACGCCCGCCACGCCGGGGAGACGAAGTACACCCTGCGCAAGATGCTGCGCTTCTCGCTGGACGCGATCGCCTCCTTCTCGCACCTGCCGCTGCAGCTGGCCACCTACGTCGGCCTCCTGTCCGCGGGCGTTGCCTTCATCGCGATCCCGGTCGTGATCGCCCTGCACTTCGTCGGCTCCTACCTCCCCGGTTTCGGCTCGCTGACGATCGCGATCCTTTTGCTCGGCGGCATCCAGCTGATCGCGCTGGGCGTGATCGGCGAGTACGTCGGGCGCATCTACGACGAGGTCAAGCACCGCCCGCTGTACATCGTGCGCGAGGAGCGCAACCGCCCGGCCGATGAGTCGGCGCAGGAGACGCCCTCGGTTCCGCTGGCGCTCAGCGCCCGCGCCGGGCTGCACGCGCGCCCGTCCGAACGCGTGGGCTGATGTAACGATTCTGCAAGACCCGCTACACGCGCGGGCGAGGTGTGTTGTCATGTCCCGATGACGTTCCCCCGACGTCGCGTTCGTGTACGCACGCGCCCGGGCACGGGCCTGCTCGCGGCTCTCGCCCTCGTGCTCGCCCTCCCCGCGGCCGCCCACGCCGAAGCCTGCCCTGGCTCGGGCGCCGCGCCGGCCTGCCCGTACTCCTCGGCGGCGCTGTTGGGCGAGCGTGCGGAATCGATCCTGCGTTACCCGGAGGCGGTCGCCGTAAACGCGGAAGGCGACGTGTACGTGGCCGACCAGCTGAGCTACGTCGTGCAGAAGTTCAGCGCCTCCGGCGAATATCTCGGCTCGTGGGGCTCCTACGGCGGCGGGCACGGGCAGTTCGGGCCGATCGGCGGACTCGCTGTGGACGCGGCGGGCGACGTGTACGTGGTCGACTCCGAGCACAACCGCATCGAGAAGTTCGGGCCCGACGGCGAATACCTGCTCGACTGGGGGCACAGAGGCAACGAACTCGGCGAGTTCGACTTCGGCTCCTCGCAGAACTACACCCAACCCCCGGGCGGCGGCATCGCGGTGGCGGGCAACTACGTTTACGTCGCCGACTCGGCCAACAACCGCATCGAGCGCTTCAACCTGAACGGTGAAGAACCGATCGAATGGGGCAGCAAGGGCAACGGCCCGGGGCAGATGTCATACCCGCGCGGGGTGGCGGCCAACGAAAGCGAGGTGCTGGTCGCCGACGACGACAACCACCGCATCGAGAAGTTCTCCCCGAGCGGCGAATATGAGGGATCGGCCGGCTCCTATGGCGCCCACGGGCTGGAGTTCGGCTTCCCCTACGGCATCGCGCTGGACGCAGCCGGCGACGTGTACGTGGCCGACGACATCAACGACCGCATCGTCAAGCTCACGCCGCAGCTGTCGTTCGCCGCCGAATGGGGCGACTACGGCCAGGGCACGGGGCAGCTCGCCTTTCCGCGCGCGCTGGCCAGCGATCCCGCGGGCGACACGTATGTCGCCGACACCGCCAACGACCGCGTCGAGGTGTTCAACCCGAGCGGCGCCTATTTGCGCACGATCGGCACGCCCGCACGCAGCGCGCCGGGCGCCTTCACGGCGCCGCGCGGCGTGGCGGTGACCCCGTCGGGGCAACTGGTCGTCTCCGACACCGACGACAACCGCATCGAGACGTTCGCGCCGGGGGGCGGCACATTCCTGGGGCAGTGGACGAGCTTCGGCGGGTTCAGGACCGGCCTGACCGAACCGGCGGGGCTTGGGGTGGACCCGCGCGGGTCCGTGTACGTCGCTGACACCGGCAACGCGCGCCTCGTGCGCGTATGGGGCGAAGGAACGTACATGTCCGAACTGGGCGGACCGTCCGACGTGGGCGGAGCCGGATACCACTACGTCAGCTCAGTGGCGATCGCGCCCGCCACCGGAGACGCGTACGTGGCCGACACGAGCCACAATCGCATCCTGATCTACTCGGCTGCGGGCGCGCTGCTGGCCAAGTTGGGGGCGGACGAAGGCGACGGAACACCGGGATCGGGGATGGGCGAGTTCGACCATCCCGAAGGCGTGACCGTCGCGCCGTCGGGCAACGTGTTCGTGGCCGACACCTCCAACAACCGCATCGTCGAGCTCTCCCCCTCGGGGGGCGTGATCGGGGAGTTCGGTCGCTACGGCTCGGGCGAAGGACGGCTCGACGCGCCGACCGACATGGGCGTGGACGCCGCTGGGCATGTTTTTGTGGTCGACGGCGGCAACAACCGCGTCGAGGTCTTCACCGAATCCGGGCAGTACCTGGCCAAGTGGGGGCTGCGCGGCACGAACCTCGGCGATTTCTCCCAGCCGACCGCGATCGCCGTCGGCTGCGAAGGCGATGTGTACGTGGCGGACACGAACAACAACCGCATCGAGCGCTTCGACCCCGCCTCCCCCGCCGGGACGGGCTGCGCGGCGCCGGGCGCGTGGCCCCCGCCGCTGAACGTCGCGCCGGTCGTGCACGTCAGCCTGCTGCGGCGCGCCGGCGTGGTCGCGCTGCGCGCGCTGGCACTGTCGGTCAGCTGCCAGCGCGGGTGCCGGATCCTCGCCACCGCCACGCTCGCCCCCTATGGTTACGCCTCCGCCGCCCACGGCGGGCATCGTCCTGTCTCGCTCCTGGCCGACGAGCGCGCGCTGCCACCCGTGCACCCCGGCCACGTGCGCCTGCGGTTGAAGCGCTCGAGCCTAGCGCGGCTGGATCGCGAGCTGGGGCGGGACAGCGCGATGGTCGCGAGCGTGCGCATCGTCGCGGTCGGACCGACCGGGCTGCGCACGACGGTCACTCGCAGCTACCTCGTTACGCGATAATGAGCCCTATGGTCGATGAGCCCGCACCGGCCCCGACGGCCGATGAACCCATGCCGACCCCGAGAGCCGATGAACCCATGCCGACCACGACAGAATCCGAGAACAGCGGTATGGACCATCGTCGCGAGCGCATCCGCGTGGAGACCGAGCGCCATCGCATCGTCGGCGAGCTGACCCTCGCCCGCGACGGCTACCGCAGCCGCATCTCCGACCTGTTGAACGCCCCCGAGCGGGACTTCATCACGCTGACCGACGCGACCGTCCAGCCGCTGGACACCGACGGCGGCCCGATCGAGCTGCACGCGTTTGTGACAGTGGCGCGCCGGCACATTGTTTTTGCTGTGGCGGCGGGCGAGACGTGACGGAGAGGGCCGGACGAGGGCCAACCGGCTCGTAGGTTCGAACGTCGCGCAACGACGGAGAGGGCGGGATTCGAACCCGCGATGGAGTTTGACCCCCATACTCGCTTAGCGGCTCGGGCCTGCCGTCGTTTACTGCGGTTTGACTCATCTGCCCGGAAAGCCAAGCACGTCACGGTCAATCGGGCAGGTGTCTGTTGCCCTTCGCCGAGATCTGCCGCTTCCAGGACGCTTCCACATCGAGCTTGCAAAAACTATGTCGCAGCCGTGAGCGCGCACCCCGATGAGGATCGAGGAGATCCTGCTACGGAGCGCGTCATGATCACCCGTTAGGGTTCGATCATGACGAATCTCGCCAAGACCTACACCGACAATGTGTTCAAGGCGCTTCACTACCTACCGACATGGGAGCCGAGCGTCGCCGTCGCTGTCGGCGACGTCGCGAAGATCGAGGACCGCGGGTTCGTCCGCCAGATGTCCCTCACCGACCTGGATATCTCCTTCAAACAGCGTGCTGGTCTGCGGGTCAAACACCGCGGCTGGGCATCGGAGGGCGCGCTGAAGATTGCCGCCGCTGGCAAGGCTAGCTCCCGCGGCAAGGCGGCAGCCACCCGGCTTGAGTTCGACGCCAAGCACGCGATCCTGTTCCGAGCCGAGCGCTCCAACGAGATCACCCTCGAACGACCCGACAGGGCCGAGAAGGCGATCCTCCACCTGCACGAGGAAGGCAACTGGGACACCGACTGGATCTATGTCACGCACGTGATCCGAGCAGAGCGCTTCACAGTGCTGATCTCAGACCAGAAGGGCGCCAGCGCCGAGCTGACCGTCACCGGAGCGCTCGGCGAGGACCCAGGACGGCTCGCAGGAGGCGACGTAGGGGTCGAGGTCGGCGCCACCCGCGGGCTCGCCTACGAGCTCGGGGGCGTGCAGCATGCCACCCCCCTCTACCGGGCGCTTCGCGTAAGCAGGCGAAAGCTCCCCGGCAGGCAGGCGCGGACCAAGCGCTCAGGTCCGTCCGGGCGCGCCAGAGCCTCTGCGGGGGAGTACGAAATCGTAGAGGTCGGCTTCTGAGGCCTGTCGCTTGACAATCCATCGAGCCCAAAGAGCGGCAGATCGGCATGCGGCTCCCACCGCCGAGGAGTAGCGTTCCTTGCCCAGCAACCATTTCCGCCGCGGAGGATGTCATGCGTTTCGAGCTCGCCGCCAGAGGCTCCGTCTTTTCGACCCGTGACCGAGGCATCAGCCTCCTCGCGGAACTCGATCGGCTGCTGGCAACCGATCCGCACGGCAGCCAAGGGCTGATCCTCGACTTCCGGGGCGTTGAGCACATCAGTGATTCCTTCGCCGATGAGTTCGTCGCCAACATCATCAGACGCGCAAAGCGCGAAGGGCACTCCGAGCCTCAGCTGGAGAACGTCAGCGAGCCCGTGCGGCGAGTCATCGCCCGCTCGCTGCGCGACCACCATCTGCAGTGCGTCTAGCCGCTGAACGCCGGGTATTCATCGTTCAGCCTGCGCACGACATCATCGATCTTCGAGCACAGGTCGGCAACCGTCCCGTCGTTGCGAAGCTCGGCCGCTGAGGGCAGAGCAAGCTTTGAGACAGCCTGGCCGAACCCCATCGTCCAGGGGTTCGCGTCGCCCTCCAAGTCACGGCGGTCGATCTCGCTGACGAACGTCGCCATGTCGAGCTTCGGCACGACCGGCAGGTGACACAGCTCCTTTTCCATGATCCCCGAGCGTCTTGCCCGCCCTAGACGCGCCGGACGCGACGCCGTCACGTTTACCTGCACAAAACGCCCGAGAGATTCGAACAGACGGACCTCCTCAGGGCGCTTAAAGCTACCAACGACAATCCGCTTCGGTGCGTCGACCTCACCGCGGGTGTCGAGATGGTCACGATGGATTCGCCGCAACGTCAGCCGCGCCAGCAACGCAGGGTCGCGGTGCTCGGCCCGTAGCTCATCGCCAAGGTCCTGTAGCCGCTCACGGGGCTCTAGCGGCACCCCCCGCTCAACCGCCAACTCGCGCAGCATCGTCGACAGGCTGTACACCTCGAAGTTGTGCTTCTCGCCGAAGTGTGTAAGCGCCACCGACTTGCCGGCGAACCGCTCGCCGGTGATCCCGACGACATAACGCACGCGTAGCGGCACAACCCAGCGCAAGTCGCGGTCGCGGTGTAGATGGGAGTACCGCGAGCGGAACTGTCCAGCATATCGCCGCGCCATCCTCAACCCTCCTCGGCCTCAGTCAGCGCCGAACCAGTGCCGACCATATCGAAGAACATCACCTGTGCGATCCGCAGGCCGACGTAGAGCACTAGCGGCACGGTGCCGATGTTGGCGAGCTCGAGCGTGATCGTGCCCTCGAACATCGGCTCGATCAGTGGTGCAGTCTGGATTACGAGGCCCAGGCGCCCCCATGAGGAGCGGCCATCCACGCGGCCGGCAAGCCCCTCCGGGATCGTCAGGTACTCCAGTGTGCGGGCTATCGCAAACTCGCCAGGGTGAAGATAGAAGGCGCTTCCGGCAGGGCGGCGGACATAGTCCTGGTAATCGCGGATGCGACGCTCGATCTCATCGACACGTGCCGGGTCGAAGGAGGCGAGGCCGGTTTCGCGCCGTGTGACGATGAAGTCCGGCCCAAGGCGCAGGTCGACGCTGGCCTTTCCGATCTGAGAGATGTCCACAATCGGCGTGATCGCGAGGCCGTTCTCGTGGTCGAGCAGCCGCCGCGCAATCTCGTCACCAGAGAGCATGATCCACCAACCGTGGAGCGTTCAAGCCGTCCAGGCGCTCGCGATCTTCGGACATACGCTCGTGCAATCCGCGAAGCTCGATCGTGCCGCGGATGAACGCGTTGAACGCGAGCCAGTCTTCGAGCGCACATGGCGAGTCCGGTAGGTTGCGGTGCGCGCCGGGCGCCTCCGTGCTCGCGGCCCGTTCGGCATGCCACCAGGCGTAGGCGCCCGTAAGGATCGAGGCGACGTCGATCGGGGAGGACCACCGCTCGCCTGCCTCCAGACGAATCTGCGCAGGCTGCTGTCCTGGCGTGCCGGTGAGCGTGCGCTGGTCGATCCGCTCGGCCGGCGGGATACGGCTGGCGAGCTTCTCCCACACTAGCGGCAGGTCCGTGCTGAGTGTCTCGGGCGGGTAGAACGCAGAGGGCCCGACGGCGTCCTGCGGGTCGATTGCATCCAGGGCCTCCTCGACCATCTGTCGCTCGACGTCGGTGATCTCGTCGCGCTCGGCGGGCAGCGCCGCGCTGACTTTGGAGAGTGCTGCGCGCAGGGCCTCCCAGGCATCACCCTGTGGTTCCCCAACCAAGTAGATGCCCTGCGCGAGCGATATCGCCCGGTCCAGACGCCAGGCCAGGCCGGGATGGCTCTCGTGCCCGGCCACGCCGCGCAGCTGCGCCCACCTGTCCGTGGCGACGTCTAGGTCGGCGAGCGCAAGCGGGTATGCGGGTCCGACGAGCGCGACGGCGAGCGCGTCGCAGAGCAGCTCGATGAACCAGCGCTTCATACGTTCGGTACGGATGCGGGCCTCCTCGATCGCTTCCTCTTCGGGTCCGCCGATCTCGGCGATCATCGCGGCGAGGAGCGTTGGCCAGTGATGCTGGACGGCTTCGTCGAAGGCGTCGCTTGCACTCTTGCCGAGCTCGGAGGCGGGATGCACGGCGACGTGTGCGGCCTCGTGTGCCATCACGGCGTGCAGCAGTGTCTCGGCTTCCAGCTGCTTGGGGTATGCGATGACAGTCAGCTGCGGCAGGTCATCCAGTTGCTCACGCAAGTCGTCGCTGAGCTGACGGGCGACAGGCTGGAGCTCTTCGATCACCGAGAGCTGGAAGCCGTAGTCGTCGCTAGGCTCGAAGATCAGCTCGAGGTGGACGCTAGTCTTTCTCATGAGTTGGGAGATCATCCGTGAGAAGGGAGCAATCAGCGCCTCGACCTCGCGACCGTGAGGGCGGCGAGCGAGCTGCATCGGGCTAGGTAGTGCCCGCTCGACAGCGTTGAGGAGCCCGCCGACCTGGCCGCGGAAGCGCTCCTGCTCGCGGTCCGGATTGGCGCCCGAAGCTATCTGCTCGTAGAGCACCCTAGCTTCGTGAAGGACCTGTCGCTCGCCCTCCGCGGTGATGAGTGCCATCGCATCGACGAGCGTTCTCAAGCCCGGGAGATCCTCGCGTTCGGCGTATGCGCGGCGTAGGCCGTCGAGTTCGCTGGCGAGCCGATGCAGCCGCACCCTTGCGCGACGCAGGACCAGTTGAGAGAGGTCGGGCAGCGACGCGCCCGCTGTCGGCGTGTCCGATGTCATCCGCCCTACCGGCGGATCACGTACGCGCTGCGCCGCGGCGGGCTGTACTCGTCGAGCTGGTCGACGCGCTGCAGCCGGCGCAGAAACGGCTCGACCTGCTCGCAAAGGAACGTCCGGTCGCTTTTGCTCACCTGACCATCATTGTCCAGAACCCTGGAGAGCGCTTGGCGGGCCTCTGCCGCCCAAGCGAGAGTGTCGGTCGTGGTCGCGGTGCCGGCGACGGTCTTCACGAGCCCGTAGAGCTCGTCATCGTGTGCGAGTGTCTCGAGCTGTCGCGCACGGCTGGCGCGGAGACCACCTGACTTTTCGAGGTCGTTAGGCGGTGGGTAGACGGGCCGGCCGCCGCGGTCGGCCGCTTCGAATAGGACATCCAGGTCATGCACACGTCGCTGCCAGCCCTTCTTGGGTTGCTGTCGCTCGAGGAGGTCCCGCAGATCCCAGACGAGGTAGCTCGCCATCAGCTGGTAGGAGGCCGCGGTCGCTGCCTGAGAGTCGCGGGCCCGCACGGACGAGACCACCGATCTGGACGTTTTGACGGCGTCCCCAGGCGTGCCAGTCAGCTGTAGCGGCATGTCCGCCAGAGGCTGCTCAGGTGATGGGCGAGGTGATAAGTGCATCCTGCCTGATCTTATGATGATTCGCGCTCCGGTCGGATTCGAGGCGCTCCGCGCCGAGGGCTAGGTCCAAGCCACCGATGTCCTACGCCTACAGCGAACTTGCACTGTGGGCTCAAACACGCTCCGCCAAACGCCTTCGCACCATTAGAATTTAGCGATTTGCAGGATAAATGTCAACCCGACCACGCGCGCTACAGCCCGCATAGTGGTAGACAAGACCCACGCTCACTTTGCAAGCCGGCTCGCGGCGTCGTGCCAAGGCGGTATCCACGTCTCGATTCGGCGCCGTTTGGCCAGTGCCAGGGCCAACCCTGCACGACTACGCGGTGGAGCTGTGACCACGGTCGCGTAGAGGCGGATGAACAGGGCCTACAGGAGGCCCAACATGCGCTCGGCACCGGGGCATTTGACGCCGGAGTGCGTTAGAGCGTGCCGGCCTGTGCGACTCGGACGCGATCTGCTTGATGTTGCCATCATCTACCGCGCTTTGACTCGCCGGTCCGGCAAGTCAAGCACTCTGGCAATCGAGCAATCGTGTGCCTGCTGCGCTTTACCGTCTGCCGAGTCCAAGATGTCCCCATATCGCGCCTCCATCCGCGCCCGTCGGTGCGCGGTGCGCTCCGCGCTCTTGACCTCCTGGACGTAGACCGCGCGCGTGACGAGGCTGCTCTTGTGCCCGAGCTGCCAGGAGACCTCCTCGGCGGACTCGCCGGCAGCGATCGCCTCGCTCGCTGCTGTGTGGCGGAAGCCGTGGAAGCTCGGCACCGCGCCACGCGGTACGGCCAGCCGGTGCCCGTGTTCGTCGCGTTCATGCAGGATGGGGAACGTCGGCCGTCCACGATCGTCGGTTGCCCGCTGCTGTGCGGACCGCAACGCGGTGCCGACGTTGCGATGCTGGATCGCCGCTCCCGAGCGCGTGGCAAACACGAACGCCGCCGGGCGCGTGTCGTCGCTTCTCAGCTTGTGCGCTACAAACATGGCCGCGAGCCGGCGCGGGATCTCCACCGTCCGCCTCGACTCATCGGTCTTGAGCGGCTGTCGGCACCCTTGGCGATCGACCTGGTACTCGAAGCGGATCTCCGCCGCGTCCAGGTCGTCAAGCGACACGTCGGCCCACACAAGCCCCAGGCACTCGCTCAGGCGCGCGCCCGTGACCGAGCCGACGGCGAACAGAGTCTTGTAGGGCTCACGAGCGGCGGCGAGCGTCTGTGCGAGTTGGTCGCCCGCGAAGATCGGTCGCCGAGCGGCGGCGGACACCTTCGGGCGCTCGCCCTTCTCCAGCTCCAGCACGGGGTTTTGGCCGTGCCAGTTCATACGGCGCTTGGCGAACTTGAAGGTCCGGTTCGCCGCCTTGACAACGCCGGCGATCGTCCACTCTGCCTTGCCTTCCTTCCGCAGCTCGCGCACGAGCCCGGCCACGTCCTCGACCGTGATCGTGTCGAGCCGCCGACGCCCCCAACGCGAGCGGAGATGCGTCTCGATCGCGTTGCTGTAGATCGCCTGCGTCGCCGGCCGGAGTTCGGCGACCTGCCCGGCGAGCCATGCGTCGGCGGCCTCGCCAAACCGCAGTCGCGGGTTCGGCTGGACACGCTCGCCACGACCCTTACGCCCGAGCACGTCATCGCGTGCCGCACGTGCCGCTGTGATCCCGCCCTCCACGGTGCGCCAGCGCTGCCGACCCGCAGAGTCTCTGTAGCCGACTTCGTAGACCGTATGTCCGACGGCATCCTGTCGTCGGTAGATGTTGCGCTCGACGCGCACGCGCCGAGCAGTAGCGTTCGTCTTGCTCATGGAGCTCGTACCTCCTGGGCCATGCCCCCGGCGATTGCAGTCGCGCGGGGGCGCTTTTGTCGTTGCCACAAGTCTACAGACCCCATACTGGCAAAGCAAGGCGTGGGAGCAGAAGCCCTGCAAATCCGCAGGTTGCAGTAGGTGTGGAAGCAGCTTGGAAGCATCTCACGCGGCCCTGCGATGATCGGAGCGTGCGCCACCGCCCCGCCGCCAGGCGTCCAGATCGGTTTGGTTGAACCAGCACTTCCCGCCAGGCGCATCCTGCTCGAACGGGACGGCGCGAGCCGCTGTGAGCCGGTGCAGCGCAGCGAGCGTGAGCCCGAGGTAGGTGGCGGCCTCACGGCTCGTCATCCAGCCGGCGAAGGCGGGCTGCTCAAGTTGTAGGTGGGGACGTAGAACGGCGGCAAGGTCGGCGGCAAGACCATCGTCGCTGCGCACGGCATCGATGATGAGGCTTGCGAGTTCAGCACCGACGACACTCATCCCGCGAGCCCCTTCACGCCAACGCCCATAAGCTCCGCGTCCGCGCCGGGTGCACCCAGACGCCAGAGGGTTCGCGCCCTCATCGAGTCGTCTCCGCTGTGTTGGCGACTGAACCTGGGGAGGAGTTCAGTGGCTCGGTGGTCAGCGGGATTGCACTCGAACTGGCTGCATCCCTTAAGGGGAGTGCAGCCAGTTCAGTCCCTCGGCCAGTCCGGGGGAGTTCGCTTAGCGAACTCAGTGAACTCTGGGCCGAGTTCGGTCCATAGACGGTTGCTCGGGCGTTTCGGCCGACCTCCTTGCCGTTGCGCTCGGCGAAGCGGTCGGGAGATGTCCTGATGACCTCGCGGACGGTTGCGATGCTTGCGCCGATGCCCGGTTTGTCGTGGTGATCGCGCTTATTGGCGATCTCGCGCGCGGTGCGCCATGTACCGTCGGCCAGGAGCGCTTCGACTTCGGCTTGATAGTCGCGCGCGTCCTCGACCTTGAATCCTTCGCCGTCGGTCCAGCCGAGTTCGAGTGAGGTCCCGTGGTGCACGCTTGACCAGCGGGCCTTCTGCACGTGTAGGTGGGTATGGCCGTTGCCGCGGGCCTCGACGCGCAGCAGCGTGTCGCCTGAGCCCTCCCACGCGCCGGAGACGGCGCCGCCCTTGTTCTCGTGATGGACGAGGATCACGACGAGGCGGCGCCCGGACTCGACGCGGACGGCTGCGACGAGCCGCAGAAAGTCGCGGACCTCTTGCAGCGTGCCAGCCTCGTTCATTCCGGTGCGGGTGACAGGCCCGACGAGAAGCGCGTCGATTGCATCCTCGCGGACTCTCGCGGCGAGCGCGTGCCGCCAGTCGTCATCGGTGAAGGTGAACTCGCCCCACGGCTCCTCAAAGATCGAGACGCGACCCTCCAACGGTGAGCCGGTCCACGCGGCGAACTTGCGGCGCAGCTTCGACCGGAACAGAGCGCGGGGACCCTCGTTCTCGATGATGAGCAGACGGACGGGTCGCGCGATGCGGATTCCGAGCCACGCATCGCCAGCGGCGAGGTGAAACGCGGCGTCGATGGTCAGCGTGGTCTTGCCGGCGCCGCCGTCGCCGTAGACCATCACGTCGCCGCCCTCCGGGATCAGCGCGTCGTCACCGCTGCCGAGCAGCGGGTCAGCACCGGGCTCGTCAACGGCGATGAACTCCTCCAGCGTGGCCACACGCGCAGCACGGACCTCGACTGGACTGGCACCGTTCGAGCTGGCGTCTACTGCGAACGCGGCATCCTCGGCAGGTGGCATCGCGGCCGTCACGCCGCGGCCCTCGCATTGAACGCTGAACGCAACGTCGCCTCTACCTCATGCTCGGTGAGGCAAGCGGCGAGCGCAGCACCGCGAAGCGTCACCCGGATCGTCGCGGGATCGCCCTCGCCAATCACGAGGACGTACCGCCTCGGATTGGGCCGTTCGTGCGCCTCTGTGCGCTTGATCGGCGGCGGACAAGGCTATGTGCTGCCCAGAAGTCCTGGGCAGGCTCAGCGGCCCGTGCGCGGCTCGCTGCGGCGCGACAAGATGAGCCGCAGTACACGGCGTCTCTGCGCCTGTGCGCGAGCGACCCGTCGCAATGAGCGCAGAACCTCATGCCTGCCTGCCTGCAACGTGCAGAGCGGGCTCGGCCGATCGCCAGCTATCCCCGCTGACTGGGCTTGGTTCACCGTCGCTGTCGCCGGAGCCGTCGCCTGACGACCGACGAGAGCTGGAACTCGACCGGCGACGACGATAACGGCGGCCGCGCGGACGTGGGTGGGTGCGAGCGCTGCATTGAGGAGGTGCCAAGCGCGATGTCGGCTGGGTGCTCGGCGAACTCGGCGTCGTTTGCAGGTAGGCGCGAACGATCAATACCTCCAAGGCCAACGTAGTCTTCTGCGCAAGCTTTGCGCCAGCGATCCATTCACCACGCTGGTTAGCTTCCTCCAGTTGGTCGAGCACTCCCGTGAGCCATGCAGGGAGGCGCCTCGGGAGCCGCCGCATTGTCGCATACAGCTCACACACACGTTTGCTCAGCAGCTGGGTTCCAAGCTCGTCCGACGATTGCCCGACAACGGTGATGCCGGCCGCAGCGGCGTGGAGCATCACGCAATTGCCGGGCTCGCGCGATGTAGATGAGTTCGCTTCACCTGGGTGCCACCCCATGCTGTTCCTCCGTTGCCGCTTTGCTGTCTGACGGCATCATTCCGCGTGGTTCAGACAGACTCCTGAACAGGGACAGCCCCGGGACTAGGTCGCGCGGGGCTGTCCAGGCGGCGTCGGCGGAGGAGCCGACTGGTTACGCCGGTTGGCAGCCGGCGCCGCCATCTTCGCATCACCGGCAGTCGCCTATCGGCGCGCGCGCATGCACACAGACGGTGCGGATCAACGAGGTACGGGCAGCAACGCCCGAGAACTCGGGCGCTGGGCGCGAGCTACCAGCGCGCGGACAGCTACGTGGGTGGCGTTCAGTGCAAGTCGTTGAACTGAAAACGCACTCGCCGACGCGCGCGCAGCGTGCTGTGACTTCGCGACGATTATGCGAACGCTGACTGGTTGTCCCGGGACGTAGCCAGGATTCTCCCCGCTAGCCCGCCACGCGTCTCTGAGCCATCACGGACGCCGATGACCTTCGCCCCCGGGGCCGGTGGAGGGGGATCGTTCCGGCCTGGCACCGAGGCCAGCTCACGGATCGCTCGGGTGACCTGTCGCAGCTCCTCGCCCTTGACCTTACGGCCTTCCGCCTGCTCGATCTCGATGCGCGTCAGCTCGACGTCGATCCCTGTGACAAGCCGCTGGCGCAGGCGCTCAACGGCGTCCCGTGGCGACTGATCCACAAGCGGTACAGCCGCCTGCGCCTTCGCTCGTTTGATGCGCTCTCGTCGAACGATCGAGCGGACACTGTTCTCGGGGATCTCGAACGGACCGAGCCGAGCGCCACTCGGATGTTCTAGCTCGCCGGCCGCTGCTACCGCCACCACCCACGGCGCGGTCGCTCCGGTCAGTACCACCGCGGCGGCGACCGCTTCACGCTGCCAGGTGGTGTATCGAGCGGTCGGAGCGGGCACACCAAACAGGTTGCCTGCCGGCGCGGACCGATTCTCTCTTGGACGCAGCGCGCATCGCCGTCCCGGTTGGGCTCACGGCTCCGGTGCCGTCGACACCTCGACGCCCTCGAACAGCTCGCTGGTGGGCACGTCGAGACCGAATGCGATCTTCGCCACAACCCTGACGCCCGGATCGCGTCGCAGCGTCTCGATTCGCGCGATATCGGTCATGTGCAGCTCTGCGCGCTCAGCAAGGCGCTCCTGGGTGAGATCGCGCTCCTTGCGTAGGCGGCGCACATTGGCAGCGAAAGTGCGAAGGGGGTCCACGCCCGTCAGCCTTCTATGAGCGCCATCCCTGGTCTATGGCTGATCAGCCATATAACATGGCCCTACACGCCCAGCGACAGGAGGGTCTTCGATGCGCCGACGTAGCCCGTCACCAGCAGCAGTGATCGCACTTCTTGCGCTTTTCTTCGCGCTCGGTGGCAGCGCGGTGGCCGCGGGTCGCTACCTCATCACGAGCACTGGCCAGATCAAGCCGAGCGTCCTCAGCAGGCTCCGCGGGCCAAGTCTCAGCCAACTGATCGAAGTTGCTGCACCAGCAGGCAGCATCGCACCAGGCGAAGTGGGCGGCTCCCATGCAACTTGCCCCGAAGGCTTCCGGGCGATCTCCGGCGGCGGGACGGGCAGTGTTGCCGGCCTCGCGACAAGCGAGATGACAGCCGACCATAGGAGCTGGTTTGTGCTCGCGGCCAACACCACGCCGATCGCGACGAAGATCCAGGCGTTTGTCTACTGCGCGGGAGAAGGCCGGGCGGTAGCGGCGTCGAACACAGCCCACGGCCGGGCAGTCAGAGAGGTTGAGGCGGACGTCTTGAGGCTCACGACCCATCTCAGGGCAGAAATGGCAGCGAGGCGATGACCGGCGCCGTCTACCTGCTGGTAGGCGTCGTCTGGCTGCTCGTGGTCATTGGCGCTGCGGGGGTATGCGTGGCGAAGGGAAAGCCTTGGTTGGCAGCTGCCGGCGTCCTACTGTCGCCCGTATGGTCGTGCGTCGGTGCCATCCGGTTAGCAGCCCCCCGGTCCCACTGGGCGAGGCGTTACTACGACTCTGACAAGCTGTTGCGCTCGCAGGTCCGATTCACCAAAGTCACGGCAGACGTCGATCCTCTACCGAACGAGCAAGACAGCGAGCCGTGGGCGGATCAAGACCCCGCGGAGATGGATCGAATCACGCGACGCGCGATGCGCCGCCAACGTCGCACCATCGGCTAACGCCACGCAGGCCGAGCGACGACCGCGTGCAGAAGTACCAGAGTCACAAAACGCGCGCGGGACTCCAATAACGCTCAAGGGGTGGCGGGGGTCATCTTCCTGGGCGAACCGAACACGAACAGAAGTCGAGCAGCAAATGCTCGTCAGGCGCCCGTTTGTCAGACGCGACAGCGCGACAGACGGTCGATCGGATGACTGGCCGCTTCCAAAACGCTTCCATACGGCGCTCGGGGTCGAGCTTGGGGGCGATGGTCGCTTCCGCCATTCTCATCAGAAACCCAGTGTTTGCAGGGCATCAGCAAAGACGGAGAGGGCGGGATTCGAACCCGCGATGGAGTTTGACCCCCATACTCGCTTAGCAGGCGAGTGCCTTCAGCCACTCGGCCACCTCTCCAGGAGGTTCGGCCAGTGTAGAGGCTGGCCAGCGCGCCGCGCAAACGGGCCATCCCGACGTCGCTTGCCCCGCGGCGTAGCCGCTGCCCCTTGACGCGCCGTCCCGTTGTGCCTACCCCGCCTCCCGCGTGTGGCGGGCCAGCCGCCGGCGCAGGTTGGCGCGCACTGCCGGCCACTCCTCGTCGATCACTGAGTAGTAGGCGGAGTCGCGCACGCCCACGCCGGGTATCGACATGTGCTTGCGCAGGGTCCCCTCGAACTGGGCGGGCAGGGCTGCGAGGGCCGCGCGGGAGCGCTCGTTGCGGGCGTCGGTCTTGAACTCCACGCGCATGCAATCGAGCCGCTCGAAGGCGTGTTCGAGCATCAGCAGCTTGGCCTCGACGTTGGCGCCTGCGCCCCACATCGCCGGCGTGAGCCACGTCCAGCCGATCTCCACGCAGCGGTGCTCCTCGCGCAGGTTCATGTAGCGCGTGCTGCCGACCGCGCGTCCGCTCGCCCGCTCGATCGTGACGAACACCCCCTCCCGGCCGGCCTGCACCTCGGCGAGGCTCGCGGCCATCCACGCCGCAAAGTACTCGCGTGTCGACCCGATCGGCGCCAGCCAGCTCCAGATCTCCGGGTGCTGTGCGGCCTCCCACAGCTCCTGTTCGTGCTCGGCCCGCAGAGGCTCGAGCACGACGATCTCGCCCTGCAGGCGCGTGGTCAGCTCGTCCCACATCTCGCCCGCAGGCTATCGGCCGCCGTTGCGGAGGTCGAGTGGAGCGCCCGGGCGACGCCGACGCGCCTGGAGTGTGGGAGGCTGTCCGCGTTATTCGACCGACTGGGGAGCAGCGATGGCGATCTACTTCGGGGGCGAGCTCGAAACCGAGATACCAGACATCGACCTCGTGGGCTTTACGCTCGCGCGGGCGCGCGCGCTCGGGGACAGGCCCGCGCTGATCGACGGGACCAGCGGCCGGACGATCGGCTACGCCCAACTCGAGCGCGACGTCAGGGCGCTCGCCGCGGGGTTGGCCGCGCGAGGGTTTGGCCGCGGGGACACGTTCGCGATCTACATTCCCAACGCCCCGGAGTACGCGATCGCGTTCTACGGCGCGATCGCCGCCAGCGGGCGCTGCACGACGATCAACCCGCTGTACACCGCGCGCGAACTGGCCCACCAGCTGGCCGACTCGCGGGCGCGGATGCTGTTGACGGCGCCCGCGTTCCTGGACGCCGCGCGCGAGGCGGTGGCGGGCCTCGACTGCGAGCTGTTCGTGTTGGGCGAGATCCAGGACATGGGGCTCGACCCGGACGCGGGTGACGACGGCGAGCCGGGTGACTCCGATCGCGGCGAGGTTGGCACGAACATCGACGCGAACGGGGCCCAGGGCGCGCGCCCGAAACCCTTCGCCGAACTGTTCGGCGACCCCGATGCGGCGCCCCAGCCCGAGGTCGACCCCGCGCACGACATCGCGGCCCTGCCCTACTCCAGCGGCACGACCGGCCTGTCCAAGGGAGTGATGCTCAGCCACCGCAACCTGGTCGCGAACATGCTGCAGATGGCCCCAGTCCTGCGGATGCGCACGGACGAGGAGACGATGATCGCGGTGCTGCCGCTGTTTCACATCTATGGCCTGAGCGTGATCCTGAACTACGGCCTGTGGTCGGGCGCGACGCTCGTGACAATGGGGCGGTTCGAGTTGCAGGCCTACCTGGATCTGTCTGAGCGCCACCGCGTCACGCGCGCCTACGTCGTGCCTCCGATCGCGCTCGCGCTCGCACATCATCCGGCGGTAGAGGGACGTGACCTGTCCCACCTGCGCGCGATCGTGTGCGGGGCGGCGCCGCTGGGCGTCGAGCTCGAGGATGCCTGCACGCAGCGGATCGGCGCACCGGTGATCCAGGCCTACGGGATGACCGAGCTCAGCCCGGGCGCGACCGTCTCGCCGTTGGGTCAGCCCCGGCGCCCGGGGTCGGTCGGACCGCCGCTGCCCGGCACCGAATGCCGGCTGGTCGACCCCGCGAACGAGCGGGACGTCGAGAGCGGGGAGCGCGGCGAGCTGTGGGTGCGCGGGCCGCAGGTGATGTGCGGCTACCTGAACAACGATGCCGCGACCGCTGCGATGGTCGACTCCGAGGGCTGGCTGCGCACCGGCGATGTCGCCACCGTCGACGAGGACGGCTGGTTTTGGATCGTCGACCGGGTCAAGGAGTTGATCAAGTACAAGGGCTTTCAGGTCGCCCCCGCCGAGCTCGAGGCGATCCTGATCACCCATCCCGACGTGGCCGACTGCGCCGTCATCGGCATACCCGACGAGCAGGCCGGCGAACTGCCGAAGGCGTTCGTGGTCTCGGCAGCCTCCGGATGCGACACCGATGCGGTGATGGACTTCGTCTGCGCTCAGGTGGCGCCGCACAAGCGGATCCGCGAGATCGAGCTGGTGCGGGAGATTCCCAAGTCGCCGTCCGGCAAGATCCTGCGGCGCGTATTACGCGAGCAGGCGCCTCTCGCTTGAGCCGCGCACGGTTCGAGCGTCGCGCGGCACAGCTCACGCGTCGCTGCACACCGTTTTCAGCGTCAGGATTCTGACAACTGGAGGGATTAGGGCTTGCGCGGCGGCGGTTGCGCGTGAGAGTCTTGCTCTGCCTCCCACCGTCCTGGGAGGTTGCACTGGAGGAGCTGGCGCGAGCTACCGGTCCACACGTGGCCGGTAGTCTCGCCGCCGCTTTCACCCCGCCGTCAGCGACGAGGGCACGTCCACCAGCTCGAGCAGCTCGCCGGGCGGGCCTCCGGCCAGCAACCAGCCGTCCTCCTCGAGGGGCAGCACGACGCCTTGGCGGGCGAGCTCGGACAGGGCGCTGCTGACGGTCGGTCGGCGGGCGGCGGCGAGATCGGCGAGCACCGCGTGGGTTAGACGCAACGGCAGGCTCACGCCGTCGCTGCGCACGCGTCCCCAACGAGCCGCCAGATGCCACAAGATCATGTGCACGCGCACGTCCACACGCGCCTGATGGACGATCGCCATGTTCACCGCGAGGTTACGCGCCCGCGCGACAGCCCGCCCGACGAGGCAGCCGATCGCCTGCGGATAGCGCGCGAGCAGGCGCGCAAAGCGCTCGTCGAGCACGGCCACGCGCGCGGACTCCACCGCCTGCCAGCCGGTCCTCACCGAGAGCGTGGTGGGATCGCCCTCACCTTCCCACGGTCGCAGCAGATCGCCGACGCCCAGCAGCTCGGCGCCGAAGCGGCCGTTCACGTCGACCCGCCTGATCAGCAGACCGTGCAACACATACAGGCCGATGCCCCCACCCGCCGGCATCGCCTGCGAGGCCCGCCAGAGGCCGGCCGGGACCGCGACCACGCGCGCGATGCACTCCCGTTGGGCGCTGGCACGCACATCGGCAGGGATCGCCTCGGCGAGTTCGGCGTCCTCCTCGAGCACGCGACATACCTCACCCATCTTGCTCACGTCAACCTCACGTCAACCTTCTAACGACCCCACGATGAACACGCCCTCACTGTCGCAGATCACACCGGCCTCACGGCAGGGCAGGCGGCCTTGGATGCTCGTGCAGATATGACTCGACCTCCTCGGCCGACTCGGCGGTCACGGCCCCACGCTCGAGCGCGACGGCCGGTCGCGGGCGCTCGATGTCGATGCCGCGGCGCAGCAGCTTGGTGGTGTAGATCGAGCCGTAGGTCAGGTGCTTGGACAGCGCGGAGGCGATGCCGGCGACGAGCATGATCGACAGCGTGATGCCGAAGTTGCCGGTCATCTCGACCACGCTGGCGATCGCCGTCAGCGGCGCCTGGGCGGCGGCCGCGAACACGCCGCCCATCGCCACCACCCCGTACAGCGCGGGCGGCCCGATGCCCGGCCCGAATACGTGCTCGGCGACCGTGCCAAACGCCATGCCACCGGTCGCCCCGATGAACAGCGAGGGGGCGAAAACCCCGCCGGAGCCGCCAATCGAGAGCGTGAGGCTCGCGGCCACGATCTTGCCGAGCATCAGCACCACGACGAACCACAGCGCTTCGTTACCCGCGAACACTTTGCCCATCACCGGATACCCGACCCCGTACATCTGCGGCAGGATCAGCAGCACGACGCCCAGCGCCACGCCGCCGACGGCGGGACGCGCCCATTCCGGACGGCCGTGCCAGAGCTCGTCGGCCCGGTCCTCCATGCCGTACAGCACGGTCTTGAAGCCCACGCCGAGCAGGCCCGCGCACAGTCCGAGCAACGCCACCAGCAGGTAGGCGCCGTCATGAGGCGGGGTCAGGTCGTGGGGAACCTGCGCGAAGAACGGCGCCGTGCCAAAGAACGCCCGGCCCACCATGTCCGCGCTGACGGCCGCGAGGATCGTCCCGAACAGGGCGTCGATCGAGAACTCGCGCAGGATGATCTCAAACCCGAAGAACAGCCCGGTGATCGGCGCGTTGAACGTGGCCGAGATCCCACCCGCGGCGCCGCAGGCCACGATGATCCGCAGCCGCCCCTCGGACATGCGCACTATCTGGCCGAGCGTGGAAGCGAGCGCAGAGCCGACCTGCACGATCGGGCCCTCGCGCCCGACCGACCCGCCCGTGCCGATGCACAGCGCCGAGGCCAGGGCCTTGACGACCGTCACCTGCGGGCGGATGCGCCCACCGTTCTCGGCCACCGCGAGCATCACCTCGGGCACGCCGTGACCGCGAGCCTCGCGCGCGCCCTTGGCGATCAGCGGCCCGTACAGCAGTCCGCCCACGATCGGGATCACAAGCAGAAACCAGATCCCCAGCCCCGGCAGGTGCAGGCTGCCGACGCGGCCCTGCTGACCGAACTGCTCATGACCTGTCGCCAGCCAGGTGATCGCGTATATGAGCCACCTGAACGCCACCGCGCCGAGGCCGGCCAGGCCGCCAACGGTGAGAGCCATCACCACCAGTCCCGGACGCGAATCGGCCAGCCACGCCGCCACGCGTCCGCCAAGCACGGCGCCACGAGACGGCGCACCACGAGGCGCAACCCCCACGTTCTCCGCAGCGCTCACCGAGCCATCACCGCGCCACGCCCGGTCCGTCGTCCAACCAGTCGTGGGCGCCGGACGTGCGGCCTCAGCTCGGGCATTGCCGGCGCGTGATCGTGCATGCCCCATTGTTGCGTCAGCTCACATGATCAGGACCGGGTTGCGTCAGAACTCTGACAACTGCAATGGCTGCCTGCCGACCGCCGTGTCCGTCTGCCGTGTCTGCGCTATGACTCGCACCGGTATCGCCGAGCTTGCCGCCCGATCGGTGTCACAGTTGATCGAGCACCGGCCAACACAGCACGAAAGGAACATCCATCGTGAGCATCCAAACCACGGCGCAGACAGGCTGAGCTTTCGACAACGAAGCGCACAACACCCCTCGCACAACACCCCCTTCTACACGCAGCAAAGGAGACGCCCATGCAGACCACCAGCTCCAGCTTGCTCGACACGACCCCCGGACCAGGCGACTGGTTCTCGGGCGCCGTCTACATCGACACCATCGCCACGCCATCCGGACCCTCTCGCCTAGCCTCCGCCAGCGTCCACTTCACCCCCGGCGCGCGCACCGCCTGGCACACCCACCCCTGCGGCCAGACGATCTACGTGACCGAGGGCCTCGGACTCTGCCAGCGCGAGGGCGGTCCGATCGAGATCATCCGGCCCGGCGACCGTGTCTTCTTCGAGCCCGGCGAGCGCCACTGGCACGGCGCCGCCCCCAACCGCTTCATGACCCATCTCGCGATGCACCAACTCGACGAGCGGGGCAACGCCGTCGCCTGGGGCGAGCACGTCAGCGAGGAGGAGTACGGCGCGGCGGCGGTGCTACTGGGCGATCCTGCCTCGATCGACTAGCCTTCACCTGGTCGCCCTTCTGCGCTATGGACGCTTGCTCATAAGCGCCTCGGTCATGAGCCCGACCCAGGTGTGGACCACTCGGCCGAACACAGGAGTCGCGCCGTGGTCTTGGGCGCACGCGCATTTGACATAGCGGACGTTATGCATTATAAGATCGTCTATGAGTCCTGTCCGGGAGCGCCCCTCGTTGCGCGAGGAGCAGAAGGCGCTGACGCGCCGGCGGCTGCTGGACGCCGCTGAAGTCGTGTTCGCGCAGCGGGGATTTCATGGCGCGTCGGTCGATGAGATCGCGCGCGAGGCGGGGGCGACGACCGGTGCGCTGTACTCGAACTTCTCCGGCAAGGAGGACCTGTTCCTGGCGATGTTCGAGCGGAGCGCCCAAGCCGACGTGAACGACTACACCGAGCTCTTCACGACGCAGGGCACACCAGAGGAGCGGGTACGGGCGGTGGCCGACCGTTGGATGCGTATCCTGCGCGAGCGCCCGCACTACTTCCCGCTCGTGATCGAGTTCTGGGCTTATGCCATACGCGAGCCACGACTGCGCGAGCCGCTGGCAGAGCGCTTTCAAACACTCCGTATGGGGGGCGCCCGCCTGATCGCGCAGGGCGCCGAACGGCACGGCATCCCCCTCAGTCCCGAGGTCGCGCAACGCCTCGGACTGCTGATCACGGCGTTGGGCAACGGCCTTGCGCTGGAGAAGCTGCTCGACCCCGACGGGATCGCGGATGAGACCTACGGCGATCTGCTGACGCTCATCTTTCGTGCGCTCGGGGAGCTGGCCCGCACATCGACGACGACGACAACAACAACAAATGCATGAGGGCGCCGTCGACCGTCGAGCGGTCCCAACCGATGCCGTCGATATCCAGTTGCGCTCGGCGACCGCAGAGGATGTCCATCGCCTGAAGGCCACGCTGGCGGAGGCGTTCGACGACGATCCGATCTTCAGCTGGCTGATGCCCGACGACGCCTCCCGACCGGCGCGATTGCGCCGCTTCTTCGCGATCGCACTGCGTCATATGGCACTGACACGTGGGCGCGTGTGGACCTCGGACGATCTGCACGGCGCCGCACTCAGCATGCCGCCCGGCGCGTGGCGTGCCCCACCGCGCGCCGTGCTGCTGCAGGGACCCTGCTTCGGCCGGCACATGGCACGAGCCGGACGACTGCTCGCCGCGATGGAGTACCGCCATCCCCGCCAGCCCCACTACTACTTCGCAGACATAGGCGTCACGCCGCACGCCCAAGGCAAAGGTCTCGGCAGCACACTGATGCGCCCCACCCTCGACCGTTGCGACCACGAGGGACTGCCCGCCTACCTGGAGGCCTCCAGCGAGCGCAACGCCGCCCTGTACGAACGGCTCGGCTTTCGCATCACCCGGGAGCTGCGAACAGCAGGCAGCCCACCACTGCGACTCATGCTCCGACCACCAGACCCAGCAACCGCTCATCGCCCAAGTGGCGACGCGGTTGGCTCTGGCGCTCGCAGGACCTGACAGCGGCCCGCACGCGGTCCCAAAAAAGACGCGGCACCACAAAGAAGACGCGGTCCCGGGCCGCTCGAGGAACCCTGCTCCGGTCCGGTCCGAAGACCCTCCCTTCACGTGGGTGGCGCGGCCTCACACCTCAGTGGCCTCGCTCTTTACGGCTCAGTCCCGCGTCTGGGGTCCAACATACGCGCGGACTCGTCCTACCGCAAGCCCCGGGCGGAAACGATCTCGCATTGTCCGGGAAAAACCTGAGCGCTCTAACCGGCGCGCACGATCCGCGTGCCGTGGCCGATCGCCCACAACCGACGCTGTGCGCCGAGCCGGACGACTCGAGATCCCTCTCGGACCGAGCCAGACGTATAGCACCGTCGGATCGCTAGCCTTCAAGAAGTCGCCCTGGAGGAGTGGCAGAGCGGTTGAATGCAGAACGACAAAGCCCCGGCCGCATAACTCCGAGGAGTCCTAGGCGGGACCGGGGCGTCGTTAGATAGCTTAGCGCGAACGTGGACGAACAGCAAGCACTCGCCTGGCTATCTGAGCCGCGCTACGCGCGGTTCTTGAACGCTGCCAGCGGTGACCATGAGCGAGCCGTGGCGCTGTACGAGTGGCACGCCGAGCTCACCATCGCGTCGTTCGGTCTGATCCACCACTTCGAGGTCCTCCTGCGCAACGCCATCGACGGAGTCCTCGGCGCCGGTCAGCCGCAAACACCTGATCTGACCACACCACTCCACTAAACCAGGGTCAGATCACCGTTTCCACGGAAACGGGGGCGGCCCACCGAGCACACCAACGCGCTCGCCATCGCTCGACAGATGCCCTGAGCAGGCCGGAGGCGGACCTCGCTTGGTCAAGATCAGCTCCAAGATCATCCCCCGATCGCATAACTGCGTTCTGGAGATTCGAGCAGGCGCCAATCGGCTAGCCTGCGACGAGTCGCCCTGGAGGGGTGGCAGAGCGGTTGAATGCGGCGGTCTTGAAAACCGTTAGGCGGGCAACCCCCGTCTCGGGAGTTCGAATCTCCCCCCCTCCGCTGATGCGGCTCTGCACGTCGTGCCGCTGCTGTGCCCGGTGTGGACGCTGCTACGCAAAGCTTGGATCGAACAGCGGACAGTCTCGCTGCTCTACCAGCCCACCGGGCAACTCCCAACATGCCTCGCTGATTCAGTTCTCGTCGCGCTCGGGCGATACCCTGGGATCGTGAAACATTCTGTTCTGAGCACAACCCCGACCGCCGAGACCCCTGCGCTGACCGAGGAGGAGCGCCTCGAGCGGCGCAGGCGATTTATCGAGCGAGTGCTCAGCCCGGATGGGCTTGATCGGGACACGCTCGAGCACATCGAGCAGCTGACGGGCGACGAGTCATAAGCGAACCTGCGGTGGACACTGTAGCTCGCAACAGAGCTTGACGGGTTCAGGATCCTGCGCAACGACCGCGCTGTCGCCGATGCCGCTACGAGCGCGATCGACGAGTTGGCGGAGCACAGCGACGGGACCACCGAGTGCCGCTGACCGACGCCCTGATCGCCGCAGCGGCGGCCGAGCACGGCGGCATCGTATGAGTCAACCGTATTGGCGCCACTGGTTTTCAGATACGTTGATGGGCGCATGATCGAGGTGACCGGCATCACCAAGCGCTACGGGCACACCGTGGCGGTGGACGACCTCAGCTTCACGGTGCGCCCTGGAGTGGTGACCGGCTTCCTCGGGCCAAACGGCGCCGGGAAGTCGACGACCATGCGCCTGATCCTCGGCCTCGACGCCCCCGATTCGGGCGGGGCCATCGTCAACGGGAAGCCCTATCGCGAGCACGCAGCGCCGCTGCGCGAGGTCGGGGCGCTGCTGGAGGCGCGCTCGGTGCACACCGGGCGCTCGGCGCGTAACCACCTGCTGGCGCTCGGCCAGACGCATGGCATCCCGCGATCACGGGTCGACGAGCTGATCGACATGGTCGGCCTGCACGACGTCGCCGGCGGACGCGTGGGCGGGTTCTCGCTCGGTATGGGGCAGCGGCTCGGCATCGCCCAGGCGCTGCTCGGAGACCCGAAGACGGTGATGCTCGACGAGCCTGTCAACGGTCTTGACCCCGAGGGCATCCAGTGGGTTCGTCACCTCCTGCAGGGCCTGGCGGCGGAGGGCCGCACGGTGTTCGTCTCCTCCCACCTGATGAGCGAGATGTCACAGACCGCCGAGCACCTGATCGTCATCGGGCGGGGCCGGATGATCGCCGACACGAGCGTCGAGCAGTTCGTCGCCGGCGCGTCGCGGAACGTTGTCCGCGTGCGCTCCCCCGAGCTCGCGGGCCTGACGCAAGCGCTCGCCGGACCGAACGTCACGGTCACTGCGCTCGAGCCCTCGGCGGCGGAGGTGGCCGGGCTCACGGCCGAGCAGATCGGCGAGGCGGCGGCGGCTCGCGGCATCGCCCTGCACGAGCTCACGCCCGTCCAGGCCTCGCTGGAGGAGGCGTTCATGGAGGTCACCCAGGACGCGCTGCAGTTCCACAGCGCCGAGGCCCGCGGGGCAGGCGCCGAGGTGGATGGAGCGGGCGCCGAAGTGCAGGGGACGCGGGCGTGAGCGCCACCAGCGTCACCGAGGCACACGGCCTCGCCCGCGCGCACGGGGTCACCTTCGCGGGCGTGGCGCGCTCGGAGTGGACCAAGCTGCGTTCCGTGCGCTCGAGCCGCTGGTGCCTGTTCCTCACGGCGCTGTTCGTGATCGCGATCGGGATCCTCGTCTGCCTGGTCAGCGAGTCGCGCTACCCCGAACTCCACCGCGCCTTCCACCCGCTGGACTCGAGCCTCCGCGGTGTGAACCTCGCTCAGTTCGCAGTCGGGGTGCTGGGCGTGCTCACGATCACCGCCGAGTATTCGACGGGCATGATCCGCTCATCGTTCTGCGCCGTCCCCAAGCGATTGCCCGTACTGTGGGCCAAGGCGCTCGTCTTCGCCGTCGTGACGTTCCTCATCAGCCTGCCGTCGATCTTCATCGCGTTCCTGGTCGGCCAGTCGATCCTCTCGCAGAAGCACATCCAGGTGTCGATCTCGCACCCGGGCGTGCTGCGCGCGCTCATTGGCGCCGCGCTGTTCCTCGCCGTGATGGGCCTGCTCGGCCTCGGCCTGGGCGCGATCGTCCGCAGCACCGCCGGCGGGATCTCCGCGCTCGTGGCAATCGTCTTCGTGATCCCGCCGATCCTGGAGCTGGCGCTGCCGGCGAGCTGGTACAACACGATCAGCGGCTACCTCCCGCTGAGCGCGGGGGGCGCTCTCTGGACGATCGACCCCGCGTCCCACACGCTCTCTCCGTGGGCCGGCTTCGCGGTGTTTTGCGCCTACGCCGCCGTGTCGCTGGCGATCGCAGCAGCGCTCCTGCGCCGACGCGACGTGTGACGGCGTCGCAAGCAAGCACGCAATGCGCTTCAGCGGGTGCGAGATGCGCGCATGTTCGTCGTGTATCTGGTCAAACAGGAGTTCGACCACCACCTGTTTCGTTTCGCGAACATGCGCGCGCTCGCCATCCCGCGTGGTTCAATGTAGCTGGCGCACGCCGACGCCCAGCCCACCATGCGGGCGTCCGTCCCCGAGATCCGATTGCCGGCCAGGATGCCAGCCGCGGTCATCGAAGCACGTATACCCAGATGCAAGCAGACGAGCATAAGAAAACCGACAGAATCGATGAGGGACGCGGCCGGCCGGTCGAGAGCGGCCCGGCGGGCGACGGCTCGAAGCCGGCGCAAGAGCCAAGCGCAGCCGGTGCTCGGGGCGCGGTGCCGGGCCTGGACCGACGCACGTTCATCACCCGCGGGCTGGTCGCGGGCGGCGCGCTCGTCGGCGGGGGTCTGGCGATCTCCAAGATCGCCGACGCGACCGAAGGAACCCCGGGCGTACAGGCTCCGCCGAACCTCCCCACAGACGCCCCGGCGGCCTCGCGACATCGGACAGCCGCCGCCAAAGTCAAGCCCCGCCCGAACATCCTGGTGGTGATGGTCGATCAGTTGCGCACACCGCAGTGGATCGGGGCGCAACCGAGCGAACCGGGCGCGCTGGATCTGTCGCCCAACGTGCAGCGCCTGCGCGAAGGCGGGGTCTTCTTCGAACGCCACTACACGGCCTCCAACGACTGCACCCCCTCGCGCGCGGCGCTGCTCACCGGGCTGTACACCCACCAGACGGGGTGTTTGATCACCGGCGGCTCGACGCTCGATCCGGCCTTCCCGACGTGGGGGTCGATGCTGCGCGAACACGGCTACCACACGCGCTGGTACGGCAAGTGGCATCTCACGCACGGCGACAACAACTGGACGGGGCTGGACGGGCCGGCCGAGCTCGCCCGTTACGGCTTCGCGGGCGGCACCTACCCCTCCCCCGACGGGGGACCCGGCCAGGGTTGGCGCGTGGATCCGACGATCGCAAGCCAATTCGAGCAGTGGTACGCGAGCCTAGATGAAGCCGACCCGCAGCCGTGGTGTGCGACCGTGTCGTTTGTCGACCCCCACGACATCGCCTGGTGGTACGGATGGACCAACCGCGTGGAAGCCGAGTCCTACGCGCCGGCGGTCGCGACCGAGCTGCCGCCCAACTTCGAGACCCCCGAACAGCTGGCCGAACAGCGCAAGCCGCGCCTGCAGCGCTCGCTGCAGGAAACGGCCGCCGCCTCGTTCGGGGCCGTCCCGTTCACCGGTCCGGAAGTCTCCGAAGCGTGGCTGGGCATGCTCGACCTGTACGTCAAGCTGCAACTGCAGGTCGACGAACACGTGGGCCAGGTTCTGGACGCGCTGGAGAGCCGCCCGCACATCGCGGAGAACACGGTCGTCGTGTTCACCTCAGATCACGGCGAGTACCTCGGCTCGCACGGCCTGCGCGGCAAGGGCGCGGGCGCCTATGAGGAGGCGATCAGGGTCCCGCTGATCGTCAACGATCCGCGCGGCCTGTTGACGAGCGCGCCCGAGGCGACGCGCACGCAGCTGACCTCGAGCGTCGACATCGCGCCGCTGCTGCTCACCATCGGCAGCGGCGGGGACGCCTGGCGCCACGAACGCCGCTACTCGCACCTCGCCCACCGGCTCGACCTCGCCGCGATCCTCGCCAGCCCGGCCGCCCCCGGACGCCCGTATGTGGTGCACGCGACCGATGAGATCGTGACCGAGTACGCGATCGAACCGTACTCGGCCAGCGCCCCGCTGCACGTGGTCGCGCTGCGCACCGAAGAAGCCAAGTACGGGCTGTACGCCAACTGGGCCGACGAACAGATCAAGCTGCTGGAGGAAGGCCAGGAAAGTGAGCTTTACGACTACGGCACGCACGGCGGGCGCCTGGAGACGGTCAACAGCGCCGGACAGGGCGAAGCGCTCGAAGGGTCGATGCGCGCGCTGATGGCCCAGGCGTTTACGCAGGAGCTGCGCCGTCCCCTGCCGGCACGACTACAGGCCGCGCACGGTCGCGGGTTCGACAACTACTTCACGATCGCCACCCGCGCGGCGCTGCACGCCGCCGAACACCGCGCCGAACAGGAAGAAGCGGTGGCCGGCGCGCTTGACTCACGCTTTGACAGCGGGCGAGTTGCCGATCACCGCGCCCGCCGCATTCAGCGCCTGGACGGCCACGTACCCCGAGGAGAGCGGCGCCGCGATCGTGGTCTGAAACCCGCTGCGCCCGGCGCTTCCGACCGGCGCGAGCGAGCTCGGCGACGCACCGGCTAGCACGCGCCACGACGCCACTTCGGTCGCGCCGTTCCAGCTGGCGGCCACCGCCAGCTTGCCGCCCGAGTGCGAGGCGATCGCCAGCGACGGCGCGGTCGTGGGATGGCCATTCCACGGCGCCAGATACGTCCTGAAGTCCTGCACGTTCTTGCCGAGCGTCCCGTCGAGCAGCACGTGCCCGGAGGCGGTGTACTCGGTGAAGTTGGGCAGCCCGCCGTAGCCCATCAGCCAGTTGCCCGACACCGAGCCGGGCGGGCCGAGGTTCAGGACGTTGCCCTGGCTGGAGGCCAGCAGCGTGTAGTGGGGGTTGGTGAACGCGTGCACGAGCGTGACCGTGTGCGTGGAGGTGTTGGGTGCGAGCAGCAGGCCTCGCGACTGCTTCTCCTTGGGCGGGTCCGAGCCGTTGTCGAACACCGATACCAGCCCGTCCGGTTGCCATTCGGCGTCGTGCTGCCAGTAGGTCTGGGCCCCGGGTCCGAGCCTGAAGCTCGACCGCGCGCCGCCGATCTGCCAGCGAAACGCGCCAGTGTGCAGATCGACGTCGTACATCGTCCAGGTGTTTCGCGAAGACAGCAGCACGTCGCCCGAGTTGCCCGGGTCGATCGAGTTGACGTGCACGTAGTCCCACGGGCTCGTGGCGGAGCTGGGTACGGGGTTGTGCGACGCGCTCAGGGGGATGTGCCCGATCGCGTGCCACTCCCACATCACCAGTCCGGTCTTGACGTCGATCTCCTGCACGACCGAGTCGTTGACGATCGCGTCGCCGGCGCCGTGATAGCGAGACAGGTTCATGTGGATCGGGTCGAACGCGTCGATCCACGCCGTGCCTTCGGGGGTCAGGCGGAATTCGTGCAGGTCGGCGTGATAGCCGTTGCCGGCGTGCACGGCGGCGACCGGCTGATAGGAGGTATTATAGATCACGTCCTCGCCCTGACCAAACCCGACTTCGAGGATCCGCCCCTGCCACCACGTCAGCACCGGCTGGCCGTCGTAGGTCTGGACGTGGAAATTGGTCGACGACTCGCCGGCCGGGAGCGGGTGAAACCACACCAGCGAGCCGTCCTGTTCAGAGATCATCGGGCCGGGCGTGCCCTTGCCCTGGTAGGGCGCCAGGAACAGGTCGCCGGGCGTCGCGCCCGGTTGGGCGGGGGTGGTGATGCGGACGGTCGAGGGCGTGAGGGTGGGTGCGGAGATGTAGTGCTGGACGTCGGCCGCGTTGCCCGGGTTCTCGGGGAACTCTTTCTGGCTTACCGGCGTTTCGGGGATGACCGTGAACGTGGTGCCGGCCTGCGCGGCGGGCTGACCGGTTCCGGGGGAGACGAGCGCGTGCACCGTCACCCGCTCGCCGGCGCTGAACGGGTGGGAGGGCAAAAAGCTCTCGCCGGTGCCGGTCGAGTAGGCCTCGATGCGCCCGCTGTGCGCGCCGCTGCGCGAGCCAACCACGTGTACGTCGGAGACCTGCGTGCCCGGACCGCCGAGGAAGCTGATCTGCGTGTAGGGAGAGGCGTCGGGTGTCCCAGGCAGGGGCGAGATCGTCACGGGGTTGGCCGCCGCCGCCGCGGTGGCCGCCGCCGTTGTGGCCGATGTCGGATCGGCGCCCGCGGTCGCGAGAGCCACGCCGGCGCCCGAGCTGCCAGCACTCGATCCGCAGGCCGTCAGACACACGGCCACACAGCCACCGAGGATCGCGCCGGTCACCAGTACACGTACGCGTACGCGCGCGCGCGTGTGTGTTATCGCCGGGATCGCCTTCACCGCCGGGACCCTAGCGTGCGAACGAGCGGGAGACGCCGATTATCTTGCCGGCCGCGTTCAGCGCCTGGACCTCGTAGCTCGAATCTTCGGGCTGCGCGCCGGACAGTGCGATCGCGGTCTCAAACCCAGTCTTGGGCGCCCCGGCCACCACGCGCAGATCATGCCCTGAACCGGCCAGCACCCGCCAGGAGGCGAGCTCAGTGGCGCCGTTCCAGCTCGCGTACACCGTCGTGCGCCCGCCAACCTGCCGGACCGCGCCCACCGGCGGGTCGAGCGGTTCGCCGACCCACGGCTTCAGTTCCGCGCGATAGCTCAGGTCGGGGCTCGGGAACACCCCTTCGAGCAGCAGCTTGCCGCTGTGGCTGAACTCCGAGAACGCCGGTTCAGAGCCCCAGCCGATGAACACGTTGCCGTTCGCAAGCGGTTGGGTGTCGCCCATGAATTCCGATTCGAAGCGGTTGCCGGCGGGGTATTGGGCGACGAGCCTTGCGGTGTGCGTGGCCTGGTCGAGGTCGAGCACCAGCCCGCGCGAGGGTCCGGTCGCCGGGACCGAGGTGCCGCCGCCGGTCAGCTCGCAGCAGTGGTCGTCGAACATGCTCACCTGCAGGCTGCCCGGGGAGGCGCCGGTGGAGACATCCGGGGAGGCCCCCGAGGAGACGCCCGATGAGGCCCCCGAGGTGCCGCCGGAGCCGATCTGAGAGCCGCTGGGCACGAGCGAAACGTCGTGCTGCCACTGGAACTCGGCGCCCGGCCCGAACTTGAAGTCCGAGCGCCTGCCCCCGAGCGTCCATTCGATGCGGCCCGTATCGGCGTCGACCATGTAGGCGGCCCAGGTGTTGCGCATCGACACCAGGAACTTGCTACCACCGTCGATCACGTCGATCGCGTTGACGTGATACGCGTCCCACGGGAACCCGTTCGTCGGCACGGTCGCGTAGGAGTCGCTGAGGGAGATGTGCTTCAGCGCGTCCCACGTGCGTATGAGCCGGCCCGTGCGCAGGTTGTACTCCTGCACGGCCGAGTCGATCATCGCGCCGTTGTAAGCGCCGCCGAAGCGGGACAGATCGAGCGGGCGGTTCTTGTTGGCCGTGACCCACGCGTCTTCGCCGACGATCTGCAGCGCGTGCAGCGTGATCACCCAGCCGGCGGCGCCCTTCAGGCGCGCGAGAGTCTGGTAGTGGCGGCCCACGACCACGTCTTCGCCGGATTCGGTCGAGCCGTTTTTGTTGACGACGCCCTGCCACCACGCGAGCGCCGGGCGGCCTTCGTAGGTCTGCAGGCTGAGGTTGGCGGCCACCAGGTGTTCGGGCACTGGCTCAAACCACACCGGCTGCAGGCCGCTGTCGAGGATCAGCGGACCGCTCTGGCCGGCGATCGGGGGGTAGTTGAGGTTGTAGAAGTTCGTCGCCAGGATGTAGCCGGGCGCGAGCTGGTCGGCGGGCGCCGACTTGCGGACCTCGATCTTGGGGGGGTGAAGCGTGGGGGCGGTGAGGAAGCTGTAGGTGTCGCGCGTGGTGTAGGCGCCGATCGGAGCGCCATGGGAGTCGCCGAAGGCGATGTCCAGCGCGACGAACGCGACGACGACCACGCCCACCACCGCGGCCAGGCGCCGGGCCGCCGCCCGCGCCGTGCTGTCGGTCGCGCGGGGGATCGCCAGGTACGTGACCAGCGCGGCCGCCGCGACCAGACCGGCGCCGATCAGATACGCGAGGCGAAACCCGTCGGTCAGCGCCTGAGGCACCGACACGCCCGTGCCGATCTGATGGCTGGTGCGCTGCGTGGCGAGCGTCACGAGGATCGCGAGGCCGAGGCCGCCCCCGATCTGACGGGAGGTGTTCACGAGGCCCGAGGCCAGGCCCGCCTGCCCCTCCTTGGCGCCCTGGGTGGCGGCGATCGTGGAGGGCACGATCGACATCGCGATGCCCGCCGCCGCCAGCAGCCCGGGCAGCATCACGTACACGATCGGACTGCCGCTGGAGCCGACTTTCGCCAGCAACAGCAGACCGACCATCAGCATCATCAGACCCCCGCCGAGCACCGGGCGCACCCCGAACGTGCTGACCATACGCCCCGTGCGCGAGGCGACGAGCATGATCATCAGCGTCATCGGCAAAAACACGAGACCGGTGTCGAGCGGCGAGAGCCCCAGCACCTGCTGCAGGTACAGCGAGCTGACGAACCACATCGGAAACAGCGAGGCGCTGAACAGCAGCACGATGTTGTTGGCGACCCGCAGCGGCTTGGTCAGCTCTTTGAACGGGATCAGCGGTTCGCCGGACACGCGCGTCTCGATCACGCCGAACACCCCCAGCAGCGCGGCCCCGACGAGGATCGGGACGAGCGCGGCGGCGGTGCTCCAGCCCTTCAGCCCGGCTTCGACCACCCCGTACACCAACACCATCTGCCCGACGGTCAGCGTCAGCGCGCCCGCCAGGTCGAAGCTGCGTTTCTCCGTGCGGCGGCGTTCGGCGACGACCCTCCAGGCGACGAGCGCGGCGAGGATCCCGATCGGGGGATTGATCAGCAGCACCCAGCGCCAGCTGAGCTCCTGAGTGATGATCCCCCCGAACAGCATGCCCGCGGCGCCGCCCAGCCCGTTCATCGCCGCCCACGCGCCGATCGCGCGGTGCAGCTCGCGCCCGGGGGCAAACGAGGCGGTGATGATCGCCAGCGATGAGGCGGCCATCAGCGCCCCGCCCAACCCCTGGGCGGCGCGGGCGACGATCAGCGTCTCGCGACTGTCCGCCAGCCCGCCCGCCAGCGAGGCGGCGGCGAACAGCGCCAGCGCCACGACGAACGTGCGGCGCTGCCCGAAGTGGTCGGCGGCGCGACCGCCCAACATCAGAAAGCCCGCGAACGTGATCGCGTAGGCGTCGACTATCCACTGCAGTTCGGGCGCGGTGAAGTTGAGGCTGAGCTGGATCGAGGGCAGCGCGACGTTGACGATGCTCAGGTCGAGGATCACCATGAACTGCGCCACGCAGCACACGATCAGCAGCCAGTTCGCGCGCGAGCCGGGGCGCTCGGGCGGCGTGGCAGACTGCGCCGGGTTGGGCGCGGCCGAGGGCGTGGGGGGCGTCTGCACGCTCATCGCGGCCTGCCCGCCCTCCCGTGGACCGGCGATCGACCGTCCGAGCGCCTGGTAGGGTGAGCGCCCGAGTCCATCACACGCGAATATTGGAGTCCAGCGGATGAAACGAGCGCCACTGGCCGCCATGCTAACGCTACTGGCCACCCTGACGGTCGTTGTGGCGCTGGCCGGGTGCGGCGGTAAATCGAGCACCACCTCCTCGCAGCCGGCGAGCGGCAGCTCGACGCCGACGTCGACGACGACCACGACGGCGCCGCACAAGCACTCCACCAAACCGGCTTACTGACGCGTCGCGTCCGTACGCGCGCAACGATCGCCCGCGCACGCGAGCGCCCGCCCCGGGGCCAACGGGGACAGTCGCAGCCGCTCGCGCTCATTCCAGGATCATCCCGACTTGGGCAGCGCGGAGGCGTAGCTGCCAACCGCGACCACGTGCGAGCTCGCCAGCGCGTGACCGGCGGCGTCCAGCGGCTGAACGGCCGCGTAGGCGTACTTGACCGGCAGGATCGCCTGGGTTTCGAACCCGCTGTCCGGGACGGTCGCCCTGAGCGCGAGCGAGTCGGGGTGCGCGCCCGCCAGCACCCGCCAGGCCGCGACTTCGGTCGCGCCGTTCCAACTCGCGTGCACGATCGTCTCTTCGCCGGTGTTGTTGAGGTTGGCCTCGACCGCCGGCGCGGTGGCGGGACGCCCGCTCCAGCGATGGCGGTAGGCGCGGTAGAAGGTCATGTCGTAGGGCATGTGCGCGTCGAACAGCACCGCGCCACCCGGTGCGTACTCGGTGATCTCGGGCACCGCGCCGTAACCGACGACGGCATTGCCGCTCGGCAGAGTCTGCATGTTGCCCTGACTGGCCGCCAGCAGCGGCGGTCCCGGGTGGGTGTAGGAGTAGGCCAGGCGCGCTTCGTGGGTGGCGAAGTCCAGTTCGATGCCCACCCCGCGCGACTGGCTGTGGATCGGCGGGTTGGAGCCGTCGTCGAAGAAGGTGATTACCCCGTCTGGCAGGACCCGCCCGTCGTGTTGCCAGGCCGTCCTGGTTCCCAGTCCCATCTTAAACGAGCTCTTCGACCCACCCAGACGCCACACGATCCTGCCCGTGCCCCCCTGCAGCTGATATCCCGCCCAGGTGTTGCGAGCCGAGATGAACAGGCTCCCGCCGGGCTCAGGATCGATCGAGTTCAGATGGAACCAGTCCCACGGCGTCGCGGTCGAGGGGGCTTCGGTTTCCGATTCGCTCACCCCCACGTGGTCGAGCGTGTGCCATTCCCAGCGCACAAGGCCTGTGGCCAGGTCGATCTCCTGAATCGCATTGTCGACGATCGCCCCGTCGCGAGCGCCGTGCACGGATGAGAGGTTGCAGCGGATCGGGTTGTAGGCGGTGATGTAGGCGACGTCGTGCGGCGCGATCTGAAACTCGTGCAGGTCGGCGCGCAGGCCGTTGCCGCCGGGCACGCGCGCGACCGTCTCATACCGGGAGTTCATCACCACGTCTTCGCCCTGGCCGAACCCGAGCGACAGCACCCGCCCGCGCCACCACGTCAGCACCGGCTGACCGGCATATGTCTGCTCGTTGAGATCCTCCGCCGTTTCGCCGCCCGACACTCTCTCAAACCAGACGAGCTGTCCCTGCGGCGTGTAGATCAGCGGGCCGTACTGCCCGGGACCGGGCCCATTGGTCGTGAATATGTCCCCGGCCGCCGGATCGCGATCGGGCACGGTAACGCTCATGATCGGCGGCTGCGCGCCGGACATGGTCGCGAAGCTCTGATAGTCGGCCGGCGCCGCCGGTGGGTTGGGGAACTCCGGCGCGCCCGCGGTCGGATAAGGCGTATCAACGTCAAACCCCCACGCGACCGGCGTGGCGGAGGGCGAGGGCGAGGCCGAGGGCGAGGCGGCATCGGCGTTCGTGCCCGGGCCGATCACGGCGTGCACCGTCACACGCTCCCCCGGATCGAACGGCTTGTCGGGCACGAAGCTCGCGCCATCGCCCTGCGAGTAGGCGCGCAGGCTGCCGGCGTGCCGGCCGCTGCGCGAGCCCGTCACCGAGACTGTGTGGATATTGGCGGCGGGCGCGCCGAGGAAGCTGATCTGGGTGTGGGGGTTGGCCGTGCCGGAGCC
Source organism: uncultured Solirubrobacterales bacterium (assembly GCA_963702185.1). GTDB lineage: Bacteria > Actinomycetota > Thermoleophilia > Solirubrobacterales > Solirubrobacteraceae > Palsa-744. The sequence continues at coordinate 1,184,682 of OY969723.1, forward strand.
CGGCTCGGGGGAGACGTCGACGTCGGTGCCGGCCAGGCGGGCGCTGTGTTCGACCGTGGCGGGCAGACAGGGCGGGGAGACGCCCGCGGACTCCGAACCCGAGCCCGACAGCTTCAAGCTGGGCGAGTCGAGCACGATCGCCAGCACCCCCCATACGAGGGCGAGCGCGAGCAGGATGAGGGCGATGCGGCGCATGTGCGATGGGCGTGAGACGGACTGGTGACGTGAGACGGACTGGTGGCGTGGTGAACCGACGGACTGGTGAACTGACGGACTCGTCTGGACTACTGAGGCCCTGGCGGCCGGACCCGGACGGAGCGGATGCCCGCCCGAGGCGCCGCGGGCGGACGCTAGGGTCGCAGATCGAGCGTGGCGTTTACGTAAGAGCTTGTTTCAGTTCGTGCCCGCAGATTGGGGCTGCGTCTCGCGCGATGTGCGCCAGCTCGGTGCGGTTGGCGACGTCGAGCTTGCGGTAGACGCTCGAGAGGTGCATCTTGACCGTGCCCCGGGAGATGAACAGCTGCTGGGCGATCTGGGGGTTGGTCTTGCCGCTGGCGGCCAGGAGCGCCACGTCGCGCTCGGTGACGGTCAGGCTGGGCCAACCGCCCGTGGCGCTGCGCCGGCGGCGTCCTCGCCCTCGTCGCGCATAGGCGATCGCGTCGACGAGCGCCGCCTGCCGGCCCTGTTCCCAGGCGGCGTCCCAGCCATCGCCGTCCTCATCGTTCGCGGTGAGGCGCACTCGGGCGGCGTCGATCCGGTCGAGCGTCCCGGGTGCGGGCGCGCAGCCGAGCCGCGCGCGAGTCGCCGCGCCGGCCGCGGCCAGGCGCGCGCACCGCTCGGTTTCTCCGGCGTCGGCCGCGAGCAGCGCGAGCTCGTCGAGGACGTCAGCCGCTTCGCGCTCCAGGCCGAGCTCCGCATACCTTGCGAGCGCGGCGTGCAACAACTCGCGCCCCCTGTCGTTCTCGCCGCCACGCAGCGCGGCCCGGCCGTCGAGGTACTCGGCGAGCGCCTGATGGCGCGGACATCCCGATCGCCGCGAGAGCGCTTGCAACTCGCCGGCGTGCCGCCGGGCCTGCTCGGGTCGATCGCGGGCGAGGGCGATCCGGGCGAGCGTCTCTTGCGCAAGAACGAGCGTGTGCGTCTGCGGCATGCCCAGCAGTCCGTTCGCCCGCTCGGCGGCGGAGTCCAGGTCGCCGTGTAACAGCTCAGCGGTCGCGAGCGCGAGCTCGATCGCGGGGACCGACTGCAGCGCTCCGGATTCGCGCGCGCTCTCCAGCGCCTGCTCGCCTGTGGCCATGGCCTCCTCGGTGCGGCCGAGGCGCGCGAGCGCATGGATGCGAAAGCCGAGCACTTGAAAGTGGGTCATCGACGGCCAGTCGCCCTCCAGCGCGCTCGCTCTCTCGACGTGCACGAGCGCCTGCTCGGGCGAGCCGACGCTGACCTGTGCCCACGCGGCCGCCTGCTCCGCCCACGCGCGCAGGGTGCGGTGCTCGCAAGCCGCCGGGATCGCCGAAAACGCTTCGTAGGCATCGTCGAGCGCCTGGAAGCGCTCACACATCATCGCGGCGACCGCGAGCGTCACGAGCGCCCACGCCAGCCCGAGCGGATCGTTCCCGTGCCGCTCGGCGAGCTGGACCGCCCGCTCGGCGTTGGCGAGACCGCCGTGCAGGTCCACGCCGGTCTGGATCAGCACCATCGAGGAGAGCGACAGGCACATCGCGCGCGCGCCGTGCTCCTCGACGGCGTCCAGCGACGCGAGCCCCCTCCGCGTGTTCGCGAGTGCTCCCTCGTAGTCCTCGCTGAGCATCGCGACCAGCGCCGCCCCACACAGGACGATCGCACGCACCCGCGCGTCCCCATCCCCATCCGCGCCCTCGTTCTCGTCCGCGCCCTCTCCCTCGTTCTCGTGCTCGTACTCGTCCTCGTTCTCGTCATCGGTCTCGTCAACTACGTCAAGCACCGCCGAGCAGATCGAATGGGCTTCGTGGTAGCGCTCGGCGAGTATCCAGTGTCGCATCAGCGAAGCGACCATGGCCAGCGCGCTCGAGGGATCGCGGTCAACCGCATGGTCGAGCGCGCTCCGCAGGTTCGGGCCCTCCAGATCGACCGACTCGTGCCCGTCCTTCAGCAGCCTTTCGTCGGCTTGCGCGGCCCAGCTCGCAAACCAGGACAGATGCCGGTCGGCGAGCTCCTCGTCGTCTTCCCCGGCCTCGACCAGCTGCTCACCCGCGTACTCGGCCACTGTCGAGAGCAGCCGCCATCGCGCTGGCGCGGCGGTGGGCGCCAGTGCCGGCGCCAGCAGGCCCTTGCGCTCCAATGCTCGAAGGAGATCGTGAACATTCCTCACGCCCTGGCGAGGCGCGGCTACTCCCCGCGCCGCATCGGCTGTGAAACCGCCGGAGAACACCGACAGACGCCGCAGCAGTCCCTGCTCGGCCTCGTCGAGCAGGCGATAGCTCCAATCCAACGAAGCGTGCAGTGAGCTGTGGCGCGGCGGGGACTGGGCCGTGCTCCCGGCGCTCGAGAGCCGACCTCGCCCGTCGAGCTCACGGGCGATCTGCTCGACGCCGAGCGTGTCCAGGCGCGCGGCCGCCAGCTCGAGCGCCAGCGGCAGACCGTCGAGCTCGCGACAGATCCTCGCCACCGCCCGAGCCGTCTTCGGCGTGAGCGCGAACGCGGCGTCTCGGCGCGCGGCTCGCTCGACGAACATCCGTCCCGCCTCGCAGCGGACGACCGCGTCGATACCCTCCTCGTCGGGCTCGGGCAGGCTCAGCGGACCGAGGCGCAACACGCTCTCCCCGTCGATCGCCAGCGGCTCGCGGCTGGTCGCAAGCAGCCGGACGCTGGGCGCGCCGTGACACAGCTCGCCGGCGATCTGCGCGACATCGGAGAGGAGGTGCTCGCAGTTGTCCAGCACCAGCAGCAGCCGCCGCGCGCGCAGACGCTCGATCAGAACTTCTTTCGGCGTGCTGCCGAAACGTTCACGCACACCCACCGCGCCCATCAACGCCGCGACGAGCCGATCCCCTCGCGATACGTCCGCGAGCGCGGCCACCGCATATCCGTCACGGTCTGACTGCGAGGCGATCCGCTCGGCGCTCTCCAGCGCGAGTCGCGTCTTGCCGCACCCTCCGGGGCCAGTGATCGTCACAACCGGGCCGCAAGCGAGCCTTGACTGAAGCTCGGCGAGCTCGGACTCGCGCCCGATCAACGGTTCCCCATCGGTCACCATCCCCGAACATCGTCTCAAAAACCCCGCCACGGCCACCGTTTGGTCTGTCCCGGCATGTCGAACTCTGCGCGCAAATTGCGCATTTCACCCGCCGCGGGGGAAATGCCGGCCAGGCAGGCTAATCGGCGGTCGCCGGCTTTGTGGCAAACGCGCCGATCGCGGTGGGCCAGCAGCTGACCCGCCCGACGGGGCCGGCGCCGTCGCGCATGCGCTCGGCGAGGGTGTCGAGGTCGATCTCCTGCTCGGTGGCGATGCCGGCGTCGAGGATCGCCGGCAGGAGACTGCGAATGAAGTCGACTCCATGGGCGATCGCGTCCTCCCCGACCAGCAGCGCGAGCTCGGACTCGAGCTCCAGGCTGGGCTCCAGGCCGGCGTGCGCGAAGGTCTCGGGGAGCCGTATGCCCATGTCCGGCTGCGTGCCGAGCCTGCCGAACGCCTCGTAGATCCACCCGTTGACCTGTTCTGAGACAGGCGTTCGCGGCCAGGACATAAAGGACCTCGCCGGGAGCGCCGAGCCGATCGGAAGGTTGGCCTCCGCGAACGCAACCACGCCTCCTGGCCGCAGGTGGCGTGAGGCTCTGCGGATCGCGTCCGCCGGGTTGGCCTGGTACATGAGCACGAACCGACCGACCAACGCGTCGAACGGACCGCCGTCGATCGCTGCGTCACGGAAGTCCCCGCACACGAACTCGACGTTGCCGATCCCGGATTCATTCGCCCGCCGGCGCGCGGTCGCGAGGGCATACTCGTCACGCTCGACCCCCACCACCGAACCCTCCGCACCGACCAGCTCGCACACCAGCAAGCTGACGTCGCCCGGCCCGCAGCCGACATCCAGAACCCGCATTCCAGGCTCGATCCCCGCGCGGGCCAGCAGACGGCGCGTGAACGGCTCGTGCAGCTCGGACTGGCGACTCAGCCGTGCGTGCTCGTGCTCCTCAGCGGAGCTGAGCGCGTACCCGGGATCCACCCTGGCCGGCGCCTCACTCGTGTCCACCGACGTCATCGCCGCTACCCAACCAGCGAAAGCCTGAAGTCCGATCATTGCGGCGGCGACGTTAATCCACGGCAGAGCCGAAAACATCTGCCACCTGGCCAGATCGAGTGGCGCGCGGCTTAGCGCCTCGAGCGCGACGTGCCGCCTTTGCCGACAACGGGCCGACGCAACGCCACACCCGTCAAGTTTGGCCAGGTGGCAGATGTTTTCTCACCGTCGACCCGTTAGCGTCGGCGCTCTTCATGATCGAGAATCAGCTGCTGGCAGCGCTCGAAACGCTTGAACGCACGCGTGAGCGTATCCAGACGCGCGGGCCGGGAGAGCTCGGCTCACCACACATGCTGACCGCGATGGCTGGACTTGCGGCTGGGTGGCTGGCGCGGACGTGGATCCTGGGAGGCGATAGATGAGCGCGGGCATTAGCCGTCAGGCCCCGGCTCGTTTGGATCGGGGGCGGCGCCCGCGGGAGCTTCGGCCTCGAGCTGCTCCTTGGCCGACTGCAGCACCTGGCGTTGCTCGGCGCTCACCTTGGGATAGCGCGGGTCGATCTCCGCGAGGGTGTCGATGAGCACCGAGGCGGCCGCGATCCGCGCGAACCACTTGCGGTCGGCCGGGATCACCCACCAGGGCGCCCACGCGGTGCTCGTGTGCGACAGCATCTCTGAGATCGCCTGCTGGTAGTCCTCCCAGCGTCCCCGCTCGGCGATGTCGGCCTGCGAGAACTTCCAGTTGTGGTCGGGTAGGTCGATCCGGCGCAGCAGGCGCGTGCGCTGCTCCTCGCGGGAGATGTTGAGGAACAGCTTGACGATCCGCAGGCCGTTGTCGGTGAGGTAGCGCTCCCAGTCGTTGATCTCCCGGTAGCGGCGCTTCCACACGTCCCCGCGCCTGGCCTCGGACGGGAGCTTCTGGCGGTCGAGGTTCTCGGGGTGCACGCGCACGACGAGCACCTCCTCGTAGTGAGAGCGGTTGAAGATGCCGATCTCACCGCGGGCCGGCAGACGCTGGGCATAACGCCACAGAAAGTCGTGGTCGAGCTCTTGCCCCGAGGGCGCCTTGAAGCTGTGAACGCTGACGCCCTGAGGATTGACGCCGCTCATGACGTGACGGATCGTGCCGTCCTTGCCCGCGGTGTCGAGCGCCTGCAACACCACCAGCACACCCCACGTGTCCTGGGCCGCCAGGCGTGCCTGGTAGTGGCTCAACAGTCGCACGCTCTCTGCGAGCAGCTCCCCGCCCTCCCGCTTCTTGCCGAGACTGCCCGTGAACGCCGGATCGAAGTCCCGCGCTAGCAGCACCTTCTTTTCAGGGCTCACCCGAAACGGCTCGATGAAGTCCCTCCCCGCTCGCCCGGCGCAGACACTGGCCACGAGCGAAAGAATAGAGTGGGTGTTCATCCCCGCGTTCATCCCGAGCCCGCCGAGCAACGGCTTTTATGTCGGGCCGCTGTTCTTTCGTGCCTATGGCCTCTGCTACGTGGTGGCGGTGGTCGTGGCAGTAGCGATCGCGGTACGCCGCTGGGAGGCCCAGGGCGGCGAGCGCGAGCTGGTGTACGACGTCGCGCTGTGGGGCTTTCCCGCCGGCCTGATCGGCGGTCGGCTGTATTTCATCGTCACGAGCTGGAGCGAAGTGCCGCCGCACTGGTGGGGTGTGTTCGCGGTCTGGAAGGGCGGCCTGGGCATTTGGGGCGGGGTCGCGGCGGGCGCCGCGGTCGGCATCTGGAGGTTGCGCAGGCACGGCGCGGACGTGGCGCTGTTCATGGACGCCGCCGCCCCGGCGCTGCTTGTCGCCCAGGCGATCGGCAGGGTCGGCAACTACTTCAACCAGGAACTGTTTGGCCTGCCGACCACGCTCCCGTGGGGCCTTCAGATCAGCGCCGCCCATAGACCGCTCGCCTACGCGCACTACGCGACCTTCAACCCGACGTTCCTGTACGAGCTGATCTGGGATCTGCTGCTGGCGGGAGCGCTGGTGTGGCTTGGGCATCACCGCAAGATCCGCCCACCCGGGCTGTTCGCGCTCTACGTGGCCGGCTACTCGTTCGCGCGAATCGGCGAGGAGCTGCTGCGCGTGGACCCGGCGCACCACTTCTTCGGACTGCGACTGAACTTCTATGTCGCGAGCATCCTCTGCCTCGCCGGGATCGTCTGGTTCATCCGCATCCAGCGGGGCGCCACGCTTTCCAATCCTTTGCGCGGGACCGCGCGCCGGGGCGGCGCGCTGCTTGCCGCCGGGGGCCTCTTGGCGCTCGCCGGCTGTGGACAGACATCGACCCCGTCGGCTGGGGCCGGCGCACTTCGAGGATCGCCTGCGACGCGTACGATCCGAGACGCGAACAGGCCCCGGGGCCTCGAGTCAGCTGCGGACCCGGCCAATGGACCGCTCCGCTCGAGCAGCCGGTACTCGCAGCCCGCCGCCGCTACGATGGCCCACAGCCCGCCGACGTAGCTCAGTTGGCCAGAGCACCGCTCTCGTAAAGCGGGGGTCCGGGGTTCGAATCCCCGCGTCGGCTTGTCGTCGTCCAACGCGCCGGGCGAATCGCTTATTACGCTGCCTGCGCGCTCTCACCGGCGGCCGGCTCGTCCGCCGGTCCGCGCAGCTGCGCCAGCAACGACTCCCCGTGGCGCTCGCAGAACGTCGGGCCGATCCCCCGCACGGCCAGCAGCTCGTCGAGGTCGGCGGGACGCCGGCGCAGGATCTCCTCCAGCACGGCATTGGAGGCGACGTGAAAGGCGGGCCTGCCCTCGGCGCGCGCAAAGCGCCACTGGCGCAGGCGCTCGAACTGGTCCTGATCTACGGGCTCAGCGGGCTGCGCCGCCTGCGTCGCGACCCCGACACCGAGCGGCTGGAGAATCCCCGCCTTCGCTGAAGTCTCAGCCGCCACTCGACGTTCGGCAGGCCGCGAGGAAGCGCGGGGACGACCCGGCGCAGGCATGGGCGCCGCGGACGCGCTGAGCGCGTGCGCGAGCTCGGGATCGGGGTCGCACACGTCGCAGCAGCGCCCGGACGGGGCTCCGGCAGAGGGATCGCCGAAGTGCGCAAGGATCTGGCGGCGGCGACACAGCTGCTCGCTCGACATGTAGCGCTCGATCGAGCGATAGGACTCCCAGCCCCGGTCACGGGCGGCTTTGATCGCTCCCCAGGCCAGGCGCGGACTGCCCTGGCCGGTCGGACGCGCGAGCAGTCCCTCGGCGCCGCCGGGCGCGAGTTCGACCGCGCCCGCGCGCTCGGCGATCGAGAGCAGCACCCGGTCGCGCTCGTCGAGCTCTCCGTGGCCGATCCGCGCCACCCCATCGCCCCCGCGCGCCCGCGCGCGCAACGAGCCGACAAATGACTTGACGTCATCGACGGTCGTCGTGCGCTGAGTGTTGAAGCGGATCAGCCGGCCGAGGTCCATGCGCGCGGCCAGCAGCAGCGCCCGGGCGGGCAGCCCGTCGCGCCCGGCACGGCCGGCCTCCTGGTAGTAGGCCTCCAGGCTCGTGGGCAACGCCCAGTGGGCGACCGTGCGCACGTCGGCCTTGTCCACGCCCATGCCAAACGCGTTGGTCGCGACGATCACCTCGGCGCCGCCGCCCATGAACGCCTCCTGGGAGGCCGCGCGCGCGGCCGGGGACATGCCCGCGTGATAGGCGACCGTGCTCAGCCCGGCATCGCCGAGGAGTCCCGCGACCGCATCGGTGTCGCGGCGGGTGCCGCAGTAGACGATCGCCGGCAACGATTGAGCGCCCGTCCGCCCGGTCCCCACCGACCCTGCGTCCGTTTGGGAACCTGCCAGCCCGGCCCCCGCCGGCCCTGCGTCCGTTTGGGAACCTGCCAGCCCGGCCCCCGCCGGCCCTGTGCCCATCTGCCCTGCGCCAATCTGCCCCGAGCTCGCCCCTGCAGTGAGTACGTGCAGCAGCGCGGCGCGCTTGCGGGCGACGGCGCCGGAGCCCGCGAACGAGACCACGTCGAAGGAGAGGTTGGGGCGGTCGAACCCGGCTCGCACCGTCACGGGATCGTGCAGCCCCAGGCGCACGGCGATCTCGCGGGCCACGCGCGGGGTGGCGGTGGCGGTCGCCGCCATCACCGCCGGACGACCGCCGCCGGCGTGGGGCCCGGTCAACGAGGCGATCGCCTCACGCAGGCGCAGATAGTCCGGACGGAAGTCGTGGCCCCACTCGGTCACGCAGTGAGCCTCGTCGACGACGAACAGCGCGACCCGCCGCTGCGACAGCGCCTCGCGGAAGGCAGCCGAGCCGAAACGCTCGGGGGCGGCGAGCACGAGTGCGATCTCCCCGCTTGCGATCTGGCGCAGTGCATGCGCGTTGTGACCCTCGGCCATGCCCGAAGCCAGCATGCTCGCCGCGACACCCGCCTGCTGCAACCGCCGCCACTGGTCGGCCATCAGCGCGATCAGCGGGCTGACCACGACCACCAACGGACGCGCCGGATCGTCCTGGCCGGCGAGCGCGGGCAGCTGATAGCACAGCGACTTGCCCCCGCCGGTGGGCATCACCACGAGCGAGTCGCGCGCGGACAGCGCGGCCGCCACCGCCTCGCGCTGGCCGGGGCGGAAGTCCGACAGGCCAAAGCGCTGAAGCAGCGCCTCGGGCGAGGTGGCGCCCGCAGCCTCGCGGACGGCAATTCCTGGAGCCTCGCGGACGGCAGGCCCCCCAGCCTCGCGGACGGCCATTCCCGGGACCTCGGGCAGGACGCTGCCGGCCGGAGTCGCGTCGTTGTTCGTGTGCGTAGGTGCAGCGGCGACGGTAGCCATCTCGATCAAGCTACACGTCGCTGCGGAGGTTTCTGTGCGATTCACTTGACCCGAGCCATCTTTATTCCGGAATCCGAGCACCTATCTCTCCGGAATCCGAGGGGCATACTCTCCGAAATCCGAGGCCTATATCTTCCGGAACTCGAGGCGTTCTCCAGCGGAGCCCGAGGGTGTTTCGGTCAGCGGGTACGGGGCCGTACATCGATATATCGCGTAGCGACGGTATGCCGCGCCGCACGCGTAGCGACGGGTATGCCCCACCGCGTCACTCCCACGTCAATCCCCGCGCCGCGAACGCGCGCGGTGCTCGCGCAGCGCCTGCGCGACCTGCTCGCGCGCCCGCTCGGCCTGCTCGGGGGTGAGCGCCTCATCCAGGCGACCAAGATAGCCGGAGAGCATCCGCGCCGGGAGCACGCGCACACCCCTGCGCCGGGCCAGCGGACGGTCGACCCAGGCGCGGCTGTAGACGATCAGCGGCTCGACCTCGAGCCCGGTCACGCGAGCGATCGCCCGCTGCTGGGCGTGCGCCTGGCTGAGCGTTGCGCCGTGGATGCGCGCCACGTGCACCGGCCCCGGGTGACTCTTGGTCTCGACCGTAAACACACCGGCGGGACCGATCAGGATGTGGTCGACGTTACCGCGTCCGAGACTCGCATCGTGGATCGCCTGCCAGCCCGAGTCCTCGAGCCCGTCGAGCAGGCTACCGACGTGCTCCTCGCCGGTGGCGCCGCGATCGCGGCGTTCGACGAGTGGGATCACGTAACGCAGCACGACGAACATCGCCGCCAGCAACCCGATCTCAGAGCCGAGAAAACGCACGTCGCGCAGGCCAAACGTGCGCCCGAGCAGAGCGGTGGCTACAGCCAGCACGCCCAGCGCGACGAGCGTGCGCAGGCGCAGACGGGTGACCAGCGCGCGGGCGTGCTGGCCGGGGGCGCGGGCGCTCGGATCTTGGGCGAGGGCGTGCAGGGTCATCGCTTTGATCTACATCGGCGGGGGCGCGGGCGGGCGTTAGGCCGCCGGCCGCCGGAAAATCGCGGACCTCGAATATGCGTGCAAATTGCGTGGATGCGCACCGGAGAAGCGTGTAGTCGCAGGCGTACCGCTCAAGTCCGCTGGCCTGCCCGCCGAAGCCCTGGGCAGAAGCGCCACACCTGTGAGCACGGATGCCTCGCATGTACGACCACACCGCCACCACACCCCCGTGCGACGTCTGCTTGATGCTGCGCGTCGACGCCGAGCAGCGCTGCCTCAGCCGCGAGGTGGTTCCCGTGCTGCGCCAGCTGCGCGATCCCGGGCAGTTGCCCGAGGGGCAGCTGGGAGCGGCGCTGGCCTACCTGGAGGTGACCTGGATCGAGGCTCGGCGATTGGCGGCTGAGACGGATGGCGCGTTCGCCGAGCTGGAGCGTGCTCACCTCGACGTGGCCGAGGCGCTGCCGTCCAAGGCACGCAGCTACTACGCGGCCGTGCGCGCCCTGCGCGACGCTGTCGAGCGCAACGTGACCGTGCTCGTGTCCGCACCCTGCCAGGAGCTTTCCCGGCCGATCGCTTAGGGTGCCGGAGTATGACTCTGGCGTTCGATCTGCAGGCGCACTCGACGTGCTCGGATGGGACGCTGTCCCCAGCCGAGGTCGTCGAGCGGGCCGCTCGGGCGGGTGTGCGGCTGCTGGCGCTCTCAGACCACGACACCGTGGCCGGGGTGAGCGAGGCGATCGCGGCCGGCGAGGGTGCGGGTGTGCGCGTGGTGCCCGCGGTGGAGATCTCCTCCATCGACGACCCTTCGGCCGGTGCCGGCGGGGGAGTTGGCGCCGACAGGGACGATCGCGATCGCGCCGATGATGAGCATGGCTCCGACAGGGGCGATCGCGCCGACGAGGACGGCCCCCCCGGTCCGTCCCCATCCGGATCCTCCACGGCTCGGCCCGCGCGGGAACTGCACATCCTCGGCTACGGGATCGATCACACCGGCCCGCCGCTGAGCGACCGGCTGGCCGAGTTCCTGGCCGACCGCGAGCAACGCACGCTGCGGATGCGCGACGCGCTGCGCGAGGTCGGTTTCGAGCTCGACGAAGCTGAGATCGAGCAGCGGATTGCCGAGGGCAAACCGATCGGACGCCCACACCTGGCCGGCGCGGTGCTGCGGGCGCCCGCCAACGCACAGCGGTTGCAGGACGAGCAGATCGACGACATCGGCAGCCTGATCCGCGGCTATCTGATCGAGGGCAAGCCGGCATTTCGCCTGCGCGAGACCCCTACCGTCGCCGAGGCGATCGAGGCGATCCACGATGCGGGCGGCGTGGCCGTGTGGGCGCACCCGTTCTGGGACGTCGAGGATCCGCGGGAAGTCCTCGAGATGATCGACCGGTTCCGCGCGCTGGGGATCGACGGGGTCGAGGCGTTCTACGTCACGCACACGCGCGAGCAGACCGAGCTGCTGGCCGCTCGTTGCGCGGAGCTGGGCCTGCTGAGCACCGGCTCCTCGGACTTTCACGGGCCCGACAACAAGCTCTTCTCACGGTTCCTCGCGCACGAGACCTACGCCCTGGAGCCCAACCTCGGCCCGATCGCCGCCAGCCGGTAGGCCAGCGCTTCCAGCGCGAGCTCCTCGGCGACGTTCAACCGCAGGCGCGCGCGGGTGTCGCGCACGAGCTCGATCCCGCGCCGCACACCGGCGCCCGACACGCGTGCGGCGTCCTGGCGCAACTCGTCGATCCGGTCGCTCGCATAGGCGAGCTCCTGCGCCCCCGCGCCCACGCACAGCAGGTCACGCAACCACAGCTCGGCCAACCTGAGTCCATCATCCAGGGCGCGTGCACGGGCGCGGCGCTCCACGCGGCGCCCGGCCTCCTGGGCTTCGCGCTGGAGCTTGCGCTGCTCGCGGGCGGGGGCCAGCTCCAACTGCTCGGCCAGCCGCGCCTGGGCATCCTGCCCCGCCTCAGCGCCCGCCGTCGCGGCGGCATCGAGCAACTCATTCCAGCGCCGAGTCGCAGTGTCGCCGGCGAGCGCGCAGCGCACGTAGGCCTCGGCGGCGGCGCGCAGCTCCCGCCCCCGCTCTCCCGCCAGCTCGCGTGCACGCGCGGCGTCTGCGAGCGCGAGGCCCGCGCAGGCGCTCGCTTCGCGCTCGTCGACGCAGAGGCCCTCCCGCATGAGCGCCCCGGCGATCTCGCGCGGGGCGGGCGCGTCGAAGCGCACGTGCACGCAGCGCGAGGCGACGGTCTGAAGAACCTCCTCGCGGCGGTCGCTGATCAGCAGCAGGTGGGCGTAGCTCGGGGGCTCCTCGAGCGTCTTGAGCAGCCGGTTGGCCGCCTGCTCGCCCAGCGTGTCGGCGCCGTCGATCACGAACACGCGCCGGGCGGCCTCGAACGGGGTGCGCGCGGCGGCGGCCACGACCGGCTCGTCGATGTCGCCGACGAGCATCTCCGCGGCGCCGGAGGGGCTGACCCATGTCAGGTCGGGGTGCGCGTCCCGCAGCGCCCGCTCGCGGGTGGCCCGCGCCTGCCCTTCATCCGCGGCGCCGGCCGCCAGCAGCTCCGCGGCCAGGCCGCGTGCGATCGCCCGCTTGCCCGCGCCGGGCGGGCCATGCAGCAGATAGGCGTGCGAGGGCGTCCCACCGGGCGCCAGCGCGCCCGCCAGCACCGCGCGGGCGTGGGGATGGCGCTCGATGCCGGACAGCTCGTCTATCGCGCTGGTCGCCTCCACGCCCGCTCATCCTGACAGCTGAAGCCGCTACGGTCCTGCGGTGGCGCACGGGCGGCTGATCACGATCGAGGGGCTGGACGGCGCCGGCAAGTCCACGCTCGCGCTCGGGTTGAACGCTGCCCTGGGCGAACGCGGCGTGCGCGTGGGACTGTTGCGCGAGCCCGGCGGGGTGGAGCTGTCCGAGCGCATCCGAACGCTGGTGATGGACCCGGCGCTGGACGTCGACGCGCGCGCGGAGGCGCTGCTGTACGCGGCCGCGCGCGCCCAGCTCGTGCGCGAGCGCTTGCAGCCGATGCTAGAGGCCGGTGTGACGGTGCTGCTCGACCGCTTCGTGGACTCCTCGCTGGCCTACCAGGGGGCGGGGCGCGAGCTCGGCATGCAGGAGATCCGCGCGGTCAACCGCTTCGCCACCGGGGCGCTCGAGCCCGACCGCACGCTGCTGCTGCGCATCGACCCGGCCGCGGGCCGTGCCCGTCAGCACGCACGGGCAGGCGAGCCCGACCGGCTGGAGCGCGAGGACGAAGCGTTCTTTGCGCGTATCGCCGCCGCCTACGACGAGCTGGCCGCCGCCGAGCCCGCGCGCGTACGCGTGATCGACGCCGCACTCGAGCCCGCACGGGTGCTGGCCGACGCGCTCGGGGCGATCGAGGATCTGCTATGAGCTTGCCCGTGTCGACCGTCGCGCTCAGACCGACATCGCCGCCGCCCGCCACTCGCCTCGCGGCCACCACTCCAGCCGCGACGACCGTGCCGGCTGCGACAACCACCCCGGCCAGGACGAGGACGCCCGCCGCGACGACGACGCCGGCTGCGACAACCACCCCCACCGCGACAACCACCTCCGGCGCGACCCTCAACGCGCTCACTCAAACGACCGCAAACGCGCGCGCGGGCGCGCCCGCGCGTTCAAGCGGTTCGAGCGAACAGGTGTCGGGCACCGCGATCGTGCTGCTGGCGATCGCGATCGTGCTGCTGGTCGCGGCCGGCGCCTGGACGCTCGCGCGCTCGCGCGCGTACGAACCCCGCTGGCTGCTGTCGCTGCGCCACGCGATGGCCGAGGCGGGGTACCGCACGTCGGCCACCTGGGCTGAATTCCTCGACTGGGCGCGGCTCGGGCGATAGCCGTTCGCGAGCCGTTTTGCGCACGTTGCGGGTCTGTTTGGACGCACGTTGCGGGCTTCTAAAATGGAGGGTGCCGCGCCCGCCTTTTCCGTCCGAACCGAGCGGGACGATGATCGGCCCCAGCAGACAAGGAGCAGGCCGATGAACACCTCTACCCCCTCTACGCCCATCCCCCACGACACGCTCGCAACCCCCGGCGCCGGACTGACGATCGAGCGCTTGTTCACCACGCCGGAGACCCACCCGTTCGACGCCGTCGAGTGGGAGATCCGCGATGCCCGCATCGGCCATGGCGAGCGTGTCGCGTTCGAGCAGCGCGACGTCGAGTTCCCCAAGAGCTGGTCGCAGAACGCCACCAACATCGTCGCCCAGAAGTACTTCCGTGGACAGCTCGGACATCCCGCGCGCGAGCGCTCGGTCAAGCAGATGATCGGCCGCGTGGCGGGCACGATCGCGGGCTGGGGCCGCGAGCGCGGCTACTTCGCAACCGTGCAGGACGGCGATACGTTCGAGGCCGAGCTGACCCACATCCTGCTGCACCAGATGGCGGCGTTCAACTCGCCGGTGTGGTTCAACGTCGGCTTCGAGGAGAGCCCGCAGTGCAGCGCCTGCTTCATCCTGTCGGTCAAGGACACGATGGAGTCGATCCTCGAATGGAACACCAAGGAGGGGATGATCTTCCGCGGCGGGTCGGGGTCGGGCATCAACCTGTCGAACATCCGTGGCTCGATGGAGCACCTGGCCAAGGGCGGCACCGCGTCCGGGCCGGTCTCGTTCATGCGCGGCGCCGATTCCTGGGCGGGCACGATCAAGTCGGGGGGCAAGACCCGGCGGGCGGCGAAGATGGTCGTGCTGAACGTCGATCACCCCGACATCAAAGAGTTCATCTGGTGCAAGGCCAAAGAGGAGGACAAGGCCCAGGCGCTGCGCGACGCGGGCTTTGACATGTCGATCGACGGCGAGGGCTTCTACTCGATCCAGTACCAGAACGCGAACAACTCGGTCAGAGTCACCGACGAGTTCATGAAGGCCGTCGAGGAGGACCGCGAGTGGCGACTGACCGCGCGCACCAGCGGCGAGCCGGTGGGCGAGCCGATCCCCGCGCGCGAGCTGATGCGCGAGATCGCCGAGGCGGCCTGGCGCTGCGCCGATCCGGGCGTGCAGTACGACACGACGATCAACGACTGGCACACCTGCCCGGTCAGTGGGCGCATCAACGCTTCCAACCCGTGCAGCGAGTACATGCACGTCGATGACTCCGCCTGCAACCTGGCGTCGCTGAACCTGATGAAGTTCCGTCGCGCCGACGGCACACTCGACGTCGAGGCGTTCGAGCACGCCGTGGACGTCGTGTTGCTGGCGCAGGAGATCGTGGTCTCGCCCTCGAGCTACCCGACCGAGGAGATCGGCTCAAACGCGCGCGCGTTTCGCCAGCTCGGCCTCGGCTACGCCAATCTCGGCGCCTACCTGATGGCCGACGGCGTGCCCTATGACTCCGACGAGGGCCGAGGAACGGCGGCGGCGATCACCGCACTGATGACCGGGCGCGCGTATCGCGAGTCCGCGCGCATCGCCGGCGCGCTCGGTCCGTATGAGCGCTACGCGGAGAACCGTTCAGAGCACAACCATGTGATGGAGATGCACCGCGACGCCGCGCTCGCGATCGAGGACGAGCAGTGCGCGGACACGGAGCTGCTCGCGGCGGCGCGGCGCTCGTGGGATGAGGCGGTGCAGCTGGGCGAGCGCCACGGGTATCGCAACGCGCAGGCGACCGTGCTCGCTCCGACCGGGACGATCAGCTTCCTGATGGATTGCGACACGACCGGCGTGGAGCCCGACTTCTCGCTCGTGAAGTTCAAGGAGCTGGTCGGCGGCGGGCAGATGACGATCGTCAACAAAACGGTGCCGCTGGCGTTGCAGACGCTCGGCTACTCAGAGCAACAGATCGAGCAGATCGAGGCGCACCTGGCAGAGCACGGCACGATCGTCGGCGCGCCCGGCCTGGCCGCGGAGCACCTGCCGGTGTTCGACGTGGCGGTGGGCGCCCGGGCGATCTCGCACATGGGCCACATCAAGATGATGGGCGCGGTGCAGCCGTTCATATCCGGCGCGATCTCAAAGACCGTGAACCTGCCGCAGGAGTCGACCGTGGAGGACATCGCCGACGCCTACACGCAGGCGTGGCGGCTGGGCGTCAAGGCGCTGGCGATCTACCGTGACGGGTCGAAGACCGCGCAGGCGCTCCGTACCGATGCGCAGAAGGACGAGCCCGCCACGCCCGCCCCGGACGTCGATGCCCTCGTGGATGAGGCCGTCACCAAGGCCCTGGCCGAGGCCGGCCCGCGCCGCAAGCGCATGCCGCGCGAGCGCCAGTCGATCACGCACAAGTTCTCGATCGGCGGGCACGAGGGGTACATCACGGCGGGGATGTACGAGGACGGCAGCGTCGGCGAGATCTTCCTGACCGACATCGGCAAGGAGGGCTCGACGCTGCGCGGGATGATGAACTCGTTCGCGACGGCGATCTCGATCTCGCTGCAATACGGCGTGCCGCTGGAGACGCTGGTGCAGAAGTTCTGCTACATGCGCTTCGACCCCGAGGGGATCACCTCCAACCCGGAGATCCCGTTCGCCAAGTCGATGCCCGACTACATCATGCGCTGGCTGGCCTCGCGGTTCCTCGACACCGACGCTCAGGATGAGCTCGGCATCCTCACCCCCGAGGTGCGCGCCCGCAAAGCCGCCCAGGACGCCGCGCAGTCGGCGATCGCCTCCGACACCGCCGGACCGAGCAACGCGCCCGCCGGTCCGAGCGCGACAGCCGCCACCGACGGCGTCAAGCCGGCCGCGGCCGCCATGACCGACACCCCGCCCGTGGTTCCCGCCCGTATGCAGGGCCTCGACCTCGGCCCGGCGTGCAGCCAGTGCGGGGGCATGATGCAGCGGACGGGCAGCTGTTACACCTGTAGCTCGTGCGGCAACAACACAGGTTGTGGTTGATCAGCCTGAGTAGGATTCCGGCGGGGCCGGGTCCGAGCGGATCGAGACCATCTCGCTGAGCAGCGCTTCGGGCGTGGTGCCGCCGAGCACGCGCAGGCGGGGTAGGCGATACGGTTCGCTCGACGGGGTCGCCCAGCCGGGGACGACCGTGGTCGAGCCGGTGTAGCCGGCGGCGCGGACCTCCGCTACGACCGTGGGGTTGTAGTGGCCGGAGGGGTAGCAGAACCAGTTGGCCGGGACGCCGTAGCGCTGCTGGATCGTACGGCGGGCGGCGGCGACCTGGAAGGCCAGTTCGGAGGGGCCGAGGGTGATGAGGTCGGCGTGGCTGTAGCCCTGGGTGTCGAGCTCCCATCCCGCGGCGACCAGGCCACGGACCTGGGCCTGAGAGAGACCGCCCTGGGAGGGCGGTAGCCCCGAGAGCTGCAGGTTCTCATCCGCGACCCAGCCGAGGCGCCGCAGGACTGGTAGGGCGTTGGTGTACTGCGACTGGTAGCCGTTGTCGAAGGTGATCACGACCGGTTTGCCCGCCGGCAGGCGTGCGCCGTGGCGCCAGTAGGCCCACAGCTGATCGAGCGTGACGGCGTGGTAGCCGGCGCCGGCCAGGGCCTGCATCTGGGCGGCGAATTCGCTCGATGAGACGTACAGCCCCGGAAACGGGGCGCCCGCGGGCGGCGGGTTGATCACGTGGTACATCAGGATCGGCGCCGACTCCGTGCCGGGAACGCCGGTCGCCGGCCCGAGCGCCTGCGCGGTCGAGTGGTGCGCACCCGTGCTCCCGCCCGCGCCGGAGCCGGCGCCCGCACGACCGCCCGCGCCGTTCGCGCCCCCAGAGGAACTGCCGGCGGACCCGCCCGAGCTCCCGCCTGAGCGAGCCGAGGTCGTCGAGGCAGGCGAGCCACCGCCCGAGCTCAGCAGCACGGCCGCAACCATAGCCGCGGCGACGAGCGCCAGGCTCAGGCCAGCGAGGGTACGGCGGCGACGGCGCGCCAGCTCTCTGCGACGAGCCTCACGACGCGCCTGCCGCTCGTATGCCATCTGCTCCTACGGGTTCAGGCGCTTCTTCAGTGCGCTCGCCGCCGAGAACTTCGCCCCGTTGCTGGCGGCGATGTTGATCGTCTCGCCGGTGGCGGGGTTACGCCCCTGGCGAGCCGCGCGGTGGCTGACGCTGAACTTGCCGAAGCCGGCAAGCGCGACCTCACCCCCAGCGGCCAGCTCATCGGTGATCGTCTCGATCGCGGCCTCGAGGGCATCGCGCGCATGGCTCGCGGCCATACCGGTCTTTCCCGCGACCTTGTCGGCTAGCTCGTTCTTGGTCATGGCACTCCCTTCTCGGGTCTCATTGCTGATCGCAGGCTAACCGCTGGAGAGGACGACGTAGCGATAAAACGGGCGATCCGGGGCAAATAGAACCCCTAATTTCCGGGAATGAGCTCGGGGGCGGCGCCCGTTTGCGTCGTCTGGGAGGCGGAAACGGCGCTTCCGGGGCTCTGCAGCGACGCCTCCCGCGGGGACTCGAACGACGCCCGCAGGGGAGCCTCCCGCGGGGTCTGAGCCGTCCCGGGCTCATACACGGGCGCCTCGCGCGGCGCCTGTAGCGGCGCTTGGCGCGGCAAAAGGCGCCCGGCCGCGCAAGCCGCCCACAGCGTCGTAACCCATGTGATGCTGGCCAGCGCGACGTGCAGCCAGACGAGCTCGGTCGGCAGTTCGAGCTCGTACTGGGTCATGCCGACGACGCCCTGCAGCGCGAGCAGGATGCACAGCCAAGTGAGCGTGTAGCGCAGCGTCTCGGAAGCCTGCCGGCGCTGGGCCAGCCACCACACGAGCACCGCCAGCAGCGCGAACACGAACGCGATCTCGGCGTGGCGGTGGATGACGAAGTCCATCGTGCCGCGCCCGTCGAAGTCCAGGCGATTGATGCGTTGTCCCGGTTCGCCCCCAGCGTGCGGACCGGCGGCGGTCGCGGCGGTGCCGGCGAAGATCGTGATCGCGCCCATCGCGACCAGCCCGCGCACCCACCACACGAGCGCGCGATCGGTCGGCGGCTGGTGTCCACCGCCGGCCCGCGCGAGCCCGGGCCCGTAGTCCGGCGCGGTGCGCGCGCGCCAGGCAAGGAGGGTGGCGGCCACGAGGATCAGCATCGAGAGCGCAAAGTGGGCCATCACCCAGCCGTAGTCGAGTTGGCCGCGCACGGTGAGCCCGCCGAGCACAGCCTGGGCGATCACGCCGGCGGGCAAAAGCGCGCCGAGCCACATCAGATCGCGCCGGTAGGGGCGGCGGCGCAGCGCGCCGAGCCACGCCAGGCCCGCGGCGATGCAGACGGGCACGGTGACGACGCGGTTGGAGAACTCGATGATCGCGTGCGTGCGCAGAGGCGGGTAGACGTTGCCGTAGCACTTCGGCCACGTCGGGCAGCCCAGACCCGAGCCCGTGAGGCGCACGGCCGCGCCGGTGAGCACGATCAGGGTGAGCGCGCCGAGCGCGAGATAGGCCAGGATCAGGAACTGGCCGGGGGTGAGCGTGTAGCCGTTGGTGCGCTCGCGCCAGCGCTCTAGAGCGGTGCCCATCGTCCTGAAGTCTGCCAACTCCCGCGCGCGGGGACGCCGACGGGGCGCGCAGCGCCGACATGAAGGGACGCCGACAGGCGCGAGAAACCGGCGGACGCCGGGCCAGCCGATAATGCGAGCGATGGACCTCGTGAGCGCCACCGAGTGGAGCGAGCCGCCGCCAGGGCCAAGGGCGCGGAAGGGCACGATCGACGTGTGGCGAGGAGCGGTGGGACAGGACCGCGCGCGCGAGATGCTGCTCGACGTGTTGGGCCGGTACACCGAACGGGAGCCGAGCGAGTTGCTGATCGAGCAAGGGACCGGTGGCAAGCCTCGCCTGGCCGGTGCACACGGGGGCGCTCCAGGCACGGGTGACGTGCGCTTCAACCTGAGCCACTCCGAGGACGTGACGCTCGTGGCGGTGAGCAAGGGCAGGGAGGTGGGGATCGACGTGGAGGCGATCGGCAGAGGTCGAGGTGGTCAGATCGACGAGGTCGCGATCGCGCGGCGGATGCTTCAGCCCGAGCAGGCTGAGCGGCTGGAGAGGATGGACGGGATGGAGCGAAGGATCGAGTTCCTGCGCGCGTGGACGAGGTATGAGGCGAGGGTCAAGTGCCTGGGGATCGGTATCGGGGGGGCGCGGGCAAGGGCGCAGGGCGCGGAGCTGTGGACCGCGGAGGTGGAGGCCGGGGCGGGCGCGATCGCCGCGGTGGCCGTGCAGGGCGGCGAGAGATGCGAGCTGCGGTGTTGGGAGTGGAGCGCCGCGTCGCGGGCGAGCAGGTAGCCTTGCGCGCCGATGCGCGCGATCGCCTGCAAGATACCCGGACTGAAGATCGTCGAGCCCGCCGTAAACGGCGATGAGCGGGGGTTTTTCAGCGAGACCTACCGCCGCAGCTGGCACGAGGAGATGGGCGTGCCGGCGGGCGAGGAGTTCGTGCAGGACAACCACTCGCGCTCGGCGTACGGCGTCGTCAGGGGGATGCACTTCCACATCGGCAAGGGGGTGGCCAAGCTCGTGCGCTGCGCGAGAGGGCGGATCGTGGATGTCAACGTCGATCTGCGCACGGGCTCGCCGACGTACGGGCGGTGGGAGGCGGTGGAGCTCGACGGGGATGGGTTGCGCGAGCTGTACGTGCCGGTCGGGTTCGCGCACGGGTTCTGCGTGCTGAGCGAGGTGGCGGATGTGATCTACAAGCAGACGGCGTACTACGACCCCGCGGTCGAGCGGGGCATCGCCTGGAACGACCCCGAAATTGGGATCGAGTGGCCGCTGCCGCTGGGCGAGCTGATCGTCTCCGAACGCGATGAAGCGGCGCCGCGCCTGAGCGAGGTCGCGGACGAGCTGCCGTTCGTGTACGGGGGGTAGGGGCCTCAGGAGGCCGTCGGAGCGAGCCAGCGCTCGGCGTTGCGGTCGTGGATCTCGCGCAGGATGGAAGGGATGTCGTGGGCGATCTCCCAGTCGGGGTAGTCGCCGCGAAAGGGAGCGAGGTCTGAGATCCACCAGCGGTGATCGCCGACGCGGGGGGTGTCGGCGAGGGTGTAGGAGAGCTCGTGCCCGGAGATGTCCTGGCAGAGGTCGATCGCCTCGAGCATCGAGCAGTTGGAGAAACGCCCGCCGCCGATGTTGTAGACGGCGCCGGCGCGGGGGGAGCGGTGGAAGGCGGCGAAGGCGGCGACGAGGTCGGAGGCGTGGATGTTGTCGCGCACCTGCCGGCCGCCGTAGCCAAATACGGTGTAGGGCTCGCCGGTCATCGTGCAGCGCATCAGGTAGGAGAGGAAGCCGTGCAGCTGCGCGCCCGCGTGGTTGGGCCCGGTGAGGCAGCCGCCGCGAAAGCAGACGGTGGGCATGTGAAAGTAGCGGCCGTACTCCTGCACGAGCAGGTCCGCGGCGGTCTTGGAGACCCCGAAGAGGGAGTGGGTTGAGCGGTCGATCGACATCGAGGTGTCGATCCCGCGGTGGTAGCGGTGATCCTCGGGCAGCTCCAGGCGCGTGGGCAGCTCAAAGAGAGGCAGGGAGTTGGGCAGATCGCCGTAGACCTTGTTGGTCGAGCAGAAGATGAACGTGGCGCCCGGCGCGTGGCGGCGGGCGGACTCGAGCAGGTTGAGCGTGCCGGTGGCGTTGACGGCGAAGTCGGTGTGCGGGTCGCGCGCGGCCCAATCGTGAGAGGGCTGGGCGGCGGTGTGGATCACGAGCTCGAGCGAGTGGGCGTGCTCGGCGAAGACGCGATCGACGCCCTCGGCGTCGCGGATGTCGAGGTGCAGCGAGCGAAACTCCGCCGGGAAGCGCTCGCAAAGCGCGGCGGTCGTGGGAGCGGTGGAGGCGGAGGGACCGAAGAAGCGGGACCGCATGTCGTTCTCGATCCCGATCGCCTCAAAACCGGCCTGCACGAAGTGCGCGACCGACTCCGAGCCGATCAGCCCGCCTGAGCCGGTGACGATGACCTTGGGCATGCGGCCCCCAGGATAGGGCGCGGAGCGATGGGCAGACCAACCCCTTTGCTACTCCATAAAATACTATTTCGTAGAGTACTGTTTCGTGCAGTAGCATTCAGGCTGGCGCGCCGAGCGCGAGGGCGTGCTGCTCGTCCGCACCGCCGAGATGTTTTAGGCCACGGCCCCTTCCCGGCGCAGCTCGTCCTGCAGGTAGCGGCGCACGTCGCGCAGCCAGGTGAGTCGCTGGCCCCAGCGGCTGGAGAGCTCGGAGTGGACGATGACGCTCAGACGGGTGCCGACGGGACTGTCCATGCCGGCCCGCTCCTCGCGCCGGCGACGGTGGAGGCTGCTGACTTCCGCCAGGCACCGCAGCTCGGCCTGGCCGACGATGTCGAGCATCGCTGGGAGGTCCTCGGGATCGCAGCGCTCGATCGCGCTCAAAATGCCCTGCTCGAACGACGGTGGCGTATCGAGCGACGGCGTATCGAGCGACGGCGGCGTATCCCGATCTTCGAGCATCGACATCATGTTGGGCACATACCGGCGGTCTGTCAAGTCAACCGGTCAATTCCAGATATAAACGCTTCAATCGAGACCAGAAAAGGTTCTAAATTGACCCAGAATGTTCTGAATTGAAAGGGCAACCGCCCGGCGTGGACGAGACGAGTCGCGACGAGAAGCGCGGGCGCAGAATGACCTTGGACCCAGCGTGCGGCGCGAGCACCACCGTTCGCCACCGGGGACGCTCGATGCGAGGGCTCGCCGGCAGCACCCGCCACCTGGACAGCGCCTGCCGCAGCACCTCCCGGATCTCCATCAATGCGAGCTGCCGGCCCGGACAGCGCTTGCGCCCCAGCCCCCACGGCAGAAACGTGCCGGGCTGGAGCGGCCCCTGAAGGAACCGCTCGGGTGTGAAGGCATGAGGTTCTACATACAGCTCCGGATCGTGGTGCAGCAGATACGTGCACCCCAGCAACTGCACCGGAGGACGGTAGCTCCAACCCCCGATCTCGGTCGGCCGCAGGACCACGCGCGGCGGCAGGAACAGAAACGTGGGCTTGTGCCGCAGGGCCTCCTGGATCACGGAGCTCAGGTAGATGTCGTCCAATCCCTCGCCCATCTCCTCGATCAGCCGGTCCTGAACCGCCGGATGGTGGGCCAGCAATTGGAACGTCCACGCGAGCGTCGCGGAAGTCGTCTCGTGTCCGGCGACAACGGTCGAGATGAGGTTGTCACGCACCTGTTTGTCTGACAGCGGTGTGTCATCTGGGTTGCGCGCGGCGATGAGCCTGCCGACTAGGTCGAGTTGGTCCCCGGAACCGCAATCGTCGCGCCGTTGCGAGATGAGCCCGTAGACGATCTCGTCCACTTCATCGCGCTGGCGCAAGAACCTCCGCCACCTCCGGCGCCACCCTGGCAGACAGCGCAGTCGCGGCTCCTGCAGCAGCGGCGTCGCCATCACCGACAGCATGTCCAGCATCCGCTGACAAAGCGTCTCGTACAGCCGTTCGGACCGCCCCGCGGCCGGGCTTGCGATCGCGACCCTCAGCATCACCAGCAGCGTCAAGCGGTCAAGATGCGGACTGAGCGAGACGGCGTCATCGGCCGGCCACGATTCGACCTCGCGTTCGACGATCTCAGCGATCGTGCCGGCATGCCCCTTCAGCGTACGGCCGTGAAACATCGGCGTGATCGCCTCGCGCACACTCGCGTGCTCGTCCCTGTCGCGCAGCGCGAACGAGCTCTCCCCAAACACTGGCGCCATGAGGGCGCCGCCGCCCCCCGAGTGCAAAATGTCGGGCGACGCCGTCGCGATTGAGCGGATGTCTAGCGGACTGGAGAGAAACACCAACGGCGACATGTCGAGCGGGTGGACGGTGAATCGGCCGCCGAGTCTGGCCCGGCGTTTTTCGACGTAGTCAAAGGCCCAAAATTTGCAGGCAAGAGTGTCCGATACCGACGGTCTGCGGGCACCAAGGGGAAGCGCCCGCTTGCGATCGTCCGGGTGAAACGGATTGTTGGTGAGCCGCATTTTCTCTCCTATATTGATTATTTCATTTATTGATTATGAACTAGGCGGAGCGCTGGGCATAGGCGATGCGCCATAGCCTCAGGATTGGGAGCAGGGTCTTGGTGAGCGAGCCGCCAGCGTTTACGAAGCTCGCGGTCGTGGCGCGCATCTCGCCGGTACGCGCGCTGTCCTTGGACAGGTACATCGCAACCATCCCCGCTGCGATCAGCGCGTGTCGCTCACCGTCAGGCAGGGTGAGCGCCTCTGACAGGCTGCGCTGAATGAGATGGCATATACGCTGCTGGGCCAGCTGTGGCGTCTCGTAGTGAGATATGTAAATGTGATCGCCGTTGGCGGCATCCTCGACCTGATCTACATAGCTGTCGAGCATCGTGGTTGCCGCCGAAACCCATGGGTAGTAGACATTCCGGACTCGCTCAACATCGGTGGTAGTGCAGCCCGGCTCGGCCGCAAGGGCGAGAAGCGCATGGACCGTCGGCGACGCGCTGGCCGCTCCCGGAATCTCACACCAGTGAACGTCAGGATCCTCGCAGCGTTCGCTGGCGGCCCATTCGCGTAAGTTCGTATCCCGTCGGACGGGATCGAGCTCGTGGTTGACGGCAAGCACCTGCGCCCGAGTCGCATCTGCGACGAGCGTTGGGCGGACCTGTTCGTATGAGGGGAGCTCCGCGCAATTCTCGCGGCAGGCCTCGACCAGCGCCCGCAGGTAGCCGCCGTCCTCACGCCACGAAGAATCGTTCTCCCGCCACGGGTAATAGCGGTAGTAGTCGGCGATTGGACGGTCAGGGTCGAGCGCGTCGATCAGCGCCAAGTGCAGTTGCCGGCCGTTGACCTGCCCCGCCGCCGCACCGCGCTCGCTGACGCTGTCGAGAAAGTCCCACAGAATCTCGTAGGCGACGAGCACACTCAGCAGCCGGCGATTGCGTGCGTGCGGGATGGTCCAGAACAGCGCGGCGCCATCGGTGTGCCCGCGCTTGCGCTCGAGCGAGCTCAGCGCGTCTTCGCGGATCGCGAGGTCGGGAATCTGAAACGCACGTGCTCGCCAAGCTCTCACCTCGTGCGCAACGGCGGGCAGTCCCCAGACCAGCTCGCGTGCAGCCCCACGAGCGATGACGCCAAGTTGTCGCGGTGAGAGCGGCACGTTGAGCCGCGCGGATGGTCAGTACGCCGGGCTGACAGCCCTGGGCGAGACGCGCGCCACGAGATATCCCGGTATCGCGGTGACGGCTACGGCGATGAGACTGACCAGTACGAAGCTGGAGACCGCCAACGGCACCTGTACCTGAAGGACGACAGGAAAGCCGGTGACACTCGCAAGAAAGCGACTCCCCAGATACTCACTGTAGGAGCCGAACACCGCGCCGATCGAGCAGCCAGCCACAAGCAGCACCGTGCTCTCGCACAGCAGCCAACGCCACAGCACGCCGCGACGATAGCCGTCGACCTTCATGAAAGCGATCAGGTTGCGCCGCTGCCAGACCATCGAGCCCATCGCAGCTGACACGGCGAGCACCGCAGCGATCAGCACGAGCAATCTGATCTGGCTCAGCCGCGACAGGCCCTGGGCGGCCAGCGCATAGTGATAGCGCTGTCGTTCGGCCGCCGTTTCGGCCACCAGTCCCGTCCCTGAGCCCAATGCGCGCCGCACCTCAGATCGCAGGTAGGCGCTCGAAACGCCGGGCTGAGCCTGAATTGCGTATGCGCTCGGATCGCCGCTCCCCCACGCTCGCGCGTAATCGTCGGCGCTCATGATGATCGCCCCCGAGGACCAGCCCAAGTTGTTGCTGATGGCCGCCACACGCAACGCGATCGACCGCGGGGTTGGCAGTGCGACGGTCTGACCTACGTGCAGATGATGTTCGGCGGCCAGTTCTTGTGAGACCACCACCCAACCCCCACTACGCACTCGTATCGTGGCCAAGGTGGGATTGCCGCTGACGATCTGGTCCGGCGGTATCGGTTGTGAGACGCTTGCAGGAGGCGCCAAGACCCAAATGCGATGCGCCGCCCAATTGAGAAAACTGCCCCGGTAGAGCCCAACGGCCGCGACACCGGACAAGCGCGCCAGAGCCCGCGAGCGCGCATTC
Source organism: uncultured Solirubrobacterales bacterium (assembly GCA_963702185.1). Lineage (GTDB taxonomy): Bacteria > Actinomycetota > Thermoleophilia > Solirubrobacterales > Solirubrobacteraceae > Palsa-744. The sequence continues at coordinate 1,210,577 of OY969723.1, forward strand.
TGGAATGAGATCGTGTCGAACGCGTCGGCTTCACCGCGGGGGATGACCCACACGGCGGCGCTCGAGTCGATACCGTGCACGGCCGTCTGCAGGCCGTTTGTGAGGTTGCGCTGTATGCCCTGAAACTCGACCGTGCCAAAGACCGCGATCGCCGCTGTCGTGGCGATCGCCAATGAACGCACGCGGGTCTGCGGCGTTTGCAGCTCGATGACCGCAAGCGCGCTGGCCACACCATTGAAAGGGCGCTGGGCGATCTCAAACAGCCTCACGAGCCCGTCGAACAGCGACGGCAGCAGGCATACGAGCGCCACGACCAGCGCGAGGTTGCCCACGACCGCTCCCTGGGTACCGGCCACAGAGAGGACCATCGTAAAGGCAAGGCAGAGCCCCCCAATGGCGACTCGCACGGTTGCCAACTTCGGGCGATTGCCAGTCGTTACGTCCTCGCTCCGTGTAGCGCGCGACAACACGTGCCGTAGCGGCCACAACACCCCCGCGAACGCGGCGGCCATGCCCGCGCCGATGGCCAGCGCGACACTCTGCCACGTCACGATCCGGTCATTGCCGACGGGGAACGCAAACGACAGGTAACCGGGCGCGGAGCGAAACACGGCGACCGACAAGAACTCGCCGAGCGCCAGGCCGATTGCGCACGCCAGCACCCCGAGCACGAGCGCGTCGAACAGCAGGATCTGAATGAGCATCGCCCGGGTGGCCCCCTGCAGCCGGACCTCTTCGATCAGCCGCCGACGGGCGGGCACCGTGATCAGCATCGCGTTGAGCGCGAACATGAAACCGACGAGCGCGCTGATCGCGGAAAACAGATCCTCGCTTTTGCTCTGCGGGGCGATCGCCACCGCAAACAGCCGCGAGTCGTAATCGCCGGGCTCGAGGTTCAGTCTGTTCGCCCGTGCGAGCCCCGTGAGCGCCGCCCCGACCTGGCGTTCCCGTCCGGGCTCGGAGCGGACGAAGATGCGCGTGATCCTGCCGTGCATCCCGGTCAAATGCTGCGCGTAGCGGACCGAAGCGATGGCAATGGGGCTGTTGATCGTGCCTCCGGCTTCGCCCTGCCCGAGCGCCGCGCCGAGCAGGGTGCTCACCATCCGGTCGCCGACCTGCAGCTTGATTTGCTGCAGCGAACCGGCGCCGATCGCATGCGCAACTGGAGCCGGCAGCGCGATCGCGTTCAGCAGCGTGAGCGGCAGGGCTGAGAAATGTTGCAACAGTGGCCCACCTGCGTCGGCGAAGCGCGGGTCGAGGCTGACCAGGTCGACCGACGCCTGCCCGCCCGGCCCGATCACGTTCGCCTCCTGCTCTAGCACCGGCAGCGCGGCCCGCACGTCCGGCACGGCCCTGACCCGCCCGAGCAGCCGTTCGTCAAAGCCATCCGGACCTCTGGCGTCGAGTTGAAACTGCGCGCCGCCGACGACCTGCTTGTCGAGCTGCGCCACCGAGCCCGAGAGGCTCGTGCTTGCGACGTGGCTGGCGAACAGCAACGCCACTCCGATCGCGATCCCGAACAGCGCAAACCCCTCCTGCACCAGCAGGACCCGCGCCCGCAGCCGCGCGCGGAACAGATACAGAATGCCGGAGAGGCTCATCCCCGCACGGGCTCCCGCGGCTCCTGCGTGGACATCGGCCCCTGCCCGGGCACCGGCTCCTGCCCGAGCGCCGGCTCGCGGGTCGTGGGATCGCCCGGCGCCGACTCTGCGGCCATGGGATCGCCCGCCGCCTCCCGCAGCGGGTGCTCGCGCAGGCGCCCGTCGTGCAGCTCGCAGACGCGGTCCGCGAACAGCGCCGCCTGCGGATCGTGAGTGGCCAAGAGGACGGTGCTGGAGCGTTCGGCGCAGATCTCGCGCAGCAGCTCGAGCACCTGCGCGGTGCGGTGGGAGTCGAGGTTGCCGGTCGGCTCGTCCGCGAGCACGAGCGGTGGATCGAGCGCCAATGCGCGGGCCAGCATCACCCGTTGGCGCTCGCCCATCGAGAGCTGCTCGGTGCGGTGGCGCAGGCGCTCGCCCAGGCCGAGACGCTCAAGCAGCGGCTCGATGTCGCGCGCGGCCGTGCGCGCGCTGGTCAAGAGCAGCTTCAGCGAGGCGTTCTCGATCGCGTGCGCGCCCGGGATCAGGTGCTGGGGCTGACCGACGATTCCCAGCCGCCGCAGGCGATAGTCGTCGCGCTCGCGCTCGGACATCGCGAAGATGTCGCGACCGTCCACCAGCACCGTGCCGCTGTCGGGCCGGCGCACCGCGGCCACGAGCTCGAGCAGCGTGGTCTTGCCCGATCCGCTGGGCCCGTAGAGCGCGACGAACTCCCCGGCGCCGACCGTCAGCGAGACCCCGTCGACCGCGTGGATCGGCTCTCCGCCGCCGACGCGGTAGCGCTTGTGCAGATCGCGCAGCTCGAGCACGCTACACCGATCCACCGGCGCCGCGCCGGCGACGCGCGCCGTCGTAGAGATCGATGACCTCGGCGTCGCCGCTGGCTTCGTCGGAGGTCAACCTCAGCCTGCCCTGCTCAAAGCACCACACCCGCTCGGCGACCAGCGCCGCCTCCAGGTCCGAGGCGCTCATCAGCACGCCGCACCCCGGATCCTCGACGAACGACAGCAACAGCTCGCCGGCCTGGCGCGTGCGGCCCATGCCGAACCCGTCGATCACGTCGTCGACGATCAACAGCCGCGGCGCTCGCGCGATCCCCCGCGCAAACCCGACCAGCGCCCGCTCCCAGTTGGACAGGTCGCCCCACCGCAGCCCGGCGCAGTCCTCGGCCCCGACCCGCTCCAGCGCGGCCATCGCCAGCCGCTCGGCCTCGCGCCGCCCGCGCCGCCCGCTCGTCAGCAGCGACAGCGCGATGTAGTCGAGCATCCTGCAGTCCAGGCCCACCCCCTCGCGGTGCACCCACGCGAGCTCGCGACCCAGCAGCCCGGCGCGCTCGGCGTCCGAGCAGCGCGTCAGCTCCACGCCGGCCAGCCGCACCTCGCCGCGGTCGGGCCGTAGCAGGCCGGCGGCGATCTGCAGCAGCGTGGTCTTGCCCGCGTCGCGCCCGCCGACGACGGCGACGATCTCCCGCTCGCGCACGCTCAGCTGCACGTCGATGAGCACCCGCAGGCTGCGATCGCCCCGGCGGTAGCTCTTGCAGACCCCCGACAGCGCCAGCAGCTCAGCAGGCATCCTCGACCCTCTCCGCACCCATCCTCGGCTCCCGATCAGCCCTCTACGGCCATGTCGTCTTCAGCTCCTCGTCGACCCGCTCCGGCCATCTCGTCTCAGACTCCTCGTCGGCCCTGTGCGGCCATGTCGTCAACCCCCGCCGGGCGGCTCGAACTGCTCGTCGGCGTCTTGCAGGCTCTGGCGCAGGCGCTGCAGCCGCCGGCCCATGTAGTGCCACAGCATCGCCTCGTCCTCCATCAGCGCGTGACGCAGCCGGCTCTCCCAGTCCGCGCCCCGCACGGGGGCGCCCTGCCCGCCGGGCGCCGTGATCCGCTCGCCACGCCCGAAGCCACGCTCGCCGGGCGCCAGGCCCAGCTCGCCCCGGCGCAGCGCCCGTCGCAGCCGCACTTTGGCGGCCTCGCTGGCTTCGAAGCAGGCGTCCTCCTGCTCGCGCATCGCCTCGAGCACGGCCAGCAGGTCATCCTGGCCGGCGACGTACTCGAGCTTGGCCCGCAACGCGTCGCGCAGCACGGGGGGATCTTCGGAGAACTCGCCCAGCCACGTCCTGAACGAGCCGACCCCCGCTGACGTCGCCTCATACAGCTCGTATCCGCGCTCGGCGCCCGCGGCCGCGACCCGCACGCAGCCCTCGTCCGCCAGGCTCGCCACCGCGCCGTAGGCGATCGACCGCGACCAGCTCGCGCCCGGAAAGCGCTCGGCCAAACGTGTCTTGATGCCGTTGATCGTGTCTGCCCGCTGCACCAGCAATCCTAAGATCGCCATCTTCGCCGTGAGATCCCCCTTACGCGCTGGCGCCATCGCAGCCGGATCGTATCCCAATCGTGGGCACTGTGGAAGCCAGTCGAACTATGCGAGCCGTACGAGTTTCAATGCCCGACGTGGGCGCAAGATGCTGCCTGTATTGGTGGCTACCAACCAATAAGGGCAGCATGTTTCGCGAGAAAATCGTCAATAAGAGCAGCATCTGCTGTGGAGCGAGCATCTGCTGTGGGCGCTCGGCTGAGTCCTGTCCGTGGCAGCCGGTCGTAGTAGCCTCGGCCCATATGGACGGTGGCATTCCGTTGGTGGACGTGTTACGCGAAGCGTTGGAGCCGCAGGAGGGTGTGCGCCTGGCGGTTCTCTACGGCTCGCTGGCGCGGGGGGATGAGGACGCCGGCTCGGATCTCGACCTGCTGGTGTCGCTCGCCGGGGATCGCAACTCGCATGCGGACAGGTACAGGCTGGCGACCGAGCTCGAACGCCTCAGCGGCCGCCGAGTGGACATAGCTCGCCTGGAGCGAGTCGAGTCCACAGCCCCGCTGCTGCTGCACTGTGCCCTGCAGGAGGGGCGTGTCCTGGTCGATCGAGATGGACAGTGGCGCGCGCTTGGCGAGCGGCGCGATGAGATCGGCGAGCGCGCGCGTAGCGATTATCGCCGGCAGATGGCCGCCGCCGGTCGCGCGCTCGACGAGTTGACGCGATGAGAGCCCGATGAGCGAGCAGACCTCGGAGAGCGACGATCGGGACATGCCGGCCGGCGAGCAGGCGAGGCTGGCGAGGTACTGCCAGACGATCCACAAGCACAGCAAGGCCCTCGAGCTCGCGGTCGAGGACTTTGGCGGTGAGCTCGACCCGGCCGAGTGGCGGCGCGCCTTCGATTCGGCCGACCCCCGCGACGCCAACCGCACGATGCTCGTCACCGGCGACTACTCGGCGGTGCTCAACGCCTACGTCGAGATCCTCAGGGCGAGCGCGGGATCGCGGCTTATCGGCCTGCTCGCTCATCGGCGCCCTCACGCCGAGCAGGTCTTGGAGGCCGTAAACGCGGACGGCGGGCTGAGCGACGCCCAGATGGCGCTCGTGAACGAGCTGTACGTGCTGGAGGGTCGACTCGAGCACGCCTCTCCAGACGTCGACGCCGGCGAGGTGCGCGACGCGGTCCTACGTCTTCGCCGAGCCCTCCCGGAGCTGATCGCAACCACGCGCGCCTGGCTGAGCCGGCATGGCATCGAGCTGGGGTAGGGACCGTTCGAGCGGCTCGGGCGGGCACAGAGTTCTCGCAAAATGCGGGGTTTTTGGATGGATTTGGGCCGGATGGCGGCGATGGTTGTCCCGTTTGGACGGAGCGGTCGGTATAAGGGGATGAAGGGTTCTACGGACGCAATTTCGATCTTCATATGGATGTGAGCAAGATGTGGGACTTGGTGATGAGGAGTGGGCGTGCTGGGCGTGGGCGTGCTGGATGTGGGCGTCGGAGTGTTGGCGTGGGCGTTTGCGTGGTTTTGGTTTTTGGGGTTTGGTTGACGGGGCTGTCCTCGCCGTCGGAAGCGTTTGCGGGGACGTTCACCGCCTTCACCTGCCACGACTCGACGGGCGCCGCAGTGAGTGCGGGCGAGTGGAAAGAAGCAACGCTCGGCGGCAACTACATCACGCGCCAGGAAGGTTGCGCCAACGGCGGCGCGGGATCGTTTGGGCTGACGATGGGTCCCAATCCAGTCGAAAACTATAACCGCGAAAACGGCAAGACGTTGACATATGAAGTCCCCGGGAGTCTCACGATTCTCGCTTATAGCTTGGATTTGCATGCCATCGGGACGCAGTGCGTCGAACAGGAAAGCGGGCCGGGCATGCGGCAGTGCACAAGTGGCTTCGGCGAGGTGATCGTCAACCACACCGGCCAATCCGATCCGACGTACGATTATCGAAATCTCGGGAACGGCGAAGTCAACAGGACTGTTGGCGCCAGCGAACTCAGAGGTGTGTCCGACGTGAAGGTCGGCGTGTTCTGCGATCCCGGCTACGAACCCAACTACATATGCCCAGGCTCGTGGAATCCGACTGCCACCGCCCAGATCAGCGGAGGCAGCTTCACCATCCTCGACCCGACCGTACCGACCGTCAGCAACGTGACGGGCTCGCTGATCGCGGGTGGAGCGCTGAGCGGGACGGACTCGATCGACTTCACCGCGGCGGACAGCGGTGGCGGCGTCTACAGCGCGACCCTGCAGATCGACGGCGCGACGATCGTGAACGAGACGCCCAACACCAACGGCGGCGCGTGCGTCGACCTCGCGTCCGCCGGCGAACCGGCGATGGCGTTCGCCTCACCCCAGCCGTGCCCGGCCGAGGAGAACGTCAGCCTCTCGGTCGACACGGCCAAGCTCGCTCCGGGGGCGCATCATCTGCGGGTCACGATCATGGACGCCGCGGGCGAAGAAGCGGTCGCCTACGACGGCACGATCACCGTGGCCGGCACCTCGACACCGGCAGGCACTGCGCCGAGCACGTCAAGCGAATCGAGCACGAACACCTCTACATCGAGCACGCCCGGCACGACGGGCGCCCAGACGAGCGCGACCTCCACCGCCCTGAGCGTCCCGAGCCCGGGACCGGGAGCGCCCAACGGCGCCAACGCCTCCGACCAAGCCGTGCTCACCGCGCACTGGATCCGCGCGGCCCACGCGGCGCTGACCCGCGCCAGCACCACCCTGACCGGCGGTTACGGGACGAACGAGCGGGTCGAAGGGCGTCTGACGACCACCTCCGGCCAGCCGATCGCGGGCGCCACGATCGACGCGTCCGAGACACCCACCTACGCGGGCGCGCACGCACAGACCCTTCCCAGCCCGCACACGGGTCCGAACGGCGAATGGAGCATCGCGCTGCCCCGCGGCACGCCGTCCAGCTCGCTGCGCTTCGGCTACCGCAGCCACCTGAACGACACGACCCCGGCCGCCACCGCGACGCTCACACTGCGCGTACACGCCGGGATCGCGCTCGGGATCGCCCCCCGAGTAACCCGCGTCGGACGGCGCATCCACTTCACCGGCATCGTGCACGGACCGATCCCACCGGGCGGCAAGCAACTCGTGCTCGAGGCCTCTTCCGGCGGCGAATGGATCCAGTTCGACACCGTCCACACCAACGCCCAGGGGCGCTACCACGCGAGCTACCGCTTCAAGTTCCCGGGGCCCGTCACCTATCGCTTCCGGGTCGTCTCGCCCTTTGAAGCCGACTTCCCGTTCCTTGCGGGGATCTCTGACGACGTGGCGGTGCGGGAGTTGTGAGGAGATACCGATGACAACTGCGAGTTTTGGCAACCTGTCGGCCGGGACAAGAAGGGCGTGGATGGCCTTCGCCTTGTCCGCGCTGGTCATGCTTGCGGCGGGAGCGGCCAATGCGCGCGCGGGCACGTATGTGATCGACAACTGCCCATCGGCTCCAGGAGGGAATAGCAACGCGGGGGCGTGGACGGTATTTGGCAGTCCCCAGGCTCCTCAGAGCAGCTGCTCTGGCTCCGGCGGCTACATCGGGCCGCAGGGGGGAGAATTGACCTATGACTCCAATGCCGGAGTGCAAATCGCGGCGCCGGGGGGTAGCGGAATCACGATTCGCGAAGCGGAGATCTGGTGGACCGCCGTCCAGTCGATCTCGGGCGCCCACGTGTATGCGGTTGTATCGGCGTCGAGCGGCGCGTTCTGGCAGAGCTTGGCTCCGGCCGAATACCGCTCGTCTCCCCCCACGCTTCAGCCTCCGTCACCACGACCGAGCTCACCCTGGATGCCTACTGCTCGACCGACGACGGGGGCGCCGGGTGCACATTTGGGAGCGGTGAGAACCCGATCCTGCAGCTGTTCGGGGCCCAGCTGACACTCGAAGACAACAGCCTGCCAAGCGGCAATGTGACCGGTGGCGGGCTCGCCGGCTCGGGGCCAGTTTCGGGGACGCAGGCTCTGACCTACACGGCGTCCGATCCAAATTCGGGGGTGCGGGCGGTCAATCTGCTCGTCGACGGCGAACAGGTCGCCCAGAACGACTACGCTGCCCAGTGCCCCTACCAGAACTTCCTTGCCTGCCCGGCGACAGTCTCCGACTCGATCAGGTGGAACACGACGACGGCCGGCCCCGGCGCTTACGAAGTGGCGCTGAAGGTCGTCAGCGCCGCAGGCGACACGGCGATCGTCGATGCCCACGACGTCACGGTCGGCGATGGTGGCGACCAGACCAGCAGCACGACCACCGGGAGCACGACCGGCACGACTACCGGCGGCGGCACGACCGACAACCCAAGCAGCCCGCTGAGCCCGATCTCGAGCACGCCGGCGGCAGGCGAGATCCTGCCCGGCGCCCCTCCCGCGTCGCCCGGACCGGCGAACGGAGCCAACGCGTCCGACCAGGCGGCTCTCACAGCCCATTGGACGCGCACGGCCGGCGCCACGCTGACCGGTCGCTACGGCGCGAACGAGCGGGTCACGGGGCGCCTGACGACCACCTCCGGGCAGCCGATCGCGGGCGCCACGATCGACGCATCCGAGACACCCACCTACGCGGGCGCGCATGCACAGACCCTGCCCAGCCCCCACACCGGGCCAAGCGGCGAATGGAGCCTCACACTGCCGCGCGACATCCCCTCGAGCTCGCTGCGCTTCGCGTACCGCAGCCACCTGAACGACACCACCCCGGCCGCCACGGCGGCGCTCACGCTGCGGATGCACCCCGGGATCGCGTTCGGCATCGCGCCTCGCGTCGCGAGCGTCGGACGGCGCATCTACTTCAGCGGGGTCGTACACGGCCCGATCCCAGCGGGCGGTAAGCAGCTGATCCTCGAGGCCTCTTCAGGCGGCGAATGGATCCAGTTCGACACGATCCGCACGAACGCACAGGGCCGCTACCGAGCCAGCTACCGCTTCAAGTTCCCGGGGCCCGTGACCTACCGCTTCCGGGTCGTCTCGCCCTTTGAATCGGGGTTTCCGTTTTTGGGTGGGGTTTCGGATGGGGTGGTGGTGCGTGAGGAGTGAAGCGTGCAGGCCTGCAATTCGTCTGACGTTAGGCAGTCACGCCGCATAGAGAGACGGGCGAGGTCGAGGTCAGTCGCAGATCCCAAGGGATCTGCGGAGCGTGGTCGGGTAGTGCCGTGAGTATGCTCTCGCTGTGAGCCGCGACGGGAGTGGCGAGCGGGTTGAAGACTTCGCCAAAGCGACTGGCCGCCAGAGTCGCGACCCCTCCACCTTCGTCACGTACCAGCAAGGCCCCGGGGCGCAGGGCGAACGTGACGCTCATTGGCCCTTGAGCAAGAGGCGTGAGACGCACACACACAGCCGAGCGATGCGACTGAGAGGCGTTGCCGAGCGAGGAGATCGACGGCACTGTCGTGAGGGTCAGCGATGAGGTCGGCTTCGCGGGCTGCAGTTTTGGCGGCTCAAGCGCCATCAGCACAGCATCGGCCGCCGTCCTTGCGGTTGGTTCAGAGACTGCGATCTCGGCCGGGGTGTCGGCGGGCGAGGATCCGATCGAGCGCACCGTGTGCAGATAGAGCCCGGCGAAGACCGGCGGGGCGTGCACCGGATCGGGTTGATATTCGGGCGGCGCGTATGCGGCTGCGATTTCCAGCGCGCCGAGCTCGGCTGTGACGGTCTTGGAGGTCGTCCTCAAGCCGCTGGCTCCTGTGTGCAGCAGCGTCAGGCCGGTGAGCACACAGACTCCGACCACGAGCGTGGCGAGGGCGCTCATGCGGGGGGTGATCGTCACGCCGCGCAGCAGCTCGACGCCGATGAGCACGATCAGGACGGCGCCGAGATAGATGTAGCGGCTGGATTCCGGCGGCTGGATGGTCGAGCGAGCCGCGCCTGTGACGATCCACAGCGCGGCTGCGGCGGCGAGCAGGCCGGCTAGGCGCGCGGACACCGGGACGGGGCGCGCGAGGCGGTAGAGAAGTATCAGCAGACCGCCCACCGCGAGCGGCACACCCCAGTTCAGACCATGGCCGACGAGTCCACCGAACGCGGCGGCCGCGACTTCCGCTGCAAAGCCCGGCGCGTGGAGCAGGCTTTCTTCGGTGACCTGACTCACGCCGTAGGTCTGATACCAGAGGATGTAGAGCGCCGCCGGGATCAGCACGATCCACAGGCGCCGGCGCGGGCGCTGGCGAGCCAGCTCGACGGCGACGCCAACCATGATCGGGATGCCGAGGCTCGAGCTGCCGACGGCCACCAGCAGGCAGAGCATCGCGACAAGATCGTTGACGCGGCTCCACTTTCGTTCCAGCAGCGCCCAGGTAGCAAGACCGCTTGCCACCGAGAGCAGGTAGCCGACCTGAAAGCCCCACAACAGGTCTTCCCACGCGGCGCTTAGGAACAGGATCAGCGTCGCTGCCAGCAGCGCCGGCAGACGCGGGATGCGCCGGGCCGCCATCACATAGACGAGCGCGCCGCAGATCAGGTGCAGGACAACGACCTCCAACCTGAAGACGGCGTAGTGGTTCAGCCCGATCAGGTGAAACCAGACTTTGTAGATCGCCGCGGGGAAGAACGAGATATTGCCGACGTGGGCGAGGAGCATCCAGTGGACCCCGCCGCCGTAGTCGTGGAGGATCCATTCCCACTCGTCGTAGTAGAAAGACAGCCCACGCCCCATGTACATAAGGAGCGCACCGGAGGCCGCGAGCAGCGCGCACAGGACCAGAACGGCGTGGCGTTCAACTGTGCTGACAGCCCCCTCGAACGGGTCTCCGGCCGCAGCACCGGTGTTTGGGGGACCGCCCTGCTCGCCTGGGCCGAGCCTGGAGATCCGGGTCGCGGCCATCACCCAAGCACACCCGCGAGCGCCGGCTCGTGCTCGGCGATCCAGATGTGGATGTCGGCGAGAATCTCGGCCGGGCCGCGTCGCGGGCGCCAGTGCGTGAGCTCGTGCAGGTACGCGCAGTCTGAGATGTAGATCGGGATGTCGCCGGGCCGGTCCTCGCCTGCCGACCGCACCTCGAGCGTACGACCCGTGATCTCGCGGCAGAGCTCTGTGGTCTCCAGCAACGAGAGGCTGCAGTCGCGCCCACCGCCGACGTTGACCGTCCGGCCGGCCCAACGCCCGGGCTCGGACAGTTGCTCATCGACGAGCATAAGCAGATCTTCGACATGCAGGAGATCGCGCACCTGCTTGCCCGAGCCGCCGAAGCCGATGTAGGAGAGCGGACGGCCGAAGTGGTGGGCGAGCATCCAGTACGTGAATACGCCCTGGTCGACCTTACCCATCTGCCACGGTCCGGCGATCACACCGCAGCGGTCGATCGTAGTAGCGAGGCCGTAGCCAGCGGCGTACTCGGCGATCAACAGCTCGGCGGAGAGCTTGGTCGCGCCGTACAGCGTGCGTGCTCCCTCCAGTGGAAAGGACTCGGCGATCCCCCGTGAGGAGACGCCAGGGTAGGGCTGCTCGTCGAGCAACTCAAAGCGTGTGTCCCCCGCGCGATAAGCCAAGCGCTCGAGCGGAACTACCGGGTAGACGCGGCTGGTGGAGAGGAACAGGAAGTGGGCGCGCGTACGGCGGGCCAGCTCCAGGCAGTTGTACGCGCCGATCAGGTTCGACTGGACGACGTAGTCGGGACCGCCGTCTACGCCGGCCATTACCGAGGGCTCGGCCGAGCACTCGACAAGCGCGTCGACACCGCCGACTGCCAAGAGATCGTCGAGATCGCGCACATCGCCATGCACGAAGCTCACGCCGGCGTTGCGTAAGCGAGGAAGGTTCAGCTCTGAGCCGCGCCGACGCAGGTTGTCGAGCGCGACGATCTCCCAGTCGGAGTGTCTTGCGACCAGGCCAAGGGCCAGGCTCGCACCAATGAAGCCCGCACCGCCGGTGATGAGGATGCGGCGAGAGGTGGAGCCCGGTTCAGAATCGTGTGAGGATGGAGGCATTCGAAACCGACGCGGAGTCTAGAGAGGCTCGCGGGTGACGCAGCGCGCAAGCGAAGCAACGGCCCGTCCGAGTGCCGCATAAGCTAGCTTGATGGCCAATGCTGCTTGAGGAACGCGAGCGCCAAGCCTACGATCCCGGGCCAAGCGCCGTCGATGACAGCTCCCGCAGCGGGAGGCCAAAGCGTCGGTCGCGGCTGCTGCTCAACCTCGCGACGGTCGTGGTCACCGTCGTCTTCTCCTACATCGCCCTCAGCGGAATCAACTTCAGCGAGGTGTGGAGTGCGCTGCGCGGCTGCGACTACTGGTGGCTGGTGCCCGCGCTGGTCGCGTTCGGACTGGGAGACGTGGCACGGGCGGCGCGCTGGCGCTCGCTGTTTGCCCCGGGCCGGCGCCCCCGGATCGGGCCAACGCTCAATGCCACGATGATCGGCTACTTCTACAACAACATCATGCCCGCGCGGGCCGGCGAAGTCGCGCGCGTGATCGTGCTGACCCAGCGCACTCCCATACCACCCGTCGAGACCGTCGGGACCGTAGTCGTGGAGCGGCTGTACGACGTGCTCGCGATCCTCCTGATCTTCTTCGTCGCCCAGCCCTGGCTGCCGCACGTGAGCTGGTTCAAAGCAGCCGCCATCGCCGCGATCGTGCTGGCGATAGCCATCGCCGTAATCGCAGGAGTCCTGGTCATCTACGGGGAGCGCCCCATCCGCTTCCTGCTGCGACCGTTGGGGCGGATACACCTCTTCGCGGGCGAGCGCCTGGAAAAGACCGTTACTGAGCTGGCGCACGGGCTCAGTGGATTGCGGAACCGCGAGGTCGCCGTCGAGGCGTTCCTATGGACGATCGCCGCCTGGATGCTCACGGCGCTGTGCTCGTACCTGGTGTCGCTCGCCTTCCATCTGGGTCTGCCGTTTGCGTGCGGTGTGCTGGTCGCGGTGGCCGTGGGGCTGAGCATGATACTGCCGTCGCCGCCGGCGGCCATCGGGGTATTCGAGGGCGCCGCGATACTCGCGCTGAAAGCCTACGGGCTACCGAAGTCCACGATCCTGCCGTATGCGCTCGTATTGCACGCGGTTAATTTCGTGCCGTTTGTGCTGGTTGGGCTGTTCCTGCTGCACTACAACGCTCGTCATCCACCCCGTTTGCGCTCGTCACTCCCGGCCGCGGCTTGGCGCGACGCTCGACCCACGCCCCCGGTCGCTGGTAGTCCCCGCGGCTGAGGTGATGCTCGAGGAACACGTACAGCACGATGAACAGATACCGGCTGCCCATCTCCTGGAGCTTGAGCTTGGACACACCGTGCGCCCGATTCGTCCAGGAGACCGGCACGACCGCGTAGGAGTACCCTCGCACGATCGCCTTCAACGGCAGCTCGACGGTCAAGTTGAAGTGATGTGAGAGCAGCGGCTGCACATGGTCGATCACCTCCCGCCGATAAGCCTTGAACGCGTTGGTCGTGTCGTTGTAGCCGTGCCTGAACAGAACCCGAATGCCGAAATTGACCAGGCGGTTGAGGATCAGCTTGGCCTTTGGGTAGTCGCTCATGCTCCCGCCTTTGATGAACCGCGAGCCAAACGCGCAGTCAAACCCTCCCTCCAGCACGCGGTAGTAGCGCACCAGATCCTTGGGCGAATCCGATAGATCGGCCATCACGATCGCGACCGCATCGCCGGTGTACTCGTCCAGGCCCGAGCGCACCGCCTGCCCAAACCCCGGCGTGCGTGGGGAGCGGATGCAGCGCACCGCCGGATCGCGCTCTGAGATCGCGCGCACCACATTCCCCGTCCCGTCGCCGCTGTTGTCGTCGACGACGACGATCTCGTACGGGACCTCCTGCGCCCTCAGCTCTGAGACGATCGCCTCGACGGTCGCGCCGATCGACTCGACCTCGTTGTGGGCGGGGATGACGACCGACAGCTTCACGCGTGCGCAACCCACCGTTCGGCGTTACGGTCGTGGATCTGGGTCAGGATGTCGCGCACATCGTGGGTGATATCCCAATCGGGGTAGTCTCGCTTGAACGGCTCCAGGTCGCTGATCCACCAGCGATGATCGCCGATGCGGTTGTCCTCCCCAAGGCTCCAGTCGAGCTCGCGTCCGGCGATCTCCTGGCACAGGTCGATCGCCTCCAGCACCGAGCAGTTGCTCTGGCGTCCTCCGCCGATGTTATAGACAGCGGCCGAGCGCGGAGCGCGATGGAAGGCCTCAAACGCCGCGACCAGATCGGCCGCATGAATGTTGTCGCGTACCTGCTTGCCCCCGTAGCCAAACACCGTGTAGCGCTCGCCCGTCATCGTGCAGCGCATCAGATAGGACAGGAACCCATGCAGTTGCGTGCCCGCGTGTTTTGGGCCGGTGAGACACCCGCCGCGAAAGCAGACCGTGGGCATGTCGAAGTAGCGCCCGTACTCTTGCACGAGGAGATCCGCGGCCGTCTTGGAGACCCCGAACACCGAGTGAGTACTCTGGTCGATCGACATCGTCGTGTCGATGCCCTTGTAGTAGCGGTGATCCTCGGGCAGCTCCAAGCGCTCGGACAACTCCAGCAGCGACAGCGAGTTGGGCAGGTCGCCGTAGACCTTGTTCGTGGAGCAGAACACGAACGTCGCGCTTGGCGCGTGCTTGCGCGTCGCCTCCAGCAGGTTCAGCGTCCCGTTCGCGTTGACCCCGAAGTCCGTCTGGGGGTCGGACGCGGCCCAATCGTGGGAGGGCTGCGCCGCTGTATGGATCACGAGCTCTAACTCACGCGCGTGTTCGACGAACACTCGCTCCACACCATCGGCGTCGCGGATGTCGATCTCCAGTGAGCTGAACTCCTCCAAATAGTGCTCGGTCAGCGCCTCGGTCGTATGCGCGGTCGACGCATCGGCACCGAAGAACCGCGCGCGCATGTCGTTCTCCAGACCGATCGCCTCATACCCGGCCTCGACGAAGTGGCTGACGGACTCCGAGCCGATCAGGCCCCCCGAGCCGGTGACGATCAGTTTGGGCATGCGATCCTTTCTCTAGAGCGCCAGCGCTTACTCGTGTTCGGCGATCTAAGCTTGGGTGTCGGTCGATCTTCGGCCGGTAGGCTTACCTCGACTGCGCACGTGTAGCAGATCGCATACCTGTTCACCCGCGCCCACGGTTACGAGAACTCTAGCGGCTCGCTGCCAAGGCGGGCTCGCAGCTCCGGCCCCGGCGAACTCCCGGGCGGTGCCCGGCGGGCCGATGCGAGCACCGGGTACCCGGTATGGAATGATTCTCCCGTGGCGCTTGCTATGGAGGAGGAGCTACCCGCCGGTCGTCGGCGCACCATTACGGTAGGTCGGTGGCCTGTATGGCTGCTGGCCGGTGCGACTGGGCTGAACATCATCGTCCTGCTTGTGCAGCTTCGGGGCGTCATTGACGGCCTCTCCCGCGTCCCGGATGTCGCGCTCGCGAAGTGGCTGGCGGCCCTCAGCGGGAGCGCCGGACCAGGGCGCGTGGTCGTCTTGGGCAGCTACCACTTCTACGAGGCGTGGTGGCTTGAAAAGGCGACCGCGGAGCTTCCCCACCACTGGCAGATATGGGACGGGATCCCGTTCGTGATCGCGTTCCTGGGGATAGCGCTCATGGCGTGGGCGGCATGCCGTGTGTTTGGTGTGGTTGCGGCGCTCCTGACCACGACCGTGATGGTCGCGCTGGGCAACGGGATGCAAACAATCCTGTTTTCCTCCAACGTGCACGGTTATGCAGTCGCGCACGGGGCGCTCGTCGCCGCAACGATAGTGTTCCTGGCCGAGCGGGCGGTCCGAGGACGGCTGTCGTGGCCACTGCTAGCGGGCGTGGGCATCGCGCTCACGATCCTCAATGCCGTCGGAGCGACCGATCCATTCTTCGAGTTTGCCTTCTTGCCGAGCCTCGCGGTCGCGGGCTGTGTGGCGTGGTGGCGCCATCCCGGTTACGCTCAAAGGCAGTTGGCGATCTTCTGCGTAGCGGTGTGCGTCGCCTCGATCGTGGGCGCCCAGCTGCTCGACGCCCTTATGCGCTCAGAGCACGTGATCGCGTCGGCGTTCCCCATCAGCTTTCTCGGGTCCACCGCAATCTTCTCGAAACTCGAAACCACCATCGTGGCGCTCGCCAGCCTCGGCGGGGGTGAATTCTTCGGCCGGCCGGCAGCCGGGAGTTCCCTGCTGGTCTTCACCCTTGCCGTGCTCGCGATCGTGGGCCTGCTCGCCGTGCTGAGACTCGTGTGGCGCTACGCGAAGTCGCTTGACCGGCGAAGCAGCACGATGACGAGCCCCCAGGACATCTACGTCGCCTTTTGGATAGGTGTGCTCATCCTGTCACTCGCAGCTTACCTCTTTACGAGCATAGGGATTGAAGGAGCCGATCGTTTCCTACCGGGAGCCTACGCGGGAACCGCTGCCCTTCTTCCAGTCCTTTACCGTCAACATGTTCTGCAGCGCGCTCTCCTCGCAGGCGGGGTGGCGCTGTTCGCCCTTCTGATCGCCACCAACCACCTGATCGAAGGCCCGCTTACCGGAGGTGGCCCCTCTCGGACCGAGGCGTACCAGATGCTTAATTTCGTGCGAGCAGAGCACGCTGATCACGGATACGCGACCTATGAAGTCGCGCCCGTCGCCACATGGCAGACACACGCCGCGCTCAAGGTCTATGCGGCATTCGCGTGCAATGGGACACTCTTCCCCGGCGGCCTTAGCGAAATTAACACGTGGTATCGGCCAAAACCCGGCACGCGTAGCTTCATCATCACACAGTCAGGAACGCCTCTCGCAAGCAATCCGCCCGCACTCGGCACGCCTCTGGCCGCAGCGACGTATGGACCATACACGGTCTACGTATACGGACACGACGTGGCCGCAAATCTTGGCGGACGGACGTGCTGAAGTCGTCCTGTGCGCTCCAGGGACGCAACGGCCGTCGGCCACTACCGCACCATCGTGCATGCGATGAAGTAGGGGCTGGCCTGCACTCGGCTCCTCCGCCAGTTCGATTGAACTGCACTGCCCCCACTCACGCCGGGCGCACGACCTCTATCCAGCGGGGAGGCGGCGATGACTCGCAGAGTTGGTGAAGGTCACGCACGCTGCTGTAGCGCACCACCGGAACAACCGGCCGGACCGGCATGATGTCCAGTGGTCCGATCGTCCGGTTGAAGGGATCCACACCGTCACCGTTGCCGGGATGCAGGCTGATGCCACCTCGCGTGATTTCGATCTTGTGCACCCCGGCGGAGAGATAGCGCGTGGCGATCAATATCCACTCACCGGGATAGCTGATCTGATAGGCGGCGGTGCCCACCTGGTGCCCATCGACGTTCACGTCCACCGGCCGGCCGAAGGAGCCCTCGATAAAGAAGTTGTAGCGTCCCGCCACCGGGATCGGCTGCTCGCGGGTGGCACGCCCAGCGCCGGTGGCCTCGATCACTCCGCCCGATGGGGCGAACCCACCGCTGAGCGTCAGGTTGCTGTCGTCCAGCTGGACATAGCCGCTGGTCGATGGCATGTAGGCGATCCGCGCAGCCGGGCCGACCCTGCGCGCCGCCGCCGCCACGCTGGCACAAGCGGCGGCGTTGTGATCACCCGCCGTGTCCACGAGTGGTTCGAGCATGTACACAGTGCGCACGGGCTGCTCCCGCTGCCAGACCTCATAGTAGGTGGAGAGATAGACCAGGCGGTAGTTGCTCGGCGGGCGGCTTGCCAGAGGATCACGCCGCATGACGATCGTGCGGAACGACTCGATGAAGCTGAGCGGATACTCGTTCAGGTCGTAGGCAAATATGCCTCCGGGCTCGGTGGCACGGTTGACGCCCGGCCTGAGTTCGAGCCTGGGACCGTTGACCATGCTGACCTGTTCGTCGTCACGCAGGTAGTACTCGGCGTACTCCTCGAAGTCCGGCGTGAGGGTCGGCCCCTGACCGGCGAAGCGTTTGCCGATGTATTCGAGGTCGTGCAGGCGAGCGTATGGAGCCAGGGTGGTGTCGTGGTAGAGCAAAGCGCTGCCCGCCAGTACGCCGAGAGCGATCACCAGCGCGGGAACCGCGCCGAGGAGCGTCCGGCGACTGACCCGTATCAGCGCTCCGACGCCGGCAAACGCCAGCAGCAGCGAGATCGGTGAAGTCACGCAATCGGCCTTGAACTGAATCCACGGCCCGTAGCGGTGGGCAACATAGAACAGCGCAACCAGTCCAGCAATGCCCAGCCACACCACGCTCCACGCGCGCCGCCGAAGCGCGTATACCAGGCCGAACACCGCCAGGATCAGCACCACGGCCACAAGCACGTCGCTCGGCAGACTATGGGCATCCTGGGGATACCTGTAGTCACCGGCGATCCACACGCCAGCGGCGGAGATGCCGGGAATCGGCGCCGACAGGTTCCCGAGTTCCGCCGGCACCGTGCCCGTCACATCGCCCGCCAGTTTGAGCGACGCCGCGAAGGTCGGCAACGAGAGCACAAACGCGAGCAGAGCGATCTGCGCGAAGGCGAGCAGCGCCCGCCCGCGATTGCTCTGAACGACGAGCACCGTGGCGGCCACACCGACGCAGAGCACCCCCAGCCACGGTAGCGTGGTCAGCGTCAGCGACGCGAACGTAGCCGCCAGAGCGATCGGGATCGCGATCAGCGAGCGGCCCGGTCGCACACGCGGGAGCATCTGCGCAATCAGGGCGCCCAGCAGCAGCAGGAAGCAGCTCGTGCAGAGCTCCTTGATGCCCCCGGCGAGCGTGTACGCCAGAAGAATGTTGGGCTGGGCTGCGATGAATGCACCGAGCGCACGCACAGCTCGCTGCTCGACCAGCCGGCCGAGCAGCGAGTAGAGAGACAGCGCCATCATGGCAGCTACGAACGCCAGGAACGGCTGGTAGAGCCAGGAGAGGTCGATCGGCGTCAGGTTGGACAGCGCCCCCAGCGTCCACTGCCCTCCGCCTGGGTATCCGGTGCTCAGGTACTTGTGCAGGACCACCTGATAAGCCGTGTTCGCGACTTCGGGGTAGCTGCGGCCGCTGTGCGCAAAGTGTGCGGCCAGGTCGAACTGATAGGAGATGTCCACGATGTGGGCATACCCTGTGAAGCCAGGCTTGCCCGAGAGCACAACCGGCGCGGCGACAACCACCCAAGCGCCGACCGCCGCGCCCAGCGCCCAGAGATCGATTCCTCTCCCCCGGCGCTCGAACACACGGCGCAGCGCCCCACGTCCCAGCACGAGGCCCAGCACGCCCGCAACCACGCATGCCGGTCCGGCTAGCGGCGCAAGCGCTGCGTAGTAGCAGAACAGCCCGCAGAGAACGACAAGCGTCGCGAGCCCCACCGGCACCACGAGCAGCGCCGGAACGGCCACTGGGCCGGCGACACGCCGAACCCCCAGACCGGCGCCAGCGCACAGCAGCAGCATCAGGGCCGGGAAGACGACCCAGGCAAACAGGAACACCCCGATCATGCGGGCGGGCCTACGTGCTCCGCGTACGGGCGAGACCTTCCAGCGAGCCGCTCAAGACGGTCACGCATCCTCTGCCCGCTCGCTTGCGGGGAGAGCAGGCGCGATATATCGATCCTTGCCCTCTCCCCCTTTGCCGTCGCCTCCCCCGGCCGCTCGACCACCCGCCGCATCAACTCCGCCGCGTGCTCGACGCTCGGTTTGGCCCAACTGCCCTCGGGCGGGTAGATCTCGCAGTCGGGACCAACGCGGCCGAGCTCGTACTCGACGAGATAGCTGTTCTGTTCGTTCATGAAGTCCAGGTTGCCCGAGTAGCCAGTGCCGATCACCGGCTTGCCGATCGCCATCGCCTCGGCCATCGTCAGACCGAAGCCCTCGGAGCGGTGCAGGGAGACGTAGCAATCACAGGCGGCCATCAGTCCGTTGAGCTGCGCCGAGGTCAGCGAGCGGTCGATGATATGGATGTCCGAGCGCCCATGCGCGGCCCACAGCACCTCCTCCTCGGCCAGCGGACGCAGGGGCCCGTTGATCGTCTTGAGCAGCAGCTGTGGGCCCTCCCCGGGCGCAAAGGCGAGCTTGAACGCCTCGATCAGCCCGACCGGATTCTTGCGCTGGATCGTGCTCAGGTAGTCGTAGACAAACAGGAACAGGAACCGATCCTCGGCCAGGCCCAGCCGCTCGGGCGCGGCCGGCTCGGTGGGGGGCTGCACGGGCGGAGGCAGCGCGATCGTGGGCACCGGCGCGACGGCACCGATGTTTTGCGCCATGAAGTCCGAATAGACCCAAATCTCCTGTATGAGCGCGAACGCACCCCGCCAGCGCGGAGGGATGGTGTCGGTCTCCCATCCCCAGATCCCGATCTTTGGCCCCTGGAAGTAGTCCTCGCCGAGCCGCTCCACCAAGCTGGGAAGCTCTTCGGCGTTGACGGCGACGATCTCGAAGTCGTGGTGGGCGTCGTCGTGCACCATGTCCTCGAAGACGTGCCGCCCATACTCCTCCGCCAGTTCGACCGGCAGCGCAAGGTGGTGCAGAGGCACGCTCACGGTCCTCACCGGCACCCCGGCGGCGCTCAGCGCCTGCGCGTAGCCGCGGGCCGCCGCCCCCAGACCGAGGGTGTGCCCGAGATAGCCCGTGAGACGGACGGCCAGGCCGTCGTCCTCGGAGCGGGGTGTAGTCGTCGAGATCTGGGCTGCTTCGGCGGCCTGCGCTCGGTTCCGCTCCGGCGCTTTCGTCACAGCTGCTGCTCGCTCTCCGTGGGGTGAAGGCATGAAGCGATCGGGGATCGCAAGCTCCTCCCGGCCGTATGCCCAACACCAGGCGACGAGCTCGGCTCCCTCGGGACCGTCCAAGTCCGGGTAGCTGCGCACGACGTCGGGGCGCTCCCGGGCGATTCGGTGGAAGAGGTAGCGATTGATGCCGTACGCCCCGCCTCTGGGGGCCGGACCGCCAAGCCAGGAGATGAAGTCTCGGGTGCACTGCGCGTCGAACAGATCCGCGATCGGCTCCCCCAGTGCCAGCGCGGTGGCGTATGCGGCGCGCAGGGACTCGTCGTAGACGAGGTCGTCCGCCAGTCCCCGGCCGACTTCCCGATGGTGATCGATGTCGCTCCAGCCGGCGTTGAGCAGGTCCTGGGCATAGCGCTCGCAGAGCTCGTGCAGGGCCGGCGAGCGACTGACGCGCGCCCGGCTGGCGTTCGCGGCCAGGCGGGACGGGTGGTCGGGCTCGAATCCGGGCAGATTGAGGAAACGAAGCGGCCGGTCCCCGTCAACCGACATGCGATCGGCGCTCGCCTGCAGCGTGTGCAGATGCAGGTTCCACAGGCTGAGGTTGCAGCCCGGGTCGTCGAGCACGGCGGTGGCGAAACGGGCGGGCGCGAGCTCGAGCACGCGCGACAGCCACGGCCGATCCTCGGGACGGTCGCCGCTTTGGCGGGCATCCAGTGACCCGAGCGCCCACTCGGCGTGGTCGCCCCACCACTCCAGGAAGCGCCGCGACTCGGTGGAGCCATCGACGCCGATGATCGTCTCATCCATGCGCCCGGCCCGGTCGAGCTGCAGGCGTGACGGTTCCAGCCCGTCCTGCGGCATATCGGCGCACACGCGCGGCGTCAGCAGAACGCGATCAGTGGACAGCGCCGATTCGATCGGCTGCAGGTCGGCCAGCACCCAGATCGTGCCAGGCAGGTGCAGGACGGGCTCTGAGGCGCGCTTTGCGCTGTGAGCCAGCAGCGCGGGCGCCAGCAGCGCAATCAGCTCGTGCTCGTCGTGCAACGCCAGCAGCGCCTCGATGTCGAGATCGAGCTCCGAGCCGGCGGCACGCACCCGCAGCACCGGGTCGGACGCGGCCACCGCTGAGACCACCTCCTCGCCGGCCACGAGCACGACCTCGTGCGTCCAGTCAGGCTGGTGAGCACGCAATGAGCGCGCGAGCACGCGCGCACGGGGCAGGCTGCCCAGGGTCGAGATCGTGAGGACCCGCATCAGCCTTGCTCCTCACCGGTGTGGGTATCGGCCTTGCGTGCGATTTGACGGCGCAGCGACTCCGCCGTCAGGACCAGCTCGCGCGCGAGGTCTTCGAGACGCTCGATCTGCTCGGTATGGCGTTCGCGGATGTGATTGACATCCCGCTCGAGGCGCTCCAGCGCAGCCACCGTGCTCGCCTGACGAGCGCTGTAGCGGGCGTACGGCGGGAACGCCCGCAGCAGCCAGCCACGCGCGGTGCGCCTCAAACGCCGGCGCGCGCGCCGCGAGGCCGGGGCGGCGGAGGTCGCCGATCTGGCTTGATTGTCCACATTCATCGCTCTGAAGGCGCCATTATCGCCAACTGCTCGCCTCTGGCCGCGCGCCCGGCCTATAGGCTGCCCCTTTTCGAGGCGAGCGGAGATGACCAACCACGAGCGGCTATGGGTGACGATCGATGCGCGCGCGCTCGACGGCACCCTGATGGGCACGCAGATCCTAGTGCTCGAACTCACGCGCGCGCTGGCCCACACGGAAGCGCTGCGCCTGCGCGTGCTGATCTACGCCGAGCAGATCGACCCCGGGACGCTCGAGCTGCTGCGCGAGTTGCCCGACACCAAGATCCTCGCCGTCGAGGAGGTCGACGAGAACACCCCCGCGAGTCCCGTGCTTCACCGCCCGCAACAGGCGTTCTCGCAAGAGGACATCGGTCTCGCCTGGCAGCTCGGCGAGCGGGTCGTGCTCAGCCAACTCGACCTGATCGCCTACCGCAACTGCGACTACTTCCCCGATGCCGGCGCGTGGGAGGACTACCGGCGCGCGAGCCGTCACGGCATGATCGCGGCCGAGCGCGTTCTCGTCCTCTCCGAGCACACGCGCGGCGAGCTGATCGACGAGGGGCTGGTCGCCCCCGAGCGAATCAGGGTCATCTCGCCCGGTCTCAATCATCGCCCGGGCGAGGCCCCCCGCCAGCCGAAGGCGCTGCAGACACGGTTCGAAGTGGGACACGAGAAGTCGGAGTCGAGCGAGCCGGATCCTGAATTCCTGCTCTGTCTGGGCGCCGACTACCGTCACAAGAACAGGGTGTTCGCCCTGCGTCTGCTCGCAGCCCTGCGCGAGCGTCACAACTGGCAGGGAGCGCTCGTGCTCGCCGGCACGCACGTCGAGTACGGCTCCTCGCGCGAGGCCGAGCGCGAGGCGCTGAACGCGCACCCACAGCTGCGCGAGACTGTGATCGAGCTGGGGCCGGTCGCGGAGGCAGAGAAAGAGTGGCTGATGCGGCACGCCGCGGCAGTCGTGTACCCGTCGGAGTACGAGGGGTTCGGGCTGGTCCCGTATGAGAGCGCTATGCGCGGTGTCCCGTGCCTGTATGCGGCGCAGTCCTCGCTGGCGGAGGGAGCAATGGGAGAGGCCGCGACGATCGTTCCCGGGGATCCTGTGCAGAGCGCCGAGGCGGCGTTTGCGCTGCTCAGCGACCCGCAGGCACGCGCTCGGCACGTGCAACTACTGGCAGACGCTGCCCGGGAGCTGACGTGGGAGCGAGCCGCCGCGGCGACGGTCGAGGCCTATCGTGAGGCGGCGCGCGCACCCGTGCGCGAGGCCTCCATGCTGAGCCGCGACGCGATTGCCCGCGAACGACGACTGACATCCGTCCATCACAAGGAGGTGGCCCAGAGGCTGATCGACGAACGCGAGCTGGTGTTGAGCGACTACAACCGGCTGCTGGCCGAAGTCGGCCCCGCCCGCAGCCTGATCGGTGAGCACGGCTCGCTGCCCGAGGACGTCCAGCACGCGTTGCTGGCGCTCAGCGCCCATCCCGCGCTCAGCCGCTCGCTGTACGGGCTCCTGGCCGCCGTCTTCCGCACCTCGCGTGCAGTGGCTCGCCTCCTAAGGCGTCCGTTGCGACGATCGTGAGCACGAGCACCGACCCAGAGGATCGGCGTGCCGCTATACGCTCTAGTCGATGAGCACGACCGTCGAGACAGCTATCGCGGGTCCGCCCGCCCTGGCTGCGCGCAGCGTGGACAAGCGCTTCCGGATTCCCGAGGAGCGCCGCGACACGCTCAAGGAGCGGGCGCTGCACCCGTTCAAACGCACGCGCCACGAACCAGCTGCACGCGCTCAAGGACATCTCGTTCCAGGTCGAGCCGAGGAGAGTTCTTCGGCATCGTCGGGCGCAACGGCAGCGGCAAGAGCACGCTGCTGAAGTGCCTGGCCGGCATCTACCGCGCCGATCAGGGCCAGATCTGGTGCAACGGACGGATGTCGACGTTTATCGAGCTGGGGGTCGGCTTCAACCCCGACTTGGCGGCCCTCGACAACGTCACGCTGAACGGGATCATGTTGGGCCTCTCCCCGCGCGAAGCCCGAGACCGCTACGAGCGCGTGATCGAGTTCGCCGAGCTGGAGGAGTTCCAGGATCTCAAGCTCAAGAACTACTCCTCGGGCATGCACGTGCGCCTGGCCTTCTCGGTCGCGATCCAGGTCGACGCCGACATCCTCTTGATCGACGAGGTGCTGGCCGTCGGCGACGCAGCCTTCCAGCAGAAGTGCTTCGACGTGTTCAACCGCATGCGCGAGGAAGGCCGCACGATCGTGTTCGTCACGCACGACATGGGCGCCGTGACGCGTTTCTGCCATCGCGCGATGCTGCTGGAGCGGGGGGAGATCGTCAGCATCGGCGACCCGACTGATGTGGCTGACCGCTATCTCGAGATCGCATTTGGCCGAGGTGTCGGCTACGAAGACCAGGGCGTTGGTAGCGCGCGTATGGGGGATGGCGCGGCGCGCGTGATCGATGTGTGGCTAGGCGACGAGCGCGAGGAGCGCCGCGCTGTGGCGCCACAGTCAGAACCGTTGACGCTGAGAGCGTTGGTCGCGTTTAACACCGAGGTACTAAACCCAGCGGTGAGCATGACGCTGCTCAACGAGCAGCGTCAGCCGGTGATTGTCGCCACCACCGCCGAGGAGCATGAGCAAACTGGCGGCTATAAGGCAGGCGAATGGGCCGTGGTGGCCTTCTCATTTCACAATATGCTCGCGCCCGGGCGCTATCACCCGATCCTGACGATCACCCACCGCGGCGAGGGTCTCGACGTGATCGATCGCTTCGCGGGAGGATTGTCGTTCGTGGTCTCCGGCATGGCTGCCAGCGGAGGAATGGTCGAGATACCGGTAGAGACAGAAATCAACAGCGGCGGTAACGCTCCCCTCCCGGAGTCGGCTACCTTGGCAAATCTTCAGATCGAGCCAGCCGGAAGCAGGCGATGAGCGCGCCGGTCGTTGACACCCCGTCGTCGGCCGGCGGATACTCCCTCCCGCCCGTAGAGCATTTCGGCACACCGATTCGCGGCCCGCGCGCGCTCGACGACAGTTGGTCCCGCTTCTGGCACCTCTCCTACAACATCGCGCGCAGCGAATTCAAGCTCAAGTTCTTCGGCTCGGCGCTCGGCTATCTATGGCAGGTAATGCGCCCACTGCTGCTGTTCGGCGTGCTGTACGTGTTCTTCATCGATATCTTCCACGTCGACAAGGGCAAAGGTGCGGCGGCTCACTTCTATGGCGCGCAGCTGCTCGGTTCGATCGTACTGTTCACATTTTTCAGTGAAGCGGCTCTTGGGGCTGTACGCAGCGTCGTTGACAGGGAGAACCTGGTGCGCAAGATCCAGTTTCCCCGATTGGCCATACCGACCTCCGTGGTACTGCTCGCCCTCTTCAACCTGGGGTTGAACCTGATCGTGGTGATGATCTTCGCGGTAGCCGCCGGTGTGCGGCCAATGCTCAGCTGGCTGGAGCTCCCGCTGATCGTGCTGATGCTGACGGTTCTCACAACCGGAGTCTCGATGTTGCTCTCGGCGCTGTACGTGCGCTTCCGCGACATCTCCCCAATTTGGGAAGTGTTCAGCCAGATCCTGTTCTACTCGTCGCCCGTGATCCTCCCGGCCGAAACCGTCCGCGAAAAGCTCGGCGCCGACAGCTTCCTCTACCACCTCTACACGCTCAACCCACTGGTCGCGATCTTCCAGCAGTTTCGCCACGCGATGATCAACCACGCCACACTCAGCGCCGGGCAGATCATGGGCAGCTGGGCCGCCCTGCTACAGCCGATGGCGCTGGTCGCGGCGATCATCGTGATCGGCTTCTGGTACTTCAACCACGAGGCCCCGCACATCGCCGAGGACCTGTAGGCGAGACCCGCCGGCAATGGAGGCGGAGCGATGGAGAGCGGAGCAAGTCAGGCTCCGTGAGACGATAGGAGACCAGCGCAACGCCGCTGTGAAGCGCGACGTGGCCCCCTCCGGCCCGGCGAAATGGCCTCCGGCATCGGTCATCGTCGTGTGCTGGAACTCGGCGGATGTGCTGGGACGCTGCCTGCGCCGGCTGCAGGCGCAGGATTACCCCGACTACGAGATCGTCGTCGTCGACGACGGCTCGCGCGACAAGACGCTGCAGATCGCCGAACAAGCGGCGGCGCGGGACGGACTGAAGATCGTGCGCAGCGCCCGCAATCGCGGCTGCCCGCACGCGCGCAATCTCGGCCTCTCACACGCCAAGGGAGAGATCGTCGCGTTCATCGACGCCGACGGGTTCGCGGCCCCCAGCTGGCTACGTCATGTGATCGCGGCGTTCGGGACGGACGAGTCGATCGGAGGTGTGGCATCCACCGTGTTCTTCGCGGACAACCCGCTCGTGCTCAACGGGGCGGGCGGGATCGTCAACCGCCAAGGCTGGGCTGCCGACCTGTCGATGAACGAGCCCTACGAGCGAGCGCAGATCGCCTCAGAGGCGCTCTACCCGATGGGCTGCGGGATGGCCGTGCGGCGCTCGGCGCTCGAGCGGGTCGGTCCGTTTGACGACCGCATGCTCAACTACTACGACGACGTCGACTATGGGACGCGGCTGTGGCGAGCCGGCTACCGCGTGGTCGTGGCACCCGCGGCGTGGGTCGATCACAGCTTCGGCCAGAGCGCCGGCAACACGCCGCGCAAGCAGCTTCTGTGCGAGCGCCATCGCATGCGCGTCGTGCTCAAGCACACCCCCGTTGGCGATCTGGGCCGGTGGGCGGCACACGAGACTCGTGCCTTCAGGAGCGCAGCCGCGAGTCGCCGGCTCGTGAAGTTGAGGGCGATGACTTGGAACACGGCGCATCTGCCGAGCGCGCTTGCAAGCCGAGCGCGGCTGCACCGTCAGCCAAGCGCCCCGAGTCGGCTGATCGATCCCTCGTGGGGCGACGCCTTCCCGGTCGGGGTGCCGACACGCGGGACACCGAATCCCGAGACCGCCATCAACGTGCTCGACATGGCGGAGGCGGACAGCGAGGACCGGCTGCTCTACGGTTGGTTTCCGGCGGAACAGGCCGATGACGGTCGGCGCTGCCGCTGGGCCGGCACAGACGCTGCGGCCCTGATCGAGCTGAAAGCGCCCGCGAGGGTGCTGCGACTCGACTACACCCACGTGCCCGTCGACACGGGTGGCATAGACCTTCACATCCGACGCGTAGGCTCATCAGAGCCGCTGAAGCCGGTGTGGAGCGCCCACCTCCCCTGGCAGTACACCGAGCGTACGGTCGAAAACCATCTCCTGAAGCTGCCCGCCGGCGATTACGAAGTCCTGTTCCACGCCCCTGAGGGATGGTCCGATCCTCCGCGGGAGACGCGCCTGCTCGCGCTGGCGCTCGCGCGGATGTCCTTCGAGGAGTCATACACGCTCCCCGACAACAGTCTGGACATGTCTTGGCCAAGGATCGAGGACCAGTTGCTGAACGGCTGGTTCGAAGCCGAGCAGAGCCCCGATCGAGGCTACAGGTGGATCGGTGGCCACGCGGCCGCGATCGTGCGCCTCACCGGGGATGCCGACAGAGCACGCCTCAACTACCGCTTCCCACCCGGCCCAAGCGGGGATGTGCAGATCGCACTGCGACCGGTGGACTCTCCCGAGGTTGCGTGGTCCGCCCGTCTGCCATGGCGCGAGGGTGAGTGGCACGAGGAGATCCTGCCGTTACGTCTGGGGCCCGGCGACTACGAAGTCACGTTCGACGCCGAGGCGACCTGGTCGAACCCCGACGGGCAAGACCGGGACCTGCCCCCGGAGAACCGCTCGCTGGGGTTCGCGCTGTCATCGTTGTCGTTTGGGTAGGCGGTGACCCGCTGCCCTCATGGCAGTTCGGCGGCGAGCTCGGCGAGGCGATCGGCGGCTAAGCGCATGGGAATCTCGCGGCGCACGAAATCATAGGCTCGCTCGCGCAGTCCTTGCAGCCGGAGAGGATCGTCGAGCAGGCTGTCGATGACGCCCGCGATGTCCTCGACGTTCGCCGTGAGGAAGTGCTCGCCGGGCAGGAGCGGCTCGTTGTCGAGACTGGGCTCCGAGACCACGACACAGCCGTTGCAGACCGCCTCGAGGAAGCGCATCCACTCGAACGCCCGTGAGGTGGTGCGGTGCAGGTTGAGCAGGACGCGCGAGGAGCGCAGCCGGTGGTACTTGTCGTCGCCCGTGATGAAGTCCGGCCGAGGAGCCGTCCTCACCTCCAGGGGCGGGACCAGGAACTGGCACTCGCGCGCGCTCAGATCACGGGCGATGCCGGGTAGGAGCGGGTCGCGGCGGGGGTCCGCGGCGCCGAGATAGAGGACGTCGATCGAACGTTGCGTGCTCTCGTCGCGCTGCCAGGTGTCCCACCGGGGGACATAGCCCAGCTGGATGTGCGCGCAGGGAACGCCGTGACGTTCGAGCTCGGCGGCGGAGGAGCGGTTGATCGAGACGGCCGCGGCGAACTCGGCG
Organism: uncultured Solirubrobacterales bacterium; assembly: GCA_963702185.1. Taxonomy (GTDB): domain Bacteria; phylum Actinomycetota; class Thermoleophilia; order Solirubrobacterales; family Solirubrobacteraceae; genus Palsa-744. Next base: position 1,239,065 of record OY969723.1, read on the forward strand.
ACGAGGCTGAGAGTCTCGTCGAACCAAGAGGTGCCGGGGTTCTCGGTGCAGAGCGCGATCGTGCGTGCGCGCTGTGCGGCGTTCGGGAACCCGCTGGGATCGCCGTGTGCGCGGAACTCGTGTGGGATCGCCACGCAGACGGTCTCGTCGTTCAGCGGGGGAAACCGGTCGTAGACGAGCTCGACCGTGTGTCCCGCCTCCGCGCACGCCGTGGAAATGGCGGACAGCAGCTCCGTCATGAAGTGGCTACCCCGGCGGGTGCTTACGAAGCAGAAGCGCATCGGCCGTCAAGAGGTTACTTCTTGCGCACCAAGCGCAGTTTGGTCTCAATCCGAAACCAAACCTCGCCCGCCTGTCGGGGTCCGCGGGTAACATGAGCGCCCGATGTCGACGGACGACCCAATGCCCTCCCTTCGCGCGCAAACCGTTCTGTTCGGTGATGAGCTCAGCCAGATCTGGCGGCTGCTGCGGGGCTTGGATGCGGCAGCAAGGAAGGCCATCGATGCGGGTCTTGTCGATCGAGTCGACTGGGCGTTGGGAGACAGCGCCGCCAATCCCAGTCTCGATCGCAACGACGTGCTGGCGCTGAACGATGCAAGCACCGATGCTCTCAGCACGGTTACCTATGAGTTCTTCGGCGAGAACCTTGGATCGAGCGGTGGACAGAATCGTCTCGCCGAGGGACACCCGAGCGATCTATTGCTTGTCCTCAACCCCGATACCTACCCATCTCCGACAGCGCTTGTGGAGCTCGTAAAGGTGCTTGCCGACTCCGAGGTGGGCATCGTCGAGGCGCGACAGATTCCGCTCGAGCATCCCCGGGAGTACGACCTCTCGACGGGCAGGACGAGTTGGGCCAGCGGATACTGCATGCTCATCCGCCGACCGCTGTTCGATCGGCTGGGTGGGTTCGACCACGAGCATTTTCTTTTGCATTGCGACGACGTCGACCTCTCCTGGCGGGCACGCAGGGCTGGATACGCGGTCGCGATCGCGCCACACGCGGCCGTGTTTCACGACAAGCGTCCCGCTTTCGACTCCGCATGGCCCGCGTCGGACCATGAGATCTATCATTCGGCGCTGGGACGGCTGATGCTGGCGACGCGCTGGAACCGACCAGACATCGTTGACGAGACGATCGCTTCGATTGAAGCGGGGGAGTCGGAGATTCAACGTGCCGCGCTTGCTGAGTTCCGCTCGCGGGTGATCGACGGTCGGGTTCCGGATCCCGAACCCGACCCGCACGGCGTGGCGCAATTCATCGATGGCGAGTATGCGGCACACCGCTTCTGAGACGCCAGCTATGCCGCGCTATGACTTCTCTTTCGCGTGGGACAGCTCCTATGGACATGTCGTGGAGCTGCTCGAACGACTCGATCTCAAGCGCGGCGTCGTAATCGACCTCGGCTGTGGGGTCGGGTCCATCGCACAACCGCTGCTCGATCTCGGCTATGGGTACACAGGGGTGGACATCGACCCCGATTCGCTGGAGCAGCTCGCGGAGCGAGGGCTGGAGGGTAGGGAGTTGGATCTCGGTCAAACTCACGAGCTGGCGGCACAAATGCTCGGACTGGCCGGCGGCCGGCGAGTGGCGGCGGTCCTACTGCTGGATGTCATCGAGCACCTACCGCAAACCAGGGTCTTCCTCACAGCCATTCGCGACGGCCTGGAGCTTCTCGGCCGTCCCCCGCTCGTTGTGAGTGTGCCCAACGTGGCGCACGTCGACCTCGCCGCGAAGCTTGTGTTCGGCAAATGGGAATACACCACGACAGGCCTACTCGATTCGACTCATACCCAGTTTTTTACCTCCGAGCGCCTTCAATCAGAGGCACGTGCCTGTGGCCTGCTGGAACTCGACGCCCACGATTTCAAGCTGCGAGCCAGCGATCAGCACTTTCCCGCCGATCACACCGCACTCTCGTGGACATCCCCGGTTGCGCAAGCGATTCGCACTTGGCGGGAGGCCGCCGATCCACACGGCGAGACGATCCAGTTCATTAGAGCGTTTGCTCCATTTGACGCTACGCCCGCAGAGCCGGTCCCAACGATCTCGCCAGATACAACGTCGACTGAGCTAATGCCTCTAGCGGTGGTTATGCGTACCCAGGGCAAGCGCGCGTCACACCTCCGCGATGCGCTCACCTGCCTGGCAGCTCAGACCTCCGACAACTTCGAAGTGTGGCTGATGGTTCACACCGATGACGCCGAACCAGCGCTGGGAGAGGTAAGAGCGCTGGTCGCCGATTTCGAGGAGGCGTTTTCCTCTCGGGTCAGCATCGTGCATGTCTCCGGTGGTAGACGCGCCCGTCCCCTCAACGTCGCGCTCGAAAGGCTCAGGGCTGAGTATGTGGCATTCCTCGATGATGACGACCTGGTGATGGCGAACTGGGTGGAGTCGTTTGTCGAGTCCGCGAGGGACGGCGTGATTGTTCGCTCGGGCGTGGCGGTGCGCCAGGTGTCGGCGCCGGAGGAGTCTCATTGCCATCCGTACATCGTCCACTCCGGGCTCCAGTTTCGCTATAAGCTCGATTTCGATTTACTAAGGCACTTTTGGGAAAACGAAACCCCAATCTGCACGTTTGCGGTGCCGCGCAGCCTGATTGAAACCCTTGGGCTGCGATTCGACGAGCGGCTGCCGGTGCTCGAGGACTGGGACTTTCTGATGCGCTGTGTTGCTTTTGCGCAAGTTCGCGACACACACATGGTGACCAGCATCTATCAGATGTGGCGGACCGGAGAGTCGTCTGCGTCCTTGCATGAGGTCGACCTGTGGCAGGGCACCCAACGCGTGTTGCAGGATCGTATGAATATACGTCCGTTGGTCCTCCCGGCAGGATCAACCGACCATCTGGTCGAAATGTGTGAACGCCTTGCCGAACTGGACCCCATACGCGAGCATCTCAAAGCCACCCAACATGAAGCCGCCTCATTGCGCAATGAGGCACGGCGCGATCAGCAGATCGTGGCCGAGGCGGCTTCTGTGATAGGCGAGTTCGAGAGGATCCGCAACGCATACAACACCACCATCAACTCCCGTCGCTGGCGAGTTCTTGGTCCTTTCGCGCGGGCAGTTGCCACGATGCGAGCGGTTTGCAAGAGTGTGACCTCTCGCGTGGCCATGCTATTGAGATTCAAAGACAACACCACTCGATAGCGGCTGATAGGCATGCGCTGACATCATGGTGCTGATCTTTCAGGTGTTGGGCCTCTTGGCTGCAGGTGTCGTTTTGACGCGCATACTTACCGCTGACTCGTCGCCACGTGAGCGCTTTTCACTAGCTTGTGTCGGACTGGCTGCAGCGGTTGTGGCGGGCGTATTGTTTTGGGATCACGTGTGGCAGATTGCAAGTGGCCTGCCGGAATCGACCCGAACTGCGGCTGCGGCGTCGTCGTTTACGGCACAGACGGCACCCGACCCGAGCGCCAACAACACCTTTTTGGGGTGGGCACGTAACGAGATGCGAACCGTCACAACGGACGGACACGGTACTTATTACTTGGAGCCGGCAACAGTTCTTAAAGAACCCCAGCTAGGACAGTGGAGTACATACGAGTTGCTACCCGAGCGTGCAACTTCGACGTTTCGCGAAGCTGATTGGATCGTTTTCTACGGAGTTCCTCCAATCCTGACAGCTGAACAGCGCCACACATTTAGTAAGGTCATTCAATTTTCGCCGGGCTATGCGCTGGCACTGAGATCCAATGCGCGCTGAGCTGGGCCCGATCATCCTGATCGCAGGCTATTGCTTCGCGGGTCTCGGAGTGCTCTCTGCGCTTCGATTTGTTCATTGCAGCGTCGGTAGTGTTGTGGTGGCGTTGGGTCTCGCGTTCTTGGTGGGAGTCGCGAGCGTACTGCTTACAGGAATTGCGCTTTTGTGCGCGGGGGTGCCTGTCGACATTGAGATACTTGGCGGTTTGGCAGCAATCATAGGGGTAGGCGGATTTGGAGTTGCGTGGCGACGAACAAGGTGGAAGGAGCCTAATCTGCCAAATTGGACGCGCATGCGAACACGGGGGTCAATGCAGTCAGCTAGGGATGCTGTGCATGTCATACACGAGGCCGATGCCGAGCAATGGGTAGCAGCCGGCATGATTATCGCACTCGCCGTGTTCGCCGTCTTGACATACCGTTGGGCGCGAGTCCAGCCACTACAAGCATGGGACTCGTGGTCGATCTGGGCGCGCAAGGGCACACTGCTCTTTGAGTACAACCATCTGCCCACCGCGTTCTTTACGTCACCGGTCTATGCGTTTATGCACCCGGACTACCCGCTGCTCTTGCCGCTCTATGAGGCGAGTTGGTTCCGAGTCGTTGGGAGCGCTGACACGCAAAGCCTGCATGCCTGGTTTTGGATTTTGTTCGTCGCTTTCTTGTGGGCTACCGCATATGTCTCCTCCCGCGTGGCCCGTCCTATGATCTGGGCTCCGCTGGTCGGATTGCTCGCCGTCACTCCCGAGATTTGGACTCAACTGATGTCGATGTATGCGGACGTTCCGATGGGACTGTTCCTGATGATCGGCGTGCTGTTGCTGGGACTGTGGATCGCGGGTAATCGCCGACGCGATCTGGCGGTTTCAATGATCCTACTCGCGGCCGCGGCAAGCACCAAGAACGAGGGACTGACTGCCGCCGGGAGCACACTTGCGGTCGCGCTGGTCGTTACCTTCGTTGCTCCTACTCCTGGGTTTTCGCGTCGTCGCGCATTGGCGCCGCTCGTGATCGCAATCGCAGCCTTTGCAGTTATGGTTGCGCCCTGGCGACTATGGCTTGCCATTCATCATATTACGGGTGATATGCCTGTCGCTCGTGGTCTCGAACCATCGTTTCTCCTGGAACACGCTAGTCGACTTCAGCCAGCAGTGAATGCGCTGTTTTCCGAAGTCACAAATCAAGGCAACTGGTACTACCTGCTTCCCATAGGTCTTGCGCTTGTGGTCGCGGGTCTGACAACCCCTGGACTTCGACGCATCGCTGCGTTCTATGGACTCGCCATACTCGGCGCATTTATCATGATTCTATGGGGATACGTCATTAATCCGAACGGAATAGGTTGGCTTATCGCGACTTCCGCCAACCGCACCGTCGTTGGTCCGATGCTGATCGCGATGGCTGGGACGTTTCATCTCGCCGGCGCACTGCTAACCCATGCTTTCCAGCACTCAAAGCTAGAGCGGTCAAGTTATTCTTCGGGCCAGGCGCCTGTGACACATGGTGTGGAGGGATAATCGTAGCCCTATGTTGTGCGCGAACTCTTGCGGTCAACGTAAAGGTCGTACTCGTGTTCTTATCAAGACAAAGACCGCACGGAACCCGTCCTTCCATGTGATGTTCTTGCCCTCATCATAGGTTCGTCCGTAGTATGAAATAGGCATCTCATAGATCCTCAGTTGGCGGCGGCAAATCTCGCCGGTGATCTCAGGCTCGATGCCAAAGTGATTCTCGGTGAGGTGAAGCTGCTTGACGGCATCAGCTCGGAAGGCCTTGTACCCTGTCTCCATATCTGTGATCGTGGTGTTAAATAGAAGCCCTGTCAGCAACGATAGGAATCTGTTGCCGACCAGGTGCCAAAACATATACGCGCGCTGGGGGCGTCCTCCGGACAGGCGTGAGCCATAGACTACGTCGGCCGCCTGGCGCTGAATAGGCTCGATCAGCGCGGGTACGTCCTGCGGGTCGTACTCCATGTCTGCGTCCTGGATCACGACGATATCGCCACGGCAATGCGGGATGCCGTGGCGCAGAGCCGACCCCTTACCACCGTTGGGCTTGCGCAGCAGTTGCAGTCGTCCTGACGCTCCGAGACGCGCCTCGACGATGTCGGCTGTCCCGTCGGTGGATCCATCGTCGACTACGATTGCCTCGTAGTCGAGATCGAGCATCGCGATACGATCGAGCACCTCGCCGATCGTTCGAGCCTCGTTGTATGCCGGAATGAGAAAGGTGATCTCCATGCGGCGTATCGTAGTGGTCTGGCCGCCAAGCCGGTTTTCTGACTGTAATCGCAGCGACGATGAACTGTGGGCGCAGGTTAGTAGCCTTGAAGCAAACGGAGCGCCCAAAGTTCGTCCCAGCCTAGCCTAGCCTAGCCTAGCCTAGCCTAGCGCCGCGGTTCAGCGTGAATCTTGGTGTGACGTCGTCTAGCGCCCAAACTCGTATAGCCTAACGGTTTGTGCTCCGTGAGGGGTAGAAGGCATAGCTTCCGCACCGGAACGTCGAGGTCGAGCGAACTGTGCGATAAGGATAGGGCTGTGGTGGGATATGACTCGAAGTGATTGTACATCTTCCCCAAGCGGCCTGGCTGAATCAGTGACGGCAAGCTTTGCTTCTCGGGCCAAAGGCGAGCTGCTTTCGACAAACAAGTAACGTGGGTTGTTATCTAGCAGGAGCTCTGTGATCGCGGGGTCAAAACGATTTTCGTAGCTGACGGAAACTGGCGTCGCGACGACTACTCGCTGACCGGCAGCGAAACGACGAATAGCGCTTGCGAGTCCCGGCCAGGGGGAGCCGGCAGGGACTCCAGTGACGTACTGCCAGTCATCCAAGCTGGGGTAGCGTGTAGTGGCCGGATGGGCGAGCACGCGGGCGTCGAATCGCAGAGCGGGCAACAGCAAGGCTATGGTCGCGGCCGCAGTGGCAATAACCGCCGTGTTGTGGGGCATCACGCGCAAACACCACCGGCCCGCTTCCACAAACGCGTAGGCCATCAGGACGATGGCCGGGGGCATCACGTACATCACGTTACGCGGAAATGGAGACTCGGTGAACAGCAGCGCGACCACAAACGGTACGACCAGCCACACCAGTAGTACCGTTGTCAGCCGCGGCTGACGCCAGAGCCCGATCGCAGCGCCGGCTGTTGCAGACGCTATGAGGGGGAAGGTCACGTAGCTTTCAAGCGCGGGGCGGTATACAGACCAGGACTGACTCCACCCTGCGAAGGGATGCGCAAGTACGGCACTCAGCGATCGGACGGGATAATTACCGGCGCCCGACTCTCGTACCGCTACGAATTCTTTGTAATGCGGGGAGGTCTGGAGCAAGAGATCGGCGCCCGCCACCATGACAAGGACGAGCGCGATTCCTAAGAGCCACAGCATGACGCGCTGTCGCCGACCATCCGGAGACCAGTCAAAGCAGATGAGGCTGACCGGAATAAGCGCCAACGCTGGCAGAGTGCTCTGCTTGGTTAGATACCCGCACGCGAGTATCGACCCCAGCAAGAGCGCTCTCCATATGCTAGGACACCGCGCCAGCTGAATCTGCACATATAGTGCGCTCGCCATAATTAGGGTGACCAGTGGCTCCTCGATCCCAATCCCATCGTGCACGAAGAAGAAAGGGAGCACTACGCTTAGGGCAGCTGCGGCAAGCCCAATCGCAATGCCTCCCATCCTCCATCCCAGGAGACCAATTACCCCTACGGTTGCGAGCCCGGAGAATACAGAAACGAGCCGCACAGCCGTCAGGGAATTGAAGCCGAGTTCGACAAGAAGTATCCCCAGCCATGCTTGCATAGGCTCCTTGCCGATTGTCATCGACATGAACAGGTCATAGGGTGGGTGTGCGCCTTGGTAGATGAACTGTGCGTAGGTGCCCTCATCCACAAAGTATGGAAAATTGGCAATAAACGACAAGCGAGTCGCAAGATAAGCAGCAGTGATGCCGACCACAATCCCGATGACAAGCAGCCGTCGAGCGCTCTGTGCTGACATGCCTGGCAAACGCGAAATCGGTTGACTTACTGTGTTCACGCCAGCGTCCACTATAACTATCGCCTACCTTTCAGTATGCGCGAGGGTTGCCGTGCGCTCTAGGTGGACGGAGCGTTCACGGCGTTTGTGGAACCACCACGCGGTCGGTGGCGCGCGTTGTAGTGCAGAAGCCACGCTCCAATGAGCACGTATGGAACGAAGTTGACTGCGTGCAGTACAAGCGCATATGGGAGGATCGTTGACTTCGGCAGGCCATAGGTTTTCAGGGCGAGAATCGCGGCACCCTCGAACACCCCGATCGCCGCGGGCGGGGAGGGCAGGATCATGCTCAGCCCGACAGCCACTGCGACCAGCACGCCGCAGGCGAACGGTAGATGCAGATGGAAGGCGACCGACACCAAGTAGGAGCACAGCGCGGTTAGCATCCACGCGAGGATCGTCCACAGGAACGCCTCGACCGCGACCTCGCGGTTGCGCAGTCCGCTGAGTCCATGGGCGAGCTCGGTCACGGTCTTCTCCAGGCGGTCTTCTGAGAACAGCGGCAGCCTCCCCAGCGGGCGAAGCAAAAAGCGCAGCGGGCGCTCTCCGTAGAGGACCAGGACCGCCGCGATGGCGGTGATCGCGAGCGCGAGCGCGAGCGCCGCAATGGCGGCCGCCTTGAACCAGCTGACATGCGGAAGCCAGGGCTGCGCGACGAAGAAGATCGCCAGGATTGCGACGATGTCGTACAGGCGCTCCACGACGATTGTGCCTACCGTCTCGATCAACGGGGCGGCGCTGCGCCGCGTTAGCACGACTACACGTGCCGCTTCGCCGGCGCGGGCGGGCATGATGTTGTTGTAGAAGTAGCCGATCATCGTCGCGTCCAGCGTCGGCCCCGGCGGTGGCCGCCTGCCCGGAGCGAACAGCGAACGCCAGCGCATCGCACGCGCCACGCTGCCCAGGCCGAAGGCGACGAGTGCCGGGATCAGCCACCAGTAGTCGCAGCTGCGCAGAGCGCGCCAAACCTCGCTGAAGTTGATGTCGCTCAGCGCGACGTAGGAGAAGACGACCGTGACGACGACCGTGGCGGTGGTGAGCAATAGATGCGCGCGGGGTTTGGACATCCCACCGCGAGGGCTCTCGTTGGCAGCGTTCGGCCCGGAATCGGGGGCTTGGCGCTCGCTCTCCTCCAGCAGCATTCGATCGCCACGTTAGCCGATGTTTCACCCGGAAGGCCCGGCTCTTCGCCAGCCGCAACCACGTCGTCTTCTGCGGTGGGATTGCCTAGCCGGATGCCCGATCGATCGCTGTCGGTCTTGTCTGACCCTTCGCGCTTTCAATATGATCGGCCGTCGTGGCGCCTCCGCTGACAGCGATGCTCGCTCAGCCTGATCTACGCTCATGAGCGATCCGGCTGTCTCTGCTGTCCGTGCGTGGATAGACGAGCCCGTCGCGGGAGCGTCTACAGCTCGCGGAGCGGTGCGTGTGTCCGGCTGGGTGTTCGACGAAGCGGGTCTGCTGGAGTCAGCGCTGCTCGTCGTCGACGACGGTCCCGGAGCGCAGGCGCGACTCGGGGTGTGGCGCCCCGATGTCAGCGAGGCCTACCCGACGGTCGCGCACGCATCTTCGAGTGGCTTTGAAGGAACGGTGGACATGCGCGCTGTGGATGGTCCGACGGCACGCATCGCGCTGCTCGTCCGTCGTGGCGGCGCCACGTGGCGGGAGGCAGCAGCGGTGGAGGTCCAGGTCGCCGCGCCGACCCAGGAGCGCGATGGTGCGCGACCACGAGCCGCGTTCACGATCGCCCAGAACGAGCCCGTGATGCTTCCGTTGTGGTTGAGCTACTACGAGCGGTACTTCGATCCCGACGACCTGTACGTGCTTGATCACGACAGCGGTGACGGAAGCACAGAGGGGTTGGAGGGACGCTGTCACGTCGTGCCCGTCCACCGAGACACGTTCGACCACCACTGGCTGAAGTCGACTGTCGAGCTGTTCCAGGCGTTCCTGCTGTGCTCCTACGACACTGTTCTGTTCGCCGAGTCTGATGAGTTCGTGCTCGCCGACCCCCATCGGTACACGGGCTTAGACGACTACATCGCCAAGCTTGCGCGCCCGGCGGCGAGGTGCGCTGGGTTCAACGTTGTCCACCAACCCGACGAGCCACCGCTGCGCTTCGATGCGCCGCTGCTCGCGCAACGACAATACTGGCACGCGTCGCTTCTGTACTCCAAGCGCCTGCTGTCCCGAATCCCGCTGCACTGGTCTGAGGGCTTCCACTTGGAGTTCTGCGCCCCCGACGATCCGCCGGATCCGGAGCTGCTGCTCGTCCATCTGCACCGCGTCGACTACGACACGTGTCTGGCGCGCCACCGCGCGGCTGCAGCTCGCGACTGGAAGGAGGACGATGTTCTACGGGGATTTGGTGCGCAGAACCAGATCGTCGAGCCGAGTGAGTTCGAGGAGTGGTTTCGCCGAGGCCCAGACATAGACGCCCCGCGCGAGCTGATCCCTGAGCACATCCGAACGGTGCTGTGAACGCGCTCGTCGTCCCCACCAACTCGGCAGACCGGCTCGCGGAGTTCCTCGGAGCGTGGGCGCCGTGGCCGTGGGATCGGATCATCGTCGTCCAGGATGCACCAGGGGCCGATGTACACGTACCCCATACGCTCGAGACCGTGGCCGCGGAGCGACTCGAGGTGTTCAGCTGGGCGGAGATCGACACAATGCTGAGCGACCCGTCGATCATCTCGCGCCAGGACAGCGCGATTCGCTCGTTTGGCTTCTGGCACGCGTGGGCCACCGGGGCCGAGATCATCTTCACGCTCGATGACGACTGCTTTCCGACGGAAGACGACTTCGTGGCTCTGCACCGCGACAATCTTTACCGTACGCCCGCCTGGCAGAGCTCCGTCCCGGGCATGCGCGTGCGCGGTCTCCCCTATGACAACGCCGGCATTCTGCGCGACGTACACGTGAGCATGGGACTGTGGCGAGGCTGCCCGGACATCGACTCCGTCATGACGCTCGCCGGCGGGCAGTCCGCAGTATCGGTCACAGAGACGGGAACCCGCGTTATGCCCGCCGCGCAATACTTTCCCCTCTCCGGTATGAACCTTGCGTTCACTCGCGAGGTTGCGTGCCTCATGTACTTCCCGCCGATGGGACTTGGGCAGCCGTACAGACGATTCGACGACATCTGGTGTGGGCTCGTCGTTCAACGGATCTGTCGCCATCTGGGCTACCCGATCGTTTGCGGACGGCCAATGGTCGACCACCGGCGCGCATCGAACCCGTTCGTTAATCTCGTCAAGGAGGCGCCGGGGATCGTCACCAACGAGCACATCTGGGAGACGATCGACGCGGTGGAGCTCAGCGAGGACCACCCGCGCTCGTGCATGGAGGAGATGGGCGCGGCACTCAGGGCGAGCGACAATGAGTACACAGCCCGTTGGGGCCACGCAATCTCCTCGTGGTGCGCCCTGTTCGAGGTTGCCCACGATCCGCTTGGCGCCGCTGCGGCAGCCGACGAATGAGCGGTACCGTCACGATCACCGGAGGCAGCGGCTTCCTTGGCCAGATTCTGCGGCGGGGTCTGGCGGCAGAAGGCTGGCAGGTGGATGTCTACGACCGTTTCCGCGGTCCCCTGATCGATCTGCTGCGACGCCGCCATATGGCGAGCGCGACTTCCCCGTGCGCTCGCCGCGCTGCTCGGGTGATCCGAACAGCGCAAAGCCGCACCGAGCCGGCACTCATGCGTGCGCGTGTCATCCGTCCACAAGAGGATGACATCCTTGCGCCCCGGGATCTTCTCACAGCTCGCTTCACGGGAAGCGACGCGGTGATCCACATGGCCGGGATACCGCATCCATACGCGCCAGGCGCGTCCCAAGAGGACTTTGCGCGTCTCAACTACGACGCGTCGGTGAACGTCTTTGAGGCAGCGCGCGATGCTGCGGTGCCGACATTCGTGTTCGTTTCCTCGGCTCAGGTGTACGGCATCAGCAGCCCATTACGACTGGAACAGCTGCCGGTCCTGGAGTCCAACTATCTCCCGCTCCCGGCGGAGGGACAGAGCACGTACGGTTTCCTGAAGGGAGCGTTCGAGCGCTACCTCGCCGGGGCGTGCATATCCGGCTCAACACAGGGAGTCGCATTGCGGCTCGAGTTCCCCGGGTTCAGGTCAACCGAGCCGTGGAACCTGTATGTGAGCACCTCGGTGGAGAATCTGGTTGCCGGGTTCTCGCGCGCGCTACAGCCACCTGCCGATCTCGGCTTCGGTGCGTTCAACCTCGTGGATGGCGAGGTCGATCCCGCGATTGTTGACATCCAAGCCTATGTCCGCGAGCGATGGCCGTACGTACCGAACCACACGACCGGTAACCAATGTCTGTTGAGCACCGAGAAGGCGCAGCGCATCCTCGGCTATCGACCAGTGCCCGACGGCCACTACGTAGACGCGTCGCTCGTCTGGTAGATGCACTTGGATCGCCTTTGTAGTGCAGCGGGAAGATGCCGACGAGCACAGACGGAACGAAGTGACCGCCGAGCCCGTCACGCGGCAAACGGCGAGTTGCGCCGCAGCCACTCCGCCAGGAAGGGGTCGATGATCCTCCACGTACCATCGACCTGTTCGACCAGCCCGCGTCTGGCCAGGCGCGGCATCGCGGCCTTCGCGGTCGTGTGTGCGCCCAGGCCATAGCGCGTGGCCAGGGCGGTGCTCGTCAGGCCGCGATCGGGGTGGTCGGCCAGCAGGTAGAGCGCCTTGCGCTCGGTCGCCTCGGCCTCCTCGCCGTTGGCGAGCGTCTCCTCGATCACGGCGAAGTCGGCCTGCTGATCGTCCAACAGCACTTCGAACGCGCTCTGCACGTCGGCCACCTCCAGCGTCCGGCGTGCGCCCTGGCGCCATGTCGCCCATGCCAACTGCTGGGTGCGCTTGGGATGGCTCGAGCTCAGAGCCAGCAGATAGTCGAGCGCGCGCTCCTGGATCGGGCGTCCCGTCTCCTGAAACTGGAACTCCAGGAACTCCAGGAACTCGCTCCGGCCGATCGCCGGCAGGCGCGCCTTGAACGCCTGGTTGAACAGCGGCTCGCGGCTGTTGTTGAGCATCATCTCCAGGTACTCCCTGATGGAGCCCGTCAGCAACAGCGAGACGTTGGCGGCGCTCGTGCCCACCAGCGCCGAGCCGATGATCGCCAATGGTTCGCCGGGGCAGCGGTTCAGGCGCTGGAACTCGTCGAAGCAGACCACCACGCGACTGGCCAGGCGTGGCAGCGCGCGCAGCTGGGCATGGAGCATCTCGGCGGCTTCCTCGGCCTGACGCGAGCCGCGGCGAACGGCGCCTTTGATGATTTTCAGATCGAATCCGATCTCCCGTTCCAGAACCTCCAGCTCGCGCCTGGCCGCCCGTCTGACCTCCTGTACGGGATGCTCTTCGAGCGCGTCGTTGACGCAAGATATGAAGGCCGGGATGCTCAGCGCCCGCTTCAGGTTGACCCGCACGATCGTGTACGCAGGCGCGTCGGGCTCGTGTTCGATCGCAAGCTCACGTTCGAGCGCCGTCAGAAACGTCGACTTGCCCGTGTCACGCGGCCCGAAGATGGCGACGTTCGTCCGCGCCTTGAGCATCAGCGCGACATCGCGCGCGAAGTCGTCCATGCCGACGATCTTCGCCGGGTCCTCCAGCGGGCGATCCCACACGAAGGGATTCAGAGCCATGGGCGGATGGTAGCCGACCGATCCACCAGAACTAGCTCGGGAGACTAGGGATGAATAGTCACGCATGCGAGATCTGATGGACGCCAGCGGATCGCCGAGATGGGCCGGTCGCAGAGATAGGCTAGCATGTTCGACTAGCTATGCATAGTGGCTGTGACTAGGCTATCGTGGTTAGCGGGGCGCGTAAACCCGTAGAGCGATGCTCTTGGGGGCGGGCGCGTTACTACCGACCAGATCGGCCACAACTCGTGCTCAAACTCCGACGCAACGGTCCTCTAGCTGACGAGAGTCTGGTTTTGGAGAGTTTGCTCCTAACCTGCCTGCCCGCGACGGGCAAAGTCGTCCATGCCGGCCCGCGCCGCCTCCCCAGCCCGCGCCATGCACCGCGCGTCGGCCACCAGCCCAAAGAACTCCTCCAGCGCGTCGATCCGCCGCTCCCACGCGTAGTCGGCGGCCGTCTGGATGCCCGCCTGTCCGAGCCGGGCTCGGAGCTCTGGATCGCCCAGCAGGCGCGCCAGCGCGGCGGTCACCGAACGGACGTCGGACTCTGGCATCAGGCAGTTGACCCCGTCTCTGCAGAAGTCGCGGTTGCCGTGCGCGTCGGTGCACACGACCGCAGCGCCCGTGGCCATCGCCTCCAGCGGCGGCAGCGCGAAGCCCTCGTGCCTGGAGGTCTGCACGAAGACCGTTGCCTGACTGAACAGCTCCCCCACCCGCTCGTCGCTCGGGGAGTCGATGTAACGCACGCCGGGCTCTGAGACGAGCTCGGGCTCGATCCCGAACAGACACAGCTCGGGTCTTGGCTCTGGCAGGGCGCGCCAGGCATCCAGCGTCAGCGGGAAGTTCTTCAGCGGATTGGAGCGCCCGATCGCGAGCACCATGTCCTCGCTGCGCGCCACCTCGGGACGCGGGCGAAACGTCTCCAGGTCGATCCCCGGCGCGATCAGCTCGGCGTCGAGACCCAGCTCTCCCAGCCGCTCGCGGTTCCACTCTGAGATCGTCATGTAACGGAACTCCGGGCGGTAGGAGTCGAGCACCGCGTGGCGGGCCTGCTCGTGGTCCGGGTAGTAGCTCGTCTCGATGTCCTGCACGAAGTACACGGGGATGCCGCGCGCGACGCTCGCGGCCCACACCTCCGGGGCGGTCATCCACCACGTCGCGACCTTGATCGCCTCGATCGGCGCGAGCGCCGCGACCAGCTCGTCGTAGCCCTCGAAGCTGTGCACGGGTACGCGCAGGTCAAACCAGTCCGGCTGCCCCCCGAGCGAGTACAGGGCGACGTCGTGCCCGCGCTCGGCCAGGCGGTTGAGGTGCTCGAAAATGTCGCGGTGCCCGCCGCCGACGCCGGTGTCCTCGGTGACGTAGACGATCCGCAGCCGGCCATCCTCGGTGCGGACCTCGCGGTCGTCGAAGAACTCCGACCAGCGCTCCCAGAAGAGATTCTGGGAGGCGAGCTCGCGCTCGCCCTGGTCGGTCCCGCGCGTGACCGACTCGTGGTGCACCATCCGGGCGATCGGAAAATAGCGCACCTGCAAGCCGGCCTGCCACGCGCGCAGACAGTAGTCGACGTCCTCGTAGGCCATCCCGTACTTCTCGTCGAACAGGCCGATACGCTCGATCGTCTCCCGGCGGATGTACATGCACGCGCCCGTCACCGCCAGCGCGGGGCTGGTCTGCGCGGCAGGACCCCAGTCCGCCGGCTTGAAGCGGTAGCGGTGGTCGAACCACTGCGGCGCGTCGCGGTTGCGCACGGTCCCGCCGAACTGGATGCGCCCGTCGGGGTAGAGCAGCTGCGCCCCGCCGATGCCGACCTGATCGTCGCGGCAAGCCCAGTACTGCAGCGCCTGCAGCCAGCCTCCTAGCGCCTCTACGTCTGAGTTCAGCACGACCACGTCGCGGTCGGGGCGCGTGGCGCGCAGGCCGCGGTTGACGTTCGCGGCAAAGCCGCGGTTCTCCTCGCCGGCAACCACCTCGTCTATGCCCTTGATCCTGCGCAGGGCCGCCAGGTGCTCGGGACCGCTCGCGTCGTCGGCGACGATCACGCGCGCCATCCCGCGCGGAACCGTCTTAGCGATGCTGCGCACGAGCTTCTTCACCCGCTCGGCGTCGCGGTAGCTGGGGACGACGATGTCCACCGGCGTCCCGTGCTCGCGGTACCACACGGCCGCGCGGCGCAGTTCCTGATCGCGCGCGTGCGTGCGCAGTCGCATGCGCCGATGAAGCGGAGTGAAGCGCAGCGGAAACGTGAGCACCCGCCACAGGATCGTGCGCAGTCCGAAGTAGGAGTAGGTCAGGTACACCCGCCGGCGCAGGTTCGTCAGCGGGCCCAGCGGCCTTCCCTGGATCGGATCCTCGTTGCTCATCGGCCTCTTTCTAACGTAATCCCCACAAAGCGCTGGAGACGCTCCCGCTTGCAGCGTGTCCAGACCGAGTGAGGCTAGTGAGCAGGACTACTTATTCATAGTTCGCTGGACTAGAGCACAGCGCTATGAACGTCTCTCGTTTCTCCAGCGAGAGTCGGCGCCTGACGCCCCTCGGCAGTCGATCGGCGCGCGAGCCGAGCAGCTCTCCCATGAGGCGAACGGCAGAGCGGCCACCAACCGCGCCCAGCACCGCCCGGCGCTCGGACGGCGAGATCCCCTGCCGGTCAAGCTCGCGCCGCGCCCAGCCGAGCTCGCCGCGCAGCTTGCGCGCCAGGTGCGGCGGGGAGGCTGACTCGCGCCAGCCGTAGACCTCGCGCAGTCCGCGCCACTCGTCAAAGCAACGGCGCAGCTCATCCAGTGCCGAGTAGTCATGGGAGTGGACGACGGCGGCGTCCGGCACGTAGACCTTGGCGTATCCCGCGCGCAGCATGTCGATCGCCAGCACCCGGTCCTCTGCGTAGGGAACGTCACGGAAAGGCGTCTCGCGCCAAGCCGCACGCGAGACGCAGGCGTTGGCGTCTGTAAAGAATCCACGCTCCCCCATCAGCGCGATCGCCGGCAGGCTCTCGCGCTCCACCTCGTCCAGTCGATCGACACGCGCGCGGCCGTCCGGTGAGAGGCGCCCGAACCAGCGCTCGAGTTCCATGCGCACCGGCGCCGAGGCCGCGGGGCGAGGACGGTAGGACCCGTACACCAACCCCACGTCGCCGGCCAGCTCGAACCCCCCGAGCAGGCGCTGCAGCCAGTCCTCATCGGCGGGCTCCGCGTCCTGGGTGAGCAACGCGACCCGCGCGCCTGTGGCCTCACGCATCAGCAGGTTGCGCGTGCCGCCGTGGCTGAAGCGCTCGGGCTCGATCTCGATAACGCGGGCTCCGTGCTCGCGGGCGAGGTCCGCCGAGCCGTCGGTCGAGCCGGAGTCGCACACGAGCAACTCGTGGGCGACCGTCTGGCGGGCGAGCGCGCGCAGCGTTCGCGCGAACAGCGCGCCGCCGTCGCGGACCGGGATGGCGACCGTCACGTCGAGCTCAAACATGCTCAAACGCTCAGACTGACTCGTCAAAAGCTCGGTGTCGTCGGGCATGTCAGGCATAGAACGAGGCCAAGGTCAAAAGCTGGGCGGCATAGCTGAGCGCGATCATCGCGACCAAAAGACCGGTGCCGACCGTGAGCATTCGCCGCCGCCCGAAGGCGTGCAGCGCGCCGACCACGAGCGCCGCGACCGGCGCGATCGCCGGGAACGCGTAACGGCCGAATTCGGCCAGCACCGGACGCGCGCCCGGGGTGTAGTAGGCCGCCTCGAAGCCGACGATCACCGCCGCCGGCATCAGCGTTACGATGAGGACTTCGAGCCAGTGGCGGCGCAGCCAGCTCCACTCGCGGCGGGCCGCCCACGCGCCAAGTGGGATCGCGAGCAGCATCGCGACGAGGATCACGACGTAGACCCAGTGAGGGAAGAAGACGTCGTACCAGCCGAACGCCCCCCAGCCCCGTTCCACGAAGATCACGAAGGCGGGATGGATACCCGCGGGGAAGTGCGGCGTCATGAACGGCAGCCGCGGCAGGAAGACCTGCCACAGGTAGGAGAGGAAGTCAGGGATGTGGTGCAGCGCTTCGTCGACGGAGCTAGCGTTCGAGCCGATCGCGGAGGGCACGCCGGCGCCGGCTGCGCTGGAGGACGGCGCGAGCGCCGGGTCGAGCACGTAGGCGATGAGCTCGCCGACGACCAGCGCGCTCAGCGCGAGCGCCCCCCACGCCGGCAGATCGCGACGGCGATGGTTACGCCACAGTGCCACCGCGAAGACCAACGCCGCCACCGGATAGAGCGACAGACCGGTCCCCTTGATGCTCGGCAGCGCAATCAGCACCGCGCCGGTGAGGGCTCCCCACGGGACCGTGATCCCCCGTTTGAGCATGCGGATCAGCAGTAGCTCAAGCGCCGCCGCACCGGCGTTTACGCCGACGTCGTTGTTGACCACCCCGGACATGAACCCATACATCGGCTCATAGGCGACGAGCAGGGCGGCGAGCACGGCCAGCCAGGGACGCCCGGGCGCCAGCTCGCGCACGAGCAAAAAAGCGAACAGCACGACAAGCGCGCCAAGCAGCGCCGAGACGAAGCGCATCAGCGTCAGCTGCGAGAACACCGAGCCGTGTGAGGCGAGCATGTACGCGGGCGCGAGCGCGAGGTAGTAAAGCGGTCCGTGCACGGCCGAGGTCGTGTATCCGCCGCCGTTGTTCGATGATGGGTGGAGCTTTGCAACCTGGACCCGGTATTCGTCCTGTTCGGCGGACAGCCAAGGTGGACGGGAATCCCCCACCTGGTGGTCGCTGAGGAAGTCCGTGTCTTCCAGCGCGAGATTCTCCGAGCTCGACCAGCGCGGCAGCGGCGAGCTTTCCAGGGCGCTCGGTTTCTCACCGCGTTCGACGACCGACTGGACATAGGCGAAGTGATCGACCTCATCGGGCCCCTGGAAGACCGGCGTGATCAACGCCCAGCAGCAGAAGTTGACCGCGGCGATCACGTACAGCCAGGCGGCGAGACGGGGTGTGCGTCCGGCGACCGCGAGCGCCAAGCAGCGCAGCGCCATCAGAGCGATCGCCGGCAGCACCGCAAACAGCAGCACCGGATACGTCCACGCGCCCACGAAGCCGGGACGGAACAGCGCGGCACGCCGGACGGCCGCCCACGCCCGCTGCGCGTAGTTCTCCCGCGCGCCGGCGCGCGGCAGGTACCAGACGGCCACCCGCGCCGTCAGCTGCGTTGCCCCCTGGCGCGCTGTCAGCGGGCTCGTGGATATCAGCGGCGTTCCGCCCAGACCGACTGACCCGCGGGCGCTCATGCACAGTGATGCCGAGGACGAGCTGGGATGGGCAGCAGTCTGCGCGATCGGGAAGTCGGCGTTCGCGGGGTAGAGCGCCAGCACCGGCATCGAGGGCAGCTCGGAGCGGGTCGTCCGGCCCCGGCTCGTCAACGTCAGGCTCAGCGCCGGACGGGTCCTCGTCGGCGAGATCGTCTGCAGCCGCACGAATGCTGTTTGCGCCGGGATCCTCAGCGCGGGCACGCAGACAGGGGCATCCGCGGTAAGCGTCGCGACCGAGGTGACATCCTCGACGCTGTTCGTGCCGGTGTAGTAGAAGCGTGGTTTCAGACAGTAGGCGCCGCCCACCAGCAGCAGTGCGAGCGCGCAGACCGCGGCCGCACGCCAGACGCGACGGTCGCCGACGAAGACGGCCGCCAGCATCCGGCGGACGGACCCCACGCTCAGCGCCGGCGCAGACCGAGGATCGAGAGCAGGAACGAGGAGAAGAAGATCTGGATGCCGACGATCAACAGCGTGGCGGCGATCACAGCGAGATGTTCGTCTGCGAGTGAGCCGAAACCGTGGGCTATCCAGGTCGCCACGATCAGGCCGCCCATAACCAGTCCGATCAAAGCAAACACGCCGCCGAGAAGCAGGCCATGCTCGAGACGAAAGCGTGCGCGCATGCGATCGAACCACGGGTCACGCTCGCCCATGAAATAGGTGCCGTAAGCGTGCGCGCACAGCCCCAGTGCGAGCACCTGGGTACCGACGATCATCAGCAGCGCCCCGCCGATCAGTGCGTGCAGTCCCCATGCCCGGCCGAGCAGGTCAAGGCCCGTGCCCACGAGCACGACGATCAGCGTGCCCAGACCGGCGAGCACCGCGCCGGGCAGGATGAACAGGTGGTTGGGGCTGTGTACGAGCAGAAAGCGCAGGTGGCGCCAGCCATCGCGGAAGCTCGACAGCTTGGACTCCCCTCCGCGCGGGTGATACTCGATCGGGAACTCGGCGATCCGCAGCTTCTCCTTCGACGCCCTGATCACCATCTCGGAGGCGAACTCCATGCCGGTCGTGCGCAGGTCAAGCCGGGGGAGCACTTCGCGGCGTAGCGCGCGCATCCCACAGTGCGCGTCCTTGACGCCAGTTCTGAAGAAGAAGTTCAACAGGCCAGACAGCAGTGGGTTGCCGATATACCGGTGCAGCCATGGCATCGCGCCCGGTTGAATGTTGTCCATGCGATCGCCCATCACCAGCTCGGCGCCGTCTTCGAGCTCCGCCACGAAGCGCGGGATGTCGTTGAAGTCATACGTCAGATCCGCATCTGCCATCACGATGTAGCGGCCGCCGGAGGCGGCGAACCCCGCCAGATACGCGCTGCCATAGCCGCGCCTCGGTTCGACGATCACGTGGGCGCCCGCGCGACGCGCCAGTTCGGCGGAGTTGTCTTCGGAGTCGTTATCCGCCACGACCACCTCACCCGACACACCCATCTTCTCGATCGCCGCCCGCGCCGCCAGCACGCAGTGCTCGATGTTCTCTGCCTCGTTCAAGCACGGGATCACAACCGAGACGAGCGGCGCGCCGGTCTCATGCGGATCCTGCTCGGGGATGGTTGTCTGCGTGAGCGTGCTCATAGGGTTAGGCGCAAGCAGCCGCGTCGTGCGGCGAGCTGTCCGGTTATAACGCGCGCCAAGGCGGAAAACGGCGTTGAACCCGAAGACTGATCGTATCGGAGCCGAACTCGCCAATAGGGCATGCTTGCGGGCATGCGCATCTGCATCGTCTACGACTGCCTCTTTCCGTACACCGTCGGCGGCGGCGAGCGGTGGTATCGCAATCTCGCCGAGCGCCTCGCCCGCGAGGGCCATGAGGTCACCTATCTGACGCTGCGCCAATGGGATCGCGGCGAGCGCCCCTCGGTCGCGGATGGCCATGTACGAGTCCTGAGTGTCGGCCCGCGCATGGCCCTTTACACGGCCGACGGCAGGCGGCGGATCCTACCGCCGCTCGTGTTCGGCCTGGGCGTGCTGTGGCATCTGCTGCTGCACGGTCGCCGCTATCGAGTGGTGCGCTGTTGCTCGTTCCCTTACTTCTCGCTGCTGTCGGCCGCCCTCGCCCGTCCGCTGTCGCGCTACGAGCTCGAGGTCGACTGGTTCGAGGTCTGGAGCGAGCAGTACTGGCGCGAGTATCTGGGCGGCCTCGGCGGGCGCATCGGCAGCCTCGTGCAGCGTGCCTGCGCACGCGTACCCCAGCGCGCGTTCTGCCTTTCGCGGTTGCATGCCGAGCGGCTGCGCAGGGAGGGACTGCGAACACGGCCGACGATCTTGCGCGGGCTCTACACGGGACCGATCGAACCGCTCGATGCGCACACCGAAGCCGAGGACGTGGTGCTGTTCGCCGGGCGCCTGATCCCCGAGAAGCAGGCGCCGCTGGCGGTGGCGGCGATCGGATGGGCCAGGCGGCAGATCCCCGATCTGCGGGGCACTATCTTCGGCGACGGCCCCGAGCGCCGAGCGGTGGATGCGAGGATCGCCGAGCTCGACCTCGAGGGTGTCGTCTCGGCGCCGGGCTTTGCCGCCTCCGAGGCGGTGGAGGAACAGATGCGCACGGCGCTCTGCCTGCTTCTTCCTTCCCAGCGCGAGGGTTATGGCCTGGTCGTCGTCGAGGCGGCCGCCCGTGGCACCCCCAGCATCGTGGTGGCGAGCCCCGACAACGCCGCCGTGGAGCTGATCGAGGAGGGCGTCAACGGCTTCGTCTGCCCCAGCTCTGACCCCAAGACGATCGCCGAGGCGATCGTCCGCGCTCACGAGGCGGGCACAGCGCTGCGCGAGAGCACGGCGCGTTGGTTTGCCGAGCACGCGCACGAACTGGAGCTCGAGAGCTCGCTGCAGACCGTCCTGGGCGGTTACGCCAGCGCGCGAGCGTAGCTGTCGAGCGTGCCGCGGGCGGTGCGCTGCCAGGTGAACTGCGCTGCGCGTGCAATCCCCGCCTCGACCATGCGCGCGCGCGCGGACTCGTCCTGGGAGAGCAGCGTTTCGATCGCCGTCGCGATCGCGCGCTCGTCATGCGGGTCGAACAGCAGCGCCGCGTCGCCCGCGACCTCCGGCAGGGATGCCGCGTCAGAGCACGCCACCGGCACTCCGCGCGCCATCGCCTCGAGCACCGGCAGGCCGAACCCCTCGTACAGGGACGGGAACACGAACACGTCCGCCACCTCCCACAGCCCCTCGAGCTCCGCGCCCGACACCCAGTCGAGGAAGCGCACGTCTCGATCGACGCCTAGCTCTTCGGCCCGCGCCCGCAGCTGCCCCTCGTGCCAGGTCGGATACCCCGGCAGGACGAGCACGGGACGGTGCTCAGGTGGTATCGAGGCGAGCGCCTCTATCAGGACGAGCAGGTTCTTGTGCGGGCGCTTGGCCGACAGGCTCAGCGCCACGCGCTTGCCGATCAGGTCGAAGCGAGCACGGACCTCGGACTGTGGCAGAGGCTCGGCCCGCCTTACGGTCCCCAGCCCGTTGGGAACCACATCGATGCGCTCGACACTCGCGCCCAGCAGCTCGACGATGTCATCGCGCGTGCTCTTGGAGATGGCGATCACGCGGTCGCTGCGCCTGACAGCCGCCGGAACGAGCAGGCGCATCCCGCGGTCGCGCAAGCCACCGTGGGCCTCCGGGTAGCGCGCGTAGATCAGGTCGTGCACGGTCGTCACGCGCTTGAACGGGCCCCACAGCGGCGCCGTGGAAGCGAGGCTGTGCACGAGGTCGACCTTTGCTCGCGCGGCCAGCAACGGCAAGGGGCCCTGCTCGCCCAGCACCCACTGCACGCGGCTACGAGCACGAACGGGAACGGTCACGGTCGCGAGCCGATCGGTTCCCCATGGGCCGTCTGGCGCAGCGGCGGTCTCGCGGTTGATGAAGGCCGTGAAACGCATGTCATCGGGGGCCTCCTCCAGCAGGGCGTCGATCAATTCGCGGGCATACACCTCCATGCCGCCGGTCTCGCCGGGGACGAGGAAGACGAGGTTGAGGCCGATGTGGGTTCGCAGCGTGCTCAAGCTGGCGAAACGCTAGTGACATCGGCGTGTCGCAGCCGCCAGGGCACAGATTCGCGGGACAGTACGATGACGCCGATGCCGAGCTCGATTGACATCGTGATCGCGGCGTACAACCGCTACGAGCTGACCGACAGCTGCCTGCGCCACCTTCGTGAGCAGACGATCGAGCACCGCGTCATCCTCGTCGACAACGGCTCGACCGACGACACGAGCGCCCGCGTGCGGAAGCAGTGGCCGGCGGTGCACGTGGAGCGTCTGGAGCAGAACCTCGGGTTCGCCGCGGCCTGCAACCGGGGCGTCGCGGCGGGCTCGGGAGAGATCGTCGTGCTGCTCAACAACGACGTCGACACGCGACCGGACTTCCTCGAGCGACTGGTGGCGCCGCTGGTCCGGGACCCCTTGGTCGGCTCTGTCGCAGCGTTGATGCTTCAACCCGGCGAGCAGCTGATCGACAGCGCCGGACTTCTCGCCGACGTCACGCTGGGCGGTTTTCCACGGCTTCAGGGCCTGGACGTGCGCCTGGCGAACTCGGATCAGCCCGTCCTTGCCGGTCCGGCGGGCACTGCGGCCGCCTATCGCCGCTCGGCGTGGGAGCAGGTCGGCGGGTTGGACGAGGCGATCTTCTCCTACATGGAGGATCTCGACCTCGCGCTGCGCCTGCGCGCCGCCGGGTGGGAGACGGTCGTGGCCGTGGACGCCGTGGGCGTCCACCTTGGCTCGGCCACCCACGGTCACCGCTCGGCCTGGCAGCGACGCCACGGCGGCTTCGGACGCGGCTACATGCTTCGCCGCTACGGGCTGCTGCGCGGGCGAACGGCGCCACGCACGCTGGCCACCGAGGCCGTCGTCGTCCTCGGCGATTTCGCCATCTCCCGCGACCTGGCGGCTCTGCGCGGACGGCTGTCCGGCTGGCGAGCGGGAGGCGGGGGCCCTCTACGACCGCGTCCCCCGGCCGAGGCGGTCGACTCGAAGATCTCCTTCCGCGACTCGCTCGCTCTGCGCCGCGGGGTGTATGGACGGCGCGCGGCCTGACCGAATGCGCCGTCCAGCCGGCACAGCGATCGCTTCTGCTCCTCGACCAACGGTGCTTTTCATCAGCGCCGACCCGGTCGGCGAGCAGATGGCGGGACTCGGAATTCGCTACTGGGAGCTGGCCCATGTGCTGCGGGAGCACGCCTCGGTGACGATTGCTCATGGCGGGCGGCCAGGTCGGTCGGTCAGCACAGAAGGCACAGCGGACGGGGTGGGCACGGTCGCCTACAGGCCGCACGCCCCCGGGCCGCTGCGAGCGCTGATTACCGAGGCCGATGCCGTGGTAGCGCATCCACAGTGGCCGCTAATCAACCGCTGGTTGCGCCGCTCCCGCGCGCGGGTGGTGTTCGACCTCTACTGCCCCGAGACGCTCGAGACGCTAGAGCTGCTGGCCGACCGTCGCGCGCCGATCCGCCGCCAGCTCACAGCGACGACCGTCGATCGCCTGCACGCCTGCCTGCGCGTCGGCCACCACTTCATGTGTGCCAGCGAGACCCAGCGCGACCTGTGGCTTGGCGCGATGCTCGCGCTGCGTCTGATCGGGCCAGAGCTCTACGACCGTGACCCCACGCTGCGCACCGTTCTCGACCTGGTCCCATTCGGAGTGCCCTCCCAACCGCCCGGAGAAGCAACGGCCGGCGGCCCACGTAGCGCCATCCGGAGCCTGGAGCAGGACAGCGAGATCGTGCTGTGGAACGGAGGGATCTGGAATTGGCTCGACGTCGAGACCGCGATCCGGGCGGTCGGCGTGCTTGCGCGGCGCCGCCCCACGGTTCGTCTCGTGTTCATGGGGGCCGCACGCGAGAATCCCGCTTCGGCTCACGCCACCAAAGCCGCCCGGTCGCTGGCGGGCGAGCTCGGTCTCCTGGACTCCATCGTGCACTTCCACGATCGATGGGTTCCGTATGCCGAGCGAGAGGCCTGGCTCATGGAGGCCGACTGCGCGCTCTCCACACACGCCGATCACCTGGAGGCGCGCTTTGCCTACAGGACACGGCTGCTCGACTGCCTGTGGGCGGGCCTGCCGATCGTGTGCACCTCGGGCGACGACCTGTCTGACCGCGTCGCCCGGGATGGATTGGGAGCGGTCGCACCACCGGGCGACCCGCAGGCGCTGAGCAGCGCCTTGGAGCATGTCCTGGAGCGCGGCCGCGGCGCCTACGCTCCAAGTCTGCGCGCCGCGGCCGACGAGCAGACGTGGGAGAAGGTCGCTCAGCCACTGGTGCGCTGGGTCTGTGACCCAGCGCCGCCGAGACGTCCAGCCGAGGACGCTTCCGCCGCGTTGCGCCCGCCTGTGGCACAGCGACTGCGCGACGCCGCCTACCTCGCCGGGGGCCGGACTATGCTCGCGCGCAGGCGGGATCGGGCATAGCGTCCACACTCGCGGACTCGGTATCTTGCGAGCCTCCATGGCCCAGCCGCCGCCGAAAAGCTCCGATCTGGAGACCCCGTCGGCGACGACCCCAAAGCTCCCCGCCGCGCGACCCGACAACCTGCTCACGGTCGCCGTGGCCACCTACAACGGACGTGGACTCTTGGAGGTCGCCTTGCCTTCGCTGGCGAGACAGAGCTTCCGCGATTTTCGAGTTCTGATCGTGGACGACGCCTCCACCGACGACACCGTGGACTGGCTACGTGAGCACTGGCCGGAGGCCGAGGTGGTGGTGAACGAGCAAAACCAAGGCGCTGCCGCGGCGCTCAACACCTGTCTTCGCCTCTCCACCACACAGCTTGTGGGCCTGTTCAACAATGACATCGAACTGGACCCACGCTGTCTGGAGGAGCTGGTCGCGGCGATGGACGAACACACCGGGGCCGGCTGGGTGTGCGCCAAGCTCATCGACTTCCATCGGCGCGATCTCATCGACGGCGCCGGAGACATCTTCTCCTGGCTGGCGACCGCCGAGCGCCGTGGACATGGGCATCGCGATCGCGGACAGTACGACGAGCCGGAAGCGATCTTCGGAGCGTGTGGCGCGGCTGTCGTCTACCGCCGCGGAGCACTCGAGGAGGTCGGCCCATTCGATGAGGACTTCTACGCGCTCTTCGAAGACGTCGACTGGGATCTGCGGGCCCATCTGGCCGGGTTCGATTGCAGGTACGTGCCCAGCGCTGTCGTCTATCACATGGGTGGCGCCACCCTCGGCTCCGGGCTCAGTGACTTCATCTGCTACCAGCAGTGGCGGAATACGATCTGGATCATCGTCAAGGATCTTCCGGCGGAGGCTCTGCTGCGCCATGCGCCCCAGCTCCTGCTCGGCCAGCTGGTCAGCCTGGCCGTGGCCATCAGGGACCGCAGGCTCGGCGTCTGGTGGCGAGCATGGCGCGACGCGCTGCGTTCGATGCCAGACGTGCTGCGCAAGCGGCGCGAGATACAGGCCCGACGGCGCGTTGGCCTCAGCGCGCTGGAGGCGGTCATCGAGGGTGGAGCGCCGATCAAAGGGATCGATCCGATCGAGGAAGTCTCAGGCGGCTAGGAGTCGATCGTATGCCTCCGCCAGGCGCTCGGCGGCGGCGGGAGCCGAGTAGCGGCGCAGGATCTCCTGCGGATAGCAGACTCGTGTGCCCGCGGGACGGCTGAGCGGCCCAGCCGCCAGCGCACGGGCCATCGCCGGCCAGTCACCCGGCGCGACGAGATCGACCGGGGCTCCCTCCACGACCTCGGGAATCGCGCCGCTGGTAGTGGTGAGAATCGGCAGCCCGGCGGCCATCGCCTCGGCGAGCACGAGTCCGAACTGCTCCTCCCAGAAGGCGCGAGGAATGTCCAGCGGATGCAGCGCGCCCTTTGCAACCGGCTGGCTGGCGAGCACCATCGCGGAGGCCTCAGCGAACACGGCGGGCATCTCCTCGTAGGGAACACGCCCGATCTCGATGGCATCGCTCAAGCCGAGCTCCGCGGCGTGGGCACGCAGACGCGCCTCCTCGGGACCCGCGCCGACGATGCGAAGACGGGGGCGGACGGTCTCGCCGGTGGGCGTGCGCACGATCCCGCGGCGCAGCAGTGCCAGAGCGCGCAGGACGTCCTGATGTCCCTTCTCCCACACCAGCCGCCCCGGCGAGACGATCGTGTGTCCCGAAGGCACCTGCGCGGCAGCCGAGCCTGCGACGGCGAAGCGGGCCGTGTCTATCCCCGGAGGACATACCGTCATCCGCTCGGGAGCGACTCCCTCCAACTGCAGCGCCAGCGCGGCCCGCTCGGTCGTCGGCAGAAAGTGATCGGTCTGGGCAAGCACCTGCTCGCGCAGGCGGCGAGCGTGACGGCTGCGGTAAGCGCTCAGCAGCGGCAGCGTCTCCCACACGGTCAGCGCGAGGCGGAACCCGTGGCGGCGTCTGCGGCGAGCCGCCTCGGCTGCGAACCAGTAGCTCAGCTCGGCGGCATGGACGATGTCGGCTTCGGCGAAGGCGTCCTCCGCGGACAGGTAGCGATTGCCAACCACCGTTGACGCCAACTCCCCCACCTGACCGGGCGGAAACAGGTTGCGCAACGCCCGCACAGGGACGGCGCGGATCTCCTTGGGTATGACATCGTGATCCCCCTCCGTGCGCAGAGCCGAGACCTCGAAGCGGTCGGGCAGCTCCAGCCACGGACCGAGGTCCCACGGCGCGACCGAATAACCACGCACGATCAGGACCGAGGGCACGGACGCAGAGACTACAGCGCGTCAGGCAGGTCTGGCCCGTAGGCGAGAACGCGTCTTACGGGGTGCGGCGCATGCGCTCGTGCAGCAGCTCGAACACCTCGTTCGGCAGGGCTCGCGTCAGCAGGATCACGACCCCGTACACGGCGAGGGCGAGTAACGCCCGCACAAGGGAAGGCACCCCGGAGAGCAGCGCGATGACGACCGCCGGCGCCGCCGCCAACACGACCTTCGGCACGACTCTCAGCTTCGGTGCGAGCTCGGGATGGCCACGCAGCAGCCCAAGCAGTGAGCCGATCGCGAGCACGCTCTCACCAAAGAGGGTGGCGATCGCGGCCCCCATAGCGCCGTGACTGCTTGCGAGCACGATCGTCAGCACACAGCTGACCGAGAAGGCCGCGAGGTTGGCCGCGAGCACAGCTTTGTAGCGTTTGAGCGCCAGCAGGGCATAACCCCAGCCGGCGAGAACGAACGTCGCGATCCAGGCGATCCCCTGGACCTCCAGGACATTTGCGGCGGCGGCGTATTTGGGGCCGGCGACGACGTGGATCATGAACTCAGCGCCCGCGAGAGTTCCCACGGTCGCTGCGACACCCAGGATCAGCGAGACTTCGAAGATCCGTTGCATCGCGTACGTCAGGCGGTCGCGATCGTCGCGCGCCGCGCGCGCCAGGATCGGCAGCGCGCCGCCCGCCAGGATCCCAGGCACCACGCTGACCACTATGAAGATCCGAAACGAGGCCGCGAACAACCCGTTCTGATGACTGCCGGCCACCAGGCTGGTGATGATCTGGGTCGTAAACATGTAGAGCGTCCCAACGGCGCTTGCCAGCGAGAACGACACGGTGAGCCCGAGCAGGGAGGCCCATCGGTCAGGGCGCACCGCCACGCGCAGCGAGATCTGATGACGCGCGAGCACAGCGGTGGGAGGGATGAGCACGAGGTTGACCGCGAGCACCACCGCGAGCAACGGCAGCACCCCGGCGCCGAGCACGACCAGGATGGCAATCGCTGCCACGGTTAGCACCTGACGTGCCAGTTCCAGCGCGGAGAGCGTACCCAGGCGCAGTGCCGCGCTGATGGGGATCGTGTGGGTGTGCTGCACAACCAGCGCGATCGTGCCGAGGCTCGCGAGCAGGGCCCCCACGAGCAGGGCCGTGTCGTATCCCGCCACGAGCGCAAAGGCCCCCACGAGCAGGACCCCAAAGGTGGTGAGCGCCATGCGCAGGCCGAGCAGGTCGCGCATGAACTCGTCGCGATCGGAGCCGGTGCGCACCGAGAACTCGCGGACACCGATCACCGACATCCCAGCGTCGGTGACGGTCGCGACGACCGCGACGAGCGAGATCACCGTGGTGTACTGGCCGAAGCGCACCACCCCCAGATGACGGGTGAGCAGCGCCGCCGAGAGAACCGACAAGACCATCATGAACACGTAGGTGCCGGCGCGAACCACGCCACCGCGGACGACGCGTCCCCCGGCCTCGGCGCTGTCCAGCACGTCAACGGCCTCCGCCGAGGTCTCCGCGAACGGCTGCTCCGTCGCGCTCATGCTCGCGCTTTCCAAGCCCGCGCGCAGCTGTCGAGCGTCCCCCGGGTCGCCTCCCGGGTGAACCGCGCCAGTTCGGGCACGAGCGCGCGCAGGTAGGTCTCGATCCCACCCATGCGCGGCTCCAGGAAGATCGCGTTGATTCCCACGCGTGGGGGCAGGGTCATCGCCACAGACGCCACAGATTATTGACCTGCCCTACCGATCTATCGATTCTGAAGCCGCCCACGGCTCACGATGCCCGCGCAAACGACCAATCCGGCCTGGATACGGCTGGCGCCCCATACCCGTGCCCTCACTCCCTCCACCCCCGAAACCGAAAAGACCGCCCACCCCGCTGCACCTCCACCCCGCTCAACCCCGCCCGCTCCAACCTTCCCGCCAACCCCTCCGGATCGACGAGGTTCAACGTATCCCCGGCGTGGATCGCCCGAAACAACCACCCCTCCCCAAGGCTGTCGGTCCCCGCGAAGACGCCCCCCGGCCGCAGCACCCGCGCGACCTCGCTCAACACCCGGTCCTGCGACTCGACGGAGGGGACGTGGTGGAGCATCGTGAAGCACACCACGCCCGAGAAGGTGCCGTCCGCGAACGGCAGCTCGGTCGCATCGCCCTGCACGATCCGCACACGCTCCCCCAGCTCGCGCTCCAAACGCCGGCAGTAGCTCGCCTGCAGCTCGATCGCCGTCAGCCCGCCCTCGCGGCGCGCCAGCACCCGCGTGGTCGCGCCCAACCCCGGACCGACCTCCAACACCTCATCGCCAAGCTCCACCCCCGTCCACACACCACGGCACGAGCTCGCGCTCGACCCCACGCGCCCACCAACCCGACGCGCACACGATGCGATGGATCGCGTTCACGCCGCCTCCAACAGCTCCACCGCCCGCGCGGCGACCGGCTCGCCGAGGAAGAACATCTCGCCGATGAACGTATCGAAGACGTCCTCGACGCACCCTAGCAGCCAATCCCCGATTTCGAGGGGGTTGAATCCACTATTTCGAGGGCCATAAGTCCCCGATTTCGAGGGGCCCAAGTCCACGATTCCGAGGGGTCTGAGCCTCAGATCTCGAGAGGGTCGCCGGCGTGGCGGCAATGCTACTTGGCTCGTCCCGCACCCTGGTCGAGGTGGCCATCCGCTATCACGCCGAGTTTCCCGGGAGGTGGACGAGCGAATCGCCCACAACCACCAACTACCCTGACCCCATGACCTACACCGCCGCCGACGGCCGCCGCCAGATTCTCGACGCGCTCGCGCGGGCGATCGAAGAGATCGGCGTGGCTGTCTCTGCGCTCGGGGAGGCGTACGAGCTGCTCGACGAGCAGACCGCCGATCGCCTGGAGACAGAGCTGTTTCGCCCGGCGCAGGCCGCCTACGGGCGCGCGCAGCGCGCCTGCTCGTCCTTCGCCGCCCGCCACGATCTGCCCGCCCCCGCGTTTGCAGAGGCGATCCGGGGGCATCCCTCGACGGGCGTCAAGGGCTTCATCGAGAACGCGACCGACGCCGCCGCCCGGGCCGACTCGGAGCTCGCCGAGCTGCAGGACTCGATGCTGCCCGTCGAGGTCGGCGACTTTGAGCTGCGCGCCGGCCTGGCCGAAGTCCGCGAGCTGCTCGACCACCTGCGCACCCACGCCCGCGCGCTCGTGCGCACGGTCGGGCGCTGAGGCACTACACCCCGTCCCGGGCTATATGGGATCGGCCGGAAGCAGCGTAAACGGCTGTCCGTCAAGCGCGGTCACCGTGCGAAAATGTCGTTCGTCGAACGTGGCGATCGTGTGGGTGGACCACTGCTCGGCGAGCACGACGATCGAGGCGTCCGCCAGCCCCAATTCGAGATCGCGGTAGCGCGCGCAGATTTCTCGAGCGGTTTTCAGCCTGCGCGGGTCGAGTGTCGGCACGGTGTACGTCACAGCAAGGTCTTCGAGCAGCGCCAACTCGGCGTCGACCCCGAGACGAGTCAGCACCAAGTGATCGGCCTCCGCCGCCGTGAACGCGGAGACGACTAACTCTCCAGGCCATTCCTCGAGTGTCGCGACGATTGCGGCGTGATCGGGATCACGCGCGTCAGCCGCGCTGTACAGCGCGCCAGCGTCGACGATCAACGTGGTGATCGCCCAAGCTCCTCGCGCACGATCCGATCGGCTTCACGGCCCACCGGAGCGCCACTGCCCTGGCCAGCCCCCGCAGAGCGCAGGCGCCGAGGAGCCGCCGAACGGGTTCTACGGGCTACAGCTTCGCGGATAATTTCCGCCTGCGAGCAACCCGACTCCGCTGCGATCCTTCGCAGGGCAGCCACATCGCCATCGTTGAGGTAGACAGTGGTCTTGACCATGCCATATATGGTACCAGCCCAATGAGCGACCCGGCTTCCTCCATAGGCGTGCCCAACTTAGCCGTCGTAGGCCACGTCGAGTGGATCACGTTCGCGCGCGTCGAGCACATCCCGGCGGCCGGGGAGATCGTGCACGCGCGCGACCCCTTCGCCGAGCCCGCCGGGGGTGGGGCGGTCGCGGCGGTGCAGCTCGCGCGGCTGGCGGGCTCGTGCACGCTCTTCACCGCGCTGGGCGACGACGAGCTCGCCGAGCGCTCGGTCGCGCGACTAGGAGAGCTCGGGGTGCGCGTGCACGCGGTCGCGCGCGAGGCGCCCACCAGGACCGGGGTCACGCTCGTCGACGACGCCGGCGAGCGCACGATCACGACGTTTGGGCCGCGTCTGGAGCCCACCGGCGCAGACGCGCAGCTGCCGTGGGAGGAGCTCGCGGAGATGGACGCCGTCTACTTCACGGCCGGCGATCTCGCCGCGCTGCGGGCCGCCCGGGCGGCACAGGTGCTCGTGGCCAGCCCCCGCGCGCTGCATGCGCTCGGGCACGGCGTCCCGCTCGACGCGCTCGTGCTGAGCGCGGGCGATGAGACCGAGCGCACGGAGGCCGCGCGTGAGGACGCGCACGGAGAGGCCGAGCTGCTCGTGCTCACCGACGGCGCGCGCGGCGGAAGCTACCGCCGCCGCGACAGTTCCTCCGGCTCGTGGACGGCCGCCCCGCCGCCCGGTCCCGCGCTCGACTCCTACGGCTGCGGCGACTCGTTCGCGGCGGGTCTGACCTACGGGCTGGGCGCGGGCATGGCGATCGAGGACGCGCTGGCACTCGCGGCCCGCTGCGGCGCGTACTGCCTGACCGGGCGCGGGCCCTACGAACGTCAGCTCACGCGCGCGGAACTTGGCTGAGCCACCCCTATCGGCCACCCTCGTTACGCAGGTAGATCAGCCGGTCGCCGAGTTGCTGGTCGGCGACCGCACAGATCGCCGCGACGAGCGCGGAGATGCCCGCCGGGCGCCGGGAGAACCGCGAGGAGAGCGCGATCAGCACGCCGGGGTGGTGGCGCCCGGCGGCGAGGTGCTCTGCGGAGATGCGCGCGAAGTCGGCGACGTTCTCGCTCAGGATCGCGCGGTCGTGCTCGATTGCGGCGGAGAAGACGTCTGCGTCGGACCGTCCCGCCATCCCCAGCTCGGGCACGGTGACGACGTCAACGTCGGCCACCCGCAGCGCGTCGGCCAGGGCCGGCGAGTACATCTCGTCCAGCAGCAGCCTCAAAGCGTCTCGGCGGCCGCCGTCTCACGGCGGTGCAACTCCACCCGCGCCGCGACCTCGTCGGGATAGGCGGCGCTGTAGCGCAGGGCGGCCTCGACCTGTGACCGGGTCAGGGCCGAATCCGCCACGAGCGCGGCGACCGGATCGGTCTCGCCCTCGTCCTTTAGATCCTCGAGCCACATCGCGACCTCCCACACGTCGGGGCCGCCGAGCAGGCCGGCGCGCCGGCCGGTCGGACCGTCGCGAAACGTGATCAGCGGATGCTCCTCCCGACGCGACCCTTCCTCGGCATAGCGCCGCAGCCGATCCGACAGCGTCTCGCCGGCGGCGCGCGCGCGCAATCGCAACCGCTCGGCCAGAGAGTCCTCGAGCCGGACAGACACATTCACCGACATGTATGCAACGTAGCACGATGTCACCGTCAAGCACGGGCGCGGGTGCATGCTCGGGCGCTGAGGCACGCGCTCGGCGTGCTCGAGATCGTTACGCGTGCCCTGGACCCCTACGAAACCGATGTCGGGTGGAATCGGCCGGAAGCAGCGTAAACGGCGCCAGCCTATAGCGGCGCAAGGCGCGTGCGTTCCACGTGGGCGAGCTTGGCGCGCAGGCGCTTGTACTCGCGCTCCTGCGTGGGCGTGCGCTTGTGGCGGCGGTAGGCGAGGTTGACGCGCTCCAGCGGATCGGCCTTGAGGTCGTACATCTCCCACTGGTCGGGCACGTTGCCTTCGGCGTCGTAGTAGCGGGCGAGCTTGTAGCGGGATTCGCGGATCGAGGCGACGTGGTTGGGCGGCTGCGGGTAGGGGCCGCGCGCCTGCCCGGACTGCCAGTCGTCGTAGGTGAACACCGTGTAGTCCTGGGGAGACTTCGCCGAGGCGCTGAAGATGTGCTCGGAGTAGTCGACCCCCTGCCAGTCCGAGCGCGCCGAGGCCGGCGCGCCGACGAGGCTCGCCAAAGTCGGCAGGAAGTCGACGTGGGAGACCAGCGCGTCGCTCGTGCGCGCGCGCGGGAACAGGCGCGGGTTGGAGTAGACGAGCGGCACGCGGATCGACTCCTCGTAGAAGTTGAAGTTCTTCTGGCGCAGGCCGCCGTGGGCGGTGCCCATCTCGCCGTGGTCGGCGGTGGCGATCACGAGCGTGTTCGCCAGCAGACCGGATTTCTCCATGGAGTCGAGGATCTCGACGAGGTAGTCGTCCGAGGCCTTCATCAGGTTGCCGTAGAAGTTGAGGTAGTTGCGCTTCATCTGGCGCGTGGGAATCGGCCCGGTGGCGTTGAACAGGCGCAGGAACTGCGCCTGCACCGTCGGCTTGGTCTCGAGGCTTTCGCCCGCGGTGGCCGGCGCCTGGATCGTCCCCTGCAGCCACTCCTCGTCATAGCCGGCTTCCAAATAGGTCTTCGGGTAGAACAGCACGTCGTGGGGGTTGACCAGCGAGACGACCATGAAGAACGGCTGGCTCTGCGCCGCCGCCCCTTCCAGGTACTGCAGCGCCCCTTCGGTGCCGGCTTCGGGGGTGCCCGTGGAGTTGATGAAGCGCCCGTCGTTGTCGGGGATCCCGCCGCCGCCCTCGGAGATTTCCTGGTTGGCGCCGGCGTCGGGCGGGTTCCAGCGCGTGAACCCGTACTGGTTGACGTCCTGCGGCACCCAGGTCGTGCCGTTGGCGGGCTTGACGCAGTGGAACTTGCCCTTGTACACCGGCGTGTAGCCCGCCGCCTTCACGACGGTCGCGGGGTTCGCGAACGAGGTGGCCAGCTCGACCTGCGGGTATTCCGGCGCGGGCATGTCGGTCTCCAGCGTGTACTTGACGCCGTGCTGGGCCGGGAAGTAGCCGGACATCAGCGTCGAGCGCGCCGGCGAGCACATGCACGCGTTCGTGAACGCATTGGCGAATGTCACCCCGTGCTTCTGCAGCTGGGTAATCCCGCGCAGGTTGCGCTGCGACCAGCCCGGGGGGAAGTGCTGGATCGCGCGCTGCTGGTCGGTCAGGAACAGCAGGATGTTCATGCCCGCGACCTTCCCGCCCTTCGCGGCGGCCGGCTGGACGTGGGGCTTGGTGCGCGCGGCGGCGGCAGCCGCGGCGGCGGCGCGTGAGCCGAGCAGGATTCCGGGCGCGACGGCGGCGGCGCCCTTCAGCAGATCGCCCCGAGTGATCCCCTCGCCGGCATCGCCGTGCTCGTCCTCGCCGTGCTGCGCTGGATCGCTCTCTGAGTCCATGCCGGCGCGTTCAGCGTACCACTTTCCGACGATTGGATTTCTTCCAGGCGCCCGGGAGCAGGCCCTCGCGACGCCGAGGTCAGTCGGGCCAGACGTGAACCGCCGGCCCGGGACGCGGGCGCCCGCCGTCAGTCAGTCAGTCAGACTTGACGCCTCGGACCGCCGGCTTGGGCCGCGGGCGCCCGCCGGGGAACGCCAGCCGCAGGATCGTGCGGTGGACGGTGCCGAGCTGGCGGCGCAGCGGACCGGTGTTGTAGGGCAGGCCGTAGCGCTCGCAGACCGCACGCACGCGCGGGGCGATCTCGGCGTAGCGGCTGGAGGGCATGTCGGGGTAGAGGTGGTGCTCGACCTGGAAGGAGAGGTTGCCGGCGAGGAAGTGGAACAGCGGACGGCCTTCGATGTTGGCCGAGCCCAGCAGCTGGCGCACGTACCAACCCCCGCGGGTCTCATCGGCGACCTCGGCCTTGCTGAACGTGTAGGTCTGGTCGGGGAAGTGCCCGCAGAAGATGATCGAGTGCGCCCACACGTTGCGCACGATGTTCGCGGTGAAGTCGGCCGCGAGCGTGGATTTGAACGTGCTTCGCGCGGCGTCGCCAGCCGAAATGGAGTCCTCCCGATCGCCGGTTAGAGCGGCAGCCAGCGACGATACCGCGGCCGACAGCGCCGGGAACGCGATGTAGTCCTTGACCACCTGACGCCGGGCCTTCACGCCGATCGCCTTCAGCTCCGCCAGCGCCTGTGCCTTTGACTTCTCGCCCGAGCGGATCGCGTCGAAGTTGAGGTCGTGCATGGCCACGCCCCACTCGAAGAAGCCCATCAGCAGCAGGTTGTACAGCGGCTGGCCGAGGTACACCGGGTGCCAGCGCTGATGGGGGTCGATGCGCATGATCTCGTAGCCCAGGTCGCGGTCCAGACCGCGGATGTTGGTGTAGGTGTGGTGCTCGTAGTTGTGCGAGTGCCGCCACGCGTCCGCCGGCGAGGCCGTGTCCCAGTCCCAAGACTGGGAGTTGATATCCGGGTCGTTCATCCAGTCCCACTGCCCGTGCATCACGTTGTGGCCGATCTCCATGTTCTCGAGGATCTTCGCCAGCGACAGCGCAGCCGTGCCGGCCCACCACAGCGAACGCCGGCGCGAGCCGAGCAGCGCCACCCTCGCGCCGAGCACCAGGTAGCGGTGCAGGCGGATCGTCGAGCGGATATAGCGCGCGTCGCGCTCGCCGAGGTCGGCGTACACCTCGTCGTGGATCGCGTCCAGCTCGCGCCCGAGCTCCTCGATCTGCTCCTCGCTCAGGCGGGCGAGGGGGTTCTCCGGCTCGGCGAACGGCGGGCTCGGCATGGTGTCGGTGGTGTCCGTGGTGTGGGTGGCTGTGGCCATGTCGGTTCCTTTGGAGTTGGAAGTTCGGGTGTTGAAGTGGGAGTGGAGTTGGAAGAGGTTTGGGTGTGGGAATGGGTTGGGGACTCGGTTCCGGGGACCGCTCACAGGTCGATCTCGACGTGTCCCTCGGGCGCGTTGATGCACGTGCGCATGAGCTCCCCGGCCTGCCCGTGCACCGCGCCGGTGCGCAGATCGCGGACCTGACCGGAGCGCAGCCTTCCGACGCAGCTGTGGCAGATGCCCATGCGACAGCCATAGGGCAGGCTCGCCCCCGCGCTCTCCCCCGCCACGAGGATCGGCTGCTCGCCGTCGCTGACGGCCTCCACGCCGCTTTTGCAGAACCGGATCGTCCCGCCCGTGCCGCGCTCGCCATCGCCCACCTGGCCGTCGGGCTGGAAGTGCTCGACGTGCAGCTTCTCCGGATCCCCCTGCGTCCGCCAGTGCTCGCTCATCGCCCGCAGCAGCTCGGGCGGCCCGCACAAAAACGTCTCGCGCTCCTCCCAGTCCTCGCACAGCTCGGCCAGACTCGCGGGGTCGATCCGGCCGCGCTCGCCGCTGATCCAGGTGTGCAGCCGGTAGCCGGCATTGCCGGCCCGCAGCTGGTGCAGCTCTGAGGCGAACGCGATCTGCTCGGACGTGCGCGAGCTGTGCACGTGGACCGTGTCGATGTGGGAGGTGTCGTACAGCGCCTTGCGGGCGGCCAGCGCGCGCAGCATGCTCATGATCGGCGTGATCCCACTGCCGGCGCTGAGGAACAACAGCCGCCGTGGCAGCGGATCGGGCAGCGTGAACGTGCCTTCCACCCCGCCCAGGCGCACGACCGTCCCGGGCTTCAGGCGCTCGCACAAATAAGGCGAGACCGTGCCGCCGGGCACGAGCTTGGGCGTGATCGCGATGCACCCGTCCGCCCGTCCGGGCTCGGATGTCAGCGAGTACGCGCGCCAGTGGTGCTTGCCGTCGACCTCGACGCCCAGCCGCAGGTACTGTCCCGGGAGATGGCCGGGCCACTCCCAGCCGGGCTTGATCGCGATCGTGACCGCGTCCGCGCTCTCACGGCGCACGCTCGCCACGCGCCCGCGCAGCTCGCGCGTCGACCACAGCGGGTTGACGAGCTCCAGGTAGTCGTCGGGGCGCAGCGGGCTCGTGAACGAGCGCAGCAACTCCAGCGCTCGGCGACGACCAGCGGGGACCTTGGGGACGGCGCCGCGTTCAGCCATGAGGTTGGGCTGCGAGGATCATAACTGGAGATCATGTTACCTCAAACGAGGGAACATTGATAGTGGTACCCTAGTGACCGATGGCACTTGCGCCAACAGCCCCAGTCACAGTCACAACGGCCCCAGCCGAGATGACAATCGAGCAGCTCGCCGCCGAGGTGGGCATGTCGGTCCGCAACATCCGCAACCACCACACCCGCGGCCTGCTGCCCCCGCCGGAGGTGCGCGCGCGCGTGGGCTACTACAACTCAGAGCACGTCGCCCGCCTGCGCCTGATCCAGGACCTGCAGGCCGACGGCTTCAACCTCGCCGCGATCGAGCGCCTGCTGAGCGGCTCCGACGGCCTGGCCGAGCGCCTGCTGGGCCTGCGCCACGCGGTCACCGCGCCGTATGAGCCCGAGACGCCCGAGTTCATCACCGCCGCCGAGCTCGCAGAGCGCTTCGGCGAGGTCTCAGCCAAGGACGCCGCGCTCGTGCGCCGCCTGGGGCTGCTCGTGCCGCTGGGCGACGGGCGCTTTGAAATCCCCAGCCCGGCGCTGATGCGCGACGCCGAACAGGTGGTCGAGCTCGGCATCCCGATCCACGCCGCGCTCACGCTGGTCGAGCGCGTCAGCCGCGACTGCGAATCGATCTCGCGCGCGTTCACCAAGCTGTTCCTCAGGGAGCTGTGGGAGCCGTTCGAGGCCGACGGGCGCCCCGACGAGCGCTGGGACGAGCTGATCGGCGCCGTCGGCTCGCTGCGCCCACTCGCCTCCGAGGCCCTGCTCGCCCTCTTCAAGCAGCGCATGACCGCCCAGCTGGAGGAGGCCTTCGGCAAGGTGATCGAGCACCAGGCCAAGCGCAAGTAGGCGATGCGAGCGCGATGACAGAGCTGTAACCTCGCCCGGCGCCGGTAACCCGTTCTGCGTCCCGCGAGGGGGGCTATATCGAGCTTTTGGTTTTTCCGATAAGGTCGATAAGGTCTGGTAAGGTCCGTTTGTATGGACGCCTTCGAGAACCCGTTTCGTCCAGGCGCGGGCACCTCTCCACCGGCGCTGGTGGGACGCGACGAGCTGATTGGCAAGTACGAGGTTGCCTTACGTCGAGCAGTCGCGGGACGGCCCGGCAAGAGCGTGATGCCCATTGGGCTCCGCGGCGTTGGCAAGACGGTACTGCTGAATCGCTTTCAAGAGATCGCGCGTGACCAAGGTCTGAAGGTTGGCTTCATCGAGGCGCCCGAGTCAGGGGAGTTCAAGCGATTGCTCGCCATCCGCTTGCGATCGGTTCTGCTCGAACTCGATCAGGGCGCCCTGTCCAGGGCGGTGAAGCAGGCACTTGGCGTCTTGAAGTCCTTTACATACACACTTGCCGACGGCACCTCTATTTCGCTGGGCATCGACGCGGTCCTCGGGAGAGCTGACTCAGGTGTCTTGTCCGAGGACACAGCCGACCTCCTAATCGCTGTCGGAGAAGCGGCAAGCGACCGCAACAGTGGTGTGCTAATAGCGATCGACGAGGTGCAGTACCTCGACGGCGAAGAGCTGGCCGCCGTCATCAGCGCCATCCATCGGACCGTCCAGCTCAGCCTGCCGGTGATCCTCGTCGGTGCAGGCCTGCCGCAGTTACCAGGACTCGCGGGCAGCGCCAAGTCCTATGCGGAGAGGCTGTTTGACTTTCCCCGGATCGATTCGCTGGACGTAGACGATGCACGCGCCGTCTTGACGCTGCCGGCGGGAGCCCAAGGGGTTACTTTTGCGGACGATGCGCTCAGCGAGCTTGTCGAGGTCACGCACGGCTATCCCTATTTTCTGCAGGAGTGGGGCTACCACGTGTGGAATGCGGCGCCAGGATCACCTATCACACTCGAAGACGTGCGTTTGGCGGCTCCGGATGTCCAACGACAGCTGGATCAAAACTTCTTCCTCGTCCGCATGGATCGGCTGACGCCGGCCGAGAAGAACTACCTACAGGCGATGGCACAGTTGGGTCCCGGACCACATCGGTCAGGTGACATAGCGGCGGAGCTTGGGGTCAAGGTCGAGAGCGTCGCCCCTCGGCGCTCGGTCCTGATTCAGAAGGGGATGGTCTACAGCCCCGCGCACGGGGACACGGCCTTCACCGTGCCTCTGTTCGACGAGTTCTTGCGCCGTACACACCAGCCGTAGACACGGCCACAGCCCGCGCGCTGCCCAGTCTAAGCTGACCAGGACCCACGGCTGCGTATCATCCCGCGAGGGCACGGTGACAGAGCTGTAACCTCGCCCGCCCCCCGAGTAGGAGTACAACTGACACCCACCGGCGACAGCGCCGGCGCACATCCACTCGCGGCCCGACCGGGTCGCCGTCAGCTCGCGGCCCGTCTTTCAGGGTTGCGGCCAACCGCGCAGACGAGCGCAAAGGAGGAGCCACCATGGGAGCACCGGTCGTCCACTTCGAGATCATGGGCCGCGACGCCGACGCGCTGCGCGGCTACTACAGCGAGCTGTTCGGCTGGTCGTTTGACACCAGCAACCCGATGGGCTACGGCACAGTCTCGCGCGAGGAGAACCTCACCCCCGACGGGATGGGCATCGGCGGTGGCATCGGCTCGGCGCCCGAGGGTTATGACGGGCACGTCACCTTCTACGTCGCCGTCCCCGATGTCGAGGCGGCACTGGCCAAGGCCGAGAGCCTCGGCGGCTCGCGCATGATGGGCCCGGAGACGATCATGGGCTCGATGGTCCTCGGCATGTTCTCTGACCCCGAGGGCCACGCGATCGGGCTGTTCTCCCAGGTGGCAGAGCAGGGTTGAGCTGCGACAAACGGGCAGTTGAGCGGGCCGTAATTCGGCCAGCGGTCCAAACCGGCGGGCTCCCGCGCGCGGGAGAATCCCGCGGTGAGCACCGACATCCCGACGGTCGCAGACGCGCTCGCAAGCGCCCCCACCGACGTTGCGGCGCCCGCAGGCATCGACTATCGCCCGAGCCCGTCCCACTTCGATGAGCTGTTCGCCCCCGACGGCTCGCCACGCCCGGGCACGCGCGCGCTGATCGAGGAGCTGCGCCGGCTCGGCCCCGAGGGGCTGATCGAGGCCGGGCGCCGGCGCGACGCGGTGTTCGTGCAGCAGGGCATCACGTTCGAGACCTCCGCCGCCGATGGTGGAAGTGCCGTAGGCGGTGGACCCGGTGGACCGGCGGGCACCGCAGGCAGTGGAACGGCTGGCACCGGTGCTGTAGGCGCTGCGGGCGTAGGCGCTGCGGGCGCCAAGGGCGCCGCGGGCGCGACCAAGGAACGCCCGTTCCCGCTGGACCTCGTCCCGCGCGTGCTGACCGGCGAGGAATGGCGCGCGATCAAGCGCGGGCTGGCCCAGCGGATCAGGGCGCTGAACCACTTCG
This sequence comes from uncultured Solirubrobacterales bacterium, assembly GCA_963702185.1. Classification (GTDB taxonomy): domain Bacteria; phylum Actinomycetota; class Thermoleophilia; order Solirubrobacterales; family Solirubrobacteraceae; genus Palsa-744. The sequence continues at coordinate 1,279,717 of OY969723.1, forward strand.
TCGACGACGTCTACCACGCGCGGGAGATCGTGCGCGAGGGGCTCGTGCCGTGGCGGCTGGTCGTCGGATGCTCGCACTTCGCCCGCGCGGTCCACGGCATCAGGCCCCCGGGCGGCGTCTACACGCACGTCGCCGGCTGCGATCTCGTGCGCCACTCAGACGGCAGCTGGAAGGTGATCGAGGACAACGTGCGCATCCCCTCGGGCATCAGCTACATGCTCGAGAACCGGGCCGCGATGGCCCGCCTCGTGCCCGAGCTGTTCGGCTCCTACCGCGTGCGCCGCGTCGACCACTACCCGCAGCTGCTCTTGCGCGCGCTGCGCGCGGTCGCCCCCTCGGCCGAGAGCGAGGCGACCGTCGTGGTGTGGACACCCGGCCCGGCCAACTCCGCCTACTTCGAGCACGCGTTCCTCGCCCGCCAGATGGGCGTCGAGCTGGTCGAGGCCTCCGATCTGGTCGTGCGCGATGACGTCCTGTACATGCGCACCACCCGGGGTCTCGAGCGCGTGCACGCCGTCTACCGACGCATCGACGACGACTTCGCCGACCCGCTCGAGTTCCGGCCCGACTCGCTTTTGGGCGTGCCCGGCCTCGTGCGCGCCTACCGCGCCGGCAGCGTCGCGGTCGCCAACGCGTTTGGCACCGGCGTCGCCGACGACAAGGCCGTCTACCGCTTCGTGCCCGACATGATCCGCTTCTACCTGCGCGAGGAGCCGATCCTCGAGAACGTCACCACCTACCTGCTGTCAGACCCCGAAGTGCGTGCGCAGGTGATCGGGCGACTGGATGAGCTGGTCGTCAAGCCGACCGACGAGTCCGGTGGGCGGGGTGTGACGATCGGCGCCCATGCCACAGACCAGGAGCTCGCGCGCATCCGCCTGCTGATCGAGGCCCACCCCGAGCGCTGGATCGCGCAGGAGACCGTCGACCTCTCGACCGTGCCGACCGTCGGACCCGACGGCACGCTGCGCCCACGCCACGTCGACCTGCGCCCGTTCGCGGTCTTTGGCGAGCGCATCGACATCGTCCCCGGCGGCCTCACCCGCGTCGCGTTGCGCGAGGGCTCGATGATCGTCAACTCCTCGCGCGGGGGCGGCTCCAAGGACACGTGGGTGCTGGAGGACGGCGCCGATTCCGAGCGTGCCGGCGCCGGCGGCTTTCCGGTCGCAGACACCCAGCCCCCGGCATTGCCCGACCTGCGCTACGGCGAGTGGACCGGCCAGCAACAACAACAGCAGCAGCAAGGCCCGGGGCGATCGGGACGCCGGCGGAGCCGAGCGCGGCCGCAGGAGAGGCCAGGCCCCGGCGCCGATGTGGGAGCGCAGCCCTGCGGGCGGGATTGGAGCGGCTGAGCGATGCTCGCCCGGATCGCGCACGAGCTGTACTGGCTGGGGCGCAACCTCGCGCGGGCCGAGTTCACCGCGCGCGCGGTGGAGGCCGTGTTCCAGGCCGAGCTGCAGGGCGCCGGCGAAGCCGCGCCGGGCGTGAGCTTTGGCTCAGGCGGGCTGGTGGCGATGCTCGGCTCCGTCCAGAACGAGCGCAGCGCCCACAACGCCCAGACGCTCGTCAGCCTGACCCTCGACGCCGCCCATCCCGGCTCGATGCTCGCGAGCGTCGAACGCGCGCGCGAAGGCGCGCGCACGGTCAGAGACGTGATCAGCGCGGAGATGTGGGAGGCGGTCAACACGACCACGCTCAGCCTGCGCGGCGGCGAGCAGGGCACGCGCCACACCTCCAGCGGCCCGTACGCCGCCTCGCAGTACGTCAAGCAGCGCACCGCCCTGATCTGGGGCGTCGCCAACCGCTCGATGCTGCGCGACGAGGCCAAGTGCTTCCTGGACGCCGGTGGGCTGATCGAGGTCTCCGACATGGTGCTGCGGATGCTCCGCATCGCGCTGGGGCCGGCCGAGGCGCAGGGCACGCAGGCCGACGGGCACGCGCTGATCCTGCTGCAGGCCGTCGGCGGCTTCCACGCCTACCTGCGCGCTGTCACCTCCCCACCCAACGCCCACCCGGTCGCGCGCTTTCTGATCTTCGAGCGCGCCTACCCCGACAGCGTGGCGGCGTGCGTGGACTCCCTGCACGAAGCGTTCAGCATGGCCGACGCCGGCCCGCGCAACTCAAAGCCCGTGCTGCGCGTCAGCCGCCTCGCGGCCGATCTGGACTTCCAGCGCCGCGCGCTGCCCGAGGGCGCCGAGCTGAGCGGCATCTGCGAGCGCACCCAACAGGAGCTCACCCGCATCGACCAGGACGTCGCCGAGCGCTACTTTGCCGGCGCGGCGCCGGCGGGGCAGTGGCGATGAGACGGACCGGGCGCGTTGTGAGGTCGACAGGCGCGGACCCGGGAAACGGCCCATTGGGCGCATCGACCGATCTCCATCGCGACGACCATGTGTGAGATCGAGCGATAGAAGAAAGGGAGAGGCCATGCACTACGCGATCCGCTACACCAGCGAGTACCGCTACGACGGACCGGTCACCGACAACCTCAACGCGCTGCGGGTCAAGCCCGCGACCACCTCCTCGCAGCGCTGTGACGAGTTCCACACGCGCATCGACCCGGAGGCGCGGGTCAGCCGCCACCTCGACTACTTCGGCACCGAGGTGCTCGAGTTCGGCATCCCCACGAGCCACCGCGAGCTGGCGATCGACGTGCGCACGCGCGTGGTCACCTCCGAGCCGGCTCGCCCGGCGGCGGGTCCGTGGGAGAGCCTGGGCACCACCGCATACGAGGACGCGGCCGGCGAGTTCGCGCTGCCCTGGCAGGACCAGCCGGCGCTCGCCGACCCACAACTGCGCAAGCTGCACGAACAGATCCACGCCGAAGACCCACTCTCCTACCTGCGCGCGCTGTGCGAGCTGATCCCCGACCGCTTCGAGTACCGCCCTGGCGCGACCTACGTGGGCTCGACCGTCAGCGACCTGCTGGAGGTCGGCGCCGGCGTGTGTCAGGACTTCGTCCACCTCGCGCTGATCCTGCTGCGTCGCGCGGGAATCGCCGCGCGCTACGTGTCCGGCTACCTGTGGGCGGCGCCCGAGGACGGCGGGGCCGACTCGCTGGAGGTCGACACGCACGCGTGGCTGGAGGCGCTATTGCCGGGCGCAGAGGGCGCGGACGCGGAGGGCGGACACGGCGAGCCCGTGTGGGTCGGCGCCGACCCGACCAACCGCCGCCTGGCCGGTGAGACCCACGTCAAGATCGGTCACGGCCGCTTCTACGCCGACGTGCCTCCGGTCAAGGGCCTGTACCTCGGCGGCGCCACCTCGGAGCTGACCGCAGCGGTGACGATGACGCGGCTGGATCCGCAGGCAGGGGCCAAGGCCTGAGCTCAGGCCGTCACGTTGCGATACAGCCGTACCGCCAGCGCGAAGAACACGACGAATATCCCCGCCGACCACACGAGCGACTGCCACACCCAGTTGTGCGTAGGTTCGCCCTGCAGCAGCGCGCGCACGGCATTGATCGTGATCGACACCGGCTGGTTGTTGGCGAAGTCCTGCAGCCAATGCGGCATCGTCGAGACGGGCACGATCGCCGAGCTGGCGAACACGAGGATGAAGAATGGCAGGATGCCGGCGATCTGCGCGGTTTCGGGGTCGCGCGTGAGCAGCCCGATCGTGGCGTACACCCACGAGAAGCAGTACCCGAACACGATCACGAGCGCCAGTCCCGCCACGATGTCCCCGGTCGTGTCGGCATTGAACGTGAACCCGACGAGCAGCCCCAGCCCCACCATCAGCGCCAGCGAGAACACACTGCGGCTGAGGTCTGCGAGCGTGCGCCCAGCGAGCACCGCCGGACGGGCCATCGGCAGGCTGCGAAAACGATCGATGATCCCGCTCCCGAGGTCGTCGGCCAGGCCGATCGCGGTGGCCATGCCGCCGATCATCACCGCCTCGATGAACACCGCCGGGACGATGTAGTCGACGTAGCTTTTGCCGGGGATGTGAATCGCCCCGCCGAGGACATAACGAAAGAGGACCAGCAGCAGTGCCGGCTGCACGGCGCTGATCACCAGCAGCCGTGGGTTGCGCACGATCCGCAGCAGGTTGCGCTTGGCCACGCCGCCGGTGTCGCGCACCGCATCAATCATCGGCGTGGCCGGTCAACGCGAGGAAGACATCGTCGAGCGAAGGCCGGCGGATGCCGAGATCCTCGAGCGCGATCCCGTGCTCCTGCAGGCTGCGCCCGGCGGCTATCAGCACGGGGGTCGGTTCGCGCGTGGGCACGCTGAGAAGGCGCTCATCGGCGTCCACGCGCGGGTCGCCCTGTCCCAGCGCCGCGATCAGCTCGGCTGCGCGGGGCAGTTCGGCCGCGGTGGATACGCGGGCCTGCAGCACGTCTCCGCCGAGCCGGTCTTTGAGCTCGTCCGCGGTCCCCTGCGCGACGATCGCGCCGGAGTCGATCACCGCGATGCTATCGGCGAGGTGGTCGGCCTCCTCCATGTACTGCGTTGTCAACAGCACGGTCGTGCCGGCGGCGACGAGATCTTCTACAAACGCCCACACGTCGTTGCGTGTGCGTGGATCGAGGCCCGTGGTGGGCTCGTCCAGGAACAGCACGCGCGGGCGGCCGATCAGGCTAGCGCCGACGTCCAGGCGCCGGCGCATCCCCCCGGAGTAGGTCTTCACGAGCTGATCGCCCGCGTCTGTCAGCGAGAAGCGCTCGAGCACCTCCTGCGCGCGGCGGCGGCCCTCGGCGCGACTCAGCCGGTAGAACAGGCCGACGAGCTCGAGGTTCTCACGGCCCGTCAGCAGCTCGTCCACCGCGGCGAACTGGCCGGTGAGCCCGATCAGCGCGCGCACGCGAGCGGCGTCATGCACGACATCGCAGCCGGCGACCGTGGCACGCCCGGAGTCGGGGTTCAGCAATGTGGCGAGGATGCGCACGAGCGTGGTCTTGCCCGCGCCGTTTGGTCCCAGCAGCGCGAGCACCCGCCCCTCCTGGGCGATCAGATCGACTTCGGCCAGCGCCTGGGTGGCGCCAAACCGCTTGGACACTCCCTCGACTTCGATCGTCGATGTCATCGTCGCCCTCCCGCGATCCGTGTAAATCGCAAGTCAGGGTTTATAATTGCACGGATGATAGAGAGACGAGCGGCCGCCGAAGTCGCCACGCTGCTGGAGCAGCTGCCTGCCGTCGTGCTGGTCGGACCGCGCCAGGCCGGTAAGACCACGCTCGCTCTCGAGCTCGCCAAGACGCGGCCCGCCACCTACCTGGACCTCGAGTCGATGGCCGACCGAGCACGCCTGGCCGAGCCCGAGCTCTACTTCGCCGACCACTCGGGCGAGCTCGTGATCCTCGACGAGATCCACCGTGCACCCGGCCTGTTCGAAACACTGCGGGGCGTGATCGACGCCGGCCGGCGCGAAGGCCGGGGGACGGGCCGGTTTCTGCTGCTTGGATCGGCCGCGATCGACCTGATGGCCCAGTCCGGTGAGACCCTCGCGGGGCGGGTCGCGTTTGTCGAGCTGACGCCATTCGACGTGACCGAGGTTGGCGCGGCGAAGCTCGACCGCCTGTGGATCCGCGGCGGCTTCCCCGACAGCTTCCTCGCGGCGAGCGAGCCGATCAGCCTGCGCTGGCGCCAGGACTTCATCCGCACCTACCTCGAGCGCGACATTCCACAGCTCGGTCCACGCATCCCGGCCGAGACGCTGCGGCGGCTGTGGACGATGTTCGCCCACCACCAGGGCGGACTGCTCAACGCCGCGCAACTCGCTCGCGGTCTCGGGGTCAGCGCGACGACGATCGCCCACTACCTCGACCTTATGGTCGACCTGCTGCTCGTACGGCGTCTACCTCCCCACCTGCCCAACGTCGGCAAGCGGCTCATCCGCTCGCCCAAGGTGTACGTGCGCGACAGCGGTCTGCTGCACGCGCTGCTTGGACTCGCCGACAAGGAGGCGGTACTGGGCCACCCAGTCGCGGGTCCGAGCTGGGAGGGCATGGCGATCGAGAACATCCTCGCGGCGGCCGGGGCGGGTGGGCGCCGAGTCCAGGCGAGCTTCTACCGGACCAGCCATGGGGCCGAGATAGATCTCGTTCTGAGCTGGCCCAGCGGAGAAGAGTGGGCGGTGGAGATCAAGCGCAGCCTGGCGCCGACCGTGGAGCGGGGCTTTCACTCCGCGCTCGCCGACCTGCGGCCGGAGCGAGCGCTGGTCGTCTACCCCGGGCATGAGCGCTATCGAATCGGTCCGTCGATCGAGGCGATCGGCGTGGCGGGGGCGTGCGAGCTGGCACGAGCCGTCGACGGCGGCTGAACCCGCGCAGACGTATTTTCGAGTCCCGCGACTGGACCAACGGGCGGGGCGAAGGCGTAGGGCCACGCGTGGTGGAGGCGACCGAGAGCCCGATTTGACGGGTTGACCGATCGCAGATCGGCCGGCATCCGCGCAGCGAAGGAACGGGACCAGCTCTCCAAGTTACCCAAGCCGACTCTCCGAGTTACCAGACCCAACTCTCCGAGTTACCAGGCCCGACTCTCCGAGTTAGCGGGTACAATTTCCCGAGTCGCCAGCGGAGCGCGCAACGACCATGGAGCTGATCGAACGAGCACTTACGGGCACTGTGGCACAAGCCATGCAAGAGTCGCGGGTGGTGGCGCTGCTAGGCCCGCGCCAAGCGGGAAAGAGTACGGTAGTCCAGATGCTCGCGGCAGGCGAGCTCCACGCCGAGTATCTCACGCTCGACGACGAGCCCACGCTCTCGCTCGCAACATCCGACCCGCAGGGGTTTGTGGCGGGCCTGCGAGCTCCGGCCGTGATCGACGAGATCCAACGCGCTCCGGCTCTGCTGCTGGCCATCAAGGCACGAGTCGACCGAGACACCACACCGGGCCAGTTTCTGCTGACGGGGTCGGCGAACCTGCGTCGCATACCCACCGTTGCAGACGCCCTACCCGGCCGGGTCGACTACCTGACGCTGTGGCCGTTTACGCAGGGCGAGATCGCCGGACATCCCGAGCGACTGCTGGCCGAACTGTTCGCGGGTGAGGCGCCGGCGGTCGCCGGCGCGCCTGTCGGACGAGGTGAGTACGCGGAGATGCTTGTCGCGGGCGGCTTTCCGGAGGCTCGCATTCGCAGTCCGCAGGCTCGGCGCAGGTTCTTTGACAGCTACATCACGACGATCGTCGAGCGTGACGTGCAGGAGACCTCACGCATACTCGACCCGGCGTCCGCGGGAACGCTGCTCCGCCTTCTCGCCGCGCGGTCGGGCTCGCTGGCCCGCTACGACGCCCTCGCCCGCGACGCGGACGTCGACGGCAAGACGGCCAAGGGACACCTGGCGGTGCTGGAGCGGCTGTTCCTCGTGCGCGTGCGCCAGCCATGGCATGTCAACCTCGGTAAGCGGCAGGTCAAGGCCCCAAAGCTCTACGTGGTCGATACAGGGCTGCTGTCGGCGCTGGTCGGCGCCGACGTCAAGCGCATCCGCGACGACGAAGGGTTCGCAGGGGCGATGTTCGAGACGTTCGTCGCAACCGAGCTCGAGCGTCAAGCATCGTGGTCGCCCGAGCCGCTGAGCTTCTGGCACTACCGCGAGGACCAGCGCGAGGTCGATGTCATCGTCGAACGCCCGTCAGGGGAGATCGTCGGCGTCGAGGTCAAGGCGAGCGCCACGGTGCGAGCCCACGACTTCCGCGGACTCGTACACATGCGCGAGCGTCTGGGATCGCGACTCGCAGCGGGCGTCGTCCTGTATGCCGGCGCCCAGACGTTGCCGTTCGGTGAGCGGCTGTGGGCGCTGCCGCTGAGCGCGCTCTGGTCTGGCTGAGGTTCAGAGCTTGTGCGCCCGCGCCCGCGCGAGCAACGTGTGAAACAGCTGCTCCTGGGCGTCCGCGGGAAACGCGCGCACATCGCCGGTGCTCGTGAGCGTGACCTGGGCGGGGCCGTACACGAAGCCGAGGATGTCGATGTAGAACGGCAGATCGACCCCGCGCAGCGCGAGCGTCGCGCGCACGCGCCAGCCGAACCCCCCGCTGGTACCCGGCGCGGGCGGGGTGCCCGAGTCGAGGCTCACTTCGATCACCCGCGCGCCGTCGCCGTAGCGCTGGGAGCCGAGCAGCGCCCGCATGTATTCGGATAGGCACTTGCGCACCCGCGGGCTGCGGATTGCGGTGAGCGTAGCGGCTGCTTCGGCGGAGCTGTGGGCGACCGACACTTCCGAGCCGACGCTCAGCTCGATGATCCCGCGGCGCACCTGGAACTCGGGAGAGCTCGCTTGCGCGAGTGTGCCCGACGAGGCGCCGGGTGCAGCGGGGGAGGCGCCGAGCGACTTGGCGCCCGTGGCCCCGAGACAGCTGCGCAGCTGTCCTTCCAGACGCCGTTCGTTCGGTGATGGGCTGTGCTGATCAGAGGACGCGGTGAACCCGGGTACGTCCGCGGCGGTGAGGTTGACGGCGTGGGCGAACGCCAGCGCCTGGGTGCGCGTGGGCGAAGAGGACTGGCCGCCGGCAGCGGGAGGGTGAGTGCGTGGGGCGGGCGTCGAGGTCGTCTGCGGGGTGGCGGAGGTGGCCGTCGTTGAGCCCGGCGCCCGCGAGACCGTGACGACATAGCCGCCCTTGCCGCATGACGCCAACGAGCAGGCGGTCAGGAGCGCGATCGTGACGGCGGCTACGGACGATCGGCGCATGCCCGGCGCATTCTCGCAGGCATGCGATTATCGCCCGGTGTCCAGCGACGGCCCACTCATCGCCCGCTACGGGCGCGCGCGGCGCGACCCCGGGCTGGCGGTGCTCGAAGGGCTACACCCGCTCAAGCACGCGCTGCGCTTTGGAGCGGAGACCGTGGATGTCGCGTGCGTGGACCGCGCGCGCCTGGGTGAGTTGGCGCAACGGCTTGCGCCCGACGTGCGCGCGCGGATGCTGGAGCTCGCGCGGGAGGTCTCTGCCGAGGTGTTCGCCCGCCTGGCCCCGCTGCCGCCCCCGACCGGAGTGATCGCGCTTGCGCGCCGCGCCGAGGTCGACGTGGCGGCGGTGCTCGCCGACCCTCGGCCAGCGCCGGTGGTGCTGCTCGAGGATCCGCGCGACCTCGGCAACATGGGCGCTTGCGTGCGCGTGGCCGCCGCGGCCGGCGCCGCGGCCGTGCTCAGCACCGGCGGCCACGACCCGTGGCAGGCCGACGCGCTGCGCGGAGGCGCCGGCCTGCAGTACGCGCTCCCGGTCGCCCGCCTGCCCGCGGGGCTGCCGGCCGAGCTCGAGGATCGGCCGCTGCTCGCGCTCGACCCGGAGGGCGAGCCGCTCGATCCGCGCGCGCTGCCGGCGCGGGCGATACTCGCGTTCGGGACCGAGCGTCACGGACTCAGCGCGCAGCTACTCGCGCGCGCGGATGCGCGCGTCGCGATCCCGATGCGCCCCGGCGTCTCCAGCCTGAACCTCGCGACCTCGGTCGCGGCGGTGCTGTTCGCCTGGCGCCTATGCGGCAGTGGTGGGAGTGGGGGTGCTGGTGGGAGTGGGGGTGCTGCTGTCGGTGCTGGTAGCGGCGGAGGAGGCAGGAGCGCAAGCGGGGGCGGCGGCCAGGACGCCGTCGAGCAGTGACCAGTTGCCGTCGAGCGCGGCCCGGGCGCGCTGCACCATCCGGATGGCCTTGCCGTCGGGGTCGGGATGGCAGTCGAGCAGCCGCCCGATCAGCTCGCTCGCCTCGCGCGCGTGCTCGACATCGAGATGCTCGTGCAACCGGAAATACTCGAGCGCTGGGGCGTCAGGGGTGTAGCCGTAGTGCTCGATGAGGCCCTGCAGCTTTGTGCGCGAGATCTCGGGCTGGCTCGCCTCGATCGCGTACAGCACCGCCAGGCGCTCCAACAGGTCCGCGCCCGCCGTCCACGCCTGCGCGCAAGTCTCAGTCTGGGCGAGTGGCCGCCCATCGACGTCGGTATCGGCGTCCGCGTCGGCGGGCACTGAGGCGTCCGCAACCGGCACGGCGTTGGTCGCGGTCGCACCGCCCACGACCCTCCGAGCGCTGGCCCGCGCGAACTCGTCCCACAACTCCACGTGCGCTGACTCCTCTTCGGCGTGGCGCTGAAGGCCCGCACGGTGTCCCGGCTGCTCGGCGGCGCCCGCCGCCTGCGCAGAGGCGTCGGCCAGCGCCAGCACCGCGTGGCGGTACTCGCCCGCGTACAGCGCCAGCTCGGGCGCGCTCAGCTCGCCCGCGCTCCAGCGCTCATAGAACGGGTGCTCGAGTACGTTCGTCTGCGCCCGTGCCTCGTCGAGCATGTCGATCACGTTCATGGCCGTCCTCTCGTGCCGTGTATGTGTGTGGATGTGTGTGGATGTTTGAGCCTCGCGCCTGGGGGTAAGTCGCGGGTGTCGTCGAAGTATTACGGACATAGCGGCCGGTTCAACAAGCGCAGGGTGGACGGCGTCCGTCGATTGTGCGACCGTTTCCTGCGGAGAAGGGCTCAACAGCCAGGGGGTCACATGGAACTGCTTTTCGTATTCGTCCTGATCGCGATCGGCGCGATCTGCGCCAGCACGCTGTTCGGTGTTGCGCTGGGACGGGCGGCGGCGCGCGGGGACGCCGATCTCGAAGACCGGCGCATGCGCGCGCTGGCGATGCGCGGACGGGCGATCAGAGTCTCGCGCATAGGCATAAGATCGTCCCGTGACCGACACTATTCGCACGCCGGAGGAGGCATTCGCCGACCTCCCCGAGTTCCCCTATGAGCCCCACTACCGCGAGGTAGACGGCCTGCGCCTGGCGCACATCGACGAGGGCGAGGGTGCGCCGGTGCTGTTCATGCACGGCGAGCCCACGTGGTCGTTTCTGTGGCGCCACCTGATCGGGCCGGTGCGCGACGCGGGCTACCGCTGCATCGCTCCCGATATGGCCGGGTTCGGCCGCTCGGACAAGCCGACCGACATCGGCTGGTACTCCTACGACCGCCACGTCCAGCTCGCGGCGACCATCCTCGACGATCTCGACCTGCGCGGCGCCACGATCGTCGTGCACGACTGGGGCGGGCCGATCGGGCTGCGCCTGGCGATCGAGCACGCCGAGCGCATCGACCGCATCGTGATCCTCGACACCGGCCTGTTCACCGGCCATCAGCGCATGACCGACGCATGGCTCGCGTTCCGGGACTTCGTCGCGCGAACCGAGGACCTGCCGGTCGGCATGCTCGTGCGCGGCGGCTGCCACACCGATCCGGGCGATGAGGTGATCGCGGCGTACGAGGCGCCGTTCCCGGACTCCGCGTCCAAGGCGGGTGCGCGCGCGTTCCCGGCGCTGATCCCCCACGCTCCCGACGCGCCCGGCGCCGCTGCCGGTCAGCGGGTGCTGGATGCGATGCGCGGCGATCGTCGCCCGACGTTGATGCTGTGGGGAGACTCGGACCCGGTGCTGCCGCTGTCGGTGGGCGAGCGCTTCGCCGAGTCGATCGGCCGGCCCCCGCCGCGCCCGATCGAGGGCGCCGGCCATTTCCTGCAGGAGGACTGCGGAGCGCTGCTGGGCACGCTGATCGCCGAATGGCTCGCCGCCGAGCCGGCGGCCTGAGCGCCCAATCGGCCCTCGCATCGAGGCGCCCTAATCGAGAGCCGCGTCCGAGAGACTCGGTCGAAAGCCGCATCCCGAAGGCTCGGCCGAGCCGGGGTCCTGCGGCTCAAGAGTCGGTCTTGGTCGCGATCTGGGGCGGCTCGGCGGGCTCGCCCGCGGGCAGGCCCGGCTCGGAGGTGGATGCGCGCAGCTCGTACGCCCGCCGCGCGTTCGGGTCGGCGTCGGCGAGCACCCGGTCGGCGCGTATCGTGTGCGCCACGCCCTCGGCCAGTCGCCGTGGCAGCAACGTCCCCAGAGCGAGCGTGCGTTTGGCCGAGCGGGGCACCCATACCTCGACGTCGTCGTAGCGCAGCGCGTGGATGATCCCGTCGGCCACCTCCGAGGGCTTGACGGTTTTCATCCCCCGAGCGCTGCCCAAGCCGCCTCCGAGCTCGGTGTCGACCACGTATGGCAGCACGTAGCTGAGCCGCACCTGGCCGTCCAGTCCCATCAGCCGCAGCTCGCCCCGCACCGCCTCGGTCAGACCCACGACCGCGTGCTTGGTCGCCGAATAGGTGGCCCCGCCCGGAGCGCCGAACCGGCCCGCCTGGGAGGCGATGTTGACGATGTGACCCTGCCCGCGGGCCACCATCCGCTGCAGGCCGAGCTTCATCCCGAGGATGACCCCATGCAGGTTGATGTCGATCATCCGCTGCGCGGTAAGGTCGTCCTCGTCGATGAATTTGCCGAGCTGCATGATCCCCGCGTTGTTGATCAGCACGTCCACCGGGCCGAGCTCGGCTTCGGTGTCCTCCAGGAACCGCGCGAACGACTCGCGCTCGGTCACATCCAGTGGCAGGGCGATCGCGGTCGGGCCGAGCTCCTGAGCGGTCGTGCGCGCCGCCTCTACGTCGACGTCGCCGATCGCCACGCGCATGCCGGCCCGGCTCAGCGCCTGGGCGGTCGCGCGCCCGATCCCCCGAGCGCCACCGGTGATCGCCACGGTCTGGCCGGCGATGATGCGCGCGTCTTTGGCCATGCTGGTCGCTAAACCTAGCACCCGGTAAGGTGATGGCGATGGCCTCGTTCGAGTTCGATGGACAGCGGATCGCCTACACCGAGTACGGCGGCGGCCCGGCGGCGGTCGTCAGCGCCTCGGGGCGGCGCGCGCGAACCGCGAAGAGTGCGCGGGCGGCCAACAGGCCGCTGATCCTCGTGCACGGGCTGCTGCTGTCCCAGGAAATGCACAGACCGCTCGCCAAAGCGCTCGCCGCGCGCGGCAACCGCGTGATCACCGTCGACCTGCTTGGCCACGGACAGTCCGATCGTCCGCGCGATATGTGGCGCTACTCGATGGGCCAGTTCGCGCAGCAGCTGGTCGGGTTGATGGACCATCTCGAGCTCGAGCAGGCCGCGATCATGGGCACCTCGTTGGGCGCCAACACGGCGCTGGAGCTAGCCTCGCTCGCGCCCGAGCGCGTGCGAGGGATGGTGATCGAGATGCCCGTCCTCGACAACGCTCTGCTGGCCTCGGCGCTGACGTTCACGCCGATCCTCGTCGCACTGACGTTCGGTGAGCCGGTGATGAAGCTCCTGGCCGGCGGCGCCCGCGCCGTCCCGCGGCGGGTGCTGCCTCATTACGGCAACGTCCTGCTCGACCTCGTCCGCCAGGAACCCGGACCGGGCGGCGCGCTGCTGCAGGGCCTGTTCTTCGGGCGCATCGCTCCTCACCGCTCAGAGCGGCGAACGTTTGCGATGCCCACGCTCGTGCTGGGCCACCGTCGCGACCCGGTCCACCCGTTCTCGGACGCCGGCATGCTCGCGTCCGAGCTGCCTAACGCGCGACTGCTGCAGGCCGACTCGCTGGTGGAGCTGCGCCTGCAGCCTGAGCGGCTGACCGAGGAGATCGCGTCCTTCCTGGATGAGATCTGGCGCGCGCGCCGAGCCTCGCGGCGTGCCGGCGCGTCCGGCTGAGGTTATTTCGCCGGGAACAATTCGAGTTCGTTCACGCTTACGTGCGCGGGCGCGGAGGGCGTGCCGACAGCGGACTTCGGGGCCGCGCTGATCCACAGGACGATGAACCGGAACGCCTTGTCCGCGTGGCGCAGATTGATGTGCGTGTGGTGCTTCTTGGCGACGAGCGAGGGGCTCAGCGTCGTCCATTCGGGGTCGGTGATCGAGCTCGGCAACGTGTTCGCGCCCGAGCCGTACAGCTGGATGGTCATGCCCGGTGTCGAGGTGACGAGCGTGATCGAGCCGACCCGCTGTGGCGTGTGCAGGTCGATCGCCAGCCCGACGGCCATGCTGGGGGCCGTGGACGGTTCGACCTGAGCGCTCCAGCCGGTGCTCGTTTCGCCGTCGATCGTCAGGCTCGGATCACCGAAGTTGGAGGCCGGCAGGTTGTAGGGGTTGTAGGTGCTGGCGGCGTTGGTGTCGAGCAGGATCGGGGTCGGTTCTTCGCCGCTCGGCGTTTCCGATTCGCCCGTGCCTTTGCCATTTGCTTTCCCCTTGTTGCCCGTTTCGCCCGTTTCGGTTTTCGCTTTGCCGGCCCCGGTTTTGCTCGTACCGGTGGTCGTGCCCGACGATTTTGGCGTGGGGGCGGTCAACGGGATTTTTGGCGGTTTGGTCGTTCCGAGCGGCGATTTGGCGGTCGTCGGCGTCGTCAGCGCAGGCGTGGTCGTGGGGGCCGGCGTGGTCGCGGTCGTTCCCGGCGTGGTGGGGATGGTGGCCGTCGTCGGCGCCTGGGCGACCGTGATCACTTTGGGCGCGGGCTTCTGCGTGCTCGGCTGGGTGAGCGCGGCATACGCGGCGGCGCCCGCACCCAGCACCAACACCGTCGTCACCCCGAGCACGGCCGTCGCCGAGCGCCAGCCCGGCCCGCCGGTCTGCAGGCTGCCGGGCGCAGCGGTGCCGCATTGCAGACACCAATCCTGACCCTCGGTGAGCTGGGCGCCGCATTTCTGGCATGCACGGTCCACGATCTGATTCTTGCAGCTCGGGCCGTCTGTGCCCGGCAGTTGTGGCTCGGTCGGTCGGGCCCGCGATCGCCGCCGGCAGTCAGGGTCGCGACGCCCTCAGCGCGGCGAAGGCGGGCCGCCGGGCACGATCTCACGGCCGGTCGGTCGCATCTGCTCGTCGAGCTCCAACTGCCAGTAGTAGCGCGTGAACGTTCTCCCCGCGCGGAACTCCCCCACGTGCGGGTCGACCGTCTCGCCGGCCGCCAACGCCACAATCAGCTCCGGATACGTGCGCCCGGGCAGCGCCGCGTACGCGGGCGCGGGGAACGCGCCGCCGAAGCGGGTGTTGACGTCGGTTATGCCGATGCCGGCTTTGGGATCGCGGAACACCTGGATCGTCGCCGGGCCGCACACCTGCAGCGCCTCCATCACGCGCCTGCCCAGCTCGATCAGCTCGCCGTCCGCGATCGCCGCGCCCTTGATCGACTCGCCCCCGCGCGACTCGAGCATCGTGCGGGGGATCGCGTTTAGGCAACGCCCCTCGCGATCGCCGAGGCAGTCAATCGACAGCTCCGGGCCATCCATCGCCCGCTGGACCATCACCGGCTCCCGCACGTACTCGACGAAGAACCTCGCCTGCTCTGGATCGCGGGCGAGATGGATGGAGCGCGCGCCCGAGCCCTGGCGGGGCTTGACCATCACCGGATATTCGAGCGTCTCCAGATCGGCCTCGCCGGGCAGGACCGTCGGGGGCGAAGGCAATCCGAGTCCGGTGAGCAGCAGATGCGCCTCGTACTTGTCATACGTCGCCCGCGCGATGAGCGGCGAGGGCACGAGCGCGGGCAGCAGCCCCTGCGCGCGGGCACGGGCGAGCACCTCGATGTCCAGGTCGGTGAGCGGCAGCACCGCGCCGACGGCGTGCTCGGCGCATACCCGCTGCAACGCCGGCACATACTCGGGGTCGTCGATCAGCGGTGGGCTGACCCGGACGTGCGCGGCGTACTGCGCGGGCGCCAGCGGATTGGGATCGGCGACGATCGTCTTGGTCAGTTGGGCGAAGCTCGAGACAATGTCATAGCGCTTGCCCGCTCCCGTCAGCAGGATCGCGGGGGGATCGGATCCGGCGGCGCTCACAGCTCGTGCTCCCAGCCGCCGCTCGCGCCCTTGTACAGTCCGGAGCCACCCAGCACCAGCCCGGGCGTGCGCCACAGGATGCGCAGGTCCAGCGCCATCGAGCGGTGCTCGATGTAGTACAGGTCGAGCTCGATCCGCTCGCTCCACGGCAGCGACGCGCGGCCGTTGACCTGCGCCCAGCCGGTGATCCCCGGCTTGACCTGCAATCGCCGGCGCTGGCGCTCGGTGTACTGCGCAACCTGCACGGGCAGCGTCGGGCGCGGACCGATCAGCGACATCTCCCCGTGCAGCACGTTCCACAGGTTCGGCAGCTCGTCGATCGAGGTGCGCCGCAGCAATGCCCCGACCCGCGTGACGCGCGAGTCGTTGGCGTCGATCGCGAGCCCCGCCCCGATGTGCTCGGCTCCGTCGACCATCGTGCGCAACTTGAGCACGTCGAACTCCTGCCCGCGCAGACCCACACGGCGCTGGCGGTAGATGACCGGCCCACGGGACTCGAGCTTGATCGCCACAGCCGCGACCGCCAGCACGGGCGCGGCCAGCAGCAGCGCAGCGGCGGACACGAGGATGTCGAGGGCGCGACGGATCATCGGCGGCATGATCGCAGCGGGTGGCGATTTGCGCTGGGGTGACCAGCGCCCCTCAGCGCGTTCCCGGCGCCGCCTCCCACGCGGCCGCAGTCCCGTGGCGCAGCCAGTCCCACAGTCCGATCGCGGGCGACGCGGTGGTTAGGAAGTAGTAGCGGGCGATCAGCAGTGGGCGGAACGGAATCAGACCGCCGAGACCGGCGCAGGCGCCGAGGAGCACCTGCAGCGCGAGGGTGACGGTGTACACCTCGCCAGCTCCCCTCGCCACGATTGCGATGTTGGCGATGAACGCGAGCACGTGTAGAAACGGCGTCGCGTAGCGCAGCACACGGTGGGAGACGATCATCGACGCGTACCCGAGCGGATAGCCGCGCGGGGAAAGCATGCCGCCGTGCAGCACGATCGGCCAGGTGTGGCTCATCATCCGTCGCTTGCGCGCGAACTCGCCCGCGATCGTTGGGACCATCTTCTCGGTGGCTCGCGCTTCTGGCACGTACACCGCGCGCCACCCGCGCTTGACCATGTTGAACGGCAGCGACAGGTCGTGGCCCATGATCGGGTCGACAACGATGTAAGTGTCGCGGCGCGTGGCGTAGATGGCTCCGTTGCCGGCGGTGATCGAGGACAGGCGCGACTCGTGCTCGCGTATGGCCATCTCGTAGCGCCAGTACACGCCCTCTTGGTTTGAGGCGTGCGCACCGCCGGGTGGGTGGGGATTCTGAAAAAAGCGGACCTGCCCACACGCATACCCAACTCGAGGATCGGCGAACGCGCTCACGAGCGCACGGGCGGCGTCGGGCTCCCACAGCGCGTTGGCGTCGGAGAACGCCACCACCTCTCCCCGCGCGCGCTCCACCGCGGCGTCCTGGGCGCGGATCTTGCCGCCGCGCGGGAGCTCGACCACGAGGTCCGCTCCGGCTTCGCGGGCACGGGCAGCCGTCGCGTCCGTGCAGCCATCGCAGGTGACGATCACCTCGAGCAGCTCACGGGGGTAGTCCATCGCGAGCGCGTTCTTCACGCGCGCAGCGATCACCGACTCCTCGTTGTGGGCGGCGACGATCAGCGACAGCGAGGGCGGCGACATGGATGTGTCGCTGGGCACAGGCGGGGACCCGAACAGTCGCGCCAGCACGGCCAGCGTCGCCGCGTAGCCGACCTGAGTCCACACGATCGCGGCTGCGCACAGCCAGAAGACGATCTCCAGAGCAGAAGTCATTCGGCGGCGTCTTGCATCTCGCCGGGGGCATCGCTAAGCTGGTGAGCGGTCAATACGCGTGCGGTCTCGGCCGCAAGCGCTTTCTTTAGGAGAAGCCCCTGGTGGCCGCCGGGATCGTCTTCACTGCGACCACCAGGGCACTCCGTTAGCGCGTCAACCGGTCGATGACCAGGATGGCAACCAACAGAGCGACGGTCAATACGCTTACGTTCTCTGCCATTGGCTTGCTCCTTTCTCCGGGACGTACGACCCCGGAACGGCCCGGATAGGAGAGCCTGCGGTACGCGGCGATTGACCATCTCGACAACTCTACGGTCGGCTTGTGATGTTTCTCGTTGGCGAGCCCAGCAGCGAGCCGTACAAACCCAGCGTTTGCAGGGCGATCGCATCCCACGAATACTTTCCCCCGGCGGCCGCTCTGGCCATCTCGGACATCGCGGCGCGGGCATTGGGATCGGCGAGCAGGTCGGTTAGCGCCGTGTGCAATGCGGCAGCATCGCCGGCCGGGAACGTGCGCGCCGCGCCGGTGGCGGCCAGCTCGGGAAAGCCACCCACGTCGCTCAACAGCACCGGCACGCCTGCTCCCAGAGCGGTCAACGCTACGCCCGACTGGTCGGCCTCACGGTAGGGCAGCACAGCCAGGTCGGCCCGCTCAAAGCACGCGGCCATCTCCGTGTCGCTGACAAACCGTGTCACGAACCGGACGTTCTCGGGCGCGGCTTGTCGCAGGGGCGCAATGTCGTAGCGGGCCATCCCCACCACCCACAGCTCGGCGTCCTCGATGCCGCGCCACGCCTGCAGCAGCAGATCCAGGCCCTTGTACGGGCGCAGCAGACCGAACATCAACACGATCGGGCGGCCGCTCGGCGAGCGTCGGAGCTGGTCTGGCAGCTGTTGGGCGAGCCCCTCGTTGGGCAGCGCGAGGACCCCGTGCGGAATCACGTGCACCCGCGCCCCGTCCACACCCAGCTCGCCGATCAGCCGCTCGTGACCGTGCTCGGAGTGCACGACGATCGCGTCGAACCGCTCATACAGGCTGCGCTGCGCCCGCAACTGCCCGGGGCGCGGCTCGCGCGGGAGGATGTCGTGGGCCGTCAGCACCAGCGGTTTGCGCGCCGGCAGCAGATGGCCGTCGAGGTGCTGGACGGGGAGCCATTGAAAGTGCACGACCTCGGCCACCCGCGCCAGGTGACGGTAGCGCAGCATGTCCGGCATGTGCTCGGCGAGCTTGACGGCCGCCCGCAGGCGCGAGTTGGGGGCTCCGATGGCGGCGCGGTAGAACAGCTCGCGTCGCTCGTACCCCTCAGCCGGCGGGACCTCGCCGTAGGCGAACGCGCTCGTGACGAGCGTCACCTCGGTGCCGGCCCGCGCAAGCGCCGCGCACAGCGCGTGATCGTAGGGAGGCGTGTAGGCGGCGGGGTCGACCACGTGGACGCGCACGCACGGGACAATAGGCGCGTGACCGACCCGATCGAGCTGACGTACTGC
Source organism: uncultured Solirubrobacterales bacterium (assembly GCA_963702185.1). Classification (GTDB taxonomy): domain Bacteria; phylum Actinomycetota; class Thermoleophilia; order Solirubrobacterales; family Solirubrobacteraceae; genus Palsa-744. Next base: position 1,298,568 of record OY969723.1, read on the forward strand.
GTCGTGAACACCTCCCAGCGCGCTCTGCTGCTGCGCGGGCTGGACGCGATAGCGCGCGAGCGCTCGACGGACGCGCCGGGGGGAGAGCTGCCGTTCGCCACCGAGGTGCTCGTGCTCGACAACGGCTCGCGCGACGGCTCCGCCGAGGCGGCGCGAGCGCACCCCGCCGTCGACGAGGTGATCGCCCTGCCCGAACGGCGCGGCAAGGCGCTGAACGACTCCACCCTCTTGCAGCGCGCCCGCGGGCGCTATGCGCTGCTGCTCAACGAGGACTCCGAGCTGCTGCCCGGCGCCACGCTCGCGCTGTGGCGGGCGCTCCAGGACCATCGCGGCGCGGCCTGTGCGGGGGCGCAGCTCCTGCGGCCCGACGGCACGCCCCAGGCGTGCGCCTGGCGCTTTCCGACCGTCGCCACCGCGCTCGCCGGGGCCCTCTTCCTGCACCGGCTCTACACCGTTCAGAGCGGTGGATCGCGCACGCGCGAGGTCGACTGGTGTCAGTCCTCGGCGCTGCTCGTGCGTCGCGAGGCCGCCGCCGCGGTCGGCTATCTGGACCCGGCCTTCTTCGTCTACTCCGACGAGGTCGACTTCGCCCGTCGCCTGCGCGACGCCGGCTGGCGCAGCCTGTACGTGCCCTGCGCGCGCGCGATCCATCACGAGCAGCTCTCGACCGACACGGTCCCCGAGCGGCGGATCGTCGAGCTTGCGCGCAACCGCGACCTGTACATGCGCCTGCACCACTCGCCCGCCACCGCGCGTACAGTGCGCTGGCTGACGGCGTGGCCGTACGCGTTGCGCGCGCTGGCCGCGCTCGTTCTCCCCGGGCACTCCCCGCGGCGCTACTGGCGCCACGTCACCGCGACGCTGTGGCCGAGTCGTGGCGAAGGTCTGCGCGAGGCGGCCGAGGCTTACAATCGGACCGTCGCTTAGCCTGAATCCACCAATAACGGGCTGAGTATCGGCGTCGGGAACCAAGCCAGAGGACAGCGGCGGAGCATCCCAAGGGTGATCCCCTGGGAGCGAGGCCGATGGCCTATGGCGACGCGTCATCCGGCGTCGAGACGACCGCGGGATCGGTGGATTCAGGCTTAGGCCAGCTCGCTCAGTAGCGCGCCGACCACGTCGGGGTCGAGCTGGGCGCCGGCCACGCGCAGCAGCTCGGTCTGCGCCTCGGCCGGTGAGCGCGCCGGGCGATACGGGCGATCGGTGATGATCGCGTCATATGTATCGCAGGCGGCGATGATCCTCGCGGCCAACGGAATCCTTTCGCCGGCGAGACCGTCCGGGTACCCGTCCCCGTCCCAGCGCTCGTGGCTCGCGCGCACCGCCGGGGCGAGGTGGGCGAACGCGTCGATGCGCGCGACCAGCTCGCCGCCGGCCACGGTGTGCCGGCGCATCACCTCCCACTCGCGCTCGTCCAGCGGGCCGGGCTTGAGCAGGATCTCGCTGGGGACCGCGACCTTGCCGACGTCGTGCAGCAGCGCGGCATACCGCACGTCGCGGGCGACAGACGGTTTGAGGCCCATGCGCCGCGCGACCCGCTCGGCCATGTCGGCGACGTCCTGCTCGTGGCAGGCGGTGTAGTCGTCCTTAGCCTCGACCGTGCTCATCATGACCGTCAGCGTGGTCGTGAACGTGCGCTCCTGCTCGGCCAGCAGCTGGGCGCGGTGGATCGCCGAGCCGAGGCTCGCGGCGATCGTCTCCACCAGCACCGCGTCGGCCTGGCTGATTCCGTCGGGCTCCGCCGCCTCGATGTTCAACACTCCCCACACCCTCCCGTCGACGGCGATCGGCACGCTCAGCTCCGAGCGCGGGTCGGTCTTGGGGTCGCGCACGATGTAGTCGAGGTCGGCGCGCGTATCGCCCACGAGCGAGCTTTCGCCGGTCCGCGCCACGCGGCCGTTGACGCCGTGGTTGACCGACTGCTCCACCAGCAAAAACTCGGCCATCACCTCCGCCAGCGGGCCGCTGCCGGCGACCAGGCGCAGCACCCCGTCACCATCCAGTCGCTGCACCGCGGCCAGATAGAACGCAAACGTGCCGTGCAGCTCGCTCACCGCCAGCTCGGCCATCTCCTCGATCTCGTTGGTCGCCGCCAGGCGCGCGGTCAGGCGCGCAGCCAGCGTCATCTGGGCACGCAGATACGCGACCTCGCCGGCGCAGGCCATGCTCTGCACGCGCGCGTCCGCGCGATGGGCGCGCAGCGCCTCGGCACGGCGCCGGCGCTCGCGCGCGCCCGCAGGGCGTGGCGACACAACTGCTGCTTCGGGCATCTCCCGGCCCGCATCGGCCGCTTCGTACGCGATCTTTAGGTTCCCCGGCCCAGCTAGACAATTTCGATGGCTTCGGATTTCGCGAATCGGCTTGCCGCGTTGCCGGGCGACGGGCGTCGAGGTCGCCTTCGAGGGCGCTACCGGGTAAGGCCGTGGGCATGCGCGGTTCTTGCGCACGTCAGATGTCTTTCAGCGGGTCCTCGGCGTATTCCTCCACCTCGCCGTGCCCGGCCCTGAAGGCCACCGCCCGGCGGCGGCCCTCGGCCACCAGCTCCGCCAGCCGCGCCCGCTCGTGAGGTTCGACAAATTTGCTCGCCAGCAGCAACGCCGGGGCCAGGCCCAGCCATAGGATCCGCAACGCCAGACCCCCCAACCCGCTCGTGGGCAGCAGCAGCTCCCCCGAGACCGCCACGCCCGCCAGGATCGCGGTCAGCTGCGCCAGGCGCCGCCACTGGAAGCTGACCGCGAACACGCGCCGCGTGAGCAGATGCATGATCGCGATCATCGCCGCATACGCCCCGCACAGGGCGATGCCAGCCCCGGCCAACCCCAGATTTGCGCCTACCAGGCCGGTGGCGGGGACGAGTGCGAACAGCAGCACCACGTTCACCGCCAGCCCGGCCGCGGCCGCCGGCAGGTTGCGCTGCGTGACTTTTGCGCGGCCCGTGATCGCGATCATCACCCGATACAACCCGTACAGCGTCCACCCCAACGCCAGCCAGGGCAGCGCCTCATACGCGTTGAAGTATGCGGGAGCGGCGAGCAGGCGTACGAGCCAGCGGCCCAGCAGCGCGACGCCGACCACCACGATGCCCGTCGCCAGCACGAAGTACGTGGTGACGGTCGAGTACAGGCGGCTCGCGCTGGCGTCGCTGTCGATCGAGTAGGCCAGCGGCGGCCACGCGTACTGAAACCCCCGCACGAACACGAACACCACCGTCGCGAGCTGCACCGCGATCGCGTACTCCCCCGCCGCGTCCGAGCTGACCCCCCGCAGCAGATAGAACCGGTCGGCCACCTGCAACGCGTACACGCTCGCGTCCGCCGGCACGGTCGGCAACCCGAACGCGAGCATCGCCCGCAGGTCGCTCGTCCCCTTGCGCAGGTCGCGCATGGGCACACGTAGGGAGATGCGCTTGCGCAGCACCCACCACAGCCCCAGCACGACGATCGCGCTCGCGCCGAAGTTCCCCAGCAGCAACCCTTTCGCGCCCTCGTTCGCCACCACGACCAGCACAATCGTGAACACGACCGTCATCGCCACGTTGCATCCCGACGCGTACATATATACGCGCGCGCGCTCGTCCACGCGCAGCTGCGCATAGGCCATCTCGAGGTTCGTAAACGCCCACAGCCCGACGATCGCGCAGTCGATCAGCGTCGCGTCGCTATACCCCAGCAACAGGCGCGACAGTTGGGCGGCGAACACGACCCCCACCAGCGAGGCGAGCGTAGTCGTCCACGCGACCGTTGCCGTCGCCGTCCGCGCGATGCGCCGGCGACGCTCTTGGTCTGAGTCGTTGAAGTAGAAGCGCACAAACGCCTCTTCCACGCCCAGCCGCAGCACGATGCTGCCGAGGATCACCGCGGTCAGCAGCGAGTTGTACGTGCCGTACCCCGACGTCGACACGTGCCGCGTGTACAGCGGCAGCGTGAACACCGCGATCCCCTTGGCCACGATTTCCGCGGCCTGGTAGGCCGCGCCGGTCGTGACCAGGCGCCTGAGATATTCGATCACGGTGCAGGCAACATACTTTCCCGGGCCAACGCCACTCCCAGACCCAGCAGGGTCCAGGTGATCGGGTCCTCCAGGAAGTCCGCATAGGTCCACGTGTGCAGCACAAGCGCCGCAAAGCACGCGAGCAGAGCCAGCCGAAACGGGGATTCACGCCCTAGGCGTGTGTCTCCCGGCTTCGGTCGGGGCGACGAGCGGCCGGCGCCGCGGGCAAGCACCGTAAACGCGCTCACGAGCAGCGCTACGTACACCGCCAGGCCGATCAGGCCCTGCTCGGCGGCGACCGTGATCGGGATCGTGTGCGAGGCCGAGGTCGCGTTGGCCGCGCTCGCGTTCCCGTGGCGCCTGTACTCGGTTTCAAACGAGCCCGATCCGTACCCGTACAGCGGGCGGTCGACCCACAGTTCCAGTCCGCCCGAGATCAGCTTCGTGCGCCCGCTCGTAGCATTGCTCGTAGAACCCCCCGAGCCGTTCAGGCCGAAGTGCAGGCTCGGAGGAGCCGTAACGACGAACACGGCCGCGATCGCCACCAATGCGACCGTCACGTACGCCGTCATCCGCGCGTCCCAGCGGTAGGCCGCGAGCACCGCCATGCCCAGCAGCAGCGCCGCGATGCTCGACTGCGAGAAGCTCGTCACGAGCCCCGCCAGCAGCCACGCCAGCACGCCCGCCGCGATCGCCACCTCGCGCCTTCGCCGGCTCCACAGCACCACCGCGACCACGCCGACCATCACGATCGCGATAAACCGCCCGTAGATGTTCGGATCGAAGAACAGCGAGTTCACGCGGAAGTAGTTCCCGAACTGGTCGGCCGCGATCACCTTCGGGTTCAGGAACAGGCTCTTGCGGTAGTACTCCACGAACCCCACCCCGGCGAACGCCACCCCCAGCACGACCGCCACGCCCAGGCACCTCAGCACCAGCTCGCGCGTATATTTGACGTTTCGCAGGAGCATGAACAGCAGACCGAACGGGATGTAGAAAAACGCCACGTTCTCCGCCGCCTTGGTGTGGTCGGGCGAGTACACCCCCTGCAGCGCATACAGCCCGACGGCGATCGCCAGCAGCCATTCCAGCCCGCGCGGTCTCAGCCACGTCGAGGGACGCGCGAGCGACACAGGTTCGCCGGGCGCGGGCGGTTCGGTGGGAGATCCCGTGGCTGTGGCGGAGTCCGCGCTCGGCTGACCGGATGACGTGCGCCGACCCAACCAGCGGGGCAGGAGCAGGCTCAGCGTCCCGGCCCCGATCACCAGATACAGCGGGATCAGCAGGTTGACCGTGCGGCCGTCGGTGGAGATCGGCAGCCTGAACGGCAGCGCCGCGATCGCCAGCAGCGGCAGGGTCTGAGGGTGGCGGCGCAGCCACCACACGAGCGCGGCGAGGACCGCCAGCGCACCGATCGTCGCCAGCGCGTATGTCACGGGCGCACCAGCGTGAACCCGTTCGGCGAGATCACGGTCTTCTTCTGTTCGCGCAGCCTCACCTTCACGTGGTATTCGCCCGCGGGCGCGGGCGCACCCGTGTTCACGGGAGTGACGATGGTCGTGCCGAGCGGGCCGAGCGCCACCCGCGCGGTGCGCGCGCTCGCGGTTCCGCGGCGGCCGTCCCAGCGCAGAGAGAACTGTTTGTAGCGCACCACCGGCCACTCATCGACGAGCGTCGCCACGGTCTGTTCGGCCGAGTCGATCACCGTGACCGTCACGCGGTCGGCCTGAGCGAGCTTGAACGAGATCCGCGCTTCTTTGATGTGCCCCTTCGGGGTCGGCGAAAAGAACGGAGTCAGTTTGAAGTCCTGCACCGCCGTCGGCGTGTGCTTCAGACGCTGGGTCACGATGAACGCCGCGCCGCACGCCACCACCAGCAGCGCAAACACCACCTTTGCGAGCCTTGCGGCATCGGGGGGCTGAACTTCCAACCGGCGGCCCGCAACGCCCCTGCCCGTCTCAGCACCCGGGCCCGCGCCCGGGCCGGCGGCGGCATCCTCCGCGTCCGCCGCCCCCGCGTCCGCGCTCAACCGTCCCCACCGATCGGCGGCACCACCGGCGAGGCCGGCGGTGGGCCGGCGAACCGCTCGACCGTGTCCGAGCGCAACCCCAGCCGCAGCGTCTCCAGTGAAAGCACGTCGTCGGGAGCGATGTTCCCGAGGTTGCAGTCGCTGCCAAACCTGTGCAGCAGCCACACCTGTTGCTCGCGTCTCGGCGCCTCGAACAGGAGCCGGTCGGCGTCGACCGCGTGCACAATCTCGTCGATCAGCCCCGTGCGCACCTCGCCGTCGGCGCGATATATCCCCGCGGTGCCCGACTCGCGCGCCTCGGCGATCACCTTCCACGCGCCCGCTCGAAGGTCGCGTTCGATCTGCTCCACCCACACATACGGGGCCATGATGAACTCGGTGTCCTTGTTACCGACCTCCGAGAGCACGGTGAACCCGGCGGCGGCGAGCGTCCCGATCAGATGGGCCTTGACCTCGCCCTCGATCTCGATCGTGCCGTCGGACACCTCCACGTGGCGCAGCTCCAGCTCCTTCAGCCACGCGATCAGCCCCTCCACGCGCCCCTGGCGGATCGCCAGCTCAGTCAGAGTGCCACCGAGCACGACCGGTATTCCGTGCGCCGCGTAGCGCTGCAGCTTTGGCTTCAGGTTCCCGCTCACCACGGCCGTGCCCCAGCCGAGCTTGACTATGTCCACGTACGCGCCCGCCACCTCCAGCAAGCCGTCGACTTCGGCCACCGACATCCCCCGGTCGAGCACGTGCGTGATCCCCCGCTCGCGCGGCTTGACCGAGCGGGCCGGTATGTCCAGAAAACTGTCCACCGCGTGGGCGCTCACTGCCGTCGGTGGGCGCCGCTCACGGCGCCGCTTCGCCGGACTGGGACGCTTCGGTGGGCGAGGACGCTTCGCCGGAGGAGGACGCTTCGCCGGAGGAGGACGACGCCGCTTCGCCCGTCGGGCCGGCCTTGTCCATACCCGCGATCACCACCACCGTCGAGCCGCCGACCAGGGGAGTGACGGATGCTTCCAACGGTTGCACAGTCGAGACGCTCAGCGCATGCGCGACCCCTTCGGCTTCGGCCCGATGACCCGAGCCGTACTCCACGACCGTCGTCTGATGCGAGCCCGGCGGCGTGCCGTCCAGCGGCGTCGCCTGCGAGTAGCCGCTCTGCTGCAGCCCCGCCGCCAGTCTGTGCGCCAGCCCCGTCGTGTTCGTCCCGTTCAGCACCGCCACCTGCGTTTCCGCGGGGCTCACCGACGGCGTCGAGGATTCGCTCGACTGTGACTGCGCGTGGTGGCGATGCGCCGCCGCGGCCGCGTTCGTCGACGACGCGTTCTGCTTGCCGGCGCTGGACGACGGCGAGGACGAACTCCCCAGCGACGTGGCGACCAGCACGATCGCCACCACCCCGACCACCACCGCCCCCACGATCATCGCGGTCATGCGCGCGGGCGAGCGGCGGGTACGACTGATCGTCGCATTTGCCCGCGCTGCGCCCGGGGCGCTCGCGTACTCGCCCCCCGAGGACGTCGAACCCGGACGTCGCGACGAGGGCTGCGGTTGCCCCTGCGGTCGGGAGTCGCCCCGGCGCGTACCGCTCGGCGGCGACGACGCCGGCGCCGGTGGGCGGCGGACCTGGGAGGCTCCCGGCGCCTGCGACGCCTCGGACGCCTGCGCAGGAGTCATCGCGGCCGCGCGCACCGTCGACGGAGGCGCTGGAGCTGGCGTCGCCGTGGGAGCCGGCGTTTCCCCTGAGGCGGGTGTTGCCGTGGGTGCGGGCGTTGCTGCTGAGGCGGGCGTCGCCGTGGGGGCGGAGGTCGTCGTGGGAGCAGGCGTCGCCGTGGGAGACGCCGGGGATGCTGGGCTCGCAGCCGCTGCCGCGGTCGCGGGAGAGGACGGGGCGGCAGTCGCGACCGGAGCGGCAGTTGGAGCCGGGGCCGAGGAGCCCGCCGCGGCGGGATTGGGTGGGGCGGTCGAAGAAACCGGGGATGCGCCAGCAGACGACGGGGCACCTGGGGGCGTCGGCGGGGATTGGGCGCCGGCGGGCGGGGGCGGCGATGGAGCACGGGGGACCGCTCTTGCGGCCGCGGCTCCAGCCGCTCCCGCGGCGGTGAGCGGGACCGGCGCCACGTCTGACTCTGCCGGGAGTCCCGGCCCAGCGCCCGCGACTGCCGTGCCCTCCGCACCCGTTATGCTCGCCGCCGGTTGCACACCATCCGCGGCTGCGCTCATCGCGGTGGCGCCGGCTGCGGCAGCGGCGATCTGAGCGGGGGAGGGAGTGACCGGGCCGGGCGCGGACGGCGAACCCGGCTGCGGGGGCGGCGAGGATCCGGCTCCAGCTCCAGGCTGCGCGGTGGCGGGCGGGACGGCGGCGGGAGGGACGGCGGCGGCACCGGTGCTTCCCTGCACGCCGACGGCCTGCGCCCCGGCGGGACTCACGGGTCGGACGTTGAGAGGCGTGGTGCGAGGCACGGGACGGGCGGCAGTCGCGGCCGAAGCGGCGGGCGAGACACCGGCGGGGGAGACACCGGCCGGGCTTTGCACGCGTGCCGCCGCCTGAGCCACGACGCGTTGTTCCTGCTCTGCCGCGCGCTCGGGAGCGCGACCGGCCCACTCGCGCAGCCGCTTGAGCTCGCGCGCCTGCGCGAACACGAGCAGTGCGAGAACAGCGATACCGACGAGCGCGGCGAACGCGGCGATGGCGCCGATCTTCGTGAACGTGCTGGACAGCGACAGCGCCAGTGGCAGAACGGCGACGGTCATCAATCTTGGGAGTGTACGAGCGGTACAGGCGTCCTGCGCCGCGACGGGGCAGCGCTCTCGCCGGCTGTACCGGTGCTCGCGCCAGTGCTTGCCTCGCCGGCTGCGCCGGAGGGTACGCCGCCGATGGTTGCACCGGCGGTCACCTCCCCGGCTGTGTCAATGGCTCTTCCATCCCGCCGGCCGTGAGTGGCCGAGAGCGCGGTGACCTTGGCCGCCAGGCCGGCGGCGTCGCCTTCGAGCACGAGCAGACCGATCTCGTCGAACATCGCCTCGACGGCCTCGGTACCCAGAGGCGGGCGCTCGGCGAGCATGATCTTCTCGGCCGGTGTCGCCGACCGGCGCTCGTAGTCGTTGAACAGCTGCTCGCTCAGCTTCTCGCCCGCGCGGCGCCCGACGATCTCGATCTCGATGTCCTTGCTGGGCTGTAGGCCCGAGAGCTCGATCATCGCCCTGGCCAGGTCGACGATGCGTACGGGCTCGCCCATGTCGAGCACGAACACCTCGGCACGGGGCTCCTCGTCACGGCCGCAGAGGAGCGAGCCCGAGCGGATGATCAGCTGCACAGCCTCGGGGATCGTCATGAAATAGCGGGTCATGCGCTCGTCGGTGACGGTCACCGGACCGCCGCGAGCGATCTGGCGCTCGAAGATCGGCACCACGCTGCCCGAGGAGCCGAGCACGTTGCCAAAGCGCACCGCGTTGAAACGGGTCTCGCGCCAGCGCGCGGCGGCCGCGTCGAGCGCAAACTCGGCGAGCGCCTTGGAGGCGCCCATGACGGTCGCGGGATCGACCGCCTTGTCGGTCGACACAAGCACGAACCGCCGCGCCTGCAGCTGGCCGGCGACGTGGGCGACCACACGCGTGGCGATCGCGTTGTTGCGCACGGCCTCGACCGGGTTTGCCTCCATCAGGCCGACGTGCTTGTAGGCGGCGGCGTGGAACACGACCGTGGGGCGGTGCTCTGAGAAGACCTCGCGCATGCGCTCCTCCTCCTTGCAGTCGGCCAGCACCGCCGCCAGCACCGAGGGCTGGATGTGACGCTCCTCGAGCAGCTCGCGCTCGATCTGAAACAGGTTGTCCTCGGCGTGGTCGAGCAACACGATCTTGCGCGGCCCCACGCGTGCGATCTGGCGGCAGAGCTCGGAGCCGATCGAGCCGCCCGCGCCGGTCACGAGCACGATCTCCTCAGCCAGGTAGGCGCCGACATGATCGAGCTCCATGTGCACCGGCTCGCGCCCGAGCACGTCCTCGACGCGCACCTCGCGCATCTGCCGGGCGATCGTGCCGTGGTCCTGGAGCAGCTCGAACACGGTCGGCAGCGTGCGCACCGAGATACCACGCGCACGGCACTCGCGCACCACGCGCGCGCGTGTGGAGCCGGGGGCGGAGGGGATCGCGATCAGGACTTCGTCGGGCTCTGACTCGTCGAGCGCCCGCGGCAAATCGCCCTGCGTGTCCCCGCGGACGCGCACGCCGTCGATGCGCAGCCCCCGCTTGCCGGGGTCGTCGTCGAGAAAGCCCACCGGGGAGAGCCCGAGCCCGCGGTTGCGGGCGATCTCGCGCAGCACCAACCGCCCCCCATCGCCGGCGCCGACGATCAACACGCGCCGCTCGCCCCGACCGCCCGTGTGCAGCGCTGCCAGTGGACGGCGCTCATAGATCATCCGCGCGAGCACACGCACGCCGATCAAGAACAGCAGACACAGCAATCCGAACAGCACGATCACGCCGTTGGGCAGCCCGACGGTGCCGGTCGCCACCTCCCGCATGCCGTGGACGGTCGCGCGCTCTGAGTAGCGCTGCACCGGGCGCAGCGCCTCGATGCCGACGACCGTCAGCAGCACGATCGCCACAACCGCGCGCGCTACCGCCTCGTAGTCGCGCTGCCCGGAATAGCGCCAGCGGCGCTGATACACGCGCGAGAACACGAGCACGATGAGGCTGCCGGCCAGCACCCACCAGATCGTGCGCTCGCGCAGCTCGGCATACTCGGCATAGTGGCCACTCGGCCCGCTGTCAAAGCGCAGCCGGAAAGCCAGGTAGTAGGCCAGCGCAACCAGCGCTCCATCAACGGCCAGTTGCGGCAGGGAGCGGCGGTTGAGGGGCAGGGCGGCCGATCGGAGCATTCGGCGCATTACCCCGATGATTCTACGGCCGTCAGCGGAGAGAGCAGCAAATCGACGAGCACCCGGGGATCGCGGCGGATCCTGTTGGACGCGGCATCTGAGGAGGCTGCGAGACGCTTGGCGAAGCTGAGCTCCCCGGCGGCGGTCAGCTTGCGCAGGCGCCCGTCCGCGATCAGGCGCTCGTCGACGGCCCCGAGACGGCCCTCGAACGTGCTGTACACGGGCGTCCCCAGCGCGACCGCCTCGCGATTCATCGTGCCACCGGCGGAGACGACCAGGTCGGCGTAGGCGATCAGCGATTGCGCGTCGATCGCGTGGGGTGGGACGATGAAACCTGGTACGGCGGCGCACTCGGCGCGCTGCTCGCTCGTCCGCGGCAGCACGACCACCTGGACCCCCTCCTCGGCGGCCGCCTCGCGCGCGCGATCCAGCACGCCGGCGAACAGGTCGTTGGCGAAGCGGTGATACAGCGAGACCTCCGGCGGCGTTCGCACGACCGCGATTGGGCGCTGTGGATCGAGGGCCAGCTCGGCCAGCACAGCCGGGTCGGGGTCGAAGTCGGCCAGGTAGTACTCCTCCTTCAGACCCGGATACGGGCGCAGCTTGCCCTCGGCGCCGTACGGGCGCAGGCGCTCGGCTCCGATCGCGTCGGGCACGACCACCGCCCGGGCCAGCCGGCAGTTGACGTGGTGCTGAACCGCCGCCCACTCGTAGTCGAACATCGTCGAGGACGGAATCCGCAGCGTCGCCGCGGCGATCGAGATGTCGTTGGAGCCGTGCCCCAGGGCGATGTCAAAGCGCCCGGCCGAGCCCATCTCGGCACGCGCCCAGCGCACGAGCGCGGTCGAGCGCGAGGCCAGGCCACCGAGCTTGGCCGTCAGCCGCTCACCGCGGTGATGGCCGATCGCGACGTGCTCGATCTGAAAGCGCTCGCACAGCTCGAGCGTCTGCGCGAACTCGCGCGCGGTCACCCGCACGTCGTGGCCGTCGGCGCGCAGGAGCTCGATCACCGGGCGCATGACCAGCACGTGGGGGCTGTTGGTCAGGTCGATCCAGACGCGCATCCCACGCGCCACGGTAGAGGACGGCGCCGCACGTGGCCCGGACCGGCCCGCATACGAGGACTCTCACGGGAGACCGGCTCGCACACGGGTATCGTTGCGGGCCGGATGCTGCTCGTACTCGCCTCGATCTCCGAAACGCTCGTCAACGAAACCTCACACTTCGTGCGCGACGCGGGTCTGCCGGGCATATTCGCGCTGATGGCGATCTCCAGCGCCTGTATCCCGATCCCCTCGGAGGTCGTGATGCTGTTCGCCGGGTTCGCCGTCGCCGACCCGACGCAGAGCGCCGCTCAGCACCACATGACGCTGACGGGAGTCATCCTGGCGGGACTGCTGGGGACGATGGTCGGCTCGTGGGTCGCCTACGCGGTTGGGCGGGGGGGGCGTCTGGAGCTGCTCGAACGCCACGGCGCCAGATTTCACATGGGACCAAATCAGATCGAACGAGCGGACCGCTGGTTCCAGCGCTACGGCGAGCCGACCGTGATGTTCGGGCGGCTGATCCCGCTCGTGCGGGCGTTTGTGTCGCTGCCGGCGGGGGTGGCCAAGATGCCGCTCGGACGCTTCACGTTGTTCTCGCTGCTGGGCGCGATTCCGTGGGTGGTCGCGCTCGCGCTGGCCGGGCACGCGCTGGGGAGCGACTGGACGAGCGTGCGCCGCGGCTTTGAGTACGTCGACTACGCGATCGTCGTGCTGGCGGTGCTGGCCCTCGCCTACGCGATCGTGCGCCGGCGTCGCGATCGCCGGGAGCGCAGCGCGCCCGCGACCGATGCGACCGGGTGAGGCCATCGGGCGGAGCCGGCCCAAGCGGGGCCCCAAGCCGATGCACGCGATCGTGCTCGGGCTGCTGCAAGGTCCGACCGAGCTGCTGCCGGTCTCATCCTCCGCTCACATCGCACTGATCCCGCGGCTGGCCGGCTGGTCCTACTACGACACCGAGCTCACCCCCGCGCAGCGCAAGTCCTTCGAGGTGGCCCTGCACCTGGGCGCGGGCGCGGCGCTCGCGCTGGATATGCGCGACGAGCTGGGCGAGGCTGTGCACGGCTTGAACGTGCGTCGGGTCGCGACAATCGGGCTCTCGCTGGCGCCGGCCGTACTGGCTGGCTACGTCCTCGAGGGGCCGATCGAGCGGCGGCTGGGCGGTCCGCGATCGACCGCCGCCGGGCTGATCGCCGGGGCGATCGCGATGGCGATCGCGGACGCGTATCCCGCACGCCGCCGTCTCGATGAGACCGACGGCCGCCTTGGGCGGGACGGCCGCCGTGAGCAAGACGCGGGTCCACTCGACGGGCTCGCGCTGGGTATGGCCCAAGCGACAGCGCTGATGCCGGGGATCTCGCGCAGTGGCGCCACGCTCACCGCCGCGCGCGCGCGCGGGTTCGCCCGTGAGGACGCCCACGCGCTGTCCTGGCACGCGGCGCTGCCCGTGATTCTTGGCGCCGGCGCGCTGAAGGGCTGGCGGCGGCTGCGCTGCAGACAGGACGGAGGCTGCAACGAGAGGGGCGAGCTGGACAGCGAGGACATCCGCGCCGGCGACGACGCCGGCAACGGCGGTTCCAACGACGCCGGCGGTGGCGGTTCCACGCACGCAAGCTCGACGCTCGCGATCGGCGCAGCCAGCGCGTTTGCGTCGACCTGGGCGAGCGCCCGGGTGTTGCGCCGCCCCCGTGTCAGCCGGCGGTCGCTGCTGCCGTGGGCGGCCTATCGCTGCGCGCTGGCCGCGGTTACGCTGCACCAGGCAGGAAGGGACGCGGGCGGAGCGCAGAATATGAAGAGATGACCGCCACCATCGGAACCATGCTCGGTGGGCGCTACCGCCTGGATGCGGAGATCGGCCGCGGGGGCATGTCGACCGTATACCGCGCCCACGACACCGTGTTGACGCGAACCGTGGCGATCAAGCTGATGCACCGCGAGATCGCGACCGACTCCGATCAGCTGGAGCGGTTCCGCCGTGAGGCGCGCGCGGTCGCCCAGCTGAACCATCCCCACATCGTGACGGTGATCGACGCCGGAGAGGAGCCGGCCGGAGAGGGAGCCGAGCCCGAAGTGGGCACGCCGTACATCGTGCTCGAGTACGTGGACGGGGAGACGCTCAAGCAGATCATCCGTCGCGAAGGGCCGCTCGAGATTTCCAAGGCCCTCGCGTACGCGATCGAGATCGCGCGCGCGCTGGGCGTCGCCCACGAGCACCTGATCGTACATCGCGACGTCAAGCCTCAGAACGTGCTGATCTCAAGCGTTGGTCAGGCCAAGATCACCGACTTCGGGATCGCCCGCACACTCGACCAGGAGGGTCTGACGCTCGATGGGCGAGTGCTCGGAACGACCGACTACGTCTCCCCCGAGCAGGCCCTCGGGCAGCCGGTGACCGGCCAGTCGGACCTGTACTCGCTGGGGGTGGTGCTGTACGAGATGCTGACGGGCACGGTCCCGTTCAGCGGGCAGACGCCTGTGGCGGTGGCGATGCGCCACGTACGCGAGCAGATACCCGACGTGCAGCGGCTGCGCCCGGGCGTCTCGGCGAGCACCGCGGCGGTGGTCGAACGCGCGACCGCGGCCGACCTGCACAGGCGTTACCCAAACGCGGCGGCGATGGTCGGCGAGCTCGAGGAGGCGTTGGCGATCGAGACGGCCCGCTCGGGCCAGGCGACCGGCGAGGTCACGAGCGTGCTGCGCACCCTGCCGGGCAGCTCGTGGCGGCGGCTGCCGTGGCGGATGCGCCATCCGTGGCGCTGGGCGGCTTCGCTGGCGGCGCTCGTGACGGTCGCGGTGATCGCGGTGGTGCTGATCGCCGGTCACACCCACAGCGGCGTCCCGCCCGACGTGTCGGGCGGTAACGGACTCGCGCCGGTACGCCTCGCGCAGACGGCCGCCCACAGCTACAACCCTTACGGCACCGGCCCCGAACATCCGACGCAGACCTCCAACGTCCTGGACGGAGACCCGAACACGAGCTGGAGCACCGAGCACTACCTCGAAGACAAGCTCGCGGGCAAGCCCGGCGTGGGGGTGTACCTGGACGCCAGCCCGGGGGTGCAGGCGCGGACACTCGAGCTGATGACGCCGACGCCGGGATTCACGGCCGGCGTGTACGGGGCCAACCACATCGAAGAACTGCCCTACGGCGACACGGTCCCGCTGGCCCAGCGCGGCTGGACGCAGCTGGCAAGCCCGCGCACAATCGCAGCGAGCACGACCATCGCGCTGAGCAACCCGGCCGACGAGCGCTACCGCTACTACCTGATCTGGATCACCGCTCTGCCGCCCGCAAGCGAAGTCGCCGAAATCTCCGAAGCGACGCTGTTCAGGCGCGCAGGCTCGACTTGATCGCCGCGAGCAGCGACGCGCGCTCACGCCTGAGCTCGTACCGCTCGATCCCCAGCCTGCACAGCCGATCGAGCAGCTCCGGATAGGGGATGCCCGAGGCGGCCATCAGCTTGGCATAGACGCTCGTGGGGGTAAAGCCGGGCATGGTGTTGAGCTCGTTGATCGTGACCGCGTCGCCGTCGACGAAGAAGTCGACCCGGGCCAGCCCCTCGCAACCGACCTCGGCAAACGTTTGCAACGCGAGCTCACGCACGCGCGCGCGGGCCGTGGGAGAGATACGCGCCGGCACGACCAGATCCATCCCCCCCGGGGTGTACTTGGCGTCGTAGTCGTACCAGTCACGGCCGTCCGCCAACACGATCTCGCCCGGCTCGGAGGCCAGGGCACGGGCGCCGGCATCGCCGATCCGATCGCCCTGAATCCGGCCGGCGCTCTGGATCTGGCCGCCTTCCCGGGCAACGTCCGCGCCCACAGCCTGGCCCACTCCCCCATCCCGCTCCTGCACACGAGGGAGCTCGAGCACGCCGCACTCGACCTCGATCCCACCCGCAGCGGCCTCCACGATCGCCAGCTCGTCATGGGCGAGCGCTGCCTGCAACGCATCGGGCAATCCGTCCGCGTCGGCGACGCGCGCGATCCCGACCGAGGAACCGAGATGGGCGGGCTTGACGAACACTGGAAGTCCCAGGCCGGCGATCTCCGACAGCACCCGGGATGGACGCGCTCGCCAGTCGCGCTCGTGCACACCGACGTAGCGCACCTGCGGCAGCGGCGGGCCGCCGGCCGAGGATAGGACGCGCTTGAACAGCACCTTGTCCAGACACACCGCCGACGCTGTCACGCCCGCACCGACATAGGCGACGTCCAATGTCTCGAGCACACCCTGCACGGTCCCGTCCTCGCCGTAGGGGCCGTGCAGAGCTGGAAACACCACGTCTGCCCCGAGCAAACCCTCGCCCGGGCGCAACTCGATGATCTGCCCGCCATCCTTCCCCTCGCGCCAGCGACCGTCGCGGTCGATCGTGACCGCCACCACGCTGTGCCCTGACGCAATCAGTCCCTCGCCGATGGCCGTTCCGGACGCCAACGACACCTCGTGCTCGGACGAACGCCCACCCGCGAGCACGGCAACCGTCAGGGTCATCCGCTGGCCGCCGGAGGGGTCGGAGTCGCGGGCGTGCTGGATGTGGTCGTGGTGGTCGTCGTGGGGGTCGTCTGTGTCACCGGGCCGCCGACGGTGATCGTGACGGTGGCGCCCTTACGCGCAGTGGCGCCGGCGGCGGGGCTCTGTTCGAGCACGGCGCCGACCTGGGACTGTTCGCTGCTCGCGCGCGTCGTGGACTGGACCGTAAAGCCCTGTTTTTCGAGATGGCTCTTGGCTGCCGCCTTGGCCGCGCCGACCACATTCGGCACGGTCACTTCCTTGATCGCCTGCGCTACCAGGAGATCGACGCTGCCACCGGTCTGCAACGAGGAGCCGGCCGCGGGCGACTGTTCGAGGACTGTGCCGGGCGCCTGTTCGCTGGTTTCCCGCTGCGTGATCGTGCCAACGGTCAATTTGGCGTTGGTCAGCGTCGCTTCGGCCGCGGTCTTGGACTGGCCCACGACGTCGGGCACGCTCGTCTGGGCGGGTCCGCTGGAGACGACCACCGTGACCTGGCTCGCGGCCTGCAGCTCCGTTCCCGCGGGCGGGTCGGTCGAGATCACACGGCCGCTGAACACGGTCGCACTCGGCTGAGTTTCGGTCGAGGGCTTGAATCCGGCCGTCTTCAATCGAGACACCGCCTGCGCCGAGGTCTGGCCCACGACGTTGGGCAGCGCCGAGCTGCCGGGGCCGGTGGAGACCGAGATCGTCACGTGCGTGCCCTTGCCCACGAGGCTGCCCGCAGGAGGGGTCTCACCTATCACCGTCCCGCTCACCACCGTCGCGTTGGCCGTCAGCGCGGGCACCGCTACGAGACCGGCGTGGTGCAGCGTCGCGATCGCCTGCGCTTCACGCTGGCCGGCCACGCTCGGCACGGTCACGGTCGGTGTGGAGGAGGGGCGGGTCAGCGCGAGCGCCACGACGATCGCCACCACCGCCGCGGCGATGGCTGCTGCGATCGCGATCCAGCGGCGACGGCGACGTTTGGCCTGCTCGTCTTCGGGGCCCTCGCTCCCAGGCGGCGCCGCGCCCAGCGGTCCGCTGCCGGGCGGCGAGCTGCCCGGGGGTGTCAGCCGTGTGACGGGACGCACGCCGGTCGACAGCGCCATCCCGGCCGGCACGGTGCCCTGTGCGATTGTGCCGGGGGAGGCTACGGCTGCGCCGGCCAGTCCTCCAACCGTGGCCCCCGCGACCGCACCTGCCGCAGCGCCACCGATTGCGGCGCCGGCTCCATGACCCCCGGGCGGCGTGGCGAATATCGTCGTGTCCTGGGCCGGAGCCGGCAACTGGGAGCGCACCTCGCGCAGGGCCGCGATGAACTCCTCCGCGCTCCCGTAGCGCTCGGCCGGGTCCTTGGCCAGCGCGCGCAGCACGATCTGATCGAGCGCGGGCGGCACCGCCGGATTGACGGTGCTCGGCGCAGGCGGCTGAGCTGAGACCTGCTTGAACGCGATCGCCACGGCGGTGTCGCCGTCGAAGGGGACGGCGCCGGTCAAGAGCTCGTACAGGATCACCCCGATCGAGTACAGGTCGGAGGAGGTGCTGACGGTATGGCCCTGCGCCTGCTCGGGAGACAGGTACTGGGCGGTGCCCATGATCGAGCCGGTCACGGTCATGTCCGAGGCCCCGGCGTAGGCGATGCCGAAGTCGGTCACCCGCGCGCGGCCCTCTTCGTCGAGGATCACGTTGTGGGGCTTGAAATCGCGATGGATCACTCCGCGTGCGTGCGCGAATCGCGCGGCCTGCAGGATCTGAGTGACGATGTCGATCGCCACGACCGGGTCGAGTGCGCCTCGCTCGCGCACCAGCGCCTTGAGCGAGTTGCCGGGCACGTACTCCATCGCGATGTAGTAGGTCCCGTCCCACTCGCCACGGTCGAAGATGCCGACGATGTTCGGGTGCGACAGGCGCGCGGCGGACGAGGCCTCGCGGCGAAAGCGCTCGACGAACTCCTGGTCCTCGGCGTAGTGGTGGTGCAGCACCTTGACCGCCAGCCGTCGCCCGAGCAGCTGGTCTTCGGCCAGGTACACATCGGCCATCCCGCCAGAGCCCAGCCGCGAGAGCACGCGGTAGCGCCCGTCGATGATGGTGTCCGGCTCAACCATCGCTCACCCTCACCCTCCCAACGCCGTTTCGATCACCTGGCGCGCGACCGGCGCCGCGAATGAGGCGCCCTGCCCGGGCACTGCCTGCAGCGTCACAGCGACCGCCACTCGCGGCGCACGGGCGGGGGCGAAGGCGATGAACCAGACGTTGTTGATCGCGTTGCCGATCTGGGTTTCGGCGGTGCCGGTCTTGCCCGCCACCTGCACGCCCGGGATCTGCGCAGAGGTGCCCGTTCCTTCGTTCACCACCGCTTCCATCATGCCCGTGACCGCCGACGCCGTGGAGGATCGCATCACCACAGACTGCACGCGCGGAGCGACGGTCGTGACCGTGCGCCCTTCGGGGTCGACGATGCGCGAGGTCAGGTGGGGAACCATCAGCCGGCCGTGGTTGGCGACGGCCGCGGCCACCTCGGCCATCTGCAGCGGCACGACCTGCAGTTTGTCCTGGCCGATGCCCATGCGCCCGACGTCCACCAGCGGGCTGGTCGGCGCGATCAGCCGTTCGTGTTCGTACTCGCCGCTGATCGACATCTGTTCGGCCGGATAGTCCAGCTGCGGGCGGCGATTGAAGCCGAAGCGGCTCATGTAGCGGGCCATGGTCTGCTTGCCGAGGTGCTCGGCGACCTGGGCGTAGACCGTGTTGACGGATTTGACGAGCCCTTCGGTGAGCGTGATTTCGCCGTAGTTCTCGCCGTCGTCGTTGGACAGCGGCACGCCCGAGACGACGATGCCGTCGCGCCCGGACACGAGCGACTGAGGCGTGTACTGGCCGGTGTCTATCGCCGCCGTCGCGGTCACGATCTTGAACGTCGATCCCGGCGCGTAGCCGAACTGGGTCGCGCGGTTGACCAGCGGCGTGCCGAAGGAGTCGTGGGTCAGCTGTTCGTAGGCGCGCGAGGAGCTCAGCAGGTTGGGGTCGTAGCTCGGCGTGGAGGCCATCGCCAGCACCGCCCCGGTACGGGGATCCAGCGCGACCACCGCCCCACGGTGTTCGCCCAGCGCCGAGACAGCCGTGCGCTGGACCGCGGGGTCCAGGGTGGTGATGACTTCGTCGCCCTGCCTGCGCTTGCCCTGCAGCTGGTCGAGGATCGCCTGCAGGTTGTTCGCCGCTTCTTCGCCGTCGAGCACCTGGTTGCGATAGCGCTCGATCCCAGCCTGGCCGAGGTCGGTGTAGGAGTAGCCGACGGTCTGGGCGAACAGCGAGCCGGTCGGATACGTACGCCGGTAGGTCCCTTCGCGGCCGCGCACGCTGCGCGCGAGCACGGTCCCGTCGGCGGCCACGATCGGGCCGCGCTCTATCCGTTCCTGCTGCAACAGCGCGCGGCGGTTGAGCGGGCTCTGACGTAGAGACGACGCTTCGAAGACCGTCCAGCGCGAGGTGAACGCGATCAGCAGCGCGAACATCACCACGACCAATCCAAACAGGCGTACGATCGGCTTGTTCATTGCGCGGCCTCACCGGTCATTCGCTGAGCTGGCCGAGTTCGAGGCTGCGCACGAGGCTGCTCGCATCCGATTCGGTGCGCAGCGTGTGGTTGAGCAGCGTCCGCCTGCGCGCTGGCGCGATCGAAGATGCGGCCACGCCGCTGACGTATTCGGTGCTGTACAGCTTGATGCCGGCGGGCAGCTGGTAGGGCACGCCGCGGTAGACCGTCACCAGCCCGCGCGAGTTGGTGCCGATGAAGTACACCGATTCGAGCGTCAGAAACGCTCCCGCGGCAATCAGCGCGAGCAGGCCCAGGGCGACTACCAGCGGCAGCATCCGGCGCAGGCGAGAACGCTTGGCGGCCGGCCCTTGCACGGGCATGCGCGGCCGGCGCGGGTGCACGGGCGCCGGAGGGGACGCAACAGCGGTGGCGGTGGGCGCGGACAGCGCCGAGGGTCTGGAGGGCGACTCCGCGGCGGCGGCGACCATCGCGGACGCCGGAGCGGGAGCTGGCGCAGGGGACCGCTCTTCGGTGGCGGGATCGGCCGGAGCGCCGGCCACGCCGGCGGGCGCCGCGGGATCTTCCAAACGGAACAGCACTACGGTGATGTTGTCCCGTCCACCCGCGTCGTTGGCGGCCGCGATCAGCGCCTCGCCGGCGTCGCGCAGGACGGTGTGCGAGCGCAGGATCTCGGCGAGCAGCTCCTCGGAGATCATCGTCGTCAGACCGTCGCTGCAGAGCAGGTACTCATCGCCCGTGCGGGCGGTGTAGGAGCGCGTGTCGACCTCCACCGCCGGCTCTGGCCCGAGCGCGCGCGTGATCACCGAACGCTGCGGATGATCGACCGCTTCCTCGGGCGTGATCTTGCCCTGGCGCATCAGCTCGTCCACGAGCGAGTGGTCGTCGGTCAGGCGCATGAGCTCGCCGTCGCGCAGGCGATAGGCGCGGCTGTCCCCGACGTGGGCGATGGCTATCTCCTGCGCCGCGACGTAGGCGGCCGTGAGCGTCGTGCCCATGCCCGCGTGCTCGGCGCTCGAGTGTGAGAGCTCGTGGATGCGCGCATTGGCCGCCCCCGCGCGCGCGGCCAGGACTCCCTCGGGTTCGGAGGTGTCGCCCAGGCCCTGTTCGAAGCACTCGATCGCGATGCGCGAGGCCACCTCTCCGGCCTGCGCTCCGCCCATGCCGTCGGCAACGACGAACAGCGGCGAACGGGCCAGCAGCGAGTCCTCGTTGGCCCGGCGCTGGCGGCCCGTGTCGGTGGCCGCGTAGTGCTCTGAGACGCGCAGCATCAGTCGACCTCGAACGTGAACTCGGAGTCGCCGATGCGCAGGCGATCGCCCGGGTGCAGCGGCCTGGGGGTTTCGAGCAGCTCCTCGTTGAGGTAGGTGCCGTTGGTCGAATCCAGGTCCTCCACGACCAGGATGTTGCCCTGTATGAACACGCGCGCGTGGCGCGAGGAGGCAAAGGGATCCTGCAGACGGATCTCCGCGCGCTCGCCGCGCCCCAGCACGACATCGCCGTCGAGGTCGTAGATCATGCCCGGGTCGTGTCCGGGGGCGCGCTCCACAACCAGGCGCGGGGAGCGCCCGGTGAGATCGGCCACGCCTGCGGCCGATGCCGAGTACAGGCCGGTGGCGTCGGGCAGAGCGACGGCGCCCGGAGTCGGCGTTCCGGTGGCGCCCGCGCCGCGGAGATCGCGCAACGCACTGCGGGCGACCCACACGAGGAACAGGTACAGCACTGCGAGGAAGCCGAACTTCAGGGCGACCGATATGGGGGCGAGCGAGGTCATGAGCGCGGGGTCGTCTTCACAGCCATTCGGGCGAGGTCCGCCGAGCGAGGATCGTGGGGCGCGCGGATCGTGAGGGGGTGAGGTGTGGTCATGCGATGTCGAATACGAGCTCGGTCGATCCCAGCTGAAGGCGGTCTCCGGGCTGCAGTGGATGGTGTCCCGCGTGGATATCTTGACCGTTGAGCAGCACGCCGTTGGTCGAGCCCAGGTCGGCCACCGTCCAACCCTGCGCGCTCGGGCGCAGCTCGGCGTGGTGGCGTGAGACGCCGGAGTCCTCGAGCACGACCTCGCAGTCGCGACTGCGACCGATCACTCCGCCCTCGGGCCCGAGTGCCAGGCGGCGCCCGCCGACCGTCAGCAGCGCCCGGCTGGGTCGCGGCGAGCGACGCCCGCCGAGCTCCTCACGCGAACGGGCCGAAGCGCTGTAAATCATCGTCTGTCCGTGCTCGTCCAGCGGTTCTGGAGGAGGAGGTGGAGGGGCAGGGGCGTTCGGCGCCCGCGCGTGCTCGGCGGCGTGCTCGTGGCCGGGCGCAACCTCCCGCTCGTCGGCCGGTACGCGCACGAGCCGGGCCTGGATGCCGAATTCGCCCAGCGCCAGGTCCTCGTCGGTGTGAAACGCGATCAGCGGTCGCGAGGCGAGGATCAGATCTTCGCGGCGAGCGTGCTCGAGCAGGTAGGCGCACAGCTCGTCGATCACCTCGTGCTCGACGCCCTCGTAACGCGCCCGGTCCTCGGGCGAAAGCCACACCGAATACTCGTTGGGCGCGTACGTGCGCGAGACCGAAGCGGTGCGGTGCTCGTCCATCTCGCGCGCGAGCTTGTGAGCCAGTTCGATCGGGCGCACCGGCGAGCGGAACAGGCGGCCGAACCCCCCTTCGACGAGACCGGCGATCCTCGACTCGAGCGCTCTCAGCGGATTCACTCCCGGCACTCTAGGGGTGAGCGCCGGCCACCGGTCCGCGCAGAGCGCGAGCCGCAACCGCGATGGCCGCGGCCAGGATCGCGCCCACCACCGCCCCGCGGGGCGCCACCGGGCCGGCTGCGCCCGACAGCACGGACACGCCTCCGTCGAAATAGGGTGTGGCGGCCAGCAGCGAGGCCGACCAGACGATCGCGGCAAGCGCATCCAGCAGCGGTCCCCGCCCACGCACGACCCACGGCAGCACGGCGGCGCCAGCCGCCCATAGAGTCGCGCCGAGGAGCACTCCGGTGCTGAGCGCCGGGCCGACGGCATGGACGGCGGCGGCATCCAGAGATCGCTCCCACACCGTTCGCGGCGGCAGTCCGGGGGGTGGCGCCAGCCACATACGGGACACGGCCGCGCCGCCTGCTCTGACTCGGCCCGCTGCTCCGACCCGGTTCGCGGCAGCGGAGACGAACAGTGGCGCCGCCAAGGTCAGCCACCAGTAGCCGAGCGCTCCCAGCGTCGCGCGGGTGCGCCAGCGCTGTGCTTGGCCTGCAAGCGCAGGGTAGGCGCCGGCCAGCCCCACGAGACCCAGCGCCGGCGCGAGCACGGCGGCCAACCAGCCGACTCCCGGACGGGGACTCATCGCCAGCAGCGGGGCGGCGCCCGCCACGAGCAGCAGCGCAACTCCCGGCAGTCCGCTCGCGGCAAGCCACACGGCGCCCGCCAGCGCGGCGCCGAGCCACAGGGCGCGGGGCACTGGCAGCGTGCGCGCGGTGCTCGCCGTCGAGGTCGAGGAGTCTTGGTCGGGTGTGGCCACGACCAGGTCTGGGTGGGCTGTTAGCGGGTGGGGTGTTGCCCCCGCCGCGTTTGGATTCCCAAGCTGGGATGGTGGGAGCTCATGGAAACGAGCGCCGGAGAAGGCGCGGGCAGGTTCCCGAGCGAGGACGTGCCGGGTCCGCAGGGAACGAGAGCCGCCACGGAGATCGGGGCCGCCGGGACTTCCAGGCAAAGCGTCTGACTCTGCCGGGCGCTCGACGAGCGCGCACTCGAGCGCGTCGTGCAGATCGCGCAACGTCCCGCGTCTCGCCGGGTCGACGGCCAGCGCGCGGTCGATCGCACGGGTGAGATCGCTTGGCAGGTCGGGTCGGGTGGTAGTCAACGGTGGCAACCGGCGTCCGATCCGGCGGACGGTGGCGGCGGGGTTGGGCCCGCGCACGGGGTTCGTGCCGGTCAGGCTCTCGTACAGGACGAGCGCGAGCGAGTAGAGGTCTGCCGCGGGCGTGACCTCACGGCCCTCGCTCTGCTCGGGGGCCATATAGGCGAGGGTGCCCAGCGTGTCGCCCGGGCGCGTGAGCGCGTCCTGACCAGCCATGCTGGCGCCGCCGAAGTCGGTCAGCTTGGCCGGCGCCTCGTGTGCGTCGCGGTCGCGCGGGACGAGCACGTTGTGGGGCTTGACGTCGCGATGGATGACGCCGCGCGCGTGGGCGTGCTCGAGCGCCTGGGTCAGCGAGCGGCCGATGTCGAGGATGTCGGTATCGGTCAGCGCGTCGGCGGCGATCAGGCTGGCGAGCGTCTCCCCGTGCACGAGCTCGGACGCGAGGTGAAACGCCTCGCCGTCGACGAACGCCTCGTACAGCGCGACGATCGCGGGGTGCGCCAGGCGAGCGGTGGCCAGCGCCTCACGGCTTGCGCGCTCTGCGGGGAGCTCGTCGCGGTCAGCCTCGGGGTCCACGTGGCCCATCGCGCCGGCCGGCGGGGTGAGCGGGATGCGCTTGAGCGCGACCTCGCGCTGCAGCTGCAGATCCTGCGCGCGCCACACGACCCCGAATCCCCCGGCGCCCAGCCGCTCGCACAGGCGGTAGCGGCCGTGCACCACCAGACCGGTGTGAAGGGCTGGCGCGTGCAGGGCCGCATCGTGCGGGTCCGCCGCATCGTGCAGGTCCGCGGCGTGCAGGTCCGCCGCACGCGGGTCCGCGGCATGCAGACCTGCGGACAAAGCCCCGTGTGGACCCGCGAGCAGGCCCGCGTGGAGGTCGCGAGATTTGCGATCCTCGGCATGCGCGTCCTCGCGGGCCCTGTCACGTGCAGACGGCGAGCCCGCGGTCGGGATAAGGTCATGGACGAGGGTCTGCATGGAGTCCACCGGGTGGCGCGTTCGCCGCCCGTAGGCCGGCCTCCTGCACGACAGGAGAGGATTGAGCGGGTTGAGCGAGAAGTTGCACGGATCACAGGCGATACGGCGGGCGGTCATACTGATCCCGGCGGTGAGCGACGAATCTCTGCACAGGAGCCCATAGCCAGTGTCGTTTTTTGACGACGGCGAAGAGACGGAGACCCGTCCTGCCGCCGCACGCCAGCCTCGCCCTCCGCAGCGGCCCCGGCCACGGCGTCCTGCGCACGCCCCGGGAGCGGCGGAGCACGACGAGCACACGGTGATGGTCCGCCGCCGGGTGGCGGCGGGCGGGGCGGTGGTGCTGCTGATCGTGATCGTGCTGATCGTCAACGGGTGCCTGAAAAGCCAGCAGACCCAGGCGCTGCAGGAATACGGACACAACGTCAACACGATCGTGACCGAATCCGACCAGCAGGTGTCAAAACCGCTGTTCGAAGCGCTGTCCGCGGCAAGCACAAAGTCCGCGCTCGACGTCGAGACGCAGGTCGACCAGCTGCATCTGGAAGCTCAAAAGCAGGCCAACCAGGCGAAGGGACTGAGCGTCCCCGGGGAAATGGACTCCGCCCAGCGCGATCTGCTGCTGGCGCTGGACCTGCGCTCCGAAGGCGTCGAAAAGGTCGCCGGCCAGCTGCGTAATGCGCTCGGCAGCGCCGCGGGGGCCAAGCAGGCGAGCACGTACATCGCCGGGGACATGGAGAACTTCCTCGCCTCTGACGTGATCTACTCCCAACGGGTCGCGCCGCTGATCGCGCAGACGCTGAAGTCCGCGGGCATCAACCAGACGGTGGCCGGCTCGCGGTTTCTGCCGAACATCGGCTGGCTGGAAGCTGCGACGGTGCAGTCGCGGATCACCGGCCAATCCTCGAGCTCGTCGCAGAGCGCAACCCTCACAGGTCATCACGGCAGCGCGTTGCAGACCGTGTCGGTCGGGTCCACGACACTCGAACCCGAACCGACGCTCAACCATCTCAGCGGCGGCTCCAATCCGACGTTCGTTGTCGGGGTGCAAGACGCGGGCGAATTCACCGAGACGAACGTCAAGGTGAACGTCACGGTGACGGCTGCGGGCAAGCAGTACAAGGCATCCGGGGCGGCCGAAAAGACCGAACCGGGCAAAACAACCAACGTCAACGTGCCCGTGACGGGCATCCCGCTGGGGGTGGCGGCAAAGGTCGAAGTCCAGATTGAACCGGTGCCGGGCGAAACCAACCACGAAGGCACGAAGGGCGTCTATCTGGCCACCTTCTCCAGCTGACCCAAGGTCGGCGCTTTCGTGGATTCAGGCTAAGTTGTGCCAGGGATGAGCGCCACGATCACCGACACCCAGGGCATCGTCGCGATCGCCGCCGCCGCGGTGGCTGTGATCGCACTGCTGATAAGTCTCGCGCTGATGCGCAGTGTGCGTCGCCTGAAGCACTCGCAGCGGATGGTGATCGGCGAGGGGCGCGAGCGCGACCTGGTCGCACATGCGGCCGAGTTGCAGGACTCGTTCCAAGCGCTGAGGATGTACGTGGAGGATGTCGCGAACCGTCTCGACGGGCGGCTGGCCGGCGCGGAGGACAGGTTGCACGGCGCGCTGTCGCATCGCTCGCTGGTGCGCTACGACGCCTACAACGAGCTGTCCGGCCAGCAATCGATGTCGATTGCGCTGCTCGACGACGCCCGCTCGGGGATCGTGCTGTCGTGTATTCATCATCGCGATCAGGCGCGGGTGTACGCCAAGCGGGTGCACGGCGGTCGCGGCGAGCTGGAGTTCTCGCCGGAGGAGGCCGAGGCGGTGCGGCTGGCCGTGAGCCCGGCCGGCGACGAGGGACGGGTGGATGTCGCCGCACGACAGTCCGGCTGACGCCACACACGCGCGCGCGGCGCGCGTGGGGTATCTCGGCCCGGAGGGAACGTTCACCGAGGAGGCGCTGCTCGCGAGCGCCCGCGAGAGCAGCGTGGAGCCGGTCGCGCAGCGGACGATCTACGACACGGTCGCAGCGCTCGAAAGCGGCGAGGTCGACTGGGCGGTCGTGCCGATCGAGAACTCGCTGGATGGCTCGGTCACGGTCACGCTCGACCTGTTGGCGGCGGAGAATGCGGGCGCCCAGATCGTCGGCGAGGCGCTGCTGTCGATCAGGCACTCGCTGATCGCGTGCGCACCGGTGGAACTGGGCGAGATCCAGACGGTGCTCACCCACCCCCAGGTGCCGGGCCAGTGCGAGCGGTTCCTGCGCGGTGAGCTGGGACACGCACGCGTGCTGGCGGCGAGCTCGACGGCCGAGGCGGTGCGCTGCGTGGTGGCGGCCGGTGTGCGCGAGCAGGCGGCGCTCGGCACGGTGCTGGCGGCGCGGATATACGGCGGGACGGTCATCAGGGAGGGCGTGCAGGATCGCGACGACAACGAAACCCGGTTTGCCTGGATCGGCCGAACGGGGACCGGCGGCGAGGTGGGTCCGCCCGGCGCGGGACCTCCGCCGGGACCGCCGCCGGGCCCCCCGCTGCGGGCGGTCGCGGACAGACAGCCGGAGTGGAAGACCTCGCTCGTGTTTTGGGGGCCGGGCGCGAACAGCGCCGGGTGGTTGGTGCGCTGCCTGGAGGAGTTCAGCAGCCGCGGTATCAACATGACCAAGATCGAGTCGCGTCCCAAGCGCGAGCGTATGGGCAACTACATGTTCTTCGTCGACGTGCAGGGCGCGCTTGAGGACGTGGGCGTGGCAGAGGCGATCGCGGGCTTGGAAGGGATGTGCGAACGGGTGCGCGTGCTCGGTTCCTACCGCGGCGCACGGCCGAGCGAACAACCGAACACCCGCCGCGAGAGGGAGGCGGCCCCGCTACACTCCGGCGCGGCAGATGGATAGCACCGTTCCACCAGTAGTACTGGGGTCCGTGCCGTCAGATGAGCACCAGTGGCACGGACCCAAGCCGGCGCCGGCGGTGGTGGCCGGTGGCAGGGTGCTCGTGTTGAACGCGACGTACGAGCCGATCAACGTGTGCTCGGTGCGTCGGGCGGTGGTGCTGCTGCTCAAGGACAAGGCCGAGCTGCTGGAGCGGGCGAGCTGGGAGCTGCACTCCGAGACCTCTACGATCGCGCGTCCGGTCGTGATCCGGCTCATCAGCTACGTGCACGTGCCCCGCGACGTGCACCGGCGCAAGATCACCCGGCGCGCAGTGTTCGCCCGCGACAGCTGGACTTGCCAGTACTGCGGGTCGCGCTCGAATCTGACCGTCGACCACGTGATCCCGCGTTCGAAGGGAGGCAACTCCAGCTGGGAGAACATCGTCGCCTCGTGCGCTCCCTGCAACCGGCGCAAGGGCGATCGGCTGCCGCGCCAGGCGGGAATGCACCCCCGCCGCGAGCCGCGCACGCCCCGGGCGGAGATCTTTATCCACGTCGCGTCGCCGACGATTCCGTCGGCATGGCTGCAGTACCTGCCCCAGGCGGCCTAGCGAAACGCTGGCGCGGCGCTGGCCGAAACGGGGATGCGGGCCATAGGCGCGTGTCTCCCGGCTTCGGCCTGCGTCCTCCCTCGCTCATGTGCAAAGCACACTACGCTCGGTGCGTCCTTGTCTGGCTTGGCCATCGTTCCGCTAGGTGAGTCAAGCGCAAAGCGAGGGGCGCCCCGGGAAGGACGCCCCTCGCAAGATACGGCTGTGACTGGAATTCCGAGAGCGACCTGCTGGCGCCGGGGGGACCAGATCCGGCGGTCGTCTCGGGGTGTCCCGGGTTGGATTCCGCCAAGCGGTCCAGCCTAGGATCAGCTCCCCGACAAAGGGGATGACCCTGATAATCCGACCTAGCGGCCGGTCACCTCCAGGGTCCCGCAAAAACTGTCAACTAACGTACGGACCACCTCCTTTCTCTGGTCTCGCCAGAGTAGCGAATGCAGATGACGACCGCCGCGGTCTACTCGGCGGCGCGGGGTTCGCCATCGTCCCCGCCGGCGGGCCCGTTGCTCGCGCCACCCGCCCCGGTGTCCGCTCGCGCACCCGCGTCGGCATCCGCCTCCACGGCTGAATCCTCGGTGTCGACGACCAGCGCGACCGCGCTGACGGTGTCGTCGTCCTTGAGGTTCATGACGCGCACGCCGGTGGCCGAGCGGCCCTGCTGGGAGATGCCGGCGGCGGCGGTGCGCTGGACCATGCCGCCGACGGAGATGAAGACCAGCTCCTGATGCTCGCGTACGACCAGCGCGCCGGCAAGGCCACCCTTGCGCTCGGTCAGGCCGATCGTCTTGACGCCTTTGGCGCCGCGGGCGGTCTTGCGGTACTGGGCGATCTGGGTGCGCTTGCCGTAGCCGATGTCGGTGACGACGAGCAGGTCCATGTCGTCGCGGGCTACGTCCATCGCGATTACACGGCCGTCGGAGCCGACGTCCATCCCGCGTACGCCGGTCGTGTCGCGGCCCATCGGGCGGACGTCGGACTCGGCGAAGCGCACGGCGAGGCCGGCTTGGGAGACCATGATGATCTCGTCGTCGGGGTCGACTGCACGGACGGCCAGCAGCTCATCGTCGTCGCGGATGTTGATCGCGATGATGCCGTCGGCTTTGATCGGGGTGTTGTAGGCCGCGAGCTCTGTCTTCTTGACCGTGCCCGAACGGGTCGCGAACACAAGGAAGGAGGTCTCGGAGAAGTCGCGGGTGGAGAGCACCGCCTGGATGCGCTCGCCCTCGCGCAGGGGCAGGATGTTCACGAGCGCGCGGCCCTTGGCGGTGCGCGAGGCCTCGGGCAGCTCATAGACCTTGGAGCGGTAGACCTTGCCGCGGTTGGAGAAGAAGAGCAGGTAGTCGTGGGATGAGCAGACGAAGAGGTGCTCGATGTAGTCGCCGTCCTTCATGTCCATCCCGGTGACGCCGCGCCCGCCGCGCTGTTGTGCGCGGTAGGTGGCAAGGGGCAGGGACTTGACGTAGCCGGAGTGGGTAATAGTGATGACCATCTGCTGGTCGGCGATCAGGTCCTCGATGTCGATCTCATCCTCGGAGTGGCTGATCTCGGTGCGCCGCTCATCGCCAAAGCGCTCTGAGATCTCGGTGAGCTCCTCCTTGATCACGCCGAGGACGCGAGCTTCGTCGCCGAGGATCGCGCGCAGCTCTGCGATGCGCTCGGTGACGTCGGCGTGCTCCTGTTTGATCGAGTCGGCCTCAAGGGCGGTGAGCTGGGAGAGGCGCAGGTCGAGGATCGCGGAGGCCTGGATCGCGGAGAGCTCGAAGCGCGCCATCAGCTGCTCGCGGGCGGAGTCGCGGTCGTGCGAGGCGCGGATCAGCTCGATGATCTGGTCGAGGTTGTCAAGGGCGATCAGCAGGCCGAGCAGGATGTGGGCGCGGGCCTCCTTCTCCGAGAGCTCGTGCTTGGTGCGCCGGACGATGACCTCGCGCTGGTGGGCCACGTAGTTGTGGATGACCGCGCGCAGGTTCAGCGTGCGTGGGACGTTGTCCACGAGCGCGACCATGTTCACGCCGAAGGTGCTCTGCATGGGGGTGTGCTTGTAGAGCTTGTTGAGCGCGACCTTGGGGATCGCGTCGCGCTTGAGCTCAATCACCAGGCGCATGCCGCGCTTGTCGGACTCGTCGCGCAGGTCTGAGATCTCGGGGATCCGTTTGTCGTGGACGAGCTCGGCGATCTTCTCGATCAGGTTGCCGGGCCCGCCCTTCTTGACCATGAACGGCAGCTCGGTGACGACGATCGCCTCCTTGCCCTGTTTGAGCGGCTCGATGTGCGCGCGCGCCTGCACGCGCACGCGCCCGCGCCCGGTCTCATATGCGTCGCGGATGCCGCCGCGGCCGAGGATGATGCCGCCGGTCGGGAAGTCGGGGCCCTTGATGTGGCGGAGCAGCCCGTCGGTGTCGATGTCGGGATCCTCGATGTAAGCGATCGTCGCGGAGATGACCTCGCGCAGGTTGTGCGGGGGGATGTTGGTGGCCATGCCGACGGCGATGCCGGAGGAGCCGTTGACGAGCAGGTTGGGAAAGCGAGCCGGCAGCACGAGCGGTTCCTGCTTGGAGCCGTCGTAGTTGGGCGCAAAGTCGACCGTGTCCATGTCGAGATCGCGCAGCATCTCGGTGGCGATGCGCGCCAGGCGCGACTCGGTGTAGCGCATCGCGGCGGCGGGGTCGTCGTCGATCGAGCCGAAGTTGCCCTGGCCGTCGACGAGCTCGTTGCGCATCGAGAAGTCCTGGGCCATGCGCACGAGCGTGTCGTAGATGGCCGAGTCGCCGTGGGGGTGGTACTTGCCCATCACCTCGCCCACGATCAGCGCGCACTTGGAGTAGGAGCGGGTCGGACCGAGGCCGAGCTCGTTCATCGCGTACAGGACGCGCCGGTGCACGGGCTTCAGCCCGTCGCGCACGTCGGGCAGAGCGCGCCCGACGATGACCGACATGGCGTAGTCGAGGTAGGCGGTGCGCATCTCCTCCTCGAGGCCGCGGGGTTCTATGTTCCCGCCGCTGAGAGTCTCCGGTGTGGCCATCTAAAGCGCCTCAGACATCGAGATTGACCACAGCCCTGGCGTTATCCTCGATGAAGGCGCGCCGCGGCTCGACCTGATCGCCCATCAGCATCGAGAAGATGCGGTCGGCCGAGGCGGCGTCCTCGAGCGTGACCTGGGCGAGCGTGCGCGAGGCGGGGTTCATGGTGGTGTCGGCGAGCTGCTCGGCGTTCATCTCGCCGAGTCCCTTGAAGCGCTGCAGTTTGATGCCCTTCTGAGCGACGGTCATGACGGCGTCGCGCAGCGCCTCGAAGGAGGGCGCGGTCTCGTGCGCGTCGCCGAGGCGCACCTCGAAGGCGGGGGTGCCGGCAAGCTCGGCCAGTTGGGCGTGGACGCGGGCGAGGGAGCGGTACTCCTGGGAGGCGAAAAGCGTCCGGGCGAGGCGATGGGTGCGGGCAAAGCCGGTGGAGACCTCGATCGCCTTGACGCGGATGTAGCCGTTCTCGGCGGCCCCCGGTCCATCGCCACCGCCGCCAGCGCCAGCGCCAGCCCCTCCCCCGTCCAGCAGTTCGGTCGCGTGCGTCTCGCCCTCGACACCTTCGCGCGAGAGCACGGCGATGGCGGCGTCGGCGTCGAGCGCCTGCTCGCCGAGCAGGGACGACTCCTCCAGGAACTGGACCATGTCGTGGCCGTGGGCGGCGCGCAGCGATGAGGCCCAGCCCTCGTACTGCTTGAGCAGCCGGGTGAAGCGCTGCCAGCGGGCGTCGGTCAGCTTGAAGGGGGTGCCGTGGCGGTCGAAGACCTGCAGGCGCTCCCACTTGTCCGAGAGGAGGATGTCTTCGAGCTCTGCGTCCTTCTCGATGTAGCGCTCGCGTGAGCCCTGCTTGAGCTTGTAGAGGGGGGGCTTGGCGATGTAGACGTAGCCGGCCTCGATCAGCTCCTGCATCTCGCGGAAGAGGAGCGTCAGCGCGAGCGTGCGGATGTGCGCGCCGTCGACGTCGGCGTCGGTCATGATGATGACCTTGTGGTAGCGGGCGTTCTCGAGGTTGAACTCGTCGCGCACGCCGGTGCCGATCGCAGTGATCAGGGCCTGGATCTCGGTGTTTTGCAGGACCTTGTCGATGCGCGACTTCTCGACGTTGAGGATCTTGCCGCGCAGGGGGAG
This sequence comes from uncultured Solirubrobacterales bacterium, assembly GCA_963702185.1. Lineage (GTDB taxonomy): Bacteria > Actinomycetota > Thermoleophilia > Solirubrobacterales > Solirubrobacteraceae > Palsa-744. The sequence continues at coordinate 1,330,974 of OY969723.1, forward strand.
GACCGCCTGAGTGTTGCGGTCGCGGCCCTGCTTGGCCGAGCCGCCGGCGGAGTCGCCCTCGACCACGAAGAGCTCCGCCAGCGAGGGGTCGCGGACCGAGCAGTCGGCGAGCTTGCCGGGGAGCGTCGAGTTCTCCAGCGCGGACTTGCGGCGGGTGAGGTCGCGGGCCTTGCGGGCGGCCTCGCGGGCGCGCTGGGCCTGGACGGCCTTGAGGATGACCGCGCGCGCCTCTGAGGGATTCTCCTCCAAAAACTCTCCCAGGCCGGTGTTGACGATCGACTCCACGAAGCCGGCCATGCCGGGGTTGCCGAGCTTGGTCTTGGTCTGGCCCTCGAACTGGGGGTCGCGCAGCTTGACCGAGACGACCGCGGTGAGGCCCTCGCGGACGTCCTCGCCCGACAAATTATCCTCTTTCTCCTTGAGCAGCCCCTTCTCGCGCGCGTAGCGGTTGAGGGTGCGGGTCAGCGCCGAGCGAAAGCCCGACAGATGGGAACCGCCCTCGCGGGTGGCGATGTTGTTGGCGAAGGAGTGGATCGACTCCTGGTAGGAGGAGTTCCACTGCATCGCGACCTCGGCCGCGCCCTCATCGGACTCGCCGGCGAAGAAGATGACCTTGCGGTGGACGGTGTCCTTGTTCTCGTTGAGGTAGGAGACGAAGTCCTCGATCCCGCCCTCGTACTGAAAGGCGGCCGAGTGGCCCTCGCCGCGCTCGTCGACGATCGAGATGCGCAGGCCGCGGGTCAAGAAGGCGGTCTCGCGCAGGCGCTCTTCCAGCGTGCGGAAGTCGAGCTCCAAAGTCTCGAAGATGTCGGCGTCTGGGAGCCACGTGACGGTCGTGCCGGTGGCGGCGCCGGGGGGGAGCTTCTCGCCGCGGATCAACTCGCCCTGAGGGGCGCCGCGCGAGTATTCCTGGCTCCAGAGGTGACCGTCACGGCGGATCTGCACCTGCAGGCGCTCGGAGAGGGCGTTGACGACCGAGACGCCAACGCCGTGCAGGCCGCCGGAGACCTTGTAGCCGCCGCCGTCGCCGAACTTGCCCCCGGAGTGAAGGACGGTGAGGACGACCTCGACGGCGGGACGGCCCTCTTTCTCGTGCATCGCCACGGGGATGCCGCGCCCGTCGTCAATGACGGTGACCGAGTTGTCGGGGTGGATCGTGACCGAGACCTCTGAGCAGTAGCCGGCGAGCGCCTCGTCGACGGAGTTGTCGACGACCTCGTAGACGAGATGGTGCAGGCCCATGACGCCGGTCGAGCCGATGTACATGCCCGGGCGCTTGCGCACGGCCTCCAGGCCCTCGAGGACGGTGATGTCCTGGGCGTCGTAGCTGGCGCCCGCGGCGGTCGTGTCGCTCAGGCCGGTCGATGAAGGGGCTGCGTCGGTGGGGTTGGCCAATCTGATCCTTGGGGCTCAATGACACGCGAACGCCCCGGGATGCCGGGGCGCCGATACCGCGTCTGGGGGGCGGCTGATGACTACTCGAATAATAGCAGGCCGACCCCCCGTAAAGGCCTCACAGACCCGCCGAATCGCCTGCAAAATGGCCAATTTTGCGGCGTGGGCGACCCGTGGGCAATCGCCAACGGGTCACCCCACTCGGCAACGCAACTCGCGCAGCAGGCAATCGCCCAGCGCGTCATTCAGACGGTCGAGCACGCTCGACTGCATCAGCGTCAGCTCCTGGGCCCAGACGGCCGACTCGCACACCACGCCGAGCACTCCGTCGCGCTCGCTGACCGGCTGTGCGCAGGCGGCGATCGCCGATCCGACCGCGCGCGGCCACACCTCCTGCGCCCGCGCGAGCGTGCTGGCCGGGGCGATCGCCGCGGTCAGCCCATCCAGGGCGACGCTCAGAGTTCTGGGAGCCGGTCTCACCCAGCCAACCTCGAGCTGCCGGCCTCATCCCGCCAACCCGATGCCGCCGGCTTCATACGCCACCTCATGCCGCCAACGCCTCCTGTAGGACGACTCCCGAGGACACGCGCAGCCGCGCCACGGCGGGGTCGCCGGCGCCCGGAACGTGGGCCAGATCGGTCGTGGCGATCACGCTCTGGCCACCGGAGCGCAGCTCGCAGGCGAGCAGCTCCCGCCGATCGGCGTCCAGCTCGCTCATCACGTCGTCGAGCAGCATCAGTGGCATGCGCGCGCGTTGGTCGGCCAGCACAGCGCGCTCGGCCAGCAGCAAAGCGAGCAGCGCCAGGCGTTGCTCGCCCTGAGAGCCGTAGGCGCGCAGCTCGCGGCCATCGCGTAGGAAGGCGAGCTCGTCGCGGTGGGGACCGTGTCCTGAGAATCCGCGCCGCAGGTCGGAGTCCAGGCGCTCGCGCAACTCGGCCAGGAGCTCCTGCTCATCGTGCGCCCGCGTACGCGGGCGGTACTCCAAAGAGGCCACGCCGGTGAGGCCCAGCTGGGCGGCACGCAAGGCGAACGGCTCGGCCAGGAGCTTGACCGCGCGCGCGCGGTGCTCGCGTAAGGCAAGCGCGTGGCCGGCGAGCTGGACATCCCAGGTGAGGATGCTCTCGCGGGAGGCGGCGCCTGTGCGGATGCGCCCGAGCAGGGCGTTGCGTTGCGCCAAGACGCGTGTGTAGGCACGGCGATCCCCGGCGCGGGCCGGCCACAGGGCTGCCACGACCTGGTCGAGGTGCGCACGGCGGACACCGGGGGCGCCCTTGAGCAGCTCCAGGCGCTCGGGCATGAACACGCTGATCAGCGGACGGTGGGGGACGTCGAGCAGGCGCTCGACCGGGGCGCCGTCGCTCATCATGCGCTTGGGTTGACCAGGCTCCATGCCCACGCTCAGCTCATGCTGTTCTCCGCCTGAGTCAGCCTCGGCAAGCCTGACGGTGACGCGCGTGGCCTCACAGCCAAAGCGCACCAGCTCGCGCTCGTTGCGGGTGCGGGGAGAGCGAGCGCAGCAGCCGAAGTAAAGGGCCTCGAGCAGGTTCGACTTGCCGGCTCCGTTGGGCCCGTGGACAATGGTCAGCCCCGCGCCGAAAGAGGCTTCCCCGCGCGTGTAGGTGCGAAAGTCGCGCAGCTCGACGCCGAGGACGCGCACTTCGGACACGGCGTCAAACGTTCAAGCGGATGGGCATGATCAAGTACAAGAACTCTCCCCCGGCGGAGTCGGGACCGGGGGACTCGATCAGGCCGGGGCGCAGGGGGCTGATCAGCTTCAGGACAAACTCGTCGGTCTCCACGGAGTCGAGGCCGTCACGCAGGAAGTCCGGGTTGAAGCCGATCTCGAAGGGCTCGCCGTGGAAGGGGACGGGGATCGTCTCCGAGGCCTCGCCGACGTCGGGGGTCTGGGCTGAGACGGTCAGCTCGCCCTCGCGGAAGGACAGGCGCAAAGGAGTGTTGCGCTGCGCGAGCAGGCTGATGCGCCGCACGACGTCGCCGAGCTCGGCGGTCGAGAGGCGCAGCTCGTGCTCGACCGACTCGGGCAGGAGTTGGCGGTAGTTGGGGAACTGCCCGTCGATCAGTCGCGAGGAGAGCACGACGTCGCCGAGCTCGAAGATGGCTTGGTTCTGCCCGAGGCTGACCGACAGCGACTCGGAGGTGGTGTCCTGTTGAGCGATGCGCACGAGCTCCTGGAGGGCCCGCGCCGGGATGTTCGCCTCCAGCGACCCTGAGAGAGGCGAGTCCAGCGGAGATTGGCGAACGGAGAGGCGGTAGGAGTCGGTGGCGACCATGCGCAGCTCCTGGGCGGAGGCGGACATGAGGATGCCGGTCAAAACCGGTCTGGTCTCATCGCGCGAGGCTGAGCGGGCGACCTGGGCGACGGTTTGTACGAACGCCGCGGCGGGGATGGTGATGCGCGTGTCCTCGACCGGCGCCGGCAGCGACGGAAAGTCCTCGGCGCGGAGGATGCGCAGGTGGAAGATGGCTGAACCGGAGACGAGCTCGATGTCCTGCTCGGCGGCGCGCAGCTCGAGGGTGGTTTGGTCGGCGGGGAGTGCGCGGACAACGTCGTGCAGCAGACGGGCTGGGACGACAGCGCTGCCCGGGTGCTCGACGGTGGCGGAGAGCGGTACGCGCAGGCCGATCTCGGTATCGGTCGCCAGCAGCTCGGGGGGCGAGTCCGCTGTAGCGGAGATCATTACGCCGGAGAGCGCTTGGATCGCGGTGCGAGTCGACGCTACGCGGGTGACGGTCTGTAGCTGAGCCAGCAGATTGGATGTGTGGATGGAGAGCTTCACGAAGACGTCTATATGGGTTGGTAGAAGCTAGTAGTGGCTGTGGATATGTGGATGGCCGTAGGAAACGCCCGACTGGACGGGCGATGAGGGTGTGGATGGGATGTGGAGTGCAAAGCGCATAGTGTCTCAGGCCGATCGGTCGACGGGGTTTGCCTGGGCGGTGGGATCAACCGGGCGCAACGCTGTCAACAGGTCCTCGACGAGCCGTCTGGATGAGTCGTCAGCGGCGATGCGCGAGGCGGTGCGCCGGCAGGCATGCAGGACGGTGCTGTGGTCGCGTCCCCCGAGCTGGCGTCCGATTGCGGGCAGGGATTGACCGGTCAGCTCACGGGCGAGGTACATGGCGACCTGGCGGGGCCATGTGATGCGCGGGGACCTGGATGGGGAGGTGAGTTCCTCGGTAGTCAGGCCGTAGCGCTGGCAGGTAGCGGCGATGATGTCCTCGATAGACGGGGGCTCGCGACGGGGAGAGGTGGCGGTCTGGGAGTGGACGGCATTGGGGTAGAGCCCGTCGAGAACCTCACGCGTGAGATCGGGTGTGAGGGGCCGGCCGGTCAACGAGCTGAAGGCGACGACACGGATGAGAGCTCCCTCGATCGCGCGCACGTTGTCGGTCACTCGATCGGCGATCAGCCGCAGGGGCTCCTCGTCGTCGAGGGCGAGGTGGTCGTGGTGGGCCCGCTTGCGCAGGACTGTCATGCGGGTGGGAAGGTCGGGCGGGGAGATGTCGGCGACGAGACCGGACTCGAAGCGCTCGCGCAGGCGGTCTTCCAGGGCCTGTAGATCGCGTGGCGGCCGGTCGGAGCTCAGCACGATCTGCCGCCCAGAGTCATACAGGGAGTTGAACGTATGGAAGAACTCCTCCTCGGTGCGGGTCTTGCGCTGCAGGAACTGGACATCGTCGACGAGCAGCACGTCCACGTCGCGGTGGCGGCTCTTGAAGGCGCCGGTGTGCTGGGAGGACAGCGCGCCGAGGAACTCGTTCGTGAAGGCCTCCCCGGTGGTGGTGTGGACGGCGAGACCGGGGTTGTGAATGGCCAGCAGGTTTGCGATGCAGGACAGCAGGTGCGTCTTGCCGACACCTGGTGGACCGCAGATGAACAGCGGGTTGTAGGCGTGGCCGGGCAGCTCGGCGACCGTGAGTGCGGCAGCGTGAGCCAGTCGGTTGCAGTCTCCGATCACGAACTGGTCAAACGTGAGCTTGGGGTTGCCAAGAGGGCCCCGCGGCGCTGGATGCCCGCCGGCAGCTGCGCGGACGCTGGCGTGGGTATGGGCGCTGCGTGTATGTGGGGGTGCGAAGGGGTATTGGTGGGGATCGATGGTGGTGTGGGGATCCGAGGGGTTAGGAGTGTGGTTTGGGATGGAAGGGGAATGAGCGGGTGTCGGTGATGCCAGCGGGAATGGGTCGTCGGCCACGCGGGGGAGCAGTTCGACCTGAACTTGTTCGCCGAGGACGTGTGAAGCGCAGATGCGCAGCAGACGGCCGTAGCGGTTGCGCACCCAGCCACAGGCCTCGGGTGCGGTCTCAATCGTGAGCCGACCGCCGGCGAGCTCGCGAACGGTCAAGGGCTCGAGCCAGATCCTGTAGGTGGCGTCATCGACGGCCGCCGCCAGCTCGGATTGCACGCGCGACCATATGTTCTCGAGCTCCGCGTTCACGGCAGCGTCAACCCGCTCCTCCTCGGGAGAGTTGGATGAAACCTGTGGATGGAGGGCCCCTGAGGGCCCGGTCGCACGACTATAACCAAGGCGCCAGAGCCGGCGTGAGCGCTGCCCGCAATTGGCGGAAATTTTCGCGCCGCAACCCGACGGCCGATCGCTGCAGCCGTGGCGGCCTATACTTCAGCGCCTGCCCGCCGCAGAGAGGCCACCGGAAGATGAAGCGGACATACCAACCGAAGAAACGTAAGCGCGCCCGCACGCACGGGTTTCGCGCCCGCATGAGCACCCGCGCCGGGCGCCTCACGTTGAGACGCCGCCGAGCCAAGGGCCGCCGGCGTCTGTCGGTCTGAGGGGGCGAGCTCGTGAGCAATCGAGCCGAGCGGGTGGCCGGGACAGGGGCGGCCACAGCCGCGCGGCCGGCACGCGAGCGGGGCCGTCTGTCGCGCAGCGCCGAGTTCGATCGCGTGTACCGGCACGGGCGCTCGACCGCCAACAGACATCTGGTGCTGTACACGTTTCCCAACCCGTCGGCAGCGCGGCCGCGCATGGGGTTGTCGGTTTCGCGCAAGGTCGGAGGCGCGGTCGATCGCAACCGGGTCAAGCGATTGCTGCGCGAAGCGTGGGCTGGCGCGGAGGACGAGCTGAGCCGCGGCCAGGACGTCGTCGTCGTGGCCCGTCCCGAGGCCCGCGAGCTCGCCGAGCGCGAGGGGTTGGCGGGGATCGACGCGGCGCTCACGGAGCTGGTCGATCGCGCTCGCCTGCGCGAGGGAGCTCACCCGCGCGAGGAAGGCGTGTCCACGGCGGACTCGACGACGAGCAAGCACGACGAGCAAGGACCACGCGCAGCGGCGGCTATGACCGTGTCGATGCAGGGCGCGACGGCAAACGAGCCCAGGGAACGGCGATCGTGACCGTGTCCTCGTCGACGTCTTCGGGCAGGCGCCCCCCATCGCCTTTGGACCGGCAGGTGGGCTCGCACCCGATCGGAGTTGTGTCGCGCTGGGCCAGGCGCGCGGCGAGCGTTCCGATCGTCGTCTACCAGCGCGCGATATCGCCGGCGCTGCCCCGCCGCTGCAAGTACGAGCCGACGTGCTCGCGGTATGCGGTGCAGGCGATCGGCCGTTATGGGGTGTTACGGGGAGCGGTGCTCGCGGGGTGGCGGCTGTTGAGGTGCAACCCGTGGAGCTACGGCGGGTACGATCCAGTCGAGGCCCAACGCCTGTTCGAGACGCGCCCGGTCCGGCGCGTCTAAGCCGATGCGGGCCGCCCCCCGTCCTAACTCCAGTCCTAACCCCCCGTCCTGAACGTTATGTCCCAGCTCCAGTCCATGCTCGTGCTCGCCAACGTGATCGAGGAAGCGTTCTCGCCGCTGATCACGCTGTTCGAAGAAATCATGGTGTTCATCCACGGCGTGGTGGGTGGCAGCTGGGGGTGGGCGATCGTCGGGCTGACGGTGCTGACCAGGGCGGTGCTCGTGCCGCTGACCTACAAGCAGTTGCGCTCGATGCAGGAACTGCAGCGCCATGCGCCCGAGATGCAGAAGATCAAAGAGCGCTACAAGGAGGACAAGCAGCGCCAGCAAGAGGAGGTAATGAAGTTCTACAAAGAGAACAAAATCAATCCTCTGGCATCGTGCCTCCCGTTCTTGCTGCAGATCCCGGTGTTCATCTCGCTGTTCTACATGCTGAGGACGGACCTCAAGAAGCACATCTGCGGCGAAGCGCTCGTCAACCACTACAACTCGCTGTCGCTGCACGTACGCAACAGCTACCACGTGCTCCACGCCACCAACGTGGCCCATCTGCCCTCCAAGTACGTGGAAGCGACCGGCTGCCAGACGGTGGCGCCGGGGTCGGGCAAGTTCCTGTTCATCCCCGACATCACGACCAAGGCGACGGGCGTGGTGCTGGTCGTGCTGATCGCCGTGTATGTGGGTTCGCAGATCGCCTCCACGCTGATGGCGACCGCCTCGGCCGATCCCAACCAGCGCCGCATGATGCTGTTGCTGCCGCTTGTGATCGTCGCGTTCCTGTTCCGCTATCCCGCCGGGCTGCTTGTGTACTGGATCACCACCAACGTGTGGACGATCGGCCAGCAGTACTTCATTCGCCGGCGTATGGGCCCGCTTACGCCGGCGACCGCCACAGCCGCCGCCAAGGGCAGTGGTGGGAGCGCCGGTGGGGGGCAAGGCGGCGGTGGCAGGGGTGGCGGTACGGGCGGTGGCGGCTCTGGCGGGGGTGGTTCTGGCCCTGCCACCGACGAGGGCTCGTCCAATGGCAAGCCGGACTCACCCGCGCCGGGCGCAAAGCCGGCCAAGGCCGAGCCCGAGCTGGCCGGCGTCGCGGGCAAGGGCTCCTCGGCGCCTCCGCCTCCTCCGCGCCGTAAGAAAAAGCGCTCGGGCAGGCGACGATGAGCGAGCATGAAGAGGCCGAGATGACGAGAGAGGGGAAAGAGGTCGAGCTGGGGGATGGGGATGGCGAGGTCGATCCGGTGGAGGAGCTCGAAGATCTGCTCGCCGAGATCGCCGAAGCGCTCGACCTGGACGTCGAGATCGAGGTTTCGATGTCCGACGGCGTGCTGAGCGGGCGCCTGCGAGGGGATGACCTCGGTCTGTTCATCGGCAGGCGAGGACAGACGATCGACGCGGTCCAGCACCTGGCCCAACGGATCGTCTATCGCGAAGGCCCGTCCGACGTACGGGTCGTGATCGACGCCGACGGCTACCGCGAGCGTCGCGCCGAGTCGCTGCGAGCGGACGCAGACGACGCGGCCGACGAGGTCCTGCGCACCGGCCGTCCGGTCGAGCTCGATCCGCTGCCGGCGTCTGAGCGGCGGATCGTGCACGAGCACCTGCGCGAGCGCGGCGACGTGCGCACGCACAGCGAGGGCGAGGAACCGGGGCGCTACCTGGTGGTCTCGCCGCTCGCGGAGGACTGACCTACGGACAGTCTGCTCGAGATGACGGGCAGACAGAGGCTGGCCGAGCTGTTGCGCAAATGGGCTCGCCGAGCCATTGCCCGCCGGCCTGGGAGTGTTTCACCGTGAAACACTCCGGAGAGGAGCCCATCTCTAAAGGCACCGTGCCCGGCTCCTGGGAGCTCGATTTGTCCGAGCTGCCTACGGTGGTCGCGCCGCGCCAGGCGGAGCAGTTAGCGGCGCTGCTGCAGGTGTTGGAGGCCGACGAGCACGCCCCATCGGCAGTCAGGGATGCCGAGCGTGCCGCAGAGATTCATCTCGCCGACTCGCTGATCGCGCTGGGTATCGGCGCTCTCCGCGAGGCCGATCGGATTGCCGATCTGGGCTCGGGCGCCGGCTTCCCGGGCCTCGCTCTGGCGGTGGCGCTGCCGGACGCGGAGGTCCGGTTGGTGGAGAGCCAAAAACGCAAGTGCGAATACCTCCAGCGGGCATGTGGCCAGGCAGCGCTCGAGAACGTGAGTGTGGTGTGCGCAAGAGCGGAGGAGTGGCGGAAGGGGATGGAGGAAAATGACGTGGTGGTGGCCCGTGCGCTGGCGGCCCAGCCGGTCGTGATGGAGTACGCGGCGCCGCTGATGAGGGTCGGCGGGACGTTGATCGACTGGCGTGGCGGTCGCGACGAGCAAGAAGAGCGCGAAGCGCGGTGCGCTGGTGAGGAGCTGGGCTTGCGGCTCGTGGATATCCGCTACGTGGAGCCCTATCGGGGCTCGCGGGATCGCCACCTGCACGTGTTCGAGAAGCTCGCTCGGACCCCGCCCCGTTTTCCGCGTCGCGCGGGCATCGCCCGCAAGCGCCCGCTCGGGCGTTAGGCCCACGGCAGACGCGGCAGAGTGTCCGCCGGCCGCCGCCGGCATTTACGGCGACCGTTTCGCGGCGTTTCAGCCCGCCTCAGGGACGCATGGGCCGTGCGGTGCTAGCTTGCGTCACCGATGGGCACGGTGTACGCGATCGCCAACCAGAAGGGCGGAGTCGGCAAGACGACGACCGCGGTGAATGTGGCCGCGTGCATCGCCGAGGCCGGGTATGGGACGCTGCTCGTGGATGTCGATCCGCAGGCGAACGCGACGGTCGGCGTGGGTATACCTCGCGATCGGACCCCCGGCCTGTACGAGGTGCTGAGTGGGGAGGTCGACGCGCAGGCGGCGCTGACCGAGGGGAGCGTGTCGGGCCTGCGCGTGCTGCCGGCGGGTCCCGGCTTGGCTGGGGCGAACGTCGAGCTCCCGAGAATCGAGGGGTTTGAGCTGCGATTGCGCGATCGGTTGGAGGGCGTGAGAGAGCAGTTTGAGTACGTGCTGCTCGACTGCCCTCCGTCGCTGGGCCCGCTGACCGTGAGCGCGCTGGTGGCGGCCGATCGGGTGATCGTGCCGGTGCAGACCGAGTACTTTGCGCTGGAGGGTCTGGCGGGGTTGTTGGAGACGCTGGAGCTCGTCAAACGCGAGCTGAACCCGCGGTTGACGATCGCCGGGATGCTGCTGACGATGCACGACAGCCGCACGCGCCTGGGCAAAGACGTCGAGCGGGAAGTGCGCGAGCATTTCCCAGACCTGGTGTTCGCCACCGTGATCCCACGCAACGTACGCGTTGGCGAGGCGCCCAGCTACGGTCTGCCTGTGACCCACCACGACCCGCATTCCTCGGGGGCGGAGGCGTATTTCGAGCTTGCGAAGGAGGTTGCCGCCCGTGGCTAAGCCAAAGAGGGGCATGGGACGCGGCCTGGAGGCGATTTTGTCGGTGTCCTCCGAAGGGGTGAAGGGCCGCGAGGACGAGTTGCGCGCGTTGCCCGTCGATGTGATCGTCCCCAATCCAGACCAGCCACGCAGGCGATTCGACGAGGATGCGCTGCAGGCGCTGGCGGGATCGCTCGGAGAGCGAGGGATCCTGCAGCCGGTGTTGGTGCGGCCCCGGGCGGATGGGAGGTATGAGCTCGTGGCCGGAGAGCGTCGCTGGCGGGCGGCGCAGATCGCCGGGCTGACGGAGATTCCCGCGATCGTACGGCTGCACGACGATGCCGCGGCGCTGGAGGTCGCGCTGATCGAGAACATGGCCCGCGAGGATCTGAGCCCGGTCGAGGAGGCCCGCGCGTGCGTGGCGCTGGTCGAGGAGCTGGGTCTCACGCGCGAGGAGGTTGGCCGGCGCGTGGGGCGCGGGCGGGTGGCGGTCACGAATCTGATCCGCCTGCTGGACCTGCCCGACGAGGCACTCGAGCTGTTGCAGGAGGGCGCGCTCAGCGAGGGCCACGGCCGCGCGGTGTTGCTGGCTGAGGATCATCGCGCGCGCGCGCGACTGGCGCGCGCGGCCGCGCAGGAGGGATGGTCGGTGCGGGTACTCGAAGACCGCGCGCGCGCGGTCAATGGGGCCGCCGGTACCGGAAAGGCCGATCGCCGTGCCGGCAAGCGAAGGCGGGTGAGGTCGGGCGAGGTACATCCCGACCAGGAGCACGCGGCCGGCGAGATCGCCGATGTGCTCAGGGACGTATTGGGAGCCGAGGTGCGGGTGAGCGTCACGCCCGCTGGCGGATACCGTGTGGAGCTGTCGTTCGCGACGCAGGAGGAAGCGCTCGAGTTGGCGGGGCGGTTGCGCCTCCGCACAGTGGCATGAGCGCCGCTAGAATCCCGCCTCCTCGGGCGATTAGCTCAGTCGGTTAGAGCGCTTCTCTGATAAGGAAGAGGTCCCAGGTTCGAGTCCTGGATCGCCCATCGAGGAATCTCCTGCGCTGGAGCGGGACTCCGAGGTGGGTGTTGCGTCGCCACCGGGACTCGAGGGCTGTTATGGCGTCTTGGAGTACCGAGGCGCTTCGAGCGGTCACGGCGTCGCAGCGTTCAACGGCGCAGCGCACGTGCGCGAGGCCGCCGCCGCCCGCCGCCGCGCGATGCGCAGGATCGGATGGCGAGCGAGTTTGAAAGCGTCATGGAGGCGGCATCGGACCCGGCGCCCCGTGCAAATGACCCGCAGGCAGTCTCGAATGTGGCGCGGTTGCGGCATCGGTGATGCAAGCCCGGCTCTCGTGGGGCTTTCCAGTCACCGCTCAGCTCGCGCCCTGCCCGGTCTTGACGCCAGTCCCGTTACAAGCTCGGCAACTGGAGCCAAATCTCCGTGGTCGTCTTGTGCCAATCTAGCTACAGGAAACCTGCGGAGCCGTCGGACGGAAAATGCGAGACAAATCGATTTTTCGTCTTTTGTTCGTCTAAGCTGCCATAGAATGGCTCGCAAACGAGAACTGCTGGAGATCCCCGGGGAGCTCGATGAGGTGCGCTTCTGGTCCCTTGTGGGGAGCCAAGAGAGCGGCGTCGTGGAGTTCAAGGAGGACGTCCCGAAACCCTCGCAGCTACAAGACCCCCTTGTGGGGTTTGCGAACTCCCAGGGGGGAATGGTGGTGCTCGGGGTATCGGCGGGTCGCCCGCATCGTCTCTTAGGCGTCAGATGGACGCAGGAGCAGGAGGAGCGCGTTCAGGAGACTCTTCGACATACGCAACCGCCGCTGTCGGCCAGCGTGGCAGCTTCGGCGGTCGATGGGAAGACTGTGGTCTTCATACAAGTCGAGCGCCCCGAGACCGGCTGGCTCCATACCTCCAATGGTCGGCTTCTGATTCGCGCGGGGCCGACCAATCGGGCGCTCGTTGGGGAAGACCTCGCCAGGTTTATCAAGGAGCGGGGCTCCCTACCACCGGAGGATGACGCCGTCCGGGGAGTCGGTATCGACGCCCTTGATCCTGACGCGATCCGCGCGTACCTGAAGGAGCGTTTGGGCCGTTCGCGGATCAACGTTGCTTCGGCGCTCAAGGACGTCGGTTTGACCAACGAGGACGGCCAGCTACGACTTGCGACCCTGCTCCTATTCGGCAAGGAGCCCCAGACCAATACCCGTCGATTCGGCATTGTGTTTATGCGGATGGAAGGCTCGCTAGACGGGGGCGCCAAACTCCGTGAGCGAACCGAGCTAACAGGTGCGCTACCTGCGCTGGTTGCCGACGCTGATCGTCTGATCTACCGCGAAATGCGGAGAGATGCGGTAGTGCGGGGCCTAATCCGGGAGGCAGTCCCCGAGTTCCCGCCGCTTGTGATCCGAGAGGCCCTACTCAATGCGGTCGGTCACCGTGATTACTCGTTGCGAGGTGCTGCAATCCAGGTGCGCCTTTTTGACGACGCGCTGGAGATCGAGAGCCCCGGCACTTTGCCCGCCTACGTGACCGTGGACAACCTCCGAGAAGAGCAGTATTCCCGCAACCCGCGCATCATGGACGCATTCGAGCGCCTTCGTCTCGTGGAGGAGGCGGGAAGCGGGATCGACCGGATGATTCAGGAGATGGAGGACGCCCTACTCGACCCGCCCCAGTTCCAAGAGAAGTCCTCCTCGTTCGTGGTTCGATTGCGTGGCACAAGCGTCTTTCTGGCCGAGGACCGGCTCTGGATAGCGGACCTTGCGGACATCCCTCTCTCCTCCGACGCGAAGCTGGCGCTTGTGTATGCCAGGCGCAATGGGCGGATTACCAATGAAGAGTTGCGAAACCTTAGGCATATCGACCGGGACGCCAGTCGAGCAGTACTGCAAGACCTTGTCGCGCGCGACCTGCTTCGTGTCGTGGGCCGTGGCCGCGGCGCCCGCTATGTGCTTGGGGATATCGCCACCCAGGCTCACGCCAGAGCTACGGTTCCTCAGCAGTTCGCCACCATCCTGAGTCATGCCGAACGCGCTGGAAGCGTGGCGAATGCCGATGTCCGCGGACTACTCGGGGTTGATCGCAGCCAAGCACGTGAGCTGCTTGCCGGCTTGACTCGCCTCGGCTTCCTCGAAGCCGTCGGAGAGCGGCGAGGACGCAAATATCTCCCCGTCCCCAGCGCTCAGGGGTAGGCCCGGCTAACTGGCACAAGCTGCGACGGCGGTTCGCGAAGCAAAATTCAGGGTCTGAAGATGTCGCTGAAGGCTCTGTGATTACCGCGAAGTCGGAGGGTGTCGTCACGACCGCCGCCGATTAGCATCCATGGCATGGGCTCCACACCAAGCGAGCGGCGAGAGCGCATCGGCGGTGAGGAGGAGCCGCCGCTGCGTTTGCTCGAGCGCTGGCTGGCAGAGGCCGAGGCGGCAGGGGTTGCCGAGCCCGCGGCTGTGGCGTTCGTGACCGTCGGACGGGATGGGATGCCGTCTGCACGGACGGTTTTGCTCAAGCGGGTACAGGCCGGCGCGTTGGTGGTTACGTCTGCGCTGTGGACACGCAAAGCGCGCGAGATCGAGACCAACCCGCAGGTCGCGCTGCTCTTCTACTGGCCGACGGTCGGGCGTCAGGTCCATGTCGGCGGCAGAGCGGTCGTGGCCGAGCGTGAGCTCGCGGTGGAGCTGTTCGCGGCGCGCGAGCGCGCTCATCAGGTGCAGACGCTGGTCTCACGCCAGGGCGAGACGATCGAGGACATCGAGCCGTTGCGTGCCCGCCATGCGCACCTGATGAATGCGATGGAGAGCCCGCCCGAATGTCCCCCGGACTGGGGCGCCATCCGTGTAGTCCCGGAGGCGATCGAGTTCTGGGAGCAGGCCCCAGACCGAATGCACGACCGGCTGCTGTATGAGTGGGCTGAGGAGGAGTGGCGCACAACGCGCCTGGCGCCATGACCTGTGGTACACACGCACGATCGGTGAGCCAGCACTGATGTCCACCCGTAGCGCTCTCCGACACGTCGACCCCCGTACTCCGCGCGGGCTGGTCTATCGCGGGTACGTGGGTCTCGCCAGCAGCCGCTTCGCGACGTGGCTGTCCAAGCAGGCGATCTGGAGCGCGATCGTGTGGAAGATCGACCCGGTTTTGCTACGCGTTACCAGGGGCCGTCTCGGCACCGGGCTTCTGCTCCCCACCGCTCTGCTTCAGACGCGCGGCGCACGCACCGGTCTGATCCGCCGCAACGCCGTCATCTACTTTCACGACGGCGAGCGGGTCACGATCGTCGCCTCCCAGGCCGGTCGTCCGGGCAACCCATCGTGGTTCTACAACGCGCGCGCGAACCCAGACGTGTTGCTCGGCGGCCAGCCATTCCGCGCCGAGATCGTTGAGGACGAGGCCTCACGCGCACGCCTGTGGGAGCTTGCCGACCGAGTGTTCCCCGCGTTTGCGTCCTATCGAGAGAGCGCGGCCCGCGCCGGTCGTACGATCCCGATCCTTCAGCTCGTATCGAGCTCCTCGCCTCGGCCGGTCTCTGCCGATGCAGCTGATCGGTAGCCGTCCGTCCCCTGCGATTTACATCAGCCGAGCCCGGCCAGGCGCGACGCTGCCACGTCAACGAGTGTGAGGATGCCTTTGAGTGGAAGTGTCAGTAGCCGCGCGAGCGCGCCCCTGGTGGGGCTTCGCCGGGCTGTCAACGCCGGGCCGACCGCTGAGGCGAACACAGCGATGCTCACGAGCGGCCGGATCAGCACGCGGATCTCGGCGATCCTGCCCTGCTCGTCATAGCGCATCAGGTCGGCGCCCTCGATCCGCCGACCCGCGACCTGCGCCAGCCAGAAGAACGCATGAGTGTCCTCAGCGCCGGCGAGCTCAGCCGTGATCTCCACCTCGCCGAGAGTCTCGAACAGGACGCCGTAGAGCTCCCTGGCCGCGGCGCGTCCCCGAAACGGCGCGCGCACGACGGGCGAGCGCAACACGATCTCCGGCGAGAGGGCCTCGATCCACGCGTCGAGGTCGCGCGTGCGCCACGCCGCCCGGAATGGATGGTCGGCCATCACGCCGAACTCTAACGCGCGCACCCCTCTCACAACGCTTGCCAGCGATGCTCCCACGCTCGATCCAGGACACGTCATGACCGGCTGTCAAGGCAAGTACGTTGGACTCACCCGGTAGCGCAGGTAGACGACGCAAGAGCCGAAGGTCTGTGTCTCGACCAGCTCCAGCTGCACCCGCTCGTCCAGGGCCGGGAAATAGGGCGTGCCCCCGCCCAGGAGGACCGGGCTGACGAACAGCCGGTACTCGTCGATCAGGCCCAGCTTTATACACGCGCGCGCGAGGCCGGCGCCGCTGACGGCGATGTCCTTGCCGGGCTGTTCTTTGAGCCTCGTGACTTCCTCGCCGACGCTGTCGGAGGCCAATCTGGTGTTGCCGACCACGCTCTGAAGAGTCGTTGAGAACACAACCTTCGGCAGCGCCTTCCAGGTCTGGGCGAACTCGGCCTGTTCCGCGTCAAGTGGACTCTCCTCGGCGGTCTCCCAGTAGACCATCGTTTCATAGAGTCGCCGTCCACAGAGGTGCACACCGAGCTCCTGCACCTGTTGGTGGTGGAACCGAAACAGCTCCTCGTCGGGCGCCGACCAGTCGATCGCGCCATCGGATCCGGCGATGTAGCCGTCCAGCGACACCGTCATCGAGTAGATCAGCTTCGGCATCACGGTGGGTGTGCTCTCAAAGCGCCCGTCACGCCGTGCCGGCTGCGACCCCTCGCGAGTCGGCGCGCACCCACGCCGCGGCGCCCATGCCGGCGGCGGCGACCACCACCGCCGGCCACGCGCCGATCGCGAGGCCCAGCAGGTGCGAGGCCACGAACGCGCCCACCCCGACGCCGACGAGCTCGGCTGCCGTGCGGGCGTCGTTTCGTCGCTGCCAACTGTGCGCGCACCAGGCCCCGCCGGCGAGCAGTACGAGCCCTCCCAGCGTGCGTGAGCCGCTGGCCACGACCACGCCGTAGCTGAGCACGAACGAGCCGGCGGCAATCGGTGCGGTGGGGATCGGGCGCACGGACTGAGCCTAGCGGGGCTAAGGCATCCGCAGGGCGCTGCCGATGATGGGGTCGTGGACCTCATCGCTCGCACGCTCATGCCAGGCGTCCGTATCTGCGCACCTGCCCGTACCCGTCTGCGGGGCATGCGCCTCCCGGCGTTCCTCGCCGGCGCGCTGTCTGTGCTCGCCGTGTGTCTGGGGATGATGCCGGCGTCCGCGTCCGCGCATGTGGAAACGGTCGAAGGGACCAAGGTCGGGCTGCAGCCGCGCGAAGTCGCTCGCTATTGGACCGGGACCCTGAAGTGGAACGGGCTGGGCAAGCGCGAAACCGAACCGAACCCGGCTGCCGAAAAATTCAACAACAATCCCAACGATCCGGGCCATCCCGGCCCGGTGATGCACTCGGTCGCGACGTACGCCGTTTACTGGGACCCTCAGGACTACTACCACGGCGACTGGCAGGCCGAGATCGACGGGTTCCTCGCCAAGCTCGGCTCGGCCAGCGGTCAGCTCTCGAGCGTCTTCGCGATCGACGAGCAGTACACCGACGCCACCAACAAGCCCGCGGCCGGCGGCTCCGCCTTTCGTGGCGCCTACACCGACACAGACCCCTACCCCGAAAGTGGAAACTGCACCGACCCGCATCCGCTTGTGGGTCTCTACTATCCCTTGGAAGTACCCGCTGAGATCACCTGCATCACCAACGCGCAGATCGAAACCGAGCTCAAGCTGTTCATCAGCGATCACCATCTGCCGACGGGCATGGGCACGATCTACTACATCATGACGCCCCCCGGCGTGACGGTGTGTCTGGATGGGGGCGGTCCGGAAGGGCACTGCTCGGATTTCGACGGGACTATCACCGAAATCTCCGGATATGAAGAAGCCGAGAACGAGTATCCGGAAGAACTAGTGAAGTACGAAAAGGAACGCGAAGAAGGTTTCCCGAAGTACAAGGAGGAAAAAGAAAAGTACGAAGAAGATGAGAAACTGTACGCCGCCAAACTGGAAGTCTACGAAACAAATAAAAAAGAAGCCGAAAAAAACGGCGAAACATTCTCGGGAGCCAAGCCGATCGAACCCATTGCCCCCGCTTCTCCCACAAAACCCGAACCACCTTCACAGCCCGCCAGCTATCCAAGCTACAAGCAGAGTTTCTGCAGCTATCACTCCGACGTAAATCCAGACGGCGGATCGGGCGGCCCCGAAACGGTCCTGTATGCGGTGATCCCGTGGATCGCGGGTGGCGCCGGCGATGAACACTTGGCGCGCGAAAACTGGACACAATCCTACGACTGCCAGGACGGTGGGTTCGAACCGGGCACCAAGCCTGACGGGGAACTGCAGGAAAAGGAGCACGAAAAGGCGCCTACCCCCAAGGAAGAAGAAGAATTCAACGAAAAATCGGCCAAAGAACAACGTGAAGAGCGGGAAGCGAAAGAACTGGGTCTCGAAAAACCCCACGAGCAGGAGCCCAACCAGCTCGGATCGGAACGCGGTCCCGATGGATCGTTCGATCACGGCCTGGCGGATTTGATCATCAACCAGATCGCGGTCGAGCAGCAGGACACGATCACCGATCCGCTGCTCAACGGCTGGCAGGACCCCTCACGCAACGAGGTGACCGACGAGTGCCGCAACTCCTTCTTTCTCACCACCGGCGGGAGTGCCAGCGCCAAACCCGACACTCTGGCAGGTACTCTCCACAACCAGACTTACGAAGGCGGCAGCTACTACATCAACGACACGTTCAACCTCGCCGCCCTGCGACTTCCCTACCCTGCGATTCCCTGCCTGAACAGCGTCGCGCTCGAACCGAAATTCACCGCCCCCAACCCTGTCAACTCCGGTGAAATAGTCGGGTTCGACGGCATGGA
The DNA here is from genome assembly GCA_963702185.1 of uncultured Solirubrobacterales bacterium. GTDB lineage: Bacteria > Actinomycetota > Thermoleophilia > Solirubrobacterales > Solirubrobacteraceae > Palsa-744. The sequence continues at coordinate 1,349,370 of OY969723.1, forward strand.
GTCGAACATAACGCTCAACTCGGCGTTCGCGTTCGCATCCGGCGGAGCGACCAAGGCCAACTACCCCACCTACACGTGGAACTTCGGCGACGGCTCGCCCGAAGTCTCCGGCTACGCCCCCGGCGCGCCGTCGAAGAACTCGCCCGAAGTTTCCCCGTGCGCGGAGCCGTGGCTGACCCCGTGCGCAGCCAGCACGTTCCACTCCTACCAGTACGGCGGCACCTACAACGTAACGCTTACCGTCAAAGACGTGGGCGGCAACGTGGCGAGCGTGACCGAACCGATCACCGTCGTCGGCCCCCCGCCGCCCTCCCCATCCCCTTCGCCCTCCCCCTCGCCGAGCAACTCCGGCACGAGCTCCACCCAAACCAACTCGTCAGGCACTTCCGCGGGCTCCTCCTCCACCCCCGCAGTCACCAAGCCCACCCTCCCCTCACCCGTAGCAGCCCAGGCGGTGGCCGCCACCACGGTGGGCCAGGCCACGCGCAAGGGGTTGACGGTGCGCTATCAGGTCAACGAGCAGGTGACGGGCAGCTTCAATGTGCTGCTCGCGGCGTCGATCGCCAAGCGCATCGGCCTGCACATGCCGCTCGCGCAGGGGCTGCCCGCGGGGACGCCGCCGCAGGAGATCGTCGGCAAAGCGCTGCTGATCACGACCCGAGGCGGTCGCGGGACGATCAAGATCAAGTTCGGGCGCATCACCGGCGCGCGGCTGCGGCGACTGCACAAGGTGTCGTTGCTTTTGCAGCTGAACCTGCGCAACGCCACCGGCGGGAGCACCACGGTCCTCAGCAAGATCGCGCTGCGCTGAGGCCCCCGGCGCCGAACCCCCCGCCGACCCCGCCTCGAACCACCGCCTACAACCCCGGCGGGTGGCGCACCGCGTAGCCTTCCAACGGCGGTGTGGACAGCAGCCAGCGCGAGGCGTACGGACCGCTGCGCCCAGCCGTGTCGAACCAGACGCCGTCGACGTCCATGAAGGTGTGGCCGGCGTTGGCGTAGATCGTGATCCACCGTCCCGGCCCGGGGTCGCCCCAGTGGGCGAGTTCGCCGGAGACCAGCGGCGCGCTCAAGAGGCCGCCCGCCGCCAGCGCGTAGCTGACCGAGCCCGAGCAGTCATACCCGTCTGAGACGAACGACGGATCGTGCCCGCCGCCCCAGATGTAGGGGAAGTCGGCGATCGCGTTGCCGCCGGCGATCACGCGCTGCACCACTTCCGGCACGTTCGACGGGATCGGGATCGTGCCGTTGCCGCCGACCGACGAGCCCCCGGGCACGGGCGTGAGCGTTTTTTGCTGGGTGACGTGTTCGCTGGCCTTGGCGTGTTCCTCTTCGCCCAGCTCTTTGCGGATTTCCTCGTCCGACGGGGCCCCGGCCGCAACCGCCGCTTCGCCGGCCGCGTGTGGAGCGGTGGCGGCGGGCGAGTGGACCGAGGATGCCGGCACCGGATAGCTGCGCGCTTCTTCTGGGTCGGCGACCTCGTGCGCGACGCCGCTCGCGTTCGCGCCCGTGCTCGCTCCGACCCCGCCTCCCCCAACGGAGGCGACCACGTAGGGTGATTTGGCGGTTGTTTTGGCGGACCGCCCGGCGCCCGGCACGGCTTCGCCACAGCCGGCGATCGCCACGGCGGCGAGCACTGTCACGGTGGCGAGCGCGAATCGATGGACCCTCACAAGAGACAGGCTAGCGATCGCATCCGCCCTGTCGTGTCGCTACCCTGAGCGGATGCACGAGGACGCCACCGCCGTGGAAATCCGCCCGCACATCCGCCTGTGGCACGGCATGCGCAGGCCGGCCAACTGGCTGCAGCTCGTGCGGTTCTCGGTCGTGGGCGCAAGCGGGTACGCGGTCAACCTGCTGCTCTACGCCCTGTGCGTAAAGGCGCTCGGGATCGAGTACCTGGTGGCGGAGTCGGTCGCGTGGATCGTGGCCGCCGGGAACAACTTCGTGTGGAACCGCCACTGGACGTTCAAGGCCCGCGAAGGCCAGATCCACATGCAGGCGTTCCGGTTTCTGATCGTCAGCCTGATCGCGCTCGCGTTCAACCTGCTCGTGCTGCGGGTGCTGGTGGAGAGCGCCGGCATGGACAAGGTCGTCGCCGAGGTGATCGCGCTGGCCGCCTCCACGCCGCTGAATTTTTTGGGCAACAAGCTCTGGAGCTTTCGCGGGGACACCTCACCCGCGTGACCCCCACGATCGGCGTGACGCGCGCGCGTGTCGTGCTCGACACAGGCGCTCCCAGACGGGTACCTATACTCTGATCAGCAGCCCTCCGGAGGAATCTCGTGCAGGAGATGGTCATCTACGGCGTCAGTTTCGACATGGTCGGCAAGCAGCCGATCGTGTTGCTCAAGACGGTCGACGGCAATCGCTTTCTGCCGATCTGGATCGGCCACCCCGAGGCCGCCTCGATCCTGATGAAGCTCCAGGGCGCCGGCACGCCCCGTCCGATGACCCACGACCTGCTCGTCGAGGTGCTGGGCGAGCTGGACGCCAAGTGCACCCAGGTCGCGGTGACCGAGCTGCGCGAGAACACGTTCTTCGCCCAGATCACCCTGTCCGTCAACGGCCGCGAGCTGGAGATCGACTCCCGCCCCTCAGACGCGATCGCGCTCGCCGTCCGCTCGGGCGCGCCGATCTACGCCGCCGAGGATGTGATCGAGGAGTCGGCGATCGAGTTCGAGCACGATGTCGAGGAGTCCGAGGACGTCGTCGAGAAGTTCAAGGAGTTTCTAGACCAGGTCTCCCCGGAGGACTTCGCCGCAGGCGACTCTTGACGGCGCGACGCGGCGTCCTCAGTCGCTCGTGTGCCAAGCACACCACGCTCCCTGCGTCCTGGCCTCGCTTGCCAATAGCCGCCTGCGAAAATGGGCATGACGTGTAGGTCGCCTCGTGGCGAAGGAGAAGGGCTGTTGGGTGTCAGCTTTTTATTTGGGGCCGCATCCTCGCAGCGCAGCCTGCGCTCAACGCTCCCGGGTGCGGGCCGTCCGTGGCCCGCGGTCGCAGGCCTCAGCGTGTAAACGCGCTCTGCAAGATCCGCTGAACGAGCTCGTCGAAGCCGATCCCCGCCGCGTCGGCGGCCTGGGGCAGGAGGCTGGTTTCGGTCAGGCCGGGGACGACGTTGGTCTCGAGCACGGTCAGCTCCCCGCTCTGCTCATCGAGCATCAGGTCCACGCGGGCGACGCCGTGGCAGCCGAGCAGGCGGTACACCTCGACCGCCAGCTCCTGCGCGCGCGCGGTCGTCCTCGGATCGAGCTCGGCCGGACACACAAACGTGGTCATGCCGATCTCATAGCGAGACTCGAAGTCGTAGAAGTCCTCTTCGCGCGGCACGGCCTCGAGCACCGGCAGCGCCTGTGGCGCACCACCGGGATCGGGCGAGTCGAGCACCGACACGGCGAGGTCTCGCCCGCGCACGTAGCGCTCGATCAGGACCGTGCGGCCGTAGGAGAACGCGGCCAGCAGCGCGCCGGGCAGATCGCTCGCGGTGCGCGCGAACTTTACGCCCAGGGCCGAGCCTTGGCAGGCCGGCTTGACCACGAGCGGAAGCCCGATCCTGCGCTCGACCTCCTGCAGTGCGACACCGCCCCCGAGCTCTCTGAAGGAGACCTCGCTAAACGCGTGGAACGCGGGCGTTGGAATGCCGGCGCGGCGCATCAGGTGCTTGGCCAGGACCTTGTCGGCGCTCTCCGCGCACGCGGCCACGCCCGAGCCCGTGTACGGGATGCCGACCGCCTCCAGCAGCTCTTGTACGGTCCCGTCCTCCCCCTCGCCGCCGTGCAGCGCCACGAACACAACGTCCGGGGCCGCCTCGCGCAACGCTGTGACCAGCTGCGCGCCGGCGTCGATCCCGACCGCGTCGTAGCCAAGCCGCTGCAGCGCATCCTGCACCTGGGCGCCGGAGCGCAACGACACGGTCCGCTCGAGCGAGCGCCCGCCCTTCAGCACCGCGACCTTGCGAACCGCGCCCTCGCCCTCGCCCTCGCCTGCTGCGCTCATTGGCCCCCGCGCCGTCTGTCTCCGCGCCGCCGCACCTCGTCCTCCCGCTCGCGGCGCGGCAGCTCGAACACGTCGGCCATGTCCTTTCCGGCCGGGGCGCCGCCTGCCCCCTCACCGCCCGCTGCGCCGGGGCCGGGATCGGGCGGCCGGGCAGGGGGGCCCTCGGGGGGTGGGGCTTGGGTGGGCGCGGCGCCCGTCAATGACCCGAACAGGCCGACCTGCTCGCGCACGACTCGGCCGATCCGCCCGATCCCCTCGCGTATCTCCTCCTCGGAGGACCCCGCGAAGTTGAGTCGCATCGAGCTCCCGCCGTTGCCGCCGTCCACGTAGGCCGATCGCCCGGGCACAAACGCCACGTCCTCGCTCTCGAGCGCCCGCGCGAGCAGGTCGGTGGTGTCGATGTAGTCGGGCAGCGTCGCCCACACGAACAGTCCGCCCTGCGGTTCGGTCCAGCGGGCCTGGTCGCCGAAGTGCTCGCCCAGCGCCTCCAGCATCACGTCGCGCCGGCGGCGGTACAGATCCTTTTGACGCTCCACGTAATCGGTCCACAGCGGCTCGCCGGCGCTCGTGCGCTCGGCGAAGTAGGCGGCCACGAACAGCTGGGTCACCGGCGAGCTGCACAGGTCGGCGCCCTGTTTGCCGAGGTTCAGCTTCTCGAGCACCGGCCGCGGCGCCACAGCCCAGCCCAGGCGCAGGCCGGGGGCGAGAATCTTCGAGAACGTGCCTAGATAGATGACGAAATCGGAAGACGCACCGTCCCCGTCCGCGCTGGCGCGGGTGGGCGGGGTCTCGTTCGAAGTCGGGCTCCCGTTCGAAGCATCCAGCGAGTACAGCGTCGGCAGCGGCTCGCCCTCGTAGCGCAGCAGGCCGTACGGGTTGTCCTCCAGGATCAACAGCTCTCGCTCGCGTGCCACCTCGACCAGCCGCCGGCGGCGCGGCAGCGACATCGTAACGCCGCCCGGGTTCTGGAAGTTGGGGATCGTGTAGATGAACTTCGGCCGGCGCCCTTCGCCCGCCAGCCGGTCGAGCACGGACTCCAGCTCGTCGATCGGCATCCCCTCGGCGTCGATCTCGATCTGCACGACATCCGCCTGGTAGGCGCCGAACGTCGGCACCGCGCCCGGGTAGGTCGGCGCCTCCGCGACGATCACGTCCCCCGGGTCGATCAGCGCCTTGCACACCAGGTCGATCACCTGCTGGCCGCCGGTGGCGACGATCACCTCGTCGCGATCGACATAGGTCCGTTCGGCGGCCATCACCTCGACGATGCACTCGACCGCCGCGCTCATCCCGTCGGTCGGTCCGTACTGCAGCGCCCGCGCGGTCGAGTCGACGGCGATCTGGGCCATCAGCTTCGCGTACAGCTCGGGCTCGAACGTGCTCGTGTCCGGCAGCCCGCCCGCCAGCGAGATAACCTCGGGACGCTCGGTCAGCGCGAACATGTCGCGCATCGCCGAGGAGCGCATCCGCTGCGTGCGCGCCGCGAACAGCGCTTCGTAGCGCGCCAGCTCGTGCGCGGTGTCCCGTCCGCGTGGTTTATCGTCCTGGCCGCGCATCCCCGCGCAAGGTAGCGCACGCGCTTCAGCGATCTGCATGAACGGGCTCTTCTTCTACATCGGTCTTAGCGGGAAGGGGGCAGGCCCCCCTCCCGACCTCCCCCCACGATTCTCACTTCGCTTTCACGAACATTCATCGCCATGAACGGGCTCTTCTTCTACATCGGTCTCGGTCTCGGACTCGCCTGCGCGTGTGGGCTGCGCCCGTTCCTGCCCCTGCTGCTGGCGGGCGCCCTGGCCTCCGCGGGCGCGCTGGGCGTGGGTTTCGGGTCGGCGGGCGGCTCGTTCCACTTCCTGCAGGCCGACTGGTGGCTGCTGGTCGTCGTCGTCGCGCTCGTGCTGTCCTACGCGGCGCAGGTGCTGCTGCGCTCATCACCCGTGCTCGACAGCTCCCCCGGACGGACCTCTGCGCCCAGCCCGCTCGCGGCTGCGATCGCCGGCATCGGTCTCGGCGCCGGGGCGGTGCTGTTCGCGGGCACGCTCTCCGCGCACGGCGACCTCGTTTGGCCGGGTCTCGTCGGGGGACTGCTCGCCGCCGCGCTGGCCCAGCGCGCGTCCGGCCCGGTCCTCGCCCGCGCCCGCCTGCGCCTACCCGACCGCGGCGCTCGCGAAGCGCTGACCGTCTACCTGGACGCCGCCTCGCTGCTGCTGGCGGCGCTCGTCGCGCTGCTGCCACCGCTTGGATATGTGGCGGTCGTGCTGCTCGCCTGGTTTGTGTGGCGGGGCCGCGCCCGCGATGGCGAGAGCCGCTATGCCGGTCTGCGTATTCTGAGTCGCTGATGCCCGCAGCGGCCCTCAGCCTCGCCCGTGCCGTGGCCGGCACGCCACGTCGTGGCTACGCACGGGGCCCGCGGACGTGAGGATGGCGTGAGCCCCCACCCGCCCAAGCTCGTGCTGTGCGTGATCGACGCGATGGCGCCGGAGATGCTGCAGCGCACGGTCGAGTCCGGCGCCGCGCCGGCGCTCGCAGAGCTGATGCGCCGCGGTCGTTATATCCCCGACTGCGTCTCGGGGTTTCCCTCGGTCACGCCCGTGTGCGCCGCCTCGATCGCCACGGGCGCCACCCAGGACGAGCACCTGATCCCCGGCATGAACTGGTACTCGCGCGCGGAATCCCGCTACGTCGAGTACGGCTCGAGCCTGCGCGCCGCCCAGCGCTTCGGGATCGCCCGCCAGCTGACCGACACCGTCTACAACATGAACCGCGCTCACTTGTCCCCGGACACGCTGACCGTGTTCGAGTCCCTCGACGACGCCGGCGTGCGCACGGCCGGCACCACCTACCTGATGTACCGCGGGCGCTACCGCCACGATCCCCAACGCGACACCGCGCTGATGCGGTTCGCCACCTCCGCGCTGGCGCGCCATCCGGTGATGGGGCCGCGCGAGCTGTTCTACGCCGACCTGTTCGCCTCGCGGCGCACCGGCTGCCGCTCGACGCTCGGCATGCCCGGGGTTCGCGACCGCCACTCCGGCTGCGTGTCCGCCTACATGGTGGAGCACGACCTGTTCGACTTCCTGCTGCTGAGCCTGCCCGACAACGACTGGCACTCCCATCGCCGCGGCCCGGAGTCGCAGCTGATCTCGATCGCCGCCGCCGATCAGCAGCTCGCGCGGGTGATGGAGGCCGCCGGGGGGATCGACGAGTTCCTGGCCGGCCACGCAGTCATCGTGATGGCCGACCACTCGCAGGCGCTCGTCACCGACACGATCGACCTCCAGGGCGAGCTGGCCGACCTGGGCGTGCTGCAGCCGAGCGGCGGCTCGGCGCTCCTCGGCGTGCTGGCTGGGCTGGGCCTGCCGGGCGCGAGTCGCCCGGGCGTGGAGGACGGCGAGGAGGCGCTCGAGACGGCCGGCCACGCGGCGGGACGCGCCACCCGGTCAGTGGACGCCGAGCCCCGCATCGCCGTGTGTCCCTCGCAGCGCGCCGCGATGGTCTATGCGCTGCACCCCGAGGAGCGCGACGCGATGCGCGCATCGGTGCTCGCCCGCGCGATGGCGATCGAGGGTGTCGACCTGATCGCCTGGCTGGCTCGCGACGCCCACGACACTCCCAGCGAAGGGGTGCTGTGCAGCCCCGCGCGCGGTGAGCTGCGGTTTGCCCCCGGCGGCGATCTGCGCGATGCGCGTGGCGAGAGCTGGCACGTGGACGGCGAGCTGTCAGTGCTCGGCGCGGCGGTCCACGGAGGCGATAACGCCCTGCAGACGTCCGACTACCCCGACGCGCTGGCGCGACTGTGGTCGGCGCTGAACTGCCCGACCTCCGGCGAGATCCTGCTGTCGGCCGCGCCCGGCTGCGAGTTCATCGACTGGGGTGGCGCCGCGCATGTGGGCGGCGGCTCGCACGGCTCGCTGCACGTAAGCGACTCGCTTGCCCCGCTCGTACTGTGCGGCGTGGATCCGCCGGCGAATCCGCCGGGGCAGTGGGCGATTCGCGACGTGGCCCCGCTCGTGCGCTCCCACTTCGGGCTGTCGTCTCCCTGAGCGCGCCGAGCGGGCCCTGGGAGTCGTACTCTCGGCCCATGCGTCTCAGGGCTCTGCTCACGGTCGCCGTGCTCGCGGCGTTCGCCGCGATGCTGCCCGCCTGCGCGCTGGCTACCACAACCGCTGTCAAACCCCAGTCGACCACCTCCGAATCGCCGGTCCCCGTCGCCGAATCCACAACCCGCCTACCCGGTCGCAGGCTGACCTCAGACCAGGTCATCGCGATCGCCGAGCGACTCCCGGAGATGGGGGCGGTACGCCGCGAATACCCGGGTGCGTATCCGGGGGCCTATACCAAGGGCTCCGCCCGCTGGCAGGTCAGCTTCTTCTCCAAGAAGGGAGCCAAAGAGGTCGGACAGGTGATTATCGCCGACGCCACCGGCCAGGTGCTCGAACAGTGGACCGGCTTTCAGGTCGCCTGGACGATGGCCCGCGGCTACCCGGGCGCGTTCGGGCGCCACGTCAACGCGCTGTACATCTGGCTGCCGCTGTGCGTGCTGTTCATGCTCCCGTTCGTCGATCCCCGCCGTCCGTTGCAGCTGCTGCACCTGGACCTGCTCGTGCTGCTGTCGTTCTCGGTTTCGCTGGCGTTCTTCAACCACGCGCACATCTACGCGTCGGTGCCGCTCGTCTATCCGCCGCTCGTGTATCTGCTCGCGCGGATGCTGTGGCTGTTGCGAGCGCCGCGGCCGGGCCGATCGCCGGCGCGTCCCCTGCGCCTGCTGGTGCCCGCCCCGTGGCTGGCGCTGGGGATCGTGTTCTTGATCGGGTTTCGCGTCGCGCTGAACGTGACCGACTCAAACGTGATCGACGTCGGCTACGCCGGTGTGATCGGGGCCAGCAAGATCGTCCACGGCGAACGGCTGTACGGGGGGTGGCCGTCTGACAACGAACACGGCGACACCTATGGGCCGGTCGACTACGAGTCCTACGTCCCGTTCGAGCAGATCTTCGGCTGGAGCGGCGCGTGGGACGATCTGCCCGCCGCCCACGCCGCGGCGATCGTGTTCGACCTGCTCGCGCTGGCGCTGATGTTCCTGCTGGGGTGGCGCGTGCGCGGGCCGACGCTCGGCATCGCGCTCGCCTACGCCTGGGCGTCCTATCCGTTCACGCTGTTCGCCCTGGAGTCCAACTCCAACGACACGCTCGTCGCCGTGTTCCTGTTGGCGGCGCTGCTCGTGGCCAGCTCGCCCCCGGCACGGGGTGTGTTCTCCGCGCTCGCCGGCCTGACCAAGCTCGCCCCGCTCGCACTCGCGCCGGTGATAGCCACGCACGGGCTGTTCGGGGGCGGCGGTTTGGCGGCGGCGGATGGTGGGGTTAGCGATCCGGGGGATATACGGGATGCCGGAGTGGTTGGCGCCGAGGATGGGTCTGCTGTTCCTCGTCGTCCGCAAAGCGCGCGTGCGCGTGCGCGCGCGTTAACGACCTTCTCCGCGGCGTTTGTCCTCACGGCCGCGATCGTCTCGATCCCCGCGCTGACGCACGATTCGCTGCACGAGATCTATGTGCGCACGATCGAATACCAGTCGACCCGCGCCGCCCCGTTCTCGTTGTGGGGGCTGTACGGCTGGCACGGCGCCGAGGCGATCGTGGAGGCTTTCGCGGTGGCGCTCGCGCTGGGGTTGGCCGCGATCCCGCGCCGCGCCGACGTGTTCGGCTTGGCCGCCGCATGCGCGGCGATCCTGATCGGCCTACAGCTCGGGCTCGAATACTGGTTCTACCTCTACATCCCCTGGTTCTTCCCGCTGGTCATGATCGTATTTCTGGGCGTCCGCTCGCCCTTGCGCATACGCGAGCGCTCCTCGAACGGTGACGGTGCCGGCGATGGCTATGGCGGCGGCGACTTTGGCCCTAACGGCCGGCACCCCCAGGAGCGGCCTGCCCCGGCGCCGGCGGGCGTGGCATCAGAACCTGCTCGATTGCGTCTGCCGAGCGCGGCGTGGCGGCACAGCGGATGAGCACGCCCATCAGCCACGGGTCCTCCTCCGAGGTCTCAAATCGAACCGGCATCTGCGTTACCAACGACTCGATCGCCTGCTCGCGCTTGACCCCGATCACCCCCCCGCGCGGTCCGGTCATGCCGACGTCGGTGATGTAGGCGGTGCCGCCCGGCAGCACGCGCGCGTCGGCGGTCGGCACGTGCGTGTGCGTGCCCACGACAGCGGTCACACGTCCGTCGAGCATCCATCCGAGCGCGACCTTCTCCGAGGTTGCCTCCGCGTGCATGTCCACGAGGATGTGATCGACGTCGGAGCCCAGCTCGCCGAGCGCCGCCTCGATCTCCGTAAACGCGCTGCGACCGGCCTTCAGGTACAGGTTGCCGCTGAGGTTGACGACTCCCAGGCGCACCCCGTCGCGCTCCACCACACAGGTGCCGTGCCCGGGCTGCAGGCGCAGGAAGTTGGCCGGGCGCAGGATGCGGGGCTCCTCGTCCAGGTAGGGGTAGATCTCGCGGCGATGGTAGGTGTGGTTGCCGAGCGTGATCGCATCGACTCCCCCCGCGAACAGCGCGCGCGCGGACTTGGGCGTGATCCCCAGCCCGCCGGCCACGTTCTCGCCGTTGACGACGACGAACGTCGGGTCATAGCGCTCGCGCAGCAGCGGCAGGCACTCCAGCAGCGTGCGCCGCCCGATCGAGCCGACGAGATCGCCGACGAACAGGATGCTGGCCGGTGGGATGACGGCCTGTCCCTCAGCCATACTGCGCCAATGTCCACGGGCGGATCGACATGAGCGGCGCCTCCTCCCACCAAGCGCACGCGGCAGCGCCTCCGGAGGAGACAGACCGCGAGCTGGCGGGCGATCCCGACCCCTCTGGGCCCTCCCCAAAGCCCAACCCTCCGCCACGAACGGTCGTCCCGCGGTGGGTCCAGCTCGTGCTGCTGCCGATCTCGCTGCTGGCGCTGTACGCGCTGGCGAAAGCCTCCGGCAAAGTCCTGTTGATCTTCGTGGTCGCTGCTGTCATCGCGTTGATCCTCAACCCCGCCGTCGCGCTGGTGCAGCGCCCGCGCATCCCGCGCGGGCTGGCGGTGCCGATCGTGTATCTCGCATTCTTCCTGACCCTGGTCGGAATCGGCTTTCTGCTGGCCAACCCGATCGCCGACCAGGTGCGCACGTTCACGAACAACCTGCCGCACATCGTCGACGAAGCCAACGAACAGCTCGCGAATCTACAGACCGAACTGGAAAAGCACGGCATCCACCTGCACCTGGTCAAGCAGGGCAAAACCGCGCTGCAGTCGATCGAGCAGAAAGTCGCAAAGGAAGCCGGCAAAATCGCCTCCTCCTCGGCAGGCGTGTTGACCGAAGCGGCCGGCGCGATCTTCGACCTGGTGCTGGTGTTCGTGCTGAGCGTGTACATGCTCGTGTACGGGCCGCGCATCGGCGCGCTGGTGCGCCGGGCGATGCCCGAGGGCGAGGGCACGCCGGCCGACGACTACCCGACGCTCGTGCAGCGCGCGGTCTCACGCTACGTGGGCGGGCAGCTGCTGTTCAGCCTCCTGATGGGCGCCTCCGCCGGCTTCGCGCTGTACGTGTTCGGGCTGATCGGGATCTTTCCCGACGGCAAAAAATACGCGCTGGCGTTCGGCATGTTCTACGGCGTAATGGAGCTGATCCCCTACATCGGCCCGATCCTCGGCGCGATACCGGCCGTGCTCGTGGCGCTGTTCACCGACCCGCTCACCGCCCTGTGGGTGACGCTGCTGTTCGTCGGACTGCAGCAGCTCGAGGGCCACGTCGTGGCGCCGCAGATCTTCGGACACACGCTGCGCATCAACCCGCTGCTCGTGATCTTCGCGCTGCTGCTCGGTCTGCAGCTGCACGGGATCGTGGGCGCGCTTGTGGCGCTGCCGATCCTCGCGATTCTGCGCGAGACCGTCGTCTATCTGCACCGCCATCTGCAGCTGGAATCCTGGAAGCGCTCTCCCGACGGGTTGCTGTGAGCGCCACCGCAAACGCCGCCGCAAGCGCGAGTCTCCCCGCGAGCGCCATCGCCGTCGAGGGCCTGACCAAGCGCTACGGTGAGCGCGAGGCGCTGCACGAGGTCAGCTTCGATGTCGGCGCGGGCGAGCTGGTGGCGATCGTCGGACCCAACGGCGCGGGCAAGACCACGCTGCTGTCGATCATCGTGGGGGTCACGCCCGCGAGCGCGGGTAGAGTGCGGATGCCCGCCCACCCCGCGGGCACGGGTCGGGCGATCGGCTGGGCGCCGCAGCAGAGCGCGGTGTACTCGCGCCTTACGGTCGCCGAGAACCTGCGCCTGTTCGCGCGTCTGCATCGAGTGGCCGACCCGGATGCGGCGGTGCAGCGCATGCTCGAGCAGACCGGATTGCGCGAGCGGGCCGGCGAGCGCGTGGAGCGCCTGTCCGGCGGCAACCGCCAGCGTGTGAACGTGGCGCTGGCGCTGATCGGCGATCCGCCCGCGCTTGCCCTGGACGAGCCCACCTCGGCGCTCGATCCTGGTCAGCGCCGGCGGTTGTGGGAGTTCGTCGGCGCGCTCGCGGCGAACGGCACCGCGGTGCTGTTCTCGACGCATCACCTCGGCGAGGTCAGAGCCCACGCCACGCGCGCGATCGTGCTGGCCGACGGGGAGCTGCTGTTCGACGGCGCCCCCGCGGAGCTCATCGCGACCTCCGGCGGCCAGGACGACTTCGAGGGGGCGTTCGTGGCGTTTCTCGCAGAGCGGGGGCACTGATGGGTGCTGTCTCGGTGCGAGGGCGGGAGTCGGTTTGGGGGTCGGTGCGAGGATGGACGCGGGAGCCGCCAAGGACACCTGATGGTGCGGGCACGGGGGCAGAGCGATCATGAGATGGCTGCTGGCCAAGGATCTGTTGATTCTGCGCCGCTCGCGGCTGCTCGTGGGCGTGCTGGTGGTGTATCCGATCGCGATCGCGCTGTTGATCGGTCTGGCGATCTCGCGCTCCCCGGGCAAGCCCCGCGTGGCGATCGTCGACGAAACTCCGCCCGGACAGACGGTGCACGTCGGTGGCCGGGACGTACAGGTCAGCCAGTACGTCAAAGAGCTGTTCGATCAGGTCACGCCCGTGCCCGCCTCCTCGCGCGCGCAGGCGATCGATGAGGTTCGCTCCGGCGATGCGCTGGCTGCGGTCGTGATCCCCAGGGACATCGTCGCGCGCATCTCCTCCGGCGTGAGCAGAGGCTCGGTGGAAGTGCTGTACAACGGCAACGCGATCGAGCAGTCGGTGGTGCAGTCCGAGCTGAACTCGGCTCTGGCCCAGGCGAACCTCCAGTTCTCCGAACAGATCCAGCGTGCCGCCGCCCAGGCCATCGGGGCGCTGCTCGGCGGCGGGCAGGGCGCGAGCGTGCTGGGCGCGCCGGCGAACCTGATCGGCTTGCAGGAAATCCCCGGACGGCTGCGCACGACGATCGCGCGCCTGCCCGCCGGCCCCGAGCGCGAGCAGCTGCAGCGGATCGAGCAGTTCGCGCAGTTCGCCGCCCAGAACCTGGCGCTGTCAAAGAACGTGCTGTCCACGATCGGCCAGCCGATCGGCGTGAGCAGCACGGTGATCCAGGGGCGACGCACGCCGCTGAACACGTTTGCGGTCGTCGTCGCGGTCAGCATCTCTGAGATGTTCGTGTGCGTGCTGCTGGCCGCCGGGGGCCTGGCGCTCGAGCGCGAAGAGCACACGCTCGCGCGACTCGTCAGGAGCCCGCCCGCCTGCACCGCCATGGTGGGGCGCGCAACGCTGCTCGCCCAGAAGCTGCTGCTGGCCGCCTTGTGCGCGTTCGTGCTCGCGCTGGCCATGCTCGCGGGGGTCGCCGCGTTCGTGCCGCTGGATTGGTCGCGCGTGTGGCAGTGGTTGATCGCGCTGGCGTTTGGCGCAGCGGCGTTTGGCGCGCTCGGCATCGCGATCGGCGCGCTCGCGCGGGAAGTGCGCGCCGCCTCGCTGCTCGCGTTTCTGCTGGCGTTGCCGCTTGCGTTTCTCGCGCTCGTCCCATCGGGTTCGGTGGCGCACGGGCTCTACGACGTGATCGCCGCGATCTCGTTCGTGTTCCCGTTCAAGGCGGCGCTGCAGACGCTCGATGCCGCGGTCAACGGCGCCTCGCCCGGATTGTGGGTCTCGGTGGCGCATCTGCTGGGGCTGACCGTCCTGTTCGGCGCGCTGGCGCGCGTGGGGCTGGCGCGGCTGGAGTAACCTCAGGGCATGGCATTTCCCAGCACGCGCATGCGCAGGCTGCGTGCGAGTTCAGGGATGCGCGGTCTCGTGCGCGAGACGACGCTGCGTCCCGAGCAGCTCGTGCTGCCACTGTTCGTGGCCGAGGCAGGCACCGGGTCGGGCGGCCTTGCGAGCGCCGAGCCGAGCCTGCCCGCGCTCGAGCGACTGTCGATCTCCGCCGCCGTTGAGCGCGCTCGCGAAGCCGCCGCCGTGGGCCTCGGTGGGGTGCTCCTGTTCGGCGTGCCCTCGCACAAGGACTCAGAGGGCTCGGGCGCCTACGACGACGAGGGCGTCGTGCAGCTCGCCATCCGCGCGATCAAGCAGGCGCTGCCCGGCGGCCCGCTTGTGATCACCGACGTGTGTCTGTGCGAGTACACCGACCACGGCCACTGCGGCGTGTTGCGAGCCCCGGATTTGGAGCCTCACTCACTGGGTGGGGCGATTGGGGCGATGCCCTCAGGCGGGTCGGCCAGCCCATCGACTGCTCCGAGGATTGACAACGACGCCTCGATCGAACTGCTTGCCCGCGTCGCGGTCAGCCATGCGCAAGCAGGCGCGGATCTCGTGGCCCCGTCGGACATGATGGATGGCCGCGTCGGCGCGATCCGCGGCGCGCTCGATGAGGAGGGATGCAGCGAGATACCGATCCTCGCCTACTCGGCCAAGTTCGCCTCGGCCTTCTACAGCCCGTTCCGCGACGCCGCGGGCTCGACCCCCGCGTTCGGCGACCGTCGCTCCTACCAACTGGACCCGGCCAACGGCCGCCAGGCGCTGCGCGAGGCGCTGCTGGACGCCGGTGAGGGCGCGGACATGCTGATGGTCAAGCCCGCGCTGGCCTACGGTGATCTGATCGCGGCGCTGCGTCGCGAGACCCAGCTGCCGGTGGCCGCATACAACGTCAGCGGCGAGTACGCGATGGTGCGCGCCGCCGCGGCCGCCGGGACGCTGGACGAGCGCGAGGCGGTGCTCGAGATCCTCACCTCGCTGGCGCGCGCCGGAGCGGACACGATCATCACCTACCACGCGCTGGAGGCGGCCACATGGCTTCGCTGAAGCTGCGCAGCCGCGCCCACGGCGCGGCGATCCCACTCGACGAGGACGACCGCCGGCTGCTGAACCTCATGCAGGGCTCGTTTCCGATCGAGCCGCGCCCCTACGCGCGCGTGGCCGAGCTGGCGCAGATGACCGAACAGGGGGCGATGGACCGCGTGGGGCAGTTGCTCGACGCGCGCATCATCCGCCAGGTCACCCCGATCTTCGACACCCGCGCGCTCGGCTACTCATCGATGTTGGTCGCCGCCAAGGTGGACCCCGAATATCCCCACCGCGCCGCCCAGATCATCAACGAACACCCGGGTGTGTCGCACAACTACCTGCGAAATCACGAGTTCAACCTGTGGTTCACGATCGCGACCGAGCCCGACTCAAAGCTCGGCCTGGAGGGGACGCTTCAGGTGCTGGCACGCCAGGCGGGAGCGGAGTCGGTCAGGCAGCTGCCGACGCTGAAGCTGTTCAAGATCAGGATGGACCTGGAGATGCAGGGCGACACCCAGGCGCTGGCAAAAGCCGCCGAAGTCGCCGAGCCCGTCGAGCTCGACCCTCAGCCCTACGACGAGCTGGACGTCGCCGTTATCCGCGCGCTGCAGGGCGACATGCCTGTGACAAGCGAACCGTACGCACCCGCCGCCGCCGAGGTCGGGCTCTCGCAGGAGAAGTTCTTAGACCACCTGGCCGGCATGCAGGAGCGCGGACTGCTACGCCGCGTGGCCGCGATCCTGTACCACCGTCGCGCCGGGTTCTCGGCCAACGGGATGGGCGTGTGGAAGGTTCCCGACGAGCAGATCCTCGACATCGGCCGGCGCATGGCCGCGGTGCGCGGAATCTCCCACTGCTATGAGCGCCCGACCTACGCGGACTGGCCCTATTCGGTGTTCACGATGGCCCACGGCCGCTCCAAGGAGGAGTGCGACGCGATCCTCGACTCGATCGCGCAGATGACGGGGATCCAAGAGCGCGCGACGCTGTACAGCTCGACCGAGTTCAAGAAGATTCGGCTGCTGTATTTCACCGACGAGTTCAAGAGGTGGGAGCGTGAGCATGCGTAGGTGGTCGATCGGAGAACCCGTCGTTCTCCGATACGCGGGGCGTCCAGCCCCGCGTTCTGACGTGGAGGGGCGGCCTCCAGCCGCCCTTGACCGGCCGTGCTTTCGCCCGGCCTTCTGAAGTGACTGCGACCCTGACCGACACCCGTTCGGCGGCGCTGTACCGGCGCGCGCAGGAGGTTCTGCCCGGAGGCGTCAACTCGCCTGTGCGGGCGATGCGCGCGATCGGGCGCGACCCCGTGTTCATCGCCAGCGGGGAGGGCGCGGAGATTGTCGACGTCGACGGCAATCGCTATCTCGATTACGTGTGTTCGTGGGGTCCGCTGATCCACGGTCACGCCCATCCTGACGTGCTCGCCGCGATCGCCGCCGCGGCCGGGCGTGGAACTAGTTTTGGCGCCCCGACTGCCGGTGAGGTGGACATCGCGCTCGAGGTGGCAGTACGGATGGAGGGTGTGGAGATGCTGCGCATGACCTCCTCGGGGACCGAGGCCACGATGACCGCTCTGCGCCTCGCTCGGGCAGCCACAGGACGTGAGCTGGTGCTCAAGTTCGAGGGCGCTTATCACGGCCACGTCGATGGACTGCTGGCGCAGGCCGGCTCGGGTCTGGCCACTCAGTCGTTGCCCTCCAGCCCGGGCGTGCTGGCGGCGGCCGCGGCCCAAACACTGCTCGTGCCCTGGAACGATCCCGGCGCGCTGCGCGCCGCCGTCGGGCGCTCGCGGGCGCAAGGAGAGGGGCTGGCGGCAATCATCGCCGAGCCGCTGCCCGCCAACATGGGCCTGGTCCCGCCGCGGCCGGGCTTCATCGAGCTGCTGCGCGAGTGCGCGGACGCCACCGGCGCACTGCTGATCCTCGATGAGGTGATCTCCGGTTTCCGGGTCGCCCGCGGCGGCGCCCAGGAACTGACGGGCGTGATCGCGGATGTGACGATCATGGGCAAGGTGCTGGGCGGCGGGCTGCCGGCGGCGGCGCTGGGGGGACGGGCGGAGCTGATGCGGATGCTCGCCCCGGCGGGCGAGGTCTACCAGGCGGGCACGTTGTCGGGCAATCCCCTGGCCGTCGCGGCAGGGCTGGCGACCCTGCGTCTGCTCGACGACGAAGCCTACGTGCGTCTGCAGGCGATCACCGAGCGTCTGGCGAGCGGACTGCGCGAAGCCGCCGCCTCCAGCGAGCGGCCCGTGCAGGTTGTGCAGGCGCCGGGACTGCTGACCGTGTTCTTCAGCGAGGACCCCGTGAGCGACTTTGCCGGCGCGCGCGCGTGCGACCACGACGCCTATGCGACCTTTTGCCGCGAGCTGCTGGCCCGCGGCGTCTACCCACCCGCCTCGCAGTTCGAGGCATGGTTTCCCTCGCTCGCCCATACGCCCGAGCAGATCGACAGAACGGTGCAGGCCGCCGCCGCCGCATTCGCGGCGCTGGACGGCGATCGGCCCCGAGCTCGGACAACGGAGGCAGAGTGAGCGGCCGGGAGACAGATGCGCTGCGCGGCCTGGCGGACATGCTGCGCGAGCAGGGCGGGCTGCTGGCGGGGCTGCTGGCCGACGAGCCCGCGATCGCCGGCGAGACGGCCGACGGGGCGCAGCGATCGGGTCACGTTCAGACGGCGTCCGGACCCAGCGCCGCGGGAAACCGGCCAGACCGGCCAGACCGGCCGAGCCCCGCCCACCGGCCGAGCCCCGCCCAGCTGGCTGCGTCCGGTCCTCGTGCGGCGCGTGCGCGCGCGGAGTACGAGTTGCTCGTGGAGGCGATCTACGAGGGCTACCTGCTGCACTACGGCGTCCCGCGCGTGATCGCCGCGGCCGATCCCGATCTGCTGCTGCTCGCCGGCGACAGGCTCTACGCGCTGGGCCTCGCGCGCCTGGTCGAGCTTGGCGATGGCGAGGCGGTAGCCGAGCTGGCCGACACGATCACGCTCAGTTCGCTGGCCCACGCCGCCGGCGAGTCCGAGCTGGCCGGCGCCGTGTGGGAGGCCGGCGCCCGCGCGGTGGGGTGGGGCTCGAGCAATGCCCACAAACACGCCAAGCAACTGGCCCGCGCCGGCTCCGCTGAGGCGTTAGAGGCGATGCGCACAAGTGCTGGAGGCGACCCGGCGTCACCGTGAATCGCGCCTCGATATTGTTCTGCCCCGGATGCCCGACCGCCACGCCAAAAGTAAGTCCCCCTACACGCTCGATCGCGAATATCCCGGCGCGTTTGAGGGCGAGACCGTCACCCGTCGCCGCTTCATGACCGTGGGCGGCCAGGCCGCCGGAGGTATCGCCGCCGCCTCGTTCCTGTTACCCGCGCTCGGGTTCGCCGTCGGACCGATCTTCAAATCCACGCCCCACCGCTGGGAAAGCGTCGGCCCGGAGGACCTGTTCAACGAAGACAACTACGTCCCGGTCGTGATCACGCTCAACCCCGAAATCGGCGAGGCCGGCAAGTCGACCGCGTATGTGCGCAAGAAAAACCTCGCGATCGACACCGACCCGTATGACAAGGACACCCCCTACATCGCCATCTCCAGTCGCTGCGCGCACCTGGGCTGCCCGGTGCGCTGGGTCGACGCGGCCGAGCGGTTCATATGTCCCTGCCACGGCGGCGTGTACGACCTGCTCGGCCGGCGCGTCGGCGGCCCCCCGGTCAGACCGCTCGATCGGTTCTACACGCGCGTGAACAAAGCCGGGGAAGTCGAACTCGGTCCCCGGTTCTCCGTCAACAGCGAGCTGCGCCGCTTCTCCCCGCGCGACCCCGGCGAGCCGCTGGACGGCATCGGCCAGTACGCCTACCCCTCCCGCCCCGGCGCCCAAAAACTCTAGCTCTCCCGTCACCCTACGACCCGCGACTTTCGACTCACGATCTTCGACTCTCGACCTTCGACTCACAACTCATGCCCAAGCTCCCCGCTCCCCCGATGCCATCCTCGCTGCAGGCGCCGCCCCCGCGACCGGGCGATCCCGATGCCAAGGCCGCCCCAGTCGACCACGCCGTCACGGCCGGTCACACCGTCGTCGACTGGGTCGATGAGCGCACCTCGCTGACAGGGGCCGCGCGCTGGATGATGTTCCGCAAGGTGCCCAAGGGCACCAACTGGTTCTACACGCTCGGCTCGGCGACGATGTTCGCGTTCCTGTCACAGGCCGTCACGGGAGTGTTCCTGGCGATGTACTACCGCCCGGATCCCAACGGCGGCGCCTACGAATCGATCAGGCACGTCACCAACGAAGTGTTCCTCGGCCAGTTCGTGCGCGGCATGCACAAGTGGGGCTCCTCGGTGATGGTCGTGCTCGTGTTCCTGCACATGGGCCGCACGTTCTTTTGGGGCGCCTACAAGTATCCGCGCGAGCTCAACTGGGTGATCGGCGTGGTGCTGTTGATCCTGACGATGGTGATGTCGTTCACCGGCTACCTGCTGCCGTTTGACCAGCGCGCCTACTGGGCGACGATCGTCGGCGTCAACATCAACGGCACCGGCCCGCTGATCGGGCCTTATCTGTCTGACTTCCTGCGCGGTGGCCCTGAATTCGGGGCGACCACGCTGTCGCGGTTCTATGCGATTCACATGCTGCTCGTTCCCGGCGCGATCGCCGCGCTGATCGGCGCGCATCTGTATCTGGTTGCCAAGCTTGGCACCACGGCGCCCCCGTGGAGCAAAGCCGAGAAATCCGAAGAGCTGCGCGAGGCCGAGGCATGAACCGCAGGCAGAAGGAGGAGTACCTCCGCGAATACGCGATCCTGAAGTCCGAAGGCAAACCGTTCTTTCCGTATGCGGTCGCCAAGGACGCCGCGATGGCGTGCGTGGTGATGGCGGTGATCATCACGATGTCGCTGGTGCTCGGGGCCGAGCTCGGGTCCAAGGCCAACCCGACGACGACTACCTACGTGCCGCGGCCGGAGTGGTACTTCTTCTTCCTGTTCGAGCTGCTGCGCGTGATCAAGCCGCCGAGCATCGTGCCGCTGGCGACGATCGGCATCCCCACGATCGGCATGATCTTGCTGTTCCTGCTGCCGTTCTACGATCGCGGCCCCGAGCGCCGACCCGAGCGTCGTCCGGTCGCGACGTTCACGGCGCTGTTCGTGATCGGCGCGATGGCGCTGCTCACATACGAGGGCGCCAACGCGGGCTCACCGACCGTGATCGAAATGCCCACGCCCTCGTGGGTCAAGCAGTCCGGTGGCAAAACGCTCTCGGAATTCGAAGCCGGCCGGCTGGTCGTGGCGCAGTCGGGCTGTCTGGCTTGCCATCAGATCGGCGACAACGGCAACAACGGTCCCGGGCCGGTGCTGACGCACATCGCCTCGCGGCTGCCACGCCAGGGCATCGCCCGTACGCTCGTCGATCCGACCGCGCCGATGCCCTCGTTTAAAAACCTGCCGCCTACAAAGTTCAAAGCTGCGGTCGAATTCCTGTCACAGCTGAAGTAGCCTCTAACCATGTCCGCTGGTCCTGAGTCGGGCGCCGGAGAGTTGGGGCCGGCTCAGGTGCGGGGCATGTTCGACGGCATCGCGCCGATCTACGACGCGCTGAACAGCGCGATGACGGCTGGCCTGCATCATCGCTGGCGCGAGCGCGCGGCGGATCTCGCGCAGGTCGGGCCGGGAGACCGGGTGCTGGACGTCGCGACCGGTACGGGAGACCTCGCGATCGAGCTGGCCGGGCGTGTCTCGCCGGGGGGCGAGATCGTGGGCAGCGACTTCTCCGAGCCTATGCTCGCGCGGGCGCGCGCAAAGGTCGCCGGGATGGCTGGCCGGCGTGGTGCCGGCGCTGGCCCCGGTGGGGAACGGGTGATGCCGTGCTTTGAGTGGGGCGACGCGCTGTCGCTGGCCTACGCAGACGATTCCTTCGACGCCGCCACGGTTGGATTCGGCGTGCGTAACTTCGTGGATCTGGGCCGGGGACTGGCCGAGATGACTCGCGTGGTACGCCCGGGCGGCAGGGTTGTGATCCTGGAGATGACCACTCCCACCAAGCCGCCGCTGTCGCTGTTCTTCGGACTGTGGTTCGACCGGATCGTGCCAATCATGGGGCGCCTGTCTCCCGATCCGGCTGCCTATAGCTATCTACCGAACTCGGTCAAGCGCTTTCCGGGCCCGGCCGCGCTCGCCGCCGAGATGCATGCGGTCGGGTTGGATCCGATTCGCTATCTGCTGACGGCTGGGGGCATCGTGGCGATCCACGTGGGCACGGTGCCCGGGTCGACGGACGGCGATCGGTCATCATGAGCGCGATGGGAGGCGCAACGGCCACCGACCGCGTCGGGTCCGGCGATGCTGATGTCGATGCGATGGAGGCGATCATGCGTCGCGGCGGCAGCGCTTTGCGTACGCGCATGGCCGGCGTGGAGAGCCATCTCGAACGCACGACCGCACAGGCCGGCGAGCCGCTGGCCTGCCATGCGACCGGCACGGTGCTCGCGGGCGGCAAGCGTCTGCGACCGTTGCTGGTCGTGCTCGCCGCCGAGTCGGCGGGCGGGGTGAAAGACGCGGAGCAGGAGTTGGCGCTCGTGCGTGCCGCGGTGGCGGTTGAGCTCGTGCACTCGGCGACACTCGTGCACGACGATGTTATCGATGGCGCTCAGCTGCGCCGCGGCTGTCCCTCGGTGGTTGCCGCGGCGGGGCGCAAGCTCGCGGTCGCCACCGGCGATCTGCTGTTCTCACGCGCGTTTGCCGAGCTTGCCCGCAACGGCGACCTGGCTCAGCTGCAGGCGCTGTCCGACGCGAGCTCCGCCCTGGCCGAAGGGGAGCTGCTGCAGCGCGAGGACGCCTACGCCACGCACGTCGAGGTGGCCCGGTACCTGCACCGCTGCGAGCTGAAGACCGCGGCGCTGTTCGAGGCCGCCTGTCGTCTGGGCGCGCTGCTCGCAACCGGCGGAACGCGGACGCTGGCAGACGAGCTCGGCGCGTTCGCACGGCGGATCGGCCTGGCGTTCCAGCTGCTCGACGACGTGCTCGACGTGTCCGGTCCGGTGCAGCGCACCGGCAAGCCCCGCGGCACCGATCTGCTCGACGGTACCGTGACGCTTCCATTCATCCTCGCCCGCGAGCACGATCCCGAGCTCGCGCGATTCGATCTGGCTTCGTTGCGAGGGCCGGAGCAGGCCGAACGCCTGTGCGAGCGGATCGCCGTCACCGGCGCGCTCGGCGAGGCGCGCGAGCGGGCGCTCGAGCTGGTCGTGCAGGCCAAGGCGGCCCTGCCGCACAGCCTGCCTGACGGCCGCTCACAGCTGCTCGATCTCGTGGCCGACGCCGTGGTCGAGCGCTACCGGTGATCGGGGGCGACGGGCGCCCAGCCGATCGAGTGAGTCCAGTGTGGCAGCACGCCGGGTCGGGCGCTGGCAGGGGCCGTCCGCCGGCGAGCGTCGTCGCGCCGGGCGCTAGCGCCGGAAGTCGCTCGGTACGATCAGATCGGCGCGCAGCGCGCGCACGAAGAACTCGACTTCGTCGCTCATGTTCGCGTGCGTGAGCCGCTTGAGATCGCTGAGCAGCGCGCCTGAGGCGCGGTCGAGCTCGTCGTCGAGCTGCTCCACGACCGACTGCTCGAACACGCCCTCACGACGAGCCTCGCACTCCGGACAGCGCAGCACGATACGCCAGTGACGGGGGCCCTCCTCGGTCCAATCCAGCGGGTAGACGAGCTCGCTGGAACAGTTGAAGCAGATGTGCAGCTCCTGTGGCGCGCAACCTGTCTGTGCCGCCTGAGGCCCCGCAGGCGCCCCTGTGGAAAGCTCGGTGCCGGTGGCCGCCGGGGTCGTTGCCCGGCCCATCGTGTCGGAGCCGCGACGATCGCGGTAGACGCCCTGCGGGCGCTCGCCGCGCGGCATGTGCAGGTGGTGGGGGATATGGGGGTTGGTGTCCGACATGGCTTGCCCTGAACTAATCGACCCGTGCTCGGCTCGCCTTTAGCCATGGCATCGGTAGGTTCCAGTGCCGTGTCGCGTAGTTGCCCGCGGCGCCGGACGAACAATCGTCTCGCCGGGCGGCGCCGGGAGAGCAATCGCCGGGCAGCGCGGCGCCGGGTGAAGCGATCGCCGGGCAGCGCGACTCAGGCTCGGTGCTAGGTTCATGGGTACCCATGGCCACAGCGATCCGTCCGATCGGCCACGAAGACAGGCTCAGCCTCGTCGATCACCTCGAAGAGCTGCGCACGCGCATGATCATCAGCCTGATCGCGATCGCGGTGGCGTTTGGTGTGTGCCTGTGGCAGAACCACGCGCTGCTGCACCTGATCTACCGTCCGCTGGAACAGGAGCGCCAGGGACAGCTGGACCGAGGGGAAAGTCCGGCCGGCCAGACGGGCTTGGCTCAACAGGCGGTGATCAAAGTCGCCCACGACACCGAGGGGATAGCCGCCCTGCTCAGCGCCCCGAACAGCGGGCTGTCGGCGACGACCCGTGCGCAGCTTCAGGCCCAGATCCCGCGTCTGCGGGCGGACACGGCGGCGCTGCCGGCCGATCCTCAGAGCGAAAAGCTGACGACGCTGGGGGTTGGTGAGCCGTTCACGACGACCCTCACGGTCGTGTTCTACTTCGCCCTGATCGTCTCGCTGCCGGTCGTCCTGTTCGAGCTCTACGGCTTCATGCTGCCGGCGCTGCGTCCCCACGAGCGGCGCGCGGTACGGCCGCTGCTGATGGCGATCCCGTTCCTGTTCGCGGCCGGGGTCATGTTCGGCTACTTCGTCGTGCTGCCGGCCGCACTGCGCTTTCTCGTGAACTTCAACTCGAGCGAGTTCAACATCCTCGTTCAGGCGAGCCCGTACTACCAGTTCGCCGCGACGGTGCTGCTGGCGATGGGCCTCGTGTTCCAGGTGCCGGTCGCGATCCTCGGGGCTACCCGCGCCGGGATCGTCACGCCCAAGCAGCTGCGGCACGGTCGTCGTTACGCGATCGTGGCGTGCGCCGCGATCGCCGCGTTCCTGCCGGGAGACGTGATCACGCTGCTGCTCGAGACCGTGCCGTTGTACCTGCTGTACGAGGCGAGTATCCTGCTCGCGTCGCTTGTGGAGCGCCGCGACCGTCGCCGTGAAGAACGGTTGGCGGCCAGCGCGGCGGACGCAGCGAGTGGCGGAGGGGGTTATCCGTCTTCGGAAGCCCGGCCGCCGGCACACGAGGGGATGCAGCCACAAGTGCAACAGATCATCGACCACTTCGACCGAGACCTCAGCTGATGCTGTTCGACCTGCGCGGGCGCGGCCGTCGCCGTACGGTTCAGATCATCTACGCCGGGCTGGCGCTGCTGATCGGCTTCGGGCTGATCGGCCTGGGCGTTGGCGGAGGCTTCGGCAGCGGCGGGATTCTCAGCGGGCTGACCGGCGAAGAAGGCTCGAGCAGCGCGAGCTTCGCGGCGCAAGTCCAGAAGTACGAAAAGGCGATCCACAAGAACCCGAACGATGTGCGGGCGTGGGAACAGCTAACGCTGGCCCAGTTGCACGAAGCCGGTGGGGAAACGTACGTCGTCGACAACAAGCTGACGAGCAAGGGCAAAGAACTGTACGTGCAGATCGCCCAATCCTGGAATCACTACCTGGCGCTGAACCCGTCGAGCCCGAGCATCCCGCTTGCCAAGGAGATGGTCACGGTGTTCGGCGAAGAAGGCCTGAACGAACCGGCCGAAGCGGTCAAGGTCCTGCAGCTGATCGTCGCCGCCGAACCCACGAACTCCTCCTACTACCGGTTTCTGGCCGAGTACGCCTACAAAGCCCACAACACCCGCATCGGCGATCTCGCCTCCGAAAAGGCGGTCGCGCTCGCGCCGGCTTCCGAGCGCAAGCAGCTCAAGACGGCCCTGGCCGAAGTCAAGGCCCACCCGAGTGGTCCCGAAGGCACGACGACTGTCGGGGGCCATACCGTCAAAGTCAAGCCGGGGGCCAACGGCACCTTCACGGGCACCACCACTACGAAGGCCCCCACGCCGGCCGGAGGCTCCTCGACGACGAAATAGTCGCGAGGGCGGTCGTGGGCGGAGTCGCGAAGGCAGCTGTGGACGACGGTTTACAGCGCTACACGGCGCGCCTGCTGATCGGCTGTCCGGATCGCCCCGGGATCGTGGCGGCCGTGTCAGGGTTCCTGTTCGAGCAGGGCGCCAACATCGTTTCCTCGCACCAATACTCCTCCGACCCCACCGGCGGCCGGTTTTTCATGCGCACGGAGGTGTTCCTCCAAGACCTGGCAGGCCCGGTCGTAGGTGAGCCGGCCACCCGGCGAGAGGCTTTCGAGCGGAGCTTCGTGAGCGCGGTGGCGGATCGATTCGAGATGGATTGGCACATTCGCTACAGCGATGAGCGCCGGCGGATCGCGATCCTCGTCTCGCGCCGCGACCACTGTTTGGTCGATCTGCTGTGGCGCTGGCGCCGCGGCGAGCTGGACGGCGAGGTAGTGGCGGTGATCTCAAACCACGACGACCTGCGGGCCGAGGTCGAGGGGGTCGGCGTTCCGTTCCATCATGTGCCCGTCCCGTCCGGCGATCCCGCCGTCAAGGCCCGGGCGGAGGGCCAGATGTTGGAGCTGGTTCGCGGTCAGGCAGAGCTGCTGGTGCTGGCGCGCTACATGCAGATCCTCAGCGATGAGTTCCTGCAGGCGGTGGGCATGCCGGCGATCAACATCCACCATTCGTTCCTGCCCGCGTTCGCCGGCGCCGAGCCCTACCGCCGCGCGCGCGAGCGCGGCGTCAAGCTGATCGGCGCGACCGCCCACTACGTCACCGCCGAGCTCGACGACGGCCCGATCATCGACCAGGACGTCGTGCGCGTCGACCATCGCCTCACGGTCGCCGACCTCGAGCGCGTCGGGCGCGATGTCGAGCGGCTGGTGCTGGCACGCGCCGTGGCGCTGCATCTGGACGACCGCGTGATCGTGGACGGGCGGCGGACCGTGGTCTTCTGAGCGGTCTTGGGCCAACGGCTGGCGGTCTGGCTAGAATCGGCTCTCCGAGTCGGCGAGTCAGCTGTCGGCCGTCCTCGGGCCGTTAGCTCAATTGGCAGAGCAGGGGCCTCTTAAGCCCAAGGTTGTTGGTTCGATTCCAACACGGCCCATCGTCTGAATCCCTTGTGTCCAGGCAGTGTCACCCTGGCAGTGTCGTCGCTTGACAAACGGCCGTTTGTCTAGCAGCTTTACAGCGTGCCTCTGGGTCAACCGGCCATGCGCCGAAGCGAGCCGACTCGTCTGAGTCGCGGCTATCGCTCATGGAGTTCATGCGGGAGTTTCCCCATGACGCGGCCTGCCTGGAGCACCTGTGTCGCCAGCACTACGGCCTGACGGCGAACACGCTACGTGCCCTGATGCGAGCAGGAGCGGCTATTCAAGAAGTACGCGACGATCATATGTGGCCGGGGTCATGCTTGGGCTGCTCAGAAAATGGTCAGGCCGTACAGCTCAGCAACGCGCGTGAGCGCGCTCTCGTCCCGGGCGATGGGCCTTCGCTCCTGCTCGTCGAGCGAAACGTCGTCGAACAGCGCCCAGCACTCCCACTCAGAAGACAGTCGTGACAGGTAGCGGATGCCGGCGAATCGCAAGCGGTTGTCGGTGTCGCGTTGCTCGTAGGCCCAACGGCCGATCCAGCGCGTTATGCGTCGATCGGCGCCGCGAACAGTGGGCACGTCGAGGTCGCTGTACCCGTAGTAGGCGAGCAGCTCACCGAGCTCGTCACGCAACAGCGCGCGGGTCTCTGCAGCCTCGACGTCGAGGAAGCGGATCACCGGGACGCTGCCGTTTGGCGTGGCGATGACGCGTACCGCAAGGCGCCGGTGACGCCAGTCAGCCGGCACCTCTCCGAGCGCCATGAAGCCCTCTTCGTCGGCGGTCGCACTCAGGCCGGGGTCGGGCCGGAAGCGAGAGAGTGTCTCGCCGAAGCCCGCCTCCAGCGTGGTTGCGAAGTAGCAGACGCGGTAATCGCCGGTTGGGCTGTCGAAGCGGTTGCCGGTCGTGCGGTTTTCGAGCAGCCCGGGCTCGAGCGGCTCGCTGAAGCGCAGCGGATCGGGAGAACGACCGACCCGCCACAAGCCGCCCGCCGGAGGCGAGACGATCTTCGGCCTCTTCGGCGCCACCTATCCCCCTGCAAGGAACGCCTTGGCTGCCACGAGCACGTCACGGAAGTTGCCTTCGCGGATGCTCTGCGCTGGAGACTGGTCGTCTAGCTGAGGGTTCAGCCCCAGAAACCACGCACGCACCGTATGGGGCGACTCCTCGGCGAGCAGCAGTTGGAAGGTCTGGTAGGCGCAGCGCAGGCGCTGCTCGTTCTCCGATCGCGGGCTGCGTTCGCCGGCTGCCCAGCGCGCGACCGTCCTGGGGTCCGACACGCCGGCGATGTGCGCGACGAGCTTCTGTCCCAGCACCTCCTGCAAGTAGCCGACGACATCGGCGATGCTTGACTCGACGGCCTTGCGGTGGGCCTCCTGTGGTGCTGAGCGGAGCTTTGGCATGACTGGTCCTTTGCTCGTTGTCGATGCATAACACGGCCATCTGGCCTCCATGAATGCTAGCGCTTAGTCGGGCAGTTGGCAACCCATTTGGCCAGTCTATTGGCGCACATATAGGGCCCTTTTAGGCATTTTCAAGGCATCAAACCGCCCCAAATCAAGCGGTTCAGCAAATGTCTATAGGCCTTTTCAGCCCAAGGTTGTTGGTTCGATTCCAACACGGCCCATCGTCTGTACGATCGTTCCGGAGCGCTAGCTCTCGACCAGGGCGCCCGTCAAAGGCTCGATGCCGGCGAGCGCGGCGGCGAGCTCCTCGCTCAGCTCGTAGCGGGCGGCGAGCGTGCTCGGCGCTGTATAGCTCACCTTGGTCTGCTCGCCGTCTGCCCAGACGAGGATCTTGAGTGGCAGGTCGAGTGCCACGAGCGGCGTTGCCACCATCACTGGGGTTCCGGCTGTCGGGCTGCCGAATATGACGAGTTTCGTGTTGCGCAACTGCAGCCCCACGCGCTCGGCCTCGCCGCTGTGGTCGATCACGGCGAACACCTTCATCCCCTTTGCTTGCACCATCCCGATGAGACGGTCCACGGTGTCGGAGACCGGCCGCGGGCTCACCTTTGTGATTACACCCTCGACCTCTGTACCCCCGATCTCGTGCGAAGTCGTGCCGTCCTGGCTCTGCGTGGCTCCGGTGGTCATCGCGGTACTCCTTTCCCTTCGGATCCTCGTGTTGCGCTCGGCGCGTGCGCTCGGTTCAGGGGCGCCCACCTCATTGTGCAGCAGCCGCCGTGTCGATGTAGGCTGGGGCGGGTGCAAAGGCTCTCGTTGTGGTCGGCGCCGGCGCGATCGTCTGGCATCGTCTGGTGAGCCCGGGCCCCACCTAGCCGGGCCCCGCCAAACCGCCAGGTTGATACGGCTATTGCACTGCCGCGGCGGCGTCCTCAATCCGAGGACCGATCGGAGAGCGGCCGGTCGTGCGTCCAATAATCGTAGCCCGCCCCGCGTCGGTCCAGATCGTCTGCTCGCGCCCCGGGCCGACGCCGACCAGCGTGACCGGTGCGCCGACCTGCTCGGAGATGAACCGCAGATAGTCCTGCGCCGCGGTCGGCAGGTCGGAGAACGAACGGCACTCGCCGATGTCCTCGCTCCAGCCCGGCAGCTCGGTCAGCTCGGCGGTCGTGTGGTGCAGGACCGACTGGTGGTAGGGAAAGTCGTCGAACTCGGCGCCCTCGGCGCCGCGATAGCTGGTGCACACCTGGACGCGATCGAATCCGGACAGCACGTCGAGCTTGGTCACTGCCAGGGCGGTCATCGTGTTCAGCCGGGCGGCATAGCGCAGCGCTACGAGATCCAGCCAGCCGGTGCGCCGCGGGCGGCCGGTGGTCGTGCCGAACTCCCCGCCGCGCCGGCGGATCAGCTCACCGGTGTCGTCGTGCAGCTCTGAGGGAAACGGGCCGGCGCCGACGCGGGTGGTGTACGCCTTGGAGATGCCCCAGATCTCATCGAGGTTCTTAGGACCGACGCCCGTGCCGACGGCGGCGGCGCCCGACAGCGGGTTGGAGGAGGTCACAAACGGGTAGGTGCCGTGGTCGATGTCGAGCATCGCCCCCTGAGCGCCCTCGAAGATCACTCGCTGGCCGTCGTCCAGCAGGTCCCACATCAGCCGGGCGGTGTCGGCGATGTGCTGCTCCAGGCGATGGCCGTAGGTCAGGTACTCCTCGGTCATCGCGTGCAGGTCGAGCGTCGGGTCCTTTTCGAACGGCCGCAGCGACAGCCGCTTGGGCTCCATCGCGGCGACGATCTTCTTCTTGAGGATCTTCTCGTCGAGCAGATCCTGCACACGGATGCCCAGCCGCGCGGCCTTATCGGCGTAGCACGGGCCGATGCCCCGGCGGGTGGTACCGATCTGCAGGCTGCCGAGCTTGGCCTCACCGGCCGAGTCCAGCAGCAGGTGGTAGGGCATGATCAGGTGCGCGTTGGCGGAGATACGCAGACCGCTCACGTCCACGCGGCGCGCGCGCAACGCGTCGAGCTCCTCGATCAGCACGCGCGGGTCGATCACCACGCCGTTGCCGATCACGCAGCGCTTGCCGGGATACAGGATCCCCGAGGGGATCAGGTGCAGCTTCCACTCCACACCCTCGCGCACGATCGTGTGCCCGGCGTTGTTGCCGCCCTGAAACCGCACGACCGCGTCGGCCTGCTCGGCGAGCAGGTCGGTGATCTTTCCCTTTCCCTCATCGCCCCACTGGGCGCCGACGATCACGATTCCGGGCATGGCCGTTGAAGTGTAGGAGGACCTCTGGCGGCTCTCTCGGCCCTCAGGCCGTGTGCGCCACAACCTCGAACTCGCGCC
This sequence comes from uncultured Solirubrobacterales bacterium, assembly GCA_963702185.1. Classification (GTDB taxonomy): domain Bacteria; phylum Actinomycetota; class Thermoleophilia; order Solirubrobacterales; family Solirubrobacteraceae; genus Palsa-744. The sequence continues at coordinate 1,379,435 of OY969723.1, forward strand.
GGCGTTTGTCCTCGCCAAAAAACCCCAGCGGGTCTCCGCACATCTCCTCCAGTCGGGACACCGTACGCGGGCCGATCTGTTCGGATAGCTTCTCCGGCGTGAGGTTGCTCGTGGCGAGAATCGCGCGCTGGGACTCGTAACGGGCGTTGACGATCGAATAGAGCTGCTCGAGCACCCAGTCGGTCTGATGCTCGGCGCCCAGATCGTCGATGTGCAGAAGATCCACGGCCGCCAGCCGGTCGAAGAAGTCGAGCTTGCCCTCGGTCGAGTCGATCGTCTCGCGGATCAGGTTCAGCAGTCGCGGCAGGGAGTAGATGGCGACCGACCTGCCGGCTTGCAACGCCGCTTTGGAGACCAGCATCGCCAGCGTCGTCTTGCCGGTCCCCACATCGCCGACCAGCCACAGTCCGCGGCCGGTGTCGAGGTTGGCGTCTATCGCCTGGATGTATCTGCGTATGACGCGGATCTGGTCGGGCGCGACGCGGCCGATGTCGCTGACCGGCGGACGCTCGAACGACACCCCCTGATATCTGCGCGGTATGCGTCCCTCCAGGCTCCTGGTTCGCGCCATCGCGATCTGGCTCGCGCGGCAGCGGCAGTCAGAGGCCGTGTTCGTGGCCTCGTCGATCACGAACCCGCTGCCGTCGCACAGCCCGAACGGACAGGCGACCATCAGAAGTCATCTCCGGCGGGCAGGGCCGGGACAGTGCTCGGCGCGTCCAGATCGTAGCGATCCTGTTTGGCGTAGCTCAGGAACTTGGGGTACTCCTTTTGGAACGTCAGCGTGACTTTGCCGACCGCGCCGTTGCGATGCTTGGAAATGATCAGGTCGGCCTCGCCGGGGCGTTCGGACTCCTCCTCGTAGTACTCGTCGCGGTAGATGAACATCACGAGGTCGGAGTCCTGCTCGAGGTTGCCCGACTCGCGCAGATCGGACAGCTGGGGAACCTTGGGGGAGCGCTGCTCGACGGCACGACTGAGCTGCGAGAGCGCGATCACCGGCACGCCCAGCTCGCGTGCGAGGATCTTCAGGCCGCGGCTCAGCTCGCCGACGGCGGTAACGCGCGAGTCATAGCGGCTGTCGGTGCGCATCAGCTGCAGGTAGTCGATGATGATCAGTCCCAACCCACCCTCGCACTGCGAGTGCAGGCGCCGGGCCTTGGCGCGGATCTCCAGCAGGCCGACATCGCTGGAATCGTCGACCCACAGCGGCGCCGCGGCCAGGCGCTGGGAGGCCTTGAGGATCTTCGGCCAGCGCGCCTCGGCGACGCGGCCCTTGCGCAGCTCCTCGCCCTTGATCCGTGCCTGGGAGGCCACGAACCGCTGCGCCAGCTCGGCCTCGGCCATCTCCAGGCTGAACAGCGCGACCGGCCGGCCATGCTCGACCGCGGCGTTCTCGGCGATGTTGCACACGAGCGCGGACTTGCCCATCGCCGGGCGCGCGGCGATGATGATCAGGTTGCCCGGCTGAAACCCGCCGGTGATCTCATCGAGATCCTTGAACCCCGAGGGCGTGCCCGTCAGGGCGGTGCCCTCGATCGAAAGCCGGTGAAGCTTGTCGAGCTCCTCGTGCAGCACGTCCTCGATCGCGCGGAAGTCCTGCTGGCGATCGTCGCGAGCGACCTCCAGCATCGCCTTCTCGGCCTGCTCGACCAGCTCGCGTGGCGCCGCTGAGTGCTCCAGCACGCCCTCCTGGATCTCGAACGTCGCGCTCAGCAGTCGTCTGAGCAGCGCGTTCTCGCGCACGATCTGCGCGTACCGGCGCGCGTGGCCGGCGGCGGGGACGACACCCGTGAGCTCGTCCACGGCGGACGGTCCGCCGATCTCTTCCAGCTTGCCCATCTGGCGCAGCCTGTCCGTCACCGTGAGCACGTCGACCGGCTCAGATTCGTTGTATAGCGCGAGCATCGCGGCATAGATGGCGCCGTGGCGCTCGCGGTAGAAGTCCTCGGGGCGCAGCCCCTCCTCGATCACCAGCGCGTACATCGCCCGATCGGACAGCAGGATCGCCCCGAGCACGGACTGCTCGGCGTCGAGGTTGTGCGGCGGGGCGATCACGGCGCCGCCTTCGCCCCGGCTGGGGCGTGCGGAACCGTTGCTCGCACCGTTGGTGGTGGCGACAGGGCTCATCGTGACTGCTCGAGCGAGTCTAGATCGACGGTGCCCGGCGCCCCCAGGATCTCCCCGCTATCTCCGACTGAAACCGTAGCCACGAACAGATGTTCGCCGCTGGTGCGGACAGACAGCTACATCTTCGCCACGATCATGCACGAGGCTGGGGGAGGCGGGCCCTCCCCCAGAGCCCCCTCCCGGCCCTCTCCCGGGGCACCGGGCGAGGCGGTGCGCTGGATTACTTCTTCGCCACGATCAAGCAGGGCCAGCCCTCCCCCGGGGCCCCCTCCCTGGGAGTGTGTCGTAGGGTGGGGGTGAGAGCGACCGCTACGGATTACTTCTTCGCCACGATCATGGTCTTGATCGTGGCTGTCGTGCCCTCGACCACGTCGACCTCGATCATGTAGGTGCCGACACTCTTGATTGGCTCGGGCATGTGCACGCCGCGTTTGTCGAGTTTCAGCCCGCGGGCGTCGCGGATCGCGGCGACGATGTCCTGAGGGGTCACCGATCCGAACAGACGCCCGTCTGCCCCGGCCTGCTGGGGGATCGTCAGCACGGTGCGGTTGAGCAGGTTGACGTTCTCCTGCGCGCGTTCGACGGCTTCGCGCTCGGCCCGTTCGGCCGCCTCGCGGCGCTGGCGGATAGCTTCGATCGCGCCGGCGGTCGCCGGCTGGGCGAGCTTGCGAGGCACCAGGTAGTTGCGCAGGTAGCCCTTGGAGACGTCGATCACCGCGCCCTGCTCGCCGAGGCTCTCCACGTCCTGCAACAAAATCGCTTCGGGCATGTCCGCTTGTCCTTTCGTCCGTCGTCGGTGATCGGCGACCCGGTCGGCCCGGTCACACCGGCTGTGCCAACCGCGCCTGAGCGCCGGCCCCCCCGTGACCCGGGCGCCTAACGTTCCCGGTCGCGGTCGCCTCGTTCGCGTCGAGGGCTGTCGTCGCGGCCGCCCTCGTTGACATACGGCAGCAGCGCCAGCTCGCGCGCGCGCTTGACGGCGCTCGCGATCTGGCTCTGGTGGCGCCGGCACGCTCCGGTGATCCGCCGCGAGCGGATCTTGCCCTTCTCGGAGATGAACTTGCGCAGACCGGCGACGTCCTTGTAGTCGACCTGCTCGACCTTGTCGCGGCAGTGCTGGCACGGCTTGCGCCGCCCGCCTCCGGGACCGCCCTTCTTGTCTCGCCGGCGAACCGGCTTGCCGCGACCGCGCTTTGCCACTTGAACTCTGCCTCGCTATGTACTCGGGGAAATCAGAACGGAATGTCGTCGTCGCCGGCTCCACCGGCGGCGACAGGCGCAGCGGACTGGAAATCCCCTTCGTGTACGGGGACGTCGCTGCCCTGTGAAACCCCGTTGCCCATTGCGCCTCCGCCGCTTCCGGCGTCCTCGCGAGAGCCCAGGAACTGCACCGAGTCGGCGATTATATCGGTCGCCTGCCGTTTGGTGCCGTCCTGGGCCTCCCACTCGCGCCACTCCAGGCGCCCGTCGATCGCCACGGGCCGTCCCTTGGCCAAGTAGCGCGCGGCGTTCTCGCCCTGTGCGCCCCACACGGTCACGTTGAAGTAGTTGGGCTTGTCGACCCATTCGCCGCTCTGACCGTCCTTGCGACGGGTGTTGCAGGCGATGCGCAGACTGCACACCGAGGTTCCGCTCGGCAGCGAGCGCAGCTCGGGGTCGGCGGTGAGGTTGCCGGTCATGACGACGCGGTTGATGTTGCTGGCGGCCATGGGTCGCTCCTTTCGTGTCTATCTGTGTTCGAGTCTCATCGCTATCGGTCTGTGGGACCATCTGCCCGGCGGTCGAACTTATGTTCGCATGTGACGAGCCAGTGGAGTGTAGAGGGGCGTGCGGCTGGCTCTTTGAGGCCAAGCCGCTCGTTGCGGGGTTATTGCTCGGAACGGCGCGTGGGTGTTGCTCGCGAGGAGGTTCCGAACACCTCGTCCCAGTAGGGCGCGCTGATCCCAAACCCCTTGGTGTCGTCCTGGAAGTGGTGGCGCATGTGCCGCTCGCGCAACATCCGCCCGAGACGCCCGCGGGGCGTGAAGTGGTGCAGGTAGTAGTGCATCATGTCGTAGACCAGGTAGCCGAGGAAGAACCCGGCGCCCAGGCCGGGCGCGTAGCCAGAACCGAACGCCAGGTACAGCAACCCGAACACGGCCGCCCCCAGCGGCACGCTGACCGCGGGCGGCATCACCAGGCGCAGCGGGTCGTTGGGATGGTCGTGGTGGATGCCGTGGATGATCCAGTGCATCCGCGCCCCGATGCCGTGGTCGGGCTCGAAGTGGAACACGATCCGGTGCAGCCAGTACTCGAACAGCGTCCACAACGCGTACCCGCCGACCGCCAGCGCGAGCGTGAGGAGGACGCTCTGCTCGGACAGGCTCCACACGACGAGCACCACGATTCCCGGCCCAAAGATCGCGACCGGCACCGCCGGGTGCACCCTGGAGAAGAAGTCCAACAGGCGCGATTCGAACATCGGCGGCGAAGCCCTGAGCACGTCGGTTCGGGTTCCACCCTGCCTCGTTGGCTCACTGGAGTCCTGCGCCCACGCCATGCTTCGAGTGTATTACCTGGCACCTGCGGCCGCGAGCTTGGCCCAGCGGGGCGGGGTCCTCAGGCCGGCTCGGAGACCGTGAGCGCCTCGGCGACCGGCGCCGGCGATGCAGGTGAGGGGGCCGCCTCGTCGTGACGTGCATGGTGAGCGCTGCCCCCTGCCGTTCCGGTGCCTGCGCTGGCAGGCATGTCCGGCGGCTCGGGCGTGCCGGGCGCCAGCTTGACGATCCGAAAGCGCAGCACCCCGTCGGTGATCCGCAGCGTGCGGTCGAGCTCGCTCAGCAGCGCGGGCGTGCCGGCGTGGAACTGCAGCAGGTGGTACTGGGCGTTGGCATGGCGGTCTATCGGGTACGCCAACGCGCGATCTCCCCAGTCGTTGTCGCGCACGAGCTCGCCCTGCGCCGCGATCTGCGCGCGCGCGTCGGCGAGGATCTTCGCACGGGCGTCCGGCTCGGCCTGCGGGTCGAGCAGCAGTACGAGGTCGTATGTGGGGGCCGTCTCGGTCATGTCCGGCTGGACAGCCTAGCGGGTCTACCCCGATGGGGTCTACCGCTAGTGTCTTGAGTCAGAAATTCGGTCAGCGTTTGCCGGATGGATGGACGTGATCTGACGTTCGACGGTGTCGGTAAGTGTGCTGGTAGCACATGGCCGACGACGGTGGGCGTCAGGCGCTGGCCGATTGAAGGGTCGTATCAGACCTTCAATCGGTAGGCGCCGGGAAACGCCAGCGAATTTATGACTCACGACGCGAGGAGCCCTTCGCCCGGATGTCCGCGAGCTGCTCGTCGATCCAGTCGCCCGGGTCGCGCGAGGTCACGATCTCCACCAGGCCTTGCGCGCGTCGCGTGCGCTCGCCCGCCGGCATCGTCAGCGCCGCGTAGATCGAGTCGGCGGTCTCCTGAATGTCGAACGGGTTGACTGACAGCGCGTAGCGCCCGAGCTCCTCGTGCGCGCCCGTGTTCTCCGAGAGGATCGACACACCCTCGCGCTCGTTGACGATCGGGCCCTCCTTGGCGACCAGGTTCATGCCGTCGAACATGGCGTTGACCATCAGCACGTCGTAGTGCTTGTAGGCCGCCATCGCCTCGTCGATGTCATCGCGCAGCTTCAGCTGGATCGGCATCCAGTCGGGCGTCCCGTGACGATGGTTGACGACCGCCACGAGCGCCTCGATCCGCTCCAGGTACTCGGCGTACTGGGGCACGTCGGTACGGGAGGGCATCATCTGCGCCATGAACGTGACGCGCTCTGAGAACTCGGGGTGCTGCTCGAGGAACAGGTCGAACGCCGAGAACCCGCGCAGCACGTTCTTGGAAAGGTCGGCGCGGTCCACGCGCAGGATCAGGTGGTCGCGGCGACGGCGCATCAGCTCTGACTCGAACTCGGCGACCCGTTGGCTCTGGGCGATGCGTCGCGTGGCGCGATGGTCGATCGGCAGGGGGTAGGCCCTGACCCACACTTCTCGATCGCGGTAGCGCACCACGCCCCGCTCGAAGTCGACGTCCAGGTCCATGAGGTCGCGGCAGCACTGCAGGAAGTTTCGCCGGTAGGAGCGGGTGTGAAAGCCGATGATGTCGTTGGCCAACAGCCCGGCGTAGATCTCCTCGCGAATTCGGGCCGGCAGCACCCGCCAGGCGTCGGACTGCGTCCAGGGGATGTGGATGAAGTGGTGCAAAAACGCGTCCGGGCGGGCGCGGCGCACGAGGTCGGGTAGCGTGTACAGGTGGTAGTCGTGCACCATCACGACCGGCTCTGACGCGCCCTCGATCTCCTGCACGACCGCCCGCGCGAGGTCCTCGTTGACGACGTTGTAGCCGAACTCAAACGCCTCGATCTCGTGGCGGCGGATGTCGGGCGCGTTGGACAGGTCCCACAGGTAGTGCTGGATGAACCACAGCATCGGGTTGGCGAACACGTTGTAAAAGCGGTCGTAGGCCTCCTCGTCGGAGACGACCAGCCGCACCTGGTACTCGCCCCCGGCGGGGGATACGACCGGGAACGCGCGACCGCCGTTGGCTCGCGAGACCTCGGCGTCGTGCTCTGACATCGCCGAGGCGATCCAGATCGCTTCGCGGTGCGAAGCCAGGCCGGTGAGCGCCGTCACCAGCCCGCCCGACCCGCGCTGGATCTCGCCGCCGGCGTGAAACGTGACCGGGCCGCGGTTGGACACCAGCACCAGCGGGCTGCGCTGTGCCGGCCCGGAGCTCATGACTGGGCCAGCTCGGTGAAGATGCGCAGGTAGTCGCGCAGGTAGCGCGGCATCAGAAAGTGGGTGCGCACGTACTCCTTGCCGCGCCGCCCCAGTGACTTGCCGAGCGCCGGGTCGGCCAGGATCTCCGAAGCGCGCTGCGCGCACTGCTCGATGCTCGACACCAGGTAGCCGGTGACGCCGTCCTCGATCTGCAGCGGGATGCCGCCGACATCGCCGCCGATGAACGGCTTGGCCTTCCAGATCGCCTCTGAGACGGTCAGCCCGAAGCCCTCGCGCGTGGACTTCTGCACGACCACGTCGGCGTGGGACTGGAACGCGTTGACCTCGATCGCCCCGACGTTGTTGAAGTTGTTGAGGATGTGTATGTCAGGGTCGCCGTCGGCGTGGGCGATCGTCGCGTTGAAGAAGTCCCAGCCCTCCGGATCGTCGGAGGCCATCGAGCCCACGAGCGCGAGTTGGACCTCGGGCAGCGTCTGCTTGACCGTGCGGTAGGCGTCGATCACGCCGAGCGGGTCCTTCCACGGGTCAAAGCGCGAGACCTGGCAGATCAGCGGCCGGTCGACGTCGATCCCGAACTGGCCGCACACGAACGAGGCGTCCTCGGGCGAGAGCGCCATGTTCTTGGGCGTCAACGGGTCGATCGCCGGCGGCACTACGTTGACGTGCCCGCCCATCCCTGCAGGCACGTACTCGCGCATGTGAAACAGCGACTGGGGATAGTCGGCGATGTAGGGCAGCAGCTGCGCGATCGTCTGTGGATTGGGGGTGGATAGGTCGATGTGGCAGCGCCACACCCAGCCGGCGGCCTTCTCGGGCACGAGGCTGTACAGCGCCGCGGGTTGGGGGTCGTGCACCAGGCACACGTCCCAGCCACCCGAGAGCTCGCGCGCGTTCATCTCGTTGTAGCGCCGCCATGTCGCCCACTGCTCTGAGTCGAGGTCCTGGGGCGCGCCCTGCAGCGCGTTGTGCATCAGCTTGGTCGCGTTGAAGAACTCCTCGCGCCCATAGATCACCTGCCACTCGCAGTTCAGGCCGACGTCGCGCATCAGCGGCACGAGCGTGTACAGGATCTCCGACACCCCACCCCCGAACGCGGTCGCGGATATGTGCACGACCCGCTGCCCGCGCAGCGGCTCGGCCAGCTCGCGCACCTCTTCGATCAGCTCACGCCCGCAGATGTGGGTGTAGTCGGCAAGCGTCTTTTGTCCCACGGCCACGGGCTGGAGCACGCGCGGACGATACCCGAGACGGTTGCCGGCCATGCCCGCGCCCCGGGACGCGGCTTGGGGCCGGCCCCTCGCGCGTGGCGAGCTCAACCGCGAAGCGAGTTAGCCTCTAGCGCGGTGAACATGCTCAACGGCCGCATCTACCGCGCGGCGTTCGTCCCGTTTGCGATCGCGTTGGCGATCGCCTCGTTTTCGCTGACCGCCCGCCCCGCCCCGCGGACCTCGACGCTCGCCCCCGATGCGTTCGACGGAGCGCAGGCGTTTGGCGAACTCCAGCGCCTGGCCGCCGAATTCCCACAGCGCCGCCCGGGCAGCCCGGGCGATGACGCGCTCGCCCGGCGCGTGGCCAGCACGATCGAAGGTCTCGGTGGAACGGCCGGGGGTGGGTTCTCGGTACACGTGACGCGCGTGCGCGCGCAGACGATCGACGGCGAGCAGACGCTGCAGACGGTGATCGCGCAACGCCCGGGCCGGGCGGCGCAGAGCCCGATCGTGATCCTCGCCCACCGCGACTCGGCCCAGCGCGGCTCGCAAGCTCAGCTGTCGGGCACCGCTGCGCTGCTGGAGCTGGCACGCGTGTTCGCCTCGCGCGAGACATACCGCACGATCGTGCTCGTGTCCACCAGCGGGGGCTCGGGCGGGGACGGTGGCGCCGCACAGTTCGCGACCGGTGCGGCCGCGGGCATGCAAGCCGATGCGGCGATCGTGCTCGGAGACCTCGCTTCGACTGCAGTCTCCTCAGAAGAACCGCTGGTCGTGCCCTACTCCGACGGTTACGGTAGCGCCTCCGATGAGTTGCAGCGTACGCTCGCCGCCGCGATCACACGCGAAGCGGGCGTGCGACCGGCGACACCCTCGACGATCGGCCAGCTCGCGCACCTGGCGTTTCCGCTGGCGGCCGGCGAACAGGGCGTGGTGAACGCTGCCGGCACGCCCGCGGTGCTCGTACAGACCTCGGGCGAACGCGGGCCCGCCGCGGGCGCGCCGGTGAGCGCCGAACGGATGGAAGGGTTTGGCAAGGCCGTGCTCAGCGCCGTGGACGCGCTGGACGCCGCTCCGGACGTCGGGTCGGCGCCCCAGACAGGGCTCGTGCTCTCACGCCAGATCGTGCCCGGCTGGGCTCTGCGCCTGCTCGTGGCGACGCTGCTGCTGCCGCCACTGGCCGTGCTCGTCGACGCGCTCGCCCGTGCGCGCCGCCGCCGTCAGCCGCTCGGGCGGTGGACAGCGTGGGCGTGCGCCTGCGGGCTGCCATTCCTGGCGTGCGCGCTGTTCGCGATGCTCCTCGGTCCGCTCGGCGTCCTGCCGGCGGCGCCGCTTGCCCCGGCGCCGGGGAGCGCGCTGCCGTTCAGCGCGGGCATCGCCACGGCCGCGATCGTCTGCGCGCTGGTGCTTGCGCTGGCGTGGCTGGCATGGCCGCTGCTCGTGCGCCGGCTCGGCCTGGCGGTGCGGCCCACTCCGCAGGTTCCCGGCTGGGAGGTGGCGGGGATCGCTGCGCTGCTCGTGCTCGGCGTGCTGGCCTGCCTGGTATGGAGCGCCAACCCCTACGCGGCGCTGCTGCTGGTGCCCGGACTGCACCTGTGGCTGGCGATCGCCTCCCCCGAGCGACGCCCCCGTCCGCTTGCCGGCCTGGGGCTGATCGCGCTTGCGCTCCTGCCGTTCGGCCTGCTCGTCGTGTTCTATGCGCACGAGCTCGGCTACGGGCCCGGCCAGGTGGTGGGGATGGGCGTGCTGCTGTTCGCCGGGGGCCATCTCGGCGTGCTCGCGGCGGTGTCGTGGAGCCTCGCCGCGGGCGGCGTGGTCGCGGTCGCGGCGGTCGCCCTGACACCACCGGCGGATCCGTTGCCGGTGGGCCCCGGCGAGCATGCGGAGATCACGATCCGTGGACCGCTCCGCTACGCCGGCCCAGGCTCACTCGGTGGAACCGAGTCGGCTCTGCGACGATAGGTGCCGTATATGCAGATGAGAAGGAAAGCGCCTGACCGGGTGGCGGGACCCTTCGGACCCTTAGGACAGCGTCTAAGTCGATACTATAGTTATCGAATTTGAGGAAATATACCTCCACCCCTCCTCTTTACAAACTCCCAACCCTTTCTTCACAACCCCTCCACCACCCTCTCCAACCTCCACCACCCTCCAACCTCCACCACCCTCCCCAACCTCACAACCTCCTACCTGCCAGCCATCGAATGTCCGAAGCGCTGCTCACGCCCGGATCGCCTCGCCGCCCCCGCTCGGAGACGCACACCAGAAGTCGTGTGCTGCGCGCGTTCGCCTACGCGCTGATCGCGCTCGGCGTGCTCGCGCTGATCGACGCCGGCGTGACGCTCGTGTGGCAGGAGCCGCTCACGGCGCTGTACGCGATGCTGCGCCAGGACCGTCTCGGCGGCGACCTGCGCACGCTCGAACACGCCCGCCCCACAACGCTTGAGCAGCGCGCGCTGGCCAGCCTGCCAGACGAGCGCCGCCGGGTCGCCTATCTGGCGCGCGAGCTCGAACGCCACGCCGCTTCCGGCGGCCCCGTGGGTAGGATCGTCATCCCCGAGATCGACGCCAGCTATGTCGTCGTCAAGGGCACCGGCACCTCCGAACTGGAGAGCGGTCCCGGCGTCTACTCGGAAACGCCGTTCCCCGGCGTGCCCGGCACGACCGCGATCGCCGGGCACCGCACGACCTGGCTGGCGCCGTTCCGCGACATCAACCTGCTGGCACCCGGCAACCACATCATGCTGTACATGCCCTACGCCCACTTCACCTACACGGTGATCGGCCAGCGCGTGGTGCTGCCCACCGATGTGTCCGCGGCGATCTCGCAGGTCGGCTACTCGCGCCTGGTGCTGTCCGCCTGCACGCCGTTGTTCAGCGCCTCCCACCGCCTGCTCGTGTACGCGCGGCTGACGCGTACGCTGCCCGTCGGCGCCGCTCGCAGGCTGGGCGGACGGGTCTACCAACCCTCGCTGATCCAGCCGATCGTCTCGCCGCTGCCCGGCGCGAGGCCCCGTCGCCGGCCGCTACCAGCGGTGCTCGAACCCATCAAGCCGCACGTCGCGGCCCCGCTCGTCTAGCAGGCGCGCGCCCGGGCAGCCGGCCTCTCCCTCGCCTCCGGGAGCCTCGACACGGCCGATCCACGTAAGACCGACGTCCGAGACCTCGGCCACCGCCTGCTCGGCCTGCGCGCGCAGGCCGGTCGGGACGCAGACGCACAGCTCGTAGTCTTCCCCGGCGGTCGCGGCCCACTCCGCGCTCTGGGCGCCGGCGGCGCGCGGCAGTTCGGACAGCTGTATCTGTAGACATGTCCCGCTTGCCTCGCCGATGTGCCGAGCGTCGGTCGCGAGCCCATCGGAGATGTCGATCATCGCGTGGGCTCCGGCCCGGGCGAGCGCGTGCCCCTCGCGCAGGCGCGGCCGGGGACGCCGGGACCGGCCTCCAAGTGGGCCTGTCACCCCGACGAGATCTCCCGCGCGTGCCCCGTCTCGCCCCACCAGACGATCCGCCGACTGCGCCCAACCGACGACGGTCACCGACACCATCAGGGCCGGCGCGGCGACCACGTCGCCACCCGCGAGCACGACTCCGGTCTCACCGGCCAGCTCCATAAGGCCCCGCATCAGCTCGAGCGCGCCGGCCTCGCCCACCTCGCTGCTCACGCCGAGCGCGACGTACGCCTCGCCGGCTTGTCCTACGCCCATCGCCGCCAGGTCCGACAGCGCCCCCGCCAGCGCTCGCCAGCCGACGTCGCGCAGGATGTCCGAGTCGTCGTCCAGGCGAAAGTGCACGCCCTGCACCATCGCGTCGACCGATGTCACGCACAGCTCGCCTCCAGCTCGCACGACGGCCGCGTCGTCCCCGATCCCCCGCAGGACCCGTCCGCCTCGGTTGTGCCCCCTGTTCTCGCCGCGCGTCGAGACGGCGGTGGCCGCGATCGCGTCGATCAGGGAGCGCTCGGGCATGGCCGATTACAAGTTCGCCGCGGAACGGCTGCCTCTCAGCGGTGGCGATAGACGATTCGCGCGCGGTCGAGATCGTAGGGGGAGAGCTCGCAGCGGACGCGGTCTCCGGGGAGGATGCGGATGCGAAAGCGGCGCATCTTGCCGGCGACGTGCCCGAGCACGACGTGATCGTTGTCGAGCTTGACGCGGAACATCGCGTTGGGCAGCGCCTCGATCACCTCGCCCTCGAATTCGACCTTGTCTTCCTTGGCCATCTTTCTAACCTACCAGCCGCGACTCACGGCCGGGGTTCGGCGCCGCCGGTCGGCGCCGGCGTGGCGGCGGGAGCGTGCTGTTCAGGTTCTGCGTGCCGTTCGGCGTGTCGTTCGGGTTCGGTCGCCGGCGCGGGTTGTTCGGTCGCCGGAGCCGGGGTCGCAGGTTCGCGCGGGGCGCCCGCCCCAGGGGTCGGCGCTTCGGGGGTTTCGCGGGGCGTCGCGCCGGGCGATTCGTGGTGGGCGTGCGCATGATCGGTGCCCTGGCCGGCCCCGGGTGTCGTTCCGTGTTCGAAGGATTCTTCGCCCGTCTGTTCACCTGAGCCGTAGCGTCCGGTGGTGGCGTAGTGGCCGAAGAACGGCTGGTAGGAAAGCGGTTCGGTGGGTTGGGGGAATTCCACGCACGGTTCCCCTTCGGTGACAGCCGACATGTACGTTTTCCAGATCTGCGCCGGCAGCGCTCCGCCCTGCTGAGGTTCGCCGTGCACGTCGGTCATCGGAACCCGCTTGTTGGGGTAGCCCATCCACACGACGGTCGCATAGCGAGGTGTGTAGCCGTCGAGCCAGCCGTCGACCAGTTCGGTGGTCGTGCCCGTCTTGGCGGCGGTCGGGCAGCTGATCGCCGAGCGCACGGCGGTCCCGCTGAGGACGTTCTGGTGCAGGATGCTCGTCTCCTCTGAGGTGATCCCGTCGGAGAGCACCTTGACGCGGTGGGGCTTGCCCCAACTTTCATCGACGTGCCCGTCGGGGAACACGACCTTGGTGATCGCGATCGGCGCGTTGCGCCAGCCGCCGTCGGCGAGCGTCGAGTAGACGGCGGCCATTTCCAGCGGTGTCACGCCGTAGGTGAGGCCGCCGAGGGCTTCGGCGGGGTAGCTGGAGAGGTGGGTTTTGACGCCCATCTTGTGCGCCATTTCGGTGATCGTGTTCTCGCCCAGGTCGGCCGCCAGCTGGGCGTAGACGGTGTTGTCGGAGGTGAGTGTGGCCTGCACGAGGTTGATCGACTTGTTCAGCGAGGTGCCCTCGAACGTCTTGACTTCATAGGTCGGATACGCCGGCAGCCAACCCGGCTCCAGGGTGTGGGAGAGGTAGTAGGTCGTGTTCGGATCGATCCCCCGCGAGAGCGCCTCGGCGAGGTCGATCGCCTTGAACGTCGATCCCGGCTGGCGGTGGCCGTCGGCGGCGAGGTTGAACTGCGACTGTTCGTAGGACTCGGACTCGGCCATCGCTTCGATGTAGCCGTTGTGGGGGTCCATCGTGACGATCGCCGATGCCGGGTCTTCGGGCTCGTCGAGGACTTCGGCGATCGCTTTGCGCGCGAGACGCTGCTTGTTCAGGTCGATCGTCGTGTAGACCTTGAGCCCGCCCTGTTCGATCTTCTGTTTGCCGTACCGGTGTTCGAGCTGTTCGCGCACGTATTCGAAGAAGAACGGTTCGCTGCGTTGGGTGTAGAACGTTCCCAGGCGCACCTGCAGTGGCGCGCGCTCTGTCGCGGATGCCTGCGCGGGGGTTATGTAGTGCAGTTCGGCCATCTTCGCCAGCACCTCGTTACGGCGTTCGCGCGCGGCGCGCGGGTCGCGGAACGGGTTGTATTCGCTCGGCGCCTGCGGCAGACCGGCCAGCAGCGCGGACTGCTCGAGGTCGAGTTGGGAGACGGGCTTGTCGAAGAAGATTCGCGCCGCGGCCTGCACACCGGTGGCCGTCTGCCCGCCGACGGTCCCGTAGGGGACGCTGTTGAGGTAACTGGTCAGAATCGAGCGCTTGGAGTGGTGTTTGTTGTATTCGATCGCGAGCTTCGCCTCGATGATCTTTTGGCGCAGCGTGTGATCGTCCTGGCCGAGGTACAGGTTGCGCATCAACTGCATCGTGATCGTCGAGGCGCCCTGCAGCGCCTGGCCGTGGACCGCATCCTTGACGGCTGCCCGGAAGATGCCGGTGGGGTCGATGCCGTCGTCTTTGTAGAACCGCTGGTCCTCGATCGCGACCGTCGCGTTCTTCAGGTCGTTCGGGATTTCGCTCCACCCGACCGGACTGCGCAGGTCGTCGGACTGGATGAACCCGAGGCGGGTGCCGTCGGCGGCGAACACCTGCGAGGCGCCCTCGGAGATGACCGGGTGCAGTTCGTCGAGCTTGGGCGTTGTGCCTACCACGTGCAGCACGTAGGCCACCGCGGCGATCGTCCCGATCGCGAACGTCGCCGCCAGCACGCCACCGCCGACGAGCAGGATGCGTGTGGGGCCGGTGCGGTTGTGCCGCCGCCGCCGTTGCCTTGCTTGCCTTGACATCGTTCGCCTTCGCCGAGATTACCGCCCCTGCGGCCAGGCCTGGCCCAGTCCGGCGGGCCCATGCATCGCGGTCGCCGTCTAGGCTGCAACGACCGATGAGCACGGATACGGCCGAGATCGCGGTTTCGCAGGCTCCTTCCGCGCGAGCGTCAGCTCTGCGCGCCCGGGGACTGCGACCGTGGGCGGCGGTCAGGGCGGACCCAGCCAGGATGGCCGCCCTGCGCGACACCTGGCGCGCGTTGTGGGTCTCGCGATTGTTGGTTTGGGTCGCCGGCGTTGGCACCGTGACGACGCTTGGATTCGGCCCGACCCGCGGCGCGTTTGATCCCCCCGGCGTCACTCGCGGGTTTGGCTGGCTCGGCAATCTGCTGGCCGCCCCGGCCGCCCGCTGGGACTCGGCCTGGTATTTGGTGATTGCCCGCTACGGCTACCGCCCCGATCTCGGCGCCTACACCTCCGCGCGCGACGCGTTCTTCCCGCTGTATCCGCTGGGGCTGCGGGCGCTGTCGGATCTCGGTATCCCGCCGGTGCTCGCGGGAGTGCTGTTCTCGCTGGTGGCGCTGGCGGCGGCGCTGTACGGCATCCACCGCCTTTGCGTTCTGGAGCTGAGCCGCTCGCCCGGGGGTCGGACCGCGCGGTGGATGACGGATCTCGACCCCGGCACGGTCGCGCGGCTGGCGGTGCTGGTGATGGCGTTGGCGCCCATGGCCTTCTACTTCTCGGCCGTCTACTCAGAGTCGCTGTACCTGGCGCTGTCGGTCGGGCTGTTCTGGTGCGCACGTCAAGGTCGCTGGGCGTGGGTGGGCGTGCTCGGCGCGCTGGCCACCGCCACGCGTAGCACCGGCATCGTGTTGCTGGTGCCCGCGCTGCTCTTGTACCTGTACGGCCCGCGCGAGGACCGGATCCCCGATGTGGCGCTCGGCGGGCGTGGCGAGTCTGGCGAGACCGGTGGCCCCGGCGAGGTTGGCGGGCGAGGTCGGCCCAGTGGTGCTGGCGAGTACGACTGGCGGGGCTGGTTCGGTCGCTTGCGTCCGCGGTACCGGCTGCGCGCGAACGTGTTGTGGCTCGCGCTGGTGCCTGCCGGCATGGGCGTGTACATGGCCTATCTCGGCCTGCACGGCGGCGATCCGATGGCGCCGCTCTCCAGTCAAAACGCGTGGGGCAGGCACTTCGCCGGACCGTTCGTCGGTGTATGGGACGGCGCGCGGGCGGCGTTTGCGGGTGTCCGCCAGCTGCTGGCTGCAGGCGGCGCGCACGTGTACTACCAAGCCGCCACCGGCAGTCCGACGATTGCCGCGGGCCACAACCTGATGCTGTTCGCGTTCCTGCTCGCAGCGATCCCGTTGCTGGTGGTTGCGTTGCGGGCGCTGCCGCTCGCCTATGGCGCGTACGTGCTCGCCGCGCTCGTGCTGCCGCTGTCCTACCCGGTGGCGTCTCAGCCGTTGATGTCGCTGTCGCGGTTTCTGCTCGTGCTGTTCCCGCTCGGCATGGCGCTGGCGGTGTGGCTGGCCGCGCACCCACGAATACGCCTGCCGGTGCTCGTCGGCTCGGCCGTGCTGATGATGTTTTTTACCGCCCAGTTCGCCACCTGGCACTGGGTGGCGTAGGGGCCTGGTGTGAGTCAGACCATGGAGCAGGTGGCACGGGCGATCGACTCGAGGCGCTCACCAAACATGGACTGGCGGCCGTGGACGGCGCCGCTGGCGCTGATCCTCGGGCTCGTGCTGGCGACGGTCGGGGGGCTGATCGTCGACATACCGGCGGCCGCGCTCGGTGTGAAGATAACGAGCGAACACACCCCGCCTGGCATCGAGATCGCCGACACGATCGTGCAGGACGTCGGGTTCGTGTTGGCCTCCGTCTACTGCGCGCACCTCGGCGGGCGGGTGGTGCGGGCCTGGCAGTTCGGGTTGCGCCGCCCGGGTGTGGGCTGGAAATCGGCCACCGGACTGATCGTGGCGCTGCTCGTCGCGTTTCTGATCGTCAGCGCCGTGTGGTCGGTGCTGGTGAACCCCGGCAAAGAGAAGGTGCTCGAACAGCTCGGCACCAACGAAGCCGCCTCGCTGCTGGTGCTAAGTGCGGTGTTGACGTGCGTGATCGCCCCGATCTGCGAGGAGTTTTTGTTTCGCGGTTACATGTTCACCGCGCTGCGCAACTGGCACGGGACGTGGCTGGCGGCGATCGTCACCGGGTTGCTGTTCGGCGCCGTGCACGCCGCCTCGGCGCCGGCGCTCGACCTCGTGCCGCTGGCGACGCTCGGGTTCGGGCTGTGTTTGCTGTACCGCTACAGCGGCTCGCTGTACCCGGGGATCGTGACGCACTCGCTGAACAACTCACTCGCGTTCGCCGCGCTGGAGGGGTGGAGTGCGGGGCAGGGACTGATGCTGATTGTCGCGGCGCTGGCGGCGATCGGGGCGCTCGTGTTGGCGGCCAAGCGCATCGGGTTGATCGGGTCGGAGTCGCCCGCGCTCGTGTCGACCGGATGACCTCGGCCTCGAGGTTGCGCATGTCCCGGCGTCCTCGCCACGCCCGGCCGCTTGGTGTCGCACGTACGGCCCAGCGCCACCACAATCGCCTCGGCGTCCTCGCCATGGCCCGGCCGCGTAGCGTCGCCCGCACCGCCTAGCATTGACCGTGCCGATGCTGGCGCCGCCTCCTCAGCCACCTGCTCCACAGGCGCCCGCGGCGGGCAAGGTCAGCTTGGCGCTCGAGCGTGTCGGCGGCAGTCCGCAGTTCGCGCTGGTCGGCCGGCGAATCGTGGTGCGTGGCACGGTCACTCCGTATGTGGGCGGACAGACCGTCACGGTCGGTGTGTATCGCGATGGCCGCCAGGTGCAGGCGAGCAACGTGTCGGTGACGGCCCTCGGCAACGGCGCCGGCCGGTTTCAGGTCTCCTATGTCAGTCGCCTGCCCGGGCTCGTGCGGGCGCGCGCCGCGCACGCGGCGAGCGCCCAGGAGGGCGCGTTCAGCGCGAGCTCGGCAAGCGTGCGCTACGTGTCGGCGAACCTGGCGCCGGGCGAGCGCAGCCAATCGGTGCGGCTGCTGCAGGCCGAGCTCGACGGGCTGCATTACGCAGTGCCGCTGAGCGGCGTGTTCGACGAAGGCACGGGACGGGCGCTGATCGCCTATCGCAAGATGACCGGCCTTCAGCGTGTGCCGGACGCCGGAGTGCAGGTGTGGGATCGACTGGCCCGCGGGGCCGGCAGGTTTCGCGTGCGCTATCCGGGGGACGGCCGCCACGTGGAGGCCGATCTGAGCAGGCAGGTGCTGGCCGAGGTCGAACCGGGCGGGCGCGTGCGCGAGATCTATGAGATGAGCTCGGGCAAGCCCTCCACACCGACGGTGCTCGGCCGGTTCAGGGTGTATCTGAAGACGCCGGGGTTCAACTCGGAGGGTATGTTCGAATCCAACTACTTCATCCGCGGGTATGCGATCCACGGATACGCGGAAGTCCCGACGTATGCCGCCAGCCACGGCTGTCTGCGCGTGCCGATACCCGACGCGCCGGCGATTTACCGGTGGGTGCGTGTCGGCACGCCGGTGGACGTGTACTACTGAGAGTGAGCGGGCGGACGCCGGTCGACAAAATTGGCGCCTGCCGATCTGCCGCTTGGGTCACGAGTTCGGCACGCGGGGGTTGAGTGCGAGTACGGGCACGGAGAGCCTATGCGCGCACGCGGACGAGACGCACAAGAAATGCGACGCCGAGGCCGTAGACGAGCAGCGCGAGCCCCGTTCTGACGAGTTGGGTGACCCATTCGCTCGATTCCGACACGACGCCGGCAAACGGCGAGGTGAGAGTGTTGGCGGCTTCGTCGAGCCTGCGGTGCAGGGAGCTCTCGTGCTGGGAGCCGGCTGAGGAGCCCGACGTGCCGCTCGCGGCCGGTTCGCCCGCCGGCGCGGCCGAGCCGTTCAGCTCGTTCTGTTGGTGCACCGAGGCGGAGCTCGTCTGGTTGACGACGAACACGACGAACGCGGCGAGCACGATCAGGCAGGCGATGCGACTGGCCAGCAGCGCCAGACCCGCGAGCGAGGAGACCGGTTTGGGGGTCATGGGAGTGAGATCGAGGACATCGGGCTAGATTAGACCCGAGCATGGACACGCTGGCCGAACGTATGAGCGATCCGATCCGCGCCCGTGAGCGGCTGGTAGAGCTGCTGCGCGAGCACGCGCTTGTAATCGGGGAGGTGACGTTGACCAGCGGTCGCGTCGCTCAGTACTACGTGGACGCCAAGCGCGCGATCCTGCTGCCCGAGGCGTTCGTGGCGCTCGGTGTGCTGGTGGCAGAGCGGGCGCGGGCCTGTGCGGCGAGCGCGGTGGGGGGCGTGCCGGTCTCAGCGATCCCCGTGGCCTGCGCCGCGCTGGCGGCGCCCGACGCTCCCGCGCGTGGGTTCATCGTGCGCAAAGAGCGCAAGGACCACGGGCTGCAACGCTGGATCGAGGGGCCGGCGCTGGCTGAGGGCGAGCGGTGCCTGCTGGTGGAGGACGTGGTCACGACCGGCGGGTCGACGATCGAGGCGATCCGCCGTGTGCGCGAGGAGGGCCTGACGGTGGCGGGGGTTGTGAGCGTGCTCGACCGGCTGGCCGGTGGCGGCGAGGCGATCGCAGCCGAGCTCGGCGAGGATGCGCCGTATACGGCGCTGAGCACGATCGACGAGATCTATCCAGAGCGTCCAGACCGCGGGTGAGGTCGGCGAGCGCCCCACCGCGACCACCGCCGGCTCGGCGCAAGCTCGTGCTCGCGATCTGCTGCATGAGCCTGCTGATCGTCGGGTTGGACAACACGATCGTCAACGTCGCGCTGCCCTCGATCGGTCGCGAGCTGCATTCTTCGGTCTCAGAGCTGCAGTGGACGGTCGACGCGTACACGCTCGTGCTCGCCAGCCTGCTGATGCTGTCGGGCTCGATGGCTGACCGGTTGGGACGGCGCAGAGTGTTCGAGCTCGGGCTGGCGCTGTTCACGCTCGGCTCGCTGCTGTGCAGTCTCGCGCCCACGCAGGGGTGGTTGATCGTGTTCAGGATGCTGCAGGCGATCGGCGGATCGATGCTCAACCCGGTGGCGATGTCGATCATCCGCAACGTGTTCACCGATCCGCGCGAGCGGGCGCAGGCGATCGGCATGTGGGGAGCGACGGTCGGCATCAGCCTCGCCCTGGGGCCGGTGCTGGGCGGCGCCCTCGTGCAATCGGCCGGCTGGCGGTCGGTGTTCTGGATCAACATCCCGGTGGGGCTGGCGGCGCTGGCGTTGACGATGCGGTTCGTGCCCGAGTCCCGCGCGCCGCACCCTCGGCGCATCGACCCGATCGGCCAGGCGCTCGTGATCGTCCTGCTCGGCTCGCTCACCTACGCGATCATCGAGGCCCCCTCCAGCGGCGTGACCCAGAGCGTCGTCCTGTTTGTGGTGGCCGCGTTTGCGCTGGCGGCGCTCGTCGCTTACGAGTCGCGGAGAGCCCAGCCGCTCTTGGAAATGCGTTTTTTCCGCAGCGTGCCGTTCTCCAGCGCGAGCGTGATCGCGGTCAGCGCGTTTGCCGCGCTCGGCGGGTTCCTGTTCTTGAACACGCTCTACCTGCAGGAGATCCGTGGCTACTCGGCCCTGGACGCCGGGCTGTTCACGCTGCCGATCGCCGCCATGACGCTCGTGTTCGCGCCGCTGTCGGGCAGGCTGGTCGGCCATCGCGGACCGCGCATCAGCCTGCTCGTCGGCGGCGCGGGGATCATGATCGGAGGCCTGTTGATGACAGGACTGGGGCCGCATACGCCGGTGTGGTCGCTGCTGCCCGCCTACTTCATCTTCGGGATCGGCTTCGGCACGATCAACCCGCCGATCACCAACACCGCCGTGCAGGGCATGCCCCCCGAGCAGGCGGGAGTTGCCGCCGCCGTAGCCTCGACCTCGCGTCAGGTGGGTCAGACCCTGGGCGTCGCGGTTGTCGGCGCGATCGCCGCCGGCGGAGCGTTCGCGGTCGGCCCGGGGTTCGTCGCGGCCAGTCATGCAGCCTGGTGGATCATCGCCGCCTGCGGAGCGGTCGCCCTGGCGCTGGGTCTGATCAGCACGACCGAGCGGGCGGAGGTCAGCGCACGACGGGTTGCCCAGGAGTTGGGCGGACCCGAGGCCCGCGAGGCTGCGCTTGTAGCCTTCGAGGTGTCAGGCGCTCGCGCCGACGGCGCGCCCTCGTAGTCCAATGGATAAGACGACCGCCTCCTAAGCGGTAGATCCAGGTTCGACTCCTGGCGGGGGCATCACCGGAAAAACCTGGTAATCGGCAGGTCTTGGCGACGACGAACTATACGACCGGATGCCGCGCAGGCCCGAAAGCCCCATCTGCTACCTAAACGCTACCAAAACCCCATTGCTACTGGACCGAGCTTCTCGCTGGCGGCGCCATCGCAATCGGTGGTTGGACCGAGTAGCGGTGAGGGCGTTGCGGCTGGCCGAGGCTGCGACCCGGTCTATGACGCGGGCCTGTCGGCCGGTACACTGAGGGTTATGAAAGCTCTGACTTGGCCGACGCTGAAACCCGAGGACCAGTGGCTGATAGACGGGCTCGAGAAGTCCATTCTGGAGAGCAACCAGACTCCCGAGGAGATGAGAGCGGAAGCCGCCCGACTCCGCGCGGAAGCGGAGCAGAGGGAATTCAAAGCCTCTCGCGAGGCCTTGCTGACGCTGGCCGCGAACTACGAAACCGTAGCCACAGAGCGCCTCGCAGCCGCCTGAACGGGTCCCTCGGCCGGGAGGGTGGGAAGGGTGGTTCAGGTTCGCCGAGCCTCGTCGAGCAGCTCAACCAGCTCGGCCACGATCTTGTCCTGACGGGCACGAAGCGCCTCGAACACCGGACTGAGCTCGGCGAAGCGAGCCTTCAAGACCTCGGTCATGCGGGGGAGCTCGGCCGGGTCGAGCAGCTCCACCTCAAACCATTCGCGCTCGACAGGACGCCAGTCTCGGGCGAACGCGGGGATTTCTTGCAGGGCGATGGTGGCCGATTCCGCGAGCAGCGTCCGGGTGTTGTCGTCAGCGGCGCCCAGTTCGACCAGCTTGCGATGTCTGTCGAACGCGAATTGATGGGCGAATTCGGCCGCGACCTGGTAGCGGTCGACGAGTTCGAGCTCTTCAGGACGATCAGTCATTGCGGCGCGGTAGTCTCGCAGTTCGCAGCCGAGCGGCTGTGGCTAAGGCAAGGAACTCAGACGCGAGCGCCGTGCTACCGGGTGGAACCCAGGCTCGTCCTGGAGGTCCCGGCCAGATCGCTCCACGGCGCCTGAGCTGCGCCGCCGACTGCATCCATTGGGCACCGGCGCCTCTCCAGTGCCCAAACCAAGCCGAATCCTCCCCAATCCCGCCGCATCCGACGACACGCCGAGCGGCCGGAATCCGTTGCCACGCCAGCGATTCCGGGCGCCCTGGCGTTCCTCCGGGCCAATCTCCTAAGCGGTAGATCCAGGTTCGACTCCTGGCGGGGGCACTGGCTCGGAGGCGTGCCGCTGCGCGCAAGTGCGCGACCATGTGGGCCATGGCGCTTGACAGTGAGCTTGCCCGGATCGTTGGTTCCGCGCACGTGCTCGCCGGAGCCGAGCCGGCGGCGGCCCGTTACAACCAAGATGCCTCGCGCCGCGCCGAGCTGAGCGGCCGCGCCGATGCGGTCGTGATGCCGGGCGGCGCCGAGGAGGTGGCGGCCGTTGTCGCCTGGTGCTACGCGCACGACGTGCCGCTCGTGCCACGCGGCGGCGGCACCGGCCTGACGGGCGGGGCGGTGCCGGCCGAGGGCGGCGTGGTGTGTTCGCTCGAGCGTCTTACGCGCGTACGCGAGCTGGAGCCCGGGCTGTGGCGGATGCAGGTCGAGGCCGGTGTCACCACTGCCCATGTCCAACGGCTGGCGCGCGAGAACGGGCTCATGTTCGCACCGGACCCAGGCGCGGCCGAGCAGTCGCACATCGGCGGCAACGTCGCCACCAACGCCGGCGGCCCGCACGCGCTGAAGTACGGCGTCACCGGCGCGTGGGTGAGCGGACTGGAGGTGGCGCTCGCGCCCGGCGAGCTGGTCGGACTGGGCGGCTGGCCGCCCAAGGACGTGGCGGGATACGACCTCAAGAGCCTGCTGGTCGGTTCGGAGGGAACGCTCGGCGTGATCACCGCCGTGCGGCTGCGCCTGCTGCCCGCACCCGAGTCTGTGGCCGTGCTCGTCGCCTTCCTGCCCACGCGCGCGCTCGGCTGCGCGGCGATGCTCGATGTGATGGCCGCGGGCATGCGGCCCTCGGCGCTTGACTTTCTGGACGCCGCCACGCTCGCGCTGGTCGCGGGCGGATATCCGGGTGCTGGGAGCATGGCGGGCGACACACTCGACGGAGTTCCGCCCGGCGCCGGGTTCGCGCTGTTGGTCGAGGTCGACGGCAGTCGCGCTGAGGTGGACGTTCAGCGCCGCGCGCTGATCGAGCTGCTCGGCCCAGCGGCGATCGCGATCCACGAGCCGGCCGGCGACGCGGCCGCGCTGTGGCGCTGGCGCGATGGTTTCAACGGCGTGGTGACCGCCGCGCGTGGCGCCAAGGTGTCAGAGGACGTGGCGTTTCCCGTCGAGCGCCTGGGCGAGGGGCTGGAGCGGTTCGCCGAGATCGCCGCTCGCCATGGGCTTGAGTCGTGCGCATGGGGACATGGCGGCGAGGGCAACGTGCACGCAACCGTGCTCGTCGATCCCGCGAGTCCGCGTGAGCTCGGCGCGGCGCACGCGGTCGGCGAGCAGCTGCTCGAGCTGGTGGTCTCGCTAGGCGGCTCGATCGCCGCCGAGCACGGCGTCGGCCGTCTCAAGCGCGGCCGCCTGGCCGAGCAGTGGGACCCGCGTGCGGTGGATCTGCACGAACAGATCAAGCGCGCGTTCGACCCCCGGGGCCTGCTCAACCCCGGCGCCAAGCTGGCTCTCCCACCAGAGCCATAAGGGCTTTTGCGGCGCCCGGTGTGGCCTCGCTCAAGCTCCCTCGCCCGCGGGTTTGCCCGCGGCGCTGGAACCGCTCTCTCCGCCTGGATCACCCGCGGCCGTCGCGACCGGCGCGATCTCATCCAGTCGATCCATGATCGCCTTCAGCCCGCCCTGCGTGTGCAGGTCCAGGCGGTCGAGGATCGTCTCGGCGTCTTTGAACGTGTTCGTCGCGCGCGCGTCTGCGGCAAGGCTCTGCACGGTCTGCCCGACCATGATCACCGAGAGCAGGACGAGCTGCAGGAACGTTTGGGCGATCCACGCGATGATTCCCTCGCCTCCGGGCTTCAGCGCCGGGCCCAGGCCAATCAGGGCGATGGCGGCGAACAGATAGGCGCACCACATGGTGCCGACGAGGCGGGTGATCAGTACGGCGAACTTCGCGTTGAACCCTTCGGCCTCCCCCATCGCCTCTTTGATCACGCGCGGGGTGGGGTGCAGTGCCTTCGCCAGGTGGTGCTCGGTCCTTACTGGACCATGATGCGCGACCTTCGCGCTAACAGCTTCTGTCATCGATCCTCCTTGCCCCCGTTCTGGTCCGACTCACCTCCATGATCCTCGCTCGTCAGGACGTCATCCGCATCGTCCTCATTCTCTGCCGCGTCATTCCCGTCCGCGGGATCGTCCTCTCCCGCGTACAGAGACTCCCGCGCGAGCTCCTGACCGCGGCCGCCGTACAGCGCCACCTCCAACAGATCTCCGCGGTAGTCGTCGGGCGCGATCAGCGTGAAGCGCTCCTCGGCCAGCTCGCACTGGTCGACCGTCAGTCCGCCGAGCTCGGCCGTTGCCACCCGCCCGCCACCGACCAGCGCGCGCCCCCATACGAGCGTCATCGCCGCGGCCGCGCCGGCGTGCCCGCGCCAAGCGCCGATCGTCTGCTCGCACAGGTCCAGCGTCCAGTCCGGGTTGCGCTCGGCTGTCTCCTCGGTGTAGTCCGCCCACGCCTTCAGCTCCTCCGGATCGCGACCCTCCCCCGCCGGCCGGAACCGCACATATCCGAACAGCTCGCACCCGCGCGAGGTGAGGGTGCTGGCCGGCACATAGGTATACCCGTGCCATGTCCGCTCCGGGTACCACGAGATCTCGCCCGGCTCGCCCAGCTGCGCTCCCTCCGCGCCCTCCACTTCCAGCGCCAGGCACGCTCCCAACAGCTCGGCCGTCAGCCGCTGCGCCCAGCGCCCATATGGCAGCGCCTCCTGCGGGGGCTCGGCGGCGAACCGCGGCACGACACGTCGCTCGGGAGCCATGGTCGCTCAGATCTCTCTCAGCCGCTCCGCCGCGTGCTCGGGCGCGACGATGTTCAGATTCAGTCCTGTCGAGAGCTCCAGGCCGGCCAGGTGTGTCAGCCGGGGTGCTATGTCGATGCGCCAGCAGAACTGCTGAACCCCGTGCGGTGCGGTCCTGACCCACATGTTCAGCGGGGGGCTCGATCCCATCAGCCGCGCAAGCCGGCGCAATCCTTCATACAGCAGTCCGGCGCCGACGGTGTCGGTCTCAAAGCGCGCGTGAGGGTGGCGGGGTGCGAGCATCAGCTGAAACGGCAGCCGCGAGGCGAACGGCGCGATCAGCACCGCCTCGGAGTCGATCGCCACGATCCGCTCGCCGCGGCGTACCTCCTCGGCGATCACGTCCTCGAGCAGGTTATGGCCCATCGTGCGGGTCGCGTACGCCCCCGCCCGCTCGCGCTCGCGCGCCACCTCGGCGGGCACGAATCCCAGCGCGTACATCTGCGCGTGCGTGTGGGCAAGCGACGCCCCGGCCTCGCGCCGCTCGTTGACGATCAGCTGCACGTACGCGGCGTTCTCGTGCGCGCGCATACGCGCGCGCCATACCTCCACGGCCGCCGCGACCTGCTCCGCTGGCAGCTCCGCCAGCGAGCACACCGGCTGTGGGCCGTTGATGATCACCTCGTGGGCGCCGCGTGCCGGTCGCGAGATGAACAGCTCATCCCCGTCGGCCTCTTCGACCGCCTCCCCCTCGGGCTCGAGCGCCGGATACAGGTTCGGCACGACCCTGACAGTCCATCCCGGCGTGTTCGGCGCCCCATCGCCAGGGCGCAGCGCGTACACCTCCGGCGGCGTGCGATCCTCGTGCCCCTCGGCAAACGGGTCGCGCGTGGGGTCGATCGGCTCGGGTGACTCACATCGAGGCTCCCCCCCCGGGCGCCGCGAGCGCTCGCCGGCGACGATCGTGCGGTGTCCGCTTAGCGGGTCGATGCGGATCTCGGGCACGCGCCATCCTACCGCTCCACTGCCCTTCGATACCGCCCCTTCAATTCCGCCACCCGGTGTTGTATGCTGAAGCCACATCAGGCCGAATCCACGTCCGGTATTCGGCTGTCTCGCCGGCCCAACGACGCGCCGGCTGTGAGTTCTCCGCCGAAGCCCGAGTACCGGTCGCGTGCGGGGACTCCGTCTCCGAAGTCCAGAGCCCTAGATGGCCGAGTCCACTGCAGTGGCCCTCGCGGCCGCGCCAACTCCGACTTCCGCCGACATCGCCCGCGCGGAGGACTTCGTGCGCGATCGTTTCCTGCTGGACGGCGAGGACCCGGCGGTTGCGCTGGCGCGCGGCACCCCCCGCCGGCGCGCGCTCGACCAAGCGCTCGCAGAGCTCGACGAAGGCGCCCGTCATCCATCGACGCAGTGGCGGCGCGACTACTCGCTGCTGGTGGGGCTCGAGCGGCTGCTCTCCGAGGACGAGCCTCGCCTGGCCGACGGCACCGTTCTGTCCGCACACCAAGTCGACGCCCTCTCGGGCACGCTCACCGCGCTGCTCGCCGAGGCGCAGCGTGGAAACGGCAACGGCAACGGTTCGGGCACTGCCGCAAACGGCCGGTCCCACGCCTCGCCCGAGGCGCTGGCCTCCGCCGCGATCCTCGGCCCGGACGGCATCGATTCCGACTCCCGCGACGATGGGGCCGCGGATGGCGACTCAGACCACGGCGGGCAGGCTGGGGCGGCCGCGAGCGCTGCCGAGGAGGACGACGATGCGGGGGAATACGAGGACGAAGAAGACGAGGACTTTGGGCCGGTCCCCCGCGCCGCGCCCGACGAGGATGACGAGGACGAGGAAGACGACGAGTTGCTGGATGATCTGCTCGTCGATGACGCCGCGCAAGCCGGGCAGGATGGCGCGGAGGGCGATGAGCTCGAGGATGGCGCCGAGGACGAGGAGCCTCGCGACTGGGTCGAGGAGGGCGAGGACGAGGACTCGCTGGCCGATCGCCCGGAGGACCCCAACGCGGCCAAGCGGTTCTGGTTCGAGCACGCGACCGGCGCGGGAAAGACCGTGGCCGCGCTCGGCTTCGTCGAGGCCTCGCGCACCGGTGGCGTCCTGATCCTCACCCATCGGCGTAACCTCGTCGACCAGTTCCATTCCGAGCTGCGCGAGCGCGGCTACTCCACGCGCATCTCCCGCCCGCTGCTACTGGGCGAGGACTCGGTCAAGGGTCCGGTCACTGTCGAGACCTACCAGTGGTTCGTGCGCAACGCCGGCAAGATCTCGAGCGCCTACACGATCGTCATCTGCGACGAGGCCCACACCGCGCTCGGTGAGAAGACGAGCGCCGCGATCCGCGAGTGGACCGGTCCGATCTTCATCGGCATGACCGCCACGGGCGCGCTGATCGCACGCCACGTCACCGACCTGTTTCCGACCCAGACCTCGCGCTTCGATCTCGCCCAGGCCGCCCGGCGTGGCGTGATCGCGCCGCTGCGCTGCGTGCGCATCCGCCCGGGCATCGGCGTGCGCACGATCGCCAAGGTGCCGCTCAGGCGCGGCGAGGTGGACACCGAGTTCGACCAGGAGGAGCTGGCCGCGCTGCTCGATCAGCAGCCGTTCAACATGGCCGCGGCAAACCTGTACAAGGCACGCTTCAACGGCGTTCCCGGCGTCGTGTATGCGGCCGGCGTCCAGCACGCCTACAACCTCGCCGAAGCGTTTCGCGCCGAAGGGATCAAGGCCCAGGGAGTATCCGGGGAGACGCCCAAGCGCGAGCTGGCGGAGATCCTCGCTCGCTACGAGCGCGGGGACATCGACGTGCTGATCAACGCCCAGCTGCTGGCCGAGGGCTGGAACTCGCCCCGGGCGACGGTATGCGTGCATCTGGCGCCGACGGCCTCCAAACGCATCTACCAGCAGCGCGTCGGACGCGTAACCCGCCGCCACCCCGGCAAGGAGGCCGGGCTCGTCGTGGACTTTGTCGATCCCGCCACCAAGAACGACGACCCGGTCGTGACGCTGCACTCGCTGCTCGATCGCGACGTGTACCGGGGCGGGGCGATCGTCGTCGGACCGGTCCGGCGCGGGCGGGGGCGGCGCATGCGCGTGGAGCGGCGGGTGCTGCCGGTGTGTGCGGAGGAGGAGCGGCGGTTCGCCGTGTTCGAGCGCGAGCTGTGGCGCATCGCCGTCGAGTACCTGGACTACGGAGAGCAGCACGTGTGGGCGGCGCTCGCCGGCGCGCGCGTCACCCCGGCCGGCTGGCGCCGCGCGCGGGCGATGCTGCACTTCGATCGCACCGGCGAGCTGCGCGCGCGCTTTCTGATCACCGCCGTGCAGCGCAACCGCAACTCCCAGCTGCGCCTGCGCGCGCTGGCCGACGTCGCCGCGCTGCGTGACCCCGACGCGTTTGACACCGCGATCGACATCATCGGCGGCTGGCCGCGCGAGGAGCGCCGCGAGGCGACCAAGATCATGCTGCGCGCGCTGGTCGAGCGGCGCATCGGCCGGCGCGACCAGGCCAACGCCTGGATCTGGCGGCTGGCCGAGTACACGCGCGAGGTGCACGAGGAGTACGCCGTCCAGCGCTGGCCGGAGACCAAGCGCCTGCTCGGACTGCTCGTCAACTCCTCCGGACACGCCCACGCGCGCAACGCGCGGCGACTGATCCACGCGGCTCGCAAGCAGGACCGCCGCCTGGCCGCGGCGCTATTGGCCGCCGCGCTCGCGCACACCCCGGAGGCCGAGGAGGCGCTGCGCGGCGCCCGCACGCGCATGGCGCGCAAGCCCCCCGCGCTCGCCCGCGAGCTGCTGCGCAACTTCCCCAAGCGCCGCGCGCGCAACAACAACCGTCGCAAACGCAAGAAAACCGCGGCCGCTGAGGCCATCGAGGGTGGGACCGTGGCCGTGGCTGGGACCGGCCGGCCGCCCGCGCAGGACGGGGCCGATGGCTCACAGGCGCAGGTGGACCTCACCGGCGTCCAGGGCGATTGACCCGCCCTCATCGAGGGTGACGAGCAGACGACCTCGCCCGTCGATCCCCTCGGCGCGCCCGCTTCCGATCCGGCCCTGCGGGCCGGGCGGCCCCCAGGCGACGTCGCGCCCACGGAGGGCGTCCCTGGCGCGGTAGGCATCGAGCACGCTCTCGGCCGGCTCGCCCAGGCGGCGTGCCAGGGCGTCCAGCAGTCGCACCAGTGTTGGCTCGATCGCCGCAAGCGACTCGCCCATCGTGGCGGCGCCCGCCCGCACATCGGCCGGCAGCTCATCCAGGCGAACGGCCACGTTCAGCCCGATCCCCAGCACCGCCCAGCCCTCCTGGGGACGAGACTCGACGAGGATGCCCGCGAGCTTAGCCAGGCCGGGTGGGGCGGTGTCGTCCTGCGCGCGCACGATTACGATGTCGTTCGGCCACTTCACCATCGCCTGCTCGCCGACGATCTCGCACACCGCCACGGCCGCGATCAGCGACAGCAGTGGGGGCAGGCCCGCGCTCTCCCCAACGTGCTCGGCTCTGAGCACCAGCGAGCACAGCAGCGCCTGCCCGGCCGGCGCCGACCAGCGCCGGCCCTGACGTCCCCGTCCCGCGGTCTGTTCGGCGGCGGTCACGAGCGTCCCGTGGGGCGCCCCGGCGAGCGTCAACGCGCGCGCGCGGTCGTTGGTCGAATCGGTCACGCGTAGGTGCAGGCGGGGATGGCCGAGCGACGAGGACATGCGCAGGAGACCCTACGCACTTGCTCGCCTCGCTAGGAGGCGTCTGCCGAGCTGTGCGTGCGCAGCTCTTCGAGCAGGCCGACGAGATGGCGCTTGGCGGTCTTGCCGAGCAGTGGCTCGGAGCGGATCGCGCCGGCCGGGTCGAGCGGTCTCTGCTCGTGTCCGCTGAGCAGGTAGTCGACGCTCACGCCGAGCCGATCGCTGAGCTTGACCAGCATCTCCAGCGAGGGCGTCACGTCGCCGAGCTCGATCCGCGATATGTGCTGGTGGCTGATGCGCAGCTCTCGCGCGAGCTCGGACTGGCTGAGCCCGAGGGCGCGGCGCTTGGCGCGTACGTGGCTGCCGATTTCCATGTGTGGCCCGCTCCTTTGGCGCGAAGGCTGCCAGTGGAGTGCAGTAGTGAGCACTTGTGCAACTATTGGTTGCAGGAAACACCCTGCTGCGCATTGTCTGATGTCACGAACTCCGAGCCAGACCGAGACCCGAGCTTCAGGTCATGCCGATCGCGCCTGAGCCCGAGGCCGCGCTGATTGGGCCGGGATCTGAGATCGCGCGGATCGGGCTCGGGTTCCAGTCAACGACGACTGGGCCGGGGTCGGAGCTCGCGCCGATCGCGTCTACGCTCGAGGCCACCCAAATCGAGCCGCTGTATCCAAAGCTGCCCTGCGGGCGGCGCGGCCCCAACGGGCTGAGCAAAGCGCAGGTGGCGGCCGACCAGCGCCGGCGGATGCAGGGCGCGATGATCGAGGCGGTCGCCCGGCACGGGTATCGCCAGACCACGGTGCGCGAAGTCTGCAAGTTGGCGGGCGTCTCCGAACGAGCCTTCTACGAGCAGTACCCCGAGCGCAAGCAGGGCTGCTTTCTCGCCGCCTATGACGCGATCGTCGAGCGCGGCGTACGGCGGATCGGCGCGGCCTATCGCGCCGACGACGCCTGGCAGGCGAAACTGCGCGCCGCGTTCGACGCCTACGCCGCGGAGGTCCTCGGCGAGCCGCGCGCGGCCCGGCTCGTGCTCGTGGAGGTGTTCGGCGCCGGCCCGGTCGCGCTCCAGCGGATGCGCGCCACGCGACTGATCTTCGAGCGGATTGTGAGCGCGAGCTTCGACGCGACCCCGGATGGGGTGGCGCTACCGCCGCCTATCGCCAAGGGCATCGTCTGCGGGGTCGAGCGCATCACGCGCCAGCGGCTGCTCGCCGGACGGGAGCGGGAGCTGGCGGACCTCGCCGACGAGCTGCTGGCCTGGGCGCTGTCATTTCGCTCGCCGGCTCTCCCCGCGCTGGCCGGCGCCGTGAAGGTGCACGCCCAAACGCCCCTGCGCAAGCCGCCGCCGCTGGGCGTGGAGAACGAGCACGCGCGTATCCTGCGCGCCACCGCACGGATCGCCGCCGCCGATGGCTACGCGCGGCTGACGCCGGCGCGGATCGTGCGGGCCGCCGGAGTCCCTGAAGCGAGATTCGACGAACTGTATGCCGGCGTAGAGCAGTGTTTTTTGGATGCGCTCGATCGGCTCGGACTGCAGGCGCTCGTATGCGCGGCCGGCGCCGCGCGTACGGCTCCCGGTCGGGCTGTCGGCCTGCATCGCGGGATGGCGGCGCTGCTGGACTACATCGCGAGCGATCCCGTGCTCGTTCGCGTTGCCTTCGTCGAGATCTTCGCCCTTGGATCGACCGGTATCGCCCGTCGCGAACAGCTGCTGGGCAGGTTCGCCGATCTGCTCGCCCGCAGCCTGCCCCCCGGCTCACAGACATCTGGAGAGGTGTCGCTACAGGCGAGCGTCGGTGCGATCTGGGGAGTCGTTCACTACCTGGTCATCCGTGGCGCCACGCGACAGCTCCCCAAGCTCGCCGGCTATGCCACCTATCTGGCGCTTGCCCCGGCGATCGGGGCGGAGGCCGCCGTCGATGTCGCTCTCTCGGGCGGGAATGCCCCCGCTCGCGCTTCCGCCGTCGCGCGCTGAGTCCGCTCCCGCGGTCGCGGGCGGGTCATAGACGGGCGCTCCGGTCGCCGCGGGCCGGCCAGCTTCCGCGAGCGTGCGCCACCGAGCCACGCCTCGCCGGCCGAGACGCGACGAAAGTCCGATCTTTCCATTGCTAGTCTGACATACGGAATTAGAAAGACCAACTGCCCGGAGGTCGGACCGATGCCGAGACGCAGTGCGAACGCGGTCGTGCACGTGCTCGCCGAGGATCGCGACCTCGGCGGGGATCTCGACCTAGCTGAGCTTGCCATCGCCACGGCGCGGGCGCGGGCCGTGGCGATCGTGGTGGAGCGCGGGGAGTGGCGCGAGATCGCCTGGCCGCAGCGGGTGCGCCAGGGCGTCGGGCTGCTCGTGCTCGAGGGGCTGCTGTGCAGGCACGTCGAGGTCGACGGTCACACCGCCGCCGAGCTGCTTGGCCGTGGCGATCTGCTGCGCCCGTGGCAGCCCGAGGACGCCGTCGCCACGCATGCCGGTCGCTCGGGCTGGCGGGTGCTCGCGCCCGCGCGCTTGGCGATCCTCGACGTCCGCTTCGCACAGCGCATCGCCGCCTACCCGCAGATCCAGGGCCGGCTGCTGGAGCGCTCGACCGCGCGCTCTCGCCACCTGGCCTTCGCGCTGGCGGTCGTCAACCAGCCGCTGGTGCAAGCACGGGTGCGGATGATGCTGTGGCACATGGCCGTGCGCTGGGGCAGTCCCCGAGCCGGCGGCGTGCTGGTCCCAAAAGTCACCCAGCAGGTGCTCGGCGAGCTCGTGGCGGCCCGCCGGCCCACGATCAGCGGGGCGCTCGGCCGACTGGAACGGGACGGGGAGGTCTCCCGCATGCCCGAGGGCTGGCTGCTGCACGAGCGCCGCGCGCGGGCACGGTGACTCGGGATGTCAGCGCGATGACATTGAAGATAAAGATTTCGTCTGCGCGGGAGCTCCACCCGGAGCAGGCGGTGAGGGCCGCCGCGCGCGCCGATTCCCCGTCTTTTCGGGCTCTGACACAGACCTCAGGCCGGCCGGTGGGGGCGAAGATGGGGGCATCTGGTTCGGCTATCGGAACCGTATGGCCACACGGCGGTTCGACTGGGTGCTACCTTCCGCTGGTCTCGCCGCCGGAGTGGCGGGAATGCAGAGCAATCGCCCCGGAGCGCCTCCTCTGACAAGACGGGCGCCCCGAGGCGTCAATCGATACAACACAGGAAGGATAGCTCATGTCCAGGAAGCTCTATGCGGCGTTCGCGCCGCTGATGGTGATGGCCGCGGTTGCCGCCGTTCCGGCATTAGCGCAGGCTCAGCCGCACTGGTATGTCAACGGCACGCGGCTTCCATTTGAAAACGCCAAAAAAGAAGTGAAAAAGACGGCGGTCACAAGCCACGGGACGTTGACGCTGACAGATGCGACGCTTAACGCGAAAGTCACCTGCAACGCTACCGACAAAGGCAATATCTGGAACACCAAATCTACCGAATCTGGCAAAGACGAAATCACCGAATTCACTAATAGCGAATGCGACGGGAATATCTGCCCAGAAAAATCGACAACGGAAGTCATCGCGGAAGGGATTCCATGGGCGACCGAACTCACGGAAGCTGTTGGCGGAGAACCGCGGGTCAAGATCAGCGGCATCGCAATTTCCATACGGTGCTCAACGGTCGTGGCCGCCGTCTATACGGGCAGCTTGGAACCAAAGTGGATCAACGACAGCCCGTCGTACGCCGAATTCGACGCGAAATCCGGCCATCTGACGAACAGCTCGACGGACACCGAAGGTGTCGTGACCGGCAAAGACGTCATCGAAGGTCCCAGTGGGGAGGTCGTCGAAGTCCGCAATCCATAGTCGGATAGAGAGGCATCATATGGGTTCAAAGCAAGCATGAACCCGCAAGCGGGGCCGCGCGGAGCAGCACTCGCGGCCCCGCTCCGTGTATCTGGTATTTCGAGATAGAGTATATAGTCATATAAAAAGGCGGGGTGGACGAACTGGCCTGGGCGCATGACGATGGTGGTCTGCGGATCAGCCGGCGATGTGTTTGCCGGTGCTGGACGCAGACTCTATGGAGAGCGCCAGCACCCGCATACCATTTCGGCCGTTTCACGCGGCGCTGGTCGGCATCTTCGGCGGACGGCGCCGGCGGCTGGTCGTCTTTCCCGCTTTGCTGCTGGTATCCCTGACGCTTTCCGCAACGGCGCGGGCGGCGCCACAACTCGCGCTGGAAATGACGCACGAAAACCCGTATGGCGCGGAAGGAACAGTCGATCCGTACACGGGCAGCGCTACGACCTTTGCCTGCGAAAGCGGATTTGACTCCTACACGCTCACGGTCAAGAACACGGCGCCCCAGCCAAGCGCCGCGAGACATGTCGGCCAGACACTGTCGTGTGATCCTGGCAACTGGTATGAAGGTGAAGCGTTCACGTATCGCTGGCTGCGGAATGGCACGGAGATCGCCGGAGCCGAAGGCGACGAATACCAGATCGTCGCAGCTGACGAAGGGGCAGCTCTCCAGTGCCTGGTGACGGACACCAATGCCGGGGGCGCCCTCACCCTGCCGAGCGCGGCCGTCTCGGTCGCCCCCGTGCCCGCCACGGCTCCCCCCGTGCTGGCCGCGCGTCCAGAAGTGGCCGAATACGAAGGAGGCTACGTCGAAGCCGGCTTCGTGTTGACCTGTGCTCCCGGGAAATGGGAAGGCGACCCCGCCTTTGCCTACCGCTGGCTGCGCAACGGGGTGACGATCGCCGGCGCGGAAAGCGACGAATACGAAGTCACCGCGGCCGACGAAAGCGCCGACCTGCAGTGTCAGGTAACGGCCACCAACGCCGGTGGTAGCGTCGTCGCCGCAACCACCTACCCGATCGTCGTCGAACCGGAAATCGCCTATCCGCCCTACACCGCATCGCCTCCGACGATTCCCGCCGGCGGTGAAAGGAACGAAACCACCGGCCAGGTCACAGTCACCGACAACCTGCCTCCCGGCATCGAGCTCGCCGGCGAAAATGCCGGAGTAGAGGCGTCTGGTTCAGGTTGGAATTGCACGATCTCCGCCGGGAACGGCGCCGCGACGTGCACGCGCTCGGACCCGCTGGCTCCGGCAGCGACCTACCCGCCAATCACGCTGCATGTCCATGTCAATGACGGAGCCACCCTGGGCATGCCCCCGAGCGGCGGCTTGACGAACACGGCCTCGGTGGAAGGAGGCGGCGCGCCGTCGGCAAGCGTTAGCGATCCCACCGCGATCACCACGGCAGTGCCGTTCGGAATCGAAAGCTTTACCACGAGCGTGACCGGCTCGCTCGGCGAACCCTTCACCCAGGCCGGCGGGCACCCGTTCGCGGCGAGCACGACGATCGTGTTCGACTCTACGACGAACGACCACGGCCAGCTGCAGAACGCCGGGGGCGACCCGCGGGAAGTGCAGGTGGAACTGCCGCCGGGGTTCGTCGGAGATCCGCAGGCCGCCGCGCGGTGCCCGCTGGGCGCGTTCCAGAAAGCCACCGGCATCTCGACCTCGGCGTGTCCAACGGACACGGAGGTTGGGTTTGTCCAGATCGCGATCCTTGGAACGCCCAAGGCCGGGCCGGGATACGGTCCGGACTCCTATAGCCCGATCTACGACCTGCAGCCGGCTCCCGGGCACCCAGCCGAGCTCGGCTTCATCAGCAGCACGCAGGCGTTTGTGCTCGATGCGTCGGTGCGCAGCGACGGCGACTACGGCATCACTGTCGGCGACAACGGGACACCGGACTCGCCGACGGCGCTGGCACTAAGGCTGACCCTCTGCGAGAACGGCGTCGCACAAAGTGGCTTGGTCTTCTCATGCGGCCTCGCCGGCACCGGCTCCACCCCGTTTCTCACCCTCCCAGTCGACTGCGCCGCGCCGGCGCCGCTGAGCACCCTGCGCGTCGACAGCTACGAGGACCCCGCGGAATACCTCACGAGGACCGTACCCACAGGTACGAAGCTGGTGGGGGAGGAACCCAACGCCGAATCGCTCTTGACCGGCTGCGGGGCGTTGAGCTTCCAGCCCACGCTCGAACTGCACCCGAGCCCGGTAGCCGAAGGAGGCACCACGCAGGCCGATGAGCCCTCCGACTACGAAGTCGATGTGAAGGTGCCCCAGCCCGAGGAAGACGCCACGGACGCCACGCCGGAGCTCGAGGACGCGGTCGTGACGTTGCCGGAAGGCGTAACCGTCGATCCCTCCGCGGCGGACGGCCTGCAGGCCTGCTCCAACGCGCGGTTCGGCCTGGGTTCCACCGCCGAACCGCCCGAACCGGCCGCCTGTCCGCTCGCCTCGCAGATCGGCACGGTGAAGGTCGTCACACCGCTCTTGGAAAAGCCGCTGGAAGGGCAGGTGTTCGTGGGCGAACCGGAATGCTCGCCGTGCGATAGCGCCGACGCCGAAGCGGGTCGCGTCTTCCGCCTGTTCCTGCAGGTGCGCTCACCCGAACGCGGCGTGATCGTCAAGCTCGCCGGCCACGTGTCGGCCAACCCGGCGACGGGACGGCTGCAGGCGACCTTCACGCAGCAGCCACAGCTGCCGTTCAGCGAACTGTTGCTCACCTTCACCGGCGGCGCGCGGGCGCCGCTGGCCAACCCGCAGACGTGTGGCACGTTCACGACCACGACCGACCTGACCCCGTGGAGCGCTCCGGGGGTGGGCGGGCTATCCGGCGACGAAGCGATCTCGGGCACGCCCGACGCGACCCCGTCCTCGTCGTTTGACGTCGACTGGAACGGCGCCGGCGGCGCCTGTCCGGCGAGCCTGCCGTTCGCCCCGTCCTTCAGCGCCGGCAGCCAGACCCCCACGGCGGGAGCGTCGAGCCAGTTCTCGGTGACCTTCGGGCGTGAAGACCGCGAAGAGGACATCGCGGGCGTGACGGTCACGACCCCTCCTGGACTGCTGGGGAAGGTCGCCGGAGTTCCCCAGTGCCCCGAAGCGCAGGCAAACGCCGGCACGTGCGGTCCGGAAAGCCAGATCGGGACCACGACGGTCGGCGCGGGCCCGGGACCCCACCCGTTCTATCTCGGCGGCAGGGTCTACCTCACCGGCCCGTACAAGGGCGACCCCTTTGGCCTCTCGATCGTCGTGCCCGCGGTCGCCGGTCCGTTCGACCTCGGCAACGTCGTGGTCCGCGCGTCGATCGCGGTCAACCAGGCCACGGCGGCGCTCACGATCGCCTCGGACCCGTTGCCACAATACGTCGACGGGGTGCAGCTGCGGCTGCGTGAGATCCATGTCGAAGTCAACCGCCCGGGGTTCGTGCTCGACCCGACTGACTGCGCGGAGCAGTCGGTGGGCGCGACGCTCACGGCTGCGCAGGGCGCGAGCGCGACGCTCTCGACGCCGTATGAGGTCGGTGGCTGTGGAGACCTGCCGTTTGCCCCCGAGCTCACCGCGACGGTCGCGGGGCACGGAAGCAAAGCCGACGGCACGAGCTTCGACGTCGATCTGCGCTCGCCCGGGCTTGGTCAGGCGAACATCGCGAAACTCGACCTGGAGCTGCCCAAGGCGCTGTCCTCGCGTGACAGCACGCTCAACAAAGCCTGCCTTCAAGCGGTATTCGCCGCCAACCCCGCCGCCTGCCCGCAGGCGTCGGCGATTGGCCAAGCGACGATCCACACGCCGCTGCTGAACAGCCCTCTCAGCGGGCCGGCCTACCTCGTCTCCCACGGTGGCGCCGCGTTCCCCGACGTCGCGCTCGTGCTCCAAGGGGAAGGGATCGAGCTGGTGCTCGACGGCAAGACGGACATCAAACACGGGATCACCTACTCGAGCTTCGAATCCGCTCCGGACGCCCCCTTCACGAGCTTTGAAGCCCAACTGCCGGCGGGGCCTCACGGCATCTTCACGCCGAACGTGCCATCCGAGGACCGCTTCAGCCTGTGCGGCAAAGCGAGTCTGTCGATGCCGACGATCCTCACCGCTCAGAACGGCAAGCAGATCAGGCAGACCACGAAGGTCACGGTGACCGGCTGCAAGGCGTCCAAGCCGCTCACGCGGGCGCAGCGGCTCGAGCGGGCTCTGCACGCGTGCCGGGCGAAGCACAAAAGCAAGCGGCGTGAGCGCCTGGCGTGCGAAGAGCGGGCCCGCCGGCAATACGGACCCAAGGCAAAGGGCAGGACGTCGAAGAAGCGGTCGACCAAACGCGCGAGGAAGCGGTGAGCATGACAATCGACAAAACCCCGCGCTCCCTTCTCCTTACGGCCCTGCTCGGCGCGCTGCTGCTCACGGTTCTCGCGGGACTCGCGCCGATAACCGCGCGCGCCGCCGCAGGCGAAGGCTGTCCCAACGAACAGGTGCGCGGTGAAAGCAACGTGAACCCCACGACCGGGCAGCCCTACTCCGTCGGTCTGCCCGAATGCCGCGCGTATGAGATGGTCAGCCCCCTCTACAAGCAGGCCCACGATGCGATCTTGGCTGATTCCGAGCCGCTCGCGCCCAACGGCGAAGCGGTCGGCTTCTCCTCGCTCGGCGCGTTCGCGGGCTTCGAAGCTCTGGAAGCCTTGGCCGGCAACCCGTATTTGTCTCAGCGCGTGGGCTCGTCCTGGCTGACCCGGGCGGCAGACCCGCCGGCAAGCATCACGGTCAAGCCCCCGCAGGTCAAGAATGGCGAGCTCGACTACTCGCCGGATCTGTCGAGCGAGATCGCCTGCGGAGCCCCCGGCTCGAGCGCTGCGCTGAGCCAACCGGCGGTGGTCTGTGCTGTGCGCGAGGCCGACGGTTCGTGGGTGGCGACACCGGCCTACACCGACCTCGCCCCAGCGGCCAACGGCGGCTCGATGATCTCCGGCGGCATCGGCTCCTCGAGTGACCTCTCGCACGTCATCTTTCAGGTCAGCCGCGGCGTGCATTTGCTGCCAGCAGACACCGATACATATGACGGCGCCGTGGGCGGCGCGGGCATCTACGAGATCGTGGGGGCCGGCACCGGCACGCCGGTGCTGCATCTGGTTGATGTCGATGACTCGGGTAACGTGATCGGTCCCGAAAATCCAACGTATATCGGCGGGCCTAGCCAGGAAGGGACCATTTATCACGCGATCTCCGCCGATGGCTCCAGGGTGTTCTTCACCGCGACCCCCACCGGGGGCGTGCCCACGGTCTATGCGCGTGTGGAACTCCCCGGCGAACGGTATGAAACAGTCTCGCTGTCAAACCCCGAACCATCGCAGTGCGCGACGTGCAGCGCGACGCCCCAGCCGGCAGTCTTCCAGGGCGCCGCCACCGACGGCTCCAAGGTCTTCTTCACCACCACCCAGCAACTCGTTGACGCCGATACGGACACGAGCGCTGACCTGTACGAGTATGACTTCGACAAGCCGGCGGGCGAACGCATCGTGCAGGTCTCGGGTGGCGGCTCCGGCGACCCGACCCCAGGCGCGGGCGCTGAAGTGCAGGGAGTCCTCAGCATCTCCTCCGACGGCTCGCACGTGTACTTCGTCGCACGGGGTCTGTTGACGACGACGCCCAACGGCAGCGGCCAGACGGCGCGGGCGGGGGCTGACAACTTGTACGCTTTCGACACGCTCACGGGCGAAACCAGGTTCGTCGCGCAACTCTGCTCTGGACCGGAGGCATCCGGCGGGGTTGGCGATGCTGGATGTGGGACCGACCTCAACTCTCTCACGCACCAGGAAACGCAGGGCGGTCGGTTTATCTTTCCCGTCAACGACCTGGCCTTGTGGAGCAGCGCAGCAGGTGAATCGAACTCGTTCCCGGCGCAGACGACGCCCGACGGCGAAGACTTGGTCTTTACCACGTACGCGCACCTGGACCCGGCGGACACGAACGGCGGCACGGCTGTGTATCGCTACGATTTTCGGACAGGCGAGCTGGCGTGGGTTTCGCACCCCGCACCGGGATTCACGCCCATCGACGAAGGCGATAACGCGGGCGTCGACGCGAGATACTCGGTGCTGGTCGAATACGGCGATCACGCCGACGTGGAAGACCTGCAACGGCAGATCAGCGAAAACGGCGAATATGTACTATTCACCACGAGCGAACAGCTACAGGCCGATGATCTCAACCACGCTAACGATGCGTATTTATGGCACGACGGGATCGTCGGCCTGATCTCCGACGGGCAGGACCCCGCGGGCGCGGACATCACGCGCAGCGGCCTGGTGGGGAGTAGCAGCCCCTCGTTGTCGGCATCGGGCGCGGATGTGTTCTTCACGACCGACACCCAACTCGTCGGCCAGGACACCGACGAACTCGCCGACGTCTACGACGCCCGCATCGACGGCGGCTTCCCCGCGCCGGCCGCCGAACCCTCGTGCGCGGGCGAAGCCTGCCAGGGCTCCCAGTCCACCGAGCCGGTGTTCTCTGCTCCGGGCTCCCAGTCGTTCACCGGTGGCGGGAATCTCGTTCCGGGATCGACCGCGTTCCCGGCGCCGGGCGAACCCAAGCCTAAGCCCACGGCGCTCACGCGGGCGCAGAAGCTGCGCAAAGCGCTCGCCCGGTGCGGGCGCGAGAAGCGGAAGGTGAAGCGGCTGGAGTGCTATGCGCGCGCCAAGAAGAGATATAGACCAAAGTCCACCCAAAAAAACACCAAAAAACAAAAAGGCCGCAAATAGGAGCGAGACAACAATAGTGTGGAAAATGCAGAACTGAGCGACCAAAAACAGAAGTTAGTCAGTCTCCGGCGTCGGTCCTAGCCTAGCGATCGATTCCGGCAAAAGTGTGACGACTTCGTGCCAACTCTGTGCCAACTCTGTGTAAAGTGTTGATACTTATGAGCTACACGCTACGGTGTGGGCGCTCACGACAAGCGACCCCGGCGCGGGCTGTAACCCGGCGCCGAGGTCTGCACGGGAAAGGTGTCGTTTCCCCATGCACAATCAGCGTACATGCACACGGTGGGATCGCTCGTGACCGGCGCCGCGCATATCCTGGCCGAGGCGGTCGAGTCGCTGCGCGACGGTCTGCGCAGCCGGCTGGCCGCGTTCGCCCGGTGCATCGCCGATCGCGACGGCACGGCCGCCGACCGCGAGCGGACGGAGCGCGACCGGGCCGACCTGCAACGCTTCGACGCGCTGCGCGCGCTGCTCGATGAGATCGGCTGGGACACGCCGCCGCGTGAGCGCGAGATCGACCTGCCTGTCCACGGCTGGGCGCTCGGCGAGGCGCTGCGCGATCAGCTCGCGGTTCACGCCGACATGCTGCGCGAGCTGGGCACGGACGACCCGACGCGCGGGGCTATTGAGCGCCGGGCCCGCATCTTGCGCGCGCTGGCGAATGCCGTCGGGTCAGGGACGCGGGCGCGCTCGCCGACGAACCGGTAGCGCCGGCTCGACAACGTCGGCGACTCACGCCGCCGGGAACGGCACGAATCAGGGCGATCGACGCGATTCCGCGTCCGCGAGCAGCGCCTGCACGAGCCCGTCGATGTCGTGACTTTCCGCCTCCACTTGCGGCTCCAGCCCGTGCTCGCGCAGCGCCTCGCTGGTGATCGGCCCGATCGAGACGATGCGGGTCGACTGCGAGAGTCGGACCTCGGCAGAGCCGGCCCAGGCATCCCTGGTCTCGGCGACGTCAGCGCCGCTGTCGCTGCTTTTGCCTCTGTGAGCGTCGCCATCCCCGCTGCTGGCGGCCGCCGCGGCGAGGAACAGCCGCACGGTCGAGGCGGAGGTGAACGCGATGTAGTCGGCCTGCTGCGCCTCGGCCAACGCCTGCGGGGACAGCGGCTCGGCGACCGTCTCGTACAGCGCGAGCACCTCGACCTCCGCGCCGCGTGCCCGCAACGCGTCGGGCAGCACCTCGCGCCCCTCGCGCGCGCGGGCGAGCAGCGCCCGGCGCACGGGCGGATCGATGCGGGCAAGCGCCTCGGCGAGTCCCTCCGCGACCGCGCGCTCGGGCATGACGTCAGCGGCGATACCGTGCGCGCGCAGCGCGTCGGCGGTCCCCGGGCCGATCGCGGCGACGCGGGCGCCGGACAGAGCGCGGGCGTCCAGCCCCGCGGTGCGCAGGCGCGCGAACAGCTCACGCACCCCGACGGGGCTGGTCAGGCACAGCAGGTCGTACCGAGCAAGGTCAGGCGCCGGCCCGGGGAGCGCGACGGTGCGGATGACCGGCGCTTGGATCACGCGTGCGCCGAGCGCGCTCAGTCGCTGCGCCAGAGCGCTGGCGGACGCGCGCGCGCGCGTGACCGCGACCGAGATTCCGGCGAGAGGCGCAGTCGGCAAAAGGTCGTCCGTCGCCAGATAGGGTGAGGGATTGTTCCCTGGTGGTGTCGTGGACGACTCGCCGGTGGATGTCCCTCCACCGGGCTTCTCGTCACCGGGCTCATCCCCGGCGTGCTCATTGCCGCCAGCCTCGCCCTCGGGCAGCCACGACAGCTCGCTCGCGAGCGAGACCACCGGGCCGACGATCGCGATCGAGGGCGCGCGCACCTCGGCGTGCGCCGCCACCTCGGCGATCGTCGCAAGCGTGCCTGTGACCGTCCGCTGGCCGGGCAGCGTGCCGCGTTCGACGATAGCCACCGGCTCCCGCGCCGCGCGCCCGGCGGCGATCAGCGACTGCGCGATCGCGGGTAGGCGGCGCACGCCCATATAGAAGACGAGCGTCCCCGGGAACGCGGCCAGCGCCTCCCAGTCGAGTGCGGTCTCGGGCTTGCCGGGGTCCTCGTGGCCGGTCACGAGCGCGACCGCGCTGGCCAACCCCCGGTGGGTGACGGGAATGCCCGCGTACGCGGCGGCGGCCACACCGGCGGTGACGGCGGGCACGACCTCGAACGGGATGCCGGCCGCGCGCAGCGTGAGCGCCTCCTCGCCGCCGCGCCCGAACACGAACGGGTCGCCGCCCTTCAGCCGTACGACGCTCAGCCCGGCCCGGGCGCGGGCGATCAGCAGCTGCTCGGTCTGCTCCTGGGGGACGGACTCGCCGCCGCCCTCCTTGCCGACGAACAGCAGCTCGGCGTCGGCGCGGGCGCCCGCGAGCGCGGCGTCGGGGATCAGCCGGTCGTACAGCACGACGTCGGCGGCGGCGATCAGCTCTTGCGCACGCGTGCTCAGCAAACCGGGGTCGCCGGGCCCGGCGCCGACGAGGTACACACGGCCGCCCCCATCCGCGCCGTGTCCTCGCTCGCGGCCCGCATCGTCGCGGCGGGAGTGCTCGCGGCCCCGATCGCCGATGCCCGGATCGTTCGCCGGCTCAGACACCGCCCACCATCGCCTCGGCGTTTCCCAGCAGGTCCCTGGCGCCTGCCAAGCTCATGCGCTCGGCCACGCGGGCGCCGAGCGCGTCGGGATCGTAGAAGCCCCCGACCAGCTCGTCGGCGATCCAGGCCGAGCCGTCGGGCAGGCCGACCCACGCCCGCAGCTGCAGGCAGCCGCAACCAGCGGGCGTCGCGTGGGCGCCGAGGGGTGTGTGGCAGCTCGCGTCCAGAGCGCGCGCGAGCGCGCGCTCTGCTCGCAGGCAGGCGGTCGTGTCGGGGTCGATCAGGCCGGCGACCGCCACTTGCACGCGGTCGTCTCCGAGACGGGCCTCCAGCGCGAGTGCTCCCTGGCCGGGAGCCGGCACCAGCTCGTCGAGCAATGCTCCCGTGTCGCGGCCGAGCCGTTCCAGTCCCGCTCTGGCCAGCACGATGGCGTCGAAACCGCCCTCGGCAAGACGCCGCAGCCGCGTGTCGATGTTGCCGCCCAGCGCGACCACGTCGAGATCCTCGCGCAGCGCGTGAAGCTGAGCGGCCCGGCGTAGGCTGCTGGTGCCCACACGGGCCTCGGTCGGCAGCGAGGCGAGCGAGTCGGCGCCGCACAGCACGTCACGCGCGTCGGCTCGCGGCGGGGCTCCCAGCAGGGTCAGCCCGTCGGCCGGCTCGCCGGGGACGTCCTTGGCCGAGTGCACCGCCAGGTCGATCTCGCCGGCCAGCAGCGTGGCCTCGATCGTGTCGACCCAGCGCGACTTGTCTGCGCCGCCTCCGCGGTCGCCGCTCGTCGTGAGCTGGACGATCTCGACATCGGGGTGCCCGGCGGCGGCGGTGAGCGCGGCGGCGATCGTGCGGGTCTGCGCGAGCGCGAGCGCGCTGCCGCGAGTGCCGATGCGCAGTCCGCCCATCGTCGGGCTCTACCCGTCAGGACGCGCCTGCGCCGGCGCCGCCGGCGCGACTGCGGCGCGAGAGTGGGCGCACATTGTCCGGCACCTCACCCTGAGCGGACGCAGCGGCGGCGTCCGCGGCGGCTTCCTCATCGCCCAGGCCGAACAGCTCGCGCACGAGCTCGATCGTGGCGTGGCCGCGCTCGCCGTGGCTGCGCAACCGGATCGTGGGCTCGTGCAAGAGGCGACTGGCCACCGCGCGGGCGATCGCCTCCACGCGCGCGAGGTCGCGCGGGGAGGCCGACTCCCAGCGGCCGTCGTTCTCGGCCAGCACCTGGTCGACCAGCGCGGCGCCGTGTTCGCGCAGCGCGCCGATCGTGGGCAGCACATCGAGCTGGCCGAGCCAGCGGGCGAAGCGCAGAATCTCCTCATCGACGATCTCCTGCGCGCGCGGGACCTCCGAGGCGCGCGAGTCGAGGTTGCGCGCAACGACGGCCTGCAGGTCGTCGATGTCGTACAGGCTCACGCCTGCAAGCTCGGCGCAACGCGGATCGATGTCGCGCGGGACGGCGATGTCGATCAGCAGCAGCGGAGCCGTCCCGGATGGGTGGACGTTGCGATCCGCGCGCGCGCGCATCACCTCCGCGAGCTCATCGCGCCCGACGATCGGGTGCGGCGATGAGGTCGAAGACAACACGATGTCCGCGCGCTCCAGCTGCTCGGG
Source organism: uncultured Solirubrobacterales bacterium (assembly GCA_963702185.1). Taxonomy (GTDB): domain Bacteria; phylum Actinomycetota; class Thermoleophilia; order Solirubrobacterales; family Solirubrobacteraceae; genus Palsa-744. The sequence goes on from OY969723.1 coordinate 1,423,642, forward strand.
CAGGTCGTGCAGCCCGACGACAGATCCCCCAAACCGTTCGGCCAAGCTCAGCGCGCGGTCGGCGTGGCGGTTGGCGACGAACATCGTTCCCGCCCCCTGCTCGGACAGCGCGCGCGCGGTCAGTTCACTTGTCTCCCCGGCTCCGAGGATCACGACGTGGCGGTCGGCCAGGGTCCCGCCGAGCACGCTCAGCGCGAGATCGACGGCGACCGATGGCACGCTTGCGCGCCCCGTTCCGATCGCGGTCTCCGAGCGCACGCGCTTGCCTGTCATAAGCGCCGCCGAGAACAGCCGATTGGACAGCGGACCGGTCAGGCCGGCGCCCAGCGCGGCTTCGTGCGCCCGGCGCACCTGGCCCTGGATCTCAGCCTCGCCGACGATCATCGACTCCAGGCCCGCCGTCACGCGGTACAGGTGGCGTGCGGCGTCGCAGTTGCGGGGGCAGTAGATCGCCTCGGCCAGCTCGGTCGGGCGGATGTCGGCGCGCTGGGCCAGCAACCCGAGCACGTCCCCCTCGGCGCGCACCGAGTCGCCGACGACGAGGTAGACCTCGGTGCGGTTGCAGGTGGAGATGACGACCGCCTCGCGCACCTCGGTGGTGGCGAGCGCGCCGGCGGCGAACTCGATCGCCTGAGCTTCGCTGAACGCGAGCCGTTCGCGCAGCGCCACCGGGGCGGTCTTGTGCGAGACCCCCAGCGCCAACAGCTCGCTCATACCGTCTCGCGCTCCTGCTCGGACTGAGATTGCTCGCCGGCCTCGCGCGCTTTCGCTCCCAGTTCCCGTACCCGCCGTTCGACTCGGCCCAGTCTCACAGCCATGATCGCCACGTAGATGAGCACGATCGCAAAGAACACGATGTAGGCGGCGGCGACGTACCCGTCGTTTGAGTTGGGCAATGTCGAGGAGAAGATCATTGGTAGCCAAGTATCCGGCTGCGCGATTTGAGCAGGATGCGCGTGCGCTTGGCCGCAAGCTCATACATGCAGAGCGTCGCGAACAGGAGCGCCATCGCGAGCAGCGATACCAGAAACGTGTAGCCCATGGGCGCCGGCAGGTTGGTGCTCGAGCCCAGCACGCGGGGGTGCAGGTAGGAGGAGGAGAGGCGCACTGCGAGGAAGTTCATCGGCACGAACGCGCCGGCAACGATCGCAAACACCGACGCGTAGCGGGCCTGGCGCTCGGGGTCCTCGATCGCGAAGCGCAGTGGCTGGTAGGTCGCGTACAGCAGCATCACGATCAGAAACGACACGAGCGTCGGCTCGCTCCACACCCACCAGTGTCCCCACGAGGCGTGCGCCCAGATCGAGCCGGTGATCAGCACGCCGACGCCGAAGATCAGGCTCATGTGGATCGCCACGTAGGAGCGCAGGTCCCACACCGAGTCGCGCGTGCGCAGGTGGGCGATCGCGAACAGCCCACCGAGCACGAAGCCGCACAGCGTGACGATCGCCAGCGGCACGTGCAGGTAGAAGATCTTCTGCACGAACCCTTCTTCGGCTTCGATCGGGGCGTAGAAGAAGACGAGTGGCAGGTACACGCAGAATGCGAGCACGGTCAGGACGGACAGGGTGCGGAGCGTGGGGCGGGGCATGAGCGTGGCGGGACCGGGGCGGCCGTCAATCCTCCAGCAAAAAGTCGAACACGGCGTAGGCAATCAGCCCGAACACCAAATCATAGAGCCCGAGCAGCAACAGCCAGCGGGTAGCGGGCCAGGCGGCATGCGCGCTCGCCCCGGCCGCCGTCGCGGCCAGCAGCGGCGAGCTCGCGCGGGCGGCGCCGATCACGACCGGCACGAGCAGCGGCAGCGCCAGCAGGGGGCCGAGCAGATCGCGCGCGCGCGTTTGCACCGCCAGCGCGGCGATCAACGTGCCGATCGCGGCCAGGCCGATGTCGGCGAGCGCGAGCACCGCCACCAGCCCCCCCAGTCCCGTGCCGAGCGGCGGTGAGAGCAGCAACGCGAACGCGGGCACGGCGACGAGCTCCAACATGACCAGATAGGCGCCGAGCGTCAGCGCCTTTGCGATCAACAGCGCGGTGCGGTCGATCGGCGCCAGCAGCAGTCCGTCGAATCCGCCCTGCTCGGCGTCGGCTACGAACAGCCGGTTGACCCCGAGCATCGCCGCAAACAGCAGTGTCACCCACAGGACGCCTGCGGCCAGATCACCGGACACCGTCGTGCGGTTCAGGGCGAAATGGAACACGACGAACGTGCTCACCGCGAACAGGCTCATCCCCGGGACCGACTCCAGCGTGCGCAACTCGACCAACAGCTCCTTGCGCAGGATCGCAGCGATTGCCCGGGAGGTCTTGACCGTCACATGATCTCTTGAAGCTGATGCTGTTCCGGCCGGCACATGTGCCGCTCCGGGGAGAATCACATGTGGCTCTCCCTCGTCGACTATTTGGTGAGACGGGCTCATCTGTACAGCCTCCTGATCTCGTTGCTGTCGACTTCGCCCGCCGGCCTGACGAACGCGACTCGTCCCGCGCGCAGCCCCAGCACGAGGTCGGCCTCGGCCAGGCCCCGCTCGGGGTCGTGGCTGCACACGACGCGCGTGCGTGGATGGGCGGGATCGTGCGAAGGGCCGATCAATGGCGCGATGAGATCGACCGCCGCCGGGTCGAGGTTCGCGTAGGGCTCGTCCAGTAGCAGCAGCTCCGGGTTGTGCAGCGTCGTCCGCGCGACCGCCACGCGCTGGATCATGCCGCGCGAGAGCGTGCGCAGCGGCTCGTCCGCGCGCGCGCCCATCGCCACGGCCTTCAGGCGCTCATCCACGCGCTGAAACGGCACGCCGTGCAGACGGGCGTGGTAGCGCAGGTTCTCGCGCGCGGTCAGCTCGCGGTACAGCAGCGGCTCGTGTCCCAGCAGCCCGATCCGCCCGCGCGCCCGCCATGCCTCGCCCGGCAGCTCGCAGCCCAGCACGCGCGCTACGCCGGAGTGCGGGCGCAGCAGCGTGGCGAGGATGCGCAGCAGCGTCGTCTTGCCGGCGCCGTTGGGCCCGAACACCACGAGCGTTGCGCCCGGCGGCACCGACAGCGTCACGTCCTGTAGGGCGGTGCGTTCGCCGTAGTCGCGTCGCAGTCGGTCGAGCTCGATCACACGCTCGCAGTCTGCCGCTCGGCCTGGGACGCCGCGATCAGCTCCCTGACGGCCGCCTCCCCCGCCTGCGGATCCGACGCGTGCGCCCGCAGCAGCTCGACCGGGTCGGGCTCGCCGCCCACGATCGACTCGAAGAAGTCCCGCCGCTCTTGGTAGGTGGGGAGCGTCGCCTTGGCCCACCCGCGCACGTCGTTCAGCAGCACCGCCAGCCGCGCGTACTCATCGCCGAACAGCTCTGTGATTTCGCGCTTCATCCGCTTGGCCAGCGCCGGCGAGGCCCCGGCCGTCGAGATCGCGATCGCCAGCGGCCCGGTGCGCACGATCGCCGGCAATATGAAGTTGCACAGCGGCGGAACGTCGACGACGTTGACGAGCATCGCGCGGCGCTCGGCGTCGTCGTAGACGGCGATGTTCACGTCGGTGTCGTTCGTCGCCGCGATCGCCATGAACACGCCCTCGAGGTCTGCCGCCCCTGCGTAGGCGCGCTGCTCCCAGCGAATCGAGTCCTCCCGCGCGAGCCCTCCCAGCTCGTCCACTGCCTCGGGCGCGATCAGTGTGACCTCCCCGTCGCAGGCGAGCAGCCCCTCGACCTTCTCGAGCCCCACCTCTCCCCCGCCCACGACCACGCAGCGCCGGCCCGACAGACGCAGGCAGGCGATGTAGAACGGTGTGTCCAGCATCCCCTGCACGCACGACTGGTCGCAGATCCCTCTGCGCAGCTGGCACACGCACTCCTTGCCGGCGTAGGCCTGGGCGGGCATGGATCACAGGGTAGCCGCCATGGGGGTGCCGGGGGTGATGTGAAGGCGTTGTAAAGGAGGGACGTGTGGTGTAGACTTTTCCAACTTTGATAACTATGGTATCGACTGACGTCGTTTAGAGGCGGTTCTCGGGTGACGTTTTAATACTATAGTATTGCCGGTAGCGGGAAACCACCATCACGATCACCACCGACACTGGCGCGGCAGCGCCAACCTCCTACCGGGGCACGCCCCGCCCCAGCATCCGCGCCCCCACCCGCGCGAGCGCCGGCGCTCCCCGCCGCCATGCCCGCTCACGATCGCCGTCTCTGCCCGAGCGCAGCTTCGCCATCGTCCGCGCCGCACGGGCGGTCGTCTCATCGTATGGCCCCCACCACAGCCCGCGCAGGCCCGGCGGGCGGTAGGCGATCAGCTTCTCCTGCGCGCACGCGCGCAGACCGGTCTCACCGAGCGTCTTGCCGAGCCCCGCTCCCGACGCGGCGCCCCACGGCCCCCGCGCGAGCGCCGGCCCGGGCAGGTGATCGTTGCACCACACCATCCCCGCCCGCAGCTCGCGAGCGATGCGCAGTCCGCGATAGCGATCGTCGGTCCAGATCGAGGCGCCCAAGCCGTACTCGCAGTCGTTTGCCCGCGCGATCGCCTCCTCCACCGAGTCGACCGGCACGACCGCGAGCACGGGCCCGTCGATCGGCTCGCGCATCAGGCGGGTCTCGCCGCCGGCGCCGGTCACGACCGCGGGCGCATAGAACGCGGCAGCCGGTGAGCATCCCGGCGGCGTCCGCTCGAGCGGCCCGCCGCAACGCAGTCGCGCCCCCTGTGCGACCGCCTCGTCCACCAGCCCGCACACGTGCTCCAGTCGCCGCCGCGAAGCCAGCGGGCCGACCTGCACCGACGGGTCCTCCGGATCGCCGACGCGCAGCTCCCGCGCGCGTGCGACGAGCGCCGCGGTGAACGGCTCGGCCAGCTCCCGGGCCACGTACACCCGCTCGACCGCTCCGCGCGCCTGGCCCGCCCCGGCGCAGCCGGCCCACAGCGCGCCGTCGACCGCACCCGACAGGTCTGCGTCGGCGAGCACGATCATCGCGTCCTTGCCGCCCAGCTCGACCGTCACCTCCCGCTCGCGCGACACACACTCGCGCGCGACAGCGCGCCCGACGGCGGGCGAGCCGGTGAACAGCACCTTGCCCACCCCGGGCGCGCGCGCGAGCGCGACGCCGGTCTGCGCGCCGCCGTGGACGATCGCCACGAGACCCTCGGGCAGCCCCGCCCGGCCCAGCACTTCCATCAGCGCCTCGCCCGCCAGGCACGCGCGGCGTGCGGGCTTGAACACGACTCCGTTGCCGGCCAGCAGCCCCCCCGCGATTTGGCCGAGCGGCTGTGCGAACGGGGCGCTGCCGGCGCCGATCACCCCGATCGTCCCGAACGGCTCATACCCGACCCGCGCTTGCGTTCCCGGAGTCAACGACCGGTGCGTGCCGACGCGACGGGAGCCCAGCACGCCGGCCCCCTCGCGGGCGATCCAGTGCAGCGCGTCGATCGCGCTCAGCAGCTCGAGCGCCGCCACCTCCGCACGCGGGCGGCCCTGCTCGCGGGCGATGACCTTGAGCAGCGTGTCGTATTCGTCGACGATCGCCTGCGCCATGCGGCGCATGTACCGCGCGCGGTCGACCACGCGCAGCAGCGCCCACAGCGGCTGCACCCGCGCGACGCCCGCGACGACCTGCTCGATCTGCTCGGGCGGCGTCGCCTGTACCTCGCCGAGCACCGTGCCGGTCGCCGGGGCGCGAGCGGTCAGCGTTCCGCCGTCACGGTCGCCGAGCACAGCGCCGGTTGCCGGGTCGCGGGACTCCACGGCGCTGATTATCGCCCACGCAGCCGGCGCACTTCCTCCAACCGTGCCGCGAGCGCCGCTTCGGCCTGCCCAGGCGCGTAGAACCGCTCGCCCACAGCTCCCTCGGGCATCAGCTCCTGCGGGGAGACCTGGCCGGGGTGGTCGTGCGGATAGTCGTAGCCGCCGACTTTCTGCCCGGGACGGGCGCCAGGCCGCAGCCACCCCGGCACGGGCGCCGCTCCGTGCTCGCGCACGTGCTGTGCGGCCGCGCCCAGCGCACGGCCCGCGGCGTTGGACTTGGGCGCGAGCGCCAGATAGATCGCGGCTTGGGCGAGCGCGAATTTTGCCTCGGGCATGCCCACGTGCTCGACCGCCTGTGCCGCCGCGACCGCCACTCCCAGTGCGGCTGGGTCGGCGTTGCCGACGTCCTCGGAGGCGAGGATCACCATCCGCCGGGCGATGAACCGCGGGTCCTCGCCGCCCTCCAGCATCACCGCCAGGTAGTACAGCGAGGCATCCGGGTCCGAGCCGCGCGTGGCCTTGATCCAGGCGGAGATGTAGTCGTAGTGGCGGTCTCCCCCTTTGTCGTACAGCACCGCCCGACGCTGCAGCGCGTCCTGCGCGCGCTCCACGCCCACGCTTGGCTCGCCCAGCTCGCGGGCGGTCTCGATCGCCAGCTCGAGCGCGTTCAGCGCGGTGCGCGCGTCCCCGCCGCTGCGCGCGGCCAAGAACTCGATCGCCGCCTCCTGCACTTCTGGGTCTGCTCCCGTGTCAGGGCCCCCGTCGAGGCCGCTTTCCGCGTCCGGAACGGTCCGTACGTCGGGGCCTGGTCCCGCGTTGGGGCCGGTTCTTGCCTGTTGGGCGACCGCCCGTCGCAGGACCGTGGCCACGTCCTGCGCGCTCAGCTCCTGTAACGCATACACGCGCACGCGCGAGAGCAACGCCCCGTTCACCTCGAATGCCGGGTTCTCGGTCGTGGCGCCGATCAGCACGATCAGGCCGTCCTCGACGGCCGGCAGCAGCGTGTCCTGCTGCGCCTTGTTGAAGCGGTGGATCTCATCGAGAAACAGCACGGTCTGGACCGCCGGCGTCTGCGCGCGGCGATGGCGGGCCCGCTCGATCACCGCGCGCACCTCGGCGCGGCCGGCCTGCACGGCGCTCAGCTCCTCAAACGCGGCGCTCGACCCCGAGGCGAGCATGCGTGCGAGCGTCGTCTTTCCCGAACCGGGCGGTCCGTACAGCACCATCGAGTGCGGGCGCCCCTGTTCGATCGCGGTGCGCAGCGCCGAGCCGGAGCCCAGCAGGTGCTCCTGGCCGACCAGCTCGCCCAGCGTGCGCGGGCGCATGCGCGCGGCCAGCGGGCGCGTCCCGTCGCTGTCATCGACCGGAGGGGGCTGGGCCTGCTCAAAGAGGCGCTCCACCGCTCCAGTATTCCGCCTGCGGGCTGTGGTGCTGCTCATTTTCTTACGCAGGGTGCCGATGAGTAGGTGTCGAACCTGTAACTCGGTGATTCATGACTGACTGGCGGGGGCCAAACATGAGGAGCGACAAGAAGTGACCGTGGGTGCGGCAGAGCAATTGCTGCCCGGCGTCGCCGGCGCCGGCGGTGGCACATATCTCGGGCTGCCCGACTCTCACGGGCCGGCCGATCTGGACGATCTCGGCGGTGGCGACGGTCTGCGCGTCGCTGAGGCGCGCTCCCCGTTGCAACTTTTCTGGCGGCGGTTTCGCTCAGATCGCGTGGCGGTCGCCTCGCTGGCGTTCGTGCTCGTGTTGATCGTCGTGGCTATCGCCGCGCCGCTCGTCGTCTCGCTGCTGGGGCTGCCCGGCCCAACGGTCCAAAACCCCAACCTCACCAACGCGTTCGGCAGCCCGCTCGGCCCGAGCGCGGCACACCCGTTCGGCGTGGACCCGCTCGGTCAGGACGTCGCCTCGCGCGTGATCTACGGCGCGCGCGTGTCGCTGATCGTCGGCATCGGCGGCACCGCGATCGCCGCGATCCTCGGCACGGCCGTCGGACTGCTGGCGGGTTACTACCGCGGTTGGGCGGACACGCTGCTGTCCCGGCTCGTGGATCTGGTGCTTGCCATCCCCGTTCTGATGCTCGGCCTCGGTCTCGGCGCGGCCTGCGCGGTGCGCGGCTGCCTGGGCGGGCACATCCAGTCGGGTCTCGGCGTGATCCTGTTTCTGATCGTCCTCGTCAACTGGACGTACATCGCGCGGATCGTGCGCGGCAACGTGCTGTCTCTGCGCGAGCAGGAGTTCGTGCTCGCCGCTCGCGCCCAGGGCGCCTCCGGCGCGCGCATCATGACACGCGAGATCCTCCCCAACCTCCTCGCCCCGATCCTCGTCTACTCCACGCTCCTGATCCCCCAGAACATCCTGCTGGAGGCGGCCCTCTCCTATCTGGGCGTGGGCGTGCGCCCGCCGACCGTCAGCTGGGGCCAGATGCTCGCCGCCGCCACCCCCACTTTCGAGACCGCCTGGTGGTACATGGCATTCCCCGGTATCGCGCTGCTGTTGACCGTGCTCGCGTTCAACCTGCTCGGCGACGGATTGCAGGACGCGCTGCACCCGAGGATGACCAGACGATGAGCCGGGCGATCCGCGCGCAGGCGCGCATCCACATACCGACAGGAGGGGCAAGGGTGTTCGAGGCGATTCGCAGGGCAGGTGTGCCGGTGGCCGGAGCACTGCTGGCGCTAGCCGCAACAGTGGGGGTGTCCGCGTGCGGCAGTTCGAGCTCGGAAGCGATCGCCGGCGTGCACGGGATCAAGGCGCCTCCAGGCGTGCGCACCCCGCAGGTCGAGTCGCTCTCGGGCGGCATCCGCGGCGGCACGCTGACCGTGCTCAACCACGAGGACTTCGAACACCTCGACCCCGGCCAGGCCTACTCGTCGGTCGACTACGAGGTGGTCTACGCCACTCAGCGGCCGTTGTACTCCTACAAGCCCGACTCCTACGCCGCGCCCGTCCCCGATATGGCCTCCGGTCCACCGGAAATCTCGGCCGATCGCAAGACGGTCACGGTGCACATCCGCTCGGGCGTTCGCTTCAGCCCGCCGGTCAACCGCGAAGTCACCTCCGCCGACGTCGCCTACGCGATCGAGCGCGGCGCCAACCCCAACGTCGCCAACCCCTACTTCTCCACCTACTTCGGCTCGCTGGTGGGGGCCGAAAAGGCCGACGGCGGGCCGATCCCGGGCATCGTCACGCCCAACGCCCACACGATCGTCTTCCACCTCGACGAACCCAAGGCCCCGATCTTCGCCGCGGCGCTCGTGCTGCCGCTGACCGCTCCGGTGCCCAGGGAATTCGCGCAGCGCTACGACGCCCACAAACCGACGGAATACGGCAACTATCTGGTGGCGACCGGCCCCTACATGCTCAAGTCGAACTCCGCCGGGCGCGTGCTCGGCGTCGGCTATGAAGTCGGCAAGTCCGCCACGCTCGTGCGCAACCCCAACTGGCGCGCCTCCACCGATTACCGCCCGGCCTACCTGAACCAGATCGACATCCAGATCGGCGGCGACCCCAACGTGATCGGCCGGCAGGTGCTGGAAGGCTCGCACGTGGTCCAGAACGACGAAGTCGCCCAGCCGATCGTTCAGCTCGCCTACGAACACTTCCGCTCGCAGCTCGAGATCTCTCCTGGCGCCGGCAGCAATTACATCGCCGTCAACAACCACCAGGGCCCATTCGCCAACATCGACGTGCGCAAGGCGTTGTGGGCGGCGCTCGACCGCATCGCGATGACCAAGGCCCGCGGGGGCGAACTGGTCACCAACGTGGCCACGCACTTCATCTATCCCGAAATCCCCGGCTTCGAAGAGGCCGGTGGGCTCGCCGGTCCCAAGGTCGACTACAACGAGCACCCCGAAGGCGACACGGCGCTAGCGGCCTCCTATATGCGCGCGGCGGGCTACCCCTCGGGAAAGTACACCGGCGGCGCGACCGTGCAGGTCGTCGGCGCGACCGGCAGCCCCGACCAGCAGGAAGCCGAAATCGTCAACCAGACGCTGCAGAACCTCGGCTTCCACACCAAGCTCAGCCTCGTGGAAAAGTCGGTGATGTACGAACGCTACTGCGGCACGCCCGCCGAAGAGATCGACGTCTGCCCGAACGTCGGCTGGGTCGCGGACTTCGGCGATCCGCAGGCTGTGCTCGACGTGCCGTTCAACGGGCAGCACATCGAAACGACCAACAACAACAACTACGGCCAGGTCGACGACCCCACGATCGACCGGCACATGGCTGGGGCCGAACTGGTGCTCGGCACGCAGGCGCGCGCGCAGGCATGGGCGCAGATCGACCGCGAACTGGTCGCCGACGCCGCCGCGATCCCGGTCGCGTGGGACAAGGAACCGCGCATCGAGTCCTCCGACGTCGCGGGTGTGGGCGACGTCTGGAACGGGGGCGCCTGGGACTACTCGTTCACCTCGCTGCGGTGAGGTCGATCGTTTTCGCCAGTGAAGCGATGCGCATGCCACCCGACGACGCGATCTCACATCGCCCAACCTCCCACGCCGTCCTCCCCGTCCTCCCCGTTAACCCCGTCAATCCCGTCAACCCCATCAATCCCGTCAACCCCGTCCTCCCCGTCCTCTCCGTCAACCCCTGAGCCACCATGACTCGCTACGTCATCCGCCGGATCCTGTGGGGCGTGCTGCTGCTGATCGCGGTGGCCGCGCTCACGTTCGTCCTGTTCCGCATCCTGCCCACCGCCGAACCGGCGCGGTTGCTCGGCGGGCGCGACGCCAGCCCCAAGGCGATCGCCGACATCCGCGCTTCTCGCGGGCTGAACAAGCCTTTGATCGACCAGTTCTGGCTGTACATGCGCGAACTGTTTCTGCACGGCAACCTCGGCTACAGCTACTACTCGGGCGCGTCGGTGCGCAGCCTGATCTTCAACCGCCTGCCCGCGACCCTGTCGCTGACGATCGGCGCGGCGATCATCTGGCTGGCGATCGGGCTGCCGATCGGGATCCTCTCGGCCGTGCGCCGGCGCAGCCGCTCCGACCGCGCCACGATGGGCGCCGCGCTGCTGTTCATCTCCGCGCCGGAATACTGGCTGGGGCTGATCGCGCTGTACCTGTTCGCGGCCGACATCGGCCAGATCCACATCTTCCCCGGCGCCGGCGCCTACACCGGCCTGACGGCCGACCCCACCAAGTGGTTCACCTCGCTGGTCCTGCCCTGGCTCGTGCTCGCCGCCGGCTTCGCGGCCATCTACGCGCGCGTGATGCGCGGCAGCCTGATCGACACGATGGGCCAGGACTTCGTCCGCACCGCGCGCGCCAAGGGCCTGTCCGAGCGCCGCGTGGTCCTGCGCCACGGCGTACGCGCGGCGATCGGCCCGATCGCGACCATGTTCGCACTCGACATCGGCGTCCTGCTCGGCGGCGCCATCCTCGTCGAGACCGTCTTTCAGATCCCCGGCGTCGGGCGCCTGAACTACGAGGCGATCACCCACGCCGACTTCCCGATCATTCAGGGCACGGTGCTGTTGGCGGCGGCCTTCATCATCGTCGCGAACATCGTCGTTGACATCGCCTATGCCTATCTCGATCCGAGAGTGAGGTTCTCGTGATCTTCTCCTTGGCGAACAAGCCGGCCCCCGAGACGATGCGCCTTGGCAGGGCCGGGAGTTGGAAATGAGGCCGTTCTCCACCCCGGAGGCCGGCCGCGACGACGCCGGCCGCCGGGACATCAACTACACCGGCACGCCCTCGCTCAGGGCACGGCGCGGCTCGGCGGCGGGCGTGGGTCACGACGGCGATGATTCCGCGCGTACGGCTGGGACGGCGACCGAAACGCTGCTACAGGTGCGCGACCTGCGCGTGTCCTACCCCAGCGAAGACGGAGACGTGCGAGCGGTCGACGGCGTCTCGTTCGAGCTCGCGCGAGGACGCACGCTCGGGGTCGTCGGCGAGTCGGGCTCGGGCAAGTCGACGGTGGCGCTCAGCCTGCTCGGGCTGACGCGGTTCGACGACGCGGACGTCAGTGGCAGCGCGCACTTCGCTGGGACCGACCTGCTGGCGCTCGACGAGCGTCGCCTGCGCGCCCTGCGGGGCCGGGATGTCGCGATCGTGTTCCAGGACCCGCTGTCTTCGCTGCATCCGATGTACCGCGTCGGCGCGCAGATCGCCGAGGCGATCAGGGCACACCAGGACATGGCCAAGACGCTCGCGCGGGCGCGGGCGATCGAGCTGCTCGAGCTCGTGGGCATCGCGCGGGCGAGCAAGCGCGTCGACGCCTATCCGCACGAGCTCTCCGGCGGTCAGCGCCAGCGCGTGATGATCGCGATGGCGCTCGCCAACGATCCCCGGCTGTTGATCGCCGATGAGCCCACCAGCGCGCTCGACGTGACCGTGCAGGCCCAGATCCTCGAGCTGCTGCGCCGGTTGCAACGCGAACGCGGGATGGCGCTGATGCTCGTCTCCCACGATCTCGGCGTGGTCGCCGAGATGGCCGACGAGATCGCGGTCATGCACGCCGGTCAGATCGTCGAGCGCGGACCGGCCGCCCGCGTGTTCGCGGCGCCCGAGCACCCGTACACGATCGGTCTGCTGCGCGCGATCGAGAACCTCGAAGCGGCCCCGCGCCCACGCGCGCGGTTCCCGAGCGAGGAGCCGCTGCTGCGCGTAGAAGACCTGCGCAAGGCGTTTCCGATCGATCGCGGGCTGATGCTGAGCCGCCGAGTCGGCGAGGTGCGCGCGGTGGACGGCGTCTCCTTCGACGTGCGCGAGGGCGAAACGTTTGGGATCGTCGGCGAGTCGGGCTCGGGCAAGAGCACCACCGCACGGCTGATCGCCCGACTGCTTGAGCCGACCGCGGGCATGGTGCGGTTCGCCGGCGCCGACGTGACCACGCTGCGCCGCGCGGAGCTCAAGCGGTTCAGGAGCGAGGTGCAGATCGTCTTCCAGGACCCCTACTCCTCGCTGAACCCGCGCCGCACGATCGGCGCGATCCTCGCGGAGCCGCTTGCGATCCACGGCCTGAGCGCCGACCGCGCCGCCCGTGCCCGCACGGTGGCAGAGCTGCTCGAGATGGTCGGTCTGCGCCCCGAGCACGCCGGACGCTATCCGCACGAATTCTCGGGTGGCCAGCGCCAACGCATCGGGATCGCGCGGGCGCTCGCGTTACGCCCACGGCTGCTGATCGCCGACGAGCCCGTATCCGCCCTGGACGTATCGATCCAAGCGCAGATCCTCGATCTGCTCACCGATCTGCAGCGGCGTCTGGGCCTGACGCTCCTGTTCATCTCCCACGACCTGTCGGTGATCCGGCACATGTGCGATCGCGTCGCGGTCATGCGCGAGGGCCGCATCGTCGAGTTGGCGGGGGGCGAGCGGCTCTACACCGCCCCGCAAGACCCCTACACGCGCGAACTGCTCGAGGCAGTGCCGAGCGTGCGACGGATGCGGGAGCGTACGATCCCGGTGTGAGCGGCGCCGTTGACCCAGCTGCCGATGACTCCGGCTCAGTCGCTGGCCCAGGCGCGCAGGCTGGTGTGCTCGCGCAGGACGGCCTGGCCGCCGAGGCGCAACGACTGCTGGCCGATCTGATCCGCTTCGACACGGTCAACCCGCCGGGCGCCGAGCGCCCGCTGCAGGAATACCTGTCCGCACTCCTTTCACAGGCGGGATTCGAGTGCGAGCTGATCGGGGCCGAGCCCGAGCGCCCGAACCTGGTGGCGCGGCTGCGCGCGCGGGAGGGCGGGGGCAGTGCGGATGACGGTCCGACGCTGTGCTACCTCGGCCACGTCGACACGGTCCTGGCCGATCCGGGCGAGTGGACCCACGATCCATGGTCGGGCGATGTCGCCGGCGGCTACCTGTGGGGCAGAGGCGCGATCGACATGAAGTCCCAGGTCGCGGCCGAGGTCGCCGCCGCGGCTGCGCTCGCGCGTTCGGGCTGGCGCCCCGCCCGAGGGGAGCTGCTGCTCGTCGCGCTCGTCGACGAGGAGACCGGCGGGGCGCTGGGCGCGGAGTGGATCACGCGCGAGCATCCCGAGCTGGTGCGCTGCGACATGCTCGTCAACGAGGGCGCCGGCAGTGTGTTCGAGTATGGAGGCCCGCCCGCGCGGCGCTACTACGGGGTGTGCTGTGCCGAGAAGGGCGTCTACCGTTTCACGATCACGACCACGGGCGTAGCCGCCCACGCGTCGATGCCGAACCTGGGCGAGAACGCGCTCTTGAAGATGGCGCCGCTGCTGCAGCGTCTCGGCGCCCGTCAGCCCTCGTATGAGCTGACCGACGTGCCGCGCGCGTTTCTACACGCGATCGGCGAGGACCCCGCCGATCCCGCGGGCTCGATCGCGCGACTGCGCGCCACGGACGAGCGGCTGGCGCAGATGTTCGAGCCGATGCTGGGTGTGACGTTCGCGCCCACGCGGATCGAGGCGTCGGAGAAGATCAACGTGATCCCGTCGAGGACGGTTGTCAAAGTGGACTGCCGCGTGCCCCCCGGGCTCGGCGAGACAGAGGTCAGACGGGCGATCGCGGAGGTGCTCGGGCCGGAGGGGGGGCGTGGGCCCGTGGCGGGGGTCGCAGACGGAACTGAGGCCAAGGTCGCCGCCGGCGCCGCAAGGGGGGGCGCCGCCGGCGGCGAGGAGAGCGGGTTTGAGATCGAGTTCACCGAGCGCATCCCCGGCAACAGCTCGCCAGCGGACACGCCGCTGATGGGAGAGATCGCGCGATGGGTGGCAGAGCGCGATCCGGGCGCGAGCGCGGTGCCGACGATCCTGCCCGGGTTCACCGACTCCAAGCACTTCCGAGCGGCGTTTCCCGATTGCGTCGCCTACGGGTTCTTTCCTCAACGCCACCAGTCGCTGCTTCAGACCGCCCCGCTGATGCACGCCGCCGACGAGCGCATCGACGTGCGCGACCTGGCCTACGCGGCTGAGTTCTACCGCGACCTCGCATTGCGCGTGCTGGGCTGACGCCGAACTGCGCGCCAGGCTGAAGCCGAACCCGCGCTGGGCCCTGCTGGGCGGTCGCGCGCAAGCCCCATTTGCCAGATCGGCGTTCATTTCGCATAATGGATGGCAGGGCGCACCGCGCTCGGGCAGGGACCGCAGGAGACACATGGCCAAGGAGAGGCATGCGCACGAGCGCTAGGAGAGGGCAAGGATGACGATGACGGCCGTGACCGCGATATCGATCGCACAGGAAATCCAGAACTGGGCGCTGGAGTGGGAGCCCGTGCTGATGATCGTGTTCTTCACGGTCCTGATCTTCGTGCTGTGGCGCACGTTGAAGGTGATGCCCAAAGTCAAGCCGCAGCAGATCAAGCCTGCCTCGGGGCAGTCGGTCTCCTTCGCGGACATCGCCGGGGTGGACGACGCCAAGGGCGAGCTGCAGGAGATCGTCGAGTTCCTGCGCGACCCCGCGCGGTTTCACGCGCTCGGCGCGAGCGTGCCAAAGGGCATACTGCTGCACGGACCGCCCGGCACCGGCAAGACGCTGCTGGCCAAGGCCGTGGCCAACGAGTCCGGCGCGCAGTTCTTCGCCCAATCGGCGGCGGCGTTCGTGGAGATGTTCGCCGGCCTGGGCGCCGCTCGCATCAGGCGGCTGTTCGCGATCGCGCGCAAGCACGAACCGGCGATCATCTTCATCGACGAGCTCGACGCCGTCGGTGGGCGCCGCGGCGCCGATATCTCCGGCGAGAAGGACCAGACGCTCAACCAGCTGCTGGTCGAGATGGACGGCTTCTCCGGCGGCAACGGCCGCCTGGTTGTGATCGCCGCCTCCAATCTGCTGGACAAGCTCGACCCGGCGCTGCTGCGCCCCGGGCGCTTCGATCGCCAGGTGTTCGTCGCGCCCCCCGACGTGGCCGGGCGCGAAGGGGTGCTGCGCGTCCACACCCGCGGCAAGCCGCTCGGCCGCGTCAACCTCGGGCTCGTCGCCCAGCAGACGAGCGGCCTGACCGGCGCCGACCTCGCCAACATCTGCAACGAGGCCGCGATCTTCGCCGCGCGCCGGCGGGCCTCGGCGATCGAGGACGCCGACTTCGATTCGGCTCTGGAGCGGGTGATCGCCGGCGTGCAGTCGCGACGGGTGCTGAACGCGCACGAGAAGCGTGTCGTCGCCTACCACGAGGCCGGGCATGCGCTGTGCGGCGAGCTGCTGCCCTCCGTCGACCGCGTGCACCGCATCTCGATCGTCCCGCGCGGGCGGGCGCTCGGCTACACGCTGAACCTGCCGGCCGAGGACCGTTACCTGAAGACGCGCGAGGAGCTGCTCGACTACATGACCGTTTTGCTGGGCGGCCGCGCCGCCGAGCAGGTCGTGTTCGGCCAGGTGACTACCGGCGCGTCGGACGATCTCGGGCGGGTGGCCTCGATCGCGCACTCGATGGTGCACGATTACGCGATGGGCACCGCCGGGGGTGGGCGGGCGCCCGACGGCAACGTCGAGCTCTCGCAGACGACGCTGCGCATCCGCGACGAGGAGCGTCAGGACCTGGTCGAGGAGGCCCGTCGAGCCGCCCAACGGATGGTGCTCGCGCACAGAGCGGAGCTCGACGCGCTCGCCGGCGAGCTGCTCGAACACGAGGTGCTCGACCGTGACGCGATCGAACGGATCATGGCGGGCGTCCCGCGCTTGGAGCGTGCGCCGGGCGTGGGCCTGCGCGTGGTGGCGGCCAGCGCGGTCGAGGATCGCCCGGTGGGCCCGGCGGCAATCGCCAAGCCCCCGACCGCCGTGCCTGCCTCCACCGCGGGTGCGCCAGTTGCGGGCGAAAGCGAACCCCGCCGATAGACTGCGCGGCGTGTTCGACCGCATCGACCATGTCGGCGTCGCCGTGCAGGACATCGACGCCTCGCTTGGTGTCTACCGCGACCTGTTCAAGCTCGATGTCGCCCACCGCGAGATCGTGAACGAGCAGGGCGTCGAGGCCGTGCTGCTGGACGTCGGCGAGAGCCACATCGAGCTGCTGGCGCCGCTCGCAGACGACACGCCCGTCGGCAGGTTCATGGCCAAGCACGGCCCGGGGCTGCACCACGTCGCCTACCAGGTGTCCGACATCGAGGCGACGCTCGCGGCGCTGCGCGAGGCCGGCGCCCAGCTGATCGACGAGCAACCGCGGACCGGCATCCGCGGCTCGCGTGTGGCGTTTATGCACCCCCGCGCGAGCGGCGCCGTGCTCACTGAGATCGTCCAACCGGCCGCGGCCGCGGGAGCGCACTGATGGCCGAGCGTGCAAAGCCGGTTCTGCGCCGCATCAGCATCGGGTTTCAGGGTGGGCAGGTGCTCGGGCTGCGCGTCAGCGAGGCTCAGCTGAAGGAGCTCTATTCCTCGCTGCAGGGTGGAGGCTGGCACGAGCTCGAGAGCGAGGACGGCCCGGTGCGGGTATATCTCGGGCAGGTCGTGTACGTGCGCGCGGAGGACGAGGACTCCCGCGTGGGCTTTGGCGCCTAAGGCGCCGGCACCGGACGCCGGGGCCAAGGTGGCTCTCAAACTCGACGAACAGCTGCTGCGGGCGGCCCGCACGCGTGGGCACGGCAGCCCGCGGGTGGAGCGCGCGGTGGCCGGGTTCTCGCGGCTGGGCGAGCACGGCGGGGTGTGGCTGGTGATTGGGGCCGTCGGGTACGCCCTCGATGGCCCGCGCGCGCAGCGCTGGGCGCGGGCGCTGGGCGTCGTGGCCGGTACGTATGCGCTGAACACGGCGCTCAAGCTCGCGATCCGCCGCCGCCGCCCGGAGCTGGCAGGACTACCACCGCTGACCGGCACGCCGACGAGGCTGAGCTTTCCCAGCGCCCACGCGTCCACCTCGTTCGCGGCCGCGGGGCTGTATGCGAGGTTGGGTCTGCCGGCGCCTGCGCTGTACGGGCTGGCGGCCGGCCTGTCGGCTTCGCGACTGTACCTGGGCGTGCACTACCCCTCCGATGTGTTGGCCGGGGCGGCGTTGGGGTCGATGGTCGCGCGAGGGCTGCGATGAGCATGCGCATCGGCATCGTGGGCATGCCCAACGCGGGCAAGTCCTCGCTGTTCAACGCGCTCACCAGCGCGGGCGCGGAGGCGGCCAACTACCCGTTCACGACGATCGAGCCGAACGTGGCGGTCGTGCCCGTGCACGACGAACGTCTGCAGGAGGTGGCCCTGACGGTCGGAGCGTCGGAGATCGTGTGGGACACGATCGACTTCCACGACATCGCCGGTCTGGTCGCGGGCGCGCACCAGGGCGAAGGGCTGGGGAACAAGTTTTTGGGGAACATCCGTGAGACCGATGCGATCGTGCACGTGGTGCGCGCTCACGCCGACGAGGGGGTCGTGCACCCGGAGGGCCGCGTCGATCCGCTCGCGGACATCGCCACGATCGAGACCGAGCTTGCGCTCGCCGACCTCGAGCAGGCCGAGCGGCGGGTCGAGCGCGTGGCCAAACAGGCGCGGGGAGGCGACCGTGTGGCGATCGCCGAGGAGGCGTGGCTGCGCGAGGCGATCACCGCGTTGCAGGCGGGCCGGGCGGTGCGCACCGTGCCGGTGCCCGAAGAGGCCCCCAACGCCGCGCGCGATCTGGGCTCGCTGACGGCCAAGCCCGTGCTGTTCGTCGTCAATGTCGACGAGGGCTCGGACGAGGTCCCAGCCGAGATCGCCGCCCACGCCGCTGCCGAGGGGGCGCGAGCGGTGGCGATCAGCGCCCGCATCGAGTCCGAGCTGGCCGAGCTCGACGACGACGATGCGGCGGCGATGCGCGCGGAGTTGGGAATCGGCGGGAGCAGCGGACAGGGTGCAGCGGATGGAGTGGGTGGAGCGGGTGGGCAGGATGGCGCGGACTCCGGCACGCCCCTGGAGCGGGTGGTGCGCGAGGCGTTTGCCTTGCTCGGGCTGATCGCGTTCTTTACCGCCGGCGAGGCCAAGCCCGCGCAGTCCTGGCACCTGCGCCGGGGTCTGACCGCGTGGCACGCCGCCGGGGAGATCCACACCGACATCCAGCGCGGGTTCGTGCGCGCGGAGGTGATCGGTTGGCGCGAGCTGGTTGACGCGGGCGGGTACGCGGGCGGCCGCGAACGGGGCACGCTGCGGGTGGAGGGACGCGATTACGTCATGGCCGACGGCGATGTGCTCACGGTGAAGTTCACGCCATAGTCGTCAGCCGCTCGGCCAGCCGCTTCATCCCAAGCTCCTGTGCCGCCGTGGCGCCGGCGGCGTAGTCGGTCGCATGGTCGGGCGGGCGCTGGACGTCCATGCGCACGAGCGTCGCGATCTCCTTGAACGCTCGCAGCTGCTCGGCGTGCTCGATCAGCGTTGCGCTTGCCCGGGGGCGCGCCGCGCGGTCATCGGATTGCGCCGCCGTAAGGACCCCCTCCAGCGAGCCGTGGCGCAGCAGCAGTTCCGCCGCCCGCTTGACCCCTATGCCCGGCGCGCCGGGCAACCCGTCGGAGGGGTCGCCGCGCAACGCGATCAGGTCGGGCACGAGCTCCGGCCCGATCCCGTGGTAGCGCTCGCGCACCTGCTCGGGACCGACCTCGCCGACCACGTGTCCCTGCTTGAACTCGACGAGCGAGACACGCTCGTCGACCGCCTGATACAGATCGCGATCGGCGGTCAGGAGCAAAGCTCGGCCGCCGGCCCCGGACTCGGCGTGCGCATAGGAGAACATCGCGTCGTCGGCCTCCAGCTCGCCCGCGTCCGGCGTACCCGCGTCGAACACGTGCCACCCGAAACTCGCCAGCAGTCCCGGCGCCAGCGCCCACTGCTCTGCAAGCTCGGCCGGCATCGGCTCGCGGTGGGCGTGGTAGGGCGGATAGAGCTCCATGCGGTAGGCGGCCTGCTCGGCGCCAAAGCACGCGACCACGGCGCGCGCCGGGCGCTCGGCGAGCACCGCCAGCAGCGCGTTGACCGTGCCGAGCAGCGCATTCACCGGTCGCCCGTCCGAGCCGACGATCGATTTGGGTAGACCGAAGTAGGAGCGGTACAGCAGCCAGGGGACGTCGGCGATCAGCAGGGGCGCGGGCATCTACCCCGCAATGGTGCCGCCCGCCGGGCTCGGCTGCGGCGTGGCCGGCTGGGATGGGCTGGACGGTGTGGGTTTGGTCTGACCCTGGCCCGAGCTCACGCTGAAGTAAGCCCACGTGTCCGGCAGCCCCAGCCGTTCGGCAAGCTCGTCGCCGCTTACCTGGGTGTTGCCTTTGGACCCGACCAGCTCAGCGGTCAGGATGCGCGGGGAGACACCGCGTCGCAGCACCTCGATACCGCGCAGCGATCCCTCGAGCAGGCCGCGCAGGCGCGAGGTCGCCGTGGCGAACGTCATGCTCAGATGCCAGTCGAACTGCGCGCCGGCATCGTAGGGATCGGGTACGCCTACCAGCCACGGCTGCGGTTCGGAGCCGGGCCACGCGTTCTGCACGTCTTCGGTCATACCGCCGGAGCTGGCGAAGAAGTAGGTGATCGCCGGCTGTCCGTCGTAGGTCACGATCTGCCCGGAGGTGCCCACGACCGCGGCGTTGGTCTGGGCCGTTTCCGCGGCCTTGCCCAGGTACACCTGCGAGCGCGTGTCCGCGTATACATCGAACCGAGAACCGCCCGCGTGGGCGGTCAGCGCGTAGGTGCGGCTGGCGATCGCCTGTGCCTCCAGTGCCGCCAGCGGCCAGCTGGCGGGCATCTCGGCCGAGACGACCCCGCGGACGTACTGTTCGAGTGGAACGTCGCGCACCGTGGAGCCCACGAGCACCTTCACGATCGCGTTTGCCGGCGCCTGCCCGATCGCTGTGCCGGTGTAGTAGTGGGCGAGGATCTGCTGGTCGCTATAGCCGTGCTCGGCGTACCCGAGCGCTCCGTCCTGGCTCATGCCCACGCCATGGCCGTCGCCGGCGCCTGTGATCACGAGCGTCTGGGCGGCGACGGTTGCCGAAGCTGTGGGCACCACGCCCGCGCAGAGGGCGAGCGCGAGTGCGAGGATGATCGAGCTGGCGGTGGTTCGCACACCGCCTGAATCGGATAGATGTTCGCCGGGCATAAGCACTGCACGGCTAACGGCCTCATCGGCACGTGGAAGGAGCTTTGATGGCTGAGTCAGACAGCGAGCAGGCGGTCCTCGAGCAGGTTCCCACCGAGCTTTACATCGCCGGACAGTGGCGTGCGGCCAGTGGCGGTGGGACGCTGCCGGTCGAGGATCCCGCGACGGAGCGGACGTTGTGCGAGGTCGCCGACGCGCAGCCACAGGATGCGCTGGCGGCGCTCGACGCCGCCGCGGAGGCGCAGGCCGAGTGGGCGGCGAGCGCGCCGCGCGAGCGGGGCGAGATCCTGCGCCGTGCGTACGAGGCGCTCATCGAGCGCACCGACGAGCTCGCGCTGGTGATGACGCTGGAGATGGGTAAGGCGCTGGCCGAGTCGCGCGCGGAGATCGCGTATGCCGCCGAGTTCATGCGCTGGTTCTCAGAGGAGGCGGTGCGCGTGCACGGCCGCTACATGGTCAACACGACCGGCTCGGGGCGCATCCTGACCATGCGCCAGCCGGTGGGCCCGTGTGTGTTCGTGACGCCGTGGAACTTCCCGATGGCGATGGGCACGCGCAAGCTCGCCCCGGCGATCGCCGCCGGCTGCACGATGGTCGTCAAGCCCGCCCAGCAGACGCCGCTGTCGATGTTGGCGCTGACGGAGATTCTCACGCAGGCGGGGCTGCCGGGGGGCGTGTTGAACGTGATCACCGCCAGGCATTCGGGCGCGGTGATCGAACCGCTGTTGAAGGATCCGCGCACGCGCAAGCTGTCGTTCACCGGCTCGACCGAGGTCGGACGCACGCTGATCGAACAGTCCGCACAGCAGGTGCTGCGAGTGTCGATGGAGCTCGGTGGCAACGCCCCGTTCATCGTGTTCGCCGACGCCGACCTGGACGCGGCGGTGCAGGGGGCGATGACCGCCAAGATGCGCAACGTCGGCGAGGCCTGCACGGCCGCCAACCGCTTCCATGTGCACGAGTCGCTCGCCGAGGAGTTCGCCGCACGACTGACCGAGCGGATGCGCGCGTTGCGGGTGGGACGGGGCACCGATCCCGACGTGGATGTGGGGCCGCTGATCGACTCGGCCCAGCGCGAGAAGGTGGCGGCGCTCGTGGAGGACGCGGTCGCGCGGGGCGCGCGACTGGCGCTCGGCGGCAACGCGATCGAGGAGCGCGGCTATTTCTATGAGCCGACCGTGCTGAGCGATGTGCCCGAGGACGCGCGCGTGCTGGCCGAGGAGGTGTTCGGCCCGGTCGCGCCGATCGCCACGTTCGCCAGCGAGGAGCAGGCGGTGGCGGCCGCCAACCGCACCGAGTACGGCCTGGTCGCCTACGTCTACACCCGCGATCTGCAGCGGGCGCTGCGCGTGTGCGAGCGCATCGAGACCGGCATGGTCGGCCTCAACCAGGGGATCGTCTCCAATCCCGCCGCCCCATTCGGCGGGGTCAAGCAGTCGGGGTTCGGGCGCGAGGGAGGATTCGAGGGGATCGGCGAGTATTTGGAGACCAAGTACGTTGCCCTCGCTCTCCAGGAGGAGTAGATGCCCATGCGCTCGCATATCCGCTTTACGCTCATGCTCGGAGTACTCGCAGCCGCTGTCGCCGTCTCGGTCGCCTCCGCGGCCGCGCCCGTCAAGATCACCAACTGCAACAAGGCCGTCAGCAAGCCCAAGCAGGTGACGCTCACCTGCGGTGACGGCAACACGCGCCTGAACAAGCTCACCTGGTCGAGCTTTGGGGGCGCGAGCGCCAAGGCCAAGGGCACGTTCGAAACCGATACCTGCGAACCGAACTGCGCGGCCGGCAAAACCGTGACCTACCCCGTGACGGTTGCCGCCGCGGGGTCGCGCTCGTGTCCGAAGGGTTTGCGCGTGTACGCCAAGCTGACCCTGACGTTCAAAGGCAACCCGAAGTACGCAAAGGGCTACAAGAACTGGCCGCTGCGCTGCCCGGCATGACCTGAGCTGCGCTTCACGGCGCGTGAGACATCTTGCGCAAACGCCTCCGGTGGCAGCACCGCGCCGGAGGCGTAGTCGATCCGTCGCTGCCTGGAGTCCGAGGGACCCCGCCGAACGGTCGGGCTAGTCCTCCTCGCCGAACTCCCGGCCGCCGCCGATCGAGGCGAGCATCATCGCCTCGGCCATGCGCAGCAGGCCGATCGTCGTGTGCGGACGGGCTTCGCTCGAGCGCACCGAGACGCTCGAGCCGTGCGGACCGATGACCTCGACGATCGTGCAGACGTCGCCGATCTCGCAGTCGTCGTCAAACCGGCCTTCCAGCGCCTCCATCTGTTCGGCGACCACGCGGCCCATCTTGGTCTGGTCGAGTGTCATAAGTAGATCCTCCGGGTAGGTGATGCGCCGACAGCCTATATGCAGTGCTCAAGTGATATGCGCAACTTGCCGAATGCGAGACCGGACCAGTGCGCGAGACAAACCCCGACAGCACGGACTCGACCAAGCCAGTGACCCAACCCGATATCCCATCGGCCGGGAGCGGGGTGGCGCGGGTATGGCGCTGGGCGCTGGGCCTGACGCTCGCGTGCGCGGCGGCCGTGGGTGCGGTGCTGGCCGCCGGCCCGGCCGTGGCGACCGGCTGCGTGGTCGTGCTGGCGCTGTCCGCCGGCCTCGTCGGCTGGCTCGCCGGCGAGCGTCACCGCGAGGTGCTCGAGCGCGAGATCGGCGAGCGCTCGGGCGAGTTGCGTCGGGCGCTGACAGAGCTCGAGATCGCCCAGGCCGAGACCGTGCGCCGGCTGTCGATGGCGGTCGAGTTCCGCGACGAGGACACGGGCGCGCACATCGAGCGGATCGGGCGGTTCTCGACGCTGCTGGCCGAGCAGATCGGCATGGAGGAGGAGGTGTGCGCGCGCATGGTGCACGCCGCGCCCCTGCACGACGTCGGCAAGGTGGCGATCCCCGACGCGATCCTGCTCAAGCCGGGCAAGCTGACCGCGCAGGAGCGCGCCATCGTCGAGACCCACGCCGAGGAGGGCCACCGGCTGCTGAAAGGCTCGAGCTCGGCGATCCTCGACCTGGCGGCGACGATCGCGCTGAGCCACCACGAGAAGTGGGACGGCTCGGGCTATCCGCGCGGGCTGCGCGGTGAGCAGATCCCGATCGAGGGGCGGATCGTGGCGATCGCCGACGTGTTCGACGCGCTGACGACCGACCGCGTGTATCGCAAGGCGTTCGCGGTCGAGGAGGCCGTCGCGATGATGCGCGACGAACGCGGCAAGCATTTCGATCCGGTGCTGTTGGACGCGTTTTTGGAAGTGCTCGGCAGCTCCGGCCCGGACGCGCGCGAGCAGGTCAGGGCCGACCCCACCGCTGTGGTCGACGGCGCGCTGGAGGCGTTTGTCACCGCGCTGCAGCGAGCGGACGCGGAGATGGCCGAGGGCGCCGTGGCGCAGGCGATCGAGGACGGCATCGCGGCCGTGGACATGCCCGGCGAGGTGATCGAACCGGGTCTGCGTCGGCTGGTGGAGTTGCGCGAGCAGGGCGAGATCGACTCAGAGCGCGAGCGGGCGGCGATCGGGATCGCGCGGCGCGTGCTGGGCACGCTGCGCCGCTACACGCTCGGACGCGAAGACGACGAGTCCGGCGCGCTGGCGCGGATCGACGAGGCGATCGAGGTCGTGGAGGCTCTGCTGGAGCGCGCCGGCCTCGCCGAGGACACAGACTCCGCCGGTGCTCGCCCTGAGCGCGCCGCCGACGCGCAGGTCGTCGGGTAGGTAGATTCCCCGCCCGATGGCGGACAGGCAGGCAATCGTGACCGGCGGCGCCGGGTTCATCGGCTCGCACGTGGTCGACTCGCTGCTGGCCGACGGGTACGGCGTGACGGTGATCGACGACCTCTCCTCGGGCAGGGCCAGCCGCGTGGCCGACGCGGCCCGGCTGGTGGAGCTCGACATCGTCGACGGACCGGCCGTCAGGACGCTGATCGAGGAGGTCCGCCCGCAGGCGGTGTACCACCTGGCGGCGCAGGCGAGCGTGACCGCCTCGGTGCAGGACCCCGGCCGCGACTGCGATGTCAACGTCAAGGGCACGCTCAACGTCGTCACGGCGGCGAATGACACAGGCGCTCCGGTCGTGTTCACCTCGACGGGTGGGGCGCTGTACGGGGACGAGGCGCCGATGCCGACCGACGAGACGCGCGAGCCGGCGCCGCTCAGTCCGTACGGCGCCTCGAAGTGGGCGGGCGAGGCGTACGTGAAGACCTGGGGTCTGTCCACCGGCGTGCCAAACACGGTGGCGCGCCTGGGCAATGTGTACGGCCCGCGCCAATCCCCGCACGGCGAGGCCGGGGTGGTGGCGATCTTCACGCACAAGCTCTACACGCGCGAGTCCCCGAAGATCTACGGTCACGGCAAGCCCACGCGCGACTACGTGTACGTCGGCGACGTCGTCAGCGCGCTGCGCGCGGCGGCGGGCCATGCGGGCACCTTCAACGTGGCGACCGGCGTGGAGACCGACGTGATCACGATCTGGCGCGAGCTGAGCGCGGTCGCGGGGGTTGAGATCGAGCCACAACTGGAGGATCTGCGCCCAGGCGAGCTCCAGCACAGCCGCCTGGACGCGGGTCGCGCCGAACGAGAGTTGGGCTGGCGGCCAGAGGTTGCGATCCAGGACGGCCTGCGTCTGACCTACGAGGCGCTGGTGGCAGAGTTCGAGGCTGGCGGACAGTAGCCAGCGGGCCTCTCCGCTCGCAACGTGCCGGCAGCGGTAAGCTGAGGCACTCGCCCGTGAACGGAGCAGAAAGGAACCCGATGCCGGCCACATCTCACAAGCGCATTGTCCTGGTGAAGCGCATCCTCTCCGCGGTCCTCGTCGCGGCGTTGCTCGCGATGAGCGCTACCGGTGCCGCGCTGGCCGCCAAGTCGAAGTCGCCGGTCGTCAAGGGCGGGTCTTACACAGGCACGCTGGCCGCTCCGCGCACGTCTTACACGGTGTCGTTCAAGGTCTCCGCCAACGGCAAGCAGGTGACCGGCTTGAAGACCAACAACCTGCCGGCTTACTGCTCCAGCGGCGGTCCGGCGGTGCCGATCAAGTTCAAGAACGCGACGATCAGCAAGTCTGGTACGTTCACCAGCACCGGAGTCCAGATCATCGCGGTCGGGCCCAAGAAAGGCCAGAAGGGAGCGACGCTCAAGATCACCGGGCGGTTCACGTCCGGTGGCAACGAGTCCGGTACGCTCACCTCGACCTTTCCGAGCAGCAGCTCGTGTAACGGTTCGAGCAGCTATTCGACCAAGGTATAGCTGTACCGAGGCAGCTGGACATAGCACCGTCGTAGCGCCGCCGGACGGCGTCGTGCAGAATGTCCGGCACACGGCCAGATAGCTCAGTTGGTAGAGCACACGACTGAAAATCGTGGTGTCCCCAGTTCGAGTCTGGGTCTGGCCATTGCCTTTTTTCCGCACGCTGTTTGCGATCGGCGCTCGCCGCGGGCATCCTTCGACCACGTGAAGATCCTCACCGCCACCATGCGTGGCCTACTCGGTGCGGTCCTTCCCGCGGCGCGCGCACGGCCACCTTCCACGGCCTGAGCCGTATCGACTCGGTGGCTGGGCTCCTACACCGGCAGGTATTGTCGCCAGCGGTGTGGCGCGATCTACGACTGGTCATCTTCGACTGCGACGGTGTGCTCGTGGACAGCGAGACGATCTCAAACCGCGTGCTCGCCGAGATGCTGAGCGCTGAGGGCCTGCCCACGACCCTTGCGCAGTCACGACGCGAATATCAGGGGATGCTGCTCGCCGACATCCGCACCCGAGCCGAGGAGCAGCTCGGCCGCTCGCTGCCAGAGGACTGGCTTGCGCGTTATGAGACCGAGCGCGACACGGCGTTCGACCGTGAACTGGAACCCGTCGCTGGAGCGATCGAGACGGTAGGACGGG
The DNA here is from genome assembly GCA_963702185.1 of uncultured Solirubrobacterales bacterium. Lineage (GTDB taxonomy): Bacteria > Actinomycetota > Thermoleophilia > Solirubrobacterales > Solirubrobacteraceae > Palsa-744. The sequence goes on from OY969723.1 coordinate 1,450,173, forward strand.
TCACGGCGGCGGGCATTCCCGTGTGCGTAGCGTCCCAGGGCAAGCTCACCAAGATCGCGTTGTCGCTTGGCCTGACGGGACTGGACCGGTTCTTTCCCGAGACCGCGCGTTTCTCGAGCTACTCGGTAGCTAACGGCAAGCCGGCGCCCGACGTCTTCCTGCACGCGGCCTCATCGATGGGTGCTGAACCGTCTGACTGTGTGGTCGTGGAGGACACTCCGTCCGGAATCACGGCGGCGGTCTCGGCCGGCATGTGCGCCCTGGGCCTGGCGGCGGACAGCGACGAGCACGCGCTGCGCGCCGCCGGGGCAACGCAGATCCTGCGCTCGTTGGACGACTTGCCGCGCGTCCTGGGCCTAGATTGACACGGCTGGCTTGACGCCGATCAGCAGCGCCATCTCCAGCCACTTCCACGAGCAGGACACGTCCCCTTCGGCCCGATGGGGAAGCTGCTGCTGTGAGTTGGGCCTCCCCCGGCATCGCCCGGTGTGGGCCGGCCGCATGTAGGGTGTCGCGGCAATGGGGTTGGAGATCAGGCCGGTGCAGAACCGGCGCGAGTTGAGGACGTTTGTGAAGTTGCCGTGGCGGCTGTACCGCGAGGAGCCGAACTGGGTGGCGCCGCTGTTGATGGATGTGAAGAAACGGCTGGACCAAGACAAGAACCCGTTCTTCAAGCACGCTCGGGCCCAGTACTTTCTGGCCTATCGCGATGGGCGGCCGGTCGGACGGATCAGCGCCCATGTAGACGACAATTTCAACGAGTTCCAGGACAACGAGTGGGGCCTGTTCGGGTGGTTTGAGTGCGAGGACGATCCCGAGGCGGCCCGCGCGTTGATCGGCGCCGCCGAGGCATGGTTGCGCGAGCGCGACCGCGACCGCATGGTCGGTCCGATGGACTTCACGACCAACGACGAGATCGGTGTGTTGATCTCTGGCCACGAGTACCCGCCGATCATCCTCTGTCCCTGGCACCACCGCTATTACCAGCGCCTGTTCGAGCAGGACATCGCGATGGACAAGGCGATGGACCTGTACATGTGGAGTCTGCACGTGACCGGCCGCGAGAAGGTGCACCCGGCGATCTGGGAGATGGCCGACAAGCTGGAGTCCGAGCACGGGATCGTGTGTCGCAACTTCCGCAAGAAGGATCTGCAGCAGGAGGTCACGAGGTTCCTGGAGGTCTACAACTCTGCGTGGGAACGCAACTGGGGGTTCGTGCCGTTGAACGAGGATGAGGTGCGCCACTACGCCAAGGACCTCAAACCGGTGCTCGATGAGAACTGGGCGATGGTCGCCGAAAAGAAGGACACCGGCGAGGTCGTCGGCGCCGCGCTGACGTTGCCGGACTTCAACCAGGTGCTGGCCAAGCTCAACGGTCGCCTCTTGCCGTTTGGCTGGCTGACTGCCCTGCGCGCGAAATCGAAGATCGACGCGGTGCGCGTGTTCGCACTGGGGGTCAAGCCCGAGTACCGGCACACGGGTGTGGCGGCGCGCTTCTATGAGATGCACTACGACGCGGCCGAACGCACACCGCAGAAGGGCGGGGAGATGGGTTGGATCCTCGAGGTCAATGAGCCGATGAACCGCGCGATGGAAGGCATGGGCGGCGAGATCAAGCGCCGCTACCGAGTGTACGAGCGGGTGCTGTAAGCGAGCCAGCTCCTCAGTTAGTGGGATGGTCGGGCTATCTGCCAGGCGCCGGATACAGGAGGGGTCGTTTCGGCAGAGGAGACTGGATGGTGAGATTGAGGTAGTCGAACGCCGGTTTGGTGGCAGGTTCTGTCCGGTAGTTGTCATTGCAGACAAGGGCAGGACCGGCGATCATCATCCGCGTGTCCCGCTCTGCTCGTCTGGTCCTGATCGTCGCGTTCCCGGATGTGCAGGCGCTCGACGTCACCGGGCCCGGCGAGGTCTTCTCACTGGCTGACCGCATCGCCGGCGACGCTTATTCGGTGGTGCTCGCGACGGGCGATGGGACGCCGATCACGACGTCGAGCGGCTTTCGGTTGACGCCCGACCGGGCTCTGCGGCGCCTGCCGGGCGCGATCGACACGCTCATCGTCGCTGGCGGCCTCGGTGTGATGGAGGCGGAGCACGACGAGCGACTGGTCGGCTGGATACGTGGCGCGGCGAAACGCTCGCGCCGTGTCGCCTCGGTCTGTACGGGAGCGTTTCTGCTCGCGCGCGCGGGTCTCCTGGACGGGCGCCGCGCGACTACGCACTGGGCTTCTTGTCAGGAGCTGGCGGCCCGTTACCCGCAGGTCGAGGTCGACCCCGACCCGATCTATGTCCGCGATGGCAACGTCTACACCTCCGCGGGGGTCACCGCCGGTATCGACTTGGCTCTGGCGCTGGTCGAGGAGGATCTCGGCCGTCGTGTGGCGCTCGAGGTCGCGCGCGGGCTCGTGCTGTTCATACGCCGGCCCGGCGGACAGGCGCAGTTCAGCGCCGGATTGGCCGGTCAGAGCGCGCAACGGCCGTCGCTGCGCGAGCTCCAAGAGTGGGTCGCCGATCACCTCGACGAGGACCTGTCGGTCTGCGCTCTGGCAGAGCGTGCGTTCATGAGCCCGCGCAACTTCGCGCGGGTGTTCGCCCGTGAGGTCGGCATGACCCCGGCCGTCTACGTCGAGTCGCTGCGCGTGGAGCGGGCACGAGTGCTGCTGGAGACAACCGACCTGCAGCTTCAGGAGATCGTGCACCGCTGCGGATTCGGCACCGTCGAGACGCTGCGTCGCTCGTTCGCTCGCCGGCTGCGCGTGAGTCCGGCCGAGTATCGCTCGCGTTTTCATCCGCCGACCGCCGAAGCGGCCGACGTCATCCCGATCAGGAGGGCAGCCAGTTGAAAATCGCCATCCCCATCTTCGAGCGTTTCACCGCGCTCGACGCCGTCGGTCCCTACGAGGTGCTCTCCCGTCTACCCGGAGCAGAGGTGCGCTTCCTGGCCGCCGAGCCCGGACCCAAGCGCACCGAAAACGGCAGCCTCACGCTCCTCGTCGAGACCGCGTTGGGCGACCTGCCCGACCCCGAGGTGGTGGTCGTGCCGGGAGGGCTTGGAACGCGATCGCTGATGGACGACGAGACAATGCTCAACTGGCTGCGACTCGCGCACCAGACCAGCGCATGGACGACGTCGGTGTGCACGGGCTCGCTGCTGTTGGCTGCCGCCGGCATCCTCGATGGCATCCAGGCCACCACCCACTGGCTGGAGCTCGAGACGCTCGCGCGCTACCGAGCGTGTCCGGTGCAGCGCCGCGTCGTCGAGCAGGGCAAGATCATCACTGCCGCGGGTGTCTCGGCGGGCATCGACATGGCCCTGACACTCGCCGGGCGGATCGCCGGCGAGCAGGCCGCGCAAGCGATCCAACTGGCGATCGAGTACGACCCCCAGCCCCCTTTTGACTCGGGCTCACCGGCCAAGGCATCCCCCGAGATCATCGAGCTGGTGCGACGCGCGGCGGCAAAGATCGCGTAGCGAAGCACTCGCTTCTCCATGCGGGGCGCACAGCAGCGAATCGCATTGGGGCTCATCGCAGCTCGTCGCCGTAGAGCACGATCTTGTCGCGGTCGACCTCTCGGATGAAGAACGAGCGGATCTCGCGGCGGCCGCGCACCCAGGCGGGGTCGTGGAGCTGCAGCGAGTACCACGCCGGGCTCTGTCCCTGCTCGTCCGCTGCCTGATTGACCAGTTCGATCGCCTTCATCCCGTACCGCGCCGAGCCTCCGTCGGCGATCGCCATCAGGTCGATGTCCGATTCGGGGTGTGGCGCCTGTCCCCGCGCGCGTGAGCCGTACAGCCAGACAGCGTGCAGATCCCCGCCGAGCTCTGTGCGCAACAGGGCGAGGACGCGCCGCACCATGCGACGCTCGACATCTGACAGCGACGCCGCGGCGAGCGCGTCAGACGGCGCCTCAGGCGAGCGGGCGATCATCGTCGCTCAAGAGCATAGTGCGCGCGCACGATGACGCCGGCAGCCAAGCGGGGTTTGACGAGCGCCGGTACGCGCCGCGCGACTACCTCTCAGGTAATAAAACGGCTGACTCACATCGCTTCGTTGAGTGAGGCTAGGCGATACTGCTCGGGAAATGCCGGCTCCCACGATCGACGAACTGTTGGTGGCCGATGACCGCGAGCGCTGGGCGGAGCTCGGGTTCACAGTCTCGGACGGGTTTTGTGAGCTGGGCCAGGTGCGTCTGCGATTCCTGCCCGACGCCTCTGCACGGGGTATCGTCGGCTGGTCGCTGCGCGACGTTGTCAGCACTGAGCTCGACGGGCTGCCCACGACCATCTCCGAGCGACCACCACCGTCGCGCGCCGCCGCGACCCACCCGAACGGCGTGGTCGCGATCGATCACATCGTGGCGTCCTCGCCGTCCTTGGACCGCAGCGTCCACGCGCTCCAACGCGCCGGGTTGGACATACGCAGGATTCGCGAGCAGCCGACTCCCGCCGGCGCGCCGCGTCAAGCATTCTTCCGGCTCGGGGCCGAGATCCTCGAGCTGATCCAGGAACCAGAAGACGTTGTCCAGCGTTTGGGTGGGGAGGATCGTCCCGCGCGCTTCTGGGGTCTCGCCCTCCGCGTGGAGAGCCTCGACCAAACGGTGGCTCTGCTCGGCGCGCGCGTCGGCTCGATACGCCCCGCAGTCCAACCAGGTCGGCGCATCGCCACCGTGAACCGCTCGGCCGGCCTCGCGATCCCGCTCGCGCTTATGAGCGCTCCCGAGGCGCGTCCAGTGCGGCCACGACCTCGTCGTCGAGCTCCATCGTGAGCGGCGTCTGGACGAGCTCCTCCTCACTCACAACATCCCAGCCGCGGCGAGCGCTTCGATCAAACGGTCCCACGCGAGCCGGGGCGGGCAGTGCTGCTCGGGTGACCAGCATGACTCCGCAAAATCCGGACCATCCCGCTCGCACGGGAGATGACCGAGGACTGCCCGCCGTTTGTGTGGGCGTAGTCGGTCAGAGTGTGAGCGGTGCCGGCCGGGTGACCTCATCGGTGGCGTGGGCGCCTACGGCCGTTCGTGAAAACATCTGAGCGACCATCAGCGAGCGAATCGAGGTAGCGATGAACGACGAACCGAACGAGCTCGGGCCACCAGCAACGGACGTGACCGACACGGGGGCGGTCCCTGTCGTGGTCGACCGCGCCACGTTTCAGAGCGAGCTCGATGCGTTGCGGGTCCGCGAGAAGGCGCACACGCGCGAGGGCGATGCGATCGCCGCGGTCCGCCGCCGGCTGGGAATGGTCGAGATGGACCCGGGTCTGCCGTTGATCGGTCCGCGCGGCCCGGTCACGCTACTGGACGCGTTCGAGGGGCGCCGCCAGCTCATCGCCTACTACTTCATGTGGTGGAACGGCCACCCGGCCACCGAGCAGTGCGAGGGCTGCACGCACTACACGACCCAGGTCGGCGAGCTCTCCTACCTGCACCGCCGCGACGTCACCTACGCCACCTTCTGCCAAGGCCCGTACGAGGAGAGCATCCGCTACCGCGACTTCATGGGGTGGGAGATGCCCTGGTACTCGGCCGAGGAGTCACTCGATGCCCTGCTCGTCGGACGCCAGGTCGGCAAAATGCACGTGGTGTGCTATCTGCGCGACGGCGAGCGGGTGTTCGAGACCTACTGGACCACCCGCCGCGGCGTCGAGGCGATGGACTACAGCTACGGGCTGCTCGACCTCACCGTCTACGGCCGGCAGGAGAGCTGGGAGGACTCGCCCGCCGGCTGGCCACAGGCCCCAGTCATGTCCCATCTACGCACCAACGGACGCCCCACCGCCCAATGGTCGCGCCTACAGGCCGGACGCTCCGACGACCTTGGCAGCACCAGGCCCTGATCGGACCCGCCGGAACGGGGTTCGCTCAGACGCCTGCTCAGCCGGGAAGCCCAAACGTGGCGAGCCGGTGGCCCGCGCCTGGAGGCCAGCCGGTCGAGCGCACCGGCCTCGCTACAGCGGTCAACAAGCATCGCTGGCACCTCCTGCTGTTCAGAGCCCAGGACCCGAGCGTCCCGTGAGCGCCTGCTGCTTGCGGCTTGCCAGAAAGTAGTTTGCGCCCTCTGCGCTGAGGAACGCGGTGACGAGTGCGATCAGAATGGGGAAGGTCTGCAATGGCCCCACGCGCGTCAGCAGCGCGGCCATCAGCACCATCGCAAACGGCGCGGCCGCGAACGTTCCCAGGACGGCGGTGAGCAGGCAGCTGAACGCCAGTCCCAGCGGGACGCCGGGGATGGCCTGGTGGACGACGATCCCGGCGGTTCCGCCGATGAACAGCGACGGGAAGATCGGCCCGCCCACGAATCCGCTGCCCTGGCTGACCGCCCAGGTGAGCATCTTGGCGATCAGGATCGCGGTGCACAGGCCCAGGCCCAGAGTGCTCGCATCTTTCAGCACGGAAGCGAGTTGCTCGCCGCCTGAGAACATCGTCAGCGGCAGTGCCACGCCGACGATGCCAAAGATCGTGCCGCCCAGCGTTGACTTCACGATGGCCGGGACCCGCAGCCGGCCGAACAGCCGCGAAGCCAGCATCATGAACCCAGCCGCCAGCATGCTCACCGCCGCGCCGAACAGGCCGAGGGGGATGCCGGCGAGCAGTTGCCAGTCCTCGAATGTGTACCGCGGCACCTTGTAGGCGCCCAGGAACACGGCGCCGGCGATGGCGAAGTAGATCCCGAAGGAGACGCTCGCCGCGACGATGTCCGTGACCAGGGTCTTGCTGAAGCGGTGTCCGCCCGGGCGGACAACCTCCAGGATCAGCATCACCACGATCACCGGGCTGGAGAACAGCCCACCGAAGATGCCGGCGATGCCGGCGAGGGTGCTCACCCGGGCATCCTCTTTGCACAGCCCGCGTCGCTGGGCCATCCAGCCGCCGACGCCGCCGCCCATACCGGCGAGCGCCTTCTCTGGCCCGACGCTCGCGCCACCAATCAGCGACACCGCCGAGACGGCCACGGTTCCCCGCACGAGCCCGGGGTCGACGTGTTCGGATCGCAGGTCCTCGAACAGGCCGGGCACCTCCTCGGGCAGGCGGGTCAGCCCCCGCAGCAGGCCAACCACCATGCCGGCCGCGGCGGTGGCAGCCACCCACCACCAGTGCCCGCCGAACCAGCCCGGACTGGAAGCGGTGCTCCACCGTTCCCCGAACTTGACGATCCCCAGGGAAACCAGTCCGGCGAACGCGCCGAACACCCCGAGGGCGACGGCGTAACCGACGAGCACCCAGAACTCCTTCGTGTGGGTCACCGGGGGATCTGCGGTCGGCCCGGGCATGGCGCCTACAACGACCGAGCCGCAGGGTCAGCCATTGTGAGACGACGGCGTCGACTGCGCGGAGCGCTTGTCCCATCCGTGAAATGGCGCGTAGTCGCCCGCGTCCCACGCTTCGCGCAGCCCGGGCTTGCTCAGATCCCAGTCTGGGCGGATCTCGCTGGTCACGGTACGTAGGTCGCGCCAGAGATCCGCGAACGAGGGACGTCCCCAGAACCAGTAGCCGTTGTAGATGCTGTGGATGAGGAGCCCGGGCCCCAGCACAAGGGTGTGGGGGATCATCGGGTCATGCTCGGGGTCCGTGTACTCCTGGATTTCGAGGTCCTTCTGGACGGTCCGCTCGGGGTCGGAGAGGAAAGGCCACTGGGCGCCGACCGAGGCGCGGAACTCCTGGCTTGCGTGATGGGTGTCGGTCGAGATCGTGGCGATCTTCGTGTAGGCCACCGCGATCTTGGCGTAGTTGGCGGCGAGCTCGAGGTGCTGCTGGTGCTCCTTGGGGCAATAGTTACCGCGCGCGAGCGTGAGGATCAGGGGGTCCTCGCCTTGGATCTCGCTGAGCTTTCGAGCAACGTTCTCGTGATCGGGTAACTCGTAGTCGGGGAAGGCGCCGCCGGGGACGATGTCGCTGCGCATGATCTGCTCCTGTCCATGGTTGAAGACTGACGATAACGATGCCCACCGCCCGTCCGCGAAGCCATCCTTCGATATTCCCCCGCGCCCCCGCTCGTCGGGACAACCGGCGAGATCGAGGCACTGTCACTGTGGGCCGGACAGAGCGTCGCGCTCGCCAAGCAGACACAGCCCGCTGCGGAGATCGTGGCCGAGCTCGTCTCGCGCTTGTAGGCGACGCCAGAACCGCGACCGACCTGAGCGTGCCAACATGAGTGGCATCGTCGTGAGCACTCGGAAAGTCGCGATCATCACCGGCGCCTCGCAGGGGATCGGCGCAGGTCTCGTGAGCGCATACCGCAAGCTCGGGTATGCGGTGATCGCGAGCGCTCTATCGATCGGACCGTCCGATGACCCGAGCATCGTCACCATTGCAGGCGACATCGCCGAGCCCGACACGGCGCAGCGCATCGTGGAGGGGGCGGTCGAGCACTTCGGCCGCATAGATACCCTCATCAACAACGCCGGGATCTACATCGGCAAGCCCTTTACGGACTACACCCTCGAGGACTTCAACGCCCTGATCGCCGTCAACCTTGCAGGCTTCTTCCACATCACGACGCGCGCGGTCGCACAGATGGTCGACCGGGGCCGTGGGCACGTGGTCAATGTCTCGACTTCGCTCGTCGACGATGCGGACAGCGGCCGGCCGGCCGCCCTGTCGGTCCTCACCAAGGGAGGCCTGGTCGCGGTCACCCGGTCGCTCGCGATCGAGTACGCCTCGCGTGGTCTACGGGTGAATGCGGTGTCCCTGGGTGTGATCAAAACGCACGACGACAGCTCCTACGCGGGGATGGGCGCGCTGCACCCCATCGGCCGGGTGGGCGAGATCGAGGACGTGGTCGGTGGGGTCCTGTATCTCGAGTCGGCGCCGTTTGTGACCGGCGAGATCCTGCACATCGACGGCGGCCAAAGCGCGGGACACTGACCGTATGGCGCGACCATGGAGTCAATTCTCACAAAGGAGGTCAGCATGAGCAACATCAATGAGGAGGTCGTGTTGGCTCATTTCATCGTCTCCGACGATGTCGAGCGTTCTCGGCGCTTCTACACCGATGTGCTCGGCGGCAGGTTGGCCTACTCCGGTCCCGGAGGGCTGACCTATGTCGCGCTGGCCAACAGCTGGATCATCATCAATGTCGGGGGAGGCCCGACCGACGACAAGCCCGCGGTCACCCTGGAGACGCCACACGACCTCGACCGGGTCAGCAGCTTCCTCAATATCCGGGTCAAAGACATCGAGGCCGTGTACGCCGAATGGAGCGCCCGTGGCGCTCAATTTTTGACACCGCCCAAGCAGCACCAGTACGAGATCCGTTGCTACATCCGCGATCCCGACGGCCATCTGATCGAGGTCGGGCAAACCACAGATCCCGAGGGGGACTGGACCCCACCTCAGTGGCGGTCGAGTACATCCGCCGAGGAGTCATGACGACCGCGGTCGTCGGGACCGGGACGCTCGGATCGGTCATCGCCCGACGACGAGCGTGCCGGCGAGGAAGTCGAGCGGTTGATTCAAACAGCCGGCTTCGAGCCGGTGAAGCCTGATCGCTCCGCCCCTCCCTGGCGGCCCTGGCCGGAGGCGCCTGTTTGGTTGGACCGTGTGCCCGGATGGGCTTCTCCGGTAAACGCCTGCGGCGGCGCTAACCTGGACTAATGCAGACTCAGGCAGATCGGGCGGCCGAGCGCCGACGGGTGAAGCTCGAGGAGATCCAGCGCCAAGTCGAGGACGGTTCGCTGAGAATCCGCAAGATGACGCCTGAGGAGCGCCGGCGCTATCCGGCCCTGCCGGCCAAGGCCCGACGCAGGTGACGAGTTCTGCGTGCTGCTTGCCGGCACGCTGCAGCTAGAACATCGGCTCGACGCCTCGCGCGCGGGCATCCTCGACGCCGACTATTTCCCGTCCCAGCGGCAGCAGCGAGATCGGGATCAGTTTGAAGTTGGCCAGGCCCAGGGGGATGCCGATGATCGTCACGCACAGCAGCACGCCCGAGACGAGATGCAGGATCGCCAGCCACCAGCCGCACAGCACCAACCACAGCACGTTGCCGATGCCCGAGGCGATCCCTGCGTCGGGGCGCTTGACGACGGTTTTGCCGAACGGCCACAGCGCGAACACGGCGATGCGCAGCGAGGCGATCCCGAATGGGATCGTGACGATCAGGATGAAGCACAGCAGGGCGGCCAGCGCGTACCCGATTGCCATCCACATGCCGGCCAGCACGAACCAGACGATGTTGAGCAGCAGCCGCACGCTTGATGTGTAGCACCCGCGCTGCCCGGTTGCCGCGCGGACGCCGGGTGGGACGCGCTGGTAGCCAAGGCCGGATTGCTCGAGCTCGAGCGCGTCGCTCGCCAAGCGGAACTCCAGGTCCGGCGCGCCGTCAAACCTGGAGCCGACATCCTCCAGATCCTCCTTGAGGTTCCTGAGCGTGAACGGCACGGCGCAATCCTACGGCTCCCTGACGTCGGATGTGGGCTCCGCGGCGGTCAGCGATGGCTGCATGTTCTCGCCGCTGAGCGACTCCTTGAAGCCGCGCATCCCGGCGCCCAGCGATTTACCCATCTCGGGCAGTCGCTTGGCTCCGAACACGAGCAGCAGCAGAATCAGCAGAAAGGCTATGTGGATTGGATTGTCAAGACCCATGTCGTGAATCAGCTCCCGAATTGGAGGTTTCCCATCCCGTGTGGATGGCTGTTGTTACAGTTGCAGGTACAGGTACGTCATCAGGGCATACACGGATAACAGGCGTCGTTGCCCGGTCTATCCACATCTCGATGAGCGGGTCGACCTTCCGCAGATCCCCGACTCCTCCGATCACACGATGAAGCCGGTGCCCTTGACGGCCGTCAGCACCTGGCCGGCCGTGAGCGGCGTATCGAACGGGCCGTTGGGGGTCATTTCCGTGCCGGCCGGAGCGGCGCCTTCGTTCAGCAGGCCGATCACGCTCGCGTGACGCGCCTCGATCGTGAGGATCGACAGAGCGGCCTTCACATAGGCGGCGCTCTTGATGTTCAGCGCTTGACCGGAGTAGGCGTGCACGCCCGTGTTCTCGAGCACCGCAGCGGTCTTCATGAACATTGCCGCGTTCGTGTTGGCGCCTTTGAAGTTGAACGCCGGTTCCTTCGTGGCCTTCGAACCGAGTGCGCCCTCGAGGAACTTCACGTGGGCGTTCTCGTCTCTGGTGGCGATTTTCAGGAATGCCGCGGCCTGGGGACTGAGCGGCAGGTTGGCTGCGGTCGCGCCGTTGTAGAAGGCGGCCTCCAGGTACTCCAGGGTGAGGGCGTAGTTGAGGATGCCGACGTCGCCCTTGCCGAAGCTGGCCGGGGGACGCCCCCCGCCCGCGGCAAACGCGCTCGACGCTAACGCCGAAAGGACCGCACCGCCACCCATCACCGCACCTGTAGCGACGCCCGCCTTCTTCAGAAAGCCCAAACGCGTATCGCCGGACACCTCATGGGCCGCTTCACGGATCGCGCCGTCGACGTCGACCTCGTCAAGATTGATCTCATAGCTCATTGCCGCTTCTCCTTCTCGGTTGCCGAAATGCGGTCGCCGGAAGACATCTCCTCCTTGCGCCGTCGATCTCCCTGTACGCGCCAGATGCAGCGTCGGATCAAGTGATCCAGAAAATTCCTCCGTGCGTACAGTGAGTCGATGTCTCGCTTGCGGCGTCCGGCCGCACATTCAAAGGACAAGCTGAGGAAGCTCGCCGATGAGGAGCTCATGGAGCTCGTGGCCGCAGGCGACGCCGGCGCGTTTGAGGTCGTGCTCGAGCGACACGCGGATGCGGCCTTCGCGCTGGCCTATCGCATGTGTGGCAGACGCGTCCTCGCCGAGGACGTGGTACAGGAGGCCCTCCTGGCGATGTGGCGCAGCGGAGCTCGCTATGACCGCGCACGCGGGAGCGTGCGCACCTGGGCATTGGGCATCGTGCACAACCGCGCCGTTGACACGTTGCGCCGCAGCGGCGTGCGCGAGCGCCGGCGTGTGAGCTACGAGGGGATCGAGGAAAGCCTCGAGGCTCCCGAGCGGACCGACGCCCAGGCGATCGAGCACGCAGCATCGCATGAGATCGGTGGAGCGCTCAGCGAGCTGCCGTCCGAGCAGCGGCGGGTGATCGAGCTAGCCTACTTCGGTGGCTTCACGCACATCGAGATCGCCTCGATGCTCGACACTCCGGTCGGGACGGTAAAGGGCCGAATGCGCCTGGGACTGCACAAGCTTCGCGGCCATCTCCAGGGCTGGGAGGCGGTCGGCGCATGAGCTCGCGTGAGCCGGACTTCGATTGCCCCGAGTGCGTGGACGCGGCCCCGTATGTCCTGGGCGCGCTCGAAGACGCCGAGCGATACCGTGAGCACCTGGCCGCCTGCGCGAGTTGTCGTGCGGAGGTCGCTGAGCTTCAGCAAGTGGTCGACATGCTGCCCGCGACCGTGCCGCCGGCGGTGGCCTCTGAGGCGCTGCAGGCGAGCGTGCTCGAAACGGTCCGCTCGGAGGCGGAGCTGCTGCGGGCCGCCGGTCACCAGACAGATGAGCCGCCAAAGCCCGCGAGCCGCTGGCGCTCACGCCGCATGCCATTTCTGGCGGCATGGGTCGCGAGCGCGGCCATCGCGGCGATCGCCGCCGTAATCGTGCTCAACGTCGGCTCAACCACACCCGAGCGCGTGACCACCGCGCAGGTCGCGTCGAGCATCTCCGGCGCGCACGCCTCTCTGCGTCAGGCCGGCAGTCGTGCCGAACTGGTGGTCTCCGGGATGCCCCAGCCGGCGCTCGGCAAGATCTATGAGGTGTGGCTGAGCCGCGGCTCCACTTCGCCCCAGCCCACCGACGCGCTCTTCGGCGTGACCGGCACGGGCAGCGGGTCGGTCAACGTCCCCGGCAACCTGCACGGGGTCAAGGAAGTGCTGGTCACCTCAGAGCCGCTCGGGGGCAGCACCCACCCCACCAGCTCACCCGTGCTACGCGTCGTAATTCACGCATAGTCACTCTCCCCACCTCGCTCAATAATCAATCCATTGATCTGGCGCCGCCGGTCACGGTGCGTGTCGTCCCCGCGTCTGTCCGCGGGCTTGAGGCAGGCTCGGACGGGCTGGAGATGCTCACGTTCGGGTCTCATTCGCCCGGTGACGGTGATATATGGTCGCTGCGTCGTGACCGAGCCGATCGAGCCGCCCGTACCCTCCGGCGAGGTCGTCTGGTTCGCCACCCATGCCGACTTCGAGACGTGGCTGGACATCCATCACCAGCTGAACCCGGGCATCTGGTTGATGATCGCCAAGAAAGGCTCGGCGGTCCCGTCGATCACCTACGCCGAGGCCATCGAGGTCGCGCTCTGCTTGCCACGTTCCCTACCTTGTTGTCAGAGCGAGCGTTGGTAGCTGGCGAAGGCCCGTGTGGCGAAGATGGCGCAGAGCGCGGCGAGGGCCGCCAGGAGCGCGAAGCGGCTGGCGACGAGCCCCCAGTCGATCTTCTGCATCGCGGCTGAGCGTCCGGCCTCGACGGCCCAGTTGACTGGGTTGTATCTGGATACCGTGCGGATCCAGCCGGGCACGAGGTTTTGCTGCATGAGCGCCGAGGAGAGGAATACGAGTGGCAGGATCACGGCGCTCACCGCGCCGATCAGGGTCTCGCGCTGGCGGGTGAGGACGGCGAGGCCGTTTGACAGCGACGCGAAGGCCGCTCCGAGCAGGCCGCCGAGCACGACGAGGATCAGCACGCCGCCGAGGCCGCCCTTGTAGTCGGCGCCGAGCGCCCAGGCCAGCAGGACGATGAGCGTCGTCTGGATGGCGATCGTGATCATCGCGTACAGGACACTGCCGGCGTTGAGCGCGCCCCGCCATACGGGCGAGACGAGCTGGCGGTCCATCACGCCACTGTTGATGTCTTCGATGAAGCCCATGCCGGTCCAGCCGGCGGAGGAGATCGCGAGCATCACGACGATGCCGGGCGTGAGGAAGTTGATGTAGGAGCCCCCGTGAAAGCCGGGTATGCGTGTGACGGCCTTGAACAGGGCCCCGAACAGCAGCAGCCAGATGATCGGCTGGGTGAGCGTGATGCCCAGGTATCCCGGTTGTCGTATCAGCGCGCGTACTCCGCGCAGGCTCACTTGCCAGGTCTGTCGCACGGCGATCATGCCGCCTCCTTTGCATAGACATCCTCGGCTGGATGGAACGCTCGTCCAGCGTGCCGCAGGTAGACCTCGTCCAGCGACGGGCGCGCGAGCGTGACCGAGGCGACCTTCACACCGTGCGCGTCGAGCGCCGTGAGCACGGCCGGGATCGCCGCGCCGCCGTCGCGGGCGCGGGCGCGAAGCGTCCGGCCCTGCAGCGAGAGGTCGGTGATGTCGCTCACACGCGCCAGCGCAACCCGCGCATCTGCGTCCTTGCAGGCGTCGAGCTCGACCTGGATCGTGTCGCCCTGCAGGTCGCTCTTGAGCTGGCGCGGTGATCCCTCGACCACGATACGTCCACGATCGACGATCGCCAGCTGGGAGGCGAGACGGTCTGCCTCCTCGAGGTAATGGGTCGTGAGCAGGATCGTCATCTGCTCCTCGCGGGCCAGCCGCTCGATCTCCTGCCACATCTCCGCGCGCGCCTCGGGGTCAAGGCCCGTCGTGGGCTCGTCCAGGAACAGGATTTGCGGGCGGTGGAGCAGTCCCATCGCCACGTCCAGCCGGCGCTGCATGCCGCCGGAGTAGGTCTTTGCCTGGCGGTCCGCGGCGTCGGCGAGACCGAAGCGCTCGAGCGCCTCGAGGACCCGCCGGCGCAGCTCGGCGCCGGTGATCCCGTGGAACTCGCCCTGCAGGACGAGGTTCTCGCGACCGGTGGCTTCCGGATCGGCACCGTGCTTCTGGCCGACGACGCCGATCGCGCGGCGCGCCCCGACCGGATCCTCCAGGACATCGATGCCGGCGACCCGAGCGCTTCCACTGTCCGGCCGGCTGAGGGTCGTCAGGATCCGAACGGTCGTGGACTTGCCGGCGCCGTTGGGTCCAAGCAGCCCGAAGATGGTGCCGGCCTGCACCGATAGGCTCAGCCTGTCGAGCGCCCGTACGTCGGGGGGATAGGTCTTGGTCAGCTCGTGCGCGTCGATTGCAAGTTCCATCTCTGTCTCCCCGGGTCGGTCAGCCTATAATGTCTAGGAGTGAGAGTATCTTTAGCGTAAAGAGATCATAGTGTCAAGGCAAAAGCGAGAGGTCTTCGAGGAACTGATAGACGAGGTCCGGCGCTCACAGAGCGCCACCGACCGCTTCGATCAGGCCGTCGCCGACGCGTTGGGGCTGAACAGAACCGACATGCGTTGCCTGGATGCCCTGGAGCGTGAGGGCTCGATGACCGCAGGACGACTCGCGGTGGCAACGGGACTCACGAGCGGCGCGATGACCACCGCGCTCGATCGCCTCGAACGAGCCGGCTACACGCGCCGCGTACGCGACCGCTCAGACCGGCGCCGCGTGCTCGTCGAGGTGACACCACAGGCGCTTCGTGACACAGGGCGCTTCTACAGCGAGCACGCCGCCCTCTCTGAGCGCCTCTACGGGCGCTATAGCGAGAAGCAGCTGACGCTGCTGCTGCGGTTCGTGCGCGAGGGACGCGAGTTCAACGAGCAACACGCCGCACGCGTCGAGCAGGAGAACCGCAAGCTAGGGGACAAAAAGTCGGCGAGCGGTCCCGCCTAGACCCGATCGCCTCGAGAACGAACAAACCGAGGATTAGCCCCGTGCGCAATGAGCAACGCCTGCCCCGCAGAACGCCCGAGTCCAGAGCCTTTGCCGAGCGCGTGCAGCTTGTCATGAGTCTCACGGCGCGCCTGAACGTGGCGCCGTTTGATGACCTTGGCGCACGGAAGTCGCTGCTCAGCGAGATTTTCGGTCAGCCCATTCCTGATTCGTTGTCGATCCTGCCGCCCTTTTACTGCGACTACGGCCTCGGGGCCACTTTCGGCGAGCGGGTGTTCATCAACCAGGGATGCTTCTTCCTCGACTTTGGTGGCATCACGATCGGCGATCGGGTTCTGATCGGTCCCCGCGTGACGCTAAGCACTGCCGGCCATCCTGTCGAACTCGATGAGCGCTACGACTTCATCACTCACGCCCCGATCGTGATTGAGGACGAAGTGTGGATCGGCGCCGCCGCCACGATCACGCCCGGAGTGACCATCGGCCGGGGCTCCGTTGTCGGAGCGGGTGCCGTAGTCGCAAAGGACGTGCCACCGATGAGCGTCGTGACGGGGACCAGCATGGTCGAACGGAGGCGCCTGAAGTCGGCCTCTGGCCTCGGTGCGGACTGAGCCGAGATGCGCGTGGGGCTATCCACAGCGGTCACCATGCAAGCTGGTGATCGTCTTTGCGCAGGGCGAGCTTGGGGTCGGTGTGACCCATCTGGTGCATGACGTAGACGGGGTTCTCGCCGCGCAGGTACAGGAGCGAGGCGAACGTGCGTCGCAGCGAGTGCGGCAAGAGTTCGATCGGGATCGCCGGAGTGTCCTGGTCGGCGAGCGGTTGGTTGGCGCGCTCCACGGCGCGTTTGCGCCGCTTGGCGATGTTCGAGCGGGTATCGGCTTTGCCGGTCGCTGTGGCGAACACGTAGTCGGTCGGCATTCCGACATCTGTCTCACGACTATCACCCGCTCTCGGGCATGGGCGCCCGAATCCACGGCGGGCGCTGGAGCCAACCGAGGAGGGCGGCAGTGTCGCGCGTAACGCTCATCGCATCGACCATGCTCCCACGCGACGGGGACGACTTGCTCGCATCATCGGTCCGCCCCGAGCGCAGCCGGCGAGACCAGGATAGAACCCGTTCAGTTGCAGGCAATTCGCCAGTGGAGCCAACCGGGATCGAACCGGTGACCTCCTGCTTGCAAAGCAGGCGCTCTCCCAGCTGAGCTATGGCCCCGCAGAGGACCCAATATAGGGGCTGCGGCAGGTATGGTCCAAATCATGCTGCGCACGACATCGCCGTCCATGATCTCGATCGCGCGGCTGTGCTTGGCCTCGATCGCGATCGCCGCGGCGATTGCTCTGCTCGCGCCGCTGGCGCACGCACAAAGGCCACGCGCGCAGATGGCGCATGCGCGAACGGTCTCGCCGGCGGCCGCGGCCTCGCGGCGTTGCGGAGTGGCGAGCGAACAGGCGGTGTTCGAGGCTCCCGGCGTGCAGGTCTACTTCAGACAGCTCGGCTTCAACAAGCGCGCCGGGTATCGCCAGGAGCGCTTGATCGCGTGTGTGCTTCCGGCCCACACCATGCGCGTGGTGGGCACGATCGACGAGATCCACGACGGCGGGATTCAAAGCGAAAGCTACAAGGTCAACGGCCTGATCGGTGGGCGCTACCTGTGGGCGACGGTCGTCAGGACCAGCCCAGACGCGGTGCTCTTCGAAGAACAGCTGATCGACCTGCAGACCGGACGCCAGATCCACGAAGTGGCGGGCGGCGGAGCCGCGAGCCCGGGCGAACTGCCCTTCCAGGCCACCGTGGTCGCGCCGGGCGAGCTCGTCTTCTTCGAGGGTCCCCAACTCGAACAGGCCAACACGCTGATCGCGCGCTTCACGGCTGGGGGGCGCAAGAAGCTCGACACCGGCGAACACATCCAGGCGCTGGCGGCCGGCGAACACGAGATCTACTGGCTGAACGGCGCCACTGTGCGCTCGGCGGCGGTTCCGGACGCGACGACGAGCACTTCGGCAGCTGCCGTGTCTTTCCCACGCTCGGTCACCGCTCTCGACGGGGCGATGGCCGGCTCTTCGGGGGCGGCCATTCGCTCGACATCTGTCGGCGATAGTGCGGCGGCCAAGGACGCGACGGCGCTCAAGCACACAGCGGCTGCCAAGAACACCAAGCGCGACGCGCCGAAACGACGCTGCGAGGCTCCCCGTACGCGGACGCTCTACCGCTCTCAGTCGCGCCTGCGCGTGCTGCAGCGGCAGAGCGGACAGGTCTTCGCGTGCAGCGACACCGTCGGCAAGGTCTTCGCGCTCGAGACTGTCCTGCCCGGCGTGACCCCGACAGGCCCACCGACAGACATCGACCTTGCCGGCGAGGGCTCGACTCTGAACGGGGTGACGCTCAGCTACCAGTTCCCGGCCCAGACCCCCAGCGGCTCGGCGACAGCGCTCGTCGTCCTCAATCCAGCGACCGGCGCGGTCATCCGCTCCGCGCTCGCGCCCGCGGGCGTCACCGACTGGACGTACGGTCCCGCCGGCAGGAGCGGAGGAACCATCGCTTATACCAGCGCCGGCACGCTGACCGTCGTCGATGCTGCCGGCTCCCGCCAGATCGACACCGGAACGATCTCCGAACTCGCGATCACGCCGCTCACTCCCCCCGAACAGGGGTCGTACGAGCTCTACTGGATGAACGACGGCGCGGCGAAGGCCTACTCGCTCAAGACCGGCTGACCGCCGTCACCGGCCACGCCGTACCGTCGGCCCATACCCCATCCCTGGCTGCACCGCATCCTGGTCACACCGCATCCCGGGGCCATGCCGCATCCAGGGCGCCAGACCTTCGGCCGGCACAGGGCCAGTCACCCGAACCCAAGCCGCTCCTGGCCTGGAATCGGGGACGGCAGCCCGGCTGTCTCGTCCTCGTTCGGCCCATGCTCATCAGAGTCGCCCACTCCATCCCCCGGCTCATCGAGGTCGGCGTCGGCGTAAAGAACGTCGGCCATGTCCAACTCGACCGTCTCCTGCCCCACGCTCCCGGGCGCGTCGGTGCCGCTGTCATCGATGTGGTCGTGTGCCTCTTCTCCGACCGTCCCATACGCGTCATCGGCCGTCCCCACCACGTCACCGGAATTCCCCAGCGCGTCATTTTCCTCACGCGCAACGAGAGCAGCGTCCGCACCGTGCCGGCGGCGAAGCTCCAAGTGCTCGCGGATGGCGTCATCGAGCAATCCCATGCCCGGCCAAACCATACTGCCCTGGACCGGCGACTTGCCGTCGATAGGCGACCGGCGCCGCCCTCGCAGTGAGTGGCAGTAGCCTGCCAACCGGCAGTCGTGCGGATACGCGACTACAATCGGCTGCACCCAGTCCGCCCGACACGGGCGGCTGCACGGGGCTATAGCTCAGTTGGGAGAGCGCCTGGATCGCACCCAGGAGGTCGCGAGTTCGAGTCTCGCTAGCTCCATCGACGTATCGCCTGCAACGGAGCGGGTTTTGATGTGGACCCGCTGTCCCGGGCGGCGAGGTGGGAGGACCAAAACCGCGGTTTGTGCCCATTTGTGCCCATTCAGTAGACGCACCAGCGGGACCACACCGACCCCAAGCTCGCGCTGCGCATCTACACGAAGGTCATGGGCGAGCAGCGCCGCCGGGGTCCCGGGGGCGCGGCTTGTGGGCGTGCTTGATGGGGCCAGCTGGACCGAGGTCGGCCCCGCCGGCGTCCCGAGCGTGGATGAGACCCTGACGATCGCGGTAGGATGAGCGTGTCATGGCCACCAAGCAACGGACATCCGCCAAACGCACAGTTGCCGGAGCTGCGAAGGTCGCCGCTACCAACGGCCGGCACGTGCACAGGCCCACCGAGACCGACCCGAAGAAGCGCGCCGAGGCGATCAGGCGAGCAGGGTCGATCATCAAGACCACCGCGCAGATCGACACGATCACCCTCGGCCGGGATTAGCTGAGCCGTGGCCGGGCTGGGCCGTCCGCCGCTGCCCCGCGGTGTGTTCGCCTTCGACGCGCCCGACTGGCAGCCCCCCGAGACGGTGCTGCTGGACACGAGCGTGGTTGCCGAGGCCATGCTGCCCAAACAGCCCGAGCACTCCATCTGCCTCGACGTCCTCGAGCGACTTGGTGCGCACGGCAGCACCGTGCTCTTCAGCCGCCTGCTGGAGATCGAGTTGTGGGAGACGGCGTTCAATCTGGCCCTGCGCGAGCGGCACCCGCGCAAGCACCTGCGCTACGTGCGCTACGACAGCCGCATCAGGCCACGCGCCGCACGACTGCTCGCGCAGGCGCAGGAGGCGTGGGAGGAGATGCTTGGCTCGCTCACGTGGTCCCGAGTCGAGATGCACGAGGTCGCCTCAGACGTGCCCAGGCTGATGCAGGACTACGGGTTCCAGTCCTACGACGCTGTACACGCCGCCACGCTGCTGGACAACAAGTGCACTGACCTCATCACCCGCGACGGCGGCTTTGCCGTCCTGCCGCCCGCCGTCGCCACGCTGCACACGACCCAGGCACGACTCACGAGCACTCGTGCTCGACGGCGACGCGCGGGGTACTGATCAGCCGGGCCATGCTACGCCGCCGGCACAGTTGATGGGCTCGCCGATGACTCCGTAGACACCGATCTCGTCATCAGTAGCCAAATATCCGTCCGAACGAGATGCGATCCTTCTTGAAGACAGCAGGATTCTCCGCAAATAGCGAGAAAAACCGATGAGCTTTGCGCCTGACAGACAGAAAAGGGAGGTCCCCCGACTTCTAGAAAGCCGAGGGACCGTATGTTGTGACGCTTACGTAGAACTTCGCGACTAGCTGGGCTGGCATACAGCGCCAGATTGCCCCGGCCCCGCTCGACCGAGCTCCCTTACGATGGAAGGTCAGCGTTACGGCGGTACAGAACTACGACCTACGTCAATTCGGACTCTACGGACCGGACCGGACGGCACACGCCATCCCATCACTATGCCGCTTGGCTGCTTCACGCCGTCCCTACGGGGACACGGAGTGAGCCACCGTCTGACGGAGGACGACCGATCCCATTGGGCACAAGCCCGGATTTGTGCCCAAAAGCCCCGATATGGGCACAAATCGGCCCCTATTTCGGGTCCGGCAGCCAGGCGTCCGACGCCGTGTTTTCCCTGCACTGGAGCCAAAAATCGGCGGTCGGCAGGCTCGCCACAGCAGAGATCGCGCCCAGGAGGTCGCGAGTTCGAGTCTCGCTAGCTCCATAGCCGAATTGCCTGTAACGGAGCCAATTTTTAGGCGTCTCGCGATGGTCCGACAGGTGGGCTTCTTCATCGTCTATAGGCTTGTTGGTCCCATTGTCGGTCCCAAACCCGCCGTCTGAGGCGCCCTGCGCGGCCTGACCTCGCGGGCTGAGCCCCGGCCGAGCTCAAGAGGCGCGGGGCGTGGGAACCCCGCGCCACAAACATCAGCTTGCCGCTGGCATGTGGCAGATATCCCATGCTATGCTTTGCCAAAAAGGCCGCAAAATGAGGCCATTTCGTCATGCCCGGACGTATATACACTCCACTCCTTGAGCTCGCCACGGACCAGTACGGGTACGTGTCGACCGACGACGCGCGCGAACTGGGGATCTCGCCACGACGGTTGAAGCTGATGGCCGAACGGGGCTCGCTCTCGCGGATCGCTCGGGGGCTCTACCGTTTCCCGCCGGGAGTCGTCCCGATCACCCCGCTGGATCAGTACGTCGAGGCGACCCGGTGGCCCGGCGGGCGAGGAGTCATCTCGCACGACACCGCCCTCGCTGTGTACGAGCTAAGCGACGTCAATCCCACCAAGGTGCACGTGACGGTCCCACGCGCCTACAGACTCCGGTGCAAGGAGGTGCCGGGCGTGCTCGTGATCCATCACGCCGACCTGGCCGACGAGGATGTGACGCGGTTTGAGGGGATACCGATCGTCACTCCCCAGCGCGCGATCCGTGACGCTCACGCCGCGCATCTCGGGCCGGCGCTGATCGGGCAGGCGATCGACGACGGGCAGCGACACGGTCTGCTCTCGCGAGCGCAGGCCGAGGCGTTACGTGAGGAACTGGGCGTGCAGGCAGGCGTAGGGATGCGCCGGTGAGCCCGCTCGGACCGTTCAAAGCACCCAAGCGCCCGCCGACGCGACGCTCGCACCTGGCTCACACGCACCGTGATCTCCGAGAGGGACTCTGCGGCTCGACGGCGATCCGCAACCGCTATCCATGAGCGCTCTCTTCATATTCCATCGCTGATCTCTCGGAGCGCTTCGCGCGTCACGACAGTGAGCGTTGCGTGCTGGCGCACGCGAAAGCCAAGCTCCTCATAGAGCCGGATCGCCCCCGTATTGGTGCTCATGACGTGCAGGAACACGCGCTGCGAGCGCCGCTGGATGCCCGCGATCAACGCGCCCATGAGCTGGGAGGCCAGCCCCTGGCCACGATAGTCCGGGCGGGTGCAGACCGCGCTGATCTCGGTCCAACCGTCGGGCCGAAACCGCTCGCCGGCCATCGCGACGAGCTCACCATCACGCCGGATGCCCAGGTAATCGCCGAGCTCGATAGTCCTGGGCAGAAACGGTCCCGGTTCGGTCTGGGCGACGAGCTCGAGCATCTCCGGGACATCGGCGGCGCCGAGCCTGATCGCCTCCGCACAGTCGCCCCCGGTAACTCGCTCCTCGACCATCTGCACCAGCTCGAACGCCTGCACCGCCCGCCAGCCGTCTGGCAGTTCGCCGTCGCCGTACCGGCCGGCCACGAAGGTTCCCGGCGCGACGAGCTCGGCGGCGTCTCGCCAGTCCTGTGCCGAGGGTGACGAGGGCATTGCGAGGAACGGCGCCACATCGTCCGGATACCGGCGCGCGCGCCCACGCACCTGCGCAAGCCGCGCATGCGCTCCGCACAGCGACGCGTACGCGGGATTGTCGAGCAGGGCTTCGTCGGTCGGCGACATGCCAGCTTGAGATACCACGCCGACGGCCCCGCTGCCCGCCGCCGGGGCCAACCGGACGGCAGGGCCCTGAACGCGCCAATGGCAACAATCGTTGCGGCACCTGATGCTAGCGGTGGCACTGTTCCGGCCCCGTCGATTCTGGCGTTGCTCTGGGAGGCCACGAGCCTGGCGAAGCGCTTAAACGCTGAGGCCCGGCCAAGCCGGGCCTCGCACCCAGCCGCCGAAGCAACTGGGGGGATCATCTGCCCAGAGTACAACGGGTGGCCCACCATCTGACAGCCGGAGCGGCCCCATTTGGGACCAAAGCCCGATTTCCGGTCCCAAACCCCCCAGAAAAGTCCGCAAATAGGTGGATTCTGGTCCCATTGGGACGCTCGCCAGCTACCAATAAAGGTCCTCCAAATCGGCCCCTTTCCATACGTCATTTGGGTCGCATCGCACCCAGGAGGTCGCGAGTTCGAGTCTCGCCAGCTCCATTTCTAAAGATCCCTGCAGCGGGGTTCTCAGTCCGGCATCATCTCCGGTGAGGGCCCCGCGATCGGAACCGCGTCGCGCATGATCCGATCGATGCGCTCGAGATCGGTGTCGCTCAGCACGAGCCGCGCGGCGGCGACGCTGTCCTCGATGTGCGCGCGGCTGCGTGCACCGACGATCGCGACGTCCACCGCCGCGTTGGCGAGCGTCCAGGCGATGGCCAGCCGGCTCAGTGACACGCCGAGCTCCTGTGCGAAGCGCTCGAGCTCTGCGACGACCGCAAGATTGCGGCGGTAGTCCTCGCCCTTGAAGAATGGCGCGCTGCCGCGCCAGTCGCCGGTGCCGAACTCCGTGTCCTGCCCCAGCGCGCCGGTGAGCAGGCCGTGCGCAAGCGGTCCGTAGACGAGCACGCCGATGTCGTGCGCGGCGCAGTAGGGAAGGATGTCCTGCTCGATCTCGCGGCGGAAGAGATGGTACGGGGGTTGAAGCGTCTCGACCGGGCGCGTCTTCGCGAACTCGGCGATCTGCTGCGCGTCGAAGTTGGAGACGCCGACGTGGCGGATCTTGCCGGCGTCCACAAGCTCCCGTAGAGCTCCGGCCGTCTCCGCGAACGGAACCTTCGGATCGGGCCAGTGCACCTGGTAGAGGTCGAGGTACTCGACGCCCAGCGCCTCAAGGCTCGAGTCCACACCGCCGCGAAGCCATTCGGGGCTCGCGTCGCGCACGAGGCCGTCGTCGGTCATCCGCAGGCCGCCCTTCGTGGCGATCACCACCTCGTCGCGGCGGTTGTCGAGGTCGTCGCGTAGCGCCCGCCCCAACAGTCGCTCGGAGGCGCCGAATCCGTAGCCCTGGGCTGTGTCGAAGAGGTTGACTCCGAGCTCGCGCGCGTTGCGGATCGCCTCGATTCCCTTCTCCTCGTCGAAGCTTCCCCATTCGCCGCCGAGCTCCCAGGTTCCGAAGGCGATCGGAGAGACACGGAGCTCGGTCATCCCGAGCCTCACGTACTCGAGCGTCTCGCTCGTCACGATGCCTTCGCCTGCTTCCGGTCCGCGATCTGCTCCAGGACCTCGAAGAGCACCGCCAGGTCGCGGCGGTCATATCCGAGCTCGCTCGCCCGAGCGAGGATCTGCTCCGCACGCTCCGCAGTGGGCAGGGGGATCTCAAGCGATCGTGCGGCATCGAGCGCGAGCTCGATGTCCTTGTGCATGAACGCGAGATCGAACCACGCGTCGTCGGTCGGCGGATCGAGGATCAGCGACGCGCGGGCGCGGAGCATCGGCGAGCCGATCGGGCTTGCCTGCATCACATCGAGCGCGCGTTGCGCCTCGACACCGGAGCGCTTCGCGAGCAGCAAACCCTCGGCAAACGCGAGCATCTGAACCGCCAGGCTGATGTTGATCGCGAGCTTGAGCGCGAGCCCTTGCCCATTGTCTCCGACGCGTGTCGGCGTGCCGAGCTCTCGGAGGATCGGCTCGATTCGCGAGTACGCGCCCTCGTCGCCGCCGACCATGATCGTGAGCGTCCCCGACTGCACCTGCGGGACGCTCCCCGAGACCGGGGCATCGAGCATCGTTGCGCCTCGCTCTGTCGCGTCGGCCGCGAGCTCGCGACTGACCCGCGGGCTGATCGTGCTCATGTCCACCCAGATCTTCTCGGGTCCGAGACCGGCGAGCAGGCCGTCGGTTCCCGTGGCGACCTCTTCGATCACGCGATCATCCGGCAGCGATGTGAACACTACGTCAGCAGCCTGCGAGACCGCACGCGCGCTATCACGCCACTCGAGCCCTTCGTGGATGAGCTGCTTCGCGGACTCGCGGCTCCGCGCCTCACCGTAGACCGTGTAGCCGGCAGCGAGCAAACGAGCGGCCATGTTCCCGCCCATGTGTCCGAGCCCAACGAAACCGAGCTTTGCATCAGTCCTGGCCATGTCAGGCACCTCCTGCGCTGGTCGAAGATGGACCAAGGATGATGATTGCACGCGCACGCCGGCCGGCGCGGGGAGCCGGATGCCACCCCTACATGCGGCCGGTCGATATTAGGTTCTCGCCATGGCAACCCAGCTGGCGAGCTGGAAGGTAAGCTGAGCTGGCAGTGCTCATCGCCCCCCAGTACCCGTCGTAGCGCCAAGCACATGTTGGGCGTCATCCTGGACATCGGAGTGGTGGCAGTTGCCGATCGCGTGGCGCGCAAGCGCAGCCCTGAACGTGGGCACGCGAGGCTTGGACGGGCCGGGCAGGATCACGAGCGCCAGAAGGAAGGCGAGGCCGAAGATTCCGACCGCCCACCAGAACGCGGTGGTATAGCCGTGAACTGCCGCGGCGTTCGCCAGGCCGGCGGTGTGCAGGTGACCGGCCGTGTAGCTGGCGACGGCGCTGGCGAAGATCGTGCTGAGCAGGGAGGTGCCGACCGAGCCGCCGACCTGCTGGGAGGTGTTGACCATCGCTGAGGCGACCCCGGCCTCGCTTCCCTCTACTCCTAGGGTGGCCGTCGAGATCGCCGGCGCAAAGATGCATCCCATACCGACGCCGAGGACGAGCAGGCCCGGGAGGACGTTGCTGGCGTAGCTGGAGGTGGGGGTCAGGCGCGTGAAGAGGAACATCCCGATTGCCGCAAGCGTCGTACCGGCGAGTACCAGCGGCTTCACCCCGGTGTGTCCGATCACGCGGGTCTGCACGGTGGTCGAGGTGACCACCAGGACACCGGTCAGCGGGAGGAACGCCAAGCCGGTGGTGAGCGGCGAAAGGCCGAGCTGCTGTTGCATGAAGTAGGAGAGAAACAGGAAAACGGCAAGCGTGCCCGCGCCGGCAAGCGCGATCGTGTTGTACGCGCTGCCGCGGATCCGGTCCCAGGTGATGTGCAGCGGCAGCAACGGGTGCTTGGCTCGGCGCTCGATCAGCACGAAAGCGGTCAGGAGCACCGGGCTGGCGAGGAGCGCCACGACCGTCGCCGTTGCACCCCAGGAGTGGGTCTCGGCGTTTGAGAACCCGTAGACCAGCGCGAACAGGCCCAGCGCCGAGGTGAGAACCCCGGGTATGTCGATCGGATCCCGCTCTGTAGCAGTCTGATTGACCAGCAGCCGCAACGCCACGATCGTCGTGGGCGCCGCGATCACGAGGTTGACGTACAGGCACCAGCGCCAGGACAAGATTTGGGTGAGCGCGCCGCCGAGTATCAACCCGAGCGAGGCGCCACCGCCCGCGATCGCACCGAAGATCCCGAACGCCGTGGGCCGGTCTGCAGATCCCGCGAACGTCACCGTCAGCAACCCCAGCGCCGAGGGTGCGAGCAGCGCGCCGAATGCCCCCTGGAACGAGCGGGCGGCCACGAGCACGCCGAAGGACTGGGCCAGTCCGCCGATCGCCGAGGCGATCGAGAACCCGAGCAGGCCGGCGATCAGGGTCCGCTTGCGCCCAAACAGATCACCGAGCTTGCCACCCAGCAGCAGCAGGCTGCCGAACGCCAGCGCATAGGCGGTCACGATCCACTGCCGGCTCTCGGTCGAGAAATGCAGCGCGTTCTGGGCCGAGGGGATCGCAATGGTCACGATCGTCGCGTCCAGCACTACCATCAGCTGCGCGACGCTGAGCAAGGCCAGCACCGCCCACCGATTCGGTTCGCGATGCGTCGAGACGACCGACATCAGCTAGGTCGCATCCCGATAGGCCGCGCGGCCATCGACCTCAGCCATCCCCTGACGGTAACACCGCAAAGCCGGCGGGCGCACCTCGATCTGACTTGTCGCGGGGTCACGGCCGAGGTCAAAGACATCCCAGGCTGGGTCAACGCCTTCGCGCAGGACGGGACGTTTACCGACATGTCGACCGGCGTCACCTACCGCGGCGAGACGCTCGGAGACGTAGTCGAAATCTACGGAACGGCGTTCTCCGACATGCATCGTGAGCTCCACCGCTTCTACCCGAGCAATGACGTCGTTGTGGTGCAACTCGCCCTTCAGGGCACCCAAGATGGCCCTTTGACTCTGCCGACCGGGACCATTCCAGCGACGGGCAGGCGGATGGACGCCCCCTGCTGCGACGTATTTGAACCGCCGCTATCGCCGCAGCCGCGATCGTTGGGTCGCTATTCGCGGGACGCTCATCCCCGGGCTTGCACCGGCGACTGGATCGCAACGAAGCAAGCGGGAGCTCCTCGCGCGGCTCCACGCTGGCGCTGAAGACGCTGGTGGCCGTCGCTGACGGTGTCAACGAGGCGGTCGCGCTGCTGCGCGAACGCAACGCTTGGCTGATCGGCGGGATCCTCGCCTATCTCGTCTTCGATGTGATGATCCTGTGGGCGACGTTTCGCGCCTTTGGCGCCACGCCGCCGCCGGCGATCCTGGGGATGGCCTACCTGATCGGCGAGCTCGGCGGACTGATCCCCGTCCCTGGGGGGATCGGCGGCGTTGACGCGGGCTTGGTGGGGACGTTCGTGCTGTACAACGTGCCGATCACCGCTGCGGCCTCCGCGGTGCTCGCGTATCGAGCGATCGCGCTGTGGGTCCCCGCGATCCTCGGCTCGGCTGCCTTCGTCTCGCTACGGCGAACGCTGCGCCGCGAGTCCGCCGCGATCGCCGTCTGCGCACCCCACACAGAGATGGAGGTCATCGGGCTCGGGCACGTAGTCATCGGACCGACGCCGACGGTCTCACAGCTTTGAACCACGATCTGCTCCGCCACAGCCATATCCGGAACATTAGAACCAAACGATTTCGGACAAACACCGTGAGTCTGGGTGGGGTGCTCTACCCTCCGAACATGCAAGGCAGCGTGCACGCGTGGGTGCGCCGGGGTCATATAGCGGGTGTGCGGTGAGCGAGCGCCGCGAGGAGCTGCGGCTCGGCTTTCTCAGCTTCGGTCACTGGCAGCGCGCGCAGTGGTCACGGACGTTGACGGCGAAAGACGCGCTCGTGCAGAGCATCGAACTGGCGCAAGCGGCGGAGGAGATCGGGATCGACGGGGCGTTCGTGCGCGTGCATCACTTCGCCCGCCAGCTCGGTTCGCCGTTTCCGCTGCTGGCGGCGATGGGCGCGCGCACGAGCAGGATCGAGCTGGGGACGGCGGTGATCGACATGCGCTATGAGAACCCGCTGTACATGGCCGAAGACGCGGCGGCGGCGGACCTGATCGCCGGTGGGCGGCTGCAGCTGGGGATCAGCCGCGGCTCACCGGAGCCGGTGCTGGACGGTCCGGAAGCGTTCGGGTATCCCGACGCGCAGGGCGAGGCGGGCGGCGAGTTGGCGCGGGCGCATACGGAGCTGTTCCGCCGGGCGATCGCCGGCGAGGGGGTGGCGCGCGCGGACCCGGCGTACACGGGGATGAGCGGGCTGCTGCCGATCCAACCGTACGCAGAGGGGCTGTCCGAGCGCGTCTGGTGGGGCGCGGGCGGGCGCGAGTCGGCGCGGTGGGTGGCGCAGCAGGGGATGAACATGATGAGCTCGACGCTGCTGCTGGAAGACACGGGCGTCCCGTTTGACGAGCTGCAGGCCGAACAGATCGACGCATACCACGAGGCGTGGCGGGCGGCGGGATGGGAGCGCACGCCGCGGGTGTCGGTGAGCCGTAGCGTGATCCCGATCACGAGCGACCTCGACCGGCGGTATTTCGGGAGCGAGGGCAGCGAAGATCAGGTGGGCTATCTGGACGGACACACGTCGCGCTTCGGCCGCACGTACACGGGCGAGCCGGACGTGATCGCAGCCGAACTCGCGCGGGACCGGGCGGTGCAGGCAGCGGACACGGTACTGCTGACGGTGCCCAACCAGCTGGGGGTGGATTACAACGCGCACCTGCTCGAGACGATCGCCCGGGAGATCGCGCCGGCGCTCGGCTGGGTCCCGAAGGACGAGAGCCGTGTGCGCGCGTGATGTGCGACGATCACGCGATGGAGAGCGGGGCTTCAAAACGCAGTGAGGTGCGTTTCCTGGTGTTCTCCGCGTCGCTGCGCGAGGGCTCGCTGAACACGCGCTTGGCGGAACTGGCGGCGAGCACGATCGAAGGCGATGGGGGGACGGTGGATCGCGCGTCGATGGCGCAGTTCGACTGCCCCACATACAGCCAGGACACGCAGGCGCACGAGGGCTTCCCGCCGGGCGCGGAGGAGCTGTACCGGTGCCTGCAGGCGTGCGACGCGTTCGTGGTCGCCTCGCCCGAGTACAACGCGTCGATGCCGGGCGGCCTGAAGAACGCGATCGACTGGGTATCGCGGTATGACCCGCAGCCGTTCAACGAGCGCCACGGCCTGGTGATGTCCGCCTCGCCGTCAATGGGCGGCGGCAACCGCGGCCTGTGGACGCTGCGCGTCCCGTTCGAGCACCTCGGCGCGCGTATATACCCCGACATGTTCTCGCTGGCGCAGGCGCACAAGGCGTTCGACGCCGAGGGCCGCATCGCCGACCCCCACCTGCAGGAGCGCTTCGACACGCACATCATCAACTTCATGGACCTCGTCGAGGCGTCCAAGCACTACCCCTGCATCAAGCGCCACTGGGTCGAGTACCTCGGCGAGCGCCCAGAACCGGCGATCGACCGGGTGCAGTGATCGTCGGACGCTGGAGGGGGTGGAGGGATTATCTCGCGACCCCCCTCGCCGTATTTGACGCGGGCCGCGGCTGTCGATCGGTTACACCAGCGGCACTCGGCGCGGTGCTGTGGTTCAGGGGTCGTCCGCGGGTGGGCGGCGCTCGCGCTTGCGTGCGGAGGCCCGGCGCTTGGCCGCCAGGCGCCGCTCGCGCGACGCCGCGGTGGGACGAGTGGCACGGCGGCGCTTTGGAACGGTGAGCGCGCTTGCCAGGCGTGTGCTCAAGCGGGTCAGCGCCAGTTCGCGATTGCGCGCCTGCGATCGCTCGTCCTGTGCGACCGCCACCACGCGCGGCCCAGCGCGCGCCAGCACCCGTCTGCGTTGTGCGTCGGTCAGCGATCGCGAGGCGAGCACGTCGAAGCTCGCTTCCACACGGGAGGCCGTGACATTGGCGTGCTGTCCACCCGGACCGGAGGAGCGGCTTGCGCGGACCGTGATCTCCGAGACGGGAATCGTCAGCCCGCCGTTGATCCGCAGCCGTCGCTGGGCGCTCTCGTCAGATTCCATCGGCCGGGTCTGCGAGCGGTTCGCGCGTCACGACAGTGAGCGTTCGCATCTGCGCAAGCCGCGCATGCGCGCCGCACGGCGACGCGTACGCCAGATTGTCGAGCAGGGGGATTCGTCGGTCAACGACATGCCGCTTGAGATAGCACGCGGACGGCCCGCTGCCCGGCCTATGGGGGCCGGCCATCGGCTTTGTGATCTCGGACCGGACCGGAGCAGGCTCCTCGAGCGGCCCGAGACCGCGTCTTTGTTGGCGGCCGCGTCTTCTCGGGACCGCGTGCGGGCCCCGCTGTCAGGCCCGGCAAGCGCCGGTTTGATGGCAGGATGTCCGGTGGTTGTCATTGCGTCATCCCGATCAGGAGGGCAGCCTGTTGAGAGTCGCCATTCCCATTTTTGAGCGTTTCACCGCGCTCGACGCCGTCGGTCCCTACGAGGTGCTCTCCCGTCTACCGGGCGCAGAGGTGCGCTTCCTGGCCGCCGAGCCCGGACCCAAGCGCACCGAAAACGGCAGCCTCACGCTCGTCGCCGAGGCGGCGCTGGACGATCTGCCCGATCCGGAGGTGGTGGTCGTGCCGGGAGGGCTTGGAACGCGATCGCTGATGGATGACGAGGCGATGCTCGACTGGCTGCGACGCGCACACCAGACCAGCGCCTGGACGACGTCGGTGTGCACGGGCTCGCTGCTTTTGGCCGCCGCCGGCATCCTCGATGGCATCGAGGCCACCACCCACTGGCTCGAGCTCGAGACGCTCGCGCGCTACCGAGCGCGTCCGGTGCAGCGCCGTGTCGTAGAGCAGGGCAAGATCATCACCTCTTCGGGTGTCTCGGCGGGTATCGACATGGCCCTGACACTCGCCGGGCGGATCGCCGGAGAGCAGGCCGCGCAAGCGATCCAACTGGCGATCGAGTACGACCCGGAGCCCCCTTTTGATTCGGGCTCGCCGGCCAAGGCCTCACCCGAGATAACCGAGCTGGTGCGACGCGCAGCAGCCAAGCTCATGTAGCGATGCACTCACAGCCCATGACGATCTCGGCCGACCTGCTTCACGAACTCGAGTGCCCTGACCTCACGGCCGCGGTGTGACTCAGACTTGCGGCCAGGTGTCGTTGTGCATCGCGCTCAGGTTCCTACCTCGCCGGGTGCCACCCTTTGCCCTGCTTGCGGACCTTGCCTTCCTGTTGGAGCGCGGGCAGCACGCGATACAGGTAGTTCTGTTTGATGTCCATCTTGGCGGCCAGTTCGGGGATCGTGATGCCGGGCTGTCCTTTGACGAGCCTGAGCGCCTGGGCCGAGCGGTTGCCGCTGCCTTTGCGCCGCCCGGGACGACGTCCTGACGCGGTGCTCTTCGCGGCGGTCGAGGTCGAGCTGGGCGGGCGACCCACTTTTTTACGTCCCGGAGGGCGGCCCCGTTTTTTGGCGGGAGTCGCAGTGCCCGCCGGTGCTGTGCTCGTTGCGCTCCTTGCTTTGCCGGCTCTGCCCGCTGAGCCACGCGGGCGTCCCGGACCGCGGCCTACCGATACCACCGCGGCGATTGCCGATCCTGCTGCCTCCGCCAGTGCGGTCGCAGCGCTCTCCAGTCGGCGGTACTCGTCCACGAGCGGTCTGAGCTCGCGCAGTCGCTTCTCTATCTCCTTGCGTGTGTCGTCGAGTAGGTCGCTCATATTCTCCTCCAGGCCTGGGCTGGCAGTATCGGCGGCGCTAATGGATGCTCGGCAGATATTCTGACGTGGCTTCTCAGCGCTGGTTGGCGGTGTGTCCGCAGGTAATAGTTGGGTTGTGCGGAAAGCTGCATCAGACCTATATCACACTATTCGGTCGCTATTTTTTCGTCGTTTCGACAATCCGCCAATGTACCGCCTCCTGTTCAGGTTCTTCCTCCTAGCCGGCATCGACGGTGAAGCTGCCCACCGCCTGGCGGCGTCCGGGCTGCGTCTGCTGACCGCGATCCCCGGTGTGCGCCGCCTGCTGTGGCGAGCGCTCGGGCCCTCCGATCCGGGCCTGCGCGTGCGCGCGCTGGGTCTCGAGTTCCCCAGCCCGCTCGGCCTGGCCGCCGGAGTGGACAGCAGTGCGAGCTGGTTCGCCGGGCTGGGCGCGCTCGGCTTTGGCTTCGTCGAGGTCGGCACGATCACAGCGCTACCCCAACCGGGC
Source organism: uncultured Solirubrobacterales bacterium (assembly GCA_963702185.1). Lineage (GTDB taxonomy): Bacteria > Actinomycetota > Thermoleophilia > Solirubrobacterales > Solirubrobacteraceae > Palsa-744. Next base: position 1,482,424 of record OY969723.1, read on the forward strand.
AACCCCGGTCCCCGGGTTTTTCGCCTCCCCGCCGATCGGGCGATCCTAAACCGGCGGGGCTTCCCCAACGACGGCGCCCTCGCCGCCGCGGCGCGTCTCGCTCGTCGTTCGCGCGGGCCGGTCGTCGGGGTCAACATCGGCAAGTCCCGCGTCGTGGACGTGCAGGACGCCGACGAGGACTACCGCGCCTCGCTGCGTCTGCTCGCGCCCCACGCCGACTATCTCGTGCTGAACGTCAGCTCGCCCAACACGCCCGGCCTGCGCGACATGCAGTCTCCCGAGCGGTTGCGCCGCCTGATCGACGTGACCCGTGCCGAGCTGGCCGCCATCCGCGCGCCCGGGCCGTCACCGCCGTTGCTCGTCAAGATCGCCCCCGACCTGCAGGACGGCGACATCGACGCGATCTGCGACCTCGCGCTCGCCGCCGAACTCGATGGGATCGTCGCCGTCAACACGACCGTCTCGCGCGCCGGCCTGAGCGATCCTTCGGCATTGCCCGCCGGCGTGGAGGACGGCGGCATCTCCGGCGCGCCGCTCGCGCCCCGCGCGCTGCAGGTTCTGCGTCGCGTCCGCGCGCGCGTGGGAGACCGGTTGACGATCATTTCCGTCGGGGGTATCGCCTCCGCGGACGACGCCTGGGAGCGCATCCTCGCCGGCGCCACCCTCGTGCAGGCCCACACGGCGTTCGTGTACGGGGGGCCGATGTGGCCCCACCGTGTCAACCGTGGTCTGTCCCGCTGTCTGCGCGCGGCGGGGGGAGGGTCGGTGCAGGATTACATCGGGCGCGATCGGGCGCCGACCGCCCAGGTCTCACCGACCGCACCCGCCGCGCCGACCACCCATGCCCCATAATCCCTCCCATGGACGACGTGATCGACGGGCCGTTCCATCGCGGGCAGCCCGTGTGGGTGGTACAGGGCGATGGCTCACGCCGGGCCGCCGAGTACGTGGGCGAGGGTGAGATGAGCGCCTGGTTCGGCGGCGCGCCCACGGTCATCGTCGTCTTCCCCGACACCCGTACTGGGGCGGCGGTCGAGACCGACCGCGTGATCGCGCGCCACGACGCTGCGTAGGAGCGGTTCGCGGGGGCGGCGCGGGACGAGCGTAATGGGTGTCCACTTCGAAATCTCCCAGCACTTCCTCGACGAATCGTCGCAGCGCGCCGGGTTCATCCTGCTAGGGGCGTTTCTGGCCTCGTTTTTGTTCATCCGCACGAGCGCGCGCATGATCCGCAGCCCCAAATTCAGCTGGTGGCCGGGCAGTGTGACCACCGACAGCGGTCTGCACCTGCACCACCTCGTATGGGGGATCGTGTTGCTGTTGGTGTCGGGCTTTCTCAATTTTGCACTCGGTCCGACCGGCGTGTGGCTGGACGTGCTGGCCGCCCTGTTCGGCATCGGCGCGGGGCTGACGCTCGACGAGTTCGCGCTGTGGATCCATCTGGAAGACGTGTACTGGTCGCAGGAGGGGCGCTCGTCGCTGGACGCCGTCGTCGTCGCGGCGCTGATCGGGGGGCTGATCGTCCTCGGCCTCGCCCCGTTCGACCTGACCCACCAGTCCTCCGCGATCACCTCGCTGGCGGTGGCCGTCGCGATCGACCTGACCCTGTGCGTGCTGGCGATCGCCAAGGGCAAGCCCTTGCTCGGCCTGACGGGCGTGTTCATCCCCTTCTTCTCCCTCGCCGGGGCCGTGCGGTTGGCCTCCCCGACCTCGCCCTGGGCGCGCCGGCGCTACCCGCCGGACGGCGCCAAGATGGCCCGCGCGCAGGCCCGCTTCGCGCGCATCCACGCCCGCCGCCAGCGACTGCTGAACGCGATCGGCGGGGCGCCTTCGGAGTCCTCGAAGCCCTCCTGACATGCCCGCCCAAGCCCTCGCGCTGGCGTTCGCCGCCTCGATCTATCCGCCTGCCGTAGCCGCCGTGATCGCCCTCGGTCGCGGCGCGGACGTGCGCCGGCGCGTGTTCGCGTTCGTGCTTGCGTCGTGGCTCGTCACCTACGCCGTGGGTGCGCTGATCCTGTATGCGCTGGTCGAACTGGGCGCGACCGGTTCGCACCATCTCACCCCCGGGGCGTGGGTCGATGTGGCGCTCGGGGTGTTGCTGTTGGCGCTGGCCTTACGCCTGCAGCGCAAACGCCCCGACCCGGCGGCGGTCGCCAAAGGGGATGGCGGGCCGTCCAAAATCGAGCGCTACCTGCAGAGCCTGCGGCTGGCGTTCGTGCTCGGTGTGATCCTGTATGTGCTGCCCTCGCCGATCTACATCGGCGCGGTCAAGTCGATCGCCGACGCGAACACCTCCACGGCCGGGGAGCTCACTGCGCTGATCGTCGTCGTCGCGATCATGCTGTGGATGGTCGAGCTGCCGATGCTGATGCTGCTGGCCGTTCCCGAGCGGGCGGCGAGCACGCTGGAATCGATCAACCTGTGGTTCGCCCGCCACGGCCGTTCGCTGGCGATCCTCGCGGCCGTGGCCGTCGGCGTCTACCTGATCGTCAAGGGCATCGTCCAGCTCAACTGAGCTGGGTATCGGCCTCGCCTTCCTGAGCGCCGCCCCGTTTGGCCTCGTGTTTGGCCCGCCGCTTGGCTTTGCGCTCGGCCGACTGTTCGGCCGTCTTCTGCTTGGCCTGCACGTAGGACTGCTGCACGAGCGTTTTGCCCTCGCTCCAGCCGAACGCTCGCACGAGCAGGACGATGGCGAGAACGATCGACCACACGGTCACGACCAGCTGCTGGGCGACCGAGTAGGCGGTCGCGTTCGCGGCGCTCGTGACCCCGCGCAGGGAGACGACGTTGAACGCCTGCGTGACCCCGGCGCCACCGGGCGTGACCGAGGTTGCGTTGGCGATCGAGTTGGAGCCGACGATACGCATGATCGTGTGGAAGCTGACCGGGATCGAGTAGGCGCTGAGGAACACCGCGATGATCCCCAGGCCCGCGAGCCAACTGACCGCCTGGGGCAGCACGACCCGGCCGAGGAACGTGCGCGGATAGGCGAGGATCTGCCCGCCGACCTTGGCCTGCTGCCACCAGTGGCGCACCCGTTCGCGCAGCACCTGGGCGATCAGGTAGATCAGCACGAGAATCGCGACGAGCAGGACCACCGTGGCTACGGGATGGGCGCTGATGAACCCGAGTTGCAGGTCGAACGAGCCGCCGACGGTGAGGAACAGGTACAGGTAGCAGGCGGCGCCGATGATCGTGAAGAAGATCTTCTCCACCACGAGCCCGGCCAGCACGCCCGCAAACGTGGCGGCGGCGACGATTGTCGTGAACATCAGCAGCATCGCCCAGGTGCCGAGGTTCGCCGGCAGCACCCAGTTGAGCGCGACCGCCGCGGCGTAGCAGGCGAGGATCTGGATGAAGCGAACCCCGCTGTCGGGGTAGCCGTAGCGCAGGATCGAGTACCAGGAATAGGCGACGAGGGCGGTCTGCAGCGTGACCAACACGATCGCCACGATCAGGCTGCCGATCGGCAGGCTCGTGATCGTGTTCCAGATGTGTTCGAACCAGGCTTCGATGTTCCAGCCGAACAGCGTCGCGCCCGCGGCCAGCACGACCAGGACCAGCGCCCCGATCAGGATGCGTCTCACGTGGACACGCTTGCTGCTCACATGCTTAGATTACGAGCTGGGTCGGTTCTCGGCCGGTCCGACATATAGCGCGCGCCCGTAGCTCAGTGGTCAACGGTTCTCTTCGGGGAGCCAAAGAGCAGCGGTCTTTCAAGCCGCAGGCCGCGGGTTCGATTCCCGCCGGGCGCACTTCTTGAAGCAGTCCGCGCGAGTCTGCGCGAGGCTCTAGGATCGGGGAGTGGCCGCCAGCCCCATCCGCAGCAGTGGCATAGCCTCCGGCAGCGACCCCCAGCGCCTGTCGATCGACACGATTCGCGGGCTGGCGATGGATGCGGTGCAGAAGGCCAACGCCGGACACCCCGGCACGGCGATGGCGCTGGCGCCGCTCGGCTACACCCTGTTCACCCGCTTCCTGCGCGTGGACCCGACCGAAACGCAGTGGCCCGATCGCGATCGCTTCGTGCTGAGCTCCGGACACGCGTGCATGCTGCAGTACGCGCTGCTGCACCTGTGTGGCTGGGACCTCGCCCTGGAGGACCTGAGGCAGTTCCGCCAGTGGGGGTCGCGCACGCCAGGGCATCCCGAGCGCGGGCACACGCCGGGGATCGAGGTCACGACCGGCCCGCTCGGGCAGGGCATCGGCAACGCCGTCGGCCTGGCGATGGCCGAGCGCTTTCTGGCCGAGCGCTTCAACCGGCCGGGCCACGAGCTCGTCGACCACTACACCTACGCGATCTGCTCAGACGGCGACCTGATGGAGGGGATCAGCCAGGAAGTCGCCTCGATCGCCGGGCACTTCGGTCTGGGCAAGCTGATCGTGTGCTACGACGACAACCACATCACGATCGACGGCACCACCTCGCTGTCGTTTGAGAGCGAGAGCCATCTGCGCCGGTTCGCGGCCGAGGGCTGGCATGTGCAGCGCGTCGAGGACGCCGAGGACGTGGACGCGCTCACCGATGCGATCGCCACCGCCCGCGAGGAACCCCGCCGCCCGTCGTTTATTCAGATTCGCTCGCACATCGCCTACCCCGCCCCGCACGCGATCGACACCGCCAAGTCGCACGGGTCCGCGCTCGGCGAGGAGGAGGTGCGCGCGACCAAGCAGGTCATGGGCTTCGATCCCGACCGTCACTTTTGGGTGGACGAGCGCGTGTACGAGCACATGTCGCTGCGCGAGCGCGGCGCTCAGGCGCGCCAGGAGTGGAGCCGGGAGCGACTCGATCCATGGCGGGAGGCCTTCCCGGAACTGGCTGAGGAATGGGATCGCGCGTGGCGCGGCGAGCTGCGTGAGGGCTGGCGCGAATCGCTGCCCATATTCGACGCTGGCGAGTCCATCGCCACGCGCGCGGCCGGCCAGCGCGCGATGGCCGCGTTCTCGTCCTACGCGCCCACGATGATCGGCGGCGCCGCCGATCTGGTCGAGTCGACCAAGACCGTGTTCGAGGGCGGCGGCGAGTACGCGGGCGTGCACACCGGGCGCAACATCCCGTTCGGCATCCGCGAGCACGGCATGGGCGCGATCGTGAACGGCGCCTGCGCGCACGGCGGGATCGTCAAGCCCTACGGCTCCACCTTCCTGACGTTTTCCGACTACATGCGCGGAAGCGTGCGCCTGTCCGCGCTGATGGGCCTGCCCGTCGTGTGGGTATGGACGCACGACTCGGTCGCTCTCGGCGAGGACGGTCCGACCCACCAGCCGATCGAGCACTATGCCTCCCTGCGCGCGATTCCCCGCCTGTGGGTGATCCGCCCGGCCGACGCCAACGAGACCACCGTCGCGTGGCGAGTCGCGTTGCAGCGCAGCGATGGCCCGGTCGCGCTGCTGCTCTCCCGCCAGGGCATTCCCGTGCTCGATCGTGCCCAGGTGGCCTCCGCGGACGGCCTCGAGCGCGGGGGTTACGTGCTGTGGGACGCGCCCGAGGGGAAGGGCGCAGATGCGGCCAGCGCCGCCGGCGCCGAGGCGGCTGGCGCCGCGACTCCCGAGCTGATCCTGATCTCCACCGGCGCGGAGGTGCCGACCACGCTGCACGCGGCGCAGACGCTGGCCAAGGATGGGGTGGCCGTGCGAGTCGTGTCGATGCCGTGCATGGAGCTGTTCGAAGCTCAACCCGAGGACTACCGCGAGCGGGTGCTGCCGACCGCGACCCGCGCGCGCCTGGCTGTCGAGCCGGGAGCGAGTATGAGCTGGTGGAAGTGGGTCGGCTCTGCGGGCGATGTGCTCGGCCTCGACCACTTCGGCGCCTCTGCACCGGGTCCCATCGTCCTTGAGAAGTTCGGCTTCACCGACGCGAACATCGCCGCGCGCGCGCGCGCGCTGCTGGAGCGCGATCGTGCGGCTGCCACGACGAGTTGACGGAGGTCCATCCAGATGACACACGACAACCTGACCCCCATGCGGATGCTCTCAGCGCTCGGTCAGTCCGCCTGGATCGACTTCTTGTCCCGCGAATCCACACGCGACGGCCATCTGCAGCGGCTGATCGACGAGGACTCGATCGTCGGCGCGACCTCCAACCCGACGATCTTCCAGAAGGCGATGGCCTCAGGCGAGGCCTACGACGAGCAGCTGCGCGAACTGGACCCGGGGCTGTCGATCCGCGATGTGTACTGGACACTGGCCGAGCAGGACATCCGCGAGGCGTGCGATGTTTTCCACCCGATCTGGGACGGCGGCAGCGGCCGCGACGGCTATGTATCGCTCGAGGTCGATCCCGGCCTGGCCTACGACACGCTTGCGACCTACCGCGCGGCCATGCACCTGCACGAGGTCGTCGACCGGCCGAACCTACTCGTCAAGATCCCCGCCACGACTCCGGGCCTCGCGGCGATCGAGGACGTGATCGCCAAGGGACACTCGGTCAACGTCACCCTGATCTTCTCGCTGCGCCGCTACGAACAGGTCGCCGAGTCCTACATTCGCGGGCTGGAGCGCCTGGTCGCCGAGGGCGGCGACCCGCGCACGGTCGCGTCGGTCGCGAGCTTCTTCGTCTCACGCATCGACACCGAGGCCGACCGGCGGCTGCAGGAGCTCGGCGGGGAGTACGAGCACCTGCAGGGCCGGCTTGCGATCGCCAACGCGCGGCTGGCCTACCAGCGCTACAAGTCGATCTTCTCTGGCTCCCGCTGGGAGTACCTGAAGTCCAAGGGCGCCACGCCCCAGCGCGTGCTGTGGGCTTCCACATCCGTCAAGAACCCGGCCTACCGCGACACCATGTACGTCGAGGACCTGATCGGCCCGGACACGGTCAACACGATGCCCGAGGAGACGATCCGCGACTTCCAGGACCACGGCCGCGCCCGCCCGCTGCTCGAGTCCGAGGTGGCCGCTGCGCACGAGCTGTTCGACCAGCTCGCCCGCGCCGGCGTCGACTATGAGGACGTCACCGACACGCTCGAGCGCGAGGGCGTCGCCAAATTCTCCGGCTCCTTCGACGAACTGCTCGACGCACTGCAGGCCAAGCGTTCGGCGCTCGCTCCGGCGCCCGCCTGACCGGCGCTCAGTCTGCCGCCCGACCCACCGATGGCTCGCCTCATCGCAGGCCTGACCGGCGCTCGCCTCATCGCTCGCGGGCGTACGGTTGGCGACGCGGGTCAGCCCGGCCCCGCCCGCGATCAGCTGTAGGGGATCGGGATCAGCACCACGATCCGCAGCGGGCCCGAGGGGAAGGCTTCGGCGTGGAGGGTGAGCACGCGATAGGTCCGCCCCCGATAGGTGTAGGCGCCGCTCGCGGGCACCTTCGCTCCGTCCAGTGGGCCGAGGCTGTTCTTCACCAGCTCCTGGCCGGAGGCCGCGCCCGAGCCGTCGGAGCCCGCGCCGGGCAAGCGCATGTACATCAGCACGTCCAGCCCGGCGAGTCGTTGGGCCAGGCGCTTGTAGCCTTCGTCGTCCTGGATCGAGAGCACGACCGTGCCGATCCGCCGGCCATGCAACCGCAGCGGCGCGCGTACCGGCGCGAGCACGTACGGACCGCCCACATCCGACAGCAGCCGTCCACCCGCGCTGACGCGCATGCGCACGATGTGCTCGTTGAGCAGCTTGTCGATCGCCACCCGCGTGGCTTCCGGTTCGCGTGCGGCGACCGCCTGCAGCAGCGCCTGGTTGCGCTGCACGCGGCGTACCTGTACGAGCGCGTGCGGGCCTCCCTCGCTCGTGTAGATGAGCTTCGCCACCCGGCCGAGGGTGTTGGTGAGCGTGCCTCCGCGCGTGGGTGCGCACAACGGCGCGATCGAGGCGGGTGTGCGCAGAACGTACACTCGCAGCGGCCGACCTTCGGGATAGGCGGTGGCGGGCAGCCAGGTGTAGTCGTAGGCGATGCCCCTGACCGTAATCGTGCCCTGCTGAGCGTCCGGTTCGCCGGCCGCGCCGGCGGGCAGCGCGAACGAGCCGCCGAGATTGCGACCGTCCGCCCGCAACGAGGCGTCGCTCTGATCGATCCCGTCTGTCTCGGCGATCAGCCCTTCGTCGGTCCACACGCTTGCCACGAACTTGGCGATCGGCGCGCCGCTCTGATCGACGATCGTTCCGTGCAGCGGCGCCAGCGCCAAGGAGGCGCCAGCGCTCACGAGAACTCGTTCGCCGGAGCCGACGCTGGAACCCGACTCCGAGCTGGAGCCCGCGTGAGAGCCGGAGCTGGAGCCCACGCCAGAACCAGAACCAGAACCAGAATCGGAGCCGGAGCCGGAACTGGCGCTGAAGCCGGCCACGATCACGCGCAGGCTGCTCAGGTGCCCGGTCGCGATCAACGCCTTCGCGGCCACGCGCGCGGCGCGGGGGTCGTCGTGTTCGACCGCTTCGCGCAGCGGCCGTGAGTGTTCGACGAACACGCTCGCCGCGGCCGTGCGTTCGCTGAACACGCCCTCGTGGTACACCCGCGCGGCGATGTCGCCCAGCGTGTCGAGCACCGTGCTCGCGCAGGCGCTCGACACGGCCCCTTTCGTGCTCGCCGGCGCGAGCGCCGAGTTGGGAAGATCCGGATCGGCGCTTGCCCAACCGTCGATGTCGGCCTGTGCCAGGCCGTACCCGCCGGCTGTCAGAGCGGCCAGGGTAAAGCAGGCGAGCAGCGCGCGCCGGGGGCTCAGGTGCTTGGTCACAGCATCCACCATCCCCTCACATCCTAAGCGTCCGTTTAAGTTGCGGTGAGACTGTGCACATCGCATCTCGCTACCGTGCGTGACGGACGGCAATGAGCGAGAGGACGAACATGCCGCGACTGCGTCTGCGCCCCCGTCTTGGCGAGGACCGTCCATCCGCTGATGACGTAGCGTTTGAGCACGTGCCCACGCCGCCCTCGGAGCGCGTCCACTGGCTGGTGGCGGGCGCGGTGGCGCTGCTGGGCGTTGCCCTGCTGGCCGCCGTGCTCAGCGGGCTGATCGGCGGCGCTGCGCCCGCCCCTGCGGCTGCGCCGCCGGTGCTGGTGGCAGCGGTCACACCGGCGCCGGCGTCGGGCTCTGGCTCCGGTGATGTTGAGGGCGTCGCAGGCGCCGGGTCGGGACATCGGGCCGGCTCGGGCGGCGTGTCGGCGGGCGTGGAGTCCGGTTCGGCCGTCTCCAGCTCGGGCGCGTCCAGCTCGGCGACCGGTTCCGCCGGCGCCGCCGGGCACGCGGCGATCGTGGCCCGCCCGTCGGCGAGCGAGCAGAGCGAAGCGCTCTCGCGTCTGGAAGACCCGCTGCAGAGCTATGTGTCGACGCGCTGGCTGGAAGGTTTCTACCCGATCTACTCCGTCGCCCAGAGCGCGTTCGGCGTCAACTGGCTGCTGATCGCCTCGATCCACGACCAGGAGACCGCCTTCTCGACCGCGCCCTCCACCTATCACGGTCTCAACTACGCCGGCTGCTGTGGAGGGCCGATGCAGTTCAACGTCACCAACGGGGGCGCGGGCGTCCCGTCCACATGGGATTTGGTCAGCGACTCTTACCTGTACGGGCGCCGGCCAGTCAGCTACAACCACATGACCGCCCACCACCCGTCGATCTACGACGACTTCGATGCGATCATGGCGGCCGCGCACCTGCTCTCCGCCGACGGGGCCACGCTCGCACTGAACGCCGGCGCGTGGGACGCGGCCTATGACTACTACGGCCACGACGCCGCCGGGGTCACCTACGCCGATCAGGTGCTGGCCCGCGCGATCGGCTGGTCTCAGCACGGGTTCTGCGCCAACTGCGGCCTGGAATCCTCGCTCGTCTCAGCCGTCTACGCCGCCTGGGGCTCTCCAGTATTGGCGGCGCTGGAAGCCGAAGAAGCGGCCGCGGCTCAGGCCAGGGCGGTCGCACGGGCGGAGCGCGCTCGGCGCCACAAGCGCTGACGGCGCTTACCGGGTCGGGCAGAGCACGACAGAGTGTGAAGGGATTGTAAAAGCGAGAGGTGTGTGTACGTCTTTCTAAGTTTTTGATAACTATGGTATAGGCTTGATGATGGGCAGGGATCAGGCCGCCTGAGCCTGGCCGAGCAGCTCGCCGGCAACGCGATCGGTGGCCCCGCTCGTCCCGCCGAGCAACCGTCGCGAGAGCTGGGCGCGGCGGAAGTACAGCGGCGCGTCGTGCTCCCAGGTGGCGCCGATGCCGCCGTGCACAGAGATCATCGTGCGCGCGGCGGTGTCGAGCGCATGGCCGGCCACCGAACGCGCCGCGCTGGCCGCCAACGCGAACTCCTGCGGCGCCCCCTTACGCGCCCACCCGGCGTAGTAAAGGAGCGAGCGGCCGTTCTCCAGCTCGCGCAGCACCTCGGTCAGCGAGTGCTTGACCGCCTGGTAGGAGCCGATCGCGCGGCCGAACGTGTAGCGCTCCTTGGCGTAGGCGACTGTGGTCTGAAGGGCTGTCTCTATGCTGCCCAGCGACTCGGCCGCGATCAGCGCCTGGGCGATGTACCAGGCCGCGATCAGCGACTCCTCGGGAGCGTCCAGCAGCACGGCGGGCGAGTCCTTGAACGAGACGTGTCCGAGCGAGCGGGTCGCGTCGTAGCGTACGAGCGGCTCGACCGTTACCCCGGGCGACTCGCTGAGGACCGCGACCCCCACCGGGTGGCCGTCCAGTAGCGCGACCCCGATCATGCCGCTTGCGCCCGGCGCGTCGGGTACGAAGGCGACGCTGCCGTTCAGCGTCACCATGCCCTGCTCGTCGCCGGGCGTGGCGCTCGGCAGCTGCGCGCGGGCGGAGCCGTGCGCGGGATCGGCGCTCCAGCTGTCCCGCACGTCGCTGGGTGGCTGTGCAGGCAGATAGGCGGCGCGCCTCGCGCCACTCGCCACCTCGCCGATCCACTCGGCCGCGGCCGGCGAGTCGTTCAGGATCGCGCTTGCCGGCAGGTGCCCCAGCAGTCCCACGCCGGCCAGCACGCGCCCACACTCGCCGAGCACGAGCATCGCGTCGAACACGTCCAGACCGGCGCCGCCCTTGGCTTCGTCGATCAGCAACCCCGGCCAGCCGGCCTCGCACGCGGTCGGCCACAGGTCGGGTAACGCATTTTGATCGCGATCGAGCGCTGCCCGAGCGGCCTCGAGTGTCTTGTAACGCGACAGCGCCCCACGGGCGGCCTCGCGCAGGAACTCCTGCTCGTCTGACAGTGCCAGGTTCATTATGCCGTCGCCCCTTCCTTGGATCGCAGCTCCGAAAACGGGATGCCCTTGTCCAGGCGCGGCTCGGGCGGCAGGCCCAGTACGCGCTCGCCGATTGTGTTGCGCAGGATCTCTTCGGTGCCGCCCGCGGACTTCAGGCCGGGCAGGAACGAGATCATGTAGGCCCACTCGCTGTCGGTGGCCAGCGCGTCGGGGCCCTGTACGTCGGCGATCAGGTCGCCCGCGCGGATCGCGCCGTTGACGATCGTGACCTTCGCGAGTCCCGCCTCCGGTCCAGGGATCTGGCCCCGCTGCAGCGCTGTCAGGGTGCGGTAGCCGGTGAACCTGACGGCGAGCAGTTCGGAAGCGATCTCACCCAGGCGCTGGCGCACCTCGGGGTCGCGGCGGGCGTGCTCATCGCCTGCAATCGCCCCAGCGAAGCGGATCGAGTTGAAGCCGAGACCCTCGCCGCCGAGACCGATCGTGACGCGCTCGAACATCAGCGTCGTCAGCGCCGTGCCCCAGCCGCCGCCGACTCCGCCCACGACCGCGCCGTCCTCGATCTGCACATCGTCGAAGAACACCTCGTTGAACTCCGCCTCGCCGGAGATCTGACGCAGACCGCGCACGGTCACCCCGGGCGCGTCCATCGGCACGATGAACATCGTCAGGCCCTTGTGCTTGTGGGCGTCGGGGTCGGTGCGCGCCAGCAGCAGGCCGTAGGAGGCGAACTGCGCGTTGGTCGTCCACACCTTCTGGCCGGAGAGCAGCCAGCTGCCGTCGTCCTGATGGCGCGCGCGGGTCTGCACCGCCGCCAGGTCCGAGCCCGCGGCGGGCTCTGAGAACAGCTGGCACCAGACCTCGTCGCCGTGCAGCATCGGGCCCAGATACCGGCTCTTCTGCTCGTCTGAGCCGTGAGCGATGATCGTCGGCCCGAGCATGCCCACGCCGATCGCGTCGAGTATGCCCGGCACCTGCGCGCGGGCGATCTCCTGGTTGCAGATCACCTGCTCGATCGGCCCGCGCCCCTGGCCGCCGAACTCCTTGGGCCAGGTCACTCCCGCCAGGCCGCCCTCGGCCAGCTTGCCCTGCCAGGCGCGCCGCGCGGCGATGATCTCCTGCTCATCCTGCAACGCTCCCTCGCCCTGCAACACGGGGGCTTGCGCCTTGTGCCCCTCCAGCCACTCGCGCACCTGCGCACGGTACTCGGCCTGCTCTGGGGTGTCGTCGAGATCCACTTTGCCGTCCTCCGATCTGTGTTATGCCCTCTTGGTCCCGCCAGGACCCCATGCCGCCCGCTGGCTGACTGACCAGTCAATCACCTCCGGTACGGTACTCCTCCGGACGAGCAGGTGCGCCTCCGGGCGAGCGAGCGGGCGCGCTCCCGGGCGTTCTGCTCACCCGTCCGTCAGACTCCGCCGGGGATCGGCGGTTCGGGGATCGGGTGCTGGTGGTAGACGTCGTCGAAGCCTTCGGTGAGCAGTTGCGCGGCCTGCGTGCCCGGCAGGGGCGAGTGCAGTAACACGACGCCCAGGCTGACCCCGTCCCGTGTGGCCGTGGCCACCAGACAGGGTCCGGCCGCTTCGGTGTAGCCGGTCTTCAGGCCGGTCGTGCCCGGGTAGCCGTAGATCAACAGGGGGTTGTTGTTGTACAGGTAGAGCCGACCGCCCTTGATCGGAAACGGCAGCGCCGCCGTGTCGGTGTGCACGATGTCGGCGATGCGCGGCTGCCGCAGGTCCACGTAAGCGAGCTCGGCCAGGTCGGCCGCGCACGTGTAGTTGCCCTTGTCGTAGTAGCCCGACGGCGAGGAGTAGCGCGTGCAGCCCATTCCCAGCTGCGCCGCCTGTGCGTTCATGCGCTTGACGAAGTCGTTGACGCTGCCTGCCACATGCTGGGCCAGCGCAACCGCGGCGTCGTTGCCGGACGGCAGCAGCAGACCATACAGCAGCGTCTCCAGCGACACGTGGTGGCCGAGCGGCAGCACGCCCACCTTCGAGCCGGGCATTTCGACCGCTTCCTTGGTGATCAGCACGGGCGCATTGGGCGGGGCGGACTGCACCGTGAGCAGCGCGGTCATCATCTTCGTCAGGCTCGCCATGTGCAGACGGATATATGGATTCAGCTGCCACAGCACCTGGCCGGTCTGCAGGTTGAACAGCAGTCCCGCGCGCGGGGGTACGGGGAATCTGGTCCGCAGCGGATCCTGGGCGGGATCGCCGATCCCCGCGAGCGTGAGCGGCGGCGTTCCGAGCGGCAGGTCCTCCTGGGAGACCCGGGCGGACACGAGCCCGGAGGTGGAGGTGGTGGCGCCGGTGGCGTGAGCGGCGCCGGCAGCGTGGGTGTATCGGGCGGTGTGCCCGGCGTCGGCGGTGTGCCCGTGCTTGGAGGCCGAGGCCGAGTCGGAGCCATGAGCGTCATGGGTGTTGGCCAGCGCCATCACGACTGCAACCAGGATTGCGAGTGCCACTGCGCCAATTGCGATCGCACGCCTGCGCGTTCGTCGGCGGCGGGCGTCTTCGCGCCGGCGGCGACTCTGGTCGGGGGTCATGAACGGGGAGATGCTCATGTCTTCGGCTGATCGACGTCCCTCACTACGTCCTCTGCGCTACGTCCTCTACATACTCCGATGTGTACTCACTGTCTTCTCACACCGTCTTGCGGCCCTCACGGCATCATCGCGGCCGGTGCAACATGGCGCCGACGATCCCGACCACGAGTAGGGCCAGCACGAGAATCGAGATTGCACTGGCCAGGGTAAACCCTTGATGGGACACCGCGTCGATGGTCAGGAACGCAAACCCGGATGCGAACACGGCCACGAGGGCCAGGATGATCAGGCGCGTGAAGATCGCAGCAGACTATCCATGTGCCGGGGAGCCACGACCGGCAGGAGGTCGCCGTCCGCCGGCCGGCCTCGATTCGCCGCGTCTCTACGCGCCCGTTGCGAGGAGCGGGTCCGTCTCGGCGGGGGACGGCTTGGCCGCCCACCCCACGTGTTGGTCGGCGTGATAGGAGGAGCGCACCAGCGGCCCGGCGGCGACGTGGTCGAAGCCGAGCTCGTACGCGGCGCGCTCCAGCGCGGCGAACTCGTCGGGGTGCCAGTAGCGCACGACCGGGAGGTGGCGCGCGGAGGGCCGCAGGTACTGCCCGACGGTGAGCACCTGCACACCGTGCTCGCGCAGGATCGCGAACGTCTGCACCAGCTCCTCGTGCGTCTCGCCCAGCCCGACCATCAACCCCGACTTCGTGACGAGGGCGCCCTCGCCGTACTCGCCTGCGAGCGCCAGCACGCGACAGGAGCGCTCGAACTGTGAGCCGCGCCGTGCGAGCTGGTACAGCCGCGGGACGACCTCCACGTTGTGGTTGAACACGTCGGGGCGCTCTGAGATCACGCGCGCCAGCGGCATCTCCTGGCCCTGAAAGTCAGGCGTCAGCACCTCCACCTGGCAGCCCGGCGCCTGGCGGCGAATCTGGCGGATGACACCGACGAACGCGCCCGCCCCCTTGTCGGGCAGGTCGTCGCGATCGACCGAGGTGATGACTGCGTGGCGCAGTCCCATGCGTGCGATCGACCGCGCCACGCGGGCGGGCTCCAGCGGATCGTTCCACGTCGGCCGCCCGGTTTTGACGTTGCAAAAGCCGCACCGGCGCGTGCACGTGTCGCCGAGGATCATGAACGTGGCGGTGCCGCGCTCCCAGCACTCGCCCACGTTCGGGCACGCCGCCTCCTGGCAGACCGTGTGCAGGTTCTCCTGCCTGATCAGCTCGGAGAGCGCGCGATAGCGCGTGCCCCCGGGCGCCGGCACTTTGAACCACGGCGGCTTGCGCTCGCGCAGCGGCCTGACGTCCGCCCCTAATATGTTCAGCACGTCCGCGCCGCCGGGGTTGGCGCGCGAGCGGGTGGGGGTCCTCGCGGGGGAGTCGGTGGGAGCGATCGTGCTCACGCAGCCGCCATTTCGCGCTCGCGCAGTGTCGGGGCCTGCGACCGGGCCTCGAGTTGCTCTCGCCCGACCCACTGGATGGCTTGACCGTGGGCCGCCGCGAATTGTCGAGCCACGTCTACGCGCAGTTCCTCGGCGTCGACCGCGCCCGCCGTGTCCGGTAGCTCGTGCGCGAGGGAGGTCATCTGAACGTCGGGCAGGCCACACGCGACGATCCAGTCGAACGGCTGAAGGTCGGTGGTCAGGTTGATCGCGAACCCATGAGTCGAGACTCCGCGCGAGACGTGCACCCCGATCGAGGCGATCTTGCGCTCGGCGACCCAAACGCCGGTGTAGTCGGATCCCTCATCGCAACGCGACCGCGCCGCGATGCCGTGGCCGGCGAGGACCGCGACGATCGCCGCTTCGATACGGCGCAGGTGGACGCCGACGTCGGTGACGCGCATGATCGGATACCCGACCAGCTGGCCCGGGCCATGGTAGGTGACGCGTCCGCCCCGGTCGGTGTCGACGAGCTCGATCCCGCGCGCGCGATAGTAGGCCTCGCCTAGCGCCAGCTCCTCGGGGCGCGAGCGCCGGCCGCGGGTGTAGACCGGGGGGTGTTCGAGCAGCAGCAGCGTGTCGGGCAGCTCCTCGGCCAGGCGCAGGTCGCGAATGAGCAGTTGCAGCTGCAGCGCTTCGCGGTAGGGGATCGTGCCGAGGTGGCACACCCACAAGCCCTGTTCAGACGGGGACGGTTCAGTTTGGTTCATCGGCTGTGCTTTCAGCCTAGCTACAGCACCGCCGAAGCCTCGAGCGGCTCGCGTATGCGCGTCAAAAAACGAGCCGCGTCAGCTCCATGGAGCACCCGGTGATCGCAGCTCAACGTGAGCGTTGCAATGCGATGGACCGCCAGCCGACCGTCATCGAGCGCCACGGGTCTCGACCGCAGCGAGCCGATGGCGAGGATCGCCGTCTGGCCTGGAGGAACGGTCGCGGTAAACGAATCCACGCCGAAGGCGCTCAGATCGAACACTGTAAACGTGGCGCCGCTCAGCTCGGGCGGGCTGAGAATCCCTTCGAGTGCGCGGACCCGCAGGTGGTCGATCTCACGCGCCGTCTCCTCGACTGTGAGTCTGTCCGCATCGAACACGGTCGGCGTAACCAGCTCCGTCTCATCACCCGTTACCGCCACGCCGACGTTCACGCGCGAATGCACCAGCACGCGCCCGTCGCGATAAGTGGAGTTGACGCGCGGATGCTCGCGCAGCGCCAGCGCGCAGGCCTTGACGATCTCCCCGGTACACGTCGCCGGTGCGGCTTGCTCGGCGGGGGCACTGGCGGTGGCGTGTTCGTGAGCGGCTAGGCGACTCTCTAAGTCCACCTCGGCCCGCAGCGTCAGCTGCGGAATCGTCGCCTGCGACTCGGCCACGCGCCGGGCGAATGTGTGCTGGGCGCGCGTGAGCTCGATCTCTATCGTCTGTCCACGGGCGGTCGTGACTGTGTCGGCTCCGGCGGCTTCAGCCCCGCTCCTGCCCGCGGGCGTTTCAGGCTCAGGCTCAGGCAGCGTGTCGAGCGGGGGATGGCGAGGCGAGCTGTCGGACATCGTCCTGCACGGTAGCCCACCGCTCGAAGAACTCCTCCGCGCGCAGCTGGGCAAGGTCGGTGCGCAGGGCGCGCGCCAGGCGCGAGGCGACCTGGGGGGCACAGTCCCAGAACAGCGCGACTTCGCCGCTGTCGATCTCCACGACCTCGACGTGGTCGACGCGGCTGGTGTCAGCCAGCGGCGCCGGCATCAGCCCGCCGCGCGTGACGATCAGCCGGTAGGCGCGGTTTGCTCGCATTTACCGCTGGCCCTCGATCCTCGACGCGTCTGAGCGTAGAAGGCCCGACGATGCCGCAGCGTCCTCGACCGAACGCTCTCCGACAAACACCCTCGCACCAACTTGCACCGCCGGAACATAGCTCACCCCCACGACGGAAGCGGCGGTCGTCGCGGAGTGCAGCTGCTCGCGCACCGAGGCCATCTGCGTCGCCGCCAATACTGCCTTGGGATGCATCTCGCACGCCGCCGCGGCGATCAGCACGTTGTCTATATCGCCAAGCGAGCGCCCACCCGCGAATGCCTGGCGAAACGCGGCCTGCGCGAACGGAACCGCCCGTCCGATCGACTTGGCGTATGTCGCGGCGAACATCGCGATGGTGCTGTCGAACGGGAACGGGGTCGGCCAGCGCAGCGGCTGCAGGCCCAGCTCGTCAGCCTGCCGCTCGATCGTGGCCGGGTGCAACGACTCCTCGTCGGGCAGCTCGTGCGCGGGCAACTCGTGTGCGAGCACCGGTTGCCATTCCACCGGACCTGGCAACGCGTGCAGGATCCGCTCTGACGCCAGATAAGCCTGCGGGCTGGCCAGATCGAAATAGAAGGCGGCCAGCGGACGCTCAACCGTGGATGAGCCAGCCATCCGCGGCACGTCCCGCCTCCATCACGGCCTCGGACAGGGTCGGATGGCCGTGGACGATGCGACCGACCTCGGCGAAGCCGCCCTCCAGCGCGCGCACGTTGACGAGCTCCTGGATCAGCTCGGTCGCGCGTGAGCCGACGATGTGCCCGCCGAGCAGCTCGCCGTAGCGGGTCTCGCCGACGAGCTTGATCATGCCGGTGCGGTCCCCGTAGACGATGCCGCCGCCGACCGCGCCGTAGGGGACCTTGCCGACGACCACCTCATAGCCATGCTCGCGCGCCTGCGCCTCGGTCAGCCCGAACGAGCCGACGTTCGGCGTGCAGAACGTCGCGCGCGGAATGTCGACGTGGACGAGTGGGTGCGTGGGCAGTCCTGCGGAATCCTCGGCGGCGATGATGCCCTCGTCGGAGGCCTTGTGCGCGAGCGCCGGCCCGGCGACGAGATCGCCGATCGCATAGACACCGGGACGGCTCGTGCGCTGCGCCCCGTCGACCCGGACGAGGCCGCGCTCGTCGAGCTCGATGCCGGCGGCGTCCAGGCCGAGACCCTCGACATCGGCGCCACGGCCGGCGGCGATCACCATGTAGTCGACCTCGAGTCCGACATCCTCACCGTGTGTGAACGTGACGCCGTGCTTTCCGCCCTTGATATCCACGATCGCATCGCCGGTGTGGACGGTGATGCCCTGGCGCTTGAAACCACGTTCCACCAGACGCGAGATGTCGGCGTCCTCGCTTGGCAGCACGCGGTCGAGCATCTCCATCAGGCGCACTTCTGTGCCCAGGCGCGCGTAGCCGGAGGCGATCTCAGAGCCCGACGCGCCCGCGCCCACGACGGCCAGGCGCGCCGGCAGCTCGCTCAACGCCCACGCCTGCTCGGTGCCGATGATCCGGCCCCCGTACTGCACCCCAGGGATCGAGCGCCCCACCGACCCGGTGGCGAGGATGATCGTCGTAGGGGTATAGGTCTGCTCGCCGACCACGACATGCCCGTCGGCGTCGAGCGTCCCGTCGCCTGCGATCGTGTCGATGCCGTTTTTCTTGAACAGCCCGCCCACGCCGGAGGTGAGGGTGGAGACGACTTTCTCGCGGCGTGCCTGCACAGCTGCGAAGTCGACCTCCACGCCCTCAACCTTCAGCCCGTACTCGTCGGCCTCGCGGATCTCGGAGAGCAGGTCGGCCGAGCGCAGCACGGCCTTGGCGGGGATGCACGCGTAGTTCAGGCAGCGCCCGCCGAGCTTGTCGCGCTCGACCACGGCGGTCCGTTTGCCGAGCTGTGCGGCCCGAATCGCGGCGACATAGCCGCCCGGGCCCGAGCCGATCACGATCGTGTCGTAGGTGCTGTCTGTCATGGCCGCTCGCAGCCTATCGAAGCCCCTGTGCCTTCCCGGCGGAAACCCCCTGCGCAAGCCACTCTGCGGAAGCTCCCCGTGTGTTCCCGGCGCCGATCGCGGGTGTGCGAGCGACCGTGCCTAGGAACCTCGGCCCGGCGCGTGCTCGGTCAGATCCGACGCGCGCTCAGTCACTTGAATCCGTCCCATCACCCGCACCAGCTTCCAGAACAGCCAACCCGCCAGCACGATCGATGCCAGGCACAGGACGGCTGCAAGAATCGTCGAGGCGACGACCAGCGCGAGCGAGGTCACGAGGATCTGAAAGGCGAGCAGCGCCTGAAAACCAAGCACTGCCCAGTAGCGCCGTCGGTACATCCCCATTGCCAGCAGCGCCAACACGCCCGCCAGGAACACGCCTCCGGGCAGTGAGCCGCCGTGACGGCTCAGGTTGTGGATCGTGAGCGTGCCGATCACGATTGCCATGGCCAGCACGCCGGCAACCGCGACAGCTACCAGCAGTGGCGTGGGGCGCTCGCCCTCGTTCAGGGGTTGCAGGCTTGCGCGGGCGATCTCATCGCGGCTGGGGCGTACCGCACCCTGTGTCGGCGATTCCTCGCGCGCCGGCGATGTCGCGTGGCGTATCTGCGTCGCGTCGGCGCCCGGCGTCTCTGTGTCTGCATCCACCTCAGGCCTCCGTCCGATCGCGATCGATCAGCGCGCGCAACTCGCGCGCCGCTTGTCCGGGGTCCGCGGCTTGCGCGATCGTACGCAACACGCACACACGCGTGGCGCCCGCGTCCAGCGCTGCGCGGAGGTTGCCCGCGTGCAGTCCACCGATGGCAAAGAATGGCACCTGGGCGTTGACGGCCGCGTAGCGGACGAGTTGCACTCCGACCGCCGGCCGGCCCGGCTTGGTTGGGGTGGCGTGCACCGGACCTACGCCGATGTAATCGACCGTCCCCGCGACTGCCTGCGGGGTGACTGCATCGATCTCGGTGGGCGCATGGGTGGACAGGCCGATCAGCATGTCCTGACCGACCAGCTCGCGCACTTCCGCCACGGGCATGTCGTCCTGTCCAACGTGCACACCGTCCGCCTTCGCCTCCCGGGCGAGGTCGGGACGGTCGTTGAGGACGAACAGCGCCCCGGCGCGCGCACACAGCGCCTGCGCCCGGCGCGCATGGGCGAGCAGTTGCGCGTCGTCGATCAGGTCCTTGATTCGCAGTTGCACGATGTCGACTCCGCCCGCAATCGCCGCCGGCAGCACTTCGGATAGCGGGCGTCCTCCAGGCGTGGCGTCACACACCAGATACAACCGTGCGGCGTCGAGGCGCTCACGACGGTCGGTGGCGAGTTCGCTGGTGGGCATCTCCGCTGAGTCTGACAGCGGACTAGCATCAACCGTATGCCCGATCCCGTCACAAGCGCTGTATCCGAGGTGGCGATCGTGAACGGCGCCGATCCCGCGCCCGGCGCCGCGCGTGCCGGCGAGGCCGCGCCCGGCCTCGTGTCTGTGGGCGATCCCGATCACATCGTCGGCGCGACGCCCGACATGGTCATCGTCGGCGGCGGAATCGTCGGCCTGGCGACTGCCTGGCGCGCGCGCGAGCGGGGATTGTCGGTGACGCTGCTCGAGCGCGATGAGGCCGGTCAGGGGACCTCGCGCGTGGCGGCGGGGATGCTCGCGCCGGTGGCCGAGGTCGAGTTCGGTGAAGATGGGCGACGGCTGCTGGAGTTGGGGTTGCGCTCGGCGCGAATGTGGCCGAGGTTCGCGGCCGAGCTGGAACGGGCTACCGGCATCGACGTGGGGTTGAGACAGACCGGCACCATGATCCTCGCCCGCGACGGGGACGAGGCACGGGAGCTGGAGCGCCGGCTGGCTTACCGTGAGTCGCTGGGTCTGCGCACCGAGCGGCTGCGCCCGAGCCAGGCGCGCGAGCGCGAGCCGGGCATCGCGCCCACCGTGCGCCTGGCGATCGAAGCGCCGGACGATCACTCGGTCGACCCGCGGCGCGTCCTCGAGGCGCTGCGCCGTGCGTGCGAGCGCAGCGGGGTCGTCCTGCGCGAGCACGCCCGCGTGGAATCTCTCGCGCTCGACGACGCCGGCGAGCGCGTCATGGGGGTGATCCTCCCAGGCGAGCACGAGCCCTTCCTTGCCCGTGGGGTGGTGATCGCCGCGGGGCCGTGGAGCGCTGAGATCGGCGGCCTGCCCGCGCACGCACGCGTGCCGGTGCGCCCGGTCAAGGGCCAGATCATGCGGCTGCGCGATCCGGCCGGGCCGGGGCTGCTCACGCGCGTGGTGCGCTACGAGGGCGGCTACATCGTCCCGCGCGGCGACGGTCGCTACGTGCTCGGCGCGAGTGTCGAGGAGCGTGGCTTTGATCTGGAGCCGACGGCGGGCGCGGTGTACGAGCTGCTGCGCGACGCCAGCGAGCTGGTGCCGGGGATCGACGAGCTGCGCATCGAGGAGTTGTCGGTCGGCCTGCGCCCCGGCAGTCCAGACAACGTTCCGGCGATTGGCCCCGGCGCGCTCGACGGCCTGATCTGGGCCACGGGCCACTACCGCAATGGGATCCTGCTCGCCCCGGTCACGGCCGAGCTCGTGGTGCAGGCGCTGGCGGTGCAGACGGGGATGGAGGTGCTCGTGTGATCGTCAACGGCCGGCCGTCGGAGACTCCCCCTGGCGAGACTGTGGCCGTGCTGCTGCGCCAGATGGGCCTGGCGCCCGACGCGAAGGGGGTCGCGGTGGCCGTCGACGGCGAGGTGCTGCCGCGCGCGTGCTGGGATGAGTTCGCGCTGCCCGGGGATGCGCGCGTGGAGGTGCTGACGGCGATGCAGGGCGGATGAGACGTGGCGGAACCTGCTCTCACCCCTGTTTCCGCGACGCTCCACAGCGGCGATCCGTCCCCGGCGAAGGCCGTTCCAACGGCCACTGCATCTTCGCCGTCCGCATCGGTCACGCCCGCGCCCGACGACCTGGTCATCGCCGGGCGCACGTTGCGGTCGCGCTTGCTGCTCGGTACCGGGGGGTTTCCCTCGCTGGAGCTGATGGCGGGCGCGATTCAGGCGAGCGGGGCGGAGCTCGTGACAGTCGCGTTGCGCCGCGTGGATGCACGGGCGCGCGGCTCGCTGATCGACGTGCTCGCGCAGGCCGGTGTCGAGCTGCTGCCCAACACCGCAGGCTGTCGCACCGCTCGCGACGCGACTCTGACGGCCAGGCTTGCGCGTGAGGCGTTTGCGACCGATTGGATCAAGCTCGAGGTGATCGGCGACGAGGACACGCTGCTGCCCGACGCGCCCGAGCTGCTGCGCGCCGCTGAGGAGTTGGTCGACGAGGGGTTCGTGGTACTGCCCTACACGACCGACGATCCGGTGCTGGCCCGGCGCTTGGTCGACGTTGGCTGCGCCGCGGTGATGCCGCTGGGCTCGCCGATCGGCAGCGGCATGGGCATCCGCAACCCCTACAACATCGCGCTGATCCGCGAGGCTGTCGAGGTGCCGGTTGTGCTCGACGCGGGCGTCGGCACGGCTTCGGACGCGGCTCTGGCGATGGAGCTCGGCTGCGACGCTGTGATGGCGGCCTCGGCGATATCCCGCGCGCAGGACCCGGTGCGCATGGCTCGCGCGATGCGCCATGCGGTGCGGGCGGGCAGGCTGGCATACGGCGCGGGTCGCATCCCTCGCCGCACTCACGCCAGGCCCTCGACACCCGTAAAGGGTCTGCCGGACTTTGGTTAGCCGTCTACCCGACCACTTCAATCGTCCCGTTCATCGTGACCGGATAGTAGGTGCACTCGTAGTGGATCGTGCCCGGCTTGGACACGTGCAGTTCGAAAGAGCCGCCTTCGCCGAAGTCGGGCGATTTGAACGTGTAAGCGCCGCCGATGCTCGAGACGTTGCACTTCTGAGAGTCTTCGTTGACCCACCTGATCGTGCTGCCGACCTTGGCACGGACGGTGTCGGGGTCGATCGCGATGTTGCGGTAGGCGATCTGCACGGTGCCGGATTTGACCGGTTCGGAGGATGAGGGGGAGGCGAACTTGGGAGTCGTATCGGCTTTGAGCCCGCCTGAGGATTTCGCGGCGGGCGAGGTCGACGAGGACGGGGAGGAGGACGAGGTCGTCGTGGTCGTGCCGGTGCTGCGCGATTCGCTCGATCCGCAGCCCGCTGCCAGCAGCAGGGCGCAGCAGGCCGCTGCGAGCCCGGGCATGACTTTGCTCATCTGCAAAGCTCCTCTCATCTGCAAGCTCCTCTCCTCCTGCGTTAGACGTTGCCGGCACAGCCTAATGAACCCCGCGCGCCGCGGACGCGCTCGGAGCGAGCCCCTAGACTGGCCCGTCCATGCCACGCCATCTGCTCACCGGCGCCGAGCTGACGCGAGCCGAGCTGGACGCGCTGCTCGATCGCGCGCTCGAGCTGAAGACCGCGCCGCTGTCCTCGCGGGCGCTCGCCGGCCAGAGCGTGGCGCTGATATTTCAGAAGCCCTCGACGCGCACGCGCGTGTCCTTCGAGGTCGGGATCGACGAGCTCGGCGGCCACGCGGTCGTGCTTCGCTCCGACGAGCTGCAGCTCTCGCGCGGCGAGGCGCTGCGCGACACCGCTTACGTCCTGTCCCGTCACGTGAACGCGATCGCGATGCGCACCGGTCCCGACGAGACGCTGCAGGAGCTGGCCCGCTACAGCGACGTGCCGGTGGTGAACATGCTGACTGCGCTGCACCACCCTTGTCAGGCGCTGGCCGATCTGCTGACGTTGCGTGAGGCGTGCGGCGCTCTGGAAGGGGTCAAGGTGGCGTATGTCGGCGACGGCAACAACGTCGCGCGCTCGCTGGCCACGCTGGGTGTGCTCGCCGGCATGCACGTGGCGATCGCCTCGCCGGACGGGTACGCGTTGGATGGAGAGGCGCCGTTGCCGGCGCCTGAGGGCGCCACCGGAACGCTCACGTTGCACACCGACCCACGCGAGGCGGTCGCGGACGCCCAGGCCGTGTACACCGACGTGTGGGTGAGCATGGGCGACGAGGCGACCGCCTCAGAGCGCAGGCGCGCGTTGGGCGACTACCGCGTAGATGACGCGCTGCTCGACGCCGCGGCACCGGGAGCGTTTGCTATGCACGACCTGCCCGCCCACCCGGGCGATGAGATCTCGGCCGAGGTGCTCTATGGCGAACGCCAGCGGATCTGGGATCAGGCCGAGAACCGCCGGCACGCGCAGAAGGCGCTGCTCGAGATGTTGTGCGCGCCGGCGCATGACGAGCCTTCCTTATGAGTGTGGACACCGAAGCGGCTTCTGGAGTCTCGCCACCCGGGGAGCGCCCCACCCGTCCGCACCTCGGCGATGAGCTGGAGCTGCAGATCGACTCGCTCGCCTACGGCGGCGAGGGAATCGCGCGGCTGGGCGAGGAGGGGTACGTGGTGTTCGTCGCCGGCGCCATCCCCGGGGACAGGGTGCGCGCGGTCGTGTACAAGCGCAAGCGCTCCTACGCCCACGCCCGGGCCGTCGAGATCCTCGAGCCCAGCCCCGAGCGCATCCCGCCGCGCGCCGATCATCCCGGCGTGCCCTGGCAGGTGTTGCCGTACGAGCGCCAGCTGCAGATCAAGCGCGACCAGGTCGCGGAGGCGTTGAGGCGGATCGGCCACCTCGACGGGTTCGAGCTCGAACCGATCGTGCCCGCGATCGAGCAGTGGCGCTATCGCAACAAGCTCGAGTACTCGTTCGGGACGAGGGATGGGGATCCCGCCCACCCCGAGCTGGTGTGCGGGTTTCACGCCTCTGCCGGCGGCATGCGGGTCGTGCCGATCGCGGACTGTCTGCTCGCCTCCGAGCTCGGCAACCGCGCGCGCGAGGTGGCGTTGGGCTGGTGTCGCGAACAGGGATTGACCGCGTGGGAGCGCAGCGGCGGCGGCCGCGGCGATGAGCGCACCGGGCGGGTGGGGCCCGATCGGAATGGGCGTGCCCGGCTGCGCAACCTGGTCGTGCGCGAGGGCCGGCGCACCGGCAGGCTGCAGGTCCGCCTCCTCAGCACCGACGGCGAGCTGGACGCAGGCGATCTGGCGCTGACGCTGGCCGGCGAGCTCGGGGAGAGCCTGAGCGGTGTGTTGTGGACGCGCACGCGCAGCCTCGCGGAGACGACCGCCGGCGGGGATACAGAGCTCGTGTGGGGCGCCGCGGAGCTGCCCGAGCGCCTGGACGAGCTCGAGCTCGAGATCTCCGCCGAGGCGTTCATGCAGACGAATACCGAGATGGCCGAGGTGCTGTACGGGATCGTCGCCGAGTACGCGTCGCTACAGGGTTGGGAGCGGGTGTTCGACCTGTATTGCGGCATCGGCACGATCGCGCTGACCCTGGCGCGCCATGCGGGCGAGGTGTACGGGATCGAGCTCCTCGAGCGGGCTGTCGCCGAT
The DNA here is from genome assembly GCA_963702185.1 of uncultured Solirubrobacterales bacterium. Classification (GTDB taxonomy): domain Bacteria; phylum Actinomycetota; class Thermoleophilia; order Solirubrobacterales; family Solirubrobacteraceae; genus Palsa-744. Next base: position 1,507,662 of record OY969723.1, read on the forward strand.
GCGATTGCCGCCGCGGGGCGTAACGGGATCGCAAACGCCCACTTCTATGCCGGCGACACCCGCCTGGCGTTGCCCGAGCTCCTGACGCGCGCCGGGCGCCCCGACGTGCTTGTCGTCGACCCCCCACGCGCGGGGCTGTCGCGCAAAGTCGTGCGCCGCATCATCGAGGCTGCCCCCAAGCGCATCGTGTACGTGTCGTGTAACCCCACCACCCTGGCCCCAAACGCGGCCGAGCTGGTGCAGGCAGGGTGGGGGCTGAAGAAGGTGCGCCCCGTCGACATGTTCCCGCAGACGCACCACATCGAGTGCGTGGCTCTGTTTGAACGCCAGTAGGCTGAGTGCCTATGCGCGCTGCCACCATTCGCGACAAGGAGATCGTGATCGAGGAGCACCCCGATCCGACACCCGGGACCGGGGAAGCGCTCGTGCGCGTGCGTGCGGCGGGACTGAACGGAGCGGACATGATGCAGCGCCGCGGCCTGTATCCCGCGCCGCCGGGCTGGCCGCAGGACATTCCGGGGATGGAGCTCGCGGGCGAGGTAGTCGCGCTCGGCCCCGGCGCGACCCGGTTCGAGCAGGGCGATCGCGTGATGGCGATCGTCGGCGGCGGCGCCCAGGCGGAGCTTGCGATCGTGCACGAGCGCTGCCTGATGCCAGTCCCCAAAGCGTTGGACTGGCCGCAAGCGGGTGGACTGCCGGAGGTGTTCACGACCGCCCACGACGCGCTGTTCGCTCAAGCGCAGCTGCGTCCCGGCGAGCGGCTGCTGGTGCACGGCGGCGCCGGTGGCGTGGGTGTGGCCGCGATTCAACTGGCTAGTGCCACGGGCGCGCGGGTGACGGCGACCGTGCGCGACGAGGCTCTGCGCGCGCAGGTCGCGGCTCTCGGCGCCGAGGCGATCGCGCCCGAGGGCTTTGTCGAGCACGGCCCGTTCGACGTGGTGCTCGAGCTGGTCGGCGCGCCCAACATGCCCGACAACCTGTCCTGCCTCGCGAGCGGCGGGCGGATCGTCGTGATCGGGGTGTCCGCCGGCGCCAAGACCGAGGTCAACCTGCTCGCGCTGATGGGCGCCCGCGCGCGCATCCACGGATCGACCCTGCGGGCGAGACCCCTGGAGGAGAAAGCCCTCGCGGCCCGCCTCATCGAGCGCGAGGTGCTGCCCCTGTTCGAGTCGGGCGCACTGACCCTCCCAATCGCCGCGACCTACCCCCTGGACGAGGTTGCCGCGGCATATGAGCGCTTCGCGCAGGGTGGCAAGCTGGGAAAGATCGTCCTTATCCTCGATTGAACCCGCACATGTGCGGGTTCACCGGGCGGTGCATGCACCGCCCGGCCTGACGGCACATGTGCCGTCAGGAACAGCCAAATGAGCAACGGGCGAGGCCTCAGTACGGCGGCTGTGCCGCGTACCACTCGCCGAGCACGCGAAACGCCGCCCAAAACTCTCGCTTGGCGTCGGTCTCATCGAGCGAGTCGTCGATGTTGGGGACATACAGCGCGTCGATCATCGGCGTCAGCCGCTGGATCTCGCCAAGGCGCGGGGCCAGCTCGCGCCCGAGCGGGATCTCCATCTCGCTGAGCGCGGCCAGCGCGTCGGGGCCCATCACGACGACGATCTTGGGCTGCACGATCGCGATCTCCTCGACCACCCGCCCCATACAGATTGAGATCCCCGCCCACCCCTCGGCCAGCGCGGGGTCTGAGAGCGGGCACTTCACGCACAGCGTCCCGTACACCGCCAGCGGGTCGATCGACAGCCGCTTGAGCGACTTCATCAGCGCGCCGCCGGCGCGGCCGTAGAACGCGACGCCCTCCTCGATCTCCGAGGGCATCGGGGCGTACTTGAGCAGCATTACATCCGCCTGGGGGTGTCCGGAGCCGAGCACGGGCATCAGGTTGCCGCGCGGGCAGTGTTCGCAGGACTGCAGCTCGCGCGTGAGCGAGTTCAGCTCGCGGATGGCGCGCTCGAGGTACTTCTCGCGGATCTCATCGTCGGTGATCGGCATCGACCCGCAGTGTTTTGACGGCGCGCCCGCTTGTCCTTGGCGCTGCACCGCTACTTGCGCGTGTCCCTCGCCGCCCGCCGGCTCGACGTTGGTGTCTCCCGGCAGGTCTCGGCCGGGTTTGGCCGCTGCGGCCGCCTGGCTCGTCATCGCTCTCGCTACCGCCGCGACCCGCCCAGCGCGCGCTTGACCCGCCGTGCGCGGCTGGCGCGCCGGGCCGAGGGTGGGGTCGCGCGGGTCTGCAGGAACTTGAGCGCCTGCACGTACAGCAGGCTCGTGGGGCGCGTAAGGATGTCGGCGTCGAGCAGCGACTGCATGAACTCGGCGGGGCCGTTGAACTCGCGCATCCTGATCCGCACCGAGCCGAGACCCTGGGCGACGTGGGCGTCAGAGCCCGCGCCGCCCGGGATGCGGTACTTGGCGGCAAACCGCGCGGCCTCGTCGTTGAACGCGCCGATCGCCACGCGCGCGTTGAACACCTCGATCGCGTCGATGTCCTGCACGACCGGCAACAGGTGCTCGTAGTCGGGCACGGAGTGCATGCGGTCAAACGGGTGGGGCACGTACGCGAGCCCGCCCTGGCGGTGGATCTCGGCGATCGTCCGCGGCAGCGTCAGTCCTCGTGGGATCAGCTCCTCGATGAACAGGCCGATCACCTCGCCCTGCTCGGCGGTCTTGATCTCCTCGCCGACGATCACCTGCACGCCGATGTCCAGTTCGCGTGCCCGTTCGCGCGCGGCCAGCGCACCAGAGATCTCGTTGTGGTCGGTCACCGCGATCGCGCCAAGGCCCCGTTCGCGCGCTGTGGCGAGCAGCACCTCCACGGGCGTGGCGCAGTCGTGAGAGTGATCGGTGTGCATGTGCAGATCCACGTCGATCAGTCGTCGTCCGGCCAGGCGCCGCCGCAGCGTGGGGTCGCCGTCGGGGTCGTGCCGGCGCGCGGTCAACTCGCGGTAAACGCGTTCGAGCTCGTCGGCATCCGCGCGGGCGCCGGCCCGCGCGCCCGCATCTGCATCGGTCGTGGCTCGTGCCTGCGCGTCCGTGTCGTGGTTGGCTTGCGCGTCGTCCCGAACGTCCGCCCGCGCGAACCCGTCGATGCGCGCGTCCAGGCGCCCGTGCAGCGTGTCCATCACGCGTCGTCCGACGAGCGTGGAGATGACGCCGCGCTCACCGGTCGCGTGAAAGGAGCCGACGTTCAGCGCGCGCGAGTGGCGCAGCGCCGCGGCGGAGGTGCTCGGCACGAACGGCTCGTGCACGTGCACGATGTCAAGCGGAGCGGTGCCCATCAGTTCCTCAATCGTGCGCGCGACGTCGATCGGCAGGGCCGGCGGCCGCCGGGTCAAGGGGCGCGCGCCATTGCCGGAGGTCAGGCTTGGCACGTCCAGCACCTCGCCGACCGCGATCACGCCCGGCGCCCCCCCGTCCGTGCCCGCCAGCAGCGTGTCGGGCCGCCCGCGTGCTGCCCACAACGCCCGCCGCGAGGCGCGCACCCGCTCCTGCGAGCGCGACGGCGCCACCACCAGCACGCGATGACCGCGCCGCGATAGCTCCGCGGCAACCGCGGCGATGCGGGCGTTGAGAGGGTTGTCCTGCGCCTCCCACGGATACGGAGTCACGTGGGCGATCGCGTATCGCTCGCCGCTGCTCATCGTCTCATCATCTCGCGACCGGCCGGAGCTCGCATCCGTTGCCGACCGCACTTTGGCGGGCGACCAGACGGGCTACCGTGCCGCTCGCGCTTTCGCCGCCGCTTTGGCTCCGCCACCGGCCGCCGCTCCGGCTTTACCGCCAGACGCGGCTTTGGCTTTGGATCTTGCCGCGCTTGCGCCGGCCGCCTTGCCACCCGGCCGTCCGGCATAGCGGGCGATGAACTTCTCGGTCGCCTCGCGCGCCTGATCGTCGGGGCGCTGGGTGTGCGGGGACTTCATCAGGTAGGAGCTCGGGCCGTCCAGCTGTCCTGAGACGCCGTGGTTGAGCGCCAGCTTGCAGCAGCGCACGGCGTCGATCACGATGCCGGCTGAGTTGGGCGAGTCCCACACCTCGAGCTTGAGCTCGGCGTTTAGCGGCACGTCCCCGAACGCCTGACCCTCGAGGCGGATGTGCGCCCACTTGCGGTCGGTCAGCCACGGCACGTAATCCGACGGCCCGACGTGGACGTCGCGAGCCGGCAGCTCGTTCTCCATGATCGAGGTCACGGCGTTGGTCTTTGAGATCTTCTTGGACTCCAGTCGCTCGCGCTCGAGCATGTTGTAGAAGTCCATGTTGCCGCCGACGTTCAGCTGCGAGGTGTGCACGATGTCCACGCCGCGGTCGCCGAACAGCCGCGCGAGCGCGCGGTGCACGATGGTCGCGCCGACCTGGGACTTGATGTCATCGCCGACGATCGGCAGCCCGGCCTGCTTGAAGCGCCGGTCCCAGTAGTCCTCGCGCGCGATGAACACCGGAATGCAGTTGACGAACGCGCACCCGGCCTCCAACACCTGCTCGACATACCACTTGGTCGCCTGCTCGGAGCCGACCGGCAGATAGGAGACGACCACGTCGGTGTGCGTCTCCTTGAGGATCTTGACGATGTCTGCGGTCTCGCCCGGGGCCTTTGAGATCTTTTCCTTCAGGTACTTGCCCAGCCCGTCGTGGGTCATCCCGCGGTACACGGGCACCCCCAGCTTCTTGGGCACGCCGCGCGCGCCCTGCGCGAACTTGATCGTATTGTTCTGTCCGGCCCAGATCGCCTGCCCGAGGTCCTTGCCGACCTTCGTGCGGTCGATGTCGAACGCCGCGGTGAACTCGATGTCGCGCACGCGATAGCCGCCGAGGTCGACGTGCATCAGGCCCGGCACGCGCTGGGTGGGGTCGGCGTCGCGGTAGTAGTGCACGCCCTGCACAAACGCATTGGCGCAGTTGCCCACCCCGATGATCGCGACGCGGACCTTGTCCTGCTGGTAGCTGGCCGGTTCGGGGATGCGAGTGAAACGAGTGTCTCTCGGTTCGGCCCTGCCGTTCGCGGACGCTGCGCGCTGAGCGGCTCCGTTGCCGTTGCTGTGCGATGGGGTCACGTTGAAGAAGTTCCTTCCTGAAGACTGGTGAGTCCGGCCGAGCACAGCCCTGTGTCCAGGGCGCGGCCGGATGCCGGCCGGCGCCGGACTCGTGGACCTCGAAGGTTACCCCGCCGCGTGCCCGCGGTCACACCGGGGCTGACAGCGCGCGCCTGACGTGCGCGATGCGCTGGCCGACGGTGATGACGCTCAGGCCCGCCAGCACATACACCGCCGGGGCCAGCAGCTGGAAGTCTCCGAGCGAGGTGCCGCGCGCGAACAGCAGCCCGATCGAGAGGATCACGACGCGCACCGGCCTGGTGGCGATCCCGACCTTGCACTCCACGCCCAGCGCCTCCGCGCGCGCGCGGGTGTAGGAAACCATCAGCGAGGCGAGCACCGCCACGACGACGGCGGCAGCGGCGACGCGTTCGCCCTGTAGTGCGAAGTAGCCGGCGACGGCGGTCAGCACGATCCCCTCCTCGATGCGGTCGAGCGTCGAGTCAAGGAACGCCCCGAACGGGGTGCCCTTGCCCGACATACGCGAGTAGCGCCCGTCGAGCGTGTCCATGATCGAGCCGACGATGAACGCGATCCCGCCGAGGAAGAAGTACTGCTCCCACACGAGCACGGCCGCCACGACGTTCAGCGCGAGGCCGGTCAGCGAGATCGCGTTGGGCGTCAGCCGCGACTCGATCAGCGCGTTGCGCATCAGCTCGCGACGTTCGCCTTGGCCGATCGGGGCGCGCGCCGGCCGATTGCGGGCCCGGTAGGGCGCCCGGCGCCGGCGGGCGGTCGGCGAGGTTGGATCGTGGCGGCGGGGCGGCATCTATATATGTGGCGTGAGGGAAGGCGCTTTATATGGAAGGCGCTCTATGCGGTGGACGCCGGTGCGGCCGAGAACCGCCACACCGGGCGCGCGCGCGCAAGCCAGGTCGCGCCGTAGGCCGAGGCGCCCGCGGTCAGCGCACCGAGAACCGCGTCGAAGATGAAGTGGTTGGCGGTTGCGATGATCACGAACGCCATCAGGAAGGGGTACAGCAGCCACAGCGCCTTGACGATTCGGCGCCTGGCCAGCCGCGCCAGCGGCCAGCCGATCATCAGCGCGAAGCAGACGTGCATCGAGGGTACTGCGGCGTAGAGGTTGGTGAGCGCCGTGCTCGCCCCGCCGCCGCCGTGCGCCGTTTCCAGATGCATCCCGGTGAAGTTCGAAACCGAGTCGATGAAGCCCCATTCCGGCATGAACCGTGGCGGAGCGGTCGGGAACACCGTGTAGCCGATCAGCGCGATGAACATGGCGATCACGAACATGTTGCGCACGAAGTAGAAGCTCTTGTTGTGGCGCACGTACAGGTACACGAGCGCCGCCACCGTCACTGTCGTCTGCGCGTTCAGATACGTCCAGCTCAGAAAGCCCATCAGCGCCCTGCTGCCCATCGCCCACGCCTGGATCGAGGGCTCGACGAAGATGTGCAGGCTGAGCTCCAGCGAGATCACATCGCGCGCGTGGGCGAAGGCGGCGTTGGCGTCGCCCTCGACCAGCCCGCGCACGAGCCGATAGGCGAGATAGGCCAGCCCGAACAGCGCGATCTGGCGCAGCACGTCCAGCCAGCCCTGCGGCAGCAGGCGCGCCTGCAGGGTGCGAAGGCGGGCAGAGGCGGACCCGGGCGCGGCAAACATCGCTGAAGCCTACTGGATGACCCGGAACAGACGCCAGTGCGCGGAGCGCCAGATTTCACGCAAATACGGAACACCGCGCTCGATCAGCGCGACCTCGGTTTCGGCGGCGTAGTCCGGCTTGGCGTCGGGCAGCGCGACGTAGGCGACACGGTTTTCCGAAAGCCACGCGCGGTAGGCCGCGGGGCTCAGCCGCGGGCGGTAGAACAGCGCGTCATAGCGGGTGTCGAGTTGTCGGTCCCACCCGCGCGCCAGTTTGATCCCGTCGTGGTCGGCCACGTACGCCGCCTCCATGTGGGCGGCCGTCAGCGGGACCTCCACGATCGTCGGCCGGCCATGGCTGAGCGCCCGCATCTCCCTCAGCAGCGGCGCGTAGTAACCGGCGTGTACCGACTGCTGCCCGTAGATCTCGGATAGGTCGCCGATCGGGGTGTTGAGTTGCCAGTACACGAGCAGCGGCGCCAGCAGCACGAGCGCGAGGCGCCGGCGCTCCCACAGCACGCCGGTCAGCAGCGCGGGCGCGAGCTCGGGGCCCAACCGCGCCGCGTTGCCGCCCATCGGCGTGTGGATCGCATAGGAGGCCGCCAGCGCGAGCGCGTACATCCACGCGCCGATCCGCACCGCAAGATACGCCCGCTCGCCCAACCGTTCGCGCGGTAGCAGCAGCGCGATCGCCACCACGCCCGCGCACGCCGGCCAGAAGGCCGAGAGCGCGAACGGCTCGTACCCGCCTTCGGGGAACGCGATCGACATGCTTGCGATCGGGGCGAGCGCAACGGCCGCGCCCAGCACCGAGAGGGCGGGCACGTGCCGCCGCGACCACCACGAGGCCGCCCCCCACGCCAGCAGCGCCATCGCCAGAAACGCCCCCGCGACGGGGCTGGCCAGGCTCGTCAGCGCCGCCAGCACGAGCGTGGCCGCGAACTGCCCGCTCATCGCCGCGAGTACCGCTCCCAGTCCGATCGCCAGTCCGAGGTCATAGGGCACCCGTCCGGACAGCAGCTCGGCGCACATCCCGAACGCGAACACGAGCGCCGCGGCGCGTCCGGCGCCGCGCGCTCCGAACACGCGCTCTGCGATCAGCCCGAACAGCCCGCACGCGAGCAGCACCGACAGGACCATCAGCAGCCGCACTCCGATCAGCGCCCCCAGCGGCGGGGACAGCAGCGAGTAGCCGACCACGTAGTGCGGGTGCGCCGCGTACCAGCCGCTGTCTTTGAGCACGTACCCCGCGCGTGCGAACAGTTCGCTGCGATAGATCGCCGCGGCCAGGTCGGCCGCGGGCGGGCTCCACACCAGGTAGGCGGCGCTCAGCGGGACGGCCAGCGCGAGCGCCCACGCCCAGGGACGGTCTGCGAGTGCGCGCGCGGTGGCCCGGCGCCGCGCGGGCGTTCCCTGCGCGGGCGCCGCCTCGGTCTGTGCGACGGCGGACACCGGCTCAAGATAGTGCTCGCGCCTGCGCCCGGTCGGCGCCGGCGGGATCGGGCCATCCACCGGCCCGAGGTCCGCGAGCGCTGCCGCGCCGCTACCGTCCGCTCTCGTGCCCAACTCCCCCTGGCTGCCACCAACCCGCGCGCGCGTGGTGCGTGTGCGCGAACGTCTGCGCCAGGTGTACGGCATCCCGCTGATGGCGCCTCACGGCGATCCGATCGCCGAGCTGATCCTGACCGTGCTGTCGCAGTCGACCAACGACCGCAACCGCGATGTCGCCTACCTGCGCCTGCGCGAGCGGTTCCCCTCTTGGGAGGCGGTCCTGCACGCCCCCGTGGCCGAGGTCGAGGAGGCTATTCGCCCGGGCGGGATCTCCAAGGTCAAGTCGGCGCGCATACAGGCGATTCTGCGTGCGTTGGCTGCGCGTGGCCCGGATCGCCCCGACGTTCCCTCTCGATCCAGTCGGACCCACGATGGCGCTTGCGGCGACGATGGTGTCCAAGAGGGTGATGGCGCCCGTGGCGCGGCTTGTGGCGGGCTCTCGCTGAACTGGCTCGCCGAGGCGCCGCTGGGCGAGGCGCGCGACTACCTGGTCGCGCTCCCCGGCGTGGGCCGTAAGACCGCGGCCTGCGTGCTGTTGTTCGCCTACGGTCGCCACGACGTTCCCGTCGACACGCACGTCTCCCGCGTGGGCATGCGCCTGCGGCTGCTGGAGCCCGGCGCGCCGTTCGAGCGCCTGCACGATCAGATGCTCGCCCTGACCCCGCCCGGCCAGGAGCTTGAGCTGCACGTCAACCTCCTGCGCCACGGCCGCCGCACTTGCCACGCCCGGCGCCCTGCATGCGAGGAGTGTGCCCTGTCGCGCATGTGCCCGAGCCGGGGTGTGCTGGCTGGGATCGAGTAGGCGGCCTCCCCACGCTGTGCGCTGTCGTGCGGGTCCAAAATCGCCCAAATTCCCAGACACGCCATCAATCGACTTTCGCTGGCGGCTCACGAGATCTCTTGACCTCCCCTAGAAAACCTGCTTCAATATGACTCAGATTTTGTAATCGTCACAAAGGAGCAGCACCCAATGGCTAAGACCATAGGCATCGACCTCGGCACGACCAACTCGTGCATGGCCGTGCTCGAGGGGGGCGAGCCCACAGTCATCGAGAACGCCGAGGGCGGGCGCACCACTCCCTCTGTCGTCGCGTTCACGTCCTCGGGCGAGCGGCTCGTAGGCACCGTCGCCAAGCGCCAGGCGGTCACCAACCCGCAGAACACGATCTTCTCGATCAAGCGCTTCATGGGCCGCAAGGAGGCCGAAGTGCACGAGGAGGAGTCGATCGTCCCCTACAAGGTCGTCGCCGGCCCCAACGGCGACGCGCGCGTGGAAGCCCACGGGGAGCAGTTCTCCCCGCCCGAGATCTCGGCGATGATCCTGCAGAAGCTGAAGTCCGACGCCGAAGCCTACCTGGGCGAATCCGTCGACGGGGCGGTCATCACCGTGCCCGCGTACTTCAACGACGACCAGCGCCAGGCCACCAAGGACGCCGGCAAGATCGCCGGCCTGGATGTCAAGCGCATCATCAACGAGCCCACCGCCGCCTCGCTGGCCTACGGCCTGGACAAGGACGCCGATCACACGATCCTCGTGTTCGACCTCGGCGGCGGCACCTTCGACGTGTCGGTCCTCGAGATCGGCGACGGCGTGTTCGAGGTCAAGTCCACCGCCGGCGACAACCATCTCGGCGGCGACAACTTCGACAAGGCGATCGTCGACTGGCTGGTGGCCGATTTCAAGCGCGACCAGGCGATCGACCTGTCCGCCGATCCGATGGCGTTGCAGCGGCTGTACGAGGCGGCCGAGAAGGCCAAGATCGAGCTCTCCACCACCCAGGAGACGCAGATCAACCTGCCGTTCATCACCGCCGACGCGAGCGGTCCCAAGCACCTCGACACGCGCCTGACCCGCGCCAAGCTCTCCGAACTGACCTCGGACCTGCTCGACCGGGTCGTAAAGCCGGTCCGCCAGGCGCTGGACGACGCCAAAGACAAGGGCGTCTCAGACATCGACCACGTCGTGCTCGTCGGCGGTATGACGCGCATGCCGGCCGTGCAGGAGAAGGTCAAGGAGCTGACCGGCAAGGAGCCACACCGGGGCGTGAACCCCGATGAGGTCGTGGCGGTCGGCGCGGCGATCCAGGCGGGCGTCTTGGCCGGGGACGTCAAGGACGTGCTGCTGCTCGATGTCACCCCGCTGACGCTCGGCATCGAGACCAAGGGCGGCGTGATGACGCGTCTGATCGAGCGCAACACCACGATCCCCACGCGCAAGGCCGAGGTCTTCTCCACGGCCGAGGACAACCAGCCCTCGGTGGAGATCCACGTGCTGCAGGGCGAGCGCGAGATGGCTCAGTACAACAAGTCGCTCGGCAAGTTCCAGCTGACCGGCATCCCGCCGGCGCCGCGCGGCATCCCCCAGATCGAGGTCGCCTTCGACATCGACGCCAACGGCATCCTCAACGTCTCCGCCAAGGATCTCGGCACCGGCAAGGAGCAGAAGATCGAGATCAAGGCAGGCTCGGGTCTCTCCGAGGACGAAATCAAGAACATGGTCTCCGACGCCGAGTCCCACGCCGAGGAGGACCGGCGCGCACGCGAGCTGGCCGAGGCCCGCAACAACGGCGAGAACTCCGCCTACCAGGCCGAGAAACAGCTCGCCGATCTGGGCGATCAGGTCGACGCCGACTCCAAGTCGCGCATCGAGCAGGCCGTCAAGGAGGTGCGCGAGGCGCTCGAGTCAGACGACGCCGCCGCCATCAACGCGAAGGCCGAGGCCCTTCAGGTCGCGTTCCACTCCGTCTCGGAGGCGATGTACGAGCGCGCGCAGCAGGCGGCCGCGTCCGGTGACGGCGCGGGTGGCGCCGCGGGCGATGGCGCCGGCGGTGGGACCGGGTCTTCCGACGAGGAGGATGTGGTCGACGCCGAGGTCGTGGATGAGTCATGAGCGACGCTGAGCAGACGGTGCAGGATGAGCCCGTCGAGGAGGGCGGGCTCGGTGACGAGCAGGAGGCGCTGCAGGGCGACGTCGAGGAGCTGGTCGACGTCGCCGCCAAGCGCGACGAGTACCTTGCCCTGGCCCAGCGCACCCAGGCCGACTTCGAGAACTACCGCAAGCGCGTGGCCAAGGAAGCCGCTGCCGCCCAGGAGCGGGGCGTGGCCAAGCTCGCCCGTGAGCTGCTGCCGGCGCTTGACAACCTCGACCGGGCTTTGGAGGCGGCGGCGAGCGACGATCCGCTGCTCGAGGGAGTGCGCCTGGTGCGCAGCGAGTTGAGCGCCGCGCTCGCGCGCGTGGGCGTCGAGTCGTTCTCGCCGCTCGGCGAGGTGTTCGACCCGGCCTGGCACGAGGCGATGGTCCACCAGCCGGTCGACGGGGCGCCGGCCGGTACCGTGGCCGAGGTCTACCAGCCCGGCTACCGCCTCGGCGAGCAGGTCATCCGTCCCGCGCGCGTGGTCGTGGCCGCGTAGGCGGCTGCACACAGGAGGTTTCAGGCAGCGATGGCCGCCCGTCCCGACTACTACAAGACGCTCGGCGTAGAGCGGAAGGCGAGCGCCGATGAGATCAAGAAGTCCTACCGCAAACTGGCGCGCCAGTACCACCCCGACCGCAACCCCGACGACAAAGCGGCCGAGGAGCGCTTCAAGGAGATCTCCCAGGCCTACGACGTGCTCGGCGACCCCGAGAAGCGCAAGCAGTACGACTCCGGCAGCGGTCCGTTCGCGACGGCCGGCGGTCCGGGCGCGGGCTTTGGTGGGTTTGGCAACTTCGACTTCGACGCCTCCAACATGGGCGACATCCTCTCGAACCTGTTTCGCGGAGGATCGGGCCCCGCACGCCCCGGCGGCTCCGGCGGTGGTGGCTTTCGCGGGGGCGGCGCGGGACGTTCGCGCGCGCAGCGGGGCGGCGACCTGGAGGCGCAGGTCTCGATCACCTTCGACCAGGCGATCTCCGGCGCGCAGATCCCGCTGTCGGTGCCGATGCACGACACCTGCCCGACCTGCCACGGCACGGGCGCCAAGCCCGGCACCACCCCGACCGTGTGCCCCGTCTGCGAAGGGCGCGGCGTGGAGGTCACCGGCCAAGGCATGTTCTCGATCTCCCAGCCCTGCTCGCGCTGCGGCGGCTCGGGCACGATCATCGAGAGCCCCTGCCCGACCTGCGGCGGCGCGGGCGCCGTGCGCACGGTCAAGCGCATGCGCGTGAACATCCCCGCGGGCGTGCGCGACGGCAGCCGCATCCGTCTGGCGGGCAAGGGCGAGCCCGGGCACGCCGGCGGGCCGCCCGGCGACCTGTACCTGATCACCCACGTCTCCGAATCGCCCGTGTTCAAGCGCCACGGCGAGCACCTCGAGGTCGAGGTGCCGATCACGATCCCCGAGGCGCTGCGCGGCGCCGAGGTGCGCGTGCCCACACTCGACGGATCGAAGACCCTGCGCGTGCGGCCGGGCACGAAGTCGGGCGCGGTCCAGCGCCTTCGTGGCGAGGGACCGCCGAAGCTCGGCGGCAAAGGCCGCGGCGACATCCACTACCGCTTCACGATCGATGTTCCCGGTGAGCTGAACGAGGCGCAGCGCTCGGCTGTGGACGCTTTGGCCGCCGTTATGGACGGCGATCCGCGGGCTTCGCTGTTTCAGGAGGCCAAGTGATGGCCCGCCGGGCGCACCGCATCGAAGTCGAGACCAGCCGCGGCGTGTTCATGATCTCGGTCGCGGCCGAGCTCGCGAACATGCATCCGCAGACGCTACGCGCCTATGAGGCGCGCGGGCTGATCGAACCGCAGCGCTCGCCCAAGGGCACGCGGCTGTACTCGCAAGAGGACGTCGAGCGCCTGCGCCACATCCAGGAGATGACCGCCGAGCTCGGCCTGAACCTCGCCGGGGTGGAGCGTGTGCTGAATCTGGAGGCCGAGGTCAATGAGATGCACGCGCGCATCGAGGAGCTCGAGACCCAGGCGCTGCGCGCCCAGGTCGAGCTGGCTGCGCGCCTGGAGGAGGTCCGGCGCTCGTTTCGCGCCGAGCTCGTTCCCTACCGCGACCCGGCCGGACCCGGGACCGACATCGTGCGCGCGAGCGATGTACGCTCGCTGCGCAAGCGCGTACCCGCGACCGCGAACGGGAGGCAGCGCCGCGATGGCTCCTAACGGCACACCCGGCTCTCCAGGCTCCGGCCAGCCCGGTCAACCAGGCCAGCCCGGTCAACCCGGCGGCGAGGAGGAGCAGAGCCCGCTGCAGCGCTTCGGGCGCGATCTGACCGAGATGGCCGAGCAGGGCAAGCTCGACCCGGTGATCGGCCGCGACGAGGAGATCCGCCGGGTGATCCAGGTGCTCAGCCGCCGCACCAAGAACAACCCCGTGCTGATCGGCGAGCCCGGCGTCGGCAAGACGGCGATCGTCGAGGGTCTGGCGCAGCGGATCGTCTCCCACGACGTGCCCGAGTCGTTGCGCGACCGCCGCGTGATCGCGCTGGACATGGGCGCGCTGATTGCGGGCGCCGCGTATCGGGGCGAGTTCGAGGAACGGCTCAAGGGCGTGCTCAAAGAGGTCTCAGACGCCCAGGGCACGATCATCCTGTTCCTGGACGAGCTGCACACGATCGTCGGCGCCGGCGCCGCCCAGGGCTCGGTCGACGCCTCCAACCTGCTCAAGCCGATGCTCGCGCGCGGGGAACTTCGCTGCGTGGGGGCGACGACGCTCGACGAGTACACCAAGTACATCGAGAAGGACGCCGCCCTGGAGCGGCGCTTTCAGCCGGTGACGGTGGGCGAGCCGACCGTGGAGGACACGATCGCGATCCTGCGCGGGCTGAAGGAGCGCTACGAGGTCCACCACGGCGTCACGATCCAGGACTCCGCCCTGATCGCCGCGGCCACCCTCTCAAACCGCTACATCGCCGACCGCTTCCTGCCCGACAAGGCGATCGACCTGGTCGACGAGGCCGCCTCGAAGATCCGCATCGAGATCGACTCGCTGCCGACCGAGATCGACGAGGTCAAACGCCGCGTGATGCAGCTGAAGATCGAGCTGGAGTCGCTGCGCCGCGAGAAGGACGAGGCCACGCGTGAGCGCCGCGGCGCGATCGAGGCCGAGGTGGAGGAACTCGAAGCCCGTGAACGCGAGATGACCGCCCAGTGGGAAGAAGAGAAGCAGGCGATCGCCGGGATCTCCGAGATTAAGGAACGGCTCGACTCCGCGCGCGTGGAGATGGAGCGCGCAGAACGCGACGCCGACCTCGGCCGCGCCGCCGAGCTGCGCTATGGCGAGATTCCCGAGCTCGAACGCCAGGTCGCCGCCTACGAATCGGCCGAGCGCGAGCGGGTCGCGAGCGAGGAGGGCGCTGGAGACGAGGGCGGCGAGAGCCGCGACGGCGACGGCGACGGGCAGGCGGGGACGGGCCGGGCAGGCCGGCCCCAATTTTTGAAAGAGGAGGTCGATGCCGACGACATCGCCGAGGTCGTCGCCCGCTGGACCGGCATCCCCGTGTCACGTCTGATGGAGGGCGAAACCGAGAAGCTCGTGCACATGGAGGAACGGTTGCACGAACGCGTCGTGGGCCAGGATGCTGCGATCGAAGCCGTCGCCACCGCGCTGCGCCGCTCGCGCGCCGGCCTGCAGGACCCCGACCGCCCGATCGGCTCCTTCCTCTTCCTCGGTCCTACCGGCGTCGGCAAGACCGAGCTAGCCCGCGCGCTGGCCGAGTTCATGTTCGACTCCCAGGAGGCGATGGTCCGCATCGACATGTCCGAGTACATGGAGAAACACTCCGTTTCGCGCCTCGTGGGCGCCCCGCCGGGATATGTCGGCTACGAAGAGGGCGGACAGCTGACCGAGGCCGTGCGTCGCCGGCCCTACTCGGTCGTGCTGCTCGACGAGATCGAGAAGGCCCACTCCGACGTGTTCAACACGCTGCTGCAGGTGATGGACGACGGGCGCCTCACCGACGGCCAGGGTCGGACCGTCGACTTCAAGAACACCGTGCTGATCATGACGTCCAACATCCCGGTGCAGGGCGAGGAGGACCATGGCGAGGGCACCCATGCCTCCGCTTCAGCCGACGCCCGCCTGCGCACGGAACTGCTCGACTACTTCAAGCCCGAGTTCATCAACCGCCTCGACGACATCGTCCGCTTCAGCGCGCTCACGCGCGAGCAGATCTCAGAGATCGTCGAGCTGCAGGTCGACCGCGTGATCGCGCGTGTGGCCGAGCGCGGCGTGCATGTGACCCTGACCGACGAGGCCAAGACCCTGCTTGGCGACATGGGCTACGACCCCACCTACGGCGCCCGGCCGCTGCGGCGCGTCATTCAGAAGCAGCTGACCGACCGGCTGGCGCTGGCGCTGCTGGAGGGGAAGCTGCGCGAAGGGGATGAGGTGACGGTCGACGTTCGCGACGGGGAGCTGGCGTTGGCGGGTTTGGCGGACCCGCGGGCGCCGGCTGTGAAACCGGCGCCCGCGATGTCCTAGATGCCGATGCTCTGATGCTGAGGCGTCGAGCTACGGCGCCGGCATTGGCCCATGGACCTATCGGCGTCTCACGGTGAGGCGCATATGACGTAGCTGCGGATCTTGATCGACGCGCCCGTTTCGTTCTTCACCGCGCTGAACCACCCGCTTGCCGCGGTTCCGTTGCCCGGAGCCAGGTGCGTTGTGATGCCCAAATCTGGTTTGACGCCGGCTGGCTTGTCCAGGATCAAGATCCCCTGGTCGCTCGGGCGGTCTATGGTCAGGGCAAATTTCCCGTTGGTGGGCGGTTCGGTGGGGAAGTCATAGCCTCCGCCCGTGACGGCCTCTCCCGATTCGCACGCGGCGTAAGAGCCGATTTCCTCGCCCGTAGGGACGCTTTCTTCGCTTCCATAGCGCGTCACCGCGTCGGTTGCGCCAGGTGCGCCCGCTAGTCCTTCTTTGCCTTCTTTCCCTTCTTTGCCAACGCCGCCTTCTTTGCCTGCGGCCCCTTCCTTGCCAGCAGGTCCTTCCTTGCCGCCAGGTCCTTCTTTGCCCGCGGGTCCGGCCGGGCCGGCGTTGCCCTTGAGCGACTTGATGACCTTCGGGTTGATCTGGCTGGTCGAGTTGATCAGGTAGTGCTTCGCCGCCAGCGCGCCGCCGCTCATCGCGAACACGAGCGCGAATGTAGCGACGACGTTGGCGTAGTTGAGATGTCTGCGCATGTGGAGTTGCCTCCTCCAGTGGGTATGAGAGTGGGCGCACCCTATTCTTCGCACCTCCACGGCGCAAGGGCCGGATCGGGATCTTGTACGCGATGGACGAAGAGCCCCCTGACAGGCGCGATCCGGTACAACAGGCAAGTACGCATGAGTGTTGAGTGCGACTGGACCTGAACCCGACGGGAGGAGCCAAAACCGCCATGCCGACATACATCATGCTCTCCACGCTCACCCCCGAGGGCGTGCAGACGGTCAAGAACAACCCGCAGCGCATCCAGGAGGTCAACCGCGAGGTGCAGCAGCTCGGCGCCAGTGTAAAGGCGCAGTGGGCGACGCTCGGCCACGTCGACTTCATCTCGGTCGTGGAGGCGCCCGACGAGGCGACGATGGCGCGGGTGTCGCTGGAGCTCGGCTCGCGCGGGACCGGCCGCTACGAGACGCTTGCGGCGATTCCTGTAGACGAGTTCATCGCCAGTCTCTGACGTGAAGATCCTGGTCGTCGGCGGGGGCGGGCGCGAGCACGCGCTCGTACGCGCGCTCGCGCGTTCACCGCAACGTCCGGAGCTGCTGTGCGCGCCTGGCAACGCCGGCATCGCCCGTGACGCGCGCGTGCTGGACGTGGCCGCGGACGATGTGGACGGGCTCGTGAACGTCGTCGAGCGCGAGAACGTCGAGCTAACCGTCGTCGGTCCCGAGGTCCCGCTTGTGGCGGGGCTCGTCGATGCACTACAGGCGCGCGGGCGCCGCGCGTTCGGCCCCACTGCGGCGGCGGCGCGGCTGGAGGGGTCCAAGGCGTATGCCAAGCAGGCGATGGACGAGGCCGGGGTGCCGACCGCTCGCTGGCGTCACGTCATCTCACTGGAGGACGGGCTCGATGCGGTCACCGGGCTGAGCGAGTCCGGCGGGGGCGTCGTGATCAAGGCCGACGGCCTGGCTGCCGGCAAGGGCGTGACCGTCGCCGACGACGCCGAGCAGGCGCGGGCGGCATTGGAAGAGATCTTCGTCGAGGGGCGGTTCGGGGCAGGCAACCCCACAGGCGGTCGCGCCGGGGCCGACGATGATACCAACGACACCGACGGCGCCGACCGCTCGAGCGCGGTCATCGAGGAGCGGCTGGCCGGGCAGGAGCTCTCATTGCTGGCGCTGTGCGACGGGGAGCGCGCGCTGGCGATGGCGCCGGCGCGCGACTTCAAGCGCATCGGCGAGGGCGATCGCGGCCCGAACACGGGCGGCATGGGCTCCTACTCGCCCGTCGCCGGATTCGATCGGGCGCGGGTCGATGAGATCGCCGCATCCGTACACCAGCCGATCGTGGATCTCATGCGCGCGCGCGGCGCGCCTTTTCATGGCGTGCTGTACGCCGGGCTGATGCTCACGCCCGATGGTCCCTGCGTGCTGGAGTTCAACGCGCGCTTCGGCGACCCCGAGACCCAGGCGGTGCTGCCGCGCCTGCGCTCGGACCTGCTCGAGCTGTTGCTCTGCGCCACCCGCCAGGGTGGCCTGGCTGCAGCGGAGTTGCGCTGGGCAGACGAGTGGGCAGTCACGGTCGTGCTCGCCAGCGCCGGCTATCCCGCCTCCTCGCACAGCGGCGATCCGATCGCCGGCCTCGACTCCGTGCCCGCCGAGATCGAGGTCACCCACGCGGGCACCGCGCGTACTGGCGACGGTACGGTCGTGACGGCGGGCGGGCGCGTGCTGAACGTGACCGGCTTTGGCCCCGACGCCCGGTCCGCCCGCGTGGCGGCGTATGCTGGCGCCGACATGATCTCCTTTGACGGCATGCAACTGCGCCGCGACGTCGCGGAGAACGCCGATGGGTGAGGTCTCGCCGATCGCCACGCCCCTGACTGAGGTCGAGACGCGCGCGCAGCTCGAGGAGTTCGACGTGGACGGGCCGCGCGTGGGAATCGTGATGGGCTCGGAGAGCGATATGGAGACGATGGCCAAGGCCGCGCGCGAGCTCGAGCAGCGCGGCATCGCGCACGAGCTGCAGGTGATGTCGGCGCACCGCGAACCGGACACGGTCGCCGAGTACGCCAAGAGCGCGCGCATGCGCGGCCTGCGCGTGATCATCGCCGGGGCGGGCATCTCGGCCGCGCTCCCGGGCGCCGTGGCCGCCCACACCGACATCCCCGTGATCGGCGTTCCCCTCTCCGGGCGCCTGACCGCCGCGGGCGGCCTGGACGCGATCCTCTCGATCGTGCAGATGCCGCCCGGCGTGCCCGTCGCGTGCGTGGGACTGGACAATCCGCGCAACGCCGCCATCCTCGCCGCGCAGATCCTCGGAGCGTGATCCCCCGCTACACCCGATCCGAGCTCGGCCGAGTGTGGACGGATGAGGCGCGCATGGAGACCTGGCGCCAGGTCGAGGTCGCCGCCTGCGAGGAGCTGCCGGCGCTGCTGGGCGAGGGGAACGGACCCACACCGGCGGAGTTGGACGCGATTCGCGGCGCGACGTTCACCGTGGACGCGGTCGCCGAGCGCGAGCGCGTGACCGACCATGACATGGCCGCGTTTGTGGACGTGCTCGCCGCCTCCGTGGGCGAGGCCGGGCGCTGGATTCACTACGGGCTGACCTCTTCGGACGTGCTCGACACCGCGCTCGCCTTGCAGCTGCGGGCGGCCGGGCAGGCGATCGTGCCCGGCGCCCGTGCGCTCGTGCAAACGCTTGCCGCACGCGCGCGCGAGCACGTCGACACGCTGTGCGTGGGCCGCACCCACGGCGTGCACGCCGAGCCCACCACGTTCGGGGCCAAGCTCGCCGGCTACGCGTTTGAGGCGCACCGCAACGCCCAGCGACTGGAGCGGGCGTTCGCCCAGGTCGCGGTCGGCGCGATCTCCGGCGCGGTCGGCACATATGCGGCCACGAGCCCCGAGTTCGAGGCCCGCGTGCTCGAGCGGCTGGGTCTCGCACGTGAGGACGTCTCCACACAGGTCGTGGCCCGCGACCGTCATGCCGAGCTCGTCCAGGCGATCGCGCTTGCCGGGGCCGGCCTGGAGCGACTGGCGACCGAGGTCCGCCACCTGCAGCGCACGGAGGTGCGCGAGCTGCAGGAGCCGTTTCGCCCAGGCCAGAAGGGTTCGAGCGCGATGCCCCACAAGCGCAACCCGATCAAGGCCGAGCAGATCTCCGGCCTGGCGCGCGTACTGCGCGGCAACTCCCAGGCCGCCCTGGAGGACGTGGCGTTGTGGCACGAGCGCGACATCTCCCACTCCTCGGTCGAGCGCGTGATCCTGCCGGACTGCACGATCCTGCTCGACTACCTACAGCACCGCACGATCGCGCTCGTACGCGACATGACCGTCGATGCGCAGCGCATGCGCGCGAACCTCGAGCTGACCTATGGGGCGCTCTTCTCCCAGCGCGTGCTGCTCGCGCTGGTGGCGGCCGGCTCCACCCGCGACGAGGCCTACCGGGTCGTGCAGGAGCTGGCCCAGCGCGCCTGGGACGACGGCGTGCCGTTACGCGAGCTGTTGGCGACCGACGAGCGCGCCGCGGGCCTGGACCTGCAGGAGATCTTCGACTACGGGCACTACGTGCGTTACGCGCATGAGATCGTGGGGCGGTTGGATGAGATCGTGTGAGTGCGCGCAGGTCTCTGTCCCGGCCTACCGCTCACCGCGCACCATCAGCCACTCAGCCGCCCGCGTCGATAGAGTCGAGCCATGAACGCCACCCTCGCCGACCTGACCCTGATCGCCAGCGGCAAGGTCCGCGAGATGTACGACCTCGGCGGGCCCGATGGCGACCGCCTGCTGATGGTCGCCTCAGACCGAATCTCCACCTACGACGCGGTCCATCCCACGCCGATCCCCGACAAGGGCCGCGTGCTGACGGGGCTGTCGGTGTTCTGGTTTCACCAGACCGCGCACATCGTCTCCAACCACATGGTCTCCGCGACCGAAGGCGTGCCCGATGAGGCCCGCGGCCGGGCGTTGGTCGTGCGCAAGCTGCGGATGCTGCCGGTCGAGTGCGTCGTGCGCGGCTACATCACCGGGTCCGGCTGGTCCGACTACCAGGCCACGGGCACCGTTTCGGGGATCGAGCTGCCGGCCGGCCTGCGGGAGTCACAGCAGCTGCCTGAGCCGATCTTCACGCCCTCGACCAAGGCCGAGGTCGGCCACGACGAGGCGATCGACTTCGAGCGCGCCGCCGAGCTGGTCGGCGACCGCGGGCTGATGGAGCGCGTGCGCGAGGTGTCGGTCGAGCTGTACTCGTTCGCCGCCGCCCACGCGCGCGAACGCGGTGTGATCCTGGCCGACACCAAGTTCGAGCTGGGCCTCGACCCGGACTCCGGCGAGCTCGTGCTAGGCGATGAGGTGCTCACGCCCGACTCCTCGCGCTACTGGCCCGTCGACGGCTATGAGGTCGGCCACGGCCAGCCGAGCTTTGACAAGCAGTACGTGCGCGACTGGGCGTCTGCAAGCGGCTGGGACAAGCGGCCGCCTGCGCCGGCGATCCCCGAGGACGTCGTTGCGGGTACCCGCGCGCGCTATGTCGAGGCCTACGAACGCATCGTCGGCGAGCCGTTCCAAGCTTGGCTGGATCGCACCGCCCCGTGAGGGCCCGCATCCTCATCCGCCCCAAGGCCGGCATCCTCGACCCGCAGGGCGCCGCCGTGCAACGGGCACTGCCTGCGCTGGGGTTCGAGGGCGTCGCGAACGTGCACGTCGGCCGGTTGATCGAGCTCGAAGCGCCCGATGACGCACAGCTTCAGTCGATGTGCGAGCGGCTGCTGGCCAACCCGCTCGTCGAGGACTACGAGGTCGAGTTGTTGGACGAGGCCGGCTAGAAGACAGCGGTGCGGTTCGGCGTCATTCAGTTCCCGGGCTCCTGCGACGATCTCGACGCGCTGGGCGCGGTGCTGCGAGTCGGCGATGGCGAGCTGATCTGGCACGCGCAACGCGATCTGGGCGACGTCGATGCGATCGTCGTGCCGGGCGGGTTCTCCTACGGCGACTACCTACGTGCGGGCGCGATCGCGCGCTTTGCCCCGGCGATGGAGTCGGTGATCGAGTTCGCCCGCGCCGGCGGTCTCGTGCTGGGGATCTGCAACGGCTTTCAGGTGCTGTGCGAGGCGCACCTGCTCCCGGGCGCGCTGCTGCCCAACGTCAACCTGCGCTTCACCTCCCGGCAGGTGGAGCTCGTGCTCGCCAACCCCGACACCTCATTTACCCGCGCGTGCGCGCGCGAGGGGCGTCTGAGGATCCCCGCCAAGCACGCCTGGGGCCGCTACTACGCCGACGAGGCGACGCTGGACGAGCTGGAGGGCAACGGCCAGGTCGTGTTGCGCTACGCGCACGGCGAGAACTTCAACGGCTCGCTGCGGGACATCGCGGGCGTCAGCAACGAGGCCGGCAACGTCTTCGGCATGATGCCCCACCCCGAGCACGCGGTGGATGCGCTGACAGGCGATGGCTCGACCGATGGCCTGGCGATCTTTCAGTCGATGCGCCTGGCCGTGGAGGGCGCGCGTGTCTGACGGCGCCACCCCCGCCGCCTCGCCCACCGCCCCGGCCCTGCCGACGCTGCAGGACGCGCTCGCGCTGGGGCTGACCGAGCACGAGTACGAGCTGATCTGCGAGCACCAAGCCCGCGCGGGCAGGCCGGCCCCCAACCTCCTCGAGCTGGCGATGTACTCGCTGCTGTGGTCAGAGCACTGCGCCTACAAGCACTCCAAGAAGCTCCTGCGCACGCTGCCGACCGAAGGCGAGCACGTGGTGATGGGTCCGGGCGAGAACGCGGGCGCGGTCGACGTCGGCGACGGGCTGGTGTGCGCGTTTAAGGTCGAGTCCCACAACCACCCCTCCGCGGTCGAGCCATTCCAGGGCGCCGCCACCGGGGTCGGCGGGATTCTGCGCGACATCTTCGCGATCGGCGCCCGCCCGATCGCCGTGCTCGACTCGCTGCGCTTCGGCGAGCCCACGGAGGCCCGCTCGCGCTACCTGCTCGACGGCGCCGTGACGGGCATCGGCCACTACGGCAACTCGATCGGCGTGCCGACCGTCGGCGGGGAGATCTATTTCGAGGCGCCCTACGCGCAGAACTGCCTCGTCAACGCGATGGCGCTCGGCCTGGCCCCGCGCGAGCGGCTCGTGCGCAGTGCCGCCGCCGGCGAGGGCAACGTGGTGGTCCTGTTCGGCGCCTCCACCGGGCGCGACGGCATCGGCGGCGCGTCGGTGCTCGCCTCGGCCGAGCTGGGCGGCGCCGACGGCGAGGGCGAGGCGGACAAGCGCCCGACGGTGCAGGTCGGCGATCCGTTCGAGGAGAAGAAGCTGATGGAGTGCTCGCTGGATCTGCTGCGCCGCGGGCTGCTCGTCTCGCTGCAGGATCTCGGCGCCGCCGGGCTGACCTCCTCGGCCTCGGAGATGGCCTCGGCCGGGGGGGTGGGCATCGACATCGACGTCTCGCGCGTGCCGCTGCGCGAGGCCGACATGGAGCCGTTTGAGATCATGGTCTCGGAGTCCCAGGAGCGGATGCTGTGCGTGGTCGCGCCGGCCCACGTGGAGGAGGTGCTCGCCCGCTGCGAGCACTGGGAAGTGCACGGCACCGCGATCGGCACGGTCACATCCACCGGCCGCATGCGCGTGTTCGACGCGGACGAGCTGATCGGCGACATGCCGGTGTGTGCGCTCGTGGATGACTGCCCGCTCTACGATCTCACGCCGCGGCGCCCGGCCGAGCCCCTGTATCCGCCACCCGCGGCCGTGCTCTCGCGAGACGTATCGCCACGCGAGTCGCTGCTCGCGCTGCTCGCATCGCCCAACATCTCAAGCCGCCGTCCGGTCTTTGAGCGGTACGACTCGATCGTCCAGTCGCGCACCGCGCGCCGTCCAGAGCAGGCCGACGCCGCGGTGCTGGTGTTGCCCGGCGGTGAGGAGGGTGGGCCACCGGCGCTCGCGGTGAGCATCGACTGCAACGGCCGCCGCGTGGCGGCCGATCCCTACCGCGGCACGATCGAGGCCGTGCTCGAGTGCGCTTCCAACCTCGCCTGCGTGGGCGCGCAACCGCTCGGCACGACCAACAACCTCAACTTCGGCAACCCCGAGAAGCCGCACATCGCCTGGCAGCTGAGCGAGTCGGTGCGTGGCCTGGGCGAGGCCTGCCGCGCACTGCACGCGCCGATCGTCGGCGGCAACGTGTCGCTGTACAACGAGACCCCCGCGGGCCCGATCTACCCGACGCCCGTGATCGGCATGGTCGGCCGCCTGCCTGACGCGACGCGCGCCGGGCGCCTCGGCTTCGTCCGCGAGGGCGATCAAATCGCGCTGGTCGGGCCGTTCCGGCCCTCGCTGTACGCGAGCGAGCTCGCGAAGCTGCTCGGCGAGCCACTGCCCGAGCAGCTGCCCGGGATCGACATCGCGGCGGTTCGCGCGGCTCAGGCCGTCGTGCGCGACGCCGTGCGTGCGGGGACGGTGTCCAGCGCGCACGACATCGCCGAGGGCGGTCTCGCGGTCGCGCTCGCCGAGTGCTGCCTGGCGGGCGGGATCGGCGCTCGCGTGCGCATCGACGCCGAGTTGCTCGCAGAGCTCGTCGGTCCGGGCGAGCCGGTGACGCCGGCGTGTGCCACGGCGCTGCTCGGGGAGGCTCCCGGGGGGTTCGTGGTCAGTGGCCCCGCAGACGCGCTGCGCGAGCTGGCCGCTGCCGCGGGCTCGGTGCCGGTCCATCTCATCGGCGCGGTCGGCGGTGGCGGGCTGCACATCGCGCAGGGAGACGTCGAGGTCTCCGCTACGCTTGACGCGTTGGCCGCCGCCCACTCCTCGCTGTGCGAGTTGTTCCCATGACCTGTAGATCGCCCATGCCAATCGGGTCTGCGATGCCGTCGCGGCGATGTCGCGAAATGCCCGTGCAGCCGGGGGCGAGTCTCGAGCTGGGGGCGAATCCCGACTTGGCGCCGCCGAGAGACGGGCCGCGCGACGAGTGCGGCGTGTTCGGCATCTACGCCCCCGGCCACGAGGTCTCGCGGCTGTCCTACTTCGCGCTGTACGCGCTGCAGCACCGCGGTCAGGAGTCGGCCGGCATCGCCGCGGCCGACCGCGGCGGGCACATCATCACCCGTCGCGAGCTCGGTCTCGTCAGCCAGGTGTTCAGTGAGAACGACCTGCGCACGCTCGCGGGCGAGCTGGCGATCGGACACGTGCGCTACTCGACGACCGGCTCGAACGCCTGGGAGAACTCCCAGCCAGTGCAGCGCTCGGAGGGCATGGGCGGCACTCGGCGCGAGCTTGCGCTCGCCCACAACGGCAACCTCATCAACGCGGTCGAGCTGCACGACGAGCTGACTGCGAGTGGGGTCACGTTCAGCTCGACCTCAGACTCGGAGATCATCGCGGCGATGATCGCAAGCCATCCGGTCGTGGATGTCGAAGAGGCGATCGCCGATGTGCTGCCACGGCTGCGGGGCGCGTTCTCGATCGTGGCGATGACCCGCGATCGCGTCCTCGCGTTCCGCGACCCCCAGGGCCTGCGGCCGCTGTCGATCGGTGTGCTGGACGCCTCCGGCTCGGATGAGGGCGTCCACTACTGCGTGGCCAGCGAGTCGTGCGCGCTTGACATCATCGGCGCGCGCTATGTGCGCGACGTGGAGCCCGGCGAGCTGGTGACGCTTGGGCCCGAGGGGTTGCAGAGCCGCCAGGTGGTCACGGGCGCCAGGCGCGCGTTCTGCGTGTTCGAGTACATCTATTTCGCTCGTCCGGACTCGCGCATGAACGGGCGGGTGCTGCAGGTCGCCCGCGCGCGCATGGGCGAGATCCTGTGGCGCGAGGCGCCCGTGGACGCGGATCTCGTGATTGCAGTGCCTGACTCCGGCAACGCCGCCGCTCGCGGTCTGGCCCGCGCGGCCGGACTGCCCCAGGACGATGGGTTCGTCAAGAACCGCTATGTCGCCCGCACGTTCATCCAGCCCGGCCAGGAGCTGCGCCGTCACGGGCTGCGCCTGAAGTTCAATCCGCTGCCGGAGGTGATCGCGGGCAAGCGGTTGGTAGTGGTCGACGATTCGATCGTGCGGGGCAACACGACCCGTCAGATCGTGCAGATGTTGCGCGACGCCGGCGCGGCGGAGGTGCACATGCGCATCTCCGCGCCCCCGATCAAGCATCCATGCCACTACGGCATCGACATGTCCACGCGCGAGGAGATGATCGCCCACGAACGCTCGGTCGCGGAGGTCGCCGCAGAGCTCGGGTGCGACTCGCTGCACTACCTGTCGCTGGCCGGCGTGTACGAGGCGATCGGCGCCGGGGCCGGCGCGGCGGGCGGGCCGCAATCTCACTGCGACGCCTGCTTCAGCGGGAGCTACCCGCTCGACGGCACGGGTGAGGCGAACGGCAAGTACGCCTTGGAGGACGGTTCGCCCGAACTGCCGCTCGTGCGGGCGTAGATCTCTCGTCGCAGCAGGGCGCTCCCGCTCGACAAACGCCCACCGCGCCAGTGGTAGGGGCTTGTGAGGATTACCTGATCAGGTCGCGCGCGCCCGAGGCGTCGGAGTAGGGGTTGTTGTACGGGCGGCGGTTGATCAGCCCGTCCGAGCGGTCGGAGCGGAACGCATATCCGAGCGCGCCGAGCACTGCCGCTGTGACGATGATGGATGTGAGCATTGCGTCGTCTGTCCTTTGTGGTGGGGATGGGATCTCTTCGTATCTCCAACCTCAGGACCATTGAAGGGCCGGCCGGGCGCGGGCAGTGTGAGGTGGGTCACAGCTATCGTCTCGCGCGGTGGCCGCTGCTTCTCTGCCCATTCCCTCCGCTTCGTCTCGATCCGGCTCCGTGACGTCTGAGCCCCTGCCCATAGCCGTGCTCGTGTCGGGAACGGGCACGAACCTGCAGGCGCTGTTCGACACCGTGCATGGCCGCGAGGCCCAGATCGTCGCGGTCGCGTCCTCGGCTGCCGAGGCCCCGGCGCTCGAGCGGGCCCGCAACCGCGATGTGCCGGTGCGGGTGTTCGCGCGTGTCGACTATCCAGACCGTCAGGCCCGTGACGAAGCGCTGGCCGACTGGTTGGGAGAGCGGGGCGCCCGCGTGGTCGTGCTCGCGGGCTACATGGCCCTGCTGTCCGAATCGTTCCTGGACCGCTTTGAGGGGGCGGTGATCAACGTA
Organism: uncultured Solirubrobacterales bacterium; assembly: GCA_963702185.1. Taxonomy (GTDB): domain Bacteria; phylum Actinomycetota; class Thermoleophilia; order Solirubrobacterales; family Solirubrobacteraceae; genus Palsa-744. The sequence continues at coordinate 1,534,106 of OY969723.1, forward strand.
CATCCCTCGCTGCTGCCCGCGTTTCCCGGACTGCACGCGATCGAGCAGGCGCTCGACTACGGTGTGCGGGTCGTCGGCGTCACCGTCCACTTCGTCGACGGCGGCGTCGATACCGGCCCGATCATCCTGCAGCGTGCGATCGAGCTGACGGCCCGCATGAGCGATCCCGATGAGGTGTTGGCGGCGCTGCGCCCGCTCGAGCACGCGCTGCTGCCCGAAGCGGTGCGACTGCTCGCGCGCGGGGCGGTGCGCATCGATCCCGAGCACCCGCGCCGGGCCATCGTCGATGGATAGTCTGCGCCCAATGATCGAGCGGGCGATGCCAGGTGAGGTGCGCGTACGGCGCGCGCTCATATCCGTCTCTGACAAGGCGGGCGTGGTCGAGCTGGCACGCGGCCTGCGCGAGCTGGACATCGAGATCGTCTCCACCGGAGGCACCGCTCGAGCGCTTAGCGAGGCGGGAATTGAGGTGCGGGCGATCGAGGACTTCACCGGGTTCCCGGAGATGATGGATGGGCGCGTGAAGACGCTGCATCCGCGGTTGTACGCGGGGCTGCTTGCGTTGCGCGACAACGACGAGCACCTGCGGGCCGCTGCCGAGCACGAGATCGAGCCGGTCGATCTGGTGTGCGTGAACCTCTACCCCTTTGAGCAGACCCTCGCCCGTGGGGACGCCGATGACGCGGAGGTGATCGAGAACATCGACATCGGCGGGCCGACGATGATCCGTGCGGCGGCCAAGAACAGCGCCTACGCGGCGGTGGTGGTGGACCCGGACGACTATGAGTTGGTGCTGGCGGAGCTTCGTAAGCCCGCCGCCGGGGCCGATTCTCCCGCCGGGGCCGATTCCCCCGGACAGCTGATCTCCTTGGAGCTTCGTCAGCGGCTGGCCGCGAAGGCGTTCGCGCTGACCGCGCGCTATGACGTGGCGATCTCGACGTGGTTCGCCCGCCGCGTGTACGGAGGCCCGCCCGACCACGCGTTCCCACCGTCGTGGCGCGAGGCCTACGAGAAGGTGATGGATCTGCGCTACGGCGAGAACCCCCACCAGCAGGCGGCGTTCTACCGGCGCGTCGGCTCGCCTACGCACCTGCTGGAGGGAGTGAGGCAGTTGCACGGCAAGGAGCTGTCGTTCAACAACCTGTTGGATCTGAGCTCCGCACGCGAGCTGGTCGAGGAGTTTCAGGGGCCGGCGTGCGCGATCGTCAAGCACAACAACCCGTGCGGGTGCGCGGTAGGGGAGACGGTTGAGGAAGCTTACGAGAAGGCGTTTGCCTGCGATCCGATGAGCGCCTACGGTGGGGTGATCGCACTGAACCGCCCGGTGGACGGAGGGTGTGCGCAGAAGCTGGCCAAACAGTTCATCGAGGTGCTGCTGGCACCGGGATTCGATCCCGATGCGCTCGAGGTGTTGACGGCCAAAAAGAACGTCCGCCTGCTCGAGCTGCCGCAGTGGCCTCCTCCAAGTCACGAGGTCGAAGGCAAGCCGGTGATCGGTGGGCAATTGGTGCAGACCCGAGACATCGTGACCGAGACCCGTGCGGATATGAGCGTGATGAGCAGTGCAACTCAGCCCAGCGAGGAGCAGTGGAAGGACCTCGAGTTCGCATGGCGAGTGTGCCGGCACGTGCGCTCCAACGCGATCGTCATCGCCGCGGACGCGGCGACGATCGGGATCGGCGCAGGTCAGACCAGTCGGGTCGACGCGGTCAGGTTGGCCGTCGAGAAAGCCCGCGAGTTCAGGCCCGATCAGCTTGCAGGGTCATCGTTGGCTTCCGATGCCTACTTCCCCTTCGCCGACGGTCCCCAGCTGGCGATAGACGCGGGCGTGGGCGCGATCATCCAGCCCGGTGGTTCGGTACGCGACGAGGAGGTCGTCGCGGCGGTCGATGCCGCGGGCGTCGCAATGGTGGCCACAAACGTGCGCCACTTCCGCCACTGACGGCCGCACAGGAACGCATCTCGGTATCTCTCGCTGTGCTAGCCGGTATCTTTGCCTATTCATATCGCGATATATCGTGTTATGCTCTCGATATAAATCGATAGGCAACGATAGGAGTAAGACGAGATGCATCGTGTAAGGCACAGACACAGGGATTACGGTGGCGACCTCGGTGGACGTGGCCCTCGGGGAGGACCCCGCGGCGCCGGTCCGTTCGGTCCGTTTGGTCCGTTTGGCGGGTTCGGCCCGGGTGGCCGGGGCGGTCAGTTCGGGCGCGGTCGCAAGGCACGACGCGGCGACATCCGCACCGCCGCGCTGCTGCTCCTCGCCGAGGAGCCGCGCAACGGCTACCAGATCATGCAGGAGGTGCAGGAGCGCTCGGACGGTGTCTGGCATCCCAGCCCGGGCTCGGTCTATCCAGCGCTGCAACAGCTCGAAGACGAGGGTCTGATTCGTGCGGGCGAGGCCGAGGGGCGCAAGCACTACGAGCTGACCGACGCCGGGCGGGCCTACGTGCAGGAGCGGGGCGAGGACGCCCCGGCGCCGTGGGAGCAGATGAGCGGCAATTTGTCAGACCAGGCGCATGAGCTCGCTCGTCTGATGCGCGAGGTCGCGGACGCATTCGTCCAGGTGATGCGCACCGGCAGCGAGTCGCAGTGGGTGCAGGCTCGCACGGTGCTGGTGGGGGCACGTCGAGACCTGTACCGCATCCTGGCCGACGGCGATCAAGCGAGCGGCGATCAAACGGACGGTAATGTGGACAAGGACGCATGAGCACTCTTCCCGCCTCGACATCCGATCATGCTCCGGCCCTCTCCGCGGCCGCAAGCACGTCACCCAACGGCGGCGCCCCGGCCCCAGCCGTGGCCGTCGAAGGCCTCGTCAAGCGCTACGGCGAGCTGGAAGCCGTGAAGGGCATCGATTTCACGGTCGCATCGGGCGAGACGTTTGGGTTTCTCGGCCCCAATGGCGCCGGCAAGTCGACGACGATCAACATGCTGTGCACGCTCGTGCAGCCCAGCAGCGGCTCGGCGCGCGTCGCCGGGCACGACGTCGTGCGCGAACGCGACGAGGTCCGTCGCAACATCGGGCTCGTGTTCCAGGACACCACGCTCGACGGGTACCTGACAGCCGAGCAGAACCTGCAGCTGCACGCCGAGTTGTACGGGATGCCGCGCGGCGCGGTGGCGCAGCGGCTGCAACAGGTGATGGAGATGGTCGGCCTGTGGGAGCGACGTTCGAGCCTCGTGATGACGTTCTCCGGCGGGATGAAGCGGCGCCTTGAGATCGCGCGGGGACTGCTGCACTCGCCGCGCGTGCTGTTCCTGGACGAGCCGACGGTGGGCCTGGACCCGCAGACGCGCAGCTCGATCTGGAGCTACATAGCCGAGCTCAAGCGCGACGAGGACATCACGATCTTCATGACCACCCACTACATGGACGAGGCCGAGTACTGCGACCGCATCGCGATCATGGACCGCGGCACGATCGTCGCGCTGGACACGCCCGAATCTTTGAAGGCGAGCGTCGGTGTCGATCGCGTGCAGATCCAGACCGACGACGATGACGCCGCGATCGCGGCGCTGTCAGAGCGCTTTGACATCGAGGCGAGCATCGCCGAAGGGGCGGTCACGTTCGGGGTGCCGGAGGGAGGGCAGTTCGTGCCGAGGCTGTTCGACGAGTGGGACCCCGCCCACCCGCCGATCAAGTCGGTCAGCGTGTCCAGGCCGTCGCTGGACGATGTGTTCATGTCCTACACGGGTAAGACGATTCGCGACGCCGAGGAGTCGGGTATGACGGATATGCGCCGCAACATGGCGCGGATGATGAGCCGCTGACATGGCCACCGAGACCTCCACACCAACCACTAGCCCCGGCCCGCACGCCCCCGGCACGAGCACGCCGGTCCGCGACGGGCAGCCACCCGCATCCGGCCTGCCCGCCGAACACCACATCGCGCGCGTGCACGTGCCCGCGCGCAGCCTGCGTAGCGAGCTGCGGGCTATCCGCGTGGTCTGGCGGCGCGAGCTGATCCGCTTCAGCCGCGACCGGTTGCGGATACTGACCTCGCTGATCCAGCCGTTTCTGTTCCTGTTCGTGCTCGGCACCGGCATCTCCACCCTCGCCGCCGCCGGCACGCACGGAGTCAACTTCAAAACCTTCATCTATCCCGGCGTGCTGTGCATGGCGGTGATGTTCACCGCGATGTTCTCGGCCGCGTCGATCGTGTGGGACCGCGAGTTCGGGTTTTTGCGCGAGATGATGGTGGCGCCTGTGCGTCGATCCTCGATCGTGCTCGGCAAGGTCGCCGGCGGCGCGACCGTGGCCACGTTCCAGGGGCTGATCGTGATCGCGATCGCGGGTCTCGTCGAAATTCCCTACGAACTGGGGCTGATCCTCGAGCTGTTCGCGCTGTCGCTGCTGGTGGCGTTTGCGATCACCGCGTTCGGGGTGATGTTCGCGGCGCGGATCAACCAGATGCAGTCGTTCATGGCGCTGATGCAGATGGTGATCATGCCGATGTTCTTCCTCTCGGGCGCGATGTTCTCGGTCGCCAACCTGCCGCAGTGGCTGGCGATCCTCAACCGCCTGGACCCGCTGACCTACGCCGTGGATCCGATGCGCCGCGCGATCTTCTCGCACCTGAACGTCTCCCCCCAAGCCCAGCAGGCGCTCGCGCCGGGCGTCACCTGGTTTGGCTGGCACGTGCCGACGCTGCTCGAGGCCGCGGTGATCGCGATCCTCGGCCTGGTGATGCTGAGCGTGGCTATCTGGGAGTTCTCCCAGGCCGAGTGATCAGGCGTCCAGCGCTTGGGCGGAGACGCCCAACAGCGGGTCCTGTTCAGACACGGAGCCCGACGCCGGGTCGGCCAGGCGCAGCGCCTCGCTCAGTTGGGCGGGGTCGCTCATGATGCGCCGTTCGGCCAGCGGCTGGATCAGCCCGCGCAGGGCGATGGCGGCGCCGACCCAGCGCGGCGCCCACAGGCGCGCGGCGCGCCGTTCGATCCCCCGCTCGATCGCGTCGATCGCGCTAGACAGCGGCGCCGGATTGCGCAAAAAGCCGGGTGACTGGCGGTTGAGCGCGGCGGCCGAGGGCTGAGCGTAGCTCGCGCGGACCATGTCGGTGTCGATGAAGCCGAAGTACGCGCAGCCGACGCGGGCGCCGCTCGGCGCGGTCTCCATGCGCAGCGCGTCGCTGAGCGCCTCCACGCCAGCCTTCGCGCAGGTGTAGGGCCCCATCAGCGGCGCGTGCGCGACGGCCGACAGCGAGGAGATGTTCAACAAGTAGCCGCGCCTGGCGACGATCTGCTCGATCACCGCGCGGTCGGTGCGCCACACGCCGAGCAGGTTGACCGCGAGCGTGCGCTCGACCTGCTCGATCGGCGCGGTCGCCAGCGCGCCCGGGAACGCGACGCCGGCGTTGGCGATCGCCACGTCGATCCCGCCAAATCGCTCGACCGTGGCGGCGACCGCCTGTGTGAGCGCGTCGAAGTCGGTCACGTCGGCCTCCAGCGCGATCGCCCGCTCGCCCAGCTGCTCGGCCAGCGCCTGCAGGCGCTCGGGCTCCAACCCGACGAGCGCGACGTTCGCGCCTTTGCCGTACAGCCGCTGCGCCGTCGCGGCGCCGATCCCGCGGGCGGCGCCGGTGATGAACACGGTGCGCCCGGCGACGTCGTACTTGGTGGAGTTGCGGCTCATGCGGTCGCGAACTCTATGCGCTCGTGCGTCAAGCTGGGGCTCAGCACGTAGGAGCCCGGATCGAAATGGCGCGTACGCCGGCGATAGGGCCAGGTCGAACCGGGCCAGATCGTCGAGTTGCGCCCGTGCTCATCCAGATACCAGTTCGAGCATCCTCCGGTGCTCCACACGGTGCCCTGTAGGCGCCGCTGCAGCTCGTCGTTGTAGCGGGTCTGCGCGTCGGCGCGCACCTCGAAGCTCGCCATGCCGGTGCGATCGAGATGGGCGATGCAGTCCATCGCGTAGTTGAGCTGAGACTCGATCATAAACACGATCGAGTTGTGGCCGAGGTTGGTGTTGGGGCCGTACATCAAAAACAGGTTGGGAAAGCCCGCGACGGTCGTACCGAGATAGGCCTGCGCGCCGTGCTCGCGCCAGACGTCCGCCAGCGTGCGTCCGTCGCGCCCGTGGACCCACTCGCCGACGGGCATCTCAGCGACGTGAAAGCCGGTGCCGAGCACGATCGTGTCCACCGCGCGCGTGCGCCCATCGGCCGTGACGATCCCGCCCGGCTCGATGCGCGCGATCGCGCCGGTCACGAGCTCGACGTTTGGCTGCTGCAGCGCCGGGTACCAGTCGTTTGAGATCAGCGTGCGCTTGCAGCCGACCATGTAGCGCGGCGTGAGCTTGGCCCGCAGCACGGGGTCGGGCACCTGTGCGCGCAGATGCCGGCGCGCGATCCGTTCGGCGATCGACCCGCGGTGGGGGTGCATCAGCGTTGGCACGACCAGCTCGCGCGAGGCGTAGATCGCGCCGCGCACGGCGCGCTGCAGCGCCGGCAGCCTGCGATACAACGTCCGCTCGACCGCCGTCGTCGGCCGGTCGGAGTGGGGCAGTATCCAGGGCGGGGTGCGCTGGAAGACGTGCAATCTCAAGACTTCGGGTTGGATGTGCGGGACGAACTGGATGGCCGAGGCGCCGGTCCCGATTACCGCCACGCGCTCGCCGGCAAGCGAGTGGGAGTGGTTCCACTCGGCCGAGTGGAAGATCGCGCCGGCGAACGAGTCGATGCCCTCGATGTCGGGCAGCTTGGGCACGTCCAGCTGGCCAGGGCAGGCGATCAGCAGATCGGCGGTCAGCTCGCGGTCGATGACCTGGCCGCCGCCGGCGTCGTGGAGCGCCGCGCCGGCTGAGCCCTTCATGTCGTCCTGCGCCTGTCCGTGGGTGTTGACCCTGACCTCGATCCGCCACGCCCTCTCGGTATCGTCCCAGCGCGCGGAGGTCACCTCGTGACACAGGCGCACGTGCGGATCGATGCCGTGCCTGCGGGACACGTCCCGCAGGTAGGCCCAGATCTCGGGCTGGCGCGAGTAGGTGCGCGACCAGTTGGGGTTGGGGGCGAACGAGAACGAGTAGAGGTGCGAGGGGATGTCGCACTGGCAGCCGGGATAGGTGTTCAGGTGCCAGGTGCCGCCGATCTCATCCGAGCGCTCGAGCACGACGAAGTCCTCGATGCCCGCCTGCGCGAGCTTGACCGCGGCGCCCAGTCCGGCAAAGCCCGAGCCGACGATCGCGACGCGGTAGTGGTGGGTTGCGGTCACCGATCCAGACTACCGCCGGTGCGCTCCCGCGGATCGATGATGGGCCGGCGGACCGATCCTCAGCAGCGTGGCCGAGCTGGGTGCGATCGTCAGCGCGATCGTGCCCGCGTTGGTGGGGACTGTTTGCGCGCGAGTGGGGGAGTGCCAGGAGCCGTCGTCCGCGACCGCGCGGTCCGCGAACAGCACGCCGGCCGTGGCGTCCTGGGCGGGTGCGGTCAGGCGCATCGCGGTGGCCGTGGTGTTGGCGGGCAGGCCCGTGTCGAGCGTGAGCGAAAGCGGCGCGGCGCCCGGCGGTTCGTCGTCGACCAGCACGACCTGCTGGGAATCGCCGGCGCCGGCAAACGCGCTCGCCACGAGATTCGGGGCGGGCAGGCCGCCGGCGGTCGAGATCGTTGCGGGCAGCAGGCGCGAGCCGACGAGGGAGTGGGTAAGCAGCAGCGCGTACCACTCCGGCTGGGCGCGCAGGTCCCCGGCTGAGACGGCCGCCGGGTTGGGCGCGCACAGGGGCGTGTAGCCGGAGCAGTTGGTGGGGTTGCCCTGCAGGTTGATGCCCGCCGCCCCGGCGTCCATCGTCTGGGTGATGTAGGCGGTCGCCCACAGCGCCGAGGCGAACGTGTCGCTGATCCCCGGCACGCCCCCGCAAGAGACAGAGCCCGCCTCGTCGATGCGCAGAGGTATGCGGTAGGCGTCGGCCACCTTCATGTACGTTTCCAGCGACTGAGCCTCCTTGCCGCGGATCGCCGGGCTGAGCAGCGATTCGATCGAGGGCGGCGGCGTCTGCGCGCACCCGAGCGGATAGTGATGGCCGGTCAGCAGCACCGGCCGCTGCGACAGCGCCTCCTCCTCGCCCCATTCTCCGAACGCGCCCGAACCTGATACGTCGGGACCGGCGATCGGCACGTCCGGTGTGAGGCGGGCGATCGCTTCGCGGTATTCGCTCACCTCTTCCTCGTATCCCTGCGCGATCCACGGCAGCGCCCGGAACCCGTGGTTGCCGTAGGCGTCGGGCTCGTTGCCGATCTCCACGGCGTACAGATACGGCCCGAGCGCGGCATGAGCGGCCGCGACCTCGCGGGCGGCGGCGAGCGGTTCGTCGTGGGCCAGCCCGACTGTCAGCAGCACCTGCCAGTCGCTGCGCCGGGCGAGCACGCCGAGTGCCCGCATGTCCGCGTCATCGATCGTGCTTGAGGCCCACGCCGGCTTGGGTGTGGCGGCGTCGGTCCAGGCGACGTCCTCGTCGGCGGTGATCCCGCCGAAGCGCAGAACTCCCGGGCCGAGCGAGCGCAGCATCCTCACCAGATCGCCGCGGTCGGCGTACTGCGCGATCTGTGGGAGCGAGGCGGCCTCGAACGACAGGCCGAGGAACCGTTGTGGAACGGCTGGGCCGGGGTTGTACGGGTCGACGGTTACTGTGACCGGGGGCGCCGGTTGGGTGGTTGAGGGTGGCGGCTGGGCTGCCGCAACCGGGGCGACGGCGCTCGTTACGACCACGACCGCTACGACTGCTACGACCGTTAAGACCACTGAGCACGTGTTTTGCTTTTTCGTGGTGGCTAGCTTTTCTGTGTGAAGGCGTTGTAAAGGAGGGGTTCGGACCATATACTTTTTCAAGTTTGATAACTATGGTATCGACCCTTGACGTTGTTTGAGCACGCCCCGTCTTACCATGACCCTATGAGTCAAGCGCTGTCCGCCCACCCTGTGCCCACCGATCTGCCCGGTCACGAGCTGGTGAGCGAGGGGCTCGCCGATCTGGCTGCGGGCCGCGAGAGCGAGTCGGCGCTGATCGTCGCGATGGCGGCCCCGCGGCTGCGGGCGTTGGGTTATGACGTGCCGCCGTGCCCGTCGAGCTGGTGTGAGCGGCCGTCGCACCGGCTGTACGAGCTGCTCGCCGAGGGCGAAGGAGATCCTCACAGCCGCTACAACGCCCTCGTCCGGCGAATGGTGCGGTTCGCGCATGCGGCCGAGCGCGAGGCGTCTTCGCGTTTGGCCTCACGCGCGGCCAAGACGGCGTCCTCGGGTTGATGCGCACTCCTGTTGACGAGGACGGTGTTCGTGAGCTGGCCCGCCGGCTCGGGCGTGTGAGTCGGGAGCCCGTGCGCATGTACCTGACCGGCGGGTCCAGCGCGGTGATCGAGGGCTGGCGCGCATCGACCGCCGATGTCGATCTGCGCCTGGAGCCCGAAGACGATCGGCTGCTGCGCGCGCTGCCGGCGCTGAAGGAGGAGCTCGGCATCAGCATCGAGCTCGCCTCGCCGCCCGACTTCATCCCCGAGCTGCCCGGCTGGCGCGAGCGGAGCAAGTTCCTCTTCCGCGAGGGCGCGGTCGAGGTCTCCCATTTCGATTTCTACTCCCAGGCGCTGGCCAAGATCGAGCGGGGCTTCGCGCAGGACCTCGAGGACGTGCGCTCGATGATTGCCCAGGGGCTCGTCGATCCCAGGCGGCTGCGTGAGTGCTACGAGCAGATCGAGCCGGAGTTGTATCGCTACCCGGCGATCGATCCGGCGGCGTTCCGGGGGAAGGTCGAGGGGCTTGTTGGGGGTTGATGCGACTGGCTATCGTCGGATGGAGTCGAGCGTCGCGTGACGCTCGTGGACGAGCGCGTTTCGGCGGTCACGTCTGCGCTCGGCCTTCTTCAGCGAGGGCAGCTTCTGAGGCTTGCAAAGCAGGCAACCGGCACGACGTTGCTTCGGTCGTCTGCGCTTGTGGTTGGCCATTAGGACCAAGCTAGCACGAGGCAGCAGCGGCTCTCTCAGAGTTTGAATAAGGGCCGGAAGATACTCGGAAATGCCCCGTGCGGGACTCGAACCCGCCCCACCGGATTAAAAGTCCGGCGCTCTACCAGATGAGCTAACGGGGCCTGCGGCGGTCAGTCTGGCAGATGGCCGCGCCGCCTGCTGTAGGCGACTTATGTGGCCCGTTCGCCTCCGCCCAGTCTGTTGCGCCCGTCACGGCACGGGCTGCTCGGACGCCGCCGCCCGCAAGAGCTCCTCGATCCGCGTGAGCTTCACGCGAGGACGCCCGGCCGGCTCGCCCAAAGAGCGCTCGTGGCGGTCGATCGATTCCCAGCCTTCGTAGGTGATCAGGTCGGGCTCGCGCTCGCGCAGCAGCTCCTCGATCGCGTCCGGGTCGGGGTCGGTGGGGGTGTGGACCTTCGCAGGGATGCTGTCTGTGGATGTGTCGGAGGCGGAGTCGGCCGGCAGCAGGTCGGCGAACATCGCATCGACGGTCTCTTGGGCGTCCTTCTTGTTGGTGCCGATCACCCCCGAGGGTCCGCGCTTGATCCAGCCGACGACGTACTCGCCCGCAAGCGGCTCACCCGAGTCGGGATCCAGCACCCGTCCGCCGCGGTTGAGGATCGTGGCGGCGGAGGAGTCGAATGGAACGTCGGGCAGGGGCATGCCGCGGTAGCCGATCGCGCGGAAGACGAGGCCGGCCTCGATCGTCTCGCGCTCGCCGGTGGGCTCGGCTCGTAGGCGCCCGTCATCGGTGGCGACCAGGCGGTTGTGGACGAGCTCGACCGTGCTCAGATGCCCGTCGTCCCTGCCCTCGCCTTCGCCCCGCCCTCCTTCCCCCGCCAAAAGCGCGACCGGCGAAAGCAGAAAGCGAAGGACGATGCGCTTGGAACGGCCCGCCGGCGGCGTGGCGGCGTAGGCGCGCAGGATCTCCACGTTGCGCCGCGAGGTCGCGTCCTCGGCGGCCTGGGGGTCGGGCACGGAAAGGGCGCGCTCGAGCTCGTCGGGGTCGACGATGATGTCCGCGTCGGCCAGGTCGGCCAGCTCGCGCAGCTCGGGGTTGGTGAACGCCGCCTGGGCCGGGCCGCGGCGACCGACGACGACGACCTCCTGTACCTGCGAGCGCGCAAGGACATCGAGCGCGTGGTCGGCGGTGTCGGTTGGCGCCAGCTCCGCGGGCGAGAGGACGAGCATGCGGGCGACGTCCAAAGCCACGTTGCCGTTGCCGATGACGACGGCCCGCGGGGTCGAGACGAGGTCGACCTCGAGGTCGGTGTGGTCGGGGTGGCCGTTGTACCAGCCGACGAACTCGGTGGCGGCGTGCGAGCCGGGGAGGTGTTCGCCGGGGATGCCGAGCGGACGGTCGGCGGGCGAGCCGGTGGCGTAGACGATCGCGTGGTAGTGGCGGCGCAGATCCTCGCAAGAGAGGTGCAGGCCGAAGGCGATGTTGCCGAAGAAGCGAAAGCGGGGATGGGCGGCGGTGCGCTCGTAGATGCGCGTGACCGACTTGATCTTGGGGTGGTCGGGGGCGACGCCGGAGCGCACGAGGCCCCAGGGCGTGGGCAGGCGCTCGAACATGTCGACCTCGAAGCGGTCGGACGCGTGCGCGAGGAGGTGGCCGGCGGCGTAGAAGCCGGCGGGACCGGCGCCGATCACGGCGACGCGGATGGGGGTCTCGGCGGCCGTCTCAGCGGCCTTCGTGGTTTCTGCGGCCGCTGCCATGACGTCGTTCGTCGTGGTGGTGCTGTCGGGTGTGTCTGTCATCGAGAGGTGGCGACTGGCGGACCGTCTGGAAGGTCTGGAAGGCGGGGAAGTGGAAGATGGGCGCGGCCCGACTCGAACGGGCGACCCCCTCGGTGTAAACGAGGTGCTCTGGCCAGCTGAGCTACGCGCCCGGGGCCGGGGCTCAAGGCTAGCGTGCCTGCGAAGCTGTGCGGCATGAGAACCGGGAGGATCGCGATCGGAGTGGCCGCGGCGGTCGTGGCGGTGCTGGTGCTCGCGCAGGTGTTCGGGCCGGCGATCGCCGCGCGCGTGGTCAAAGGCCGGGTGGGGAGGTACGGGACCGTGCGCAGCGTGAGCGTGAAGGCGTGGCCTGCGATCGAGCTGCTGTGGCGAAAGGCCGGCGAAGTGAGGGTGCAGGCCGGGGACCTCCGCCTGAGCCCGGGGCAGGCGGTGGGACTGCTGGAAGAAGGGAGCGGGACCACGAAGGTAGAGGCCCGCGCGGAAGCGGTCGAAGTGGACGGGGTGAGGCTAAAAGACACGACGTTTATAAAGAACGGGAAGAGGGTGTGGGCGCAGGGGACGATGAGCGCGGCGGACATCGCCCGGGCGCTGCCGCCGGGGGTGCGGGTTACGCTCGAGTCGAGCGGGGAAGGGCAGGTGCGGGTGCGCGCGAGTGGGGGGCTGTTCGGGGTGAGCGCGTCGGTGGAAGCGGTGGCGTACGCGAGCGACGGCGAGCTGGTGGCATCCCCGGTCGCGTTTGGATTGAGCGCGTTGAAGCTGACACTGCTCGACAATGCAAAGGTGTACGTGGAAGGTGTGCACGCGCGCGAGCTGGCCCCCGGTCCGGGGGGCGAAGCGCGGTATGAGCTGTCGATGTGGGGGCAACTGCGGGAGGGCTGACGCAAGCGCCCCATCGATGATCGATCAGTCGATCAGGCCGTGGCGGCGAGTGGCGTCCCGGTCGCGGAGGAACGGGGCGAGACGACCATCGGCAGTCCCTCGCGGGGACTGATCGTCGGCATCTGGCGGATCGTGAGTGAGAAGTCCTCGGGCAGGGAGAGCGAGAAGCGTGAGAGCAGAAGGGTGGCGATCGTACGGACCTCCAATTGGCCGAAGCGCATGCCGATGCAGGTGCGCGAGCCGCCGCCGAAGGGGATGTAGGCGCCGCGCGGAAGGGCCGCCTTTGCCTCGGGGGCGAAGCGCTCGGGCATGAAGGAGTCGGGCTCGGGAAAGACGTCGGGAAGGCGGTGGGAGGCCCAGGAGCAGTAGTTGACGAACACGCCGCCGGGGACGCGATGGCCGTGCAGTTCGAACGGGTCGACCGAGCGGCGCGGGCCGATCCACGCGGGCGGGTAGAGGCGCAGCGTCTCGTCGAGGATCATCTCCAGGTAGGGGAGTGACTCGCCCATCAACTGCTCGGGCTCGAGCGTGGCCGCCGAAGTGGCTCGGCCAACTCCACTCCCCAACACCTGGTCCTGCTCGGCCAAGAGGCGGGAGACGACGTCGGGGTGGTGGGCGAGCTCGTAGAGCATGAAGGCGACCGTCGAGGTGGTGGTGTCGTGGCCGGCGAACAGGAGGGTCATGACCTCGTCGCGGATCTGCAGATCGCTGAGCGAGGCGCCGTCCTCGTCGTGGGCATCGATCAGCAGGGAGAGGACGTCCTCGCCGCGCGCGCCCGTGGAACGGCGGCGGGCGATCTCGGAGTAGATCAGGCGGTTCAGCGCGCGGGTCGCCTGCTGCTGGCGGGCGAACGGGGTGAGCGGGCCGCGGAGCATGCGCAGGGTGTAGTCGGTCGAGTAGAAGGAGAGGGTCTGCTCGAAGAGGGCGGCGGCGTCGATCGCCCGGGCCTCGCGACCGTCGGGGTCCAAACCAAAGAGCGCGCGCATCGCGATCCGCAGGGCCAGACGCCGCGTCCATGCGTAGATGTCGACGGTGTCGCCGGGAGCGATCGTGTCGAGGGCGGTAGTCGTCTCGGCGATCATCGTGTCCAGCGACGCCATGATCCGCTCGCGGTGGAAGGCGGGCAGCATGATCCGCCGCGAGGTGCGGTGGTAGGCGCCGTCGGTCGTCAAGAGCCCGTCGCCGGTGAAGCCGATCAGTTCGCGGAACATCGACGTGCGCCACTGGAAGTTGGACGCGTGCGAGACCGTGATGTAGTGGTTGGCCTCCGGTCCGAGGACAAAGACGCTGTTGGCGTGGAACAGGCGCAGCGTGAAGACCGGGCCGTAGCGTTCGTAGGACTCCAGCAGCAGCGGCAGGGGGTTGTAGGCGAACCGTTGCGTCCGCCGCCAGGATGGGCGCGTGTCCCCGGGCGGGAAGGGCACGGTAGCCGAGCGCTCGTCCAGCAGATCCTGGACAAACACGACCAGGGGATTGTACGAGCGCAAAGGCTCGGGGCTGGCAATCGGCATGGTCCGCCGGAGCCTACCCGATGCGCAAGCGGACTGGCTGGCTGGCCAGCCTGGCGCCGGGATGGCCTCATCGTCTCGCCCGGGTGCGTATGGCGGGTGACCTGCGTGTCGGTGGGGTCGGCCCGTGCGGGTTGGGTTTGGGCTTGGGTCGGTGGGTGTTTGGTTGGGGGTTCGGGATTGGTTGGGTGTCTGGGTTGGGATTGGGATTGGAATCGGGATCGGGGCTGGAGATCGATGTCTGGGTTGGGGGTTGGGATCGGGGCTGAGGATTTGGTTTGGGGGAGGGGGATTTGGTCGGGGTGGCAGGCAGGGCGCGCGTGGGGCTGGCATACTGGGAGAGCGCACGGCCGTATCCCTCGCTGGATGGCGCGCGTACGCGGGGGCGTAGCTCAGCTGGTTAGAGCGCCGGCCTGTCACGCCGGAGGTCGCGGGTTCGAGTCCCGTCGCTCCCGTCCACGAATGCGCTGCTCATCGGCTGGTTTTAAGTCGGTGGCGGGGTGTTCGTCGTTGAGGCGAGAGGGCCGAAAGCGCGGTTTGTGCCCGATGGGCGTGGTGTGGGCGCTCCGGTCTTGGGTGCACGTTTGAGCGCGAGGAATCTGCCGGCGGCGGCCCGGGTACACGGGTAGGATCCCGCGCATATGAGCATGCGCACGAGGTTCACAGTAGGCCCGTAGGTCTCTTATGGGCGCTCCTGTCAGCCTCCGCGCCATTCTGCGCCGCACGTTCGGCATTTACGCCGCACACGCGTCAGTGTTGTTGATGGCGGCGGTTGTGGTTGATGCTGTTGTTGCGCTCGATCAGGTGCAGTTCAGGCATTCCCCAGCGCTCGCGACCGTCGCGCTGCTGGTCAACCTTGTTGTAGGTGGGCTGTTCGTGTGCGTGGTCGTGCTGCTGGTCGACGACGTGTGGGACGGCGGTCCCCGTCGTAGCGTGCTGGATCTGCTGCGGGGCGCCTGGTCGGCGCTCGGCTCGCTCCTGCTGGTAGGGATCGTCGCGGGTATCGCCTTCACAGTGCTGGCCTCTCTTGGGTCGGCAGTCGTCTTCGTTGTCGTCGGCGCCGTCGCGTTTAACGTCGGCGGCGGCATGGCGGCCCTGTTTGCCTTGCTGTACGGCCTGCTCCTCGTCCCGGTTCTGATCCTCGCATTCGAGCTGTTGCTGATCACGAGGTGGTCGGTCTTTGCGCCTGCCTCAGTGCTCGAGCGTCCGGGTGGGCTGCGTGCACTTGGGCGCAGTCGTGAACTGGTGCGTGGGAATGGCTGGCGGGTGCTGGTCCTGATCGTTGTGCTCGCGTTTCCGCTTGTCCTCGCTGTCGGTGAGGTTGAGACTGCTGCTCGTGCCGCCGGTGGGGGCACTGCCCTTCTCGTTGCCAGACTGCTGGTGGCGGCACTGGTCAGCCCGATCCCGGTGCTGGCTGCCACCGCGTTGTACTTCGAACTATGTAACGCTGAGCCGGCTCCTGCACCGGTAGAGCCGGCACCGTCGGGCGGACTGCCACCCAGCGTTTCGCTGTCCTGACACGTCGGGCGCAATCGGCTGCGGATGCCGCGAGCTTGGCGGCATCAGGGTGAACTTGCTGCCTGCTGGTCTGTCGTGGGGCCCGCTTCCTCACTGGCCTTGCGTCCCATCGCCCAACTGCCTTCCTTGAAGCAGGGGGTGGTCAACGACCGCCCGCCACCACCAGCCCGGGGTTCGGGGCAGACAGATTTGGCTCTGCAAAGCCAAAAGCAGGGCGCTGGAGCTGGCCGGAAAGCCGCCCTGAGCCTGACACGCACCGTGACACGTTTGCGGCAGCTATTCGGCGCCCTGGCATCGTGCGCGCTTGGCGTTGAGGTATTGACCCGGGCCCTCAAGTTGTGCCGACGGGCAGGATGAGGATCGCGTGGATGACTCGTTGCGGGGCGTCCCACATGAGCATGTGGCCGCAGTCGGGCCAGGTTTCGACGGTTGTGTGCTTGGGGAGCTGGTCGGTGTGGCGGGATGTTCGGGCGCGGGCGATCCGGTCCTTCTCGCCCCAGGCGACGTGTATGGGGATGTCGTTGGGGATCTGCTGACCGTCGAGGAATCGCAGTCGGCGGGTTTGCTTGAAGTGTTCGGGGAAGTGCTTGGACGCGAGTACTGTCTTGACCATTGCGACGGCGTCCTCGGCGGGGACATCTGCGGGTTGGGCGGAGATCTGTCGTAGCGATATCCGGCGTCCCATCCGGGTATACATTGGCTTGGTGACGGCCGTCTCGCCGAGGATCTGTCCAAGCCGCCAGTTGACCACGAGGATGGCGTCGGTGATTGGCGGCGAATGCTTCTGCCACAGTCCCGCCGGGGTGAGCGCCAGGACTCCACTGGCGCGCCCGAGCTTGGCGAGCTCGAGCGCTGTCCATCCTCCGGATGAATGGCCAGCGACCGCGACACGCTCCAGCCCGAGATGGTCCAAGAGCACGGCGACCTCTCTCGCCCACTCAGGTGGCGTGAAGGAGCTTGGCGGCGACTGGCCGTGTGCGGGCAGGTCGACGCTGAACACCTCATGCTGATCGGCGAGGTGGGGCAGGAGTGGCTTCCATATGCTGCGGGAGCTGTTCGTCCCGTGTAGGAGCATCAGTGGCGCTCCGGAGCCCTCTCTGTCGAACGCAAGCATGTAAACGCTTGTATACCACATGACTGAAGACTCCACCAAGGACCGTTTGCTGGAGGCAGCCGTTGTCTGTCTGCAACGCCAGGGCTACGCTGCGACAACAGCACGGGATATCGCCTCACAGGCTGGCGCCAACCTCCGCTCGATCGGCTACCACTACGGCTCCACCCGAGGTCTCCTGCTCGCTGCGATCTCGGCGAACTGGCGACGCTGGCTCGCACCGCTGATCGCTGCCGCCAGCAGCGATACTCGACCGCCACATGAGCGCCTGGTTGAGGGCATGGAGCTGTTCAGCATGGCCCTCTCGGAGAACGCACCGATGGTTCACGCGTGGCTTGAAGCCGTGACCCTCGCCCCCCGCGACCCCGAGCTCCGGGCGACCCTCGCGGCAAACCAACAGGAGTTCCGCGCGGCGCTGGCCGCAAACCTCGCCGCGACAGGCCAGCCGAACGCCGACACGCGAGCGGAGGCGATCATCACGGTCTGCGACGGTCTCATAGTCCACTTCCTGCTCTACGGCAAGGCGCGCCAGCCCAAGTACATCGCCCGCGAAGCAGCAGCTGCGCTCGCACAACTCGGGGAGTAGCAGAACTGCTGTCGCCGGAGATACGTCAAGATCGCCTCCGTTGTAGGGCTCGGTGAGCGCAATCGGATGGGTCACCAGCGATTCGCGGTAGGGGCAAGGCTCGTCGCTGAGCATGATCTTTTGCCGGCCGTGGTGAGAGGATGCCGGGATGAAGATCGCCGATGCCATCGCTCAAGGAGAGGGTCCTCGCCTGGACTTCAAGCGCGATCTGTCCTCGCTGAAATCGGTCCTGAAGGACATCGTGGCGTTTGCCAACACCGCCGGCGGGGTCGTCGTCATTGGACTGGACGACGATGGGTCGGCGGTAGGGGTGGCCGACCCGTTGCGTGAGGAGGAGCGTCTGTCGAGCAGCATCAGCGATCGTATCGAGCCGCAGCTGCTGCCCGAGATATACGCCGCGTCCTACGGCGAGCACGAGCTGCTGGTCATAGAGGTGGCACACCATCCCGCGCCGTTCTATCTGCGGGCTGAGGGTCCCGAGCGTGGCGTGTACGTGCGGCTCGGTTCCACCAGCAGAAGGGCCGACCCGGAGATGCTCGCCGAGCTGCGCCGCCAAGCGGCGGGAGAGTCCTACGATCTCCTTGCTCGGTCGGGGGTCGTACTCGCGGACCTGGACGGTGCTCGGTTGAGGACAGCGTTTGAGGGTCACGATGTCCCGTTACGTGCACCCAAGTTGGAGGCGCTTGGTGTGCTCACGCATTACCGGAGCAAAGTGGTGGCGACCAACGCCGGGGTGATCCTCTTCGGCCAGGACGCTACACGGCGCCGCTTCTTTCGTGATGCGCGGGTCGAGGGAGTCCGCTTCGCGGGTCCGACGCGCGCGGGTGACATTGAGGACATCTTCGATCCTGAAGAAGAGCTGACTGTGCTGGAGGCGATCGACGCCGCCGAGCGCTTCATCCGGCGGAATACCCGTCAGGCCGAGCCGATCCCGCGGGGCCGTCTGCGGCGCGAGCGTCTGTCTGAGTACTCGACCGTGATGGTTCGCGAGCTGCTGGTCAACGCGATCGCCCACGCCGACTACTCGCGGGCTGGGGAGACGATCAAGGTGTTCGTGTTCGACAACCGGATCGAGATTCTCAACCCGGGGCCGATGCTGCCAGGTCTGACGACCGAGGACATCCGCAACGGTCGCTCGAAGATCCGCAATCGCGGCATCGCCAGCGTGCTACGGCGTGTGCGCTACATGGAGCGGTTCGGTACGGCGTGGGAGAAGATCGAAGCGGAGATGGCTATCGGCTACCCCGAGCCGCGCTTCGACGGCGATGGCCCGGTGTTCTGCGCGACCGTATGGCCGCACCCGTCGTTCGCCAGAGCGGGTATCCCGCCATCCCGCCAAAGTGGCGAGATAAGTGGCGAGATAAGTGGCGGGATAAGTGGCTGGATAACAGGGTTGGGCAAAGGCGATGTGGCGCGTCGTCGGCAGGCCATTCTCGATGAGCTGAACCACGCGGGGGGTCTGGACGCTCAGACGCTGCAGAAGCGTGTTAACGCCTCGCCGCGGACACTACAGCGCGACCTCGCGGCTCTTGGCAAGGCTGGCCTTGTGGTGCGCGAGGGATCGCGAAAGACCGGCCTCTATAGGACGGCCAAGATGTCGGAGTAGACGAGTGCCTTGGCCGTCGGCGTGTCGCGCCGGATGTCAATCTCGTGGCCCAAAGCGCACCCCGGCGCCCTTGGGCACAAACCCGGATTTGTGCCCAAATCGACGGTACAAGCCCGCAAATAGCGGCTTTTTGGCTGATCGGCTCAGAACTCGGAGATGCCTAGAATTTGGCTTGAACACTGGGGATTCGCGGCATCAGCCCGCCCCCGGGCCCACTACTGTCACGCCGGAGGTCGCGGGTTCGAGTCCCGTCGCTCCCGCCTCGAGAAGCCTTGTGATACCAGGGATTTTTGTATGTGACGGTACTCTGCTGGAGCTCGTGCGGAGCAGTCAGGCGGGAGTCGGTCGGGCGCCGAATGCGGCAGGAGCCTGTCGCTGAGACGGGTCAGATGGCAGCTTGTTCGGGCTCCGCGAGGGCGCGTGACGGACGGCGATCCGCAAATCCGTTGGCCGGTCAGAGCGAGTTGGGGTCTACATACGGAAAGACAACGACCCGATCTGCCCGATGAACTCATCCACAACCACCCTTTCCCGTCCCAGGCTCACCCGAGAAGACGTCCTCGACGGCCGTGAGGTAGCTGAGTTGCTGCACCTACCGATCTCGACCGTGCTCGAGTACGCCCTGGGCGGGCTACTGCCCGGCCACAAGCTCGGCCGGCGCTGGATCTTCCTACGCGACGAGATCGAGGCGGCTGTGCGTAGGACCCCGGTTGTTGGGCCGTAGAGGTCTGCTGAGCGCCCCATGAAGCTGGTCGACGCTCGCTTGTCGTCCGATCCACTGATATGGAGTGGCGTTCGTTGATGGGCTCGCAGCCAAGACGCCGGTTACGGCGCAGTTGTCTCGAGTGTCGAGCGGGCGCTCCTGGAGAGCGCTGGGCGCCCGGCGCTTGCGGGAGGCTGGACGACAATCGCCGGCGCTCTCACTCGAGCACCGGTCGATCCGGACAGCTCGCAGCACTTGCGGAGCAGTTGAGCGCCGGCGTAGCGCTGCGGCGGATCGGATCGCTGGCCGAAGCACAGGGACTCGATGAGCTCGCCGAGAGCTTGCCTTCACCCTCCCCGGTGGTTCGACCGATCAGGCTGGACCCGCGCGAGCCGCTCGAAGAACCGTGGACCGATGCTCGCTGGCAGGTGCGCTGGCCGACCTTATGGTCCCAGGCGATGGAGCTCGTCTCAGCTCGCTGACGCCGGCATACCCAATGATATTGTTGTGTTATGATTCCTGAGCTCGATGACCGCGGGAACCTCCCGCCCGGCATCCACCACGCAACATGGACTGAGATCGTGACTCGCTACGCCACCAGCACCCACCGCCGCAAATTGCTCGATGGGCTGCTGGACGCGCTGCGCTCGCTGAAGACTGCGGGTTGCACTACGGCATATCTCGACGGCAGCTTCGTTACCGCCGAGGAGCACCCCGGTGACTTCGACGTCTGCTGGGAGCCGGCCGGGGTGGTTCCCGATCGTCTCGACCCCGAGTTGCAGGACTTCAGCGATGGCCGCGCCGCACAGAAGGCGCGCTACGGCGGGGAGCTCTATCCCGCCAGCTGGGCGGCGAATTCCGGCGGTACCCCTTTTCTCGAATTCTTCCAACGCGACCGCACGACCGAGCAACCCAAGGGCATCGTTGCCGTCGATCTGACAGGACTTCCGTGATCATCCAAAACCAGCGCCAGTACAACATCACCAAAGGTTGGCTCGCCCGCTTCGAAGAGAGCTTGGTCGCCAACGACGCGCGAGATCCCCGCGATCTCCCCCCGAACATCGACCCGGGTATGCCTAAACTGATGCACGACGCGATCGCCAGTGAGATCGAAGAGTTGCGCCACCAGATCGACCATTACGAGAAACTGCGCGACGGGCACATCACCAGCCGGGAGATCACCTCGTTGTACGAGTTGCCGATCGCGCTGATCGAAGCTCGCATCGCCGCCCGGCTGACTCAGCGTCAGCTCGCCAAGCAAATCGGCGTCGCCGAGCAGCAGATCCAGCGCTGGGAGGCCAACGGGTATAGCGGCGTCAACCTCACCCGCCTGCAGGAAATCGCCGACGCACTCGGCGTGCGGATGCACGACACCATCACGTACAGCAGCGCCGCATAGGAGCAAAACGGTAGGTTGCGCGCGGCGCAGATGAGCAAGCTGAGATTGAGCATCACTATGTCGCTGGACGGCTACGTCAGCGGTCCAGATCAGAGCGAGGAGAACCCGCTCGGGGTCGGCGGGATGGAGCTGCACGAGTGGTTCTTCCCGCTCAGGGCGTTCCGGGAGATGCACGGCGAGGAGGGAGGCGAGGTCAACGTCAGCTCTGCCGTCGTGGATGAGCGCCGGGCGAACATCGGGGCGACGATCATGGGTCGCAACATGTTCGGGCCGGTTCGTGGACCCTGGCCGGATGAGTCCTGGCGGGGCTGGTGGGGTGAGGATCCCCCCTACCACCATCCCGTGTTCGTGCTCACTCACCACCCGCGTGAGCCGCTGGAGATGCAGGGCGGCACCACGTTCCACTTCGTCAGCGACGGGATCGAGTCGGCGCTCGAGCAGGCCAAGGACGCCGCACGGGGACAGGACGTCTGGCTGGCCGGCGGCGCGTCGGTGGTCAACCAGTACCTCGCCGCATGGCTCGTCGATGAGATCGACGTCTCGATCGCACCCGTGGTCCTCGGTGGGGGCGCTCGCCTGTTCGAGGGCCTCGACCGGAAGACGCTCGAGCTCAAGCAGATCCGGGCCGTCGACGCGCCCGGGGTCACGCACATCAAGTACCAAGTCAGCTGAGCTGGATGGTCGGACGCGCACTCGAACCCACTGTCCGCTGACGCAGCCCGAGGCGCGACTGGCCAGCCTCCAGGTCTCGTCGAAGATCAGCAGCGTCCTGTCGCATATCGCGGCTCGAAGACGATCCTCAGCGTTGGGATCGTGTGGCCGCGATCGTCTCGCGCAGTGTCCCCAGGGCGTCGTGTTTGGGTCGCCAGCGAAGCTCGCGGCGCGCCTTGGTCGTGTCCATGATCACGGGCTCGCGAAACGCCGCGATCCATTGTGCCTGCGCGGGTAGTGCGGGCAGGGAGCCGAGGTGTCCGATCGTCTCGGCGAGCGCGTCGACCGTCAGCCGGGGAACCAGGATCGAGTACCAGCCGAGCTCTGTTGCGAGCTGCCCGACGGTGAGCACGCCCGGCCCGGCGAGGTTGTACACACCGGGCTGGCCGCGACCGAGCACCCCCGCTCGCATCGCCGTGGCGACGTCGTCGTGGTGGACGAGCTGAAACGGCACACCTGGGTCGGGGAGCACCGGCTTGAGGATCGGGACACCCTCGAGCAGGCTCAGCACCGGTCCCGGCAGGCGCTCTGAGATCTGCGTGTAGGGCAGGCTGTCGATCAGCAGCGGCGCCTGCGGCCCAGCGACGATGCACGGGCGGAACACGTACGCGTCTGTGCGGGTGGGGTAGAGCACGTCCGCCAGCAGCTCCTCCACCTCGGCCTTCTGCGCGGAGTAGTAGTGCGCCGCGGTCCCTCGCGCAGGAACGTCCTCGGTCAGCGGCTGCGGGTTGTCCTTGTGGAAGCCGTATGCCGCGACCGAAGAGGCGTACACCAGCCGTTTCGCGCCCGCTTGCGCCGCCGCGACGAACACGTTGCGCGAACCCTCGAGGTTCACCCTGCGGCTCTCCCGCGCACCGCCCATGATCATGAACGCGAGGTGCACCACCACGTCGGCCTCCTCGACGAACTCGACCACGCACCTGCGGTCAAGGACGTCGCCGCGCCGGTAGGAGACCTTCTTCCAGCCCTGCGCGCGAGGATCGAACGGGCGACGTGCCATACCCAGGATGCGACCCACCTCACGCGAGCGCTCGAGCGCCGCGACCACCGACTGGCCGATCTCGCCCGTGGGCCCCGTGACCGCAACCGTAAGAGGAGCCGACCGAGCAACGCGAGATGCCATCGACCCTTTGTATCGCACCCGATCGACACTCAGCTCGCTCACCGAGCTGACTCACCCTCCCCGGCGGTTCGACCGATCCTCGCTGGACCCGCCCGTGACAATGATCTGCGTCGACGTGTCATCCCGCCGGACTCGGGCCTGGCGCAGGACGCTACGAGCTGCTGCCGCTGAGTCGTGCGACCAGTTCGAGCATTGCGTCAAGCGCGGCCTCTAGCGGCTTGGTGTCGCGTTTGACCTGCGTGAGGAGCAGGCCGCCCTGCAGGGCGGCTAGGAGCGCGAGGGCGAGGGTGTCGGGGTCGGTGTCGGGGGTGAGCTCGCCTCGTGCGTGCATCGCTCGTAGACCGCTCTGGATCTCGGCCTCCCAGCGTTTAAAGCCCTCGGCGACGTGGGCTCTTGCGTCGGGATCGATCTCGGCTAGCTCGCCGCCGAGAGAGCCGATTGGGCAGCCGCCGATGCAGTGGTGCTCGCGCTGGGCCGCGACCACGAAGTCGCGCCACGCTCGTAGGCCATTCAGCGTGCTGAAATCGAAGTTCGCCTGCCCTCCGACCATTGTGTCGGCCTGGTGGTCAACGACTGCCCGGACCAGCGCCGGCTTGTCGTCGAAGTAGTGGTAGAGCTGCGAGCTCGAGACGTCCGCCGCCGCGCGTACGTCCTCGATCGTCGTGTGCGCGACGCCCTGCCGGAAGATCAGCTCGGCCGCCGCATCGACTATGCGCTGACGGGTCTCCTGGCCCTTGCGCGTCAGTTGGCGAGGGGAGGGGCTAGCCGTGCTGCGAGGGGAGGGGCTAGCCGTGCTCATGCCGCAGATTCTACCAGCGGAATGGATCGCGCCATCCAGTCTGTGGTAGAGTGGAACGCTCGATCCATTTTGGGCCGGGACAACCACTCAAAGGGAGAGCGCGATACATGTCACTCAAGGCAAGACCGCCCTCATCACCGGCGGCACTCAAAATGCAAACCACCGCAGAAAAGACCGTGTTGATCACCGGCGCCAACGTCGGGATCGGCAAGGACATAGCCCGGCAACTGGCATCACGTCCCGAGATTGCTCGTATCTACCTGGCGTGCCGCAACCACGACCGGGCGGCAACGGCAAAGGCCGAGCTCGAAGCGAAAACCGGCCGGCGCATCTTCGACATCGTTCTCATGGACGTTGCCGATCCGGGCTCGGTCCGCACCGGCCTGGCGGGCATTGACGGATCGCTCCACGCGGTGGTCATGAACGCCGGTGGAATGGGCGGCAAGACGCCGATGAAGTTGACCGCCGACGGGGTCACCTACATGTTCGCGCAGAACGTTCTCGGCCACGTTGTCCTCCTCGAGACGCTGCTGGCCGAGAACCGACTTGGCGAGGTGGCGGTCTTCGCCGGAAGCGAGGCAGCCAGGGGAATCCCGAAAATGGGGTTCAAGCGGCCGTCGTTTGACTCAAACTCCGCCGACGAGCTCGCCACTGTCATCGACGGCAGCTATTTCGCCGGCGGCAAACCTGACGTCAATCTGGCCTACGGGCAGGCCAAGCTGATCGGCATCCTGTGGATGGCCTACCTGGCCCGCCAACACCCCGACCGGCGATTCATCAGCGTGAGCCCCGGCAACACCACCGGCACCAACGCACCCAATGACCTCGCATTGCCGCTGCGCATAGCGGCCAAGTACGTCATGCCCCGCCTCGGCATCGCCCACAAGCTTGACGTGGGCGCGAAGCGACTGGTCGACGGCGTCACCGACCCGACCCTGTCCAGCGGCGTGTTCTACGCCAGCAAAGGGGAAGTCCTCAAGGGTGCCGTGGTCGACCAAGCAGACATCTTCCCCGACCTGGCCAACCCGTCGTTTCAGGACCACGCCAACGAGGCCATCCACCGCTTCATCACCTGAAAGACACCGCGCTCGTTCGTTCAGGGGAGGACCATGGATCTAAATATCTTCGCCGAACTGCTCCGGCGCTTGGTTCAAAACTCCTCGAATACAGGCGAGCGGGCCGCCAGTCGCGGATCAGCGTGAGCAGGTCATCACCATCTGCGGCGTCCAGCTCTCCCAGACGATCCGCAGCGCGCACTCGTTGATCCGCGCTGGACCCTGCGCCGCGGCCGTCATCATCTCGGGGAACGCCTCGGTGACACGCTCCCAGTTGAAGTCGATGCCCACGGGCGCAGCGTCAAAGCCCAGCCGCTGCACGGCGTCACAGAAGGTTGGCGCGGTCGCGAACCGCACGTCATGGCCGGCCTTACGCAGCGTCGAGGCGTACGGCACCATCGGGTTCAGGTGCCCGTGGCCGGGCTGCGTCGCGAAGAGGACGCGCATATTCCTCCTGGATCTTCCTTGGGAGCCTGCGGTTGGTTTCGTTTCGTGGGGCGCTCGCGCGCCCACGGTCTCTGCTACTTCGCGAACACTCGGTCGGCGAGCGTCGTGTCGCCGAAAACGTCGAAGGCCACGAGCTTGCCGGCGTCGTTGTAGGTGAGCACGTCGACGTTCTCGGTCGTCTCCCCCGCGAAGTTGGCGGTGGTCAGCACGATCACTTTGTCGCCGTCGGCGATGAACTCGCGCGGGCTCGTTTTGAAGCCCTTGCTGGCGAGCTTGCCCCACAACTCGCCGACCGCTTGCTTGCCGTCGTACTCGCCAGTCAGCGCGTTGTCGCCGCGCGCGGTCCAGTGGATCGCCTCGTCGATGTTGCGCATCGCGCCCTCGGCGTCACCGCGGCTGAATGCGTCGTACGCGTCGCGGGCAGTCTGCTTGTTCTCCTGTGCGCCCATGCTGGGCTCCTTTCGCTTGTTGTTTGTCGCGCTCTAACGGGGCCGCTGCTTTGGTGCCTTGCGCTGCGAGCTTTCCGTTGCTTTTACTGAATAAAGTCTCGAGGGCAGCAGCGGCGATCGCGTCCCCGCTCCCCTCGTGTCGCGTCGTTCCGTTGCCTACCCGCTTTGCGCGCTCTTTCAGCCGCACGCGCAATCCCTCGGGCACGACCGTGAAGGTGAAGCGCTCCGTCACGGGTCTCGCTGCTGGGTCCAGCTCGAGCTCGAAGTTGCGGGCGATCATCGCCAGCGCGCCTGGACCAGTCCTCGACGATGGAGTGAAACCGCGAGGGCTTCACGTGGTGCACGCTGCCGATCAACGGCAACCCACTTGGCCCCGGCAGCGCCCGGATTGAGCGCGTTACGTTCGTCATGCCGCCCGGCAACCGCCCTCGCCGATGCCCTCACTGCCGTCCGTATTGACGCTTACGCCCGCGCGCGCAGTCGCGCTCTTCGTCGGCTTGTTGCCCGTGTGCTCGCGCAGTCGTACGCGCAGGCCGCGCGGGATCATTGTGAAGGCGAAGTGCTCGGTGACCGGGGCTGCGCTCTCGTCGAGCTCGATCTGGAAGTTGCGGGCGATCATCGCCATCGCCGTCTTGGACTCGAGGAAGGCGAGGTTGCGCCCCGGGCAGAATCTTGGGCCGGCGCCGAAGCCCAGGAACTCCTTTTGGCTGGGCTGACGGTCCGCTCCTTGCGTGCCGTTCTCGGCCCCGTGGTTCCCGTCCTTGTTTTCGTTGAGCCATCGTTCGGGGCGGTACTCGGGGCCACCGGCGCGGCGGCTGACTTGCCTGAGCTCGAGGATCAGGCGCGTGCCCGCGGGGATACGGGTGTCGCGGATCGTCGTGTCCGTGAGCGCCTGCACGGTCGTCCCGTTTGCCACGGCCTTCAGCCGTATCGACTCCCTCAGCACCGCCTCCCCGTACGGGAAGTCCGCGATGATTCCCGGGTCAGCGGGGTACGGCGCGTCGCCGAGCACCTCTCTCGCCTCGTGTGCCCAGCGTGCTTGGACGTCGCGGTTTTGGGCGAGGAACCAGCTCGTCCAGGCCATCGTGTGCGCGGTCGTGTCCTCGCCGGCGAGGAGCAGGGCAAAGACGTTGCCGACGATTTCCTCGTCGGTGAAGGTTCCGTCCTCGCGTTGGGCGGCGAGCATCGCCTCGAGAAAGTTCTCGGGCTCCTCGAAGCGCTCGGGCCGTTCGCGCATGCGCTCCCGGGCCTGCGCGATGAAGCCGAGCACCGCGCTTTTCAGGTACGCGACGCTGCGCACGAGTCGGCGATCTTGGGGGAGCTTGAAGTAGCGCCAGTACGGCACGGGGAAGAAGAGCCTGAAGTTGAGCATTCTAAACGTGTACTGGAGGTGTTGCTGGAGCTCCCCGTCGCCGTGTTCGAGCGTGTTCAGGTCGTAGCCGAACGCGAGCGTCGAGGTCACGTCCACGCTGTACGCAGTCAGGACTTGGGTGAGGTTGATGGACTGCCGGCCGCGGGCGGCAGTCCGTGAGGCGCCGGTGCAGCCGTTTGGTCGCGACGCGGATCGCGTGGAAGTGGCGGTGCAGGTGGTTCGTGTTCAGCGCTCTGACGACGAGTTGACGCTGGCGCCGCCACGTCTCGCCCTCGACCGAGAACACGCCGGGGAAGCCGATTTCCGCGAAGCCGTCCTCGATCTCCCGCCAACGCCGGAAGCCCTCGGGGCGTTCGCGCAGCACACGATTGATCTCCTCGGGGTCGCTGAGGACGACGATCAGTCGTGGGCCGATGCGGAACTTGAAGAGCGGCCCGTAGCGATCGGCCCACTCCTCGACGACGATGTGCGCGCGTCCCATGGGAATGGTCTTGTTGAGACTGCCGACCAAGGGCAGCCCGCGCGGGCCGGGCAGGTCACGAATCGTGCGCGGCGCAGCTGTCGCGCTCTCCGTGCTCATCGATCACTCCTCAGTATCAGTCCCCGGGCCAGCCATCCGACCGCGAGTCCGCTGAGCGCACTCAGGCCCCGTACCGCTCCGGGGCTTTGGGATAGGCCTGCTTGGATGCGCTCGCGCTTGCGGTCGAGCTCACTGAGCGCTACCAACAGTCGAAGTTCGGTCATCCCATCCTCGCTCCACGTGGTCCACTTGTCGGATTCGCCGTGCAGGTTCGGCACGCGCTACCAGAACGCGCACGAGGCCGTCAGCGCGTTTGCCACGCCGCACGGGATCAGCGACGATAGTCAATTGTCGACAGGAAAACATCGGCCACCTGGCCAGTCTTCAGCGCGGTGCCGCGTCACTGATTTCCGGCGTTATTTTGGGCTTTTGTCTGTGTTTCGGGCTCGAGGCTTTGGGCGGCGGCCAGAGCGTCGCTTGCGTTCTGGTACCAGCGTGTAGAGTCGCGTCCGTGGAGGGCCAGGAGACATGCCCGCTGCCGAACGATTCTACGCTGGCCGCGACCGCCAGGGCGCTGAACGACGCTGGCTACTGGGCGATGATCGTCGACCGCGAGGGACGGAACCTCTACATGACCGACGCTCAGCGCCTCAGCGAAGGCGGCCTGCTCGAACTTGCGCCCTTCCCCGTCGGCGTGCACAACTCGAGCCCGGAGGCGCTGGACGCACGGCTCGCGGGACGCGGCCGATTCAACACGCTCGAGGTAATGCGGCAAAGATTCGAGCTGCTCGCCCCTTACCAACTCGCCACCGCCACCGGCGGACGTGAGGAACTGCGCGAACTCGTCGACCCGCGACTCCACGACATTCTCGACCGGCTCACGCCAGCCGAGCTCGAGAGCGCGTTCACGGTCGTGTCCCCTGGACACGGCGCCGGCATGAACGTGGAGATCACGATTACCGTGATGCCCGTCAGGGACAACAGCGGCGAGGTCGTGGGGACCGTGATCATGACCAAACCCGCGGCGAGCATGGCGGTCCTTGCGGCGATGGGCGGTGGTGGCGATCTGCGCCACTTCGAGCGGATGCAGGAAGTCGCGAAGCCGGACAGGCGTCCGGCGGCGATCCTGTTCGCGGACCTGGAGTCCTCCTCCCCGCTGGCCAGAAGGCTCCCGACCGCCAACTACTTCGCGCTCGGCAGGCGCATGGCCCGCGCCGCAGACCAGTGCGTGATCGATGCCGGGGGGCTCGTCGGCCGTCACGTCGGCGACGGGGTCGTCGCGTTCTTCCTTGTCGGGAACGCGGGCTCGGAATCCGCGGCGGCACGCTCATGCATCCAAGCCGCGCGCAACATCAGGGACGCGATGACGGTAGTCGCCACACGCAGCGACCTCGCGCCCGAGGACCTCGTCATGCGCTTCGGCCTGCACTGGGGATCGACCCTGTACGTCGGCCAGATCATGACCAGCGGCCGAGCAGAGGTCACAGCCCTCGGCGATGAGGTCAACGAGGGCGCGCGCATCGAGGCGTGCGCCACCGGCGGACGGGCCTTAGCCTCCAAGGAGCTGCTCGAGCGCCTGGAAAGCGACGATGCCTCCACGCTCAGCCTTCACCCCGACCGCGTCATCTACACATCGCTCGCCGACCTGCCGACGGCGACCGAGAAGGCCCGACGCGACGCGCCCACCATCTCCGTTTGCGAGGTGTAAGGCCTTATTCCATCTGCACAGTTGATCTGTCCCTCCTGCTCCTGCGAGAACCCGGAGAGCGCACGCTTCTGCGCCCAGTGCGGCGAGGCGCTGATGCCGAGCTGTTCTGCAGGCCGGAGGTTGTGAGCTCTACGCGCCCTGGTCCTGATATCGCTGAGCGGCTGCTGCTGGACGCTCTGCCGCGGCGGGTGGCCGTCCACGGTGACAGTCCTCGTCACATGGCTCGCATAAGGCTCGCATCTGACAACGGTTCGCGCGGGCTACGGTGATGCCGATCCTGGTCACCAGCGCGGGGAACGGCGGGGGCTACGGCGCGATTCTCAGCTTCGACACCGACGGCGAACTGATCGGGCCGTTCAGCAGCGATCCGCGGATCACAGATCCGCGCGGTCTGTCCCTCGATTCCTCGGGCGCGCTCATCTATCTCAACAGCGGCGACGACCGCGTGTTGGCGCTCGATCGCCACGGTGAGGTCGTGCGAGACTCCGGGCGGATCGCCGGCCTTGACCCGGGCGGCGGCGTGTTCGGAGGCGATGGTCGCTACTACGTCGGCATGCGCCGCCGGCGGACGATCCTGGCCATGTCGGCCACTCTGGATGGCGCCGCCGAGCCACTTCTGCCAGATGGTGTCGTGCCCTTCCCGCGCGGGTTTGGCTTTGCCCGCGACGGCCGGCTGTACCTCGCCTCGGGCGTCGGTCCTCGCGGGGAGGGCGATAACACGATCGTCGTGTTCGATCTCGACCGATCATCGCGCCCACATCGCCTGGTCGCCGACCCCGAGTTGAGCCCGCTCGATCTGGCGGTCGCCGCGAACGGGCAGATCGTGGTCGCCAGCGAGTTCCCCTTCGGCGCTGTAGACGCGGTCGCGAGCATCCGCGAGTACGACCCAACGACAGGACACCTCGAGCGCGTGTTCGTACCAGACCACTCACTCGAGTTCCGCAGACCGCGGGGATTGAGATTCGGAGCCGATGGTCGCCTGTACTGCGTGGGTGAGAACCACGTCGTGGCCTTCGACTTCTCCACGGGCGACTTCCTCGGGGCCGTAGTGGAGCTGCCCCGGCTGGGCGGGCAGGCGCTCGTGCTGCTCGACTCGCCGTAGTCACATCGCCGGGCAGGCGCGTCGTCGACTTAGGATGATGCTGCAGGATGAATGTCTCCGCCAACGAGGCCGAGCCGCCCGATGGAGCGACCACGACGACTGGCCCGTCGGCATGGGGGCCGTTTCGCTCCAAGGATTTCGCGAGGATGGCCTCGGCGCAGTTCGTGAGCAACGTGGGCAGCTGGATGCAGACCGTCGGTGCTCAGGAGCTCATGCTGACGTTGACGACGTCGGCCACGCTGGTGGCTTTGATTCAGACAGCTGCGGGTCTCCCGGTTGTTTTGCTCGCCGTGCCGGCAGGCGCGATCGGCGACCTGGTCGATCGTCGGCGGCTTCTGGTCGCGTCGCAGTCGTTCATGCTGCTCGCCGCCCTGGCGCTTGCCGTGCTGGCGCTGGCGGGGCTCGTGACTCCGTGGGTTCTGCTCGCGTTGATCTTCGCCGTGGGCGCCGGACAGACGCTGACTTCGCCGACATGGCAGACGCTGCAGCCCGAGCTCGTCGCGCCGGAGGATCGCACGCAGGCGATCGCGCTGGGCGCCGTCAACCAGAACCTCAGTCGAGCGATAGGTCCCGCCATCGGCGGAGCGCTGTATGCCGCGAGCAGCGCTGCCGCGCTGTTCTTCGTCAACGCCGCGAGCTTCGTGCCGGTGATCGGGACGGTCGCTCGCTGGCGCGGTGGCGCCCGGCCGGCGAGCGCCGCGGGGCGCGAGCAGGTTCTGGAGGCGATACGCGCCGGCGCACGTTATGTCGCCGCGAGCCCCGCGCTGCGTGTGATCCTGCTGCGAGCCGGCCTGTTCATGTTCTTCGCCAACGCGATCTGGGCGCTGCTGCCGCTCATCGCTCGCTCGCGGCTGCATCTCGGCTCGGGCGGTTACGGACTGCTGCTCGCCGGTGTGGGCATCGGAGCGGTCGTCGGCGCAGCAGGGCTGCCGCGACTGCGCCGGCGCGTCGCGGCGGGAGTCCTCATGACCGTCAGCACACTCCTGTTCGCTGGTATGACGCTGGCGCTGGCCTACGTACACGTCAGCGCGCTGGCCGGGGCGGCGCTCGTGATCGGCGGCGTCGCGTGGATACTCGTGCTCTCGACGCTCAACTCCCAGTATCAGACGACGCTTCCGGGCTGGGCCAAGGCTCGCGGTATGTCCTACTACCTGGTGATCTTCCAGGGCGGTGGCGCGCTCGGGAGCGCCGTTTTCGGCGTCATCGCGCAGAACGCCGGACTGACCGACGCGCTGCTCGCATCGGCCTGCGGACTCGCGCTGGTCGCGGCGGTCGGCCTGTGGCTGCCGTTCAAGGCGATCTCGGCGCACGAGCTGCTGCCGGCCGGCGACTGGCCTGCCCCGCACCTCGTCGCCGCGAGCAGCCCCGACGGGCCGGTGCTGGTCACGATCGAGTACGCGCCGCGGCCGGGACTTGAGCAGAACCTCGTGACCGCGCTATATGCCGGTCGCCGCGCCCGACGGCGCACAGGCGCGGTGAGTTGGCGGGTGTGGCGCGACGCGGCCGATCCCGGACGCATCCTCGAGCAGTTCGTCGTCGGCTCCTGGGAGGAACATCTGCGCCAGCACGAGCGCGTGAGCCACCGCGACCAGCAGCGACTCGAGGAGATCGAGGCGATGACAGACCCGAGTCAGCCCACCACCGTCACCCACTGGCTGACGCCCCCGACAGGGCACGCAACCGGGACATCGTCAACTTCATGGACCTCGTCGAGGCATCCAAGCACTACCCCTGCGTGAAGCGCGCCTGGGTCGAGTATCTCGGCGAGCGGCCCGAGCCGGCATTCGACCGTGTGCAGGCTTGAACGCGCAGTCAGCGGGCGGGCGAACCCACTGTGTTACGCAATATATTTGCGTACAGTAGAGGTGTGGACCGTCGCGCCGCCATCGCCTACTACCCGCCGAACGTAGAAGCCAATCCCGCCGCCGACGCCACGCGGATCGGCGTGGACGTGATCGCCGTCGTGAGCGACGACGTCGCGGAGGCTTTGGGGCGCATCGGCGCCGGCGAGGCGTCAGTGCTGCTCGTGGCTCGCCTCGCGGACGCGGCGGGGTCGTTGCGGGAGCTGACCGCGCTGCTCGATTGGCTCGACGCGTGCGATGGCGAGCTGATCGCCATCGACGTTGGGCTGGATACCGCGACGCGAGCGGGCGCGCACGTCGCGCGGGTGCTGCGCGAGGTCGAGCGCTGGGAGCGCGAGCCATCGGCCGGCAGGCCGCCCCGGGGGCGCCCCGGGCTTGCTCATCGCTCGCCGGAGTTGGCCGACCGCATCAGGACGCTGCGCGACGCCGGCGAAAGCCTCCAAGCGATCGCCGACTTGCTCAACGACGAGGGCGTGCCCACGCCGCGCGGCGGGGATCGCTGGCGACCGTCGAGCGTGCAGGCCGCGCTCGGCTACCGCCGTCCCCGTCCCCCGGCGCCCGGCGTGCCTGCGCTGCCACCGCGGCACGAGCCGCGTCCGGGACACGCGCCCCACCCACCGGGAAAGGGGCCGCGTCCGCTAGCGAAGCCGGGTCGCCCTGCGAAGCCCCGCCCACCCGCAAAGCCACGTAAGCCAGATCCCCGAGGAGGGCGTCCGTGACCGGCGTGATCGAGCAGTTCGGGGCGCTCGGCGTGTTCATGCTGATGGTGCCAGAGAGCGCGTGCGTTCCGATCCCGAGCGAGGTCACGCTGCTGTTCTCCGGGTTCGCCGTGCACCAGGGTTGGATGAGCCTACCGCTGGCCGTGCTCGCAGCGACCGCGGGCAACCTCGTCGGCTCGCTGCTCGCATACGGCCTCGGCGCGAGCCGGCTCGTCGAGCGCGTGCCGGTCGCCCGCTCGGCGCTGCACCGTTGGGACGGCCTGTTCGCTCGCCACGGCACGCGCGCCGTGTTCGTGGCGCGGCTGCTGCCGCTCGCGCGCACGTTCGTGTCCCTGCCAGCCGGGGCCCGGCGCGTCGAGCTCGGGCCGTTCGTCGTCCTCACCATCGCGGGCTGCGCGCTGTGGGCGCTCGCCCTCGTGCTGACCGGCGTGCTCGTCGGCGCCGCCTGGGTGACGTTGGACTCTGTCGTGGGGCGCGTGCTGCTGGTCCTCGGACTGCTCGCGCTCGCGTTGACTCTCGTCCGCGGCCGCGGGGAGTAGCGGCTTTCGGACTTCTATATCGCCCGCCCTATCCAAGTCCGATTTCCGCTAGACGCGGGGGGTTGCGTGTGCGACGGTGTGGCCATGCCACCCGACTCGACGATTCCCGACTCGACACCGGCGATCTCCCAGGCAGACCCGGCGATTCCCGCCTCGGACCGCATATGGCGCGCGATCGAAGCGTGCGATCCGCGCTTTGACGGGTGGGTGTACTGCGGCGTGACGAGCACCGGGATCTACTGCCGGCCGAGCTGCCCCGCGCGCACGCCCAAACGTGAGAACGTGCGCTTCTTCGCGTCCGCCGCCGCCGCGCAGGCAGCGGGGTTTCGCGCGTGCAAGCGCTGCCGTCCGGACGCCACACCCGGCTCGCCGCAGTGGGATCTGCGCGCGGACATGGTCGGACGCGCGATGCGGCTGATCGCCGACGGGGTCGTCGACCGCGAGGGGGTGAGCGGTCTCGCGGCCAGGCTCGGGTACACCGAGCGCCACGTGCACCGCCAGCTCGTGGCCGTCGTGGGGGCGGGTCCGCTCGCGCTCGCCCGGGCGCAGCGTGCGCAGACGGCCCGCATCTTGCTCGAGACGACGACGCTCCAGATCACGGGCGTCGCGTTCGCGGCCGGATTTCAGAGCGTGCGCCAGTTCAACGCGACCGTGCGGGAAGTGTTCGCGATGACGCCGAGCGCGTTGCGCGCGCGGGCAAGCAGGCACGGACGCGCGCAGGACAGCGGCGTGCTGTCGCTGCGTCTGCCTTACCGCGCGCCGCTCGACGGGGAGAGCATGATCGCGTTTCTCGCCCTGCGCGCGGTCCCGGGCGTCGAGCAGGTGTCAGACGGCGCCTACCGTCGCAGCCTGCGTCTGCCGCACGGCACAGGCATCGTCGAGCTGCGCCCCGCGCGTTCCGCCGATCCTGCCGACTCCTCCGATCTCCCCGCCGCCAGCTCTGTCGATGCCGGCGACTACGTGAGCGCGCGCTATTGGTTGGACGACCTGCGCGATCTCGGCGCCGCGATGCAGCGCTCGCGGGGGTTGCTGGACCTCGACTCCGACCCGCACAGCGTCGCCGACGTGCTCGGCGGCGAGCCCACGCTCGGGCGACTCGTTGCCGGGGCGCCCGGCCTGCGCGTGCCAGGCGCGGTCGACGGGCAGGAGCTCGCTGTCCGCGCGGTGCTCGGCCAGCAGGTCTCCGTGCGGGGCGCCCGCACGCTCGCGGGGCGCTTGGCCGGGCGCTATGGCGAGCCGCTCAAGCAGCCGCTCGGCGCGGTGACACATCTGTTCCCCTCGACGCAGGCCCTCGCCGACGCGGACCCTGAAAAGCTGGGGATGCCGGCCGCGCGCCGGCGCTGTCTGCTCACGCTCGCAAAGAAGCTCGCGCATGGCGAGGTGGCACTGGACGGAGGCGCCGATCGCGCCGAGGTGCGGCGCGAGCTGCTTGCACTGCCGGGTATCGGGCCGTGGACGGCGGAGTACATCGCGATGCGCGCCCTGCGCGACCCCGACGCGTTTCCGTCGACCGATCTGGGTGTCCGCCGCGCGCTGCAGCGGCTCGGGCTGGACGGCTCTCCGGCGTCGGCCAAGGCCCTCGCCGAGCGCTGGCGGCCGTACCGGTCTTACGCCGTGGCGCACCTGTGGACGTCGCTCGGCTCACCCGCGCACGCGGCGCGTACGTCACGGTCGTCGTCGCCATCGCAGTCGTCGCCCAAGCGATCGTCATCGTCAATCGGCGAGTCCGAGCGACTCGCCGCGTGAAGGAGGTCAACCGATGCTCACCGATGCCACAGCCGTAACTTCCAAGGCCAACGCGGGCGCTCGCACCGATCCAGACGCCCTGCCCGTTCGACTCGTGTACACAACGATGGACAGTCCGATCGGCGAGCTGTTGCTGCTCGGCGACGGCGAGGCGCTGCACGGGCTGTACATGCAGCAGGGACGCTACCCCGTTCAGGTCTCGCCGCGGTGGAAGCGATCGCCAGCGGCGCTCGCGGATGTGCAGGCGCAGCTGCGCGAGTACTTCGCCGGCGAGCGCACCACGTTCGACACGCCGCTGACCATGCGCGGCTCGGAGTTCGAGCAACGCGTGTGGAGCGCGCTGCGGGAGATCCCCTACGGGGAGACGGCCAGCTACGGCGAGATCGCCAGGCGCATCGGCCAGCCGTCCGCCGCGCGGGCGGTGGGCATGGCCAACGGCCGCAACCCGATCGCCGTGATCGTGCCCTGTCACCGCGTGATCGGCGCCGACGGCACGCTCACGGGCTACGGCGGCGGGCTGGAGCGCAAGCGGCTGCTGCTCGAGCTCGAGCGCGGCCAGGGCAACCTGTGAGGGCCGCCGCGTCCGCGGCGTCAGATGCGCCCCGTGATCAGGCGATGTCGTTCCGGGTGGCACATGTGCCACCCGGCGGGGCCGCACATGTGCGGCCCCGTTCCGGTCAGTGCATGCACTGACCGGCCGGCCGGGATATGTACCGGCCGGGGCAGGCCGCGCATGTGCCGCCTGCCTCCAGCAATGGGCGAGCGAACTCGGTATAGAGTCCCGCCGGCGCCATGAGCGACGCCGTCCCGATCCCCTACGCCAACTACCAGTACGAGATCTACCTGCGCGGGATGGCCGGACAGCGTCCCGCCCGCACGCTCGACTGGCGCCGGCTCGAGCAGGACGCGCTGAGCCTGCTGCGGCGCGGGCCGCGGGGCTATATCGCCGGGGGCGCGGGCCTCGGCGAGACGATGCGCGCGAACCGCGAGGCGTTCGACCGCTGGCGGTTGCGTCCGCGAATGTTGCGCGACGTCTCTGAACGCACACTTGCGCGCACGGTGCTTCACACCGAGCTGCCCGCACCTGTGCTGCTGGCGCCGATCGGAGTGCAGACGCTCGCGCATCCCGACGGGGAGCTGGCGATGGCGCGCGGCGCCGCGCAGGTCGGCGTGCCGTTCGTTGCCAGCACAGCCGCGTCGCACACGATCGAGCAGATCGCGGACGCCGCGGGGGAGCTCGCGCGCTGGTATCAGCTGTACTGGCCGCGCGACCGTGAGCTCGCGCGCAGCTTCGTCACGCGCGCCGAGCAGGCTGGGTACAGCGCGATCGTGGTCACGCTCGACACTTGGCTTTTGGGATGGCGCCCTGCCGATCTGAGCGAGGCGTTCCTGCCGTTTCTGTGGGGTGAGGGCAACCGCAACTACCTCGCGGACCCGGTCTTTCAAGGGTTACTGGACGCGCCACCGGAGGAGAACATGCAGGCCGCGATCGGCCAGTGGGCCTGGCAGTTCGCCAACCCGTCGGTGACGTGGTCGGACCTGGCGTTCTTGCGCGGGTGCACCGACCTGCCGATCGTACTGAAGGGGATCGTCCATCCCGACGACGCGCGGCTGGCGGTCGAGCACGGGATCGAGGGAGTGCTCGTGTCAAACCACGGCGGCCGGCAGGTAGATGGCGCGATCGGCGCGCTCGACGCGCTGCCCGAGGTGGCGGCGGCCGTCAACGGTCGCTGCGAGGTGCTGTTCGACAGCGGCATCCGCAGCGGCGCCGACGCGCTCAAGGCGCTCGCGCTTGGCGCCCGGGCAGTGCTGCTCGGACGGCCCTACATCTGGGGGCTGGCGCTAGGCGGCGCCGACGGCGTGGCCGAGGTATTGCGCTCCTTCCTCGCCGACCTCGACCTGGCGATGGCGCTGAGCGGGTACGCGAGTATCGACGAGGTCGACGCGAGCGCGCTCGTCGCGCGGCACTGAGCGGGCTCCCTCTGCCATCCACAACCGCTCCACCCTCGGGCATCGCGGTCGTGCAGCCCGTGTCGTGCGTCGCGCGCCGTACGCACCCCGATGGCGTGCGGCTGCTCGGCTAGATTGATCATCGACCAGATCGACCGCAAAGGAGCCCGGAAGCATGTCCAGATACGCAAAGGTCAACCTGATGGACGTCGAGAACTCGATCGGCGACCGCGTGCCGGGCCTCGAGGGCCGCTTCGCCCGCAAGCACCTCGACTCGCGCGATATCGGCGTGAGCCTGTTCCGTTACCCGCCGAGCCTGCGCAGCCCGTTTGCCCACAGCCACCGCGAGCAGGAGGAGGCGTATGTCGTGGTCGCCGGCTCGGGCAGGGTGCTGCTCGACGATGAGACGATCGACCTCGGCCGGTGGGACGTGGTGCGCGTGGCGCCGGAGGTCGTGCGTGCGTTCGAGGCCGGGCCGGATGGCTTGGAGATCCTCGCGATCGGCGGTCCCAAGCCCGAGGAGGGCGACGGCGTGAAAGGCGAGGCCGTTTGGCCGGAGTAGCTGGTCAGCGGGCGAGCGGTCCACGGCGATATGCGGGCGTACGGGAGGGGACCGGGGAGCCAGGGACCGGGGGCCGGTT
Organism: uncultured Solirubrobacterales bacterium; assembly: GCA_963702185.1. Taxonomy (GTDB): domain Bacteria; phylum Actinomycetota; class Thermoleophilia; order Solirubrobacterales; family Solirubrobacteraceae; genus Palsa-744. The sequence goes on from OY969723.1 coordinate 1,571,858, forward strand.
GGCTCAGGCTCCCCGCTCCAGCAACTGCTCGATCCGCTCGAGCGCGGGGGCGGTGCCGATCGCGATGATCACATCACCGGACGCGAGCGCGGTATCGCCCGGGGGCTGAGGTTGGAAGGTTGAGCCGCGGCGCAGTCCGGCGATGATCGTGCCCCCGCGGATGTCGCCGACGGTCATGCCGACGGCGTCGCTGTCAGGGCCGACCTCGATCTCCTCCAAGCGGTACTGGACGTCGACGTCGACGACGCCGCTGAGTTGGGGGTGCAGGGCGAGCCGGGCCATCTCGGTGCCGCTGGCCTTGTAGGGGGAGATGACGCGGTCCGCGCCGGCGCGGCGGAGCTTGGAGGTGGTGTCCTCGAGGGCGGCGCGGGCGACGATCGAGATGTCCGAGCGCAGCTCGCGGGCGGTGAGCGTGATGAAGACGTTGTTGGTGTCCGAGTCCGCGCAGACGACGATCGAGCGGGCGCGGGCGATGCCGGCGGCGAGCAGCACGCTGTCCTGCGTGGCGTCGCCATCGATGAAGGGCAGACCGAGGCTCTCCGCGAAAGGACGGTTGTCGGGATTGGAGTCGACGACCACGCAGTGTACGCGCGCGACGTGCAGATCGCGCCCGACCTGACGCCCGACGCGGCCAAAGCCACAGATGATGTGATGGTCGGAGAGGGAGTCGATCATGCGTTGCGTGCGGCGCAGGGCGAGCAGATCGGCGAGATGGCCCGCGACGAACAGCTCGGCGACGACGGCCAGGGCGTAGAAGAGCGTACCGACGCCGAGCACGATCAGCAGGACGTCGATGATCTGCCCGGTGGTGGTGTGCGGTTGGGGAAAGCCCCCGACGGTGGCCGCGGTGTCGAGCGCCCAGCGGAACGCATACCAGTAGCCGACCGATTCGCTGAGCGCCAGCCCGAGCGCGCCGAGCAGCAAGAGGGCGAGCGCGATCGTCCCCGCGAAGACGATCCGCCGGACGTACAGCATCAGCTGGTGGCGTGGAGAGGCCGGCATTGCCCGGGTGGCCGGCGTGGATGCGGGCCGGCGGCCTGCGGGGGTCATGAGGGAATCATGAGCGGGTCATCAGGCGTCATCGGGGGGTGGGTGCGGGGTAGGTCGGCGTGGGGATTACCGGGAGTCTGGAAAGAAAGAAAAAGAAGGAATACTTTATAGCAAGAAAGTGTTGTAAAGTTCCGCGCTGTAAACTGTGGCGATGTTGACTGGAGCGAACGATATGCGCAGCGCGAGCGAGTTTGTGGGCAGGGAGCGGGAGCTGCGGCTTCTGGAGGAACGGCTCGCGGATGTCCGCCGCACCGGGCGGGGCGAGTTCGTCGCGATCAGGGGCCGTCGCCGCGTGGGCAAGAGCCGCCTCGTCGAGGAGCTGGCTGAGCGTTCGGGCTGTCCCTGCGTGTTCTATACCGCGATCCAGGAGTCGAGCGCACGCGAGCGCGAGCGGTTTGTGGAGGCGATTGCGGAATCGCAAGCGCCGGCAGCCCAGCTGGTGCGCGACGGCGCGCGGGCCGATAGTTGGGAGGCCGCGTTGCAGATCGCCGTCGGCGGGATCGCTCGCGAGCGCCCGCTGATCCTCGTAATCGACGAGCTGCCGTACCTGGTCGCTGTCGAGCCGTCGATCGAGGCGGTGCTGCAGCTGTTCTGGGATCGCACGGCGGCGCGCCTGCCCGTGCTGGTGATCGCGATCGGGTCCGACAGGGCGACGATGGAGTCGCTGTCGGCTGAGGGCCGGCCGCTGTATGACCGTCCGCGGGAGATGGCGATCGCGCCGCTGAGCCCCGCCGATGTCGCCGAGATGCTCGAGCTCGACGCTGCCGACAGCCTCGACGCGTATCTCGTAACCGGAGGGTTCCCTGTGCTCGCGCGCGAGTGGGGGCGTGCTCGAGGGCTCGAGCGCTACCTGAAGACGGCGCTTGCCAATCCGACCTCGTTTCTGCTCGTCAGTGGCGAGCGCGCGCTCGCCGCCGAGCTGCCCGAGCGCGCTCAGGCCCGCGTTGTGCTTGGCGCGATCGGTGCGGACGCCCGCGTTCATCGCGACATAGCCGCCCGGTCGCAGCTGCCCGGGACGAGCCTGCGCGAGGCGCTGACGATGCTGATCGGCAAGGGGCTCGTGGAGCGCACCACACCCTACTCCACCGTGGCGCATCCGAAGAACGCCCGCTACCGGATCGCCGATCCGTACATGCGGTTCTGGCTGCGGTTCATCGGTCGCGAAGGCATCGAGCTGGCTGAGCGCGGGCGCGGTCAGGTGCTGTACGAGCGTGTGCGGCGCGCGTGGCCGTCCTATCGAGGCGCCGCGATCGAGCCGATCGTCCGTGACGCCATCGAGAGGATGCTGCCCGACGAGCGCTTCGGCGCGGCGCTGCACGTCGGCGCATTCTGGACTCGCGACAACGCCGTCGAGCTCGATCTCGTCGGGGGCGATCGCGTGCCGGTCGCCTCCAAGGTCGGCTTTGCCGGATCGATCAAGTGGCGCGCATCGGCCCCGTTTGGTCGCGCGGACCTGGCGGCGCTGATGCTCCAGCGCGCGTCGTTGCCGGGAGCCACCGACACCACTGCGCTCATCGGCGTGTCGCGCAGCGGCTTCACCCGTGGCGTCGCTCTCGACATCAGCCTCACGCCCGAAGACATCCTCGCGGCCTATCGCCGCGGCGAATGAATGACTGCAACCCGCCCATGCTCCCCGAACGTCTGACCGCCCAACTGCTCGCCGGGGCGCCGGCAAAAGACCCCCAGTCGGTGGTGCAGCGGCTGCTGGCGGTCCAGGGTCAGGACCCGCGCGGGGCGCGATTGGCGGTGAGGGCTCGCAGCGAGGGGTTGAGCGCCGCCGATGTGGATCGTGCGCTGAACGAAGGCGAGCTGCTGATCACGTGGCTGAACCGCGGCACGCTGCATATGGTCAGAAGCGAGGACTACCCGTGGCTGCACATGCTGACGGCGCCGCGACTGGAAGACGGCAACGCCCGGCGGTATTCCCGTCGCCTGGAGCAGGAGGGGGTCAGCCCGGCGGACGCCGAGCGCGGGGTGCAGGCGATCGAGCGTGCGCTCGACGCGGAGGGACCGATGACGCGCCCCCAACTACGGGAGCGAATCGCGGCGAAGGGGGTGCGCACGGAGGGGCAGGCGATGGTGCACCTGTTGATCCTGGCGAGTCTGCGCGGGTTGATCGTGAGGGGCCCGATGAAGGATGGCGAGCACGCGTATGTGCTCGTGCGGGAGTGGTTGGACCCGGCGGACGTTGGTCTGAGCCGTAAGACCGGTGGTCGTGGTGGTCGCGGCGTTCGTGGCGGTGGTCGTGGTGGTCGTGGCCACGGTGGCGGCCGTGACTGGGACCGTGATCGAGCACTGGCCGAGCTGGCTCGGGGGTATCTGGCAGGACACGGACCGGCCGGCGATCGCGATCTGGCCAAGTGGGCAGGGTTGCCGCTGCGCGACGTGCGCGCGGGGTTGAGCGCGATCGCGTCTGAGCTCGTGCAGCGCGAGAACGGGTTGGTCGATCTGGCGAGGCGTTCGGGCGCAAAGGAGTTGTCGAGGAAGTTGCCACCCGAACTACATGAGCTGCCGCCACCCAAACTGCTCGGGGCGTTCGACCCGCTGCTGCACGGCTGGGTCTCCCGCGAGGAGGTGCTGGCGGGGAACCAGTCGATCGTGACCGCCAACGGGCTCTTCCGGCCGTTCGCGCTCGTGCGGGGGCGGGCGGTGGCGATCTGGAGGCTGCGGGCGGGAGAGGTGGTGATCGAGCCGTTCGGGCGGTTGCGGCGGGAGGATGCGGCGGCGTTGCGGGTGGAGGCGGAGGATGTGGTTCGGTTTTTGGGAAGGGGTGGCGGCGGCGGAGATTGAGGGGCGTCTGCTGGAGGCTACGTGCTGAGGCGCCGCCGTCCAGTGGTCGTAAAGATGTCGCGACGCCAACTGACAGAACTCCCCGTGTTCGCCTGCCCGCTCGGCGTGGCGCTCGATGTGGGCGATGGCGTTGTCAAGGAGCGGCAGTTGCGCATCGCGTGGGCGTTGTGGCAGAACGACGAGTCCCGTGTGCAGCTCGGCGTTTGCGCATAGTCCCGTGAAGTCGGCGTGATTGTTCGTGACGAACACGCGCTCCTCGTTGATGGCGATGCTCAGCAACTCCTCGTCTCGCATACCGAGCAGCCCCCGGTCGCGTGTGCACGTCGCCTCATAGCCGTGAGCGTTTACGCAACCGACAAGCGCCGGAGTCAGGCACTCGTCGATCCAGAACTTCACACGCTCGGTGTGGCGTGGCGCACGGGACGGCTTGCGGTCGTGCCCCAGGGTCGGGTGGGCCGGCCGCGGCGTGGGTTGGCGTGCGCCCACAGCACCGCGACGGGGTAGGCCTCCTGCGGGATGTGCGGGTAGTCCTCGCGCAGCACCTCGTGGGTCTCGCCCATCTCGATCAGGCTCGCGATCGTGCGCACGGGTACGCGGGTGCCGGTGATGACGGGCTCGCCGCCCATCACGGCGGGGTTGCGTTCGACGTAGCGCTCGCGCAGGCGGGTGTAGGACTCGGCGCGCTCGATCGTCTGCGCGACATCCTCGGTCATCGCCACGCGCAGGGCCTCGGACAGCGCCAGCTCGGATCCGACCGTCAGCGGTTGCAGGTGCGCCAGCCAGCTGCGCAGGCGTACCTTTGCCTTGCTTGGAAGCGCCACGTCTATCTGGCGCAGCAGCACGAGCAGCGCGACTTCGTGTGCGGGCAGCAGCGGCCTTCCCGCTCGGCGCTTGGGCTTCACGACGCCCTGCTCGATCGCCTTGTCGATGGCGTTCAGCGGAACCCGGCCGATCTCGGCGGCCTCGCGACGGGTGAGCAGTGCGGATGTCGATGCCATAAAATCTATCCCCTAACCAGCAGTACTTTATCAGGTCCACCTATCGATGACAGCCCAGACACCGTCCGCACGGCTCAAAAAATCGCATATTCCCGCACGAGCCTCGACAGAACGTCCGTCTCGAACAACAGCGCCAGCAGTCCGCGTTCGAGTTCCGTGCCGAGGCGTCTGACCTTCGCGAACTCCTCCGACTCGTCGGCGCTCTCGCGTGTAAGGGTCTCCAGCGTGTCGCGAAACTGCTGTCCGTCCAGCAAGCCGATGAACTCGTCGTAGGCTCCGAGCGACCGGCCACCGGCGTCGTATGCGCCGGCGTCCAAGAACGCCTGAGCCACCCTGTCGGTCGGCGGCAGTCGCAGGCGACTGTCCAGGAACGGCGCCATCTGTTCCCGCGTCAGGGTCCCGCATTCCAGAACCGGCAGCAGGCCACCTGCGAACAGCATCTTGCGTGAAGTGCGCAGCTTGGCGTTACGTATTCCCCACCCCTCGCCGTGGCGCTGTCGTTGCTTTCCGGCAAAGTCGACGCAGATCGTCCGCCAGTACCTGACCGTGTCGTTGAGCAGTAGGCGCGGTGGGTTGTGGTCCTTGTGGGCATCGTCCAAGTAGCCGTCGAGCACCTTCCGCCACGCGTCGCGGTGTACATCCTCCCCAAGCACGGGTTGGGACTCGAGCAGTAGCAGCATCCGCCGACTGAGGTTGTTGTTGTCGTCTTCCTGCAGTCCGATCCGCTTCTCCAGGTGGTCGCAGAAGACAACCTCTCCGAATAAGCCCTCACGGCCCGGCTCGACATCGAGCACCTTCGCCACCTGCTCGATCGAGGGTGCGACCTCGTGATCTGGGCGCCGTGGGCCGTTCACGAGGACCATGTAGTCGTGGTCGCTGCCCGACGTCAGCTCAGCACGACCCCACGAACCCATCAGCATGACCGACACGTCCGAGTCGGCTCGGATTCCCTTCAGACTCGCGCGGCATTCGTCGAGGCTGTGCGCCGTCCGGCGGCGCGCGGACATCAGGTGTGGAAAGTCCTGCCCATAAGCTTCCGCCAGTCGCTCCAGGGGGCTTGGGTTCATACTGGCGCTCGACTCGGGCTCGGACTTGCGGATCGGCCTTGCGCTCTCAGAGATCCTGGCTCGGGTTCAGGAATCCCGCGGGGGCGCCTCGAGTATCCACGGGAGATCGAGGCAGCGCTCCAGCACCGGCATGAACACCGCTTCGTCCTCTGCGGTGAGGGGCACGTGATGCAGGTCGGTTGACAGCGAGCTCACGTGCACATGACGCAGTCTCCAACCGAACGCGTCGAGCAGATCTCCGGCCAGGCCCATCGTTGGATCGATCGACCACGCGTGCGCGACGTCGAAGCAGAATCCGGCCTGCGGCAGCATGTCGAACCATCGTTCTAGTTGCTCCACCCTGCACCCATCGTCCTTGCCGGCGTCCATGTTCTCCAGTACGAGCTTGCGCCCGAGGGCGCTGTACGGGGCCGGGTCGTCCATCGTGTCTGGATGCATCACGACCGCGTCGGCCTGCTCTGCCAGCGGGATCAGCGCCGCGACGAGCTCGGACTCCTCCATCGTGCGTCCCTTCGACGGTCCGTGCACGCTGAGGTAGCGAAACGGCAGGCGTGGTTCGCTCGACAGATATCGCGCCAGCCCGTCGACCTCGCTCTCTGACAGCACCGACAGCTCCGCCGCGAACGCAGACAGCTCCGTCGCCTGCTCGACCAAAGCCGGCCAGTCGCCGCGCAGCTCGCTCATGTAGCCGGTGGATGCGCCCACCGGATGATGATCCAGCAGTGTGCGGCCATGGTCGACGACCAGCATCGTGCTCATCTGGTCACGGTAGCGCCTTGGACGGATGTGGTTTATGCGCGCCTCATAGCTGTGAGCGGCGCACAACGCCCGAACCAGGCCAGGGCAGCGTGTGCGAACGTCATCTGCGAGTATCCCTCGCGGTGAGCACATGACCGCTACCGCCCCCGACGCAGAGCCGATCACGGCGGAGGGCCTGGCTGCGCTCGAGGCCGAGATCGAGGAGCTCGAGACCGAGGGGCGGCGGGCGATGGCCGCCCGCATCCAGGCCGCGCGCGAGCTGGGAGACCTCAGCGAGAACGCCGAGTACCACATCGCCAAGGAGGACCAGGCGCACCTGGAGACGAAGATCAAGCGCCTGCGCGAGCGCCGTAACAACGCCCAGATCGTCGAGGTCGAGGCCGATGTCGCAAGTCAGGCGGGGGCGACGTTTGCGTTCGGGCGCACCGCCGAGGTGCTGGACGAGTCGACCGGCAACACCTTCACCTGGACGATCGTCGGCTCGACCGAGGCCGACCTCGCTCAGGGCAAGCTCTCCGCGCAATCCCCGGTCGGACGGGCGCTCTTGGATCGTGCGGTCGGCGCCTCCGTCGAGGTGCAGACCCCGCGCGGCGCCCGCCGCTACCGCGTGCAACAGTTGGTCGCGTGACCCGCCTCGTTTGCGGCGCGGTCACTGTTCCCCGGCGTTGACGATCTGTCCCGGTCGATCCGCGGTCACAGCCCCGCCGGTGTGTCAGGCTATGCGAGTGAGCGCGCTTCCCACGGACTCTCTCCCACCCGGCCCGACAGTCGCCCCTGCGATCCAGACCGCCCGCTGGCTCGTGCGGCCGATCGCGTTCATGGAGTCCTGCCGGCGGCACTACGGCGACTCGTTCTCGGTGCAGTTCCTCGGGTTCGAGCGCCCGATGGTGATGCTGTCCGATCCCGAGGCGATCCGTGCGCTGTACACCGCACACGAGCACGGCCTCCCGCCCGGGCGTACGATCGCGCTGCTGCCGATCATGGGGCCGAGCTCGGTCCTGCTGCTCGAAGGACGCGAGCACCTTTCCCGGCGCAAGCTCATGTTGCCCCCGTTCCACGGCGAGCGCATGCGCGCGTACGAGGACACCGTCCGCGAGGTCGCCGAGCGCGAGATCGACAGCTGGCCCGAGGACCTCCCGTTTGCGCTGCACCCGAGCATGCAGGCGGTCACGCTCGAGGTGATCCTGCGCGCGGTCTTCGGCGTCACCGACTCCGACTCCGATCGCGACCGCGGCGCTCAGCTGCGCCGGCTGCTCCCGCTGCTGCTCGGCGAAACGGCCTCTCCCGCGCTGCAGTTCCGGGTTCTGCTCGCGCGCCGCATGGGTCGTTTGCACCGCGGCGATCCGCTGCAGCGTCTGGCGCGGCTGATCGGCGAGATCGACGAGGTTCTGCTCGCCCAGATAGCCGAGCGTCGCTCCGATCCATCCCTGTCAGAGCACGACGACATCCTCTCTCTGCTGCTGGCGGCACGCTTCGAGGACGGGACTGCGATGAGCGACCGTGAGATCCGCGACCAGCTCGTGACCCTTTTGCTCGCCGGCCACGAGACCACCGCGACCGCCCTGGCCTGGACGTTCGATCTGCTGCTGCACTACCCCGCCACGCTCGCGCGGCTGACCGCCGAGATCGATGCGGGCGAGGAGGACGCCTACCTGCGCGCGGTCATCGTCGAGTCGCTGCGCCTACGTCCAGTGGTCCCGCTCGCCGGCCGGCGTCTGGCCTCAGACCTCAACGTCAACGGCCTCAGTCTTCCTGCCGGAACCGACGTCACACCCGCGATCTGGCTCACCCACACCCGTGCCGACCTCTACCCCGAGCCCTACGCCTTTCGACCCGAGCGCTTTCTCGACAGTCCTCCCACCACCTATGGCTGGATCCCGTTCGGCGGAGGCATCCGTCGCTGCCTCGGCGCCGCGTTCGCCGAAATGGAGATGCGCATCGTCATCCAGGCGATCGTCGAGCGTGCCGTGCTCGCGCCCGCGAGTCCCCATCCCGAGCGGATCACGCGACGCAACGTGACCTTCTCGCCGCGCCACCGCACCATGGTGCGCTCCATCCGACGCAGCGCTTCGCCCGCCGGCTCCGACGCTCAGGCCGAGCGCGTGCCGGCAGCGGTTGCGTAGGCGTCCCGCCGGACGTTCGCCTCTCCGAGCCCAAGGCCGGTCCGGACCGCCAGTCCGGCTCGGACCGCCAGACCGGCTCGGACCGCCAGTTCGATCGATATCGCGGTCGATGCGGTCGATCGCACAGGATCCACACGATCGATAGCGTCTCGCTCTGATGCCCGACGATGTTGCGACCAACGAGATTCGGCTCCCGCAGGGACTGACGGTCGGACACTGGACCGATCGGGTGGGCCGCACCGGCTGCACGGTCATCATCGCCCCCGACGGGGCCGTCGGCGGAGTGGACGTGCGTGGCGCCGCCTCCTCGACGCTGTGCACCGACACCCTGCGCCCCGGCACGCTCGTCGAGCATGTTCACGCGATCCTGCTCACCGGCGGCAGCGCGTTCGGGCTGGAGGCGGCTGGCGGAGTGATGCGCTATCTCGAGCAGCACGACATCGGCTACGAGCTCGTGTCCTCACGGGTGCCGATCGTGGCTGGGGCCGTGATCTTCGACCTGCCGATCGGCGATCCCCGTGCGCGTCCCGATCGCGACTCTGGCTATGCCGCCTGCGCCGCTGCCACCGACTCCCCCGAGGTCGGAGCCGTGGGCGCCGGGACCGGAGCGAGCGTGGCCAAGGGCGGCGACGCGTCGCGTATGCGCCCGGGCGGCTTCGGGATCGCGACTGCCACCGTCGACTCGACACAGGCCGGTGGGACGTATACCGGCGAGGTGGGTGTGAAGACGAGTTCTGACGGGCAAAGTGCTCCGGATACCAGTGGGGCGGATGGCTCGGATGGTGACGGCGCGCGTGTGACCGCGCTGATGGTGGTCAACGCCGTGGGTGGGATCTGGGACGACGAGCGCCAGCAGTGGGTCGCCGAGCCGAGCCCCTGGGATCGCTCGTCTGCCCTGGTGGCGGGCGCCAACACGACGATCGGCGTCGTGGCCACAGACGCGCGGCTGACCACCGAACAGGCCAACCGCCTGGCCACGGTCGCCCACGACGGCATCGCCCGCGCGATCCGCCCATCGCACACGATGTACGACGGCGACACGATCTTCTGCCTGGCCACCGGCGCCGTGCCCGCGGCATACGATGCGGTTGAGGCGGTGGCGGTCGATGTCGTGGCGCAGGCGATTGCCGGCGGCGTGCGCGCCGCCCAGATATCCTGACGGCCCTCGCGCCATTCATCCCCCGGCCCTCGCGCCATTCACCCGACGGCCTATCTCACTGTGGGCTACGGCCTGGCAACCCACCGTCTGTACGCGGCCACCCAGTTGGTGGCGATCGCCCGTCGCGCCGCGGCCAGCCCGAGCCTGCCCGCGCACACCAGCGCGCGCAGCCGATCCTCGAGCGCGTCCTTCGGATTTGGGCTTGCCCCAGGCTCCGGCCACAGGTTGCGTAGGTCGTTCGCCGCCCCGCCCAGCTCCAGCGGGACCAGGTGGTCGTACTCGTACGCTCCCGGCGAGCCGGTGTCGCCATAGGCGGCCATGCTCGCGAGCTTCTCCGGCTCTGTGACCGACTCGGGCGGGCGGACGGTACGGGTGTAGCCGGGGCGGCAGATCGTCTCGGCGATGTCTCCCTGGGTTATGGCCGGATCGATCGCGCCAGGCGTGCAGCGGGGATCGGGGAGCGAGTACAGGCCCGAGCCGCGGGCACGACACCTCTGGCTCGGCGCCACGGCCGAGCAGCCACTCAGTCCCACGGCCACTAGCATGATCGCCATGGCCCACACGAGCAGCCCGAGCGGTGCGAGCGGTCCGAGCAGTTCGCGCCTGGACGTTTCAGGTCCCATGTCATCTCCTCCGACGGAGAGCACCAAACGTGACGCCGATCCCGGAGTTGCGGACAGCGATGGGAAGGCGCGGCACGTGGACTGGCTGATGGTCGGCCTGCGCTACGTGCTGCCCGTGACGATCGTGCTCGGAGGGGCGATCGTGATGGCGTTCGGCTCGGAAATCGACCTGGAGGGAGGCGCCGGGATCGTCAGCGCCGGGCTGGCCGTGTGGGGGATGAACTGGCTGTACCGCGCCTCGATCGAGGGCGACCGCGTGCGCGAATCCGAGGAGGCCGCCCGCGACTTTCTGGACGCCCACGGGTATTGGCCCGACGAAGCGGCGTCTGTCGCCGCCCATTCGCCGCGCCACGTCTCAGCCGCGGCAGATACGCCGGCCACGATCGCCTCCCAGGCGGCCACGGCGGGTGAAACCACGACCGCTCCCTCGCCCTCGCCCTCAGCGGCCGCCGAGGAGACGGGGCGCGCTGGCGAGCACGCGGGTCTGAGCGGCGAGGATCTCGCTGCTTCCCCTACCCACGCTCATCGCGCGCGCCCACACACGAGCGGTCCATCCGGCCGGCGCGCTCGCGGGTAACGCCGTCCGTTCGCGGTGGGGCCGTCTGTGCTCAGGCGGCAGCGCGCCCTCGGTGCTCAGGCACGGCAGTCCGCACTCACCGGGACTTCGCCCAGGCCCGGAGTGGGCGGGGGATCGACCTTGCACCACGTCAGCCGACCGCTGCGCGAGTTCGCGACCGCGAGAAACGGGTAGGCGATGCCGGCGCTGCGCACCGTACAGCGGTAAGGCCGGCGCCCCTCGCTCGAGGTTGCGCCCGCCGGCCGGCAGCGGATGCTCTGCAGCGGCCCGGTGAGCTGGCCGTTTTCGATTCGTGCGTGTATGTCGTCTGCGATCGCGTGTTCCAGCGCCGCCGCCACCGTGATGCCCGCGTGCAGACGCAAACCGGCGGTGTGTGGAGCCTGGTCCTGTTCGATCACGATCTGCCCCTCCCGGTTGGCTTCTGCCTCCGCCTTCGCTTCCGAGGCCGGGCTCCCGCTGCCGGCGTTTTCGTGGTTGAGGTTGTGCACCACGATCGCGACCACCGCGATCAGCACCGCAAACGCGGCGATGGTGAGCAGCCAGCGCGCCCACAGCGGGGGGTGCAGGGCGGCTCCCGGCCACCGGCGTGGGGGACTGTCGTTTGCGTTCATGGCCACCATCTTGCCGACATGCCCGTGTCCGGGCCGCACTCGCGCACTCGCGCTACACGGCCTGGACCGCGCCGATCAGCTCGCGTGCCTGTATGACGACCCCGTCGGCCATGTGCTGCACCCCGTCGACCAGGGCGGGATCGGCGCAGAATCCGAAGCACAACGAGCCGGCCAGGGAGATGACCGACACGCGCAACGCGTGGCGCTGGCCGATCTCCGCGAGCGTGTGGATCGTGTGCACGGGCACGCTCAGCACGCGCACGGGCGCAGGCGGACCGGGCACGTTGGAGACGCACAGCGCGAACTCGCGGGGGCTGGATTGCACGCGCGCGCAGAACTGCTCCAACCGCGGCGAGACCCCCGACAGCTCGTGCAGCAGCACGTCCATGCGCTGCGCGTCGTGGGCGGTCTTGCGATCGGTCGTGCGCCGGTGCACGATTCGCAACCGGGCGACCGGGTCTGGCTCGTACAGCGGCAGCCCGACCGAGAAGTAGGAGTCGTGGTTGGCCGCATCGTCGCCTTCGTGGTGGAGGCTGACGGGCACACGTACCCGCACGGTACCGAGGTGTCCGTGGTGGTCGTCTATCCAGTTACGCAGGCTGCCGGCGAGGATGCTGAGCACCGCGTCGTTGACGGTCGCCTGCGCGACCGCTCGGCTCGCCCGGCGCAGTTCGCTCAGCGACACGGCGCTGAACGCGACCTCGCGGCGCGTCCCGATCGTGCCGTCAAACGGCGAGTGCCTGGGCCGGAACTCGCGGCGCAGGAACCCGGCGAGATGGCCGATCCGCCGCCGCTCGTCGTGTTCGTGCGTCCGGGCGAGCTCATGTGGGGCGGCTCGCAGCTCCGGTGCGTCGTCCCACAGCAGGATGCTCGCGTAACGCATCGAGGCGACCCCATCCGCGAGCGCGTGATGGATGCGCCACACGATGGCCGTGTCGCCATCCCGCAGCTGTGCGACATCCATGCGCCATAGCGGCCGGTCGCGCTCGAGGTGTCGCTCGAACAGTTCGGCCACGAGTTTGCGCAGGCCGGCCTGGTCGAGCGCGGCGCCTGCGTCCGGCCCAGACGCCGGTAGGACGTGGCGGGCGATGTCGAACTCCGGGTCGGCCGCCCAGCCGTAGGAGCCTGGCTCGCCCACCAGGCGACGCGTCAGCGCCGGGGCGAGCTGGATCCGCTCGGCGATCCGCTCGCGCAGCTCCTCCACGCCTGGGGCGCCGGCGCCCAGACGCACGATCTTGCACGTGTGGCCCACGACAGTCTGGTCCTCCAGCGCGAGGATCGCGCTGTCCTCGGGACCGAGCCGCACAAGCGCACGCGGCCCACTCACCGCCACGTCACTCCGGTTGCAGCGCCGCTCCCTCCTCCTGCGGGCCGACCTGCGGCATGTGGGGATGGGGAACGTGGGGTTGGGGCATGTGCGGGTGTGGGACATGGGTGTGGGACGGGGCGCCGGGTTGGCTCGTTTGCGTCTCGCCGACGGCGACTCGTTGCACGCCCCGTTCGGTCGCCGTCACGTAGGCGACCAACGCTACGAACACGATCAGCGCGATGGCGCTGACGAATCCGTCGCCGAGACCGAGTCCGCTGATCGAGGGGGGCTTGCTGAACCAGTCCGCAAACGAGGCGCCCAGTGGGCGGGTGATGATGTAGGCCGCCCAGAACGCCACCACCGGGTTCAGTCCCAACCACCGCCAGCCGATCGCCGGAATCGCGATCAACACCGCGAACAACAGCGCCGAGTCGAGGAACCCGAGGTTCAGGGTGGTGGCGGTCAGATCGCCCGCAGCGGTCCCCAGCGCGAACGTCGCCAGCACGGCCGCCCAGTAGAAGCACTCGCGCCGGCGAGTGTCGATCGTATGGATCGACAGCGTGCCCTCCGAGCGATACCACGCCACGAACACTACCGCCACGAGCAGGCCGTACAAAACGGTCGTCACCGGGTAGGGCAGGCTGGCGCCGTCGTGCAGGCCGTCGGCGGCCATCGTGCCGAACACGGCCACCATCATCACCGCGAACCAATACGTCGGCGCGCGGTACTCACGCGCGCGTAACTGCCGCCGCAGCGCATAGCACAGCCCACCGATCCCGATCAGCCCCGCGAGCGGGACGCTGACGCTGCCCAGATAGTCGGACATCGACTCGCCCATGCCGGTCGTCAGGATCTTCAACACCCAGAACATCGCCGCGATCTCCGGGACCTTGACCGCCAGTGGAGGCATGGAGGAGCGGCGATGGCGCTGGGACGAGCGAGCGGGCGACATGCGAGCACGGGACTCTAAAAGACGTCGATTAGGAAGGATTAAACGCGAAGTCCGCCGGGGGGGATTGCGTCGATTCGCGCGGAGCCGCCAGCCGCCGCGCGGTGAGCCTGCGTGGGGAGTGGTGGCCCGGCACATGTGCCGGGTGGAACTGCACTGTTCAAGTCGTGCTCACCGTCCGTCGATGAGCAGGCCCATGACATCCACATCGCCGGCATCACACCTGTTCAATCGACTGGGCGGGCGCGCGATGGCAGGCGCGCGGCGGTGCGTGCCGCTCGCGTGCGTGTCGGCCGTCGCTCTGATCGGCGCGCCTAGCGCCCAGGCGTCATCGTTCTTCTCCCGGCTCTCCGCCGAAATGACCGAACCGCGCGAATCGGCGGTGGCCGCGGCGCTACCCGATGGCGACGTGCTGATCGCTGGTGGCTACAACGGATCTGGATGGGTGCAGACCGCTGAAGTGTTCGATCCGTTGACAGCTACGTTCACGCCGCTCACCGGCAGGATGGCCTCCGAACGCGTCCTGCCGGCGGCCGCGGTCCTGCCCGCGGGTGAGGGTGTGTTGATAGCCGGCGGCGCGTCTGGACGCAGCGTCCTGAAGAGCGCCGAAATCTTCAACCCGATTTCGGAAACGTTCGAACCGGTTGCCGGAGAAATGGCCGCGGAACGCTACATGTCCGCGACCGCGACGCTGCCAGACGGCAAGGTGCTGATCGCCGGCGGCACCACTGGGTATGTGGACGAGAAAACCGCCGAAGTCTTCGACCCCGCGACGGAAACGTTCGAACCGCTCACCGGCGAAATGACCGAATCGCGCGTGGGGGCGGCGACCGCGTCGCTGCCCGACGGCGAGGTCCTGATCCTCGGTGGCCTTGGCGAGGGGATCGGACTTTTGCGGACCGCCGAACTCTTTGACCCGGCGACGAATACGTTCGACAAGCTCTCCGCCGAAATGACCATCGAACGCGACGATCCGGTGGCTGTGCTGCTGCCCGACGGCGAGGTTCTGATCGCCGGCGGCGGGGGCGGAACGGGGAGAACCGCCGAACTCTTCGATCCGGCGACGGCGACATTTGAAAAACTCTCAGCTGAAACGGTCGAAGCGCGCGACAATCCAGTGGCCGCGGCGCTGCCCGGCGGCAATGTGTTCATAGCCGGCGGCTCCACCCCCAGCAGGCGGGTTCTGCGCAGCGCGGAAGAGGTGTCCGATCTCGCGCCGGCGGCGCAGATAGCCGGTGGCGGTTTCGGCGATGTGACCGTCGGCGAGCCCTCGGCGTTGCAGACATTTGTGGTGAACAGCGTCGGGGCCAGCAACCTATCGATCGCCGGTGCTGCACTGAGCGGCGCGCAGGCAGGTGCGTTTAACATCGAACAGGACACCTGCACCGGAATCCAACTGGAATTCAGGCAGGTCTGCACGATCGGGGTGAGCTTTACGCCGACGAGCGCCGGTACGGTCTCGGCGACGCTGACGCTGGCCGACAACGAGCCCGTGCCCAGCGCCGTCACGCTGTCGGGTACGGGTGTTCCGGCGAGCGGCGGCTCGACTGTGACGACCGAGGTGCTCACCACCGCATCGACTCCCGCGGCGATCGGCCAGCCCGGATCGGTCGGAGCGCCGGATCCGCCGCGCAGCGCCCCGGATTCGCGGGATCACTCAGTCCGCAAGACCGTCGCGTGTGCGACTGTCAAGATCGCGGGCAAGCATCCTCGGCGAGCACCTCGCGCAGCCGGTGCGTGTCCACGTCGTACACGAACCCGCGCACGCGCTCGCGGTGGGGCAGGAACGGGCAGCGGCGCACGCGCAGGATCGACTGGCGCACGTCCGCGTCGACATCGCTGAACGACTCGATCGCAAACGCCGGGGCGACGCCCGTGTCCTCTCGCAACTCGGCACGAAAGCCATCGTCGGTGATCGTCTGCATGCCGCAGTTGGTGTGGTGGATCAGCATCACCTCGCGCGTGCCCAGTCGGCGCTGTGAGATCGCCAGCGAGCGGATCACATCGTCGGTGATGACCCCGCCCGCGTTGCGCAGCACGTGCGCCTCGCCGTCTCCCAGGCCGAGCGCCGCGAACACGTCCAGGCGCGAGTCCATGCACGTGACGATCGCCAGCCGCCGGCTGGGGCGCACATCCAGATGACGCTCGCCCAGTCCGTCGGCATACGCGCGATTGTTAGCCACCAGCTCGTCGATCGTGACCGCCTCGTTCGATGTGGTCGGTGCGGCTCCGACCCCGACCGGCCCGGCTTCGGCGCCGGTCTCTGTGACCTCCGGGGCGGCCGCGCCGGCGTCGCACGGCTCTTCGATTGCGCCGGGATCGCCCGGTGTGGGCGGCATGACCTCGGTGTCAGCGGCGCCGGTGTCGTTCTGTATGTGTGGGCACATCGCCCAGGCACACTAGGACACCGCGCGTATATTTGGCTCGATGTCGTCCGTGCCATCCTCCCAGCCACTCCCGCCTAGGGCTTCGCAGCCACCCGCGCCCGGCCTGTCCTCGGGCTCCCTGTCAGGCTCGCTGACGCTGACGTTGCTGCCGGGCGCCAAACGGCTGTTGGAGCTGCACGCGCGCGAGCTGCCCCAGCGCGATGAGTTGTGTGGCGCGTTCTGCGGCTCGCTGGCATTGCGTGCCGCCGAGCTGAGCACGCTCGGACAGGACGGCGTGTTGCTCGACCAGGACGCGGTCGCGCTCGCTGCCGGCAGCGTCATCTCCGCCGAGCCCGATCCCTCGATCCTGCCGTTCGGCGAAGTGGGCCGCCGCGACTACCGGTTGGCGCTGCCCTCGGTGGCCGACTCCGCGCTGTCGGGCACGACCGTCGCGGGGCTTATCGGCGCGATTGGCGAGCTCTCGGATGGGCGCGTGCAGGCGATCCCCTATGCGGGTCCGTGGACGCCGGACACGCTGGCCGGCCTGTTCGACCTCGCCGCTGCGTGCGAGCGTCCGGCGACGCTGGTGGCCAACCATGCGACCCGTTACCTATGGGGCACACACCCGCGCCACGATCAGCTGCTGGCCTATCTGCTCGACGGCGCCCACGAGCTGGGGCCGGCGCCCGACTGGAACGTAGGCCATTTCGCCTGTGTGGTCGCTCGCCTGGACGGTCCGCGCGGGAGCGTGTACGCGCTGGCCGACACCTACCCGACCCTCGGACTGGCGGGGCTGCACGTGCAGCCCCATGAGCGCCTGGCGCCTGCCCTGGAACGTCCCGACGGTCCCGCCGCGGGCGGCATGATCGCGATCGTCAGCGCCGAGGATGCTCCGGCTGTGCGAGCGGGGGCCGAGTCGATCGGGCTGCGCGAAGAAGCGTGGGACAACGGCACGGCGCCCGCCGGATCTGTCCATGCCGTGCATGAGGGTTCTGCGGAGGGGGCGAGCACGTGAGGGGCGTGCGGGGCGAGCGCGTGAGAGGCGTACGGGGCGATCACGTGAGGGTCGGACTGGTGTGAGGTGAGCGCCGGCGCTCCGACCGAGCTGGTCGCGCTTGTGTGCTGCGATCTCGGCGCGATCGTGCGCGGGCGCGCGCTGCCGGCCTCAGAGCTCGACGCGCACCTGGCGGCGGGTGTCGGTTGGGTGCCGGCCAACCACTCGCTCACTCCGATCGGCCCGCTCGCCGAGCCCAACCCGTTCGGTTCGATCGGCGATCTACGGCTGCTGCCCGATCCCCGCACGCGGGCGCGGGTGCAGGGCGGCGATCCAGCCGCCGCCGTCGGCGCGGGCCCGTTGGACATCGTCCTGTGCGACATCGTCCACACCGACGGCTCGCCCTGGGAGTGCTGCCCGCGGCGCTGGCTGATCGACGCCGTGGATGAGCTCGAGCGCGAGCACGGCCTGCGCGCGGTTGTGAGCTTCGAGCACGAGCTGCAGCTGCTGGACGCCGGCAGGCCGTCCGCATTCTCGCGGCTGGCGGCCTCATCCGCGGCGACCCCCGTCCGTGACCGCGCTGGCGCGCGGGGCGCTCACGCGAACGGCCCCGATGTCCTCCGTGGCGAATCCGGCGCCGCTACCGCGATGGTCCCCGTGCCGCTCCCCTTCTCGCTCGAGGCGCTGCGCACCGCCGAACCGTTCCCCGCCGACGCGATGGGGGGGCTGATCGAAGCCGGGGTCGAGCCCGAGCGGATATTCGCCGAGTACGCGCCCAGCCAGTTCGAGATCCCGGTCGGTCCCACGGAGGGCGTCGCGGCGGCCGACCGCAGCGTCGTGCTGATCCAGGTCGTGCGTGAGATCGCCCGCCGGCGAGGGTTGCGCGCCACGTTCACACCCCTGCTCGACCCCGCGCAGGCGGGCAACGGGGTGCACATACATCTCACCCTGCTCGACTCCCACGGCGAGCCGGTGTTGTATGACGCCGACCGTCCGGGTGCTCTGAGCGCGCTGGGCGAGCGGTTCGCCGCCGGCATCCTGCTGCACGCGCCCGCGCTCATCGCCCTGACCGCGCCGAGTCCCGTCTCGGCCGCGCGCTTGGCGCCCCACCACTGGAGCGCCGGCGCGGTGTGCCTGGGACAGCGCAACCGCGAGACGTTGCTGCGCCTGCCGCCGCTCGTCTCGCTGAGCGACGTCCCGCGCGAGCGTCAGTTGCACCTGGAGTACCGGGCCGCGGACGCCACCGCCAACCCGTATATGGCGCTCGGCGCCGTCCTGCGCGCAGGCATGGACGGACTGCGCGCCGGGCTCCCCGCCCCGCCGATGCTCGACCGCGACCCTGCCGAGCTCGACCCTGTTGAGGCGGAGCGCTACGGGGTTGGCGCCCTGCCCTCATCGCAGGATGAGGCGCTGCGTGCTCTCGCCGGGGATCCGATCGTGCGTGGGTGGATGACGACGCTGATGTACGACGCCTACACAGGCGTCCGCCGCGCCGAGCTGGAGGCGACCGCCGGCTGGGACATCGAGCGCCTGACCGGGCGGTATGCCGAGATCTACTGACACCGGGGCGTCGAGCGGCGCCGGGATTGGGGCCGCCTCGGGCACCGGCGCTGTTGCCTCTGACAGCGCGGGCGCGATGGATGCCGAGGTCGTGTTGGCGCGTCTGCTCGCCCGCATCGAGCGTGAGTTGCCACGGGCCATAGAGCTGCGCCACGAGCTGCACGCGCACCCTGAGCTCGCCCACGCCGAGCACCGGACTTCAGCCCTGATCGCCGAGGCGCTGCCGGCGCCGAGTGTCACCGTGGCGGGCACTGGGCTGCTCGCTCGTATCGGTCCTCCCGACGGCGGCGCCGTGGGGGTACGCGCCGAGCTCGACGGCCTGCCCATCGGTGAGCGCACCGGCGCTTCGTTCAGCGCCGACCCGGCCGTAGGCGCCATGCACGCGTGCGGTCACGACGTGCACATGGCGGCGCTGGTCGCCCTGGCCAACGCCGCCCACGCGCTGGAGGATGCGCTGCCCGCTGCGGTGGTGGCGATGCTGCAGCCAAGCGAGGAGGCCTACCCGTCGGGCGCCAAGCAGCTTGCCTCAGAGCTCGCTGGCGCCACGCTTGCTGCATTCGCCCCGGCCGCGATCGTCGCTGCTCACGTGCACCCCGAACTGCCGTGGGGCACGGTCGCGCTCGACCCTGGCACGGTCAACGCCTCGTGCGACCACGTGACGATCGAGATCGAGGGCATGCCCGCCCACGGCGCCTACCCGCATCGGGGGCGCGACCCGATCCTGGCGCTGGCCGAGGTGGTCGTCTCGCTGCACGCTCAGGCCGGCCGGCGGATCGACCCGCTGCATCCAGCCACGCTCACCGTCGGCGTGCTGGAGGGTGGCAGCGCCGAGAACGTGATCCCCGAGCGCGCCCATGCGCGCGCCTCGCTGCGCGCCTACCGTCCACAGGACCGCCGGGCGCTGCGCGAGCTGGTCGAGGAGGTGGTCGCGGGCATCGCGCGCGCACACGGCTGTCGCGGCTCGGTCGAGCTCACCGCCGGGGAGCCCGCGCTGGAGAACGACCCGGCGGTGATCGCCGGCGCGCGCGAGCTGCTCGCTGGGACGGGCGCGGAGATGGGCGTCGGGCCGGGAGCGGCGACGGGAGCGGCGACGGGCGCTGGGATGAGTGCTGATGCCGGTCTGCGCGCCGCGCCTGCATGGCGCTCGTGTGGATCGGACGATCTCGCGTTCTTCAGCGAGCTGGATGTGCCGCTGGCGATGGGGTTCGTCGGGCTCGACGGTGCCGACGGGTTCGCTGTCCGGCCGCTGCACCACCCGGAGCTGCTGGTTCCCGACGGGGCGGTCGGGGCTGTCGCGCGGGTGCTGGCGGTGTTGTACGTCGCCGCGGCCGTGTCGCTGTAATCGGCGGGAGGCGAACGCCGCGGCGTCATCGGGGCCGGGTCCATTTTTGCCCAGCCAGCCCGTCGCCGCGGCGATCGGCCATAATCCCCGCTCGTGCGGGCCATCCAGATCGTGCGAGAGGAGGGACCCGACTCGGCGCTTCAGCTGACCGACCTCCCCGAGCCGCCCTCGCCCCCCTCGCACATGCTGACTCCCGGACGGGGTTTGCTCATCGAGGTGCACGCAGCGGGCGTGTCGTTCCCGGAGCTGCTGCAGACCCGCGGCCAGTACCAGCTCAAACCGCCGTTGCCGTTCGTGCCCGGCAGCGAGGTCGCGGGCGTGGTGCGCGTCGCGCCCGAGGATGCGCCCGTCCGGCCCGGTGAGCGCGTGATGGCGTTCTGTGCGTTGGGCGGCTGGGCGGAGCTGGCGGTGGCGCCCGAGACGATGACGTTTGCCCTACCCGAGCAGCTCGACTACGCGCAGGGCGCCGGGATGATCCTCAACTACCACACCGCCTACTTCGCGCTGGTCATCCGCGCTCGCATGCAGCCCGGCGAGACCGTGCTCGTGCACGGCGCGGCCGGCGGGGTGGGCACCGCGGCGCTGCAGGTCGCCCGTGGCCTTGGCGCGCACACGATCGCGGTCGTCTCCGACGAGGCCAAGGAGCAGGTCGCGCGCGAGGCCGGCGCCGAGCACGTGCTGCGCGCGGACGGTCCGTGGAAGGACGAGGCCCGCGAGATCGCCGCCGGCATGGGCGGTGCCGAGGAGGGGGGCGCCAGCCAGGGCGCTTCCAGCGTCGGGTCCGGCGCTCCGGGTGTCGACATCGTGCTCGACCCGGTGGGCGGGGAGCGGTTCACCGACAGTCTGCGCTCGCTGCGCGAGCAGGGCCGCGTGGTCGTGGTCGGATTCACGGGTGGAGCGATCCCGGAGGTCAAGGTCAACCGACTGCTGCTGAACAACATCGAGGTGGTCGGCGCGGGGTGGGGGGCGTATGCGATGTCTCGTCCCGAGGTCTCTCATCAGATCGACGGCGCGCTGCGCCCGCTCATCGAGAGTGGACACATACACCCGATCGTCGGCGCCCATCACCAACTGGAGCAGGCCGCCGACGCGCTGCGCGAACTGGACGAGCGCCGGGCGCTGGGCAAGGTCGTGCTGGACGTGCGCCCCCCCGGGGCGCAGGCGGAATCGTCTGGGTAAAGCGACGCAGATCGGCCGGCGACGCAGACCCGGCCCGGATCGCCATGGACTTCGCCCACTCAACCCGCACGCAGGATCTGCTCGAACGCCTGCGCGCTTTCCACGAGCGCGAGATCGCCCCGCGCGAGGAGGCCTATCATCGCGAAGTGCTGGCCAGCCCCGATCCGTGGCAGGTATGGCCGGCGATGGAGGAGCTCAAGGAGAAAGCCCGTGAACAGGGCCTGTGGAACCTGTTTTTGCCGCCGGGCGCAACCCTCGCGGGCGAGCCGATCGGGGCGGGGCTCAGCAACGTCGAGTACGCACCGCTGGCCGAGCAGATGGGCCGCTCGCTCATAGCGGCGGAGGTGTGCAACTGCAACGCGCCCGACACGGGCAACATGGAGGTGCTGGCCCAGTTCGGTTCGCCTGAGCAGCAGGAGCGCTGGCTGGCGCCGCTGCTGGATGGGCGGATCCGCTCGGCGTTCTGCATGACAGAGCCCGATGTGGCCTCATCGGATGCGACCAACATGCAGGCGACTGCCCGCCTCGACGGCGATGAAGTCGTGATCGACGGGCGCAAGTGGTGGAGCACCGGCATCGGTCACCCCAACTGCGAGGTGCTCATCTTCATGGGCCTGACCGATCCGGGCGCCGACCGCTACCACCAGCACTCGATGGTGCTCGTCCCACGCGACGCGCCCGGTGTGCGTGTGGAGCGGATGCTCGGCACGATGGGCTTCAGCGATGCGCCCGGTGGGCACGGCGAAGTGTCGTTCACCGACGTGCGGTTGTCCGCTAGCGCGATCGTCGATGGTCCCGGCCAGGCGTTTGCGATCGCTCAAGCACGACTGGGCCCGGGCCGGGTCCACCACTGTATGCGGCTGATCGGACTGTCCGAGCTGGCGCTGCAGTTGGCGTGCGTGCGCGCCGGCGAGCGTGTGGCGTTCGGCAAGCCGATCGCCAACCTGGGCGGCAACCGCGAGCGCATCGCTGATGCTCGCATCGCGATCGATCAGGCTCGGTTGCACGTGCTGCACGCCGCATGGTTGTTGGACACAGGCTCACCCGAGGCGCTCGGCGCGGTCTCTCAGATCAAGGTCGCAGTCCCCAACATGGCCCAACGCGTGGTGGACATGGCGATCCAGCTGCACGGGGGAGCGGGCCTATCCGACGATCATCCGCTGGGAGCGGCCTGGACGATCGCCCGGGCACTGCGCCTGGCCGATGGCCCCGACGAGGTCCACCGCGGCGTGATCGCCCGCCTGGAGCTGGCCCGTCACGGCATCGGACGCTGGGCTTCCTGACCGATCACCCCAGCCCCAGCCCCAGCCCCGGCCCCGCCCCTGCCGCGTCGCGGCCCCACGTTGCTGACGATCACCGCCACGATCGTCACCAGGTACAGCTGTCCGAACAGCGCCTCCAGCGCCGAGGTCATGCGCGCCGCGGAGGCTATGGGCGTGATGTCGCCGTAGCCAACGGTGGTCAGGGTGATGTAGCTGAAATACACCTCTTCGGCGTGCTTGTCGCTGCCCAGGTGGCTGAGCACGGGCATGCCGGCGATTCCGTCCATCACGGCATAGGCGAACCCAAACACGAGTCCCGCCAGCAGATAGACGGTCAGGGCGCCCATCACCGAGTGCAGGGTCACGCGCTGCTCGGCGCGGATGCCGCCGACGATCCCCCGCCCGACGATCACGGCTCCCGCTATGGCAAGCAGACCACTCAACCCGAACGTCACCGAACGCTGGTGCCCGCCCAGGCCGGAGATCGCCGCGACGATCATCACCGCCAGTGAGATTCCGACCAGGATGCCGACGATTCGCCATTGCGAGCGGGTGGCCCCCTCGGCGAACAACGCGGTCACGACGGTTGCTGCCATCAGCAGCGCCTGCACCAGCCACGATGCGCGCGTGTCGGGCAATAGCATTTGCGCGCCGGTTGAGGCCAGCGCGAGCATCAGCACCAGCCCGTAGCGGTAGCTGCCGTGGAGACCCCTCAGCTGGGTCAGCCTCTCGCCGCGCATCTACCGATACTTCGATACCTCTTATTGGCCACCTGCAAGTGGCCCTAAAACCCGACGAATGACCGACGACCTGCTCAGGATCATCCGCGCGGAACTATGGCTCTAGGAGGGACCGTCGTCTGAGCGACTTTGCGTATCGCCGTCCGAGCGGCGCTACGCCGACGCCGGCGCGGCGGACGCCTCCACTGGAATCCGCTTGCGTGCGACTCGCGCTGCCTCTTGAGACCCGAGAAACGGAGCCAGCGCAAAGTACACGATCTGGGGGGCGAGCTCGGCGATGTCGCCGACATCCTGGTGCTCAATGTGGTTGTGCAGCACCTGCCAGATCCCTCCCGCGATCGCCTCGGGGGCGATGCCCGGCACGGAACGCCCATCCGCATAGTGGTAGCCCGGCTGCAGGTAGGCGGCAAACGCTTGCACCCCGGCGTCGCGGATCTCGATCGCCGTCGGGCTGGCCGCAAACGTGTCCACGACCGTCAGATGCGCGTGGGCCGGCTCGGAGGCGAGATACTCGAGCAGCGCTCTCAGTCCGGCCGCGACTCCCATCGGCCAGTCCTCGCCCTGTGCTTCATACGCGCGTATGGCGATCTGAAACGCTTGGTGCAGACCGACCTTCTGGGCGCCCAAAAACGCGTCCTCCTTGGTGGGGTACATCTCGTAGAACGTCTGATGTGAGACGTTGGCACGACGTGCGATCTCCGGGATGGTCAATCCGGCGAGACCCTTCTCGGCGACGATCGCCGCGGTTGCGTCCACGATCCGCTCGCGCTGATTTTTGACGATGAACTGCCGTGGCAGGTCGTGACGGCCGCTCGGCAGTCGGCCCTCGGCCTGGCGCGCACGCTCGGAGATGAGCACGGCTGCGCCTCGGGGACCGCCCTCTCCGTTGGCGTCGATGGCAGCGTCCTGTACGGCGGAGGCTGCTGTCGTGCCTGTCTTGCGCTGTGCGCCCGAGCCGGGCGAATCCAGCCCCGCGGGTGGCTTGGCTGGGTATGACTCGGCCCACGTGGCCAACTCGTCGGCCAGGTCCGGAAGCTCATCGGCCTTGCCTCGGCGCAGGCGCGCGGCGGTCACCTCGCGGATGCCTCCCAAGATCACTTTGACCATCAGGTCGCTCGTATCGGCGCCGGTATTCGCACGAGCCGGTCTACGCCGGGCGGAGCCCGCCGATCCGTCGCGGGTGGCGCTGGCCGAGCGGGCGGCGCGAATGCTCTGTTCGAGCGCGTGCAGCGTGCGGTTGCGGCGCTCGAGCGCCTTCGGTCCCGCTCCGAAGGCGCCGAGCACCATCAGCGACACGGCCTGTGGCTCGTCCGCGGCCAGCTGGGCGAAGGCGCGCATCGCTCTGCGCAGGCGCTCTCCCGCGGAGCCCTGCGTCCCATACGCCGCCATGATCGTGCGCGCGGTGCGCGCGGTGATCTCGTCGTAGGCGGCCAGGAACAGATCTTCCTTGTCGGTGTACAGGCTGTAGAACGTCGGGCGCGAGACCCGCGCGAGCTTGGTCAGATCGAGGATCCTGATCGCCTGATACCCGCGGTCTGCGATCAGCTCGATCAGCGCGGTCTGCAGCCGCTTGCGTTGATCGCGGCGCACGTCCTCGGGATCCAGCCCGTGCACGCCGGTCGGTAGGCGACGGTAGCGCTTGTCCGCTTCAGCCGGTATTTCTCTTTGTTGGCTCACATCCGCTCACCCTGAAAAAACTCATTTTGACATCGAGCCAGACCAGAGTATCAAACCCTGTGGGGGCGGTCGAGTGGGCAGGTGAGGGTGTGTTCAGCCTTTGATCGTGGCGGAAGTCTCCAGCACGGCTCCGGCTGCGTTCAGGGCCTGGACTGCCACGTAGGGCTCGTAGCCGGGAGTTGTGATGGTCGTCTCGAATCCGTCCTTGGCTGCGCTCGTCACGGGCGTCAGATGCGAGGCGGATGAGCCGCCCAGCACACGCCAGCTCGCGACCGTGGTGGCGCCGTTCCAGCTGGCGTACACGCTCACCGGTCCGTTCGTGTGCTTGGTTTCGGCTGCGACTGCCGGTGGGCTCGTCGGGGTCCCCGTCCAGGCGAAGCGGTAGGCGCGGTAGGACTGATAGGAGCCGTGCCAGTGGGCGTCATAGAGCAGCTGCCCGCCCGATGTGTATTCGGAGAAATACGGCTCCGCTCCCCAGCCGACGAACGTGTCGCCGTCTTCCAGCGTCTGCACGTTGCCCTGGCTGCCGGAGGACAGCTCGGGCGAGGCGTGCTCGTAGCTGTCGAGCAATGTCTCTGTCTTGGCCTGAGCGTTGACCTGGAGCGTGATCGCCCGCGACTGGGGGTGGACCTTGGGGACCGCGCCGTTGTCGAACACGGTGATCGTGCCGTTGGGTTGGAACATCGCGTCGTGCTGGAACGCCGTGACTGTGCCTACGCCCTGCTTGACTTCGTTGTGCTTGCCGCCCACCCGCAGTTGCACCTGGCCGGTCGTCGTGTTCAGCTCGTACAGCGCCCAGGTGTTGCGCGCGCTGATCAGCGTCATGTCGTTGGTGGCGGTCTGGTCGATCGTGTTGATGTGGAAGTAGTCAAACGGCCATTCGGTGCTGGAGCCGACCGGCGAGCTGTAGGAGTCGCTCAGCCCCACGTGATCGAGGCTCAGCCATTCGCGGCGCACGAGCCCCGTCTTCATGTCGATTTCCTGAAAGCCGCTGTCGGTGACAGCGCCCCCGCTGGGGCCGCCGACGGCGGACAGGTTGCAGTCGATCGGGTAGAACACGCTCAGCAGCGCTGTGTTGTTGGGCATGAGATGGAAATCGTGCAGGTCCGCGGTGTGTCCGTTGCCGGCGTGCACGCGGCCGACCTCCTGGTAGGAGGTGTTGTCGATGATCTCTTCGCCCTCGCCGAACCCCTGTGGCGGGATGTAGCCCTGCCACCAGGTCAACACCGGCTGGCCGTCCAACTGCTGTACCTGCAGGTTCGTGGCCTCGTTGTCGCCGCTCAACGGGTCAAACCACACCAGTTCGCCGTCGGCGTTGAACATCTCCGGTCCGCTCGGTCCCGGGCCGCCGTAGGGGGCGGCGAGGATGTATCCGGGGCTTGCCTGGGGTGTGCTGGTCGTCACGTCGAGGATCGGCGCCTGGAGCGCCGGCGCCGAATGGAAGTGCTGTTCCTCGTCGTAATGGCGCGGAGGGGGCGTGAAGGGCGTGTGCGGCAGCACGTCGGGATGGGAGATCGCGAACTGGTAGCTGAACGGCGTGGAGTGTCCGGCGCTCGTCTGCACCCGTCCGCGCACGGTCACCGTCTCGCCTGCGGCGAACGCGTGCGCCGGCACGAAGCTCGCGCCATCGCCCTGGGAGTAGGCGATCAGCTTGCCGGGGTGCGAGCCCGTGCGCGAGCCACTCGCGCTCACATCGCTCAGCGCGCTCGCCGGCGCCCCCAGCAGGCTGATCTGCGTGCCGGGCGAGGCGTCATAGGAGCCGGGCAGCGGCGAGACGGCGATGCTGGTCCCCGGCAGTACGTCCGAGCGATTCAGGCGGGTGGGTACGCATGAGGATGCCGGCGTGGCGCTGTAGGCGGCGTTCTCGGCGGCGATGCGCCGGGAGGCAAACGCGAGTGCGCCCACGGTAAGCGTGGCCACGAGGACTACGCCGGCAACCAGGGCGCGGCGCAAGCGCCGGTGACTGTGCGAATGAGATCTCTTCACGTTGGCTGACCGCCCGGCCGCGCGGGCCGGTCCTAGTGTCATTACACGACGTTTCCAGGCAAGTTGCTGCATCCCGCGTGCGCGTGCGTAAGAAGTTGCGAATCTTTGCCGCTGGGTGCGGGGAGATTTGCCCATCGACGCCGTGACGGCGCCGGCCTCGGAGCCTCAGAACACCGGGGTCTCGCGGTAGTCGCCGAACACCCGTTGCAGCGCCTCCACGATCTCGCCCTCGCTCGCGCGTGCCCGCGCGCAATGCAGCAGCGGGTCCATCAGGTTGCGACCGGGCGTGGCCGCCGCCTCGCGCAGGGCAGCCAACGTGCGCTCGACCTCCGTGCCATCGCGCCGTGCACGGGAGGCCTGCAGGCGCTCGAGCTGCTTGCGTTCCAGCGCGGGGTCCACGCGCAGGATCTCGATCGGCTCATCCTCGGCCTCGTAGCGGTTGACCCCCACGACGACCCGCTCCCCCGCGTCGATCTGCTGCTGCAGCTCGAACGCGGCGTCGGCGATCTCGCGCTGGGGATAGTTGCGCTTGACCGCCTGCACCATGCCTCCGAGCTCGTCGATCTTGGCGAAGTACTCGTAGCAGCGCTGCTCCATCTGATCGGTGAGCGCCTCCACGTAGTAGGAGCCGCCGAGCGGATCGGCGGTTGCCGCCACTCCCGTCTCGTGCGCGATCAGCTGTTGGGTGCGCAGCGCCACCCGCACCGCCTCCTCGGTCGGCAGCGCGAGCGCCTCGTCGTAGGAGTTGGTGTGCAGCGACTGCGTGCCGCCGAGCACGGCCGCCAGCGCCTCCACGGCGGTGCGCACGATGTTGTTCAGCGGCTGCTGCGCGGTCAGGCTGACGCCGGCCGTCTGCGCGTGAAAGCGCATCAACCACGAGCGCTCGTTGCGGGCGCCGTAGGTGTGGCGCAGCTCGCGCGCCCAGATGCGACGGGCGGCGCGGTACTTGGCGATCTCCTCGAAGAAGTCGATCTGGGCGTTGAAGAAGAACGACAGCCGCGGCGCGAACTCATCGACGTCCAGGCCACGTTCGATCGCCTGCTCGACGTAGGTGAGCCCGTCCTTGAGCGTGAACGCGAGCTCCTGCTGGGCGGTGGCGCCCGCCTCGCGGATGTGGTAGCCGGAAATCGAGATCGGATGCCAGCGGGGCATGTTGCGGGTGCACCACTCGATCATGTCTCCACACAGCCGCATCGCCGGGTCGACCGGAAAGCACCACTCCTTCTGGGCGATGTACTCCTTGAGGATGTCGGCCTGGATCGTGCCGGACAGCTGCTCCGCCGGCACTGTCCCGCCGGACCCGTCGCCGTCGAGCTCGGCGGCCGCGACGTAGTAGGCGAGCATGATCGCCGCCGGCGCGTTGATCGTCATCGACACGCTTACCTCCCCCACGTCGATCCCGCCAAACAGCGTCTGCATGTCATCGAGGGTGTCCACCGCCACCCCCTCGCGCCCGACCTCCCCCAGCGAGCGCGGGTGATCTGAGTCGTGGCCCATCAGGCTCGGCATGTCAAACGCGGTCGACAGTCCGGTTTGGCCATGGTCGAGCAGGTAGTGGAAGCGCTCGTTGGTCTCCTCGCTGGTGCCGTATCCGGCGAACTGGCGCATCGTCCACAGCCGTCCCCGGTACATCGACTCGTAGGGACCGCGCGTGTACGGGTAGGAGCCCGGTCGCCCGATCGGGTCCTCCTCCGGAGGGGATGCGCCGATGCCGGGCGGCAGGTCGGCCTCGGTGTAGAGCTTGCGCACGGGCTCGCCGGATAGGGTTCGCCCGGCCGCCTTGGGTTCCGCATCGCGACGCGAGGTCGCATCTATCGCCATGTCCACAGATCGTACCTGCCGCCACCGTCCGCACTCGTCGATCGCGCTGGCCGGCGCCGCGTTCGTGGCCGTCGCGGCGCTCGTCCTCGCCGGCTGCGGCTCGTCCTCGCCCCGCGCGGTGACCGCACACAACGAAGGCACGCGCAAGCCGACGACCAGTGCCACGCTGATCCTCGACTTCATCCCCAACGCCGTCCATGCCGGGATATACACGGCTCTTGAGCGAGGCTGGTACCGCCGGCAGGGCATCGACCTGCACGTCGTCACTCCGAGCGCGACGACGGAAACGTTGAAGCTGATCGACGCGGGCCAGGCGCAGTTCGGGCTGGCCGACGGCAGCGATGTCGCCAGTCTGATCGCCCACGGCGGAGACGCCCAGGCGGTGATGGCGCTCGGGCAGCGTCCGTTTGGGGGGCTGATCGGGCTGGCCTCCGAGCATCTGAGCTCCCCCGCGGCGTTGCAGGGCAAGACCGTTGGCATCACCGGCGTGCCCTCGGACACGGCCGTGCTCGACACCGAGGTCCGCGACGCGGGCGGGGATCCTGCGAAGGTGCACGTGGTGACGGTCGGCTTCAACGGTCCCGCTGCGCTGTTGGCCGGGCGGATCGCCGCGTTCACCGGGTTCATCCCCGACGAAGGCGTACAGCTGAAGCTCAGCGGCCATCCGATCGACGCGTTCCCGCTCTACCGCTACGGCGGCCCCTCCTATCCGGGGCTGGTGGCCTTCACCACGCGCCGTCTGATCGCCTCCGACCCTGCGCTTGTGCGCGGGTTTGTGACGGCGACCGTGCGCGGGTACGACGCCGTCCTGCACGATCCGGCGCTGGGCCTGCGCGAACTGCTGCGCGCCAACCCAACCCTGCCGCGCGGGCTGACTCGCGCTTCGCTACAGGCCTACCTGCCGCTGTTCACCGGCGGCGGTCCCGGTACGGGCACGGCGACCGTGGCGTTCGGGACGCTGCAGACACACAATCTGGAAGCGATGTCCGGCTGGATGCTCGACACTGGCCTGATTCCCACCTCGGTCGCAGCGACGCGATACGGGACCAACCGGTTTCTACCAGGCGACTGAACGCGCCCTCCAGGGTGTCATCCAGCCGCATGAACATGCCATCCAGCCGCGGTTAGCTGTAGCCTGCGCGCTCGCTGGACGCATATGAACGAGGTCATCTGAAAGGAACTGCACCCATGAACAAGTCGCAGCTGATCGACGCGGTCGCCGACGACACGGGCTTCACCAAAGTCGACGCCGGCGTCGCCATCGAGTCGGTCATCAACACCATCACCAAGACCCTGAAGAAAGGCGATGAGGTGAGCATCACCGGGTTCGGCAAGTTCTCGGTCGTCAAACGAGCTGCCCGCCAGGGTGTGAACCCGCGTACGGGCGAGCGCGTGAAAATCAAAGCCTCGAAGGCTCCCAAGTTCAGCTCGGGGGCATCGCTCAAGCAGGCGGTGAGCGGCAAAAAGTAGGACCCCCACCACCAGATGAGCACCCCCAACATTTAGGGGGCTATGCCATGGCGCTCGTGAGCGAGCTGCAGCTTCCCGGATTCGACTACACCGATCCGTCGCTGAGGGGGGAGCGCTTTCACGAGGCCATGCGCGAGCTGCGCGCCCGGGGCTGGCTCGCCTCCGGGCCATACGGATACATAGTTCTCGACCACGAGGCGGGGGAGTTCTTCCTGCGCACGCGCGAGGCGATCTTCCCGGGGATGACCATCGCCGAGATCTTTGGCGTCGATTCCGGCCCGCTGTACGAGCAGTTCCGGCGCAACATCCTGCACATCAACGGGCCCGACCACACGCGCCTGCGCAGCCTCGTCAACCCGTCGCTGAGCGCCCGCGCGGTCGAGCGCTATCGCCCGGCGATGCGCTCGTTCCTGGAGGACCTGCTGGCGCGGGCGTGCGCCGTATCGCGGGTGGGTCCGGGAGGCGACGGGATGGTGCGCTGCGAGTTCGTGGACGCGTTCGCCAAGCCCTACCCGTCGCAGACGATCGCCCGTGTGATGGGCGCGCCGATGGAGGATGCGCCGCGATTGCACCACTGGTCGAACTGGATCCAGCGCCAGTTCGACGCCGCCGCGATGGCCACCGAACGGGAGGGGATCGAACGGGCCGTGCGCGAGTTCTACGACTATGCCGCCGCGCTCGTGGCCGCGCGTCGGCGCGATCCTGGGGACGACCTGATCTCGAGACTGATCGCGGCCACGCTCCCCGATGTTCCCACGCCCGGCGGAACCGATGGCGATGGGGAGGCTGGCGGAACTGTGGATGGCGGGTTGGCTGCTCCACGGCACAGCCGGCTCGACGACGTCGAGTGCATCAACCTCGTGTTCAACGTGCTTGCCGGCGGCGTGGATACGACCCAGAGCCAGCTCGCCCACACGGTCGGGCTGCTGGCCCAGCACCCCGAACAGTGGCGCGCGCTGCGCGAGCGTCCTGCCGAGCTGGCCGATGCCGCCGTCGAGGAGGGGCTGCGGTATGAGCCGATCACGCCGTTCACCGCACGGATCACGACCTCGGAGGTGACTTACCGCGATGTCACGTTCCCGTCCGGAACCGTAGTGATGGTGTGCGCGCACACGGGCAACCGCGATCTCGCGGCCGGCGATGGAGATCCGGATCGCTTCGACATCGCCGCCGATCGGCCTCGTGCCCGCGTGCTGACGTTTGGCGCGGGTGTGCACTACTGCCTCGGCGCCAACCTCGCGCGCCTGGAGCTGCGCGAGGCGTTGAGCTTCCTGGCTGAGCGCATCGAGGTGCTGGAGCTCGACGGCGAGGTCGAGTACGACACGATCACCGGCATTTACGGTCTCGCGCGCCTGCCGATCCGGTTTGCGCCGGTTGCCTGATCCCGGTGCGCCGGTTGCCCGAGCCCACTGCGTCGGCGCTCCGATCTGGTTCGAGCCGGCTGCTTCAGCCGGTTTTCCCTGCACGTCCAGCCAATCGGACATGCGTCCAAATAATCCAACGAATCGATCGGCAAAGGGCGATGTCGTCCGAAAAGCACGACATGAGCCTCCAAAGGAACGACATTTCCTGTCCCGATGGTGCCGTGGCAACAGCACACGCCCCCGGCGGTGTCGTCGTCGCCGCGCCGGTCGTCGCCGCGCCGCGACTGCGCATCGCCGAGCCCGCCGAGCTGCCGTTGAGGTGCGTGTGGACCGATCACCTGGACAACCGGTCGCGCCCACGCTGCTGTATGGCTCGGATTCCCGCTCGCACCGTGGCTGCAGCCTGGCGACGTGAGCTGGCTCTCGGCCGGGCACGTGCGGGCTTCTTTCACTTCGCCTGGCGTGGGCGCGTGTGGCTTGGGTACGGCCTGCCCGACGGGACCGTCCGCGGTGTCTACTGCCCCGCTCATCGGGCCGAGCGCGAGGAACGGCTCGGATACGATCCCGAGCTTGTCCTCCCAGCTCAACCGGCCTCCCCAGTCACTCCCGCCGCAACCGGCTAACCCTGCCTCCAAGCCAACGCCTGCCCCCACGGCGTTGCTGGGCTCACCCACACCAGCGGTCCCCGAGCGTCCCGCCCTCGACGGGCTCGAGCACAAGTGGAGTGAGACCTGGGAGCGCGACGGCGTGTATCGCTTCGATCGCCGCGCCTCCCGCGAGCGGGTGTACGCGATCGACACCCCGCCCCCCACCGTCAGCGGCTCGCTGCACGTCGGTCACGTGTTCTCCTACACCCACACCGACACGATCGCCCGCTACCAGCGGATGCGCGGGCGGGTTGTGTTCTATCCGATGGGCTGGGACGACAACGGCCTGCCGACCGAGCGCCGCGTGCAGAACCACTACGGCGTGCGCTGCGACCCCTCGGTCCCGTACAACCCCGACTTCCAACCGCCGGTCGGGGGCGGACAGGACGCGGGCCGGGAGCCGATCGCGGTCTCGCGGCCGAACTTCGTCGAGCTGTGTCTGGCGCTGACCGAGACCGACGAGCGCGCATTTGAGGAGCTGTGGCGCGCACTGGGATTGTCGGTCGACTGGTCGATGACTTACGCCACGATCGGGCCGCTCGCACGGCGCATCTCTCAGCGCTCATTTCTGGGGCTGCTGGCACGCGGGCAGGCCTACCAGTTGGAGGCCCCGACACTGTGGGACGTCGACTTTCAGACGGCCGTCGCACAGGCCGAGCTCGAGGATCGCGAGCGCCCGGGGGCGATGCACCGCGTGCGCTTTGCCGCGGCCGGCGAGGATAGTGGCGAGGCGCTGATTGAAACGACCCGTCCGGAGCTGATCGCCGCCTGCGTGGCGCTGCTGGCTCATCCGCAGGACGAGCGCCACCGCGAGCTGGTGGGCCGCGAGGTGCGCACGCCGCTGTTCGGGACGCGCGTGCCGGTGCTCACCCACGAGCAGGTCGAGCGCGACAAGGGCACGGGTCTCGTGATGGTGTGCACGTTCGGCGATCTGACCGACGTGACGTGGTGGCGTGAGCTGGGGCTGCCGGTGCGCGCGGTGCTCGGCCAGGACGGCCGGCTGCTTGACGTGCCGTGGGGGGTGCCGGGCTGGGAGAGCGAGGACGTAGAGAGAGCGCGCGCGAGCTACGGCGAGCTGGCCGGCCGCACGATCAACCAGGCCCGCCGGCGGATGGTCGAGCTGCTTGGCGAGTCCGGAGATCTGATCGGAGAGCCCCAGCCCGTGAGCCGGGCGGTCAAGTTCTTCGAGAAGGGCGAGCGGCCTGTGGAGATCGTCACGAGCCGTCAATGGTTCATCCGCACGCTCGAGCACCGCGACGCCCTGATCGAGCGCGGGCGTGAGCTGCGCTGGCACCCCCCCTACATGCGCGCACGCTTCGAGGATTGGGTGAACGGGCTCAACGGCGACTGGTGCGTCAGCCGCCAGCGCTTCTTCGGCGTTCCCTTCCCGCTCTGGTATCCCCTGGACGAGCACGGCACCGTGCTCTACGACCAGCCGATCGCCGCTTCGCCCGGGCAGCTGCCCGTCGATCCCTCGACTGACGTGCCCGACGGCTACGACGCTTCCCAGCGCGGTCGGCCCGGCGGCTTCGTCGGCGACCCCGACGTGATGGACACGTGGGCGACCTCCTCGCTCACGCCACAGATCGCGGCCATGGCAGGCGAGGAGGGACAGGACGGACAGGACGGCTCACTGATGGCACAGGTCTTCCCGATGGACCTGCGCCCGCAGGCGCACGACATCATTCGCACCTGGCTGTTCTCGACGATCCTACGCTCGCACCTGGACTATGGGGAGCTGCCGTGGCGCAACGCCGCGATCTCCGGGTGGGTGCTCGACCCCGACCGCAAGAAGATGTCCAAGTCCAAGGGCAACGTGGTCACGCCGATGCACCTGCTGCAGGAGCACGGCTCCGACGCCGTGCGCTACTGGGCGGCGAGCGGACGCCCGGGCACCGACACCGCGTTCGACGCTCAGCAGATGCGCGTCGGCCGGCGATTGGCGGTCAAGTTGCTGAACGCGTCCAAGTTCGCGCTGGCCGAGTTGCCGCCTGCGGGCGAGCAACTGATCCACCCACTTGATCGGGCGATGGTCGCGCGGATGGCGACGGTCGTGCAGGAGGCTGGCGCCAGCTTCGAGGACTATGACTACGCGCGCGCGTTGCAGCGCACCGAGGAGCTGTTCTGGTGGTTCTGCGACTACTACCTGGAGCTCGTCAAGGGTCGCCGGTATGCAGACGATCCCGAGACGGTCGCCGCGGTGGCGCTGGCGTTGCGCTCGTCGCTGTCGACGTTTCAGCGGCTGTTCGCGCCGTTCATGCCGTTCGTGTGCGAAGAGGTGTGGTCGTGGTGGCAAGCCGGCTCGATCCATCTCGCGCCGTGGCCCGACGGTGATGAGTTGAAGGCCCTCGTGAACATGGGCGCCGGCGCCGGGGCGCGCGAGGCAAAGGACGCTGAGCTCGAGGACACGGCGCTCGCCGTGACCGCGGACGTGCTGCGCGAGGTGCGCAAGGCCAAGTCCTCCGCCAAGCGCCCTATGCGTGCGCCCGTGCGCGTGGTTCGCGTGCACGACACAGCTGCGCGTCTACGCGCGCTTGCATTGGGACTGGACGACCTGCTGGCGGCCGGTGCGATCGAGCTAGTGCAGACCGTCGAGGCGGATGAGCTCGCCGTCGAGGTCGAGTTGGCCGAGTGAGTCCCGCCGGGCGCGCCGTGATTGCGCGGTGATCGGTGACTGAAGTTCCGGTCCTGCCGGATGTGCCTGCACCCCGATAAGGTCCCGCCCGTGGAGTCGCTGGAGCGCACCCTCACATCGGACCTGCCCGCCAAGGTCGGCGAGCGCGTGACCGTGCGCGGCTGGGTGCAGGCGGTGCGCGACCAGAAGCGCGTGCAGTTCGTGATCGTGCGCGACGAGGCCGGCGCGGTGCAGACCGTGCTCGGCAAGGACGATCCGCCGAGCGAGCTCAACGAGGCCGTCTCCGCCCTCACCCCCGAGTCAGCCGTGACCGTCACCGGCGCGCTCGTCGCCGACGAGCGCGTGAACCTCGGCGGGCTGGAGCTGCAGCTGCAAGAGCTGCACGTCGACTCCCCGGCCGAACCGGAGCTGCCGATCACGCCCGAGTCGGCGCTGGACAAGCGCATCGACTGGCGTTACCTGGACCTGCGCCGCCCCGACCGCCGGCTCATCTTCGAGGTGCAGAGCACGATCGAGCACGCGATGCGCGAGCACTGGCGGGCGGAGCGGTTCATCGAGATCCACACCCCCAAGCTGATGGGCTCGGCCAGCGAGTCCGGCGCCGAGCTGTTCAAGGTGGACTACTTCGACACGCAGGCCTACCTCGCCCAGTCGCCGCAGTTCTACAAGCAGATGGCGATGGCGGGCGGGTTTGAACGCGTGTTCGAGATCGGCCCCGTGTTTCGCGCCAACCCCTCGTTCACCTCGCGTCACGATACCGAGTTCACGAGCGTGGACGTGGAGATCGCCTGGATCGACTCCCACGAGGATGTGATGGCCTTCGAGGAGCGCTGGCTGGCGCACGTGTTGGGCGTGGTCGTGGCCGAGCACGGCGAGCAGATCGCGAGCACGTTCGGGGTCGAGCTGACCGTCCCCACCGTCCCGTTCCCGCGTGTGACGCTTGCGCACGCCAAGGAGATGCTGCGCGAGTCAGGCCATGATTCTGTGCCCGGTCCCGATCACGACCTCGACCCACCCAGCGAGCGCGCGCTGTCGGCGCTGATCACCTCAGAGCACGGGCACGAGTTCGCGTTTGTCACCGACTACCCGTCCTCGGTGCGGCCCTTCTACCACATGCGCCACCCCGGCGATCCGACTCTGACCCGCAGCTTCGACCTGCTGTGGCGGGGTCTCGAGCTGACGACCGGCGCCCAACGCGAGCACCGTCACGACGTGCTGCTCGCCCAGGCCCGCGACAAGAAGGTGGACCCCGGCCCGATCTCCTACTACCTCGACTTCTTCCGCTACGGCGCTCCGCCCCACGGCGGCTTCGGTTTCGGGCTGACCCGTCTGCTGATGCAGCTGCTCGGGCAGGACAACGTGCGCGAGGTCACGTTCCTCTACCGCGGCCCGCACCGCCTCACCCCCTGAGACGCCCGCGCCAGTTGGGCGCCGCCGGCTCAGATGGCATCTCTCTTCCCGATGGTCATCTTTCTCGTCTCGGCATCATCGGCAACGCTGCGGGCGCTGTCGGCCTATATCCTGCCCACGCATGGATCCTGAGCGAGCCCGCCAACTCCTCGCCGCCGAGCGCGAGCGCATCGAACGCGAGCTCGCCGAGCTGCGCCGCGACACGGCCGCAGACAGCGAGGGGCAGGCCGAGCCCGGCGAATTCGACTCCGAGGGCCTCTACGAAGACGAGCTGGACACGGGTCTCTCCGAAGACCTCACCGCGCAGCTCGCCGCCGTCGAGCGAGCCGAAGCCAGACTGGCAGAAGGCGTCTACGGCCGCTCAGTGGACAGCGGCGAGCCGATCCCAGACGAGCGTCTGGAAGCCCTCCCCACAGCAGAACGCACGGTCGCCGAGCAGGAACGCCTCGGCGGCTGAGGTCTACACCCCCGCTGCCACCGCCCCGCGATCGCGAAGCCGCTCCACGGCGGCCCGCACCGCCTCGCGCGCGTCGGCGGGCTCGAGCACGGCGGCGTCGCCGGCTTCCTTGAGGACCTCGCGTACCAGCCAGTCCACGCCGGCGAAGCTCAGCTCGACGATCACCGCACCGTCGGCGCACTCCTGCACGACCCGGCGCGCCTCGCGCGCCCAGCGGGCCCGCTCGGGGGAGACCCACACGCGCGCGACACGCGAGGCGGGAACCTCGCCGGTGCGCAGCCAGCCATCGACCTCGGCTGCGGGATCGACCTCCGGGCGCGGCTCGAACGTGCGCTTGGAGATGCGTGCGCCCTTGATGCGGTCGAGGCGAAAGTGGCGCATGCCTTCGCGGTCGGGGTCATACGAGGCCACGTACCAGCCCTCGCGCCCGTTGTTGAGGGCGTAGGGCTCGACCGTCCGCTCTGAGATCTCGTCCTCGTTGGCCTTGTAGTACTCGAGCTCGATCAGCCGGTGCTCGACGATCGCCGTGGAGATCAGCCGCGCGAGGTCGGTGTCGTCGCCGGCCGCGTGGGCGACCTGCAGTCCGTGCTCCATCGGGTCCTCGCCGAGCGCCGCCACGATCTTTGCGCGCGCGCTCTGCAGTGAGCCCTCGGGGATGTGCTCGCCGAGCAGGTCGATCGCTGCGACCAGCGCCTTGCCCTCGACCGGCAAGAGCCGTGCGGGCCGGTCGAAGTTGTCGCTGTAGGGCTCGGGGTCGACCTCGATCTCGCCCGTGTCCTCGTCGATTTCCGCGTACAGCACGTACGAGCCACCACCGAAGTTGACGACGTTCAGCACGTTGACGTCCTCGCGCAACTCCTCCTCTGAGATCTTCAATCGTTCGCACACCTCGGCGATCGCCACGCGTTCGCAGGCGCGTCCTGCGCGGATGAGGATGCTCGCGAGCGTCACCAGTCTGGCGAATCGCTCCGGTCTGATCGCCGCCTCGCCGGCGCCGCCCTCCGCTCTGCCGCCGGCTCGTCCGCCTGCGCTGTCCACTTTGCCATCGGCCCGCCCGCATGCGTCTTCTGCGCCCGTGCTCGTGGCGTTCGCCGCGAGGTTACGGCCTCGCGCGGTCGCGCGCCGCGGGGCGACGGTCTCGGCGAACCCCTCCTCGTGGCGCTCCCGCAGCAGCTCGACACGCCGGTGAAGCTCTCCGACCAGCTCCTCGGGACCCAGCAGGCGCGCGTTGACGCCCAGTCCCAGCACCCACGCGACGATCGTGCGTGGGCTGGAGTACTCGGTGGCGAACACGATGTCGCCCTCGCTGGCGTCCATCTCGGCGTTCGGCTCGAGGATCTGCCCGTAGCGGCCGTAGTGGCGCTGCACCTGCCAAGCGATGCGCTCGCCGATCAGCACCTGTGCGACGCCTGCGGGCTCGCCGAGCTGCCAGTCCGCGCGGCGGGCGTAGGCGCGCGGGTCGAAGTCGGCGGGGCGGCGAAAATCGTGCTCGGCCTTGGTCGCGTAGGAAACCTTGCCGCGGATGCGCGACAGGCGGAACACGCGGATCGCCTCGCGCTCGTGCGCGTAGCCCAGCAGGTAGAACTGGCCGCCCTGGAACAGCAGGTGGTAGGGGTCGATGCGCCGCGGGCCGGTCTCGTCGCGCTCCATCGTGTAGTAGTCGAACGTGATTGTCTTGTTGCGAAAGATCGCGGTCTCGACCTTGGCCAGGCGCGCG
Organism: uncultured Solirubrobacterales bacterium; assembly: GCA_963702185.1. Lineage (GTDB taxonomy): Bacteria > Actinomycetota > Thermoleophilia > Solirubrobacterales > Solirubrobacteraceae > Palsa-744. The sequence continues at coordinate 1,610,500 of OY969723.1, forward strand.
GACAGCTCGTGCCCGCCGGCCGAGGCGGTTATGCCGAGTGCGACCGAGCGCTGCTCGGGCGCCTGCAGCGGGCTCGGTCGCCCCCATGTGATCTGCTGCAGCGCCAGCCGCAGCGGCTCGGCGTAGGCGAATTCGCCGTCGAGCAGGCTCAGCGCGGTCTGCAGCGCCGCCAGCTCCTCGTCGGTGAACGCGATCGGGGGCAGGTGGAAATTCTCGGGCCTAAGCGAATAGTTCTCCTGCTCGGCCGCTCCGTCGGTCGGGCGCTCGACGGTCAGCTGGATGCGCAGCGACTCGAGCTCTGAGCGGTCGGCGTAGAAGCGCCGCGCGAACGCGTCCTCGTTCATGCCGCTGTAGCCCTCCACGTCGCGTCTGATCTCAAGCGCCGTGACCGGTCGGCGCTCGGCCATCAGGTAGGAGATCAGCGACAGCTGGCGGATCAGCTTCTCGGTGTCCTTGGCCATCAGGGTTCGTGTGGGGGGAGGTGGTGGGCTGAGGGGACCGGGCCGTGGATGGCAGACGCCGCACGCGAGCGCAGACGTGCTGGTGGCACGGCGAGCATCGTGGGTGGCGGCTGACGCCGCGGAACGGCGGCCTCAGACCGCCAGATCTCATCACGCGGACCCATCACCCATGAACGATAGAACCCGGCGGTGGGACAGCTGCGCGGACGTGCGCTATTTGCGGGTTTTCGGGGAGGCTCTCAGGCCGCTTCGCGCACGGGCCCGTCCAGCTGGAGCTGGTCGTCCGCAGGAATGTTTGCCGGCCGGAGCTGGTCGTCCACGGGAGTGTTCGCCGGCCGGAGCTGGTCGTCCGCGGGTCGGCGCTCGGCGAGTTCATCGTTGCCATGCTCGGCGAACAGCACGCTCGTTTGAAGCGCGCGGTCGTAACTTGACCAGCGCTCGCCCGGGGGCAGCTCCTTCTCCAGACGGTCGAAGCTGCCCAGGCGCCCGCCGAGGTTGTCGATCATGTGCACGAGCGTGGCCTCGCGGGTGCACGGCACGACCGGGCTGCCGTGCTCGAGCGAGCCGTGATGGGAGAGGATGATGTGCGTGACGGCCTGCGCCAGCTCTGTGGGGAACTCGTCGATCTCCTCGATCAGGCGCCTGATCCGGTAGTAGCCCAGCGCGATCTCCCCCTGTGTGCGCCCGGCGTCGGTCATCTCGATCGCGCCCTGTCCGGTCGTGTCGGTGTAGGTCTCGAGCTTGCCGATGTCGTGCAGCAGCGCGCCGGTGACGGCCACGTCGCGGTCGATCCCCGCGAAGGTGGCGCTGGCGGCGCTGACCGCCTGGGCGACGCTCAGCGAGTGCTCGAGCAGCCCGTGTGTGTAGGCCTGGTGGTAATGCTTGGCGGCCGGGGCCAGGCGATAGGCGGCCCACAGCTCGGAGTCCTCGCCGAGCACGCGCCCCAGCAGCTCGCGCAGGTGTGGGTTGCGGACTGTCTGCAGCAGCTCGCGCAGTTGCGCCTCCATCTGCCCGACCGTCTGGGCCGGGCCGTCGCGCAGGTCCTCGGGCGTGTAGCTCCCGGTCTCCGCCTGGGCCAGGTCGCGCAGGTTGATCTGCGGGCCGAAGCGGGGATGCACGGTGTAGCGGCCGCGTACGTGTACGGGTGTGCCCGTGCGGGCCAGCTCGCCGACGTCTCCCAGCTCCTCCCACACCATGCACGCGACCGCGCCCGTACGGTCGCCGAGCGCAAGGCGCAGGTAGTCCCCGCCGTCCCGGCGCCGGCGGCGCTCGGCCTCGCGGACAAGCAGCACCTGGTCGATCTCCTGGCCGTCTTGCAGTTCGTTGACGAACACGGCTCTGACGTTAGGCGCCGCTTCGGACGGCACGCGGTCCACGCCGGGTCGCCCCGGCCCTCGACGGGTGCGGTAGGGCGCACCGGCCGTGGTGACGTCCGCCTCGTGACATTGGCCTCAAGCGAGGCCAAGCACTAGCGTGGCGGGGAGGTATGCGACGCCTGCGCTCTCGCATCCGACGTTCTCGCATCCGCACGCCGAAGGCGAGTGGGCCATTGCGCCACTACGCGAGCCTGCTCTCTGCGCGCGCCGCCGCCGCGATCCCGCTGACGGTCGAGCGCAACGCCGGGCAGCGGCTGCGACGACTGGCTGAGACGGCCGGCGACGGGGTGTCCCAGCGCGTGCGCCCGACACGGCCGAAGATGCGCGTTCTGAGCGCATTGCCCGGGGGACGGCTGCGCTGGCGCCACGCGCCCGCTCCCCCTGCGCCAGGCCCCGATGGAGCCGTGGTGCATCCGATCGCGGCCGCCACCTGCGACATCGACTGCCCGCTCGTCCTCGGCGTCACCCCGCTCACCCTGCCGCTGCACCTGGGGCACGAATGCGTCGCCGAGGTGCTCAGCGTCGGCGAGCGGGTGCGCACGGTCGCGCCCGGGGACCGCGTGATCGTTCCGTTTCAGATCAGCTGTGGCGCGTGCGGCGCGTGCGCGAGCGGCCATACCGGCAACTGCACGAGCGTGCCGCCGATCTCGATGTATGGGATGGGGGTGCTCGCGGGACATTGGGGCGGAGCCTTCTCCGACGAGCTCGCGGTGCCCTACGCCGACGCGATGCTCGTCCCGCTCCCGGAGGGGATCGATCCCGTGGCGGCCGCCAGCGTGGCCGACAACGTGTGCGACGCGTACCGCCATATCGCCCCGCACCTGCCGGCGCTGCTGCAGGCCGATCCGGGCGCCGAGATCCTGATCCTGGGCGCCCTGGACGAGCGCTCGCCGTTCGGCGGCAGCCTCCCGCTGTACACGGCGCTGATCGCCCGCGCCTTTGGGGCGGGCGGGATCGTGCTGGCCGACAACCGCCCTGCCGTGCGCGCTCACGCGCAGCGCCTGGGCATCGAGACGCTGCGCCCGCGCCGGCTGCGCCGTCGCTCGTTTCCGCTCGTGATCGACGCCACCGTCGACGGGCTGTCCACGGCGCTGACGCATGTGGCCGCCGACGGCGTCTGCTCGAGCTCGGGCAGCTTCGAGCACACGGCCAAGGTTCCCGCCCTGCACATGTACGTCCGCAACGTCACCCTGCACTTCGGCCGCACCCACGCCCGCGCGCTGATGCCCGCTGTGCTCGAGTTGATGCGCGATGGCCGCCTGTGCCCGCAGGAGGTCGTCACGACCGTCGCGCCGCTCGACCACGCTCCGAGCGTCCTGCACGAACACTTTCGCAGCGGCGGCGCCAAGGCCGTGCTGACGGCGTAGCCCGTCGTTACGCGCCCGGTGGCAGACTTAGGCGCGATCGCACGGTGACAGCTAAAGCGCACAAGTGGGTCTTCTTGGGAGCGGATCCTCACTCCCACAGCGTGTAGATCGGCAGCGCGAAGATTCGATCGGCCAGTCGGAACGGGCGGGGGCCGCTGTGCAGGATGGCGCCGGCGATGAATCGGTCTGTGAGCTTGTCGCGCATCCAGACCAGGTGCTTGGCATCGGATGCCTTGGGGGCGGCGGTGGCCTTGATCTCGATGGCGAGAACGTTGTTGGCCGGCAGTTCGGCGATCAGGTCCACCTCGTGTCCGCCGTCCCTGGTGCGCAGGTGGTGCATGCGCGGTCGTGCCTGGCTGAGCTCGATCTCGGGGCGTATCTGCGCTACCACGAATGTGTCCAGCAGACGACCGAGCAGATCGCCGTCGCGGAGGATCGCCGTCTGGTCCAGGCGCAGCGGCGCGGCGATCAGCGATGAGTCCACCAGGTAGCGCTTGCCCGCCTTGATCAGCCGTGTCAGTCGGTTGCTCGTCCATGCCGGGATCGTTTCGAGCACGAGCAGATTCGTCAGCAGGCGTTCGTATGCGAGGGCGGTCTTGCGGTCGACGCCGGCGGCTTCGTACAGGGTCCGGCTCTCGGCCATACCGGCGCTGTTGAGTGCGAGCGCCTCGAAGTAGCGACGCAATAGGCGTGGATCGCGGTGGCCGTAAGATGTTTGGATGTCGCTGGTGAGGAGTTGCTCGACGTAGCCTTCCAGCCACGTGCGCCGGTTCGCGCCCGCGAGCTGGAGCGCCGCTTCGGGAAAGCCGCCTTGCAACGCCAGTTCGATGTAGTCCATCACGTTGGGGGGATCCGTCGATGGCGAAAACACGTCGATGTCCGCGAGCGCGAGCCTGTCGAGGAAAGGCCGGCCGGCCGTCTGACCGGTCATCTCGCGCACGGTCAGCCCGTACATCGACACACGCACGATCCGCCCCGTCCCGGGCCAGGTCGGCGTGGCCAAATCGGCGCGCACACTGCCGGTGAGCAGAAAGCGCCCGGCGCCACGCTCGTCGTCGACGGCTCGCTTGACGGCTCCGAGCACGCCCGGAACCGCCTGCCACTCATCGAGCAGCACGGGCGTTTGCAGAGCGCGCAGCGCGGCATCGGGGTCGGCACGGAAGATCTCCGCCTCCGCTTCGCTGTCCAGGCGCACAATCGTTCGCGCGTGTCGACGTGCCGTCGTCGTCTTCCCGGTCGCGCGGGGACCGACCATCATCAGAGCCGGCAGCTCCGCAAACAGCTCGCCCAAGCGTGCATCGGCTAGGCGGGGCACATAGCCAAGGGACGACATGCATACACAATACCGCTTTCGCGGTCCTTCGATTCCCGCTTTCGCGGATTATCTGGTCCCGCTTTCGCGCTCAAAGAAGCAGGCGCCAAACCGGAGGGAATCGTGGCCGGATTCCAACAACGACACCTGGTCCGCCGGGTACGGCACGGCAAGATCGGCGAAATCGTCCACTGAGCCGATCCAAGCGAGCTGATCGACGGCGCCCGGCGGGATTCTCCCGCCGCGCCGACTGCACGGACGGTACGCTCCCATCGTGAGTCGCCGCGAGCAGATCAAGATGACCGACGAGGAGGTCGCCGCGTTCCTGTCCGAGGAGCGGACCGTGACCTGCGCGAGCATCGGCCCCCGCGGCTGGCCCCACGTGATGCCGTTGTGGTACGTGTTGCGCGAGGCGCCTGAGGACGAGCCCGGCCCGCGCGTGTGGGCGTGGACGTACGGCAGCTCGCAGAAGGTCAAGAACCTCGAAAGAGACCCCCGCGCGACGCTGCAGGTCGAGGCGGCAGAGACGTATGAGGAGCTGCGCGGAGCGGTGCTCGAGTGCGACGTCGTCATCCACCGTGACATCGAGACCGTGGCTCCGCTGGGCGCCGCCATCCTCCTGCGAAACTCCGTTTCCCGAGGCACCGACCCGCCACCCGGGCTCCCCCCAGAGGCCCTGGCCGCCGTCAATGCCCAGGCGGCCAAGCGCGTCGGCCTGGAGTTCGTCGAGCGGCGCCGAGCCACCTGGGATCACCGCAAGCTGGGCGGGGTGTATTAGATCCGCGGACATCCGTGTCCGCGTTTTGATGGGATAGCCGCCCTCCGGGCGGCGTAACCGGCCGCGCTGGGCGCGGCCTTCCAAGTCATCGACGAGCTCGCCGTCCCTGCGCTACAACCGTTCCCACCCCCGCCCGCTACGCTCCACCTCGCAATGCCAGACCTCAAGGGCCTCATCCTCTCCGGCGGCAAGGGCACGAGACTGCGGCCGATCACGCACACGAGCGCCAAGCAGCTCGTGCCGGTGGCCAATAAGCCCGTGCTGTTCTACGGCATCGAGGCGATGGCGCAGGCGGGGATCGAGGAGATCGGGATCATCATCGCGCCCGAGACCGGGCCGGAGATCGAAGCCGCCGCGGGCGACGGGAGCAAGTTCGGCGTGCGGATCACCTACATCGTCCAGGACGAGCCGCTGGGGCTCGCGCACGCGGTGCTGACGGCCGAGCCGTTCCTCGGGGGCAGCCCGTTTGTGATGTACCTGGGCGACAACCTGCTGCAGGGCGGGATTCGGGATCTGGTGGCGGCGTTCGAAGAGCACTCGCCCGATGCGCTGATCCTGCTCACGCCCGTGCCCGACCCCGAGCACTATGGGGTGGCCGAGCTCGCGCCGGCCCCCGACGGGCAGATCGGCGGCGTGGTGGCGCTCGTCGAGAAGCCGTCTGAGCCGAAGACCGATCTGGCGCTGGTGGGCGTGTACATGTTCACGGCGGAGATCCACGACGCGGCGCGCGCGATCGAGCCCTCGGCGCGCGGAGAGCTCGAGATCACCGACGCGATCCAGCACCTGGTGGATGCCGGTAAGCGCGTGGAGCCGCATGTCGTGCGCGGGTGGTGGAAGGACACGGGGCGGCTGGAGGACATGCTCGAGGCCAACCGGTTGATCCTCGACAACCTGATCGAGCGGATCGACGGGGAGCTGGTCGACTCGCAGGTGGACGGGCGCGTGGTGATCGAGCGGGGGGCGACGCTGCAGCGCACCACCGTGCGCGGGCCGGCGGTGATCGGTGCCGGCGCGCGACTGCGCGACTGCTACATAGGCCCGTATACCGCGATCGGCGAGAACTGCAAGATCGCCGGGGCGGAGGTCGAGCACTCGATCTTGCTGGAGGGCTCCTCGGTGTGCGACCTCGATGGGCGCATGGAGTCCTCGCTGCTCGGGCGCAACGTGAGCGTGCGCCGCTCGGACGGGCAGCCGCGGGCCTACCGTTTCATGGTCGGCGACAACTCCGACATCTCCATTCTGTGAGGCGGCGAGACCTGTCATGCGGGTACTGGTAGTAGGCGCCCAGGGGATGCTGGGCCACGACGTGCTGCGCGTGGGCGCGCGCGCGGGGCACGAGCTGGTGGGGGTGGACCTGCCGGAGATCGACATCACCGACATGGACTCGGTCGAGGGTGTGCTCGAGCGCGTGGCCGGCGAAGCGGGGGGGCTGGACGGGCTCGTCAACTGCGCGGCCTGGACCGATGTGGACGGGGCGGAGAGCAACCCGGATGCCGCACGGGCCGTAAACGCCGACGGTGCCGGCAATCTCGCGCGCACGTGTGCGCGCGCTGGTATCGGCATGGCGCACGTGTCGACCGACTATGTGTTCGACGGGCAGGCGCCGCTGGACGGCGATGGGCGGCCGCGGCCCTATGTCGAGTCCGACCCGACCGGGCCGAGGTCGGTGTACGGCAGCACGAAGCTCGAAGGCGAGGAACAGGTGCGCGCGGCCTCGCCCAGGCACGCGATCGCAAGAACGGCGTGGTTGTACGGAGTGGACGGGAAGAATTTCGTGCAGACGATGCTGGGGCTGGCGTCAGAGCGCGAGGCGGTGCAGGTGGTGACCGATCAGATCGGCTCGCCGACGTGGTCGGGCCATCTGGCGCCAGCGCTGCTGGGGCTGCTCGAGCGCGGGGTCACTGGGCTCGTGCACCTGACCGGCGGCGGGCAGGTGTCGTGGAACGGGTTCGCCAAGGAGATCTTCCGTCAGGCCGAGGTCAAGTGCCGCGTGGAGGATGCGACCAGCGAGCAGATGGCGCGCCCGGCGCCGCGTCCGGCGTGGTCGGCGCTTGAGTCAGAGCGCGAGGACGTGCTGCCGATGCCGCCGTGGCAGGACGGGCTGGCGGGGTACATGGCGGCCCGAGCTGGGATGATGCGCGCGTGAAGCTATTGGTCTGTGGAGGCGCCGGGTTCATCGGCTCGACGTTCGTGCGCCAGCGCGTAAAGGAGCACGGCGATGAGGTGCGCGTCCTCGACAAGCTGACGTATGCCGGTCGCGAGGAGAACCTGCAGGATCTCAAGGACGATCCGAAGTTCGAGTTCGTGCGCGGCGCGATCGAGGACCCCGAGGCGGTCGCGCAGGCGCTCGAGGGCGAAGGGGGCTCGCCGATCGGCGCGGCGCAGGCGATCGTCAATTTCGCCGCTGAGACCCACGTCGACCGCTCGATCGCCGAACCCGACGCGTTCGTGAGGACGCACGGGCTCGGGACCTACGTGCTGCTGGAGGCGGCCCGCGAGCGCGAGCTGCGCTACGTGCAGGTGTCCACCGACGAGGTGTACGGCTCGATCGAGCAGGGGACGTTCACGGAGGAGTCGCCGCTGCGGCCGTCCTCGCCGTACTCGGCGACGAAGACCGGGGCGGATCTGCTCGTGCAGAGCTACCACCACACCTATGAGCTGCCGGCGAGCATCGTGCGCGGCTCGAACAACTACGGGCCGTATCAGTACCCGGAGAAGCTCATACCGCTGATGGTGCTGAACGCGCTGCACGGCGACGGGCTGCCGGTGTACGGGGATGGGATGCAGGTCAGAAACTGGATCCACGCGACCGATTTCGCCCGCGCGATCGGGCACGTGCTCGAACACGGCAGGGCGGGCGAGGTCTACAACGCAGGCGGGCCCGACGAGGAGGCGAACATCGAGGTCGTCAAGCGCATCATCGAGTTGACCGGCGCCTCAGAGGATCAGATCGAGTACGTCAGCGACCGGCCGGGGCACGACCGGCGGTATTCGCTGTCTTCGGAGAAGGTCAGAGCCCTGGGCTGGGAGCCGCGCGTGCGCTTCGGGGACGGCCTGGCGCAGACCGTCGCGTGGTACCGCGAGAACGAGTGGTGGTGGGGTCCGATCCGCTCGGGCGAGTATCGGGAGTACTACGAAAGGCAGTACGGCAGAGCGCTCAGCTGAACGAGAGCCTTCGCATAGCTGCGTCCTCAGTCGCTCGCGTGCCTAGCACGCCACGCTCCCTGCGTCCTTGCTCTGCTCGACTCTCGTCCAGCTGAGAATGCTTTAGCTGACCCCTGACGCCTTCCAAGTACCGCCTTCGCGCACGAAGGACATCGTCTGGATCGCCTGCTTGCCGGCGTAGGTGCCCTTGACCCGGGCGGTGGCGGTCTTGCCGGCGCGGAGGATCGTGACCGACTCGACGGTCACTTCGAAGTTGTCGATCTGTTTGAGCTGGGATTCCAGCGCCTTCTTGCAGCCGCCCAAAGAGCGTTGCAGCTGGGCGACGCGCACGGCGGCGAGGTCTTCGCCGCAGATCTTCTTGGCTTCCAGGGCGCTCGCGTGGCTCTGCAGGCGGGCGACGGCTTTGGCGACCTGTTGCTGTTCGCCGTGGAAGCTGCTCGTCGAGGTGGTGCTGGTCCCGCATGCGGCCAGGCCGACAGCGAGCAGCGCCGCGCACGGCAGGGTTAGGAGCGTTCGGACCGTCATCGGCCCGCAGGCTATGCGATTACTCGCCGTCGTGATAGCCGAGGGTCGAGGAGAGTTGATCTGCCGTCGAGATCAGGTACGGGCCGAGCGCGTCGATCAGCTCGCCGGAGGAGATCGTCGAGGTGTGGGCGGACATGCTCGCGGCCGCGACGACGACGCCGGTCGAGTCGCGCACGGGGGCGGCGATCGCGTGCAGCCCCGCGGCGAGCTCTTCGTCGTTGGTCGCGAATTGCTCTGCGCGCACGCGCTCGAGCTCCTCGCGCAGCGCGCGTTTGGAGGTGATCGTGTTGGGCCCGTGCTTGGTCTGGGTGAGCTCGGCGAGCAGCTCCTCGCGTTCTGACTCGGCGAGGTTTGCGAGCAGCAGCTTGCCCATCGCGGTGGCGTGGGCCGGCAGGCGCGAGCCGGGGTGCAGGCCGAGCTCGAGCTTGCTCTGGCCGGGGCGAAAGCTGCGGGCGCGGTCGACGTAGAGGATGGCGACGCCGTCGAGGATGGACAGGCCGGCGCTGTAGCCGGTGCGATCGCGCAGTTCGGTCAGCAGCGGGCGGGATTGCTCGCGCAGGCCGATCGAGTTCAGCACGGACATGCCGAGGTCGGTCACGCGCATCCCGAGGCGGTACTTGCGCGAGGGGCCCTGCTCCAGGTAGCCGAGCGCGACCAGCGTGATCGTGTAGCGGTGGGTCGTGGAGCGGCTCATGCCGAGCGCGTCGGCGATGTCGGCGATGCCCATCGTGGGGCGCTCGGCGGTGAAGCAGCTGAGGATGGCAAGGCCACGCTCGAGCGACTGCGAGTAGCGCGACTCGCGCAGGTTGGGCACCGTGGGGGCGGACTCTTGCGGCCTGGCGGCTTTGGGGGCGGTCACTCTCGTTCTGGGCATTACGATCCGTTTCGGTGTGCTGGTTGCAGGAGGCCGATCCCGGCAGGAAAGACTCCACTTGTCTGAGCGTTCATCATATCCGCATCGGGGCGGTCACACGATCATAAACACTTGTTCCCGAATTGGGGCGGCGGCGGTGCTCGCGCTTGCGCTCGTACTGGCCGGTTGCGGCTCGCAATCGGACCCGGCAAGCGAAGCGGAAGTCCCGGCGGGAGCGCCGGTGAAGATCGGGTACCTGGCCTCGCTGAGCGGGTTCTGCGCGGCGGCCGCGCGCGAATACGTGGCGGGCGCCGAGCTGGCCGTCAGGGTGCTGGACGCGCGCGGGGGCGTGGACGGGCACCGGTTGCAGCTGATCGTACGCGACGATCGCGCGACCCCGAGCGTGGGCGTGGAACAGGCGCGCGCGCTGATCGGGGAAGACCACGTCAAATTCCTGGCGGGGACGTGTGCGAGCGCCGTCGGCGAAAGCGTCGCCCGGTCGGTCGCCGATCCGAGTCACGTGGTGTATGCGGCGGGGGTGGCCGATCCGAGCGCGTTCGCGGGCGGGCCGGAGGTGTACGCGTTCGGCACGATCCCCACGACCGCGATCGAGGGCCAGAGCGCGGCCGCGTACGTGCGCGCGCATCCGAGCTGGAAGCGGATCGCGATCGTCAGCGAGGACTACAGCTACGGTCGCCAGGTCACGGCGGCGTTTGCGCGGGCGCTGGCGAACGGCCCCCCGGGATCGGCGAGCGGGCAGCGGATCGTAAGCGTTCAGTACCTGCCCAGCGGCGCAAGCGACTACGTCCCCTACATCGAGCGGCTGCTGGCGGCACGCCCGGACGCGGTGTACTCGACGGCGATCGAAGGCGACGCGGTCAGGCTGGTGGCGCAGGGCCTGCCGCTGGGCCTGTTCGCGCCGCAAAGGCGGTTGTTCGGCGTGATGGACTACCGCACGCTCGCGCGCATGCCCAGGCTGCCGCTGGGCGTGGAGGGCTATACGTACTACCCGTCGGCGACGATCTACCGCACGCCCGAGGCCCGCGAGCTGATGTCGCTGGGTCAGCCGGTGGCGGACGGGGGCGCGGCCGGGGACGCGTTCAACCAGATCGAGCTGATCGCCCAGGGGATCGCCAAAGCCCGCTCGACCGATCCGGCCAAGGTGCGCGACGCGTTGAGCGGCGGGAGCGTGGCGCTGGTGCAGGGGACGGTGCGGGTGCGCGCGTGCGACCACGTGGCGGCGACTCCGATCGCGATGGGCCCCGTCGTGGGTCCGAGTCCGGGGCTGCCCTATCCCCGGCTGGAACCGGTGGCTTTGATCGGGACGGATGGGGGTTGGGGTTGTTGATGTTGGGGACTGGGAGCAGGTCGCGGTGGCCGTGTTCGCAGGCGGGCGCTGCCCTCGGCGGTTGAGACCCTCGATCGAGATTCGGTCGGCGCGTGTCGTCCGCCACGAGCCAAGGTGCGTATTTGCGCACTATGTGATACGTTCCGGACATGAAACGATTCCGATCGATCACTGTGGGGCTCCTGGTCGTATCGGCGGTCAGCGCGTTCGCGCTGGCGTCGGCAGGGGCGGAAGGACCAAAGAAATGTGGGGTAACGGGCCCGACGCACTGGGCGTATTGCTATGGCAGCAACAACGAAGAAATGGGCGGCACCAAACAGACAGCATCGGGCACGGGCGGCACGGCTGAGCTCGTCGCCGACCTCAACGGGGCGGAAGCCGGGTTCGAATGCGGCTCGAACAGCATCGCGGAGGAACTGGAAGCCGGAGGCAAAGCCAAAGGCACGATGAAGCTGTCCGGCTGCAAAGAGACCGAACCGGCCGACTGCGAGCTAACCGAAACCGAGGAACATGAAATCAAACTCCCGTTCACCGCGTCGCTGACCGGGAAACTCGAAACACCGGGCAAACCGGAAGCGGTGATGACCGGGACCGGCAGCGGCGAAGAAGTCGGCAAAATCACGATTCGGCACGCTGGCAGCGAATGCCCGATCCCCGCCGGCTCGTATACGGTGACCGGCAAACAGGACGTCGAAGTCAAGAATCCCGAAGAAGCGCTCAGCGAACACGAACAGGTGGCCACCAAAGCCAAAAGTCATTTCAAAATCGGCGAAAACAGCGCCTCGCTGGAGGGCGCAGCCAAAGTCAAGCTGACCGGATCGAACGAAGGCGCGACCTGGTACTACGGCTTGGGCGACTAGCCGCTGCAAGACATAGGGAGCAGACTCGGAGGGCTGGGCAACCGGCCCTCCGGTCGTTGGGGATGCCAAAGATGACGCCGATCGGCTGTGAGGCGCACGATCGGCTGTGAGGCAAGTAGACTCGGCTCCAGGTTGGGGGCTCGGAAAGCCAGGTTGGAGGGTGCGCGCACCCGCTGGGGGATGGCGGGTGTCGTGGTCGCGTGCGCAATTGCTGCGACGTCGGTCTCTGTCGCGCGTGCGGAAGGGTGTCCCAACGAACGGGTCAGGGGGCAGGAGGCCTACGCCTCGGCGCTGCCCGACTGCCGCGCGTACGAGCAGGTCTCGCCCGTCGAAAAAAATCTGACCGACGCGGCCGGGGAGCCTGGGATCGTGCAGGCGGCGCCGTCAGGCGAAGCGGTCAGCTTCTTCTCCGTGGCGTCCTTCCCCGGGGCGGCCGGCTCTGCGGGACTGGCTCCGACCTATGTGAGCACGCGCTTCGTCGACGACGGTGGATGGAGGACGCAGGGCCTTCTTCCTCAAGCGGCGCCGGGCACGACCGACTATGTCAGGGGGCTGAGCGAAGACCTCGCCAAATCGCTGGTGCTCGCCGAAGAACCGTGGGAATCCGGGATGCCCGTGCGCAATGCGTACGAGTTCGACACGTCTACGAGCGGCTCGCCCCGGCTCGTCGCGGCCAACCTCGGCTCACAGGGCGAACTCAGCTTCGTCGACGCGACGCCTGACGATGCGCACATCCTGTTCGAAACCAAGGCGCAGCTGACCCCGAATGCGGCCGAAGGAGCGTACAACCTCTACGAGTGGGATGAGGCGACGGGCGCGGTCACGCTGGCCGGCGCGCTGGCCGACGGCAAAGCGCCCGCAGAAGGAGCGGTCGCCGGTCCCGGCGGACCTGCTGTGCCCAATTGGCCGGGCGGGTCGACGGGCGAGTCCTATACCCAGAACACGATCTCCGAAGACGGCGCGCGCGCCTTCTTCACGGCGTCTGGAAGCGGAACGGTGTACATGCGCGAACCGGAAGCGGGGCGGACGGTGCAGGTCTCGGCCGGCGACGAACCGGCGTACTGGCGGGCGGCCACGCCGAGCGGCTCGTTCGTCCTCTACACCGAAGGGGAAGCGCTGTACCGCTTCAACGTCGAAAGCTTCGAGCGCAGCGACAGGCCCGAACCCGAAGCGCTCGCCGAAGCCCGGGAACCGCTGGCGAGCGGGTCCGCCGGCGTGGTCGGGACACTCGGCATGTCCGACGACGGCTCGTACGTGTACTTCGTCGCCACGGATGAGCTCGCGAGCAACGAGAACGGCAACGAAGAAGCGGCACAGGCGGGCGCCGACAATCTCTATCTGTGGCATGACGGCGCCGGCGAACCCGCCGCAACGACGTTCATCGCCCGGCTGCTGGGGTCAAATCTTGGCTCAACACAGGATGAATTCGACTGGCGCAGCTATGACGAAGGCGCATCGGAAGGCGGTGGGCCGGCTGGAGGGGAGAAGAGCTCGCGCGTGACGCCGGGCGGAAGCACGCTGCTGTTCAGCTCGATCGCAAAGCTGACGAGCTACGAAAACGCCGGCCAAACGGAGCTGTATCTATACGACGCCGAACGCCCGCTGTCGCCGGAGAACCCGGCGTGCGTGTCGTGCAACCTCCGAGGAGCGCCGGCCGTCGACAGCGCCTACCTGACGAAGGTCAACGGCTCGCTGGCCGCGGCCCCGGCTCCGCGCAACGCGTTCCTGACCCGCAACCTCTCCGACGACGGCGACCGCGTGTTCTTCGAAACCGAAGAAGCGCTTGTCCCGGCCGACACCAACGGCCAGATGGACGTGTACGAGTGGGAGCGGGCCGGCGCGTATCCGGGCGAACCGGACTCGTGCGAAACGGGCAGCCCGGCCTTCGACCCCAAGTCCGGCGGCTGCCTGTACCTGATCTCCTCCGGCCAGAGCGATGGTCCCTCGTACTTCGGCGACGCGAGCGAAAATGGCGACGACGTGTTCTTCTTCACGCGCCAGTCGCTCGTGGGGCAGGACCGGGACGACAACGTGGACCTGTACGACGCCCGCATCGACGGCGGGATCGCCGCGCAGAATCCCGTGCCAACCCCGTCCCCGTGCGCCGAAGAATCCTGTCGCCCCGAATCCCCGATGGGCCAGGTGTTCGAATCCCCGTCCAGCCTGACGTTCGCCGGCATGGGCGACGTATTGGTCGCGTCGTCGTCGACCACGGCCAAGCCGGCGCCGACGAGAGCCCAGCGGCTCGCCAAAGCCCTCGGCAAGTGCCGGAAGCGGCGAGTGGAGCGAAAGCGGCACGCCTGCGAAGCCCGTGCTCGCCGGCTGTACAGGCCAAGCCGCAAGCCGAAAGGGCGCCGGCGATGACCGCCCTGGTTCTGTTGCGACGGGCGCCGATCGTCCAGCCCGCACTCGCGGTCGGTGTACTGCTGCTCGCCGTGTTCGCGCTGGCGTGTGTGCTGGCAAGGACGGCGTGGGCGACGGGCTTCGGCGTCGAAGCGTTCGGCCAGACGCTCGAAGCGGGCGGCGACTGGCCCGCCAATCAGGCCGGCTCGCACCCGGATTCGCTGACGACTACGGTGATGTTCCAGCACACTGCACGCGAAGAAGAAAGCTACGAGAAAAACGCCAGGGGCGAAAAGGTCGCCACCGGCGAACCGAAAGTCTTTGCCGGCATCTCAGGCAATCCACGCGATCTGACGCTCAACCTGCCCGCGGGGCTGGTCGTCGATCCCGCCGCGATCGTGGAAAAGTGCGCCGAGGCGGAGCTGGAGACGAGGCCGAGCACGGGGGGCGGCTGTCCGGCCGCGGCGGCCGTGGGGGTCGTGACGATCTACGTAAGCGGCCTGGGCGAAAAAGTCAAAGCGGCCGTCTACGCCATGCAGGCGCCCGAAGGAGTGCCGGCCGAGCTCGGCGTCGACGCCGGCGGCGTCGGTTTGGTCATGCACATCGTTGGCCATATCCGCGCCGGCGACGACGGCCTCTCCGTCGAAGTGAGCGAAATCAGCCAGGCGGTCTCGATCTACGGCCTGCGGCTGACGCTGTGGGGCGATCCCTCCGACCCTAGCCACGACGCCCAGCGGGGCGTCTGCGCGTCCAGCGGCACGGTGCAGAAAGCGATCGAACAAGAAAAGTTCGAAATAGAAAACCTGGAATCTGGCTCGAGCACCGAAAAATACGACTTCGACTGCCCGACCGAAGCGACCGATGCTCCGCTGCTGACGCTCCCCGGATCCTGCACCGGCGAACCGCTGGAAACGACGCTCAGAGCCACCTCGTGGCAGTCCCCCGAAGTCGCCGTGAAGACGGCGCCGGCGACGCTTGCGCCCGTGACCGGCTGCGAATCGCTGCCGTTCGATCCAACGCTCGAAGCCACCCCCGAACCGGCGGCGGTCGCGGCCGAATCCCCGAGCGGGTTGAACGTCGATCTGAAGCTCCCCCACGAAGAAGGCTGGAGCGGGCTCGCTCAGGCCGAGCTGCGCCAGCTGACGTTGACGCTGCCGCCGGGCATGGCGATCTCCCCCGCCGCGGCCGGGGGCCTGGAAGCGTGCGCGATCACGCCCGTCGGCGCAGCGGTGTCGTGCCCGGAAGCGTCGAAGCTCGGCGAAATGGAAGTGGTCACGCCGCTGCTGGAACAGCCGCTGCGCGGCGGCGTTTACCTCGCCCAGCCAAACGCGCTCAGCGGATCGCTGGTCGGCCTCTATCTGACCGCCGCCGGCGACGGGGTGGCGGTGGACCTCGATGCGACCGCGGCGCTCGACCCGAGCACCGGCCGGGTGACGCTGACCCTCGCCGGCGCGCCGCAGCTGCCGGTGGCGGAGGTCCGGGTGCGCCTGTTCGGCGGTCCCCGCGCCCCGCTGCAGACACCCGCCGCCTGTGGCGCCTACATCGCCACCGCCCAGCTGACTCCGTGGAGCGGCGGGGAAGCGGTGCAACGCGCGAGCACGTTCGCGATCGCCTCTGGCTGCGCCCACCCGTTCGCCCCCGCGTTCACCTCCGGCGTAAGCGACGCTCGCGCGGGGGCGTCCACGCCGTTCACCGTCACGGTCTCGCGCGCATCGGGCGAACAGCAGCTCGCGGGCATCGGCGTGACCGGACCGCCCGGGCTGACCGCGGCGCTCGCGTCCGTCCCCCGCTGCTCCGAAGCGCAGGCGACCGCCGGGGAATGCCCTGAAGCGAGCGAGCTCGGGCAGGCTGCGCTCGCGCTCGGTCCCGGCTCAGATCCCTACTCGGCGCCGGCCGGCACGATCTATCTGACCGGCCCCTACGAGGGTGCTCCGCTGGGGCTCGAGATCGCGTTCGACGTGCGCGCCGGCCCGTTCTCACTCGGCCGCTTCCTCGCGCGCGCGCGTGTAACTGTTGACCCGCACACCGCGCAGCTGCAGATCGTCTCCGACCCGCTGCTCACGATCCTCGACGGGGTGCCGCTCGACATCCGCACGATCGCGCTGCGCATCGACCGGCCGGGGTTCGTGCTCGATCCCACCGACTGCGCCTCGGCGGCGGTCGACGGCACGCTCACCTCCACGGCGGGCGCCGCTGTGGCCGTGTCCAGCCCGTTCGCGGTGGCCGGCTGCGCGAGCCTGCCGTTCAAGCCGGCGCTCACCGCCTACACACCCGCGCGCACGAGCCGCTCGGGGGGCGCCGGCCTGAGCCTGCGCATCTCCTCCGGCGCCGGCCAGGCCAACATCGGGCGCGTACGTTTGATCCTGCCGGCGCAGCTGGCGGCCCGGCGGAGCACCCTGCGACACGCCTGCCCCGCCGCCACGTTCGACGGCGACCCCGCCGCCTGCCCGGCGGCTTCGCGCGTGGGGATCGGCGACGCGCACACGCGCGTGCTCGCCCATCCGCTCACCGGGTCCGCATACCTCGTCTCCCATGGCGGCGAAGCGCTGCCCGACATCGTGTTCGTGCTCTCGGGCGAAGGGATCGCGCTCTACCTCGACGGCAACCTCGACATCCAGCACGGTCTCATCAGCGCGACGTTCAACTCGATCCCCGACATCCCGGTCGACTCGTTCGCGGCCAAGTTCCCCGAGGGTCCGGACTCGGTGTTCGCCGCGAACCTGCCGGCCCGTGCGCACGGGATGATGTGCGGCCGGTCGCTGTACATGCCGAGCGAGATCTCAGCTCACGACGGCGCCGTGCTCGCAAAGACGACCCGGATCGCCGTCACCGGCTGTCCTCGCCACCGGCTCGCGCCCGCCAAGCGCCGCGGACGCATCAACGCTGAGCACGGCGGACGCTCGCTCGGCGATCACCGCGGGCGGGGGGGACGGAGCGCCCGTCGATGAGACGGGTCGCGCCGGCGCTGGTGGCGCTGCTCCTGGCCGCGCTCGGCGGCTGGCTGGCGTTTGGCGGGGGCTCGAGCTCTGAGGACTATGCCCAGTTCGCCCGCTGCCCTCTCGGAGAGCGCGCGACCGACCTGTGCCTGTACAGCAGAGCGAGCGGCGGCGAGCTCACGGTCGGCTCGAGGACCATCCCACTGACCAGCCCGGTCGTGTTCCAGGGCGGGGTGCACGTCATCGAAAGCGCCGGGCGCGAAGTCGTGGGCGAGCGCTTCCTCGCCCCCACGCGCGGACCGGCGTTCTCGCTCGCCTCAGAGCCTGTGCCCGGCGGGCTGCGCGGCGCGCTGGATCAGAGCCTGCTGCCGAGCGCGCTGCGCGCGCGCCTTCAGCGCTACCTGGCCGCCGCTCCCGCCGCGAACGAGCTCACGATCGCGATCGAGCTGGCAGCGCCCGCGAGCGCGATCGGCATCGACATCCAGAACCTGATCGAACGCTCCGGCATCGCGCTCACGCTGCCGGTGAAGGTGGCGCTCGACAACCCGTTCCTGCAATCCAGCTGCCGCGCCGGCGCAAACGCCCACCCGTTCTACATCGGCTCGGACGCGCACCCGATCGTGCTCGCCCTGACCACCGGTAGCACCCACCCTCCGCCGCCGAACCGGCCGATCCGCGGGCGCGTCGCGCACACGAGCGTCAAAGACGAATACAACCTCACCGCGATCGGCGCGAGCTCGCTCGTGGACAACTCGTTCGCGGCGCCGGCCGTGCATGGTTGCGCCGGCGCCCAGGGCGCGGCGCTGGAGCGCGCCCTGGACGCGGGATTCGACCTGCCCGCTCCGGCCGGCGTCAACACCGCGATCCTGCAGGGCGCCCTCAGCGACGCCAACGCCCCGGCCGTGCGCGCGCATCGCTAGCCTCAAATCGTGCCCGCTGCAGATCCGATGGCGAGCTTCTCCCCACGCGTGCGCGGGTGGTTTGCGGGTGCGTTCGCCGGCCCCACGACCGCCCAGACCCTGGCCTGGCCGGCGATCGCCCGCGGCGAGAATGTGCTGCTGTCAGCGCCCACCGGCTCGGGCAAGACGCTCGCCGCGTTTCTGTGGGCGCTCGATCGGTTGAGCTCAAGCGACCATGTCGATGGGCATGAAGATACTCATGTCGATGGCGGTGATCTGGATCGACATGACGCGGGCGACAGACGCGGCACACGCGTCGTCTACGTCAGTCCGCTGAAGGCGCTGGCCTACGACATCGAGCGCAACCTGCGGGCGCCGCTGCGGGGGATCCAGGGTGTCTGCGCCCGGGACGCATCCGACGGGGATGGTGAGAGCGGCGGCCGGGAGATCAGCGTCGGCATCCGCACCGGCGACACTCCCCAGCGCGAGCGCGCGGCGATGCTGCGCAACCCTCCCGACATCCTGATCACCACGCCCGAGTCGCTGTACCTGCTGTTGACCTCCCGCGCGCGCGAGAACCTGAGCGAGGTCGAGGCGGTGATCGTCGATGAGATCCACGCGGTCGCCGCGACCAAGCGTGGCGCCCATCTCGCGCTGACGCTAGAGCGCCTGGCCGAGCAGGCGCGCGCGCACGGGCACGGGCGCGAGATCCAGCGCATCGGCCTCAGCGCCACCCAGCGCCCGCTGCAGGAGATCGGCCGTTACCTCGTCGGTCCGCGCCGGCAGGTCACGATCCTCGACGCCGGCGCGCGCCCCGCGCTGGATGTGCGCATCGAGGTGCCGGTCGACTCGATGGCCGAACCGGACGCCCGCCCCGCGACCGCGGGTGAGCCGGTCCCCGACCCGCTCGAGCCGGTGCCCGGAGGCGAGTCATTGCGGGGCTCGATCTGGCCGGCGATCTACCCCGAGCTGCTGCGGCTCGTGCGCGAACACACATCGACGATCGTGTTCGTCAACAACCGCCGCTCGGCCGAGCGTGTCGCGCTGCGCCTGAACGAGCTGGCTCAAGCCGCCGCGGCCGCTGACGGCGCCACGACGCCGATCGAGATCGCCCGTGCACACCACGGCTCGCTCGCGCGCGAGGAGCGTACGGTCGTCGAGGAGCTGCTGAAGTCCGGGCAGTTGCCCTGCCTGGTGGCGACCAGCTCGCTGGAGCTCGGCATCGACATGGGCGCCGTGGACCTCGTGCTGCAGATCGAGTCGCCGAAGTCCGTCGCCCGGGGCCTGCAGCGCATCGGCCGCGCCGGGCACGGCGTCGGTGAGGTCAGCCGCGGGCGCATCTTCCCCAAGTTCCGCGGGGATCTGCTCGAGTGCGCCGTGCTCGTGCGGCGCATGCGCGAAGGGGCGATCGAGCCCACGGTCGTGCCCCGCAACGCCCTGGACGTGCTCGCCCAGCAGATCGTCGCGATCGCCGTCGCGGCCGAGGGGGAAGGTGACTCCGACTGCGTCGGGGTCGACGACCTGCACCGCCTCGTGACCGCCACCCACTCCTACGCCGAGCTCTCGCGCGAGCTGCTTCAGAACGTGCTCGACATGCTCGACGGGCGCTACCCGTCCAAGGAGTTCGGGGAGCTGAGAGCGCGCATCGTGTGGGATCGCACCGCCGGCACGATCCGCGCGCGGCGCGGCGCCCGCCAGCTGGCGATCGCAAACGCCGGCACGATCCCCGACCGCGGGCTCTATGCCGTGGTGCTGCCCGACGGTCGGCGCGTGGGCGAGCTCGACGAGGAGATGGTGTACGAGGCGCGGCCCGGGCAGTCGTTTCTGCTCGGCGCCTCGGCCTGGCGCATCGAGGAGATCGGCCGCGACCGCGTGATCGTCACCCCCGCCCCCGGAACGCCCGGCGCGGTGCCGTTCTGGAAGGGCGACTCGGTCGGGCGCCCGCGCGAGCTGGGCGAGGCGATCGGCGCGTTCTCGCGCTGGGCGGTCGAGCAGGACCCGCAGACGTTGGAGCGCGACTACGCTCTGGACGAGCGCGCCGCCGCCAATCTGATCGCCTACCTGCGCGAGCAGCAGGCGGCCACCCGCGTGCTGCCCAGCGACCGCACGATCGTGCTCGAGCGCTTTCGCGACGAGATCGGCGATTGGCGGCTGTGCCTGCTCTCCCCCTACGGCGCCCGCGTCCACGCGGCCTGGAGCCTGGCCCTGACCGCGCGCCTGCGCGAGCGCCTTGGCGTGCAGGCGCAGGCGATCTACTCCGACGACGGCATCGCGGTGCACCTGCCCGATCTCGACCTCGACGACTTCGACGGGGACGCCGCCCTTGACGAAGACGCCGATCGGGAGCGCAGGGGAGCGGGCGCCGGCGGGTCCGCTGCGGGCGCGGCCCTGCCTGCGCTGGCAGAGCTCGTGCTGATCGAGCCGGAGGAGGCGCAGGAGGCGATCGTGTCCGAGCTCGGCGACTCGGCGCTGTTCGGCGCGCGCTTTCGCGAGGCTGCCGGCCGCGCGCTGCTGATCCCCCGCGCCTACCCGGGCCGGCGCACTCCCCTGTGGCAGCAGCGGCTGAAGGCTCAGAGCCTGCTGCTCATCGCTCGCCGCTACCCCGATTTCCCGATCGTGCTCGAGGCCTACCGCGAGTGCCTGCAGGACGTGCTCGACGTCCCCGGCCTGCAGGCGCTGCTCACGGGGCTGCGCTCGCGCGAGATCTCGCTCGTGGAGGTCGAGACCCCCACCGCCTCGCCGTACGCCTCCTCGCTGCTGTTCGACTACATCGCCACCTATATGTACGAGGGCGACGCCCCGGCCGCCGAGCGCCGCGCCGCCGCGCTGTCGCTCGACCGCGAGCTGCTGCGCGAACTGCTGGGCGCCGAGGAGCTGCGCGAGCTGATCGACCCCGGCGCGCTCGCGCAGATCGAAGACGAGCTGCAATGTCGCTCGCCGTTGACCCGCGCCACCGGACGCGACGCGCTGCACGACGTGCTGCGCCGCGTCGGCGATCTGACCGGCGCGGAGGTCGCCGAACGCACGATCGAGGGGCAGGACGCCGCCGGCCTGCTGCAGGCGCTTGTGCGCGAACGCCGCGCGATCGCCGTGCGCGTGGGCGGGCGGGAGCGCTACGTGGCCGCCGACGAGGCGGGGCTGTACCGCGACGCGCTCGGCGTCTCGCCTCCAGGTGGCCTGCCCGAGGCATTTCTCGCCGACGTCCCCGACGCGCTGCGCGAGCTGATCGGGCGCTACGCCCGCACCCACGGCCCGTTCACGGTCGAGGAGCTGCGCGAGCGATATCGGGTGGACCCGAGCGCGGTGTTGCGCGAGCTCGAGCGCGCCGGCGATCTGGTGCTGGGCGAGTTGCGTCCGATCGCGCCGATTGCCGCCGGTCAGCCTGCAGAGGTCGAAGATCCGGCGCCTTTGGGCGGCCCGGTCCTCGAGCCCGGCGCGGTCCTCGAGCCATCTCCCGCGCGCGGACAGGGTGGTGGGCGCGAGTGGTGCGACGTGGAGGTGCTGCGGCGGCTGCGCCGCGCCTCGCTGGCCGTGTTGCGCAAGGAAGTGGAGCCGGTCGAGCAGGCGCGCCTGGCCTCGTTCATGCCCGCCTGGCAGGGCGTCGACCGTTACTCCGGCGCGGGCGCGGGAGTCGAGCGCCTGCGCGAGGTGCTGGTGGCGCTGCAGGGGCTCGCGCTGCCTGTGGAGGCGTGGGAGCGCGATGTGTTGCCGCGGCGCACCGGCGCCTACTCGCCGGCGTGGCTGGACACGCTGTGCGCGAGCGGCGAGGTCGTGTGGGTGGGAGCAGGCCCGCTCGGACGGTCGGGCCGGGTGGCGCTGTACTTCCGTGACGAAGCCCCGCTGATCGGCCCGCCGCCGAGGTCCGCGGGGGGCGCCTCCGGCGCCGGCATCGCGCCGCCGGTCGCAACCGAGGCCGGCGAGACGGGCGAGCGCCCGGAGATCGAGCTGCTGCGCGCTCGCCTCGCGCGGGGGCCGTGCTTCTTCACCGACCTGCTCGCCGAGCTCGATGCGCCGGCCGAGGCGCTGCGCGAGGCGCTGTGGGATCTGGTGTGGGCGGGCGAGGTCACCAACGACGCCTGGGCGCCGCTGCGGGCGTCTCGTCTCACGCTCGCGCGGGGCGAGCGCTCCGGGCCGCCTGTGGGCAGGGGAATCGCCACCCGCCGCACCCGGTTTGGCGCTCGTCGCTCCGGCGCAGGCGCACAGGTTCAGGGCCGCTGGTCGCTGACAGCTCCGATCTTCGCGCCGGCTGGGGTGAAGGAACCGAGCGGGCCCGAGCCCCGCCGCGCCCTGGCCGAGCTGTTGCTCGAGCGCCACGGCATTCTCACCCGCGAGCAGGTGCTGGCCGAGCGCGTGCCGGGCGGGTTCGCGGGCCTGTACGAGACGTTGAGCAACCTCGAGACGCTCGGCGTGTGTCGCCGCGGGTACTTCATCGAGGGCATGGGCGGCGCCCAGTTCGCGCTGCCCGGCGCCGTCGAGCGGCTGCGCTCGCTGCCCGAGCGCTCGCGCCCACTAGTGCTCGCCGCCGCCGACCCGGCCCAGCCCTACGGCGCCGCGCTGCCGTGGCCCAGGCGCGGGCAGAGCGCTCGCCCAGCGCGCATGGCGGGCGCATATGTCGTGCTGATCGAGGGCGCGCCCGTGCTGTTCCTGGAGCGCGGCGGTCGCAGCCTGATCACGCTCAGCGGCGATCGCGGCGAGCACGCGCACGCCGGCGAGGACGATCCGATCGCGGTGGCGCTGGACGCGCTCGCCGGGGCGGTCCGCACCGGGCGCATCGGCAAGCTCGCGCTCGAGCGCATCGACGGCGAGCCGGTGGTCGGCTCGCGCTGGGAGCCGCTGCTGACCGAGCTCGGCTTCAGCTCCGGCCCGCGGCGGCTGACGTTGAGCGCTTGATCAGGGAATGGTGCACTCGGCGGCGGTGTAGTCGGGCGGATCCGCGTCGGCGAGGCTCTTGTGTCCGGCCTGGGTGGTGCGCGAGGTTTCGTGCGTGACGTGACCGTCGTGGCGCCACTGAAACGTCACCACCCCGCGGATCGTGTACGCGGGCTGGTTGGCGACGGGCTTCAGTTGCACGCTCCAGCCCCCCTGGCGCGCAGCCTTGGCGCTACCGATCTCGATGAACGTCGAGCTCCCGTCGTGCAGGTCGATCCAGGTGTCGCTCTTGGCTTCCAGGTACTGCAGCTGGAAGCTCATGTACATCGTGTCCTCGGGGTGGCCATCGCCCGGCATCGAGCCGCGCACGCCGACCGTGTCGGGCTGGTCGGCGGGGTTGCACACGTCGACGGTCGCCCACAGTTCGCGCGACTGCAGCAGCGTGTGGGTGGATGTGCCGGCTCTGTGGGTCGACGCCGCGACGCTGCGCGCGGACGCCGCGGCCGGCGTCGACGCGAGCAGAACCGTCCCGGCCGCGGCGAGCGCAATCGTCCCGGCGGTGAGCGCCGCCGGCGCTTTGAAGCAGGACCCCATCGTCCTGTGAAGATACCGCCGAGTGCCGCGCCGAGCGCCGTCGGGGCGCCGTGTGCTATGCCTGGACTGTGAGTCCACGTCAGAATATCGACCACCTGTCCTGACGAGGAGTCCTATGGCGGGGATGCGATCGGATGAAGTGGTCGAGCTGCTCGGGCACGTCCCGGTGTTCGCGACGCTCGAGCCCGCCGATCTGCAGCGCATCTCAGAGCTCGCCGTGCCCCGGACGTTCGAGGCCGGCCAGACGGTCTTTCGCGAGGGTGACTCCAGCGACACCTGCTACGTCGTCCGCTCCGGCCGTGCGCGCGCGGTGCGCGGGCACTCCGACGGACGCGTGATCACGCTGGCCACGTTCGGGCCGGGCGACATCTTCGGCGAGCTGGCGATGTTCGAGGACGAGCTCCGCTCGGCCACGGTGCAGGCTGTCGAGCCGACCGAGGTGGTGGCCGTGCTCGGCCCCGACATGCGCAGGCTGATGTCCGAACACCCAGAGATCTCCATGCGCCTGGCGATCGCGCTGGGCCGGCGCCTGCGCGAAACCAACGAGCGGCTCGCGCGCCAGTCGTTTCAGACCGTTCAGAGCCGGGTCGCGGCGGTGCTGACCGAGCTCGTCGCTCAGGAGCGTCCGGACGGCGCCGACGACAAGGACGTGCTCGTCACTACGACCCAGGCCGACCTCGCCCAGCTGGCCGGCTCATCGCGCGAGTCGGCCAGCCGCTTCCTCGCGGTGCTCGAGCGCGCGGGGGTGATCTCCCAGGGCCGCGGCCGCCTGGTGGTACACGACGTCCGGGCGCTCGATCGTTATGTCTTCTGAACCTGATCGACGGCGCTCCTCGCACACCCGCGGGCGGGGAAAGCGAAAGCGTGACAGGTCCGGGGCGGGTAGCGAGGAGAGGTCTGGCGGGGGCAAACGGGAGAGCAGCAAGGCGCGGCGGTCCAAGCGGCCGCGTCCACCCCAGGAGACCTCGGCCGGAGGCGTGGTGATTCGCGGCGAGCCCGGGAGCGAGCAGGCGATCGTCGTCGTCCCCGTCCGGCGCGCCCCGGACGGATCGCAGGTGCTGGGACTGCCCAAGGGTCACATCGATCCCGGCGAGAACGCCCTGCAGGCGGCCACGCGCGAGGTGCGCGAGGAGGCCGGCGTCCTCGTGCAGCGGATCGGAGACCTGGGTGAGGTGCGCTACTGGTACCGCCGCGACGGCCGCACGATCTCAAAGTCGGTTGTGTTCTTTCTGTTTCGCTACGTATCCGGAGATGTGGCCGACCACGACGATGAGATCGTCGAGGCGCGCTGGATCGATCTGCGTCAGGCTGCGGGCGAGCTCAGCTACGACGGCGAGCGCAAGACGATCGAACGGGCGATCGAGCTGCTGGACGCGCAAGATCGGTAGCCTGCCCTGGGTGCAGGTTCTGAACTTCTACTCGACGATCTTTGCCGATGAGCTCAAGCGCGGCCGCAAGACCGCGACGATCCGCCTCGGCGACAAGTCGGGCAAGTACCGCAAGAACCAGCTCGTGCTCGTCACGATCGGCTACCAGTACTCCCCGCGCGAGCGCATCTTCGAGGCGGTCATCGACCAGGTCGAGGTGATGAAACTCGCCGACCTGTCCCCCCGCGACATCAAGCACGACAACCCCGAGTTCCGCCGTCACGAGGAGCTGATCAACTTCCTCGAACAGATCTACGGCCGCGCCGTCTCGGTGGAGGACATCGTCACCGTCGTCCGGTTCTCGCAGATCCTCGACAAACCCGCAGGTATGACCGAGGCGATCAAAGGGTTCGGCGGCGCGCAGAACTGAGGATCCGCGGTCTTGGGGGCTTGGGGCCTGCGCAGGTCTTTTGTATAGTGGCGCCTGCGGGCCGTTGGCACTCTAACCCTGAGAGTGCCAAGAATGGCCAAGAAAGTCCCTAACTAGCGGAGGTTTACGAAATGAAGCTCAAGCCCCTGGGCGATCGGCTGATCGTGCGGGCGATCGAGGAGGAGGAGACGACCGCATCCGGTCTCGTTCTTCCCGACACCGCCAAGGAGAAGCCGCAGAAGGGCAAGGTCCTCGCGGTGGGCGACGGCCGTCTCGACGACGACGGCAAGCGCATCCCGCTCGACGTCGCCGAGGGCGACGAGGTCCTCTACAGCAAGTACGGCGGCACCGAGATCAAGGTCGACGGCGAGGACCTGCTCGTGATGCGCGAGTCAGACATCCTCGCCAAGGTCGCCTAGTCCCCCGGCGCGACCGCAGCAAGTTCCAAACCCAAATCGGATCGCGGGCCATATGCGCCCGCGGAGGAGATTCAAAATCAAATGGCACACAAGGAGCTCAAGTACGACGCCGACGCGCGCAAGGCGCTCGAGGCGGGCGTGGACGCGGTCGCCAACGCGGTCAAGGTCACGCTAGGCCCCAAGGGCCGCTATGTGGTGCTGGACAAGAAGTTCGGCGCCCCCACAATCACCAACGATGGCGTCACGATCGCGCGTGAGATCGAGGTCGAGGACGTGTTCGAGAACCAGGGCGCCCAGCTCGTGCGCGAGGTCGCCACGGCGACCAACGACGTCGCGGGCGACGGCACCACGACCGCCACGGTCCTGGCCCAGGCGATCGTCAAGCAGGGCCTGAAGAACGTCGCGGCCGGCGCCAACCCGCTGGCGCTCAAGCGCGGCATCGAGAAGGCCGTGGACGAGGTCGTCGGCAATATCGCCTCGCAGTCCTCGGAGGTCTCCGGCAAGGACCAGATCGCCCGCGTGGCGACGATCTCGGCCGGCGACGAGGAGATCGGCGACGTGATCGCCGACGCGATCGAGAAGGTCGGCAAGGACGGCGTGGTCAACGTCGAGGAGGGCCAGACGTTCGGCATGGACCTCGAGTTCACCGAGGGCATGCAGTTCGACAAGGGCTACATCTCCCCGTACATGGTCACCGACCAGGACCGTATGGAGGCGACGCTCGAGGATCCCTACATCCTCATCGCCAACTCCAAGATCGGTTCCGTGCGCGACGTGCTGCCGGTGCTCGAGGCCGTGATCCAGTCGGGCAAGCCGCTGCTGATCATCGCCGAGGACGTCGAGGGCGAGTCGCTGGCGACGCTGGTCGTCAACAAGCTGCGCGGCACGTTCACCGGCGTGGCGGTCAAGGCCCCGGGCTTCGGCGATCGTCGCAAGCGCATGCTCGAGGACATCGCGATCCTCACCGCCGGCGAGGTGATCACCGAGGAGATGGGGTTGAAGCTGGAGAACACCCAGCTCTCCCAGCTCGGTCGCGCCCGGCGTGTGGTCGTCGCCAAGGACACGACGACGATCGTCGACGGCGCCGGTGACGCCGAGGCGATCAAGGGCCGCATCAACCAGATCAAAGGCGAAATCGACAACACCGACTCGGACTTCGACCGCGAAAAGCTGCAGGAACGGCTGGCCAAGCTGTCCGGCGGTGTGGCGGTCGTGAAGGTCGGCGCCGCGACCGAGACCGAGATGAAGGAGAAGAAGCACCGGGTCGAGGACGCGCTGCAGGCCACGCGCGCGGCCCTGGAGGAGGGCATCGTTCCCGGCGGTGGCGTCGCGTTGCTGCAGGCCTCCAAGTCGGTCTCCACCGACGGCGCGGGCGACGACGACGAAAAGACCGGCGCACGCATCGTGTTGCGGGCGCTGGAGGAGCCGCTGCGCCAGCTCGCCGAGAACGCGGGCCTGGAGGGCTCGGTCGTCGTCAACGACGTACGCAAGGCCAAGACCGGTCAGGGCCTGAACGCCGCGACCAACGAGATCGTCGATCTCGTCGCCGAAGGCATCATCGACCCGGCGATGGTCACGCGCTCGGCGTTGCAGAACGCGGCCTCGATCGCCAAGAACATCCTCACCACCGAGGCGATCGTCGCCGAGGTGCCCGAGAAGGAACCGGCTATGCCGGGCGGCGGTGGCATGCCCGACATGGGCGGGATGATGTAGGCACGGTCACACCTGACCCTGCATTGACGGGCGAGCTGGGAGACCGGCTCGCCCGTCACCGTTAATGTCCTAAGAGACTGACTATCGTCCGTTGTTCGGCGGATGTTTGTCTGCTTGTGTGGCGGGGTGGCCGGGGATGGCGGGGCGCTGTACGAGAAGCTGCCGCACGGGCGGCGCGGACCCGGCGGTCTGACCGGCAAGCAGGTCGCGGCCGACCAGCGTCGGCGCCTGTTCGGGGGGATGGTGCAGGCGGTCGCACGGGAGGGCTATGAGGCGAGCACGGTGGCAGAGGTGTGCGCGCTGGCCGGCGTCTCCAAGAAGACGCTGTACCGGCACTTCCCCTCCAAGCAGGCGTGCTTTCTATCGACCTACGACGCGGTTGTCGGCGAAGCGGTGGGGCGGATCTCAGCCGCCTACGCCGCGGCGCAGAGGTCGGTTGATGGAGGCCCCGCCCGCCCCGCCACCCCGCTCGGGCAGGGCGGCGCCGGTGAGAGCGATTGGCGGGCGGGGCTGTGCGCGGCGTTCGAGGCGTTCGTCGCGGAGATCGTGGCGAGGCCGCGGGCTGCGTGGCTGGCGCTGGTGGAGGCGCTGGCCGTGGGACCGGCGGCCCTGGGGCGGATCGAGCGCGGCGAAGCGACGTTTATGCGCATGATCGCGCAGAGCCTCGCGCGCGCACCGGACGGCGCCACACTCTCGCCGGTGCTCGTGCGCGGGGTCGTGCACGGGCTTTGGTACGTGGCGCGTACGCGCCTGCTCGAGGGACGGGCCGTGGAGATGGCTGGCGCCGGCGAAGAGCTGCTGGAGTGGATGCTCAGCTATCGCGCCCCCGCCGCCCTCGCGCTCGATGAGCTGGGCGCTGGCGAGTGGGGCGGGCGCGACGCTGAGAGCGTGGGCGGCTCGGTGGACGACCCCGGCGCAGGGGCTCGCGGCCGAGGATTGGTCGCGAGCGGCGCACGCGCCGGCCTCGCGTCGAGCCTGGCCGGCTCCGGAGGCGGCTCGTGGGCAGACGAGCGCGCGCGGATGGCGCTCGCGGCCGCACAGCTCGCGGCGCGCGGTGGCTACGGTTCGCTCACCGGCGCGCAGATCGCCAAGCGCGCTGGGGTCGAGCCCGAGCGCTTCCAGCGGTTGTTCGACGACGTGCAGGAGTGCTTTCTGGCCGCGGTGGAGCTGCTCAGCGCGCAGGCGCTCGCGGGCGCCCTGCGCGAGGCGCGCGGGGCGTCGGACTGGCCGGCGGCGGTGTGCCTGGCGGTCGAGGAGCTGCTCGGCCACGTGGCCCGTGAGCCCGTGTTCGCACGCGTGGGGTTCGTGGAGATCTTTGCGACCGGTCCCGCCGGGGTGCGCCGGCGGGCTGCGCTGATGGGCGGGTTCGCCCAGGTGCTGGCGCGCCGCGCGCCGGCCGCGGCGCGACCGAGTCCGCTCGTGGCGGAGGCGATCGCGGGCGCGGTGTGGGGGATCGTCCATCACGAGGTCGTGCACGGACGGGCGGGCGGGCTGGAGACGCTCGGACCCCACGCCGCCTATCTCGCGCTCGCCCCGGTCCTCGGTGGGGAGACAGCGGTGCTGGAGATCGAGCGCGCCGCCGGTCGAGCGCGGCGTGGACGTACGTTCGAGCAGAGCTAAAGCCGGCCTAAAAATTTAGTCGTCCCCCAGGAGCAACCGCCCGCCTTGCGAGAAGTAGTCGGTATGTCGGACTTTACGATATCCGGGACTTTGGCCCGAAGCCTCGCTGGTTGCGGCCTACAACGTCCGCCATTCTGGAATTAATCGTGATAACGACACGTCCAAGATGTGCTAAACCACGCTGTCGTAAAGCGCCGTCCGCGTTGGGAAGCTGAGCGGCGACCCGAGACGGAAGGCGAGTAAAGCGGACGTCGAACGTGCCCGTCCCGACAGGACGTGCCCGAGCGATGTCCGTCGCGGTCTCCCGGCCCTGGCCGGGAGGGGGAGTCCGGATGCACGCAGCCGATCGCCGAGTGGAACGTCACGAGATGGAAACCGTCCCTGGACAGCGCGCGCCGTTTCGGGCCCTGAGTGCCCGCAGGCGAAGCCGGTCGCCGGGCGCGGGCAATCCGGTCCGGAGCTCGCCGAGGGTGGCGTCGTGCCCGCAGGGAGGTGAGACGAACGCCCGCGAAAAGCAGGCGCCGGGGTGGCTTGGCACTACCTACGATGAGCACCCCGGCGCCGCCGTTGGTAATCACAGCATCGCCGGCCGCAACCGGCGAGCACCGTCCATGTTATCCGAGCGATCGCGACATCGCGACGTTCTGTCTGCACCGATGCATCGTCGCGTCCGACTTGCGTGGGAGCCGTGAGCGGGAATGGGCGTGGGGACGCTGTATCCGAAGCTCCCGCCGGGACCCCACCCGGACGCCGACGAGCGCACTGTCGCCTCCCATCAGCGCGCGCGGCTGTACGGCGCGATGATCGAGCTCGCCGGAACGCGCGGGTATGAGGCGTGCACGGTGGGGGAGCTGTGCGCGCTCGCGGGCGTCTCCAAGCGGACGCTGTACGACCGCTTCCCCGGCGGCAAGGAGGCGTGCCTTTTGGCGACCTACGACGTCATCGTCCGCCACGCGCACACGCACATCCTCGGCCGGGGAACGCGCCGGATCGACGCGCTCGCGGCTATGAGCCCGCGCCGGCGGTTCGTCGCGCTGGTGGAGGCGTTTGCCGCCGAGGTCGCCGTGTATCCCAAGGCCGCGCGCCTGGCGCTGCTCGAGGCCCCCGAGGTGGGCGGGGCCGCGCTGGAGCGCACCGAGGCGACCAAGCGGCTGCTCGAACGCGTGGTGTGCTGGTGCCTGCGCGAAGACCGGGCCGCCCCTCCGTCGCGGGCGCGGGTCCGGGCGATCGTAGACGAGGGCGGGCTGCTGCTGCGAGCGCGCCTGGGCGACGGACGCCTGGAGGGGCTCGCACAGGAGCTCGTGCATGTATGCCTGGACCGCGCCGGGCTCGCCGACGCGAGCGGCGGACGGAGCTGATGGTGACTGAGGGTGATTGACCAATTTGGTCTATAGTGCCCTGTATGGGCACCGTTGGCGCATTCTCGACCTGGAGTTTCTCGGAGGCGAAGGCGGGCCTCTCGGATGTGATGACGGATGTGGTGCGCGAGCATCGTCCCACGCTTGTCGAGCGCTATCGCGGCAAGGAGGCGATGCTGCTTCTGGGGGTCACCGATCTGCAGCCGCTGCTCGAGCACTTCCGGTTCACGACCAAAGCAAGTGTGTCGGAAGGGGAGTTCGTGTTGCGCCAGCCGGAGCTGGGACTGGTGGCCGGCGGCGCCACCTTCGAGGACGCCGCACGGGAGCTGGAGGAGCTGTCGGTCGTCTATGCCGAACGGTTCTTTGCGCGCCTGAGCTTCTACATGCAGACCGACCGGGCGAGGCATATGCCCTGGCTCTTGCGCATCGTGCTGACGCCGCCGCCGCAACGCGCCGCGCTGCTGGTGCCCATGGACTCCCCCACCGCGGCATGACTCCCAGCGCCCCCACCTGGGGCGAGCTGGAGAAGTTCCTGAACATCGACGATTGGACGCGGCTTGCGCCCGCGAGTCGGGGCGGATCGAGCGAGAATCACATCTTCTTCGAGAAGGTTCTGTCTGACGGCCGGGTGCTACAGACCCACATCTCGCATTCGCGTCGCGGACGGCCGTCGCCGGGTCGGTTCGCCGCCATTCTGCGTGAGCAGCTCGAGGTCTCGCGCGGGCAGTTCTGGGCCACGCTGCAGAAAGGCGAGCCCGTGGATCGACCCGCGGTCCTCGACGAGCCTGTGCAGGTCGAGCACGAGGCGTGGGTCGTTGCGATACTGGCGCGGGAGCTGCATGTGACCCCCGAGCAGATAGCGGCGTTGAGCGTCGCGGAGGCCCGCAAGCGCGTTCTCGAGCACTGGTCGCGTCCCACTGAGTGACGTCCGTCAAGGCCCGTCACTCAGCGCCTACCGACTCGATCACAGACTATGGTCTATAGGCAGCAGGCTCGCCGAGTTTGCCGGGGCGGGGATCGCGCAGGAGCCTGGCTAGGGCTCGGGTCCGAGCCTGGCGAGGGGCCATCCAGGCGGCATACCCGGCCGGCTCGGGTCCGGAAGGGCGCGACGCCGCGAAAGGCCCGGCCGAGATAGAAACCGTTCCTTGCAGTCGAACAGCCGAGCCGTTAGTTTGGCCGCGATGGTTGGCTTCGACTCAGCGAGCCGTTTGAAAGGGCCGATCGCCGGTGGCGTCCCCACCGCGGCCGGCGACCGGAATGGGGGGCTTCCCTGCGCCTCCCATCGAGCGGTGAGCGGTCGAACGCCTCTCCCTCCGTCACCCCGCAGTGATCGAACACCTCTCCGTCCCGCCGGCGCCTCCTCACGGGCGCCCGGTGGGGGGAGAGGGCGGGATGAAGCAGGGCTGGGTGGGCGTGGCCGATGTGGCGGCGATGAGCTGTCGGGTCGGCCGCGACGCAGGACCCGTGCCGGGCGCGCTCTTACGATGAGCTCCCGGGGCGGGATTGTTGGTAATCCCCAAAGTAAGGAGATCGGTGACCTATGTCACGATTTAGGTTGGTGTTGTTGAGCATGTTGGCGGTGTTTGCGTTTGCTGCCGTGGCCTCCGCTTCGGCGTCGGCTCACCGGTTTATTGGGCCGAGCTGCTTTGAACCGGCGACGGGTAATCCAGCAAATCTCAAATGGACAACAGCCCAAAAATGTTTAGAAAAAACCCCTGCCGGTGGCGAAGCTTCAGGTAAATGGGAATGGGAAGAAATCGCTAGCGGCACTAAAGTCACAGGCACGAGTGGCCTATCGATCCTTGAAAGCGAAATAGGTAAAGAAAAAATCACGATCGAATGTGAAGAAGACGCGTTTAGCGGGACGCTCGAAGCGAGCGGTAAAAGCAAAGGCACGATCGAATTCAAGAAAAACTGTAAAGTAGCCAAACCGGCGGGTTGTGGTGTTGAAGAACCGATCGTTGCATCATTTGAAGATCAGCTCACGAGTACACCCGAAGACGAATTTACCGGTACGTTGGGTGCCGGAGAAGAATTTGCAAAACTCACACTCACTACGTGCGCGCTAAAAGGCACGTACGCGGTGAAAGGTAAACAGCTGTGTAAACTGGACAGTACCTATGCAACGCTCCAAGCGGAACATGAATTGATTTGCGAAAAAACCGGGAGCAAACTCAAACTCGGGACCAAGACGGCATCGTTCTCGAGCACTGCCAAAATCAAACTGGTCGGTGGAGGTAATTGGGCTATCGAATAGCTGACGAGTTGATGTAGGGGGTCAGGGCCGGCAGCGTCGGCTCTGACCCCATCTAGCCTAGATAAATGGTCGGCGGCGGCGCTGCAGACTACTGAGGGGAGAGCGGTGCACGTGTATTTCACTAGGTTTACGGTGGGTGACTGCGAGGGGATAAGAAAGAGGCGCTATGCATCGCGGGCACTAATGGCATTAGCGGCTGGACTGATCGTGATCGCATCCGCCTTTACCGGGCGTGCTGTTGGGTCTGGGTGCTCAAATGAAGCACTGCGCAATGCGGAGCCATACGCGTCGAGGCTGCCCGACTGCCGTGGGTACGAGCAGGTGTCACCGGTAAGCAAGGGGTCGGCCGACGCGCTTGGCGAGGGAGGGATCGTGCAGGCCTCGCCGTCTGGAGGCGGAGTGACGTTCTATTCGATCCCGCCCTTCCCCGGCGTTGCCGGCGCCGCTGAATATGAGACTTATCTCAGTACGCGTGGCGACATGGAGTGGTCGACCCAGGGTCTGTTGCCAAAGACGGCGCCGGAGGCGATCGATGCGCTCTCCGGTCTCACCGAAGATCTTTCGTTGGCGATTGTCGTTGTGAACCCGAGTCCAGGACTCGAAGAAGCGGGAGGCGGCGAAACGGTGTCGTATATCCGGGACGATGCGACGGGGACATTCGAACTGCTCGGCGCCGGTCACGCCTATCTGGCGGACGCGACGTCCAACGATGCGCGCATCCTGTTCGAGGATCGCGCAAAGCTGACTGAAAGTGCGACAGCATTTAACGAAATAGAACGAGAACCGACCAACCTATATGAGTTGGACCGAGAAGACGGTCATATCAGCCTGGTCGACGTACTGCCCCAGGCGGAAGGTGGCGGGCCGGCGCCGCAGGGTGCGGTTGCTGGTCCCGGCGGCCACGCCGCCACCGAAGCAGAGTTTCCCGGCGGCGCCACGGCCGCGGCTTACACTCAGAACACGATTTCCGAAAACGGCTCGCGCATGTTCTTCACCGCGCTTGAAACGGGCCGTATCTATGTGCGGGAACCGGAAGTAGAGCCGGCGCGAACGGTTGCCGTGTCACCGGGCCAGGCACTGTTCCTCGCGGCTACGCCTGATGGTCGCTATGTGTTTTACCTCGAAGATCAAAAGATGTTCAGGGTGGACCTCGATAGCGCAGAGCCCTCGCCGGAACCGCTCACCACTATGAGCTCCCCCGGGGTGCAGGGGCTGCTTGGAGTATCCGACGATGGGGACTACGCCTACTTTGTCGCGAAGGAAGTGCTCGCGATCAACGAAACCGAACACGAAAACTCGGTAACGCACGCTCGGGAAAACGAAAAGGCTGAAAGCGGTGACGATAACCTTTACGAGTGGCATGTCGGCACCCCTGCCACTATCACGTTTATAGCAGGGTTGAGTACGGAAGATCACTTGGATTGGGGCTATCACCTTGGCACGGTCGGGGCAAAGACGGCGCGGGTGACCCCTGATGGCCAGACCCTGCTGTTTGCGTCCTTCAAGCCGGTCACCGGGTATCAAAATCGCCCGGCGGGTGGCTGCGAAGGTGGCAGAGTCGAATGCGACGAGGCGTTCTTGTACGAAGCAGAAATGCAGCGGCTGCGATGCGTATCGTGCAATCCCAACGCGTCGGTGGCCGAGGACGCCATGTATTTGAATGGGGCTGGCGCTGACGCCTCACCGGCTCTACGCAGCTACTACCTGCCGCGTAACCTGTCCGACGACGGCAATCGGGTGTTCTTCGACACGAAGGAAGCGTTGGTGAGCGGTGACGTAAACGGCGTCACCGATGTGTACGAGTGGGAGCGAGCCGGCACCGGATCGTGCGGGATCGCGAGCGAAACGTTCAGCGCCATGTCCGGCGGCTGTGTCTATCTTATCTCCACTGGGACAAGCAGCGAGCTATCGTACTTCGGCGATGCGAGCGCCAACGGCGACGACATATTCTTCTTCACCTACCAGTCGTTGGTGAGCCAGGACCAGGACTCCAACTCGGACCTCTACGACGCGCGGGTCGCAGGTGGTCTTCAAGAGCAAAATCCAGCGCCGGCCACTGAATCGTGTGAAGAAGAAGGAACCTGCCGGCCCGGGACGAGCTCATCGCCGGTGTTCGGGACACCGTCGAGCTCCACGCTGTCGGGAAGCGGGAACCTCTCGCCGCCGCCCGAATCGACGACGGTGGGCAAACCCAAGATTGCGGTCAAATCGCGGACGCGTGCGGAAGAGCTCGCTCAAGCGCTAAAGCGATGCGCGAAGAAGGGATCGAAGAAGGAACGCGAGGCTTGCAGGGTACGGGCTAAACGCCGGTACGGCTGGAGAGACGCGAAGAACGCGAGCGCACAGAGAACGGATAGCAGAAGGGGGGGTCGCTCATGATCTTCTCTGCAAAGAAGGCAAGAAGAGCACTGATGGACATGCGAATGGTCACGATGTTGGCCGTGTGCACGACGGTGCTCACGGTGGAGATTGCCGTGAGCCCTATCTCGGCGTCGGCGAGCCCTGGATTCGGGGTCGAAACGTTTGAAGACGCGGTTACGGCAAACGAAGCCGGCACGGAACTTGCGTCGCGCGCAGGCTCGCACCCCTACGCGATGACCACCAACCTCGAACTCAACTATATCGAAGTTGCAAAAGAAGGAAAAGAGCAGAAATTTCCCACTGGTGGCGACTTGAGGAACGTGGAAGTTAACCTACCGGAAGGCATGGTCATCAATCCCGATGCGACACCACAGAAGTGCAATGAGGCCGAGCTCGAGAGGGTCGACGGCCAGGAATGTCCGAGCGATAGCGCCGTTGGCATCGTGATCGTCCACGTCAGCTCATTCTCGTACGGCCTCTACGCAGCGGTTTACAACATGGCGCGGCCGTCGAATGCGCCCGGCATGCTGGGCTTCAATTTGACCGGTTTGGGCTTTATCGCAAATATCATCGGTGGCGTGCGTACCGGCAGTGACTACGGTCTGTCGGCGACGATCTCGAACGTCACTCAAAAGTTTGGCGTGACGGGCAGCAGGCTCATCCTATGGGGAGATCCGTCGAGCGCTAGCCACAACGCGGAGCGCGGTAAGTGTGGAGAAGTGGAACCAGAAGAAAAAGAAGAAGAGGAAGCCCTCTACAAAGAAGAAGTGGAAGGTGGTCGGGTATTTACACCCAAAGAAGTCGAAGAAGATTATAGCTTTTGGTGTTCTGCGAGCTACACTGGTAGTCCTTTGCTCACGATGCCGACGTCGTGCAGCGAATCGCTACCGATGACCTCCGTCCGTTTGGCGTCGTGGCTGATGGAACCCGGCGAATGGACTCCTCTGACGTCTTCATCACCGGCGATGCCGGCTGTCGCCGGCTGCAATACGCTTGCCTTCAGCCCGTCGCTGACGGTCAGGCCGGAATCTCCGTCGGTGTCGCCGGAATCGCCGACAGGTCTCGGAGTGGATCTGAAGATACCCCAGGAACAGAACGTGGAAGAGCTCGCGGAGTCCGACCTGAAGGAAGCGCTCGTCACGCTTCCGGCCGGGATGACGGTCTCGCCCTCGGCGGCAAACGGGCTGGGCGTGTGCACCGAAGCGGAGATCGGGCTGAATAACGCTGATGAACCGTCCTGCCCCAAGGAATCGAAGCTCGGGACGGTAGAAATCGATACGCCGCTACTGGAAGAGCCACTGCAGGGCTCGGTGTTCCTGGCCCAGCAGGGCAACCTGGCGGGCAACGGCTCCAACCCGTTCGGCTCGCTGTTCGCTCTGTACCTGGTCGCCGAAGGCAGCGGGGTGCTCGTGAAGCTGCCGGGCGAAGTGCGCCTGGATCAGGCGACCGGCCAGGTGAGCGCGCGCTTCGGCGAGGACCCGACGACGGGCTTCTACTTGCCACAGCTGCCCTTCAGCGAGTTGAAGATGAGCTTCTTCGGTGGGGCGCGCGCGCCGCTCACAACCCCGTCCTCGTGCGGGACGTTCACGACGACCTCGGCGCTTACGCCGTGGGACGGCAACCCCGCGGTCGAATCTCCCAGCAGCCTCGCGGTCGGTCAGGGCTGCGCGACCGGCGGGTTTGCCCCATCGTTCAGCGCCGGCACGACCAACCCCCAAGCCGGCGGGTCCGGCCCGTTCAGCCTGACCTTCTCGCGTCAGGACGGCGAACAGCATTTCGCCGGCGTGCAGGTCACGATGCCTCGAGGGTTGGTGGGCAAGATCGCCGGCATCCCCCAGTGCGCCGAACCGCAGGCCGCCAAAGGCGAATGCTCTGAAGCGAGCCTGCTCGGCGAAGCGACAACGGCTGTCGGCCCGGGCGAAGATCCCTACTGGGTCAAGGGCGGCAAAGTCTATTTGACCGGTCCCTACAACGGCGGGCCGTTCGGTCTCAGCATCGTCGTGCCGACGACCGCCGGGCCGTTCACGCTGACCGGCGATGCCGGCGTCGGCAAGGAGGTCGTGCGCGCCTCGATCCGCGTGAACCCGGGCACGGCTCAGATCACGGTCGTCAGCGACCCCTTCCCGACCATTTTGGAAGGCGTTCCGCTCGACATCCGCACGGTCAACGTCACGGTCAATCGCCCGGGGTTCATGCTCAACCCCACCGACTGCGAAGGCCAGAAGATCGAAGGGACGATCGCGAGTACGGGGAACGCGAGCGCCGGCGTCTCCAGCCCGTTCGAGGCGGCCAACTGCGCCGCGCTGGCGTTCCACCCCTCCTTCTCGGCCTCGACCGAAGCGCACACGAGCAAAGAAGACGGCGCCTCGCTCGTCGTCAAGGTCGGGCAGAAGACCGGCGAAGCGAACATCCACAAGGTCGACCTCACGCTGCCGAAGATCCTGCCGGCGCGGCTGACGACGCTGCATCAGGCGTGCACCGAAGCGCAGTTCGCCGCCAACCCGGCCAGTTGTCCGGCCGGCTCGTTCATCGGCGCGGCCACCGCGCACACGCCGCTGCTGAATGCGCCGCTGACCGGTCCGGCGATTCTCGTCTCCCACGGCGGCGCGGCGTTCCCCGATGTCGAGTTCCTGCTGCAGGGCGAAGGCGTGGAGATCCTGCTCGACGGCAAGACCGACATCAAAGGTGGGATCACCTACTCCAAATTCGAAACCGTCCCCGACGCGCCGATCAGCTCGTTCGAAACGACCCTGCCCGAGAGCCCGCACTCGGTGCTCACGACCGAATACCCCGGGCAGACGAACCTGTGTGCGCCCACGACCCCGGTCACGGTCATCAAGCGTGTGCAATTGCGCCGCCACGGTCACGTCGTGCGCCGCCACGGCAACGCCGTCTACGTCAAGCGCAAGGTGACCGAGCACAAGCCCGAAAGCCTCGCGATGCCAACGACGATCGTCGGCCAGAACGGCGCGGTCCTCACGCAGACCACCAAGATCGCGGTCACGGGGTGTGCGAAGGCGGCTGCCAAGGCCCCCAAGAAGGCCAAGAAGCAAGCCAAGGCGCACAAGAAGCAGAGGGGATAGCGCCCCCAGTGGGCGGACAGTCCCCCGGGGCAGGTGTGCCATAGATAAAAACCGTTCCTTGCAATCGAACTAGATGTGGGCTAGGGTCGTCCGCAACATCCGTGCAAACCGGTCTTTGCTGCCGGTGTTCGTGTGCGGTGTTGGTGATCACAGATCGAGGAAAGGACGTGACATGACCAGTAATCCCCACCGTCTCGCGGGTCTCCGCAGGCGCGTGCTCGTCATCGTGGCGGCGCTCGCGGCGCCGCTCGCCATGCTCGGGCTGGCCTCGCCGGCCCTGGCGACCGAACATCACCCGACCGGGCCGTTCGCGCCCTTCGCGGACTGTCCGTTGAGCAATGCTGCAGTGGAAGAGTGCATTGTGGCCACGACCAGCAGCGGCGAATTCAAGGTCGGCAACAAGACGGTGCCGATCAAGAACGCGATCACACTGCAAGGCGGTACGGTCGAAAATAAAGCGCACGAACTCGAATTCGTCGGCGCCGAAAACGGCGAAACGCTGTCGAAAACGCCGCAGTACGTCCCCGGCGGGCTGTTCGGGCTCACGCCACCTGAATCGTGGCCCCCGGAAGCGAAAGAAAAATTCGAAGAAATGGTCAACAAAGGGCTGACGGGTGTCACCGAGACGACCGAACTGGCCGGTCCGCCGAGCGAGATCAAGCTGAGCACCAGCAACCTGATCTTCGAAGAAGGGATCGCGCTGGAACTCCCGGTGAAGGTCAAGCTGGGCAACTACCTGCTCGGCAACAGCTGTTACGTCGGCTCGGAATCGAACCCGATCGTGCTCAAGCTGACGACGGGTACGACCGAACCGCCCGAACCGAACAAACCGATCAAAGGCAGCGCGGGCGAACTGAAAATCGAGGAGGAAGGCGCTCTCGTCGTCCTCAACGGCGGCTCGCTCGTGGACAACTCGTTTGCGGCCCCCGAAGCGAAGGGCTGCGGCGAGCCGTTCTCGGGGCTCGTCGACAAACTCGTCGATTCGATCCTCGGTGTGCCGGCGGCGGCGGGTCACAACACCGCCATCCTCGACGGCAAGCTCGAACAGGCCTACGCGCCGGCAGTCAAAGCCAGCGAATAGGCGGCGAGCAGGATGCATGCAGGCACGGCGGTGGCGCTCGGACGATGGTCCAGCGCGCCGCCGTGCGCTTTGGGCCGGGCGCGTGCCCGGACGATAGGAGTGGCAGAGGGTTCGGCACGGACGCCGGGCCCTCTTTCCTTGCGCCGGTCATGTGATCGGCGCGTGTAAAGATTCCGAGCGGAAGGGGGCGAAGATGGCAGGGGTCGATCGTGACGCGCCGCCGGTTCTGCGCCTGCTGGCCCAACCGTGGACGGCGGCGATCGTGCGCGAGCTCGCCGTGAGCCCCGGACGGCCGGTCGAGCTCGAGCGGCGCCTGCCGGACATCCCCCACTCGGTGCTGATGGACCGCCTCAAGCAGCTGGTGGACCGCGGCGCCGCCACCCGTGAGCGCCGCTACACCGGAGACGGCCACCCGGTGCCGGTGGTGCAGACGAGCTACGCGCTCACCCCGGCGGGCGAGGAGCTGCTGCCGATCATTGCCGACGCGCTCGAGTGGGAACGTCGCGGAACCGGCGGGTAGCGCCGGTCCCCGGCTTGGTGCTCACTCCCAGTCCGTAGAACGGTATAGCCCTCACAGAAGTATCTTACATCGACGTATCTTACGTCGATGTAAGATAAGTCGGAGAGGTCCGCCTACGCCACCGTGCTCAGCGCCCGCGGCCGCTCGCCCACGTACTTGGCCGTCGGGCGGATCAGCTTCCCCTCGCGCTTCTGCTCGAGGATGTGGGCCGACCAGCCCGCCACGCGCGCGCACGTGAACATCGGCGTGAACAGCTCCGGGGGGACTTCGGCGAGGTCGAGCACGACCGCCGACCAGAACTCGACGTTCGTCGCCAGCACGCGATCGGGACGGCGCGCCTGCAGCTCGGCCAGCGCCGCCTTCTCCAGCGCCTCGGCCGCCGCGAACCGGGGTGAGCCGAGTTCGGAGGCGGTCCGCCGCAGCACCCGCGCGCGCGGGTCTTCGGCGCGGTACACGCGATGGCCGAACCCCATCAGCCGCTCGCCGCGGTCCAGCGCCGCTTTGACCCAGCCCTCGGCGTCGCCGGTCTGTTCGACTTCCTCGAGCATTTTCAGCACGCGCGAGGGCGCGCCGCCGTGCAGCGGCCCGGACAGCGCTCCAACCGCGGCCGACAGCGCCGCCGCCACGTCCGCGCCGGTGGAGGCCACCACGCGCGCGGTGAACGTCGAAGCGTTCATCCCGTGCTCGGCCGCGCTGACCCAGTAGGCGTCGATCGCCTTGACGTGATCGGGATTGGCCTCGCCGCGCCAGCGAATCAGAAAGCGCTCGGGGATCGTCGTGCCCTCATCGATCTCCTCCTGGGGCACCGGCGGCTGTCCCGACCCGCGCGCGGACTGGGCCACGAACGACAGCGCCATCACCGACGCGCGAGCGAGGTTGTCGCGAGCCTCCTCGTCTGAGATGTCGATCAGCTGCCCGAACCCCCACTCCGGCGCGAGCATCGCCAGCGCAGACTGCACGTCCACGCGGGGATCGCCCGAGCGCACCGTGAGCGCGTGGGGTTCGGCCGGGGGCAGTCCCGGACGCAGGCGGCCGTCGACCAACAGGCCCCACACCTGCTCGTAGGGGACCGTGCCGACCAGTTCCTCGATGTCCACACCGCGGTAGCGCAGCGCGCCCCCGGCTTTGTCCGGCTCTGCGATCTCGGTCGCGAAGGCGACGACGCCTTCCAGGCCCGACTGGACCTCAGAGGTGGAAGGTGTGGCTGGGGGTGGTGTGGCCGAGGGTGTGGAAGGGGTAGAGGAGGAAGATGCTGTCTGAACCGCGCTCATGGCACTCGCTTTCTCGTTCGACGCTTGACGGATCGCTGCCTGGTGTGGGCAGGTCCGCCCCGCTGCCTTCTGGGCAGGCGCATATCGTCGCAGGAATCCCCGCGCGAGCAGACTGTGCCTGCTGCGCAGATAGCCTGCGCGAGACGGGTGCGGCGCCGGGCGCGGGTGCAATAGGCTGGCGTCGCGTCGCGTACGGACCACGACCGGCGCTCGAGCGGGGAAAGAGACGATGACCCACGACGATCTGATGTTTCGCCCGGCGACCGAGCTCGCCGGCATGGTTCGCTCGGGCGAGGTCTCCGCTCGCGAGCTGACCGAGATATCGCTTGCGCGGATCGAAGAGCTCAACCCCGCGTGCAACGCGTTTGTAGAGATCGACGGCGAGCGCGCGCTGGCGGCGGCTGATGCGATCGGCCCCGGCGATGAGCGTCCGTTCGCCGGGGTGCCGACCGCCGTCAAGAACAACCGCGCCGTCGCGGGCCTGCGCCTGACCAACGGCTGCGCGCTGATGCAGGACTATGTCGCCGACCACGACCACAACGTCACGCGCCGCCTGCGCGATGCGGGGTTCGTGATCGTCGGCACGACCACGCTGCCCGAGTACGGCATCCTGCCGGTGAGCGAGGCCCGCATCTTTGGTCCCACCCGCAACCCCTGGGACCTCACCCGCACGCCCGGAGGCTCCTCGGGAGGCGCGGCGGCGGCGGTCGCCGCAGGGATGGTGCCGGTCGCGCACGGCAACGATGGCGGCGGCTCGATCCGCATTCCCGCCGCCTGCTGCGGTCTGGTCGGGCTCAAGCCCGCACGCGGCCGCGTATCGCTGGCGCCCGTGCTCGGAGACTCGCCGATCGAGTGCGACGGGATGCTCACGCGCACCGTCGCCGACACCGCCGCGATCCTGGATGTGCTCGCCGGTTACGAGCCCGGCGATGCGACCTGGGCGCCCCCGCCGGCAGAGCCGTTCGCGGCGGCCGCCGCCGGGGATGGACGTCCGCCCGCCCGGCTGCGGATTGCGGTCACGACGCTCCCGCCGGTCCTCGAGGCGCAGGTCGATCCGCTGTCGGTCCGCGCGGTGCAGGACGCCGCTGGGCTGCTGCGCTCGCTCGGCCATGAGGTGGAGCAGGTCGATCCTCCCTGGCAAGACCCGGCCGCCGAGCGGCTGTTCGGGGCGGTCTTCTCGATCTACATCTCCCTGGCGATCCTCGCCGCGGGCATGACCGCAGGGCGCGAGCCGGCCGAGCAGGACATGGAGCCGATGAGCTGGGCGATCTATTCGATGGTCGGGCGGCTGAACGCGACCCAGGGGCTCGGCCTGGCCGTGCAGCTGCAGGCGCTCGCCCGCCGTCTCGGCGAGTTCCTTATGCCCTATGACGCGCTGCTCACACCCGCGCTGGGCGAACGCCCGCTGCCGCTGGGCACACTCGACACCGACGCCCCCGACCCGATGTCCACGTTCACCCACTCGGGCCTGTTCACGCCGTTCACCCCGATGTTCAACGCGACCGGTCACCCCGGCATCTCGCTGCCGCTGTACCAGGGCGAGGACGGACTGCCGCTCGCGGTGCAGATCGTCGGGCGCCCCGCCGGAGAGGCGAGGCTGCTGGCGCTCGCCTCACAGCTCGAAGAGGCGCTGCCGTGGGCCGGGCGACGGCCTCCGATGGTCGGTTGAGCGAGCGGAAGTCGAACGCTCCATCAACTCCACAGCGCCTCTATCGGCACGGCCCACAACCGCCGGCCGAGCGGGATCGTCTGGCGCGCGGTGCACAGCACCAGCCCGGCCACGAACCCCTGCCACAGCGTGTCCAGCCAGCCCGGCACGGGCCTGCGCTCGATCTCCGCCTGTGTGAACGGGCGCAGCGGAACCCGCTCGATGCGCCCGGCCAGCGAGTCGCCGATGCGGGGCGACAGCAGCCCGGACAATCCGGATTACAATCCCGGATAATCCGGAATAGGCTCCGTTCGCATCCAGCTCTCTAGCCCCGGGGGCACGGCACCGACGTCTGCGCGGTCGCGCTCGTGCCGTCCATGAACGTGAACGTGCCCGCGAACGGAAAGCCGCCGCGCGGGCAGACGTGGGGCAGGCGCAGCCCTTCGGGGCGGTACGGGATCTCGCGGGCGCCGGCGCGCCGGTAGTAGGTGACTTCCTGCGGGCCGATGCGCGCGTCAAAGCGCGCGATCGACGCGGGGGGCGCTTCGGGGTTCCACGGGATCGACGGGATCTTGGTGGCAAGCGTGCCGCCGAACGGCGGACCCGCTTCTTCCAGCAGCCCCGGGAAAACGAGATATTCGCTGGCGGGCGTCACCGCGTTGGCGTAGAACAGCAGCTGAAACTCTTCGTCCAGCACCGGCCCCATCCAGATCGACATCGCGCCCGTCTCGTGCACTACCTCCCTGCCGACCTGGATCTCGACCAGCGCGCTGCCAAAGCCCATCAGCGCATTCGCCGGGCAGCCCCCTTTGCCGAGAGTTTCGAGCGTCGCCACGGTGCAGTTCGCGCGCCCCAGGCCGCTTTGCAGCAACCCGATTTTCTGCGGGTAGCGGAAGTCGAGCTCGCGCAGCGGCGAGGGCACGAGTCTGCCCGGCGCCGATATCTGGACGGAGAATTCGATCGTCGTGCCCCGCCCCAGACGCTCGGGCGACAGGCGCACTGCGAACTTGACCCGCTGCGCCGCCGCGGCCGTGCCGCTCAGGCCGAGTCCACCCGCCCCGCCCGTGCACGCCACGAGTGCGCAGATTCCCAGCAGCGCCGCCGTGCGGCGTCTGCGAGCGCCAAGCGCAGCTCTCGAGCACATCGTCTGATCGCTCCGCGTTCTCACTTCGCCTGCATCCCTCCACCTCTCAGTACGTCTGCGCCGCCGCCACCCTCTCAATACTGAAGCGTGCCGGTCGTCTGCACCGTCGCCGCATCGTTGCCCCGGTT
Source organism: uncultured Solirubrobacterales bacterium (assembly GCA_963702185.1). Classification (GTDB taxonomy): domain Bacteria; phylum Actinomycetota; class Thermoleophilia; order Solirubrobacterales; family Solirubrobacteraceae; genus Palsa-744. The sequence continues at coordinate 1,654,586 of OY969723.1, forward strand.
GAAGGTGCCGTAGAAGCCGCCCTTGCCGTGCGCGCTGGCGTAGCGGCCCGTGCCGTGGGTGATGGTCAGGGTGCCGGCGAAGCTCGAGGTCTGGCCCGAGGAGTGCGGCTTGGCGAGACCGCTGCCGATCAGCTCGCCGTAGCGGCTTATGAGGGTGAACGAGGCCTTCACCGTGGCGGCGACTTCGAAGGCCACCTTGATCGTTCCCGGCAGCCCGCCCGTCGCCCTGCCTTCGTCGATGAGCAGTGAGCTTGCCGTTTCGCGCACGAAGTGCAGGTGCGCCGTGTCGGTGATGTTCAGCGCTCCCGCCGCATGCGATCGTCCGCTCGCCGCGTGAGCTCGCGCGCCCGCTGCGGCCTGCGCCGGACTGTAGGCCAGCGCGCCCGCCACCGCTGAGATCGCCCCGGCCCCGGCGAGCGCGGCGAGAGTGTGTCTGATCGCTGTTCTCATCTTGGCCCCGCGCTGCTCGTCAGCTGCCGCTCGTTTGCGGCGGCTCGCTCATCAACGCTAACGCTCTCCGGCGGCCTCGTGCGCCGCTTACCCGTTGCCGCTTGCGGCGGTCTGCCGGCTCCGTGCCCCGGCTCGCCGGCTCCGTGCTCCAATTCCCCGGCTCCGTGTCCCAGCTCGTTCGCCCCGCCGCGCAGCCTCTTGGCAGCGCGCCAGGCGCGCATCACGGCGACGGTCGGCTCGAGCGACGGTCCCAGCTCCTGGCGGGCGCGCCCCATCAGCGTCGCCGCGATGCCCCGGCTCGCCTGCGGCGCGCTCGCGTAGTACGCGGCCACACCCACCAGCATCAGCTCGTGGTGGGCGGCGTTCGGCAGCGTTCTGGCCCGCGCTTTCGCGTCCACGATCACCGTCCCGACCGCATCGGCCAGGGTCGCGGTGTCCTCGTATTGGCGCACGAGCCACGGCACGCCGCCCGCGCAGTCCGCCTCGTAGTCGATCGCGCTGTCGAGCATCGTGCTGAGCGCGCTGATCGACAGGTAGGCGGAGTCGATCGCCGCCGCCCGCGCGGGGGTGGTGCGCTCGCCGGCCGCCGCGGCGATCAGCGCGTGCAGAGCCAGCACCGAGGAGACCGCCCCGGCCAGGAACTCGCGCCACCCAAACCCGGAGCCCAGCGCCCGCGCCGCGGCCCATTGCTCGAGCTCCGTGGTCGTCGTGCGCAACGCGGCGTGCACCCGCACCTGCGCCTCCGCGCACAGCTCGGCGCTCGCCCGGGCGGTCTGCGACACCGCGCTCCACGCCGGCAGCCCCACGAGCGCCGCGTTGGTCGCGGCGCTCAGCTCGGCCAGATAGCCGCCGTCGTCTGAAGGGTGGTGGGCGAAGTAGTCGCCCCTCTGTGCCGGCCCGCCGCCGCGTGCGTGCGCGTGGTCGTGTGCGGGCTCGCCGGCGCCGCGGGCGCCGCCGGATTCCCACCGAGGAGTCCCGCCGAGCGCGTCGGTGAACGCCAACGACAGCTGCAGACCCGTGCGCAGCGGATCCTCCGCGGGCTGCTCGGTCAGGCCGTCGAGATAGTCATAAGCGAGTTGCAGCGCCACGATCGCCTCGACCGCGCGCGGGCGGTGCGCGCGCGGCGCCAGTGTGGCGAGCGTGGCGGCCACCTCCGCGTTGAAACGCTCGGCTTTCAGCTTGTGCAGCGCGATCGCACGCAGGGCGGGGTCGGGGATCGCCCCTGCGCGGCGGGTCCAGCGGCGCAGTTGCGCGCGCGTCAGAGGCGCCACGCCGGTCCAGTAGCGGGCGTTGGCCACGGTCAGGGTGAGGACGGGGCTACTCATCTAAGGCGAAGATCGGGGACACGCGCGAGGCGAACCACGCCGGGATCGCCGTGATCGCAAGGACACACGCGACCACCGCCACGAAGATCAGAAGCGGCCTTGCACCGGTGGCGAAGCCGGCTACTGGAAAGCCGGTCACATCCTTCAGATAGCTGTCGATGACGAGCTGACCATACATTCCGAGGATAGCGCCGGTCAGGCAGCCGGCGCCCAGCATCAGGCCGACTTCGATCGCCAGCATCCGGCGCAGCCGCCCGGGCGTCGTGCCTTCCAGGCGCAGCCCCGCCAGGGCCGCGCGTCGCTGCCAGATGCTCGATCCCATCGCCGCTGTCAGCGCGAGGATCGCGGCGACCACGAGCAGCGTGGCGATGTTGCCGAGTTGAGAGAGCCCTTCGCTGGCGGAGGCGTCGATCTGGCGTTCGCGTTCGCCTGCGGTCAGCACTTCCAGGCCGTTTTGAGTCCCGGGCCGCCCGCCTGGAGCCACCGTCAGCGCCCGGGCGATCTCGTTGCGCGCGGCGCTGTCTTCGCCACCGCTCCCGCTGGCCACACCGTTGTTCCCGCCGCTGCTCCCTTCCCCGCCACCGGCGAGCTGGACGCCGAGCGCGCTCGGGGCCGCCGTGGTCCAGGTGCGGCTGTACTCGGCGGTGTTCATCACGATCGCCCCCGGGGTCCAGCCGAAGTTGGTGGTCGTGGCCGCGATCCTGAAGGGGACATAGCCGGTGGGTGTGGGCAGCGTAAGGACGCCCCCCACACCCGTGTGGTGTTCTGCGGCCAGTTGCGCGGAGACCGCGATCCAGCCGCCCCGCGCGATGCGTTTCTGCGCGATGGCCTCCTGGCCGGCGACGATCTGGCCGTCGAGCAGCGTCAGCGGCGTGCCGCGCGGCCAGGCGATCACCCACAGGCGCCGGTCGCCCACGTTCAGGAAGCTGCCCTGAAAGACATCCACGCCGCTCACGCCTGCAAGCCGCGCGATCGCGGCCGCGCGGCCGTCGGGGATGAAGTCGTCGATCGCCTGGTTGTCGTGCGGGTTTAGCACCCACACGTCCGCGGCGGACACGTAGTGGGAGGTGTAGTCGTCGATGCCGCGCAGCAGATCCGCGCGCGAGCCGCCGAGCGCGATGCTGCCGAACAGCGCTACCGCACCCGTGGCGGCGAGCGCCAGCGCGCTGACGGTGGTGGCGCGTAGCGAGGTGATCGCCGCGGAGGCGAGCGTGAGCCGCGGGTAGCGCACGGCGGCGGCGCCGGCGGCCGCCAGCACGCCCGCCAGCGCGAGCGGCACCGCCAGCATCGTCACGAGTGCGAGCAGCACGCACACCGCGATCGCGGCGGAGTGAACGAGCGCGAACAGCGCGCTCGCCAGCAAAAGCAGCAGCGCCCCGGCGAGCGCGGCCCGCCGCTGCGCGGTCTCGCTCAGGCCGTTGCCGGGGGCGCCTTCGTCTCCATAGGCGGCGTCGAGTGCCCGTCCCGAGCGCAGGTCGAGCAGTGGCACGGCCGACGCCGAGCACGCGGCCAACAGGCCGCAGGCAAGCGCCAACGCCACCGGCTCGAGCCCGATCACGGTGCCGGCGCCGAGCGTGAACGAGCGCGACAGGTAGCCGGGGGATTGGTGAAAGGCGCTGGAGAGCGCGTAGCCGCCGGCCAGGCCCACCAGCGAGGCGGCGAGTCCCAGGAAGAGGCCCTGGGAGATGACCATCTGAAGGATCGCGCCCCGGCCGGTGCCGTCCACGCGCAAATCCGCGATCGCCTGGCGGCGGTCGGGCACGGTCAAAAGCAGCGCGTTGAACGCGAACAGGAACCCCAACAGCGCGCTGATCGCCGCGAACAGGTCGCTGGCTTGGCCGCTTGGCGCAAGCGCCTGGTGCAGCAGCGTGAGATCGCGATCGGCCGGCGTCACGTCCAATCGGTCGCCCGCCAGGCGCTGTAGGCCACGGCGAACTTGCGCTTCGTGTCCGGGCGTTACCTCCACGAGTACGCGCGAGATCCGATCGGGCAGGCCCGCCAGCCGCTGCAGCCTGGGCAGCGGCATCACCGCCACGGTGGCGTGTGAGAGCGCGCCGAACGTTTCCGGGCCGAGCACGTCCGACACGTTCAGCCTGCTCGCCACCCCGCGCAGCTTGACCGTCACCCGCGGTTCGCCGCCTGTGCCGCGCTGGCTCAGGCCGAGCGCGTGCGCGGTCGTCGAGCTCAGGCCGAGGCCCCCCGGCGCGAGCGTTGCGATCGGCAGCGTGCGCGCCAGGCCGTCGATCGTCGCGAGCCCGACCGTGGTGCCCGTGATCGTGGCGGTCACGCTGCGACCGCCCGGCGCGAGCAGCGTCGCGGTCTGTTCCAGCAGCGGCCCGGCGCGCTTGACGCCGTGCAGTTCCTCGACCCGTTCGAGCATCTGTCCGGGCATGCCGCTCGGGCCGCGGGCCTGCAGCTGCAGCGTGGCCGAGCCGGCCGCCGCGCGCACGACTTCGGCGGCGGAGCCGGCGATGCTGCCGTTGGCGACGAGCGTGGCGAACACGAGCGCCACGGCCACCGCCACGCCCAGGCCGGCGAGCAGCTCCTGCGCGGTGTGCACGCGCAGCCGGTTGCGGTAGAGGTAGAGCAGGATGTAGGGGCGCATCAGCGGGGCTTGCGAGCGAGCGGGGCGTGGAGGCGCATCAGCGGAGCTTGCCGTCGCGCAAGGTGAAGCTTCGGTCGGCGAGCGAGGCGGCGTCGAGGTCGTGGGTGGCGAGCAGCACCGCCGCCCCCCGCTCGCGCGCGATCGATCCCAAGAGCTGCACGATCTCGCGGCTGCGGGCGCTGTCGAGGTTGCCAGTCGGCTCGTCGGCGAGGATCAGCGTCGGCTCGGCGGCGAGCGCGCGCGCGATCGCCACGCGCTGGCGCTCGCCGCCGGAGAGCTTCTCGGGCGGACGGTCAAGGCGCTCTGAGAGCCCGACACGCTGCAGCCAAGGCCTGGCGCGTGCCTGCGCCTCGCGCATGGCCACGCCGCTCATCAACAGCTTGCGGGAGGCGTTCTCCAGCGCCGAGACGCGGGGCATCAGGCGGAAGTGCTGGTAGACGAAGCCGACGTGGCGCAGCAGATACTCGCTGCTCTCTCCTTCAGAGAACTCGGCGAGGTCGCGCCCCTGAAAGCGGATCGTGCCCTGCTCCGGCGCCAGCAGCGCGGCCGCGAGCAACAGCAGGGTGGTCTTGCCCGAGCCGCTGGGTCCGTGCAGCGCCACCATTTCCCCGGGCGCAAGGCGCAGGTCGACGCGGTCGACGGCGAGCACGTCCTCGCCGGCGCCGTGGTAGCTCTTGACGACTTCCCGCAGCTCCAACATGGATGCACCATCGGCCGCCGGCTGGGAGGCGTCATCGACGGCCGGCTGGGGCGTGGAGTGGCTCACGCGCCGGCGGGGCCGGTCGCCACGCGGCGCAGCGGAAGGACCGGCGCCAGCTCCGGGGCGCTGCGCTCGCCGTTCAGGCTCCCTTTGGAGAGCGAGAGCGCGCGGTCTGAGCCGGTCAGGTCGGAGGTGTCGGTGACGCTGTAGAGGACGGCGATGCCTTGGGTTGCCAGACCGCGCAGCAGCGCCAGGATCTCATCGCGCGCGGCCAGCTCGACGCCGAGCGTGGGCTCGTCGATCACGAGCAGCTTCGGCTCGCGCACGATCGCGCGGGCGATCGCCACGCGAGTGGTTTCCGCGCCGTCGAGCTCGGCGGGCCGCAGCGACGCCGAGCGCTCGGCGCCGAGACGACTCAGCGCGTCGCGTGCGCGTATGCGCGCCTGCCCCAGCGTGCAGCCGCGTGTGAGCTGTCCTGTCATCATCTGCTCGAGCACGGTGTCGCCTTCGGTGGCGCGGAAGGTCCGGCGACAGAAGCGGACGGCCGCGCGCGACTCCTCCGAGCGAGAGCCGCCGAGATCGCGCCCTTCGATGCGCACGACGCCCTCATCGGGGCGCTCGATGCCGGCCGCCACGCGCAGGAGCGTGGAGCGCCCGGAGCGCCGCCTGCCCCACACGCCCACCAGCTCGCCCGCCTCCAGCTCCAGCGTCACCTCGTGCAGCGCGATCCGCTCCGCCGCTCCGCGGCCGAAGCGCTTGCTCACGCGCTCAAGCTCGAGCAGGGCCATCGTTCGCCTTTTCCCTCGCCTCGCTCGCGAGGGCGCTGAACTCGCCGTGGGCGTACTCGACCCACGGTAGCCTCGACTCCATCGCCAGGCGCCGCTCCACCGCCAGCAGCCGGTCGAGCAGTCGCTCCGAGGAGGGCGGACGTTGGCGGGCCTCCGCCAGACACGCCTGTTCATAGCGTTCGAGAATCTCCAGCGCCACCTCCGGTTCGTGCTCCATCGCCGCGAGCTGGCGCACGAACAGCTGCGACTGGCGGCGATCGGCGCCGGCCTGTTCGAGCATGCGCTCGCGGTAGGCCGTCGCGCCCCGGGCCGTGGCCTGGTAGCGAACCTTGGGCTGGCGGTGGGTGCCCGTCCGCGCGGCGGCCGCGTCGGCGATCTCCTCGATCAGGCCGCGCCGGTTGAGCTCGTTCAGGGCGGTGTAGACGTGCGACTCGCTGCGCAGCACGAGCACGTCGTCGTATGCCTCTTCGAAGCGCTTGACCAGCTGGTAGCCGTAGCCGGCCCGCTCCAGCAGCAGACCGAGCAGCGCCCAGTTGACCGGTGAAGTCATCGGCCTCAAGGCCATAGCGTCCTCAACGCTTACCAACCCCTCCCTCCTGCTCATGAACAACAAAATACTACTCAACCCCCAAGCCGTCCAGAACACTCGTATGACTACTCAACCCCCAAGCCGTCCGGAACACTCGTATGCCGTCTGGTCAGGGGGAAAACTACTGCTACAAGTCTTGAGTAAAGCCCGAGCGCTTCGCCGAGCGCTTGGGTTAGAAGGTAAAGGTCAGCGCGGTCGCGGCGTTCGGCTGGGCCTGCGCGCTCGGTACTACAAGCCTTGAATCCTCAAGCCGTGCCTTACCGGCGTCAGAAATTGGGTGCATAGTGAACTTCGTCCCGGGCGGTCCGGGGCGGGCAGAGGGTCGCGGTAGAGAGAGGGAGTGGGGAGTGATGCAGCTTGGCAGGGGCAGCTTGGAGGTTCGGGGATCGGCGTTGGGCTCACGGCGCGCCCGGTCGCGCATCTGCCGGTGCGCGGTTGCACGCCGAAGCGATACGCGGCTATCTGCGGTCGCACATCGCAACGGGCGGCTCGACGGCTCCTTGACAGCTGTACGGGGATGTGTTTCCATGATTTCAAACGAGGGGTGCGCATCGCTTCGGGGGGCCGGGGGATGCGGGAGAGGGACCGTGGATGGGAGGCACGCCATGGATCCCCACAGATCGGTGTATGCGCCGCGGGGTCGAGTCCTGCGCGCAGGGCATCGCAAGCGTGCGTCGCTCCGGGGGCCGGTTGTGCCCGGCGCGGCGGCGAGCGTGCGCGAGTTTGGCCGCCATGGTTTGGCGGCCGGACGGGGGCGCGCTGCTGTGGATCGCGGCGGGCGGGATGCCTGTGGGCGTCCGGCATGCCGCGCGGTTGTTGTCTGATCCAAGAACGGAAATAGAGGAGTGGAGAATATGAGGAGCATCAAGATCGTAGGGTTGTGTCTCATAGCCGTGTTCGCGTTCAGCGCGGTCGCGGCTGGTAGCGCGTTTGCGAGTGAACCGACATATCTGCATTGTGGCAAGGCCGCGAAGGTTGGTAAGAAATACACGGGCGGGTATAACAACAAGACGTGTACGGAAGTGAACGGAGCGGGTGAAGGCAAATATGCGACTTCGGCGTTGACGTTGCCGACCAGCTTCGAAGGCAAGAGCAAGGTCAGTACGTTTTATTACTCCAAGGCGGGTAAAATCGTCTGGGAGGTCGTCTGCAAGAAGGACAAAGTCAGTGGGACGATTGAAGAACCATCGTCTTTCGAAGGGACGATCACGTTCGAATCGTGCTCCGCCTCGAACGAGGTCACGAAAGCGAAGGCCGTGAAGTGCGCGTCGAGCGTTGTGGTGCCGGTCGTCGCCCCGTTGAGGGAAGAAACGGTTCCGGCGACTTCGCATCCGGGCGTCACGGCGCTGTTCTTTGCTCCGGCGTACTCGTGTGGCGGGGTCTCGTTCGAAATAACGACCGCCTATCCGTTCGTCACTGGCGAAGTGTCCCCGACCAGCAAGGGCGAACTCGGTGTTTGGAAGGTCAACCCGTCGACCGGGCTGCAGAGTCTGGAAGGCTGGATCGAAGAAGGCTCGCCGTCGACATGGCCGCCTGCCGAAGCTGAAGTGACTGAAGGGGCTTCTTCGGAAAGCATGCGCTTTGGTCTGGAAACGACTGAGCCCATTGCCCCGAAGAAGGAAGTGGTGATCCAGTAGTAGCGGTAGTTGGATGTAAGGGCCGGCGGTAGTCGGCCGGGGCGTGTTGCGCGGGTGTGGGGCCTGAGGGTTCCACACCCGCCACCGCCGAATATGTCCGTGTGTGTGTCGTGTCGTTTTGTCTGGTTTTTGATTGTTGAGGAGAGGATCGGTAGCGTGATGAGTGTTCGTGGCATATCCCTTACCAGCGTGGTGTCGTTGTGCGCGATCGTCGCGGTTCTCGCGGTGGTCAGCCAGCCCGCGTTGGCGGCTGAAGAACATCCCTACCTTTCCTCCAATTCGTTGATAGACGTCTTCTCGGCAAAAGCCTCGTCATCGGGGGTCGCCACCGACTCCGACGGCGACGTCTATGTGGCGGAATACGTGGAAGACAAGGTCACGGTGTACTCCCCGGCGGGCGCCGTGATCACAGAATTCAGCCCGACGGTGCCGAAAGGCTTTGGGCCGGAGGGTGTGGCGGTGGACTCGAGTGGAGCGGTGTATGTGCAGACATACAACCGCAACGTCACCAAGTACAAGCCGTCAGCGTATCCTCCGGTCGCGGGGACGACTTACGCGATCGAAAAAGCCGCTGGCAGCGAAGGCGTGATCGTTCCGAACTCCGCTGAAGCTCATGCGGTGGCGGTCGATCCAAAGAACCAGGATGTCTATGTCGCTGAGGCCAAACACATCGCGTCGTTCACCTCGTCGGGAACGTTGATCTCCGAAAAAATAGGTGAAGGCGTGGTCTCTGAACCGGACTATCTTGGTGTTGGCGTGTATGAAGCCAACGGTGATGTGTACGCGGTCGACAAAGCTCACGCGAGCGCGTACGTGCTGAACCCAGAAGGCACCGAGATCCTGGCGAAGACCAGGTTCGTCGCCACCGACCTCTCCGGTCTCGCGGTCGACCAGTCCGACGGCGACTTCTACGCGATGTCCTGGGTCCCCAACAAAGAAGCGACCACGAGCGTTGTGAATGAGTTCAACGCCGACGGTATGTATGTCTCGAAACTGCCGAGGACGTTTGGTGGCTCGCTCAAGTTCGAAGGTATCAACGGTTTTGACGCGATCGCTGTCGAGAACGGGTCGTCGAATCCGAGCAAGGGCGATGTCTATCTAGCCTCTCACGACGCGGCGCACGAAGCGGACAGTGTGTACGCGTTCGGGCCGTTGACGGGCATGCCGGTGGAGGACAAGCTGACGGTCATGAAGGCGGCCGGTAATGGTGCGGGCAGGCTGGTGTGCGAAGTCAATGGTGCGTTTGAAGAATGCGCGGGCGAATATCCGGAAGGCACCGAAATCACGTTGAAGGGGGTCGCGGAAGCGGGTTCGGTGTTCATGGGGTGGAGTGGCGGCACGGGTTCCGCGTCCTCGTGCACCGGGACGGGCGCGTGTACGTTCACGCTCACCGCGAACAGCGCCGTCGATCAGACGTTCCTGTTGGAAGACACGCTCGCGCTGAGGATGACCGGTACGGGCACGGGAACGGTGGCGAGCGAACCCGCGGGCATCGCGTGCGGGTTGACGTGCGAAGCGGTGTTCGCGCACGGTCAGAGCGTCATGCTGACGGCGACCCCCACTACGGGGAGCGGGGTCGCGGGTTGGACCGGTTGTGAAGGCGTCACGGGCCCGGGGAACGAAGAGTGCACGGTCGGCGTCAGCGCGGCGAGGGTCGTGACCGTCGAATTTGAGGCTCTTCCGAAGTTCAAGCTCGAAGCGCAGGCCAGTGGTGGCGGGGAAGTCCTCTCCGAGGCGGGGACGATCGCGTGTCCGGAAGGCGGGTCTGCCGGGGAGTGTTCTGAAGAGGTCACCGAAACGAGCACGGTCAAGCTTCTCGCGCACCCGTTGGCGGGGTCGGCGTTTGTGGAATGGACGGAAGGGCCGTGCGCTGGGATGAGCGTCTCGCCGTGCGAATTCGCGATGCCCGGCCATGCTCTGAAAGCGGCGGCGAAGTTCGCGGTGTCGCACCTGGTCAGGCTGGCCGTCTTGAAATACGGAGATGGCGAAGTCCGGTCGAGCACGCCACCGTCGGGCCTCACGTGCGGGGCGATGCAACTGGAATGCACGGGCGAATTCAACGAAGGCGCGAAGGCTGTTCTCGAAGAGATCCCGGCCGCGGGCTACCAGTTCGCCGGTTGGATCGGTTGCAAAGCGAAGGCGGCGACCACGTGCGAAACCGTCGCGCTCACGAGCAGCGATGAGATCGAAGTCGCGGCGATCTTCCTGGCCGAAGGAAGGGCCGGCAGAGAAGGATCCCAGGGCGCCACCGGCCCTCAGGGTCCCCAGGGCGCTCAGGGTGCTGCGGGCGCGAAGGGCAGCGAAGGCCCGGTGGGCGCCAGCGGTGTGCGTGGCGAAACTGGGGCCGCGGGTGTCCAGGGCACTCCGGGGGTCGCGGGAGCCCAGGGTCCGGCCGGTCCCGCGGGCGCTGCCGGCGCGGTGGAGCTGGTGACGTGCAAGACTGTGCTCGAGAGGGGGAAGAGGAAGACAGCGAAGTGCACGACCAAGCTCGTCTCGGGCACGGTCACATTCACAGCGACCACGACGGGTTCCGCGACGGCGACGGCGTCCCGGGCGGTCCTGTCCCGGCACGGCACGGTATACGCCACCGGAAGCAGCAGCAGCAGCAACAGCAGCAACGTGGCGGGTGGGCGTGGTGGTTTGAGCCTGCGGCTCTCACCGTTGCGTGCCCTGATCCCCGGCCGCTACACCCTCACGTTGATCAGCGGGAGTGGTCGCGGCGAGCGGATCAGCACCCTGCCGTTCGTGTTGGCCGGTGCGGGGAGGGGGCGGCACCGTTGAATTGCGTGACGCCGCAACTCCCGGTAAACGGGAGTGTTTTAAGGATTAAGATGAGTTTGGATTGTTGTCGTACCCAGAAAACCGACCCGTCGATCAGGCCTGCGTAGCGCCGAGCGTCTCCAGGCACGACTTTCAGGAGGAAAACAGAATGCTCAAAGCGATACGCAGACACATGAACCCCGCGACGGTGATAGCCACCATCGCGCTGCTGCTGGCCATGACCGGTGGGGCATACGCCGCCAAGCGCTACCTCATCACCTCGACCAAGCAGATCAGCCCCAGCGTCCTGAAGGCGCTCGCCGGCAAGCCGGGACCCGCCGGTAAAAACGGCGCCAACGGCGCCAACGGCAGCAGCGGCGCCGCCGGCGTCAAAGGCGAAACCGGCCCGCAAGGCCCTGAAGGCAAACCGGGACCCGAAGGCAAACAGGGACCCGAAGGCAAACAGGGACCCAAAGGCGAACAGGGACCCAAGGGCGAATACGGCATCGGCACGCTGCCCGCCGGCGGTATCGAGACTGGCGTCTGGGGCCTCTCCAAGCTTTCCGTCGCACCGGGGGAGGGCAACGTGCAGATCCCGATTTCGTTCACGATCCCGCTCGCGGCGCCGCTCGGTGAAAGCCAGGTTCACATAATCGGAGAAGGAGAAACCGGCAAGCCGGACGAAGGCTGCGGCGGCGGCAGCAGCAAAGAACCGACGGCCGAACCCGGCAACCTCTGCGTCTACATTCAGGAAGGCGAAGAAGTGACGCCAGGCTCATTCACGATCCAGAACCCGGAACTGGAAGAAGGGGGCGCCGGCAAGACCGGAGCCGACCTGCAGGGCCTGACTCTCAAAGCGGGCTCACAGGCAAAAGGCGAGTGGGTCCTCCGGGCCGAAGAATAACCGCCGGCGAGCACGATCATGGACCTCGACAGCAGGCATCCGCACACAACATCGGGGCGCAGCGTGCGCGCACGCTGCCGTCCCGGCGGACTGGCACTGCTGTGCGCGCTCGTGGCGGCGCTCGCCGGGACCACCCCGGCGAGCGCCCGAGTGATCGCGTCCCTCGGGTCCGGGGCGGGACAGGTAGACGATCCGGAGGGCGTGGCGGTCGATCAGAGCACGGGCGTCGTGTACGTCGGGGACGGCAACAATTTCCGCATCGACGAGTTCACGCGGGGCGGGTCGTTCGTGCGTGCGTTTGGCTTCGGTGTCCGCGACGGGGCTGAAAAGCTCGAGGTCTGCACCACGGAAACCACCTGCCAGGAAGGGAGTACGGGGGGCCTCGGCGAAGCGCCAGGCGTGGTGGAGCCGGACGGGATCGCGGTCGATTCCGCCACCCACGATGTCTACGTCAGCAACCCGGTACAGAAACGGGTGGAAGAGTACACCGAAGCCGGCGCGTTCGTCACGATGTTCGGCGACGGCGTCGACAAAGGCCCGGTTCATCCGGGCAACGTCTGCTCCGCGACATTCATCAAAGAAGGCGACCAGTGCGGGATGGGTACGTCGAGCACGGAACCCGGAGGCTTCGGCCAGGAAGGCGACCGTCCGCTATCGTTGCCGCTCGCGATCGACGGCTCCGGCGACGTCTGGGTGGGCGATCAGAACCGGCTGGAGAAGTTCTCCGCCGCGGGCGTCTTCCTCGAAGAACTGGGACTGCCGGGTGCCGGTCGCCTGGAGGCGCTCGGGGTCGACACGCTCGGGAATTTCTACATTCTTGACTCGGCCGAAGAGGCGATCCTCAAGTTGGATGAAAAAGGTATGAAGTCGTTCGCCGTCGATGGACCGCCCGGAGTTCCGCGCACCTTGACGCTTGGAGGGGCCAACGGGTTGTACGTCGGTGACGAAGGGCCGCCCTATCACCTGATCCAGTACAACGCGACGAACGGTGACGAGGAAGAGGTGTTTGGCGTGGGCAGTATCCCCGGCGAACCGAACGGTCATGTTCACGAGGGCGAGGACGGACAGGAATGGGGCGATGTGCTGGCGTTTGACGACAAAGACGGTGAAATCTTCGTTGTCAGTTCCGAAACCGGCTCCGCCAGCGCGGTCGCGGCGCTGGCGGTGCCGGCGCCCGGCCCGCTGCAGCGCGCGTCGGCGGCCGAAGCCGTGCGGGGCACGCGCGCCAAGCTGACGGCGGTGCTCGACGCCGAGGGCGCTGAAACCGAATACCAGTTCCAGTACGTCGACGACGCCACGTTCAAAGCGGAAGCGAAGGGCCATGAATTCGATCACGCCTCGACGTCGCCTCTGCGGAAGCTGGCGGCGGGCTTCACCGAAACCCCGATCACCGTCCAGATTGAAGGCCTCAGCAGCGAAACCCTGTACCACTTCCGTCTGCTCGCGCACAATGCCAACGGAAGCGTGCAAACCGCCGAAGGGGCACCCGAGGAAGGAACATTCGAAACCACGGGCGCCGTAGAAGTCGATGAAGCATATGTGACAGAAGCGACGACCGACGCGGCGACGTTGAACGCTTCGATGAACCCGGAGGGCGTGGCGTCGAGTTTTCATTTCGAGTATCTGTCCGGGAGCGCCTATCAGGCAAACGTGGAAGGCGGCCGGGCGCCGTTTGCGGGCGCGGCGGTGGCCCCCGTCCCCGACGGTTCGCTGGGGGCCGGGGAAACCGCGGTGGCCGTGGCGCAGACCGTCGCGGGCCTCGCGCCCGACACCACCTACATGTACCGCGTGGTCGGCAGCAACGCCGGCGGCGCCGGTGCGTCGGCCGCGAAATCGTTCACCACCCGGACGCCGGCGGAAGCGACGCTGCCCGACGGGCGCGAATGGGAACTGGTCTCGCCCCCTGAAAAGCATGGCGGCCTGTTCGATCCGCTCGACGAAACGAACCCCGGCGTCACCCAGGCGGCGGAAGACGGGGAAGCGATCACCTACCTTGCGACCCGTCCGACCGAAGCATTGCCGCAGGGCTATCCCATCAAGGAGCAGGTGCTCTCGCAGCGCACGCCCGAAGGCTGGGTGTCGCGAGACCTCTCGTTGCCCCACGAAACCGCCCCAGGTTTGAGTCTGGGCGAAGGCGATGAATACAGGTTCTTCTCAGAAGACCTTTCGGCGGGGATCGCGCAGCCCATTGGCGCTTTCGACCCGGCGGTATCTGAAGAGGCCTCCGAAGATACGCCGCTGCTGCGCGACACCGCGGTCGGCGGGGGCTACCAGCCGCTGCTGATCGGTTGTCCACCGTCTGGACAGGAATGCCGCCCCGCGGTCGAAAGCCACGCGGACGTCCCGTCCGGCACGCGCTTTGGAATCTCAATAAAGACGCTCGAACCATGTTCCACTCCGACCGTGACTGGCTTTTGCGGGGTGCAGTTCGTGGGCGCCTCGCCCGATGGCAGGCACGTGATCCTGGACTCGCCCGTTGTCGGCCTGACCGCCACGAGCGGCGATCATGGCGGCCTGTACGAGTGGTCTGAAGGCCGCCTGACGCTCGTCAGCAGGCTCCCCAGCAACGCTCCCGCGACTTTCGAACATGGCCAAGAACCGCAGCTGGGTCGGCTTGCCGGACCGAAGGGCGCAACCGCCTCCAGCGCCGTAACCGGCGACGGATCGCGGGTCGACTGGACTTTCAAAGGTCACCTCTACCAGCGTGACCTGGCGACCGAAAGGACCGTTCAGATCGATGCTCCGGGCGCGGGCGCAGGCCTGCAACAGGCGGACACGCAGCCCGAATTCCAGGCGGCGAGCGCTGACGGGAAGGTCATCTTCTTCACCGATGAACAGAAGCTGCTCAAGGTGGCAAACCCCGGAGCTGGCAGGCCGGATCTGTATCGCTGCGTTATCGTCGAAGCGCCCTCACCGAAATGTGAACTGTCCGACCTGACGCCGGGCGCCGACGTGCAGGGGGCGCTGCTCGGCAGCTCGACCGACGGTACGTATGCCTATTTCCTCGCCGACGGCGTGCTCGCGCCTGGCGCCGAACCGGGGCACTGTGAAAACAAGGGATATTTCGAACCCGGCGTCGAGTGCAACCTGTACGAGTGGCACGAAGGCACGACCAGGTTTATCGCGGCGCTCTCGGGCGAAGACGAGCCGGACTGGTCTGGGTCAAACGAATTCAATACGGCGCGCGTGTCTCCGAACGGGCAGTGGCTCGAGTTCATGTCCAAGCGGTCGCTCACCGGCTATGAAAACACGGACGCGCACAGCGGTGAGCCCGACGAGGAGGTGTTCCTCTACGACGCCGCGGCCGATGGCGGGACAGGCAGCCTCGTCTGCGCCTCGTGCAACCCGACCGGGCAGCGTCCCACCGGCGCGGAATACGGTGAACAGCAAACGCTGAGTGGCGGCAGTCGCATCTGGCAGAACACGACGTGGATAGCCGCGAACGTGCCCGCCTGGACCAATTACTCGAGTGGGGCCGGCGCCCTGCATCAGCCGCGCTATCTCTCGAACTCTGGGCGCCTGTTCTTTGACAGTCGCGACGATCTCAGTGTGGCTGACACGAACTCGGCGGAGGACGTTTACGAGTTCGAGCCGTCGGGGGTCGGTGGATGCGCGTCGACGAGTGCCGCGTTCGCGCCGGCGAACGGCGGCTGCGTGAGCCTCATCTCATCCGGCACCTCGCCGAGCGAATCCGCGTTCCTGGACGCCTCGGAATCGGGCGGTGACGTGTTCTTTTTGACGGCGGCAAAACTCTCCGAAAGCGACAGGGACAGCGCCGTCGACGTCTACGACGCGCACGAATGCACGACCGCGTCGCCGTGCATCCCGGCAAAGGCCTCCTCGGCCGCCGGCTGCGAAGGCGAAGCTTGCCAGGTCCCGGCGCCGGCCCCGAGCGAAGTGACTCCCGCGTCGCTGACGTTCTCGGGCGCCGGGAACTTCCTGCAGTCGCCGCCTAGCGTCAGTCCTCCCGCCAAGCCAAGGGCGCTTACGCGCGCACAGAAGCTCGCCGCCGCGCTGAAGGCGTGCCGCAAGAAAGCCAGGGGTAAGCGGCGGACCCGCTGCGAACGCCAGGCCAGGCGAGCGTACGGAGCCGCCAGACCCGGGAAGTCGTCCTCGTCGTCCCGGAAGAGGGCCAACTCATGAGCTGGAAAAGCTCTCACACTCGCCGGGCCGGTCTTGCCGTCATGGCGGCCCTGTTCTGTCTGTCGCTCGCTTCGGTCTGTCCCGCCCTCGCCGGCGCGGCGGCGCCGTCGGGCTCGTGGACCGTTGGTATCGAGACCCGTCCCGCTGCGCTCGAGCCCGGAAGCGCCACGGACGCTGCACAGGAAGTCAGCGTCGATGCGACCAGCGGCCAGTTCTTTTTGAGGCGGGAAGAAAAAGTCTTGGCATCCGTCGATCTGCCCTATGACGCGAGCGCTGCCGCCGTGCAGAGCGGTCTCGAAGGCCTCTATGGCGCCGGGAACGTGCGGGTCGCCGAAGGCGCGGGCGACACGTCGTCTCTGCACAGGTGGGTCGTCACGTTCGTCGGCGGTCTCGCGGATCAGCCGATCGCCAAACTGGTCGCAGAATCGGTGACGCTCGCGGGTGGAACGCACAATGCGAGCGACATCGTCGCATCGCCCGGCCGCGCGGACGGTCAGATTGTCCTGACGGCCGTGAACACGGGGCTCGCCGACATCGAAGGCGCCACGGATCCGATCCAGATCGCGGGCACGCTGCCACCCTCGCTCCGGGCGATCGGGATCTCGCTCTCCGTGACTCGCTTTGGGGCTCCGCTCGAACGCGTGTTGAGTCCCTGTTCGGTGGTGTCGTTGACCTGCACGTACACGGGCAAGGTCCCGCCGTTTGGTCAGCTCGAAGTCCGCATCGATGTTCTCGCCGATGCCACCGCCTCGCCGGCGGAAGCGACCGGAATGAGCGTCTCCGGCGGCGAAGCGCGGGCCGCCTCGGCCAGCCGGCCGCTGGCGGTGGGGTTCGCCCCCGCGTTCGGCGTGAACGATTATGAGATGCTGCCCGAAGAAGAAGCTGGGTCGCCCGCGACGCAGGCGGGCTCGCACCCGTTTCAGTTGACCACGACGTTGACGCTCGCGCAGAGCGCCGATACGCACCCGCTCGCGGAAACGGCAGACGTGGAACCGGTCGCGCTCGCGAAGAACATCAACGTCAGGCTGCCGCCGGGTCTGGTCGGCAATCCGCAGCCGCTGCCGCGCTGCCCCCTCGGCCAGTTCCTCACGAAAGTCGAAGTCGGGGAGGATAGCGGCAACGAGTGTGAAGCGAGGACCGCCGTGGGGGTCGCGTCGGTGACGCTCAACGAACCCGGTGTGCTGAAAGGCTTTACGACGCTCACCCTGCCGGTGTTCAACCTGGAACCGGCCTACGGGGAGCCGGCGCGCTTCGGCTTCTACGTCGCGCCGGCCGAAGCGCCGGTGATCCTCGACGCCTCCCTGCGCAGCGGCAAGGGCGAAGACTACGGGATAACGGTCAGCTCGCTGCTCACGAGCGAGGTGGCGGGCTTCATCTCGAGCACCGTGACTTTCTGGGGCACGCCCGGCGCTCCCAGTCACGATACCCTGCGCGGCTGGGGCTGCCTGTGGCAGGCGCAGGGGGGGACGGGAGGCTTTCCGTGCGAATCCTCCCCGGAGTCCCATCCGCCGGCGTTTCTGACGTTGCCGACGTCGTGTTCGGGCCCGCTGAGCTCGAGCGTGAACGTCGATTCGTGGCTTGAACCGAGCGACTATCTGAACGTTCCGACGGGATTGGCGATGCCGGCGATGAACAGTTGCGGTGAGCTGCGCCTGGCGCCGCTTGTCAGCTCGCTGCCGACGAGCGAATCGGCGAGCTCTCCGACGGGGTTGAACTTCGAACTGGACTTCCACGACGAAGGCATCACCGCGGAGGGCGGTAAGGCCGAGTCGCAGGTCGAGAAGGCGGTCGTCACGCTGCCGGAAGGCGTGACCGAGAACCCGTCGCTCGCGGACGGCCTGGTCGCGTGCTCGGAAGAACAGTATGACGCCGAGACGGTCGAAAGCTCGCATCCGAGCGAAGAATGCCCGCCGTCGTCGGAGATCGGGACGGTGGAAGTGAAGTCGCCGCTCTTGGAACAGACGCTCACGGGGAACGTGTATATCGCCGAACAGGACAACAACCCGTTCGGGTCGTTGCTGGCGCTGTACGTGGTCGTCAAGAACCCGGAAACGGGGGTGATGGTCAAAATCGCGGGCAAGCTCGAAGAGAACCAGGCGACGGGCCAGTTGACGAGCGTCTTTGAAAACCTGCCGCCATTGCCGTTCAGTCATTTCAAGCTGAGCTTCCGTCAGGGGCAGCGCAGCCCGCTCGTCACGCCACAGGCGTGCGGCGCCTACACGACGGAAGCCAAGCTGTACCCCTACTCCGAACCGGAAGTCCCGCGGGTGCAGAACGCGACGTTCCGGATCGACTCCGGTATCGACGGCGGTCCCTGTCCGGCCGGCGGGACGCCACCGTTCGCCCCCAGCGTGACGGCCGGGATGGTGAACAACGCGGCCGGCTCCTACAGCCCGTTCTACTTGCAGATCGCGCGCAGGGACGGCGAACAGGAGATCACGGGGTTCTCGACACAGCTCCCGGCTGGACTGACGGGCAACCTCTCGGGTGTGGCGCAGTGCTCGGAAGCGCAGATCCAGCACGCCCGCGAACAGTCCGGCGCGCAGGCCCAACGAGAACCGGCGTGCCCCGCGGCCTCTAAAATCGGGCACACGATCGCCGAAGCCGGCGTCGGCACCGTGCTCGTGCAGACCCCCGGCAGGCTCTATCTCGGCGGTCCCTATGAAGGCGCGCCGTTCTCGCTGGTGTCGGTCACGAGCGCGCAGGTAGGACCGTTTGACCTCGGCACCGTCGTCGTGCACCTGCCCCTGGAAATCAACCCGTACACCGCGCAGGTCACCGTCCCCTCCGGACAGGCAGACCAGATCCCGCACATCATCAAAGGGATCGTCATCCACCTCAGAACGATCCGCGTCTACATCGACCGCGAACACTTCATGATCAACCCGACCAACTGCGAACACACGAGCATCGCCGCGACCGTGATCGGCTCCGGCGCCGACTTCGCCAGCCCCGCCGACGATGAGCCCGTCACCGTCACCGACCCCTTCCAGACCGCCGAATGCCGGGCACTGCGATTCGAACCAAAATTCGCCGTCTCGACCAGCGGCAAAACATCGAAAGCCGACGGCGCCAGTCTGAGCGTCAAGCTGACCTTCCCCACCGGCGCGCTCGGCAACGACGCTAACATCAAGCAGGTCAAAGTCGAACTGCCGTTGCAGCTGCCCTCGCGGCTGAAGACGCTGCAGAAGGCGTGCACGAAAGCGCAGTTCGCCGCCAACCCCTCCGGCTGCCCCGCAGCGTCGGTGATCGGGCACGCGATCGCGCACACCCCGATCCTGCCCGTGCCGCTCGAAGGACCGGTCTACTTCGTCTCAAACGGCGGCGAAGCGTTCCCGAATCTCGTGATGGTGCTGCAGGGCTACGGTGTGCAGATCGACCTCGTCGGGGACACGTACATCAGCCCCAAGGGGATCACGAGCTCGACGTTCAAGGCCGTCCCTGACCAGCCGGTGGAATCCTTCGAACTGACCCTCCCCGAGGGCTCCTACTCAGCGCTCGCCGCCAACGGCAACCTGTGCAAACCGACGACGACCAAGACGATCGAGAAGAAGGTCAAAGTCAAGGTCCACGGCCGCCAGAAAACCGTCACAAAGAAGGTCAAGGAGACCGTTTCCACGACCCTCGTCATGCCCAGCGAATTCGTCGCCCAGAACGGAGCGGTCATCAAGCGGGACACGACGATCGGGGTGACCGGCTGCCAGAAGGCCCACAAGGCGAAGCAGGCGAAGAAGAGAAAGGGCAAGAAGGCAAAGGAGGGCAAAAAGAAGTAAGCGAGACGCGCCACCACCATCACATCAGCTTGGCGGGGCGGCAACGCAAAGCGTTCGCACCCCCCGATCTTGGGCGCCGCACGTGACCCCTCGCGGGCGGCGTTCAAGGGAACCCACCAAAACGGCGGCACCTCTCCCGCCGGGTTCCCTCCCAGGGCGCCGCGGCCAACCCCAAAGGCCGCGGCGCCCACTCAGGGAAGTAGGGGCCAGTCGATCTGCCCGGCCAGCGCCCAGCTGATCCCCGACAGTCCGCAAGGGTTCGCCCCGCCCCGCCCGGCCCCCTATGATCTCAGTGGGATGGTGTGGGCCGCTTGAAGAGCCTCTTCACACGACTGGTGAGCCAGGCGGGGAGGATGGGGCCCGACGCCACGCCGGGCGTGATCAGCGATCTGATCTGGGGGGGGACGATCCTGCACGTTCGCATCGACGTCGGCCTGGCGCGGGTCTGTGGCGGGCGGCTGGTCGGCGGCGGAGGGCTTCATGGGTCTCATTGTACTCCCGCCAGCTCGAGCGCGATCGCGAGCACGAGCAGCGTCACCGCTCTGGCGAGCAGCAGGTCCTTGCGGGCTATGGCCTGCTCGTTGGCGAGCGTTTCCGCCGCGAGGTCTGCGAGCAGGATGTCTTCGAGATCCTCGTCATCGCGGGTTGGGCGGGCGTCCAGGATGCCCGCGACGAGCGGGCCGGTCCGCTCGGCCCCTGGAAGGCGCAGGGCGTACAAGGCCAGGCCGAGGGAGAGGACGAGCAGGATGAGCGCGGTGCGCGCGCTCACGACCGCACCGACATCGATGAGGCTGCTCTCGTCGGGCTATAACCGCGTCTCGGAACACTTCCAGGCGCCCGACTGCGGCACTGAAGTTCACGCCCAATAGGGACCGGACCACGCTCCAGCTGACAGGTCTGATCGATACCGGAGCCGATTCAGTTCTCGCCAGCGACTATCTGGCCGAGCAGCTTGGGGTCGATTTGGATGACCATGAGCGAGGGCGAGACAACCCTCGGGGTTGGTGGGCACATAGCCACGGTGCGGTACAAGACGGTTGGGCTACGACTCTTCCGAAGTATTTAGCGAAACTAAAATATCTTGGTGTGAGCTCCAGAGCTAGTATAGTATCTAGCGATGAAGAGAGCGCGTACATATTCGCCCGTGACAGTGCAAACAGCCAGACTGCTCGGTGCGCGTGTTCGGCTGGCGCGGCGGGAGCGCCGCTGGACGCTGCAGGAGCTGGCCGAGCGGGTGGGCGTCACGCATGTCACGATGCGCAAGGTCGAGCGCGGCGATCTGACGGTCGCGCTGGGCTTCGCCTTCGAGGCCGCGGCGGTCCTCGGCGTCCCGCTGTTCGACGAGGACCCCTCCCGCCGGAAGCTCGAGGCCGGTCGTGTCGAGGACCGTCTGGCGGTGCTACCGGCACTCGTGCGCAAGCCCACAGAGGTGGACGATGACTTCTGAGCCCGGGCGGGCGTTCGTGTGGGTGTGGCTCCCCGGCGCGAGCGACCCGGTCGTCGCCGGCCGTCTGGACAGGACCGGGGAAATCGTGACGTTCACGTACGGGCAGAGCTACCTCGCGCGCGAGGAGAAGATCGCGCTCTATCTGCCGGAGCTGCCGCTGCGCCGCGGTCAGATATCCCCGCTGGTCGGTGACGTGGCCGGCTGTATCGCCGACGCCGCGCCGGACGCCTGGGGCCGGCGAGTGATCCTCAACCGCATGGTCGGCCGGGATGCGCTGGACACCACGGAGCTGAACATCTTGACCTACCTGCTGGAGTCGGGCTCAGACCGGATCGGCGCCCTGGATTTTCAGATGTCGGCTTTCGAGTACATCCCGCGGTGGACCGGGAACGCGACGCTCACCGAGCTCGCCGAGTCTGCCGCGCGGGTCGAGCAGGGCATTCCGCTCTCGCCGGCGCTCGACCAGGCGTTGCTGCACGGCACCTCGGTCGGCGGCGCGCGGCCGAAGGCGCTGCTCAGCGACGGCGCACGGCGGCTGATCGCGAAGTTCAGCTCGAGGACGGACACCTACCCCGTTGTGAAGGGTGAGCTCGTCGCGATGGAGCTCGCGCGCCGCGCGGGGCTGAACGTTGCGACGGTCGCGCTCACGCACGCGCTCGGCAAGGACGTGCTGTTGATCGACCGCTTCGACCGCTCGCCCGGCGGCAGCCGTCTGGCGATGGTCTCGGCGCTGACGATTCTGGGGCTCGACGAGGTTGGTGCGCGCTACGCCAGCTACGCCGACCTCGCGGGGATCGTCCGCGCCCGGTTCACCGATCCGCTGCCGACGTTGCGCGAGCTGTTCTCCCGCATCACGTTCAACATCCTCTCGGGCAACAACGACGACCATGCCCGTAACCACGCCGCGTTCTGGGACGGGACGGCGCTCACCCTCACTCCCGCCTACGACATCTGCCCGCAGCCGCGCGCGGGTGGCGAGACCGCGCAGATCATGGCGATCGGCGAGGACGGCTACCGCATGAGCCAGGTGGCCGGTTGCGTCGCGCGCGCGTCCACGTACCTGCTGTCCGAGGCGGACGCCCGTGCGATCGTCGACCATCAGATCGATGTGATCGAGACCGATTGGGCCGACGTATGCGACCAGGCCGCCCTGACCGAGGTCGATCGCGCCGGGTTCTGGCACCGGCAGTTTCTCAACCCGTACGCGATCGAGGGATACTGATCGACCGAGGGGTGCGCCAGAAGGCGTCGCCGTCGCCCCGGCAACTGTGTGTGCCGCACAGGCGCCCACTCAGGCAATAGGGACCGGACCACCACATCAGCTTGACAGGCGGCAAGGCAACGCGTTCGCCCTGCGCCCGACGACACGCTGCCGCGGGGCGCCACCCAGGCCGGGTCACCCCGGGTTGGCGGCGTCCAGCACCTCCCGCATCGCCTTCGGCGCGGTTGCGGTCAGCGTTTCGGTGTCCCGCGCGCCGTGCTCGGCCAGGGCCGGGCACTCCATCAGCTCCGCCTCGTCCCACGTCACCGGCGCTCTTTGGCCGAGCGTCGCCTCCATCAGGCGCAGCGCTCTCGAGACGACCGGCGTCGGCACCCTCACGATCGGCCGCGGCCGTCCCAGCGCCTCCAGCACGAGCGCGACTATCTCCAGGTGCGTCAGCGTCTGTGGACCGGCCAGCTCGTAGCGCTTTTGAGAGTGGCTCGCGGGGTCTTTCAGCACGGCCATCGCGCACTCCGCGGCGTCCTGCACCCAGATCGGCTGGTACTTCGCCCTGCCCATGCCCGACACCGGCATCGCCGGCAGCAGCGACAGGCGTTCGAGCAGCGTCAGCCACACATCTCCCGGCGCGTACACGATCGAGGGCGCGAACACCGTCCAATCGAGCTCTGACTCGCTCACGGCCTGCTCGGCCAGCGCCTTGGCGCGGTGGAAGCGCGTGCGGTGGTGCGGCGAGGCGTCGAGCGCCGAGAAGAACACAAACCTTTCCGCGCCCGCGTTCTGGGCGGCGCGCACCAGCCTCCACGTGGCGATCCCGTTCAGCTCCTCGATCGACGCCCGCGGCTGGTCGCGTATCGTCGCCGCCAGGTGCACGACCGTGTCCACGCCACGCAGCGCGTTGCGAAACGACGGCGGGTCGGCCAGGTCCCCCAGCGCGATCTGCACGCGCACGCGCATCGTCCCCAGCCGGCGCGGGTCGCGTACCAGGCAGCGGACCTGCTCGCCATCGTCCACGAGCCGGCGCAGCAGCGCCGAGCCGACCTGGCCTGTGGCTCCCGTCAGCAGCAGCATGGGGTCTCTGTGCGGGCGGGCTCGGGCATCGCTTCGTACAATATGCCCCTCCAGCGGCAAACCTCAGCGTTTGCCCGGCACATGCCCCCGCAACCGACCAGAAAGAAGCGAATGGCCTACGTGATCGCCGAGCCGTGCATCGGCACCAAGGACAACTCCTGCGTGGAGGTCTGCCCCGTCGACTGCATCCATCCCACGCCTGAGGAGCCTGGACACGCCGAGGCGGAGATGCTCTACATCGATCCCGAGGAGTGCATCGACTGCGACGCCTGCGTCGAGGCCTGTCCCGTCGACGCGTGCTTTGCCGAGGACCAGCTCCCGGAGGAGTGGCTGAAGTACGCGCAGATCAACGCCGACTACTTCGCCAGCGCCAAGTAGCTCGCGTCGGCCCGGCCAGGTCCCATCCGGCCTGGTCCCCCGCATAGCGGTGTGCCGGACGTCACGCCGGTTTGTGGCCCGGCGCCCGGCTGTCAGCGCTCAGTAGTAGTCCGGATCGAGCACGTCAATCACGGGCACGTCGGGGATCGCTTGGACGATCGCCTCGCGCAGCTCCGCGGAGTCCAGGCGGTGCGAGCGCGGCGCCACCGGGTTGACCGTGATCGCGCGCAGGTCGATCGTCTCACGCACTTCGATCCGGATCCCCTGACGCTCATACCAGCTCGGGCCGTGCTCGCTCAGGAACACGCGCGTCGGATCGCGCGCCACGATCCTCAGCTCGCGCTCGACTCGCCGGTCGCGCTCGTCACGCGCGTCGCGCCCGTCACGTTTGAGCTGCGCGCGCCTGGCCACGACCAGGCCCTGCAGCAGACGCTCGCTCAGCGCGCCGTCGACCGCGAACGTGCTCGCCCGCGCGTGCTCCTCCAACATCGCCGCGAGGCGCTGCGGCTCGCCGCCCAGCGCAGTCTGGCGGGCGATCGTCACCGGCTCCTCGCCGACCGGGTCCATCTCGGGCAGTCCGATCACCTCGACCGCGTCGACCGTCGCCGCCACCACCTCCGCAACGCTCTCGCCCAGCACCGCCCCGGTCGCCAGCACCAGTCCACCGGCCACCGCCGGCGCGCTGGCGGCACGGCGGTCGATCGAACCGTCGATCAGCGCTTTGCTCGCGCCCAGCTCGATCATCGCGTCGCACACCTCGCGCAGCTCCTCGCCCGTACTCGGCCCCGCCACTTCGACCGCGCCCGCCTGCGCCAGGCGCGCCACGACCACCACTCCCAGCGGCGTGCGCACGCGCGTCCTCGCCAGCCGCTCGTACGCGACCCCGCTCGCCCGCAGCAGCGCCTCGGTGCTCGCCACCAGGCTGTCCCGCGCCAGTCGGACGGGGGGCTTCTCGATCCGCGGATCGATCGCATCCTTGCGCTCGCCATCGCGCCCGATCGAGGTCACCCCCACACGCACGCCCGCTCGCTCGAGCTCGCCCAGCACGCTCGTCAGCGTCTGCGTCTTGCCCGTGTTCTTGGCCAGCCCCACGAACGCCACCCGCCGCGCGGACCCGACCAGCTGCGCGATGCTCGGCTTCGCTGCGACCACGCCTACTGACCGGTCACCACAGGCCGCACTCGCGCGGACTGTGCCAGGCAGTCTCCCGTCATTCAGTTTCCTCCGCCACCCGCGCCGCCAGCTCGCGCACGATGAAGCTCGCGACATGGCTCGGATAGGTGCCCTTGGAGAACCCCGCGTCGTAGCCGAGCTCCTTGGCCAGCTCGTTGGAGAGTCGCGGACCGCCGCAACACAGGATCATCTGGCCGCGCTTACCCTCGGCTTCGACCATCTCCACCAGTTCGGTCAGGTTCGCCACGTGCAGGTTCTGCTGGGTCACGGTCTGGGATACGAGGATCGCGTCCGCTCCCAGCTCGATCGCCCGCGACAGCAGCTCGCCGTTGGCCACCTGGCTGCCGAGGTTGTGGGTCTGGAACGCCTTGTAGCCCTCCAGGCCGTGATGGCCGTGGTAGCCCTTGAGGTTCAGCATCGCGTCGATCCCCACGCTGTGGGTGTCGGTCCCCGTCGCCGCGCCGACCACCACGATCGGGCGGCCCACGTGCTCGTGCGCGAATGCTTCGATCTCGTCCTCGCTCATGTAATCGAGCTCCAGCCCCTCCTCGCTGAGCGACTCGTAGTCGACGGTCTGCGCGCATTGCCCGAACATCACGAAGTACGTGCACTCCTCGGTCAGCCGCTGGTAGTGCACGACCTCGGGCTGCTCCAGCCCCATCTTCGCCGCTAGCTCCATCGCGGCCCTGCGCGCCGCCAGGCCGTAGGGCACCGGCAGCGTGAAACTCAGCTGCACGATCCCGTCGCCGCGGTGGTCGGCATAAGGCTTGACCTGCGTCAGGTCGGTCTTGGGGGTGGCACTCGTTGCGGCAGGGCCCGTCCTCTCGGCAGGGTCGGTCCCAGCGCCGGGTTGGCTCGCGACACTAGGCATGGGCCGGCGCTCCGCTCATCAGCTCGCTCACCGGGTTCAGGTAGCCCGGGTCGGTCTGCACGATTCCCTCGATCCCGCGACCCTCGCCCGCGTGGCGGGGCACGTCTCCGAACACGCCCTTGCCGAGCGCCGCGAACAGACCCTCCTGCGCGATCTGCCCGAGCAGCTCGTGCGCGCCCGCCAGCACCTCCCGGGCGCGGGTCTGGACGATCCCACCCCGCTTGAACTCGATCTCCTCGCCCAGGTCGCGGGCCGTCTCGAACACGTAGTTGGAGTTTTCCATCCCGATCACGCGGTCGTGGATGTGGGGCGTGAAGATCCCCTCGGTCGGCACCCCGATCGTCTGGATCCCCTGGCCGGTCGCGATCGTCACGAGGTTGAACATCGCATCCGCCGCGTGCGTGCGGTACAGGTTGCCGTCCATGTGCCTGGTCGGGGGCATGTACTTGACCGGGCAGTCGGGAAACAGCTCCCGTGTCAGCTGCGCCTGCGCCCACTCGTACAGCAGGCCGTTCACGACGTTCATGTCGATCTCAAACGCGTCCCCTATTGCGATCTGCTCATCTGGCACGCCCGAGTCCTTGGCCAGCCGGCGGTTGATGAACTGCGACGCGGTCACCGACGGGGCGGCCTGCATCGCGTCCGCGGTTCTCAGATAGTTGTCCTCGCCGGTGTTGATCGTCACGCCGAACCAGCCGTTGACCATGCGCGACATCCTTTGGTCGATCAGCCCCCGCACCGGGTTGATGTCGCGGTACAGGATCCCGTACAGCGCGTCGTTGACCATGTTGTCCAGCCCCTCGATCGCGCCCATCGCGGCGATCTCCGGCATGCACAACCCCGAGCAAAAACTCGACAGCCGCACGTATCTGCCGTTGCGCTCGCCCCACTCGTCCAGCGCCTCGCGCATGATCTTGAAGTTCGCCTGCGTCGCGAACGTCCCCCCGTACCCCTCGGTCGTCGGGCCGTACGGCACGTAGTCCAGCAGCGACTGGGCCGTGCTCCTGATGACGGCGATGATGTCCCCACCGGCCTCGGCCACCGCGATCGAGTGCTCCACGTCCTCGTACACGTTCCCCGTCGCCGTCAGCACATACCGCAGCGGCGGTGGTTTCTCGCCCAGGCGCTCGCGGCGCTCGTGCCGTGCTTCGGTGCTCCTCTTGATCTCGCCGAGCCGCTTCTCGCACTCGCGTTTGATCCGCTCGCGTATCGCCGCCTCTGGCGCCCCCGACAGCTCGCACACTCTCAGCTCGCCCCTGTCCACCGCCTCGGCTACTGCCTGTGGCGTGTCCGGCGCGCCCTCGTCCAGCAGCGCAGCGCCGAGCCAGTAGGCGATCCCCTTCCCCAGCCCGTCTTCCTCGCGCACCCGATCGACCAGCACATTCGGCAGCGGCGCCTCCAGCTCGTTCGCCCCGTCCACTCCCAGCAGCCTCACGATCGTGCGCTCCACCGACACGCTCGTCTTGCCCGCGATCTCCTGCGCCACCTGTTCGGCGATCTGCTCGGCGGCCTCGTGGCACTCGGCGATCACGCCCTGGTCGAGCCCCAGCTTGGACTTGCTCATGCGGGCCTCGTTCCAGCGGTCTTTGCGCGCGGGTTCGGGCACGCCTTGCTCATGCTCTGGCACGGGCACGGGCACGCGGGGCTCATGCCAAATCCCGCACGATTGGGAACGGGATAACCTCGCGCAGGGTGTCGCGTTCGGTCAGGATCATCACGAGGCGATCGACGCCCATCCCGCCGCCGGCTGTCGGCGAGTAGCCGTATTCCAGCGCGCGCGTGTACTCCTCGTCGTTTGGATGGGGCACGTCGCCGTCGTCGACAGCGCGGCGCTTGCGCTGGTCCACGAACCGCTGCCACTCGTCCACCGGGTCGTTCAGCTCGGTGTCTCCGGACACGAGCTCGATGCCCCCGATCACCGCGTCGAAGTGCTCGGCCAGCTCGGGGTGCTCGGAGTGGCGCTTGGTGATCGGGAACGGCTCCAGCGGGAAGTCGAACACGTGCGTGGGCTGGACGATCGTCGACTCGATCTTCTCGCTGTAGATATCCGCGATCGCGTCGGCCCAGCTGGCGGCCGGGTCGAGCGGTTCGTCGAGGATCTCCGCCAGCTGCTCGCGCGTGGACTCCATCATGTCCAGGCCGAAGCGCTCGAGGATCAGCTCGCGCATGCTCACCCGCCGCCAGGGCTTGGCCAGGTCGATGTCCTCGCCGTTTCGTTTGATCACCGTGCGCCCCAACGCGGCCCGGGCCACGTCGCGGAACATTTCTTCGGTGACCGTCGCCACGTCGTTGTAGTCGGAGTAGGCGCACATGAACTCGATGATCGTGAACTCCGGCGAGTGCTTCGGGGAGATGCCCTCGTTGCGGAACACCTTGCCCATGTCGTACACGTTCTCCATGCCCCCGACGATGCAGCGGTTGAGGAACAGCTCGACGGATATGCGCAGATAGAGGTCGCGGTCGAGCGCGTTGTGGTGCGTCGTGAACGGGCGCGAGCCGGCACCGCCCGCCAGCGATTGCAGCGCCGGCGTTTCCACCTCGATGAAGTTGCGCTCGTTCAGCCACTTGCGGATCTCGAACACGATCCGATGCCGTTTGACGAACAGGTCGCGCGTGTCCTCGTTGGCGATCAGGTCGAGCTCGCGATACCGGTAGCGGGTGCCCGTATCGCCCAGCCCGTGGTACTTGTCCGGCGGCGGCCTTAGAGCCTTGGTCAGCAGCGTGCACTTCTTCACTGCCAGCGCCAGCTGCCCGCGCTGGGTCACGTACACGTGTCCGTCGATGCCGACGATGTCCCCGATGTCGAGGCCCAGGATGCGGTCGTAGGTCTCCTGGCCGAGCGTGTCGGCCTTCACGACGGCCTGGATCTGACCGGACAGGTCGCGCACGTCCAAGAACGCCGTCTTGCCGTGCCCGCGCCTGGAGATGATCCGGCCGGCGATCTGGTACGCGTGCTCGGGATGCTCGCCGTGCTCGAGCTGCTCAGGGTCGTGCTGGTTCAGCACGTCGGCGATGCGGGTCCTCGTGTTCCACAGACTCACCGGCGGATACGGATCGACCCCTTCCGCGCGCAGCCTCTCCATCTTGTGCCGGCGCTCGTCTATCTCGACCGCGCCGTCGCTTGTCTGCTCTTTCTCTTGCTCTTGCTCTTGCTCTTCCTGATCCTTCACGGGCATTGACGACTCCTCTCGGGCTCGGGTGCGCTCATCCGGCGATCGAGTGGGATGTCTTTTTGGAATTGGACCAGCGATCGACGGCTAAGCCATTGGCAACGACATGCCCGCCGGTTTTCGCTCTGGACTCGGAGTCGGGGTGGCCGGAGCCTGCGGTGTCCGAGCGCCGCCTCCCCCGTTGCCGTTGGCCCCGCCCCCGACCTGCACGATGGGCAGCGCCCCTGGTGCGCCGGTGCTCGGCAGCGTCGGCAGGCTCTGAAGCGGCATCGGCGCGGCCATCGCGATCAGTCCGCGCGCGGCGTGGCGTATGGCCTGTGACGCCGGATCGTCGGGGCTCTCGAGGACCAGCGGCACTCCGCCGTCGGCGTGTTCGCGCAGGGGCATCGTCAGCGGCACCTTGCCCAGCAGCGGCACATCCAGCTCGTCGGCCAGTTCCTGGCCGCCGCCCTCGCCAAAGATTTGGAAACGCTCGCCGCTCGGGGTCGTGAACCCGGACATGTTCTCGATCACCCCGGCGATCTCCAGGTTGACCTTGTGCGCCATCTCCGCCGACCTGCGCGCGACCTTCTGGGCGGTGGGTTGCGGCGTGGTGACGATCGCGAACTTGGCCTGCGGCAGCAGCTGCGCGAGCGTCATTGACACGTCCCCCGTCCCCGGCGGCAGGTCGAGCAGCAGGTGATCGAGCGCGCCCCACTCGACGTCCTGCAAAAACTGGGTCAGCGCCTTGTGCAGCATCGGCCCGCGCCACACGACCGCCGCGTCTTCGGCCACAAAGAACCCGATCGACATCACCTTCACGCCATGGGCCTGTAGCGGCACGATCTTTTTCTGCGCGCTCACCGGCGGCCGCGTTGCGCCCAGCCCGTACATGCGCGGGATCGAATACCCCCACACGTCCGCGTCCAGCACCCCGACCCGCTTGCCCTCCGCCGCCAGCGCCGCCGCCAGGTTCGCGGTCAGTGTCGACTTGCCCACGCCGCCCTTGCCCGACCCCACGCACAGCACGTTCGCGACCTGGGCCAGCGCTCCATCCGGCAGCGACCCGCCCCGTCCGAGCTTCTGCTGCAGCGCCGCCTTCTGCTCGTCGCTGAGCACATCGAAGTACACGTTGCAGTGGCTCACTTCGTCAAGCGCGTTCACCGCGTTAGCCACAGCCGTCTGGAAATGCCCCTTGATCGGGCACCCTGGCGTAGTCAGCGACACGGTCACATCGACGACCCCATTGCCCGACATCTCGATCGAGCGGACCATGTCCAGCTCGACGATCGACCGCCGCAGCTCGGGGTCGATAACGCTCTCCAGCGCCTTACGTATCTCCTGCTCTCCAGTCACGGAGACCATTGTGCCATGCCACCGGCTTCGTCTCGTAAACGGCCCGCTACCACAGCCATGATCCTTGCCGCAAGGGCCGGCTTTGCCGGCCCTTCGCCTGAACCCTATACAGCGGGGGATGGTCGGGAGGGGGGCCTGACCCCCTCCCGCTTAAGTAGCCCTCGGAGCTGGGGAGGCTCCGAGGGCTGGGGAGGAGAGGGTCCTGCTTCCACCGGCGGGGTATGAGGCCGGCAGACTGTCCGTCTCGGTCTCTCCTGTCGCGGCTCGGTTGGCCGCGCGAGACGGGGAAGTGGGTGTGGGCGCTCAGACCAGGCTCTGAATGCGCTCCTGCACGCGGTCGGCCAGATCGGCGCTGTGCTGACGACGCCGACGCAACTCCCGCTCGACGCTCGTGCGGGCTTTGCGGACCTCGCGCTCCAACCGCTTGCGGGCGGTGTGGCCGCGCCGTTCGAATTTGCGCAGCTGCGCCTGGGTCTTGGACGGCGAGGAGTAGGTCGTGAGCGTGTCGTTCACGCTCGACACCACGCGGTCGCGAGCGACCAGTGCGGCGCCGACGGGGATCAACACGGCGCGTTCGGCGTATGCGCTTGTGGTGCTCGTCTCCGAGCCGCGCGCGCTCGTCCGCTTGGCGCTCGCCGCGGTTTTACGGGGTTTGGCTGTACGGGTGCGGGGGGAAGTGGCGGTTGCCATCGTGGGGTTCTCCTTGGGGGATGGTCTCCTCGGGCGAGGAGCACGGGTTCGGTTCTGTTCTCGTGTCAGATGCGGTTTCGCAACCGAGCTTAGCACGAACACCTGTTTGTAACCCGCTCCCTCAACATTGTTACATGCCGCTGCGGACGTTCCGTAAAACACCTGTCATCTGGCCGGATTTTGCGGGAAACGTTTGTAACAACGGGAACATGTGTTCTGGCGCAAGGTCAGGCCGCTACGCGCATCCGGGCGATCCAGCGCTCCGGGTCGCTCAGCTCCTCGCTCGACGGCAGCTCGCGTTCAGAGCGCCAGGCCAGCGCCAGCAGCTCCGGACCGCCCGCCCGCACGACCGCGTCGCAGAACCGCCGGCCGACCTCGTACTGGCGCATCTTCAGCTCCAGCCCCAGCACCCGTTCGAGCACGCGCCAGGGCAGCCCGCGAGATTCCCGTCGCCTGCGCAACGCCGCGCGCAGCCGCGGCAGCGAGGCCAGCACGTCCGCGCCGACCGCGTCCATCGTGTGCTCGGCGTGCCCCTCGATCAGCGACATCGTCGCCTGCATCCGTTGCACGATCTCCCATCGATCCTCACCCAGCCCGATCCGCAGCAGTTCGCCGCGCCGCGCGCGCTCGATGAGCACCCGCGTGTCGCCGAGACCCAGGCTCAGGTTCAGGTCGCTCAACTTCAAGCCGGTCTGCACGCCCTCGAGCAGCTCGCGCAACATTCCCCCGAGGTGCTCGCGCAGCCACGGCGCGCCCGAGAACTGCACCGCATGGGTGATCTCGTGAATCGCCACCCACGCCACCAGCTCGTCGCGGTCGACTTCCAGGTTGCGGGCGGCGCCGGCCAGGTTCGGCGCGAGCAGCAGCAGGCGCGGCGCCGCGTGGGAGTCGAGCAGCGACACGTCGTACTGGCCGAGCACGCGCTGTGACAGCAGCCCCGTCATTGCGCCGAGCTGAACGCCGAGCAGGTGCCCGGGGGCGGCGCGCAGCGGGCCACCCAGCAGGCCGCCCTCGCGCCGGCCGCTCTCGCTCTCCTCACCGGTGAGACGCTGCGCGAGCGGATCGAGCAATGGGCGCATCGTGCGCAGGTTCGCGGCAATCCAGGCCGAGCGGTCGACCATCTCGAGCGGCGGCAGCTCGTCCGGGAGCTCGAGGCCGGTGTAATCGCCTACGCGCCGGGCGAAGTCGTGAGCGAGCCCTTGCGCCGAACCGGCCCCGACCGCGCCAGTCGGGGGCGAGCCCGCGATCAGCTCGCCGACCCGTTGGGCGGTGCCCCAGTCGATCCCTCGTGCGGCGCCCATGCACATATCCTAGGAGCGTGCCGACGCCGCTCGACAATGACGTTGTCGCTTGGACACGTCTACTGGCCGATCCGGGCGACGCATCGGCGGTGGTGCGCGCGCTCGCTCGCCCGCCGATCGAGCTGCGCCAGGTCGATCTCGCGCGCGTGATTCAGATCGCCCGCCGGCGCAAGCTCGACATGATCGCCGCGCTCCGAGCCGCGATCGAGTCCCCGCAGCTGCCTCCCGAGGCCAGAACGCGGATCCAGCGCTTCTTGGAGCTGCACAGCGCGGCCGCCGCTGCGCTGGACGCCGCCCGACCCGACCTGCTGGCCCGCGCGACGCTGGGGGCCGAGCGCGAGCCTCCGGGGCGCGGAGCTGGTTCAGATGCCTCGCAAGCGGCGCGCTCCGACGCGCACGACGAGCCTGAGGCGGCGCTGCGCGACATGCAGCGCATCGTGCGCGAGGAGCTGCTCGTCGACATCGCGCGCATCGGCGCGCGCTTGAGCGAGCTGCGCCTGGACACCGATCTCGACATCTCCCACGGCGTCGCCCGCTACCTGGAGCTGCTCAAGCTCTCCGCTCTGGCCCAGCGACCGGCCGAGCAGTCGCTCGAGGACGCGCTCGCGGATGTGAACGCGCGACTGCTCTCGGCCGCGACATCGCTTGAGCGCGAGATCCTGCAGTCCTCGCCGCTGGACACGACCCTCTTGGCGGCTTGCGGCGGGGAGGCGCCGGCCGAGCGCGTGCAGAGCGCATCGCCTCGCGGCGAGCCCTCGCTGCACCCGTTCCTGCCGCGCCGCGGCGGCGGCCTGGCGCTGTCGGCCTCGGACATCGAGACCTACCGCAGCTGTCCGCTGCGCTACAAGTACGCGCGCGTGCTGCGCATCCCGACCGAGCCGACCGTCGGGCAGCGATTTGGGATCGTCGTGCACCAGACGCTCGAGCGCTACCACGCCGCAGGCGGGGAGACGCTGAGCCAGCTCCTGGACCTGTTCGAGTCCTGTTGGCGACGCAGCGGCTTTCGCGAGGGCGCCTCAGAACGCGAGCTGCGCGCCAAGGCGCGCGTCGCCCTGGAGCGCTACCACGTGCGCCTGCACGGTCAGGACGCTCAGCCGGTCTGGTTCGAGCGCCAGTTCTCGCTGCAGATCGGCCCCCACCAGCTGCGCGGCCGGGTGGACCGGGTCGATCGGCTGCCGGGCGAGGGAGGGGAGGAGCAGTACGAGCTGATCGACTACAAGACCTCCCGCCCGCGCACCGCCGAGCAGCTGCAGGACGACATCCAGCTATCGCTGTACGCGCTGGCCGCGCGCGAGTCATGGCAGCTGCAGGCCGCCAGCCGCGCCTACTACTACGTGCTCGACGACCTCATCGTCAGGCTCCCGCCGGAGACCGACTCCCAGCGCGTGACCGACGCGGTCCTCGAGGTCGGCGAGGGCATCATGGGTCAGCGCTTTGAGCCCACGCCCTCGCAGCAGGCGTGCTCGATCTGCGACTTTCGCATCGTCTGCCCGGCGGCAGAGCGTTCGGATGACCGTGTAAACACGTTGTAAAGGAGGGGGTCGAGGTGTACATTTTTTCAAGTTTGATAACTATGGTATCCACCTTTAACGTTCGTTTGAGAACCCCCATCCTCCCCGGTACATATATACTATAGTATCTCAAGCAAAAAACACGCGCCGAAAAACACGCGCGTCTCAGGGCTTGGTCCCGCGCTGCTTGAGAAACCGCTGAAACTCCTGCGCGAGCGTGTCGCCGTCTGGCACCTCGCCGGGCGAGAGCTCGGCCTCGGCGTCGGCCTGGAGCTCCAGACGCTCGACGAACGTCTGCACCTCGGGATCGCTCTGCACCGCCAGTGTCACCTGGCGCTCGTACTCGGCCGCGGCGCTCTCGAGCTCCGATGCGTCGATCGACACTCCCACGAGCCCTTCGACGTGGCGCACGAGCGCGAGCGTCGCCTTCGGATTGGCGGCCGCCGCGACGTAGTGGGGCACACCGGCCCACAGACTGGCCGACGGCAGGCCCGCCTGCCGGCAGGCCGCGTGCAGGACGCCGACGATGCCCGTCGGTCCCTCATATGAGGAGGGCGTGATGCCCAGCCGGGCCACGAGCGAGGGGTCTGAGGCGTGGCCGGTCATGACGACCGGGCGCGAGTGGGCGACGTCGCTGAGCAGCGCGCCGAGCGTGACCACCACCTGCACGCCCAACGCCTCGGCGAGATCGACGACGTGCGCGCCAAACGCCTGCCAGCGCAGCGATGGCTCGGTGCCCCGCACGAGCACGAGATCGCGCATCGCGCGCGGAGCCCGCGCCTCGTAGATCTCGACCGACGGCCAGCTGAGCTCCTGAAGCTCGCCGTCCTTCAGGCGGATGTGCGGGCGATTGGCCTGAAAGTCGTAGAACTCCTGTGGGTCGATGCGCGCGAACCGATCGGCGTCCAGCGCGTCGCCGATGAACGCGAGCGCACCCGAGGCGGCCTCGCCGGCGTCGTTCCAGCCCTCGAACGCACACACCATCGCTGGCGCTCTCAGCTCGCCGGGCCGACGATCCCAGATGAGGGGTGTCATTGCTCTTCAGTGTATGGCGGCCCGGTCGAGGCGGTGGCGGGCCGGACGATGTGGCGGCGCGCATTGCGGCGTGGTCGCGGTCGAGGCGGTGGCGGACCGGGGTGCGATAGCTGGTGGCGCCGCCCACAGTGGTCGCCCGGTCAAGGCGGTGGCGGGGGGTGCCGATAGATCGGTGATGGCCAACTCCGTAATGTCAGCCGCTCCCGAGCGGCCCAGCGCAGCTGTGGGCGATCCAGCGGACTCCGAGCAGGAGCCGTCGGCCGAGGACCGGCGCGGACGCGATCGCCACGCATCCGAGCGCGCTCAGCGCGGTCTGTACCCGCCGCACTCCAGCGGGCGCTCGAGCCGCATGATCGGACAGGTCGTCGTCGACCTTGGGTTCGCCGACCGCGAGACGGTCGAGAGCGCCGTGGAGAGCGCCCGCGAACAGGGGCGCCAGACGGGAGAGGTGCTGGTCGCCCAGGGGGTGCTGCGTCACGACCAGCTCGCGCGGGTCGTGGCCGAGCGGTTCGGCCTGGACTTCGTGGACCTGTCGGAATACGACGTGGACATGGGCGCCGTGCACCTGATCGGCGCCGACACCGCCAAGCGCTACCGAGCCGTTCCGATCGGGTTCAGCGCCGACGGTCAGCTGCTCGTGGCGATGTCCGATCCGACGAACGTGCTGACGATCGACGACGTCGCGATGGTGACCGGTCGCCGCGTGCGCGTGGCGGTCGCCTCGATCGAGGACCTCGACATGCTGCTCGCGCGGCTGGCCGGGATGAACGAGTCGATCGAAGACATCGTCGATTCCGACCGCGAGGCCGAGTCTGAGGCGGAAGCCGAGGCGGCGCTCGAACCCGGCGCGCTCGCCCAGGAAGCCGACCAGGACGCCCCGATCATCAAGCTCGTGCACTCGATCATCGCCCAGGCCGTGCAACAGGGCGCCTCGGACATCCACATCAGCCCCGAGGAGGGCGAGGCGCGGGTGCTGTTCCGCGTCGACGGGGTGCTCGCGCCGGCGGCGACGATCAGGCGGCGGATGGTCCCGGGCGTCGTGTCGCGCATCAAGATCATGGGCGATCTGGACATCGCCGAGAAGCGCGTCCCGCAGGACGGACGCTTCGCGCTCACGGTCGAGGGCCGGCGCGTGGACATCAGGGTCGTCTCGCTGCCGCTGGTCCACGGCGAGGCCGTCGTGCTGCGGATCCTCGACAAGGGAGTCACGGTCGAAAGCCTGCAGTCGCTGGGTATGGCACCGGATGAGCTGAACCGCTTCGAACACGCGATCGCCAAGCCCAACGGGGCGATCCTCGTCACGGGCCCGACGGGCTCGGGCAAGTCCACGACGCTGTACGGGGCGCTGAACGTGCTCAACGACGGCGAGCGCTCGATCCTCACGATCGAGGACCCCGTCGAGCAGCGCATCGCCGGCGTCAAGCAGATGCAGATCGCCCCCAAGGCCGGCGTAACCTTCGACGTCGGGCTGCGCTCGATGCTGCGAGCCGACCCCGACGTGATCATGGTCGGAGAGATCCGCGATCGTGAGACCGCCCACATCGCTGTCGAGGCTGCCCTGACCGGCCACCTCGTGCTCTCGACGCTCCACACCCGCGACGCGCCCTCCGCCCTGGGACGGCTGCTGGACATGGGCATCGAGCCGTTCCTGATCTCCTCCGCGATCGACTGCATCGTCGCCCAGCGCCTGGTGCGCAAGCTGTGCACGCACTGCCGGGCGCCCCAGCAGCTCTCCGAGACGGTGCTCGCCGAGCACGGCCTGCCAGACGATGCGCAACCGTTTGAGGCCGTCGGCTGCTCGCGTTGCGGCGGCAGCGGCTATCGCGGGCGGGTCGGGTTGTACGAGGTCATGTCGGTGGGCGAGCGCATCCGCGCGCTGGTACTCGAGCACGGCTCGGTCGACGACATCGCCACGGTCGCCGAATCCGAAGGAATGGCGCGGCTGCGCGAGGACGGGCTGGCGAAGGTGCGAGCCGGGCTGACATCGATCGCCGAGATCGAACGGATGACCTCGAGTTTGCTGTCGTAGGTCGCGTTGTTCGACTGCCCGCGTTCCTCCAAAGTTGAGACACCGACACCCGTTCGGCAGCACCGCACTCACGTGTCGGCGCGCAGGCGCTGCGCGCCGATGCGAGCGCATGGAATGGACTTAGCCGGAAATAACTAAATTCCTGGTACTATCTCTCCATGTCTGGTGAGAGGCCTTTCTATGATCGGGCGTACGAGCTCGAGCGGCTGCAGCGTCGCTGGGACGGTGGCGAGGCTCAGATTTTCACGCTGTGGGGCCGCCGCCGTGTCGGCAAGAGCCTGTTGCTGCTGCATTTCGCTCAGGGCAAGCGCCACCTCTATTTCGAGGCGACGAGTGGGACCGCGGCCGATCAGCTCACCGACTTCTCGGTGCGGCTGGCCGAGGCCACCGCTCGCGCGGCACTTTCGGCCGTGAGCTGGCGGGATGCTCTGGATGCGGTGGCCGATTGGGCGGGGGAGGGTCCGGTCCTGGTGGTGTTGGATGAGTTTCAGCACATAGCCAGGGAGAACGCTGACATCGGTTCGATCATCAACGTGTGGTGGCGCGAGCGGGGGGCGGATCGGCCGATCTTCCTGGTCTTGTGTGGCAGCGAGGTCGGCTTCTTCGAGCGCGAGGTGGCGGGATACTCGGCCAGCGCCTACGGTCGTCGTGCTGGCCAACTGCGACTGCGTCCATTTCGTCCCAAAGACGTCGCGCTGTTCGTGGAGGACTGGACGGCGCAGGAGAAGGTCGCCGCCTACGCGGTGTTTGGCAACATGCCCTACTACCTGGCACAGATCCGTCCGGAGCATGATCTGGCCGAGAACATCCTGAACTCGATCTTGATGAGCGACGGACTGCTGCACGAGGAGGCGCGGCTCTTGCTCGAGCAGGAGCTGAGTGACGCCGCCGGCTATTTCTCGGTGCTGCGCGCGATTGCGGCCGGGCAGACACGAGTCTCGCAGATCGCCGCGCGCACAGGCGTGCCCGGGGGAGCGGCGCGGGTCAGCCAGATGCTCGACACGTTGCGGGACATGTGGCTCGTGGAGCGCCTCGTTCCCGTGACAGTCAGCAATCCAGAGCGCTCCAGGCAGAGCTTCTACCGGATCGTCGACCCTTACCTGCGCTTCTGGTTTCGCTTTGTGCTGCCCTATCAGGATCGGCTAATCGACGCGGATGGCGCAGTGGGCCATCTCACTGCTCGGGTGCTCCCCGAGCTGGACGAGTTCGTCTCTTCACCGGCGTTCGAGGAGGTCTGTCAGCAATGGCTTCTGCACGAGCTCGACGATGCCGCCTCCGTCGGGCGCTGGTGGGGCAAGGTACGCGAGATGCGAGGCCGGGACCTGCGCGACATCGACCGGGAGCTCGACGTTGTGGCGGTGGACGGTGGTGGCGGGGTGATCGCGCTGGGCTCCTGCAAGTGGACCGCCGGCCCGCTGCCCCATTCCGAGAAGCGCAAGCTCGACGCGCTCGCCGCATATCTCCTACCCAACGCGGACCCTCCGCCCCTCTACTTTTTCGCGCGTGGCGGCTTTGACCGGCGACTGGTCGCGGAAGCCGGGCAAGACCCTCGCATACGTCTCATCGCTCCCGACGAGCTGTTCTGAGGCTCAGCCGGCCAGCAGCAGCGAGATGCGCAGCGGGCCTTCAGGGAACGCCGTGCCCGTGAACGAGTACGCCTCGTAGGTGCGACCCCCGTATGAGACCTGGCCGCGATCGGGGACGCTCGCCGGGCCCGGCGTCAGCGTGCCCATCACCTGGCGCCCGCTGGTACGCATCAGCACCTCCGCGCCGGTGAACAGGTGCGCGAGCTTCAGATACCCGGCGTCGTCCTGGATCGCCATCTCAAACTCGCCGACGGTCTTGCCGCCGCTGCGCACCGTGCCTTTGACCGGCGCCAGCACGTACGGTCCGCCGACGTCCACGAGCAGCCCGGCATCGGTGCTCACGCGCACGCGCACGACGTGGATGTGTTCGCGGAAGAAGCCCACGATCGCCGCGCGTGTGGCGGCCGCGTTGCGCGTGGCGACAGCGTGCTGGAACGCGCTCGAGCTCTCGATGTGGCGGATCGTCTTGGCCACGTCAGGGCTGTGCAGCTCCTCACCGTAGATCAGTTCGCCGACGTGCCCCAGAGTTTCTACCCGGGTCTGCGCGGCGGGGCCGGGGCAGTGGAGCGTGGCGGTCGGGACGAGCAGTGTGATGTGCAGCGTCCCCCGCGGGTATGCGCTGCCCGTGAGCGTGGTCGCCTCGTAGCCGGCCGTCGCGGTGGGAGGCGCTCCAGGAATCAGCAACACCTTCGCGCCCGTGACCTGGTGGACCACTTCCTCATAGCTGTGGGCGGCCTGGGTCGAGAGCACGTACGTCGCGTTCGTGCCGGGGATCGCCCCGCGCGCGGGCGCGATCGCAGCGCCGGAGCCGGCCTGGGCGAACACATGCCCGCCGCGCAGCACCTGCACGCGCACGATCTGCCCCAGCATCAGCGCCTGCAGCGCCGAGCGGGCGGCGGCCGCGTTGCCGCTGTCGATCGCGCTCGCAAGCGCGCTCGAGCTCACCACGCGGTGCGTGGCCTGGGCCACGTCTCCGCCGGTGGCGGCCTCGTGGTAGATGCGCCCGGCGACTTCGCTGAGCGTGTCCGCCACGGTGGCGGCGCACGTGGACGCCGCCGGGGTCGAAGCGGCTGCGCTGTGCGCCGGGACGGGTGCGGCCGAGCTGTTCGCCGGGGCGGTGGCCGCGCCGTTCGCCCGGACGGATGCCGTGGTGCTCGAGTGCGTGGCGTTGGCCGAGCCACAGCCCGCCAGCAGGCCGAGGATGAGCAGCAGCAGCAGGGGCCGGGTCGTGCGCCGGCCCCTGCTGGCATGTCGTGCGACTGCGGCTCGCAGGGGTGTCATCCCCTCCAGTCTAGGTCCGTCACTTGGTCTTCTTGCCGGTTCCCTGCTTGGGGTTCGACTTGCCGGCCTTCTTGTTCTTCCCGGTCTTCTTACCATGCTTGCCGTGCTTGCCCCCCTTACCGCCGAGCTTGACCGGCTTGGGGTTCAGGCGCGTGAAGCCCGAGTTGGCGGTCGGCCGGCAGCCGGCGGGGCGGCCGAGGTCGAACGGCCCCGATATCGCCTGCGTGACGACGCCCTTTTCGAGATAGGCGTAGGTCACGGTCAGCAGCGGATCCACGCGCGGTTCGGCGCAGAGCTTTGAGCCGATCGCGAACTGGCCGGTGATCGTCTCATACCCTGCTTTGGCCAGGCCCACGCAGTTGAGCGCGTAGCCCGGGACTTCGCCCGAGCACGAGAACGTGTCGCTCAGCGGCTGGCCCGTGGCGTTGCTGGTCAGGGTCGGCTGGCCGGCGAGCCCCGTCAGCGGGATCTGTGCCTGCAGCTGGTAGCCGGTGATCGGACCGTCGCAGTAGAACTTGTACTGCACCTGCTGTTCTTCGCTGCCTTCTTCGGCGGTGCCGGCGGCGATGCTGCCGAGGCATGAGTAGTTGTTGGGGTTGTCTTCTGCGGCGTGGCCGGCAGCCGGGATCGCGAGTAGCAGGGCCAGAAAGCCCACGATTGCGGCAAGCCCCCATGTCGCTTTGCGATGGGCTGTGTGTAGTGCGTGCAACGGGTGTCTCCGTTCCTTGGTTGATTGGTCTGTCATCGCCGCAGCAGCTGTTCGAGGCTCTGCTTCGGTGAAGTTGGGTCGAACGTCGCTGGGGACTTGGCGCCGGCGGCGACGAACGGTGAGATCAAGAGCGCGCCCGCGGGCGGCTGGGAGGTGAGCGTGGCTGTGGCGGCGCCCGCCGGCAGGCCGGTGGCCGTCGCGGTGGCGACCGAGGCGAACGTGACGACGATCAGCCCGTTTTGCCGGTAGGAGGAGGTCGAGGTGATCGTGGGCAGCGTCGCCTTCAGGAATTCGTCGGCGGCGGTGAGTGCGCCTGGAGTGCCGGCCGCGCAGCCCACGCCCGCGGCTCCTTCCGGGCAGGGCGGCTGAACGATCGTGTCCAGCAGTTGGGGGGAGCTGCCGGCGATCAGCGCGGCGTCGCCGGCGAACGTGCTCGCGTCAAGCGCCGAGAAGCCGTCTAGCAGGGTGCCCTCGTGCACGGCCTCGGTGTCGATGTAGGGCGCGGTGGCAGCCTGACCCGTGGCCTGGGCAAAGCTCGAGCCAGTGAGCTCGATCAGCCAGACTTTGCTCACCGGCGGCAGCATCGTCTTGGTTTTGCCGGCGCCGGTCGTGGTGGTGGGTCCCGTGGGGCGGGTGGGCGTGGGCGGGGAGACCGCTTCCGCCTGCGAGTTGGATGTAAAGGCGGCGCCAGTGCCGGCGTGACGTCGTCGTCTGCGATGTCGCCTGTGCGCAGCGGTTTCAGCCGCCGGGGCCGGTTCGGAGTTGATCGGTGGCGTGACGGCGGGAGGCTGTGTCCCGGCCCTGCCGGAGCCCCTGTGCCCGACGCCCGCCAGCGCCGCGATCGTGGGCAGCAGACGCTGGATCGGCACGCCGGCCAGCGAGCTGCTCGGTCCCGGCCCGATCGCCGCGCCCAGCACGCCCCCGACTACCAGCATCACCGCCGCGAGGGCGGCGGTCACGCGTGCCGAGGGGGCGATGACGCGGGTCGGGCCGGCGCCGGTGGGGGGGCCGTCGGGGTCAGACCGCGACTTTGGATTGTCTGGTGGGTTGTTCATCGAGTCAAGCGAAATACTGGGTAATGTCGGGCAATAAACCCGGAAGACTCCTCAAGGTTTCGGACTATAGCCATAAACTAGCTAATGTCGATCAAATCTGTGGAGATATGCTAAGTTGCTCGCTCGACGCTGTCAACAAGCCTGTAAATCGAACTCGAAACGGAGTCTCATCCAATGCATCGAATCCGCCGTAGACGCCAATCAATCGCCGCACTGGCGGTGGCATGCGTGCTCGGGGTCGCGGCGCCCGCGGTCGCGAACGCCAGCACCACCGTCACCATCAGCGGCGCGACGTCCTCCTACCCGCTCGTCAGCCTGCTGGCGGCCAAGTACGTCAAGCTGCACCCGGGCAAAGTTCGCTTCAAGATCACCCAGGGCGGCACCACCGTCGGCCTGAACGACGTCAAAGCCGGCAGCGTCACGATCGCCGACGTCGCCCAGGAACCGACCAGCGCCGACGCCGGTCTGGACTTCTACCCGATCGCCAAGTACGCGATCTGCGTGGTGACCAACAAGGCCAACACGCTGCCAAACCTCACCTCCGCGCAGGTGACGGCGATCTTCACCGGCAAGGACACCAACTGGAGCCAGGTCCCGGGCGCGACTGCGACGGGTCCGATTCAGGTGTTCACCCGCACCTCGGTCGCCGGCGTGCTGACCAGCTTCAAGTCGCTGCTGCTGGAAGGCAAGAGCGTCGTCAAAAGCGCGACCGAAGAGGCGTCCGAGGGTCTGATGCGCCAGGCGGTCGAAAGCGCCACTGGCGGGATCGGCTTTTTGTCCAACTACCAGGCTGACAAAGGCGGCCTGAACTCGGTCTCCTACAACGGCGTGGCCTGCAACAAGGAAACCGCGGCCGCCGGCCAGTATGGCGGCGTGGCGGTGTTCTTCGAGGTCACCAACGGCCCCGCCACCGGCGGCGCGGCGGCGTTCATCAACTGGGTGGACAAGTCCGCGGCCGCCAAGAAGATCATCGCCAGCCAGTGGGTGCCGATCGGCAGCTAGCGCCGAGGGTCTCGATCGGCTGCCCCGGCAGGTCTGGCGGCAGCCGATCGGCGAGGCCCGCGGGCGGCTGCACGCCTCCTCAGGATCCCCACAGTGCTCGAGAAGCTGCGCAAGCCCTGGCCCGACCGCCGCGCCGAGTTGACGCTCGGCGCGGTGTCGTTGCTGGTTGGCGCGGTGGTGATCGCGATGGTCGTGTTCGTGTTCACGCGCGCGTGGCCGATCTTCCAGCACAACGGCCTGTCCTGGTTTGGCAGCGGCAACCTCGAAGGGGAGGTCGCCAAGATGAACGCGGCTACCACCAGCACGCCGCCGTCGACCTTCCAGCTGCGCTTGTGGCCGCTGATCTACGGCACGCTGCTGACCACGACGATCGCGGTCGTGCTCGGTCTGGGGATCGCCCTGCTGTCCTCGATCTTCATCGTCGAGCTCGCCCCCGCCCGGCTGACCAAGATCGTGATCCCGGTCGTGCGTCTGCTGGCGTCGGTGCCCTCGGTCATCTACGGTCTGATCGGCATTCTCGTGCTGGTGCCGTTCGTGGGCAACCACCTGATCACGACCTCAGAGCAGCACTCCACGCAGGGGGTCGTGCAGCTGACCGGCGAAAGCCTGGCTGTGGCGACGGTGATCCTCACGGTGATGATCACGCCGATCATGATTGCGTTGATCTGCGAGGCGATGTACTCGGTGCCCTCTTCTTGGAGCGAGGGTGCGA
The DNA here is from genome assembly GCA_963702185.1 of uncultured Solirubrobacterales bacterium. Classification (GTDB taxonomy): domain Bacteria; phylum Actinomycetota; class Thermoleophilia; order Solirubrobacterales; family Solirubrobacteraceae; genus Palsa-744. The sequence continues at coordinate 1,697,835 of OY969723.1, forward strand.
TCGCCCTGGGGTGCAATCCGCTGCGCGCCGTGCGCGCCGTCACCCTGAAGGCGATCCGTCCGGCGATCGTGGCCGCCGCCGTGCTCGCGGCCGCGCGTGCGATCGGCGAGGCGGTGATGATCGAGATGGTCTCGGGCGGCAAGTTCTTCGCGCCCAACCTCGACCACGGCGTGCTCGTGTTCCTGTGGGAGCCCATGCGCACACTTGCCTCGGCGATCGTCGACCTGCGCGAAGGCCTCGGTTCGCCCTCGTTGCAGGCCACCGTGTACACGCTAGCCGCGCTGCTGCTGTTCTCAGCGTTCATGCTGTCGGTCGCCGGCTATCTCATCAAGCTGCCGCTGCGCAGATATCAGACTGGCGGGTGAGTGACGGGATGAGAAGTCGCGGGATGAGCGGGATGGGAGCGAGCGGATGAGCACGGCCGTCATCACCGAGCCCCGCGACAAACGCGGGCGCAAATCTTCGCCGGTGAACGGGCGCGGACGGAGCTCCTCGCCGATGAGCTGGCGCTGGAGCGATCGGCTGGTGCTGGCCGCCGCCTGGGTCACCGGTCTTGCGCTGTGTGCGATCGCAGGGGCGATCGTCCTGTACATGGGCTACCGCGGCATCCAGTACATCCGCCCGTCGCTGATCCTCAGCCGCCCACAGCCCAGCACCACTCAGGCCGGTTCGGGCGGATTCTTGGATCCTCTGCTCGGCACGATCGTCCTGACCCTGATCGGCATCGCGCTCGCGTTGCCACTGGCATTGTGCGCCGCTGTGTGGATCGTCGAGTACGGAAGGCCGAGCTGGCTGGCGCGGGTGGTCGAGTCGAGCATCGAGATCGTCGCCGGCACACCCGACATCGTGATCGCGATCTTCGGACTGGCGGTGTTCCAGATGCACCTGCTGGCCCCGTTCTCGTTCACCTCCGAAGATGGCGGCGTGTACGGACGCTCGTTCATCGCCGCCGGGGCGATGATGTCGCTGCTGGCGCTGCCACCGCTGTACGCCGCGACGCGCGACGGGCTGCAGTCGGTGCCCCGCCACATGCGCGAGGCCGCATACGCGCTCGGCAAGACCCGCATAACGACGATCCGCCGCGTGCTGCTGCCAAACGTGCGCTCGAACATCGCCACCGGCATGACGCTCGGCATCAGCCGCATCATCGGCTCCACGGCGATCGTGCTGATCCTGCTCGGCTCGACGCTGCGCATCGAAACCCAGGGCTCGTTCCCGGGAATCAACCTGCTGCGCGGCACCGGCTCCACGCTCACCAGCTACATCTACGAAAACTCTCCCGCCGGCGAAGGCGGCGCGCCGCAGAAGGCCTACGCCGCCGCGTTTTTGCTGCTGATCTTTGTGCTCGGCTTGAACCTCGTCGTCGAGCGGATAGGTCGCGCGCAGGCGCGCTCGAGTGGGTTGATGACCACGACTGGGGTCGTGTGAATGACACCGCCGGGCCTCTTGTCGCGGTACGGTCGCGGTACGTGATCTAGCGGACAGTAGCCTCAGACAAAGCGGTCGGACGCGCCTCGCAGAGCAGCGGCGCGCCACAGTGCCAGCAGTAGGAGGCTCCGCGGCTGTGGACCGCGCCGCAGGCGCGGCACTGGCCGTCGATGCCGGCCTCGGTGGTCGCGAGCAGTCGTTGCACCTCGCCGAGCTCCGCGTCGGCCTGCTGCAGCTCGGCGGCTTTGCGGGAGAGCACGTCCAGGCGGTAGTGGTCGCGGATCGCCATCTCATAGGCGAGGCCTCCCAGATCCCACGTCAGCGCGGCGACGCGCTCGGCCAGCTCACGGCGCTGCCGGCGCAGCTCGGACATGGAGTTGGGCAGTGCGGACAAGCCGCTGACTGCGGGCAGCCCCCCGGCAGGCAGCACCTCGGTCGTATCCCCCGCGCCGGATCCGCTCGCCTGCTCGCGCGGGGCGCCGGATCCGCTCATCTCGCGCGGCTCGTTCTCGCGCGGCTCGCTCATTTGACTTCGATCGGCGCGGTCGTGATCTTGTTCAGTTCCGCCTCTTTCTTCTTGCCGGTCGACTTTTCGAGTTTGGTGGCCGATTTGCTGTCGAGCGGCTTGGCCGGCGGGGCTTTGGCCGGAGCTTTGGCTTCGGCCTGTTCTTCGGCCTTGGCTTCGGCTTCTTCCTTGGCTTCTTCGCTCTTGGTCGAGGTCGCGGACTTGGCGGCGCCCGTCGAGGAGGTGGAGCTCGAGCCGGTCGAGGTGGGCGCGGGAGTCGTACTCGCCCCGGTGCTCACAGGCGCGCTCGCCGAGAGCCCTTCGACTTTGATGACCTGCGGGCCGCTCGCCACGGATTTGCCCTGGCTGGCCCAGTGCCCGAGCAGCAGCCCGGCCAGCAGCGCGAGCAGCAACACCGAGGCGACCCCGAAGATCGGCGCGTACCGCCGCAGCCATGGCGGTCCGGCCGGCTCCACGTAGGGAGCGTAGACCGTGGGCATCGCTCCAGCCGCGCCGCCGGCGGTACCGACACCGAACTGGGCCTGTCCCTGACGTTCGGAATCCAGCACGTCCAGGAACGCCAGGCGAGTAGGCGAGCAGGGCTGTCCGCAGGACAGGCAGTAACGCTGGTCGGTCGCGAGCGGGGCGCCGCAGGTGGCGCATGTGGACGTAGAGCCTTCGGGAGCCGGCACCGGAGCGAGGTCGGTCATCCAAACGCCCCCCGCACGTATTCACGCGTGCGCTGCGCGCGGGGATCCTCAAACACGTCGCGCGCGGCGCCGTACTCGACGAGGTCGCCGAGGTACATGAACGCGACCTTGTCGGCCACCCGGTGGGCCTGGGCGAGATTGTGCGTGACGATCACGACAGCCAACTCGCGGCGCAGTTCGCCGATCAGCTCCTCGATCACGCCGGTGGAGATCGGATCCAGGGCGCTGCACGGCTCGTCCATCAGCAGCACCTCCGGTCGCGGGGCGATCGCTCGGGCTATGCACAGCCGCTGCTGCTGGCCGCCGGACAGGCGCAGCGCGGGACGGTCGAGATCGCCGGCGACCTCCTCGTGCAGCCCCGCGCGGCGCAGCGCGTCGATGACGAGCGGTTCCAGCGCGCGCCGCCCAGGCTTCTTGCGTCCCTGCTCTCGCAACGCGAACGCGACGTTGTCGAAGATCGACATCGGAAACGGGTTGGGCTGCTGAAAGACCATCGCCACGCGCGAGCGCAACTCGGTGTCGACGAGGTCGTGGATGTCCTCTCCGTCGAGCAGGATGCGCCCCTCGCGGCGGGCGCCCGGGGTGAGCTCGGTGAGGCGGTTGAGGGTGCGCAGCAGGGTTGTCTTGCCGCAGCCGGAGGGCCCGATCAGGGCGAGCACCTCGCCCTGGTGGATCGCAAGGGAAACCGAGCGCACGGCATTGGCGCCGCGCCGGCCGAGGGAGCTGGCGCCACCATAGGAGACGCTGACGTCCTCCAAGCGCAGCCGCTCGAGGCCGGCGGTGTCCCGCACCGGGCGCAGCGCCTCACGCTGCTCGGGTGGGCGCACCGGCTCGGGCGGTCGGTCGAGCACGATCGTGCGCACCGGCGGCACGGGCTGCACCGGTGATGCGGGCCGCGAGGACGTACCCGTGACCTCAGCCCAGGCGTGGTCCGTAGAGGCGGCATCGGCGTTCTCCTTGTGGCGATCCGTCGCCTCGCTCCGGGGATCCAGAACCATCTCCTCAGCACGCATCCGACACTATCTCCATCGACTCGACTTTTATAACCGAATCACTGAGGTTAGCGGGTTTGCACGCGATTGCAAACCGGGTTCGGCCTATTGCTGCCCGATGCTCTACGGCAGGCCTAGGACTGAGTGTCTATCCGAAAACTCGCCAGATCGCCCGCAACGGGCCTCTGAGGCGCCGTCAGCGAGTTTTCGGACGGTTTCTAAGCCGGGGGCTGCTCGGCCGGTGGTGGCGATACGGGCTGCTGCGCCACGGGCGCCGCGACGGGCTGAGGCTGAGCTGCCGGGGGTGGCTGCTGCTGGGGTTGGGCCACGCTGGTCGCCAGCGTCGGTTGAGATTGCTGCATCTCGCCCGTCACCGACGTCTTGAATTCGCGCATCCCGCTGCCGAGCGAGCGACCGATCTCCGGCAGGCGCCTGGCTCCGAACACGAGCAGCAGGATCACCACCAGAAAAGCGATGTGGATTGGGTTGTCGAGTCCCATTGAAGATTCAGTCTAGAGCATCGCGGGCGCTGTCTATACGGGTTTGTCCGCAGTGCTTGTGTGCAGCGCGCGACGCACGAGCTGACCCGCGATCACGACCATCAGCACGGCGAACGCGTCACGCAGCACGGTCGCCGACAGCGCGTTCGCGAACGCGACTCCCACCGCGACGCCGGCCAGCGAGAGCACGCCGATCCTCAGCGCGTCGCGGCGGCGGACATTGCCGTAGCGGTCCTGGTTGACCGTGCCGACGAGCGCCACGGGCACGATCGCCAGCAGCGAGGTCGCCTCCGCCTGATGCTGGGTCAGGCCGGCCACGATCACGAGGCCCGGCACGAACAGGATCCCCCCACCGACCCCGAGCAGGCCGCCGATCACGCCGGCGGCCAGGCCGATGAGGATGAGCCAGATCACTGCAGCGCCAGCTCGATCGCGCTGGCCAGGAGCAGCGCCGCGAACAGCAGCGAGATCACGCGGACGTGGATGCGCTGCGCCAGCCACGTTCCCGCCAGCACGCCGCCCACCGCGGGCACGCCCACGAGCGCGGCGTCGGACACGTGCACGTTGCCGTACGCGCCCTGGATCGCGGCGGCGAAAGCGGCGATGAACACGATCGCCGCGAGCGAGGTCGCGGTCGCCGCGCGCTCGCCGTAACCGAGCCACAGAATCAGCAGCGGCACGATCACGCTGCCGCCGCCGACGCCGAACAGGCCGCTGAACAATCCGGCGGCGGTTCCGATCGCCATCAGCTTCATCGCTCGCGCCCGCAAGGGTCCTCGCCAAAATAGATGGTGGGTTGAGGGGGTCGGGCCGTGGATGGCAGACGTCGCACGCGAGCACAGGCGTACTGGTAGTACGTCGAGCATCGTGGGTGGCGTCTGACGCCGCGGAACGGCCGACTCAATCCCGGCAGATATTTTGGCGTGGACCCAAAGTTCTGAGGCATGGTGCGATTCGGTCACGGCGGCCGCCATACTAATGTCCGTGTCACCCGCCGCGACGCCAGCCACGGCGCTCGAGCCGCTCCGTGCCGACCCGTCCCGCGCCGCCGTGCTGCTGGACATCGACGGCACGCTCGCGCCGATCGTCCAGCACGCCGCCGACGCGCACGTTCCGGAGGCCACCCGCGCGCTGCTGATCGAGATCGCAAGGCGCTATCGCCTCGTCGGCTGCATCAGCGGTCGCCGCGCGAGCACGGCTCGCCAGATCGTCGCGATCGGGACGATCGCCTACATCGGCAACCACGGCGGCGAGCTGCTGCGCCCCGGCGCCACCCGTCCCGAGCTCGACCCCGAGCTGGCGGCGTGGGCCCCGCGCGTGCGCGCGTTTGCCACTGCCGCCTACACCCCCGCGCGCCAGCGCCTGCGAATCCGCACCGAGGACAAGGACACGATCGCCGCCTTCCACTGGCGCGGCGCCCCCGACGATGAGGCCGCGCACGCCGCCGTGCAGGGGATCGCCGACGCCGCAACCGCTCAGGGGTTCGCCGTGCACTGGGGGCGCAAGGTGCTCGAGGTGCGACCGCCCGTCGAGCTGCACAAGGGACTCGGCGTTGCCGCGATCCTGCGCGACCAGGCCGTGTCCGCCGCGGTGTACGTGGGGGACGACATGACCGACCTGGATGCGTTTCGCGGTCTGCGCGAGCTGGCGCGCAAGGGGGAGCTGGAGCACGCGGTGTGCGTAGCCGTCGAGTCCGACGAAGCGCCGGCCGAGCTGACCTCCGAGGCCGACCTGCGGATCGACGGCGCCGCCGGCGTGCGAGGCCTTCTCGAGGCGTTGCTCCAGCGGGACTGACCCTCGGCGGCTGACTGTGAGGTTCGTCGATTTCCTGAAGACCACGGTCCTGCTCAGCGCGGCCGCCGCGACCGCGCTGGCGGTCGTCACGATGCTCGCGATCGCCGACTCGACGATGAGCGTGGGCGCGCAGGAGCGCCTGGCCATCGCCGCCCTCGGATGGTGGGTGATCGCCGCGCTGATCGGTCTGCGCATCGGGCGCCGCGCCGAGGCCAGCCCCGCGATCGCGCGGCTGCTGGCCAGCGCGCGATCGAGCACCGCTCTGCCCGAATACCACCCCAACATGGTCCTGCTCAACCGACTGTGGCCCTTGCTGGTGTTCACGCTGATCGCGGGCGGTCTCTCGTTTCTGGCGCCGCAGATTCCCGGCATCGCCGTCGGCTTCGCGGTCATCTGGGCGCTCGCCTGGCGCCGCCAGCACGGGGCCGTGGCGGCGATCGAGGAGCGCGACGGCGTGACCTTTCACGTGATCCGCACCTCCCCGGTGCACCCGATCGTGCTGCAGCGCACGCCCGGCTTCAAAGCGCTGCGGCCGACCGAGCCGACCAACGGCGCGGTCACTTGATGGGCGGCTCGGCGACCGACGTCCTGGTCGTCTCGCTCGGCTCGACCTTTGGGTTGCGCGCCGTCGACGAAGAGCTAGTGCAGTCGCTGCGACGTGCCGGCGCGTCGGTCGCGCTCGTGTCCGCGGCTGCCGCGCCGCCGCGCCCGGTGCGCACGTTCGCGCTGACCGACCTGACCTGGGCGCTGGCCGCGCGAGGTGCCGCGCTTGCCGGTTTATCTGAGCACCGCCCGCGCGCAGTTGTCTACTCCACGACGACCGCCGCGCTGTTCTGGCCGCGTCCCGGGGCGATCCGCTTCGACGCCCCCGCGGCCGCCAACCGCCCGGGACGCCACGGACTTTGGCAGCGGCCGCTGGAGCGCCGTCGTCTTGCACAGGCGCCGTTATTGCTGCCTCAGAGCGCCGGGGCGCTCGCCGAGCTGCCCGGCGCCCTCGCCGCGCGGGCGCGCGGGCGCGCGCTCGTGGTTGGTGTGCCGGTCGAGCCCTCCGGTCCGCCGACGCCGGTCGCGGAGCGCGACATCGCCGCGATCGCCTACGCTGCCAACCCGGCCAAGAAGGGGATCGACCGGGTGCTGGACGCGTGGTCGCGCGCGCGGCGCGCGGAGGAGGAGCTGGTCCTTGCGGGCGCGTCGCAGGAAGAGCTCGCGCGAGCGGGCGTCCGGCTGCCGGTGGAACGGTCCTCGCGCGAGGGGGTGCGCATGGTCGGACGCTTGGCGCCCACGGAGTACCGCGCGCTGCTGCGCCGCGCCCGCGTATTCGTGTGCGCGCCGCGGCGCGAGGACTACGGCATCGCCCAGCTCGAGGCGCTGTCCGACGGGTGCGCGTTGGTTACGACCTTTGCGCCCGGCGGGTATGTCGCGCTGCCGATCGCGCGGCGGTTGGACCCGCGCCTGGTCTGCGAGGACGACGATCTGAATCTGGACGATCTCGCCGGCGCGCTGCGAGCGGCGCTCGACGATCCGCTGCCCGATTACTTCACACGCGCGCGCGAGGAGCTGGCTCCGTACACCCGGCAGGCGGTTGACCAGGTCGTGCGCGATGAACTGGTCGGGCGCCTGCTCCAATAATCAATAATTCGCAAATAGCGGGTTATTTATTGGCGCCAGCTTCTGAGATCTCTGCTGGCATGGGTTAGACCTGGGTGGTACTGCAGAGGTATGTGGCTTTGAATGGAGCGAAGAAACGCACGAAATTCAACACCCTATGAAATACACGGGTGTTTATACTTTGCGTCCGCGATTACAGTGATGCACTCAAGCAACTTTCGAACGTGCCCGATATTTTATATCATCATGAGACGCTTGACTGTGCTTGCGATCGTGGCAGGCCTAACGCTGCTGGCTGCCTCATCTGTCTACGCGACTGGCCGCCACTGCGCGTACTGGTACAGACACACATACAACCTGGGCACCACGCCCCCGGGGGCGGCCGCCCAAGCTGAAATGTTTTCAGCGCCTGTGCGTCTGCCGAAGGGCACCAACGAATGGAGGTTTGCTGTCAACGATCGCGGTGAAGCGGTCGGTGTGCTTCCATCCGGGAAACACGTGATGGTTGCCCAGCTGGCGAGTTCGGGGCGCATCAAGCATTTATGGCCGTTGCCCCTTCCCGCCCATGTAGCGGAAGCGATTCAGGTGTCGATTGAGCTCAGTGAAAGAGGAGACGCGGCCGTTGGCGTTCTGTACAACGATGGGCAGCGGGCACCCGAAGGCGATTATCCTCACAAGGGGCCAGGGTGTTGCCGTCACATTGCGATCGCGACCTGGCAGCTGGGCAAGCGTCCACCGGAGGCGCAGGCAGTATCGCCGGAACTGAATCCTGTCACCGAAGTTGGCAACCAGCCGTGGCATGCTCCGGTCATGGTCGTTGGGCGCTCCGATGTAACGGCGCTGTGGATTCGCGGCGACGAAGACCCATACGTGCAAGCTGAAGATCAGATCGAAGAGGCCTTTGGTCGGATCGAAACGCCGCTGCGTACGGCGCAGCTTCTGGCGGTGTCGGGAGCGGTCAATTTCCTTAACCTTCAACTGGCGCCCGACGGCAGGCCGATCGCAAACTGGATCGACGACGGAGACATAATAAGAACGGTAACCGGGCGCTCTAGTGGAGCGCTGCGCTCACCGACCCGCTCCCAGGGGATCCACGGGTACGGCTCGGGTTTGGGTTTCAGTCACGATAGCGAAGGCCACACAGTTTTCGCCTATTTGTCTGGCCCCCCCGAAGGCACGCGGAGGCTCGTGGCGATCACCAGTACGAACGGTGGCCGGTTCAGACACGCCCGCGTAATTGCCCCGATTCCCGCGAATAGCAGTACCCCCTCCTTGTACGCCGACGGACATGGCTTTCTTCTAGTCACTTGGACCCATACCCGGCAAAGTCATTTCACCATGCATTTCGAGGCGCTCCGTGGGAGCGTGGGCGGTGGTTTTACAAGGCCTGTTCAGCTCGGTGAACTACCGCTTTCCGAATCCGACTTCACTGGATTTCTTGACTCGGAGGGGCAAGCGGTCATCATCCAGCCACGGCGCGCTGCGCATCACTTCCACGGCTATGAACTTGTTGCGCTCACCGCTCAATCCGATCGGTCTTTCGAACGTCCACGTCCTATTGCGTCACAACTGCTCGACTGCGGCATCGATAAAGAAGCATTCGTTGCGAGCCCAAATGGACACGCCGTCCTCGTGGTAGACTGCAATGAAGGGAGTGGCCAGAGGGGAAGCCAATACCTGATCAGGTACACGCCGTGATGCTAAGCACTACGCTTGTGATCAGTAGCGCAGCTACGAGTCAGACCGTCAAAGGGGGTGACATGTGTTACTAGCGTGGGGTGCCCCGCCCTTACTGTCCAGACCGCAGACCGCCAGGACGATGGCAACTCGTACAAATGTCCATCTTTTGGCCGCAACTTTCGCTATCTGAGGTAGTTTAAGAGCCATGCGCCACATTGCTCTAACTGCCATAGTGATGCTTATGGGTTTCTCCACTGGTGCGCCACCAGCGGTTGCGCTGCGCCACAAGCTGTCGAAGTGTCCCCTCAAGAACGAAGGGGTAGTAGACGCAGACGCACAAGCCGTTGTCTATAAAGCAAGCACCGGGATCTTTGGGTGCGCTTATGGTGCGAAGCGCGCTTTCTATCTTGGGCCGTCGCCATACGGGAGTGCACAAGTCTCAGGAGGAACATCCCCAATCATGCTCGCGGGGCCAATCGTAGCATACGCGGTGGACCAAAGTAATATTGTTAGAGAACATGAAGTGCACGAAGTGTGGGTTCGCAATTTGCGAACCGGAAAGCTGATCCACAGGATGCCGAATGGGTCGCCCGCTGAATCTGGAAATATTGGCCTCGGAGACACGACGGCGATCGTCGTGAAGAGCGACGGGTCGGTGGCGTGGATCGTCGGGACGAGTGACGGCCCCCAGGTCCGCTCTGTCGACCAGGCAGGAGAACACCTGCTCGCCGCCACGCCGGAAATCGATCGCAGTTCGCTTGCGCTTGCGGGTAGCACGTTGTACTGGTTACAGGGCGGCAAGCCGATGTCGGCGACGTTGAATTGAGACGCGGCGCCGACCATGCGATCACATCTGTATTTGTGGAGTGCGGTCTTCGTTATCGCGGTCGGCGTCAGCGGCTGCGGAAAGAGCGCCGTGAAGACGAGCACCTCAGCCCACGTTCGTACGGCAACGTCAGCGCCCGCCTACCGGGTCGGCCAGTACTGCCTGCCGGGCAAGGAAGCGAAGTATCGCGCGGCGGAGTTCGTGTGCAAGAAGCATCATCTTGCGCGACGCTGACGTTTGCGGATCCTGTCCAACTTCTCCCACGGCCGTGTATTGGCGACGTCTTCCTTCGTGATCCAGGCCCGCCGCGCCGTGGCGATGCCCCAGCGCATGTTCTGAAGCGTGGTGGGGCGGTGGGCGTCTGAGTCGATCACGATTTTCACGCCGGCGCGGACCGCCTCGCGGGCGTGCACGTCGCTCAGGTCGCGACGGTCGGGGTTGGCGTTGATCTCGAGCAGCGTGCCCTCCTTGGCGGCCGCCGCGAACACGGCGGGCAGGTCGATCTCGTACGGCTCGCGGCGCTCGATCAACCTGCCGGTCGGGTGGCCGATCGCGTCGACCAGCGGATGTTCGATCGCGCGCACGACTCTTTCGGTCATCGCCTGCTCGCCCATGCCGAACGCGGTGTGCACGCTGGCCACCACCCAGTCGAGCTCGGCCAGCAGCTCGTCCTCGTAGTCCAGCGAGCCGTCGGGCAGGATGTTGACCTCGCTGCCCGCGAGCACGCGGATGCTTTCGATGCTCGCGTCCACCTCCCGCACGCGCTCGATCTGCGCGCGCAGCTCGTCGGGGGAGACGTCGTTGCCGAACCCGTGGCTGGCCGAATGGTCGGTGATCGCCACGTACTCGTACCCCAGCTCGCGCGCGGCTCTCGCCATCTCGGCGATCGTGGCGCGGCCGTCTGAGGCGATCGTGTGCATGTGCAGGTCCCCGCGGATGTCGCTCTGCTCGATCAGCTCGGGCAGGCCGCTTTTGGACAACCTGCTTGCGTGCGCTGAGGAACGCAAATGTCCCCGCCACTGTGCGCGCGCCGCCTGCAGCTCGCCGCGGTTCTCCCGTAGCTCCGGCTCTATGTAGGCGAGCTTCAGCGCCCCATACACCTCCTCCTCGGATGCGTACGTCGTCGTCCTGCCGGCCCCGTCATCCAGCACGCCGTGCTCGGAGACGTGCAGTCCTTCGCGCACCGCTCCTTCGCGCAGCGCCGCGTTGTGCGCGCCCGAGCCCGTGAAGTGCTGCAGCAGGTTGCCCAGCTCTCGGGGCTTGCCGATGCGCAGGTCGACGCCCACGCCCACGTGCAGCCGTCCCCGCGCGCCGCTCGCGCTCGCGCTCTGAACGCTCTCGACCTCGCCCAGCTTCGCGAGGCTCTTGGCCAGCGCCACCGGACGGGTCGTGACCGCGATCAGATCGATGTCCTTGACGCTGTCGGCCATTCTGCGCGCCGATCCCGTGACCATCACGACCGGCGCGCCGGCGCCCTCGCGTGCGCCCTTTGCGCTCCCCGCCGCTTCGCTCAGGCCCCGCACAAGCGCTTCTCCCAGCTCGAGCGCCTGCGGCAGCAACAGGCGTGCCCGGCCGCCGCCGCCACCACCGCCGCCGCCGGGAGTTTCCCCGGCTCGCTCCAGCGCCTTCAACGCGTTTTCCTCGAACTTGGGTCCCAGGCCGCGCACCTCGCGCACGCGCTGGGCCAGCGCCGCCTCGCGCAGCGCCTGCGGCGAGTCGACCCCCAGCTGGTCGTACAGCAGTCGGGCGCGCTTGGCGCCGATGCCCGGCAGGCGCGTGATCTCGATCAACCCCGGCGGAAACTTCGCCCGCAGCTTCTCCGCCGCGGGGATCGTCCCGGTCTGCTCCAGCGCCTGGATCTTTTCCTGCAGCGTCGCGCCGATGCTGGGCAGCTCGGTCGCCCGGCCTTCGCTTGCGAGCGCGCTCACCGAGACGGTCGCTTCGCGCACCCGCCGCGCCGCCGTGCGATAGGCCAGCACGCGGTGCACGATCGCTCCGTCCAGCTCGTACAGGTCGCCGAGCTCTTCCAGCGCGTCGGCGATCGCACCGTTCGACAGGGCCACTGCTCTAGGGTACGCCGTCATGTCCGATGCGCCCGGCCTGCCCTGGCTGATCCTGCCGACATACAACGAGGCCGAGAACCTCGCCGCGATGATCTCCGCCGCGGGGGCCGTGCTGGCGCAGGCCTCGCCGGACGGGTTCAGGATCCTCGTGGTCGACGACGGCTCGCCCGACGGGACGGGAGACATAGCCGACCGGCTGGCCGGCGAGCACGAGTGGGTGCGGGTCGTGCACCGCACCGAGAAGAACGGCATCGGCCCTGCCTACCTGGCCGGCTTTCGCCACGCGCTCGACCACGGCGCGGGCTACGTGTTCGAGATGGACTGCGACTTCTCCCATGACCCAGCCGACCTGGCGCGGCTGCTGGCTGCTGTCCGCGACGGGGGCGCGGACCTCGCGCTCGGCTCGCGCTACGTCCCGGGGGGCGGGGTCACCGACTGGGGTCTCTTGCGTCGCTTCATCTCCGAGGGCGGCTCCACCTACGCGCGCATCGTGCTCGGCCTGCACGTCCGCGACCTGACCGGCGGCTTCAAGTGCTTTCGCCGCGACGTGCTCGAACGGATCCACTTCGACTCGGTCCGCTCGCAAGGCTATGCCTTCCAGGTCGAGCTGACCTACCGCGCGGTGCGCGCCGGCTTTCGCGTGGTCGAGGTCCCGATCGTCTTCCGCGACCGCGAGCACGGCACCTCCAAGATGTCTTGGCGCATCGCCGCCGAGGCGATGTGGCTCGTCCCGTTGCTGCGCTTCGGCTCCCAGCCGCCGGCGGTGGAATCGACCGCCGAGGGCACGAGTCCCTTTACTTTGTATAGTGGGCGGTAGATCCCTGACGCCCAAGATCGCCAATCTTTGAAGGAGGCCACCATGGCAGGCACACTCAGCGAAGTCACCGACACCAACTTCACCGCCGAGGTCATCGAGTCCCAGAGCCCCGTCCTCGTCGACTTCTGGGCGCCGTGGTGCGGTCCGTGCCGCGTCGTCGCCCCGGTGCTCGAGGAGATCGCCGGCGAGCGTTCCGACCTGCGCATCGTCAAGCTCAACGTCGATGATAACCAGCAGACGGCCGCCCAGTATCAGGTGCTGTCGATCCCGACGATGATCCTCTTCAAGAACGGCTCTCCCGCCAAGACGATCGTCGGCGCCTATCCCAAGAAGAAGCTGGAGGCCGAGCTCGAGCCTGCTTTAGCGGCGGCCTGAGTCAGCCGGCCCGGCGCAGCTCGATCGCCAGCTCCAGCCCGTCGACCTCGGTCTGCTCGCGGTAGCTGTTTGCCCCCGCGGCGCCGTCGCGGGCGTCGCTTGACTGGAGCGTGAATGCCACCGCCAGCGTCTCGCCGGTCAGGTACTCGCGGTGGGCCTCGGCGGCGGCGATCAGCTCGGCCGCGCCACCCAGGCGCAACTCGATCCGGTCCTCGACCTGCAGGCCCGCGCTCTTGCGGGCGTTCTGCACGGCGTGCACGATCTCGCGTGCGCGGCCCTCGCGCAGCAGGTCCTCATCGAGGGTCAGGTCCAGGGCGACCGCGTGGGATCCCTCGCGCTCGACGCTGAACCCCTCGGGGGCGCGCATCGTCAGGATCACGTCCTGCGCCGACAGCGTGTGCTCGCGTCCGTTCACCGCGATCCCCACCTCGCCGTCCCCGTTGCGCACCGCTGCCGCCACCCGTGCCGGATCGAGGGCCGCGATCGCCTCGGCGGCCGCGGGCATGTCCTTGCCGAACAGCGGTCCCAGCGTGCGGTAGTTTGCCTTCACCTCATACTTTCCGAGCTCCTCGGCGGCGGCCACGAAGCGGATCTGCTCGACGTTGAGCTCCTCGCGCACCACATCCGCCAGCTGTTCGATCGCCTCGCGCTCGAGCGCGTCCGCAACCACGACCGCCTCGCGCAACGGTTGGCGCACCTTGATCTTCGCCTTGCCACGGGCGCCGAGGCCCAGTCGCACGGTCTCTCGCGCCAACTCCATCGACCGTTCCAGGTCTCTGTCGCTCTCATAGACCTCGCCGCCGACCGGGAAGTCGCACAGGTGCACGCTGGCGAGCTCGCCGTCGAGGTTGTCGTAGATCTCATCGGCGATGAACGGACAGAGCGGGGCCAGCAGCTTTGCCACCGTCACCAAGCACGTGCGCAAGGTGGCGAAGGCGGCCTGCTCGCCATCCCAGAAACGCCGTCGCGAGCGGCGTACGTACCAGTTGGACAGCTCGTCCACGAGCTCGGCAATCGCCCGGCCGGCGCTCGTCACGTCATACGCGTCCATTCGCTCGGCCACCAGCTCGGCAGTGCTCGCCGTACGCGACAGCGCCCAACGGTCGAGGTCGTCCTGACCCCGGGTCCGCTCGCCGTGGGTCCGGTCGCTGGGGTCGGCTCGGTCGCCGGGTGTGTTCTGGGCCGGCGGCACATGCTCTCCCGACGCCTGCAACGCATCCGCCCCCGCTTGCGCGTACAGCACATAGAAGTAGTAGGTCGACCACAGCTGCTTCAAAAACAGCCGCACCCCCTCGGCGATCGCCTCCTGTGAGAAGCGATATCCGTCCCAGGGCTGCTTGGACGTGAAGAAGTACCACCGGAACGCATCCGCGCCGTACTTCTCGAGCACCTGCCACGGCTCGACCGTGTTGCCGCGCGACTTGGACATCTTCTGACCCTCGCCGTCGAGGATCAGCCCGAGGCACACGACGTTGCGATAGGGCGCCTCGCGATCGAGCAGCGTGGCCATCGCCAGCAGCGAGTAAAACCAGCCACGCGTCTGGTCTTGGGCCTCGCAGATGAAGTCGGCGGGATATTCCTCGGCGAGCTCGCGCTCGTGCTCGAACGGGTAGTGGTGCTGTGCGAACGGCATCGACCCGGAGTCCAGCCATACGTCGATCACCTCGCTGACCCGTTTCATCGGCTTGCCGCACGGCGCGATGCCTGCCGGGGACTCCTCGCCGCCGACGTACGGGCAGGCGAACGTCACCTCGTCGACATACGGGCGGTGGTGGTCGGCGAGCGCTGAGCCTGACAGCCGCTCGAGCTCAGCGTAGGAGCCGACCGTGTGGGTGTGCCCGCGCTCGCACCGCCACACCGGCAGCGGCGTGCCCCAGTAGCGCTCGCGCGAGATCGCCCAGTCGACGTTCCCCTTCAACCACTCCCCGAACCTTCCGTGCTTGACCCGCGGTGGATGCCAGTCGACGGTCTCGTTCGCCGCGATCATGCGCTCGCGCACGGCGGTCGTGCGGATATACCACGACTTCTTGGCGTAGTAGATCAGCGGCGTATTGCAGCGCCAGCAGTGGGGGTAGGAGTGCTCGTATGACTCCTCTTTGAACAGCGCTCCGTGTTTGTCGAGGTCGTCGATCAGATCGTTCGTCACATCCGGGTCCTTGACGACACGCCCGTCGTACTCCCGGCCGTCATAGCTGCGCACGCGCCGATCGAACGTGCCGTCGAGGCGCACTGGGTTGAACAGGGTGCCCGGTTGGTCGGGATGGAAAATGCCGGCGGCGGCTGCCACGCGGTAGTCGTCCTCGCCGAACGCGGGCGCGATGTGCACGAGTCCCGTGCCGTCCTCGGTCGTGACGAACTCGTCCACCACGATCGGGTACTCGCGCTCTGGATCGGTATTGAATATTGGGCCTCTATACGAGCGGTACCTCTCGGCCAGCGCCACCCCGGTGAACCGCTCCAGCACTTCGACCGCCTCGCCGAGCACGTCCCCGACGCGGGCCTCGGCGAGCACGTATGTCTTCCCGCCCGCGCGCGCGCACACGTATGTGGCCGTGGGCGATACCGCCACCGCCACGTTCCCCGGCAGCGTCCACGGCGTCGTCGTCCACACCAGCAGCTTCTCATCGCCACCGTCTCCACCATCCTCGTCACTGCCGCCGGCGCTCCCGCCACCGCCGGCGCTCCCGCCACCGCCCCCGCTCACCGGCAGCTCGACGTACACGCTGCGGTCGACCACGTCCTCGTACCCCAGCGCCACCTCGTGCGAGGACAGCGCCGTGCCGCAGCGGTAGCAGTAGGGCACGACCTTGTGCCCCTCGTACAGCAGTCCCTTCTTGTCGATCTGCGCGAGCGCCCACCACACCGACTCGATGTAGGTCTCATCCAGCGTGCGGTACGCGTGCTCGAGGTCGATCCAGAACCCGATCCGCTCGGTCAGCCGGTTCCACTCCTGCAGGTACTCGAACACCGACTCGCGGCAGGCGGCGTTGAACCGCTCGATGCCGATGCGCTCCTCGATCTCGGCCTTGTTCGTGATCCCGAGCTTCTGTTCGACCGCGATCTCCACCGGCAGCCCGTGGCAGTCCCACCCGCCTCGCCGCTCGACGCGGTGCCCGCGCATCGTCTGATAGCGGGGGTAGACGTCCTTGAACACGCGCGATAACACGTGGTGGGAGCCGGGTGGGCCGTTGGCGGTGGGCGGGCCCTCGTAGAAGACCCACCGCGGCGCGTCCTCGCGCCCACGCAGCGACTGCGCGAACACGTCGCGCTCACGCCAGCGCTCCAGCACCTCGAGCTCGAGCGTCGGCAGGTCCTGCTTGGGGTCGACCTCGCGTGGGGGGATCAGCGGGTTTCTGGGGTCGGCCGGCATCGGGCCGACCATTCTAGGTCCGGGTCAGGAGACGGCGAGCGCGGGCGCAGACGCGGCGATCGCCGGATGGCGCAGCGCCACGCCGGTCAACCGCTCGCGCAGCTGCTCGGTGGCCTCGCTCGGTTGCGGGCCAATGCGCCTGACTGTGGAGGCCCCGGTCTCGGGCAGCGCGCCGCGGAAGTCGAGCACCTCCACGCCCGGCTCGGCCTGACGGGAGGCGTAGACGAGACGTCCGAGCAGGTCCGCGTCCGCGGCGCCGGAGCCCGCGAGCACGATCGCGCCAGGCCGCAGCGCGCGCAGCGCGGCGCCCGCTCGCTCAGCGTCCAGGTGCACCGGCAGGGTCAGCACGCGCAGACCGGTACGGCGCAGGAACAGCTCGAGCGATTGTACGTGCAGCGCGTCCAGATCGGCAGGCAGCGAGGCATCGAAGATCAGCACGCCCTCCTCGCGCGAGGCAGGCGGGGCCACGCGCGTGGCCGCGGCCAGCCAGCCGGTGGCGTAGCGGCCGGCGAACGCCCGCTCGGGCGAGCCCTCCTGCAGCTGCGCGATCGCCGTCAGCAGCACGTCCTGCACCGTGCGCTCGACCGAACGCAGCGCGAGGCTTTCCTCGAGCACTCGATCGGCGGCATCCTCGTTGAACGCGCTCAGCGCCGTCTGCAGGCGCGAGGGCGAGGAGGGTCCCTCGCCCCGCTCGCGCGCGATCGACACCGCTGAGGCGATGTCGTGGGTCTCGGCGAATGCCTGCCTGAGCGTCTCGATCTCGGTCAGCTCGAACTGGCGGTGGCCGCCCTCGGTGCGGTGGGGCATCGGGTAGCCGAACCGCCGCTCCCAGCTGCGCAGCGTGTTGGCGCTCACGCCCAGCATCGCGGCGGCGGCGTTGGTGCGGATCGCGCTCATGCTCACCATGGTGGGCGCCCACGCCGGCACTCACAACCCCCGCAACTGGCGGTGCATCCCGGCAGGCCGCTTGCAGCGGCAGGAGCCGGGATGGCGATGACGACGGCGAAGATGACATGGCTGGGTGGAAGGGGTTGCCCCGGGCCGGGCCGAGGGTCAAGCTGGACCTGGCGGTCACGCGACACTCATGACGATGGCGGCATGCCAGGACCCGGCTTGTTTTTTGTCAGGATCGAGCGATGAGGCTGCGGCTGTACCACCACCCGGATGGGACGCGCGTCGCCTACCGGGAGGCCGGCGCGGGACCGCCGCTGGCGCTGATCCACTCGGGGATGCTGTCATACCGAGAGTGGGAGCCCCTAGTTGGACAGCTGGTCAGTCGCTACCGGGTGGTGCTGCCGGACATGCCGCTGCACGGCGACTCCGAGGATCGTCCCACGCACCCCTACACGCTCGACTGGTTCGCGCAGGTGCTCGGCGGGTTCGCCGCGGACGTGCTGGGACCCAGCCCGCTGATCGGCGGACACGGGGCCGGGGCAGAGGTCCTGCTGCAGGCGGTGGCCGACGAACGGGTGCGCCCGCGCAAGCTCGTGCTGATGCCCAACCGCCTGCACGCCCCGCCCCGGCGTGCGGGAGCATGGACAGCATGGCGGACGGCGGCGATGGCAGGCTCGATCCCGGGCTTGGATCGGCTGACGGGATACGGCATGCGCGCGGTGTTCAACCCAGAGCTGGGGGTGCGTCTGTCCGCGCGTGCCAACCCGGCCGCGCGCGATCTGCTGCGCCACGCGTTCGCGGACGTGCCCGGCAAGGCCGACCTGGCCCGCTCGTGGGCGCGCTGCGCGCGAGCGTGGCCGCGAGGCGCGCGGGTGGAGCTGCGCGAGCTGTACCCCCGCCTCGACATGCCTGTGCTGCTGTTGTGGGCCGATCAGGACCGGTTTCATCCGCTGGCGGTAGCCGAAGAGGCGTTGCGGGCGCTGCCCCACGGCCAGCTGCGCGTGCTGGAGAGCACCGGCTTCCTGATGGCCTACGACGATCCCGTCGGGCTCGCTCGCGAGCTGACGGCTTTCTGCGGGTAGTTCTGCGGGTAGGGTTCGCGCCACAACCGAACCGCATCGACCGAACCGCATCGCCAAGGAGACACGCATGCCAGCCGACAAGCAGCTATGGGGCGGGGAGACCGCCAAGGCCGTCGAAAACTTTCCCATCTCGGGCGAGACCGTGCCCGTGTCGGTGATCCACTGGCTCGCGCGCATCAAGGGCGCCGCGGCGGCCGTCAACGGCGAGCTCGGCCTGCTGCCCAAGCGCACGGCCGGCAAAATCGAGCGGGCGGCGCGCGAGATCGCCGCCGGCAAGCACGACGGGCAGTTCCCGATCGACGTGTTCCAGACCGGGTCGGGCACCTCGACGAACATGAACGCCAACGAGGTGATCGCGGCGCTCGCGGGCGACGGCGCACACGCCAACGACCACGTCAACATGGGCCAGTCCTCCAACGACGTGTTTCCCTCGGCCGTGCACCTGGCCGCGCTGGACGTCGCCCAGAACGAGCTGCTGCCCGCGCTGCGCCAGCTCGAGCGCTCGTTCGCGCGTAAGTCCCGCAGCTTCGAGAACGTCGTCAAGGCCGGGCGCACGCACCTGATGGACGCGGTCCCGGTGACGCTCGGGCACGAGTTCGGCGGCTACGCCGCGCAGATGGCGCTCGCGCAGGAGCGGGTGCGCTCGGCGCTCGTGCACGTCGGGCAGATCCCGCTCGGCGGCACCGCAACCGGCACGGGGCTGAACACGCACGCGAAGTTCGCCGAGCGGGTGCGCGCGCGGCTGAAGCGCGAGTCGGGCCTGAAACAGATCGCCCCGCCGGCCGACCCCTTCGAGGCGCAGGCCAACCGCGACGCGCTGGTCGAGCTGTCGGGCGCGCTGAAGGTGATCGCGGTGTCGCTGACCAAGATCGCGGGCGACCTCGCGCTGATGGGCTCGGGCCCGCGCGCGGGCATCGGCGAGCTGTTTTTGCCCGAGCTGCAGAAGGGCTCCTCGATCATGCCCGGCAAGGTCAACCCGGTGATCCCGGAGGTGGTCTTGCAGGTCTCCGCGCAGGTGATCGGCAACGACACGGCGATCGCGATCGGCGGCATGCAGGGCCAGTTCGAGCTGAACGTGCGCATCCCGCTGATCGCCCGCAACCTCTTACAGTCGCTGCAGCTGCTGTCGTCGGTCGCGCGCGTGTTCGCCGAGAAGTGCGTCGACGGGATCAAGGTCAATCGCAAGGGCACGGACGCATCGGCCGGTGCGACCCTGGCGGTGGCCACGGCGCTGAACGGCGCGATCGGCTACGACAAGGCGACGGTGATCGTCAAGAAGGCGACGGACACCGGCCGTCCCTTGCGCGAGGTCGCGCTCGAGGAGGGCGTCGACGCAAAGCTCTACGACGAGACCATCGATCTGCGCCGGATCGCCCGGGGAAATCGAGTCTAAACCTTGATTAACACCGGACGGGGGGTGGTCGGGAGGGGGGCCTGACCCCCTCCCGTTGTCTGCTGCGCCGGATCGCTCGGGGGAATCGGGGTTGAGCGATGCGGCCGGGGCTACCCCGGCGGCCGGTCAATTGGCGGTGTGAAGGGGTTGTAAAGGAGGGGACTGCGACGTACACTTTTTCAAGTTTGATAACTATAGTATCGACAGATGATCGTTTTGGCACAGGTTTGCATATACTATAGTTACCAAAACCCAAAAAGACAATGCCCCAACTCCTTCCTTTAACTTTCGTCTCCCATCCGTTACGGTCCAGGTCCATCACCCCGAAGGCAGCGCGCGGTACAGCTCGGCGACGACTCCCACAGCCGGCTTGGCCTGACCGGAGTACGTGAACAGGCCCTTCTGATCGAGTCCTTCGATCAAACGCACGTGCGGCAGCACCTGATGGATCGAGCCGCCCGCAAAGGTCGGCACGAGCGGGTAGTCGCGCAACAGGTAGACGAACATCCCGCTGATCTGCGGGTCGGCCTCGTAAAGACGGATGTGGCGCGCCAGCAGCGCCGACTGGAACCCGTAACTGCCGGGCGACCCGGGCGGGTTGAGCGTGTTCGATTCCGCGCCGAACTCGCTGATCACCAAAACACGCCCGGCGAACGTGCGCTGCATCGCGCGCAGGCGCCGCGAGATTTCGGCGCTGACGGCGGCCGGCAAGTTGCCGGGGTGGTCATACCAACCGGAGTAGTCGGTCTCGGCGATCGCGTCCACGCCCGCGTACAGCCGGCCAGGATGCGTGGGCGGGTGATCGCCCCACACGTCGACAGCAACCATGCGTCCCGGGTCGTGGTCGTGCAGCCAGTGGGTCATGTCCTGTACGTACTGCACCTCGGCGTTGTCGCGGCCGTTCTCGGCGACCTCGTCGACGAGGTTCCAGGCGAAGATCGAGGGGTGCAGCCGATCGGCGATCGCCGCCGTGCGGGCCTGCGTCTCGGCGGCGGCGGTCAGCGAGGGTGTGGTCGAGTACCAGTTGGCGGCGCCTTCGACCGGGCCGATGCCCTGCCACACGAGGATGCCGGCGGCGTCGAGTCGTTCCAGCAGCGCCGGGTCGAGCGGGTGCTGGGTGCGCATCGCGTTGGCGCCGATCGCGCGCAGCTCGGAGACGATCCGTTCGTCGTCGCCGGTCGTGAGCGCGTCGCCGTGACCGAGCGCGTCCTCCTGCGCGGTGGCGCCGTGCACGGTCAGGTGCTGCCCGTTCAAGTACATCTGGCCGCCGTGCCAGGTGAGCTGGCGCAGGCCGACGCGCGCGGAGTAGCTCGACTCGTGACCGACGGCGAGCGTCAGCTGGTAAAGGTTGGGAGCGGACGGGGACCACAGCGCCGGTTCGGGGACGCTGACCGTGGCGGTGGCGGTCGCCGACTGGCCGTGCGCGAGGTGCTGTTCGGGGAAGGCCAGCGCGATGACCTGCGAGCCGTGCGTGAGTGTGCCTTCGACGACTATTGGTCGCCCGGAGGCGCCTTCGTTGCGCACGTCCACGCCGATCGTGACGTTGGCGATCTGGCCGGTGGGGATGTTCGGGCCGCCGGGGTTGACCGTCGTCGTCGTGTTCGTGCCGGCGCCTGTGCCGCTCGCGCCTGTGCCGGCGCTCGTGCCCGTGCCCGTGCCCGTGTCAGCGCTCGCGCTCGTGCCGGAGAGCGTCGTCTGGATCGAGGGATCGCTCAGCACGCTCGAGCCGATCGCGCGGAGTTCGACCTCACCGTCCAGGCCACCCCAGTTGAACCATGTGCGGTGATAGCCGAGGTGCTCCTGGGCGGTCGGGTTGCGCCAGTCCACGCGCACGACGAGCGTGTGCGCGCCTGTGGACAGGCGTGGGGTGCGCAGTTCAAAGGGCAGGTAGGAGCCGATGTGCGAGCCGATCGGGTGGCCGTCCACCCACGCCTGCGCATAGAAGTTGGCCGACTGGAAGGTGAGCGCGTAGGCGCCGGCGGTGGGCGCGTTGAAGGTGGTGCGGTACCAGACGATCGAGCCATCGAAGTTGGCCTGCGCCCCGCGGCCCTGCCATCCGTAGGGGTCGACGACGTTGGGGACGCTCACGCCCGTGCCGGCGAAGCCGCCGCGCCGCCAGCCGCGCGCAAGACCTCGGTCTGAGGGATCGAGGCGCCGGGTCCAGCGCGTGAGCGCGGTGCGCCCGCCCGGGCCTTCGGCGATCGGCGATGAGCTGGGCAGCGCCTGAATGCTCGTGCTCTGCGGCCGGGCGGCGCCCGGGGAGAGCAGACCGAGGGCGAGCAGCGCCAGCAGCACCGCGCAGATCCCGCCGGCGGTCCCGGCGAGCGTGGCTTGGGTGCGAGAGGGGATCATCGGTAGGACCCTAAACAATGCCCGACGCCGTTCGGAGCGGGCCCCGGTGGATGCGGTCTGGACACTCACCCGCCTCGCCGCCCTGGTTGAGTGCCCATGTCACGCTACCTGTATCGACTGCGCCAGGGCGCCCGCCGCGCCGGCCTCGTCCACGAGCAGTCCTTCGAGCAGGAGCAGCGCGCCGGCCTTGGAGAGCGGTTCGTTGAGGTTGCCGCACTTGGGCGACTGCACGCACGAGGGGCAGCCCTCGGCGCAGCGGCACTCGGCGATCAGGCGGTGGGCATCGCGGCAGAGCTCCTCGAAGCGTTGGTAGGCGATGCGTGTGATGCCAACGCCGCCGGGGTGACCGTCGTAGATGAAGATCGTGGGCCGGCCGGTCTGCGGGTGCAGGTTGGTGGAGAGGCCGCCGATGTCCCAGCGATCGCACATCGCGATCAGGGGCAGGACGGCGATCTGGGCGTGCTCGGTGGCGTGCAGGGCGCCGAGCAGCGACTCCAGCGGGATCGTCTGTGCGCCCGGGGAGCTCGTGTGCGCGCCGAGCGGCGAGTCCGGCGAGATCGTCTGTGCGAGCGCGCCTGCGTCGAGCTCGAACCACAGCGCCTGGGTGGAGAAGGTCGTTTCGGGCAGGTCCAGGGCGATGAGGTCGATCTGCGCGTGATCGGACAGGCGGCGGCGCTGGTAGGCGAGCACGGTCTCGGTGACGGCGACCTCGCCGAAGCTGAGCGTGACGCCGAGCGCCTGGCGCCGGTCGAGCAGGCGCTCTATGTGTGTGTCGGTCTCGCGCTTGGGCTGGGTGTACCAGTCGCCGTCGAAGGGGGCGACAATCGCGCGCCGGTGGGTGAGGTCGAGGTCGCACACTTCGTAGGAGCGGCCCTGGTGCAGGTAGATCGCGCCGGTGTGAACGGTGGAATGCGCCCGCACGGCCTCGGTCTGGCCGAGCAGCTCGCCCGAAGAGACGTCGACGATCGCGAACTGCTCGGGGGAGGCGGAGCGCAGCGAGACCTCGGCCGCCGGGTATGAGCCGGGCCGGCGTGGCACCCACGTCTCGAGCCCGCCTGCGTGGCGCGCGCGCAGGCGCCCGGAGCTGACGAGCAGATCGATGTGGGCTTGCACGCGCGGACCGAAGAAAGCGTCGTCGTTGCGCTCGAGCGGGCCCTCGTGGGCGGCGCAGAGCAGGTGGGCGGCGAAGATCAGCGGCGACTCGTGGTCGAGGATCGCCGCCTCGACGGGACGGTCGAGGAAGTCGTCGGGGTGGCGGCAGAAGAACTGGTCGAGGGCATCTTCGCCGGCGACGTACACCGCCAGCCCCCGCCCGCGGCGCCCGGCGCGCCCCCACATCTGGCGCAACGAGGCGACGGTGCCGGGAAAGGTGACGACGAGCGCGGCGTCGAGCTCGCCGACGTCGATGCCGAGCTCCAGGGCGTTGGTGGTTATCACGGCGCGCAGCTCGCCGGCGAGCAGGCGCCGCTCGAGCTCGCGGCGCTGCTGAGGGGTGTAGCCGGCGCGGTAGGGCACGACCGCGCTCGCCAGCTCTGGGTGGCCGTGTGCTTGCAGGTCATCGGCGGTCAGGCGGCTGAGCAGCTCGACTCCCTTGCGCGAGTTCATGAAGCAGATCGCGCGCGCTCCCTCGCGCACGAGCCGCGCCAGCAGCTCGGAGGCCTCGGCCAGCGCGGAGCGCCTGGCGCCCGAGGCATCCTCGAGGATCGGTGGGTTCCACATCGCGACCCGCCGGGCCGGTGCGGGCGAGCCGTCGCGGTCGATCAGCGCAAAGTCCTCCAGTCCCGTCAGGCGCTCGGCCAGCTCGAGCGGGTTGGCGATCGTGGCGGAGGCGAGCAGGAAGCGCGGAGCGGTGCCGTAGGCACAGGCGATCCGGCGCAGCCGCCGCAACACGCCCGCCACGTGGGAGCCGAACACACCGCGATAAACGTGGGCCTCGTCGATCACGACGATGGCGAGATTGGCGAACAGCTCGGCCCAGGCGGTGTGATGGGGGAGGATGCCGACGTGCAGCATGTCGGGGTTGGTGAGCACGACGTTGGCGTTGCGGCGAACGTCCGCACGGGCCTCGCGCGGGGTGTCGCCGTCGTAGATCGCCGGCCGCACGCGCCTTGTCAGCCCGAACGCGTGAAGCGCGCGCGCCTGGTCTTGGGCGAGCGCCTTGGTGGGATAGATATAGAGAGCGCGGGCGCAGGAGTCGCGGCAGAGGACGTCGAGGGTGGGCAGTTGAAAGCACAGCGACTTGCCCGAGGCGGTGCCGGTCGTGACGATGGTTGGGCCTGCCCAGGCGGCGTGCAGGGCCTGCGCCTGATGGGAGTAGAGCTGCTCGATCCCAGCGTGCGTGAGCGCCGCGAGCACCTCGGGGTGCAGCTCCCCCGGGAGCGGCTCCAGGCGGGCGCGGCCGGGTCCGTAGCGTGCTTCGCGCACGAGCCGCTCGTCGGCGCGACCCTCGTCGAGCAGTGAGCTCCAGGGCTCGCGTACCCGCTCTTTGCCGGCTGTTGCGCCCACTGCGCCGGCGGCCGCGCCGCCTCCAGCACGCATGGACGGGGAATGGGGAGAGGACGCGGTCCTACCGGGCGGGGCCATCGATTGCGATAGTAGGCGGGATGAGCGACCCCGACCTGGAGCATCCGCGCTCAGCGCGCACGTTTCACCACGCCGACTACTCGCCGGCGAGCATCGCCCGGGCGGTGGAGCACGCGGGGTTGAGCGTGTCGGTCTGCCTGCCCGCGCGCGAGTGCGCCTCCACCGTGGGTGAGATCGTCGGTGCGCTGATCGGGCTGCGCGAGCAGGGCGCGATCGACGAGGTCGTGGTCGTGGACGCGGCCTCGACGGACGGGACGGCGCAGGTGGCCGAGAACGCCGGGGCGACGGTTCACCAGGAGTCCGAGCTGATGCCAGAGCTCGGGACTGTGCTCGGCAAGGGCGATGCTATGTATCGCGCGTTGAGCGTGCTGAGAGGCGAGGTCGTCTGTTATCTGGACGCCGACACGGAGGGGTTCGGGGCGCACTTCGCGACCGGCCTGCTCGGGCCACTGATATGCGAGCAGGGCGTGTCGTTCGTCAAGGCGTTCTATCGCCGGCCCATGGGAACGGACGCTCGCGACGGCGGGGGCCGAGTCAATCATTTGACCGCGCGGCCGGCGCTCGCGCTGTTCTATCCCGAGCTGTCCGGTATCCACCAGCCGTTGGCCGGGGAGGTGGCGGCGCGCAGAGAGCTGCTGGAAGAAGTGCCCTACGCGACTGGGTACGGCGTGGAGATCGCGATGCTGATCGACGTGTGGCGGGCACGTGGATTGGGGCAGATCGCGCAGGTCGACCTCGACGAGCACCGCAATCGCCATCAGTCGCTGGCAGCGCTGGTGCCGATGGCCGAGGCGGTGCTGGCGACGATCGCCCGGCGGCTGCAGCGCGAAGGCCGCCTGGTGGGGGTGGGTGATGACGCGCCTCTATCGCCTGTGGAGCGCGTGCCGTTGCGCCGGGCGGGAACCGAGTCCGGCGTGAGGGCCGCGCCCGGCGCGTGGACGGTCCCCACCGCGAGGGCCGACACCGGAGCGGGAATCGGCCCCGGAGTGGGAACAGAGCGATGAGCGCGCGCATGCGCTGCATGTACGTGGACCTCGACGGCACGTTGCTGGGGCGTGGGGCGTCGCTGCTCCACGACGGCGAGGGGCAGGTAACGCTGGATGGTGTGCGCGCGGTGCAGGCGTGCCTGCGTGCGGGTGTGGAGGTGGTCGTGATGTCGGGCAGGCGGCGTGCGCAGGTGCACGAGGACGCGCGGCTGCTGGGCCAGGACTCGTTCATATTCGAGGCTGGCGCGTGCGTGGTGCTGGGGGCCGATTGGGTGCTCGGGGGCGAGGAGCACTGGCTGACGGGCGAGCTGGTGCCGGGTGAGCTGACGATCGCCGAGCAGATCGAACGATCGGGCGCGCCGGAGTTGCTGTTGGAAAGGTATGAGGGGCGGCTGGAGTACCACGAGCCATGGCATGTGGCGCGCGAAGTGTCGCATGCGTTTCGCGGGCAGGTCGACGCCGGCGAGGTGGATGCGCTGCTGGTCGAGCACGGTCACGCGAATCTGCGGCTGGTGGACAACGGGGTGGTCAACCGGCGCTCGCCCGCGCTGGCGGCGTTGGATCACGTGCGCGGGTACCACCTGGTGCCGGCGGGGGCCTCGAAGGCCGCGGCGGTGGCTTTGCATGCGCGCATGCGCGGGTACGCGCGTGAGGAGGTGTTTGCAGTGGGCGACTCGCGCGAGGACATGGCCTGCGCGGCGCACGTGAGCACGTTCTGGCTGGTGGCCAATGCGGTGACGCGCGATCCGTCGATGCGTGAGGCGATGAGGGCCTACGACAACGTGCGGGTTACTGAGGCGGGCAACGGTGCGGGCGTGTACGAAGCGGTGGTGGAGACGCTGATGGCTGGGGGGTGAAGGGATCGACCGATCGAAGATCGGCCAGCATCCGCGCAGGTTGGTGCGGAACCTCCTGTCCCGCGTCGAGGGCGGCGGCGGGTGACTACGAGATGATGCCTTCGCGCTTCTCCTCCTCGTAGAGACGCTCGACGACGAACTCCTTGAGCAGGGTCTGATAGCCGATGTTGCGCGCGGCCGCAAGGGTGCGCAGGCGTTCGAGCGTGAACTGGTCGAAGCGGATGGCGATGGGGGTCGTACGGCTGGGGCGGATCGTGTCCTGCATTTGGCGAATCTTCTCGCGCTTGGCTTCGCGCTTGGCCTCCGCCTCGAAAAATTCATCGGGGTCGAGGGAGAGGCCTTTGGTCGGGTCTACGATCTCGGCTTTGCGACGGGGCATGCTGACTCTCTTTCGTTGGGATGTTCGAACCTAAAGGAGGAGGTTGGTGTATATATTTTTTCTACTTTGATAACTATGGTATATCAGAAACGACCAAAAGTGTCACAGGGTCGATACTATAGTTATCAAAAACCAAAAAGAGAACACCTTCCCATCCCTACCGCCCACCTACCAACTGCCGCCACACCCGCCGCCAGAACCCGGGCTGGGGACGCCGACGCCACAGCGCGGGAGGGGGTACGGTGGCGCGCACGAGCGCGACCCACGCGTCCAGGGGCAGCTCCCCGGAGATGAGCCGTCCGAGCGCCACCGTGACCGGGGCGCCGACACCGGCGCGCTCGAGCGTGCGTCCGAGCAGCGGCACCGACTCCAGCGACTCGACCGCCTGGCCGATCCGCGCGGGGATCTCCGCCGAGGGCGTTCCTGCCGCCAGCAGCTCGCCGGCGCGGCGGTTGCGGCTCTCGCGGGCGAGCGCCGTCGCCACCAGATCGCCGGCGCCGGCCAGCCCGATCATCGACTCCGGCCGCGCGCCCAGCGTCTCGGCGTAACGCCAAACCTCCGCGAAGATGTGTCCAGCGGCGGCGCCCGCCGCGTTCAGTCCCTGCGCCTCAGTGGCGCCCGCGGCCAGCGCCGCGGCGTTCTTGGCGGCGCCCGCGAGCTCGACGCCGAGCGGATCGGCCGACTGCTCGCACACGACCCCGGCGCGCGTGAGCACGTGCGCCAGGACACGGGCGAGCTCCTCATCGTGGCTTGCGGCGACCAGCGCCGCGCCCGCGTGCACCATCTCCTGCGCGTGCGCGGGACCTCCCAAGCAGGCGACGCGGTGGGCGCCGAACCGCGCCGAGAGCAGGCTGGTGGGCGGCAGGCCCTCGGGTGGGACGAGCCCCTTGGCGACGGATACGATCGCGGCGCGCGGACCCAGGCCGCCTGCACCCGCGTGCTCGCTGCTCCCCGTACGTCCGCCGCTCTCTGCACGTCTGGCACGGCCTACCCGTCCGCCCTCGGCGCTACTGCGTCCCTCTTCTCCGCCGAGGGCGTCGACCACCGTCCCCAGCTCCCGTGAGGGCACCGCCAAAAAGACATAGTCGGCGCGTGCGACCCCGACCGAGGCGTCCTGCACGCGCAGGCCCGCCGGCAGCTCCACACCGGGCAGGTAGGCACGGTTCTCGTGCTCGGACTCGAGCAGCGCCGCCTGCTCGTGCGTGCGCGTCTGCAGGGTCGTACGCAGTCCGCCCCGCGCCAGCAGCACGGCCAGGGCGGTGCCAAACGAGCCGGCTCCGATCACGACTGCCCGCCGGCTTCCGGGCGTCGGTAGAACCCGGGCGCGGGAGGCAAGCGAGCCCGTGCTCGCAGTAGGCTCGGGCTCGGTCATAGATGAGCGAGCGTAGCGGCACCGGCATGTCCACGGGCTGGCACAACTGGGCTGGCGATCAGCGCTGCCTGCCGGCAGCGGTTCGGTGTCCTGCCTCGATCGAGGAGATCTCAGAGGCTGTCGTGCGCGCCGGGGCGGACGGCCGGAGCGTGCGAGCGATCGGCGCTGGCCACTCGTTCAGCGACATCGCGCTCACCGACGGCGTGCAGCTGCGCCTGGATCGGCTCACGCGCGTGCTGGAGGTCGACCGCTCCAGCGGGCTCGTGCGCGTGCAGGCCGGCATCACGATCCGCGAGCTGAACGCCCGTCTGGCCGAGCACGGACTGGCGCTGGAGAATCTCGGCGACATCGATGTCCAGACGATCGCCGGCGCGATCGCCACCGCCACGCACGGCACCGGCGCGCGCCTGCCCAACATCTCAGCTCAGGTGCACGAGCTGACGCTCGTACTCGCCGACGGCTCGACGCTGCGCTGTGCGCGGGACGCCGACCCCGAGGTGTGGCGCGCCGCGCGCGTGTCGCTGGGCGCGCTGGGTGTGATCGCCGAGGTGACGTTGCGTTGCGTGCCGGCGTTCACGCTACGCGGCGTCGATGCGCCCCGGCCGCTGGCCGAGACGCTGGAGCGGTTCGACGAGCTGGCGCGTACCACCGAGCACTTCGAGTTCTTCGTCTTCCCCCACGCGGACACGGCGCTTACTCGCACCAACAACCGCACCGACGCTCCGCCCCGCCCGCGCCCCAAAGCGGTCGCTTACGCCAACGACATCCTGCTGACAAACCACGCGTTCGGCCTGTTCTGTCGTCTGGCCCGCCACCGACCCGAGCGGATTCCTCAGATCAACCGCCTGGTCACGCGGTTGGCTGGCTCCAGCACGCGAGTGGACCGCTCCGATCGCATATTCGCCAGCCCCCGACTGGTCAAGTTCACCGAGATGGAGTACGCGATTCCACGTGAGCGCACGCCTGAGGCCGTGCGGCGAGTGATGGAGCTCGTGCCCGAGCGCGGGTTCGCCGTGCCGTTTCCGATCGAGGTGCGTACGGTCGCGCCGGACGATGCTCTGCTCAGCACCGCCGCCGGGCGCGAGTCGGGGTTCGTCGCGGTGCACATGTTCGAGGGCATGCCTCACGAGCCTTATTTCCGCGCGGTCGAGCAGATCATGGGCGAGCTCGGTGGCCGCCCGCACTGGGGCAAGCGCCACTACCAGACGGCCGCCACGCTGCGCGAGCGCTACCCCGAGTGGGACCGGTTCGAGGCCATCCGCGCGCGACTGGACCCGCACGGACGGTTCGCCAATGCCTACACCGATCGTGTACTCGGCCCGGTGGATGAGGTAGACGCGGCGGGCCAGGTCGGCTTACCCGCTTCGGGAGGCGTGGCGTGAGTCTTGCCGCGAGCGTGACGGTCCGGCTCGGTCCAAAAGACCTCGAGCGCTTGGAACACACCACGGCGGAGCTGGAGCCCCCGTTCGCGCTCGTCGACCTCGATGCGATGTGGCACAACGCGGCCGACCTCGAACGCCGCACCGCGCCCAAGCCGATCCGGCTGGCCAGCAAGTCACTGCGCTGCCGGCTGTTGCAGGAACGCGTGCTCGAGCGCGACGGGTTTGCGGGCACGCTCGCGTTCACCTTGCCCGAGGCGCTGTGGCTGGCGAGAGCCGGGTTTCAGGACATCCTCGTCGCCTACCCGACCGCCGACCGCACAGCGCTGCGCGAGCTGGCGGAGCTGCCTAACGAACTGCCCGAGGCGCGCGTCGGTGTGATGGTCGACAGCACTGCGCAGCTCGATCTGATCGAGGGCGCCATCGGCGCCGCTGGGCCGGCACCCATCCGGGCGCGTTCGGGGAGGACGCCCGGAGCGGGTGTCAGTGAGCCCGGGCGCCGGAAGAGGCTGGCACAGCCGATCCGCGTGTGCATCGACCTCGACGCCGGCTATCGCATGCTCGGCGGGCGCATCGCGATCGGCGCCAAGCGCTCGCCCGTCCACACCCCCGCCCAGGCGGTCGCGCTCGCCCGCGCGATCCTCGACCGCGACTGGGCGCAGCTGATCGGGATCATGTCGTATGAGGCCCACATCGCCGGGCTCGGCGACGCTCCCGCCGCGCACGGCAGCGTCGGCTCGCGACTGCGGGCACATGCCATTCGTGCGATCCAGTCGCGCTCGGCGCGCGAGCTGGCCGAGCGTCGCGGTCAGGCTGTCGCCGCCGTCAGCGAGCTGGCGCCGCTGCAGCTAGTCAACGGCGGTGGCACCGGCAGCCTGCACCTGACCGCGCGCGAGCCGGTTATCACCGAGGTGACCGCGGGGTCAGGGCTGTACGCGCCGACGCTGTTCGACGCCTATCGCGCGTTTACGCTCAGGCCGGCCGCGCTGTTCGCGCTGCCGGTCGTGCGCCGGCCCGGACCGCGCGTGGCGACCGTCCTCGGCGGTGGCTATCTCGCCTCCGGCCCCGCGGACGCCGCACGGCTGCCCACGCCGTGCCTGCCCGCCGGGCTGCTCCTGGATGGCCGCGAGGGAGCGGGCGAGGTGCAGACACCGCTGCTGGGCGCGGCGGCGCAGCGGCTGGGCGTCGGCGATCGCGTGTGGTTCCGCCACGCCAAGGCCGGCGAGCTGTGCGAGCGGTTTGCGAGGCTGCACCTGCTCGAGGGCGATCGCATCGTGGGGGAGGCGCCGACCTATCGCGGTGAGGGACAATGCTTTCTGTGAGCGATTTCCCGCCGCCGGCGCCTTGCCCGTCGACCTCGTCGTGCACTCCCTGTCCCCGGTCACGTGCTCGCGTCGAGAGCTGTCTGGGAGCGCGCCGCCGATGAGCGTCTACGCCGGATCGTCCTCGGCGCACACGCCCGCGATGAGGGCCGCCATCGACGCCACCCTGCGCGAGGTCGTCGAGACGCTCGCTCCGCTCGATCGCACACCCTGCTCGCCGGGAGAGCGCATCGCCGCCGAGTGGCTGCACGCGCGCATGAACGCTGTGGAAGGAGTGCAGGCCCAGCTCGAGGACGAGCCCTCATGGGGCACGTTCCCACCGACCTCGGCCGGTCTCGGCCTGGCGGGCATTCTCGCGGCGCTGCTCGGCCTGCGCGGGCGGCGAGCGCTCGCGGCGCTGCTCGCGGCAGCTACCTTCGCGGGCATCGTCGATGAGGCCGGCAACGGCCCGCGGATCGTGCGCCGGTTGGTGCGCAGGCGCCGGCAGACCGTCAACGTGATCGCCCGCACCGGCGATCCCAACGCCGATGCCACGCTCGTCGTGCTCGCCCACCACGACGCCCCGCAGACGGGCGTCATCTTCGATCAGTCGCTGCAGCGCAAGATCCATGAGCGTGCGCCGTGGCTGCTCGAGGGCGTCAAGACGCCGCCGCCCCAGTGGTGGCTGGGGCTGGCCGGCCCGCTGGCCACGTTGCTGGGTGCGCTCTCGCGCACGCGCGCGCGGATCGGCGCGCGGATCGGACTGGGGCTCGGCCTGGTGGGGACGGCGCTCGTCGCCGATGTGTGGCGCAGCGAGACCGTGCCCGGCGCCAACGACAATCTTTCCGGCGTCGCCGCGCTGGTCGCGCTCGCGGAGCTGCTGCGCGAGCAGCCGATCCCAGGATTGCGCGTGCTGCTCGTCTCGTGCGGCGCGGAGGAGACGCTGCAGGACGGCATCCGCGCGTTCGTGGGCCGCCATCGTCACGAGTTCGATCCGGCGAGCACGCGGTTCGTCAACCTCGACGCGATCGGCTCGCCGCACCTGGTCTCGCTCGAGGCAGAGGGGCCGGTGCGCATGGAGGAGTACTCAGGGCCCTGGTTGCGCGATCTGGTCGAGCGCTGTGCCACCGGGCTGGGCGTAACGCTGCACCGCGGTTACCGCGCCAGGGCTTCGAGCGACAGCGTGATTCCCAGTCGCGCCGGCTATCCAATAGCGACGCTCGTGTCGATCACCGATTGGCGGGCGCCCGCCAACTACCACCTGCCGAGCGACGTGCCGGCCAATCTCGACTACGGCACGATCGCCGACGCCACGCGGCTGGTGTACGAGGTGGCGCGCTCGCTTGCGAACGCGGACTGACCGACAGTAGATTCGGCTGAGTAGATCGGCTCAACTCAGGCCAACTCAGGCCAGGTCACCCAAGCTCAGCCAACCGCCGTCCGGTCGTGGTCAGCCCGCGAGCCGTGCGCGCCTCCAGCACCAGTTGCAGGTCGAGCATGCGCGCGTCGAAGGCGTCGAGGTCGTTGTGGGCGGTCACGGCGTAGGCGGGCACACCCGCCTGACGTGCGCGCGTGGCGATCTCGAACACGGCGCCGGTCGCGCCCTGCTCGCCAAGCAGTGTGTCCCGGCTCAGGTGCGCCTGACCCACGACCACGGCCCGGGCGCGCCGCATGCGCGCGTCGAAGTCCAGCGCGCTCAACGCTTGCCCTACGGCCGCTGCCCCGCGTGGGTCGTCCTCGATCGGGCACTCATCGGGCGCGGGCATGCCGGTTGCGCGTATGCCCCGGGCGATCAGGGCAGCCACTCGCTCGGCCGGTAGATCCTCACCAAACGCGCACACCGCGAGCAGGAGTGTGTCGGGGATGCGCATGCCTGGCATCCTTACAGGCATGGCCTCAGCGGACGGGCAAGCGCCCGGGGAGAGCGGGCGAAGCGTCAAGGAGCCGGAACGCCAGCGCCGGTCAAGCGATGCAGGTGGGGCCCGGTCGAGGCCCGCGCGCGAGCGGGGCGAGCGCATCGCGATCGAGGCGTGCGGTCGCGAGCTGCAGGTCAGCAACCCGGACAAGGTGTTCTTTCCCGAGCGGGGCGTCACCAAGCTCGACCTGGTCAACTACTACCTGGAGTGCGAACAGGCGGTCGTCCGCCACCTGGCCGAGCGCCCGTGCGTGCTCAAGCGCTGGGTCGACGGTCTCGCGGGCAAGCCGTTTTTTCAAAAGCGTGTCCCCGACGGCGCGCCCGAGTGGCTGCAGACGGCCACCGTCACGTTTCCGAGTGGCCGCCACGCCCGCGAGCTGGTGGTTGCGGACGGAGCGCATCTGGTGTGGGGTGTCAACCTCGGGGTGATCGACTGGAACCCCTGGCCGGTGCGCCGCTCTGATCTCGATCACCCCGACGAGCTGCGCGTCGACCTCGACCCCGGCCCGGGTGTGGAGTTCGCGGAGGTTCGTGCGGTGGCGCTTGGAGTGCGCGAGGTGCTGGACGGGCACGGGCTGCGCGGCTATCCCAAGACGTCGGGCTCGCGGGGGATGCACATCTACGTGCGCATCGTCCCCGAGCACGGCTTCTCCGAAGTGCGTCGAGCCGCGCTCGCGCTGGCCCGGGAGGTCGAGCGTGGCATGCCCGGCCGTGCGACCAGCCGCTGGTGGAAGGAGGAACGCCAGGGGGTGTTCATCGACTACAACCAGAACGCGCGCGACCGCACCATCGCCTCCGCCTACTCGGTCAGAGCCGTTCCCGACGCGCGCGTGTCATGCCCGCTTGAGTGGGAGGAGGTGGCAGACGTAGACCCGTCCGAGCTGCGCATCGATACCGTCCCGGCTCGTCTGCGCGAGCGCGGCGACCCGTCGGCCACGATCGACGAGGAGCCGGGTTCGCTTGACTCGCTGCTGGAGCTCGCCGCCCGCGACGAGCGCGAGGGCCTCGGCGACGCGCCCTGGCCGCCTCACTTTCGCAAGCAGCGCGGCGAGCCCCGCCGTGTGCAGCCCAGCCGGGCGCGCACAACTGAGGACAAGAAATGACGCTGCCGCTCGCTCCACCGATCGCTCCCGCGCTGGCGCTAACGCGGCGGGAGCTGCCCACGGGGGAGGACTACTCCTATGAGATCAAGCTCGACGGGTTTCGCTGCATCGCGTTCGTCGACGGCGAGGAGGTCTACCTGCAGTCGCGCGGGTCCAGGCCGCTGCTGCGCTACTTCCCCGAGCTGACGTTCCCGTCCGGGCGGTACGTGTTCGACGGCGAGATCGTCATCCGCGACGAGTCCGGCCGTGAGCAGTTCGACTCTCTGCAGGAACGCCTGCATCCTGCCCAGTCGCGGGTGCAACTCCTGTCGGCCCAGATTCCCGCGACGTTCGTGGCCTTCGATCTGCTCGCCCACGAGGACGAGGTGCTGCTCGAGCGGCCGTTCGCCGAGCGCCGGGCTGCGCTGGAGCGCCTCCTGGAGGGCGCCGAGTTCGTCGATGCCCCGGTCGAGCTGATGCCTGCCACCGGCGATCCCGACCGCGCCCGCGTGTGGTTGGGAGAGGCCGAGGGAGCGATCGCCAAGCTCAACGGCGCAGCGTATGAGCCCGGCAAGCGCACCGGCATGTTCAAGGTCAAGCGCGTGCGCACGATCGACGCGATCGTCGCGGGCTGGCGCCCGGGCAAGGAGGAGGGTACGGTCGGGGCGCTGATTCTGGCTCTGTACGACGGTCCCGAGCTGCGCGTGGTGGGGCACTGCTCGGGTCTAACCGCCGCCGAGAAGCGCCGGCTGGTGTCGTTTCTGGCGCCGTTGCAGACCGGTGAGCGGGGCTCGGCCGACCCCAGCCGCTGGAGCTCGGGACGCGACCTGGAGTGGGTCGCGCTGCGCCCCGAGCTGGTCGTGGAGATCGACTTCGACCACGTCTCCGGCGGGCGCATTCGTCACGGCGCCAAGCTGCGTCGCTGGCGCGAGGACAAGCCTGCGCGAGAGTGCACCTATGATCAGCTGCAATGAGCACTGACACCGCCACGGTCGCCGAGGAGGAGTACCTGCAGATCCTGTTCTGGCTGCAGGAGGCCCAGCTGCCGATGACCGGCGCGAACGTCGCGCGGGCGATGCAGCTCTCGGCGCCGACGGTGCACGAGATGGTCGGTCGTTTGGAACGCGACGGCTACGTGACCCGCGGGCAGGACCGCGTGATCTCGTTCACCGACGACGGCTCCGTCCACGCCGAGGGGATCGTCCGCCGCCATCGCCTGATCGAGCGGTTTCTGACAGACGTGCTCGGCGTGCCCTGGGATGAGGTCCACGAGGAGGCCGAGCGCCTGGAGCACGCGATGTCACCGACGCTCGAAGCCCGCATGCTCGCGGCGATCGGCGACGCCAAGACCTGCCCGCACGGGCATCCGCTGAACGCGGGCGAACGCCTCGCCGGCGTGCCGCTCGCCGACGTCGAGCTCGGCGCGAGCGTGCGCGTGCTGCGTTTTGAGAACGAGGCCGAGGACCTGCTGCACTACCTCAAGGACTCGGGTATCGAGCCCGGTTTGGAGGGGACGCTTGCCGAGCGGGGAGACGTCGAAGTCGTGATCGAGACCTCCGACGGTCACCGCTGCGCGGTCACCCCGTCGGTCGCCGAGACGGTGTCGGTGATCGCCGACCCCTCGCCGCCGCCGCGTACGGCGCTTCCGGAGCAGTTGGTTCTGGGGCAGCGGTACGGGCGCTGACGTTGCAGCGAGCGGTACGCCGCGGGCGCTACAGCGAGCGGTACGCCGCCGCCAGCCGCGCGACGCCCTCGTCGATCTGCGCGGGCGTGACGCCCGAGTAAGCCAGGCGCAGCGTGTTCTCGCCGCCCTCGAGCACGAAGTCGGTGCCCTTGACGAACGCCACGCCCTGCTCGCCCGCGGCGCGGTGCAGCGCCGCCACGTCGGCGCCGGGCGGCAGCGTGACCCACATGAAGTAGCCGCCTTCGGGTGCGACGAACTCGGCCTCGGGCAGTTCGCGGCGCAGCGCCTGCGCGAGCGTGTCCGCACGCTGGGCGAGCGCGGATTTGACCGTCGCGATCGAGCGCTCGATCGCGCCCGAGGCGCAGAACTCGTACACGATCGCCTGGGCGACCATGCTCGGCGAGATGTAGGTGTTGGTCGCCAGCTCGGCGACGCCCGCGATCAGCTCGCGCGGACCGACCAGATAGCCGACGCGGATGCCCGGGCAGACGGTCTTGGAGAACGACGACGCGTACACGACCCGCTCGGGATCCATCGAGACCATCGTTGGCAGCGGCTGTCCGCTGAAGCGCAGCTCGACGTAGGGGTCGTCCTCGAACACGACGAACCCGTGCTCGGCAGCCAGCCACAGTACCGTGCGGCGCTTGGCCTCCGACAGCGTGTAGCCGGCGGGGTTCTGGAAGTTGGGGATGATGTGGGCGAGCTTCGGACGTGCTCCGGTGGGACCCTCCAGCAGCCGTCCGAGCGCGTCGGTGTCGATCCCGTCCGGTTGCAGCTCCACGGCGTGGATACGCGCGCCGCGCTTGCGCAGCGACAACAGCGTCCGGTCGTATGTGGGCCGCTCGACCACGACCTCGTCGCCGGCGCCGATCAGCTGCTCGAACAGGAACGCGTCGGCCTGCATCGAGCCGTTGGTCACGATCACGTTCTCGGGCGCGACGCCGTGCTTCTCGGCGATCCACGCGCGCAGCTTCAGGTACCCGACCGAGGTTCCGTACGCGGTCGCCCCGCCCGGGTCGCTCTCGAGCGCGCGTGTGGCGGCTTCGCGCAGTCCGTCCACGTCGACGATGTCAAGCGACGGCGCCCCGCGCGCGAATGAGATCGGGGGACCGACGGGAGCCTTGGCGGCGGTTGCGGTGGCAGTGGCGGGCATGGTCGCGTAGCTTAGGCGTCCGAGCAGCTCGTCGTAGTCTCGCGTCAACTCGACCGCCGCGCTCTCCAGCCGCTCTCTGAACCGCAGCAGCTCGTCGGTGTCCGGCGCCCGGCGCGCGGGCGCGGGACGCGACGGGTTGTAGGCGTGGCGCGGTGGCACGTAGGCGGGTGGCGTGGGAGAAGCCGCCGATGCGGAGGGGGGTGCGACGGCTTCGTCGATCAGGCGGCCGTCACCGTCGGCTCCACGGTTGGCGGCGTTATGAGGCTGGGCGTCATTGCTCTGAGCTCCGCCCCCGCTGACCGCCGCCAGCTCACGCTCGAGCTCGCCCAACTTGCGCTCGAGTTCGCCCAGCGTTTGCGCCATCTCCCGGTCCATAAGCTAGGCCAAGCCTAGCGCCCGGCGCGGTGGCCTCAGCGATCAGCTGGCCGAAGTGGCGGTACCGCTGCGCAACACCTCTACCGCCAGCTCGGCCACTTCGGTGGGAGTCCGCCCGACGCGCACGCCCTGGGCTTCCAGCGCCTGCGCCTTGGCCTTGGCGGTCCCGGCCGAGCCCGAGACGATCGCGCCGGCGTGGCCCATCTGCTTGCCCTCCGGGGCGGTGAACCCGGCGATGTAGGCGATCACGGGCTTTGAGACGTTGGCGGCGATGTACTCAGCGGCCTCCTCCTCCGCCGAGCCGCCGATCTCGCCCGAGAGCACGATCAGCTCGGTCTGCGGGTCTGCCTCGAACAGCTCGATGATGTCCACGAACGAGCTGCCCGGAACCGGGTCGCCGCCGATGCCGACGATCGAGCTGCACCCAAATCCGGCCTGGGCGATCTCGTTGCCGATCTGGTAGGTCAGCGTGCCCGAGCGCGAGACCACGCCGACGTTGCCCTCGGTGAAGAACGACGCCGGGATGATCCCAACGTTGGCCTTGCCGGGGGAGAGGATGCCCGGGCAGTTCGGTCCGATCAGGCGGGTTTTTGGATGACCGCCCGC
Source organism: uncultured Solirubrobacterales bacterium (assembly GCA_963702185.1). Lineage (GTDB taxonomy): Bacteria > Actinomycetota > Thermoleophilia > Solirubrobacterales > Solirubrobacteraceae > Palsa-744. The sequence goes on from OY969723.1 coordinate 1,735,896, forward strand.
CCCATGCCCGCCCACCCGGTCGCGCTCGAGGGTGTTGTACACGCGCAGCTCGTCATGGGCGGGGATGCCCTCGGTGATCGCGATCACGAGCTCCACGCCGGCGGCGGCCGCCTCGAGGATCGAATCGGCGGCAAAGCGCGGCGGAACAAAGATCATCGCCGTGTTGGGCTGGGTCTCCCGCGCGGCGTCGGCCCAGCTGTCGAACACGGGTATGCCCTCGACGTCCTGTCCACCCTTGCCGGGTGTCACGCCGCCGACGACGTTCGTGCCGTAACGGCGGTTGTTGAGCGTGTGGAACGCGCCCTCTTTGCCGGTGATGCCGGCGACGCACAGGCGCGTGTCGTTGTCGACGAGGACCGACATCAGGCCGGGGCTCCCGTGCCGGCGATCGCGAGAGGGGTACACGCGGAGAGAGGGGTGCGCGCGGCGAAAGGGGCGCGCTCGATCGGCATGGGCATCAGGCCGACGCTCCCACCGGCTCGCCGGCCGCGAGCGCCACGACCTTCTCCGCCGCCTCGTTCATAGTCTTGGCGGGATACACGTTGGGCAGGGCCGCCTCGGTCAGCAGCTCGCGTCCCTGGACATCGTTGGTGCCGTCCAAACGAACGACGAACGGCACGGTCGGCTTGATCTCCGCGAACGCCGCGATCAGCCCCCGCGCGACCTCGTCGCAGCGGGTTATGCCACCGAAGATGTTGAACAGGACCGCCTTGACCGCGTCGTTGGACAGGATCAGCTCGACCGCCTGCTTGACCTTGCCCGCGTCCGACCCGCCGCCGGCGTCCAGGAAGTTGGCGGGGCGCCCACCGGCCTGAGCGACGACGTCGAGCGTCGACATGACCAGGCCGGCGCCGTTGCCGAGGATGCCGATGTCGCCGTCGAGCGCGACGTACTGCACGCCCTGGTCCTTCGCGCGGCGCTCGATCGGGTCTTCGTTCTCGCGGTCTGACAATCCCTGGTTCTCGGGATGGCGGTACAGCGCGTTGCCGTCCAGCGACACCTTCGCGTCCAGCGCCCTGACCTCGCGCTCCGGCGTGACGATCAGCGGATTGATCTCCGCCAGCGTCGCGTCCTCTTCCAACCAAACCTCGTACAGCGCCGTGAGCGCGTCGGCGACTCCCTCGATCACGTCCTCCTCGGCGCCGCCTTCGGTGGCGATCTCGATCGCCTCTGTCCGGGACAGGCCACGCAGCGCGTCCACGCGGCGGCGGATCAGCTTCTCGGGGTGCTCCTCGGCGACCTGCTCGATCTCGACGCCGCCTTCGACGCTGAACATGACCAGCGGCTGCTTGGCAGAGCGGTCGAGCAGCACCGAGGCGTAGTACTCGGAGGCGATGTCTGAGGCATGCTCGATCCACAACGTGCGCACGACATGCCCGCGGATGTCCATCCCCAGGATGTTGCCCGCGTGCTCGCGCACCTCGCTCTCGTCGGCCGCCAGCTTCACCCCGCCCGCCTTGCCGCGCCCGCCGATCAGCACCTGCGCCTTGACGACGACCGGATACCCGACCCGTCCGGCCGCCGCGACGGCGTCATCGACGGTCGTGACCGCCTCGCCGTCGGAGACCTTCAGGCCGTGGCGGGCAAACAGCTGCTTGCCTTGGTACTCGAGCAGGTCCATCGCGGCGCGAGACTCTAGCCGAAACGTGGGTGAGCGCGCGCTGGGGCCGCCGCGCGGCATAATGCCCGCGCGATGCCGTTGCCCAAGAACATAACTTTTGTCACATTCGACGTGTATGGAACGCTGATCGACCGGGACACCGGCGTTTACGAGGCGTTTGCGGCCGAGGCCGCCCGTGACGGGGTCGAGCTCGATCGCGCCGAGCTGCTGGCGCACGTGCGGGACGTCACGCGCGAGATCGAGAGCGGCTCCTACGAGCTGTACGCGGAGGTGCTGCGGCGCACGGCGATCGAGGTGGCTAAACGGATGAGCTGGGATCTGGAACCGTCGCGCTCCGGGTTCCTGCCCGACTCGATCCAGCGGTGGAAGCCCTACAAGGAGACCAACACGCAGCTGGCCAAGCTCGCCAAAAAATACAAGCTCGGACTGCTGTCCAACATCGACGACAAGCTGCTCGGTCAGACCCGCCGCCACATCCCGACGGACTTCGACCTGGTCGTCACGGCCCAGCAGGTCCGCTCCTACAAGCCCGATCCCGCACACTTCACCGAGTGCGCCCGGCGCATGGGCGGCAAGCGCGGCTGGGTGCACGTAGCCGCCAGCCATTACCACGACGTCGTGCCCTGTGTCAAAGCCCGCGTGCCGGTCATCTGGGTGAACCGTCACAAAGAGAAGCTCGACTCATCCCAGCGCAAGCCCACCGCCGAGGTGCCCAACCTGCGCGAGGCGGCCAAGCTACTCGGCGCGACCTGACGCTGGGCCAGCGGGGACTGGGATGCGGGTCGTAACGCTGCATCCGGATGTACTGGTTGCGACCAGCGCGATCTGGCAAACCAACTGTGCGATCGTGCGCGGGCCAGGCCGGTCTGCGGGCACCGATTCTCGGGGTGGTGAGGCCGGCAGTGGCGAGACCGGTAGTGGCGAGGCCGGCAGTGGGAAGACCGGCGGCCTCGTGCGCGTGGTCGATGGCTATGACTCGCAGGCCGAGACGTTCGTGATCGACTCGCCGATCCTGCCCGACGAGCTCGACGCGCTGCCCTCGCTGGTCTCGCAGGCGCGGTTTCCCGAGCCCAGCGGCCTGCTGGCTACGCACGGGGACTGGGATCACCTGCTCGGCCGGCTGGCATTCCCGGAGTTGGCGCTGGGCTGCGCGCAGAGCACCGCCCAACGGCTGGTCGCCGAGCCCGGCGTCGCGCAGCGCGAGCTGCGGGAGTTCGACAGAGGCATGTACATCGAACGTCCCCGTCCCCTGATGCTTGGCCAGTTTCAGGAGCTGCCCGTGCCGGGACGGTGCGAGATCGGCGGACGCGAGCTGGAGCTGTATCCGGCCGACGGTCACACTCCCGACGGGATGGCCATCTGGATCGCGTGGGCGGGCGTGCTGGTGGCGGGCGACTACTTCTCGACGGTGGAGCCGCCCAAAGTGCAGGGAGGATCGGTCGAGGACTTCCGAGCCACGCTAGAGCGCCTGCGCCCGCTGGTCGCCTCAGCCGAGCACGTCGTCCCCGGCCACGGCCCGGTGCTCAGCTCCGAGCGGGCGCTGGAGGTGCTGGACGAAAGCTTGGCGGCGCTGTGAGCCGCGCCTTGCGGGTTGCGCCAAACGATCGGCTCGCGTTGGGATCGGCTCGCGTTGGACCGGCGCTTCGCGAGCCGGCGGTGTGGACAGGTTGGGGAGCCGCTCTGGACGGGCGCTAACTCGCGTCGTTGCGACGCACGTACCAGTGGACGGTCATCTCGGCGACGACCGTGCCCTGCGCGTCGGTCATCTCCACGGTGACCGGGAACCTGATCCGTCCCTCGTCCTGCAGGCGGGCGAGCAGCGCGTCGCGATCCTCGCCAAACCGGGCGGTCGCGGTGATCTCGCCGCGGGCGATCTTGCGGTAGGCGATCTGGGCGGACTCCGCGAGTGGGGTGATGCCGCCCATGTGCTCGACGAACGCGCCGACGAACGCGGCGCCCGAAGCGGCCTCGCCGGCGGCGAACAGCGCCCCCGCGTGCTGGGAGCCGACGTGGTTGCGCAACCGCTCGTCATCGGGCAGTCGCACGACTCCATGGTCGGCGGCGACCGTCGCGGTCTCCAGGCCCAGGTGCACGTTGAACGGGATCGCCTGGCTCAGGCCGGCTGCCACGGCGGCATAGTCGACGCTCATCTACTCCTCTTTTCCGTTGACGATGGTTGCGATCGGGGCTCCGGCCGCGATCGGGGCGCCCTCTGAGATCGGCAGCTCGGCGATCGTGCCGTCCTTGTGGGCGGTGATCTCGTTCTCCATCTTCATCGCCTCGATGATGCACAACAGCTGGCCCTCGGTGACCACGTCGCCCTGTTTGACGAGCACCTTCCACATGTTGCCCTGCAGCGGTGAGGCCAGCACATCGCCGCCGGCTGCGCCGCCGGAACCTTTGCCGCTCGAACGGCGGCCGCCGCGCTTGGGGGCTGCGCTCGCGCCGAGCCCGCTGGCGGCGCCCGCGCCTGCGAGCGCGAATCCTCCGGCCGGGGGATCGCCGGTGACGCGCACGTCAAAGCGCTTGCCCGACACCTCGACCTCATAGCTGCGCGAGACCTTGACCGACTGCTCGTCGTCCTGCCCCGCACCGGCCGTCTCGGCGTCCTGTGGCTTGGGAAAGGCGAGCGTCTTCAACCACTTCTTGTCCTCGAGCAGGTCCCTGCACGTCTCGCCCCGCGCCCACTGCTCGGTGGCGAGCAGCGCCCGGTGGAACGGGATCAGCGTCTTGAGGTGCTCGATCTCGTATTCGGACAGCGCTCGCAGCATGCGCCTGGTCGCCTGCTCGCGGTCGGCGTCCCACACGATCAGCTTGGCGACCATCGGGTCGTACATCGGCGAGACTTCGCCGCCGGCTCGTACGCCTGAGTCGACCCGCACGCCGGGGCCGGTCGGCTCGCGGTAGGCGCCGATCTTGCCGGGCGCGGGGGCGAAGTTCTTGGAGGCGTCCTCGGCATTGATGCGGCACTCGATCGCGTGCCCGCGCAGCTGCACGTCGGCCTGCGCGTAGGACAGTTCCTCGCCCGCGGCCGCTTTGATGCCCTCCTTGACGATGTCGATCCCGGTCGTCATCTCGGTCACACAGTGCTCGACCTGCACGCGCGTGTTCATCTCCAGGAAGAAGTACTCGGGCTCATCGGGAGTGCCCTCGCCGGTCACGAACAGGCCCTCGATCGTCCCCGCGCCGACATAGTCGACCGCTCTGGCCGCCTCCACCCCGATCTGGCCGATGCGCTCACGCATCTGGGAGTCGACGACCCATTCGGGCGCGGGGGACTCCTCGATCACCTTCTGGTGGCGGCGCTGGATCGAGCAGTCGCGCTCGCCGAGGTGAATCACGTTGCCGTGGCGGTCGGCCAGCACCTGGACCTCGACGTGGCGGGGATCGTGCAGGTAGCGCTCCAGGTAGACCGTCGGGTCGGAGAAGAACTTCTCGCCTTCGCGGCTTGAGCCCTCGAATGCGTCCTTCAGCTCATCCTCGGTGAGGGCGACCCTGAATCCCTTGCCGCCGCCACCGCCGGCGGCCTTGACGGCCACCGGAAACCCGATCTCGGCCTTGGCGATCTTCAGGGCGTCGGCCACGGTCGCGACCGGCTCGGTCGTCCCCGGCACGATCGGCACGCCCGCCGCCTGCATCAGCTCGCGCGCGCGCGTCTTCGATCCCATCGCCTCGATCGCGCTCGCGGGCGGCCCGATGAACACGATCCCAGCGTCCTGGCACGCGGCGGCGAACGGGGCGTTCTCGGCGAGGAACCCGTAGCCGGGGTGGATCGCCTCCGCGCCCGCGCGGCGCGCGACGTCGAGGATCTTCTCGACGTTCAGGTAGTTATCGGCCGCCGGCCCATCGCCGAGGTTGTAGGCCTCATCGGCGCGGGTCACGTGCGGCGCGTCGCGGTCGAGCTCGGAGTACACCGCGACCGAGACCACGCCGAGCTCCTGCAGCGCGCGGGCGATGCGCACGGCGATCTCCCCGCGGTTGGCGATCAGGACCTTGCTGAACATCGGCGCGGAAGACTATCCGACGCCCTGGGCTGGCGTGGCCGACGCGTTCGCGCGATGGGTCGAGGTTCCTCAAACGACGTTAAGGGTCGATACCATAGTTATCAAAATTGGAAAAGGATATACTCCAACCCCCTCCTTTACAACGTCTTCACACCACCCATTCCCGCATCGGGTGGATACATAAGCAATCGAAAGATGGGAAGCAGAGTCCGACTTGCCCGACCTGCTCGCTCTAAAAGTAGCCGGCCTTCTTGCGGTCCTCCATGGCGGCCTCTGAGACGCGGTCGTCCGCACGGGTCTCGCCGCGCTCGGTGATCCTTGTCGCGGCGATCTCCGAGACGACCTCGGCTAGTGTCGCCGCGCGGGAGCGCACCCCGCCGGTGCAGCTCATGTCCCCAACAGTCCGGTAACGCACGGTCTCCGAGAACACCGTCTCGCCGTCCAGCAGCTGCGTGCCCTCCCAGTGCGCGTACAGCATCCCGTCGCGTTCGAACACGTCACGTTCGTGCGCGTAGTAGATCGCGGGCACCTCGAGGTCCTCCCGGTCGATGTACTCCCACACGTCCAGCTCCGTCCAGTTGGACAGCGGGAACACCCGCACGTGCTCCCCCTTGCGGATGCGGCCGTTGTACAGGCTCCACAACTCCGGACGCTGGTTCTTGGGATCCCACTGCCCGAAGTCATCGCGAAACGACAAGATCCGCTCCTTCGCCCGCGCACGCTCCTCATCGCGACGCGCGCCCCCGAACGCCGCATCGAACCCGTGCTCGGCGATCGCGTCCAACAACGTCACCGTCTGCAACCGGTTGCGCGACGCCCGCGGCCCCGTCTCCTCGACCACCCGGCCGGCATCGATCGAGTCCTGCACGCTGGCCACGATCAACCGCTCGCCGAGCTCTGAGACACGACGATCGCGGTACTCGATCACCTCCGGGAAGTTGTGGCCCGTATCGACGTGCATCAGCGGGAACGGAAATGGGCCCGGGCGAAACGCCTTCTCGGCCAACCGCAACAGCACGATCGAGTCCTTGCCGCCGCTGAACAGCAGCACCGGTCGCTCGAACTCCGCCGCCACCTCGCGCATCACGTGGATCGCCTCGGACTCCAGCGCCTGCAGGTGGCTCAACTGTGCGTTGGTGGCGGTGCTCATGTCGTCTGTCTGCTCGCCCGTGGCTGCGGGCTCATGGAAGGACTCACGGTGGAGAACTCAGTGTAGGCGCGGCCCGGCCGTGTTATGTGTCCAGATGCAGGCCGCACTCTTCCTTGGCGGTCCCGGCCCAGCGACCCTCACGCCCGGCGCCCGGCCGCGTGCAGGTGGCGCAGCCGATCGACTCGTAGCCCTGGTCGTGCAGCGGGTTGTACGGCAACCCGCGCTCGTGGATGCGCCGCCACAGGTCCTTGTCGGTCCAGTGGGCCAGCGGGTTGTACTTGACCAGACCGCGGGTGTCGTCGCGTTCGATCAGCTGTGCGTCCGCGCGCGTGGGACCCTGCTCGCGGCGAATGCCGGTGATCCACGCCGCCGCGCCGTCGAGTGCTTGCCCGAGCGCCGCGACCTTCGCTCCCGAGCAGCAGTGCTCGGGGCCGGTCCACGGTCCATCGGGCCCGTGCGCGTCGAACACCTCGATCTGCACGCCGAACCGCTCCTCAAACGCCCTCCAGGTGGCCAGCGTCTCGGCGAACAGCACACCGGTGTCGATCGTGGCGATGCGCACCGCCCGCCCGGGGTGAGTGGGGCCCATTTCCTCGTTGAGGCTCAGGAGCTCGTCGATCAGCACCGACTCCTCCTTTTGAAACGAGCACAGCAGCACCGCCTCGCTGCCGTGGCGCGCGGCCTCCCGCAACGTGTGGGTCAGGCTCGGGGCCGGATCCAGATGGGTTGAGTTCGCGTTCATACCGCGCACTCCCCCTCGCCGCGGATCACTTCGAACGGAACCTGCCGGCTCCAGTCGATGAACTGGTTCATGGTCTCCAGACCGAACTCGACCGGCATAGACAGATCCTTGACCTGTTCCTCCAGCTCGCCGGTGCCGACACGCTCTGAGAACTCGCCCCAGCTCTCGCCGTCCCGGCGCGAGGACTCGTAGTGGCGGATCCAGCGCTCGACCGCCTCGGGCACGCGCTTGGCGGGCAGCCTCAGCTTCAGGCGCCGGCCGAACTGGACGGGGGCGCCTTCGTATATCCCGCCGACGTGGGGGATGTAGGCGGGGATCGTGTGCTCGCCGACTTTGATCGATGCTCCGTAGAAGCCGATGTCGGCGACGTGGTGCTGGGAGCAGCCGTTGGGGCAGCCGGACATCTTGATATGGATCTGGCGCGTGAGCGGGTCGGTGATGCCCATCTCCTGGACTCGCTCCTGCACGGCCTGGTTGAGCCCCATCGAGCTCGTGATCCCGAGCTTGCACGAGTCGGTGCCCGGGCACGACACGACATCCTCGATTTCGCGCGATCCAGCCTCGCCGAGGTCCAGCTCGCGCAACGCCCGCCACACGTCGTACACGCTCTCCTCGCGCACCCACCGCAGCACGAGGTTCTGCTGGACGGTCGTACGGGCGTAGCCGCCGGCGTAGTCGCGCATGACCTGGCCGAGACCGCGGAACTGCTCGGGGGTGAGGTCGCCGCGCACGATGCGAACCTCGATGGTCACGAACCCGTCCTGCTTCTGGGGCGCGACGTTGGCGCGGTAGAAGCGCTCGAACTCGGGCAGGTCGCCGTTGGGACTGCCGTAGTCCACCGGCGGCGCGGGAGCGGCCTCGCGCTCGTCGTCGAGGAACAGGCGCTCCTCGATCGAGAAGTCGCGTTCTGAGACCCACTCGCCGCACAGCTCCTCCTGCACCTGGCGGCGCAGCTCGTCGATGCCGTACTTGTCGACGAACACCTTGATCCGCGCGCGCGCGCGATTGACCCGCAGCCACTCCTGGCGGTCGAACACGCGGAACACGGCCTCCGCGATCTTCAGGTAGTCGCCGTTGTCGAGCTCGACGAACTCGTACAACACGGGCGCGACACGGGGCATGATCGAGGTGCCGCCGCCGACCAGCATCTCCACGCCGCGCACCTTGCCGCGACCTGGGATCTCGCGCACGCGCGCGCGGTACGCGATGTCGTGGATTTCGGCGATCGCGCGCCCCTGGGCCGAGCCGTCGAACGCGGTCTTGATCTTGCGCGGCATCCCCTGGGTGGTGGGGTGGCGGACGAAGTAGCGCACGTACGCCCCCGCGTAGGGGGTCAGGTCGAACAGCTCATCGGCGGCCACGCCGGCCCATGGGTCGCCGGTGACGTTGCGCACCGTGTTGCCGCAGCCCTCGCGGCTGGAGAGCCCGGCTTCACCGAGCTCGCGGATCGCCTGCTCGACTTCGGGCAGCGGGATGTGGTGCATCTGTACGTTCTGCCTGGTCGTCACGTGGCCCTTGCCGAGCGGGGCGTACTTTTCGACGACGTCGGCGAACTTGTCCATCTGCTCGGGGGTGATCCCGCCGAAGGGGAGCTTGACGCGGATCATCTGCACGTCGGGCTGGCGCTGGCCGTACACGCCCTGGCGCAGACGGAACTTGATGAACTCGTCTTCCTGCATGTCGCCGGCCAGGAATTTGCCGGCCTCGGTCTTGAAGTCGTCGAACTCGCGCTGCAGGATCGGGATCACGTGGCCGGGCACGTTGCGCAGAACCTCAGGGTCCTCCAGCGTCCCGCGCGGGGCGGTCGCGGTCGCGGTGGCGGTGGCGGTGGCGGTGGCGGTGGGTACGGCGGTTGGCTCCATCGGGACGGCGACTCCTTTTGCTCTCTTCGGGTCCGATCGGGACTGGTACCCGGACTGCTTGGAACTGGTGCCGACTGGGTTCGGCGACGACGGCGCGACGATTGAGGCTAAAGCCTAGCGGGTTTTAGGTGTTTATCCAGGGGTGCGCGCCGCGCAGCGTGCCGAGGGACGAATCGCGGGCGACGCCCTCGAGCATGGCCGCGCGTGTCCACGGGTCCGGACCGTGCGCCAGGCCGTGATGGGGGAGCGGGGTGTGGTCGTGCACGAATCGCTCGATCGCGGTAGCGATCGCGGCGGCCTCGTCGGGCGTTGCGGCAGCTGTGGTCGCGAGGGTCACGCCGATCTCCGACGTGGGAGGGAAGTACATGCTTTTTCAACCTTGATAACCATAGTATCAACCCTTAACGTCCAATTTGGAAGGTCTCCCCCCCGACCTCTCGGCTCGCATTCCCGCATGCCCCCATCCCCGCATGGCCCGCGCCCTCAGAGCGGGATGTTGCCGTGCTTGCGCTGCGGGCCGGGCTCGCGCTTGGAGTGCAGCGTGTGCAGGGCGGCGATCAGTCGCGGGCGGGTCTCGTGCGGGACGATCACGTCGTCGATGTAGCCGCGCTCGGCGGCGGTGTAGGGGTTGGCGAAGCGGGCCTTGTAGTCCTCCATCAGCTTCTGGCGGCGCTCCTGCGGCGTCGGGCTGGATGCCAGATCGCGCCGGTAGATGATGTTGACCGCCCCCTCGGGCCCCATCACCGCGACCTCCGAGGTCGGCCACGCGAAGTTGAAGTCCGCGCCGAGGTGCTTGGAGGACATGACGTCGTAGGCGCCCCCGTAGGCCTTGCGCGTGATGATCGTGATCTTGGGGACGGTCGCCTCGGCGAACGCGTACAGGAGCTTGGCGCCGTGGCGGATGATCCCGCCCCACTCCTGGGCGGTCCCGGGCAGGAAGCCGGGCACGTCGCAGAACGTGATCAGCGGGATGTTGAACGCGTCGCACGTGCGCACGAATCGCGCGGCCTTGGCCGAGGCGTCGATATCCAGCACGCCCGCGAGCTGATTGGGCTGGTTGCCGACGATGCCCACAGCATGTCCGTCCAACCGCGAGAAGCCGCAGATGATGTTGCGGGCGTAGTGCTCGTGGACCTCCATGAACTCGCCGTCGTCGACGATCAGCCGCACCACGTCGCGCATGTCGTACGGCTTGTTGGGGTTGTCCGGCACGACCTCGTCGAGCTCGGGGTCCATCCTGTCCGGGTCGTCGGTCGGCGCCACGCGGGGGGTGCGCTGCAGGTTGTTGGAGGGCAGGAAGCTCAGCAGATAGCGGCAGTCCTCCAGACAGGCGTCCTCGTCGTCTGAGGCGAACTGGGCGACGCCGGACTTGGTGTTGTGCGACATCGCCCCGCCGAGCTCCTCGAACTCGACCTCCTCGCCGGTCACGGTCTTGATCACATCGGGGCCGGTGATGAACATGTGCGAGGTCTCACGCACCATCAAGATGAAGTCGGTGATCGCCGGCGAGTACACCGCGCCTCCGGCGCACGGCCCCATGATCAGGCTGATCTGCGGGATCACGCCCGAAGAGCGCACGTTGCGCAGGAACACGTCCCCGTAGGCCCCCAGCGAGACGACGCCCTCCTGGATACGCGCGCCACCGGAGTCGTTGATGCCGATCACCGGACAGCCGATCTTGGCGGCGAGGTCCATGACCTTGCACATCTTCTCGCCCATCACCTCGCCGAGCGAGCCGCCGAACACCGTGAAGTCCTGGCTGAACACGCACACGGTGCGCCCGTCGATCGTGCCGTGGCCGGTCACGACCGCGTCGCCCCAGGGCCGGTTCTTCTGCATGTCGAAGTCATAGGTGCGGTGGCGCACGAACGTGTCGAGCTCCTGAAAAGAGCCAGGGTCGAGCAGCTTTTCCACGCGCTCGCGGGCGGTGTACTTGCCCCGTTCGTGCTGCTTGGCCTCGGCCTCGGGCGAGGAGTGCAGCGCCGCCGCGCGCAGCTCGTGCAGCTGGGCGAGCTTCTCCTCGTAGGTCTCCGGAGCCTTCTGGCGCGCCGGCTTGCGAGCGCCCCCCCGCGCGCCACGGGCGGCGTCCAGGCGCGCGGCCTCGGCTTGGCGGTCGTGTGAGCTGGTTGCCATCGGGCGCGTGATGTTAGCCGCGGACCGGGCCGCAGGCGATCCTCGGTGGTGGCTGAACCCGCTGTCGGTGCGCTCAGGCCCGTGAGAACGGCCGGTGATGCGCGGCGCCGAGACGGTCGAGCACGCCGGTGAGGACGGCTGTGGTCTGCTCCTCGAGCTCGGCCAGTTCGGCGGCGATGTCCGGGGCGGGCTCGTCCGGCTGCTCGGCGATCGCCGGCTCCTCGATCTCTACGATCGCAATCGGTGCGGGCTCGGGTTCTGTGACCGGCTCAGGCTCAGGCGCCGGCTCTTCGGTCTCGATCGATGCGATCGGCTCCGGGTCGGGCTGCTGTTTACGACGCCGGAACAGCCGGGCGAAAAACCCGGGACGCGGTTCAGGCTCAACTATCTCGGGCTCAGCTTCTATCTCAGGCTCTGGCGCCGGCTCGACTACGGGTGAGGCCTCGACCGCCTCGGACTCCGGCTCGGGCGCGGATTCGGCTGCGAGTTCGGTCTCAGGCGCGAGCTCTGGTTCTGGCGCCTGCTCGGACTCCTGCTCGACGAGGTCCCGACTTGCGAACAGCGTCACGCGGGTGCCCCACCCGGAGGACTCGATCTCCACACGCCCGTTGACCGTGGCCCCGTCGGCGCTCGTCGCCTCCCAGTCGACGAGGCGCTCGGGGTCGGTGCCGGTGATGCGGATCTCACCCAGCTCGCCGAGGTGGCGGGCCAGGCAGGTGGGGTCGCTCAGCTCCGCCCACAGCTCGGGCGGGGACTTGACGAGGGTGCGTTGCACCTCCGAGGAGACGCTCATCGCCTCCGGTTTTCGCGCGGGCGCGCGGGAGTCCTGCTCAAACGTCTGGGGTCACCGCATCTACCGTCCCGGTATCCGACGGGCCCGGACGCGTGGGGGGTTGGGCCGCGGGGCCGGCGGAGTGTACTCAGGCGGCGACCGGCGGGGTGCGCGCGCCGATCAGCTCGCGCTCGTCCAGCAGCTCGGCGATCTGCACCGCGTTCAGCGCGGCGCCCTTGCGCAGGTTGTCGGCCACGATCCACATGTCCAGCGCGCGCTCGTTGCCGGGGTCGCGGCGGATGCGCCCGACGAACACCTCATCCTGGCCCGAGGCGTCGATCGCCAGCGGATACAGCGCGGATGCGGGGTCGTCCAACACGCGCACGCCCGGGGCCGCTTCCAACAGCTCGCGGGCGCGCTCGGGAGACAGCTCCTCGCGGGTCTGCACGTTGACCGCCTCGGAATGGCCGTTGAGCACCGGCACCCGCACGCACGTGGCCGACACGCGGATGTCGGGGTCGCCGAGGATCTTGCGCGTCTCGTTGATCAGCTTGCGCTCCTCGTCGGTGTGATCGTCCCCCGTGGCGAACGACCCTGCGTGGGGTAGGGCGTTGAATGCGATCTGATGGGCATAGGCGTCTGGCGGGGCGATGTCTCGCTCGTGCAACAGCGCGTGGGACTGATCGAGCAGCTCATCCACGGCGCGCTTGCCCGTGCCCGACACCGCCTGATAGGTCGAGATCACGAGGCGCTCGATGCCGGCCTCGTCGTAGATCGGCTTCAGCGCCACGACCATCTGCATCGTCGAGCAGTTCGGGTTCGCGACGATCCCGTGGTGGCTGGCCAGCGCGTCGGGATTGACCTCGCTGACTACCAGTGGCACGTCGTCCTGCATCCGCCAGCGCGAGGAGTTGTCGACCACCACCGCCCCCGCCCGCGCGAACCGCGGCGCCCACTCGCCCGAGGTGGAGCCGCCGGCGGAGAACAGCGCGAGATCGAAGCCCTGGATCGACTCCTCGTCGAGACCCCGCACGACCAGATCGCAGCCATCCGGGCCGGCGCCCTCCAGCACGCGTCCCGCCGAGCGCTCTGACGCGAACGCCACGACCTCACGCGCGGGAAACGCACGCTCGCGCAGCAGCTCGAGCATCAGCGTGCCCACCTGGCCGGTGGCGCCGACGACCGCGACTCGGTATCCGTCATTGCCCATACGCGTCAGATTACTGTGAGCAGCGGTAACGGCTGTCGTCGTTCGGGCGGCGCATGCGCCGCCCTAGAACGTCGGCCGGTAGGACCCGAACACGTCGCGCATCGCCCCGCACACCTCGCCGATCGAGCAGCTGTCCTTCAGTGCCTGACGGATCGCCGGCAGCAGGTTGTCGGTTCCCCGCGCTAACTCGCGCAGCTCCTCCAACCGCCGCGCCACGAGCTGTTGGTCGCGATCGGCCTTGAACGCGGTCAGCCGCGCCACCTGTTCGCGCTCAGACTCGGGATCGACGCGCAGCAGGTCGGGCACCTCGGCGGCGTCTTCGACGTACTCGTTGACCCCCACCACGATGTCCTGCCCGATGCGGTAGCGCTCCTGATAGCCCCAGGCGGACTCGTCGATCTCGCCGGTGATGAACTCGATCGCATTGACCGACCCGCCGAGCTCGTCGACCTTGCCGATCAGCTCCCGCGCCCGCGTTTCGATCTCGTCGGTCAGCGACTCCACGTAGTAGCTGCCCGCGAACGGGTCGACCGTGTCGGCCGCGCCCGACTCGGCGGCGAGGATCTGCTGGGTGCGCAGCGCGATCTTGGCCGCGCGCTCGGTGGGCAGCGCCAGCGCCTCGTCAAAGCCGTTGGTGTGCAGCGACTGCGTGCCGCCGCACACGGCGGCGAACCCCTGCAGCGCGACACGCACGATGTTGTTCTCCGGCTGTTGCGCGGTCAGCGTCACTCCGCCGGTCTGGGTGTGAAACCGCAGCATGCACGCCTTCGGGTTGGTGGCGCCGAACCGCTCGGCCATGATGTGCGCCCACATACGCCGGGCGGCGCGGAACTTGGCGACCTCCTGAAAGACGTTGTTGTGGCCGTTGAAGAAGAACGCCAGCCTGGGAGCGAACTCATCGACGTTCAACCCGCGGTCGATCGCCGCCTGCACGTAGGCGATGCCCGAGCACAGCGTGAACGCGACCTCCTGCACCGCCGAGCAACCCTTCTCGCGGAAGTGGTACCCCGAGATCGAGATCGTGTTCCAGCGTGGCACCCGCTCGTGGCAGTACTGGAACAGGTCGGTCGTCAGCCGCATCGTCGCCGCTGGCGGGTAGATGTAGTTCCCGCGCGCGATGTACTCCTTGAGCACGTCGTTCTGCGTGGTGCCGCGCAGCTTCTGGGACGGCACGCCCTGCTCCTCGCCGACCAGCTCGTACAGCAGCAGCAGACACGCCGCCGGCGCGTTGATCGTCATCGACGTCGACACCTGATCGAGCGGAATTCCGTCGAAGGCCATGCGCATGTCCTCGATCGTGTCGATCGCCACGCCCGTGCGGCCCACCTCGCCCAGACAGCGCGGATTGTCCGAGTCCAGGCCCAACTGGGTCGGCAGGTCAAACGCCATCGACAGGCCGGTCGAACCCTTGCTCAGCAGGTATTTGTAGCGAACGTTTGACTCCTTGGCCGAGGCGTATCCCGCGTACTGGCGCATCGTCCAGGTCTGCTTGCGGTACATCTCGCGGTGCACCCCGCGCGTGTACGGGAACTCGCCCGGCTCGCCCAGGTCCAGCTCCGCCGGCAGATCCTCCTTGGTATACAGCTCGGCGATCTCGATCCCCGAGTCGGTGAACCGGCGGGGATCGTCGGGGCCGACGATCGGGGCGACCGTCGCGTGCTCTTGTGTCTGGGTCATGCCAGCAGGGTATCCTGCCCGCATGCCCACCTGTCTGGTCACCGGCGGCGCCGGTTTCTTGGGATCGCACCTGTGCGATGAGCTGCTCGCGCGCGGGCACCGCGTCGTGTGCGTGGACAACCTCGAGACCGGCTCGCTCGCGAACATCGCCCACATCCGCGACTCCGAGCGGTTTCGCTTCCTACACATCGACATCATCGATTCTTACTACGTGGACGAGACAATCGACTTCGTCTACCACCTCGCCTCGCCTGCCTCCCCGATCGACTACCTGCGCCTGCCGCTGCACACGCTGAAGGTCGGCTCCTACGGCACCCACCACACGCTCGGCCTGGCCAAGGCTCACCGTGCGCGGTTTCTGATCGCCTCCACGAGCGAGGTGTACGGCGATCCGAAGGAGCACCCGCAGCCCGAGTCTTACTGGGGGCACGTCAATCCGATCGGTCCCCGGGGTGTGTACGACGAGGCCAAGCGCTACGCCGAGGCGCTAACCATGGCCTATCACCGCCAGCAGGGCGTGGACACCGCGATCGTGCGCATCTTCAACACCTACGGCGCGCGTATGCGCCCGCACGACGGGCGTGCGATCCCCACGTTCCTGCGCCAGGCGTTGGCCGGCCGGCCGCTGACCGTGTTCGGCGACGGCTCCCAGACGCGCTCCTTCTGCTACGTCTCGGATCTGATCCGCGGCATTATCGCGCTCGCCGAGTCCGGCTACCACGACCCGGTCAACATCGGCAACCCCGATGAGTTCACGCTCCTGGAACTGGCCGAGACAGTGCGCGAGCTGACCGACTCTGGCTCGGAGATCGTCTACGAGGCGCTGCCGACCGACGATCCCAAGCAGCGCCGTCCCGACATCGCGCTCGCGCGCGAGCTGCTCGGCTGGTCGCCCGAGGTGTCCCTGCGCGACGGGCTGCGCCTGACGATCGAGCAGTCCGGTGTCGAGCTGTTGATCGGCGGCGGGGCAGCCTGAGCGATCGGCAGATCGATCCCAAACCGGTCAGGACCCTCGTCAAAATGATGCGGGTCCTTACTCGACCGGAACATCTGCGAGGCTGAGAGGTTGTGAGCAGTGAGATGCCACGTTCCGCGGGAACGTCCGCTCCGCCCACCCGTGCGCTCGGCGACCGCTCCGAGGCTCTCGCGTCGGTGCGTCAACGTCCCTCGAGGCGGGTCGCGGGCGCGAGCGCTCAGCCCGGCCGCGGTCCAGCGCAGGCGCACGAGGTCATGTCCGAGGCCACCGCCCGGCGGGAGCACTCAGATCGCGATATGCGCGCCAAGCGCTCCCCTGCGATGTCGTTTCTGCTGCGCTGGGACACGGCGCGTCGCGCCGCCCGCGTGCTCTCGCTGCTCGCGCTCGACTTCGTCGGCGTCACGTTGGCGATCTTCACGGCGCTGCTGCTCAAGGAAGTCGTTCTGGGCGACGTGCGCGTGAGCGCGGTGATCGAAGAGACCGAGCACTTCGTGCCGTTCGCCTACCTGCTCACGGCACTGTTGTTCGCGCGCTCGGGCCTGTACGCGGCGCGCTCGCAACGCCCCGGGCTGTCGCGCATCGTCGGCTCGCTGTTCCAGGTCGCGTTCGTCGCGTTGATATTCGCGGTGGTCTCCGGCGAAGAGTTCTCGAGCTTCTACATCTTCTACGGGTCGCTGGCGTTCGCGCTGCTGTACGTGTCCTCGCTGCGCACGGGCTATGAGGCGCTGACCGGCGTGGCCCTGCGCGCCGCGGGGTATCGCCGCCGGGCCGTGCTCGTGGGCACCGGCGCCGGGGAGCACATCCGCGATGTCGCGCACGCGCTCGACGGCGGCGGCTCCCACCACTCCCCGCTGCAGGTCGTCGGCTTTCTGTCGCTGGCGCCGCTGCCGGCCAACGGTCTGCGCTGTCTGGGGACGCTCTCAGACCTCGACGCGGTCCTTGACGGCGAGCGCATCGACGAGGTGATCATCGCCGACTCGGACTTTCCCCAGGTCGAGGCGGTGGAGCTCGTCGATCGCTGTCACCAGCGCGGCGTGCGCGTGCGCATCGCGCCCTCGACGATGGAGATCCTCATCCACCGCGCCGAGTTCGTGCCCGGCCAGCGGGTGCCGCTGTTCGAGCTGGGGCCCCCCGTGTTCGAGGGCATCGACTTCGCCCTGAAGCGCACCTTCGACCTGATCGGCGCCACCATCATGCTGGTCGTGCTGAGCCCGTTGCTGGCGCTGATCGCCCTGGCGGTGCGACTGTCCTCGCGCGGTCCGATCCTGTTCCGCTCGACGCGCCGGGGCATCGGCCAGCGGCCGTTCCCGTGCCTGAAGTTCCGCACTATGTACACCGACGCCGAGCAGCGTCAGACCGATCTGGAAGAGCTCAACGAGGCCTCCGGCGCGCTGTTCAAGATCCGCAACGACCCCCGTCTGACCCCGGTGGGGCGGATGCTGCGGCGCTTCTCCCTGGACGAGCTGCCCCAATTGATCAACGTCATCCGCGGCGACATGTCCCTCGTCGGCCCCCGCCCGCTGCCCGAGCGCGACTACGACATGCTCGAGGACTGGCACCGCAAGCGCTATCTCGTGCTCCCCGGCATCACCGGCCTGTGGCAGGTCTCAGGCCGCTCAGAGCTCGACTTCGACGACCTCGTCCACCTCGACTTCATCTACCTCGAGCGCTGGTCTTTGGCGCTGGATCTCACGATCCTCGTCAAGACAATCCCTGCGGTGATCTCACGCCGCGGCGCATACTGATCGCTCGCCGCCGCCCGATCACATACGGTCGCCCGGGCTGGTCAAGCACGCGTCGATACACGGCCCAGGTCTCGCGCGCGGCGTGCTCCCAGGACCATGCCGGCGTGACGAGGGGATCGTCCCCAGGTTGCGTGACGGCTGTGTGAGCAGCACCCACGGCGGCTGCCGGCTCGGGCGCCTGCGGGATAACGACGATGCGCTCGCGCTCGAGCCCCAGCTCGGCCGTGGCTTCACCGGCGACGAGCTCGCTGGGAACGATCACCTGCATTGCGCGCTGCAACGCGAGGTGGCGCAGGTGCAGGTGCATGCCGCCGCAACGCAGCCGCTCGGAGGGGCGCTTGAGCTCGGCGAGATCGCTCAGGGTCACGACCATCGGGCATGGGCTGTGCAGCATCGCCCCCTGGATCCATGGGGCATGAAACACGTCGGCGCCACGAGGACGGTGACTCTCGCGGATCTCGTCCTGCTCGCCTGCGGTCGCGCGCAGCGCCTGCAGCAGACGATGCGCATATCGTCCGACGCCGCGCGGGTCCTTCGACGGGCGGCTGTCGAACGCGATCCTCACCCCAGTGGGCTCCTCTTGGTCACGCGCCGGAACATACTCGCTCGGCGCAGCTTCGCGCAGAGATGACAGCGTTGCTGCAGCGGCGAGTCCGCATCCTCCGCGGTTAGCCGCCTCGCACCCGCGGTCAGCCTCCTCGCCCCTGAGCCTCCACGCGCCTGCCGGTCAGCCTCCTCGCCCCTGAGCCTCCACGCACCCGCGGTTAGCCTCTTGTGCGCAATGTCCTCGCGCGCCTACCACGAATCCCTGTGGGAGACCGTGCCCGCCGGTCTGCCGCCGCCGCACTTCGAGCTGCGCCGGGCCTTCCTGCTCGGTGAGGTCGTCGCGGGCGAGCGCGTGCTGGACGTCGGCTGCGGCGAGGGCCGGTTCGCGAGCGAGCTGCTCGATGCGGGGGCGAGTGTGGTGGGGCTCGATGTCGCGGCGGAGCCGTTGCGCCGCGCCCGCGAGCGGGATCCTCGGCTCGCGGACCTGCGTCTGATCGGTGGCGACCGCGACAGTGGCGGCGATGGGCAGACGCCCGAGGCCTGGCCGGTCGAGGATGCGAGCGCCGATGTCGTGTGGGCGGGAGAAACGCTCGAGCACGTCGCCGATACCGCGGGCTGGCTGTCTGAGGCCCGCCGTGCGCTCGTACCCGGCGGTCGGCTGCTGCTCTCGACGCCCGACCACGGGCGGCTCGCGCTGCTGTGGCTGGCCTGCTCACAGCGCGCGTTCGCCGCCCACTTCGATCCGCTGTCAGACCACCTGCGCTTCTATACCCGCGCCGGCCTCACCCGGCTGCTCGGGGAGTTCGGCTTTCGCGAAGTCTCCGTGCGCGGACGAGCAGGACTGCCGGGCGCGCGGCGAGTGCTGCTCGCGCGGGCTATCCGCTCGCGCTGGTAGTGGAGCTGTGTGAGCCTTCCGTCGCTCTCAGCGCCTGTACGTAGTCGTTGTAGATTTCGACCGATTCGCCGTTCGGGTAGGGCGGCGCGATCGCTTCCGGCGCGATCAGCTCAGGGTTCAGAAAGACGGCGGCCTGCAGCTCCTTCAAAGCGACAGCCGGTTCGGAGGCGAGGTCGTGGCGGGCGAGTGCCAGCCACGTCTGGGGGTTGGAGGGCTGCAGGCGCACGGCGCGCTGAAGCGTCGCCTTGGCCAGCGCCGGCTCGCCCGCGGCCTGCTCGATCGTCGCGAGCGTGATCAGCGCCTGGGCCGACAGCGGATCGCGCGAGACCGCGGTCTGCGCCTTGGCGAGCGCCGCCCGCGGGCTGGTCGAGGCCAGCGCGAGCGCTTCCTGGGAGGCGTCGACCGAGCGTTGGGGTTGCCACTGCGACCAGGCCGCAAGCAGCGCTGCGATCACGACCGCGACCGCGACCCCCACCCTCATAGGTTCGAGTTCGCCCAGCGAGCGGGGCATGACCAGGGCGGTCGGCTCGCGCCATGCGTTCAGCGGCCCGCGCCCGGCCAGCCAGCCGGCGCAGAGCAGCGCCACCAGCGCGTCGCCGGGCACATACCACGTCCAGTCCACGAACGAATGCACACCGAACACCACGACCACGCACAGCATGCTCAGCATGCTGATGCGCTCGGGTGTATAGCGCGCGAGCTCGGGTTCGCGGCGAGGGTCGATCGCCCGCCACCCGGGGCCGGCGCCACTGGCGCTGCCGGCGGGGCGGGCGCCGGCTTTCCGGCCCGCGTCATCCTCGGCGGGATCGCCGCGGGGTTCGAGCCAAGCTCGCCATGGGGTCCATCGCCGGTTGAACGGATGCGTGGCGCGTCCGGCGGCGGCCATCCAGGTGAGGAGCAACGCAAGGGCGAGCGCCAATCCGATCGCGCCGAGGTCGGCCAGCGTTTGCACGGCGAATCCGTGAGCGTGTTTGACTTCCAGCAGCGCCGTGCGATAGCGCAGGCTCGCCGTTTCAAACCCGTCGGCGCCGGCGCCCAGGAGCGGGTTGGCTTCGAAGACCTGGATCGCCTCCTTCCAGTAGCGCGCGCGGACGCTGGCGACCGCCGTCAGGCGCCCGGGGGTGTTGGGAGGAGGTTTGGCGTTGGGGTTGGTCAGCGCGCTGACGTCATGGGAGATCGTGCCGGTGAACCCACGCTGGCTGTGCGCCAGGGCGCCCGCGAACGCGACCACGCCGAGCACGATCAGCGCCAGCAGCACCGCGCCCGCGCGATTCCGCGTCCCGCGAGAGGGCGACTGGCGGGCACCGAAGAAGCCGATCGCAAGGCCCGCGAGCGCGAGCACAACGATCATCGCGACCAGCAGCGCCCCGAGCTCGTGGCCGGCCGAGGCCCGCTGGGCCAGCGGGATGTTTTCGGCGCTCAGCGCGTGCCGCGAGAAGTCCCAGCCGACGACCGCGCCGGCGCCGAGCCCGCCCACGATCAGCACGGCCGCGCCGCGTAGGCGCAGCGGCACGATCGCAAACCACGCCACCAGTCCGATCGCCACCGCCGCCAGGGCCCCCCGTGAGTAGGCGAGCATCAGCGTCACCAGCAACACGCCCATCGCCGGGTAGGCCAGCGCGCTGAGCAGCGCGTGCCCGGCGCGCCGGGCGCCCAGCCACATGCAGCAGATCACGCCCATCGCCGCCATCAGCCCGATCGCATTCCAGTAGCCGTACGGTTCCTCCAGGCGCGCATAGGTGACGTTCGGGGCGAGCGTGGCCGGGAACACCTTGGTTGCCAGCGCGTACGCGCACACGACCACCGCGCCGAGCGCCAACCCGCCGAGCACGGCCGGCCAGCGGTCGGGCGCCAGGCGCACAAGCGCCAGCGCGGCGCCGAACACGGCGCTGTAGGCGAGCAGTCGCCCGGCGGCCTGCCAGCTCGCGTCGGGTTGCACCGACCACACGACCGACAGCCCACTGAGAATCGTGAACGCGACCAGCAGCCCCGCCGGCCACAGCCCGTACTTGGGGCCTCCCAGCAGCGAGCGCGCCGCCGGCGTGAGCAGCACCGCGACCGCGATCGCCGCTCCGCCCGCAAGCGTCAGCACGATCTCGGTGCTCGTCATCGTTTCCAGCTGCAGCCCGCCGTGCGCGACGAACGTCGCCAGGCAGATCACGCCCGCGACCAGCAGCGTCGGGCACCACAGCGCGCCGGCGCGCAGCAAAGCGTTGCGACTCACTGGCTCCGCCGGATCCTGACGATGCGCTTGCGAAGGCCGGCGCCGGCAACCACCAGCAGTCCGACCAATAGGAACACGACGGTCGCCAGCAGCGGCGTCGGCAGCGAGCTGAGGGCGGAGGCGATGTCGGCGTGCACGACGCCGGGATGAATCGTCTGCCCGCCGACCTGCACGGGCGCCGAGCCGGTGGTCGGGGCGTGCGCGATCGCCTGCTGCTGTGCCGGGGTCGCCGCGACGGCGGTCGGGCTTGCGCCGGCGCCGGGGCTGCTCGTGCCCCCGTGCCCCGCGCCGGCCGCTTCCAGCTGAGCCTGGCGGATCAGCTGGGCGCAGTTCGAATACTCTTCGGTTCCGGCGCTCATGTCTTTCAGCGCCTGGCGGTACGCGGCCTGGCTGAATCCCTTCAGCGACTGTCCATGCGTGCAGCGGTCGATGATCTTTTCGCCGACATCCGCCCGCGCTGTGGCGACGCCGAGCGTTGCCGTGAGCGCTATCGCGGCCAGCACGATGATGACGAGCGCGATTGGGGCTTTGCCCGGCCGGTGTGGAGCGCTGGCCGGCGGGTGCGCGGGTCTGAACGGCCGGTGCGGAAGTCTCGAGCCGCTGTGGGCGGCGCGGTGGCGTGCCGGGATCGGTGCCGGAATCATCGTCAGATACGCAACCTACCAATGCGTCCGGGAGAGCCCGACGCTCGCCAGCGCCTGTGAGAACCCCTCCGCCCACGCCTCGTGCGTGTACGCGCGCACATCCTCGGCTCCCGCGGCGCCCAGGCGAGCGCGCAGCTGCGGGTCCGCGGCCAACCGCGCCATCGCCCGGGCGAGCGCGTGGGTGTCGCCCGCCGGCACGACCAGGCCGTTGCGACCGTCACACACCAGCCCGCCGGCGACGGCGCCGACCTCCTCGCTTGCGATCACCGCCAGCCCGCGGTTCATCGCCTCGTTGATCACCAGGCCCCATGGCTCGCGAAACGTAGGGGTGCGGATCGAAGGGACCACGAGCACGTCGGCATCGGCGTACATCGCGCGCAGCTGCTGCGCGGGTACCGGCGGGATGCAGCTGATCGAACTTAATCCCGCCGCGCCGCCGGGCGGGACCCAAGGGGGGCTGGATCCCACGCCGACGAGGACGAGCGCGGCGGCCGACGCTGCGAGTCCCGACTCTCGCCAAGCCTCTATCAGCGCCCTGACTCCCTTTTCCCGATCCGGCCGGCCCGCAAACACGAACTTCGTCTGGGCCTCGCGCGGCCAGCGCGGATCGGTGGGCGGCCCCGCGACGGGCGCGCTCCAGAACGCGTTGTCGACCGATTGCGGCGCCACATGGACGTTGCGCGCGCCACGCGCGCGTACGTAGGCGCTGACGTGAGGACCGTAGGTGACGACGGCGTCAGCCGTGCGATACAGCCGGTGCAGCGCCGGCCGGCTCAGCAGGTGCGCGGCGCTGCGGGGGTGCGCCCACAACGCGGTCCACAGGATCAGCGGCCTGCTCGCCCGCCGGGCGCCCGCCCACGTGGCCGGCAGCGCGACTCGCCCGCCGCTCGAGCACACGACCGCGCGGTAGTCGCCGCCGGCCGCCAGCCGGCCGGCCTCGCGTTGAGGTATGTGGCGGTGGGGGAACGGCA
The DNA here is from genome assembly GCA_963702185.1 of uncultured Solirubrobacterales bacterium. GTDB lineage: Bacteria > Actinomycetota > Thermoleophilia > Solirubrobacterales > Solirubrobacteraceae > Palsa-744. The sequence continues at coordinate 1,759,068 of OY969723.1, forward strand.
GATCATCCTGTGCGCACGCGCCGAGCGGATCGAGATTGGGTGGTTGTCCCGGCTCGTGCGCGCCGGCGCCGCCGGCGCCGGTCTTGCGGGGTATGTGGGGCTGGTCGGATGCGTCGCCCATGGCGGGCCCATGCAGCGAGCGCCCGCCGAACAGCGCGAACTCGACGTCCTCTCGTTCGCTCAGCAGCGCAAACGCCCCCACACGGTCGGGCGGTGCGTGGCCGGTGACGAACAGGACGGGCCTACGCGCGCGGGCGCCGCCGCGCACTCTGCTCATCATGCCTCGCTTCTCAGCGCTTGCTCATAAGCCGCGACGGTCTGGCGCCCGCAGCGCTCCCACGTAAACGAGGCGGCGACGGTCTCGCGGGCGTGCAGGCCGGCCTCGCGCAGGCGGTGGGGGTCTGACAGCAGCTCGTCGATGCGCTGGGTCAGCCGCTCGATGTCACCCGGCGGCACCAACACGAACCCGTCGCCGGCCGCGGCGATCTCCTCCGGGCCGGGCTCGCCGCGGCAGCCGATCGCCGGCACCCCTCCGGCCATCGCCTCGATGTAGGCGACGCCGAACGCCTCCTCGGTCGAGGGCATCACGAACAGCGTCGCCCGGCGTGCCCGCGCCAGCGCTTGCTCGTGCTCGAGCTGGCCGGCGAAATCGACACGCTCTCCAACCCCCAGGCGAGTCGCGAGCCCTTCGAGCGCGACTCGCTCGGGACCGTCGCCGACGATCTCATAGCGCAGGGTCGGATACCGAGTGTCGAGCACCGCCAGCGCGCGCAGCACATCGGCGTGGCGCTTGCGGGCGACCAGGTGTCCGACTGTGACGAGCGTCGGTGAGCCCTCGCGACGGCCCACGCGCCGCGCGCCCGGAGTCGGCATGTCGGCGCCGAGATGCACGACCCGCACCTCGCCCGCGCCGTGGGCGCGACACAGCTCGGCGATGCCGTGGCTGTTGGCCAGCGTCAGCCGCGCCGCGCCCAAGCCACGCACGACGGCCTGCAGCCCGGCGGCGCTGCCAAGTGGTGGCGGGGCGGCCGTGTACAGCACGTCGCCACCGTGCACCGACACGACCAGCGGCACGTCGTTTACGTGCGCGCGGCGTACCGCGTCCGCGGCGGGGACCGCGTTGTGTGCGTGGATCAGCTCGAATCCGAATGTGCGCCGCAGGCGCCGCAGCGCCAGTCCCAGCGCGGGCGCCGCCCAGGCGCCCCAGTGGGCGTAGCCGCGCGGGCGCGGAGGGGAGACGTAGGAGACGTAGCGCACGGGCAGCCCGTCGAGCGTCTGTGCGCGCGGTTCACGCATCCGCCCGCTCAGCTCCCGCGTGAGCTCGCGCGGGCCGCCCCGCAGCGCCGAGCGGGGCGGGACCAGGCGATGCAGCACGAGCACCTGCACCTCTGCGCCGGCGTCGCGAGCCGCCAGCGCCTGGCGGTGCGCCCACACGCCCAGCACCGGATCGCGGCGGCTCGGGTAGAACTCGGCGAGGACTGCGACCTTCATCGGCGGCTCTCCCGCATCCGGGGTTCTTCTGCGATGCCGGACATCTCCCTCGTTTCCCGCTTCGCCGGTCCCGTCATCGCGCGCCCCATCCGCGGTGGGCGACCACTGTGCGTTCGAGCTCCCTCGCGGGCAGATACGGCCGCTCGGCAAGCAGCTCGCGCGCCTCCGCTATCGCCTGCTCGCGCGAGTAGGAGTCGCCGGCGGGCACGGCGCGATGGCCGATCGCGACCGCGTCGATCACGCCGCAGCGCCAGCCGTGCTCGCGCGCGAGCACCGCCCAGTGCGCGTCAAGGCCCCACCCCATGCGCACGTCGGGGAACGGCAGCAGTCGCGCGAACGTGGCGGCGGCGAGCGCCGTCACCGGGCCGATCTCCACGAAGTTGGTCTGCCGCACGACGTTGCCCACGTGGCGGCGAGTCACCTGCCAGGCCGCGTGGGAGTCCAGACGGTGGGCGGGCTGGGCCAGCTGCAGGTCATAGCGCTCGCTGCACAACAGCAAGCGGTCGAGAAAGCCGCGGGGGAGATCGACGTCGTCGTCGATCAACAGCAGCCAGTCGTGCCCGGCCGCCGGATGCTCTGAGAGCAGGCGGTTGAGGTTCTCGAACTTGCCGAGGCCGTCGGGGGGGCAGGTGTGGCACTCGAGCGCGTGGCGGGAGCGGGCCAGCTCCGAGCGGACGCGCTCTGCGCGGGCAGCGTGCTCGGGACGGACGACGCTCAGCGCCAGCACTCGCCGGCGGGGCGGAGAGTGGCGGGCCGCCGCATTCAGGCGTGGGCGCGTGGTAGTCGCCATCTCGAGTACGTCGATCGCCTCGTCGCCGAGCGTGCGCAGCGTGCCGTGCACGCCACCGACGGTCCCGCTGTGGCCGGACAGGAAATCCTCTGTAGGCGCGTCTGGGGGCGTACCCCCCACCGGACGCGGACGCGGACGCGGCCTCAGTCTCAGCGCAGCGGCCTCGCGCACGCGCCCGGCGCTGTGGGCGACCATCGTCAGGCCCGCAGGGCAGGCTCGCCGCAGCACGTGCCACACGCAACCGCCGAGCGTCGCCAGCTCGCGAGCGAGTGAGGGGGCGGCGCCGCGCCACTGATCAAAGCGCCGCGCCGCGCGCCCGCGCGTGTACTGAGCACGGGCGAGCGATCGCAGCCGTGCATCGTCGCCGGCGCGGCGATGGTCGACCGCGGCCCCGGCCACATAGCGCACGCGCGCCTGTGGCTCCCGCGAACGCAGCCGCTCCTGCCACTCCTGCTCGTCTCCGCCGTGCTCGAGCGCCTCCTCGAACGGGCCGATCCGCTGGAGCGCCGAGCGCCGGATCGCCATGTTCGAGCCCCAGGCATAGCGCGTGTCGATGTCCTCGCCCCCCAGCTCGAGTGTCGTGATCGGCGGGCGCTCGCGACCACATGTGCGCGGCGCAGGACCCTCGAGTCGGGCGTGGATCGCCCCGGCGAACACGTCGACGTCGGGATGCGCGCGGGCGGCTTGCAGCAGCGCGTGAAGCCAACCGGGGCGGGCGGCGATGTCGTCGTCGACGAACACCACCAGCTCGCCGCGCGATCGCCCCACGCCTGTGTTGCGAGCGACGTTCAGCCCGAGCGGGCGCTCGTGGGGCTCGTAGCGGGCGCCATATCGCTCGGTCTGCGCGCGCGCGGCGGCGGACGGGCCGGCGTCGTCGACCACGAGCACCTCTGCGCCGACGGCATGCGCTTGAGAGGCGATCGAGGCGAGCGCGACCTCCAGGTACTGCGGGCGGTTGCGTGTCGGGATCACGATCGAGACCAGCGGTGGCTGCTCGGAGGGAAGCATGAGTGGGAGAGTCTAGGTTTGAGGCATTCATGGTCCTGTTCCTGCACAACCGTTACCGCACGACCGGCGGTGAGGAGCGCACGGTCGAGGATCTCCTGTGGCTCGTGCGCGAGCGCATGGGCGAGCCGGCCGAGCTGCTGAGGAGGGACTCGGCCTCGCTGGGACGCGCACGCGCGGCGGCGGGTCTGATCCGCGGCGGCCTGCAGCCTGCCGATGTCGGGCGCGCGGTGCGGTTGAGTGGCGCGCGTGTCGTGCACGCCCACAACCTGAATCCGGCGTTCGGCTGGCGCGCGCTCGCGGCCGCCCGGCGGGCGGGCGCGCGGGTCGTGCTGCACCTGCACCAGTACCGGCTGGTGTGCGCGATCGGCGTGTGTTACACGCGCGGAGCGGAGTGCACGCGCTGTCACGGGCGCGACACGCTGCCGGGCGTGCGCCTGCGCTGTCGTGGCAGCCTGCCCGAGGCGGCGACATACGGGGCCGCGCTGGCAATGTGGCAGCACCGTTTGATCGAGCAGGCCGACGCGGTGATCGTGCCGAGCGCGTTCGCGCGCGAGCGGCTGCGCGAGCTGGGTGCGCCGCTGCCGTGGGATCGCGTGCACGTGCTGCCGCCGCCGGTGCGAGCGTGCGCGACGGGGACACGGGCGCAGGCCGGTGAGGGCTATGCGCTGGTCGTCTCGCGGCTGGCGGGCGAGAAGGGGGTCGATGTGGCGATTGCGGCCAGCCGGCTGGCAGGGGTGCCGCTCCTCATCGCCGGGGAGGGTCCTGAAAGGGACGCGTTGGAAAGGATGGCAAGTGTGGGAGGGGGGGAGGTTAGGTTTGCGGGGCACGTCACCGCGGCCGAGCTCGGCGAGCTGCGCGCGCGCGCCGCGATCGCACTGGTGCCCTCGCGCTCGGCCGAGACGTTCGGGATGGCGGCGGCCGAGGCGATGGCGTGCGGGCTGCCCGTCGCGGGCAGTCGCATCGGTGCGTTGCCCGAACTGCTCGAGGAGCGAGCATTGGCCGCCCCCGGGGACGCGCGGGGGCTGGCCGAGACGATCGGCGCGGTGCTCGCCGATCCCGGCGCCGGGCGGCGTGGCGCGCAGCGGGTCGCGGCGATCTGCTCGCCGGAGGTGGTCGCGCGCAAGCTGGCGAGGGTGTACGAGCAAGTGGCCGGCACGTAAGCTGACCACGCCGTGCCAGCCACCATGCCCGACGCCGCGCCCGTGGACACCTCGGGCAGACGCGCCCTGATCACCGGGATATCCGGTCAGGACGGCTCGTTCCTGGCGGAAATGCTGCTGGAGAAGGGGTATGAGGTGACCGGCCTTGCGCACGGCCCCGCGCGGCTGGGCTGCGCAGAGCACCTGCGCGAGCGGCTGGAGCTCGTCTCGGGAGAGCTGCTGCAGCCGGGGACGTTGCGGTCGGCGATCGAAGCGGTGCGCCCGCACGAGATCTACCACCTGGCGGCGCCTTCGTTCATCCCGGCCTCGTGGGAGCGCCCGTACGAGACGGTGCTGGCGATCGCCGGCTCGACCGCGGCGATGCTCGAAACGGTCCGCGAGCTTGACTCTCGACCGGACTCCGGACCGGGCCGTGCGATCCGCGTGTTCGTGCCGGCCTCGGCGGCGATCTACGGCGATGCGCCCGAATCTCCGCAGCGCGAGGACACTCCCTGCCGTCCGACCACCCCGTACGGCGCCGCACGGCTCGCGGCCCATCAGCTCGTGGGCCAGACGCGCGCCCACGACGGGCTGCACGCGAGTTCGGGGATCGTGTTCAACCACGAGTCAGAGCGTCGCCCCGAGCGGTTCGTCACGCGCCGTATCACCCGTGCGGCCGCCGCGATCTCGTTGGGCCTGCGGCACGAGGTGACGCTCGGCGATCTGGGTGCGGTCAGGGACTGGTCGTTTGCGGGGGATGTCGTGTACGGGGCGTGGCTGATGCTCCAGCAGGACGAGCCCGGCGATTACGTGCTCGCCAGTGGGGTGGCGCACACGGTCGCGGACTTCGCGCGCGTGGCGTTCGCGTGCGTGGATCTCGACTACGAGCGCTATGTCGGCGTGGATGCCTCGCTCGTGCGGCCCGCCGAGACGGTCCCGAGCGTCGGCGATCCGACCCGCGCGCGCGAGCGGTTGGGGTGGCGGCCCCAGCTGGGGTTCGAGGAGCTCGTGCAGCGGATGGTCGCCGCCGACCTGCGCGAGCTGGAGCGCGTCACAGCCGGCGCGTAGACTGCGCGCGGTATGGATCCCTCGCCTGACGGCGCATCCCCGCCCACGGTCGGCGTCATCGGCCTCGGCTACGTCGGCCTGCCGCTCCTGGTCGCGTTCGCCGCGGAGGGCTGCGAGGTGATCGCCGTCGATGTGGATCAGCGCAAGATCGAGGCGATCGAGGCGGGCGAGTCCTACATCGAGGACGTCCCCTCCGAGCAGCTGCGGGCGGTGGCCGAGCGCATCCACGCCTCCACCCACTACGCCCGCCTGGCCAAGGCCGACGCGGTGATCGTGTGCGTGCCCACGCCGTTGACGCCCAACCGCGAGCCCGATCTCGGGCCGCTGCTGCACTCCACCCGGGCGCTGGCGGAGGTGCTGCAGCACGGTCAGCTGGTCGTGCTCGAGTCGACAACCTATCCCGGCACGACCCGCGAGCGCGTGGCGCCGCTGCTGGCGGCGTCGGGGCTGGAGCCGGGCGAGGGCTTTCAGCTCGCGTTCTCCCCCGAGCGCGTGGACCCGGGCCGCACCGACTTCACGCTGCGCACGACGCCCAAGGTGATCGGCGGGCTGACCGAGGCGTGTACCGCGCGGGCGCGGGAGCTGTACGGGCTGGTGTGCGACACGCTGGTGGAGGTCTCGACGCCCGAGGCGGCCGAGCTGACCAAGCTCCTGGAGAACATATTTCGCTCGGTCAACATCGCTCTGGTCAACGAACTGGCGATGCTGACCGATCGCATGGGCATCGACATCTGGGAGGTCGTCGAGGCGGCCGCGACCAAGCCGTACGGGTTCATGCCGTTTGCGCCCGGTCCCGGCATGGGCGGGCACTGCCTGCCGGTCGACCCGTTCTATCTGAGCTGGCGCGCGCGCGAGTTCGACATGTCCACGGAGTTCATCGAGCTCGCGGGCAAGGTCAACCAGCAGATGCCCTACCACTGCGTCGCGCTGGCCCAGCGCGCGCTCAACGACGCCGGGCGGTCCGTGCGCGGCGCGCGCGTGGCGGTGCTTGGCGTCAGCTACAAGCCCGGCGTGGGCGACATGCGCGAGTCGCCGGCGCTGAAGATCATCGAGCTGCTGCGCGCCGCCGGGGCAGACGTTCGCTACCACGATCCGCATGTACCCGAGCTCGCGGAGCTCGGCCTGAGCAGCGTCGCGCTGGAGGAGGCCCTCGAGGCGGTCGACCTCGCGCTGATCGTCACGGCTCATCCCGGCGTGGATCACGAGCTGGTCGTGGCGCGGGCGCCGCTGGTCCTCGATCTGCGCGGGATCACCCGCTCGTTTGCCGCCGAGGCGGCCAACGTGGTGAGGTTGTGAGGCTGTGACCCTGAGCCCCGACCCGCGCGCGCCGGGGTTGATTCTGGGCGAGGGCGTTGCGATCGGCGCCGGTGTGACATTCGGCGCACACGTGGTCATCCACGAGGGCACGGTCCTCGGCGAGGGATGCGTGATCGAGGATCACGCCGTGCTCGGCAAGCGGCCCCGTTTGGCGCGTACCTCATCCGCACGTGGCGGGGCGCCGCCCGGCCCGCTGGTGCTCGGCGAGCGCGTGACGGTGTGCGCGGGCGCGGTCGTGTTCGCCGGGGCGAGCGTCGATGAGGAGGCGATTCTCGGCGATCAGTCGTTCGTGCGCGAGCGTTCCCACGTGGGAGCCGGATCGGTGATCGGCCGGGGCAGCGTGGTCGACAACGACGTGCGCGTGGGCGCGCGGGTGCGCGTGCAGACCGGCGTGTATCTGACGGCGGGGACCGCGATCGAGGACGACGTGTTCGTGGGGCCGGGCGTGACGACGACCAACGACGACACGATGGCCCGGCACGGGGCCGACTACGTCCTGCGCGGGGCGACGCTGCGGCGGGCCTGCCGGATCGGCGGGGGGGTGGTGCTGACGCCGGGCGTCGAGGTCGGCGAGGAGGCATTTATCGCCGCTGGGGCGCTCATCACGCGGGATGTGCCCGCCCGCGCGGTTGCGATGGGCGTGCCTGCGCGAGTCGTGCGGGAGGTCTCAGACGAGGATCTGCTCGAGCGCTGGCGTTAGGCTCGTCTGGCGACGTGCGACGTGCGACGTGCGACGTGGGCAGCGGGGGCCGCCGGCGACGAGGGCTTGCTGGAGCGGGGAGTTGGAGCGCCGGCTCCGGCCTCAGGCATGGGGTGGGACAACTCGCCGGATCGAACATAAAGAGAACATAAAGGCGAGGGGTTGTGTATGTGTCTTTTTGGTTTTTGATAACTATAGTAGCGACCCTTTAAGGCCGTTTGGACACCCGCTCGGACCCAACGGAGACAGCCGCTGCCACCTCCTCGGCCTGCGCCCGCGTGAGCACTGGACTCATCGGGATCGCCAGGTGCGTGCGCGCGGCCTCGTCGGTGCCGGGCAGCCGTTCGTCGGCCTCGGCGCCCCACGCGCGCATCGCCGGCTGGCGGTGGATGGGGGTGCGGTAGTAGGCCTTGTGGCCGATCTGTGCCTCGCTCAACGCCCGTTCCAGCGAGGTCGGGCCGGAGCTCTCGGCGGGCGTGGGATCGCAGATCACATACAGGTGCCACGCGGGCCGAGCGCCGGCGGTCGGTTGGGGCAGGCCCACCAGCTCGCCCAGGCCCGCCTGCAGGTAGCGATCGCCCGCCATGCGCCGTCCGTCCGCCCAGTCGTCCAGGTGCGGCAGCTGCACGCGCAGGATCGCCGCCTGCAGCTCGTCCAGACGCGAATTGCAGCCGATCTGCTCGTAGGTGACCTTGTCGTGTGAGCCGTGGAAGCGCAGCGTGCGGGCCCGCTCGGCGATGTCGGGATCGGAGGTGGTGATCATGCCGCCGTCGCCGAAGCAGCCGAGGTTCTTGGAGGGAAAGAACGACCAGGTGGCCACGCGGCCGAGCGCGCCGGGGCGGGCGGTGGCGGTGGCCGTGTTGGTAACGCTGGCGGTAGGGCCGGCGGCAGGGGCTTGGCCAGAGCCCGGGGGTGCGTTCGTCGTCGGGATGCAGAGCGAGCCCGCAGCCTGCGCCGCGTCCTCGAGCACCGGCACGCCCAGGGCTTCGATGTCGGCGACCGGCGCCACGTTTCCGAACAGGTGCACCGCGATCACGGCCTTGGTGCGCGGGGTCAACGCCGCGCGGACCGTGTCGGGCGTGACGCAGTAGGTGCGGGGGTCGATGTCGCAAAACACCGGCGTGGCGCCCGTCGGGGGGATCGCCTCCGCGGAGGCGTAGAACGTGAACGAGGGCACGACGACCTCATCGCCCGGACCGACCCCCATCGCGCGCAGGGCAATCGTCAGCGCGTCGGTGCCATTGGCCACGCCGATGCCGTGCGCGGCGCCGCAGTAGGCGGCGAACTCGCGCTCGAACGCATCGACTTCCGGTCCGAGGATGTAGCGGGCCGAGTCGAGCACCCGATCGATCGCACTCCGGATGTCGTCATGCAGCGGCTCCAGCGGAGCGGTCGTGTCGAACAGGGGAACAGTCATCGTGACGGGTCTGAAAAGCCGTTAGTTTTCTATTGTATATGCGAAGGCGGGTGGGGAGCTTGCTCAAACGACGACAAAGGTCTATACCATAGCTATCAAACTTCAAAAAGTATACGTCGCGACCCCCTCCTTCACAATCCCTTCACAACCACCTCACGCAAACGAGCGGACCGCAACGGCAAGCAAAACACGTTCTCGTATCAGCGAGGCTGCAGCAGCTCCAGGTCCGCGCGGGTCATCAGCCGGATCAGCTCCTCAAACGAGGTCTGCGGCTTCCACCCCAGATCGCGCTCGGCCTTGGCGGGGTTGCCGATCAGGTGGTCGACCTCGGCCGGGCGCACGAACGCGGGGTCGATCGTGACGTGCTGATTGAAGTCCCCGAGCCCAGCCTCGTCGAACGCCACTTCGCAGCACTCGCGCACCGAGTGGGACTCGCCCGTGGCGATCACATAGTCCTGCGGGTCATCGCGCTGGAGCATCAGCCACATCGCTTCCACGTAATCCTTGGCGTAGCCCCAATCGCGTTCTGCATCCAGGTTGCCCAGCCGCAGCTCTTGCTCGAGCCCATGGCGGATTGCGGCTGCGTGCCAGGTGATCTTGCGTGTCACAAACTCGAGCCCCCGGCGCTCGGACTCGTGGTTGAAAAGTATTCCACTGGTCGCGTGCAGGTCATAGGACTCGCGGTAGTTGACGGTAATAAAATGCCCGTAGGCCTTGGCCACGCCATAGGGCGAGCGCGGGTAGAACGGGGTGGTCTCGGTCTGGGGGACCTCCAGCACCTTGCCGAACATCTCCGAGGATGAAGCCTGGTAGAAGCGGGCGTCGGGACAGACTTCGCGCATCGCCTCGAGCATGCGCGTGACGCCGACGCCGGTGAACTCCGCCGTCAAAGTGGGCTGGATCCAGGAGACGGCGACAAACGACATCGCGGCGAGGTTGTAGATCTCATCGGGCCGGGCGGCGCGCATCGTGTCCACGAGCGAGCGCTGGTCGAGCAGGTCGCCCTGGTGCAGCGCGATGCGGTCGCGCAGGTGCTCGATGCGGTCGAACTTCTCGGTCGAGGCGCGGCGGACCATGCCGTGCACGTCGTACCCCTTCTCGAGCAGCAGTTCGGCCAGGTAGGAGCCGTCCTGGCCGGTGATCCCGGTGATGAGCGCCGAGCGCTTGGCGGATGTCGTCATGGCCGGGACCCTATACGCCCGACCCGCGGAGGTCGTTCGTCCCATCGGCCCCATCTGGCCCGCCGGGATCGTTGGGCATCTGCGGCTCCTCTACGCCGACGGGTCGGCGCCGCGGAGCTGCCGTCCGTACTGGCGGGCGAAGGCGATCACGAAGCGGGGGTTGTAGCGGGCGTAGCGCCGCCACAGCCGCCGGGGCTCGCGCATCAGCCGGTAGGACCACTCCAGGCCGTGCTGTTGCATCCAGGGCGGCGCCTGGGGGACGAGGCCCGCGTGAAAGTCGAACGCGGCGCCGACCCCGATCAGCAGCGGGGCCCGCAGGCGGGGGCGCATGCGGTGCATCCACTGCTCCTGCTTGGGTTGGCCGGTGCCCACCCACACGACCTGCGCGTCCGAGGCGTCGATGTCGGCCAGCAGGCGTTCGTCCTCGCTCAGCGACAGCGGCGTGAACGGCGGCGAGGCGCCCCCGACGATCTGTAGGCCCGGGTAGCGTTCGCACAGGCGCCGCGCCAGCAGCTCGCGCTCAGAGTCGCCCCGCCCGCCGTACAGGTACATCCGCGTGCCGGCGCGTGCGCCCCGGGCGCAGTAGGCGGCCATCAGATCGGGCCCGTAGACCCGCGTGGCGCCGGCATGACCGAGCGCGTGCAGCGCCCACACGAGCGGCATGCCGTCGGGGACGGCGAGCGTCGCGGCCATCACGGCTTCCATCGTCGCCTGATTCTCCTGGGCGTTCATCACCAGGTTGACCGCGGCGGCGGTCACGTACGCGCGCTCGCCGGCGGCGATGACCCCGTCCATCCAGTCCATGACCTGCTCGTAGTCGGACACGGCCAGCGGGATGCCGAGGATCTCCGCGCGCGGGGGCAGGGCCGACGTCTGGGAGGAGGTGGGTGCGCTGGACGTGGCGATTGCGTGAAGATAGCGGCCGCTATGAGCTCCGCGGCCCAAGTCGATCCACAGTTTTGGAGTGGACGCAGCGTGTTGCTCACCGGCCACACCGGGTTCAAGGGCGCGTGGCTGGCGCTGTGGCTGCAGTCGTGGGGCGCGCGCGTCACGGGCCTGGCTCCGGGGACGCCGACAGAGCCTTCGCTGTATGCGCTCGCGCGGGTCGGCGAGGAGATGGCGGGCGAGCTGCGGATCGATGTGCGCGACGGGCAGGCCGTGCGCGAGGGGCTGGCCGGCTGCCGGCCCGAAGTCGTGCTGCACCTGGCGGCCCAGCCGATGGTGAGGCTGTCGTTGCGCGAGCCGGCGCTTACCTATGCGGTGAACGTGATGGGCACGGTCAACGTGCTCGAGGCCGTGCGCGCGGCGGGCGAGTCGGTCAAGGCGGTCGTGGTGGTCACCTCTGACAAGTGCTACGCCAACCCATCCGGATACGCCACTGCGCCGACGGCCGGGCCGGGCGCGGCAGTGGATGCGGGCGATGTGCACCGCTTTGTCGAGACCGACCCGCTGGGCGGGCACGATCCGTACTCGAGCTCCAAGGCGTGCGCCGAGCTGGTCGCCGCGGCATACCGCGAGTCGTACTTCGCTGCCGAGGACGGTCCGCAAGTTGCCAGTGCGCGCGCGGGCAACGTGATCGGGGGCGGGGACTTCGGGGAAGATCGGCTCGTGCCGGACGTGCTGCGCGCGCACGCGCGAGGAGTTTCGGTGCAGGTGCGCAACCCGGAGGCCATTCGTCCGTGGCAGCACGTGCTCAACCCGCTGAGCGGTTATCTGACGCTCGCTCAGCTCATGTGTGAGCCTGGCGGGAGCACATATGCGCGGGCGTACAACTTCGGCCCGCATCCCCGGGACGCGCGGCCGGTGCGCGAGATCGTGCGACGGTTGCACGGCCTGCTGGACGAGCCGCTGCCGGACGAGCCCGACCCTGGGACCCACCCGCCCGAGGCGATGCGCCTGGAGCTCGACTCGGGCGCCGCCGAACGCGAGCTTCGGTGGCGCCCCCGCTGGGATCTCGAAGAGGCCCTGGCGCGCGTCGCGGCCTGGCATGCGGCGCACGATCGTGGCGAGGACATGCGCGGCGTCAGCATGGCGCAAATTGCGGCGTTTGTTTGCGGCAAATAGCGACTTTTAGCGGAGCGCGAATTCGTCTCGCTCGCCATCGTCCAGCGAGTGAGTCCACTGCCTATACGCCGTTATCGGGCCGAAAGGCTGCTGCGCAGGGAGTTCGACGCGATGCGGGGGCGGGTGCTGGCAGGGGTCGGCGCGCGGCTGCGGGCCGCCGGCGTGCGTCTGGACCGAGCGGACCTGGAGGCCTGCTACGCCCAGGCGTGGCACGGCCTGTACATGACGATGCTGGAGGGCCGCGCGGAGGTCGCCAACCCGGAAGGGTGGCTGGCGCTCGTGACCTACCGCCGCGCGATCGACGAGGTTCGCGCCCGGCGCAACCGTGACGCCGGCGCCGGCGGCGAGCTCGAGATCCAGGCGCCAGAGCGCGATTTGGCGGGCGAGCTGGACGACCGAATCAAGCTACGCCGGCTGATGGAGGGGCTGCGCGTGCGGCTTGACCCGCGCGAGCGTGAGGCGGCGGCGCTGTGCTACCTGCAGGGCCTCTCCCGTGCGCAGGCCGCCGCCGAGATGGGGGTGTCGGAGAAGCGGATGCGCAAGCTGATGGACGGGGTGGGCCCGGGCGCGCCGGGCGTGGCGAGCAAGGTCGGCGAGCTGCTTGAGTCGATCAGCGCGGGGGCCTACTGCGCCGAGCAGTCCTCGCTGATGCGCGGCTTTGCGTTTGGCGTGCTCGACCCCGTGGGAGAGCGCTACGCGTTGGCCATGGCCCACCAGCGCGAGTGTCCGGCCTGTCGCGCGCACGTGCTGTCGCTGCGCGGCCTGGCCGCGGTGCTGCCGCCGTTGCCGTTGCCGTTGTTGCTGGGGGCGGGCGTGGCCGCCGGTGCGGGCGCGGGTGCAGGTGCCGGTGCGGGTACGGGCGTCGGTGCGGGGACGGGCGCAGGCGCTGGCGCCGGGGCGAGCGCGGGCGGCGCCACAAGCGCCGGTACGGCCGCGGGCATCGGCACGGCGGCCGGGGTTTCCACCGCGGGAGCCGGCGCGGGCGTCGGCAGCGGCTGGCTGATGGCCGGGGGTGGGCTCGGCGCCAAGCTCGCGGTCGGCTGTCTGGTCGCGGTCAGCGTGGGCGCTGGGTGCGTGGCGCTGAGCGTGAGCCCGATCCCGTTGCCCGGCCGCGCGATCTCTCATCGCCACCGCACGCGGCATTCCGGCGAACACATGGTCGTCGCCTACGAGCAGCTGAGCCCGCCGGTCGGCGTCCAGCTCGGCTCGGCTGTCGCCACCGCCTCCGCATCGTCGGCTTCCGGCCATGTCTCCGCCGGCGCCACCGGCGCTGCCGCTGCGTCGAGCGCCTCCAAACCGCGGCCCGCCGAAATGGCTCAGCGAGAGTTCGGCATCGAACCCGCGACCGGCAAGGCTTCCGCGCAGTCCTCCGCGTCCGGCGGCTCGGCTCAGACAGTCCAGACCGCCCAGACGGCCTCGGCTTCGCGTGAGTTCGCCGGGGCCGCGAGCGCCAACACCGCCACGGCGAGCGCGGGCGGCGAATCGCCGTCACAAAGCGGCGCTGCTGCTCAGGCGAGCGCGTCTTCGGGATCCTCCGCGACCGAACACAGCGACCCCTCGGCCGCGGCACGGGAGTTCGGGCTCAGGTAGCGCTCACCCTTGCGGGAACGCCCGCATCAGCTTGCGCAGACCGAGCGGGTTGCCGCGCGGGCGCAGGCGGCCGGTGAGCATCGCGCGGCGCGGGTCCAGGCGCTCGCCGATGATGTCGACCCAGTCCTGGTAGGCGACCTGCAGGCGCAGGTCGGGGTTCGCGGCGGCGCCCTGCGCGACGGTGCTCGAGCCGTTGTTGACGGTCAGATGCCAGGTGGGGACGTCGGGGTCGGTGAACTCCCACTGGAACGTCGTCGCCCGCGCGAGGCCGTGGGCGGGATTGACCTGGCGGCGGATCGTGTCGAACAGCAGCTCCACGGTCTCGGGGTCGCGCTTGGTCGGTCCCTCGCGCACGCCTATGATCCCCGCTTTGGCCAGCGTCCGCCCGCGCTGGGAGGTCTCCAGCGGGCTCAGCCCGGGCGGCAGCAGCGCCGGTCCGGGCAGCGTGTCGATCGCCAGGCCCGCAGAGCGCAGCTTGGTCGTCAGCGAGGTGAGCCCTTCCACGCCGACATCGTCGTAGGTGGCGCCGAACACGGTGATGTAGCGTTCGTCCCAGCCCGGGGGCATCAGCACCTGGGCGGTGTAGCGGGTCACGTCGCGCAGCAGCCCGGCCACCGCCTTGGGCACGCGGACGGGGTCTTCGCGGGCGAGGTCGGACAGCAGCTTGACGCCGAAGCCGATGTGGCGCTGCTCGTCGGCGGCGATGTTCTGCATTCCCTCCCGGAACGCCGGCAACTGGTCGCGGCGCTCCAGGTAGCTGCAGATGAAGTGCTGTCCGGGCTGGGCCAGCGAGGCCTCGATGACGATGTGGTACAGCGTCACCGCCGCCGCCAGTTTCGCGGGCGAGCGGTCGGCGCGCAGTTCGTCGGCCATGCGGTCCAGGCGGTCGAAGATCTTTCTGAACCCGGGGGACAGCTGGGGCTTGATCGCCTGCAGGCTCGACCCGGTCGACCCGCCGGGCGCGATGTCGCACACCTCCTGCATGAAGCGCTTGAAGAACACCGCGTGCCGGGCCTCGTCGACCTGCTGGGTGGTCAGAAAGTACTTCTGCTCCTCCAGCGGCGCCGCGTCGATGTAGGGGGACAGGTTGTCGGCGACCGCGTCCTCGCCCCAGAAGAACAGCGAGTAGTTCCACAGCGCCGCGGTGCGCTCGAACTCGGTGAAGTCCTCCTGCCACTGCCGGCGGTCCTCTGAGAAGTCGAGCTCGCTCGCCTTCCAGTTGCCGCGCTCCCAGCGCGCGTACAGGTCCTCGTAGGAGATCGCGTCGGTCGGCAGGCTCGCGGAGTTGGACGCCCCGTTCGCGCTGGTGGCGCTGCCCGTGGTGGTGGCGTCCGAGGCCGTGGTCTGTGCCGCGGCATCGTTGGTGGCGCTGCCGGGGGCGGTTGGATCGGTGTCGGTTGCTGCGGAGGTGGGTGCGCTCGCCATGGGGGGTTTGCTCCTTCGGGCCTGGTTTGGCTGGCTGGCCAGTTTTTATGCAATCTAGCGGACTGCTGCTCGCGTCGGCGTCGTCTCGCGGTGGCCAGCGGCGCATCGAGCGAGCCAGTGGCGCATCGAGCGAGCCAGTGGCGCTGCATGTCTGCGTACTACACGCTTTAGTACTACAAAGCCTTCGTACTACAAAGCGTTTGTACTACAAGGCCTTTGTAGTGGCTGTCGCGTCGTTTGCCGCCACGCACAGGCACGCGTAGTGCACCGTGAACAGCCGCCGGGCGAGGCCGGGCGCGGCGGCGTGCAGCCCCGTGCGCAGCGCCCACTTGGCGGTGGCCCGGGCGCGGGCGGGGGCGTTCTCGGCGAAGAACGTCTGCGCGGCCAGCGGCAGTGGGTCCTCCAGCTCACCGACCACGCGCAAGCCCGCGTGCGCGACGATCTCCCGCGCGCCGTCGCGGTCCAGGCGCTGCAGGTGGCCGACCTCGTGGGCGTGCTCGCGCTTGGACGTGCGCCGCGCGGAGACGTTGGCCTCGAGCGGCACCTCCACCACGACCGCCCGGCACGCGCGTGCGGCCTCGGCCAGCAGCGCCGGCGGGTCGGGCACGTGCTCGAGCACGTGCGAGAGGATGCCCAGGTCGTATGCGCCGTCGGCGGCGGCCAGACGCGAGCCGTCGTAGCGCTCGACCCTCGCGATTCCCGCCTGCGCCGCGCGACTGCGGGCGATCGCCACGGCCGCGTCGGTGATCTCGACGCCCTCCAAGCGCCCGCCGAACCCGCGGGCGTGCAGCTCGGCCAGCAGCGCCCCGTCGCCGCAACCGATCTCGAGCGTGCTGGCCGGGCCCGCGCCCGCCCAGCGATGCCCGCTCGCCCTGCCTGCTCCGCGCGCTGCGCCTGTCGCGTCCGTCTGGTGCGCGCGGTCTTCTCCGCCCGCCCAGATGCCCGCGCCCGCACCCGCGCGCTCGCACAACGCGATCACGTGGTCGGCCTTGCCGACCGCGCCCAGCGCGCGCCAGCGCGCATACCGCTCGCCCTCGGCCGGGGTGTGCTGGGTATAGGCGTCGTCGTAGAACTGGACGAGCTCGGCGGGGTCCATGCCGGCGATTATGAGTCCTCCACGCCGCCGACTATCGTTGCCCGCGATGGCACCCAGACTCACGGCGTCGCGGCGGGCTCCACTCGCGGGTCTGCTGGATGGTCTGCGCGAGTCGCCCGCCACGCTGCCGGCGCTCGCGGCTGTGGCGCTGTTCGTCGTGTGGGGGTGCAGCCAGGCCGGGTATCCGCTGACGCACTGGGCTCCTGGTGGGCTGATCGTGCTCGCGCTGTTGGCGATCGCGGTCGCGTTCGTGGGTGTGCCGCTGGCCCGGATGCCCACGCCGGTGAAGGTAGCGCTCGGCTGCCTGGCGGCCTACACCGCGCTCAGCTTCCTCTCGATCCTGTGGGCGCAGGTCCCGGGCGCCGCCTGGGAAGGGGCCGATCGCACGCTGCTGTACCTGCTCGTGTTCGCCCTGTTCGCGTGCTGGCCCCAGCGCGGGCCGACCGCGGCGCTGCTGCTGGGCGTGTGGACGCTGGCGATGGTCGTGCTCGCCGGGTACGTGCTGCTGCACGTCGACGCCGCCGCGCACAGCGCCGTGCGCTTGCAAGCGCTGCTCCCGGGCGGGCGCCTGACCTACCCCTCGGGCTATGCCAACGCCAACGCC
Source organism: uncultured Solirubrobacterales bacterium (assembly GCA_963702185.1). Classification (GTDB taxonomy): domain Bacteria; phylum Actinomycetota; class Thermoleophilia; order Solirubrobacterales; family Solirubrobacteraceae; genus Palsa-744. The sequence goes on from OY969723.1 coordinate 1,775,958, forward strand.
GCGCAGTGGCTGATGGCGTTCTGGCCGGCGCTGCTGCTCGCGCGCGAGGCGCGCCTTCACTGGGCGCTGCGCGGGGTGCTGGCCGGCGGGGCGGTGCTGCTGGCCGAGGTCGCGCTGCTCAGTGTCTCGCGCGGCTCGCTGTACGCGACGCCGGTGATGCTGGTGCTCGTGTTCGCGCTGCTGCCCGGCCGCGCGCGCACGTTCGCGCTGCTCGTGCCCGTCGCCGCGGGGATCGCGGTGGGCGTGCCGTCCGTGCTGCACGTCGGCGAACGCCTCGAACACGGGCAGGGCGCCGCCTCGCAGATCCACACCGCCACCGCCGCGACGCTGCTGGCTGCGCTCGTGGTCGCCCTGATCGTGGCCGCCGGCGCCGCGATCGAGAGCAGGGCCAAGCTCACGGGGCCCTCGGCGACGCGGGTGCGCCGGGGCGTGGGCGCCGTGGGGGTCGCCGCGCTCGTGGTCGTGCTCGCCGGCGGGCTGATCGCCGCGGGCAATCCGGTGACGCGCGCGCGTCACGCGTGGGACACGTTCAAGAGTCCCAGCGGGTACTCCGCGAACGCCACGACGGGTAATCGGCTGACCAGCGGGCTGGGCAGCCAGCGCTACGACTTCTACCGCGTCGCGCTCGACGAATTCGCCGCGCACCCGCTTGTGGGGATCGGCGCGGACAACTTCCAGCAGCAGTACCTCGTGCACGGCCGCAGCGAGGAGACGCCCCGCTATCCCCACAGCGTCGAGCTGCGCACGCTCGCCCAGACGGGGCTGATCGGCGCGCTGCTGGCGGTCGTGGGTCTCGGCGGGGCGCTGCTGGCGGGCTGGCGGGCGCTGCGACAACGGGGGCCGGACGTCGACCCGCTGGCGTGCGGGGTCGCCGCGGCGGCGCTGGCCGGCTTCGCCTACTGGGTCGTGCACGGCTCGTTCGACTGGTTCTGGGAGTTCGCCGGCCTCGGCGCGCCCGCCTTTGCGATGCTCGGGATCGCCTGCGCGCTTACGCCGCGCGTGGCGGCGGTACCCGCGGGGGAGGAGACCTCTGCCGGGGTCGAGCCTGAGGGTCTGGGGGGTGTCCGGCCGGAAGCGGGCCGGCCCGCGGAAGGTCGGCCCATGCGTAGGGGTCTGCGCGGCATCCGCGCCTGGGCGGCGATCGCTGCAACGGTTCTTGCAGTAGTCGCTGCGGCCTCGCTGATCGCCCCGTGGCTGAGCCAGCTGCAGGTGCAGAGCGCGGCGAAAGTGTGGGCGCGCGCGCCGCGGACGGCCTACGCGCGCCTGAACGACGCGGCGCGGCTTGACCCGCTCAGCGCCGAACCGTATGTCGTGGCCGGCAACATCGCGCTGCGCTACGGCGATCTGCGGCAGGCCGATCGCGAGTTCGCGCTCGCGTTGGAACGCGATGAAGGCGAAGCGTACGCGACGCTCGAGCGCGGCGCGATCGCCTCGGCGCGGGGGGAACGGGCGCGGGCGCTCGCGCTGGTCGGGCGGGCGGTGAGGCTGAACCCGCGCGACCCGGTCACCGAGGAAGTCTCGAGGGTCGTGCGGCGCGGCGAACGCGTGAACGTCGCGGAACTGAACCGCGCGATCCTGCTTGAAGCTCAGCAGTTCGCTTAGAGCTGCGGGAATTGTGCGGGCACATAGCGGGATTTCCGGGCTGGAGACCGCTGGTGCGTTGCTAGCTTGGAGAGGACATATGTGTCGCCGCGACGTCAGCTCCGCGGGAGGTCGTCTTAGGTCGTGTATCTCATGACGAGTGCTCGACTACCGCTTACATGTGAGCCAAGAAGGGAATCAGGGCAGATGAGCATGATCGACAACCGCGGTATCCGCATGAGCATCCGCATGATGTGCACGGCCGGGCTCATCGGATTCGCCGGCGCGGGCTGGGCGCCCTCGCCGGCGGCGGCGAACCCACTGCTCAGTGGCTATGGTGGCCCCGGTCAGGGCAGCCAGGCGATCCTCGGCTCGGCGATCGTTGGCGGTGGGTCTGGTGCGGGAGGCGGTGGCGGCGGGGGTTCGACCAGTGGCGGCTCCCAAGGCGGAGGGTCGGTCTCATCACAGGCGAGCGGAGCGTCGGGCGCCGGTGAACCTCACATCTCGGCCGGGCCCGCCGGGTCGGTAACGGGCGGCGGCGCAAACGCACGGGGCGGGAGCGAGGGCGCCGGCCGCGGGACTTCCACCAGCGCTACTCGCACGGGCACGAAAACGGCTCGCCGAGGAAGTGCGTCCGGTGGCGTCGCCGGCGCCTATCCCACGGTATCGGCCGAACGGGCATATCTGGCTCGCGCTTCGGGGAGCGGTGGCCTGTCGGCGATCAAGCTGGGCTATGTGCTACTGGCGTTGGTCGTCCTTGCGTGTGTCGCGGTCCTCACCAGGAGACTGGTGTGGACCGACCAAAAAGAGCAGGAGGGGCATCAATCGCTAAAGGGACGGGTTGTAGGACCCGAGTAAGTCTCAGGTACTTCATCTCGAACGCATCCTTAGACCATGGATCCACCCCGCGTAACCCAGCAGACCTCGACCACATTCCCTCTGCCGAGCAGCCTCGCGCGCGGGGCGCCGCGTCCCAAGTCGCTGTCCGGCGGTCACTTCGGCGGAGGTCTGCAGTGGGCGCTTGAGGGCCCCGGCTGGAGCGTGCTGCGCGTGCTCGCCGACTTCGTGCTCGTCTGCCTGGCGGTCACCATCGCCCTCGGCGGCGTGGAGGCGACCGCGCACACATCCGGTCTGCGCGCGCCGCTGCTGGCGATGCCGGTGCTGGTGGTGGCGCTGCTGTACGCGCGCGGGCTGTATCGCACGCGCCTGCGCGTGCTCGTGCTCGACGGCGTCGTGCCGGTGCTGAGCGCGGTCTCGATCGCGGCGATGGCGGTGATGGCGATCGGCCTGTTCGCCAACGGCCAGACGCCGAGCCAGTCCGACACCGTGCGGTTGTGGCTGTACTCGCTGATCGCGGTCGCGCTTGGGCGCATCGCCCTGGCGGGCGCCCAGCGTTTCGCGCGCGCGCGCCGTCTGGTCGGCAAGCCCGTGTTGATCGTCGGCGCCGGCATGGTCGGCTCGCAGGTGGCGCGTCGCCTGGAGAAACACCCCGAGTACGGGCTCGTGCCGGTCGGCTTCGTCGACGACGACCCCCGCTCGATCGCCGAGGTCGGCGGGCGCGACGTGCCCGTGCTCGGCACGATCGAGGACGTCGATCAGATCGTCGGCGAATCGGGCGTGGACAAACTGATCGTCGCCTTCTCCTCGGTCGCCGACGCCCGCATCAGCCGCCTGATCCAGCGCTGCCAGCAGCTAGGCGTGGACGTGTCGGTCGTGCCGCGGATGTTCGACACGATGAACCAGCGCGCGGCTTACGACACCATCGGCGGAACGCCGCTGCTGACGTTCTCGGCGGTCGATCCCAAGGGCTGGCAGTTCGCGGTCAAGCACGCATCGGACCGCGTGTTCGCGGTCGTGCTGCTCGTGCTGCTCTCGCCGCTGCTGGCGCTCTCGGCGCTGGCCGTGCGTCTGAGCTCGCCGGGGCCGATCATGTTTCGCCAGCGCCGCGTCGGGCGCGACGGGCGCACGTTCGACTTGTTGAAGTTCCGCTCGATGCGGATCGCGCCCAAGCGCACCGGCGCGTCATGCGACGGGATGCCGAGCGACGAGACGGTCACGGACGGAGCGCTGACCGAGGACGACGAGAGCGCGCTCGAGTTCCTGCTCGGCGGCGACACCGCTCCCGGGGGCGTCGAGGGCGAGGATCGGCGCACGCTGGTCGGGCGCTTCATGCGCCGCACCTCGATCGACGAGCTGCCCCAGCTGCTGAACGTGCTGCGCGGGGAGATGAGCATCATCGGCCCCCGTCCCGAGCGCCCTGAGTTCGTCGAGCTGTTCGAGCACGACGTCGCTCGCTACGGCGACCGTCACCGCGTCAAGTCCGGCATCACCGGCTGGGCCCAGGTCCACGGCCTGCGCGGCCAGACCTCGCTGGCCGAGCGCGTGGAGTGGGACAACTACTACATCGCCCACTGGTCGCTGGGTCTGGACATGAAGATCCTGATCCTCACGATCGCCGCGATGGTGCGCAGCGGGGAGTAGGGCTCAGCCCTCGGCCGGCCGGCCGGCAAGGACTTCTCAAATGCTCCGCTGCGCGTCGCGACTCGGGCCGAGCCACTGCTGGTAGACGCGCACGCGCAGGCCGCGGGTGCCGAGCACGGAGGGTAGCGCCAGGGTGTAGCGGTTGAAGCGGTCGAGCGTGAAGGAGGCGCGGAAGCACAGGGTGGCGCCCTGGAAGGCTTCCATGCGCATGATGTCGCCGACGGGCCCCGAGCCGCTGGCCACGACCTGGTTGCCTGAGCGGCGCAGGGCGAGGGTGACGGGGCTGACGGGGCCGAACGGGGAGGTCAGCACGCGCGAGAGGGCGGCGAAGGCGGGCTTGCGCGCGCCGTGTTCGTTCAGGACGCCGAAGTTTTCGCGTGTCGAGCCCTGCATCTCGTAGAGCACCTGGGCGGCGACATAGGGGGTGCGGGCCAGCGAGCGGTAGAGGTTCGTGATGTTCTGCGCCTGGATCTTGGGCGTGACGCACGCCTGTTCCTGCTGGAGCTTGTACCGCGGCCAGCAGCTGCTCCAGCCGAACTCATCGAGCCACAGCGGCGAGGTGTCGCCGTTGGCCACCTCGACTTCGCGGAACTCGCGCAGCGAGGCGAGCGTGAGCGCGTAGAAGTGGACGGCGAGCCCGTTGTAGTAGCCCTTGATCCCGGCGGCGTACATCGCCCGCAGGAACTTGCCGTTGTAGCCGACGAGCGAGCCGGCGAGCATGGGGAGGGAGGGCGCGACGGCCTTGATCGCCGGGTAGGCGGCGCGCACGAGTTCGGTGTAGCGCTTGGGTTTGTTGGGGCCGGCCAGGTACAGTTCGTTGGCCTGGTCGGGCTCGTTCCAGACTTCCAGGGCGGCGAGGTCGGGGCCGTAGCGCTGGGCGAGGAAGGCCATGAACGCGGCGTAGGTCGCCGGGTTGATCGGGGGCCATGCGCCCGCCTTGCCGGTGCGGTTCGGCTTGCACCTGCTCAGCAGCGAGGCGGGCGCGGAGGAGGCCCAGCAGGGCGTGTTCTCGGCGAACGCGATGACCTTGATGCCGCTATTGCCGGCGTCCGCCATGAGGCGGTCGGCGTACGCCAGTGCGTGCGGTTCGAGCTGGCCGGGGCCGGACGGCTCCATCACCGACCAGGGGATCGCTGTGCGCACGACGCCGGCGTGCAGTGCACGGGCGCGGGCGATTTCGCGGTCGGCCACATCGAGTGGCAGGGCGCCGACCCCGCCGATGTTGATGCCGCCGAGCGGAGCCGTCGCGGACAAGTGCGCGGCGGACGAGCTGCGGGCCTGACCGGTGGGGGTGAGCAGCGCCACCGACAGGCACAGGCCCATCGTCAGGACCGCGGTCAACCGGCGAGGAAGCCGGGAGCGGCGGGTGAGGCGCGCGTCCATGCAACCAACATAGTGGCGCATCTGATCGCCCGTGCCGGCAAGACCTGCTGCAGGGCCGTGCAGAGCCGGGCGAGCACCAAGCGCCATGTCCCGCCCGGCGAGCGGTTTCATGCCGGTAGTCTCTCAGCAGCCGATGTCCCCAACCTGGATCTGGATGCAGGTGGCGATCGTCGTGTTCGTCGTGATCGGCATGATCATCGCGATCACGAAGCTCGCGTGAGCCCGCGCAAGCGCTGCCGCCAGCCGCGTCTGGGGTCGGCGATACCGGGAAGGGCGACCGCGGGGCGCCGGGGGATCGTCGCATCGCCGGCGAGGATCGCGGCGGGGATCTCCTCGGTCAGCCACTCGCGCAGCGGTCTGAGCCCGGCCTGCTCGATCTCCGCCGCCATGCTGGGAGGGCGACCGACGGTGTCGTGTGCGTCGGAGGCCACGTTGTGGACCAGCTCGTCCTGAACGAGTTGCAGCGCGAAGCGCCGGACGGTCTCGCCGAACTTGCCGGCGAGCGAGCCGGCGGTTATCGAAGTGAGCGCACCGGCGCGCACGAGCGAGCCCAGCATCCGCGGATCGCGGTGCAGCGCCGGACAGCGCTCGGGGTGGGCGAGCAGGACGCGGTGACCCTGGCGCTGGAGATCGAACACGATCGTGTCCAGGCCGGTTGCGACTGCTGTGAAGGGCGGCTCGACCAGCAACCAGGGTCCCCCGCCGAGCGACAGGCGCGGGAGCTCGGCCGGGTCGATGTCGATGATGCGCGTCATAGCGAGCTCGGCGCCCGGACGGATTTCGAGCGTCACCGACTCCGCGGCCAGCCGCCCGTTGACCTCGTCCACGAGCCGCGCGATCGTGTCGGCGTCGTTCGGGTAGCGCCAGCTCACATGGGGCGTCGCCACGAGCGTGCGCGTGCCCGCCGCCGCGGCGGCGCGAGCGAGCGCAAGCGACCCGTCGATCGTCTCAGGGCCGTCGTCGATGCCCGGAAGCACATGGCAGTGCAGGTCGATCACAGACGTGAACGTTAGGCGACCGTGAGCGGATGGCGGGCGGGGGCGGGCACAGGGCCCGAACCGTTCGCGAGCGCCGATATGATCGCGGCACGGTGCAGCGCTCGGTCTCGCAATATAGACAGGGAGGAGCATGATGTTCAAAGCGATCGTGGTGGGGACGGACGGTTCGGATACGGCCGGCCAGGCAGTGCGTCAGGCGGTCGATCTGGCTCGTGCGGTGGGGGCGAAGGTCGAGATCGTCAGCGCGTATGAGCCGGTGCCGGCGCAGCGTTTGCGCGAGGAACGTCGTGAGGCGCCGGAGGATTTGCAGTGGGCGATCAATCCGCGCGAGGACGTCGACGTGACGCTGCAGGCCGCCGCGGCGATCGCCGGCGAGGCCGGCGTGGAGGTCGATGTCTATCCGCGTCAGGGCGATCCGGCCGACGCGATTCTCGATGTGGCCGAGGAGCGCGAGGCCGATCTGATCGTGGTCGGCAACAAGGGGATGACCGGCGCCAAGCGCTTCCTGTTGGGGTCGGTGCCGAACAAGGTCTCCCACCATGCGCCGTGCTCGGTGTTGATCATCCGCACGACCTGAGCCGTGTCGGTCTGAGCGCTTCTCAAAAAGTCTCAAATAGATTTTAGATCGGTCTGGCCGATCGGCGGACCTGTCCGGGAGTTATCGCGTCTCCTCTGAGCGGAAATACTCGCGGTCCTTGAGTCGGTCTGCCTGGCGCTTTGACTCGTGGACATCTTCGAGCGCGGCGACGGACACGACGATGCTCGTTCCTGTGACAGCTCGTTTGCTCGTACGAGGCGCCAGTTCACGGTAGCCGCCTGGGAAGCCGGTGGGAGCGAAGCTCAGGTCGAGTTGGCCCTCGATCGGGGTCTATGCCACTGGTGTCTGCCGGCTCAGCCATGCCTGGATCTTCTCTTCGTCGCTCAGCTCGTCAGCGGCGCCGGTCTGGAGTCGCGCGCGCTGGACGTCGAGCACCGCTTGGTAGGCCAGTGCGTGGCGCCTGGAGTCAAGCGTCGGAGAGGCGTCGGCGATCCGCAGGAGGTCGCGCAGGCTCGCCACCAGCACCCCTGTGCCGTTGATCTCTACCGTGTCGGCTTCGCGCGCGAGGTCACCGAAGCCGGTGGTGCCGGGCGGGATCTCTGTGACCAGCAGCCGTCCATTCGAGGACGGCTTGTTGATCTCGCCGACTGCTTTGTCGATCTCTGGACGGTCGAGCGCGATGCTCGGCGCAGGTTCGTCTCGCGCACAGATCTCGACCGTGTCGCGGCTGAGCACGAGCGGCCAGCCGTGCAGCGCTCCGGCCACCTCTCCGATCACGATCGTGGGCGCGTCGATATCGGCCAGAGCCTCGAGGACGGAGGTGGTACGGAAGGCGGCCCCTGGCGGGGTCAGCCGGCGCACACGCTCCAGTGGCTCGCGGTCGAGTTGTACGGCGATCTGCGGCCACCACGAACGATCCTGTGGAACGAGATGAGCATCGAGCTGCAGCTCGCACGCCTGTGCGATGGCTTCGACATCCTCATAGGAGGCCTGGCGGTCGCCACGCTCCCAGCGCGCGATGGTGGCCTGCCGGCACTCGATTCGCTCCGCGAGCTCGCGTTGGGTCAGCCCTGCCCGCCGACGAGCCATCAGGATCATATCCCCGCCTCTCATACCAATATGGTATCAAGTCCCTGGGTCAAGCCGCGGTCGCAAGGGTGAGCAGGTCTTCGTAGCGCTCGGCGGGAGCGTGGCTCCAGACGCGCTGGTGGTGCGCGAGACGGTTACGGAAGACATGCAGCCGCGCGAGCGGACAAGAGGCGCTCGATGTCCGGCGGCAAGAGCTGTGCGTGAGGGCTGGTCATCGAAGATCGTCCGCGCTACCATGGGGTGCGAAGACCCCGGAACGGTCCCTGTGCAGTCCCCTTCGGGGACAGGCCAAACCGCCGGGGTTTCGTTCGTTCCGGCTACTACGGACGACGAGACCGCCAACCAAGTCGGTCTAAAATGTTTTTGAGAACTTCTTAGACGGGCTCGGCTTGAGATCCTGGATGTGGTCGAGTAGCGCGAGGCCGATCTGATCGTGGTGGGGAACAAGGGCATGACCGGCGCCAAGCGGTTTCTGCTGGGGTCGGCGCCGAACAAGGTGTCGCACCACGCGCCGTGCTCGGTGTTGATCATCCGCACGACCTGAGGGCTCGTGGTCTGAGCGCTTGGATAACGGTCTCAAATGCTAGCCTGGAGGCCGGATCTTCCAAGGAAAACGCATCAGCCCGGCACCCGATGACATGGCGACGATAGGAGGCCATTCATGACCGCGACCGTTTCGCAGATCCCGATATCTGACAAGGCGCTGGAGCGGTACGCCGGCAAGTGGGTCGCCGTTCGCGGTGGCGAGGTGATTGCCTCGGCCGGCGACTATGACACGCTGATGGCAGACGACAGCGTGCGGTCAACAGACGCTGTCTATCACGTCCCCCCAGCGGACTCTCCTCGCACGACCTGAGCGGTTGCCCTGGGATCGGAGTAGGACTTAGGGTAGGATCACTGGTGTGAAGCTGAGTGTGAGCCTGCCGGGTGAGGATGTGCGGTTCCTCGATGAGTACGCGCGTACCCATGCGTGCGCTTCGCGTTCGGCCGCGGTGCACGAGGCGATCCGTGTGCTGCGCGTGGGCGAGCTGAGAGATGCGTATGGAGAGGCGTGGGCGGAGTGGGACTCCAGCGGCGAAGCGGCTCGCTGGGATGTGGTCGCCGGCGACGGTGTGTGATGCGGCGAGGCGAGGTGCGCATGGTCGATCTCGATCCAGCGCGCGGCGCGGAGGCGAACAAGCACCGGCCGGCCGTGGTCGTCAGCAACGACGCCGCGAATGGCGCCGTGGCCAGGCTGGGCCGAGGCGTATTGACGATCGTGCCGATCACATCGAACGTTGAGCGCGTCTATCCATTTCAGGTGCTGTTGCCGGCGGGTGCGGGCGGCTTGCCCCAGGACTCCAAGGCGCAGGCCGAGCAGGTGCGCTCGATCGACGCCGAGCGAGTCGGCCGGATGCTGGGCCGACTCTCCGAGGAGCCTATGCGCTCGCTCGACGACGCGCTGCGCCTGCATCTGGCCCTGTAGCGACCCCTCGAGTCCCGATGTATGAGCACCGCCCGGCTCCCATCAGCCCGCGCCGCGGCCTTCTGGACACACGACTGAGCTAAACTGGACGTATGAGCGCGATGCTCCAGGAGTTAGCCGACGACCTGCGGGTAAGTGAGCGGACGTTGCGTCGGGCGTGGGCGCGGGGGATGGTGCGGGGGCGGCGGGTGAGTCCGTATCGACTCGAGCTGCCTGTGCGGGAGCGCGTCTATCTGCGCCGTCACTGGCCGACGTTGAGCGGGCTGCAGGCGGCGTTGCGCACCGAGCCTAATGTGGCGATGGCCGTCGTGTTCGGGTCTGTCGCGCGTGGCGATGACGATGCGGAGTCCGATGTCGATCTGCTGATAGCGTTGCGCGAGCCCGGGGTGGGAGCACGGGTCGCGCTGGCCGACCGCCTGCATAGACGCACGGGGCTCGTCCTGGAGGTGGTGGCGCTCGATGACGCGAGGCGTCACCCGGCGCTGCTGGCGCAGGTTCTGCGCGACGGTCGCGTGCTGGTCGATCGCGACGGGCACTGGCCTGGCCTCATGGCTCAGGGGGACCGGATCCGCCGCGAAGCGGATCTGGCCGGACGGCTGCGGTCCGAGCGCGCTGCCGAGGCAGGAGCGGCATTTGCGCGCATGGTCGAGGCTGTGGATGAGCTCTGAACGCCCGCGCCGGAGTATCCGGGAGTTGCGTGAGAGCTACGACGAGACGCTCGACGCCGTGCACCGGCGCTTCGAGCAGCTGGAGTCCGCTGTCGCCCAGTTCTCCCCCGATCTCGACGAGACCGCGTTTACGGCGGCGTGGAGCTCCGACGATCCCATCGAGCGCAACCGGGCCGACAGCGTCCTGTCCAGCTTCGAGAAGACGTACATGCTGTTGATGGATCTGATCGCGCTCAGCGTCAAGATCGGCCGGCGGCTGGGTGTCGTGACCGGCGATGAGAAGTCGTCTCCCGTGGAGGTGCTGCGCGAGTTGAAGGTGTTGTCGGCCGACGCGGAGTGGGCGCTGCGCGTACAGCGCGAGGTGCGCAACTCCAGCCAGCACGTCTACGTCGAGCTCAGCGTCCCCGATCTCCGGGAGGCGACCAAACAGCAGCTGGACACCTCACCACGAATCATCCGCGGCATCGCGAGCTGGGTGAAGGCGTTTCCACCCGAACCAGCTGAGGAGGCGTCCAGCCCCGACTGATCGACCGGTTTCTGCTGGGATCGGTGCCGAATAAGGTCTCCCACCATGCGCCGTGCTCGGTGTTGGTCATCCGGACGGTCTGAGTGGCTGCGCATTTCGCCGCATCTCAACGGAACGTCCACAGCTCAAAACCCGCTTGCGAAAAAGGCTTGAAAATCCGAAGACCTGTCAGTAGCGTGTAGGTATGGCTACCAAGCATGATCGTGCTCTCGCGTCGTTCCTGGTCGGTCTGGATGATGTGGTTGAGGAACTCAGCGTGGTCCGCGACCCGCAGCGGTCGGGAGAACTGGCGGAGCAGCTGATGGCGATGGGCAAGCAGCTCAAGCGAGCCGCGCCGAATGCGGCTCGGGGAGTCCCGGTGGCAGAGGCGGCGAAGTATTTAGGTGTCTCCGAGCCGACTGTCCGGCTGTGGATGAGGCGTGGTGCGCTGGCATCCCTGCCGAGTTCCAAGCCGGCGCTGATCGAGCACGAGAGCCTGAGACGGGTCGGGCGTGCGGTGCGCGAGTTGCGCGCGAGGGGCGAGGATCGCGAGTGGCTGGAGGGCGTCGTCAGCTACGTCGAAGACATGGCGGACCGGTCGAGCCCCAGCGTACGTCAGGGGTTGAAGGACCTGGCTGAAGGCAAGCTCCAACCGGCCTGACGAGGGTACCGGGTGGCGCATTCCGTTTTCGTGGTCGACACGGTTGCACGTGTGGCTGCCGCGTTGAACAAGATCGACAGGCGAGCATATGACGCGGCAATCACGGGTTTGAAGGGCGAGGGCTGCAAGGCCGCCGGATACCGCCTGGCAGCCATGGACGGTGGGGACTTCCCGATGTGCTGCCGGCATCTCGCCAACGACTGGCGCATGCACACACTGTTCGCGAAAGATCACAGCGTGATCGTGATCTCGCTGGCCAGACACGACAAAAGCCAGAACCCCCACCGAGTTCTTTCCGACATCTTCCCTGGCCTCAGCCTGGTTGGACGCCGCAGGCGCGCAAAGCCCCCGTGCTGTGAGGATCCAGAGAACCCTCCTGTGATGCCGGCGACGCTCAGCGAGCAGCTGGCCGGCATGTTCGGCTACTCCTGATCTCGACCGCGCCGGAGGAGCATGATGTTCAAGGCGATCGTGGTTGGGACGGACGGTTCGGATACGGCCGGCCAGGCGGTGCGTCAGGCGGTCGATCTGGCTCGTGCGGTGCGGCGTGGCGACCAGTGTGCCAGTGCTGCCGGCTGCAGCCGCGCGTGCGATGGCAAGCGAACCCTCAAGCGTGTCGGGCCCGTCGTCGATGCCGTGTAAGACATGGCAGTGCGGATCGATCACACACCGATTATCGGTGGTCGGCGGCGAGTTGAGCTGGAGGTCAGTGGACGGGTCGAGCTGAAGGGCGTCGGCGCCCCGTCGCCGCATAGACTTCCGAAATGAGCTCGCTGCAATACCGTCCTGCTCCGATCCAGGCGCTGATAGCCGACGCCTCTCAGCGCCAGGCGCTTGTGGCGATACGCGAGCTGGGCCGGGCCGGCATGACCGTTGGAGCCCTGGATAGCGATCCTCATGCGCCGGGATTGGCTTCGCGCTGGTGTTCGGTCGGGGGAGTTTTGCCCGACTTCGTCCAGAGTCAGGATGAATATGTAGATGGGCTTCTGCGCTTCTGCGCTGAGCACGCCCCGGAATCGCTCATCCTCGCCCACGACGGCTCGATCGAGGCCGTGCGTCGGCGGCGAGCCGATGTCGAGCATGCCGTCGGTCTGGCGTTGGCGCCTGAGCGGGCGCTGGCGGTTGCGATCGACAAGACGCGCACGCTTGCCGCCGCCGAGGCGCTTGGACTGCGTACACCTAGGGGATGCCATGTGATCGAGTTGGATCAAGTCGCGGCGGCGATCGACGAAGTGGGTCTGCCAGCGGTCGTCAAGCCAACTCAGTCATGGGCGCAGAGTGCGGCGGTAGCGATGCAGGGCGCGGTACGTGCTCGCCGGCTGCACGCCGTGGCTGTCAGCACGCGGGCCGATGCGCTCGCGGCGGCAGAGGCCGTGCTGCGTGAGGGGGTCGAGGTCGTCCTGCAGGAGTGGCTGTCGGGCGATCGCGAGGCGGTCAGCTTCATCTATGCCCATGGACGCATGTGGGCGCGCTTCGCACAGCGAGCCGACCGCACGTTCCCGCCGCTGGGCGGCAACTCCGTCCTGCGTGAAAGTGTTCCCCTGCCCGAAGACCTCACGCCTGGGGCCGAACGACTCGTCGCCGAGCTCGGCTTGGAGGGCTACTCGGAGGTGGAGTTCCGCCGCGACGCGCACGGTCGTGCTGCGCTGATGGAGATCAACCCGCGCCTGTCGGCCTCGGTGGAGATAGCTGTTCGCGCCGGTGTGCCATTCCCGGAGCTTCTGCATACCTGGGCGAGCGGAGGATCGCTCCAAGCGGTTTCCGGCTATCGTGCCGGTCTGCGTATGCGCTGGCTGGGAGGCGATCTCTTGTGGCTCAGGGACCTGTTCACCCACCCAAAGGGCCCCGACATGCCTTCGCGGGGACGGGCGCTCGGCATTGTTGCGGCCGACTTTGCTCGTCCGCTGTCCTACGACTATCTTGATTGGCGCGATCCGCGCCCCGTGCTTGCCGCCGCCGGGGGTGTGGTACGGCGTCTACGCCGGCTCCGTACACGAGGTTTGGGATGAGCGACACAAGCAGATCGGCACCGATTGGGCATGGCGCGCAAACCGGACATGGATCGCGGTGACTGATATGAACGGCTCGAATGGACTTGACACCGAAGCGGTTGTGATCGGCGCTGGACCGTACGGTCTCTCCGTCTCGGCCCATCTGAGCTCTCTGGGTGTGCGTCACGAGATCTTTGGAAAGACAATGGAGCTATGGGCTCGACACATGCCAAAAGGCATGTATCTGAAGTCGGAGGGCTTCGCCTCTAATCTCGCTGATCCCAGTGGGGAGCACACTCTTGAGCGTTTTTGCGCTGAGCACGGCCATGAGTACGAATACCGCAAGATTGGGGCTCCGATACCACTTGATACGTTTGAACGCTACGGGCGTTGGTTTCAGGAACGCCTGGTTCCCAGTGTTCGCGATGAGCGCGTTGCGCATATACAACGAGTCCCGGAGGGCTTCGATCTAAAGCTTGATACGGGCGAGGGGTTGCGCGCTAAGAGTATCGTGGTCGCGACCGGCATGACAAACCATGCATATCTTCCGCAGATCCTGTGTGGTCTTCCGTCAGATGCGATGTTGCACAGTTACGACTATCACGATCCGGCTTGCTCGCGGGGGGCGGAGATAGCGGTGATAGGGGCTGGTCAGTCCGCGCTGGAGGCGGCGGCTCTGGCACATGAGCAAGGTGCGACAGTGCGCCTGATTGTGCGTGCCGCGCAAGTGTTATGGAATACTAAGCCGGGTGGCTCTGACAGATCGCTGTGGCGACGCTTGCGATATCCGGAGTCAGGTCTCGGTGAGGGCGGGTCGCAGTGGGTCTATTCGAACCTTCCGCTGGCATTTCACTTCGCCCCGGAGCGTAAGCGCAAGCATTGGGCCTACACAACCGCCCTTGGGCCGGCCGGGGCCTGGTGGCTGCGCCAACGTATAGAGGGCCAATTCGAGCTACTGCTGAGCCGTACGATCGTTGCTGCACAACCGACGGACAACGGGCGCGTGCGTTTACAGTTGCAGGGTCCGTCGGGAGTTGAACACGTGGAGGCGGATATGGTGGTTGCGGGTACTGGTTATCGACCCCACGTTAGTCAACTGGGTTTCCTCGACCAAGACTTGTGCGATAACATTGCGAACCTATCCGGCACGCCAGTTCTCGACGCTGCATTTCAGAGTAGCGTGTCCGATTTGTACTTTGTCGGCTATCTGGCTGGACTCGGCTTTGGCCCGCTCATGAGATTTGTGTTCGGCACTGACTTTGCGGCGCGGCGGGTTGCGCAGCGCCTCGCGGGTTGAATGTTTGCTCGTTCAGAGTACGGCGGATGATGATCAGCACATATCCAACGCTCGACTCGCTGGGTCTCGAGTGGGATGCGCTTGCGCTGAATGTCGGCAGCCCTTTTTTGACTCGCACTTGGCTTAGTTGCTGGTGGAGCGCATTCGGTTGTGGCGATCCTCTGTGGCTCGTGCTGCGCGACTCAGACGGATTCCTCCGCGCAGGCGCGTTTCTGCATCGCATCGGCAGGCGGATGGAGGCTTCGGCCAATGTCCACAGTGGCGATTGGGATGGACTCGCTAGCAACGACGAGGCTCGTGCTGAACTCTGGGCTGCGATCGCCTGTCAGGGCGTCAATCGGATTCGTTTACAGGCCGTCCCCGCAGAAAGTTCTAGGCTTGCCTGTCGGGAGCTGGAAAGTGCCGGCTACCGTGTTGTCTGTGAGGCTGGTCCTTACTGTCCTCGACTCGAGCTTCCCGATAGCTGGGATGAGCTGATCGGAGCAGTGAGTGGCGGGTTGCGTCAGCAGATAGGGCGGCGATATCGTGCGTTGCAGCGACAAGGAGCGCTGACATTCAGGACCGTCGGCGGTGGGCCCACCCTTGAAGACGACCTCAGCGCCTTTTTTTATGTAGAGGCATCTGGTTGGAAGGGCAGGGCGGGGACGGCGATCGTCAGCAACGCCGCGACCGAGCGACTTTACCGAGGCTTTGCTCGGGCAGCTGCGGCGAATGATTGGCTGCGATTGCATCTACTCGAACTCGACGGTGTCGTGATCGCCGCCAGTTACGATTGCGTATATGAGGGGAGTGCGTTCCTTCTAAAGACGTCATTTAGCGAGGCTCACGGAAGGTACTCCCCTGGACTGGTGCTGCTAGCTGAAGTGCTGCGTTCCTCCATCGAGGAGGAACTGCGCTGCTACGAATTCCTGGGAGAACCAGAACGCTACAAGACGCGCTGGACATCGGCACTGCGCCCACGTGTCCACATCTGGGCTTATCGGGGACTTGCGCGACAGGGCTATCTGTATCCTCAGATAGTGCGTCCGCTGCTGAGGACTGCTTACGGCCGATTGAGCGCCGTGCTGCCCCGCTATGGTCAGCGCTGATCCCCCGAATCGCATGGCAGGGAACCGCGTGGACGACTCTCGCCTTCGTGTCCTCATGCTCGCGTACTACGCGGGCACATGCTACGGGGGCGCAGAGCGGATCGTATTCGAGCTAATCAAACGGCTTGATCCCGAGCGCTTTACACGGCATCTCTGCGTCACGCACGCCCCCCCCGATCAAGTGCGGGCCGCTGAGGACAGAGATATGGCCGAGCTCGAACGCACAGGCGTCCAGATCATGCGACTCGAATGTCGATCGCTGTCATCTAACGTGGCGTGGGCACGGCTCTACAAGCGGCTTGCTCACGGCCCGATCGACATCTTGCATGCGCATCTGCCAAGAGCCAGTGTGCCTGGCACGATCATCGGTCACCTCGCACGCGTGCCGGTGATCATCAATCACGAGCACAGCTGGGCTTTCCAGGGCAAGCCGCTGCGCCAGTTTCTCGACCGCAATGTGGTCGCGCGAGGCAGCGACACGCTCCTGGCGGTGTCAGAGTGGGATCGCTCGCGGATGATCGAGGTCGAGCACATACCGCCTGAGATCATCAGGATCCTCCCGAATGGCATCGTGTCGCCTGCTCAGTCTCGGAATGAGCGTGATCTGAGAGACGAGCTCGGAATATCTGCCCAGACGAGGCTGATCGGAGCGGTGGGCAGGCTCTATCCCGAGAAGGGTTACGACGACCTGGTCCGGGCGATGGCTCTGCTCAAGCGGGATGCGCCCTGCCCGTTTCAGTGCGTGATCTTGGGGCTCGGGCCGGAGGAGCAGCGCCTTCAAGCGCTGATCGACGAGTTCGATCTCACGTATGAGGTACGGCTGGTCGGGCGTCGTCAGGATGTGCCCGATGTGATTCGCGCGCTGGACGTGGCGGTGCTGTCCTCAAAGAACGAGGGCAGCCCGCTGGCTGTGATGGAGTACATGGCGGGTGCCGCGGCGATTGTGGCTACCGCTGTGGGTGGTGTCCCAGAGCTGATCGAGGACGGTGTACATGGACTGCTCGTGCCACCGTGCGATCCGGCCGCGTTGGCCGCGGCCGTCCGCCGGTTATTGACAGACCAGCCGCTCGCATCGCGTCTGGGCGCCGCTGCGCGCGCGCGCCAGCGCGCCAACTACGATTTGAACGTTGTGGTCGGACAACTGGAAGAACTCTATGTAGAGCTCTATGATGGGTCAGGCCGCCGTCGGCGCAAGCGCCGCGACTAGATCAGCGCGACATCGACGGGTCGGACTCTCGCTCTCTCGGTGTCACTATCGGATAATAGGACTCGATGAGTCGCTCCTCAAATACCACCATGCCGGCAATCGGCGTATCGCTCTGACGCAGGCTCCTTGCCGTCGCGGTCAGATCCGCAGGCTTGGTTAGTTCGGTCCGGACTACGACGACCACGGCGTCTGACAGTGACGCCAAAATGAGTCCGTCCGCCAGGTCCTTGATCGGGGGCGAATCGATCAGCACGATGTCGAATCTCTCTCTCAATTCTGCGATCAGGGTTCTCATGCGGCTGCCAGATAGGAGGCTGGGCGGGTTGGCGCGGGCGGGCTGGGTTGGCAACAGCCATAGGCTGGACCCCAGCTCGACGAGGACATCGTCGAGGTCGGCCTTGCCTTGAAGCAGATCAGGCATCCCCGCATGCGGGCTCTGCCCGAGACGACTGGAGAGGACCCCCGCTCGCATGTCGCCGTCGACGATCAGGACATTGCGCCCTCCGCGAACGGCGACAGTCGCCAATCCTTCGACCGTAGATGTCTTTCCGACCTGGGGGTTCGGCCCGAGAAAGGTCACTATTTGCAGATGACGGTTGCGCATCGCAAAAAAGAGGTTTGTTTGCAGCACGTCATATGCCTCTGAGAGCGCGGGATCGTCAGCACTGAGTTTCGTCCTCAGGGGTACGGAGGCGAGCACAGGCACATCGAGCAGCGCCGCTGCCTCGTCGGCCGAACGCAGTCCTGGCCGCAGGGCCTCGCGTATCCAGGCCAGCCCGACACCGAGAAGCAGACCCAGCAGCAGACCCGCCAGCAGATTCAGCGACCGTCGTGGCTTGACCGGACTGGAGGAGGCCGCGGGCGGTGCGGACAGGCTGGCGCTTGTGCCCTGAGCGAGACCGTTCGCCACGAGGCTGGCGTTCTGTTCTATCAGTGCCTGCCGCGAGGCGGTGAGAGAGCTGATCTGGCTGGATGTCGAAGCGCTGCCGGCGGACGAGGAAGACTGGAGCTTGGTGATCTGTTCGCTCAGGCTGGCGATCGTCTGCTGAATCTGACTCTGCTGCTGGGTGACGCGTGTCGTGGCTTCGCTCTGCAGGTCGGCCAAGAAGGCGTTGGCCACTTCCTGGCCAAGGGTTTGCGCGGCCCGCGGGGACGGTCCCGTCGCATGCAGCTCGACAAGCGCCGTCTGGGTCAGGGCGTTAGCGCTGAGGCGAGATTCAAGTTCGGCTGTGCTCAGCTTCCCACTGTCCACTTGCGAGCGGATCTTGCTCAGGAAGCCGGGCGAGACGAGCAACGTAGCGTAGTTCTGAGCGAGCCCTTGATTGGCGGCCGTCGTGTCTGAGCTGGCCGCCTGATTGGGTACGCTGATCTGTAGGATCGCCGTTGCTTCGTAAACCTTCGCGGAGCGAGCCGTATACAAGAAGGCGAGCAGAAGCATCACCACCACCGAGGCGAGGATGACGTACTTCCCTCTCCATAAGATCGGCCCGACACTGTGGGCTCCTCGAGGCTCGATATGGTCATCCACAGCCCCAATCATGACAGATGAACCGGCGGTTCGACCGTCCTGGACGCATGTGCGACTGTCCGTGGATCCGGACTACCTGGGATCGTTCTATTGGCAGTCTCGATGGTCGATGTGTCGCGCTTTGACCGACGCCTCCAGACATGGGCATCATTCGGTCCTGGTCTAGCTGGCGTCTTCACGTCCATGTCGATCAGTAGCCTGAGCTGCGCGAGATGATCATGTAACCAGGACAACGGTCCGACCGGTCGTTCTGCTGGGACCGCGCTCGCTCTGAAAGCATCTCCTGACTGCTGGCCATTCTATGCATATGCACAGACGCCTCCCCAATAAGCAAGGCTTAGCCGTATGGCGAGAGCTCACTGCGCTCGCCCGCTTTGTTGTGTTGAACCTGATGGGAAGCGCGGCAAGCCTGGTCATTGGATTCGGTGCGTCAGTAGCGCTGGCACGATGGCTTGGTCCCGCAGGAAGAGGTCTTTTTGGAGTGATGATCTCGGCGAACTCGCTCGCACTCGCACTGACGTCGGTGGGTCTGCCATTGGCCGTCATCTACTTTGCCAGTCGACGGGATGCGAGTCCGGCAAAGATTTTGGGCAACATGTTGCTCTGTGCCCTCGTACTGACCGCTTTGTTCATACCGCTGGGAGTTTTTGGCTACGAACAGCTTGCTCACGCCCTGGGTCACGGCGCCGGGGGCCGTGCCTGGATCCTTGTGGCTGTATTGGTACCCGTGGTGTTTCTCGATTGGACTACGCATGGTCAGATACAAGGCATGATGCTGTTTGGTCGCTTTAATATCCTTCTGACCTTCTCGAGAGTCGCCTACGCATTGGCGATCGTCGTGCTGCTTGGAGTGTTAAATCTAGGGGTTTCAGGTGCGGTGATTGCGACAGCTCTGGCGTCGGGGGTCATGATCGCGGGGTCGCTTGGGCCGATCCTTGAGCGAGGGCGGCCCCGCATCGAAATGGCGCTGCTGCGGCGGATGATGAGCTATGGCTCAAGAGTTCAGATTGGCGCTATCTTTCAGATCACCAACGCTCGTCTTGACGTGATAGTTATGCAACTTTATAGGCCACTGTCTCAAGTTGGGTACTACGTCATCGCAGAGAACGTCGCTGAGCTCGTGATAACGCTGGCTCGAGCTTTTCAGTCCAGTGTAATGCCGCTGACCTCCAGCTACGATGGGGATCAGCTTCAAGCTAGCACCAGCATAGACTCGGTCCGTCACTACGGAATCCTTGCAACGGTCGGTGTATTTTGTACGGCTATTTTCGGACCACTGATAATACTCTTTGCATTTGGCTCACAGTACAGTGCGGCAATTGTTCCCATGCTGGTTCTACTGCCCGGGGTTTGGTTTATGGGCGCCGGTGTGGTTATCCAGGGCGATCTCGGCGGACGTGGTTACCCTGGAATATCCTCGGCGCTCGCGGGTCTGGCAGCAGGCGCGACCGTTCTGCTCGACTTCATGCTCATTCCGCCGTTTGGCGCCATCGGCGCAGCAGTAGCTTCGGTGATCGCATATACCACGTTTGGTGTCGCGTCCCTGGTAGCGTTGCATCGTGTAAGTGGCATACCGTTGCGGGAGCTCACCATACCAACGCGCGCGGACCTGGCCCGATACGGAAGCTTGCCACGTCGGTTGATCGTACGACTCAAAGCAGCCTCTAGCGGGAACGAATGAGATTGACAAACCATACTGATGACCGGCAAGCTTGCATGACTTGGTGCTGGCGCAATACAATTATCGCGCGGGTCATCTAGGATGCCAAAGGCAGATGACAGAACTCGCGGTGTCCATAGTAGATAAGACTCTAGGCAGGGGCAGAGTCAGCGCCAGCATGCGGCGCTCTCGCCGGTGGCTGCTGGCGGCATGGCTGCTGGGCGTCGTCGTGCTGGCGCCGTTTCTCGCGCAGCCGACGTTGGGCATCGCACTTGTAGCGGTAGTTGTCGCGCTCTTGCTCGCTTGGAGGTCGGTCGCCTATCCGCTTGCGGCTGCCGGCATACCTTCGCTTGTCGATGCGATCGCCGGCTCCAACCCGCTGCCCAAGGGCGGGTTTACCTTCATCTTCAGCGTCTGGATCGCCATTGCGGTCGCCTTCTCGATTGTGCGTCGCAAAAACGCTATTCCCTCACGCGTGCTGATGAGCGTTCCGGTCCTGTTTTCCTTTGGGCTTCTCGGGCTGATGCTTCTGCGTCTCGGTCCATCGCCCGCCGAGTCATACGGCAGCATGAAGGTTCAACTCTACATAGCCGATGTCCTTCTCGTCTTTGTCGGCGCTGTTTTCGCCGGCTCTCGCCGGGTGGACTTGGATCGTTTCCTGCTGCTCACCTTTGCCATTCTGGCAGCCGGAGCGCTGCTGTTTCTTGTCGAGTTGGCTACAGGCAATGCCTCTACGGTGGCAGCGAATCGATTTTCCCTTACCGCCGAAGAGTATCCGATCTATCTGGCGCGCGACAGCGCCGACGGGCTCTTGATCGCAATCTATCTGATCCTCGCGACCAAGCGGCGCGCGGTGCGGTTTTGGGCCGTCGTGGCCAGCCCCGCTCTGGTGGTTGCGCTGATAGCGGCTGGCTCGCGAGGGCCGATGGTGGCATTTGCGGTCGGTCTCCTCGCCCTGATAACGTTGGTCGCCGCAAGTGGACGGGCGCGCAGACGTTTGGCGTTCGTCGCTGGAACGCTGCTGATCTCAATCGTCGTGGTGCCGTTGGTCGTGCCGGGATCGTCGATTGGCCGAGCGCTCTCGACATTGCTTGGCAGTTCCAGCGGACTCTCTAGCAACGGGCGCTCGGAACTATGGTCACTGGCCCTGACGGCGTTTAATCAACATCCGTTACTGGGCATCGGCTGGGGGGGCTTCGATGCGCTCAGTCCTCAGTTTTATCCACATAATATTCTGCTCGAAGTCGCTGCGGAGCTCGGAATTGTGGGGGTGATAGTTATCGTCTGCATTATCGGTGCCATGGTGAGAACATTCGTTAAACTTTGGCGGATTTCATACGGAGGGGATAAGCTGTTAACCGCGCTCCTGGCCTCGCTATTTCTGACGGCGCTGGTCAACGCTTCGTTTTCTGGTGCGATTCAGGACAACTCTGAGATCTGGCTCTGGGGTGGCCTGGGGCTTGGCTTGGGCGCTGCGTTCGCGGCTTGCGGGGTACGGGTACGGGCACCAAATGATGTCTTGGTCGATCCTGTCGCATGTGACGGTGTTTCCGCATGAAGGATAACGGACTAGTTATGGTTTGTGATGTGGACCTTGCCGTCGCCGACGCCACACGGATTCATACGATCGAAGTGGCACGTGCGTTTGTCGCTGAGGGACTGGCAGTTGATTTAGTAGCGCGAGGGCCGGATCCAGAAATTGATGGCGTGAACTATCGGCGCGCAATTGGCTCGGATTGGCAGCGCTTGCGGCGTATCGCGACTATCAACATCTTTGCCATACGTCGTCTCTGGCTCGCTCGACGTGCTACCAGGCGCCTATATATAAGGAATTCTTGGACCATCATGCCCATCGTCGTGGTCGGGCGCATGCTTGGATATCGCATTGTCTCGCAGAATGACGGCATACCGTTCGGCCGGGGTTTCGAAGGAGAGATCTCCGTCGTCGCCGACTACACCAAGCGACTGGCGCTCGTGGCGATGGGCCGCTTGGCGCATGGTACCGTGGCCATTACCCCGCAGATCAAGGATCTTCTTGTCCGTCAGTATCGGTTCCCGGCCGAGCGTATAGCCATACTCCCGAATGGTGCGGACGTCGATTTCTTTACGCCGATGCCGCGCGACGAGGCAATTGCTCGAGTCCAGCTGGACCCTGGCCATAGCTACGCTGTGTTCTGCGGTGGGTTCCACCCCTGGATTGACTTCGACTTCTTGCTCAAGGCGTTTGCAATTGTCCATCATCAGCAGAACGATGCTCGCCTGTTGCTTGTGGGTGACGGGGTCGAGCGTGATCTGATAGAGCGAGTCGCGGACGAGCTCATGATTCGAGATGCGGTCGTGATCACGGGTGTGATATACGATCGAACAAAGGTTAAGGAGTATCTTGGCGCAGCGACGGTCACGCTCGTCGCGCATCACGGTGTCGTGCATCGAAGCGGTGTGTTTTCAAGCAAATTGGCGGAGTACATGGCCGCTGGCAGAGCGGTCGTCGCCAAGTACGTACCCATGCTGGCCGAGGCCATCGAGGAAGCTGGGGCGGGCATCGTGGTACCCGATGATCCGCAGGCCATGGCCGAGACGATCTCGGGCCTCTTGAGTGATCCCGAGCGTGCGGACGAACTCGGCGCGGCGGGCCGTCGCGCCGTCGAGGAGAAATATTCTTGGCGTGCAATTATTCGGCAAACGCTCTTACTCTTCGACATCTGAGCAGTCTAGCTCAGTTCACCAAATCAAGGGCTCCTTCGTCACCCACATCAGCCCGTCAGACGCTGGTCAAGTCTGGGAACGCGGTAGCGATGGCCGCTGGCGGGAGCCCATACCAAGACTCGCCGATACCGGCTCGCTTAACGGTCCTGATGAGTCTTTGGGGAACGATCGCTGCTGCTACGCGCAACGGTAGGCGCATGTTCTGCTCGGTCTCGCGTCGACGCCGAGCGAGCAGCTCACGGTGGGCGGAGGTTGGCATCTCATCCATGTTGAGATCCCGATACACCTTTAAGATGCCTTCGTTCATCTTCGTCAGCCCTCTCATTGTCTGTCCCGAGTGCAGCCTGTAGAGGGCGTGCTGACCCGGGATCCATGCTGCGCAATGTCCCCGCATGACTATCCTCAGCCATAGCTCGTAATCCTCGGCTGTAGTCCTGGACTCATCGAAGCCTCCAACTGTCTCAAGTACCGATCGATGGATGGTCGTCGAGTTGTATACGAAGTTGCGTTTGAGCAACTCGAGAAGAAAGGCGTCGCGATCTGCGGGCGGCGGTATGGGCGGATGCATTCTCCCCATCGCCGTTCGACGACGTACTTTACCCGAGGTCGGGTCGAATGCGTATGCATCGGTGTACACAAATCCCGCATCGGCGGTCGTTTCAAGGGCCTCCGCCGCCAGTTCGAGATACTCGGGCAGCCACAAATCGTCGCTGTCGAGGAAACTGACGAATTGCCCGCGGGCAAGCGCGATGCCGGCGTTACGCGCCGCGGACGGCCCGCTGTTTGGCTGCGACACCAGGCTCACGCGCGGGTCTACAATCCGTTCAACCGTCTCCCTCGTCTCATCGGTAGAACCATCATCGACGACGATAACCTCGAGATCCGTCTGGGTCTGCGCCAGAGCGGAGAAGATTGTAGACGCTATTGTCCGAGCAGAATTGAAGGCTGGCACGACAACCGAAAAACGCGGTGTATTCGCTATTTTTGGTATTTGCTGCGTAGGCTCTTCAGTCACGGCGACAACCGCTTAAGGATTCCTGGCACAACGACCGGTTCTAGTCGATATGACGGCCGGTGTGATTGAGGCTCATGAAGCGAGGATAGCCGCGGAGTATAGTTGTCGCTCCCGCCGCGAGATCAAGCTGGAGTTGTGCCAGAGCAGCGTGAGGTCACCATCGAACATCCGGCACCGCTCGCGCAGCAACGCAAATGCTTCCTGGGTCTGCGCGGCGGAGGCGGCTGGGCGGTGGATCAGCGACATCTCCATGATTACAAGCGGACGCTCGCGCAGCCTGAGGCGCCGGCGAGCGAGCAGGTCGAAGACGGGGTATTCGCAGCACACCCCGCATCTGAAGCCCGCCTCGTCGGGGAATCCCAGCGAGGAGTCGTATGCCATTCCAGCCTGCTCCCACGCGCGCCAAGTGGTTGGATTCTCCCAGCGCAGGAAGTGCTGGCGCCCGCCCCACTGCGGTTGATCGACGCCCAGGCGCTCGCATAGGCACAGCAGGGTTTCGCGCTCGGCCCGGAGCGCGTCGGGATTGCGAAAGGTCTCATAGCTGGGGTGAAGCCCCACCTCATGCCCACGCTGATGGATGCGCTGTATCAGCCGGCCGATCCATGGATCGTCGAGGCTGTATGTACCGTCGAACGCGGGGTTGGTTGTGCCCGCCATGAAGTAGAAGGCGCTGCGCAGCCCGCGACGCTCGCTGAGGTCCATGATCGGGTCAAACGTGTTGTAAGGGTCGTCCGCGTGGTCGTCGCGGCGGTGAGTGCGCAGTGCCCGCAGGCGTGTGAGCGCCAGCGTGGGATCGTGTCGGCGGGCAAGGTCTCCCAGCGCCGCCTTGAGGACCAGGGGCGGTGAGGTCTCCGAGTACAGGGGCGAGTCGACGTCGTGGCTCAGATATTCCTTGAATACGCGCCGCCTACGCTGCAGGCGTGGCCACAGTCGCTGCAACGCCGCCCACAGGACCTCAATGTACTCGTTGACCAGGGGGCGGCTCAGGAAGCCTTCGCGATGGGCGAGCGTCGCTTCGGCGGGGAAACGGCCGTGCGCGTCGCGGACCGGGCAGGCGATCTCCTCATAGCGGGTGAGCTGGAAGAAGATGCTCCCAAGGATGTCGACGCCGAGCTTGATCTCGTCCTGCCCCTCTTCGTAGAACGAGCCTCCGGCGAGCCTTGTCCCATAGATGATCGGTAGGTCGGGCCCAACGAGCGTCGGCGCGATCGGGGCACCATCCAGATTCCAGCTGGCGAGCGGGCGCTTGGGCATGCTCTCATGTGTCAGCCAGTTGCGTTCGGGAGTGGCGAACAGACCGTCGGCCAGCAGAAGACGCGTGCCGAGGGAGATCTCGGGCACGGTGATCTCAACGTCCGCACGAGCCTCTGGGCGTGCTTCAGACTCCAGCCCCATGAACTCTCTTAGCACTACGTCCAAGATGTACGTGCGCTCAGCTGCATAAGTGTCCGGCTGGCGGATGATCAACATGCCGACAGAATTAGCTGTCTAGCCGGGATGTTGTGAAAGGACGATGTGTCCTCGGAAAGCGTCTCATCGCCCAGTTTATATCAAGGTGTCAATCCGGCCGTCGTGGCCATAGTCGTGAGGGCCAGGCGGTTTGGCCTTTAGAGGAGGACGTTTTCTTGAAGCGTAAACGTGCCGGCGGCCGAGCTTAGGGCCATGAAGGTACCGGCTGAGGGTTGAATCGTATCGTGTTCGATGACAAAGTGATCGGGCGTTTCCTCTCCCGGCCCCGGCGGGGCTACGTAGATGCCCACTTCGGTAGTCTTGGTGATCGTATTATTGTCCCAGTGACTCGTTCCCGTGGCCGTTTCCATCTCAAACCAGGCGATGCCGACAGGACCTTCGCTGATGTGGTTGCCGGTGAGTGTGCTGTTACGATAGCGCACGGAGATCCCGTCGGCTGTAAAGTTTGTGATCGTGTTGTCTGTAACGGTCGCGTTGCTGACCTTTAGATAGATGCCGTGCTTGCCATAGGGAATTGAGGAGTTCAGTCCGGTATTAGTGATGGTGTTACCGGATATAGTGAAGTCTTCGCCTTCGAGCAGCATGCCTGAATTGCCTGCATGGTTGATCGTGTTATCGTCGATCGTCCAGTTGGAATTAGGGACTTCGGTGGATGAGCTGGGTGCAGGGGCATTAATCGGAAGGCTGTCGTTGCCGATCGAGCACCACTCGATGATAATGTTTGCGCCGGTGCCCTGAAAGTCGCTTGGGCTTTCGATTCCTTCGTCTTCGATTGTGAGATGCTCAAAGGCCAAATCGTTATGGCCCCTGAACCACACACCCTTGGGAAGCGACGCATTGCCCGTGCCATAGGAACCGAACACAATAGGTGTGTCGCTGGTGCCCGAGGTGCCGGGCATCAGCGTTTCATCAGAGAAGCTGGCTCCACCTTCAAACAGTACGCCGTCGCCGGGCGCGAGGGCCGCCTCGTTGACGCGTTTGACGGTTCGCCATGCTGAGGCCGGACTTGTCCCGGAATTGGAGTCCGAGCCTTTGGGGGAGACATAGAAGGTCGTCCCCGTGATCTGCAGAGTCGGAGCCGCTACCGGTCCTGGACTAGAAGGGGTTTCGGAAGTTGTTGGAGGTGAAGTGCTCGTCGGTGTAGATGGAGCTTCGGCGGGTGGCGCAGAGGTGGAGGGGGTTTCGACTGTAAGCGTCGCGGTTGCTGGCTTTTCGGGGGTCGGTGTGGAGCTGGCTGGCGCTTCGGCGGTAGGAGCCGCTGCTTCGGTCGGCGAGGTCGGAGAAGCTGGAGCCGGCCTGGCGGGCTCTGATTTGCCATAGCTGTCGTGACGCGCATCGGTCCGACTGACGCTGGCGGCGATGGAGGAGACGCGGCGGTGTTGAGAACATGAGCGATGCCGCTTCTTGGTCGTGCACGTCACATGTGCTCTCGCGCGATGCGCGCTTGCGATGCGAGCGTCTGGGCCGTGAGTAGCGTTCGATTGTCCGAGGGCGGCGGCTGGAAACACCAGAGCAGCTGCCGCGAGAGCGGCGAGCCGGCGGGATGAGATGTGGTGCATAAGCCTCTGCATGGCCTATGCGTCGGCTTGCTCGTGCTATCACCTCGCGTGAGGCGGACCTACATGGACGGAAAGACCATCGAAGTTTTCCGCAGGACATGTCGAGAACTACGGAGCCAGGCCAGTCCCAGCACTGGCAACTCCACGACCAGGCAGCGAGCGGCCTGAATCGTCCGCTTGAAAGACGGGTACTGCGCCTTGCCAAGCGTTCGTCAGGATGTATGCGGACGGCTGGCTGACGCCTCGTAGACGCGCGCAATGCCATCCACCATCTGCGCACGTGTGAACAGCCGATGCATTCGTTGCTTTGCGGCGACGCCCATGCGGGCTGCACGATCGGGGTTTGCGAGCAGATCGATTAGAGCGCTCGCCAGGAGATCTGGGTTCCCGGGTGCGACGAGCCTGCCGCTCTGGCCGTCCACGAGCGCCTCTCCTATGCCGCCCACATCGCTTGCAACGATCGGCAGGCCCGCGGACATCGCTTCAAGGATCACATAGGGGAACGCCTCGGCCAAGGATGGATGGACGAAGATCGTTGCGCCGCACATCACGCTGGGGGGGTCGGGGCTGGAGCCCAAGAAATGGACGGCGTGAATGATGCTGCGCGCCTGTGCACGCGCTCGCAGCGCCTCTAGGTCGGGCCCGTCGCCAACGACCGCGACCTGCGCCGTTGGATAGCGAGTCAGGACCATGGGCATGGCATCGATCAATGTCTCGAGTCCCTTGCCGGGTCGTAGGAGGGTGACTGCGCAGATGACCGGTCCTTGACGAGCGAGCTCGAGGATGCGCTCGTCTGCTTGCTTGCTGTCTCGGGGCTCGATCCCGTTGTAGACGACGCTGACCCTATCCACTGGCCCGATACTGCGGGCGAGTCGCGCCTCCGCCTCGCACACGCAGATCACCTGAGTCGTGAGCCTTGCCAGCACGCGCTCGATCTCGCGATAGGCAAGGCGTTTGGCTTCGCGCGAGAAATGCCCAGCGAACGCGTATCCGTGCGGGGTATAGAGTACGGGCGTCCTCGGGTGAGCCAGGCGGCCAATCCGGCCGATTGCGCCCGCCTTGGAGCTGTGAGCATGCACGATGTCTGGCTGCACGTCGTGCACGATCCGGCCGAAGGTGCGCAGAGCCCTCACGTCAGCCCCCGGGGTTATTGCTCGTCCTAGGTTGAGCTGGCATATGCGGAGCTCGGGCTTGCGGCAACGCTCTGGAGCAGCAGGTCCACATAGCACGACCTCATGTCCTCTGTCGGTAAGCCCTATGGCGAGATCGGCGACGTGCCTGCCGACGCCCCCATCAGTCGGCTGATAAACGAGCAAGACCCGTGTCACGCCGACTGGCTTGGGCTGTTGGCCTGCCGAGACCTGGCTCGTGCACGCAGCCGCTTGCTCCCTGAGCGCGCCACGCGGATCGGCATCGAGCGCAGCAATGGCTCGTAGCGATCTGTGAGCTTTAGCAGGACGACTGGCAGCGGGTCGATCGCTCCGATCATTGCACGTGTGATCTCGTATCGGGACCAACTGCCTGACCCAGTAGTCACCGCTGCCTGTAGGCCGGAATCCCGCACTGCGGCAAGAGCATCAGGTCCGTACTTGCCAAAGGGGTAGGCAAACGTCTGCACCGGCGTGCCGACGATTCGTTCAAGTGCGTCCCGACTCTGCTCGATCTCTGCCCGACAGGCGTCGTAAGTGAGCGTTGTCATGTCGGGATGGGTCATGGTGTGCGCCCCGAGCTCCCAACCAGCTCGCGTCAGCTCGCGCAGCTGCGGCTCACTCATCATCGCTCGATCGCCGCCCGCTCCGATCCATGGACTCTCCCCGTTGATGAAGCCAATTGTTACATAGACGGTCGCTGGGATGCCGTACTGGCTGAGGATTGGGAGCGCGATCGTGCGGTTGTTGCGCATCCCGTCGTCGAAGGTGATCGCGGCGAGCCCTGGCTCTGGGGCGCCTCCCTCTGCTCGGAGGACTAGCTCGGTCATCGTGACGAACTCAAAGCCGGCGTCCAGTAGCAGCTCGATCTGAGCGCGGAAGCGCGCGGGAGAAATCTGCAGCAGGCTCAAGTCGTCGCGCAGACGTGACTCTGCTACCCCGTGATAACCAAGTACGACTGCGCGCTTGCGTCGAATGCGCTTGAGTGCCCCGAGCCATGGACGTAATAGTCGAGGTGATCGACGATTAGGGCTGTGGGCAACGCTCATGTCGACTGGATCGTTGAGGCCTGTTCGTGGCTGGGCGTAAGGCCCACCGGGTGGTCGGTCACAGGAAGATTCTGCCCTAAGCGATGCGCTTCCTCAACCTGGCAAGGAAGATTGCTATAAGTACGCTGTGAGGTCTCAAGAGCTGTGAAGGTTCCGCGCGGCGACAGAGTGCGGTTTGTGCTGAAGCGCGATGGGCTGAGCGGTGGTCTGTGGAAGATCCTGAAGCGGGCTTTAAGTTATGTCGCGCTCTCCGAGCGCCACATCTGGTTTGTGCTCGACTTGGGAGGCGCGCGACCAAGGTCATCGCTGCCACCGGAGCTCACGCTGATACGTGCGGGGGCCGCTGATCGAGAGCTGCTCGAGCAGCTGACTACACTTACGCCGAAAGAAGCTGCCTCCCAGATCTCCGCTGGAAATGACCTTTGGCTCGTCCTGGACGGTGGTCGTGTGCTACTCAGTATGTGGATCTTTCGAGGGCACACTCCCTCGATCGCGGCGCCTACTGGTCAGATCCCCATACCCCCCGACATCGTCAGCTACGAGTATCAGGAGGCACTTCCCGCCGCACGCGGCCGGGGAATCGCACCTGCCGCGAACGCTGAGATCGGCGATGCGCTGGCTGCTGAGGGCATCCGTTGGGTGATTTGCAAGGTGGCGGCCGACAACAAGCCCCCCCAGCGCTCTGCGGAGAAGACGGGCTTCCAGGCGGTGGCACTGATGCGCTTCAAGCGGCTGGGCCCCCGCTCGCGTGTGTGGCTCGAACCGCTCGATAGTCCGCTGGCGGGCGAGTTCATCGAACTCATCGGCCCCGGCCTGTTCAACGGTCGAGCCGCAAAGAGGTGCGAGCGCTAGCCTCGCGTGCATTCTCCCGGGCTAGCGCGCATGCTTTGTCCTTGTTCGCTTCATCCTGGCGTACAGAGTGCAGCCACAATGAGCGCTGGTCGATCTGCTAGCTTACGGGTATGAGCACCCGCCTAGAGCGAGAGCGTGAGTTTCACGATCACGTTTTTACAGAACAGGATGTTCGCGCTCCCACCGTACGCTTCAAATCAGTCTTGGGGGCCTTGGACAGGTGGAACCTGGAAACGCTCAGCGGTTATGCACAGGGCGCTCACGCGCTCGAGTATGGCTGCGGGCAGGGTAGCCGCGCTTACCACCTTGCGCGCGGCGGCGCACATGTGACCGGGATCGACATCTCGCCCGTGGCGATCGAGCAGGCGATCGAACAGGCCCGTACGGAGCATCTCGAGGACCGGCTGACCTTTCGCGTGATGGACGCCGAGCAGCTTGATTTCCCGAACGACAGTTTTGATTTAGTGTGCGGCTCGGGGGTGCTGCATCATCTCGACCTCAACCGTGCTTACGCCGAGATCGCCCGAGTACTCAAGCCGACGGGCGTCGGTGTGTTCGAAGAGCCGCTCGGTCACAACCCCGCGATCAACGCGTATCGCAAGCGTACACCCGAGATGCGGACTGTCGATGAGCATCCGTTGCTGATGAGCGACCTCGCGCTCGCAAGGCGCTACTTCGGAGAGATCGATACACGCTTCTTCACCCTCACCTCCCTGGCGGCCTTTCCGCTTCGCAATCTTCCCGGTTTTGAGCACGTGGTCAGCGGGTTCGATCGTCTCGATCGCTTGCTGTTTCGTGCTGTCCCAGTGATGCGGCGGTACGCGTGGCACGTTGGCATCGTGCTGCGGTGTCCGCTGCCCTCTGCGGGTAGCGCAAGCCGGTAGCGTCAATCGCTGTGGCCTAGCCGATCTCTGACCGCTCGGATAAAGTGGCATCTCGTGCTCGCCTCGGAAGTCATTACCGAGCTCTCCCGGGTAGATTCGCTTGAGTCCCAGTGGGACGGGTTGGCTGCTGCAAACCAGCTCCCGCTGATGTCTCCCGCCTGCGTCATGGCATGGTGGCGTCATCTGGCGTCGCCGGATGCCGAGCCGCGCATGGTGGTCGTGAGGGATGGCGAGCGGCTCGTGGGATTTGTGCCCTTCTACTACGATCGGAGAAGCGGGGGTCTACGCTTGCCAGGCATAGAGCTGGGGGGGCGGCTCGCTCCGCTCGTGGCGCACGGACGCGAGAAGGAAGTAACAGAGATCCTTGCAAAAACGCTGGCCAATTCTGGGGCACTCCCCAGCTCGGCGATTTTCGAGGGTATGCCGCTGGCTATCGACTGGACAGAGGCGCTGCGGGACCAGTGGCCGGGGCGACTCCGTCCGATGAGTCGTCGGTATCAGATGCTTGGTTGCCCTACGGTGTCGATGACGCATGACTCGTTCGATGCTTGGCTGGCTACCAAGAGCTCTAACTTCCGGCGTGAGATGCGCCGTCTCCGCCGCCAGTTTGCCGCTGATGGAGGAACGACGCGGTTGAGCACTGTCGATACTCTTCGAGCCGACGTAGATGCCTTCATGCGTCTGCATTCTTCCCGCTGGGAGGGGCGTGGAAGCTCAAACTTCGTCAGGCTCGGCACCCGTCTTCCCTCGGTCTTCAATGATGTGGGAGAGGCGTTGCTCAAGCATGATGGTCGCTTTCACTTACGTATGCTCGAAGTCGGGGGCGAACCGATCTCCGCCCAGCTCTTCCTGGCGGCCGGCGGCCGGCTGCTCTATGTCAACGGAGGTTGGGACGAGCGGTTCGCGAAACTCAAGCCGTCGATGCTGGGCATTCTGGCCACGATAGAAGACGCGCTCGAGCGTGGTGAGGATCTGATCGATTTGGGGCTTGGGGAACAGCACTACAAGCTGCGCTTCGCTGACGGCAACGATCCGGTGGCCTGGACCATATTGATCTCGAAGGACATCCATCTTCCAAGAAATATGCTGCAGACGGCGCCTCTGCGCACGCGGGCTAGATTGCGTAGCCTAGCCGCGAGCCGCCTCTCAGATGAGCAGATACGCCGGTTGCTCAGGGTTCGTGAGCGCTTACAGAGGTTTGGGCGAGAACGCTGAGGGCGTGTAGCGAGAACGTTGAGGGCGTGTACTCTCGGAAGACCGCCTCACAGACGCGCTGGCAGAGGGCTCACCCGTCCAGCGACCGCTGCAGCTTCTCCAACACCCGTACGACGCGGAGTCCGCTGCGGCCGTCCGACCGCGGAGCGTTCCCGCTGCGAATGCACTCGATGAAGTGTTCGCACTCAACGCGCAGGGGCTCGACGTTGGCGATGCGTGGCGACCAGATGTCGCCGGAGCGGGCGATGTACTCGCCCCAGGAGCGGACGTCCTCGTCGAAGCCCTTGTCGTAGACGGTCAGCTTGCGCTCGATCAGCATGTCGTCGAACGTGGCCATCCGGCGCGAGCCGACGACGGTCAGACGGCGCTCCTTGTGCGGGTCGAGCCACGACAGGTGCAGGTGCGCGACCATGCCCGACGGGAATCGCAGGTAGCAGAAGACCACGTCCTCGACGCCGCTGCGCACATAGGAGCGTCCGCGAGCGACGCACTCCTCGGGCTCTTCGTCGACGAGGTACAGCACCACGGAGACGTCGTGTGCGCCGAGGCTCCACAGCGCGTTCTCGTCTGCTCTGAGCTTGCCGAGGTTCAGGCGATTGCCGTACAGGTAGTACAACTCGCCCAGCTCACCGCCGTCGAGCAGCTCCTTGAGACGTGCGATCCCGGGATGGTACTCGAGCAAGTGGCCGACCATCAGCGTCTTGCCGGCCTGCTCGGCAGCGGCGACGGCTCGTTCGGCGTCGGCGGCCTTCAACGCGAGCGGCTTCTCCGCGAAGCAGTGCTTGCCGGCACGCAGCACCTGCTCGGCAAGCTCGGCGTGGCTGGGAACCGGCGTCGCCAGTACGACCGCGTCAAGCGTCGGATCGGCCAGCAGCTCCTCGATATCGCCGGTTTGGCGTGCGCCGGGGAAAGCGTGCGCCAGCCGCTCGCGTGTAGCCTGCGAAGCGTCGCACAGCCAGGCCAACTCGCAGTCTGGAATGGCGGCGAAGTTCCTGGCGAGGTTCGGGCCCCAGTATCCGAGTCCCGCCACCGCGACGCGTACGGGGGGCTCGGCGTGGGTCCGTTCGGCCGGGGTCCGCTCGGCTGGGACCCGTTTGGTGGAGGTCTGCTCAGCTGGGATGCTCATCGAGCCGATCCGACCTCGGCACGGGCGAGCGCAGCCGTTACCTGCTCGGCCTGCTCGGCGCTGAGCACTGGACTCATCGGGATCGCCAGGTGGGTACGGGCGGCTTGGTCGGTGGCCGGCAGCTCCACGTCCGCGCCCCATGCGCGCATCGCGGGCTGACGGTGGATAGGCGTGCGGTAGTAGGCTTTGTGGCCCACCTCGGCATGCGCGAGCGCCGCTTCGAGCTCATCGACTTCGTGATGGCTCACCACGTACAGGTGCCAAGCGGGAGCGGCTCCGCTGGTGGCTCGTGGGAGTTCCACGAGATCGCCCAGCCCGGCCTTTTCGTAGTGACGTCCCGCTTCGCGTCTGCCATCTGCCCAGGCGTCGAGATGTGGTAACTGCACGCGCAGCACGGCTGCCTGCAGCTCGTCCAGGCGGCTGTTGTAGCCGATGTGCTCGTAGGAGACCTTGTCGTGGGAGCCGTGGAATCGCAGCATGCGCGCGCGTTCGGCGATCTCCGGGTCGTTCGTCGTGATCGCCCCGCCGTCGCCGAAGCAGCCGAGGTTCTTGGAAGGAAAGAACGAAAAGGTCGCCGCGGCTCCCAGGGAGCCGGGACGACCGAACTGCGACATGGAGCCGGCGGCCTGCGCGGCGTCCTCCAGCACCGGCACGCCCAGCGCCTGGATCTCGGCCACGGGCGCGACGTTGCCGAACAGGTGCACGGCAATCACCGCCTTGGTCCGTGGCGTGAGCACAGGGCGCACCGTGTCGGCTGTTACGCAGTAGGTGTGGGGATCGATGTCGCAGAACACGGGCGTGGCGCCGGTTGGCGGGATCGCCTCGGCGGACGCGTAGAAGGTGAACGAGGGCACCACGACCTCATCGCCCGGTCCAACTCCCATCGCCCGGAGCGCGATCGTGATGGCATCGGTGCCGTTGGCCACCCCGACAGCGTGCTTACAGTCGCAATAGGCGGCGAACTCCTGCTCGAAGGCCTGCACTTCGGGCCCGAGGATGTAGCGCTCGGAGTCGAAGACTCGCTCGAGCGCCGCCGACAGCTCTCCGTGCAACCCGGCGAGCGGCGTCGATGTGTCAAACAGAGGGACGATCATCGTGGTTCCTCGCAGTTATCGGCGTAAGCCGAGATTGCTTTACAAGGTAGGCGCCGCAATGAAGCAGGCGCCGCGATAGTGGAAGGAGGCGCCGCAATGGTGGATAAGCCCGCTGGTGTTCGCCCGGTGCACGATGTTCTCGCGTACGCATTGCATCCTGCTGTCAGCTTGACAGGGCAACGCTCGCCGGCACTGCCTCAACACCACCGCCGGTCCGCTCGGCGCCCATACCGCGCCGCCCCATTCGGCGGGTTTTGCGATCGGGACCTGCCAGAAGCGGGCCGGACCACCGTTCTCGGGCACGGCGACGACCGTCCCGCGGTATTCGCTGCAGTCGCCATCGTTGCCGCCGTACCCGAACACGATGTTGCCGTCGTCGAGGTTCAGCGCGGTGCGCTGCAGGTACGCGCGGTGGTAGGAGCCGGGAGGGTCGACCGGCGTGCTCAGGACCTGTTCGCCGCTGCTCAGCCGGTAGCCCTTCAGCACGTGTTCGGCTTCGTGCGCACCCGCGTTCCAGGTGTCCGCGACCGCATAGATCACGCCTGTCGCCTGGTCGATCACGGGCGTGCCGACGATCCCGACCGTCGGTTCTATGTCCCCGCACGGCAATTCCCCGGCGGGCACCGGCGTGCCGGCGCTCTGCTGCCATTCCACCGCGCCCGTGGCGGCGTTCAGCGCGTAGATCTCATCCCCGACCGTCGCCACATATACCCGATCGCCGAGCACCAGCGGCTGCCCCCAGATCGGCGCGCCGAGGTTCTCGCCCTGCCACGCCTGGACCGGCGCGATCGGTTCCCCGGCTTCGGAATCGTCGCCCGAGCGCGCCGCGTCGTGGTGGTAGGTCGTCCATTCGGCCTGACCCCATGCCGGCCCGCTCAGCGGCCCTGCGAACACGGCGGCCAGGGCGAGCAGTGCGGTGAGCGCGCACAGCAAGAGTGACGGGACCGACGCTGACGCATCCCGGGTGCTCACCGCAGTCTCTCCGGTGCGGCCCGTCGCCGGCGGCTGACAGGCATCGCCGTCATCACCCAAAGGCTAGCTGGGAGGTGTGGCCTGATCAGGACATTGCTCACACGCTGTGAGCAAATCGCCTCGGGAGCCGAGGTGGCCCTCAGCCTTGGCTTCGCTGCTCTCGGGCCGCGTTCAGAAGGCGCTCGGCTGCGCGCTCGGCGCGTTTGCGGTCACGGGCGTCGGCTGGCTCATGACTGTATCCGGCGCGGGTCTTCATTCTCAGCAGGGCGCAGGCGTCCCGTGATCGTTGCCTCGCTGGAGCGGCGCAGCTTTGAGGTCACCGGACGCCTGCCTTTCCGGCCGCCCGCCGCAGCACACGACGAGATCCGTACAGCTCTATGCCATCTGTGATCGCGTCACGCAGAAGTGGCTCGAGGCCGATTCGGGGCAGCTCCTCCTCGCTGTATTCGACGACGCGCGCGTCGTTGCCCGTCCATGCGCTCGCGTCGGCTTCGAGCGTCGCGATCTGCTCGCGCCAAGTCGGCGAGTCCGGGTCCTGGCGCGCGGGTCGCACGATCAGCAGGTCGAGATCGCTCTCGGGTGTTGCGGTTCCCGTCGCGACCGAGCCGAACAGCAACGCGAGGAGCGGGGGCTGCGCCCAGCTGGCGAGTGTGTCGCGCAATCGTCCCAGCAGTTGGTCGGTCAGGCTTGCGAGTCCCTCGATCCAGGGTGCCGCGATGTGATCGCGGTTGAGCTTGTACAGATGGGCGTTGCCGGCCCTCCTGCGCAACACAATGCCCTGCCGTGTCAGTCGGTCGACGGCGTTGCGTACCCCCTGGTGGGATCCGCGACCGGTCAGGCGCTTGAGCTCGCGGCCGGTGAACTCCGTCTCCGCGCGGGCGAGCACAGCCAGAACGTCGCCGTCGAGCGTCGGCGTCACCGTCTCCAGTGGCCTGCGGAAGTTCATGAACCCAACGATATACCCATTTGGCACATATAGTAGGCATTTGCCAATAATTATTGGCAGCCCTGTGGATCTCTGCATTCGCGAGTAGATCGGGCGACTCGGCTCTCAGCGATCAGCTTGATAGTGCTCTTGCCGCACGCGCTGGTCGTCGCGACGCCGCGTAGCACCCTCGCTCGCCGCCCAGGAAAATTCGACCTATCCACATCTCCTGCACTTAAGCGAACCCGTTCGGCCGCAAAATGCGATTTTGGTGTATGATCCGCGCCATTACATCGGGGGCGACGAGCGCTAGGGCGTGGATCGGCCCCATCCGGGCACAGGCGGGGGCCTGACCTGACGACTGTAGCGCCAGCTACGTTTTTGTGACCGCCAACGTTGGCCGCCAAGGAAGGTAAGTAAGGGCAGTGCAGGGGATCACAACAGTTTGGGACGAGCGGGAAGATCCGGAGGCCGGCGCCCTGGCGGGGCAGGCCCTGGCGGGGCAGCGCCGCCGGTTCGCCGCCGACCTGCACGACCTCGTGATGCAGGATCTAGCGCTGGCGCTGGCCAACGCGCGCAAGCTCGCCGAGCATCCCGCCTGCGCGGCGCAAGCCGGCGATGTGGTCGCCGCGGGAGAGCGCGCGCTCGCGGGCGCGCGTCGCATGCTCGAGGATCTGAGCGGTGGCGAGCGCACCCCGGTCGTCGAGGCGGTCGAGGCCAGCGTGCGCGCCGCGGCTCGCACGACGCCGCTGCGGTTTCACGCCGATCGCGTCCCCTGTGGCGCCCAGCCCGACACGCCGACGCTCGTCGCGCTCGTTCACGTCGGGCGCGAGGCGGTGACCAACGCGACCAAGCACGCGTCCGCGTCCACGATCGAGGTGGTGCTCGAGCGCGAGGACGAATGGCGTTTGCGCATACGCGACGACGGCCGCGGGTGCGATCCCGACGCGGTCGAGCGGGGGTTTGGCCTGCAGTCCATGCGCCGCTGCGTACACGCGCTGGGCGGTCTGCTGTGTGTGACCAGCGAGCCGGAGCTGGGCACGACCGTGGAGGCGGTGCTGCCGTGAGCGTGAGCGTGAGCGCGGCCGCGGCACCCACCGTCGTGATCGCCGACGATCACGCGGTCATGCGCTTTGGCGTGCGCATGGCCCTGATGCGGGGTGGGTTCGACGTGGTCGGCGAGGTCGCCGATGGTCCTGCGGCCGTGCGCGCGGCCCAGCGCGAGCAGCCGGACGTCTGCCTGCTCGACGTGCGCATGCCCGGCGGCGGCGGGATCGAGGCGGCGAGCCGGATCCGCGAGCTCTCGCCCTCGACCTCGATTGTGATGCTGACCGTGTCCGAGAGCACCGAAGACGTGCTCGCGGCGTTGCGCGCCGGCGCCGTCGGCTACCTGCCCAAGGACACGAGCCCTGACCGGCTCCCGGCGGCGCTGTGCGGCGTGCTCAAGGGCGAGGCGGCGCTGCCGCGCACGCTCGTGGGGGTCGTGCTGCACCGCTTCCGCGACTACACCGAGGCGGTCGCCGACCCGGTGCGCGTGGGCGCTGTCGAGCTGACCTCCAGGGAGTCGGAGATTTTGCGGATGCTGCGCTCGGGGATGCGCACGGGCGAGATCGGCGACGTGCTTTCGCTCTCGCCGATCACCGTGCGCCGCCACATCTCCGCGGGCATGGCCAAGCTCGGGGTGGCCGATCGCGGCGCCGCGATCGCCGCGATCGAATCCTCGACTGCCGCCTGAGCCGTCCTCGAAACCGCCGCCTGGGCTCGTCCTCAGACGATCCCGTTGCGCACCGCGTAGACGGCCGCCTCCACGCGGCTCGAGACGCTGAGCTTCTCGAAGATGTTGGTCACGTACTGCTTGACGGTGTGCTTTGAGATCGACAGCTCGCTGCCGATCGTCGCGTTGTCCGCGCCGGCGACAATCAGGCGCAGTACTTCCAGCTCGCGCTCGGTCAGGGCCGGCTCGTCGTCTGTATCCGCGCTCGCCTGCGCGGTCGGGGTGTTGCTCTCGGCCACACGTGCGACCAGCAGCTGCGCCAGCGGCCGGGCGATCACCGCGTGCCCCGCGGCGACCAGGCGGATGCCGCTGAGCACCTCCGCGGGATGGGTGTCCTTCAGCAGGTATCCGCACGCTCCCGCTGTCAGCGCGTCGATCGCGTCCTCCTCCTCGGCCGAGACGGTCAGCACGACGACCTTGGTCTCGGGGCTTGCCGCCAGGATCTGGCGCAGCGCCTCGCCGCCCGATCCATTCGGCATTTTCAGATCCAGCACGACGACGTCGGGGCTCAGCTCGCGTACGAGTCGCACGACCCGGGCGCCATCAGACGCCTCGCCGACGATGGCGATGCCCGCCTCTGCGAGCATGCCGCGCAGGCCCTCGCGGAAGAAGTGGTGGTCGTCCACCAGCACGACGCGCAGCTGACTGTCGGCAGTCGGCACCTGGACAAAATAGACCACGTTGTCGGAACACGACGGGTCGAGTCAGTTTGCCCCGGCAAACCACGCACTCACCCCCACGACCCTGCCCGGTCCGCCGTAGGGGCTTGCCCGGCTGGGCATACGTAGTTGTCGGCACACTTTGACGACAGCGCGTGAAAGGCGTCCAGAACTGCTCGCGGCCGTCAAGAGAGCATGCGTGCGCACCCGATCCCACGGGTATGCACACCTATATCGCCGATCCGCCAACGACACACGCGCGTCCCGCGCGATCCACCCATACCGCCCGGCTCGCCCGGCTCTTGCCAGGCCTGGTCGTCGTGGCTCTCGCGCTGGTGCTGTTCGCGAGCTCATCGGCCCTCGGGGCGCAGGGCGTGGAGAATGCAACGGCCCGTGCAGCCGGCAAGCAGACGACGAATCAGCGCTACAGGGGACATCAGGCGCGCCGCAAGCGCCACACCCAGCGGAACGCCCGGCATCGTGCGCAGCGCGTCCGGCGCGGGGCGGCGCGCGCACACCCCCACCGGGCCACGAGCGCACCGATCGAATCGCTCCCGCCGACGTCCGCCTCGCCGGGCGGGTTGATCCCAGCGATGTTCCCCACCGCTGCCGGGACGGTCGCGAGCGGCGAAGCGGCCCCCGCGGAAGAATCGCTCCCCTCCGAAGAACCGTCCGCCGAACCGCCGTCCTCCGTCGAACCGCCGGCGACTGAAGAACCGGCGGCCCCCGCGAACACCCTGGCGCCGTCGATCGGCGGTAAGACGGTGGAAGGGGAAACGTTGAGCGCGGCCGCCGGCGCGTGGTCTCCCGAACCGAGCTCGCTGGAATACCAGTGGCAGCAGTGCAACGCCGCCGGCGAAGAATGCGTGAACGTCAGCGAAGCCACGTCCTCGACGTATGAGCTGGCCGAAAGCGACGTCGGCGCCACCGTGAGAGTGGCCGTCACCGCCAGCGACCGGGGCGGATCCGGCCGAGCGTGGTCACCGCCCAGCCGGACCGTGGTGCCGCCCGCGCCCACCAACGTCGTCTCGCCCACGATCGCCGGCCGGGCGATGGAAGGCGAAACCCTGCAAGCCGGCCCCGGCACGTGGTCGCACGAACCCACCGCCTACGCCTACCAGTGGGAATCCTGCAACGGCAGAGGCGAGTTGTGCGCGAGCATCGCCGGCGCCACGAGCTCTGAGTACAGGATCGGGACGGGCGAGGCCGATCACAGGCTGCGCGTCGCGGTCACCGCGACCAACGCCGGCGGATCGGCGCAGGCGAGCTCCCTGGTAACCAGCATGGTCGAAGCGGCCGAACCCCCGACACAGCCGCCGGTCGATACGGCGCTGCCTGCTGTCAGCGGCACCGCGGAAGAAGGCAGGACCCTGACCGCGAGCCCGGGCACGTGGACGGGCAGCCCGACCTCCTACGCCTATCAGTGGCAGGACTGCAACTCCCTGGGCGAAGCGTGCTCGAACATCGCCGGCGCGACCGCGAGCACGCGGGTGCTGACCGCGAGCGATGTGGGGCACACCCTACGGGTCGTGGTCACGGCCGCAAATGCCGGGGGGACCGCTGAAGCCGCTTCGGTGGCGACGGCGAGCATCGTCGCGGAACCGCCTCCGACTCCGGCTCCGACGAATTCGGTGTTGCCTGCTGTGAGTGGTACTGCTGAAGAAGGCAAGACGTTGACTGCGAGCACGGGTACGTGGACGGGTAGTCCGACTGCCTACGCGTATCAGTGGGAGGACTGCAACTCGTCGGGCGCGAGCTGTTCGGCGATCGGTGGCGCGACTGCGAGTACGCGGGTGTTGGCCTCGAGCGATGTGGGGCATACGCTCCGGGTTGTCGTGAAGGCCACGAACGCGGGTGGGTCTGGTGAAGCTACGTCTGCGGCGACGGCGACGGTGGTTGCCGAGCCTCCTGCTGCTCCGACGAACTCGGTGTTGCCTGCTGTGAGTGGTACTGCTGAAGAAGGCAAGACGTTGAGCGCGAGCACGGGTACGTGGACGGGTAGTCCGACTGCCTACGCGTATCAGTGGGAGGACTGCAACTCGTCGGGCGCGAGCTGTTCGGCGATCGGTGGCGCGACTGCGAGTACGCGGGTGTTGGCCTCCAGCGACGTTGGACACACACTCCGGGTCGTTGTGACGGCCACGAACGCGGGTGGGTCTGGTGAAGCTGTGTCTGCGGCGACGGCGACGGTGGTTGCCGAGCCGCCGGCGGCTCCGACGAATTCGGTGTTGCCTGCTGTGAGTGGTACTGCTGAAGAAGGCAAGACGTTGACTGCGAGCACGGGTACGTGGACGGGTAGTCCGACTGCCTACGCGTATCAGTGGGAGGACTGCAACTCGTCGGGCGCGAGCTGTTCGGCGATCGGTGGCGCGACTGCGAGCACGCGGGTGTTGGCGTCGAGCGATGTGGGGCATACGCTCCGGGTTGTCGTGAAGGCCACGAACGCGGGTGGGTCTGGTGAAGCTGTGTCTGCGGCGTCTGGGACTGTGGTCGCTGAGCCGCCGGCGGCTCCGACGAATTCGGTGTTGCCGTCTGTGAGTGGTACTGCGGAAGAAGGCAAGACGCTGACTGCGTCCACAGGCACGTGGACCGGAAGCCCGAGTTCCTACGCCTACCAGTGGGAGGATTGCAATTCGTCGGGCGCGAGCTGTTCGGCGATCAGTGGCGCGACCGCGAGTACGCGGGTGTTGGCGCCGAGCGATGTTGGTCACACGCTCAAGGTTGTCGTAAAGGCCACGAACGCGGGTGGGTCTGGTGAAGCTGTCTCGGCGGCGACGGCGACTGTCATTGCGGACCCGCCCTCGACTGGTAATGAAGAAGAACTGCATCCGAACCCCAAAGATGAAAACTGCTTTGAGAATCCCGAAACGGAAGGCACCTCCCGGATCGAAAGATGTGGGTATCCCGGACAGAAGAACGTTGGTGTCGAAACCTGCTCGGCGCTCGGCAAATCGTCGTCCTCGAAAACAATCACGACCGGCAACGAGACGATCGAAAACACGGATATCACGGGCGGTGTGGTGATCGACGCCAGTAACGTCACACTCAATCACGACTGCGTGATCGCCTCCGGGGAAGCCGCGATCAAGGTTGAGTCAGGCGGCACGACCTTCACGATCGCCAATTCGACAATCCGCGGCGAAAATGCCACGACCGGTCGTATCGAATTTGGTCTGGCGAGCGAATATCCAGAGGGTGGCGCGGCCACCAAAGACAGGCTCGAAGACTGTGAGGAGTGTGTCCACGGCTGGAAGTGGACCGTCAAGGAAAGCTTCGTGTTCGCCAACGGCGAACTCAAGAACCCGGCAATCCATCGCGAGGATTGGTTCAACAACAGGGGCTGGGTCATCGCTGATGACGACACGATGCTGAACCCGGAAACACAGACAGCGATCGTCTTCTCGGAAGACAGTGGCATTCCGTGCGAAAATGAAATGACGATCGAAAACAGTCTCTTCGCGGGGTCGGGCTATATGTTCCAGAATTGTGCCCACGCCAGTGGGTCTGGTCCCGGGAAATTCGTTTTCAAGGGCAATCGCATTGCTCGCTGCACCGGCAAGTTGGTCCACGGTGAAGGCAATTACTGCGAAGGGCCCGACAGGGAAAGTCCTGAAAGCGGCTTCGACGCCAACGGCTATTTCCCCGACGGTGGCTACTACGGCATCTATGGAACGTGCGAAGCGTGCACGTCGGCCGGCCTGACTTGGGAAGACAACTACTGGGACAACAACCTCGAACCGGTGTCTTGAGTCGGGGTGAG
Organism: uncultured Solirubrobacterales bacterium; assembly: GCA_963702185.1. GTDB lineage: Bacteria > Actinomycetota > Thermoleophilia > Solirubrobacterales > Solirubrobacteraceae > Palsa-744. Next base: position 1,818,306 of record OY969723.1, read on the forward strand.
CGGATCGGCCATGGCGTCGCGGCGTCGTGGCCGATCCAGTTCTGATTTGTGGCGGGCGACGCGGACGATCAGAGCCGAGCCCTGACGCGCGCTGTCTAAAAGCCGGTGGCCGACCGTGGCGCGTCGCGTGTCCCGCGCCGGCTCACTGGGCGCGCCATTTCCGCCCGCCGTGCGGGCCACTTGATGTCCGAGTGTCGTGCGACGGCGGTCTACCCAGTAGAGTAGGGCGAAGCGACGGTAGGATATCGGCGCTACGAGGTAGAACAAAGACAGGTCGATCTCGATGGCCTGTTGGTCTGGCCTCGGTAGATCCGTGCAGTTGAAGCCTTGTTGGAAGGACGCGACCAGTGATCAGGCTCATAGCGCGACATCTTCTTCTGGCTGTACTTGCCCTGCTCGCAGTTCTCCCGTTGTCGCTGGGGCTGGTGTCGGGCGCCGCGCCGGCGCAAGCCGACGGGTCGATCGGCGATGGCACTGTCCTGCTCGGCGGCCACAGCATCGAACCCAATCAGGATCGGCTGCTCGGCGGGCGCGCAGAGGCATGGCGCCTGCGGGCGCGTACCTCGGGCCTTGCGGGCGTAATCGGCGTATATGTCGATGCGGGAAGCCGCGCGCGCGCCATCGACCTCGGCGTCTACGGCAATGCCGGCGGGCACCCCGGCTCGCTACTCGGCTCGGGCTCTGTGTCGCTACCGCGGGAACGCCGGTGGAGTCTCGTGGCGCTCAGCCCTATACCCCTCGTGCGTGGGCAGGTCTACTGGCTTGCGGTGCTGGGCAGGGGGGGGACGCTGCGCTATCGGGGTGGCGAACGCGGTCCGTGTACGAGCGATCGCAGTGCAAGCCCGAGTCTTCTTCGTCTGCCGGTGGGGTGGCAAGGTGGCGGACGGGCCGCGCGCGCGGGCTGCTCGATTTCCGGATACGTCGCTGCGGTAGGGCCTCAGGGTCCCGCCGAACCCTCTCCGGCGAGCACACCCTCCTCCTCACAGCCTACCTCTCAGGCATCTCCGCCCGGTCTGCCCGTCCCCTCCGAACAGGCGCCGCCCGGATCCTCTTCGTCCTCGACAGCACAGCAGCCGACACAAGAAGAAACGCAGCACGAAGAAGCACCGCAGGAAGAACGACACGAAAAACTGCCGGAGGAAGAATCGTCTCCTCCGGCTCCGAAGAGCATCGCGCCGCCTGTGATCGGCGGGTCCGCGATCGTCGGAGAACGCCTCGAAGCGAGCAGTGGCGAATGGAGTGGCGATCCTGTCTCCTACGAGTACCAGTGGCAGGACTGCAATGCCCTGGGTGAAGCTTGTCTGGCCATAGGAGGAGCCGGGGCGTCGAGTTACACGTTGACCCCAGGTGATTTCGATAGCACGGTGAGCGTCGTGGTGACCGCGACCAACGCCGGAGGTTCGACGTCATCTCCGTCGGCGGTAACGGCAGTCGTCCGAAAGAGCAAGGCAGAAGAACGGAAGGAAAAACAAGAAGAACACGAGAATAAACGCAAGGGCGAAGAAGAGAAGAAAGAAAAAGAAAAAGAAGAAAAAGAAGTCAAGAAAGAAGAAAAAACAGAAGAAAAGAAAGAAGAAAAACAAGAAGAAAAGAGCGCGGAAACGTCTACAGACTGCTTTGAGAATCCCGAAACAGAAGGCACCGCGAGGATCGAAAGATGCGGTTACCCCGGCCAGAAGAACGTAGGGGTGGAAGACTGCGAAGCGCTTGCCAAGTCAGGACCAAAAACGATCACTAAAGCGGAAACCGTCGAAAACGTAGACATCGCGGGACAGGTGGTGATCGAAGCGAGCGGCGTGACACTGAACCACGATTGTGTCATTCACGCCGGAGAAGACGCCGTAAAGCTGGAAGGGTCGGCGGCGAGTTTGACGATCTCAAACTCGACAATCCGCGGTGAAAACGCAACGACCGGTCGTGTCGCGACGGCGCTTGCGAGCGAATATTCCGATACCGGCGTTGCGACCAAAGATCGCCTCGAATATTGCGAGGAGTGCGTAAACGGCTGGAAGTGGACCGTCAAGGAAAGCTTCGTTTTCGCCAACGGCGAACTCAAGAACCCAGCGATTCATCGCGAGGATTGGTTCGACAACAGGGGCTGGGTCATCGCCGATGACGACACGATGTTGAACCCGGAAACACAGACAGCGATCGTCTTCTCGGAAGACAACGGTGTACCGTGTGAAAATGAAATGGCGATCGAAAACAGTCTCTTCGCGGGGTCGGGCTATATGTTCCAGAATTGTGCTCACGCCAGTGGGTCGGGCCCTGGGAAATTTGTTTTCAAGGGCAATCGCATTGCTCGCTGCACCGGCAAGTTGGTCCACGGTGAAGGCAATTACTGCGAAGGGCCCGACAGGGAAAGTCCTGAAAGCGGCTTCGATGCCAACGGCTATTTCCCCGACGGTGGCTACTTCGGCATCTATGGAACGTGCGAAGCGTGCACGTCGGCCGGCCTGGCCTGGGAAGACAATTACTGGGACAACAACCTCGAAGCCGTCGCGAAGCCCTGAGGGTTGCGAGGTCCCGAGCGCTGCCCGGCGGCGTGCAGTAGGGCACCTGGGCCGAGGCTCGCTCTCGGCCGGATCGACCGGTCTCAGCGTAACCGCTTGACGAGCCGCTTGCCCAGAAGCACGGGATCGGACGGCCCGTGTGGGCCGGTGCGCGCCAGCTTCAACCAGTGCTCGAGCGGATGGCTCAGATCGACGGTGGTCCTGGGCGCGAGCCATGAGCTCGTCCGAGCCGGACCGCCGTCGCTCGTGAAAGCTCGGCGGTAGCCCGCGGCGCGCAGCGCCTTCAGCACACGGCGATCGTACGAGCCGAACGGGCATGCCGCATCGGTCACCTCTTTGCCGACGATGCGTGAGAGCTCGCGCCGAGAAACGTCCAGCTCGTCGAACAGCTCTCGATCGTCCAGCCTGCGCCACGGGCAGTGGTGCACGCCGTGGCTGCCGATCACCATCCCCGCGTCGCGCAGCCGGACGATGTCATGCTCGCCGAGATATCCTGCGGCCCCGATCCTTCCGGTCAGCGGAAAGAAATGTGCGCGCATGCCCCGCTGCGCGATCATCGGCAGGGCGTGCTCGACGTCGCTCGCGTTGCCGTCGTCAAAGGCGAGTCGCACTCCGCCTGCCGGCAGCGCGTCGAGGATCGCCTGCAGCCATTGCACTGGCACCCAAACCCGGCGCTCCGACTCCGCTGCGGAGCGCGGAGGCTCTCCCAAACCGTGGAATGTGAGGATCAACTGGCGTGACATGTGCCGTGCCCTCGCGATGCTAAGAGCTGCCGCTGACGAGAGCGCCGTCGTGCGCTGAACGCAGGCCCGTGGCGTGCCATTCAGCCCCCCGGGCGGTCTCCCGATACCAGAGCTCGAGCATCAGCAGGGTCCAGATGCGCAGACCGTGATCGTGGCTGCCGGCTGCATGCTCGTCGAGCAGTCTGAGCACCTCCTGCTCCCGGCACCAGCCCCGCGAGGTGGCACACGAGTCGAGCAGCGTCTCGCGGGAGTACTCGCGCAGATCGTCTCGCAGCCATCGCGCGACGGGCAGCTCGAAGCCGCGCTTGGGGGCGTCGAGGATCCGATCGGGGATCCAGCCGCGCAGCGCCGATCGCAGGATCCGCTTGCCCTGGCCGCGAGCCACCTTCAGGTCGGCAGGCAGCGATGCGGCAAACTCCATCAGCTCGTGGTCGAGCAGCGGCGAGCGCCCCTCGAGAGAGTGGGCCATCGTGGCGATGTCGATCTTTGTCAGCAGGTCGTCCGGCAGGTAGCTGTTCACGTCCACGTCCAGGAACCGGTCGAGCAACTCGCTTGCCTGCGACGAGCGCCACGGTGTCAGCACCGCCTCGTCGGCGCGCGTCGGTCCGAGTATCGCGCTGTATTCAGGCGTATACAGTCGGGCGCGATCGGCGGCGGCGAACACCGACCTCGCCGCCACATAGCGGCTTGCACGGTCGAGCGCCAGCGCGACCGCGAAGCGGCCCAGCCGGCTGCGCATGCGCCGCGGATCACCCCCCAGCGGGACTCGCCGCGCACCTGCCCCAACGGCCTCGCGCAGCATGCGAGGCAGTCGGTCGAGCGCCGCGAGCGCGAGGTTAGTCGTGTAGCGCTGGTAACCGCCGAAGCTCTCGTCGCCACCGTCACCGTTGAGCGCCACCGTCACGTGTTCGCTGGCGAAGCGCGCGAGATAGAAAGACGGAAGCGCCGAATGGTCGGCGAAAGGCTCGCCGTAATGGCGTATCACGTGGGGCAGCATCTCGACGGCGTCGGGACGCACAATCAGCTCGTGATGGTCGGTCGCGAACTCCGAAGCGATCAGCCGCGCCTGGGGCAGCTCGTTGAAGCGCTCGTCCTCGAAGCCGATCGAAAACGTCTTGACCGGCTCGGACGAACTCTCGGCCATCGCTGCCACCACCGCCGAAGAGTCGATGCCGCCCGACAGGAACGCTCCCATCGGCACGTCCGCGACCATCCTTCTGTGCACCGCCCGTCGGATATTGTCGCGCAGCCGCTCGCAGACCTCTCGCTCGGACTCGCCGCGCCGCTTGGACGAGTAGTCCAATTGCCAGTAGCGTTCGATCCGCGCCGCGCCGTCTCGGTAGAGCAGCGTGCTCGCCGGCGTCAGCTTGCGCACGGCCGCGAACGCGCTCATCGGCGCTGGCACGCAGCGATAGGCCAGGTACGCGTCGATCGCCCGATGGTCGATCTCGCGCGGTACCTCCGGGTCGGCCAGCAGGGCGCCTAGCTCCGACGCGAAGCTGAGTGCGCCCGGCCGCTCGCTGTAGAAGAGCGGCTTCTTGCCCACCCTGTCGCGTGCCAGCAGCAGTTGGCGACGCCTGTCATCCCACAGGGCGAACGCGAACATCCCGTGCAGCTCGCGCACGCAAGCAGGCCCGAGGTCCTCATACAGGTGCACGATCACCTCGGTGTCGCCCTCTGTGGCGAAGTGGTGGCCGCGCGCTCGCAGCCGGCGGCGCAACTCCTGGAAGTTGTAGATCTCGCCGTTCAGCACCACCGTCACCGAGCGATCCTCGTTGTGGACCGGCTGATCGCCCGTCACCAGGTCGATCACGCGCAAACGCTGGATCCCCAGACCGATCCCCTCGTCGAGATGCAGGCCGCGGTCATCCGGCCCACGATGGGCCTGTGCAGCGCACATCCGCTCCAGCGTCTCGCGCTCGACCGGGGCTCGGGAGGCCCGTGCGATGCCGGCGATGCCACACACGGCCGGCTCAGCGCTCGCGCGTGGGGGCAGCGACGAGTCCTCTGCCGCGAGCCGTTTGCACAGTGAGCTCGCGCCGTGCGCGCTCGCGCAGCTCGCGCCTTACGAATCGGCGGAACTCGCGGTCCTCCACTCGAGGGATCCGGCGGAACGGCGAGCTCGCGTAACCGTAGAAGAAGGCCAGGCCCGAAAGCCCCTGAGGTCGCGCGCGCGCGACCTTGAATGAGCGCAGTGTCACCCACGGCAGCGTGAAGTGGACGATGTAGGCGCACCTGCCGTGCCGCGCACGGCCCCTGAGCGTGCCGTCGGCGCTCCCCCACGGCCGGTGGTGGCGTGCTACGAGGTCCGGGAACGCACGCGTGCGGAACCCCCGCATGCGCGCGTACGTCTCGTCGATCGTGTCCCATCCCAGCCGCTCCTGAACGCCGCCGATGGCCTGGAAGCAGGCGATCGAGTAGCACTTCAAGGTGCCCGGCACGTGGTGCTCGACCGGGATCGGCACGACCTTCCAGGCATCCTCCTCGCCGGTCGCCTCCGGGTTCGGGTCTGCGTAGACACCTCCGGCCAGACCCAGCCCGGCGTCTCGCTCGAACTCGGCCAGCAGCCGCTCGAAGTAGTCCGGCGGCAGCTCTGTGTCTCCGTCGAGCTTGGCTATATAGCTGAACGACCGCCAGTCCACACTGTTCAATCCGACGTTGAAGGTCCGCGGCGCGGCTGCTGTCGCCAGACGATCCTTGACCGGCATCCGCGACTTGGCCGGCGGCGCCTTCACAACTCGCAGGAAGTCGATCCGCTGGGCCAGTCTCGCCAGGATCGCGGGGGTCTCGTCGGTCGAGTTGTCGTCCACTGCAACCCACAGATCCGGTGGTCGCGTCTGACGCCGCACGGCTTCGGCGATCAGCTCGATGTGTGCCGCCTCGTTGCGGACAGGAGAGATCAAGAGCAGCTGCCGTGCCACCTCCAAGTCAACGTCCGCCACGCGCGCGAACTTGTGGCCTGCTGGCCTGCATACGGTCGCGTCCCTCGACCAGAGCGCGTCTGATCCAGGGCCAAGGCGTGAAGCCGGGCGCCGGCACGTTGGTGGGATCGAGCGGCCGGTCGGCCGCCAGCGTCAGCTCGACGCGCGTCGGGCCGGCAGCATCATCCGCTGGCTCGGCGGCTGGCGCCGCGGGCCTCGCGGCGACCGCCAGGGGCTCGGAGATGCCGACACCGTCCACAAAGGCCACCTCCAGTTCGCCACCGGCGTAGGTCAGCCGGTGCCCGGCCGCTCCGCCCGTCGGTTCGGGGACATGTACGCGCAGCGTTCGCACGCCAGCCGGAACGTCGAGCGCGATCCGGCGGGCGTGCATCCTGACGAGCAGCGTCTCTCCCTGTCGCCAGGTCTCGTAGCTGCCGCGAGCGATGTTGCCAAGCGATTCCCAGCGCACGTCTCCGAGACGACCGATCTCGGTCGCTGCCTGCGCGAGCACATCGAGCCCTTGCGCGAAGTCGTCGTGGTGCCCGTAGAGGATCAGCGGCTGTCCAAGCATCGCCCGCAGCGCCAGCTCCTCCCTCGGCGCGCCCAGCGCATAACGGGGCAGCGCGGCCAGGCCGCCCGCGACCAACTCTGCCGGATGCCACCCGGCGAGCGGCGTCGCCGTCGGCAAGCCAACACGCCACGGATAGGGAGGGGCGGCGGACACCGCCTCGATGCCGAGCCTGAACATCGCCTGCAGGGCCGTCTCCGAGCAGGCGCCGTGGGGTGGAGTCATCACACGATCGACGCTCACCCCGGCACGGCGCTCCAGCCCGGCGATCCGTCGCAGGGCCTGCGCCATCGCACGCTCCGCACGCGGGTCGGTGTCCAGGCGATCGAGCTCGCGCGCGAGGTGGTCGTTGCCGTGCATGACCAGTGATAGCGCTTGTGGATTGCCCGCCAACAGCGCAGCCGCCCTGCGATCGGCCAGCCAGCCGTCGATCGGGACGGTTGCGAGCGCCACGTGATAGCCGTGCGCGTCTGCGTGGGCCGCAAGCTCCGCGTAGTCGAGGAACCCGTACGACGGCCGGTGCAGGTTGGGGTCGTCGATGACGAAGGCCGCGCGCGGTCCCGGCAGCCTCCACCCGTCCGCCCCGAGCACTTCCTCCAGGAAGCTCACCAGCGGCAACAGGCCCATGAAGCGGCCGATGCGCAGGTGATCACGCAGTGCTTCGCCTTCTTGCATGCTCGCCAGTGGGTAGGCGCTGTAGGAGGCGCTGCTGCCGGAGCCGCTGGGGGTGATGGCGGGGGCGGTCTCCCTCACCGCGACAGTTGCGTCCCCCCGCCACCAGACAGGCTTGTCCTCCACGCTGGCCAGGACCGTGCTCCCAGGTCCCGGACTAAGCCTCTCCTCTGCCGTCGCCGTCTCCGCAATCGCCTGGCCACGCAGCGACCTAGCCATGCCGGGCTCGTCAGCCAGGACGACCAGAGGAAGGTTCTCGGCCGCGGCCGGCAAGCTTGCGTCGTTCGCATGCGTTCCGCTCGCGTGCGCGTCGGAGCCTCGCCGCTCGACGGCGTCCGGAAGCGTCAAGCGTGGGAGGCGGGCCGGCGCATTTGTTGCTGCGGGTCCGGGGCCCAGCACAAGCAGGCCGTCGAGGCTGCCCAGATCCGCGGGCTCAGCTTGCTCGAAGCGCACCGGATAGGCGCGCTCCAGTGCGGCGAGCAGCCGCTCCTGGCCGGAGTGAGGAGGCGAGGTCAAGCCCACGCGCTTGCGCGTCGCCTCGGGGTCGATGTCGGTTGCCGAAAGAATGACTCGAGCCTTCCCGTTCTATGGACAGCGGTGGCCGTCCGGGTATTGCAGAGCTTTCCACACAAGATCGGCGCCGACAGGATTTGCACGACCGCTTGGTGCGAGGCCGCCGGTGTGGCCGAGGCCGGCGGGGAGGTGACGGTCTATGCGGGCGCCGTTCACCGGCCGTTGCCCGAGAGTGTCAGGACGCGCACCACGCTAGCGCGGGGGAGGGTGCGCATCCCCTACCGGGTGCTTGGGACGCTCAGAGCGCTGGCCCTCCACGATCGCATCGTCGCGCGCGCGCTGCCCGGACTTCGCGACCGCGTCGACGTAGTCCATACGTGGCCGCTCGCGGGCCTGCAGACCCTCCGCACGGCCAGGCGCCTGGGCATCGCGACCGTCGTCGAGCGGCCCAACGCGCACACGCGCTTCGCCTACGAGGTCGTCGCGCGGGAGTGCGAGCGGATCGGCGTCGCCCTGCCGGCCGACCAGGAGCACGCCTACAGCGCCTCCAAGCTACGCAAGGAGGAAGCGGAATACGACCTCGCCGACTATCTGCTCTGCCCGTCGGACTTCGTCGCACAGACGTTCCGCAACGAGGGCTTCGCCGCCGAGCGGCTGATTCGCCACGCCTACGGATACGACGAGCGCGTCTACTTTCCGGCTGAGCGCCAACGCGAAGAGGGAGCGGGGCTGCAGGCGCTGTTCGTGGGCGTCTGTGCCGTGCGCAAGGGCCTGCACTTCGCGCTCGAAGCGTGGCTGCGCTCCTCCGCCAGCCGCACCGGCACGTTCCGCATCGCCGGCGAGTTCCTGCCGCAGTACGAACAGAAGCTCGCCGCCATGCTTGCGCACCCCAGCGTCCAGGTGCTGGGCCATCGCCGTGACGTCCCCGAGCTGATGCGCTCAAGCGATGCCCTGATGCTGCCGAGCATCGAGGAGGGCTCAGCTCTCGTCTGCCTGGAGGCTATCGGCAGCGCCTGCGTACCGCTCGTCTCCGAAGCCTGCGCCGAGGCCTGCGTCCACAACCGCAACGCGCTCGTCCATCCCGTTGGTGATGTCCAGACGCTCGCCCGGCAGCTGACGCTGCTCGCGAACGACCCCGGACGGCTCGCCGACCTGCGCGCCGGTTGCCTGGTGGCGGCGCCGGAGCTCACCTGGACTATGGCCGGCCGGCGCCTGCTGCAGGTCTACGGCGAGGTCGCGGCCGCCGGCATGCGCGAAACTGTTGATGTTGGGCTCAGTGGCGAACCGAGTCTGAACCGATAACTCGAGACACAGTCGGGCTCACTGCTGTGTGGGGCGGCGCGCCGAAGGGCGGCTCGGCACGCCCGATCAAGGTGAGCAGGGCGCGTCTGGCGCCTGCGCGTCGGGCGGCCGCCTCCTTGCCGCCTCCACCTGGTCCGGCGGCGCGGATCAGGTAACGCGTTGCCAGCGCCGCCAGGTATAGCCGGCGATGGGTGGGGCCGAAGTGCTTGCGCGCGTACTGCCTTCGCGCGTACGCTTCCTGGGCCAGCATCCGTGGCCGGTTGCCGTGCTTGCCGGCGTGATGGACGATCGCCATCCGCGGCAGATGCCACACCTGCCAGCCCGCGCGCTTGACGCGCAGGCACAGGTCTGGCTCCTCGCAGAGCAGAAAGAAGCGCTCGTCGAGCAGCCCTGCGCCAAGCAGGGCCTCGCGGCGTACGAGCAGGAAGGCGCCGGTCGGCCAGTCGCACTGGCCCTCGCGCGCGTAGGCGTCCGGGTTCAGCTCGCGCTCGCCCGCCCACGCCGGATGGACCGGCCAGCGCTCGCTTGCAAACGCCTCCCCGAGCGCTCTGGTCACGCTCGGAAAGCGGTGGATCGACAGGCACAGAGTGCCGTCCGGCCTCAGCTGGCGCACTCCGGCGACGCCGATGCGCGGCCTGGCGTCGAGCAATCCGATGAGCTCGCCAAACGTGCCGTCGAGCACCTCGGTGTCGGGGTTGAGCAGCAGCAGGTAGCGCGCGCGGAGTGACTCCAGCCCACGGTTGTTGCCGGCCGCGAACCCGCGATTGGGGGCGCTCATGACCTTCACCTGCGGGAAGTTCGCTTCGACCAGCTCGCGGGTGCCGTCGGTCGAGGCGTTGTCGACGACGACCACCTCGATCCGCGCATCGCCGGCGTGGTCGAACACGCTCGTCAGGCACCGCTCGAGCCAATGGGCCGAGTTGGCCGAGACAACGACGATCCCGAGGTCGACCATATCCGGGCTGTCGCTCTGCATCTCCTTCGATCTCCGGCTATCGTGGCGATCGAATACCCGGCTTTGCGCGCGTAGAGCCCACCTCGCCGTTGCTCTGTCCGCCGAGGGCGGGATTCAGCCGCCGGTCCACGAGGGCGTCGAGCTGCTCGACGCGGTCGCGCCAGGTGTTCGCCAGTGCGAAACGCCGACGCTCCTCGCGGCCGACCGCCGGGTCGGCGAGCGCGCGTTCCACCATCCGCAATGCCTCCTCGCCGCTCTCCGCGTAGTCGACCAGCGGCGGTGGGTAGCCGCGCAAAGCGACCGATCCGGTGCCGACGATCGGCGGGCCGGCATATAGGTACTCCCACAGCTTGATCGGCGACTGGTAGCGCGTGAACAGGGTCTCCCGGTAAGGCATCAGCGCCACGTCAAGGTGGCGGACGTAGCCTGGCAGCTGCTCGCGGGGTCGGGAGCCGAGCAGATGGACGTTAGCCCGCGCGCCGAGCGCCTCGTGCGAGGAGGCCGACAGGCGGGGGCTGACCGATCCGACGAACACGATCGAGCCCTCCCTGAAACGGTCGGCGAGCGCTAGCACCAGCTCGAAGTCGAGCCGGTCATCGATCCCGCCGGTGTAGCCGAGGATCGGTCGCGGCAGGGTCTCGTACTCGGGCGGCGGCGTGGCCCGGTCGAACGCGTCGGCGAGGTCCTCGGGAAAGCCGAACGGCAGGAACTCGCTCTGCCAGCCCCTTTCGGCGAGCAGCTCCTGCACGGCCCGTGAGGTCGTGCACACCAGTTGGGCGGCCGTGCACAGCGCTGTCGTCTCCGCCTCGGCCTCCGCCGGATCGAGACCCATCAACGCGGCGCCGCCGGCCGGATGGTCCATCACCATCGCTACGCGCAGCCGCTCGTCCACGACGCCGCTGAGCTCGGCGAGATCCTGCCAAGCCACGATCACGGGCCGCCGCAGTCCCGCTCCGCGGACGGCCCACCCGAACTGGCGACGGAGGGCTGGCAGCGAGAGCGCGCGTGCGCGCGGGTGGCGAATCGGAGGCAGGACCAGAGGGGTGAAAACGGCCAAGCGGCCAGCACGGCGCACACGGCGATCGAGGACGGTCCGCAGCTGCGGCCAGGAATTGTGACGCAGGCCGTACCGGAACGGACTGAGCGGGCTCGCGGGCGGGTCCATGTAGAGCACGCGATGGCGCTCGGCCAGGGCGCGGGCGAGGTTGTGGGCGGCCTGCGTCGGCCCGTCCCAGGGGGTTGGCGCATAAATCGCGTAGTCGCGCCCGTCGGTTTGACCGCTCATGTCGTGTCCCATCGGCGCTCCATGTCCTCTCGGCCGCTCGGTCCGATCGCTCTGGGCCTATGTCCCTCTGAGCCCCATCAGGGCCCAGCCGGCGTGGGCGCGCGCTCGGTGCAGCGCGCCGGTGAAAAGGAATGGGGGGAAGATCAGAGAGCGTCCGGGGCCGATCCGGCGGCGCAGCCGCAGCCCGCGCCACTCTGGCAGGCGCCCGGCATCGGGGTGGATGTCGAAGGCGAACTCGACCAGCTCCTCGACGAGGCGTTCGTCTTCCCCGCGGTCGACGGCTCGGCTGGCCCGCCACAGCGCTTGGCGGGCGAGCGCGCGCGAGACCGTCTCCTGCAGCCGCTCGCGTTCGGCGATGGGCTCGGCACAGCTGGCGAAGAACGCGTCGAAACACACGCGCCGTTCGCGCAGCCGCTCGAGCGGCCCGTCCTGCCGGTGGGACAGGCTGTCCTCGTGGACCCGATAGATCGCCTGGTGTGCGCGCACGTGGGCGATGTCGGCCACGGCGGCGATTCGCAGCCACATGTTCAGGTCGTGCGTGTGGTTGCAGGTCAGGTCATAGATCCCGACAGCCTGCTGGACGCTGCGCCTCATCATCGCAGTCGGCATCGGCACGCAGTTGTGACTGGCACGACAGCGCAGCCTCAGCCAGTCGGCGCCGGCCCACACGGCAGTGCTGCGCCAGCGGCGCGACGGCTTTGGAAGCGGGCGACCCTCGTGGGCGTAGAGCGCTCGCCCGTATACCAGGCCGACGTGCGGATGTCTCTCCAACACGGTCGCGGCTCTGCGCAGCGCCCCGGGGAGCAGCAGGTCGTCGGCATCCAGCACGACGACGTGCTCGCCCTGCGCCCACTCGAACCCCTCGTTGACCGTCGCCATCAGTCCCAGGTTCGCGTCGTGCGCGCGGAACTCGACGAGATCCTCGCGTTCGGCCAAGCGCCGGCCCGTGTCGGCGCTGTCATCGAGCGAGCAGTCGTCGATCACAAGCACCTTGCTCAGCACGCCCTCTTGAGAGAGGGCGCTCGTGACGCACCCCTCCAGGAAGCGGCCGTAGTTGTAGCAGGGCACGATCACGCTGACCGTAGGCCCCGACTTTCGCTCCACGTCAGAACAACGCAGAGCCGTGAGGTCAGCTTGCGGGCATGAGAGCGTGTGGGTCCGCATGCCCCGGCCGCGGCGACGGGTCCGATCGCATCGGCCCTCCTCGATGCGGCTCATATCGCGCCCACGGCGCTATACGCCGCGAGCAGCCGCTCTCCCTGTGCCGGCCAGAGCAGCTCCATGCCCCGCGCCCTCGCCCTGTCGGCGCTCGCGCGCCATGCCTCGGCCGAGCTCAGCAGCTCATACAGCGGACCGACGAACGCCGCGACCGAGTCCTCCTCGATCGCCACGACCGCGTCGCCCCCCGTAATCATCGTCTCGCGCAAGGCGGTCGCCACGACCGGTAGCCCGATGACGAGGTACTCGCGGATCTTGACCATCGTCGAGCCGCTGTTGACGTCGGTCGGAGGGGCGGTGTCGAGACCGATGTGGGCCGAGGCGAGCAGCTCCGGAACCTGCTCGTAAGGTACCCACCCGGTGACGTGGACGCGCCCAGCGAGGTCCAGGCGCCGAGCCCGCTCTTCGATCGCTTCGCGCCGTGGGCCGTCACCGACGACCAAGAGCTCGGCGTCGACTCCGTGATTGCCGAGCAGCTCGGCGAGGACGTCGATCGCTCGCTCCACGCGATCCTGCTCGCCGATCTCGCCGAGGAACACAAGCCTGACGCGACCCGAGGGCGCAGATGAGCGGTGATTGGCGAACCACACAGGCGGGCAGTTGCGTACGACGGCGACGCGGCGGGCGTCGCCTTCGACGAGCTCGCGCTGTGTGTCGTTGGTCGTAATCGTGAGGTCTGCCGCACGTGCAGACTGGCGGCGCATCCACGCCAGCACCGACTCCAGGAACGTCGTTCGCCCGATCTTGTCTCGCAGCATGCCGGCTGCGTCGTCGTGATGATCGAAGACGGTGGACCAGCCGCGCCGACGCGCGAGCCACAGCAGCGGAAAGAACAAGTCGGGCGGGTTGTGCACGTGCAGGATGCCCTGCCTCTTGGTCAGCAGGCGTCGCGTGACGGCGGGCCCGATCACCAGGCACGCCGCGAGATACTCGACCGCGGTGCCGAGCAGCTTTCCCTGGCCGTCGGGCAGGGGCAGACGGGTCACGCGCACGCCGCCGATGACCTCGTGGGCGGGGCGGTCTTGCTGGCGGGGAGCGAGTACTTCGACCACGAGACCCGCCTCGGCCAAGCTCTCGGCCTCGAGGCGAACGCGGGCGTCGCGCGGGTAGGTGTTGTTCTCGAGCACCATCACCACGTCCGGCGCGTTTGACCTCCCAGCGTTCATGCCGCTCACGGTGCTCCACGCCGATCCTGCACGTTCTGACAAACGATCCCGCGATTCGCTCGCTTGCAGCGGCGTCGCAAAAAACGCCGACTCGGCGGCGTTCATTCAGGTCGAGGATCCAGATGGAGCTGGCACGCGCACTTAGAGAGCTGGGAAGAAGACCTTGGTTGCTGGGACTGGGGGCTCTGGTTGCTGCGCTCGCGGCTGTGCTCAGCGTCTACACCTTCAGCGGTGGGAAGCTGCAGGCTCGGTCGTTGCAGTACTCGGCCGCCACGACACAGGTGCTGGTGGACTCGGAACCATCGTCGCTGGGCAGCGTCTCGCAGTCGTTCGAAGCGTTGAGCGCGCGCGCTGAGGTCTACGCGAACTTCATGACCTCCCCGGCGATCCTCGAAGTGATCGGCAAGCAGGTGGGCCTGTCCGGCGATCAGCTCTACGCCGCCGGGCCTGTCAACGCCGCCGAGCCGCGCGTTGAACAGGAGCCGACCGCGCTCAAGCGCAACGTCGAGATCACGGGAGAGACCAAGCCGTACCGGCTCAACTACGAAAGCCAGGGGAACCTGCCGACGGTCACGATCAACACCCAGGCGCCGAACACCACCCAGGCGGTCGCGCTGGCGAATGCGGCCGCTGTCGCCCTGCAGCAGTACGTCGCGGGTGTCGAGTCGGCGGACGGCATACCGGTGCGCTCGCGGGTGGCGATCCGTCAGCTCGGCCCGGCGACCGGTGGCGTCGTCGACGGCGGCATCAGCAAGACACTTGCAGCGATGGTGTTCGTGGCCGTGTTCGCGCTGTGGTGCGTGGCGTTGCTGGTGCTGACCCGCTTTCGCAAAGTCTGGCGCGCGAGTGCCGAGCTGGAGAACCTGGAAGACTTGGAGCAGTCCGGGCTGCACGACCGCGGCCACAACGGTGAGGTCGCGGCCGGCGGTGCGCTTCGACAAGGGCGTATCTACGATCGCGTGTACGACTCCCGAGGCGCTCCGCTCGATCCCGACACGCCGGAGGGCGAGCGCTCCACTGCTGTCCCCGTGCGGAGCCTCCAGTGAGCGTCTCCCGCACCAATCCGAGCGCTTAGGTCATGGGCGAAGCGACGGCCGTCGCAGATCGAGCTCGTCTGAAGCACCGGCCCGCGACCACCGACCCTACGCGCGCGTCGCGGGGGGAGCCATCGCGACGGCAGCAGACGCCCGCACGCGACGCCTTCCCTCACACCAGGCGCCCGCTGCCGTGGCTGCTCGCCGGCTTCGTGGCGATGGTCTTCCTCGTCCCGATCGACTCGATCGAACTGAATGTGCATCTGCCGGTCGACTCGCACATCGATCGCTTCGCGATCATCGTCCTCGTGCTGGCCTGGCTCCTGCTCGGGGGCGACCAGCGGGCGTTCATGCGCACACGCCGGTCGAAGCTGTTCGTCAGTGCTGCCTGCATCTTCCTGGCGGTTGCTGTGGCGAGTCTCTTCTTCGACGCGCCGCGGATCATCAACCTGGGCGAGTTCCAGCTCTCCGAGAAGCGCTTCGCGCTGCTCGTCTCGTTCCTGATGCTTGCATGGTTCGCCCTCACCGCGCTGCGCTTCGAGGATCTCAGGGGCTTCGTCAGCTATATGATCGGGCTGGGCGCGCTGATGTCGCTCGGGATGCTTGTCGAGCGACATACCGGCTACAACGTCTTCTACGAATGGAGCCGCGCTCTGCTAGGGCACATCGGTACGGTCACTCCGTCGCCAACCGACATCCACCCGTCCGGCAACATCGAAGAAGGCCGGCTCACGGTAGTTGGCCCCACACAGCACGGGCTCGCAGCTACGGCGATGCTGATGATGGTGATGCCGTTCGCGCTGGTGCGCGTGCTAGACGCCACCTCCCGCAAGGCCTGGTGGTTGAACGCGATCGCGGTCGGGCTGATGGTGGTCGCGGCGGTCGCCACCGACCGCAAGACCGCGCTGCTGGTGCCGGTTGTGCTGGTCCTCTACATCGCGTGCTACCGGCCGCGTCAGGTCTTGCGCTTAGTGCCGATCGGGCTGGTCGTGATCCTCGGAGCCGTGCACATCGCCTCGCCTGGGACGCTCGGGTCGCTGGTGAACCTGAACGCTGACGTCAACAGCGGCTCCACGGCACACCGCGAGGGCGACGTCTCGGGCGTCACCCCAGACATCCTCACCCATCCGCTGTTCGGTCGCGGCTACGGCTCGCTCAACGCCGATCAACCGAGCCAGTTCCGGATCAATGACGACCAGTACATCGACGAACTGTGGGAGACTGGGTTCGTCGGACTGCTCGCCTTCGTGTGGATGATCCTCGCGTCGATCGTCCTCGCGCGACCGGCGATCCGAACGCGCGGGCCGACCGTATCTTCGCTGGCGCTGGCGGCCTCGGCCGGGTGCGTGGCCTTCTTAGTGGTGTGTGCCCTGTTCGACTCGATGGGCTTTACCGAGGCGCCTTATACGTTCTTCTTGGTGGCTGCGCTGACCACGATCGCGGCGGCTGGGCCCGAGGGCAACGTACGGCCCTCCCGCGAGCTGGCGGCAGGGCGCGTCCGCTGGCGGGAGCGCTCGCCGTCGGTCGCCGACCCCGCCGTAGGCGGCGCGCTGCGCGCGTAGCTTGGCGGAGCGGCCGCAGGGCAGGGCTCACCACGCTCGCTGGGAGCATTAAGAGCGGAACTATCGCTGGCAGGCGGCTTGCTTTGTCGTGGAGAGCGAGCGCAGCGTTGAGGTACCAGCTTGACTGCCGCTCGTCGTCCAAGTGGTGATCTGACCGGTACCCTGCGAGGTGCTCGCTTGATGCGAGGAGGCGAGCGCGTTGATGAGCAAGCCTCAGACGCCCCTTCGGATGACTTCCGAGAGCAAACTGATCATCGGCTCACCCTCGCTCCTGTGGGGCATTGTGGAAGCCCTTGCCCCGCCGATCGCCAGACAGGGGCCTCGTCCGTGACGGTGGCGTGACCCGCGTCCGCGAACGCGCTCGCATCCACGCATAAGCAGTGGTCAACGGGTGCTCTCGCGGTCGCCAGGGAGCTCGATCCGGCTCGCTCGCGGCTAGGCGTAGCGGTCGATCGTGTGGTTCAGGCTGGTCGTGCAGAGGGACCGCTGGAATGCCGGAAGCGTGCAGGTGGATCGGAAGACGAGTTGGTCAATGTGAGCGGGAGCGTTTTCGATGCCGACTAGCCCGTTCGCCGTGTAGCTTCCGCCGCTCGGCCAGCCGGAGCCTCGCACGCCGGGAGGATCTTCGAATAGCGCAATATTCGACCTCAGCCGGTAGACCTTCTCGTCGGCGGGGGTCCCGCTTTCGCATGGGAACCCAAGGTTCTGGGCGAACGCACTGAAGAAGGGGCACGCTTCTACGGCCCGGCAAGATGCGCAGGCCGGCTCGATGAACAGTGTCAGGCCAGCCTCGTGACTGTAGTGCTCCGGTTTGGCATCGCCGCGCGGCCAGGTTGTGACTGAGGTGCCGCCATCAGCGGCTACGAAGCCAGCACAGCTCATACCCGCGGGTGCGAGAAGGTAGTCCTGCGTGTTCGTGTATGCAGCGAGCCCCTCTGTCGTGGTGTTGGAAGTCACCGTCAGCTCGCCCGGTGTGCCCTGGTGCGGGCCGTTGTAGCCGTACGTCGTGGGGCACCTGACGACCGGGAGCATGGCGGTATGAGCGGAGGCGGTGACGGTCGGCAGCGTCAGGCCGGCGGCGAGGGCCAGGATCGTGAGCGTGGTCCGCATGCGCATCCGCCACAGAATCTAGCTGACCGGATTCTGGAGTGATGAGCGGGGCCCGGAATGCAAGCAGAGTACAAAAACACACGGCCGCGGCCTTCGGTGCCACGAGACGGTGCGCAGCCGCTCGGGGCGAGCATTTTGGTCACAGGATCGACCGCGCGGGTGTCAGACGCCCGTCCGAGGCCGTGGCTTCCGCTTTCCACCCGGAACGAAGCGTCGACACGACTGGCAAGTTCGCACCCGGTCAGGACGACATCGAACGCACAAGCTGAGTCTCGGCAAGCACCCGCTCAGTCGAGCCAAGCGGAAACGTTCACGCGGCCCTGACGCAGATCCCGGGGCTTCGTCCCTTGCGAGCGGGACGGAACTGGCACGCTCGCCCGGCAAACGAAACAGGGGATCGCGCGATGATCCTCAACAGCTACGCGGAAGCATGCCGATCGCCATCTCGACGTCGGGGGTCGCGACGGGGCGGTTGTTGGATGAGTGTCGCTTCCCGGTCACGGCGCATCACGCTGATGGACCTCAACCGCAACTCTCTCGACAGAGCGGTCCGCAGACTTGCGCGCTATGCGCCCCACACCCACCAGGCCAACGCGCTCGAACCGTGCGTACCGCGTGACCGGGCCTCAGGACCTCACCAGGCCCCGCGCGCACCCAGTACGGCGGGGACCGTCCGCACCAGGATCCACAGGTTGAGCCGCAGTGAACGCCGATGCGCGTATTCGACGTCGAGGCGAATCATCTCCTCGATCGTCACCTGCGAGCGGCCGCTCACCTGCCAGAGCCCGGTTATGCCCGGCTTGACAGCGAAGCGGTCGAACCACTCGGGTGGGTAGTGATCGACCTCGTACGGGATCGGCGGTCGTGGGCCGACGAGCGACATGTCGCCGCGCAGCACGTTCCACAGCTGGGGCAACTCGTCGAGGCTTGAGCGCCTGAGCAGACGGCCCATCCGGGTGACCCTCGGGTCGGTGATCATCTTGTAATAGGGGGCAGCCGACTCCTCGCCGGATGCGTCCCGGTCAGCGGTCTCATGGCCAGCGGTCCCACGATCGGAGAGATCCAGCTTGGTCGTTTCGCCGACCGAGGGCTCGTGGCGCGGCGACTCTCCTTTGATCAGACCGAGCACAAACTCTCGGTGTCGGTCGTGCGCGGCGCCATCGAACATCGAGCGGAACTTGTTGACCGTGAAAGGCTTGCGGCCCCTTCCGACACGCTGCTGGCGGAACACGGCCGGGCCGGGGGAGTCGAGCCGGATCGCGATCGCGATCGCGCAGAGCAGCGGCGCCGCCAGGACGAGCAGCATGGCCGCGCCGATCACGTCGAGTGCCCTGCAGCTGATCTCGACGAAGCGGCTGCTGGTCGGTGGGGCGGCGGCCGCAAGCGCATTCCCCCCACCTTTCTGCGCGCCCTGGGATGATTCCCGACGTTCGACTGCGGTAGACGACACAACAGAATCAACGGCTGCCACCGAGGTCAACTTACGCGTCGAGACATGCGCTCCCGGAGGCACGCGTACGCAAGAACCCATCTCGGTGACTCGTTTTATCGGCGACATGCCCACAGAGCCCGGACCGTCCATCTCGGTCGTCGTGGCCGCCTATCAGGCCGAGGAGTGGATCGCCGAGGCCTTGGAGTCGATTCTCGGACAGACCCTCCCACCGTACGAGGTCGTGGTGGTCGACGACGGGTCCACCGACGGAACTGCGCGCGAGCTCGAGCGGTTCGGCGAGCGCATCAACGTCATCACCCAGAGCAATCGCGGTGCGCCGGCGGCGTTCAACGTCGCCTTCCAGGCGGCGCACGGCGACTTCGTGGCCATGTGCGGAGCCGACGACGTATGGGAGCCGCATAAGCTCGAGTGGCAGACCGAGGCGATGCGACGGCACCCAGAGGCGGACGTGCTGTTCGGGCACGCTCGGGTGATTGGTCGCGTGGCGGGCGAGCACGTTCGCCCACCCGGCGTGGCGCTGCTGGACGGGGCGGCGCTCAGGGACGCGCTGTATCGCGGATGCGTGGTGTGTGCGCCCTCAGTGGTGATCCGACGCTCGCTGTTCGAGCGTCTCGGGCCGTTCGTGGAGAACTTCGCGGCAGAGGACTACGAGTACTGGTTTCGCTGCCTGCGCGCCGGTGCCCGCTTCTACTACGACCCCCGCACCCTGCTCAGCTGGCGCCATCACGACAAAAACATGACCCTGCAGGTCGATCTGGTCGAGCAGTGCTCCCGGCAGGTCCGACGCTGGTACGCGGCCGACGTGAGCGATCGCGCGATCGCGGACGACCTGTTCAGGACCGCTCGCGCGCTTGTCGACGAAGGCCGGCCGCTCGAGGCGCGGCGTGTGTTCCGCCAGTCGCTGCGCCGCGGGCTCCGAGACATCGGCGCCGCCACCAATCGGCGGGCACTCGTGTGGGTGGCGATCCTGGGCCTGCCCGAGGCCGTGCGGGAGCGGATCGGACGGATGTTGACCGCTGCCAGTCGAGCCCTAGACGGCGTGCGCGGCGGGCGCGACCCGTCGCTGCCATGAGCGCAGAGGAGCCGGGAGAGAATGCGCTGCGGGCGGCGGCCGCCCACGGCATTCGCTGGTCGGCGATCTCTCGGCCCACGGTGGAGCTCGTCAACCTCGGCTCGATCGTCGTGCTTGCGCATCTCGTCGCGCCGGCCGAATTCGGCCGCTTCGCGATCGCGGTGATCGCTCAGGAAGTCGCCTACGTGATCGGTGCGGGCGGGTTGAGCAATGCGCTCGTACAGCGCAAAACGCTCGATCGCGATCACCTGCGTACGGCGATGGCGCTGGGGCTGATCGCGGGCTTTGCGCTCGCCGTCCTCACCCTGATTATCGCGAGCCTGATCGTCGCCCCCGTCTTCGGCGAGCGGACTGCCCTGTTCGTTCGCATGATCGCCCCTCTGTGTCTGATCGCGCCGCTCAACACCGTGCCGATTGCGACGCTTCAGCGACGGATGGCCTTCCGGCGCCTGAGCGAGATCGAAATCGTCGGCGTGATCGTGCGCGCGGGCGCCTGCATAGCTTTGGCGCTCGCAGGGTTTGGCGGCGAGGCGCTCGTGCTCGGAGTGATCGCCGGATCGGCGACGGCGGCGCTGATTGCATGGGCGAGCGCGCCGCCGCCCTGGCCGCGCCTGTGCCCCAAGCCCGCACGCGAGCTGCTGCGCTACGCCATGCCGATGTCGTTGGCGAGCGTCAGCTGGGTCGGCTTCGGCAACATCGACTACGCGATCGTCGGTGCGCGCCTCGGACCGCTGCTCACCGGCTACTACTACCGCGCCTACACGCTCGCGGTCGAATACCAGAGCAAGATCAGCGTGGTCATGAGTCAGGTCGGCTTTCCGGTGCTCGCACGCACGAACACGACCACCGAACTAGGCCAGCTGTACCGACCGATGATCCGTCTGCTGACGGTCGTCGTCTTTCCGCTGCTCGTGCTGCTGGCGATCCTCGCGCCGACGCTCGTTCCGTTCATGTTCGGCGCGCGCTGGAGCCCCGCCGTCGCGCCCACGCAGATCCTCTCGCTCGGTGGGGCCGCGACGATCATCTACAGCGCCGTCGGAACCGTGTTCATGTCCACGGGCCGCACGCGCACCCTGCTCGGCTTTGGCTGGGCACAGTTCATCGTCTACGGGATTGCCATCTTCGTCGTCGCGCCGCTCGGTCTCACGGCGGTCGCGATCGCCGCGGCGCTCGTGCACGCGTTGTTCGCGCTCATCTCCTACGTGCTGATGCTGGCTGGATCGGGAGAGCACCCGATGCGACGCCTGTGGAGCGATGTTGCGCCGGCGACCGTCTCCTGTGTGGCGCTCGCCGCAGTTGCCGTTCCCGTGAGCCTCGCGTTGACGGCCGCCAACGTGCCGGCAGTCCTGTCGATCGCCGCGGTCGGGGTCGTGGCGGTGGCGCCCTACCTGCTGACTCTGCGCATTTGCTTTCCCGCCACGTGGCGCTCTCAGTGCGCCGCTCTGGAGCTGATCCTGCCGGGACACAGGCGGCTGAGCGCGGTCAAGCGGCGTCTGGCCGCCGCGGCAGCCGTTCCGTGACTCGTCAGAGCGACGCCGTGATGTCGTGCGCCCACTTGGCGGCGCGAACGGGCCTCGCCGGATTGCCGGCGACGATCATCCCAGGGGGGACATCCTTGGTCACGATCGCGCCCGCGGCAACGATCGCCCCGTCGTTGATCGTGACGCCCTTGAGGACCACCGCCCGCGTCCCGATCAGAACGTGGTCGCCGATCACAATCGGCCTCGTGGCCTCGGACTGGCCGGAGATCGCGTGCGAGTCGCTGTCTCTCACGCAGACCTCTGGACCGATGAACACCTCGTTGCCCATGGTTATTTCGCCGAAGCACACGATCGACGCACCGTTGTTCATCCTGACCAGGCCCATGTGAAGACGAGCGTCGCGCTCGACGAACACTGAACTGCCTGCGTACATCTGCAGGTGATCCTCGACGCGACAGTGGCCGCCGGCCCTGACTACGAGTTCGGTCTGCGCGAAGCTGCCGTCTGGCCAGCGCACGCCCACGTCGATGTGACCGCCTCCGTCGAGCTCGCCCCGCAGCCGCAGTCGCGCCCGCCGGCGAGGCACGACCCTGACCTCGGGATGACGCAGGCGAGCGCCGATGGCGCTCAGCGGCGAGACTTCCAGGGCTTTTGAGATCTTCATCTAGGTTCAGGTCCATTAGCAGGCCGGCCGGCCGGCATTTGACGGGAAGTGTATGTAGGCCGGCGTCAGCTGCCGGTGCCCACGAATCTGACGGTCACGTAGCCCCGGTCGTCGTTGCTGTTGAACCTGTACTCGCCTGAGAACCGGCCGGTGGAGGTTGGACGGAAGATGATCGTCTGATGGACGACGATCCCCGCTTCGAAGGTAATCCCCTCGGGTAGCGGCCGCTTAGTCGAGAAAACCCCGATGGGGGGAATACTTCTAGTGATTGTCAGCGGGATTGTGCCGGTGTTGCCGATCGTGAAGTCCTTGCTCTTTGAATGTCCCACTACCACCGCGCCGAAGTTGATCGTCTTTGCGCTTGGGGTCAAACGGGCGTAACCGCTGACCGCCGTGCCGCTCGCCGGCAATTCGACCGATCCGTGATCAGTCGAGATCCCAAAAGACGAATGGTAGGAGCCCGCGTGGGTCGGGTTGAAACGCACCACGGCCGTGACAGCCTGCCTGGGAGCAAGGACCGTACCGACCTTGGGCAGGCCGCTGACCTCATACGGGCCGGCGGGGAGATGGAAGCCCGAGATCGTCTCCGGTCCGGTCGAGGAGTTGCTGAACGTCACGGTCAGCGCCTTGCCGCCGACGCCCGTGCTCACCTTGCCGAAGGCGAGCGGCTGAGCCGACACCAGCAGGCCCGGAGCGGTGCCGTAGCCGGACACCAGGACCGTACGCGCGCCCTCGCTGGTCTTGATCGACAGTTCGCCGACGATCGGGCCGGCGTGGACCGGCCTGAAATGGACCGCTAACCGCATCGTCGCGCCGGCCGCGAGCGCGGCTCCCGGGCTGGGCTGGTCGACTGAGAGCACTCCAGCCGGGATCGGCGTCGTCCCCGGCGGGGGGATTTTGCTCGGGCTCGGACCCGCCGTTTTGAGCGACTTGCTCTTGGTGGTCTTTGCGCTTGCGCCGAAGGCTTCCCACGGACCCGCGACGCCCTGGTCGCTGCTCTTTGCGATGGCGATCGGGCCGGTCAGCGACAGGTTCCTGCCTGCCGAGATTTCGAGCGTCCCCGTCGCGCTCTGCCCCACCGGGACTGAGCCGAGGTTGACTGGAGCTGCCTGTACGGGCGCCGATTCAGAGGCGCCGTAGGCAATCAGGCGACCGTTGCGAGTCCCCACGTACACGCGCCCGTCGTACGCGGTCGGGGTCGCGAACTTGGAGGCGGTGCCGATCTTGGCTGACCACAACAGCGGCAGGTTTCCTTCCGTGGGCGTAGCGGCGTAGGCGCGAAGCTGGCCGCCATGGCCGAGTTCCGCTTCCGCTTCGGTCGTTCCGCGGCTGTAGACGACCCACACCACGGCGCTGCCTTCGGCCGTGCCGTTGCTCGTGACGAGCGGCGAGCCGGATGTGTAGCCGAACGATTCTGAGCTCTGCCCGGCGACGCTCAGCGCGGGCTTGCCTTCGCCGCTGAGCCCATAACTCAGCGCCTGCAGGTAGCCGCCACCGGCACTCTCGAGCACGTACACCCAGCCGCCCTGGCCGCCGTAACAGGCGGGATGGCCCCATACGCCCGCGAACGGTCCGAGTTCCTGCAGCACGGCATCCGATTCTGCGGGCCCCTGGCGGTAGCCGCCCATGTTTTCTTGGTTGATCAGGAACACGCGCCCGTCCTTGCCGACCTGCACGAGCAGGTGGGGGATCGCTTGCGTGCCGAAGTATTCGGTGGGCAGCGCGATCGGTCCACCCGAGCCCAGATCCTCGTCACCGGCATCGAGTTCGGGCGCATTGCTGGGCGAGAAGAACTGCTTTGGCTTGAGCGTGCCGTTCGATTCGACCGCGAGGTTGAGCACCGACTCCGAGAGTGTTTCCGGCGGCGCGTTCGAGGGTGCAGGCTCCGGCGAGACACCATTGCCGGTGGCGAGGATGATCTGGCCCGAGGCGGTCGAGACCAGCCCGCCTCCGCCCTGCCAGATCCCGGCCTGAGAGTTTTCGTCGGTGCTGACGCCCGCCTCGTCGCTCCACATCGTGACGATTTTGTGCGTGCTCGTGCTCACGCCGATCACGATGCCGCGGTAGGGGGTGATGTCGCAGTCCGAGCCGAAGGCCATGTAGACGACGCCGTTCATCAGCAAGAGGCCCGGCCGCTGCTGCTGATGGCTCGCGTTGAAGGGAACCCCGGGGGTGTTCGAGGGGGTGCCTTCGATCGGCAGCGGATAGCCGGGCTCCTCTTCGCCGGTCGCGGCCGAGATCGCCTGCAGCTTCCAGTCGGCGTCGCTCAACTTGTTGCCGCCTTCGAGCAGGTGCGTGGTCATGTAGATGATGCCCGTGCTAGGGTCGATCACCGGCGTGGAGGTCGATCCCTCGTAAGGAATGAGGTCGCCGCATTCGATCGTCTTGCCCTTGACAGGCTTGCCAAATGAGCGTTCCCACATAATCGCTCCGGTGCTCGCGTTGATCGCGTATGCCCTGGCCTCCTCGGTCGTGACGATCACATCGCCGTTGTAGATCAGCGGCTGTGCGTACACCGATCCCTTGACTTTGGTCGAGAACAGCTGACCGAAGGACTTGGACTTCACAACCGACGGACTGAGGCCCGGCTCGCTCGGATCCCAGTTGTCGCGCAACGTGCTGTAGCCGGCTGTGGTGATGTTGCTTTCGGCTGCGGCTCCTGAAGCGCTTGCGCCGACTACGCATGCGATGGCTGTGAGAGCCGCAAGCGTACGGCTCAACCTGCTCGAAATCCTGCCGAGCATTTAGGTTCCCCTAGCCTCCGGAGTAAGTGAATTGGTCAGCTGTGCCCTCGGCGCTGATCTTTCCGCCGACGGTCGCCCTCACATCCACGGCCCCGGTCTTCTTCGCTGCGGGTGAGACGACCGTGCAGGTCGTGCTCGACGCGCATTCGACCGATGTGCCTGGCGTCTTACCGAACGCCAGCTGCGTGCTGGCCTTACCGGGAGCGAACCCGCTGCCGGTGACCGTCACCGTCGTCCCGCCTGACATCGATCCGGCGTTCGGGCTCACGTGTGCGATCGTGGGGTGTTCGTAGGTGAACTGATCCTTGGCGCTCGTCGCGCTCGTGCCGTTCGGGGTCGTGACGGTCACATTCACGGCGCCGGTCGTGCCGGCCGGCGATACGGCGGTGATCGACGTCGCCGATAGCACCTTCACGTCGCTGGCCGCGGTTGAGCCGAACTGGACTTCGGTGGTTCCCAAGAGGCCGGCACCGGTGATGGTCACGGTCGTACCGCCAGCCGCCGGGCCCTTCTTGGGCGAGAGCTTCTTGATCGTCGGCGCGGGGCCCGGCGGCACGTAGATGAACTCGTCGGCGGCGCTCGTAGCGCTCGTGCCACCGGTTGTGGTCACGGTGACGTTCACTGTGCTCGTACCCGCCGGCGAGGTGGCAGTGCATTCCGTTTCTGTGCAGCTCGCGCTCACTGAGCTGTTGCCAAACGCGACCGCCGCAGCGCCCGCCAGGTTGCTGCCGGTGATCGTCACCGGTGTACCGCCCGCCTGCAGTCCCGCATCGGGCTTGACCTGCGTGACCACTGGGGCGTTCGGCAGTGTCGTGAAGGTCTCGTCCTGCCCTTCGCCCTCACCGCCGGCGTTGCTTGCCAGCACCCTGTAGTGGTAGGTCGTCTTCGGTTCCAGGCCGCCTATCGGTCCCGCGATCGACACCGCCTCTTCGCCCGATCCCGGCGAGGGCGTGCAGGGCACGCTCGAGCCGTACGCTTCGGTCGTCCCGTACTCGACCTCGCAGGCGCCCACGCTCCCGCCATTCGGGTTCACTGACCCGCCCAGCGTCGCCGAGACGTTCGTGATCGCTGACGCCCCGCCCGTCAGCACCGTTGGAGCGTTCGGCAGGGTTGTGAACGTCTCGTCTGAGCCTACGCTCGTTCCCCCCGAGCTCGTCGCGACGATCCGGAAGTGGTAGATGGTGTTCGCGCTCAGGCCGTTCGCGGTGGCGGACACTTCGACGGCGCTCGTGCCGGATCCTGGCGATGTTTCGCATGGCACGCTCGATCCATAGGACGAGGAGGTTCCGTATTCGAAGTGGCAGTCGCTCACTTCGGCGCCTTCGGGGTCGACGCTCGCGTGCAGCGTCGCGGAAGTCTGTGAGATCCCGGATGTCGCTTCCGTTGTCACCGCGGGCGGCTTCGTATAGCTGATCTGCACCTGCGGTTCGGCTGAGGGGGTGGCGAGCCCGGCGGTGCCGCTTTCTGGTGTCAGCGAGGACCCGCCGCCTCCGCCTCCGCCACCCGACGAGCAGCCCGCCCCGCCGCCTCCGCCGCCGTAGTAGCCGCCGCCACCACCGCCACCGGCGTCGATGTAGCTGGCTCCGGCACCGCCGGCGCCGAGCTGACCCGCTTGGCCGGTTTCGCATCCTGCCGTGCCCCCTGCGCCGCCGCCGCTCTGCGTGCCGCCGCTGCCGCCGTTGTCCACCTCGATGAATCCTCCAGGCTGGCCCGCCGCGCCGCCCGCTCCGGCGCCGACCTGCCCTCTCACGCCGCTGCCGCCTCCTCCTCCAGCAACGATGATCCTGTCATCGGGCGACAATCCGATGGTGAAAGGCGAGGTGCGCACATCTGAGGCGCCGCCTCCGCCGCCAGCGCTTCCGCTGGCCTTTCCGCCGCCATTCCAGCCGCCTGAGCCGGTTGCACCGTTGCCGCCGACCTCGACGTACAGAGTCTCGCCCGGGGTGACGCTCAAATCGCCGCTGACCTGTGCGCCTGCGCCGCCCGATGCCCCCGCGCTGCCGCCGTGCCCGCCGATCGCGAGCACCTGTACGACGAACACGCCGGCCGGCACGGTGAACGTTTGCTCGGCGCCCGTATAGGCGAAGGTCTGGGTCGTGGCCAGCGTGCTGAACGTGCCGTCTGAGCTATGGCTCGTTCCGCTCCGGTTCGTGGCCACCACGCGGAAGTGGTAGGTCGTCCCGCCGCTCAGAGCACTCGCCGGCGCGGAGACGGTCACAGGGCTGTTCCCCGATCCGGGCGAGCTCGAGCAGGGGGCGCTCGACCCGTACGAGGGTGAAGTTCCGTACTCGAAGTGGCAGTCCGTCACTTCGGTGCCTTCTGGGTTCACCGTCGCGTTCAGCGTCGCCGAAGTCCGCGTCACCGCGCTCGCCGCCTCCGTGACGACCGCCGGACGATTGAACGGTGTCGAGAAGGTTTCGTCCAACCCATAGCTCGTGCCTTCGACGTTCGTCGCGACGATCCGGAAGTGATAGGTGGTGTTCGCGCTCAGGCCGCTAGCGGTTGCAGACACTTCGACGGGGCTCGTACCGGATCCTGGCGGCGTTTCGCACGGGACGCTCGATCCGTACGCAGATGAGGTCCCGTATTCGAAGCGGCAGTCGCTGACTTCGAAGCCTTCGGGGTCGACCGTCGCGTGAAGGATCGCCGAGGTTTGTGTCACTTGCGAGGCCGCGGCCGTCGCGACCGTTGGGTTCGGCGGCTTGGCGTAGGTGATCTGCACCTGCGGTTCGGCGCTGGGGGAGGCCAGCGTCAGGCTGCCGCCGGCGGGTGTGAGCGAGGAGCCTCCTCCGCCTCCTCCGCCGCCGGAGTAGCAGCCTCCGCCGCCTCCGCCGCCACCGTAGTAGCCGCCGCCCCCGCCCCCGCCCGGATAGACACGACTGCCCCCGTTGCCGCCGGCTCCGAGCGTGCCCGTGCCGCCCGTTTCGCATCCACCCACAGCGCCTGCTCCTCCGCCGCTCTGCGTGCCCGCTTCGCCCCCTCCGTCGATCTCGACCGCTTCGCCGGCCTGTCCCGCCGCTCCGCCGGCTCCGGCGCCAACGTGGCCGAGCGTTCCACCGCCGCCTCCGCCGCCCGCGACGATCAGCCTGTCGTCGGGCAGCAGGCCGGCCGTCAGTGTCGAGGTGCGCACATCGCTGGCGCCGCCACCGCCCGCGGCTTCGCCAGTGGCCGAGCCGCCGCCGTTCCAGCCCCCCGCGCTGGCCGTGCCGTTGCCGCCGACCTCTATGTAAAGCGTCTGGCCCGGGGTGACGCTCACTTCGCCGCTGACCTGTGCCCCGGCGCCGCCCGCAGCGCCGGCGCTGCCGCCGTGTCCACCTATGGCGAGAACCTGCACGCTGAACACGCCGGTCGGCACGGTCAACGTCTGCTCGGCGCCGGTGTAAGCGAAGGTTTCGGTGATCGTGGTCGGTTCTGGAAAGAACGTTTCGGCCTCCGCCGGCGCGACAAGGAGCGCCGATGACCCGATGCACGCGAGCAAAGCCAGCCCGACCAGCGAGCCCGCTCTCCGGGCTCGCCGCGCCACCCAGGCCAGGCGGCGTTCGAATTCTGACGCAGCGCCGGTGGCCCCCATCCCAGGGCTCAACGTTGGCGGCCCGCTCATCCTTGAACCGTCGCTCTCCCGCACGCCCAGAGAACGACCGACAGCGCGATTTTCTTCTGACGCCGCGGGCCGCGTGGTGCGCTGGTGCTGGTCGGGGTCTGTGTGCTGGCGCCGATGCAGGTGGGGCCGGCCGAGCACACCACGGGCCTGATCGGTCCGGGTTCCGTCCAGAGCGTATGGGAACGTGTGTTCGTGTCCAAGCGTGCAGCGACCAACACGTCAAGGCGCCGTCCTGCCGATCGGCTATCCCGAATTCCTTGCCGAGGTCAAGGCACGGATCGCCGTCGCGCGCACGCATGCGGTGCTGGCCGTAAACAGCGAGCTGATCGCGCTGTACTGGGGGATCGGGCGCGGGATCTTGGAGCGCGAGGAGCGCGAGGGCTGGGGCGCAAGGTGATCGACCCCATATGGACGATGCACTGGCCATATGGATGGTATGGTGGACATCGTGGATGTCGCGCGTCCGTATACAGCGGTGTGTCCGACGCTCGACAGCGATGTGCTGAGCGTTCTTGCGGGTACCACTCGTCCTCTGACGGGGCGTGAGGTTGCACGCTTGTTGGGGCGGGTGTCGCACAGTGGTGTGCTGAATGCGCTGAATCGGCTCGTGGAGCATGGTCTTGTGGACCGGCAGGAGGCTGGGAGGGCGTTTTTGTTCACGCTCAACCGTGATCATTTGGCCGCTCCCGCCGTCGAGGTGTTGGCGGGTATGCGGACGGAGCTCATCGATCGGTTGCGGGGGGCGATCGCCACGTGGGCGTCAGTGCCCGTCCACGTATCCCTGTTCGGCTCGGCCGCTCGCGGGGACGGCGATACACGCAGCGATATCGACATATTCGTCGTGCGCCCCGCCGGGGTGTCCGAGGAGGACCGGGATTGGCGAGCCCAGCTCGACTCGCTTGCGCTGCAGGTCCAGCGCTGGACGGGCAACCGGGCGGGGATCGTCGAGGTGGCGGAGAATGAGATACCGCGACTGCGCACCGGGGCACGCCCGATCGTCGCCGAGCTTCGCACGGACGCGATCACCCTCGCGGGCCCCGAGGCCGACACGCTGCTGGGAAGCGCATGACGGCCGCGCCGCGCACGGCTCGCACGCAGCCATGCTCGGCCGCGCATGGGCGTACACGGCTGGAGCACGCTCGTAAGTTCCTCGAGGTCGCAGACCTCGTCGCGGGTGAAGGCGAAGACATCGAGTACGCCAGCGCCGCCGCCGCGCTGGCCGTCCTCTCGGGAATCGCCGCCTCCGATGCCGCCTGTTGCACGGCGCTCGGCCGGCGCTCGCGCTCTCAAGACCATCGCCAGGCGACAGCGCTGGTCGAGCAGATCGCACCCGGCGGCAAACGAGCAGCCGTCTCATTGCGAAGACTGCTGAGCCTCAAGGACGAGGCACACTACGGGCTGTTCGACATCGGCGGACAAGACCTGCAGGCCGCTCTGCGTCAGGCCAAAGCCTTGGTGAAATTTGCCGGCCAGGTCACCCAGCGCCGAGCGGCGATGCGCTGAAGACCAGGACACACGCGCTGGGTGCGGTGATGGTGCTGGCTCCGCTCAGCGCGGAACTGCTCTCTATGAAGAAGGGCCGGTGGTCGGGCTCGATCACGAGCAGATCGGGAGGTTGGGTGTGGAACCGGGGTCGTGGCCGAGCGGACACGCGGCGGGGGCGCTTGCGCTGGTGTTGTGCGTCGTGCTCATAGTGCCCGCGCGCGCGAGACCTGTCGTGGCGGTGCTCGGCGGGCTGGGCGTGCTCGCGATCGGCTGCTCGTTGTTGATCCTCGAACAGCACATGCTCAGCGACGTCCTCGGCGGTTATCTGCTCGCCGTGCTGTGGCTGGCGCTCGCCCTCGCGGCGCTGCGCACGGCCGAGCGGCGCCGGCCCGGCGCGCCTGGGCCGCGGAGTTGATCGCGGCTCTTTTTTTTGCGCTCGATAAATTGGGGTGCCCCGTGGAAGGGCATAGCTGTTGGCTTGTTCGCCGGTGCGCTCGCGTCGTTGGTCGGCAGCGTTGTGGTCGTGGTCACCAGAGTGTTGCGTCGAGCCGTCGCCTTTCCCGGCCCCGAATATGAACTTGGTGGAGAGGGAAGCCCAGGGCGATAGTGAGCGACGATGAGCAAGATGACTGACGACAGCCCATTCGCACGACCTGTCGTGATGGCGGGCTACCCGCTCGATCCGGCCGAGAAGGCCGCGGTCGAGCACGCTCTGAGCGAGGTCGAGCGCGCCAGGTCCAACGGCTCCATTTCCGGGACGCCAGAACCATCTGGCCCGGTGAATCACAACCAGTAAGACGACTCGACTGCGGACCCGGTCAGCCCCGGCTGGCTGTTACGCCCTGTGGGCAGCGCTCTCGTCAACGTAGAATCTGAGTCGTTTGGGATTGGGCGCCACGCCGCATCGTCAGGCTGCCGCGCGCCGACCATGTGCAGGCCGTGCGATCGTTCGAGGTGCACCTGCTCGGCGATTGCACTGCGCTGCGCGATCGCTGAAGCGCGACGCTAACGGCCACACCGGCATATACTGCGGGCATGCGATCCGAGTTGCCTGCGGTGGCGCGAGATGTTGGGGTTGCCGAGCGTACGCTGCGGCGGGCGGTGCGGCGTGGGACGGTGCGTTCTCGTCGTCCCGGTGCCCGCCAGCTCGAGTTGGCGGCCGGCGAGCGGGTGTATCTGCGCAAGAACTGGGGCACCATCGCGACTATCGCCCGGGCGCTGCGGACCGAGCGTAATGTTCGGCTGGCGGTGATCTTCGGTTCGCTGGCTCGTGGTGGCGCTGGAGCGGGCTCGGACGTGGACGTAATGGTGTCGCTGGCGCAGGAGCGGCCGTTGTACCTTGCCCAGCTGACCGCGCGCCTTGGCGACGCGCTCGGCCGGGACGTCGATGTGCTCTCGCTGTCACATCTGCGTGCTCGGGACCCGGTCCTGCTCGCGGCGATATTGCGTGACGGACGCCCGGTGATCGACCGCGACAACCTGTGGTTCGCGCTTCTCGCTGAGCGTGATGACATCGAATGCGCCGCGACCACTGCGCGCGCGAAGCGTCATCGCCGTGCCGCCCGGGCAGTGCGCGAGTTGATCGGAGGGTAGATGCCGAGCGACTCCCGGGGCGCACCTTCTTCATCTTTGGAAGAGCCAGCTCGTTCGCGCGAGGAGGTAAAGGTCACCGAGGAGGACCGTGATCGTATCGAGCGGTATCTGGAGCGCATGCCGTTGGAGCGCGAGGCATTGTTGTTGGCCATGAACCAGTTCGGCGCGGACTTCGATCGCGAGGTCTGGCGAACGGCATACGAAGCGTTCTCGGCCGAGGAACACAATCGTGTTGTGCAGGTCACGAGCAATCTGCGCGCATTGGTGGACAGCGCCGTAGAGCTCGTACGCATCGCCGCCACGCTGACAGGACTGCGTCCTACGGGGCGCCGACCGAGCGCAAACGCCGACATCGAGGCGCTGCGAGCCGACGGTGCGCTGACCGGCGAGCAGACCTACAAGCTCGTTCGGCTCAAGGAGCTATGCGACCGGATGCGCCACGAGTACGCATACGTAGACGCCGACGACGTGCACGCCGCGGTCCGAACGCTCCTGGAGCTTCTGCCGGGCTTGACAGCCGCTTACACGCAGTGGCTGGCGGAGTACGGGGTGAAGCTCGGCTGACCTTTCGGTGACCGATGTACTACTACGCCATAGCCGGCGCGGGCTTCGCGGTGTGTGCTCGCCGGCCGCTGGCGAAGGGTGGCGTCTCGGTTTGAGCCTGTACGAACCCGCCGCCGAGCAGGCTGATCATGCCCGTGGGGATCGTGCGCGGGGTCCGGGTGGCATGCTGGTGCTGGCCGGGGCCTGTGTGTTGGCGCTGGTGGTGGTGTGGGCGCTGGCCGATCATGTGCAGGCCGTGCGGTCGTTCGAGGTGCACCTGCTCGGCGACTGCACTTCGCTGCGCGATCGGCGCGTCGAAGATGCCTTGAACGCGCTCCAGGCGTTGGTCAGTCCCGGTGTGTATGTGCTGTGGGTTGTGGTGGTTGTTGTGTTTGTGCTGGTGCGAGGGCACAGGCGTGAGGCGGTCGCGGTGGGTGTGGTGATGGTGCTCGCACCGGTCAGCGCGGAACTGCTCAAGCCGGTGGTCGGGCTCGATCACGAGCAGATCGGGAGGTTGGGTGTGGAACCGGGGTCGTGGCCGAGCGGGCATGCGGCGGGGGCGCTTGCGCTGGTGTTGTGCGTCGTGCTCATAGTGCCCGCGCGCGTGAGACCTGTCGTGGCGGTGCTCGGCGGGCTGGGTGTGCTCGCGATCGGCTGCTCGTTGTTGGTTCTCGAACAGCACATGCTCAGCGACGTCGTGGGCGGTTATCTGCTCGCCGTGCTGTGGCTGGCGCTCGCCCTCGCAGCGCTGCGCACGGCCGAGCGGCGCCGGGCCGATGCGCCAGGGCCGAGTTGATCGCGGGCTCATTTTTTTTTTGGCGCTCGATAGCCGGCGCGGGGCGTTCACGTGTGCCGAGTGGGTGGGCGGGCGTTCCGGATCCCGTCCGGGGCGTATGGGAACATGTGTTCGTGTCAAGCGTGCAGCGACCAACACGTCAAGGCGCCGTTCTGCCGATCGGCTATCCCGAGTTCCTTGCCGAGGTCAAGGCGAGGATCGCCGCTGCGCGCACGCGTGCGGTGCTGGCCGTAAACAGCGAGCTGATCGCGCTCTACTGGGGGATCGGGTGCGGGATCTTGGAGCGCGAGGAGCGCGAGGGCTGGGGCGCCAAGGTCATCGATCGACTGGCGGTCGATCTGCGGCGCGAGTTCCCGGAGATGACTGGTCTGTCCCGGTCGAACCTGCACTATATGCGCAGTTTCGCCAAGGCTTGGCCGTCGGCTGGAGGGGCCGACGAAATTGTCCCACAGCCTGTGGGACAATTGCCATGGGGACATATTCGATGTTTGCTCGACAAGCTCGATAGCTCAGAGTCGCGTTTATGGTACGCCGACCAGGCCGTTGAGAACGGATGGTCTCGTAGTGTCCTGCAGGCCCAGATCGCGACGAACCTCAAGGGCCGTGTGGGCGGTGCGCTGACGAGTTTCGATCATGCTCTTCCCGCGCCGGACTCCGAGCTCGTTCGCGACGCGATCAAGGATCCTTACAACTTCGAGTTTCTCACGCTATCCCAAGAGGCCAGGGAGCGTGAGCTCGAGTCCGCGTTGCTGAACGATGTCCAGTCGTTCTTGATGGAGATGGGTCGTGGGTTTGCGCTCGCCGGCAGGCAGTTCCCGCTCAGGGTCGTCGATGAGGAGACTGGTCATGAGGACGAGTTCTTCATCGATCTGCTCTTTTACAATTACATCCTGCGGCGTTTCGTCGTGATCGACCTGAAGGTCCAGAGCTTCAAGCCGGAGTACGCCGGCAAGCTGAGTTTCTATCTCACCGCCGTGGATGAGTTGGAGCGCCAACCGGGCGATGCGCCGACGATCGGTCTCATTCTTTGTCCCGGTCGTGGCAGGACCGTCACCGAATGGGCGCTGCGCGGTATCGACACCCCGGTTGCCGTCGCTCGTTACAAGACCGCGGATAAAACTACGGACGTCACACTCACACAAACACCACCCCCCGAGATGCAACCCGCGCTCCCCGATCTCCCCGCACTGGCCAGCGAGTTGACGAGCATCGTTGTGGCTGCTGACTCCGTCCATGACAGCTTGCCCGACTGCTCGTGAAGTTCGGGCAGTTCACAATGGCTAAACTGAGTTGCGATGTCTGATAAGGCGACCACAGGCAAAGGGCAGACTGACGCTCGGCACGTGGAGATCAGGGAGGGTGGCTACCGGCCGGCGAAACTCCCTCGATCCCGGCGATGAACGGCCACAGATTCGCCCTATCATGCCGACATCCAATGGGCGCCCCAGCCAAAAGCACCGAACTCGTCCCACTCATAGATATCTCGCGCATCGGAGCGGGCCATCAACGGCGAGGCATCAAGGGTGAGTGAGAATTCGACACCGCCACACCCCGCGCCAGAGCTGTGCAGATTGACGGTACGCTTACGCTTCCCGACAAAGATCACGCCCAAGACGCCCGGATCGCTGGCGGATGGCCTTGTTGAGACCGTCCGAGTCCCGACACAGACCGCTGTCATCGGGGGAATGACCATGAGCATCCGGCCGATCGAGGAGAAAGCCGAGTGGGGATCATCGGTCGCGGAGATATCGTTCGATGTTCCGGCAACGAGCGCAGAGCAGGCCATCGAGGCGGCTGTCGAGCCCCTCGAGGCCGCGATCGAGTCGTTGTCCTTCCAGCTTCAGCTTCCGCTGCGTGTCGAGGGGGTCGGTGTCGCTGATGCGCACGCTCAGGATGCCGGGACGCCGGGCATGTTCTGGCAGGGCGCCGGTGAGGATCCGTTTCCTCTGCGAAGGTTTCGTGTGGTGGGACGAGAGCTTGGCGGTGTCGAGACCCTTCCGATGCCCGATCTTTCCGTGACGCTAACACTTGATGCGCGCCATCGTGCGGCCCTGGATTGGTATCTCAAGGCGCTCGCGACACCTTTTGCGGTCGACCGCTTTATGTTCATGTGGATCGCGATGGAGATTCTTTGGCGAGACACCGTGTCCGAGAAGGCCGCGTGGAACGGAAAGCGGGGCAGCAAAATTCAATCCTTCCTTGCTACTGAGTTTGGCGTTCCGAAGGGAATGGCCGGCCGGATGTGGAAAGCGCGTCAAGTCATGCACGGCGACGTGCCCTTCAACGCCGAGGTCATGAAGGATGTCGGCGAGTACACGCTTGCCCTGCGCATTGGCGTCAATCTTAAGCTCAAGGCCAAGCTCGGACTGGGCGACACCGATCCGCCGCTAGTCGGAAGACCAGCGCTGACGATCGCTGCGGTGGGACTTGGCGGCACAACCGGGCCGGACGCAGACACCGAGGGTTAGCAGCGATCCGGACGCGCCCCATCTAGCCTCACGGACTGGCCAGCGATCGCGTCTTGCGATTCGCCCGCGTGCGCGAGCTCGCGGATAATCTCGGTCCTGACGCCTCGCGTCTCATGCGGATCATCGGTACGCCGACTCATTTGATGACCTCGACGACCACAGTGACGACCGCGACGAACACGAGCAGCCACGTGACGAACCATAGGCGGGTATGCTGCCATTCGGCGAACTCGGCGACTGTCGCGTCGAAGAGCATCTCGACCTTGCGGTGTAGCGCCTCGTAGTCGTTCATGATCTCGAACTGCTTGAGGATCTCGCGGTAGGTCCGCTTGTAGGACTCCCAGGTGATGTCGAGGTCGTAGATCTCGTGGAAGTCGCGCGTGAACTCCTTGGAGATTTCGCTGAATTGCTTGGGGTCGCTGTGTGCCTCGATCTCGTGATAGGAGCTGCGGATCAGCGACTGCGCGGTGGCTGCGCCGAGCACCATGTAGCCGCTGAACACCGACTGCAGCAGGCCTGACTCCTCGTAGCGCCTCTGGGAGGCGGCCGTGACGGTCGTGATCAGCGAGCTCGCCGCAGGAACGGCCACCCTCGTATAGCAGTCCTTGTCCAGGAACGGCCTGTCGACCCGGTAGGCGGGCGTGTGAGCGAGGTAGATGCGCCCCGAGACGGCGCGCACGAGCTCTGGCAGCGCGCGGGGAAGCAGCGCATTCTGTGCGGGCGGGTTGCTCTCGTGCCAGCGGCGAACGTCTGCGGGCTGCAGTTGGGGGTCGATGACCGTGATCCCGGACGCACGCGAACTCGCCACCGAGGTCAGCACTCTGTCGGCGAGTTCCTTGTCGTCGAGCGCACCGTGCGGCTGCCACCAACGCCTGATCCGGTCGCGTCGCATGCGGGTGGTGCAGTAGATCATCGCTTCGATCCACTGGCGGATCGACAGCTCCTCATCGGGCAGATCCTGCCCAACGTTTGCGCAGTATCGCCGCAACGGTCCGTCGAGGATAAACTTCCACCGATTGGCGCCAACCCGGTCGGCCGCGAGTCCCCAGGCTCTCCGAACGGCGGCTTCGACTTCCCGCAGGGACATCGAACGCCCCGACAGGTCTCCATCCGGGCCGATGTCAACCGGCACGAGCAGCACCGTGAACGTGAATGTGCGCCGGTAGTGCGAGCGATCGGGTTCGCGCACTAGCGAGACAAACGGCTGCAGCAGGAACGACCCTCCCGCCCCGGAGCCGCCGTAGCCGTGTGCCACTGCGTCCGTGTCCTCCGGCGTGGTCAGCTCTGCGTATCGGAGGACGGCGTAGGGCAGAAAGACGTTGAAGAAACGGCTCGCCAGCGAGACTCCGAACAGCCGCGAGCGCCAGTGCGCCCATAGCTGGAACAGTACGCGCGCGACCTCGCTCGCCTCGCTTCCTTGGCCCTGACCGACCTCCTCGAGCAGGAGATCGTTGACCGTGGTCTGTTCGGCGGCCTCCCACCATCGAGCCCCCGTCCGGTGGGCGAAGATGAAGCCGTCCCAGGATCGCAGCGGCACCCGGCGCTGCTGCGGCTCGGACAGATCGTCGAGCGTGGCTTCGGCCCAGTGAAGCGGATCCGGCAGCCGTCGACCGGGATCGCCTTGTAACAGGGCCAGCGGTTGCGGGTCCAGGCGGGCAAGATGCTCGCGCAAGAGCCAGCTGTACGCGGCGCGTGACTGCTCGCGACTACCCGACCCGGCATCGGCATCGGCGAGCTGCGCGGGGAGCTTGAACTCAAAGCTGCCGGTCGGATCCTCGAACAGCTGGCAGAGTCGTTCAGCAGCGCGTCGATGGTACCTGCGCTCGCGCCCGTTGAAGCTGGACGCGGACTTTGCCTGACGGCCCCTGTGCGGCAGCCATCCGGAGGTCTCGCGAAACTCGTGCGCGCGGGGGAGCTGCAGCGCAAAGGAGTGCTGGATCACGCCGTCGAAGGCGCCAGCGAGATTCGCGAATGGTTCGCTGTTGAGCTCGGCAAAGCTGCGGTCGACAGGCATGATCGCTGCGGGGATGGCGGGTCAACCGCCGCTCTGCGCGCCGGTCGGCTTTGAGCTCTGCGGATGCGCTGCGAACATGCCCACGAGCGCGCCGACGAGCGCGCCGGCCAGAGAGATCATCACCGTCGCAGCCTGCTTGGTCGCGGTCGCGTAGTAGGCGCACTGTGGCTCCAGTGCCCGCTTCACCGCGTATGTGGACGCTTTGACCGTGGGTGTGGTTTCGTGGTGCTTGGATTCGGAGAGCTTTTCGAGCGGGCACTTGGTCGCGTGGATGACTCCAGTGCTCAGCAGGATGCCCAGCGTGAGCACCACTGCCAGCAGGATCACCGGGACCAAGAGCTTTGGTTCCGTGGCGATCGTCTTGATCGCGGAGAACCAGCCCGCTTCCCGTTCCGACGCCTGCTGCGCGGCCCCCGACGCGGCTTGGAACGCGGCCCGGTAAACGTCGAGCGCCGCCTGCCGTTCGGCCATCTCCGTGCGTTTGGATGTAACGGCTGCTGTGGTCTCCCCGTGCGTACCCTGAGCGAGCGTGTGCTCGGTTTGCTTGACGGCCTCTTTGGCCCCTTTAAGTGCACACGACTGCAACTCCACAGCCATCGTGGCAGCTCGATAAGCCTGCCCTCTCTGCGCCACGGACGATGCGGCTGCCGTTCCCGTCAACTGCGTTTTCAGCGTTCCCCGCATCTTCTCGACCGCCAGCAGAGCGTCCCAGGCAGCACTCGTTCGGGTCTTTTCCTCGGACCTTTCGATCTCCTGTGCCTTCTCTCTCGCCGCCTTGACGGCCGCATCGTGCGTCCGGTACGCGGCCGCGGCCGGCGTGGCTTCTCTGCCGCCGGCACGATGTGGCGGGGGGGCGAGGATGCCGACGAGCGCGCCGCCGAGCGCGCCGCCGATGGCCCACAGTTCCCTGGGAACTTCATGCCCGACCGCGGCGATCGTGCTCGCGCCGATGATGAGCACCACGAGCGCGCTGGCGACCCCGATGATCGCGAATACGTAGCCGGCGCCCTGATTGTCCCCTCTCCTCAGCATCACACGTACGCGCCTCCGGCAC
Organism: uncultured Solirubrobacterales bacterium; assembly: GCA_963702185.1. Classification (GTDB taxonomy): domain Bacteria; phylum Actinomycetota; class Thermoleophilia; order Solirubrobacterales; family Solirubrobacteraceae; genus Palsa-744. The sequence continues at coordinate 1,856,836 of OY969723.1, forward strand.
CGGATGAGATGTCGGTCGATCTCCCGTCCTTAGAACGCAAACCGTTCCGACTTAAATGACTGGCACTGTTCAGCTTTGCGGAAAGGTGTCTATCAGATGCACAGCTAGGCTGTCAAGATTGGGGCCGACCGAGGGACCGTCGGCGAGAAACAGCCGGGTGACGCTACCTCATCGGGTGGCCCGCGCGGCGCCCTCGATCCCGTCACCGATGGAGACGGCGGCGGCGACGACCACCTCGTCGTCCGCGCACACCTGTTCGGCGACTCTCATCTGCCCTGGCGGATCACGTCGGCGGCGCGCTCTGCCAGGGCGATCGTCGGGGCGTTGGTGTTGCCGCGCGGCACGGCCGGCATCACCGAGGCGTCGATGACGCGCAGACCCTCCGCGCCGCTGACGCGCAACTCCCCATCGACGACTGCGTCTGGGTCCTCGCCCATCCGACAGGTGCCAACGGGATGGTAAAAGGCGATCGTCGTGGCCTCGATGTGCTCGCGTAACGCCTCTTCGCTGTCACCGCCCGGCGTCGTGAACGGCTCGGCGCAGGCGTGCTCCAGGGCGGGTTGGGCGCAGATCGTGCTCGCCAGGCGCACGGCGGCGACCATCCGCTGCAGATCGTCGCCCGCCGTGTAAAACGCGTTGCGCACCACCGGCTTGGCCGACGGGTCGGCCGAGGCGAGGCGCACTGTGCCGCGGCTGTGCGGGGTCAGCAGGCACGGCGACACCCATAGCCCATGGGCTTCGGGGTCGCCGACGCCCTCGTCCAGGAACTGCACGGGCGCGACGTGGAACTGGACATCGGGCACAGCGTCGGCCGCCTGCCCGCCGGCGCCCACGCGGGCAAAGCAGCCGGCCTCGGCGAGGTTCGATCCGAACGCGCCGGTCTGCATCGACAGCAGCAGCCTCGCGCTGCGCCAGCGCCTGCGCGCGACGCGGTCGTCGGGCTGGGGCGCCATCCACACCAGTTCGGTGGCGGCGTGATCTGACAGGTTCTCGCCGACCGCCCGCCGGTCGATCAGCGTCTGAATTCCGTGTTCGGCCAGATGCTCGGCCGGCCCGATCCCGGAGAGCATCAGCAGCTGCGGCGAATTGTAAGCGCCGGCGCACAGGATCACCTCGCGCTCGGCCTCCAGCCGCAGCTTGCGGTCGCCTTGGCTCGCCTGCACGCCGATCGCCCGCTCGCCCTCGAACAGCACCCGCTGCGCCTGCGCGTCGGTCATCACGGTCAGGTTCGCCCGCCCGGCCGCCGGCCTCAGATAGGCGTCCGCTGCGCTTGCCCGCAAACCCTCGCGCTGAGTCAGCTGGTAGAAGCCCGCCCCCTCCTGTACGGGGCCGTTGAAGTCTTCGTTGCGCGCGATGCCCGCCTGCGCCGCCGCCTCCACGAACGCGCGCGAAACGGCATTGATCGTGTGGGCATCGCTGACCGACAGCGGACCGCCCACGGCGTGCCACTCGGAGGCTCCCCGCTCGTTGTCCTCGGCCCGCAGGAAATATGGCGAGAGCTCCGACCACGACCAGCCGGATACGCCCCAATCGTCGTAGTCGCGGCGGTTGCCCCTGATGTAGATCATCGCGTTCGTCGAGGACGACCCGCCGAGGACCCTGCCCCGGGGCAGCGCGATCTGCCGGCCGGCGCATCCCGCTTCGGGCGCGGACGCATACCCCCAGTCGAGCTCGGGCCCGAGCTTCAGGTAGCCGAGCGGCACGTGGATGTTCTCCTCATCGTCGGGCGGCCCCGCCTCCAGGAGCAGCACCCGCACGTCGGGATCCTCGCTCAGGCGGTTGGCCAGCACGCACCCCGCGGAGCCGGCGCCGACTATCACGTAGTCATGCGGGGTCGACGGCATCGCTCAAGCCGGACTTGCCGCAGTGCGCTCGGGCAAACGCTCCAGCTCCTCCTCGAGCACACGATCGACCAGCTCGTGCACCTGGCGCTGCAGCCATACCGGCGTGAGCGTGTGCGTGTCGGCGGAGGTGCCTTTGATCGCCAGCTCCAGGTTCGGCCAGCGATCCATGCGCTCGAGCACGCCCTTGTCGGTCAGCTCGCCTCGCAGCACCTCCTTGCCGGTAAACAGCAGCAGCCCGCGCTGACCGCGGTCCCGGAGCTCGTCGAACAGCTCTTCGATCGGATGGCGGTCGGCCCCTCCGTTGACAGGCCCGCCGGCCGGCGCCGGCGCTGACGCCGGTCCCGACCCCGACCCAGACCCAGCCTCCTCGCGCGGAGTCGTCAGCCGCGCGCGCACGCGCGCGGGAGCGCCCGCCGCCCGCTGCAACAGCGTGCGTCCAGTTTCCAGGTGCGCCGATACCTTGATCTCGCCCGCGAGCACCTTGCGCCACGTCTGCGCGCGCAAGGCCTTTTCCCTGAGCTGGCGCGTGCGCCGCTTGGCGTGCCGCCACTCGTCGAACACCAGCGTCCTCGGGTTGAGCATGATCACGCGCGCCACCCGCTCGTCGGCCAGCGCGGTCTGCACCGACCAGTAGGACCCCGCGCACAGTCCGAGCATCACGAACCGCTGCGGCAGTCCGCGCTGCGCCAGCGCCTGCACAGCGGCCCGCGCCTGCTCCGCGTACGCGGGCCGGTAGAACTCCGTGACCCGCGCCAGCACCGACGGGTCCCCGTCGGAGTCGCCGATCCCGGCGCAGTCCAGCCGCAGCGCCGGCACCCCGCGCGCGGCCCAGCGCCGCGCGATCTCCACCCACATCCTGTTCGGCCCGATCCGCCGCTGGGGTCCCGCGTTCAGCAGCACCGCGGTCAGCTCGCTGCGCTCGCCCACCGGCTCGGTGAGCACACCGAACATCGGCCCGTCCGGCCCCTGCAGGAACACGGGCCGCTCGCGCACCTCGACCCCGGCGCACTCGATCGTCATCTGCTCCTCGACGTGCGCCGCGATCGTTCCCCCGACCCTTGCCGTCTGCTCCTCCGTTTCCGGGGCCCCCTCCGGGTTTCCCGGGGCCGCGAGAGTCGCGGGCGCCGCCGGAGACGCCAGCCACGAGCTCACCCGCTCGATCACCTCGACCGGCGTGCGCGCGTCTTGCGGCTCCTGCATCATCGCGCCGTATCCCGGCCCGTCCTCCACCTGCACCTCTGCGCCGGCGCTCCTGAGCAGGTCGGGCAGGTCATGCTTGACCTTCATCCCATCGCGTCCCAGCACCAGCGCCCGCCGCAGCCCCGCCGTTGCGGGCTGCGCCTGCGCGAGGTCGAGGCTCCGCAGCTCGCCGACCGTCTCGGCGCTCATCAGGTAGCCGTTGGTCGCCAGCGCACCGGCGTCGGCGGGCCGGCCTTCCGGCGTGGGCTCCTCGTCGGGGTTGTTCGCGACCTCAAACGCCGAGAACGCCCGCAGTTCGCGCAGCAGCGTGCGGCCCTGCGCCGGGACCGACCACAGGACGAGCTCCGCGATCGGGGCGCCGGCCTGCGCGGCCCTGCATGCCACCAGGCCACCGAGGCCGATGCCGATCGCCGCCACCCGTTCGGCGCCCGAGGTTGACAGCAGCCACCGCGACGCCTCCTCGACGGCGCGCGTCCAGGCGCCCAGCTGTCCGGGGTCGGTTGGGACGCCCGCGCTGTCGCCGCTGCCGGGCAGGTCGATGCGCAGCGTCGTATGCCCCGCTTGCGCCAGCTCCTGTGCCCAGTCGCGGCGGATGCGATAGCAACACATGTCTTCCCAGCCGAACGGCGGGCACATCAGCACCGCCGTCCGCTTGCCGGGATCCGCGCCTGGGTGCAGGTACGCGAACACCGGCGGGCCGGACCCGTGCAGGTACAGCGGTCGCGGGGCCGGCGCGCGCGGGGTCGTACGTCGTGGCGCCGCCGATCGTGTAAGCGCCGGCTGTGGCCCGGTCGCTCGGGCCGGCGCCGGTTGTGGCGCCATCGCTCGCCGCTGTCGCGATGTCTCCGATGCGCTCATCGTCTGCCGGCTCCGCCCACCGCAGCAAGCTCGTCTTGCGCGGTCGCCGCCTCCACGCAGCCCTCCATGTTCAGGGCTCCGATCCTCACGATCTCCGGTGCGAGCTCGATCTGGCTCACCGGCCGGACACCCGGCTGCGCCGGCCGCAGCGTCAGCTCGTGGGTTGTCCCCGGCTCGATGAAGAAGCCGCCGTCGCCGGCCACCAGACCCTGTGCCTCGACCCTGACGCTGTAGAGCAGACGCTCGCTGCTCAGCTCCACTGCTATCTCCCCTCCCGGCAGTGCCCTCGCGTGCGCGCTCAGCCCCAGCTCCTGCGGCGCCACACGCCGCAGCGGCCGGCCGGCCGGGAACCGGATTGCCTTGCAGATCGTCTCGGGGCGTTCGCGTGCCGTGGCGGCGTCCTGCTCGGGCGCGCCGTCCTGCGCGGACACGTCCATGCTCGCCGGACCGCCGCCACGCTCCAGGCTCACCACGATCGCGTCCTGGGCCGGCGGTCCGAACCGGTAGGCCCACGACGCGTCGGCGAAGTGACCGAGCACGCTCTCCACGTTCCACTCACCGTTGCCATGGGCCCCCAGCTCGACCGGCATGATCGCCTGCTCGACGAGGGTCCCGCCGTCGCGGTAGCAGGCCACGCGCAGCATCGCGCTCAGCGGCGCCGGCCGGTCGTTGGCGGCGTGCACCACGATCCCGCCTAGACCCTCGTCGATCGTCCAGATCGCCACCGGCGCCAGCGCGCGCGCCAGGTGGTGGTAGACCGGCTTGGGCACGCCCGCGCTGTCGATCACACCCCAGCCCGCGCCCGGCAGCAGGTCCCGCAGCCACAGCACCATGCCACCGCCGCACGGAGAGGCTGCCCTGCGCCACTCGCCGAAGACCTCGGCCATCGTCTCACCCGTCGCCTCGCGTGCCAGCTCCACGTAGCGCTCACGGTCCTCCCGCTCCAGCTCCGCCGGATCCACCCCGAACAGCAGGCCCACGTAGTGGTCTCTGACCGTCTTGAAGTCCCAGTCGGTCCCCTCGTCCTGGGGCACGCCCTCCTCCCGGGGGTACTCGCCCGAGGGCACGTTGGAGAACGCCAGGCACTCCGCGGCGAAGCGCACGCCGGCGCGGCGCGCGTCCTCCAGCGGGCGACGGTAGCCACCCACGCCATAGTAGTTGGCGATCCCCACACCGGGCCGGAACGGCAGCTCGCCGCCGCACGGGGCCGAGGGCACGTACACGGCGTCCACGCCGCTCTCGCGCACGAGCCCGGGCAGCAGCTCGCCGAACAGCTCGTCGCGTCCCATCGCGGGATCGAGCCCGAGCATCGCCACCTGCTGCTCGACTTCGCTGTTGCCGCACACCACCGCGAGGCTCGGGCGGCCGCCCAGCGCGCCGAGCACCTCGCCGGCCTCGCGCGTGACGCTCTCGCGAAACGGCTCGTGCGCGAGCGGATAGTCGAAGTTGGCGAACATGAAGTCCTGCCACACGAGCATCCCGAGCTCGTCGCACAGATCGTGGAACGCGCGCGTCTCATACGCGCCGGTGCCGGGCAGGCGCAGCATGTTCATGCCGGCCTCGCGCGCCTGCACGACCGCCGCGCGCAGCTCCTCCTGCGCGGGCGCCATGCCGACAGGGTCGATCGGCGTCCACACCGCCCCGCGCGCGAACACGCGCACGCCGTTGACGTGCAGGTCGATCCCCTCGCGCAGGACATCGTGACCGGGCGTCTCACCGAACGCGAGCTCGCGAAACCCGATCCTGCCCGCGTCCACGAAGACCTGCTCTCCGCCCACCTGGACCCGCAACCGTACCCCGTGCAGAACGGGCTCGCCGTGCGTATGCGGCCACCAGCGCTCGACCGCGGGCACGACCAGCTCCCCCTGAGCTGTGAGCCCATCCGCAGGCTCACTCAGCTCCAGCTGAGCGCGGTGGGCGCCGCTTGGTCCCTCCAATTCGACCTCACCCTCCTCCAGGGTCACTCCGTCCAGCGGCCTCAGCCGCGCGGTCACCGCCAGCACGCCATCCTCGCCGTCCAGCCGCGACCTGATCGCCAGCCCCTCGACCGCCAGCAGCCGCCTGCGCTCCAACGACACCCCTCGCCACGGCCCGACGACCGCCGGTCCCGGCGCGAACCCCGGGGCGCGTCCGAGCAGCATCGTGCGGAAGAAGCGCAGGTTGCGCTCGGGCACGAGTCGCGTGCGCCAGCGTGCGCGCGGACGGTGGGTCTCGGCCAGCAACGGCCCCAGCGCCCGGCAGCGGATCGCCAGCTCGTTGGCCGCGGCAGCCCGCAGCCGTCCGCCCACGTCGAGCTCGTGAGCCACGAACATCGAGTCGCTGTGCAGGACGAGCTCGCCGTTGAGATAGACCTCGCTGACCGTCGCGATCCCGTCCATGCGCAGCACCACCTCCTCGCCGGGGACGGCCGGCTCGGCGTCGAAGCTCGTGCGAAACCACCAGTCCTCACCGTCGAAGTCACGCTGCTCGCCGGTCTGCCAGAGGCCGGCGTCGCGCAGCGCTCCCGCCACGGTGCCGGGCACGCGCGCGGGAATCCAGTCCAGGTCCTCCACGCCTTGGCCCTCCACGCCTTGGCCCTCCAGATCGTGGTCCTCCGGGCGTTCGGCCTCCCCGCCGCGATACGGGGACGCGCAGGCGGCCTGCCAACCCTCGGTCAGGGGCTGCGTCTCGTGTTCAGGCGAGCGCGCCATCGAGCAGCTCCATCGCCCGCTCCCATGCCCGCGCGGGCCCCTCGAGCGCCGGCTCGACCGCGAACGCGCGGCGGCGGGCGAGCTTGAACGACAGGGTCTTGCAGCCCTCGACGATCTCGCCCAACGCCTGCGCCGCCGGCTCCGCGCGCTCGCCCAGCAGCCACTGCGCATGGGAGGCCGCCACCTCGAACGCCGAGCCCGCCATCCGCACGGTCGCGAACGCATAGTCGTGGTAGTCCTGGGCCTCGCCCTCCAGCAGCCGCTCGAGGTCCAGGGCCAGCTGGTCGCCGAAGCGCTCGAATGGGTTGCTCGCCGGGCGATGTGCCAGATGCCGGCGGGTCAGAGCGCTCGCGGCCTCACGCAGTTCCTTGCCCGCCAGGCACGGGCCGGCGTCGAAGCGCACGAGCTCGGTGTAGGGGGGGAGCACATCCTCGGAGAAGTCGCGCCCCAGGCGCCACACCCCGCGGTAGTCCTCGTCCTCGAGCTCATACAGCCCCATTCCGTGGAAGTAGCGCAGCCGCTGGACCTCGGGATCGATGCCCTCGACCACGACCGAGCTCTTGACGTGCGCCTGGCGGTATGCGGTCGCCCGTGTGTCGGGCAGGTACCACGAGTCGAGCTCGACTATCAGCGTGCGGCCCCGGGCTATCTGCTCGGCGGCCTGCTCGGGCAGCGGCCGGTAGGGCTGCATCTCGTGGATGTCGAGGCCGTAGAGCGCCTCCAGGTCTTCGGGCGACGGCTTGAAGAACGTCCACTGGTCGCCCTCGAAGTCCATTCGCAGCGTGCAGCCCAGCGCCGCCAGCGGCTCCAGCCCGCGGGCGTGCAGCAGCTCGATCAGGATGTCGGTGTAGCAGTTGGTTTCCCCGTACGTCCGCCCCGGCTCGTGCAGCGCGTGGGAGCAATAGGTCGCGGGGTCGAGGCCCAGCAGGCTGACGAATCCCGCGGCGGGTTGGGCTAGCGCTCCCATAGTTGGCCGCTCACCTCAGCCGGCCAGCTCTCGAGATCGAACCCGTGCACGACCAGCAGCGCGATCGTGAGCCGCTCCAGGCCGAACCCCAGACAGGCCGTGTGCGCCGGCTCGCCGTCTGAGCACGTGAGGCCGTATACCGAGGCGAAATGGTCCTGGTGGTAGTTGAACGAGGCCACCGCGGTCGGGCCGGGTCCGGCGATCTGCGTGAGCACCTCGAACTTCAGCTCCTGCTCGCGCTGGCTGGCCGTGAGCATCCGTCCACTGCGCCCGAAGAACGGGTCGGAGGCGAGGTCGAGCTCGACCTCCAGTCCGAGACCGCCCAGCAGTTCGAGCGCCCGCTCGCGCCAAGCGTCGCGCCAGGACTGCACGATGCCCGGCTCGCCGATGCGGACCAGCTCGCGCTGATGGAACATCTGCAGCCGCGCCGGGTCGTTGGAGGGCTCACGGCGAAAGACGTAGGCGCCGCCGGCGTCGACCGTCACGCCCCCTGCGGGCAGCGGGCCGCGGGCTGCGATCGCCGGGTAGACCGGGTAGCAGGCGGCGGGCGTGAGCACGAGGTCGGTCATGCCCTGGAACTCGCTCCAATCCTCGTGGCGGCAGGCGCGCTCGTACTGCTCGGCAGCCTGCGCTTCGGTTCCGTCGAAGGCGAAGATGCTGCCGGCCAAGTGGGGAAACGACTTCAGGTACTCGATCCGCTCGAGGTCCGCGCGCGGCAGGATCGGCGGGAAGCGGACCTGCTCGGGCCCCTCCTCGGCGGCGGCGCGTGTGACGAGCGCGGCGATCCCCTCGCGCACCTGCTCGAAGTCTCCGCCGCGACCATACACCCCGGGCACGCCGGTCTCGATCAGCAGGCGGCGATCGATCAGCTCCGCCAGCAGCGCAGCCTGGTCTGGGCTGGCCGGTCTGGGAGTGTTGGCCGGCTGGGGGGCGTTGGCCGGCTCGGAGGCGTGGGCGGAGCGACCGTCTGCCGGTTGGGCGGAGCGACCGTCTGCCGGTTCGGCGGGGCGAGTCGCGGTGGGCATCAGACGTCCTTGGCGATCAGCAGCAGGCTGGCGTTGGTCTGATGGATGCGCTCGTTGGCGATCATCAGGCACGCCGACATCGTGTCGCGCAGGTGGCGCCCCACGCTGAACGGCGTGTCGTTCTTGAAGCCCACGATCCCGCACACCCCGAGCGCTCCCTGACAGACTCGCGGCGCCTGCTCGGAGGCGGCGATCTTCAGGTTGTTGAAGCGCAGCGCGCTCGACATCGTCGACAGACGCTCGCGCCCAGGCTCCTGCGAGGCCTGCACGAACTCCACCAGCGCCGAGCTGACCTCGGCGCGCAGCAGCGAGAGCTCGCTCATCAGGTGCGACAGACGTAAAGCGGCCGGCGGCGTCTCGCCCGGTTTCTGCTTGGCGGCGGCACGCACGAACGCGCGCGCGCGATCGAACGCGTCGGTCGCGATCCCCAACCACAGGTGCGACCACAGGATGTGGGTCACGGGCACCAGCGACTCGGCCATCACCCGCGAGAACGGCGCGCTCAGCACCTGCTCGGGCGCGAACTGCGCGCGGACGACAAAACCCGGGGAGCAGGTCCCGCGCATGCCCAGCGGGTCCCACGTGCCGGTCTGCTCGAGGGTCGTCTGATCGGCGTGCACGAGCGCCACCACCTGATCGCTCTGCTCGGCGTCCGGGCCGCGGCGCAGGGTCACGAACAGGTCGTCGGCGTGGCTGCCGTAGCTAACCGTGGGCGCCTGCTTCTCGAACGTGCACGCGCCCCTGCCCTCGCCGCCCTCGCCGCCCTCGACCGGCGTGACCGCCGCGATCGAGCGGCCCATGTCCCCGCCGGTGCCGACCTCGGAGGTCACCGAGGCGATCAACCGCTGCTCTGAGGACAGACGGCTCAGGTACTCCTCAAACCACGGCGCGTCCTCGAGGTGGCGCGCCATCGTGACCGCCTGGATCTGGTGCATCGCGAACACCATCGCGCTCGAGCCGCAGCGGCGGCCCAGCTCATAGCACGCGGCCGCGATCGTCTCGAACGGGATGCCGCCGCCGCCGAGCTCGGCCGGCAGGTGGGCGGACAGCGCTTGCGCCTCGCGCAGCGCGTCGATCGTCTCCGAGGGAAACCGCGCCTGACGGTCGACATCGTCGGCGTTCGGGGCCGCGATCTCGTCGGCTATGCGCCTGACGGTGTCCAGGAACGCCGTCTCGCGCTCGATGTCACGGCCGAGATCGGACGCCAGCGCGACGGTCATGATGGCACCGCATCAGCGCGCAACTCGCTTACCGCCGCCTCGATCGAGGAGATGCTTTCGAACACGCTCGGGGTGAGCATACGGTCGGGAAACTCGATGTCGAAGCGATCCTCGAGCGCCAGCATGACGTTGACGCTCGCGTGGGAGCTGAGCCCCGCCTGGTAGAGATTGGCATCTGGAGCGAGCACGCTCACATCGCTCTGCAGGCGTCCGTGCTCGCTGATGATCTGGCGGATTTCGTCGGTCATGGGATCCTGTGATCGGTCGTGGGCGTTGCAGAGTTAACGGCCTGGCGGACGGGTTTCTCTCGCTCCCGATCGCGCGCTCGGGAGCGATGTGGGGCTCCGCGTCCCGGACGTGCCTACCTCGAACGCGGCGCGCTCGCGTCGCTCAGCACAGCGCCACCTCATCGCCGTCGCCCACGTGCAGGCGCAGCGCGCGGGGCATCGAGAAGTCGCGAAAGATGCGTGCCTGGCGTCCGACGACGCTCGCCACCAGACGCCCGCCCACGTGCAGCAGGCTCGCGTCGGCGAGCACGATCGAGCGCTCGAGCTCTGCGCCTTCGATGCGCACACGCTCGCCGATCGAGGTGTGCGGGCCGATGTAGGAGTCGGCGATCAGCGCGTCGGCGCCGATGATCACCGGTCCGATGATCACGCTCGAGGTCACGCTCGCGGTGGGATGGATGGCCACCGCTCCCTCGAAACGGTTGCCGTCGGTCGCGACCATGGTCGCCTCGGGATCGAGCCTGTCGAGCGCCGCCCGGTTCATCGCGAGCAGGTCCTGGGCGTCACCGGTAAAGATGCGCCACCCCTGCACAGCGCGCGTATATACGCGCGCGCCCTCGCGTGCGAGCGCCAACGCCATCAACGCCAGATCGAGCTCTTGCCCTGGCTCCATACCCTCCGCATTCAAGCGGCCTCCGGCGCCGGTTTGCGCGGTCCCCGTTCCCAGTCGCCGCAGGGCCCCAGGACCCAGTACGCAGACGCCGGCTGCGGCGGGCAGGGCGGGCGAGCCCTCGGCGATGGGGTCAAGCGGACGCTGTCGCTGCCCAACGAGCCGCAAGCGTGGAGCCTCTCGGCCATCGTCCTGCACGAGCAGCAGCGCGTCCAGCGAGTCCGCACGCAACGACTCCGCGAACTGCGCAAGAGGCTCTCCGAGCATGCCGTTCGCGCGATGCAGAACACACAGGTCCCCGGCGGCGAACTCCGCCACGGCCGTCAGCGCTTGGTCCGGACTCTCCTCTGGATAGTGCTCGAGATAGCGGACGGAGATGCCGGGCGGCCCCTCCGCGGAGATGCACGCCGAGATCTCCCCGATCGCGTCATGGGGTAGCAGGACGGCGATGTCCACGATGCCGGCCTCGAGCATCGTGTCGAGCACATGACAGACGATCGGCCGGTTCGCCACCCTCTGCAGCGAAAGTCTGCGGGTGGCGCCGAGCCACGGCCCCGTCCAGCGGGTGGTGTTGGGTATGACTACGACACCCTTGCAACGCACGCCGAACAAACGCCTGTGACGGCTCGTTACTCCCGCCTGAATGTTCAACGCAGGCTCCCAGGACGCGCTACACGACCGCGCGCACCGGCAGCTGGTCTAGCGCTAGTGGCACTCCGTTGCCGCGCAGGGACGCCTCGGCCAGCTCGATCGCCGCGACGATCTGAGTTCCCAAAGCCACGTTGGAGCGCGGCTCCGCGCCCGTGCGGATCGCACGGGCGAAGTCGTCGAGCTCCAGGCGCAGCGGCTCCTGGGCCTCGACTCTGGGACTGACCACGTCGCCAGACCGGTAGGTGAGCTGGTGCTCGCCGAAGTTGGTCGGCGGGCCGATCTCGATGCCGCGGTCGTAGACTCGCACGGGCTCATCGGAGGCGGTGTCGTCGTACTGCACCATCCGCCGGCTGCCGACCACGATCATCTGGCGCATCTTGCGGGGCGCCAGCCACGACAACTGCACGTTGGCGGTGATACCGCTCGCGAACGTGAGCGTCATGAAAGCCGTCTCGGGCACACCTTCCTCGAGCACGCTAAGGCCCGACGCGGCGACCTCGACGACCGGCTGGTCGAGCCAGTAGAGCAGGATCGAGAGGTCGTGCGGCGCCAGGTCGCTGACCACGCCGTTGCTCTGGTACTTGCCGAGGTTCATGCGCGAGGAGGTGACGAAGTGGATGTCGCCGACCACTCCCTCCTGGATGAGATCGCGGACCGTGTTGACCGGGGGGCTGTAGATGAACGTGTGCCCGGGCATCAGCACGCGGTCGGCCTCCAGCGCCGCGTCGGCCAGGTCGTGCGCATCGGCCAGGCAGGTCGCGAGCGGCTTCTCGACGAGCACGTGCTTGCCCGCTTGGAGTGCGCGCTTGGCCATGGGATGGTGGGTGTGCGGAGGCGTGGCCAGGAACACCGCCTCGATGCTGTGGTCGCACAGCACCGCGTCGAGCTCGGTGAGCGCGGTCGCCTCGGGATAGCGCTGCCCGAGTGCGAGCAGCTGGGCCGCGTCGTGATCGCACAGCGCCCGCAGCCGGAACTCGGGATGCTCGGAGAGGTTGCGCGCCAGGTTGGGACCCCAGTAGCCGCAGCCGACCACGGCCGCGCCGATCGGAGCCGGCCGCTGCAGGATGCGTGTTGTCTCGGGCGTGCGATGCGTGTCGCGATGCACGTCGTGCGCCAGCGTCCCCCACTTTGTGGACATGTTCTCAGATTCCTTTCCCGTCCCGTGACAAGGAGTCCATTTGTCTGATCAACGTCATACGGCCTGTGCAGCTTGCGTGAAGTCGAGGACCGCCTGCGCGACTCGCTGTGCCTCGGCGTCGCTTATGCCCGGGAAGATCGGCAGCGAGCAGATCTCCCCGGCGAGTCGCTCGCTCACGGGCAGGCTGCCCGGGCCGAGGCCCAGGTGCGCGTAGGCCTCGGTCAGGTGGATCGGGATCGGGTAGTGCACGGCCGATGCGATCCCCCGCTCGCTCAGGTGCGCGCGGAGCTCCTCGCGCGCGGGGGTGCGCACGACGAACAGGTGGTAGACGTGGTCGGCGTGCTCGGCTTCCGCGGCGGCGGCGTTCGCGAACTCGAGTCTGGGCCCGGCGGCTGCGGCGCTCGCCAGGCTGTTGCGCAGCGCCGAGCCGAGCCGGCGGCGCTCGGCGTTTGACTCCTCCAGCCGGGCCAGCTTGCGTCTCAGCACGGCGGCCTGGAGCGCGTCGAGCCGAGCGGTGGTGCCGACGACGCGGTGGTGGTAGCGCGGGCGCTCGCCGTGCGCTCGCAGCAGCTGCACGCGCTCGGCCAGCTCGGGCACGGAGGTGGTGATAGCTCCCCCGTCGCCCCACGCGCCGAGGTTCTTGGTCGGGTAGAAGCTGAAACAGCCGAGCGCTCCGATGCTGCCCACCCGCCGGCCGCGATAGCGCGCGCCATGGGCCTGGCAAGCGTCCTCGATCACGTGGATTCCAGACTCCTGCGCCAGCTCGATGATCGGGTCGAGCTCGACCGTCGCCCCGAACAGGTGCACCGGGATGATGCAGCGCACGTTCGGAGCGAGGTTTTCGGCGACGGTCTCCGCGGTGATCAGATGCGACTCGGGGTCGACGTCGACCAGGCGCGGCGTCGCGCCCACTGCGCTGACGGCCTCCGCGGTGGCGATGAACGAGTTGGCCGGCACGATCACCTCATCGCCCGGCCCGATCTCCAGGGCTCGCAGCGCGAGCACCAGCGCCTCCGTGCCCGAGGAGACACCGATCGCGTGATCGGTCTCGCAGTAGGCGGCGAACTCGCGCTCGAAGGACTCGACCGGCTCGCCGAGCGTGAATGCGCCCCGCTCGGCGACGGCGCGCACCTCACCCAGCAGCTCCTCGAGCAGCTCGGGGTCGGCGAAGTCGAGCCTGGTGAAGGGAACCGGCGCCGGATCCTCGCTGGCCGGCTCCGGATTCACGTCCGCGCTAGTCGGCCCGGCGCCGCCCGCCGGACCGACCCTCACCATGCCGTCCCCATCGGCACGCTGTCCCCCTTGTGCGCGTCCCTCCTCTGTGAGGACTCCCCTCGGCATGCTCCCCTCCTCGCCCTCTCCTCGTCGGCGCCCCCGCTCAGCATGCCGCGCTCACGTTCGCGTTCACGCTGGTGCTCGTCGCCGGCGCCGAGCCGAGCCGGCTGAGCTCGCGGCGCAGCGCCCGCCTCCCGCGGTGGTGCAGTCCGTGGATCGAGCTCTCCGAGCGACCCATCCGCTGTGCGATCTCCGGCGGGGAGAGCCCGACGATGTGGCGCATCACCATCACGTCGCGCTGCTCGTCGGGCAGTGACGCCAGAGCGTGGTGCAGGTCGCGCGCCCGCTCGCGAGCATCGTGCTCGTCGAAATGATCGCGCGCGCCGAACACGTCCTCGGTCGGGGTGGGACGCCGGCGGCGCAGGTGGTCGAGCGCGACGTTGCGCGCCAGCCGCAGCAGCCAGCCCGAGAATGGCACGCCCTGATCTTCGTACTTGACGATGACCGACATCAGCTTCATGAACACCTGCTGGGTCAGGTCCTCGGCCTCGCGATCGTCCTTGACGATCGAGCGCAGGTACCCGTACACGTTGTCCGCGTAGCGGATGTACAGCAGCCGCAGCGCGTCGCGATCGCCCTCCTTGGCCCGGGCGATCGCCAGGCGCACCTCACGTGCGGCCTCCTCGGAGTCGTCCAGCGTTCGGCGAGCACGAAATCCAGCGTGTCCATCCATGACGTTGGCGCTGTGAAGCACGATCCATCCCCTGTCTTGTTTGAAGTACCGCCGTCTCGGGTAATAAGGCGGGCAACGCTTCGGCGAGGATGATTGGTGCCCCAAGCCCAATCCACAATGGGCCGACGTTCGCTGCTTGCGTTCAGGGGTTGAACGCCGGGGTCAGACGGGCTTCCAGGTGCGTGTGGCGGTGTGGTGCTCACTCCCAGCCGATCTCGTGGGGCGGTGTGCCGCCCGTGACGCTCGCTCGACGCTTGCGACCGCCAAGGGCTTCCTCACCGGCAAGCCATCCGTCCGCGGGGCCGGATGCCCCGCGCCCATTGGCTCTCGATTTTCCCGCTTACCTGCGCGGATGCGACCCAAAACAAAAACTTCTTTCCCCAAGTCCGGATGTCGCGTATCTGCGCGTTGTCGACCCCGTCCGCTCCGCGGTTGCGCTTTGGCGTGCAGGACGCGATCGCGATCGTCCATGCCCTGCGCGGGCTCGATCGCGAACGGATCGTAGGGTACTGCGTGCCGCGCCCTCGTCCGGGGTGTACTACGCTGTCAGTGCCCGATTATGAGAGGGCTCTCGGATCGTGGCAAGGATGCAGACCGCAGACCGGCAGACGGAAGGGACGAGCGATGCGAACAACGGTACGGCCGCGCCGATATGTCGGTAGGCACTGGCTTGTGATCTTCAGGCCGGTCCTGCGCTACAGCGCGACGCGTGACGCATTTGTGTTGCGTGTCGTGGGCAATTCGACGGGTCCGGTGCTTCGCCCCGATCGCCGTCGTCGGCGACGCAAGGTGGTGTTCGAGGGCGTGGATCGTCGTCGCGCCCAGACCGCGTAGCGCGGCCGGCCATCCTCATCGGCCCCTGCCGACCGCGCGGGCCCGACCGCGGGGGTATGGCGGAGAGATTACGCGCCTGAGAAGCGGGCCAGGTTGCGGCTGATTTCGGGTTGGCGGCGCTGCCAGTACACGGCGATCGTGGCGTGGTCCTCTGGGAGCGCGTCGTCTTCGTCGACGTCGTCGAGGTAGCCGAGGGACTCGACGATGTGCTCGATGCTGGGGTGCTCTGGTGGGATCTGGTAGCGGGTCATGTACAGGCCGATGCCTTCCTCGACGTGACGCCCGGTTAGTTCCTCGATGCGCTTGAGGTCGAAGTAGTCCCGGAGCTCTCCGCGGTCGCCGATGACCTTGATCTTCATCGCGAACACGTCGGCGAGGCTGGACACGAGGATTCCGGCGTATGGCTTGGGTTCGTCGAGGTCGATCTGGTCGTGTGCGTCCAGGAATTGCAGCTTGGCGTCGTCCAGGATGCCGTTGAGGGTTCCGTGTGCGTGGCTGCTCACGGCGAAGGAGCCGAGCTCGGACAGGCGTTCTGCGAGCAGGTCGAGGTCGAGGTTGGGGTCGTGGTAGAAGAAGTCGAGGTCGCGGCTTTGGCGGTGGTGCAGGTGCACGGCGAGCGCGGTTCCGCCGACGAGCTCGCAGCCTGCAGGAAGAATGGGGGCGATGCGCTCCCATGCCCGGGCGGTCTCGCCGGGCAGAATCTCGGTGAGCTCAGCTGGAAGCGTCATCGTGGCCGCGGGCGGCGGCGTAGTTGTGTGCGAGGGCGCGGCGCCTGGGCGTGATGCCTCGTGTGCGCGCGGCGTGGCGCCAGTCTGCGGCGGAGAGGTTCGCGGCGCCCCACGCGAGGCCCTCGGGGTCTCCCACGCTCAGCAGCCGCCGGGCGATATAGCCACCGGCGAGCTCGGTGTCCAGCTGCGAGGGTGCGGTGTTCCAGAACAGGTGTCTGAGCCTCGGAGGAACGCTGTGAGTGGAGTGAGTGCGCCGGTGCGGGCGGGGGCGCGCTTTGGCGATGGTTCCCGCGATCTGTTGCCAGCGCGGGGAGCCGTAGTCGAGGCGGACCAGATCGATTGTGCGGGCGCGTCCGGCCGCGAGCGCGCGTCGCTGGATCGTCACGAGTCCCTGTGAGCGCAGCGACTTGATCGCGCGGCTCGCGGTCGTGGGGGAAATACCGGCGCGTTCGGCGACGGTCCGTGCGGAGGTCAGACCGAGCGGCGCACGGGCCAGCACGGCCAGGACCTCGACCTCTGCAGGGTTCAGTCCGGGGACGCGAGGGGGAGTTTCTCCCAACTCCTGGCGCAGGCGCGTGACGTCGGTGGGTTTGAGAGCCATGCGCCCATTGTCCTGGCGTACGTCGAGTCCCAGCCGTTCGATCGCTCGTACCACGCGCGGCAGGCTGGTCCCGAGCTCCCGCGCGAGCGCCGCCGCCGATATTGTGGTGTCCATATCGTTATTTTAGCGCCGCGCTCCCTCGCCGCGACGTAAAGCGGCGTTCGAGGGCGTGGATCGTCGTCGCGCCCAGACCGCGTAGCGCGGCCGGCCATTCCCATCGGCCCCTGCCGACCGCGCGGGCCCGACCGCGGGGGGTATGGCGGAGTATGTGCGTGTCGCGGTCTGGCCTGGCTGCGTTCAAGGTCTGACATCGTCGGTTGATTTGGGTCTCAGGTCGAACGCGCGGTCGGCCTCCTCGGCGACATACCGAGCTATGGCCAGCGAGGAGGTGGCGGCGGGTGACGGAGCGTTGCGTACGTGTAGGGCGCGCTCGGTTTGGGAGAACACGAAGTCGTCGATGAGTCGCCCGTCTCGGCCAAGGGCTTGTGCGCGCACGCCCGCGAATGCCGGTTCCACATCGCCGACCTCGATGTCGGGAACGTAGCGCGCGGCTGCTCGCACGAGGGCCGAGCGCAGGGCGGCGCGGTGCAGTTCTGTGACGCCGGTTCTCCACCAGTTGGCCAGCATGCGCCATGTGCCGGGCCAGCTGAGTGTGTCGAGCAGATCTCTGCCGCGCACGGTCCTGAGTTTGTAAGCGTCGCGCGCGCCTACCATCAGCGCGGTCGGTCCGATCGACACCTCCCCGTCGATGTGCTTGGTCAGGTGGACGCCGAGAAACGGCAGCGAGGGATCGGGGACGGGGTAGATCAGCGAGCGTAGGAGGTCGCGGCGCGCGGGCACGAGTCGCAAGTAGGCGCCGCGAAAGGGGATGATCCGGGGATCCGGGCTCGCTCCCGCCGCGCTCGCGAGGCGATCGGCCCATCCGCCGGCGCAGAAGACGGCGTGGCCGGCCTCGGTCACGCCGTGTGAGTGGTTGAGCTTCAGCGAACGCCCCGCTGCCTCGACGCCGTCGACTTTGCAACTGGTGACCACGATTCCTCCGCTCTCACGGACGTCATTTGCGTATGAGCGCGCGATGGCTGGGAAGTCGACGATCCCGGTGCTGGGCGAATAAAGACCCGCGATTCCGCGTGCGTGGGGCTCGATCTCCTGTATTTGCGCAGCGTCGATACGACGCAGGCCAGTCACTCCGTTGGCCTTGCCTCTGCGCTCGAGCTCGTCCATGCGCGCGAGCTCGGAGGAGGAGGTGGCGATGATCACCTTGCCGCATCGCTCCACGGGGATGCGGTGCTCATCGCAGTACGCATACAAAGCACGTGCCCCCTCCACACACAGCTGGGCCTTCAGCGAACCGGGCTTGTAGTAGACACCGGCGTGGATGACTCCAGAATTGTGGCCTGTTTGATGCGTGCCGACATCGTTCTCACGCTCGAGCACGCACACCGACATGCGGGGGTGACGCCGGATCAGCTCCCGCGCGACCGCGAGCCCCACGATCCCGCCGCCGACGACGACCAGGTCGCACGCCGAGGGCGCATACCCCGCGGGCGCATACCCATAGGCCTGCTGGCGTTCCCTGCTCATCAGAGCACCCCCGCTTGCTCGGTCAGTCGTCTGCGCAGCAGCGGGTTGGCGATGCGGTAGTCGCCGCGTCCGGCGCGTTCGATCAAGCCGGCCTCGATCAGCTTCTTCAGGGCGCGGTCGGCCTCGCTGCGGTGCATGCCCGAAGTGAGCGTGGCTCTGATTGCTACCCGGCGGGCAATGCGCAGCGCTTGGCGGTGGCTCGAGCGGATCTGCTCCAGCAGCTGGTCCAGCAGCGCGCTGTCGCGTTGGTAGGCGTTGTCGTAGCCCTGTGCCACGAGCGACAGATCGATCTCCGTGCGATCCAGCAGCACGCTGAGGAAGTGGGTCTGCTGGGCGATCAGCATCGTGACGCGCGGGTGCAGCTCTCCCAGCCCCACCAGATGCGCCAGCGCGTCATCGGCGATCTCGCATCCGTCGGCGTGCAAGCGTTCGCGCAGGCCCTTGCGCCAATCGTCCTCGGCGATCGCTCGCAGCGTGTAGAAGCCGCCGAACCCGCTGAATGCGCGGTCTTGGGGGGCGAACAGGTCGCGCATCACGTGCTCGATGCTGCCGGCGAACAGGCAACTGACCTGGGTGGAGCGTTGGAATATCGCGCGCATCCGCTTGGTCAGCGCGTCCGGGTCGCCATAGGGCCGGCGGGCGTTGGCGACCTCCTGGAACTCGTCGATGAACAGCACGAAGCGTCTGCCGTCGGCGAGAGCGACGCGCTGGGACAGCTCCAGCGCTTCGGTTAGAGCTCGCTGCGGGTCGCGTGTGGCCAGGCCCGGTGTCACGGCGAGCTCCACCGCGTCGCCGAACTGACCGCGCAGCTTCATCACGAGCGCGCCCTGTGCCGTGGTCAGCGCCTGTCTGCCAAAGCGGCGCGCCTTGGGCAGGAGCTTGCGCACGGCCGGGCGGTTGCTGAGGATCGCGCTCGCCAGCGCCTCCGCGAGTTCGGCGTCGTCGGCGATCGCGAACAGATCGACGGAGGCGATGTAGCACCCGTGCGCCTTGGCTCGTGTCAGGGCCGCGTCGCACACGCTCGTCTTGCCCGTCCGCCGCGGGCCGGCCAGCACCAGGTTGGTGCCGTTCTCCAGGGCGCTCGCCACCTGCGCGACGTCCTCGGCTCGCCCGATCATCTGGCTTGCCGGGATCGGCTCGTCGGTGGGGAACAGGTCGCCACTGGCCTGACGATGTTTGGGCTTTACACGTGCTATGTAAGCATTGTACGCAATATGTGTATACACCGGGCGTTGAAGCCTCGCCTACCCGTAGGGCCGGCAAGCCCTGTGCCTCCAGGTAGAACCGGCAATCCCTGTGCCTCCAGGTAGAACCGGCAAGCCCTGTGCCTCGGTAGGGCCGGCAAGCTCTGCGCTGGGCTCCCCTCGAGCAGCCTGTCGGGATAGGCCGCAGGCGCTGTCGGACACGCGAGCTGCTGCGCGCCCAGCCCAACCCAGCTCAGCCAAACACGCCTGCTCACAGTTTGTGTATGCAGAGTACACAAAAAATGTGTACAGTATTCGGGTGAGCAGTCGCTCGGGGAAGTCGCGCGCTCAGCGCAGGCTCGTGCGTCGGGGCGGACTTCGTAAGTCGGGGCGGCCCGACCGACCCCTCTCATCGGTATATCTCAAAATGTATATAATGCGAGACAAATGTGTGTCGACACAGCCCATCTCATTCGCGCCGCGAGACACAGCGCCGACATCACGCAAACTGAACTGGCTAACCATGCTCGTACCGCCCAGTCGGCGGTTGCGGCATATGAGTCGGGTGTCCGCACGCCCACTTTGTCGACACTTCGACGGCTGTGTGACGCCTGTGACCACGACATCGAGCTGCTTGTTCGACCACGTGTGCGTCGTGGCGCGGCCTCTCTGGCGGAGTTGGCGCCGGCGATCGAAGCCGATCTGGGCGACGGCCGCGAACGCGACGCCCTGCGGCTGCTGTACGGGTTCGCCGACGACTTTCGCGGTTCCTCGCGTCCCGGGCGCATAGCGTTGCTGGCCGATGAGCCTCCACCGACCGGCGACGCTCGCTTCGATGCGGCGCTGGCCGGCGTGGCCGAGCTGTTCGCGGCCGAGGCCGGTATTGCGGCTCCAACGTGGGTCGACGGCCCAAGCCGCTTCGTGGAGCCGTGGTGGTTTGTTGCCAGCCGGTCGTCCTTCCATGCTTACACCCTCGCCCACACTCCCGCGGTACTGGCCCGCCATGGCGTGTTCATGGCTCGGGAGGTGTTCGATCGTGTCTGAGCGCTCGTTCACCCGCGCCAGGATCCTCAGCGCGCTGCAGGCGCTCGGGGACGAGCTGACCAGCCGGGACATTCACGGGCAGATCTTCATAGTCGGCGGAGCCGCGATGGCGCTCGCCTACTCGACCCGGCGTGTCACCGCCGACATCGACGCGGTCTTCGAGCCCAAGGCCTCCATCTATGAGGCGGCTGCTCACGTAGCGCACGATCTGGATCTGCCCGAAGACTGGCTCAACGACGCGGTCAAGGGCTTCATGCCCGGTCCAGATGAGCACCCCCGCCCGATCCCGGACATCACCGGTATCGAGATCACGACTGCCTCGCCTGAGTATCTGCTCGCGATGAAGCTGATGGCCATGCGCTTTGGCGAGGACGATGAGGACATCGAGATTCTTCTGCGCGAGTGCGACCTGCACACCGCCGACGATGCGCTTGCGCTGCTGGAGCGGATGTATCCATCCCAAGAACCATCCCCCAAGACGCGCTTCTTTCTCGAGCAGCACTTCCAGCCGTCCGCGCCGCCCGATTGACCGGCGTCCCCGTTCGCGCCGCCCGATTGACCGGCCTATTGCGTAACCGGCGCGGTCGCCGCCCCCGCGTCGAGCAGCCCCGCCCCGTACAGGTAGCTGTCCGTCGGCGTGCCCAACGGCCGCGCGGTCGCGCGCAGGCGCGCCGTGATCTGCGCGACGGTCGGCCGGCGCCCGAGCACGCCCCCGGCGATGATCAGCGCCGCCGTGGCCGCGACCTCGGGGGTGGCCATCGAGGTGCCCTCGTATCCGCCGGGGAATCCGAAGACACGAGGGGAGGGGCCGGTGAACGTCATCTGGTAGATGTCCCGGCCCGCGGGGGCTTCGGGATGGCAGTTCGGATCGCCGGCCAGCGCCGCGTCCGCGCCGCCGCCCGGAGCCACGAGCGTCAGCTCGGCCCCGTCGTTGGAGTAGTCGGCCAGGCAGCCGTGTTCGGTGGTGGCGCCCACCGCGATCACGTGCGGTGCGCGCGCGGGGTAGTCCACGGCCGGGCGCCCCTCGTTGCCGGCGGCTGCGACGACCACCACATTGCGATGGTAGGCGTAACGGAGCGCCGACATCAGCTGGGGAATGTCGCGCGCGGTGACCGAGGGAGAGAACTCGAGGCTCATGTTGATCACCCGCGCGCCGTGGTTGACCGCGTAGCGGACGCCTTGCGCGATCGTCGAGGCGTCGCCTTCGCCTTCGGCGTTGAGCACGCGCACCGGCATGATCTTTGCGGCGTAGGCCAGTCCCGTGAGGCCGTAGCCGTTGTTCGTCGCCTCGGCGATCGTGCCGGCGACGAACGTGCCGTGGCCGTTGCGGTCGTTGGGGTAGGGGGTGTGGGCGATGAAGTCATAGCCTTTGACGAACGCGTACTTGCTGAAGTCCGGCGAGCGCCTGAACCGCCCGCGGTTGGCGTAGGCCACGCCGGTGTCGAGCACTGCCACGATCACGCCCTGCCCGCCGGGCGCGCCCTCGGAGATCGCGTTGTACCACGCTTCGGGGGCGTCGATCCCGAACGGGCCGACGAAGTTCCATTGCGCGTTGCGCCAGTCTCCGGGCGCGCCGCTCTGGCCGGGATCGCCGGGGATGCCGGTGTCGTTGGGGATCCATTCGCCCGCGGCGTGCGCCACCGGGTCGCCCGGGCGTTCTGCGAGGTGGGCGCGGGCGAGCCCGGGATGCGCCCACGCCCCCGCCAGCAGCGCCAGTAGGACAAGGGCCAGCACAAGCATGGCCCCACGTCTCTCAGGCGGACGCACGAGCGCACGTCCAGTGGGCCGGTATAGAGCCGTACGTCTGGCGGGCCGGTATGCAGCCGTACGTCTGGCGGGCCGGTATGCAGCCGCACTTCCGGCGGGTTGATGTGTGTGCGTAATCATCTAGACATGTCTCGACCGCTACCGCGCGCTACCCAAAGCGCAGGGCATGCTCGCAGAGTGATGGCTGGTCCTGCTGTATGAACACCTGGGAGCTGGACATGGATCGCGACGGGCACGGGGCACAAGAGCGGGACGCCTACTACATGCGCCTGGCTCTGCGCGAGGCTCAGCGCGCGATCGCCCACGAGGACGTGCCGATCGGAGCGCTCGTCGTCTACGCCGGGGAGGTGCTCGGCGCGGCCCACAACGAGCGCGAGCTGCGCGCCGACCCGACCGCCCACGCCGAGATCATCGCCCTGCGCGAGGCGTCCCGGGCGCTGCGCACCTGGCGGCTGCTCGACTGCACGTTGTACGTGACGCTCGAGCCCTGCGCGATGTGCGCCGGAGCGATCGTCCTCGCTCGCGTGCCGCGCGTCGTGTACGGCGCCACCGACCCCAAGGCGGGCGCGGCCGGCAGCGTGCTCGACGTCCTCTCAGAGCCCCGCCTCAACCACCGCCCCGAGGTCGTCTCGGGGGTGCTGGCCCCCGACTGCGGCCAGCTGCTCACCGACTTCTTCGCCGCGCGGCGGTAGCCGTGGAGGGGGATCGACGGAGGATCGGCCCGCGGTCGTCGTCTCGGTCGATCGGGCCATCGCCGGGCCGTCGATCAGTGTCTCGCGCGTTCGCGTTGTTGCCAAGGCTTCCGGCATCTGGTATGTTTGCGACGTTCGTCGGCGGCTGAGTTCGTTCGCCAGCGGCTGAGCTGAGTGAGACGAGGTGACGGTGGGGCGCGCGACACGGCTGAGTCGTGGTCCGTTCGAGAGGAGGTGGGGCCACCGGCGGACTGGGTCTGCGCGGCATACGCTTGTGCTGCGCCTGCTCGCTGTGCTCGCCACCGCCACGCTCTGGCTCAGCGGGGCAGCGGGTTCGACTGCCTCGGCTGCGTCCTACGGCCCCGTGGCCTGGGGTGATGAGAACTACGGGCAGCTGGGCAACGGCGAATACGAAGGCTTCCGCATCGCTCCGGTACCGGTGGGCAAGCTCGGCGAAGAAGTCGCCGTGGGCGATGAAGTGGCGGTGGGCGAAGAAAGCACAGCGCTCGCGGCCGGCTACGAGCATGGACTGGCTCTGCTGAGGAACGGCAAGGTCATGGCCTGGGGCGAAAACGGATATGGGCAGCTGGGTGCCGGCATCAGCCTTGGCCCCGAAACATGCGTATTCTTCTCCGAATGCAGCACGGTGCCGGTTGAAGTGAAAGGACTGCACGAAACCACGGCGATCGCGGCCGGCTACTACTTCAGTCTGGCTCTGCTGGGCAGTGGCAAGGTCATGGCCTGGGGCGATGGCGGCAACGGCCAGCTCGGCAACGGCAGCGAAATCGACAGCGACGTCCCGGTGCAAGTAAAAGGACTGAGCGAAGCCACGGCGATCGCGGGCGGTGTTCAGCACAGCTTGGCTCTACTGAAGAACGGCACGGTCATGGCCTGGGGCGCCGACGAATACGGGCAACTGGGCGACGGAGGCGAAACCAAGAGCGACGTCCCGGTGGCAGTGGAGGGACTGCACGAAGTTACGGCCATCGCGGCCGGTGCCGACCACAGCCTGGCGCTGCTGAAAAACGGCACGGTCATGGCTTGGGGCGAAAACGCATCCGGGCAGTTGGGCGATGGAAACGAAACCAACAGCGACGTCCCGGTGGAAGTAAAAGGGTTGAGCGACGTGACCGCCATCGCGAGTGACGGCGACCACAGCCTGGCGCTGCTGAAAGACGGCAAGGTTATGACCTGGGGCAACAACAACGCCGGGCAGTTGGGCGATGGAAGCGAAGTCAACAGCGACGTCCCGGTGGAAGCGAAAGGACTGAGCGGCGTAAAGGCCCTCGCGGCCGGTGTTCAACACAGTCTGACTCTGCTGAGCAGCGGCAAGATCATGGCGTGGGGCGACGATGGATGGGGGGAGCTGGGCAACGGCAACGAAAACAGAGAAAACAGCGATGTCCCGGTGGAAGCGAGCGAGCTGAGCGGGGTAACGTCGATCGCTGCTGGTGGGTACTCCAGCTATGCCGAGCAGGGGGAAATCGGGGAGATCACCGGTGAGGTGACGAGCGCCGCGACGAGCGGTCCGATCGCAGGAGCCAAGGTGTGTGTCATGAACGTTAGCGGCCCGGATCGGTGGCGGTGCGCTACGACCGACGTCGCCGGCGAATACGTCGTAACGGTGCACGAAAGCGGCAGCTACGACGTCAGGTTCTCTGCGCCTCCTTCAAGCGCCTACATTGCAAGCGAGTACTACAATGGCAAGTTCTCCTCCCCCGGAGCGAGCGCGGTCACGATCGCCCTCGGCGCCACCACTTCCGGGATCGACGCTCAACTCCCCGAAGGAGGGCGCATAACGGGCACAGTCACCGACGCCTCCGCCAAGACCCCGATCGAAGGCGTCGAAGTCTGCGCGCGAGAATCGGGCGCCGAATGCGTGCTCACCAACGCGAGAGGCGAATACTCCGTCTCCGGGTTGGCGACCGGCGAATATGAGGTGGAGTTCTACTCCGACAGCGGTATGTACCTCCCGCAGTACTGGCATGGCAAGCGCTTGGCCGCGGAAGGCCAGTCGGTGTCCGTCACCATCAGTCAGACGACCTCAGGAATCGACGCCGAACTGGAACCGGTTGTAAACGGAGCGATCACCGGCACTGTGCAAGGCAGGACGATGCAGGGAATCGAGGGGATCGAGGTCTGTGCCGATGAAGTCGAAGGCGAAGAAACGGAGGGTCTCTTTGGGCAATGCGCCGAAACCAATTCCAAAGGCGAATACGCAATCGTAGAATTGACAACTGGTGAATATGTGGTCGAATTCTCCTCGCCCGTCAACACCGATCTCAACTACATCACGCAGTACTACAAAGAATCCTCCTCTTTTGTCGATGCGACCCCCGTCTCGGTTGGGACAATGAGCACAGTCACCGGGATTGACGCGCAACTGGACGAAGGCGGTAGAATTGCCGGCAAGGTGACGGATGCGTCGACAACGACCGCGATTGAAGGTATTGAAGTCTGTGCATTCTCTATCACCTCTGATGACCTCGGGTGTGCGTCCACCAACGCACATGGCGAATACACCATCTCCGCCCTCGGTGGCGGCAATTACGATGTCGAATTCTACTCATCGCCAGAGAGTGGCCTGAACTATCTGACCCAGTACTACGACGACAAGACCTCATTTTCAGAAGCAACTCCCGTGCCGGTTGAAGTGGAAGGCACCAGATCCGGCATCGATGCGCAACTCAAAGAGGGCGGTGGGATTGCCGGTGGGGTGACGAATACGTCGACCGGGGCTGGAATCAGGGGTATGCGGGTCTGTGCGCTGGGTCAATCCGCCACGGTCGAGAGATGCTCTGTCACGAATAAGAGCGGCGCATACACAATCCTCGCGCTCCCGGCCGGGGCATACAAGGTTCGTTTCTACGGCGGCAAGAACTACATAACCCAGTACTACAACAACAAGCTCTCCTTCTCCGAAGCGCAGTCGGTGACGGTCTCGGTTGGCGATACCGCATCGGGTATCGATGTTGCGATGGGCTCCAGCGACGCGATCCCACCCACGAACACCAAACCGCCGGTGGTCCTCGGGACGCCGGCTGTCGGCGAAACGCTGCTGTGCGCCGACGGCCTGTGGGCTGGCAGTCCGACGCCGAGCCTGACCGTCGGGTGGTTGCGCGACGGCGCGCCGATACCAGGGGCGACCGCGGGGAGTTACACCGTGCAGAGCGCCGACGCAGGACACAGTCTCGTATGCGAAGTCACGGCCAGGAGCAGCGCCGGGGAACGTAGTGCGACCAGCGCCGGGGTGGCGATCCCCAGGGGTCTGCCGAGTGTTGGCGCGTCCACGACCGGTTCGACCGTTTCCTCGACCACCAGCGGCGCCAAGCGGGTCAAGTCATACACGACTGGCTTTGGGTCCCCCATCACGGTCAGCGCATCGACGCTCGCCGTGTCGGGAGGCTTGGTCCGAGTACACGTCCGGTGCGAACGGGAGCACTGTGCCGGCACGGTCGAGCTGACGATGCGAGTCCTGACGCGGCTCCGCACGGCAGGCAGGACAGTCTCCCGTGCGGCGATGCTGGTGCTCGCCAAGGGAGCGCTCTCGCTCACGGGCAAGGGCAAAGGCACGGGCAAGGGCGCCAGCATCGTGCTTCGCCTGACGCCCGCGGGCAGCCGGCGGCTCGCTCATGCGGACAGGCGCCATCCGGTGGCGGCTCAGCTCTCGGTCTCGGCGCCGGGCGCCAAGCCGATCGTCGTGAGGTCGGTGCTCGTTACGTGATCCTTCGCCGCACGGCCAGCCGACCGTGTGTGGGACTCGCACTGGCGGGCGCGTGGCTGGCGCTCGCCCCAGCGATGGGGACCGCGCAGGCGAACGGGTCGACCGATCGCTTATCTGCGCAATCCCCGTACAGACATCCAGAATCCTCATACGACCATCGTCACCGGGATCAGACGGTGCACGACCGGCGTGGACTACACCTGCACGCCGACCACACCCACATCCACATCCACATCCACACCCAGGCCCACGTCGCGATCGTCGGCGGCTCTCAGATCGCGATCGGGCAGGCGCCGTGGCAGGTCGCAGTAGAAGCAGTCATTCCCGAAGACGGGGGCCTTCTGTGCGGAGGCTCGATCCTCGACTCCTCGCACATCCTGACGGCGGCTCACTGCGTGTTCGACGCGAAGACCGGCAACGTGATCCCGGCCGAAGACTTCACCGTCCGCGCGGGCACCTCCGATCTCGCGTCTCCCGGAGCCGAAGAACAGGAACGCGCCGTCACTGACGTTCGCCCGCATCCCTACTACGTCTATGCTCCCGACAGCGGCCGGGTATCGCCGGACGACGTCGCCGTGCTGACCCTGCAGGAGCCGCTCGTGCTCGGGCCAGCGGCGACCCCGATCTCGCTGGTCGCTGCGGGGTCGGCACCCATCGAAGGAACAGCGGTCAACCTGGCGGGCTTCGGGGAAGAGGATCCCGCCACGAACGAACTCAACGGGAGGCTGTACTCGCTGGGCATGACCGTGGGCTGGCCACGTGAATGCGGCGGCGAAAACGACGCGGTGCTGCTCTGCGCCAGCTCTCCATCGGGCACTCCCTGCAACGGCGACAGCGGCGGTGGCCTGACGATCACGGGGTCGACGTTGGCTGGGGTCGAGGACGACTATGACTTGATCGACGGAAAACGGTGTGTCGCCGGTGCGGAAAACGCCTTCGCCAACGTGGCCGCACCCGAGATCCAGGACTTCCTGGACGGCAGCGAAGAACCGCCGCGGGCGCCGCGGGGCGGCGGCGCGGCGATATTCGAAGAACCGATCCGTGACGGCACGATGGGTTGCGAACCGGGTCACTGGAGCGGGAACCCCACGTTCATCTACACGTTCCTTGACAGCTCGACCGGTCAGATCGTGCAGCAGGGCGCCTCGTCCACGTACGCGGTGCCTGCGACAGAGCTGGGTCACATGATCCTGTGCGAGGTCCGGGCGAGCAACGCGGGCGGCACGGGCGTGGGCCGGACCCCGCCGCTGCAGGCGATCGCGGCCGCACCAGTACCACCGCCGGCAGCGACATCGGGCGGCACGACGTCCCCCACGCCGGCCGCGGGTAGTGCGGTCCCCGTACTCGGCGCCGTGTCGCTCGCCGGCACGAGCGTCACAGTCCAGGGTAGTAGCGAGGCGCTGGTCAAGCTCGCCTGCGAGGGCACCGGCACATGCAGCGGCAAGCTGAGCCTGACCGGCAAGAGCACACCCAAGAAGGGTAAGAAGGCGAAGAGCGAGACCATTGGGACCGCCACCTTCTTGATTCCGGCGGGTAAGACCGTGACCGTCGACGTTAGGCTCAACTCCCTCGGGCGGGCGCTGCTCAGCTCAGACCACGGGCGGCTGAGCGCCAGTCTGACGATCGTGAAGTCCTCACCCGTTCCGTCGCATACACACACCGACAATGTCCAGCTCGTGCTGCGGAAGGCGCATGGTAAGGCGAAGAAATAGCACCGCCTTTGCGGCACGTGTCCCATCTCGCACCCGCTGAAGCGCACTGCCTTCCATACCCCTCGGCACCAGAGTTCGAACGGCCACGGGGATGCGACGGAGGGAGAGAGACGGAGGGGGGGAGATTCGAACTCCCGGTACGCCGTTTAGACGCACAACGCTTTTCGAGAGCGCCGCATTCAACCACTCTGCCACCCCTCCAGGCGACGTTGCGTGCGCCCAAGGATAGTGGGGGCCGGCTCTGGTCGAGGGGCGGGTCCGGTATGGGCTGGCTTCGGTGGGGGGCCGGCTTCGGTGGAGGGCCGGCTTCGGTGGGCGGGGGCCGAATCCTGGTGCGGGCTGTCTCCGGTGAGGTCGGGCTCGCTGACGTGGTATCCTCCCCCGGGGCAGCGTTACATGTAACGTGATTTTTGGGGTTCTATGCCAATGTCACGCAACCGTCAACATCCAAAGACATCCAGTCCGCGTGTGCGGGCATACCGCGCGCGGTTGCGCGAGCAGGGACTGCGTCCGGTGCAGATCTGGGTGTCCGATGTGCGCGCGCCCGGGTTTGCCCAGGAGGCTCATCGGCAGTCTCGTGCCGTGGCCGCCAGCCGGCATGCCGCAGACGATCAGGCGTTCGTGGACGCGATATCCGAATGGCCGCAGGAGTGAGGCGCGCTGAGATCTGGACTGCGTCCAGTGGCAAGGACTATGCCGGCAAGCCGCGGCCGGTGGCGATCGTCCAGGACGATCGCTTCGACACCGACTCGATCACGATCTGCCCGTTCACGACCGATCCGACCGATGCGCCTCTGCTGCGTCTGGCGATCGAGCCCTCGCCGGACAACGGTCTGCGCGAGCCGTGCAGGCTCATGGTCGACAAGATCACCACGATGCCCCGCTCCAAGCTCGGCGAGCGCACCGGCGTGCTCGCCGTCCTCGACATGGTCCGGCTCGAGCGGGCGATCGTAGTTTTCTTGGGGCTGGGCTCGGCGAACTGATGCGAGGAGTGGCGCGCTGCGTGCCGCGATGCGCCACGAGCCGATGCCGCAGGTTGCAGTGCGGTGCCGTGCCGTGCCGCGCCGATCGACGGTGGCGTCTACTCACGCTCGGCCATGTCCGGGCCGGTCGTGGTCGTCATCACCGCCGCGCCGCCGCTGCCCATCACCCGGCGCAGCAGTCCCGGCGCGAGGATCCTCGACGCGGACGCGAGCGCGTAGGGGCGCGGCACGCTTCGCTCGGGGCGACGCCCGACGCCCGTCTGATAGATCGCCTCGGCCGCGTGCTCGGGGGTGGAGACGGCCCAGCGCGTGAAGCGGTTGGCGACGAGCTCGGCTTGGGGAAACCCCTCGGTCGAGATGAACCCGGGCAGCACGAGACCCACGTGCACGCCATGGGGGCGCTCCTCCAGCGCCAGCGAGTCAGACCACGACGCGAGCGCGGCCTTGGAGGCGCAGTACGCCCCGCTGCCCTTGCGCGGCACGCGCGCGGCGATCGAGGCGACGTTGACGATCGCGCTAGGAGCCGACGCTCGCAGCATCTCCAGCAGCGCCTCGGTCACCCGGACCTGTGCGTCGAAGTTGATCGCCATCGTGCGCCGCACGTTCTCATAGCCACCCTCGCCGAACTGCTTGCGCCAGGACGCGCCGGCGTTGTTGACCAGCAGCGTCAGCCGGCCGCCGTGGCGCTCGGACACGTGCGCGCGGATGCGCTCGGGCGCGTCCTCGTCGGTCAGATCGGCCCCGACCCAGCTGATGCGGCCTGCGCCCGCGCGCTCATTCCCGTCCGCGCTCGATGCGGGCGCCAGCGACTGCGCCAACGTCCGCAGTCGCTCCTCACGGCGCGCGACCAGCACGAGCGAGGCTCCCGGCTCGCGCGCCAGTCGCCTGGCGGTCGCCTCGCCGATGCCACTCGACGCCCCCGTGACCACAGCTACCAGCGGCTTGCCCTGGGGCGATGTCGTCTGTTCGGTCATTACCGACAGCAGAGACTACCGTCCCACCACCCGCGCTCCGTCACACGGGCGCACCTCGCGCGCGCCCTCCGGCGCCGCCACATCCGGGGGCAGCAGCCCCAACACACTGCCGCCGAAGCCCCCGCCCAGCAGCCGCGCCCCGGCGGCGCCCGAGTCCAGCATTCGCGCCACGGCGGCGTCGACGGTCGCGGTGGACACCTCCATGTCATCGCGCAGGCTCGCGTGCGCCTCGGTCAGCAGCCCGGCCACCGCGGACAGGTCGCCCGAGCGCAGCGCCGCGACGGCCTCCTGCACGCGCTGGTTTTCGCTGAGCACGTGCCGCGCCCGTCCGCGCAACGGGGACGGCAATCGCTCGAGCTGTTCTGAGCTGACCTGCCGCAGGGACTCAACGCCCAGTAACTCGCACGCTCGCGCGCACTCAGCCCGCCGCTGGTTGTAGCCCGAGCTCGCGTTCTCGCGCCTCTCCCCCGTGTCTGCCGTGACCAGCCGCCAGCCATCGAGCTTCAGTGGCACGGGGTCGACCGCGAGCGTCTGAAAGTCGATCCGCATCGCCTCATCGGCCTTCCCGTACAGCGAGCTCAGCTGGTCGAGCAGGCCGGTGCGCGCACCCGCCCACTCGTTCTCCACCCGCGAGCACAGCTGGGCTAGGGCGGTCTTGTCGAGCTCCCCGTCCTCGCCGACGCGATGCCCGGCGAGTGCCAGCAGTGCCAGCGCGAGCGCGACCTCCAGCGCCGCTGAGGAGGACAGACCGGCTCCGCGCGGCACGTCGCCCTCGATCCGCAGGCTCACCCCGACCGGCTGCAGGCCGGCGTGTGTCAGTTCGGACGCCATGCCCCGCACGAACGCCCGCCATCCGCGCCGCTCGCCGGGCGCGCCCGGGTCTGCGAGCGGAAACTCGTCGCGCTCGTCCAGGTCCGCCGCGTACGCCGTGATCTGTTCGGTCCCCGCTGCGACTCGCCCGGCCGCCGACACGAACTGTCCAGCTCCGACGGTGGCCACGTCACGGGCATCCCCCGTGCTGGGCGCGGACCCCGTCAGTAGGCGATCGCCGTCCACCGTGACTCCCTGGGCGATCGCGATCGACAGCGCGAGCCCGTCGTTGTAGTCGGTGTGCTCGCCCAGCACGCACACCCGCCCCGGCGCCCGGGCGCGCACGTGCGCTGGAGGGCCGGCGGCGGTGACGGGGGCCGCTGATATGTCGTTCTCGTTCGGCATTAACGCGCGCGCGCGCACGTACGCGCGCGTTCAACGCTCATTGGGACTGCACAACATCGGCGCTCGGGTCTACGCGGCATCGGCGATCGCCGCGCGCAGCTCCCGCGCGGACTCCTCGGGGTGGGTGTCGGAGACGAACGTGCCCGCGCCCTGCTCGGACCCGGCCAGGTACTTGAGCTTGTGCGCCGTGCGCAGCGGTGGGTAGAACTCGATGTGCACGTGCCCCCGCTCGCGCGTCGTCCCCCCGGTCGGCGCCTGGTGGACGGCCATCACATAGGGCATCTCCCGGTCCCACAGCGCGTCGTATCCGCGCACGAGCGCCTGCAGCGCGTCCGCCAGCCCGTCGAGCTCCTCCGGCTCGCACTCCACGAGGCTCGGGCGGTGTTCGCGCATGACGACGTGGGCTTCGTAGGCCCACCGCGCGGCGTAGGGCACGTAGGCGACGACCGCCTCGTTCTCGTACACGACCCGCGCCGGCGCACTCGGCGCCTGTGGGGCCTGCGCTCCCGCCCTCCTCTGCGCCCCAGCCCCCGTTCCCGCGACGCCGGCCAGTTCGCGGCGCAACAGCTCGCACGTCGCGCAGCCCCCGAGCCGCGCATCCGCCGCCAGCTCAAGCGCGGGCACGGGCGGCAGAAACGGGTAGGCGTAGATCTGCCCGTGCGGGTGGTGCAGCGTGACGCCGACCTCGACGCCGCGGTTCTCGAAGATGTAGACGTACTGCACGTCCTCGCGCGCGCCGAGCTCTGCGTAGCGGTGTCGCCAGACCCACATCAACGCACGCGCCCGCGCGCGGGGAAGGGTGCCCAGCGAGCCGGTGTGAGAGTCGGTGTAGACGACGACCTCGGCGTCTCCGTCCGGCGGAGTCAGCGCGGGGAACCTGTTTTGGAACACCGCGATTTGGAAGGTCGGCAGTGGGATCTCGGTCGGCTCGCCGCCTGGGCGGGTCGGACACAGCGGGCAGTGCTCGGCCGGCGGCAGGAACGTGCGCTGTTGGCGGTCGACGGCATAGACGACCCGCTCGCCGCGCAGCTCGTCGTAGCGGCACTCAGTCATCTGCCGGCAGCCCGTACAAAATCAGGAGACGTCCGTCGTCTTTGCGGAGTCTCTCGACGCCCAGCGGGCCGAATGTCTCGGAAGGCACGTAGCCGTCGTTGCGCTCCGGTGGCGTCTGGGCCGGGGTAGTCGCCTGGGCCGGGGTCGGAGCGGTGGGTTCGGACTCAGAGGACACAGGCTGAGGGTAGTCCCCGCCGGGCGGTCTCGCCGCGGGACACGTCCGTAGTTAGCCGAACCAGAATCGCGGGTAAACACGCGCAAACGCCCTTGACTGCGACTTGAGTTCGCGGGATCGTAAACGAGTCATTACATACCGGCGCCGAGCGTCTCGGGTCCGGCGCTGCCCCACAGTGCGAAGGAGGAGGAGATATGTCCGATACCGATATTGCCAGCGACGCGGTGGAGCGACT
The DNA here is from genome assembly GCA_963702185.1 of uncultured Solirubrobacterales bacterium. Classification (GTDB taxonomy): domain Bacteria; phylum Actinomycetota; class Thermoleophilia; order Solirubrobacterales; family Solirubrobacteraceae; genus Palsa-744. Next base: position 1,889,839 of record OY969723.1, read on the forward strand.
GGAGCACGCCGACCGCATCGAGGCCGCCGCGGGACTGAGTGGGCTGACCAGTCCCGGGTTCGACCGTCGCTCGTTTCTGCGCCGCACAGCCATGACCGGCGTGGCCGCCGGCTCGGTCAGCACGCTGCTGGCGGCGTGTGGGTCGAGCGCATCTTCGAGCAGCGGCTCCAGCTCGATTTTTGGCTCGCACCCCGAATACAAATTCGTCGTCGTCAACCACGTCACCACCAACTCGTTCTTCGTGCCCACCCAGTACGGGATTCAGGACGCCTCCAAACTGCTCGGGACCAGCTACGAGTGGACGGGCTCGGAAAGCGAAAACATCGACCAGATGGTCAACGCAATCAACACCGCCGTCTCATCCGGCGCCCACGGGATCGCGGTGTCGTTGATCAGTAAGACCGCGTTCAACGTGCCGATCGAAAACGCGCTGAAGGCGGGCATCCCGGTGGTCGCCTACAACGCCGATGCGCCCTCGCCTCCCAACCAGCGCCTGGCCTACATCGGCCAGGATCTGAAACTGGCGGGCGAACTGATGGGCAAACGGATCGTCGCGGCGGTCAAAGAAGGCGACGTGGTCATCTTCACCGCCAACGCGGGCTCGGCGAACCTGCAGCCACGCCTGGAAGGCGCGGAAAAGGCGATCAAGGAATCGGGCGCGCCGATCAAACTGACGACTATCGTCACCGGCTCGTTGGAATCGGGCGAGAAAACAGCGATCGAAGCCTACTGGACCGGCCACCCGACCACGAAGGGGATGTACGCCGTCGACGGCGGCGACACCGCGGAACTGGCGGGCGTGATGCAGAAGCTCGGGCTCGCCGCCAAAGGGGTCAAGGCCGGCGGCTTCGATCTGACCGAAAAAACCCAGAAACTGCTCCACGAAGGCTACATCGAATTCACGATCGACCAACAGCCCTACCTGCAGGGTTTCCTGCCGATTCTGCAGCTGTTTTTGTGGCAGGTATCCGGGTCGCTGACGGGTCCCGCGGAAGTCGACACGGGGCTGAAATTCATCAACAAAGAAACCGTCGACCCGTATGTCAGCTCCAAGAGCCGCTTCGAGGGCACCTCGTCCGAAGCGAAGGTGGTGCCGATTCCGGCGGGCACCGCGGCGTAGGCGTAGGCGATGGCGGAGGTGGCGGGCGGGCCGGCCTCGCCCGGGGCGCCCTCCGGGACGCCCGGGACACCCAGTACGCCCGGGACACCCAGTACGCCCGGGACACCCGGGGCATCCGAGACGCCCGGGACATCCAGTACATCCGGGACATCCGGGATATCCGGGACACCGGCGGGAGGCTCGGCGCACACGCGCCGGGCCTCTCTACCCAGTCGCGGAGAGGTGCTCGAGCGCGTGCTGTCGCTGCGCGAGGGCAGCATCATCGTCGTCACGCTGCTCGTGGCGATCTACTTCGCGGTGACCACGAGCACGTTCCTGACGAGCGCCAACTTCAAGACGCTGCTGCCGTTCTTCGCCCCGTTCGCGATCCTCGGCGCGGGCGAGGTGTTCGTGATGATCCTCGGCGAGATCGACCTATCGATCGGAGCGACGTACCTGTTCGCGCCGTTCCTCTACTACAAGCTGGCGGTCGCCGGGATCCCGGAGGTGCCGAGCGTGCTGATCGCGCTGGCCGGCTGCATGGCGGTCGGCTTCGTCAACGGGTTCTTCACGGCGATCGTCGGGATCAGCTCGTTCGTGACCACGCTCGGCATGCTGTTCACGCTCGAGGGGCTGACGCTGATCATCTCCCACGCCGAGCCGGTCGGGATGCCCGGCGCGGAAATAACGAGCACGCAGGTGAGCGTCACCCACGTGATCAACGGGGCGCACATCGTGCTCACCGAAACGGTCAACCACGTCTCGACGTTCGCGAAAGTCCTCGGCGAGGGGACCTACTCGGAGCTGATCTGGGCGATCGTGATCGTGGCCGTCGGACAGGTCGTGCTGACGTTCACCCGCTGGGGCCTGTACACGGTGTCGGTGGGCTCGAACAAGCTCGGCGCCTCCGAGGCCGGGGTGCGGGTGCGTCTGGTGATGATCCGCAACTTCATGCTCTGCAGCATGGCCGGCGGCTTTGTTGGGATCATGGAGGCCGTACGGGCCTCATCGGTGCAGCCGGACGTCGCCGGGGCGAACGAAATCCTGTTCGAGGCGATCTCGGCGGCGGTTATCGGCGGCACGCTGCTGGCCGGAGGATCGGGGACCGTGGTGGGGGCGCTGATCGGGGCGCTGTTCCTGGGCATCCTGCACGACGGGCTGATCCTGAAGGGCGTCAACGCCGACTACCAGCTCTTCTACCTGGGTCTGGCGATCATCCTGGCGATGACCATCAACGTGTACGTGCAGCGCGTGCGCAGGGGGGCCCGAAGTGGCTGAGCAACCGGTGCCGGCGGAGACGATCGTCGGGCCGGTCTCGGCGCCGGACGACGTGCTGCGCGTCGAACACATCGCCAAGCGCTTTGGCCCCGTGACGGCCCTGCGCGACGTGAACCTGCACCTGCGCAAGGGCGAGGTGCTCGGCCTGCTCGGCGACAACGGCGCAGGCAAGTCGACCTTGATCAAGATCATCTGTGGCTTTCAGCGCCAGGACTCGGGACAGATGTTCCTGCACGGCGAGCCATATCAACCCAAAAGCGTCGACGACGCACGCGCGCACGGCATCGACACCGTCTATCAAGACCTCGCCCTGATCGACGAACTGTCCGTCTACCACAACCTGGCGTTGCGCCGCGAGAAGGTGCATCGTCCGATCCCGTTCCTGGCCAACCGGGAGATGAAGCAGGATGCGCGCAGGGCGCTGGATGAGATCGGCATCAGCATCCCGCGGATCGACGTCGCGGTGGCGCGCCTGTCAGGCGGCCAGCGCCAGGCGATCGCCGTCGCGCGCACGGTCAACTCCGACGCGGACATCCTGCTGCTGGACGAGCCGCTGGCGGCGATGGGCGCCAAGGAGGGAGCCCAGATCCTCGATCTCGTCGCGCGCCTGAAGGAGGAGGGGCGGGTCTCGATCATCATGATCCTGCACAACTACGTCCACGTGCTGCAGGCCTGCGACCGCGTGTCGATGATCCAGGACGGTGTGATCGCGCTTGACAAGCCCACCGCGGAGACCTCTGTGGAAGAGCTGACCGAGATCGTCGTCAACGAGTACCGCCGCGCGCGTGAAGCGGCGCAGGCGGAGGCGGAGGCGGCGCACGCCGAAGCGGCGCGGTTAGAGACCGAGCACGGGTAGGTCAGGCAGGAACGGGTTCGTAGGTGGCGATTGTGCCCGCGTGCAGGCGCAGGACCCGATCGCAGCCCTCCAGTCCCGCGGTTGAGTGCGCGATCAGCAGCACCCCCCGGCCGTCGTCGGCGGCGAGCGCGAGAATGCTGCGCGTGACCCGCTCGGCCAGCGGCGCGTCGAGGTGCGCGCAGGGCTCGTCCAGGATCAGGTAGGGCGCCGGCGAGAGCAGCGCACGAGCGAGGGCGATGCGCTGGCGCTGCCCCCCGGAGACGAGCTCGCCGGCCTCTCCGACGATCGTGTCGAGACCCTCGGGCAGCTCGGCCACCCACTCGCGAAGTTCGACCGCGTCCAGCACGCGCGCGATGTCGGCATCTGAGGCGTCCCGGCAGGCGAGCAGCAGGTTCTCGCGGATCGTCGTGTTGAACAGGTGGGCGTCCTGCCCGCATACGAGCACCCGTGTGCGCAGGTCGTCCAGTGTCAGCTCACGTACGTCGGCCCCGTCCAGCGTGACCACGCCGTCGTCGGGGTCGCGATAGCGGACGAGCAGCTCCGCGAGCGTGCTCTTGCCGGCGCCGCTGTCGCCCAGCAGGGCCACGCGTTCGCCGGGCGCAAGGCGCAGGCCGGCCCCGCGCAGCACCCACGGCTCGGACGGGCCGTAGCGCAGGTGGACGTCGTGCAGGCGCAGGCCCTGCGTGTGCGCGAGCCCGTCACCGGCAAGACCCGACGCGCTTCGTGATCCGCGTCGCGTTCCCGGCGCTGTCTCCGTCGCGGACTCCCTGCCGTCGGTCGATGGGCCCTCCGTCGCGGACCCCGATCCCGAGATCCCCTTGGCCGGGCGCCGCGGCACGGTCGGATCGGCGACGAGCGGCTGCATCGCGCTGACCTCCTGCAGGCGCCCGGCCGATGTCGCGCAGGCATACGCACGCTGCCCCGCATCGCCCAGCGGGGCGACCGCCTCGTACGCCCCCATCAAAAGGAACGCGAGCGCCGCGACCAGCACGCCGCTGAGCGCGCCGGAGTGCACGGCTCCGATCGCGATCGCCACGACCGCCACCAGCCCGACCCCCAGCAGCGCCGAGCCCAGACCGGTGGATAGGGCGGATGCGAGCGCATCGCGACGCCCCAGCCGCGCGAGCTCTGAGTCGATTTCGCCAAGGCGCTCGACGCGCTCGTGGGCGCGGCCGGCGATCACGAGCTCGGCGGCCCCGTCGATGCTCTCCACGAGCTCCCCGGTCATGCGCGCGCGCACGCCCGCCTGGCGCCGTCCGCTCACCGCCGCCACGCGCACGCCGAGATACGGCAGCACGATGCTCGCCGCCAGCAGCGACACGAGCACCGCCAGGCCGGCGGCCGGCAGGATCAGGTACGCGGCCAGGCTCGCCCCGAAGATCGTGGCGAGCGCCACGAGTGAGGGGATCAGCGAGCGCAGGTACAGGTCGGAGAGCGTGTCGACATCGCCAACGAAACGGCTCAGCAACTCGCCGCTGGAGTTGGAGCGCTCGCTCAGGCGCCCCGGCACGAGCGGCGCCAGGCGCTCGAAGAACCGCACCCGCAGCCGCGCGAGCTGGCGGAACGCGAGGTCGTGCGAGGACAGCCGCTCGCCATAGCGCATGCACGCCCGCGTGATCCCAAACGCCCGCACGGCCACGATCGCGACCATCAGCTCGAGGATCGGGGGACGCTGAGCCGCGCGCGAGATCAGGTAGCCGGAGGTAGCCAGCAACGCGATCGAGGCGGCCATCGCGCCGGTGGCCAGGGCGACCGCCAGCGCCAGGCGCCGGCCCTCTCCGCGCGGGAGCCTGCCGGCGGTGAGCAGGGCCCGCATCACGCCGCGACCTCGATGGCGGGGCTCCTCCTCGTGTGTTCCTCGAACGACGTTAAGGGTGAATACCATAGTATGCTCTTGCGGCCGGGATGGAGTGTCTCAAACGGCATTAAAGGGTCGATACTATGGTTATCAAAGTTGAAAAGACATACACCACGACCTCCTCCTTCACAACACCTTCACACCGCCTGTTCGACCACCGGCGGCAGATGCAGAAGCGATCAAACCGGAAAGATCAAGCACGTTCTCAGAGATCCGTCCCGCGGCGATGTGCAGCACGCGATCGGCGTGGGCGGCCAGCGCGGGATGGTGGACGATCGAGAGCGTCGTGCGCCCCTGGGCCAGCGTCGTGATCGCATCGGCCAGATCGTGAGACGAGCGTTCGTCCAGGTGCGCGGTCGGCTCGTCCAGCACGACCAGCCGCGCGCCGGCGTCCGCGCGCAGGAACGCCCGCGCGAGCGAGATCCGCCGGGTCTGGCCCGCGGACAGGCGCCGTCCCGAGCCCTCGCCGAGCGGTGTGTCCATGCCCCCGGGCAGCGCATCGATCAGCTCGCTCGCTCCAGCCCGCTCGGCGGCCCGCCGCACCTGTGCGTCGGTGGCGGCGGGGGCTCCCAGGCGGATGTTGTCGGCGACGGTGCCCGCGAACAGCTGCGCGCGCTGGGGCACCCAGGCGATCTGCTCGCGCCAGCGCTCGGGCTCAAGCTCGCTAAGGTCCATGCCGTCGCATGTGATCCTGCCGGCGGTCGGGTCTGCCAGGCGCAGCAGCAGGCGTGCGATCGTGCTCTTGCCGGCGCCCGATGGGCCGACGAGCGCAGTGACCTCGCCGGGCGCGAGCTCGAGGTCCAGGTCGCGCAGCGCCGCGCCCGCGCGCTGGGGGTACTCGTAGGTGACGCCGTGCATCTGAATCGGAGCGACAGACGGGTCGGGGGTTGCCGCGGCGCTCGGGGTTGCCGCGGCGCCCGGGGTTGTCACGGCGCCTGGGGTCGCCACTACGCCCGGGGTTGCCACGACGCCGGCCGCCGCCACGCGGGGACGCAGCGCCGGGGGACGGTCGAGCACGTCGAACAGCCGCTCGGCCGCCGCCAGCCCCTCGGCGCCCGCGTGAAACTGCTGTCCGACGCCGCGCAGCGGCCCGTACAGCTCGGGCGCGAGCAGCAAAACGGTCAGCCCTGCCTGCAGCGTGAGCACGCCGTCGACGAGCTGGACCCCGATCGTGGCGGCCACCAGGGCGGTGCCGATCATCGCGCACAGCTCGAGCACGAACGCGGACATGAACGCGATCCGCAGGGTGGCGATCGTCTGCGAGCGGTAGCGCTCCCCGACCTGGGCGAGCGTGCCGGCCTGGGCGCGCTCGCGGCGGTGGGCGACCAGCGTGGGCAGGCCGCGCACGACGTCCAGGAAATGCGCGCTCAGCAGCGCGAGTGCCTGCCAGCGTGCGCGGGTCTGCGCCTGCGCGCCGCGCCCGATCAGGACCATGAACAGGATCAGGATCGGGATCGTGAACAGCAGGATCGCGCCCGGGATCGGGTCGATCGCGAACACCCATCCGAGCACCGCCACGGGCACGATCGCGGCGAGCACGAGCTGGGGCAGGTAGCCGGCGAACCAGGACTCGAGCGCATCGACGCCCTGCACGGCCGCGGAGGCCAGATCGCCGGTGCGCAGGTTCGCGGGCCGCCCATCGGGGCACACGAGCAACAGCTGGCGCGCCAGGCGCGAGCGCAGCTCGGACATCACGCGGGTGGCGCCCAGCCGGCCGGACAGCTCAAAGCCGGCGTTCACGCCCGCCCGCGCGAGCATCACCGCGGCCAGCGCGATCAGCTGGGGGGTGAGCGAAGCGAGGGTCGCATGGTGGATCGCCGACCGGTCGATCGCGTAGGCAAGCAGCGCCGCCTGGGTGACGATCAACGCCGCCGAGACGGCGCCCAGCAGACCCGCCGCGATCAGATGGGGTCGGGCGGCGCGAGTCTCGCGCAACAGCCGGCGCTGCGTGGGCGCGCTCACGGCTTCGTCTGGGACTCGGCCCCGATGCCCGGGATGCGGCTGAGCACGTCCATCGGCGTCGGCGTCGCGCCTTCGTAGTCGTCGCGGCCGAGGCGGTGGCGGAACACCCAGTAGGTCCAGGCCTGGTAGGCGAGCACGATCGGCAGGAAGATGATCGCGACGATCGTCATCACGGTCTGGGTGTAGTGCGAGGAGGAGGCGACGACGAGGGTGAGATCGTTGGCGGCCGAGGTGGTGGAGGGCAGCGCGAGCGGGAACAGCTGCACGAACAGGCTCGTGAACAGCAGCGCGATCGCGCCGGCGCTGAGCGTGAACGCCCAGCCGTCGTGGCGCCCGATCGTGGTGCGCCCTGACAGCGTCGCCGGTACTGCGGCCGCGAGCGCGACCGCCAGCAGGGCGATGACGTCGGCGGCGATCTTGGCGCCGCCGGTGTCCTGGTCAAAACCGGTCCAGATCAAGAACGCGGCCATCAGCACGAGGCTTACGACAGACGCGCGCGCGGCGATCGCGCGTGCGCGCGCGGCCATGTCCTCGGGGAGGCGCAGGGCGAGGAAGATCGCGCCGTGGGAGAGGAACAGGGTGAGCGTGACAAGGCCGCCGAGCAGGGCGTAGGGGTGCAGCAGGTCAAGCAGCGAGGCAGTGACGTTGTGTGCGGCGTTCATCGGCACGCCGTGGACGATGTTCGCCCAGCCGACGCCCCACAACAGCGCCGCGGCGCCCGAGCCGACGATCGTCGTCCACTCCCACGTGGCGCGCCAGCGCGGGGAGTCCTCCTTGCCCCAGAACTCGAAGGACACGCCGCGGACGATCAGCGCGGCAAGGATCAAAAACAGCGCGAGGTAGAACCCGGAGAACAGGCTCGCGTACCAGCCGGGGAACGCGGCGAACGTGGCGCCGCCGGCCGTGATCAGCCACACCTCGTTGCCGTCCCAGACGGGGCCGATCGTGTGGATGATCATGCGCTTTTCGACCTGGGTGTGGCCGAGCACGCGCAGCAGCATGCCGACGCCGAAGTCGAACCCCTCCAGCACGAAGTAGCCGATCCACAGGATGCAGATCAGCACGAACCACAGGGTTTGCAGGAAGTTGGGATCACGCATGTCGAGGTCCAGTCTCCAGGATCGATCGGTCGTCAGTAGGCCATCACCAGGTCGGGGTGTGGAGCGCCGCCGTCGCCGCCCGGCGTGCCCGGGGCGGAGCCGGGGCCGGACTCCTCCGGGGTGGGGGCCGGCGCCGGGCCGTGGGCGATCTCGCGCAAGAAGAGGCGGCCGCCGACGATGATCAGCGCGCCGTAGATGACGACGTAGCCGAGCAGGGTGATGACGATGTCGGTCGAGCTCACGAGCGGCGAGCGGGCTTGCGAGGTCTTCAAGAGGCCGTACACGACCCACGGCTGACGGCCCATCTCGGTGAAGATCCAGCCGGTCAGGTTGGCGATGGGGGGCAGGAAGGCGCCGACGACGAGCGTGCGCATGAACCAGCGCTTGCGCTCGATCAGGCCACGCCGCGCGAGGATCAGGCCGACGATCGGGATCAGCAAAAGCAGGACGCCGATGCCGGCCATGATCCGGAACGTCCAGTAGGTCACACCCAGGATCGGCACGTAGTCGCCCGGGCCGTATTTGCGCACGTATTCGGCCTGCAGCTGATCGACGCCCTTGACCTGCCCGTTCCAGGAGGCGGTGCCGATGATCGAGAGGAGGTGGGGGATGCGGATGTCGGTGTTCAGGCGCTTGGGGAAGTGTTCGAACGGACCGACCGCGAAGATCGACAGGCTCGCCCCGTCGGTCGTGTGGTACAGCGCCTCGGCGGCGGCCATCTTCATCGGCTGCTGGGTCTCCATCAGCACGCCCTGGCTGTGCCCGAACGCGCCGGTGAGGATCGCGACGACCAGCACGGGCGCCAGGGCCATGCGCAGCGAGCGGCGGTAGACGTCGTCCGCCCCGATGCCCTTCGCCCGCGCGCGTAAGAGCCCGAACGCGGAGATGCCGAGCACGAGCATGCCTCCGGTCGTGAACGCCCCGAAGACCGTGTGGGGGAAGGCCAAGAGCACGGTTGAGTTGGTCAGGACCGCCCAGATCGACTTCAGTTCGGCCCGGTGGGTGAGGCGGTTGAGGGTGTAGCCGACGGGGTGTTGCATCCACGAGTTGGCGGCGAGGATGAAGTACGCCGAAAGGACGGTCCCGAACGCGGTCAGCCAGATCGTCGCCAGGTGCGCGCGTCGCGACAGCCGGCCCCAGCCGAAGATCCACAGGCCGATGAAGGTCGACTCCAAAAAGAACGCCGCGAGGCCCTCCATCGCCAGCGGCGCGCCGAAGATGTCGCCGACGTAGCGCGAGTAGACCGACCAGTTCATGCCGAACTGGAACTCCTGCACGATCCCGGTGACCACGCCGATCGCGAGCGTTATCAGCATGAACTTGCCCCAGTAGCGGGTCATCCGCAGGTACAGCTCATCGCCCGTGCGATACCACCGGGTCTGGCACCACGCGACCCACACCGCCAGCCCGATCGACATCGGCACGAAGATGAAGTGGAAGATCGTCGTGACGCCGAACTGCAGGCGGGCGAGTTCGAGGGTGTTCACGCAGGCGAATCTATGCGGTCATCCGCGCGCGGGCATCGGTGGGCTCCACCCTTGTGGAACTGGGGGAAACTACGGGTGTGGCGCGCGAGCAGCGCGCGAGCGGCGCGGGGTTGCCGGCGTGGGCCGGCGCGGGTTGCCCGTGCGGTCCGGCAGGGGTTACCGCAGTGAGTGCCGCGCCTGTCCGGCGAGTGCCGCCTAGACCGGCCGGGTGCGATCCTGGACTTCGGTCAGCTCCGCTTTGTTCTGCTGGCGCTCGCCGCGGATCTGCAGCGCGATGATGACCAGGATGATGTTGACGAGCAGGCCGATGCCGAGAAACACGACGAGCAGACCGAAGGTCTTCGTGAAGGCGTAGCTGGCGGCAAGCAAGGTGGGGAGCATCGATGCGGAGCCTATCATCGCGGCGAGCCAGATACGCTCTAAGCGCCGCCCACGACATACACGCATGCCTGGAGAGGTGCCGGAGCGGTTGAACGGGCGCGACTGGAAATCGCGTAACGGGGGTCAACCTCGTTCGAGGGTTCGAATCCCTCCCTCTCCGCTCTGTCCCGAGACATCAGTCCACTGTGTCTCGCAACCACATACCACCCTCTCCGCCCTCCTCCGTTCAACCGATTGAGCTTACCTCTCGCCGCGAGCGCGGCGCGCGGGGGGAGACGATTGCGCCCCAGTCGCCGTCCTCGATCCGCGCGGGCTCGGTGGTGGCGAGGAACTCGCCGAGGACCGTGGCGAGACCGTCGGGGTCTTCGAGGTGCGGGAAGTGGGCTGCGCGCGGGAGCGTGGCGAAGCGACTGCCGGGTGCCGCGTGGTGGGCGGCCAGGCCGTGGGCGAGCGGGATCGTCTGGTCGCGCTGCCCCCACACGATCAGCGTGGGCATGCCCTCGAGCAGGTACAGCCGGTCGGTCGCCGAGACGCGCTGGCCGCGCAGGTCGATGACCGCGCGCAGCGTGTGCAGGAAGGCGGTGCGCGCGCCGGGCTCGCTGAGTGGGCGCAGGGCGCGGGCGATCGCCTGCAGGTAGACGCCCTGGCGCTGACCGGCCTCGCGCAACCGGTCTCCACCGCGCCGCAACCCGCCCACCAGCCACGGGTGGGCGGCCAGCGCCAGCGCCGCGGGGACGCCGGGCAACGTGGCCGAGCGCAACAGCGGAGAGACCTCGCGTCCGAGGCCGCCGGAGGAGACTAGGACGAGGCGCTCGGTGCGGGAGGGGAACTGGTAGAAGAACTGCATCGCCACGCCGCCCCCGAGCGAGTGCCCGACGATCGTGGCGCGCTCGACGCCGAGCACGGCGAGCAGGTCGCGAATGCTGGCGGCGTGGGCGCCGAGCGAGTAGTCCCCGCGCGGGGTCGCCGAGTCGCCGTGGCCGATCAGGTCGGGCGCTATCACCGTGTGGCGGTCGGCCAGTGCAAGCGCGACCTCGCGCCAGTGCCGCGAGGAGTTGACCATCCCATGAATCAGCACCACCGGCGGCCCGGACCCGGCGGTGTGGTAGATCACGCGATGCCCGTGCAGCTGCACCTGCCAGGCCTCGAAACCGTCGATGTGGGTGGACGTTCCGTCGCTCGTACGGTCGGCTGGGTCAGTCACGACCGCCCACGCTACACGCCCGGTCCGCCGACGGCCTCGGCGAGCGCTCGACGGCGGTCGGGGCGAACGTTGGCGCCGGCTCGGCATGGGACGCTCGGCGATGGTAGGGACGTGCGTCTGCGCGGTCCACGGCGAGCCGTCTAAACTGATCGCCCCTGCGCCCTTAGCTCAGCTGGATAGAGCGTCGGTCTACGGAACCGAAGGTCGGGAGTTCGAATCTCTCAGGGCGCGTCGCCGGCTCGTGCCGCACGAGTCGTGGCTGAGCGTGGACTCGCATAGGCAGTTCGCTTCAGCGGGTGCGAGATGGGACATGTGCCGGGGGTTTTCCCGGCACATGGCGCGCTCGTCATCCCGCTGGGTTCGAATCTCTCAGTGCGCGTCGCCGGCTCCCCTCTCGTGCCGCGCGAGTCGGGCTGAGCGTAGGCCTCACGGCAGCAGCGTTTTGAGAATTGCGTATCTCGAGCCATGTGTCTAACTGCGCATATCGAGAAGATCGGGAGATACGTGTAGATCGTGCTACAATGCCTAGCCAGATATGTCTGCTGTCGTGTCACAACCGAAACTGCTCTCCACCTCGCAGGCCGCCGGCCTGTTGAACGTGAGCCGGCGCACCATCCTGAACTGGGTTGAGGCCGGCAAGGTGCCCTACGTCAGGCTGCCGGGCGGGGACTACCGCATACCGCTCACCGGGCTGCTCGGCTCGTTGTCGGGGACCTACCGGCTGGAGGAGGAGATCCGCGCGCTGGACGAGCGCAACGCCGGGCTGAGCGACGAGGACGTTCAGGCCGCGCTCGGCGAGTAGTAGTCCACGCCTGCTGTCAGAGTGCGGCCGATGCGGCCTGTCGTCCTCGACACCAGCGTGGTCCTCCCGGCGGTGCTCTCACCGCGCGGTTACCGTCGGCGGTTTCTTGTGTTGCTCGCGCTCGGCGCGCTTGCGGCGCGTCGCGATCTGGCGCGCTTGGAGGCCGACGCGCTGAGCTTGGAGGCACAGACTCCGGGCAACGCGAGCGGTGGTCGCGAGATCGACACGCTGGCGCAGGACGCCGATGCTCGCTATCGGCGCCTGTCCAAGCTGATGCCGCCGCGCTGCCCGGCAGCGACCGTCGCGTCGCCGCCGTGACATTCAGCAGGTTCCTGGATCATCACCTGACCGACGTGGACCTCGACAACATCGACCCGACACTGCTTGCAGACGCGTTCGCGGAGCCGCCGGGCAGCTGACGTCTGGCATGCATGATGCCAGCCGCACGAGTCGTGGCTGAGCGTGGACTCGCATAGGCAGTTCGCTTCAGCGGGTGCGAGATGGGACATGTGCCGGGGGTTTTCCCGGCACATGGCGCGCTCGTCATCCCGCTGGGTTCGAATCTCTCAGTGCGCGTCGCCGGCGTCTATCGCGGGAGGCATTGGACCGATGTGCCCCATCGCATAACATGCCGCGCCATGTCCGATGCCAGCCAAGACCACGAGGTCGCCTACCACCTGCTGCTCGACGCGCCCGAGGCCGAGATCGCCGGCCGCGCGTTGCGCCTGCTGATCTCAGACGAGGCGCACGAGCCGGGGATCCGCGCGCTGGCGCGCGAGGCGATCGAGCTGGTCCAGGCCGAGCCGGAGGGGGCCGCCCCCCTCACCGTCCCACTGACCGCGCCGCAGATGAAGATCGTGCACACCGCCGTCAAGCTGCTGCTGCTCGACACCCAGCGCGGGCAAGAGTCCGAACGCCAACTGCTGCACGCGATCCTCGACAAGTTGCCCGACGAGCACGCCCTGCGCGCGATTGAGCTCGAATAGCCGGGCCGATGAGCATGCCGGCATGGACCGTCAGCCGCTCGTAACGCTTCCTGAGGCGCTGACCCGCGTCGATCTCGCCCTGCGTTCGGATGTGCGGTACGTGCTGGGGATCGACGGCGGCGCCACCAAGACGCTCGCGGCGGTGCTCGACCTGCGCGAGCGCACGCTGCATCTCGGTCACAGCGGGCCCTCCAACGAGGACGCCGTCGGCGCGCGCCTGGCGGTCAAAGCCGTGCTCGACGCCGCCGATGAGGCGCTCGCGCGCGCGGGTGTGCAGTCGGGCGACCTCGACGCCGCGGTCTTGGCGATCGCGGGCACCGACACCGAGTCGATCGACCGCCACCTGCACGCCGCGCGGCCCGAGAGCTGGATCGTGGTGGGCGATGTCGTCGGCGCATGGGCTACCGCGACCGGCGCCCGTCCGGGGGTCGGGGTCATCTCCGGCACCGGCTCCAACGTATTCGGCGTCGGCGGCGCGGGCACAGACACTCGCACCTGGCGCGCCGGCGGTTGGGGGCACCTGCTCGGAGACGAGGGCTCGGGCTACTGGCTGGGCGCGCACTCGCTCGTCGCCGCGCTGCACGATCGCGACGGCTCCGGCCCGCCGACGGCGCTCAGCGACGCCGCCCTGAGCTTCTTTGGCTCGCCCACTCTGGAGGCGCTCGCCGCGAGCGTCTACACCACCCCGCTGAGCAAGGGCGAAGTGGCGGCATTCGCGGTTGAGACCTCGCGCCTGGCCGCGGCGGGCGATGAGGTTGCGCGCGGACTGTTCGAGCTCGGGGCGCAGCTGCTGGGCGCGCAGGTGCGTGCCGTGATCGAGCGCACCGGCCTGTCCGGCGCCTTTCCCGTTGGGCTGATCGGTAGCGCGTTTCGCGCCGGCGAGGTGTTCGTCGGCCCGCTCACCCGTGCCATCCACGACGCCGCCCCATCGGCCGAAATCGCACCGGTGCGGATGGCGCCTGTCGGCGGCAGCCTGCTGCTGGCGCTGCGCGCCTGCGGGCACGACGGGGCGATCGTCGCAGACGAGCTCGCCGGGCTGCTCGACTCAGCGCTTGCAGGCTGAGTTGCAGCTCGCGGCACATGCTTGCCAGCTCTTTGTCATTTCCTTAGCCTGCGAGCACATCGCACGGCTTTTTCGCCTGTTGTGTCTTTCTGACGATGTCCTTTCGCTTCGATCACCGGGCCCCGCTGCTCGTCCTGGCCGCGCTGGCCTGTGTCTCGGCGCTGCCGGCGTCGGCATCGGCCGCGGCCTCGGCGGCCTCGCCCTACCCGGCCGGGGCTACGCGGCCGCTGCACCGCGCGAGCGGCTCTGAACTCGCGCGCGCCTCGACCTCGGCTCCGACGGGCGGCTCAACTGCGCCCGGGAGTGGTGGCTCGAGCACTCCCACAACCACGACCCCGCCGCCGGCGAGCGCGCCCGCCGCCAAGCACTCGGCGCCCGCCAAGCCCTGTCCCGCCCCCAAAGCCCACACCTCCAAGCCGACGGCCGCCAAGTGCCGGCCCAAGCCCAAGCCTGTCTTGCACGGCGATCCCGCGCGGGCGCTGGTCGCGTTCGAAGCGATGCAGCGCAACTACTACATCCCCGGCTCGGGTCTGTACCAGGGCGAACCGTTCTCCTACCTGTGGCCGTTCTCACAGGCGCTGGCCGCGACCGTGACGCTCCAGAACATGACCGGCATCGCCGCCATCCCGGGCCTGCAGAGCACGCTCGCACGCGAACTAAACGCGCGGCTGACCGGACTGAAATCGTATCTGGACCTCGACAACTCCGCCGCGCCGGAAGGCTCGTTCACGAGCACGCTCGCCGCCTACGACGGCACCGTCGCTCCGCCCGCCGGCCCCGGCGGCGCCAAGTACTACGACGACAACGAGTGGGTCGGCATCGAGCTGATGCGCGTCTATCAAATGACCCACGCGCCCGGGTTGCTGGGCGCGGCCGAGGGGATCATGGCGTTCGTGATGGATGGCTGGTCGACTAATCCCAACTGGGCCTGCCCTGGTGGGGTGCCGTTCTCCAACCTGCCCGAAAACGGCGAACGCAACGCGGTCACCGACGGTCCCGGCGCCGAGTTGGCGCTGCAGCTGTACACGGCCACCAACAACGTCGGCTACCTGCAGTTCGCCGAAAAAGCCTACGAATGGGTGCGCCACTGTCTGTATGAGGCAAACGGCCTCTACGCCGACCACATCGGCGACCACGGCGTCGTCAACGAAAACTACTGGTCCTACAACCAGGGCGCGATGATCGGGGCGGGCGTGATGCTCTTCGAGGCCACCCACAACGGCGCCTACCTGTGGCAGGCGCGCCAGACCGCCAAATACGCGCTCGCCTACTACACGCCCCAACGCCTGGGCGAAGAAAACCCGTTCTTCGTCTCGGTCTACTTCCGCAACATGCTCTACCTGGACTCCGTAACCCACGACCCGCCGGGCGACAAGCTCGCCCAGCCTTACGTCGACTACGCCTGGCAGCACCTGCGCCTGGCCGACAACCTCTTCGTCTTCGGCTCCCCACCCACCGGCGACCTGCTCACCCAGGCCGCGATCGTGCAGATCTACGGGCTCTTGTCCTCGCCGCCGTCGACCTACTTCTGAACGCTCGCCGGCTGTATCTGTGCCATTGCGGGCGCGGCCACGGCGGGCGGGGCGATGAGCCGGGACGGCTGTTGCGCGGGCGCGGCCACGGCGGGCGGGGCGATGAGCCGGGACGGCTGCCCTGCGGGCGCGGGTGCGGGGGAGGGGTGCTCGGGATGCAGCGTCGCGGCCACGAACGGGTCAACGATCTCTGCGCGCTCCTTGCGCTCGTACAGCCTCTGATCGGCCAGCGCCAGCGCGGCCGAGGGCTCGCGCGCCTCAAGCGGAATGCTGACCCCGCCGTGCGCGGCGCCGATCGCGTAGCCCGCGCCGTGCTCTGAGAGCGCCCGCACGCTCGCCTGCTCGAGCTCTGACTCGCCCGTGTCCGCTCCGTCCAGCAGCACGCAGAACTCATCTCCGCCCATGCGGTAGGCCGTGCCGTGCGTGGACACGGCCGCGCGCAGGCTCGAGCTGAGGCGCTCCAGCAGCGCGTCCCCGGCGGGGTGGCCGAACGTGTCGTTGTAGAGCTTGAACCCGTTCAGGTCGTAGATCACCAGCCGCCACGGCCGGCCAGGATGCGAGGCGCGGCAGGCGACCTGCAGATCCTCCATCAACTGGCGGCGGTTGCCGAGCCCCGTCAGCGCATCGGTAAGCGCCAGCCGGCGCGAGCCCTCCAGCATCCGCAGGTTCTCGCGCACGGTCAGCATCAGCCGGGCGCACACCGCCAGCACGGTTGTGATCGCCAGCACCAGCGCGAGCGCGGTCAGCTGGCGGTGCAGGTTGCCGTACACGAACACGCCCAGCGCCGCCAGCAGCGACAGCGCCGGCACGAGCACCAGTCGCCAGTCCTCGATGTGCCGGCGCTCGGCCCGCGGCCACGGCGTCCACGCGGCGATCGCCAGCAGCGCGGCGGCGGCGGGCCACATCCCTTCCAGCCACGTTCCTTCCGTCCACGTTCCCACCGCCGACTGGTAGGTATAGGTCGAGTCGGCGATCGCGCTCAACAGCATGCTCGCGGCGATCAGCAGCAACACTCGGCCCGGCCGCCAGCCGGTGATGCCCAGCGCCAGCACCGTGAACAACAGCAGCACGATGTCGCCGATCGGATACGCCAGCGCCACCGCCGTGGACAGCGTGCCCTGATGTGAGCGTGCGAGGATCGGCGGCAGGATCAACGCCGCCGCCACGCTCGCCGCGGCCAGCCCCGCGATCAGGCCGTCCAGCCACATGCTTACGCGCAGCCGGCGCAGATGCGTGCCGATCAACAGCGTCAGCGCGACGTACATACATGGGTACATCGCCAGGTACAGAGCGTCCGCCGGCGTCACCCCCGTCGGCGCGTTCGGGCCCTCCAAAAACAGCGTGAAATACAGTTCGCCGGCGCTCCAACAGGCGAGGCCCGCGCCCATCGCCAGCCACGCCGGGCGCTGCGCTCTGACCGTGATCGCGCGCGCCAGCACGGTCGCGGTGGCGATCACCATCAGCGCGTTGTACACGCCGTTCTCGAACACGCCGTCGCTGCGAACGCCACCCAGCCCCAACGTCAGGTGCAGCATCAGCACGCCCACCCCGCCCAGCAAGCAGGCCAGCAGCACGATCTGTGGAGACGTTCTTACCCGCATCGATGTATGCCCGTCCTGGCCATACATCGGCTTTCTGCACGTTTTCCTGGAGTGCGCGGGGGCCTTTTACGGACACATCTGGCGCACGAACTTCTTCGGCTTGGCGGCGTACAGCCTCGCGCCCTGGCGCAGCGCGCGCTTGCGCAGCACCTTGCGGCGGCGCTCGATCTGCTTCAGCAGCCGCTGCGTGGACTTGCGCGACTTTTGTGCCTGCACACGTTCGGTCAGCACGACCAGGTCGTGGTCCTCGCCCAGCACTTCGCCCAGCGCATCCGCCCTTTTTGCGGCGGCGCGGAGCCTTTCGTTTGCGCTGCCCTGCACATCGAGCGCTTCCAGCGCGTAGCGTAGCTCCTTGGCGTGTTTGCGCCAGCGGTGCATCGCCTGCGCGCGTCGCTTGTACCCACGGGCTCGCTTTGCCTTGCGCCGGGCGCGGTCGCCCGCTCCGTAGATGTCCCTCAGCCCCTCTCCGGTCAGCTCGATCGCCGTGGCCGCTTCGGTGAGCTCCCACTTCGCCACCCGCTCGCGCATCGTCTCCAGCTCGCCCACCGCCCGCTCGCGCGCCGCCGTGTCTGCCAGCATCGCTTTGCTGGCCTCCTCGCGCTCGCGCTCCAGTTTGCCCCTCAGCTTGCGCACCGCGCGGCGCCTGCCCAGCTTGCTCGGCGCTCTCTTCAGCACGTCGTTCAGCGTGGCCACGAGCACCTCGGCATCTCTCGCGCCCGCCATGCTCTTCGCCACCTCGCCCAGCGCCTCTTGCTCGCGCCTGGACCGCTTCTCGCCCAGCTCGCCCTCCAGCAGTCCCATCAGCGCGCGCAGCCGCTTCAACGCCTTCCTGGCCTCGTGCACCGCCTCCGCGCGCGCGAGCCGGTCGGTCTCGCCCTCGTCATCGCCCGCGCCCCCGCCTCGCAGCAGCACGATCGCCATCTCCAGCTGGGCCAGCGCGATCCTGCGCATGCCCCGCGCCGGCCGCTCGCCGGTCAGCAGGCCGAATCGCCGCTCGCGCTTGGCTTCTTTGCGTGCCGCTCTGCGCCTGCGCTCGCTCTGCGCCACCACCAGCCCGACCCCGAGCGCGCCCATGGCCAGCGTCGTTGCCAGTGTCGCCGGCCAGGCTCTGCGTGGGCGGTGAGGTCTGGGCGAGCCCCACGTGGCGGGCCTGGACGACCACGATGGGAGACCCGGCGCCCTCCATGCCGGCACGACGGGCTTTCGCCGGCGGCGCACGCGCGCGAGAATCATCGGCGATGTCCCATCTCGACCCCGCGCCCTGGTGGACGATCCGTCCCGCCGCCAACCGCAAGCCCGCGACCTACCGCTGTCCGATCTGCTCCCGTCACCTGCCCGCCCTCTCAGAGCACATGCTCATCGCCCCCCTCGGCGACACCCGCCGCCGCCGCCACGCCCACACCGACTGCGTGCTCGCCGCGCGCGCTCGCGGCGAGCTGCCGCTGCGCGAGGAGTGGCTCGCAACCCAGCCCCGCCGCCCCTCGCTGTGGCGGCGGCTCTTGCCTTGGGCACGTGGTTGAGGCTCGGCGCTCGTTCGCTCAGCCTCCGTGTACGCCGACACTCTCCGGCGCCACCTTCACGATCACGCGCCGTTCGCCGGGCTGCCTGTACGGGTAGGTCTCCTGGCCGAGGTACTTCATCGCCAGCGCATCGATGTGCGCGTCCGCGCCCTCGTGCGTGCGCTCGGCCACCCGCCCGCGAATCGACACGTATTCGTAGGGGTTCTCCATGTTCATCACGGTCAGCGTCACCCGCGGGTCGCGCTCCAGATTCGCCGGCCACGCGCGGCCCTCGGCCGTGTTCAGCACCGGCTGTCCGTCCTGCACGTCCACCCACACCGGCGCGGCTTGTACCGAGCCGTCCTTCCTGATCGTCGACACCAGACAAAAGTTCTTGCCCTTCAACAGCTCCTCGGCTCGGCCCTCCACCTTTGCGCTCATCTGATCCCGTCCCTTTCTCGTTCGTGATCTCTCGCCTCGTTGCCTACCGGATTCACGATAGGACGATCGCCGACTCACGATAGGACGATCTGGCTACTGACGGCTGACCCCCGTGCTCGACTGCTCAGGGGGGATCGGGCCGGTCGGCTGCAGTTTCCCGTTGTTGAGTTGAAACGTCACCTTCGCCTGCCCGCCGCTCGGGCAGCACAGCGCGTCGTTGGGGCGGTACAGCGCGTAGGACAGCGTCACTTCCGTATCGCTCTGCCTGACCACGCTCACCTGGGCGCTCGGGGTGCTCGTGTCGGTGCCGATGTACTTGCCGTCGACGAAAAAGAACGCGCGCTTGTCATACCCATCGTTTGACTGCGCCCCCGTCCCGATCAGCACCCTCAGCGTCTGTTCCGGGTGATATTCGGTCGTTTCCTTGGCCTCATACCCGTGTTCGCGCAACACCTTCAGCGCGCCTTCCAGCCCTTCGGCCTCCGTCCCGCCCGTCCCGCCTGTGCCCTTCGCTTCCCTTTCTTCTTCGGCGAACTTCGGGGCTTGGGCCGTTCGGGTCGTGCTCGGGGTGCTCGTCGCGCTCGTGTTCGTGGTTGGGCTCGTGCTCGTGCTCGGGGTGTTCGGCGTGGTCTTGGCGGTGCTCTGGGTCGTCGTCTGCCCCCCGGTCGTCTGCCCCACGCTCGGCGCGCTACCCACCGACACGGTCTGCGTCGATTCCCCGCACCCGGCCACCGCCAACGCTCCCGCGGCCAGCGCCACGGCCAGGGTCGCGGCCTGTGCCTTGCCTTTGTCCAACGCCGCGGCCTTGCCCTTGGACAGGGCCCTCCGAACGCCGACCCCGGATCTCCGCTTGGCCCTGGCCATCCGCTTGGCGGTTGCCCTTGCTGGTCGCATCGGCCGCATCGTAGTGCTCCGGCCATCCTGGTGGATGCACTCGCGTTGCACTGTCTCTGGGCGCTCGAATTCTCCCAACCCAACCCAACCCTTCCTCTTCGTGCTTGACAAGATTATTAGTCACTGCTAAGTTATGCCGGTCGATGAGAACCGCACGAGACAGGAGCGCGCCGTGAACCGCACCGGCAACCGCAACGGCTTGACGTTGGCGATCGTCTCGGTCGCCCTGTTCATGGTCGTGCTCGACAACCTCGTCGTCTCCGTCGCGCTGCCCACCATCCACCGCGACCTCGGCGCCTCGATCCAGTCGTTGGAGTGGACGGTCAACGCGTACGTGCTCGCCTACGCCGTCCTCTTGCTCACCGGCGCCGCGCTCGGCGATCGGTTTGGACGCAAGCGCATGTTCATCGCCGGGCTCTCCCTGTTCACGCTCGCCTCCGCCGCCGCGGCGCTCGCGCCCACCACTGGGCTGCTCGTCGCCGCCCGCGCGATTCAGGGCTCGGGCGCCGCGATCGTCACCCCGCTCACGCTCACGCTGCTCGCCGAGGCCTTTCCCGCCCAGCGCCGCGGCCTGGCCATCGGCGTGTGGTCGGGCATCTCCGGCATCGCCGTCGCGATCGGCCCGCTCGTCGGCGGCGCCGTCGTGCAGGGCATCTCCTGGCACTGGATCTTCTGGATCAACGTCCCCATCGGCCTGACCGTCGTCCCGCTCGCCGCGCGCTGGCTGCGCGAGTCCCACGGCCCCTACTCGACCCTCGACCTGCCCGGCCTCGCGCTCGGCTCCACCGGCGCCTTCGGGATCGTCTTTGGGCTCGTGCGCGCCCAATCGCTCGGCTGGACGAGCTCCACCGTGCTGGCCTCGCTCGCCGGCGGTCTGCTGCTGCTCGTCGGCTTCATCTTTCGCGAGCGCTCCACATCCCAGCCGATGCTGCCGATGTCGTTCTTCGCGCGGCGCTCCTTCGCCGTCACCAACGTCGTTTCCCTGTCCATGTACTTCGGCATGTTCGGGTCGATCTTCTTCCTCTCCCAGTACATGCAGGACGTGCTCGGCAACACACCTTTACAGGCTGGACTGAAGCTGCTGGTCTGGACCGGCGCCTCGATGCTCGTCGCGCCGCTCGCGGGCATCTTCTCCGAGCGCCTCGGCAGCCGCCCCTTCATGTTCGCCGGGCTCTCCCTGCAGGCCGGCTCCCTCGCGTGGCTGGCCACGATGATCTCCACCCACCTCGCCTACACATCCATGATCGTCCCCTTCTTCATGGCCGGCGCCGGCATGGCGCTCGTCTTCGCCCCCTCGGCCAACGCCGTCCTCACCTCCGTGCGCGTCGATCAGGCCGGTCAGGCCTCCGGCGCCAACAACGCCATCCGCGAGGTCGGCGGCGTGCTCGGCGTGGCCGTCCTAGCGTCCGTCTTCACCGGCTCGGGCTCCTACATCTCACCGCAATCCTTCGTCGACGGTCTCATCCCCGCCGTCTGGGTCGGCGTGGCCGTGCTGGGCGCGGGCGCCCTGACCGTGCTCGCGCTACCGTTTCGCACGGTGCGGGCAGGGGATATGCAGGCGGTGCAGGCGGGGGATGCTCGCGGTGCGGTTGCGCCCGGGACGCTCGGCGATGGCGTGGGGGGCGATGGAGCCGTTGCGCCCGTGCCCGCACTGGCCGGGGAGATTGCGCTGGCCGGGGAGTCAGCGTGAGCGCGCAGGCCGATGGGGGAGGGTCGATGGGTGAGGCGAGCTCCGAGGCGAGCTCCCCGGCCATCGAGCCGGCTGCTCGCCGCCGCGTGCCCGCCGCCCAGCGGCGCGAAGAGCTGATCTCAGCCGCCGTGCACGAGTTCGCCCGCACGGGCCTGCACGGCACCCCAGTCGATCGCATCGCCCGCCGCGTGGGTGTCGCCCAGCCCTACGTCTTCAGCCTCTTCCCCTCCAAGCGCGACCTCTTCCTAGCGGCCGTCCTTCGCGGCTTTCAGCGCGTCGCCGACGCCTTCGAGCGGGCGGCCACCGACTATCGCGAGGGACGCGCGCCGGCGGAGTGCGAGGACGTTCTGCACGCGATGGGCCTCGCTTACAAGGAGCTGCTGGCCTCCGACCGCGACTACCTGATGCTCCAGCACCAGTCCTATGCCGGCTGCGACGACGAGCTCGTACGCGCCCGCGTCCGCCACGGCTTTGCGCGCCTGGTTGAGCTCGCGCGCGAGCTCTCGGGCGCCGACCCTGCCCTGCTCGATGACTTCTTCCGCCACGGCATGGCCCTCAACGTCGCCGCCGCCCTGGGCGTCGACGACCTCTCGGTCGACTGCCCCTGGATCGCGGCCGAGCGGGATGTAGACCTCGAGGGGGACACGGTCCTCGAGGTCGGCTAGGATCGTCTGGCGATGTCCGAGCCCGCGCCAGGATCGCCCGCCAAGCCCAAGCGCTCCAACCGCGAGCTCGCCCGCACCGGCGGGTTTGTGGTGCTGGCGGTCATCGTCACGCTGTTCGCGGTGCTCAACACCGAATCGGTCCACGTCGACTGGATCGTCGGTTCGGGCTCGGCTCCCTTGATCGTCGTGATCCTGATCTCGGTCCTGTTCGGGATCGTGCTCACCTACCTGGTCGACCGCATCAAATCGCGACGGGGGTAGGCTGGGTGCGGGCGGGCCCGGCCAGGGGTGGGGTATCCGGAGGTGATGGGTGACCCGGCCAGGAGTAGGTGGTGACCCGGCCAGGAGTAGGGGTATCCGTATGTAAAGGGAGGGGGTTGGTGTTGTCCCTTTTTGGTTTTTGATAACTATGGTATTGGGCGCATATACTATAGAAACCCTTTAGTGTGCGCTGAGACATACAAGAGACACGTGGAGACACGGGCTCAGTGCGCGAGTGACTTCAGCGCGAGGATCGCCAGCCCCATCGCCACGCCTACCCCGCATTCGAACACCAGCTCTTTGGGGGTCGACCGCGAGCGCCACCCCGCCAGCAGCTCGAACGCGATCAGGCTCGCGATCGCTGCCCACACCGCCACGTTGACTCCCGTTTCCTGCGAGGCCCCCGCCGCCCAGCACGCCACCAGCGCCAGCAGCGGTATGCAAGCCCCGCGCACGATCCCCCAATCGTGGGCCATCGCCCGCCGCAGCGCGCCTAGACTGAGACGCTCGCGCGTGGCGATCCGCCGGCCCACCACGGTCGAATACGAATGCGCCAGCCAATAGATCGCCAGCGCCAGCATCGTCGAGCCGACCTTGTCCACGTACCCATCGTGCACCCCGCTCTCGGCTGCGATCAGCGCTCCCACCAGGATCGTGCCGTACACGACCCGCTCGGGCGCCTCGCCGCGCAGCACCCATTCGGCGATGCGCGTGGGCAGCCTGCGTAAGCCCAGTATGAGACTCGAACTCATGACCCCAACCTTTTTGGCATGGGGGGAACGGGTTCCCCCCATGGGCCCCCCTCGTCTATTGCGGGGCTGGGTCGGGTGCGTAAGCCCAGTATGAGACTCGAACTCATGACCCCTTCCTTACCATGGAAGTGCTCTACCAACTGAGCTAACTGGGCGGGTGCTGGGACTGTAGCGTCCCGGGGCGGCAGGGGATGCCCGTGGGGGGACTAGCCGACGCCCTCGAGCAGATCGGCCGCCGAGGCTAGCTCGAGACCTCGAGCCAGGACCACGATCGTCTCCAGCCGGGGCGAGCGCTGGCTGCGCTCGAGCAGGCTGATCTCCGTCCGGTGCAGGTTGCACAGGGCGGCCAGCCCCTCCTGGGACAGTCCCATCCGTTCGCGATGCATGCGCAGGTTCTCGGCGAACTGCTGCCGCGATGGGTCCCGCTCCGCGGGTTTCTTTGCGCGCCTCGTGGCGTTCTTGGTCACGCGTCTCACTGTTACGTCTTGCAGACGTGTGGTCTACAGACAGTTAGGTGCAGCGCGCGATGGTGGGGCAGCGCGCGATGGTGGGGCAGCGCGCGATGGTGGGGGCAGGATTCGAACCCCGCGGGATGCGAGTGCGCGCATGTTCGCGAAAACGGTGGTCGGGCAAACCCTTGTATTACGTTTTACACGACGAACATGCGCGCATCTCGCACCCGCTGAAGCGAACTGCGTCTTGGTGCGGAAGGCTGCGGCGATGCGGATAGCGGTGTTGGTGCAGTGGTGGGGGCAGGATTCGAACCTGCGTAGGCAGAGCCAACGGGTTTACAGCCCGTCTCCTTTAACCACTCGGACACCCCACCGGGCGTCCCCGGCGGCCAGCCGTGGGCAACGTGATTCTAGAGCAGGCCCTCGTCGGGCGGTCAGCAAGCCTCGCGCAGACGCTGGGCTTCGGGCAGCGTTTCGAGCTTCTTGAGCGTGCGGTTCTCGATCTGGCGCACGCGCTCGCGGGTGATGTTGAACGCACGGCCGACCTCCTCGAGCGTGCGCTGGCGCCCGCCGGTGATGCCGTAGCGCAGTTCGATCACCTCGCGCTCGCGCGCGGGCAGTATTGCCAGCACGCGGCTCACGCTCTCGCGGCGGATTGCCTCGGAGGCGATCTCAAACGGCGAGGGCGCCGCCTCGTCGCACACGAAGTCGGCCAGCGCGGTGTCCTCTTCGCCGCCGACCGGTTTCTCCAGCGACACCGGCTGCTGGGCCATGCGCATCACCTCGCTCACCTCCTCGACCGAGCACTGCAGCTCCGCGGCTATCTCTGCGCTCGTGGGCTCGTGCCCGAGCCGTTGGACCAGCGCGCGTTCGGCGCGGATCGCCGCGTTCAGCCGCTCGACCACGTGTACGGGGATGCGGATCGTGCGGCCCTTGTCGGCGATCGCACGTGTCATCGACTGCCTGATCCACCAAGTGGCGTACGTGGAGAACTTGTAGCCCTTGCGATAGTCGAACTTCTCCACCGCCCGGATCAGCCCGAGCGAGCCCTCCTGGATCAGGTCCAGCAACGTCAGCCCGCGTCCCACATACCCGCGCGCGATCGAGACGACCAGCCGCAAGTTGGCTTCGACCATGTGCTGCTTGGCCTCGACGTCCCCACGTTCGATGCGCTTGGCCAGCGCCACCTCCTCCTCGGCGCTCAGCAGCGGTACTTGGCCGATCGAGCGCAGGTACAGCTGCAGCGAGTCATCGACGACCGCTCCCGGCGTCTGCGCCTTGCTCTGCACTCCTTCGGGCGACTCTTCGCGCTCGGGCGCCTCTTCGGCCTCGGGGGCCTCTTCGGCCCTTTCGGCTCCTTCGGCCTCCGTCTTTTCGACCGTCTCCTCGCGCTCGGCGAGCAGCGGCTCCTCAATGGTGTCAGTCAGCATCGGACCCCTCCTGGACCCATACGGCGTACCAGCCAGAGCCAGCCGTCCACTCTGACCTCCCCGGACCTGCGATATCTAAACCTCTCCTCATCGTTCTCCACCGATTGACCCTGCTCGCTACCCACCTCGTATCTGACCTTCTGCCTGCTCTAACACCATCCGCGCCCGGACGCTGCGGTGACCAGCGAGAGCACGCGCGAATTGATACCAGAACGGGTCGTGACGCACGCTGAACCAGCTGAACGAATGCCGCTAGGCTTGGCCACGGTGCAGGCCACGCGACATTTCGAGGTGCCGGAGGCGCCAGGAGCGCGGGACGCGCAGGGCGCCCCGGAGGCGCAGGACGCGCCGGGCGCTGTGGCGGCGCCGGGGGCGCAACAGGCGCACGGGGCGCCGGGGGCACGGGGCGACGATGTGCAGGCGCGCATCCCCTCGGTCGCGGCCGGCCTCTCGCGGGTGGGCGTGACCGGCGTGGAGAAGGTCGTGCGTATCGCCGACGAGCTGTTCTCCGCGCGGCTGTCCTGTTACGTCGATTTGAGCGCCGATCGCAAGGGCGCGCACATGTCCCGCTTTGAGGAGGTCGTCAACGAGGCGATCGGCGAGGTCGTGCTCAGCGAGTCCCCGTTCAGGGCCGAGACGCTCGCCCAGGACATCGCCGAATTGGTGCGCACCCGCCAGCAGGCCCACCGCGCGGAAGTGACGATCGCCGCGCGCTACCCCGAGCACAAGCCCGCCCCCGTCTCGGGCATCCCCACCCAGGAGATCTACACGCTGCTCGGCCGGGCCGTCGCTTACGAGCACGGTACGCGCCGCCTGGTGGGAGTGTCGGCGACGGGCATGACCGCCTGTCCGTGCGCGCAGGAGATGGTCGCCGCCCGCGCGCGCGAGCGGCTGGCTGCAGAGGGGTTCTCCGCGCAGGAGATCGAGCGGATCATTGCCTCGGTCCCGGTTGCCACCCACAACCAGCGCGGCCTCGGCACGCTGCACATCGGCGTCGAGGACTCTGCGACCGAGATCGACGCGGCCGTTCTGCTGCACATCGTCGAGTCGAGTATGTCCTCTGAGATCTACGAGCTGATGAAGCGCTCCGACGAGGCGGCGGTCGTCGAAAAGGCCCACGCCCACCCCCGCTTCGTCGAGGACTGCGTGCGCGAGATGCTCACGGGTGTGCTAACCCATCTCCCCGACCTGGACGGGGCGAGCTTCGTGTCCGCCCGCCAGGAGAACCTCGAGACGATCCACCAGCACAACGTCCTGGCCGAGCGCCACTGCCTCTTGCGCGAGCTGCGCGCGGAACTCGACTCCGGGACGCCCGCGGCGCACCACACGACGCTCGATGAGTGGCTGGCCGACGGGGCTCAGCCGCCGGACTGAGTGCGCTGCTGGGCCTGCTCGAGCTCTCTGCGCAGGTCGAAAAAAAAGTCCAATCCCGACGCGACCGTCACGAGCACGGTCGCGTACAACAGCACCGACACCCACAGCGGCTGACCCTGCACTGCGATCAGCGCCAGGATCAGCGCGATCTGCATGCACGTCTTGACCTTGCCCAGCATGCTCGCGGCCATCACCACTCCCGCCTGGGTGGCGCCCAACCGCAGCACGGTCACGGCCAGCTCGCGTGCGATGATCACCATCGCCACCCACGCTTGCAGCCGGCCCAACGACACCAGCGCGAGCAGGGCGGCGACGATCAGCAGCTTGTCCGCGAGCGGGTCCATCAGCTTGCCGAATGTCGTGATCGAACCGCGTGAGCGGGCCAAGCGCCCGTCGAGGAAGTCCGTCACCGACGCGGCCGCGAACACGATCGCCGCGAACACGTCCCCCTCGCGGGTGTCGCCCAGCAATGCGACCACCAGCACCGGCACCAGCATGATGCGTAGCACCGTGAGCATGTTCGGGAGGTTCAACGGGAACACAGTGGGCATTATGTCGTCCATAGCCCGCGATCGAAGATGAGGAGCGACCGATGAACAAGCGCACATTGGGACCCATCGGCCCAGAGGTCTCCGAGATAGGCCTCGGCTGTATGGGCATGTCGGCCTTCTACGGCACCCCCGACGAGTCCGAGGCCCGCGCCACCATCGCCAGGGCCCTCGAGCTCGGCTGCACCTTCCTTGACACCTCTGACATGTACGGTCCGCACACCAACGAGCGGCTCGTTGGCAGCGCGATCGCCGATCATCGCGAGGAGGTTTTCCTGGCGACCAAGTTCGGGATCAAGCTCGTCCACGATCACGACCTGCTGCGCCGCGAAGTCAACGGGGCTCCCGCGTACGTGCACGAGGCCTGCGACGCCTCGCTGCAGCGCCTCGGCGTTGATCACATCGACCTGTACTACCAGCACCGCGTCGACCCACGCACTCCGATCGAGGACACCGTCGGGGCGATGGCCGAACTGGTCGCGGCCGGCAAGGTGCGCTATCTCGGGCTCTCCGAGGCCAGCGCCGCCACGATCAGACGCGCGCACGCGGTCCACCCGATCACAGCTCTGCAGACCGAGTACTCGCTGTGGACGCGCGACGTCGAATCAGAGATCCTGCCCACCCTGCAGGAGTTGGGCATCGCGCTGGTCGCCTACTCGCCGCTTGGCCGGGGCTTTTTGTCAGGCCGGTTCAGCTCGCCCGACGAGCTCGAGGAGGGCGACTTTCGCCGGCACGGCCCTCGCTTCACCGGCGAGAACCTCGAGCACAATCTCGACCTGGCCGCACGCGTGCGCGAGCTGGCGGCAGAGCGCTCGATCACGCCGGGACAGCTGGCGCTGGCCTGGGTCCTTCACCGCTGGCGGCACATCGTGCCGATCCCCGGCACCAAGCACGTGCGCTACCTGGAGGAGAACCTGGCCGCGGCTGACATCCAGCTCACCGACGATGAGTGGCAGCGCATCGCCGACGCCGTCCCCGAGGCGGCCGGCGAGCGCTATCCGGCGGCGGTCATGGGCTCCGTCAACCTCTGACCGCCCCTCAGCCCGGGGGGAGTTGTGTTCGACCTCTCGCGAGTCCGGGGGAGTTGTGTTGGACCGTTCCCGAGCCCGGGGCGAGTTGCCCGGCCGGCCCCACCCCGGGGCGAGCTGCCCGGCGCGATAGGGTAGGCCCGCTATGCCCCTGATCCCCATGGTCATCGAGCGCACCGCCCGCGGCGAGCGCGAGTTCGACATCTACTCGCGCCTGCTCAACGAGCGCATCATCTTTCTCGGCACCCCGATCGACGATCAGGTCGCCAACCTCGTCGTCGCGCAGCTCTTGCACCTGGAGTCCGAGGATCCCGACAAGGACATCTCGATCTACATCAACTCCCCCGGCGGCTCGATCTACTCCGGGTTGGCGATCTACGACACGATGCGGTTCATCAAACCGGACGTCGCCACGATGTGCGTCGGCGTGGCGATGTCGATGGGCTCGCTGCTGCTGGCGGCCGGCACGACCGGCAAGCGCGCGGCGCTGCCCAACTCGCGCATCCTCATCCACCAGCCCTCGGCCGGCTTTGAAGGGCAGTCGACCGACATCGAGATTCACGCGCGCGAGATCCTCAACGTGCGCGAGCGGATCGACTCGATCTATGCCGAGCACACCGGCAAACCGACCGAGCAGGTCCGCGAGGACATGGAGCGCGACCGCTTCTTCACCGCCGAGCAGGCACGCGAGTACGGGCTGATCGATCGGGTTCTGGAGAGCCACTGAGGCATATCGCCGGGCGACCAGGGTCGCCGGCGCCGGTTAGAGTCGCTGGCGCCCCATGGCCGGCATGACACCTCTCGAGCGCTCGGGCCTGCTGCTGATCGCCGTCCTCACGGCGCTCGCCGGTCTGGCCAACTTTCAGCCCTGGCCCGCCGTGCCGCGTTTTGCGATCGCGACGCTCGCGCTTGCCGGCCTGGCCTGGGTCGTGTCGTTTGCGACCGAGCAGCTCGGCGAGCGCTCCGGTCCGGCGGTGACCGGCCTCTTGCAATCCACGCTCGGCAATCTGCCCGAGCTGTTCGTCGTGATCTTCGCGCTGCAGGCCGGCGAGCTCGTCGTCGCCCAGACCGCGATCGTCGGCTCGATCCTCGCCAACGCGCTGCTCGTGCTGGGGCTCGTGATCGTCGTCGGCGCGCGGCGCTCGTCCCACGGGGTGATGCGCTTCTCCCCGCGCCTGCCGCGCGACACGGCGACACTCTTGCTGGTGGCCGTGTTCATCATCGTGCTGCTCGGGCTCTCGCTGGCCTCGCACGATCCCGCCAGCCACCACGTGCAGGCGATCTCCACGGTCGGCGCCATTTGCCTGCTGGTCGTCTACGGCACTTGGGTCGTGCCTTACCTGCGCTCGGACTCCGCCCCTCGCGGGGGTCCTTCCACCTCGCGCCTGGGCCTCGCACTCATCTTGACCCTGCTGATCCTCGCCGGCGTCGCGTCGGCGTTCGTCTCCGAATGGTTCGTCAATGCCCTGGCTCCGGCGATCTCGGTGCTGAACCTGTCTCAGGCGTTCGCGGGCCTCGTGATCGTGGCCCTCGCGGGCAACGCCGTCGAGAACGTCGCGGGGCTGGTGCTTGCCTACAAGCGCCGTGCCGATCTCGCGATCTCGGTCGTCAAGAACTCTGTCGCCCAGATCGCCGCGTTCCTGTTCCCGCTGCTGGTACTGATCTCCTTCGCTCTGTCCACGCAGCTGACGTTTGCGCTCGCTCCGGTCTACATCGGCGCGCTGGCGTTGACGGCGCTGATCCTCGCCCAGGTGACCGGCGACGGCGAGGCGGCCGAGTTCGAGGGCTGGGCCCTGGTGGCGCTGTACGTGGTCCTGGCGACGGTCACGCTGTTCGAGTGACGCTCGTCGGCGTGCCGGCCATGCTCGCGCCCGCCGCGGCCAAAGCGCGCTAGACTGCTCTGCACCTCGCGCCTGGGCGGGGTTTTTTCTCGCCTGGGGTCGCATCGGGGCCGCATCAGAGTCGCATCAATACACCGCCTTCAACACACGACCTACTAGGACGCACATGGCCCGCGGAGACGTTCGCATCGCTATCACCCTCGCCTGCGAGGAGTGCAAGCACCGCAACTACCAGACGAACAAGAGCAAGCGCAACAACCCCGATCGGGTGGCGCTGCGCAAGTACTGTCGCTGGTGCCGGCGCCACACCAGCCACCGGGAGACTCGATAGCGGGGGACCGCTTGTGGCTCGTGACCGCAAACGCGCCAAGCAACGCCGTGCCCGTCGTGGGCCCGCGCCGGCGGGTCGCGGCTCCGAACGCGCTCCCGAGCGCGATGGGGCCGAGCACGACACCGAGCACGCCTCCACGACAGCGACCGACGGCGGCGCGATCCAACGCGCCGACCTGCCGGGAGCACTCGAGCACGCGGGCGACGTCGACGAGTTCGACGCCGCTCTGGTCATGGGCGCAGGTGGGGTCGCCGCTGCACCTGACGCCGCCGCGCAGGCCGAGCTCGAAGCGGAGGCCGAGCTCGCGGCCGAGGCCGCGCTACAGGCGGGCGCGCAGGCTGAGCCCGGCACCGAGCATGACACCGACACCGATCTTGGCGCCGACCTGCTGCAGACCGAAGCCGGCGGCGCCGGCGGCGCGGGCAACGGCCGTCCTCCGGCGGGCACCGAGCTCGAGGAGCGTCCCTCGGGCGCTCCACTGCGTGGCGGCAACCGCGCGATCGGGTTTCTGCGGGCCAGTTGGGCCGAGCTGCAGCGTGTCCAATGGCCCGATCGCCGTCAGGTCTTTCAGGCCACGGCCGTTGTGCTCGGGTTCGTGGCCATCGCCGGCGCCTACCTCGGCCTCGCCGACTACGTGGCCAAGGAAATCGTCGAATTCATCCTCTGACGCCGCCGGGCGTCCCCGTACACCCATCTCTTCGTAACACCGCTCAGGAGCAACTGAATGTTTCGCTGGTACGTCGTCAACACATACTCCGGCCACGAGAACAAGGTCAAGCAGAATCTCGAGCACCGCATCGTCTCGCTCGGACAGCAGCGAGCCGTCCGTAATGTGGTCGTTCCGACCGAGTCGGTGTCGGAGATGAAGGACAACCAGAAGGTCACCGTCGAGAAGCGCACCATGCCCGGATACGTACTCGTCAACATGGAGCTCAACGAGGACTCCTGGGGCGTGGTCAAGGGCACCCCGGGCGTGACCGGGTTCGTCGGCGCCTCCCAGGAGCCGGTGCCGCTGACTCAGGTCGAGGTCGACCGGCTGCTGCACAAGACCGATGTCGCGACGGCGCCGCGCACGCGCGCGCAGTTTCAGATCGGCGAGTCGGTCAAGGTCGTCTCCGGACCGCTGTCGGACTTCTCCGGAGAGATCTCCGAGATCAACGAGGACGCATCCAAGCTCAAGGTGCTGGTATCAATCTTCGGCCGCGAGACCCCGGTCGAGGTCGGCTTCGACCAAGTCAAAAAGCTCTAGGCGCTCTGGACCATGGCCAAGAAGGTACTCACAACCATCAAGCTCCAAGCCAACGGCGGCCAGGCCAGCCCGGCCCCGCCGGTCGGTCCTGCGCTGGGCCAGCACGGGATCAACATCATGGAGTTCTGCAAGGCGTTCAACGCCCAGACCCAGTCGGAAACCGGCACGGTCATCCCGGTCGTGATCACCGTCTACGAGGACCGCTCGTTCACGTTCGTCACCAAGACCCCCCCCGCGGCGGTGCTCATCAAGCAGGCGCTGCGCATCGGCAAGGGCTCGGGCGAGCCCAACCGCACGAAGGTCGGCACGATCACCCAAGCCCAGCTGCGCGAGATCGCCGAGCGCAAGCTCGCCGACCTGAACGCCCACGACGTCGACCAGGCCGCCAAGATCATCGCCGGGACGGCCCGGTCGATGGGTGTGGAGGTGGAGGCATGAGCGCACAGCACGGCAAACGCCACCGCGAGGGCCTGAGCAAGATCGATCGCGAACGCGAGTACGAGCCGGCCGATGCGGTCGCGCTGGTCAAGAGCCTGGCCACCGCCAAGTTCGACGAGGCGATCGAGCTGCACGTGCGCACCGGCCTGAACGTGCGCCACGCCGACGAGCAGCTGCGTGGCACGATCGCGCTTCCCAATGGTGTCGGGCGCGACGTACGCATCGCCGTATTCGCTCAAGGCGACCGTGCCGCTCAGGCGCAAGCCGCCGGAGCCGATGTCGTCGGCGGCGAGGATCTGGCCAAACGGATCGAGGAGGGCTTTGACGAGTTCGACGTGGCGATCGCCACCCCCGACCTGATGTCGGTCGTCGGGCGTCTCGGGCGGATCCTGGGTCCGTCGGGCAAGATGCCCAACCCGAAAGTCGGCACGGTCACGATGGACGTGGCCAAAGCGGTCGAAGAATCCAAGTCGGGCAAGGTCGAATACCGCACCGACCGCACCGCCATCGTGCACATGGTGATCGGGCGAGCGAGCTTCTCAGAGCGGGCGCTGCTCGAGAACTACGCCGCCGTCGTCGAAGAGCTGATCCGCGCCAAGCCCTCGGCCGCCAAAGGCCGCTACCTGCGCTCGATCGCGCTCACCTCGACGATGGGCCCCGGCGTCAAGGTCGACCCCAGCCGTACCCGCGACATCGTCGAGGGGGCCGCGCAAGCGCCCGTGGCGGCGGCTGCGTAGCCAGGCTGCATAGCCATATATATAGATACACGGGCGCGCGTGGGCGCGCGAATACAGTACGCTCCGGACGGAACTCCTCTAAAACAAGAACCGCATACCCAGGCCACCAGAGACCCCCGGCGGCGAACGAGCCATAAGGACCGGGATAGGAGCCCAGCATGAATCGAGACCAAAAGGCAGTCGCGATCGCCGAGATCGCGGAGCGCATACGCGAGTCAGAGGCGGTGTTCGCCGTCGACTATCAGGGCATCTCCGTGCCCCAGGCGGCCGAGCTGCGCGCCAAGCTGCGCGAGTCCGACGCCACCTTTCAGATCGTCAAGAACTCGCTCACCGAACGCGCCGCCGACGAGGCGCAGGCACAGCAGCTGAAGGAGCTGCTGCAGGGCCCGACCGCGCTGACCTACGTGCGCGGCGACGTCGCCGGCGCCGCCAAAGCCCTGGCCGACTACGCCCGTGCGACCCAGCTCTTGCCGTTCAAGGGCGGGCTCATGGACGGCGAGGAGCTCGCCCCCGAGCAGATCCGCGCGATCTCCCGCCTGCCCTCGCGCGATGCGCTCTACGGGCAGCTCGTCGGCATCGTCGCCTCGCCCGTCTCGGGGCTCGTGCGCACGCTCGGCGCGTTGGTCGGTGGGCTCGCCGTCGCGCTCGGCCAGGTGCGCGAGCAGAAGGAAAACACGACTTCATCAACTTCAACGACCCAGGAGGACTGACACATGGCAACCAGCACAGCGGATTGGATCGAGGAGCTCAAGAGCATCTCCGTGCTCGAGCTCGCCGAGCGCATCAAGGCGCTCGAGGAGGAGTTCGGCGTCTCGGCCGCGGCGGTTGCGGCCCCCGTGGCCGCTGCTGCCGGAGCGCCGGCTGGCGGGGGAGACGGTGGCGCAGAGGAGGAGGCTTCGAGCACGGTCGACGTGATCCTGGCTGCCTCCGGCGACAAGAAGATCCAGGTGATCAAGGTCGTTCGCGCGGCAACGGGTCTCGGCCTCAAAGAGGCCAAGGCGCTGGTCGACGAGGCCCCCAAGCCCGTCAAGGAGGGCGTCGAGCGCGAGGAGGCCGACAAGCTCAAGGCCGAACTCGAGGAGGCGGGCGGGACGGTCGAGCTCAAATAGCGCAGGGGGGATCCGGGACGTTCGCGTTTTGGCCGGAAAAACCGCTTCGCGGGGCGGCCAAAACGAAGTCCCGGACCCGCTTGGCCTAGAAGATCGATTTTGATTTGGTCCCGCTTCGCGGGGGTTGGGTTGTGGATGGGGGCTTCTCGCGCGCGGGCCTTCTTTATGCCTGCCTAACAAATCGGCCGATTTTGCGGTAAAGTTCCCGGCGCTGGCCGATAGCCGCAGCCGTCCGGAGCGTACGATGTCGCGCCACATACGCGATCGTCGAGGACGGGGTCCGTGAGCGCTGGCAGCCCACTACAGGGCGTCGCTGTCCTGTGCTATATTTGCTGGCCGCGCTCTTGGGCGCTCCTCCACGTCCGTGCCTCGCCCTTCCGAAGGAGAAGTTCACTTGGCTGCTGCTGATGCTCTCCGGACGCGCCGTAGCTTCGCGCGTCTGAACAAGACCGTTGACGTACCGAACCTGATCGACATCCAACGCCGCTCCTTTGAGTGGCTCACAGACCCCGCCAAGGGCGGGCTGCGCGAGACGATCGACGACATCTCGCCGATCGAGGACTACACCGGCAACCTCGCCGTGCAGTTCGGCGAGTTCGTCTTCGACGAGCCGGTTGCCTCCCTGGAGCAATGTCGCGAGAAGGACCTAACCTACGCCCGCCCGCTGACGATCACGGTCGCGTTCATCAACCGCGAGACGGGGGAGATCCGCGAGCAGTCGGTGTTCATGGGCGACTTCCCGTGGATGACCGAGCGCGGCACGTTCGTGATCAACGGCACCGAGCGCGTGGTCGTCACTCAGCTCGTGCGCTCTCCAGGCGCCTACCTGATGGAGCCCAAGGACCGCGAGAAGCAGGTCTTCATCGCCAACCTGATGCCTGCCCGCGGATCGTGGCTGGAGCTCGAGATCGACAAGAAGGGCCGCGTGTACGTGCGCATCGATCGCAAGCGCAAGCTGCCCGTGACCGTGCTGCTGCGCGCGATGGGCTATGCGAGCGATGAGGAGATTCTCAAGCTGTTCGAGAACTCGCTCTACATCCGCAACACGATCGACGCCGACACCGAAGCCACGCGCACCGAAGAGGGCGCGTTGATCGAGCTGTTCAAGAAGCAGCGCCCGGGCGAGCCGCCGTCGGTCGACAACGCCAAGGCGCTGCTCAACCAGCTGTTCTTCGATCCCAAGCGCTACGACCTCACGCGCGTCGGCCGCTACAAGCTCAACGCGCGCCTGGGCCTGGACATCGACATCGAAACGCGCACGCTCACCCACGACGACATCCTCGCGCTCGTGCGCGAGCTGGTCTCGCTGCCCAAGCGTCTGGGCATACCCGAGCAGGAAACCGAGATCGAGATCAAGGACTACGCCGCCGAGGCCGTCTCGATGCCGCGCGAGCCCGTCGCCGAGCACCTCGACGAGTACGAGCACTTCGGCAACCGCCGCCTGCGTACCGTCGGCGAGCTGATCCAGGAGGCGTTTCGCATCGGCCTGTACCGCATGGAGCGCGTCGTGCGCGAGCGCCTGACGACCGAGGACGCCGACACGATCACACCGCAGACGATCATCAACATCCGTCCGGTGGTGGCCGCGCTGAAGGAGTTCTTCGGCTCCTCCCAGCTATCGCAGTTCATGGACCAGACCAACTCGCTCTCGGGGCTCACCCATCGCCGGCGCCTCTCAGCGCTGGGCGCGGGAGGGCTGACGCGCGAGCGAGCGCCGATCGAGGTGCGCGACGTGCACCCCACCCACTACGGGCGCATGTGCCCGATCGAGACCCCCGAGGGTCCGAACATCGGGCTGATGGGCTCGCTGTCCTCGTTCGCCGAGGTCTCCGAGTACGGGTTCGTCACCACGCCCTACCGCGTGGTCAAGGACGGTGTCGTCACCGACGAGGTCGTGCGGCTGGACGCCACCCAGGAAGAGGAGCTGTTGATCGCCCAGGCCAACACGCCGGTCGATCCCAAGACGGGCAAGCTCAAGGGCTCAGAGATCCTGTGCCGCACGCAGGCCGGCCAGTACGTCACGGTCGGGCCCAAAGACGTCGATCTCGTCGATGTCTCGCCCGAGCAGATCTGGTCGGTCGCCACGGCGATGATCCCGTTCCTCGAGCACGACGACGCCAACCGCGCGCTGATGGGCTCGAACATGCAACGCCAGGCTGTGCCGCTGCTGAAGTCCGACGCGCCTCTGGTGGGGACCGGCATGGAGCGTCGCGCGGCGCTCGACACCGGCGATGTGCTGCTCGCGCGTGAGGCCGGGACGGTCGAGTACGTCGATGCCACGCAGATCGTCGTGCAGGCCAGCTCCGGTGAGAAGGACGAGTACGAGCTGCAGAAGTTCATGCGCTCCAACCAGGGGACGCTGATCCATCACAAGCCGCGCGTGTCGACCGGCCAGAAGGTCAAGGCCGGCGACGTGCTCGCCGACGGGTCCTCGACCGACCGCGGCGAAATGGCGCTCGGCAAGAACCTGATGGTCGCGTTCATGTCCTGGGAGGGCTACAACTTCGAGGACGCGATCATCCTGTCCAAGCGCCTCGTGCAGGACGACGAGCTGACCTCGATCCACATCGAGGAGTACGAGATCGACGCTCGCACGACCAAGCTCGGCGAGGAGGAGATCACCCGCGACATCCCCAATCGCTCCGAGGAGTCGCTGCGCAACCTCGACGACCGCGGGATCGTGCGCATCGGCGCCGAGGTCGCCTCCGGAGATTTGCTCGTCGGCAAGGTCACGCCCAAGGGCGAGACCGAGCTGACCGCCGAGGAGAAGCTGATCCGCGCGATCTTCAAGGAGAAGGCGCGCGAGGTGCGCGACACCTCGCTGAAGGTGCCCCACGGCGAGGGAGGCGTCGTGATCGACGTCATGACCTTCCGCCGCGACGACGGCGATGACCTACCGCCGGGCGTCAACGACCTCGTGCGCGTGTTCGTGGCCAAGAAGCGCAAGATCTCCGAGGGCGACAAGCTCGCCGGCCGCCACGGCAACAAGGGTGTGATCTCCAAGATCGTCGACGTCCAGGACATGCCGTTCCTGGAGGACGGCACCCCGGTCGACGTGATCCTCAACCCGCTCGGCGTGCCGAGCCGCATGAACGTCGGGCAGATCCTCGAGACCCACCTCGGTTGGGTCGCCGCGCAGGGCTGGTACGACGACGGCTCGGAGGCCTACCGGGAAGCCCACGCCGGCAACGGCTCGGCGGGCAGCGCCGCCGGCAAGTCCAGCTCCCCCAGTGCCGGCGCCAACGGCAACGGCCCGGGCAGCGGGCGCGTGTACGTGTCCACGCCCGTGTTCGACGGCGCCACGATCACCGACGTGGACGAGGCGCTCGTGCGCTGGCAGGACGAGCACACCGGGCGCATCCGCATGGACGTCGACAAGAGCCGCCGCGAGGGCGAGCAGGCCTCGGGCAAGATGACCCTGTTCAACGGCCGCACCGGCGAGCAGTTCGCCGAGCAGGTCACGGTCGGCTACATGTACATCCTCAAGCTGCTGCACCTGGTCGACGACAAGATCCACGCCCGCTCGACCGGGCCCTACTCGCTGGTCACCCAGCAGCCGCTGGGCGGCAAGGCGCAGTTCGGTGGGCAGCGCTTCGGCGAGATGGAGGTGTGGGCGCTGGAGGCGTTCGGCGCCGCCTACACGCTGCAGGAGATGCTCACGATCAAGTCCGACGACACCGTCGGGCGCGTCAAGGCCTACGAGGCGATCGTCAAGGGCGAGAACATCGCCGAGCCCTCGATCCCCGAGTCATTCAAGGTGCTGCTCAAGGAGATGCAGTCGCTGGCGCTCGACGTCAACGTCGTCTCTGAGGAGGGCGAGCGCACCGAGATGGGCGATGAGGACGACGACCTGCTGCGCGCCGCCGAGGAGCTGGGCATCGACCTCTCCGGCGTACGTGCGCCCGCGGGCTCAGGAGCCGATGAGACGCTCGAGGGTGAGGACGCGACCGATGCGGTCGGCCAGGAGGACGCCGATGAGGGCGACGGATCAGATGGCGATGGCGGCGGCGAGGGTGAGGGCGGCGAGGATGGCGGCCCCGTGGATGAGGCGGGCGAGGCGGACCTCGGTGAGGATGGTCTCGACGTCGAGGACCTGCTCGGCGAGGGCGTGGCAGAGCTCGACATCGAGGCGCTTGCGGGCGACGTGACAGACAACGACCTGGTCGAGGAGGCCGAGTAACCATGATCGACATCAACACTCTGACGGGAGGGGGGCAGGCCCCCCTCCCGAGCCTCCCCCCGCGTAGGTCGTGCCTCTGCATCAAACAAAGCCAGCTGGTCAAGGAGTAACCATGATCGACATCAATAATTTCGACGCCATCGAGATCAGTCTCGCCTCCTCCAAGCAGATCCGCGGGTGGAGCTCCGGCGAGGTCACCAAGCCCGAGACGATCAACTACCGCACCCTCAAGCCCGAGAAGGACGGGCTGTTCTGCGAGCGCATCTTCGGCCCGACCAAGGACTGGGAGTGCTACTGCGGTAAGTACAAGCGCGTGCGCTACAAGGGCATCGTGTGCGAGCGCTGCGGCGTTGAGGTCACCCGCTCGAAGGTTCGCCGCGAGCGCATGGGCCACGTCGACCTCGCCGCTCCCGTCTCGCACATCTGGTTCTTCAAGGGCGTGCCGAGTCGCATCGGCTACCTGCTGGACATGGCGCCCAAGGAACTGGAGAAGGTCCTGTACTTCGCCGCCTCGATCGTCACCTGGGTCGACGAGGAGGCTCGCGCCAAGGACCTCGAGTCGCTGGAGAGCGAGGTCAACAAGGTGCTCGACTCCTACGCCGCCGAGCGTGAGGAGCGGGTGCTCGAGCTGCGCGAGTCCCTGGCCCGTCGCGAGAAGTACCTGCAGTCGGGCAAACAGACCAACTTCAACGACGAAGACCACCTGTGGGCGGACTCGCTGGACGTCAACCTGACCAAGATCTCAGACGATGAGCGCGACAAACTCGTCAAGGAGCTGCGCAAGACCTTCGACGCGGACATCGCTGACACCGAGGCCTACATCGAGGACGCCGCCGAGCGCATGCGCCAGGTGTGGGAGCTGTTCCGCACGATGGAGCCCAAGCAGATCGAGCACGACGAGACCACGTTTCGCGAGCTCAAGGAGCGCTTCGGCTCACCCTACGGGTTCGGCGAGTACTTCCGCGGCGGCATGGGCGCCGAGGCGGTGCGCGACCTGCTCGAGCAGGTCGACCTGCAGGAGGAACGCAGGGACCTGGAGGATCAGGTCAAGACCGCCAAGGGCCAGAAGCAGGCCCGTGCCGTCAAGCGTCTGAAGGTCGTCTCCGCGTTCATCCAGTCCGGCAACAAGCCCGAGCAGATGGTGCTCGACGCGGTCCCCGTGATCCCGCCTGAGCTGCGCCCGATGGTCCAGCTCGACGGCGGGCGCTTTGCGACCTCCGACCTCAACGACCTGTACCGCCGCGTGATCAACCGCAACAACCGTCTCAAGCGACTGCTCGACCTCGGGGCGCCTGAGATCATCGTCAACAACGAGAAGCGCATGCTGCAGGAGGCCGTGGACGCGCTGTTCGACAACGGTCGCCGTGGACGCCCGGTCACCGGACCCGGCAACCGCCCGCTGAAGTCGCTCTCAGACATGCTCAAGGGCAAGCAGGGACGCTTCCGCCAGAACCTGCTCGGCAAGCGTGTCGACTACTCGGGCCGCTCGGTGATCGTCGCCGGTCCCTACCTGAAGCTGCACCAGTGCGGGCTGCCCAAGATCATGGCGCTCGAGCTGTTCAAGCCGTTCATCATGGCTCGGCTGGTCGAGCGCAAGTCCGCGCAGAACATCAAGGCGGCCAAGAAGATGGTCGACTCGATGATCTCTGAGGTGTGGGACGTGCTCGAGGAGGTCATCCACGAGCACCCGGTGCTGCTCAACCGCGCGCCGACGCTGCACCGTCTCGGCATCCAGGCGTTCGAGCCGATGCTCGTCGAGGGCAAGGCGATCCAGGTGCACCCGCTTGTGTGCCACGCCTTCAACGCCGACTTCGACGGCGACCAGATGGCCGTGCACCTGCCGCTCTCGGCAGAGGCGCAGGCCGAGGCGCGGATTCTGATGCTGTCCTCCAACAACATCCTGTCTCCCGCCCATGGCGCGCCGCTGGCCACGCCCACCCAGGACATGATTCTCGGCGCGTATTACCTCACCTACGGCCCCGAAGCCGATGAGCTGTCCGGGAAGCGCGAGCTGCTCACCTCCGGCAAGTGGCCCGCGGGCGAGGCGCGCCCGCACATGTTCCGCACCGCCCAGGAGGCCGAGCTCTCCTACGAGGCCGGTGTCGTCGCCCTGCACGACCTCGCCGAGTTCCGCCCCTACGGGCGCGAGGGCGGGCATGTGCTCTCCACGGTCGGGCGCATCATCTACAACGACCGCATCGAGCGGGCGCTGGCCGAGGCGCTGGGCGAGGAGTTCGACGCCTCCAAGTACGCGTTCGTCAACCAGTCGATGAAGAAGCGCGACACCACCCGACTGATCGATGCGCTCGTGCAGACCTACGGCGCCGGCACGATCTCGCTCGTGCTCGACGCGTTCAAGGACCTCGGCTTTAAGTACGCGACTCAGGCCGGCATCACGATCTCAAAGAACGACGTCGTCGTGCCGCCCGACAAGCAGTCGATCCTCGACCGCTACGAGGGACAGGTATCGGAGATATCAGATCAGTACGACATGGGCCTGATCACCCAGGAGGAGCGTCACGAGGCGGTCGTCGAGCGCTGGAACGCGGCCACCGACGAGGTCGCGGACGCGATGATCAAGAACTTCGATCGCCTGAACCCGATCTACATGATGGCCGACTCCGGCGCCCGCGGTTCGTTTAAGCAGATTCGCCAGCTCGCCGGCATGCGCGGCCTGATGGCCAATCCGAAGGGCGAAATCATCGAGCGCCCGATCAAGGCCAACTTCGTCGAGGGGCTGTCCGTGCTCGAGTACTTCATCTCCACGCACGGCGCGCGCAAGGGTCTGGCGGATACCGCCCTGCGCACCGCCGACTCCGGCTACCTGACCCGCCGCCTGGTCGACGTCGCCCAGGACGTGATCATTCGCGAAGCCGACTGTGGCACCGAGGAGTTCATCGAGATGGACGTATGGGCCCCGGATGGGGAGCCCAACGACGATCTCGTCGGGCGCGTTGCCGCGCAGCCGATCACCACCAAGCGCGGGCGCATGCTCACCGAGCAGGGCGCCGAGATCGGCCGTGCCGAGCTCGCCGACATCGTGGGCGCGTTCGCCGACGATCACGCCAAGGGCACGCGTGTGACCGTGCCAGTGCGCTCGGTGCTCAAGTGCCAGGCTCCCAGCGGCGTCTGCCAGGCTTGCTACGGGCGCGCGATGGCCACCGGCGCGCTCGCGCAGATAGGAGACGCCGTCGGGATCATCGCCGCGCAGTCGATCGGCGAGCCCGGCACGCAGCTGACCATGCGCACGTTCCACACCGGCGGCGTCGCCGGCGCTGACATCACCCATGGCCTGCCGCGCATCGTCGAGCTGTTCGAGGCGCGCAAGCCCAAGGGCCTCGCCAAGATCGCCGAGCAGGACGGCACGATCTCGATCGAGGAGACCGACAAGGCGCTCACGGTCACGATCACCGACCAGGCCGGGGACGAGCACAAACACTCCTTCCCGCGCCGCACACGCCTGTTCGTGTCCGCGGGCGATCGCATCAAGGCGGGCACCCAGCTCAACGAGGGCTCGCTGTACCCCCACGAGCTGTTGGCCATTCGCGGGCGCACCGAGACCGAGCAGTATCTGGTCCGCGAGGTGCAGGAGGTATACAAGTCTCAGGGCGTTGACATCAACGACAAGCACATCGAGCTGATCGTCCGGCAGATGCTCAAAAAGGTGCGGGTCGACCAGAAGGGCGACACCGACTACCTGCCCGGCCAGTTCGTCGACCGCTTCGAGTTCGCGCGCGTCAACGATGACATCGCCAAGAGCAAAGGCGAGACCGCCCAGTTCGAGGACATCATCCTCGGGATCACCAAGGCCTCGCTGAACACCGACTCGTTCCTCTCGGCAGCCTCCTTCCAGGAGACGACCAAGGTGCTCACCGACGCCTCCCTGGAGGGCAAGACCGACCGCTTGAACGGCCTGAAGGAGAACGTGATCATCGGCAAGCTGATTCCCGCCGCGACCGGCCTGAAGCGCTACCGCCGCATCGAGATCGAACCCTCCGAACCGCTCCCGCGCGCGATCGACGAGGTCGGGCTGCTCGACCAGGAGGAGATCGCCGCCGAGCTCGGGCTCTCAGACGGCGAAACCCTCGCCGGCTACGGCCAGGAGTTCGATGCGGATCTCGCCTCGCTGGAGAAGATCGGGGCCGGCGACACCGACCCTGGCTTCGTCGAGGAGCTGGCCGATCTCGAGGTGCCCGAGGGAGAGGTTTCGTAAGGGACCCGCGGGGCCGATCGGGGGGCCTGCGGATCAGTTCCCGCGGGCCCAGGCCAGGAGTTGGTGTGTGTGTAGTGACGTGAGCCCCCGCGCGGGCTCGGTCTGCACGAGCAGGGTGGGGGCCATGCTGCGCGTGCGCGCGGCCGCCCACTCGTGGCAGGCGTCGTTGAACGAGTCGTCGATCCAGGCCAGCGCGCGTGCGCGCGCGTAGGCGTCGATCGCATCCAGCTTCCAGTGGGCGTTGCGAGAGCGGACCGCGCCCGCCTGTCCCTCCAAGCGCAGGTGGGGCAGGCCGGATGGCAGCCCCAGCAGGTGGGGCAGGTGCTCGTCCGCGCGCTCTTCCCAGCCGCTGGCCCACACCAGCTCAAACTGCGTCGAGAGCTCTTGCAGGTGGGCGGCGGCCGTGCGAGAGAGGAAATGGGGGATGCCCTCGATCGTGTGCAGCGAGCCCTCGGGTGGCTGGTCTTGAGTCTGCGCGAGCCACGGTGGGGGCGAGCCGAACAGCGAGATCACGCCGTCGATATCGACCAGCAGTAGTGGCTTTTGCCTCATGCGCTCTTTAGCTGCACCACAGGTTTGGCTCTGTAATCTGCCCGGACAGCTCGTCGCCAGTAAAGCACCGGCGCGACTTTGTCGATTGGCTCCAGGACCACTATGACCCTTGCTCTAGGCATATCGCTCGCCCTCGCCTGCGCGTTCGTCGCGAACCTTGGCTTCTTCTACAAGTACCGTGGCGCCAACTCCGTCGCCGGCGTGCAGGTGCGCCATCCGCTGCGCTCCGCCCGTGCGCTGTTCTCATCGAAGTGGTTCGCGCTCGGCATGGTCATCGCGACCGCCAGCTGGGCGTTGCACGTCGCCGCGCTCGCGCTCGCCCCGATGTCGGTGATCCAGGTCGCGCTGGCCGCCGGCGTGGTGTTCATCGCGGTGATGGCCGATCGGCTGTTCGGGTTTCAGGTCGGCGCCCGCCAATGGGTCGGTCTGTGCCTGACCGCGGCAGGCCTCGTGATGCTCGGGGTCACGCTGCCGGCGATGCACGGCGCGCACTCGCAGTTCTCCCAGGCGGCGATGATCGCGTTCGAGGCCGGCCTGTTCGGGTTGGGCGCGTTGCTGATCATGGGCCCGCGCATCGGCGGCCCGGTCGAGCACCACGG
The DNA here is from genome assembly GCA_963702185.1 of uncultured Solirubrobacterales bacterium. Taxonomy (GTDB): domain Bacteria; phylum Actinomycetota; class Thermoleophilia; order Solirubrobacterales; family Solirubrobacteraceae; genus Palsa-744. The sequence continues at coordinate 1,933,331 of OY969723.1, forward strand.
CGTGATGCTGGGCGCCGCCTCGGGCATCCTGTTCGGCGTCTCCGACACCGCGATCAAGGCGCTCACCGGCATCACCGGCGCGCACGGACCGCTCGCGCTGCTGCTCAGCCCGTGGCTGCTCGTCGCGGTGCTCGCCTCGATCGTCGCCTTCTACGCCTCGGCGCGCGGCCTGCAGGACGGCGACGCGGTGCCCGTCATCGCGGTGACCGGCACGGCCGCCAACATCGCCGGCATCGCCGGCGGGATCGTCGTCTTTGGCGATCCAATGGCGGGCGGCACGGTGGGTGTGATCGTCGAGTCGCTGGCATTCGTGCTCGTCATCGTCGCCTGCGCGCTGATGCCCGCGCCGATCCGCTCGGCCGGCGTGCCGGTAGCGGCGGCTGCGCCAGCGGCGGCGTAGGCCTGGTCGCTGCTACCATCCCCGGCCGAATGCCGACCACCTCCCAGCTTGTGCGCCACGGGCGCGTCGCCCCCAAGAAGAAGCTCGCCACCCCCGGCTTGAAGTCGGGCAAAGGCCGCAAGAAGAAGGTCGCCGCTCCGCAGCGCCGCGGCGTGTGCACGCGCGTGTACACGGTCACCCCGAAGAAGCCGAACTCCGCCCTGCGCAAGGTCGCGCGCGTGCGCATCTCCGGCTCGATCGAAGTCACCGCCTACATCCCCGGCGAGGGCCACAACCTGCAGGAGCACTCGGTCGTGCTGGTGCGCGGTGGCCGCGTCAAGGATCTGCCGGGCGTTCGCTACAAGGTCGTGCGCGGAACGCTGGACGCTGCCGGTGTGAGCGATCGCAAAAAGGCGCGCTCGCAGTACGGCGTCAAGAAAAAATAGCCCATGCCCCGTCGCGCCGCCGCCCAACTCCGCCCGCTCGAACCGGACCCGATCCACCGCTCCAAACTGGTGCAGCAGGTGATCAACAAGGTCATGCTTGACGGCAAGAAGTCAACCGCCGAGCGGATCGTCTACGACGCGCTGGCGTTGCTGGGCGAGCGCAGCGAGGCCGACCCGCTGGAGACGCTCGAGGCCTCGATCAAAGCGCTGACCCCATCGCTCGAGGTCAAATCCCGCCGTGTCGGCGGCGCCACCTACCAGGTTCCCGTCGAGGTCGCCCCCCGTCGCGCCCGCACGCTGGCCGTGCGCTGGCTCGTGGAGTTCGCCCGCCAGCGTCGTGAGAAGACCATGGCGCAGCGCCTGGCCGGCGAGCTGATCGACGCCCAGTCCCAGCAGGGCGGCGCGTACAAGCGCAAGGACGACATCTTCCGCATGGCTCAGGCGAACAAGGCGTTCGCGCACTACCGCTGGTAGCGGTCCGATGACGCGGCGCGAGGGCTGTGTCCTCGGTCGCTCATGTACCGAAGCCGGGAGACACTCGCTTCGCTCGCATCCCCGTTTCGGCCAGCACACTTCGCTCCCTGCGTCCTGGCCTCGCTTGGTCCTCGGCCCGCTACGGGCTACGCGGAAGGAACCCGGCTTGTGTGACGCATCGCACATCGCAGACCCTTGACCCCGAAACCTTCGGTACCTAACATTTAGGTGCCAAATGTCTTCCGCGGCCACCGAAACAGCCTCGGGCGCAGCTGACGCGCCGATCAAGATCGAGCGCCACGTGTGGGTCATCTCGGGCGTGGTGATCCTCGGGATGATCATGTCGATCCTCGACACGACGATCGTCAACGTCGGGCTCGACACGCTCAGCCGGGACCTGCACAGCCCGATCTCGCAGGTCCAGTGGGTCGTCACCGGCTACCTGTTGGCGCTCGCCACGGCGATCCCGCTGACCGGCTGGGCCTCGCGCCGGTTCGGCGCCAAGCGCGTGTACCTGACCTCGCTCGTGCTCTTCACCGCCGGCTCGGCCGCGTGCGGCCTGTCTGACTCGCTGCCCGCACTCGTCCTCTTCAGGGTCCTGCAGGGCTTTGGCGGCGGCATGATCATGCCGGTCGCCCAGCTGATCATGGCCCAGGTCGCCGGGCCGCAACGCATGGGGCGGGTGATGGGCGTCGTCTCGATGCCCGCGATGCTCGCCCCGATCCTCGGCCCGGTGCTCGGCGGCCTGATCCTCGAGAACCTGCACTGGTCTTGGATCTTCTTCGTCAACGTGCCGATCGGCGTCCTCGCCTGGGTGCTCGGCTGGCGGATGCTGCCCGAGACCGACTCTGGCGAGGCCGGCAGCTTCGACTGGCTCGGCTTTGCCCTGCTGCCGGTCGGCGCCGCCGCGCTCGTGTTCGGGCTCAGCGAACTCGGCTCCGGGGCGGGCTTTGGCTCGACCGAAGTGCTCCTCCCCGCGATCGCCGGCCTGGCGATGATCGGCGCGTTCTGCCTGCACGCCCTGCGCGCCCCGCGCCCGCTTCTGGACATCAGGCTGTACGCCAACAAAGTCTTTGCCGGCGCCTCCTTCACGACCTTTGGCGTCGGCGCCGCCCTGTTTGGCGCGATGATCCTCGTGCCTCTCTACTACCAGCAGGTTCGCGGCCTGTCGGTGATCGACACCGGCCTGCTCAACGGTCCGCAGGGCATCGGCGCGCTCGTGGCGATGCCGATCGCCGGGCGCCTCACCGAGCGCTACGGCGGCGGCCCGATCGCGCTGATCGGCGTCTCGATTCTGGCGGCCAGCACGATCCCGTTCGCGTTCATAGGCGCGCACACCTCGATCGTCCTGATCTCAGCGATCCTCGTCGTGCGCGGCGTCTCGATCGGCATGTCGTTCATGCCCGCCATGACCGCCGCCTTCGCCTCGATGCGCCCCGACCAGCTGTCGGATGCGACCCCCCAGATCAACGTCCTGATGCGGCTCGGCGGCGCGATTGGCACCGCCATCCTGGCCGTCGCCCTGCAGCGTGCGACCGTCGCGCACACCGTGATCCCCGGCCATCCGCCCACGTCCGCCGGGCTCGCGGATGCGTTCAACGTGGCCTACTGGTTCGCCTTCGGGATCGCTGTGCTCTCGCTGATCCCGTGCCTGATGCTGCTGCGCGCCGAGCGGCCCCGGGCCCTCTCCACGGAGCGTGAGGCTCACGGCGGCGAGCCCGCCATGGAGCCGATGGGTCTGTGAGGTAGACGACCATGGCCTCACGGGCGACGATCTCCTCCGCCACGAGCTCCTCGGCTTCGGCGCAATCTCGTGGAGCTGCTGCACCTGCGAAGGCCTCCACTACGGCTACCGCGCAGAGCCCCTCTCGGGCGAGCAAATCTCAGACGATCGCCCAAGACGCGTGGACGGCCGAGCTCGACGAGCTGGGCCGCGCGTTCCGGCGCGTGTTCCGCACCCTCAGCCGCCTGCGGGGCCGCGACACCCACCTGGGCGGCTCAGAGATCAGCCACGCCCAGTTCGAGCTGCTGATCGAGCTCTACGAGCACGGCGAGCTGGCCGCCGGGGAGCTCGCCGCCGCGGCCCGGCTGAGCCCGGGGACGGTCACGGAGATGCTCGAGCACCTCGCAGACCAGGGCCATGTCGAGCGCGCCCGCTCGGAGGCCGACCGGCGTGTGGTCGTCTCGCGCCTGACGCCTCAGGGCCGGCGCCAGATCGAGGTCAAGCGCGCCGCCTGGCAGGAGCGCTGGGTAGGGGCTCTTGCGGACATGAAGCCCGCCGAACTGCGCGCGGCCGCGCGCGTGCTGGAGCGGCTCGGGGCGGCGTTCGAAGACGCGACTCCGGCGGGCGATTGCTCAGCGGAGGACACCGGCCGGTGAGCTCGCCCGCGAGCGCGAGATCCAACGCGTGGGCGGTCCGAAATCCTCTGCTATAGTCGGCCCCGCCTCGCGTTTGGGCGCAGTCGTGCGAGCATGTCCGGCGCGGGACAGTCACGCAACATGGAGATCACCTCGAGCACATAGCGTCGCGACTCGGCTTCATTCCAGACGAGCTGCGCGCGTGGGCCCGATGGGCCTCTTTTTTTGCCCTCGTTCAACGTCTCATCGCCCTTACCGCCTTCGCCTTCCCTTCCACTTCCACCAAGACCTCCACCCGCGAGCCCAACACCGCCCCACCACCCCCAGCTCCCCGGTCGACAACTCCACTCAAGCCATGCCACGCAAGTTCACCCTCGAGAACACCCGCAACATCGGGATCATGGCCCACATCGACGCGGGCAAGACGACCACGACCGAGCGCATCCTGTACTACACCGGGCGCACCTACAAGATCGGCGAGGTCCACGAGGGCGCCGCGGTCATGGACTGGATGGAACAGGAGCAGGAGCGCGGCATCACGATCACCTCCGCCGCGACCACCGCCCAGTGGAAGGGCCACCGCATCAACATCATCGACACGCCCGGCCACGTCGACTTCACCGTCGAGGTCGAGCGCTCCCTGCGTGTCCTTGACGGCGCGATCGCGCTGTTTGACTCGGTCGCCGGCGTCGAGCCCCAGTCCGAGACCGTGTGGCGCCAGGCCGACAAGTACCACGTGCCGCGCATCGCCTACATCAACAAGATGGACCGCACCGGCGCGAACTTCGAGGCGGGCGTGCAGACGATGATCGATCGTCTCGGTGCCCATCCCGTGCCGATCCAGCTGCCGATCGGCGCAGAGGGCGACTTCGCCGGCGTGATCGACCTGGTCAGCATGAAGGCGATCGTCTACAAAGACGACCTCGGCACCGAACAGGAGGAAACCGAGATCCCCTCAGAGCTCGCCGACGAGGCGCAGGCGGCCCGCGAGCATCTGCTGGAGGAAGTCTCCCACTACGACGACGCGCTGCTCGAGCTGATCCTCGAGGAGCAGGAGGTGCCCGAGGAGCTGCTCAAGCAGGCGATCCGCGCGGCCACCCTCTCCAGCAAGCTCACCCCGGTGCTGTGCGGCTCGTCGTTCAAGAACAAGGGTGTCCAACCGCTGCTGGACGCGGTCATCGACTACCTGCCCTCCCCGCTGGACGTGCCCGCGGTGACCGGCACCGAACTGGTCCGTGGCGAGGAGGGCGAGCGTGAGGTCGCCCGCCACGCCGACGACACCGAGCCGTTCACGGCGCTCGCGTTCAAGATCATGTCCGACCCCTACGTCGGCAAGCTCACCTACTTCCGCGTCTACTCCGGTCACCTGGAGGCCGGCTCGCGCGTGCTGAACGTCAACTCCGGGCGCACCGAGCGGATCGGGCGCATCCTGATGATGCACGCCAACGACCGCGAGGAGGTCTCCGAGGTCTACGCCGGGGACATCGCCGCCGCCGTCGGCATCAAGCAGGTCATGACCGGCGACACGCTCGCCGCCCCCGACGCGCCGGTCAAGCTCGAGAACATCGAATTCCCCGAGCCCGTCATCAAGGTCGCGGTCGAGCCCAAGACCAAGGCAGACCAGGAGAAGATGTCGGTCGCGCTCGGGCGCTTGGCCGAGGAGGACCCGACGTTCCAGGTGCGCTCCAACGAGGAGACCGGCCAGACCGAGATCTCCGGCATGGGCGAGCTGCACCTCGAGGTGATCGTCGATCGCATGAAGCGCGAGTTTGGGGTCGAGGCCAACGTTGGGCGCCCGCAGGTCTCCTACCGCGAGACCGTCCGCGGGACGGCCGAGAAGATCGAAGGCAAGTTCGTGCGTCAGACCGGCGGCTCGGGCCAGTTCGGCGTCGTCTACATCGACCTCGAGCCCGCGCCCGGCGAGGGCTTTGAGTTCGTCAACAAAATCAAGGGTGGCGCGATCCCCTCCGAATACATACCGGCCGTCGAGAAGGGCGTCGCGGAGGCGCTGGAGTCGGGCGTGAAGGCCGGCTATCCGATGGTCGACATCCGCGTGACGCTCACCGACGGCAAGTACCACGAGGTCGACTCCTCGGAGATCGCCTTCAAGGTCGCCGGCTCGATCGCGGCCAAGGAGGCGGCCCGCCGCGCCAAGCCGGTGCTGCTGGAGCCGATCTTCGCCGTGGAGGTCGTCACGCCCGAGGAGTTTCTCGGCACGGTCATCGGCGACCTGTCCAGCCGCCGCGGTCGCGTAGAAGCCCAGGAGCCGCGCGGCAACGCGCTGGCCGTCACCGCGCGCGTACCGCTGTCGGAGATGTTCGGCTACGCGACCGACCTGCGCTCAAACACGCAGGGCCGGGCCACGTACACGATGCAGTTCGAGGGCTACGAGGAGGTGCCTCCGAACATCGCCGAGAAGATCGTCGAGACCCGCACGGGAGAACCGGTCGCGGCCTAGTCCCAGGCCGGGCGCGACGCGAACGAGATCTGACTCGAACGGAATCGAGACTCCGACCGGGAAGGCGAATCGGGGCAAGGCCAAGAAGAGCGGCACATACAAGACTCCCAGCACAAGACACACAAGATTTCCAAGGCGTAACGCCAGACCAATTGCAAGACACACCCAACCAGCACACACGAAGCACCGCAGTTAGATAGATTTCTCAGGTTCGCCTAAAACGAGGCGGACATCAAAGTCGATACAGGAGCGAACGTAAAGTGGCGAAGGAGAAGTTCGAGCGCGACAAGCCCCATGTCAACGTCGGGACCATCGGTCACATCGACCATGGCAAGACGACGCTGACCGCTGCCATCACGACCGTGCTGGCCGAGAAGATGGGCGGCGAGGCCCGCAGCTTCGAGGAGATCGACAACGCTCCCGAGGAGAAGGAGCGCGGGATCACGATCGCCACCTCCCATGTCGAGTACCAGACCGAGAAGCGCCACTACGCGCACGTGGACTGCCCCGGTCACGCCGACTACGTCAAGAACATGATCACCGGCGCCGCGCAGATGGACGGGGCGATCCTCGTCGTCTCCGCCGCCGACGGCCCGATGCCCCAGACCCGCGAGCACATCCTGCTCGCCCGTCAGGTCGGCGTCCCCTACATCGTCGTGTTCCTCAACAAGGCCGACATGGTCGACGACGAGGAGCTGCTCGAGCTGGTCGAGGTCGAGGTCCGCGAGCTGCTCTCCGAGTACGACTTCCCCGGCGATGACATCCCCTTCATCACCGGCTCCGCCTTGAAGGCGCTGGAAGGCGACGACACCTACAAGCAGAAGATCGTCGAGCTCTCCGAAGCGCTCGACTCCTACATCCCCGAGCCCGTGCGCGAGCTCGACAAGCCCTTCCTGATGCCGGTCGAGGACGTCTTCTCGATCACCGGTCGCGGCACGGTCGCCACCGGGCGCGTCGAGCAGGGTGTCGTCAATACCGGCGACACGGTCGAAATCGTCGGCGTGCACGATTCCACGCAGACGGTCGTCACCGGCGTCGAGATGTTTCGCAAGATCCTCGACCAGGGGCAGGCCGGCGACAACGTCGGCTGCCTGCTGCGTGGCACCAAGCGCGAGGAGATCGAGCGCGGCCAAGTGCTGTGCAAGCCCGGATCGATCACCCCGCACACCAAGTTCAAGTCCGAGGTCTACGTCCTGAAGAAGGAGGAGGGCGGTCGCCACACCCCGTTCTTCACGGGCTACCGGCCACAGTTCTACTTCCGCACGACCGACGTCACCGGCGTGGCCAAGCTGCCCGACGGCGTCGAGATGGTCATGCCGGGCGACAACGTCCAGATGGAGATCGAGCTGATCCAGCCGATCGCCATGGACCAGGGCCTGCGGTTCGCCATCCGCGAGGGTGGCCGCACCGTCGGTTCGGGCGTGGTCACGGAGATCATCGAGTAGCACCCGCGCGCGCCGCCACATCGCTGGCGGCGTCGCTCTTTAAGTAAGCAGCCAGATACGACGCATGGAACACCCCGCCGGAGTGCGGGCTCCCGGGGGCGGATTCGCTCGCGCGTGATCCGCCCCGCTTCTACGCCCGACTTCGACACAACACCACCGGACAGACCCCCAACACCCACCACACAACATGCCGGCAGCAACCCAAAACAAGATCCGCATCCGCCTGAAGGCCTACGACACCTCGGCTATCGAGTCCGCGGCCAAGGAGATCGTGGAGACCGCCACACGTACCGGCGCGACCGTGTCCGGGCCGGTGCCGCTGCCCACCGAGAAGAACGTCTACTGCGTGATCCGCTCGCCGTTCAAGGACAAGGACTCGCGCGAGCACTTCGAGATCCGCACGCACAAGCGGCTGATCGACATCCATCAGCCGACGCCCAAGACAGTCGACTCGCTGCAGCGCCTCGACCACCTGCCTGCCGGCGTCGACATCGAGATCCGTCTGGCGACCTGACCCTCCGCCCGATTCACGATGCCCGCCATCCTCGCCCGCAAGCTCGGTATGACCCAACTCTTTCAAGAGGATGGGTCGGTCGCGCGCGTGACCGTGCTGCAGGCCGGGCCCTGTCCAGTGACCGCAGTGCGCGACGCCGAGCGCGACGGCTATACGGCCGTGCAGCTCGCGTTCGACCCCACCCGTGAGCGGCGCCTGTCCAAAGCCGAGCTCGGGCATCTCAAGAAGGCGGACGCCCCGCCGATGCGCCACCTCGTCGAGTTTCGCATCCACGATCACGCTGCCGCCGCCGGGCCCTCGCCCGAGCTGCAGATCGGCGAGACCGTCACCGTCGACTCCTTCGAGGTCGGCGCCCGCGTGAAGGTCGCGGGCATTTCCAAGGGCAAGGGCTTTCAGGGCACGATCCGCCGGCACAACTTCAAACGCGGCCCCTCCTCCCACGGCTCGCACAACGTGCGCGCTCCCGGGTCGATCGGCGCCTCGGCGACGCCCTCGCGCGTGCTGCCCGGTCTGCGCGGCCCCGGACACATGGGCGCCCACCGCGCGACCCAGCGGGGTCTCGAGATCGTCGCGGTCGACGCCGAGCAACACCTCCTGATGATTCGCGGCTCGGTCCCCGGTCCGCGTGGCGGCGTGGTGGAGGTGCGCGGCGATGCCTGAGGCCCCGGTTCTCGGCGCGAGCCGCAAAGTCGAGCTCGACGACGTCGCGTTTGGCGCGGGCTTCAACGAACCGCTCGTACACCAGTGCGTGCGCGCCGAGCAGGCCGCCCGCCGGCGTGGAACCGCCGCCACCAAGACTCGCGGCATGGTCTCCGGCGGCGGGGCCAAGCCCTGGCGCCAGAAGGGCACCGGTCGTGCCCGCGCGGGCTCCAGCCGCTCCCCGATCTGGACTGGCGGCGGCACCGTGTTCGGACCCCAGCCGCGGTCCTACACGTTCAAGATCAACCGCAAGGAGCGCCTCAGTGCGCTGCGCAGCGCACTGTCGCTGCACGCCAGCCGCGGCTCGATCGCAGTGCTCGACACGGGCGCGTTCAGCGCGCCGAAGACCAGCCAGGCTGCCGATCTGCTCGATGATTGGACGCCGCTTGGCGCGTCCGCCGCGCTGGCCCCCGCCCTCGTCGTACTGGCCGCCGAGGAGCGTGACGCCGCGCTGTCATTCCGCAACCTCCCTCGTGTGGCGGTGCTCACCCCCGAGAACGTCGGCGTCGCCGACCTGCTCGGCGCGGCCTCGCTGCTCATCTCCCAGGTCGCGCTCGACGCGCTCGTCGCGCGTACCGGAGGGTCGGAGGGTGTGAAGGCGAACTCGTCCGAGGCCGGAGAGGACAAGGCCTAATGGACGCTTCGCAGGTCATCGTCCGCCCGGTCGTCTCGGAGAAGAGCTACGTGCTCTCCTCCGCGCACCGCTACACGTTCCGCGTCCATCCCGACGCGCACAAGACCCAGATCCGTCAGGCGATCGAGGAGCTGTTCGACGTGCATGTCGTCGAGGTCCGGACCGTCAGCGTAAAACCCAAGCCCAAGCGCCGCGGCAACACGCCGCGCGGACGCACGCGGGCGTGGAAGAAGGCGATTGTGCAACTGCGCGCGGGCGAGGAGATCCCGATCTTCCACGGCCTGGCCGCCCTCGACTAAACCGACCCGACCGACCTCGACCCGACCACCCCTTAACCAGTTCAGACCAACCCACAGCTCACCAGCCAATGCCAATTCGCAAGCCCAAGCCCACCAGCCCCGGACGCCGGTTCGTGTCCTACCCGGACTTCGCCGAGGTCACCAAGTCAAAGCCCGAGAAGACGCTCGTCGAGGGCCTGACCAAGAGCGGCGGTCGCAACGCGCACGGGCGCAAGACCTCCCGCCACCGCGGCGGCGGCGCCAAGCGCGCCTACCGGCGGATCGACTTCAAGCGCCGCAAGGACGGCGTGCCCGCGAAGGTCGCGGCGATCGAGTACGACCCCAACCGCTCGGCCTACATAGCGCTTTTGCACTACCTCGACGGTGAGAAGCGCTACATTCTCGCCCCCCAGCGCCTGACCGTCGGCATGACGGTCGCCTCCGGCGATGACGCCGATATCGCGGTCGGCAACTGTCTGGCGCTGGCGCGCATGCCGGTCGGCACGGTCGTGCACAACGTCGAGCTCTCCCCCGGTCGCGGTGGGCAGATGGCCCGCTCGGCCGGCGCCTCGGTACAGCTGATGGCCCGCGACGGCGACATGGCGACGCTGCGCCTGCCCTCGGGCGAGATGCGGATGGTGCGCGCCGAGTGCCGCGCGACGGTCGGGGTCATAGGCAACTCTGAGCACCAGAACGTGAAGATCGGCAAGGCGGGGCGCAAGCGCCACCTGGGCGTGCGCCCGCAGACGCGCGGCACCGCGATGAACCCGGTCGACCACCCGCACGGCGGCGGCGAGGGCTCGACCACGCCAGGGCGCCATCCGGTGACCCCCTGGGGCGTGCCGACACTCGGCTACCGCACACGCAAGACGCGCAAGGACTCCGACAAGTACATAGTGCGCGGTCGCCGGCGCGGGAAGGGGCGTAGCCGATGAGTCGTTCGAGCAAGAAGGGGCCGTGGGTGCAGGAGCGCTTGATGAAGCGCATCGAATCCCTCAACGCCGAGAACAACAAAAAAATGCTGCGCACCTGGTCGCGCTCCTCGACGATCTTCCCGGAGATGGTCGGCCACACGATCGCGGTGCACGACGGCAAGAAACACGTGCCGGTCTTCATCTCCGAGTCGATGGTCGGGCACAAGCTCGGCGAGTTTGCGCCCACGCGCGTGTTTCGCGGGCATGCCGGATCGGGGAAGGTCCGATGAGCGACGAGGGCACCGGTGAGGCCGAGGTGACGGGCGCTGAGGCGCCAGGCGAGGCTGAGCGGGCCACCGAGGCGAAAGCTCAAGCCGAGCCGGCGGAGAAGGCCGCTGCCAAAAAAACCCCTGCGAAAAAAACCGCGCCCAAAAAAGCGCCGGAGGCCAAGGAGCCGGAGGCGGGGGAGGCCAAAACCGCCAAAAAGCCGGCTGCTAAAGAGCCCGGGGCCAAAGAGTCGAAGGCTAAACAGGCTGAGGCTGAGGCTGGGACTGAGACGGATGAGCCTCAGGCCAAAGCCGAGAAAAAACCGGCGGCAAAAAAAGAGCCTGAGCAGAAGCTCGCCGAGACCAAAGCCGCGGAGGCCGCGCAGGCAGAGGCCAAGCCGGCCCCCAAACGTGTGTCTCCCAAAGCCCCCCGGCGTCGAGTCGTGCGCGCGCACGCGCGCTACGTGCGCACCTCCGCGCGCAAGGCCCGCATGGTCTCCAGTCACTTGCCGGGCAAGACCGTCGGCGAGGCGCGCGCTATGCTCGAGTTCACCCCGCGCGAGGTTGCGCGGGACTGGAGCAAGTTGTTGGAGTCGGCGGTCGCCAACGCCGAGCACAACCACGAACTGCTCGAAGAAGACCTGATCGTGCGGGAGGCCTACGCCGACGAAGGCCCGACGATCAAGCGCTTTCGCCCGCGCGCGATGGGCCGCGCGACACCGATCCACAAGCGCACCAGCCACCTGACGATCACTTTGACGACCGGTTCATAGAGAGAAGACACAGAGACAAGATGGGACAAAAGGTTCATCCAGAGGCGATGCGAGTCGGGTACATCCACGACTGGAAGTCCAACTGGTTCAACGAGAAAAACTTCAGCGAGTACCTCGCCGAGGACATCCGCGTCCGCGAGCACATCGTCGACAAGCTCGCGCATGCCGGCCTGTCGGAGATCACGATCCGCAAGGACGCGGCCGAACTGGAGGTCAACATCCACACCGCCCGGCCCGGCATCGTGATCGGCAAGTCCGGCACCGAAGTTGACGCGCTGCGCCGCGATCTGCACCGCCTGACGGGCAAGCAGATCAAGGTCAACATCCTCGAGATCAAGCGCCCCGAGCTCGACGCCAAGCTCGTGGCCCAGTCGATCGCCGAGCAGTTGCAGAACCGCGTCGCGTTCCGCCGCGCGATGAAGCGCGCGCTGACCAGCGCGATGCGCTCGGGCGCCAAGGGCGTGAAGGTCCAGGTCGCCGGGCGCCTCGGCGGCGCGGAGATGGCGCGCACCGAATCGTATTCCGACGGGCGTGTCCCGCTGCACACGATGCGCGCGGACATCGACTACGGCTTCTATGAGGCGCGCACCACGTTCGGGCGCATCGGCGTGAAGTGCTGGATGAACAAGGGCGAGATCATGCCCGAGGGCTACACCGGCGCCGATCTCACCGACATAACCGCTCCGGCGGCGCCGAACAGCGAACGCGACGGGCGCTCCGGGCGCGACGGGCGCGACGGGGGTCGCGGGCGCCGTCGCGACGGCGGTGGCCCGGGAGGCGGTGGCCGTGGCGGGTTTGGAGGCGGCGGCAACGGCGGGCGCGGCGGCAACGGACGTGGCGGGCGCAGCGGTGGTGGTGGCGGCGGCGGTCGCGGAGGATTTGGCGGCGGCGGCGGCGGACGTGGTGGCAGCGGCGGCAGCGGCGGGCGTGGTGGTGGCCCCGGTCGTACGGCCGGCGGTTCGTCGGGCCCCGCGTCGACCCCGGCGAGCGGCGGAGGCGCGCGCTGATGCTCTCGCCCAAGCGTGTCAAGCACCGCAAGCAGCACCGCGGCCGTCGCGGCGGGGTCTCGCGCGGACAGGTCCATGTCCAGTTCGGCGAGTACGGGCTGAAGGCGCTGGAGGAGGGCTGGCTCACCAACCGTCAGATCGAGGCCGCGCGTATCGCGATGACCCGCAAGATCAAGCGTGGCGGCAAGGTGTGGATCAACGTGTTCCCCGACAAGCCCGTGACCAAGAAGCCCGCCGAGACGCGCATGGGCTCGGGCAAGGGATCGCCCGAGGGCTGGGTCGCGGTCGTCAAGCCCGGGCGCGTGATGTTCGAGCTGGCCGGCGTGCCCGAGCCGCTGGCCCGCGACGCGATCCGGCTAGCGGCGCACAAGCTGCCCGTCAAGTCCAAGTTCGTGCTGCGCGAGGACTGAGCCGACGATCGCGCTGGACGAGACGAACGAACGCAACGATGAAACGACGAGTGAGAACGAGCTGAGATGAAGGCAAGAGAGCTGAGAGACCTCCAGGACACCGAACTGCGCGAGCGGATAGCCACGCTGCGCAAAGACCTGTTCGGGCTGCGTTTTTCCAATGCCACAGGCGAACTCGAGGACACCGCGGGGATCGGCCGCGCCAAGCGCGATCTCGCGCGGGCCCTGACCGTCGCGCGTGAGCGGGAGACGATATGACCGACGAGCAAGAGACAACCGAGGAGCCGGAGACCACCCCCGAGGCAGCCGCCGAGGCTCCGGAGCAGACCGAGGCCGCCGAGCAGGCGCAGGCCCCGGCGCAGGCCGAGTCCGAGGCCGGCGGTGCTGACGCTGACGCGCCGGGCGAGCAGCCCGAGCCCGCTGGGCAGGCCGGGGTCGAGGCCGGAGGAGCCGCCGCAGCCGCTGCGGCCGAGCCCGCCGAGCGGCTTTCGCCCAAGGAGCGCCGCCGCAAGGAGCGCTCGACGCACTCCGAGGCGCGGCCACAGCGCTCGCCCGATGAGCGGCACTCAGAACGGGTCGCATTACGCAAGGCCAAGGCCGTTCGCCGGCGTGCGCGACGCCTGCAGGAACGCGAGAAACTGGCCGCCGTCCGTGCCGCGCGGGGTGGGGAGGCTGCCCAGTCCGCGCCGACAGCACCATTGCATCCCCCGGCCGGCGAGCCCGTGCGCAAGGTGCGACAGGGGATCGTCGTCTCGGACAAGGCCGACAAAACGATCACCGTACGGATCGATATCGCCCGCCGGCACCGCCGCTACGAGAAGATCGTGCGCAGCTCGAACACGCTGCACGCTCACGACGAGAACAACGACGCGCACGAGGGCGACACCGTGCGCGTGATCGAGAGCCGACCGCTGTCGCGCACCAAGCGCTGGCGGCTCATCGACGTGCTGGAGCGGGCGAGATGAGCATCGATCGCCAGATGTGGATGACGAGCGCGATGCGCGTATTGCGCGCGGGCGGGGCCGACGGTGCGCTCCGGCGCACGGGGGCGGGCGCATGATTCAGAACGAGACGAGGCTGCGCGTCGCCGACAACACCGGCGCGCGCGAGATCCTGTGCATCCGCGTCAAGGGCGGCTCGCACCGCCGCTATGCGTTCGTGGGCGATGTGATCACCGCAACCGTCAAGCAGGCCAACCCGCAGGGGACGGTCAAAAAGGGCGAGGTCGTGACTGCGGTCATCGTGCGCACCAAGAAGCCGATCGGGCGCGAGGACGGCACCTACATCGCCTTCGACGAGAACGCCGCCGTGATCATCGATGACCAGAACAACCCGCGCGGCACGCGCGTGTTCGGGCCAGTCGCGCGCGAACTGCGCGAGCGCAACTTCATGAAGATCGTCTCGCTCGCGCCGGAGGTGCTGTGATGGCCGCTTCACGCTCCAGGTCCGGCTCCGGCAAGGCGAACTCCGCAAAGGCTCGTTCTGGCAAGGCTGGCGCCGCGTCCGGGCGCGTGTCGATGAAGATCCGCTCGGGCGACCGGGTTCAGGTCATCTCGGGCAAGGACCGTGGCAAGAATGGGCGTGTGCTGCGCACCGAGCCACGCAGCGCGCGCGTGTACGTCGAGGGGCTGAACATGGTCAAGCGCCACGTGCGTCCGCAACATTCCAGTGGGGCCAGCGGCCAGGACACTGGTGCGCAGCTTGGGGGAGTAATCGAGCGCGAGGGCCCGATCCACATCTCCAACGTGATGCTGCTCGACTCCAAAGGACAGCCGACCCGTGTGCGGATCCAGCGCGACGGGGGCGCCCGCTCGCGGGTGGCCGTGCGTTCGGGGGCGACGATCGACTGATCCGGCCGATCGATCTATTGAGAACAGAGAACCAGACAATGAACGACACAGCTACAGCAAGTTCACCGGCCCGCCTGAAGGTCCGCTATCAGCAGGAGATCCGCCCGGCGTTGATCGGCCGGTTCGGCTACTCCTCGCCGATGCAGGCGCCCGTGCTTGAGAAGATCACGCTGAACATGGGCGTAGGCAAAGACAAGCAGGACTCCAAAGCGCTGCGCGCCGCGCAGGAGCAGCTGGCGACGATCGCCGGGCAGCAGCCCAGCGTGCGCCGCGCGCGCAAGTCGATCGCCGCGTTCAAACTGCGCGAGGGGATGCCGGTCGGTGTGGCCGTGACGCTGCGCGGCGAGCGCTCCTACGAGTTCCTCGACCGGCTCGTCTCGATCGCAATCCCGAGGATCCGCGACTTCCGCGGCCTGTCCCCGCGCTCGTTCGACGGTCGCGGCAACTACTCGATGGGCGTGCGCGAGCAGATCATCTTCCCCGAGATCGACTACGACGCGATCGACCAGATCCGCGGACTGGACATCACGATCACCACGAGCGCGTCGAGCGATGCAGAGGCGTTCGCGCTGCTGGAGGCGCTGGGCATGCCGTTCGCGCAGCAAGGCCGCCCCAAGGAGTTCGAGTCGATCGCCGGTGATGCGGACCAAAACAACGACGAGAAGGACGACTGATGGCCAAGGTTTCGCAGCGCGTCAAGCAGGCGCGCCCACCTAAATTCAAGACGCGCGCCTATACTCGCTGCAACCGCTGCGGGCGTCCGCGCGCGGTATACAAGAAGTTCGGGCTGTGCCGCATCTGTTTGCGCGAGCTGGCCCACAACGGCCAGATCCCGGGGATGACCAAGTCTTCCTGGTAGGGGGCGGTCGATCTAGAACGCGCGCGCGTACGACGAGGCCAAGACTCCAAAGAACCCAAGGCAGAGGCAACAAGACCCAGGCTCAAGATAAAGAAAACCTAAAGGGAGGAGATGTAGTTGTCCCTTTTTGTTTTTTGATAACCATAGTAAACCAAAACCAAAAAGTGCATACACCAACACTCCCCTTTACAAACC
Source organism: uncultured Solirubrobacterales bacterium (assembly GCA_963702185.1). Taxonomy (GTDB): domain Bacteria; phylum Actinomycetota; class Thermoleophilia; order Solirubrobacterales; family Solirubrobacteraceae; genus Palsa-744. Next base: position 1,949,290 of record OY969723.1, read on the forward strand.
CTTTACGCCGCCCATCAAAGCGTTGACACCGCCCATCAAAGCCTTCATACCGCCCATCGCATCCACACCATGTCCATGACCGATCCGATAGCCGACCTGCTCACGCGCGTGCGCAACGCGATCCACGCCGCGCATGAGACCGTGGATATACCCGCGTCCAAACTGAAGGCGGAGATCGCACGGATCCTCGCCGAGCAGGGCTACGTCGAGGGCTGGTCGTTGCAACCGGCGGCCGACGGCGGGGCGGGGCAGACGATCCACATCGAGCTGAAGTACACCGCCGACCGCCGCTCGGCGATATCCGGCCTGCGGCGCGTGTCGCGGCCCGGGCGGCGCACGTATGTCGACGCCAAGCACGTCCCCAAGGTGCTCGGCGGGATGGGCACCGCGATCGTGTCGACGTCCCAAGGCGTGATGACCGGCCACGACGCGCGGGCGGCGGGCGTCGGCGGCGAGGTTCTGGCGCAGGTCTGGTAGGGCGGGGAGGCGACGAGCACCACATGTCCAGAATCGGCAGACAACCCATCCCAGTCCCCTCCGGCGTGACCGTCGCGATCGAGCCCGAGTCGGTCAGCGTCAAGGGTCCCAAAGGCGAGCTGCACGAGCGCATCGCTCGCGACATCGAAGTCGTCCAGGACGGCGAGCGGCTGCTCGTCTCGCGCCCGACCGACCGCGGGGAACACCGCGCGCTGCACGGGCTGACGAGATCGCTGATCGCCAACATGGTGCAGGGCGTCACGGCCGGGTATGAGAAGCGCCTGGAGATCCAGGGCGTCGGGTATCGCGCGCAGCTGAAGGGCAAGAACCTCGAGCTGGCCGTCGGCTACTCCCATCCGGTACCGATCCCCGCGCCTGAGGGCATCGAGTTCGAAGTGCCCCAGCCGACCCGCATCGTCGTTAAGGGCATCTCCAAGCAGCTCGTCGGCGAGACCGCCGCGATCATCCGCAAGCAGCGCCCGCCCGAGCCTTACAAGGGCAAGGGCATCCGCTACGAGGGCGAGTACGTGGCGAGGAAGGTGGGCAAGCGCGCATGACCGTGCTCACCAAAGAGACCCGTCGGCTCAAACGCCGCCGCCGCGTGCGCGCGAAGGTCACGGGCACCGCCACACGCCCGCGCATATCCGTCTACCGCTCAAACCGCGGCATCTCCGCCCAGGTCATCGACGACGTGTCCGCTCGCACGCTGGCCGCGGTTGCCTGGTATGAGCCCGAGCTGCGTGGGCTGGGCAAATCGCAGGCCGCCACCCGCGCCGGCCAGCTGCTGGCGCAGCGCGCCAAAAGCGCGGGCGTGTCAGAGGCCGTGTTCGACCGCGGCGGATACCGCTACCACGGCCACGTGCGCGCCCTGGCCGAATCTATCCGCGAGGCCGGCCTGACCGTCTGAGGTCTCGCCTACCGCTACCCTGCTCCGTCTGCCCATGTCAACCATCGCCTCAGATCGCTCAGTCAACCCCGCCGGCCTGGACCTGCAGGAGCGGGTCGTCGAGATCAACCGCGTCGCCAAGGTCGTCAAGGGCGGGCGGCGGTTCTCGTTCACGGCGCTGGTCGTCGTCGGCGATGAACGCGACATCGTCGGGGTCGGCTACGGCAAGGCCAACGAGGTGCCGCTGGCGATCCAAAAGGGCGTCGAGCGCGCCAAGAAGGACCTGTTCCGAGTGCCTCGGCACGGCAGCACGATCACCCACCAAACGACTGGCATCTTCGGGTCCGGCCGTGTGTTCCTGAAGCCCGCCTCCCCCGGTACAGGCGTGATCGCCGGCGGGGGCGTGCGCGCGGTGCTGGAGCTCGCGGGGATCCACGACATCCTGTCCAAGAGCCTTGGCACCCAAAACCCGATCAACCTCGTCAAGGCCACGATCGAGGGCCTGCGCGGCCTGCGCACCCCCGAGGAGGTAGCGAAGTTGCGGGGCCTGTCGATCGATCAGGTTCTCGGGCTGGGTGGCGAGTCGGCTAACGGAGCCGCCCAGGAGTCGGTCGCAGACGACGGGTCCGCTGCCCAGGAGCAGCCCGCGGGTACCGATAGCGCCGCTGAAACCGCAGTTGAGACCACCGCCACGCAGCCCGACCCGAGCGCTGCCGAGACTGGGTCCACGGCTGAGGCTGAGCCGGGGTCAGGCGATGAGTCCGCGACCGAGGCCACCGTCGAGGAGTCTGTCCCTGCCGAGGAACCCGCCCCCGTCGAGGAGTCGGCCTGATGGCTGAGCTGACCGTCACTCAGCGGCGCTCGAGCAATGGCGCCAACAAGAAGCAGCTCGATACGCTGCGCTCGATCGGTCTGCGGCGGATCGGCCATTCAGTCGAGGTGCGGGACTCCCCACAGGCGCGTGGGATGCTGCATGCGGTGCGGCATCTGGTTGAGGTTGAGGGTGAGCGGGAGAAGGCATGAGCGATCAAGAGCCGAAACGGCGCAGCGGAACAGATGCCGAGGAGGTAGTCGAGCGCATCGGCCTGCACAGCCTCAAACCGGCCCCGGGCAGCCGCCGCCCGCGCAAGCGGGTCGGGCGCGGGGAAGGCTCGGGTACCGGCAAGACCTCCGGCCGCGGCCAGAAGGGCGCGGGCGCGCGCTCGGGCTCCAAACGGCGCGCGGGGTTCGAGGGCGGGCAGATGCCGATCCACATGCGCATGCGCAAGCTGCGCGGCCCGCACATGAAGAAGTCGATGCCGTTCGAGCCGTTTCGCACGCACACCCAGCCGGTCAACATCGCCGATCTGGAGGACCGGTTCCAGGCCGGTAGCGAGGTCACGATCCAGGCGCTGAAGGCGGCTGGGTTGGGCAAGCGCAAGGACGTGCCGGTCAAGATTCTGGCCCGCGGCGAGCTGACCAAGGCGCTGACCGTACACGCGCATGCGTTCAGCGCCACCGCCCGCGAGCGGATCGAGTCCGCCGGCGGCACCTGTCACGTGCTCGAGAGCTAAACTCGGGCGCCGGCCCGGTCATGCTCTCCACGATCCTCAACGCGTTTCAAGTCGCGGACATCCGCAAGAAGATCGCGTTCACGGCAGCGATGCTGCTCGTGTATCGCCTGGGCTCGCACATCCCCGTGCCGGGTGTGAACCTGACCGCAGTCAACAACATCCAAAAGGAGTTCGGCGGCGGCGGCATCCTCAGCTACCTGAACCTGTTCTCCGGCGGGGGCCTGTCCAAACTGGCGCTGTTCGCGCTGGGGATCATGCCCTACATCACCGCCTCGATCATTCTGCAGCTGCTGCAGGTGGTGGTCCCGTCGCTTGAAAAGCTCTCCAAGGAAGGCGAAGTCGGCCAGGCGCGGATCACCCAGTACACCCGCTACCTGACCGTCGGCCTCGCGTTCGCCCAGTCGATCGGCTACGTGTTCCTGTTCCACTCCTTTCAGGCCAAGGCCGGCGAATCGGTCGTCACCCACTTCGACGCGCCGCACATCTTTTTGATTGTCGTGTGCCTGACCACGGGCTGCATCCTGCTGATGTGGGTGGGCGAGCTGATCACCCAGCGCGGCATCGGCAACGGCATCTCGCTGCTGATCTTTGCCTCGATCGTCTCGCGTCTGCCCGAAGGCATCAACAAGTGGTGGACGACCCAGGACCAAGTCTTCAAGGTGATGATGCCGTTCCTCGTGCTCGCCGTCGTCGCGGGCATCGTGTTCGTGCAGGAGGGCCAACGGCGCATCCCCGTGCAGTACGCCAAGCGCGTGATCGGTCGGCGCATGTCCGAGGGCGGCCAGACCTATCTGCCCCTGCGCGTGAACATGGCCGGCGTCATCCCCGTCATCTTCGCCGCCTCGCTGATGGCGCTCCCCGCCACCGTCGGTCAGCTCATCAAAACCCACTTCGGCACCTCGATGTCCAACTTCTTCAGCCCCAACGGCTGGCACTACATCCTCGGCCAGTCGCTTTTGATCATCGTGTTCACCTACTTCTACACGGCCGTCACGTTCAACCCGGTCGACCAGGCCGACAACCTCAAGAAGTACGGCGGCTTCATCCCCGGTGTGCGTCCCGGCCGCCCGACCGCCGAATTCCTCGACCGCATCCTCGCCCGCCTGACCTTCCCCGGCTCGCTGTTCCTGGCAGCCGTCGCCGCCCTGCCCGCGATCCTGTTCGCCCAGACCCACCAGCAGTTCAACTTCGGCGGCACCTCGATCCTGATCGTGATCGGCGTCGCCCTCGAAACTATGAAGCAGCTCGAGGCGCAGCTGATGATGCGCAGCTACGAGGGCTTTCTCAAATAGGGGGAGGTCGGGAGGGGGACCTGTCCCCCTCCCGCGCTAGAGATGAAGCAGCTCGAGGCGCAGCTTATGATGCGGTCGTACGAGGGGTTCTTGAAATAGCCCGGGGGGAGGGGTGGATCCGGGGTGCGTGAAGGTTGTCGGGTGTGTGAAGGTTGTAAGAGGGAGGGGGGGGATGTACACTTTTTCAAGTTTGATAACTATGGTATTGGCCATCTAGGCCCTTTTCGTAGCGCGGTCTTCAGAAATCCAGGTATGTAGAATCGTGGGTAACTACCTGCGCGCGGACAGTCCGACCGGATAGGCTGCGGGTGACGTGTCTCAACTGAATCTGATTCTGCTCGGCCCGCCGGGCGCCGGCAAGGGGACGCAGGCCGACCGCCTGCGCGAAGACTTCGGCCTGCCTCACATCTCCACCGGCGACATCCTGCGCGCGCAGGTCGCCGAGGGGACAGAGCTCGGCAAGCAGGCCAAGCAGTACATGGACGCCGGTGAGCTCGTGCCCGACGAGGTGATCGTGGGGATGATCACCGAACGGGTCGCCGCCGGCGATGCGCGTGACGGGTTTCTGCTCGACGGGTTTCCCCGCAACGAAGCTCAGGCGCAGGCGCTCGGCCAGGCGCTCGAGGGCCTCGGTCGCCGTCTCACCGCGGCGCTGCTGGTGGAGGCGCCCGACGAAGAGGTCGTGCGGCGGCTGGCAGGGCGGCGGGTGTGTGTGAAGAACCCGACGCACATCTATCACGTCGACTACGACCCGCCCAAGCACGAGGGCATCTGCGACCAGGACGGCTCGCGGCTGATCCAGCGCGACGACGACCGCGAGGAGACGATCCGCACGCGCCTGGAGGTCTACCACGCCCAGACCGAGCCGCTGATCGCCTACTACGACCGCGCCGGCCTGCTGCGCCGGTTCGACGGCACGCGCGACCCCGACGAGGTCCACGATCACATCCGCGCGGTGATCGCCACGCTGCGGCTCGAGGAAGACCTCTGAGTCCAGTCGGCGCGGGCTACGGTGGGCGCTCCGACATCATCGGCGCCGCCCCGTCCCCGAGCCGTCCCGCGGCTGTGGCTCCGGCCTGCACTGGCCAGCCTCAAGCTAAGCTCGCTAAAGCATGATCATCAAGAAGTCCCCCGAGGAGATCGAGCGCATCGCCCGCGCGGGCGAGATTCAGGCCGCGACGCTCGATCTGATGGAGCGCAGCATCCGTCCCGGCGTCAGGACCGCCGAGCTCGATCGGATCGCCGAGCGGTTCATCCGCTCCCACGGAGCTGTCCCCACGTTCAAGGGCTACCGCGGATTCCCCGGCTCGATCTGCGCCTCGCCAAACGCGATGGTCGTGCACGGCATCCCCGGCCCCTACCGGCTCTCCGACGGCGACATCATCTCGATCGACATCGGGGTCACGCTCGACGGGTGGGTCGCGGACGCGGCGCGCACGTTCGCCGTCGGCGCCGTCGACCAGAGCGCCCGCAACCTGATGGCAGGCACGCGTGAGGCGCTTGACTCTGGCGTGCAGATGTGTCTGGCGGGCAACCGCGTGGGCGATGTCTCACGCGCGATCCAGCGCACCGCCGAGCGCGCCGGGCTAGGGGTCATCCGCCAGCTCGTCGGTCACGGCGTGGGGCGCGACATGCACGAGGACCCGCAGGTGCCCAACTACGGTCGACCCGGCAAGGGCCCGAAGCTCGAAGAGGGCATGGTGATCGCCGTCGAGCCGATGCTCACCGCCGGGCGTCCCGCCGTGCGCGCGGGCTCCGACGGCTGGGCGATCTTCTCCCAAGACGGCTCGCTTGCCGCCCACTACGAGTTCACGGTCGCGATCCTGGCCGATGGACCGCGCATCCTCACGCCGTGGCACCTGCCGCCGCGAGAGCGGACCGCCGACGGGCAACGGCGTGTCGGTGCGAGCGAGCAACATGCGCGCGCGCGCGAGTCGCGCGAGCGGGAGCCCGGAGAACCGAGCGAGCCCAGCCCGCCCGGTCTCGCGGCGAGCGTGGGCTGAGGGTCGCCTGCCGGCCTACGCATCGGGCCACGAACTTGCTAGCATGCGGAGTCCTGCTCGGACGCGAGGCAGTACGCGCGCGCGAGGGCTCATCAGCCACGACCAGGTAGCGGCGGCCGTCACGGCAGCCAGAGCCAGGTCGCCGGAACCAGCCGAAAGGGATCATGAAGGTCAGACCGTCGGTCAAGCCGATGTGCGAGAAATGCAAGGTCATCCGCCGCCATGGAGCGGTGCTCGTGATCTGCCAGAACAAGCGTCACAAGCAGCGCCAGGGCTAGGGCAGGCGAGGAACGACGCATGGCCAGAATCGCGGGAGTCAACCTGCCGTTGAACAAGCGCTCGGAGATCGGGCTGACCTACATCTATGGCATCGGCCGTTCGACCTCGAACAAGCTGCTGGCCGAGGTTGGGGTCGGGCCGGACACCTACATCAAGGACCTGACCGAGGACGAGGTCTCTCGACTGCGCGACGCGATCGACCGTTCGCTGACGGTCGAGGGCGATCTGCGCCGCGAGCGCTCCCAGGACATCAAACGGCTGCAGGAGATCGGCTGCTATCGCGGACTGCGCCACCGCCGCGGGCTGCCCGTGCGCGGGCAGAAGACGAAGACCAACGCGCGTACGCGCAAGGGCCCCAAGCGGATGCAGGTCGCGGGCAAGAAGAAGGCAGGTAAGAAGTAGTGCCCCCGGCTCCCAAGCGCGCCCGCGGACGGCGCAAAGTCAAGAAGAACATCCCGGTCGGCCAAGCGCACATCAAGACCTCGTTCAACAACACGATCGTCTCGCTGACCGACACCGCCGGCAACGTGATCGCGTGGGAGTCCGCGGGCGGCGCCGGGTTCAAGGGCTCGCGCAAGTCCACGCCGTTCGCCGCCCAGGTGACCGCCGACGCAGCCGCACGCAAGGGCCTGGAGCAGGGGCTGCAGAAGGTCGAGGTCTACGTCAAGGGCCCGGGCTCGGGCCGCGAGACCGCGATCCGCTCGCTGCAGGCCGCGGGCCTGGAAGTGACCGGCGTCAAGGACGTGACCCCGCAGGCGCACAACGGGTGCAGGCCCCGGAAGCGCAGGAGGGTCTAGAGCAGTGGCCAGAGACACGGGAGCCGCGTGCAAGCAGTGCCGTCGGGAGGGGCAGAAGCTGTTCCTCAAGGGTGAGCGCTGCCTGACCGACAAGTGCGGCGTCGAGCGCCGCGCCTACCCGCCTGGCGAGCACGGCCGCGGCCGCCTGAAACAGAGCGAGTACCGGTTGCAGCTGCGCGAGAAGAAGAAGGCGCGCCGCTACTACGGCGTGCTCGAGCGCCAGTTCCGCGGATACTACGAAAAGGCCTCGCGCCAGCCGGGGATCACCGGCGAGAACCTGTTGGCGCTGCTGGAGTGTCGTCTGGACAACGTGCTCGTGCGCCTTGGTTTTGCCGCTTCGCGCCGGCAGGCTCGGCAGCTGATCCGCCACGGCCATTGGACGGTCAACGGCCGGCGGGTGAACATCCCCTCCTACCAAGTGCGTCCCGGCGACGTGGTCGCGATCAAGGCCGGCACGCCCGCGACGCAGGTCGTCAAGGACGCGACCGAACTCACAGGACAGATACCCGCGTGGCTACAGGCCGATCACGAGTCACTCACGGCCAAGGTGTTGCGCAAGCCGGAGCGGCGCGAGGTGGCCGCACCGGTGCAGGAGCAGCTCATCGTCGAGCTGTACTCGAAGTAGACGTAAACACATGCCGCCCATCCCCTCGCCCAGGCGGGTGGGGCGGGCGGCGCTCCGGAGTCGGCGCCCATCGCGGGGCCGGCGCGAGACCAAAACGACGTTAGGACGCTCATGCTCGACTTCCAAATCCCCCGGATCACCAGCGAGTCCGTGGAGCAGAACCGCGGCACGTTCACGATCGAACCGCTCGACCGAGGCTTCGGCTACACGTTCGGCAATTCGCTGCGCCGCGTACTGCTCTCCTCGCTCGCCGGCGCCGCCGTCACCAGCGTGCGCATCGAGGGCGTCGCCCACGAGTTTTCGACGATCCCGGGCGTCAAGGAGGACGTGACCGACATCGTGCTCAACCTGAAGGGCATCGTCTGCCGCATGCACTCCGACGCGACCGAGGTCGAGGCGCCGCTGGTCGTGACCGGGCCGGGCGAGATCACAGCCAAGGACATCGACCTTCCGGCGGGGGTTGAGATCCTCAACCCCGACGTGCACATCGCCACCCTGGAGAAGAAAACCAAGCTCGAGCTGTACATGACGATCGGCCGCGGGCGCGGCTACCGTCCCGCTGAGGAGAACAAGTCGGCCGACCAGCCGATCGGCGTGATCCCGATCGACTCGATCTTCTCGCCGGTTCGTCGCGTCGCCTACGCCGTCGAGCAGGCGCGCGTCGGGCAGCGTACCGACTTCGACAAGCTCACCCTCGACATCGAGACCGACGGCTCGATCGAGCCCCAGGCCGCGCTGCGCGAGGCTGCCGAGCTGTTGATCTCACAGCTGGCGATCTTCACCGACGCCGATCGCATCCAGGAGCTGCGCGCCGCGCCGGGCGGTCAGCTGGACGGTCACGGTCTCGCCGTCCCCGGCGGTCCGGGCATGTCCGCGGGAGGGCTGCAGGGCGAGGAGTACGGCATCCTGATCGAGGAGCTCGAGCTGGGCGTGCGCTCCTACAACTGCCTCAAGCGCGCCGGCATCCAGACCGTCGGCGATCTCATCTCCAAGTCCGAGGCCGAGCTCAACGCGATTCCCAACTTCGGCAAAAAGTCGATCGACGAGGTGATCGAGACGCTGCACGCGCGGGGCCTCGATCTGCGACAGGACTAAACTCCAGCGGCCGATGCGCCACCAAAAGACCAAACACAAGCTCAGCCGCGACTCGGCGCACCGCAAGGCGCTGCTGATGAACTTGAGCAAGGAGATCATCGAGCACGAGCGGATCGAAACGACCGCCGCCAAGGCGCGCGCGGTCAAACCCGAGGTAGAGCGGCTGATCACGCTGGCCAAGCGCCGCGACCTGCACGCCCGTCGCCAGGCGCTCTCCCGCCTGGCCCAGGACAAGTTCGCTACGCACAAGCTGTTCGAGGACATCGCCCCCCGCTATGCCGAGCGGCCCGGCGGGTACACGCGCATCCTCAAGCTCGGCCCGCGCCGCTCGGACTCGACCGAGATGGTCTACATCGAGCTGGTCTGAGCCGGGGGCGGTCGGCTGCCAGCTGGTCGGCGCGGCGCGCGGCGAGGGACGCACACGGGCGAGCGCGCGCGAGCGAGGGTGATGAGCGAGGGTGATGTAAAGGCGTTGTGAAAGGGGAGGTTGGAGTACTCTCTTTTTGGATTTTGGTAACCATGGTATCCACCCTTAACGTCGTTTGGGAGGTTGCGGTAGCTCCCGAGCGGCACGGCCATGTGTGCTGATGGTCACAAAGCTCACCTTGCAGTACGACGGAGCCGACTTCGCCGGCTGGGCACGCCAGTCTGGGCAGCGCACGGTTCAGGAGGAGGTCGAGGTCGCGCTGCAGACCGTGCTGCGCCAGGAGCTCACGCTGACCGTGGCCGGGCGCACCGACCGCGGGGTGCACGCCTGGGGACAGGTAGCCAGCTACCCGCATGAGGCGGTCGATCCGCGCAGGCTCAACGGACTGCTGCCGCAGGACATCGCGGTCCTGTCGGCCGAGCCGGCGTCCCCCGGGTTCGATGCCCGCCGCGACGCGATCAGCCGGACGTACTGTTACCGCCTGCGCACCGGTCGCGCGCGCGACGTGTTCACGCGTCGCTACGCGCTGTGGTGGCCGCACGAGCTCGATCGCGACGCGCTCGATGCCTGCGCGCGCGCATTGGTCGGCACTCACGACTTCACCGCGTTTACGCCCACCGAGACCGACCATGTGCGCTTCGAGCGCAACATCTTGGCGGCCGAATGGCGCACTGAGGGTGAGATGCTCGAGTTCTGGATCACCGCCGACACGTTTATGCGCCACATGAATCGGATCCTCGTCGGCACGATGCTCGACGTCGGCGCCGGAGGGCGCGCCTTGGATGAGTTCGTGCGTCTGCTGGACGGGCGGCCGCGCAGCGAGGCCGGACCGACCGCGCCGGCCCACGGACTCGCGTTGGCCACGGTCGCCTACCTATCCGCAGCGCGAAGTCCGTAACCGGACCGCCACCGGGCAGACCGGGACGGCTCGTATGCTGGGGGTGTCGCGCGCGATGCACCCAGCCCTCGCGCGCGCCGTGCCCATGCTCAACGTGCTGCTGACAAACGACGACGGGATCGAGGCCGACGGCCTGCAGGCGCTGCGTGCCGCGCTGGCCGAGCTGCACGGGGTGCGTCTGGAGGTGATCGCCCCCGATGGCAACCGCTCGGCGATGGCCCGCTCGATCACCACGCGCCGCCCGCTGTGGGTGGCGGAGTCGCTGTTCGCCGACGGCACGGTCGGGTACGCCTCAGATGGCACGCCCGTGGACTGCGTGCGCCTGGCCAACCTCGGCCTGATCGAGGGGTTCAGCCCCGATCTGATCGTCTCGGGCATCAACCACGGCGCGAACCTCGGCGATGACATCACCTACTCGGGCACGGTCGCGGCGGCGCTTGAGGGGGTCGTGCTCGGTCTGCCGGCGATCGCGGTCTCCCAGCAGTCGCGCGCGCGGGCGCTGGACTTCCGCTACGACGGCGGATTCGAGTTCGACGTGGCCGCGGGGTTCGTGGCCAGCCTGGTGACGCGGATCGAGGAGGTGCCACTGCCCGCCCAGACGCTGCTGAACGTCAACGTCCCCGCGGGCGAGCCCAACGGGGTGGAGGTGACGCGGCTAGGCAAGCGCATATACGAGGACGAGCTCAAGCTCGAGCGCGCCGAGGAGCACCGCCGGCGCTACTGGATCTACGGCTCGGACCCCGGATTTCACGAGGAGCCGGGCACGGATCTGACGGCGGTCGCGGCCGGGCGCATCGCCGTGACCCCGATGCACTTCGACCTGACCCACCACACCGGCCTGCAGGCGCTCCGCGACTTTGACCTGGAGGAGCTGCTCGGGCCGGTCGTGCACGGCGCATCGTGAGCGACGGCGAGGCCCCGTCCAAAGAGGTGCTCGCCCGCGCGCGCGAGCTGCGCGAGCAGCTCGAGTACCACGCATATCGCTACTACGTCCTCGACGACCCGGTCATCGGCGACGATCAGTACGACGCGTTGCTGGACGAGCTGCGCGCGATCGAGAAGGCGCATCCACAGCTGCGCACGCCCGACTCTCCCACCCAGCGCGTCGGCGGCGAGCCGGTGGGGCGGCTGGAGAAGGTTACGCACCTGGAGCCGATGCTCTCGCTGGCCAACGCCCGCTCGGAGGAGGAGCTGCGCGCGTGGGTGGAGCGGATGCGCGCCCATCTCGCCCGCGAGGGGATCGCGGCGCCGAAGTTCGAGTTCGTGGTCGAGCCAAAGATCGACGGGCTGGCGATCAGCCTGGTGTATCGCGATGGGGTGCTGGCTCGCGGGGCCACGCGCGGGAACGGCGAGGTTGGGGAGGACGTGACCCACAACCTGCGCACGATCGGGCAGATCCCGCTGCACGTGCAGGACGTGCCGGCGCTGCTGGAAGTGCGCGGCGAGGTGTACATGTCGCTGCACGACTTCGCCGCGCTGAACGAGCGCCGCGCGCAGGAAGGGGAGTCGACGTTCATGAACCCCCGCAACTCGGCCGCCGGCACGATCCGCCAGCTCGACCCCGCCGACGCGGCCAAGCGCCCGCTGTCGATGTGGTGCTACCAGCTGGGGGTGGTGGAGGGACTGTCGTTTGAGAGCCACTATGCGGCGCTTGAGTGGCTGTCAGAGCACCGCTTCCGCGTGAACCCCGACATCAAGGTGCTCGACAGCGAGGAGCGGGTGATCGCGCAGTGCCTTGAGTGGCAGGAGCGCCGGGGCGAGCTCGAGTTCGAGATCGACGGGGTCGTCGTCAAGGTCGACGATCTGGAGCTGCAGCGCCGCCTGGGCTCGGTCGGGCGCGAGCCGCGCTGGGCGATCGCGTGGAAGTTCCCGCCCACGACGGCGGTGACGACGCTCGAGAAAGTGATGTGGAACGTCGGCAAGTTCGGCGACCTGCGCCCCTACGCGGTGCTGAAGCCGGTGTCGGTCGGCGGGGTGACGATCAAGCTGGCGACGCTGCACAATGAGGAGGACCTGCGCCGCAAGGACCTGCGCGCCGGCGAGGAGGTGATCGTGATGCGCGCCGGCGACGTGATCCCCCAGGTCCTCTCGCCCGCTCCCCACGTCGTGGACGCGGCGGGCAAGCGCCCGCCCAAGCCGCGGCCCCCCGTGCACTGCCCGTACTGCAACACCAAGACGGTCAAGCCCCGCGAAGGCGTGTTCACGAAGTGTCCCAACCGCGACTGCCCCGCGCGGGCGTGGCAGCTGCTCAAGCATTTCGTCTCCCAGGGCGCGATGGACATCGAGGGCCTCGGCGAGAAGCAGGTCGCGATGCTGCAGGAGCACGAGCTGGTGCGCACCGCCGGCGACTTCTACCGGCTGAGCGCCGAGCAGCTGATCGAGCTCGAAGGATTCGCCGAGCAGTCCGCGCACAACCTGATCGCCGCGATCGATGCCTCCAAGCAGCGCCCGTTCGCGCGCGTGCTGTTCGCGCTCGGCATCGAGGAGGTCGGCGAGGTGACCGGGCGCAATCTGGCGATGGGGTTCAGATCGATCGACGCGCTGATGGCCGCCACGCCCGAGCAGATCGCCCAGACGCCGGGGGTGGGCGAGAAGATGGCCGCGCTGATCCACGAGCAGCTGCACGACGAGCGTATGCGCGCGCTGATCGCGGATCTGCGGGCACAGGGGCTGCGCTTTGTGGAGTCGGGCCCGCCCCCTCAGAGGGCCCGCTCGCCGGCAAGACGCTCGTGCTGACGGGAACGCTGCCGAACTGGTCGCGCGAGCAGGCGACCGAGGCGATCATGGCCGCGGGCGGGCGCGTGACCGGGTCGGTGTCCAAAAACACCGACTACGTGGTCGCGGGCGAGGCGGCGGGGTCGAAGCTCGAGAAGGCCCAACGGCTGGGTGTGCCGGTGCTCGATGAGGAGGGGTTGCGTGGGCTGCTCGGGGACGCCGCGGCAAATCAGTAGTCAGCGACGGTGATCGCCATGTTGTCCTGAAAGACGTGCGCGGTTTCGGTGGCGATCCCGTCGGTGAAGATCGCGAAGGCGAGCGTGTGGCCGTCGGCGGCGGTGCAGTAGCCGACCAGGTTGGACACGCCGGTCAAAGTGCCGGTCTTGCCCTCACAGCGCCCGGCCGCGGCGCTCCCGCGCATCCGTTCTGAGAGCGTGCCGGTGTGGCCGGCGACGGCCAGGTCGCCGCGCAGCTCCTGGCCGATCGGCGTGGGGGCGATCTGCACGAGCAGGTCGGCGACCTGGTAGGGGGAGGTTTTGTCCTCTTCAGACAGTCCGGAACCGTCTACGACCTGCGGGTGGATGCCCAAGAGAGAGGCGATCGTGGAGCGCACGACGGCGGCGCCCGCGGCGGTTGTGCCGGCGCCCCCGTACAGCGCGCCGAGATCCTTGACGAGCGTTTCGGCGAAGAAGTTGTCAGAGGGGGGCAGCATCAGCCCGAGCAGCTGATCGAGCGTGGGCGAGGCAACCTGCGCGAGCTGAGTCGCGCCCGTGGGGGTGGTGGCCGTGCCGGAGTGTCCCTCGACGTGGACCCCATCGCCGGCAAGGGCCGCCAACAGCTCGTGCGCGGCGTAGGCGGCGGGGGCGTGCGGGCCACCCTCTGAGCCCGATTCGCCACGGTTGAAGGCCAGCCCGGACAGGACACCTTCGAGATACGGGTCAAAGGCGTAGTCGCTGGAGGGCTCGCCGCGCAGCGAGTCAAACCACGACTCATCGCCATACACGGACCCGGTGATGCGGCGGATGCCGTCGGTGTGAACCAGCTGGGTGACGAGTGTCGAGACCGACGCGCCGATGCCGCCGTAGTGGGAGTGGATAAACGCGCTGGAGCCGAACGTCGGGTCGCCCCCGCCGCGCAGGTAGATGTCGCCTTCCCACACGCCCCCCGGCGCGAGATGGCCAGCGCCGTAGACGGTCGTGGACAGGCGCGCGGTCGGTCCCATGCGCGACAGCGCGGTCGTGGCCGTGTACAGCTTCTCCACCGACGCGGGCGGGCGCATGATCGAGGCGCGCTCGGAGAACAGGGGTTGTTTGGTAGTCAGGTCGTACACGTACGCGCCGTCCGCCGGTCCGGCGAGCGCGAGCTGGTGGCTGAGATCTCCCTGCAGCCCGGTGAGCGTGCCGAGCTGGGCGGCAGCGCCCGCGGGCACGATCGCCGATGCGACCAGTAGTAGTCCGCAGATCAAAATCGGGAGTTTGGAAAAGCGGTTCCGGGGCACGCGGGAATATCATGTTGGGAGGTATGGGTAACGTTGTCAAGCTGCAACCGTCGCCTAACGGCCGGACCACCGGACGGCCGGGCGCCGGGCCGCGGCGGACCCGCGCGAGCGCCAGGGCGGGCTCGCGCAACGGATCGACGGCAACGGCGGGCCCGGCGCGCAAACGCAGGCGGCGGCGCAGCGACAAGACCGCGCTCGTGCTCGGCGGCGGCGGGTTCACCGGCGGGGTGTACGAGATCGGGGCGCTGCGGGCGCTGGATCTGCTCGCGGTCAACAGCACGGTCAACCAGTTCGACATCTACGTCGGCACATCCGCCGGGGCGTTTGTGGCCGCGCTGTGCGCGAACGGGGTGACGCCGGAGGAGATGATGCAGGTGCTGCTGCGCGAGGGGCCCTCGCCGTTCGAGGACGTCGATCTCGGCGACCTGCTGCACCTGAACGTGGCGCAGATGATCCGGCGGGGAGCGCAGCTGCCGTGGCGCGTGCTGGGGCTGGCGCGCCAGGCGGTGCGCCAGCGTGGGCAGATCTCGGCGATGGACGTCGTGTTGGGCCTCGCCGAAGGGCTGCCCTCGGGGCTGTACACGGGCGCGGGCATCGAGTCCTACCTGCACCGGGTCCTGTCCGAGCCGGGCCGCAGCGACAAATTCGACGGGCTGCGCCGCGAGCTGTACCTGACCGCGACCGACCTGGACACATGCGAGCGGATCGTGTTCGGGGAGGACGGCTATCGCGACGTGCCGATCTCAACGGCGGTGCGGGCATCGGGGGCGCTGCCGATGGTGTACGCGCCGGTGGAGGTCGACGGGCGCGAGCTGGTCGACGGGGGGCTGATATCGACGACCAACCTCGACATTGCGGTGCAGGCCGGAGCAAAGCTCGTCGTGGTGATCAACCCGATCGTCCCATTCGTCAACGACTTCTCACAGACCGTGCGCACGCTGGAGGGCGTGCGCGCCCGGCGGGTGTCGGACATGGGGTTTCCGCAGATCGGCTATCAGGCGTTCAAGCTGCTGGCGCACCAGCGCCTGCACGAGCTGGCCGCGCGCTGGGAGGACCGCTATCCGGGCGTTGACATCGTGCTGATCGAGCCCGAGCCGGCGGACAAGCTGATGTTCGAGACCTCGATGCTGCACTTCGCCTCCCGCGTTGAGATCGCCCGCCACGGTTTTGAGTCGGTCACTCAGCACCTGGCCGGGGAATACGAGCGCTATCGCGTCGTGGCCGAGCGCCACGGTCTTGACATCTCCGGCGAACGGCTGGCGCGCGTGGTCGAGCACTTCGATGAGATCGAAACCTCGCAGAGCGCGTGGCGCAGGATCCTCGAGGAGACCACGGGCGCGCTGCTGCGCCAGGCGGGGCTCGCGGGCTAGAGCGATTTGTCGAGCGCGTCCAAGAGACGCGTGGTGGCGGCGGCGTCACGCAGGGCGATGCGGGCGTGGCGGGGCTCGCCGAGGGCGTCGCCGGGGGCGATGAGGATGCCTGCGCGGGCCAGGCGGGCGGACAGCTCTGAGCCGTCGATCGACGGGTGCGCGGCCCAGACGAAGTTGGCCTGGCTGTCGGTCACCTCGAATCCCCGCGCACGCAGGCCCTCGATCACGGCGGCCCGCTCGTGGGCGACGGTGGCGATGCGCCGTGCGATGAGCTCAGAGCAGCTGCGCAGCGCCTCCAGGGCCCCGGCTTGGGAGACTTCGGAGACGCCGAGGTCGGGCTCCAGCTCTGCGAGCAGCTCCCGCGCGCCGGGTCCGCCGATCGCATAGCCAACCCGCAACCCCGCCAGGCCCCAGGCCTTGGAGAAGGAGCGGAACACGAACAGCCGGGGATGGTCGGTCAGCAGCGCAAGCGAGGCGTCGCGCGGTTGGGCGTCGGCGAACTCGACGAGCGACTCGTCCAGCAAAACCGCCACGTCGCCGGGAAGGCCGTCCAGCAGGCGCGCGAGCTCGGCCGTGGACAGCAGCTCGCCGGTCGGGTCGTTGGGGCTCGCGATCGCGACCACGCGCGCGCCGGGCTCGGCGGCGACCGCGGTAAGCAGCTCATCGACACCGCCGGAGACGGGCACCGAGCGCCCGTGCGCGCGACGGCCCATCAGCGGGAAGAGAGGGTAGGAAGGCCACGGGCTGAGCAGGCGCTGCCCGGGCTCGATCAGCGCGCGTGCGGCCGAGCTGAGCAGTTCGGCGGCGCCGTTGCCGAGGATGATCCGCTCGGGCTCGACCTCGTGGCGCGCGGCCAGCTCGTCGCGTAGCTGCGAGCCGGCGCCGATGTGCGGGTAGCGGTTCAGGCCGCGACGCGCGACGAACGTGATCGCGTTAACGATGCTCGGGTGCGGCAGCTCGGGCCAGGTCGTCTGCGAGAGGTCGAGCGTGTCGACTCGCATCAGCGCTTTGCGCTTGCGCTCGGCCGCCTCGGCGCGCAGCTCGACGTTGACCTCCTCCTCGGTCATCCCTTCGAACTGGCGGTAGTAGTCGAGCAGGCCCATGGTGGGGAGCGCTGGCGGTCTAAGGTCCGCTCACGCGCCGCCGACGCCGGGGCCGTGGATGACCAAAAACCAGAACGCGAACGCGGTGGCGCAGATCGCGGCGGTGATCGCGAAGACGCGCCCGAGCGCGCCGGTGCGCTGGTCGTGACCGGCGGCGCGGCGCACGAGGATCCACGCCTGGTCCAGGCGGCGCATCAGCGCCAAAGCGCCGAACAGCAGCGTGAACAGGCCGACGAACGAGATCAGGATGCCAAGGCTGACGCTGCCCGTGAGGTAGTTGACCTGCGAGCCGATCCACAGGCACGCGAGCGGGATCGGGCCCCAGCAGAGCACGCACAGCACCACGATCCCGGCCAGCATGACGCCCGCGAGCGAGCCGTCCACGCGCTGGCGCAGCGCGCTGCCGCGGTCGGGCGCCGAGCGGTAGTGGACCGGCGCGGTGCCGGGGCGGCGCCCGACGAACAGGCCGCCGGTGTCGGAGGGGTCGGAACGCATGGAGCCCTATGTTCGCAGGTGCGCGGGTCTCTGCCCGTCGATGTGTCCCGCCGATCCCACCACGATCGCGATCGTTGCGGCGGTGGGGTCGGCCCGGTCCAGTTCCGCGCTGAGCGCTCAGCCCGCGTACAGCGAGTCGAGCACGCCGGCGTACTGCTCGGCGACGACGCCCCGCTTGACCTTCAGCGTCGGGGTCAGCTCGCCGGTCTCCTGGGAGAGGTCGTGGTCGAGGATCGCGAAGCGCTTGATCTGCTCGACCTGGGCGTATTTCGCGTTGGCGCGGTCGAGCGCCTCCTGCACGAGCGCCCGCACGGCGGGCTCGCGCGCGAGCGAGGGGATGTCGGAGGGGAGACCGTGCTCGGCGGCGTAGCCTGAGATCTCTTCCTCGTCGAGCGTGATCAGCGCGACTGGGTAGGGGCGCTGGTCGCCGTGCATGACCGCCTGGGAGATCCAGCGGCACTGCTTGAGGTCGTTCTCGATGTTCGAGGGGGTGATGTTCTTGCCGCCGGCGGTGATGATCAGGTCCTTCTTGCGACCGACGATGTAGACGAAGCCGTCCTCGTCGATGCGCCCGAGATCGCCGGTGTGCAGCCACCCGTCCTCGATCGCGCCGAAGCTCTCCTCGGCGCGGTTGTGGTAGCCCTGGAAGATGTTGGGCCCTTTGATCAGGAGCTCGCCGTCCTGCGCGATCTTGACCTCGACGCCCGGGAACGGCCGCCCGACGCTGCCGAAGCGGTGGGCTTCGGGCGTGCAGGCGGTGGCGGCGGTGGCGGTCTCGGTCATGCCGTAACCCTCCATCACGGGCACGCCGCAGGCATAGAAGAATTCGAGGATCTCCTTGGCGATCGGCGCCGCGCCGGAGACGGCCTCGCGGACCCGCCCGCCGAACGCGGCGCGCACGTTTTTGAACAGTTTCTCCTCTGCCTGTTCGAACGGCTCCTGCAGCTCCGCCGGGATCGGCTCGCCGGACTCCTGCAGTTCGCGCACCCGCACGCCCACCCGCACGGCGCCGGCCAGCTCCTGCGGGTCGGCGTTGGCGGACACGAGCGTGTAGATCTTCTCGAAGATGCGCGGGACCGAGGGCAGGAACGTCGGCTGGACCTCGGCCAGCTCGCCGATGATCTGCTTGGTGTCCCCGCCCCAGTAGGCGAGGGCGACGCCGGTGTCGAACACGAGCAGTTGCAGCAGCAGCGCGAAGGAGTGGGCCAGGGGCAGGTACAGGTAGACGACATCGCCGGCCCCGGCATCGAGTTGCAGGCGCTGCTCGACCATGTCGAGGATCGCGCGGTAGTTGCCGTGGGAGAGCACGCACCCCTTGGGTGGGCCGGTCGTGCCGGAGGTGTAGATGATCGTGTATGTGTCCTCGGGTTGCACGCCCGCACGGCGCGCCTCTAGCTCTTCCGCCGTGCGCGAGCGCCCGCGTGCGCGAACGTCGTCCAGGGAGATCGCGCCGAGCGCGGCGATCTCGGGCGTCGCCGCGGAGGCGGGCTGTCCATTCTGCTCGTCCTGACCGCTCTGGTCGCCTTGCCCGCCGGGTGGGTCCATCACGACGATCGTGCGCAGCGAGGGAAGGGTGTCGCGGATCGCGGCGATCTTGGCCAGCTGCGAGGCGTCCTCGCAGACGATCGCGCAGGCGCCGGAGTCGGAGATCACCCAGTGGCACTCCTCGGGCGAGTTGGTTTGGTAGATCGGCACGACGGTGGCGCCGAGCGAGGTGATGGCGAGGCTCGCGTAGGACCACTCGGGGCGGGTGTTCGCGAGGATGCACACGCTCTCGTGGGGCCCGATGCCCAGGTCGATCAACCCGAGCGCGACCTCGCGCACGATCTCGTCGAGTTCTGTGTAGGTGACGTCCTGCCAGGCGCCGTCGCGCTTATAGCGCACTGCGACGTGGTCGGCGAAGCGCTCAGCGGCGTGGGGGAGCAGGTCGGCGATCGTCTGCGCTGCGGACTCGGCCCCGACCCCGGTCGTGGCCCCGGCCCCGGTCGCGGTGGGGGTGTCCGCCGGCGATGTGGCCGACGGTGCGGTGGTGACCTCCATGATGTGCTCCCTCCTCGATCGACGAACTGGCGTGATGCCTGTTGTTGGCGTGACCCTCGAATCTTAGGGTGTCCGCGCGGGTGCGTGGCCGGCCGCTATACCGGGTTGGGCACGTCGAGGAAGACGTGGCGCAGGGCGAACCGCGCGGCCAGGTGCTCGCCCAGCGCGCGGATGCCGAACGTCTCGGTCGCGTAGTGCCCGGCGGCGATGCAGGTGACGCCCAGCTCGCGGGCCTGGGCCATCGCGCGCTCGGTAGGTTCGCCTGTGAGAAACGCCTCCGCGCCCGCGCGGGCGGCGTCGGCGATGTAGTCCGAGCCACCGCCCGAGACGATGCCCAGTGTGCGCACGCGCGCGGGACCGGCGTCGAAGACGAGCGGGTCGCGATCGCCGGTGGCGGCGCGCACGCGGGCGATCAGCTCGGCGAGGGGCAGACCCGTGTCCTCGCCAAACCGCGCGAGGCACCCGATCGGCTCGCCGCGGTGGGGCGCGAAGGGGACGTCGAGACGGGTCGCTCCGAGCGCGCCGGCGAGCAGCGCGTTGTTACCAAATGCCGGATGCGCGTCGAGCGGGAGGTGGTAGGCGGCGAGGGCGAGGTCGGCGTCGAAGAGGAGTCGAAGGCGGTGTCGCAGCTGGGAGTCGACGGTCGTAAAGCCCGAGCCCCAGAACAGGCCGTGGTGGACGAGCAAAAGATCGGCGCGCTCGGCGGTCGCGAGCTCGAACAGCTCGGCGCTCGCGCTGACGCCGGTGGCGATGGTCGATATCTCATGTGAGCCCCCGTCGGGACCGGGGACCTGCAGGCCGTTGGGGCCGTAGTCCTCGAAGCGGGACGGCTCGAGCAGGCCGTCGGCCTCGGCGAGGATGTCGGCGATGGGGACGGACCGGGCGGTGGCGGCGGCCATGGAGGCGACGATAGCTCGGGCGGGGCTCGGTGCGGGCAGGCGGGCGTCGGCAGCGCTCGGGCAGCCCGAGAGTCAGGTCCAGGGCAAGCCCGACCGGGCAAGTCCGATAGTCAGGTCCCAGGGCACCCCGAGAGCCAGGTCCCAGGAGGTGTGGGCGCGAGGACCGGGGTGTGAGAAGCGGTGTGGAATACTCAGGAGCGCGTCGGGGCGTGGCGCAGCCTGGTAGCGCGCACCGTTCGGGTCGGTGAGGTCCCCGGTTCGAATCCGGGCGCCCCGATAGACAGTTGTCTGCGGGAGATAGACGGTAGAGTGGTTTGCAATGGGCTATGAGCGGATCAAGACCGAGCATGCGGGCGCGAAGAACGGTGGGGGAGCCTGGATGGCTCGTTCGGAGGCCAAGATGGCGTCCAGGTGTAAGCGTCGGCAGGCGGATAGGCGAGTTGTCGCTGACGCCTGCTCGGTGTCAGGAGATAGCGAACGTGCCGGTGAGATCGACAGTCCGAGCGCGTGTATGGCGCGGGGGATTGGGTTAGGGTTGGCCTGATACAAACTTGCTGCAATCGTGCTACTCTAAGGGGGTGGCGTCACCTGCTCTAGCTCCCCAGCCCTTGATCCGCGAGGCGGTCTACCTGCACGAGATTGCGCAGCTGTCAGATGCCGACATCGCCCGCGCGACGGGTGTGGCTCGGAGCACCGCCCGGGCATGGCTGGCTCATACTCGCTCTCCGACGGGTGAGCGCGCGGAGCGCCTGATCGAGCTCTCGGCGTTGGTGGAGCGTCTGGCGCGGGTGATGGAGCCGTCGTACATCGCTGTGTGGTTGCGTAAGCCGGTGCCGGCGCTGGGGGAGCGCAAGCCGATCGACGTGATCGCGAGCGGTGGCTATTTGCAGGTCGCCGAGCTCGTCTCCGCGCTCGAAGAGGCTCCCTTC
Organism: uncultured Solirubrobacterales bacterium; assembly: GCA_963702185.1. Lineage (GTDB taxonomy): Bacteria > Actinomycetota > Thermoleophilia > Solirubrobacterales > Solirubrobacteraceae > Palsa-744. Next base: position 1,970,671 of record OY969723.1, read on the forward strand.
TCGTAGGCATCTCGTTCGAGATGCCCGCTGTGTCCTCTCTCGTAGCGCGTGTATCGGTCGCCGGTGTGTGGTGGCGACAGGCTCCTCACGGCTCCGATCCGCTCTGGCTTGCCTCTCCACCATCCAGCGGTCGCTGGCAGCGTGGTGAGACGGTCGCTGCGATCTATCTCGCCGATGCGGAGGCCACGGCGTGGGCGGAGTGGTATCGGCTGCTGGCGGAGACCGCGTTGCCCCCGACTCATGGGATGCCGCGCGACCTGTGGCGCTGGACGATCGCTGTGAACGACATCGCCGACCTCTCGACGGAGGCCAAACTCGCCGAGGTAGAGTTGCCCGCTCCTCAGCCGAGCCGAGGGACCTGGGCGCCTTTCCAGGCCGTCGGCGAGGAGTTGCACCGCGATGGGTATCGCGGCGTGCTCTATCCGAGCGCGGCGCGCCCGGGCAGCCAGGCGCTGTGCCTCTTCCGTGACGGCATCGTCATCCCCGGCGCCGATCCCGTGCGTCCGCCCGTAACCCATCGAGACCCGCCGGCGCCACCCACGGGGATGCGTACATGAACGAGCGTGGGGCGGAGCCGCGCGAGTGCCTGCATACCTCTGTCAAGATGGCATACGCCCGGTAAGACCGCTCGCAAGCCCCGAACGGCCACGGGATTCCCACCGCAAGTCAACCGCAACGAGGTCACCAACCCAGTAACGGCGGGCTGTTGAACCGATCGCCCCGATTTTCGCAGGGTCTTCCTTGAGAAGGTCGTTTTTGGTGGCTCGCGGTACAGGGCCCGAGCCGGAGCCAGCGACTCAGCGCGACGTGGTGGAGCGTTGCCGATCAGGTCTCTACGAGAGACGGAGGTCACCCAACTGCGGGGGCGAGCACGGTCTCGCACCACGTCCGGAAGCTCGTGGGTGTTGGGGAGGCGTGGGACCAATCCTCGTCGTAGATCCCGTTCTGCTGGGCCCAGTACATCGCCGTGAAGTCGCGTGCCATGCATTCGGGGACGCCGCGCCGGATCGTGGAGGCGGCTTGCTGCTCGAGGTCGGCCTGCTCGAAGGTGACCTGCGACCCCAGCACGTCGCTGATGGTTGTCGCCATCTCGTTGGGCGTGAGGTGGTCAGGCCCACCCCGAGCCCGGCTTCGACGGAGATGGCCCGGTGTTCGTCGCGACGATCTGGCCGCACCCCGCCTTCGCTGGATCACGCGTGCTACCCCGCCAGCGTGGCGGGGTAAATGGCGGTGTAAGTGGCGGGGTAAAGGGGCTCGGCGGCGGCGAGATGGCTCGCCGCCGAGAAGCGATCCTGGAGGAGCTGAGCAGCGTGGGCGCCGTCAGCGCGCGCGAGCTGGGCGAGAGGCTGACGATCAGCTCCAGGACGCTCGAACGAGACTTGGCGGGCCTGCGCGCGGCCGGTCTGATCGTGCGGGAGGGTCCACCCAAGACCAGTGTCTACAGGCTGGCTGGCCCACAGTAGGAGCCGCTGAAGTTGGCACTTCCAAGTCAGGTTGGAACTTCCAAGCTAACTTCCAACGCGAGGCAGCCGGTCAATGGAAAGGTTGTCGTCGGGCTGGGCGTGAGCGGTCCGGCCCATCGCCGGTAGCGTCGCGCCGCAGTCCGGGTCAGGACGCCGGCTCTGGGACGCAAGCGGGACGCAGAGCCCGAAAAAGTCCCATGTTTACTGGCTTCTGAAGTGATCGCCCCGATTTTCCGTGTCTCTCGACCTAGAAAGGTCGTCTCGGGCTGCTCATCACACGCCGGCAAGGACGATCTGGCGTCGTCTTTGAGTCGGACCGGCTGACCCGCTACGATCCGCCACTCTGGCGGCCCGCCCACGCCGGCCCGGCCGCCTCGGCTACGATCCATCCCTACGCAATCGGCCCGGAGAAAACGCAGTGCTGAACAGCCATCGCTTCGAGAACCTGCCCGACGGATTACGCGAGATCTTGCCGCTGATCGTGATGGTGTTCGGGATCGCGATCCCGGTCGCGCTGGTGATTGCCGCCGGGCACGGCGGCGCGACGTTCGTGCTGGTGCTTGCCGTCATCGCGATGGTGATCGTGGGTGGAGCGACGATGTGGTTCATGAACGCGATCACCTCCGACCCCACCGAGCAGCAGAACGTGCTCGGCGAGCGCGAGCAGCATCCGCACGCGTGAGGTCGCGTAGGGCTCGCGCTCGCGCTGCTTGCTGCGGCCGGGACCGATGGCTGGCGCGGCGGCGCGCGCTCCCGGCCCGGGACGACTGGACACGATGGATACCCGCGTAGCGCTCGTCGCCGGTGGCGCGCGGGGCATCGGCCGGGCGATCTCGCTGGCGCTCGCCCGCGACGGGCGTGCGGTGGCGGTCGGCGATGTGCTCGTCGAGCAGGCCGGTGAGGTGGCCGGCGAGATCCAGGCGGGCGCGGGTGGCGGCTCGGTCGGCGGTTTGAGGGACGGCGGCGATGGTGGATCGCTCGGCGAGAATGCCGGCTCGGCGCCTCGCGCTATGGGGCTCGCCCTGGACGTGACCGACTCGAGTTCGGTCAGTGCGGCGGTCGCACGTGCGCAGGACGAGCTCGGCCCGATCGACGTGCTCGTCAACTGCGCCGGCTGGGATGAGCTGCGCCCGTTTGTCGACACCGACGAAGAGTTCTGGCGCCGCGCGATCGCGATCAATCTCGAAGGGGCGCTGCGCACGACCCATGCCGTCCTCGGCGGAATGTCAGAGCGCGGCTGGGGGCGGATCGTGAACGTCGCCTCCGACGCCGCGCGCGTGGGCTCATCCGGCGAGGCGGTGTATGCAGCGGCCAAGGCCGGGGTCGTCGCCTTCACCAAGACGATCGCCCGCGAATCCGCGCGGCGGGGGGTCACCGCCAACGTTGTCTGTCCCGGCCCGACGGACACCGCGCTGCTGCGGGGCATGGCCGCGGCCGCGCCGGACGCGCAGCGCTTGGTGGGAGCGCTCGAGCGCGCGGTGCCGATGCGCCGCCTGGGCACGCCTGAGGACATCGCCCCCGCCGTCGCGTTCCTGGCGGGCGAGGACGCCGGCTATATCACCGGCCAGACGCTGTCGGTCAGCGGCGGGCTGACGATGGCCTGATGGAGTTCGCTTTCACAGACGAGCAGCGGGCGTTCCGCGACTCCGTCGCGGCGTTCGCCCGCGATCGTCTCGCCCCCGACTACGCCGCCGCGGACCGGCGCGGCGCTTTTCGCAAGGGGCTGGTCGCGGAGATGGCGGAGGTCGGGCTGGTCGGCCTGCGCATCCCGGTCGAGCACGGCGGGCAGGGCGCGGACACGCTGACGACGGGGATCGCGCTCGAGCAGATCTCGCGCGCGGACATCAACGCCGCCTACCTGACGTTTCTGCCCTCGCTGGTAGCCGAGGTGCTCACGAGCGCCGCGGACCCCGCTCAGCGCGAGCGCTGGCTGGGAGCGATCGCCTCCGGTGGGCAGCTGCCGTGCTTTTGCCTGACCGAGCCCGAGCACGGATCGGACGCGGCGAGCCTCAGCCTGCGCGCCGAGCGCGAGGAGACAGGCTGGCGGCTGACCGGTGAGAAGACCTCGATCTCGCTGGGCGCGAGCGCCGACACCGCGCTCGTGTTCGCCCGCACCGACCCCCGGCAGCAGGGCGCGGGCGCGCGTGGGATCAGCGCGTTCTATGTCGAGCTCGACGATCGCCATGTGCAGCGCGCGCCATTCAGCGACCTCGGCGAGCGCGCGATCGGCCGCGCCTCGCTGGCGTTCGACGGGCATCCCGTGCCGGCCGATGCGATGGTGGGCGGCGAGGGGGAGGGGTTCGTCAGGTGCATGCACGGCTTCGATTGCTCGCGGGCGTGGATTGCGCTGATGTGCATCGGCTGTGCCCAGCAGTCGCTGGAGGAGGCGATCGCCTACGCGCGCGAGCGCCAAGCGTTCGGCCGCCCGATCTCCACGCGGCAGTCGGTCGCGTTTCCGCTCGTCGAGCTCTCCGCCCAGCTGCAGGGCGCGAGGCTGCTGGCCTACGAAGCGCTGTGGCGTCGCGACCGCGGCGAAGGCCACGCACTGCAAGCCAACATGGTCAAGTGGTGGGCCCCGCGTCTGGCCACGCAGGTCTGCCACCAGGCGCTGCTCACGTTCGGCCACGCCGCCTACTCCGACGAGCTGCCCCAGGCCCAGCGCCTGCGCGACGTGATCGGCCTGGAGATCGGCGACGGCACCGCCCAGATCGCCTCGCTGGTAGCCGCCCGGCATCTGTTCGGGCGGGAGTTTGCGCCCTAGAGCTCCGGCAGCTTCTGACGCAGCGTGAGCACGGGCGCGAACAGGTCTCCGCGCTCTTGCACCCGCCGCAGCACCTCGCCCGGCCCCAGCTGTAGTGGCGCCGCATCGCCCGAGTCGCGGCAGACCCGCACCTCATCCCAGTCAAGCGGCGCTGAGACCCGGGGGGTGGGGGTCGCACGCAGCGAATACACCGACACGGTTGTCTTGTGCTCGTCGTTCTGGCTCCAGTCGATCAGCACGCGTCCGCCGCGGCGGGACTTGGTCATGGTCGCGGTCACGAGCTTGGGGTGGCGCTGGGCGAGCAGTTCGGCCACGGCGCGGGCGAACGGCTTGGTCTGCTCGTACTTGGTCTGATCGTGTGTTGAACGCGCGTGCGTGCGCGTACGTTCACGCGCGTGCGCGTTAACGTCGTTCAGCGGCACGTACACCTGCATGCCCTTCACGCCCGAGGTCTTGGCCAGCGCCGTCAGGTCGAGCTCGGCGAGCATGTCGCGGATGTGCAGCGCAACCTCACAGCACTCGACGATCCCCGCGCCCGCGCCCGGGTCGAGATCGAACGCCACCACCGTCGGGCGCGTAAGCGCGCGCGCCAGCGACAGCGAGGGGTGCAGCTCGAGCGCCGCCAGGTTGGCCAGCCACACGAGCGTCGGCAGGTCCTGGCAGGTGCAGTAGTCGATCGCCCGGCCCGACCGCTCGCTGTCTACCGTCACCGTCTGCACCCACTCGGGCCGGTGGCTCGGGCACTGCTTCTCGTAGAAGTGCTCGCCCTGCACGCCGTCGGGGTAGCGCTTGAGCGTGAGCGGGCGGTCGCGCAGGTGAGCGAGCAGGACCGGGGCGATGCGGGAGTAGTAGCCGATCACATCGCCCTTTGTAAATCCCGTCTGGGGGTAGAAGACCTTGTTGAGATTGGTCAGCTTCAGCGCGCGGTCCTCGACGTCCACCTCGATTCCGCCGCGCACGCGGCGGGCGCCGGCGCCGGCGAGGGGGACGCCCGCGGTCGGGCTCGGCTGAACCTCGCTTGTTTTTGCATCGTCTTTCGCCGGGACCGATTTCGCTTGCGCTTTTCCATTGCCTCTCGCCGCGGCCGATTTCGTTTTCGACCGTGATTTCGTGGTCTTCGCGCTCGCCGGAGTGGTGGTGGATTTCTGTTTTTGGGTTATCGCTGCCGCGGTCTGCGGGGTTCGCGCGATCTGCGCCGGGGTCTGTACGCGCTCACGCGTGACTTCGGCGGCCGGCTTGTCCTCGCGCAGACCCTTATATGAGGCCTGGCGCAGTTGCCCGGCCCCCGTCCATTCGGAGAATTCGACCTCGCACACCAGCTCGGGCGCGAGGAAATGGGTGCCGCGCGGGGGCTGGCGGCCGGTGAATGGAGACTCGCCCTGTTCCAGTGGCGAGAGCAGGCCGGCGAGGCGGTCGAGCTCTGCCTCGTCGAAGCCCGTGCCGACCTGGCCGGCGTAGCGCAGCGCACCCTCCTCGTCATACACGCCCAGATCCAGGGCGCCGATCCGCGCCGCGCGCGCGCCCTTGCCCTCGTTCCAGCCGCCGATCACCGCCTCCTGGCGGCGGTGGTGCTTGAGCTTCAGCCACGCCCCCTCGCGCCCGCCCGGCGCGTAGCGGGAATCCAGGCGCTTGGCGACCACTCCCTCGAGGCCCTGCGCGCGCGTGGCGTCCATCAGCGCCCGGCCCTCGCCCGCGCCGCTGTGATACGGCGGCGTGCGCCAGTGCTCGCCGTTCAGGTCGAGCTCGTCCAGCCGTGCGCGACGCTCGGCGTAGGGCAGCTCCATCAGGTTGTGCCCGTCCAGCCACAGCAGGTCGAAGATCACGTAGGTCACCGGGGTCATGCGCGCCAGGCGCCGCACGGCCGCAGGGCTGCGCTGGTGCATGCGCGGCTGCAGCGCCTCAAAGCTCGGCCGCCCGTCTGCGTCGAACGCGATGATCTCTCCGTCGAGCATCGCCGCGTGGCCCCCCAGCGCTTGGTGCAGTCTGTCCAGCTCCGGATAGGCCGCGGTCACCTCGTTGCCGTTGCGGCTGATCAGTCGCAGTCGCCCATGTTGGGGCATCTGCGCGCGCATGCGCGACCCCGATTCCGCCTGCGATCCCGGTTTCGACTCCGATCTGGATCCCGCGTGCCACTCCGGCTCTGAGCGCGCGATCGCGCGCATGCCGTCCCACTTGACCTCATAAGCCCAGCGATCCTCTTCGCCGGTCGGCAGCACCGACAGCCGCGCGAGCATCGGTAGGACGAAGTCGGGCATCTCTTGTGGGTCTGCCGATTTTGAAGTCGTATCGCCCATCGAATCCCTAAAGTTAGTCGCGCCATGGCAGCCAACGGCGTAAGTGGTGGTCAGTCGCGCAACCTGATCCTCGCGGCGATGATCTTCGCGGTGTCGATGACGTTCATCGACCAGACGATCGTCTCGATCGCCGCGCCCCAGATCCAGCGCGAGCTGCACCTGACGAGCACCGGCGTGCAGTGGGCGATCAACGCGTATCTGCTCTCGCTGGCCGCGTTCTTTGCCTACGGCGGGCGGCTGGCCGACACGATGGGCCACCGCCGCATGGTCACGCTCGGCGTGATCGTGTTCGCCGCCGCCTCGGCCATGTGCGGGCTCACCCCCAAAGGCGGGATCGCGCAGGCGTGGATCGTGTGCTTCCGCGCGATCCAGGGTCTCGGTGGGGCGATCATGTTCCCGGCGGCGCTGGCGATCGTCGTGCAGACGTTCGAGCTGCGCCAGCGCGGGCGGGCGCTCGCGATCTTCTTCGGGCTCGCCGGCGGGCTGACCGCGATCGGGCCGATCCTCGGCGGATATCTCACGGAGTGGACCTGGCGGGCGATCTTCTGGGTCAACATTCCCGTCGCCCTGATCGCGCTCGCGCTGATCGCGATCTCCCGCCCGGTCACCGACTATCGTCGCGAGCCGATCGACTATCGCGGGCTGGCGCTGATCGCCGGGGGCGTCGCGCTCAGCGTGTTCGGGTTTCAGCAGTCGTTCACGTGGGGCTGGAGCGACCCGCTGGTCGGCCTGTGCATCGCCGCCGGACTGCTGCTGCTGGTCGTGTTCTACCGCGTGGAGATGCGCACCGAGCACCCGCTGATCGAAGTGCGCATCTTCCGCATCCGCCCGTTTCTGGTGGAGAACATGGTGCTCGGCATCACGATGCTCGTGTTCGTGCCGGTGTTCTTCTTCTCCAGCGAGTACGCCCAGGTCGCGCTCGGCAAGTCGCCCTCGCAAGCCGGGCTGTTCCTGCTGTATTTCTTCATCGGCTTTGTCATCGCCGCGCAGATCGGCGGGCGCATGCTCGATCGCGAAGGCGCCAAGCGCCCGGTCGTGATCGGCTGCATCCTCGGCGCGGTCGGCTTCTGGCTGTGGGGCGGGGAAGTCACGAGCCTCAGTTTCAACGCCCAGCAGTGGTACATCATCATGGCCGGCGCCGGCATGGGCTTCATGCTCGGCCCGGCCTCCACCGACGCGGTCAACCGCGCCTCGCGACTCTCTTACGGCGAGGCGACCGGCATCACCCAGACCGTGCGCAACTACGCCGCCGCGCTCGGGCTGGCCGTGCTCGGCACGCTGCTCACCTCCCAGCTGCGCTCGAACGTCGAGAGCTCACTGCTCGCCCAACACGTGCCCGCCACCCGCGCGCACGCGATCGCCGCGAACGTCGCCTCCCAGTCGCAGGGCTCGGGCAGCGGCAGCGTCGCCTCGATCCCGCACTTCATCCGCGTCGACTTCGCGCTGGCCACCCGCTCGGTGCTGTACGCGATGGCGATCGTCATGGCCGCCGCCGCGGCCGTCGCGATCGCCGGGCTGCGTCCCGGCGCGCAGGAGGAGACGGTGGCCGAGACAGAGAGGACGAGCGAGGCGTCGTCCGCGCCGTCCGTGGAGACCTCTGCGCAGGTTGGTCCTCAGGCGGCGATCGACCCGGTGGAGTAGCCTGCATTTAGGTGACCGCATCGACCCTCGCATCGCATGCCTGACGCGCGGGGTCCCGCCCCCGCCGACGTGCTGGTCGTGTTCGGCATCACCGGCGATCTGGCGCGCGTGATGACGTTTCGCTCGCTCTATCGCCTGGAGCGCCGCGGGCTGCTGGACTGTCCGATCGTGGGCGTCGCGGTCGACGACTGGACGGTCGACCATCTGCGCGCACACGCGCGGGAATGCATCGAAGGCACGGGCGAGTCGATCGACAACGACGTCTTCGCACGCTTCGCGGCGCGGCTGTCGTACGTCAGCGGGGACTTCACCGATGCCGCGACCTACGAACGGGTGGGGGCCGCCATCTCCGCGGCTTGCGGTCACGGCGGCGGTGGCGTGGGCGGCGCAGGCAGCGGTGGTGGTGGTGGTGGCGGCGGCGGCGCGAGTGGGGGCGGTGGTGCCCCCGGCGCGGGCAAGGCGGGCAAGGCGGGCGACGACGGCAAGCCCCACGCCCCCGTGTTCTACCTCGAGATCCCGCCGTCGCTGTTCGGCCGGGTGATCGGCCAGCTCGCCGGGGCGGGTCTTGTCGGCGAGGCCGGGCGGGTGGTCGTGGAGAAGCCGTTCGGCCACGACCTCGCATCCGCCCGGGCGCTGGCCGCCGAAATCCACCAGTACATCCGCGAGGACCAGCTCTACCGGATCGACCATTTTCTCGGCAAGATGGGGACCGACGAGTTCCTGTACCTGCGGTTTGGCAACACGATGATCGAGCCGATCTGGAACCGCAATCACGTCGCGTGCGTGCAGATCACGATGGCCGAGGCCTTCGGCGTCGAGGATCGCGGGCACTTCTACGATCCGGTCGGCGCGCTGCGCGACGTGGTCGTCAACCACCTGATGCAGGTGCTGGCGGTCGCCGCGATGGAGGCGCCCGCCGACCGCGACGCGGAAACATTCAAGAACGCCAAGTACACGGTGTTCCGCTCGATGCAGGAGGCCGACCCGGACCATTACGTGCGCGGCCAGTACGACGGCTACCGTCAGATCGAGGGCGTCGCGCCCGACTCGCAGACCGAGACCTACGCGGCCATGCGCCTGCACATCGACAACTGGCGCTGGGCGGGCGTGCCGTGGTTCATCCGCACCGGCAAGCGCCTGCCGGTCACCGACACCGAGCTGCGCGTCGTGTTCCGCCACCCACCCAGGCTGGGGTTCATGGAAGAGGGCCACCGCCGCCCCACGCCCGACCAGCTCGTCGTCAAGCTCGACCCCGCCACCGGCACGCGCATCGTGCTCGACGCCCACCGCGCCGACGTCGGCGGGCCGCAGGCGATCACGCTCGACATGGAGTTCTCGCAAGAGGGAGGCGAGGCGCCGACGCCGTACGAGGTGCTGCTCTCAGACGCGATGGCCGGAGACTCGACCAGGTTCACCCGCCAGGACGCGATCGAAGAGACCTGGCGCATCTTCGCGCCGCTGCTCGACACCCCCGGGCCGGTGCATTCCTACGCACCGGGCACGTGGGGCCCGGAGGAGGAGGCCCACCGCCTCGTCTCAGGCTACGGCGGCTGGCGCGGGCCTTGGATCGCGGCGTAAATACTATAGTTACCAAAACCCAAAAAATATATACACCAACACCCGCCTTTAGATTCCCACATCACTCACACACGTCAATACCATCGCCCCTACACGTAAAGACATAAGCAAACAAAATCGGGAAAGCGATTCCCCGCCGTCTCGGCAGGGTGGGAGCCGGAGTGCGCGCTCCGGTTCCGCCAACGTCGGCCACGCCGCCAACGCCGCCAACACCCGCCACAGCGCCCCCACCATGCCCCAGAGCGCGGCGGCGCCCAGCCCGTTTCCGCCGATCGCCGACTACGCGTTCCTGTCCAACTGCCACACCGGCGCGCTGATCGCGCCCGACGGCGCCGTCGACTGGCTGTGCGTACCTCGGTTCGACGCGCCCAGCGTGTTCGGCACGCTGCTCGACCGTCAGGCCGGCACGTTCAGGTTCGCGCCGTTCGGCATCAACGTGCCCTCCGCGCGGGCGTACGAGCCCGGCACGAACACGCTGCTCACGACCTGGACGACGCCCACCGGGTGGGTGGCGGTGCGCGACGCGCTGACGATCGGGCCCAGGCGCCACACCGACACGGTCACCCCGCACACCAGACCGCCGACCGACGAGGACGCCGAGCACCTGCTCGTGCGCGTGGCGATCTGCCTGGAGGGCGAGGTCGAGGTCGAGCTCACGTGCGAACCGGTGTTCGACTACGGGCGCACGCCCGCCACCTGGACGGTTTCAGACGATTGCCACTGCGCGCAGGCGAGCGGCCCCGACGGAGCGGGCGGCGAGATGACGCTCCGGCTGCAGACGGACATGGCCGCCGGGGTGGAGGGCGACTGGGTCAGGGCGCGGCACGTGCTCAAAAAGGGCGAGCAGATCTACTGCGCGCTGTCGTGGGCGGAGGAGTTGCAGGCGCCGGAAAGCATCGACGAAGCCAACGCGCGGCTGGCCACCACCGGGCAGTACTGGCGCGACTGGTTGGGCCGCGCGCGGCTGCCCGACCACCGCTGGCGCGAGCCGATTCAGCGCTCGGCGCTGGCGATCAAGGGCCTGACCTACATGCCCACCGGCGCGACTGTCGCGGCGCTGACGACCTCGCTGCCCGAGACGCCCGGGGGCGAGCGCAACTGGGACTACCGCTACACGTGGCTGCGCGACTCGACGTTCACACTGCAGGCGCTGCACTACCTGAACCTCGACTGGGAGGCCGAGGAGTTCATGCAGTTCGTCGCCGACCTGCAGTGCAACGAGGACGGGGCGCTGCAGATCATGTACGGGATCGACGGTCGCCGCGACCTGAGCGAGTCAACGCGCGACGATCTCTCCGGCTACGCGGGCGCGCATCCGGTCCGCGTGGGCAACGGCGCTTATGACCAGCGCCAGAACGACGTGTACGGGGCGGCGCTGGATTCGATCCTGCTGCACACGCGCCGCTCCGAACGGCTGCCGCGCAGGCTGTGGCCGATCGTGCAGGCGCAGGCGACATGCGCGACGGCGGTGTGGCGCGAACCCGACCAGGGCATCTGGGAGGCCAGGGGCGCACCCCGGCATTACGTCAGCTCCAAGCTGATGTGCTGGGTGGCGATGGACCGCGCCGCGCACCTGGCGACGATGCGCGGGGACTCCCAGTTGCACGACACGTGGGCGGCCACGGCGCAGGAGATCCGCGAGGACATCCTCGCCCACGGAGTCACCGCCCAGGGCGTGCTGCGCCAGCACTACGACACCGATGCGCTCGACGCCTCGACGCTCCTGGCTGCGCTGTTCGGCTTCTTGCCCGCCGGCGACGAGCGGCTGCGCGCGAGCGTGCTGGCGATCGCCGACGACCTCACCGAAGACGGGTTCGTGTTGCGCTACCGCACCGATGAGACCGACGACGGGCTCTCGGGCAAGGAGGGCAGCTTCCTGATCTGCTCGTTCTGGCTGGTCTCGGCGCTCGCGATCGTCGGCGAAGAGCAGCGCGCGCGCGATCTGATGGAACGGCTGCTGCGCATCGCCTCGCCGCTCGGGCTCTACGCCGAGGAGTTCGACACCGCGACCGGCCGCCACCTCGGCAACTTCCCGCAGGCGTTCTCGCATCTGGCGCTGATCGAGGCCGCCGGGCGGATCATTTTGGCCGAGCGTTTGGCCGAGCTCGGCGGCTGATCCAGCCCCCGACCGCGGTCGCATGTCAGCTTTCGTGCGTGGGCGCGAGATCAGCTTTCGTGCGCAGGCGCGGTCTTCTCGTCGTGCCCGCCAAAGCCCTTGCGCATCGCCGATTGCACTTTGCCCGCGTACTCGTCCAGGCCCCGGGTGGCAAAGCGCGAGTACAGCGCCGAGGTGAGCACCGGCGCGGGCACGCCCACGTCGATCGCGGCGATCGAGGTCCAGCGGCCCTCGCCCGAATCGGACACGCGCCCGGCGAACTCCGACAGCTGCGGTGAGCGCAGCAGTTGTTCCGCGGTCAGGTCCAGCAGCCACGAGCCGATCACGCTGCCCCGCCGCCACACCTCGGCGACCTCGGTCGTGTCGATGTCGTACTCGTAGTACTCGGGATGCTCCATCGGCGTGGTCTCGGCGTCCTGCTCCTGGGTGTGCAGGCCGGCGTCGGCGGAGTGGATGATCGACAGACCCTCGGCATAAGCGGCCATGATCCCGTACTCGATCCCGTTGTGGACCATCTTCACGAAGTGCCCGGCGCCGTTGGGGCCGCAGTGCAGGTAGCCCTGCTCTGAGGGGCTCGCCTCGCCGCTGCGCCCGGGCGTGCGCGGAGCGGAGTCGACGCCCGGGGCGATCGTCGCGAAGATCGGGCTCAACCGCTGCACGGCCTCCGTCTCGCCACCGATCATCAGGCAGTAGCCGCGCTCCAGGCCCCACACGCCGCCGGAGGTGCCGCAGTCGATGTGGTGGATGCCTTTCTCGCGCAGTTCGTGCGCGTGGCGGATGTCGTCGTGGTAGTGGGTGTTGCCGCCGTCGATGATCGTGTCGCCCGGCTCCATCGCCTGCGCCAGCTCGGCGATCGTTTTGTCGGTGATGTCCCCCGCCGGAACCATCACCCAGGCGGTGCGCGGCGGCTGCAGCTTGGCCACGAAGTCGGCGATCGAGTCGGCGCCGGTCGCGCCGTCGGCCGCCAGGGCCGCCACCGCGTCGGGGCTGACGTCATAGCCCACGCAGCGATGCCCATCGCGCATCAGCCTGCGCACGATGTTGGCGCCCATTCGCCCCAGTCCCACCATTCCCAGTTGCATAGGTGTGTCAGTGGCCATCGTGCCGGCTCCTTTGCTCGATCTCGTTATGTCTTCGGTCTGTTCGGCTAGTTGGATATCAGCTCGCGGGTGCGTCCGCCACACCTCGCGGTGCGTCTGCCACGCCTCGCAGTGCGCCCCCGCCACGCCTCGCAGTGTGCCCGCCGTGCCTGTGCGGTGCGTTGCGGTGCGCTCGCGGTGCGCCAGCGGGACTGGTACCGTGATCGTCAATGCCGATCATGCCACGCAGTGCTCGGCGTGTGGTGATTGTCGGAGGTGGGTTCGGCGGGTTGACCGCCGCGCGCGAGCTGCGGCGCGCCGACGTGGAGGTGACGCTCGTGGACCCGACGAGCCACCATCTGTTCCAGCCGCTGCTCTACCAGCTGGCCTGCGGCGGCCTGTCACCGGGCGAGTGCGCCACGCCGATCCGCGCCGCGGTCAAGCGCGCATCCAACACGACCGTGCTGATGGCCCGCGCCACCGACGTCGATACAGAGCGCCGCCAGGTCGTGCTCGACCGGGGCGAGCGCCTGGACTACGACAGCCTGATCGTGGCCTGCGGCGCGCAGACCTCTTACTTCGGCAACGATGACTGGCGCGAGGTGTCATACGGCCTGAAGACGCTCACTGACGCCGTCGCCTTGCGCAACCGCATCTACGGCTGCTTCGAGGAGGCCGAGCGCTGCACTGACCCGGCCGAGCGTGCGCAGTGGCTGACGTTCGTCGTGGTCGGCGGCGGCCCGACCGGGGTGGAGCTCGCGGGCGATCTGGCGATCGTCGCCAGGCACACGATGCGGGGGTACTTCAAGCGCATCGACCCGCGCGATCAGGTGCGGGTGATTCTGCTCGACGCCGGCACGCGCGTGACCGCGGCATTCAGCGAGCGCCTGTCCGCCAAGGTCGCGCGCTATCTCGCAGAGCTTGGCGTGAGCGTGCGCGAGGGAGCCTGCGTGACCGCGATCGACGAGCGCGGCGTTACCGTCCAGACCGGCGGGGATGATGGCGGGGTGGACGGGGCGCAGACGAGCGCGACGCAGGAGCGGATCGAAGCCCGCACCGCAATCTGGGCCGCGGGCGTGCAGGCGGCGCCGTTCGCAGTCACGCTGGCTCGGGCGACCGGTGCGCAGAGCGACCGCGCGGGGCGCATCCAGACCCAGCCGGACCTGACCGTGCCCGGCCATCCGGAGATCTCGGCGATCGGCGATGCCACCGCGCTGGCGGGGGCGGATGGGAGGCCGCTGCCGGGGCTGGCGACTGTTGCGATCCAGCAGGCACGCCATGTGGCGAAGGCGATCCGGGGCGGTGCGCCCGGCGCGAGCAAGCCGTTTCGATATTTCGACAAGGGCGCGCTGGCCGTTGTCGGGCGCGGCAAGGCGGTGTGCGAGATCCGTGGCCACGAGCTGTCGGGGCGCCCGGCGTTCTTCACCTACCTGACGGTCCACATGTACTACCTGTCGGGCGGCGGGCCGGGGCACCGGTTGAAGGTGCTGATCGACTGGATCAGCGCCCGCGTGGGCGAGCCCCAGGATCAGGTGATCGACGGCGAGCTGTCCTCGATCGAGCACGGCCCGATCCCGCTCCAGGCCGGGATCGGCGGGGGCGGTGCTGGGGGGTCGGCAGCCGGGGGGCTCGGGACAGGGGCCGGGACGGGCGCTGGGAGCGCCGGGGGGACCGGGACGGGTGCCGGGGGGACCGGGACATGAACGGACTCGTGCTCGCGCTGAAGACGGTCGATCTCGCGCGCATCCAGTTCGCGATGACCTCGATCTACCACTTCCTGTTCGTGCCGCTCACGCTCGGGCTGGCGCCGATCGTCGCGGGCATGCAGACCATGTGGCACCGCACCAAAGACGAGCAGTGGCTGCGGTTGACACGGTTCTTCGGCACGCTGATGCTGATCAACTTCGCCGTCGGCGTCGTCACGGGGCTCGTGCAGGAGTTCGAGTTCGGCATGAACTGGTCGGTGTATTCCAAGTACGTCGGCGACGTGTTCGGCGCGCCGCTGGCGATGGAGGGGCTGGCCGCGTTCTTCCTGGAGTCGGCGTTTCTCGGGCTGTGGATCTTCGGCTGGGGCCGGCTGAAGCCGAAGGTGCACCTGGCCACGATCTGGCTGGTGGCGGGAGGAACGTACCTGTCGGCGTACTTCATCCTCGTCGCCAACTCCTGGATGCAGCACCCGGTCGGCTACAGGCTCGTGCACGGCAAGGCGGAACTGACGAGCGTGGGGGCGCTGCTGGGCAACAACTTCGCGATCCGCGCCTTCGTGCACACCTCCCTCGTCGGGCTCACGACGGGCGCGATGCTGGTGCTGGGGGTGGCGTGCTGGCACCTGCTGCGCGGGCGCAACACCGAGTTGTTTCGCCGCGCGGCGGCGGTCGCGCTGATCGTGGCGGTGCCGGTCACGTTCGTGAATCTGATCGTCGGCAGCGAGTTCGGGGTCGTGACCGAGAAAGACCAGCCAATGAAGATCGCCGCCGCCGAGGCGCTGTGGAACACCGAACAGCCGGCGAGCTTTTCGCTGTTTCAGATCGGCGGCTTCTCCGCCGCGGACCCGACGCCGAGCTTTCAAATCGCGATTCCCAAAATGCTGTCGTTCCTGGCCACCAACTCGTTCAATGCCGCTGTCCCCGGGCTGAACCAGCTGCAGGCCAAAGCGCAGGCCGAACACGGGCCGGGCACATACACCCCACCTGTGGAGGCGGTGTACTGGTCGATGCGCGTGATGGCCTATCTCGGTGGGCTGATGTTCCTGATCGCCGCGCTCGGCGCGTGGCTGTACCGCAGGGGGAGGCTCGAGTCCAGTCGCTGGTTTTTGCGCACGGCGATCGCCGCGATCGCGTTCCCCTTCATCGCCGCCACCGCGGGCTGGGTGCTGACCGAGGTCGGGCGCCAGCCGTGGATCGTGCAGAGCCTGCTGAAGACCGCCGAAGCCAACTCGCCGAACGTGTCCTCGGCGATGCTCGCCATCACGATCGCCGGGTTCGCGCTGCTGTACGTCGTGCTGGGGGTCGTCGACTTCGTGCTGATGCGCCGTTACGCCCGCACCGACCCGCCGGAGATCGAGGCGGGCACGGGCGAGGCCGGTGGCGGGGCCGGTGGCGGCGGGGCCGAACCGGCGGGCGGCGGGGCGCTGGTGTTGAGCTACTGATGTCCGGCGACGGGTCCATCCGCCTGCTGCTGGCCGACGTCGACGGCACGCTGGTCACCCCCGCGAAGGAACTGACAGACGCGGCGATCGCGGCCGTGCGTGAGCTGGACGAAGCCGGGATCGCGTTCGCGCTGACGAGCGGGCGCCCGCCGCGGGGGATGCAGATGCTGGTGGAGCCGTTGCGGGTGCGCACGCCCACCGCGGCGTTCAACGGGGGCGTGATCGTGGCCCCCGACATGACCGTGCTCGAGCAGCGCACGATCCCCGATCGCCTGCTCGGACCGGTGTTTGAGCTGCTTAGCGCGCATGGCCTGGACGTGTGGGCCTACGCGGGCTCTGACTGGTATGTGCAGAACCCGGATGGGCCTCATGTGGATCGCGAGGCGGCCACCGTCCAGTTTCCGCCAACCGTGCGCGCCGACTACGACGGGCTGCGGGATGTCGCCAAGGTCGTGGGCGTCAGCGACGATCACGACGCGGTCGCGCGGGCGGCGCAGGCTGCGCGTGAGCAGTTCGGCGACCACGTCTCCGCGGCCTGCTCGCAGCCCTACTACGTCGACGTGACCCATCCCCAGGCCAACAAGGGCAGCGTCGTCGAGTACCTGTCGGCCCATCTGCACGTCCCCTCGGAGCAGATCGCCACGATCGGGGATATGCCCAACGATGTGCTGATGTTTGCCCGCTCGGGGTTGTCGATCGCGATGGGCAACGCCGACCGCGAGGTCCAGCGGGCGGCGCGGCGGGTCACTGGCCCCAACGATCGCGACGGGTTCGCGCAGGCGGTGCGGCGGTTCGTCTTGCCTGTCGGGCGGCGCGGGCCAGCGGGCCAGAGGACGTTGTGAAGTGAATGTAAAGGCGGGTGGTGTGAGGTACTCTTTTTGAGTTTTGATAACCATCGTATTTGCCTCTAGCGCCGTTGGCCCCGGCTTGAGGGCTCAGATTCTATCTATCGGGACTTTGCTTATACCATAGTTATCAAAATCCAAAAAGTGCATACACTGCCCCGCTCTTTCACAAAGGCTTTACACAGGCGGGGTGGGGGCTTCGGTCGTGGTTGGTTGGGGTCTTCATGCAGACCGCAACGACCGGTAGCGCCGGATCAGCGCGTTGGTCGAGCTGTCGTGCGCGAGCTCGGGCTCTGACTCGCTCGTCAGCTCGGGGATGATCTGCTTGGCCAGCACCTTCCCGAGCTCCACGCCCCACTGGTCGAAGGAGTCGATCCCCCAGATGACGCCCTGCGTGAACACGCTGTGCTCGTAGCACGCGACGAGCGTGCCGAGCGTGTGGGGGTCCAGACGGGCTGCGAGGATCGTGTTTGAGGGACGGTTGCCCTCCATCACGCGGTGGGGCACGATCGCCTCGGGTGTGCCCTGCGCCCGCACCTCATCCACCGTCTTGCCGAACGCCAGCGCCTGCGCCTGCGCGAACACGTTGGACATGAGGATGTCGTGGTGTGAGCCGAGCGGGTTCAGCGCCTGGCCAAAGCCGATCAGATCGCACGGGATGAGCGTGGTGCCCTGGTGGATCAGCTGGTAGAAGGAGTGCTGGCCGTTGGTGCCCGGCTCGCCCCAGAAGATGGCGCCGGTGTCGTAGTCGACGTGGGCGCCGTCGAGCGTGACGTGCTTGCCGTTGGACTCCATCGTCAGCTGCTGCAGGTAGGCGGGGAAGCGCCCCAGGTACTGCTCGTATGGCAGCACCGCGCAGGTCTGCGCGCCGAAGAAGTCCCGATACCAGACCGACAGCAGGCCCATCAGCACGGGCAGGTTGTCCTCGGGAGGGGTGTTGCGGAAGTGCTCGTCCATCGCGTGAAAGCCGGCGAGCATCTCCGCGAACCGGTCGGGCCCGATCGCGAGCATCGTCGAGAGGCCGATCGCCGAGTCCATCGAGTAGCGCCCACCGACCCAGTCCCAAAAGCCGAACATGTTGTCGGTGTCGATCCCAAACTCGGCCACGCCGGCCGCGTTGGTGGAGACCGCGACGAAGTGCTTGGCGATCGCGGCGTTCTCGTCCCCGTCCCCGCTGCCGGCGCTGTCGCCCCCGTTGCTGCCGCCGCCGTCGACTCCGCTGCCGCCGGCCCCGCTGTCGCGGCCACTTTCGTCGCCCCCAGCGCCCACGCCCAGGCCCGCGAGGACCCACTCCCGTGCGGAGCGCGCGTTGGTCATCGTCTCGAGGGTCGTGAACGTCTTCGAGGACACGATGAACAGCGTCTGCGCCGGATCGAGGTCGCGGGTGGCCTCGACGAAGTCGGTCGAGTCGACGTTGGAGACGAAGCGGAAGGCCATGTCCCGGCGCGAGTAGTGGCGCAGCGCCTCATATGCCATCACCGGCCCTAGGTCCGAGCCGCCGATGCCGATGTTGATCACGTTGCGAATCGGCTCGCCCGTGTGCCCGCGCCACTCCCCCGAGCGGACGCGCTCGGCAAAGGTGGCCATCCGATCGAGCACCTCATGGACCTGCGCGACCACATCCACGCCGTCGACGATCAGCGAGGCCGAGCGCGGCATGCGCAGCGCGACGTGCAGGACCGAGCGGTTCTCCGAGACGTTGATGCGCCGCCCCGCGAACATCGCCTGCGTGCGCTCGCGCAGCCCCGACTGCTTGGCCAGTTCCCGCAGCAGCTGGAGCGTCTCATCGGTGATGCGGTTCTTGGAGTAGTCCAGGTACAGGCCGGCGCCCTGCGCGGTCATGCGCTCCCCGCGCGCGGGGTCTGAGGCGAACAGCTCGCGCAGGTGCGTGGAGCGGATCTGCTCGAAGTGGGTCTGCAGCGCCGCCCAGGCGGGGCGCTCGCGCAGCGGGGTGGTGGCGGTGGCGAGGTCCTCGGTCGGGGATGACTGCGTGTCGCCCGCCACCGTGCAGGCTCCGGACTAGCCCTCGAGCGGGGTGGGAGCGGCCTCGATCACGTCGCGGCCCTTGTAGGACCCGCACGTCGTGCACACGCGATGCGGCAGCTTGGGCTGATGGCACTGCGGGCACAGCTGCGAGCCCGCGGGCACGATTTTGTGCTGCGCCCGGCGCTTGGCCGTACGCGAGTGCGACTGTTTCTGCTTGGGTGTCTGACCGCCTGCCATGAGTTGGATGACTCTATCAGCGGTTAGGCTGATCCGGTGTCGGAGGGACTGGCATCCGGTGGCATCCGTGAGCTGATCGAGCGCCGCAGCGGCGAGGAGCTGGCGCTCAACGACCGGTATCTGAACCCGCAGATGGGGCGGATCCTGCGCACGCTGGGGTTCGACAAGACCTGGAGCGGCGGCGAGGGGGCGCACCTGATCGACTCGCACGGCGAGCGCTATCTCGACCTGTTCGGCGGCTACGGCGTGTTCGCGATCGGGCGCTCGCACCCTCGGGCGGTGGCGGCGGTCGAGGAAGTCATGCAGGCGCGCACCGGCAACCTGCCGCAGCTGGGGGTGACGCTGTTGAGTGGTGTGCTTGCCGAGCAACTGCTTGCCCGTGCGCCGGACTCGGTCGGGGCGATGGTGCCCGCCAACACCGGCACCGAGGCGGTCGAGGCGGCGATCAAGATCGCTCGTGCCGCGACCGGGCGCCCGCGGGTTCTGTACGCCGAGCACGCGTTCCACGGGCTGACTTTGGGCTCGCTGTCGCTGAACGGCGACGCGATCTTTCGCGAGGGGTTTGGACCTCTGGTGCCCGGCTGCGACTCGGTTCCGTGGGGCGATCTAGAAGCGCTGGAGCGGGCGTTGGCTGGGGTCGGTAGTCCGGGCGGCGGTGTAGTGGCAGTGGACGGCGGCGTCGGGGCTGGCAGCGACGTCGCCGCGTTCGTGGTCGAGCCGATCCAGGGCAAGGGCGTGCACCTCCCCCCGGACGGCTATCTCGCCGGCGCCCAGCGGCTGTGCCGCGAGGCGGGGGCGCTGTTCGTGTGCGATGAGGTCCAGACCGGCCTCGCGCGCACGGGTAGGTTTCTCGCGCTCGAGCACTGGGACTTGCAGCCCGACCTGATCTGCATGTCCAAGGCCCTGTCGGGCGGCCTCGTGCCGATCGGCGCCGTGCTCGTCTCGCGCGCCGCGTTCGACCGGGTGTTCGACGGGATGGAGCGCGCCGTACGCCACGGATCGACCTTCGGCGGCAACGATCTCGCCGCCGCTGCCGCGCTGGCCACGCTGGCCGTGATCGACGAGGAGGGCTTGATCGAGCGCGCCGAGCGGATGGGGGCGCTGTTGATGGAGCTGACCCGTCCCCTGGTCGACCGCTACGAGGTGGTGCGCGATGTGCGCGGCCTGGGCCTGATGTGGGGGATCGAGTTTGGACCGCCCGCGGGCGCGGTGGGCCGGCGCATGTGGGAGTCGGTCGAGCGCCGCCAGCCCGGCCTGTTCAGCCAGCTGATCACCGTCCCCCTGTTCCACGAGCACAAGATCTTCTGCCAGGTCGCCGGCCACCGCATGAACGTGATCAAGGCGCTGCCGCCGCTCGTGGTCGAGGAGTCCGAGGTGCGCCGCTTCGCCGCCGCCTTGGAGGAGGTCGTCGCCAAGGCCGAGCGCTACCCCTCGGCGCTGGCCAGGTTCGGTCTGCGCATGGCGCCTCGCGCAGTGGCGCGATAGAGGTTGCTCAAACGACGTTAAGGGTCAATGCCATGGTAGCTACCAGGCCGAAAACGAGTCTTCTCGAACGACGTTAAGGGTCGATACTATAGTTATCAAACTTGAAAAAGGATATGTCACGACCCGCTCCTTTACAACCCCTTCACACCCCCGCCGCTACCCTTCCCCGCCGTGACCCTCATCCCCCGAGACGACATCCGCAACGTCGCGATCGTCGCGCACGTCGACCACGGCAAGACCACGCTCGTGGACGCGATGCTGTGGCAGTCGGGCGCGTTCCGCGAGGGCCAGGACGTCGCCACGCGCGTGATGGACTCGATGGACCTCGAGCGCGAGAAGGGGATCACGATCCTCGCCAAGAACACATCGCTCAGGTATAAGGACGTCAAGCTCAACATCGTCGACACCCCCGGACACGCCGACTTCGGCGGGGAGGTCGAGCGCGGGCTGACGATGGTCGACGGGGTGCTGCTGCTGGTCGACGCCTCCGAGGGTCCGCTGCCACAGACCCGGTTTGTGCTGCGCAAGGCGCTGGAGGCCAAGCTGCCGGTGATCCTCGTGATCAACAAGGTCGATCGCCCGGATGCGCGCGTCGCCGAGGTCGTCGATGAGGTCTACGAGCTGTTCCTGGACCTCGACGCGGATGAGAGTCAGATCGAGTTTCCGATCGTCTATACCAATGCCAAGGCCGGCATCGCCTCGCTGCGTTACGACCCCGACACCGAGCCACTGCCGGCACAGGGCAGCCTCGCGCCGCTGCTCGACCTGCTGCTGGAGCGGATCCCGCCGCCGATGTACGACCCCGAGCATCCGTTGCAGGCGCTCGTCACGAACCTCGACGCCTCCCCCTACGTTGGTCGCCTCGCAATCTGTCGCGTGCGCAACGGCACGATCAAAAAGGGTCAGCAGATCGCCTGGTGCCGGGCGGACGGTCGGGTCCAGAAAGCCCAGGTCGCAGAGCTGTACGTCACAGACGCGCTCAATCGCGTCGATGCGCCCGAGGCCGGGCCGGGGGAGATCATCGCGGTGGCGGGCATCGCGGAGGTCACGATCGGTGAGACGCTGGCCGACCCGCAGGACCCGCGTCCGCTGCCCGTGATCACAGTCGACGAACCGGCGATGTCGATTACGATCGGCGTGAACACCTCGCCGCTGGCGGGGTTGGAGGGCGACAAGATCACCGCGCGCCAGATCCGCGCGCGCCTGGATCAGGAGCTCGTCGGCAACGTGTCGCTGCGCGTGGGGGACACCGAGCGGACGGACACCTATGAGGTGCAGGGCCGCGGCGAGCTGCAGCTCGCGATCCTCGTGGAGATGATGCGCCGCGAGGGGTTCGAGCTGACCGTCGGGCAGCCGCATGTGCTCGAGCGCGAGATCGACGGCAAGCGCAACGAGCCGGTGGAGCGCCTGTCGGTGGACGTGCCCGAGGAGCACGTCGGCACAGTCACCCAGCTGTTGGCGGCGCGTAGGGGCCGGATGGAGCACATGGCCAACCACGGCACCGGCTGGGTGCGGATGGACTACCTGGTGCCGGCGCGCGGGCTGATCGGGTTCAGGACGGAGTTTCTGACCGAGACGCGGGGGACGGGGATCATGCACCACGTGTTCGAGTGTTGGGAGCCGTGGGCGGGCGAGATCCTCACGCGCACGACCGGCGCGCTGGTGGCAGATCGCCGCGGGCAGACCGCGACGTACTCGCTGATGACTCTGCAGGAGCGGGGGACGTTGTTTGTCGGACCCGGCGAGGAGGTATACGAAGGGATGATCATCGGCGAGAACGCCCGCGCGGAGGACCTCGACGTGAACCCGTGCAAGGAGAAGCACCTCACGAACATGCGCTCCTCGACCTCCGACGTGCTCGTGCGCCTGGACACCCACCACAAGCCGACGCTCGACGAGGCCCTGGAGTTCGTGCGCAGCGACGAGGCCGTCGAGGTCACCCCGCAGTCGGTGCGCCCGCGCAAGGTGGTGCTGAGCAAAATCGACCGCGCGAAGGCGATCAAAGCGGCGCGGAAGTAACAGACGCGAGAGGCCCGCTCGAACGGGCCTCGGATACGCGCACGACTGTCCCTCGCACGGAGGATGCTACTGGCGTCGGCCGGCATCAGTAGGGTCTCGCGCATGAGATCGATACGAGCACTGCGCGCGCTGCTGCTGGGCGCGATTTTCCCGCTGGTCCTGGCCTTGTCCCTCGCCACTGGCCTGGCCGCCGCGGGCAGCGCGAGCGCCGCCGAAGGCACGACGGCCGTGGTCCACTTCACCCCCGAGGGGCTCTCAGCGCTGGAAGGCCAGCTCAAGCACCGCGAAGTGGTTGCCCTGACGTTCCACCCGAGCCCCGCGCCCGGGCACGTGCACGTGTCGATGGTCAACCACGCCCACTACACGGTCGTCTACCAAGGATCAGGCGTTCAGGAACACCTGATCGTGCTGGCGGGCGCGAACGGGGCCCACTACGCGATCGCGGTCTCCAAAGCCAAACCGGCGCAAGCGACGCACCACACGCTCAGGTACGTCGCGGGCGGGATTCTGATCGTCGTGATAATCGTCGTCGCGGCGGTGCTGATCATCGATCGCCGGCGCAAGCTGAACGAAAGCGCCGGCGAGACCCCGGCCGCGGGCGACTCCGGGGTGGGATGAGAGACGTTCCCCAAACGACGTTAAAGGTCGATACTATAGTATATAGAACTGTCGGGGTAGAGTGTTCTCAAACGGCCTTAAAGGGTCGATACCATAGTTACCAAACTTGAAAAAGTGTAGGTCACGACCCTCGCCTTCACAAACCCCCGGAACCGAACCCGCTGATCTCAGAACCCGGTATTCGTCTTGACCCGCGCGCGATCGGCCGGGTGCAGCCCGCCCTTCTTGTCCAGGGTCGCGCAGGCTTCAGCGATGTCCTCACCCAGGCAGACGGTCAGCGAATAGGAGAGCGTCTCCTTGACGAGCGCGCGCAGGATCTTGACGTGCGTGGCGTTCGGGGGCAGCGTGTAGGCGGGAACCATCCAGCCGCGCTCGGCGGCGAGCTGGGCGGCGACGTCGAACTCGTCGTAGGCGTGGCCCTCGGTCAATTTGAAGGCCACCAGTGGCAGCTGCTCTTGATCGTCTGAGCCGACGAGCTCGAAGTGCCCGGACTTGGCGATCTCGTGCGCGAGCGTGCGGGCGTTGTACTTCATCGTCTCCATCACGAAGCGGTAGCCGGAGCGGCCGAGGCGGATGAAGTTGTAGTACTGGGCGAGCACCATCGAGGAGCCGGTAGAGAAGTTGAGCGTGAAGGTGGCGTCGGTCTTGCCGAGGTAGTTCTCGTAGAAGACGAGATCCTCCGCCAGGTCTGACTTCTCCCGGAACACGAGCCAGCCGATGCCCGGGTAGACGAGGCCGAACTTGTGGCCGGAGACGTTGATCGAGCGGACCTGCTCCAGGCGGAAGTCCCACTCGGAGTGGGGGTACAAAAACGGCCACACAAACCCGCCCGAGGCGGCGTCCACGTGCAGCGGCACGTCGAGGCCCTTGTCGTTCTTCAACGACACGAGCAGGTCGTTGATCCCGCGGATGTCATCGGCATGCCCGGTGAAGGTCGTGCCGAGCACCGCGGCGACACCGATCGTGTTCTCGTCGATGTGCGGCTCGACATCCTCGGGCCCGATCGTGTACTTGTCGGGCGCCAACGGCACGATCCGCGGTTCGACGTCGAAGTAGCGGCAGAACTTCTCCCACACGACGTGCACGTCCCCGCCGAACACGAGGTTGGGTCGATCCGTGGACTTCCCCGCGGCCTGCCGGCGCTCGCGCCACTTCCACTTCAGCGACAGCGCGCCGAGCATGATCGCCTCCGATGAGCCCTGCGTGCGGGCGCCGGTCGTCTCGCCCGGGGCGTGAAAGAGGTCGGCGAGCATGCGGATGCAGCGCTGCTCGATCTCGGCGGTGCGCGGGTACTCGGCGTGGTCGATGAAGTTCGTGTGCAGGTTTTCGGTGATCACCTGCACCGCCTCGGGCTCCATCCAGGTCGTCACGAACGTCGCGAGATTGCGCATCGGGATGCCGTCGAGGACCATCTCCTTTTCGATCAACCCGGCGGCTTCCTCGGCCGTCATCCCGATCTTCGGCAGCTCGTTGTCGGGCGCGGGCTCGAGCAGGTAGCGGTTGCCGTAGCGCTTCTCCAGGTGCTCGATCTGCTCGCGGGTGAGCTCGGGAGCTGACATCCACGCTCGATCATACGCCGCCTGGCGCTGGGCTGTAGGACGAGGGGTGGGCCGGGATCCCAGGGGGGCTGACTCGCCCGCAGGCCGGGCGCCGGTGGCGGTGCCGACGAAAACCCCTTCACACAAGAATAAGACTCAGTCTCGTTTCTGTGGTAGGGTCCCGGATCGAACTTCGCCAACGCCTCTAGCCGAAAGGACCTCTGCTCCCATGAATCGAATCTCTCTGCGCGTCCCTCCCCGCACGAGCGCCGTCACGATGGCGATCTGTGCGTTGGCGGTCGTATGCATTGCCGGCTGCGGAGCCAGTGACTCGGGCGGCACGTCGGGCGGGCGGATCGTCGCGGTGGGCGCCGAGAACGAGTACGCGAACGTGATCGAACAGATCGGCGGCAAGTACGTGAAGGTGAGCGCGATCGAGAGCAACCCCAACACCGACCCCCATACCTTCGAGGCCAGCCCGAGCGTCGCGCAGGAGGTCAGCGCGGCCGGGCTGATCGTCGAAAACGGGGTGGGGTACGACACGTACATGGAAAAGATCGAGTCGGCCTCCTCCAGCGGCTCGCGGAAGGTGATCAACGTTCAAAAACTGCTCGGATTGCCGGACTCGACCCCGAACCCGCACCTCTGGTACAAACCGCAGACGATGCCGGCGCTTGCCAGGGCGCTGGTCAGCGACCTGTCGGCGCTCCAGCCCGCGCACGCCGCGTACTTCCATGAAAACGCCAAGCGCTTCGAAGAATCGCTGAAGCCGTGGTACGCGGCGCTCGCGAAGTTCAGAGCCGCCTATCCGAACACGCCGGTCGCGACGACCGAGCCGGTCGGCGACTACATGCTGCAAGCCGCCGGCACGCAGAACATGACCCCGTTCACGCTGCAGGCGGCGATCATGAACGGGACCGACCCGGCGCCACAGGACGTCACGCTCCAGAACGGCCTGTTCACGCGGCACGAGGTCAAGGTGTTCGTGTACAACCAGCAGGTGACCGACACGTTGACCAACTCCTTCAGGGAACTGGCGCTCAAGGAAGGCATCCCGGTCGTCGGCGTGTACGAGACGATGCCGGTTCCCGGCTATGACTACCAGTCGTGGATGCTCGCCGAGGTGCAGGCGCTGGAACGGGCAGTGAAGGAAAAGGTCTCCACGCAGAAGCTCGTGCCATGAACGAGGCGCCGCACGAGGCGACGCCGCGCGAGGTACTGCACGAGGCGCCGCCAGCGCCCGAGCGGCAGGAGATCCTCGAGGTCGACGGGGTCTGCGTGCGACTGTCGGGTCGCGAGATTCTGCGCGACGTTGGCTTTCGCGTCGGCGCGGGCGAGTTCACCGGGCTGATCGGCTCCAATGGCGCCGGTAAGACGACCCTGTTTCGGGTGATCCTGGGGTTACAAGCCGCGACCGCCGGGCGGGTGCTGTTCGCGGGGCGCCCGCGCTCGCGCCACAGCCGATCGAAGATCGCCGGATCTTCGATCGGCCAGCAGATCGGGTACGTACCGCAGAAGTTCCTGCTCGACCCGGACGCGCCACTGCGCGCGCGCGATCTCGTGGGGCTCGGTCTCGACGCCCACAGGCTCGGGTTCGCACTCCCCTCCAAGCGCCGCGCCGCGCGGATCGAGGAGATGCTCGAGGCGGTCGACGCGCGCTCGTTTGCGGACGCCCGAATCGGGCAGCTCTCGGGGGGTGAGCAGCAACGGGTGCTGATCGCCCACGCCCTCATCAGCCGGCCGCGGCTGCTGTTGCTGGACGAGCCGCTGGCAAATCTCGATCTGCGCAGCGCCGACGAAGTGGTCGCGCTGCTGGCCAGCATCGCCTCAGAGCAGCAAATAGCGGTGTTCATCTCCGCCCACGAGATCAATCCGCTGCTGCCGGTCATGGATCACGTCGTGTACCTGGCCGCCGGGAGGGCCGTCAGCGGGCGGGCGCAGGATGTCGTGCGCGGCGACGTGCTCAGCCGGCTGTACGGCCACCACGTGGACGTCCTGCACGTCCACGGCCGGGTGATCGTCGTCGCGGGGGCACCCGGGGAACGGGATCTGAGCGGCCACGAGCTGCGGTTTCCCGAGGCGGAGGCGGAGGTCGTCTCGTGAGCGACTTGCTCGCACTGGTGTTCGCCCCCGGGTTCTTTCACAGTTCTCCCGTCGAGGTCGCGATCGTCGTTGGGCTGCTGGTGGCCATCGTCTCGGGCGTGGTCGGGGTGTTCACGGTGCTGCGCGGCCAGTCGTTCGCCGGCCACGCCTTCGGCGACATCGGGACGACGGGCGGGTCGTGGGCGTACCTGGTCGGGGTCGGACCGCTATGGGGCTTTGCGATCGCCGGCGTCGCCGCCGCGGCGGCACTCGAGGCGATCGGGGTGCAGCGCGCCCGGGGGCGGGACCTCGCGACCGGGATCGTGCTGGGCGCGGCGCTCGGGCTCTCGGCGCTGTTCCTGTACCTCGACACCACCTCCACCAGCACGACCGGCGCGACGGTCACGATCCTGTTCGGGTCGATCTTCGCGGTCGCGAGCTCCACGATCCCGTTCGTGGTACTGCTCAGCGCTGTCTCGGTCGCGGCCATCGCGGCGCTGTACCGGCCGCTGCTGCTCAGCTCGATCAGCCCGGAGCTCGCGGCTGCCCGGGGGATACCGGTCCGGCTCGTCGGCGCGCTGTATCTGCTCGCGCTCGCGCTCGCGGTCGCGCTCGCCGCGATCACGATCGGAGCGATCCTCTCGACCGCGCTGCTGATCGGCCCCGCCGCCACCGCGTTGCGCTTGACCAAGAGACCCGGCCGCGCGATGCTCACCGCCAGCCTGCTCGCGCTCGCCGCCACCTGGATCGGGATCGTGCTCGCCTACGACAGCTTCCGCTGGCCGCCGGCCGGGCACGGCTGGCCTGTCAGCTTCTTCGTCGTGACGCTCGTGCTCCTGTTCTACCTGCTCGCCGGGTTGCCGGCCCTGTTCCGAGCCCGTGCCGCCAAGGTCGGCCGCGGCGAACGCGCCCCCGTCGGGGTGGCGGAGCCGGCGGCCTAGGGGCGCGGACGGAGTCAGAGGGAAGAGAGACGGAGATGTTCCAAGGATTCATGGTCAACGCCTGGGTGGTGGCGAGCATCGTCGCGGTCGTCGCGGGGGTCGTGGGGTTCTTCGTCGTGCTGCGCGGCGCCGCGTTCGTCGCCCACGCGATCCCCAACGGCGCGTTTGCGGGCGCCGCGGGCGCGACCTTGATCGGCGTCAACACGATCGTCGGACTGGGTGTCTTTGCGGTGCTCGGAGCGCTCGGGATCGCCTGGATCGGACGCCGCGGCCGCCACGACGTGGCGACTGCGCTGGTGCTCGTGTTCATGCTCGGTCTCGGCGCGCTGTTTCTCAGCATGACCGTCGAGTACGCGCCGGAGATCTACTCGCTGCTGTTCGGCGAGGTGCTCGGCATCAGCCCCACCGAGCTCGCGCCCACGATCGCGCTCGCCGCCGTGTCCGTGCTCGCGATCGCGTTGCTGTACCGGCCGCTGATGCTCTCCTCAGTACTCGGGGACGTCGCGCAGGCGCGAGGGATCGGCGCCGCCAGGATGGAGCTCTGCTTCTTGCTCGTCGTCGCGCTGGCGACGACGATGACCGTGCCGGTCGTGGGCACGCTGTTGATCTTCAGCCTGATGATCGGCGCGCCCGCGGCGGCGCGCTCGTTCACCGACCGCCCGGGGCGTGCGCTGGCCCTGTCGGTGGCGCTGGCGCTCATGACCGTGTGGGCGGCGATCGCCCTGTCCTACACGACCGACTACCCGATCGGGTTCTTCGTGGGCTCCGCCGCCGCGGTGCTCTACGCGCTCGGTCGTGGATGGGCTGCCTTCAGCGGGCGCCGGGGCGGGGCCGCGGGCGCCACAGGCGCGGGCGGGGAGGCCGCGGGAGGGACATCCGAGATGCCCTATGCGACCCATCCCCCCGAACGCCATACCATTCTCACATGAGCCCAGTCACCGTCACCGCCGCCACCGCGACAAGCGACTGGATCGAGCGCGCCGAAGCGACGCTCACCGCCGCCGGCCACCGCCGCGGCGGGGCGCGCAGGGCGCTGCTGGAGCTGCTGGATGCTCAGCAGTGCGCGCTCAGCGCGCAGGAGATCGAGGATGCGCTGCGGGCGCGGGGCGCCGAGCGGAGCAAGTCGGCCGAAGGGCCGGTGGGCGCAGTGGGAGCGGCGAATGCAGGGGCCCGGGGTGCGAACGCAGCCGGCAAGGGCGTCAGCCGCGCGAGCGTGTACCGGATCCTCGACGAGCTGGAGCGCCTACGACTCGTGCAGCGCGTGGAAACCGGCCAGGCGATGGTCCGCTACGAGCGGGTCAACGAGCACTCAGGACACCACCATCACCTCGTGTGCGACGAGTGCGGCGTGGTGATGCCGTTCTCAGACCCGGGGCTCGAGCGTGCGATCGAGACGCTCAGCGAGCGCGTGCCGATGGACGTGTCAGAGCACGAGATCGTGTTGCACGGGGCCTGCCGGGACTGCGCGGCATAATCTGCATCTGCCACTGGAGTGAGCGGCGTGGCCCGCGCGCCTGCCGCGGGCGTGGCCGCGTGAGGTCAGGCCTCTGCGCTGATCAGCGCCGCGTCGCGAGCGCCGATGTAGGGGGCCAGGACGATGTAGGTGAGGGCCGGCAGCTGCCGGGGGAGATACTCGACACTCCGGCTCAGGGCGTGTTCGTGCACGATCTCGAGAATGGCGCCGACGAGCGCGTCTGAGATCGCGTGGGCGTACTCAGTCGAGCGTGGCTCGGGAGCGCCGGCCAGGAGTCCCTTCAGCGCCTCGGCGCGCCGATCCAGAAAGCGCAGGCCCACGTGTCCCAGGCTGAGCGCCTGCAGCGCCATCACGCGGGTGGCGGCCGGTTCGGCGGCGGCGGCTTGCAGGTACGCGCGCAGGCCCTCTCGCACGGTCGTCGGCCAGTGGTCCTCGGCCGCGGCTGCGGCCTGGCGCATCGGCGTGGTGAGGCGTTCGTCGATCTGCTCGCACACGGCCAGCAGCGCCTGCTGCTTGTCGGGAAAGTGCTTGTAGATGGTGCTGTAGGACACGCCTGCGGTGGTCGCGATGTCGCGATGAGTCATCGCGGCCAAGCCCTTGCGGCCAGCCACCGTCAGCACCGCCTGCATGATGCGCGCGCGCGCGTCGGCCGCGGTCTCGACCTCGCTGTCAGCCGCCGCCGCCGGGGTGGCGCAGTGCGCGCGCGCAGCGTCCCGGGTGCGCGCGGCGCTCGTCCGTTGGCGCGCCCCCCCGCGGGTCGCGCCCCCGCGGGTTGAGCGGCTCGCGCGCTTCTGCTCGCCCCGGCTCCTGTAGCTGAGCATCCACGCCAGCATCGCCTCCGAGAGCTCGTCGCTCGCCGGCGCCGCGCTTGCCTGGGTGGCGTTCGCGTCCTCGCGCTCGGCGCGCAGGTGGTTGTAGGTGACGCGGCGCATCGCCCCGACCGTGGCGGTGGTGAGCGCGATCGCGAGGTTCTGCTCGAGAGTGGTCCCCGAGCCGAGCGCGGCCTGCAGGATCGCGCGGGCCGCCGCGCCGGCCTGCGAGCGCTGCTCGATCGCGCCGTGCTCGACGGTCAGGACGTCGGCCAGGCACACGCGGCTGGCGGGCGGCCAGGTGTGGGCGAAGCGCTCGAACGCCTCGAGCGTCGCGCGCGCGCGCGGGAGGGATTTCAGGCCGGGGGTGTTGTACGCGGAGACGAGCTGGGCGGCGCATCTGGCGGCCTGGGTGTCGTACGCCGCGGCGAAGCAGTCCTGGATGTTGGCGAAGTGCTCGTAGAACGCTCCCCGCGAGACGTGCGAGCGGGAGGTGAGCTCGGCGATGCCGGTCTGGGGGTAACCCTGGAGGTCGACCAGTTCGATCATCGCGATCGTCAGGCGTTCGCGCTGGCTCTGGCTGACGACCTCTCGTGGCAGCCGCAGGCCGGGCGCGAGCTTGCCGGCGCCCCTCGTTCGAACGTCGTCTGCTGGCTTGACCGGAGCCATTGCAGGTGGACCCTATCTCGACCTTCACCTGGACGTTGTGTCCAATAGCGTTGGACACAACGTTCATATGATAAAGATAAATTCTTACGCCAACAAAATCGAGTGTCTTGTGGAGCCGCGGCCTCTGCGGAGGTCCCAGCGTAAATCGCGGCCACTGGGATCACGGCGCGGCGCCCGGGAGGAGCTGGAGGATCGCGTTCAGCAGCTGCTCGCGGCGGCTGTCTGGAAAGCTCGCGGTGGCGGATCCCGGAGAGACGGCGCTGACGCCGTCGGCCAGCTTTTGCCAGACGCTCTGGACCGTGGAGCTCAGCTCGTCGGGGGTCGTGGCGTGATCATCTGGGGAGTCGCGCAGCATCTCGGCGAGCGTCTGCCCGAACAGCATCAACGCCCAGCTTTGATGGGCTTGCGCGCGTGGTCCCAGCATGGCCATGTCCGACAGGTAGACCCTGGCCACTCCCGGTCGCGCGTAGACCGAGCGGATCGTATTGGCCACCGCCGCCCGCACCGACGCGTGCCAGCCGGCGCTCGGCGCCTGATAGGCCGAGACCATGTGGGCGTGGATCTGCGCGGTGAGCGAGTCGAACGCCGCCAGCAGGCACGCTTCCTTGTCGGGGAAGTTCCTGTGGAAGGCATCCTCGTCGAGTCCCGCGCGTGCAGCCACCGCGCCGATTCGGGTGCGCTCGTACCCGTTGGCCGCCACCTCGTCGAGCATCGCGGCGAACAGCCGCTCGCGCTGCCAGGCGTCGGGTCGGCCTGAGCGCGCCGGCGCCGGCGCACGCCTCGAGGTCGTGCGTTTGGATCGAGATGTCGACATGTGCCCCTCCCAACTGTCTCATTGCCTCTCCGCCTCCATAATAAGCACGAGTGCTTATGACTCGGTGCTTGTGACCGGGGCGGGCGGGGGTGATGGGTCGAGGCGAGGAGTCGAGCGTCCCGCCGCCTGCTCGCTGCCCGGCTTCCGGCCGCACGGTGAGCGCTCGGCCACCCCTTGACAGCTCGAAGCTGGACGACTACAGTGACCCCAGGTCAATAAGTTTGTGTTCTTACGTTGATGGCAGGGGGAGAGATGAGGGGTCTGGAGGACAGGGGCATCGGCCGAGAGCGTGGGCGCAGCGAGTCAGCTCGACGTAGCGAGTCGGGTCGACGCCCGGGGACGCAGATCTCGGGTCCGCGATGGTCATCGAGACCACTGGGACGCGGGGCGCGCCGCCGGATTTGGCGCTCTCCGCGCGGGAGACAGCCCCAGGTCGTCGCGCTGGGCACAGCTAGGCATGGAAAGGAGCAGGTGAAGCAAATGGAATCTCAGAGAAAGCTGACGGGGTGCGTGGTGGCGCTGGCGGCCGCGATCCTCATGCTCGGCGCCGTGAGCGCCGCGCAGGCGTTCAAGCCGGAATGGGGCAAATGCGAAGCGACCGGTGGAAGCGGTGGTCGCTACGAAGACGCGGCCTGCACGGTGAAAGCGAAAAAGCACAAAGGAGTGTACGGCGGCGGTTACGAATGGACACAGCTCGAAGGCTTTGACCAGTCGGCGGAAGGCGAACTGACGATGAGCGGAGAAATCGCATTCGAAACCGCAGCCGGAAAGCGGATCGCGTGCGAAAGGATGCGGCACAGCAGCGTCGCCGAACTGATCGGGCCCAGCGGCGCAGGCACGCCTCGCTGGCAGTTCGCCGAATGCGGCTCGGAAGGCCGGGAGTGCGCGACCCAGTTTGAAGAAGAAGGGGAAATCGACAACATTCTTCAGCGTGAACAGGAAGAAGAAGGCAAAGGGTGGCATCCGAAGCTCGGCATCATCTCCGGCAAGCACGAACCTACACCGGTAGTCGGCATGGCGTACGCGCCGGTCGAAAGGGAACGCTTGTTATCCCCGATCATTTGCGAAGGTGCGATCGGGACGATTTGGATCGGCGGGGCGCCGCACGGGCCTAATTCGGTGATCTCAGTGATCGAGCCTGTCAATCAGATGTCGGGCGCGTACACCGAAACATTCAGCCAGAGCTCGCCGGGTCAGGAGACGCCCGTACGCTTCGAAGACGGCCGCAAGGCCGGCCTGGAGGCGTTTCTTGAAAACCGCTGGGAACCGGTCTCGATGACCGCGAATTTCTCGTACACGCTCGAAACACCGATCGAGCTGAAAGCGACGAAGTAGCGCTAGGACACACAAGGGACCGCTCTGCGGGGCGTTGGCCTTGCGGGGCGGTCGGCAGTGGGAAGCGGCAACGGTAAGTGTGGATCAATGGAAAGGGAGCAGCTGATGAAGATCGTAAAGGGATGCGGGGTCTTGCTGGTGCTGGGCTTCGTCGTGGCGGCGCTGGCGCCGGCGGGGGCGTTTGCCGCCGAACCGGCGCTGTACGAATGCGCCAAAGCGCCGAAGGTCGAAAAGAAGTACACAGGAAAGTACACCGACAAGAAATGCTCGATCGAAGCCAGCGAAGCCGAACGGGCTGAAGGCAAGAAGAACAAGTACATCCTGCAGGAAGGCATCGGCAAGGGCAAGAAATTCAAGGGCAAGGGCAAAGGCGCCAACCTGGAAGTGATTGGTCTCGGTGGCGTCACCTGCGGTTCGAGCGCCGACGAAGGGTCCTTCACGGGCCCGAAAGCCGCGGGCAAAGTGATCGTGACCTTCAAGGGCTGCGAACTCTCTGGTCACCAATGTGAAAACACCGGCAAGGCAGGCGAAGTCAAGACGAACCCGTTGAAAGGTGAAGTCGGCTACATCAACAAAGCAACGCATGAAGTCGGCGTTGACCTGTCCGCCGAAAGCGGGACGTACGAGGCCAAGTTCACCTGTGGCGAACTCGAACTGCGGGTGTCC
The DNA here is from genome assembly GCA_963702185.1 of uncultured Solirubrobacterales bacterium. Taxonomy (GTDB): domain Bacteria; phylum Actinomycetota; class Thermoleophilia; order Solirubrobacterales; family Solirubrobacteraceae; genus Palsa-744. The sequence continues at coordinate 2,004,269 of OY969723.1, forward strand.
GGCTCGGTGATCGGTGTCTTGACCAGTCCGATCAACGTGTTCACCAAGGTCGCCACGTTGAGCTTCACGCAGTCGGCGGGCCGACAGCACGTGCAGAACCTCGAAGGACAGTCCAAAGACACGCTCGGGACGGAAATCACCAAAACCGGCACGGAACTATGGGGCGCCCCGTTCGAATCTGGCGAGTCGACCGAAATCACGAACAAGGGAGAAGAACTCGAGCTGAAAGCGTGATCGCGCTTTAGCACGAGACACCGGCATTGCTGGCGTGTGGGGCGATCCGCGTCCCACACGCCACCGGCCAAGGAGCGGCGATGAAGCCAGGTGGGCGCCAACAGAAGCTCGGGAAGGACGTTCTCGCCACGGCGCACGGTCGACCGTTTGGGGTGTTGGAGGGCCGGCTGCTGGAGCGGGTGTTTGGGGTGTTGCAGGGCCGGCTGACGGGGCGGGTGGGCGCGCTCGCCGTGTCGGGTGCGGTGGCGCTTGCAGCCGGCGTCTGCTCGCTCGGTGTCGGGTCGGCGCTCGCGCTCAGCCAGCGCGGACACGTCCTCGCCGAATCGTTCGCCCTCGCCGCCTCCGAAGGCGGGCTGAGCGACCCACAGGGCGTCGCTGTGAACGAAGCCGGCGGTGACTTATATGTCGTCGACGCCGGCAACAACCGGGTCGATCGTTTCAACGGCGCCCACGAATTGGTCGAAGTCTGGGGCTGGGGCGTCGAGAACGGCAACAAGGAATACGAGCGTTGCACGCACGAATGTCGCGCGGGGCTGGTGGGATTCGGGCAGTTTGAGCTCAGCGGCGCCCGCTCGATCGCCGTCGATAACTCGACCGAGCCGGAAGACCCCTCCCGAGGCGACGTGTACGTCGAAGTTATCGGCAGGGAAGGGCGAGGGGCGATCGACAAGTTCGGGCCTGAAGGCGAACCGCTGACCCATATCACCCACGCGCACGGTGAAGCCTTCGAAGAACCGCACGGCATCGCGGTCGATCCAGACGGGGCGCTGTGGGTCTACGACGAAGAAGACATCTACCCGTTCAGCAACGCCGAGCCCAACAAGGCCTGCCCGGAATTCGCGAAGAAGGCTGTGCCCTCGTGCCCGGGCGCCGCTGTGCTGGAACCGACTTTCGAAAGCGAACCGGGATATCAGAACAACGCGTCGTTTGGGATCGCGCTGGACGGCAGCGGCAACGTCTACCTTGGCCACGAATCCCACAGCGGTGGCGAACCGGCCGATGTGATCGGCAAGCAGGCGCTGTTCGAGCCGGCTGGCTCTGAACCCACGCTGCTGGCGCTGCTGGAAGAACTCGACCACGAACCGGTCACGGGCGTCGCGGCGGATCAGTCCACCAGCCCGTCGGATCCCTCGAGCGGGGATGTGTTCGTCGACCACGGCGACGGCGTGGCGGTCTATGACTCCTCCGGCGCGCTCGTGCAACGGCTCCTGCCCGGCGAACCGCTGCGAGAAGCCACGGGCGTGGCGGTCGACAGCGCTCGCGATCTCGTCTACGTGGCCGAGGGCGGCGCGCGGCGAATCGATGTGTTCGGGCTCGAAGGCGAAGGCGCCCCGAGCATCGCCGAGGTGGCCAGTCAGGATGTTGGCGGGACCTCTGCGCAGCTCGACGCGCAGATCGACCCCACGGGCGCGGCCACCAGCTACGTGTTCAGGGTATCTCCGTCCGCAAGCGTTCCGGGGGCTGACCAGCCGTGCGACGCGCCGTGCCGGCAGCTGCCGGCGCCCGCGGGCGAGCTGGCCGCCGGCTACGGGGAAGATCCGGTGAGCGTCCTCGCCGGCGGTCTGGCGCCGGCCACCGGCTATCGCTTCCGGGTGCTTGCCACCAACGCTGCCGGCGGCCGCGAACAGACGGTGGCGAGCGCGGAAGCGAGCTTCACGACGCCGCCCTCGAGCGGCGAAGCGACGGCGGACGCGCGCGGCTGGGAGCTGGTCTCATCGCCCACAGGCGGCGGTGTGCAGGCACAGACCGAAGCGGGAGGCGTGATCCAGGCCGCGGCGGACGGCCAGGCGATCGCGTATGTCGCCAGCGAACCGGCGGGGGAAGCCGAAGGCAGCCGCAGCATCGAAGTGACGCAGATGCTCGCGACCCGCGGCCGCCATGGATGGGCCTCGCAGGACATCGTCACACCCAACGAACACGGCGACGGCCTGGAATTCGGTGTCGCTCCCGAGTACCAGTTCTTTTCCTCGAACCTGGCCCTCGCGCTGGTGCAGCCCTTCCCCGGCGGCGGCCCGCTGGCCGAACCGCCGCTCTCGCCCCCCGCCGGCGAAGCCGAAGAGGGCAAGCAGGAAAAGACGATCTACCTGCGCGACGACCAGCCGATCGCCCCGGCGCCCGGTGGCGGATCGTGGTCTGAAGCGGGCATCTACGCTCAGGCGCAGCAGAACGGCGCGGTCGAGCGCAATCCCGGCTATCTGGCGCTCGTGACGGCCGCCAACACGCAGGCGGGCGCCGCGTTCGGCGGGGCGAAAGAGCTCGTGTTCCGCGACGCGACCCCGGATCTCAGCGCCGCTGTGATCGAATCGCCGGCGCCGCTCACCGCAGGCTCCGCGAGCGCCGGCGAGAACCTCTACGAGTGGCGCGCCGGCAAGCTAACGCTCCTCAGCGTGCTGCCCGGAAGCGAACGCACGCCGGCGGAATCCCCTTCGCTGGGGCTCGAAGGCAGCCAGGTGAGGCATGCGCTCTCCAACGATGGCACGCGCGCCTTCTGGAGCGCCCAGGGCCATCTGTACATGACCGACACCCTCCGCGGGGAATCGATCCAGCTCGACGCGGTCCAGGGCGGCTCCGGCGCGAACAGCCCGGACCCTGTCTTCCAGACGGCCAGCGCCGACGGCTCACGTGTGTTCTTCACCGACCAGCAGCGGCTGACGCCGGGAGCGGGCGCGGATCCGGGCAGGCCCGACCTGTACGTGTGCGAAATCGCCGAAGGCGAAAGCGGTCCGTCGTGCGCCCTCACCGATTTGACCGCGCAGGCGGGCGGCGAACCGGCCGACGTTCAAGGGCTCGTGATCGGCGCCGGCGAAAACGGGTCGATCGTCTACTTCGTGGCTGACGGCGCCCTCGCGTCTGATGCCAGCCCGGGGCAGTGCCGTCCCGAACCGCAGCCCGGGGCGCAGTGCAACCTCTACGTCGACCGCTACGAAGAAGGTGGGGGCGCCCCCCATTGGGGCGTGCGGCTGGTCGCGCGACTGTCCGCCGAGGACTCGCCGGACTGGTATCCGCCGAAGTTGCTCAGCGATCTCGGTCAGCTGACCTCCCGTGTCTCGCCGAACGGGCGCTACCTCGCGTTCATGTCCCAGGAAGCGGAAGCGATCGCCGGCTATGACAACCGTGACGCCAACCCCGAAGCGCAGGGCGCGCGCGATGAGGAGGTGTTTCTCTACGACGCGAGCGCCGGCAAGACCGTGTGCGCATCGTGCGACCCGAGCGGCGCCCGCCCGCGGGGCGTTTTCGATCCGGCCGGCGCCGGCGAAACCGCGGAAGGCATCGGGCTGCTCGTCGACCGCACCAGGGCGTGGGCCGGTCACTGGCTGGCGGGAAGCCTCACCGGCTGGACGCGCCTGGCCAGGGAACACGCGCTCTATGAGTCGCGCTACCTCTCCGACAGCGGGCGCCTGTACTTCGACAGTCCCGCCGACCTGACCCCGCAGGCCACAAACGGCAAGGAGGACGTCTACGAGTACGAGCCGTTGGGAGTGCCTCGTGGAGCGCATGCGTGCTCGAGCGAAACAGGCGGATATCTCACCGCGATCGAAGGCTGCCTCGGCCTGATCTCCTCCGGGACCTCGAGCCACGAATCAGCGTTCCTGGATGCGAGCGAAACCGGCGGCGAAGACTCGCGAGGGAATCCGCTCCCCCAGGAAGGCGGCGGCGACGTGTTCTTCCTCAGCGCCGCAAAACTGCTGCCGCAAGACGCCTCCGCCGGCTTCGCGGTCTACGACGCGCACGAATGCGCCGACGCCCTGCCCTGCCTGCCCGCCGGCGAAGGCGCTCGCCCGGAATGCGACAGCACCGAAGCGTGCGGGCGTGGCGCGGCGGTCCAATCGCCCGGCGGACTGGGGATCCAGACCGCAGCCGCGGTGGGGAACGGCAACATCGTGTCCAACGCCGTGCCCAAACATGGCGTCAAATCGGTGCAAACGAGTAAACCGCAGACGGCCGCGCAGAAGCTGACTGCCGCGTTGCGGCAGTGCAGGCTGACCCACAAGCGGCGCCAGCGCCGCCAGGCCTGCGAAGCGCAGGCGCGGCGCAAGTACGGCAAGCATGGGGCAAAAAAGAGCGTCCACACGCACACCGCCGGGAGGAGGCGATGAGCGCCCGCCGCCTCGCGCGAACGCTCATGCGCCCGATCTCGCGAATGCGCGCGTGCGGCATCGCGCGAATGCTCGCACGCCGCGGCCCGGCGACGCTTCTCGCCGCGCTGTCGCTCGCCCTCGGGCTCGCCTGCACGGCGCACGCGGCGGCGCCGCAATGGTCGCTGGACTCGACCGCTGCGCCCACGCACATGCCGCGCAACGGCGAAGCGCAGCTCGTCGTGACCGCCCGCAATCTCGGCGACGCTCCGGTTATCGCCAGCGAAAAACAGCCGGTCACCTTCACCGACATCGTGCCAGCCGGCGTCAAACCGCTCGAACCGATCGAAGCCGAGGCGAGCCGCGGTGTGCCGGGACGCAGAACGGCCATCACCCCGCTGACGGGCTGCAAGCTCACACCCTTGGAAGGGGGACGCACGCAGGTCAGCTGCAAGTTCGAAGACACGCTCCCCGAATACGAGACGCTCATGATGCGCATCCCCGTGCGCACCGAAGAACCGCAGGAATCCCCGCAGCCGCTGGGCGAAGTGGAGATCGAAGGCGCCAAAACCAGGCAAGCCAGGATCGCCAAGCCGCTGGGCGTCGAAGCGGGCGCGACGCCGTTTGGCGTCGAAGCGTATGCGCTCACGCCTGAACTGGAAGGTGGCGCCGGCGACACTCAGGCCGGGTCCCATCCCTTCCAGCTGACGACCACGCTCGACTTCGACCAGACGCTCGCGGAATACAAGACCGTCGCCGAGACGGGCGTGTACCCGAGCAGCCCCGCGCTGCCGCGCGACCTGCGCTTTCATCTGCCCCCTGGTCTGGTCGGCGACCCGAGCGCGGTTGCGCAGTGCCCGCAGGCCGACTTCGAAGCGATCACTCCCACCGAAGCGATCAACCTCTGCCCGGCGGACACGGCCGTGGGGGTGGCCGCCCTGGTCGTCAACGACCCCGTCCCGCTCGGTTTCGTCCCGTTCACCGTGCCCGTCTTCAACCTAGAGCCCGACCAGGGCGAACCGGCGCGGTTCGGGTTCGAGTTCCAGGGGGTGCTGGTCGTGCTGCGCACGGCCGTGCCGGCCGGCGGCGAATACGGCGTCGAAGTCACCGTCGAAGACGCCTCCCAGGCCGCGCAAGTGCTCAGCGGCCAGGTCGTCCTGTGGGGGGATCCGGGCGATCCCAGCCACGACGGGGCGCGCGGCTGGGAATGCCTGGCCGACGGCACGTTCGTCGAACAGACCGAGAGCCACCGCTCCTGTCCAGAATCGGGCGCGCAGCCCGAAACCGCTTTCCTGACACTCCCCACCTCGTGCAGCGGCGAGCACGCGAGCACGATGCTCGCCGAATCGTGGCCTGTGGGCCCGGCCCGGCCCGGGGAAACCGTCGCAGCGCAGCCGGCCTACCTTGCGCTCAGCGGCTGTGACCTGCTGTCGTTCGCGCCCACGCTCGCGATCGATCCCGAAGAACACGCGGCGAGCACGCCCACTGGGCTGAACGCTCGCGTGGAAATGCCCCAGCCGGGCCTGCTGAGCAAGGAAGGCAAGGCCGAATCGGCTGTGCGTGAAACGACCGTGGCGCTCCCCGAAGGGCTGTTGCTGAGTCCCTCGGCGGCGAACGGGCTGGCGGCCTGCGAACCGGCGCTGGCGGGCTTCGTGGAAGCGGGCGTCGGCGACCTCGAAGAAAAACTCGCCGAACAGGTGTTCACGCCCACACTGCCCCCGCCCGCACTGCTGCAGGCCGGCGTCAACATTTGCCCCGACGCTGCAAAGGTCGGCACGGTCGCGATCCGCACGCCGCTGCTGGTAAACGAACTGCACGGGTCGGTCTATCTCGGCAGCCAGGACACCGCGCCGTTTCACTCGCCGCTGGTCCTGTACCTGATCGCCCAAGACCCCGTCTCCGGTGTGGCGGTGAAGCTCGCCGGTGAAGTGCGGATCTCAGCAACGGGCCGGCTGACGACGATGTTCAAGAACACTCCCCAGTTGCCCTTTCAGCGGCTGACGCTGCGCTTCTTCGGTGGCCCGCGCGCCTCGCTGAGCACGCCCCCGCGCTGCGGGCCGCAGACGGCCAGTTCGGCCTTTGACGGGTGGTCTGGCGCCGGCGCTGCGCCCGCTTCGAGCTTCACTGTCGAAACAGGCGCCGGCGGAGGGCCCTGCCCGGGCGGCACGCTGCCCTTTGCGCCCTCGCTGCAGGCCGGCTCGAGCACCAGCCAGGCCGGGGACTTCACCGCCTTTCAGCTGGAAATCGCCCACCGCGACGGCGACCAGCAGCTGACCGGCGTGAGCATGACCCTGCCCCAGGGGATGGCCGCGATGATCGACTCGGTTGCGCTCTGTCCCGAACCGCAGGCCTCGCTGGGCCAGTGCGGGCCGGAAAGCCAGATCGGCACGGCCACCGCCGGCGCCGGGCTCGGCTCCGAACCGTTCACGCAGACCGGGCGCGTCTACCTCACCGGTCCCTACGACGGGGCGCCGTTCGGGCTGTCGATCGTGACCCCCGCCATAGCGGGGCCGTTCGATCTCGGCGAAGTCGTCGTGCGCTCGGCCATCGCCGTCGATCCGCACACCGCCGCGGTCACCGTGACCAGCTCGCTGCCGACGTTCGTGCAGGGCGTCGGACGCGCCCCCTCCGGCGTGCCGCTGGCGCTCAAACGCGTGCAGGTGAGCATCGACCGGCCCGAATTCCAGTTCAACCCCACCAACTGCACACAGGCGTTCATCACCGGGACGCTGTCGGGCGGCGAAGGCGCCGGCGCGTCCGTCTCCGCCCCGTTCACTCCGACCGGCTGCGCCTCGCTGCCGTTCCATCCCGGTCTGCAAGCCTCGGTCGCGGGTCACGCGAGCAAAGCCGACGGCACGACGCTCACGGTGAAGGTGACGAGCCAGGGTCTCGGGGTGGCGAACATCCGCAGAGTGGACCTGCAGCTGCCCAAGCAGCTGCCCTCGCGCTTGCCCACGCTGCAAAAAGCATGCGCGGCGAGCGTCTTTGAAGCGAATCCCGCCGCCTGCGGGGAAGGCTCGGTCATCGGCCACGCCACGATCCACACTCCAATTCTCCACAGCCCGCTCGCCGGCCCCGCCTATCTCGTCTCCCACGGCAACGCCGCCTTCCCGGACGTCGAGTTCGTGCTGCAGAGCGAAGGCATCGTGATCGTGCTCGACGGCCAGACGCAGATCAAGAACGGGATCACCTACTCCAAGTTCGAATCCGCCCCCGACGCCCCGTTCACGAGCTTTGAAACGGTCCTGCCCGCCGGCCCCCACTCCGTGCTCACGGCTGCCGTCGCCGAAGCCAAGGACTTCGATCTGTGCGGCGAAAAGCTCTCGATGCCCACCACGATCGCCGGGCAGAACGGGGCGATGATCGAACAGGACACGCACATCGCGATCTCCGGCTGCGCGGCCGTCAAGGGCGCCAAAGCGCGCGAGCTGTCGCTGGCGCAGAGGTTCAAGCGCGCGCTCGCGCGGTGTCGCACAACCCACAGGCACTCCCGCGCCCGGCGTGCCGGCTGCGAACGGTCTGTCCGGGCGCGCTACACCGCGTTGGCGCTCGCCGCGTGCCGCAAGCAGTACCCGCACGCCGAGCACAAGCGCGTCGTCTGTGTGCGGGGGGCGCGCAGGCGCTACGGGGCCAGGCGGGGGCGCGTCATTCCGCGAACCAACGCACGTCTCGCCCCCAGACGATCGACCGGCGCACGCCCCGCCCACAAGTAGATCAGCACGCACGCGAGCGCGAACACGGCGACCACCAGCAGGACTGGCCCGGAGTCCTCGACCAGCGCGCCGACGACTCCCGCGGTGAGCCCGCCCGCGAAGGCCGCCGTCCACGCGGGATCGCCGTCGACCACGGCCAGCAGGCGCTCGCGCCGGTAGATCCCCAGCCCGGCGGCCAGCACCGCCACCGCTGTGGCGACGGGCATCGCGCCGTGGCCCAGCTCGTGCCAGGCGGAAGCGTAGCGATGGCCGATGAGATCGGCGAGAGCCCCGACGGAGCGGGCGTGAAGGACGCTGTGGGTGTACTGCCCCTTGCCGTGCGCGGTCGTCAGGTCGACGCCGGCTAGCACGATAAGGCCGACCACGGGCGCGATCGCCACGCTCAGCGCGCGCCGGCGGGTGAGCGCTCCCGGCAGCAGCGCCACGGTCGCGACCGCGGCGCCCGCGCACACCAGGATCACGCCGCCGACGCCCGCCCCGATTCGCGCCGGGCCCTCGATCAACGCCAGCACGGCGCCGGCGCCGGCCATCGCCGCCGCCGCCCGTCGCCGCCCCGCCGCGTCGCGACGATCGAGCGGATACAGCGCGGCGGCGACCGCCGCGAACACGAGCACCGCGAGGCCCGACTTCAGCACGTTGCCGATGCCGTAGAAGCGCACGCCGAGCACCGGGTCGGGTCCCAACAGCGAGCGGGTCAAGAGCTGCGTGCCGGCCAGCGCGTCGGCGGTCAGTGCCAGGGGAGCGGCGATGGCGGGGGCCAGGAGCGCACGGGGCCAGGGCAGCAGGCGATCGGAGAGCGCCCCCAGCGCCAGGCAGGTGAGGGCGATCGTCGCGTATTCGACTCCGGCGCCGGGCTCCAGCGCCGCGGGGAGCAGCGTGGCGAGGGGCGCCCACAGCACGCCGAGGGCTCCGATCCGCAACGCCCATGCCGGAGCTCCACGTGCGACGCGCCGAGCGCGGGCCGCAAGCGCGCAGCCCCCGACCAAGAGCCCCCATGCCGCCAGCAGCCAGCCCAGCGCGGGCAGGCGCCTGGGCGAGATCACCAGCAGCCGCGCCGTCAACCCGTGCAAGCTCGCCGGGTCCAGCGGTGTCAGCCTTCGGCCCCCTCGGTCACCACGCCTGGACGGGTGCGCGGGTGCGGAGCCGAGCCGGGCGCGGGAGGCGCCACGCCGCCGCGCGCGCCATCGCCCCGTTGCCCGTCGCTGCCGCGCGAGCCACCTTCACCGTCTTCGCCCGCTGAGCCATCGCCCGGGGCGGAACCGCCCGGCGCGGAACCGGCCGGTAGGGCCGAATCGGCAGGCAGCACCGTGCCCTCGACGTTCAGCCGCGGCAGCACGCGATCGAGCCACGCGGGGATGCTCCAGGTGCGCTTGCCGACGAGGTGCAGCACGGCGGGCAAGAGCAGGCAGCGCACGATGAACGCGTCCAGCAGCACGGCCGAGGCGAGGCTGAGGCCGAACTCCTTGATGATGCGGTCTTCGCCGAGCATGAAGGAGAGGAACACGCACACCATGATCGCCGCGGCGGCGGTGACGACGCGGCCGGTGAGGGCGAGCCCTTCGGCGACCGAGCGCGAGTGTTCGCGCGTGTGCGTCCAGCGTTCGTGCATGCGCGAGACGAGGAAGACCTCGTAGTCCATCGACAGGCCGAACACGATCGCGAACAGCATCACCGGGATGAACGACTCGATCGGGCCGGGCTGCACCCCGAACAGCCCGCCGAGCCAGCCCCACTGGAAGATCGCGACGATCACGCCCAGCGCGGCGCTGATCGACAGCAGGTTCATGATCGCGGCCTGCAGCGGGATCACCAGCGAGCGGAACACGACCAGCAACAGCAGCGCGCTGACCAGCACGACCACGCCGATGAACAGCGGGAGCTTGTGGTTGAGCGTGGTCGCGAAGTCGACGGCGCCGGCGGTCACGCCGCCGACATAGACCTTCATGCCAGTGCGGGCCTCGATCGGCGGGTTGACGTCTTCGCGCAGGCGCGTCACGAGCTGAGCGGTTGCGTAGGCCTGGGGCGAGGAGCGTGGGTAGACGGTGATCGCGGCGATTTCGCCCGAGGGGCTGAACTTGGCGGGGGCGACCGAGGCCACGCCGGGTGCGGCGGCGATCGCGGTGCGCAGCTGTTGCACTGCGGCGTTGCCTTCGTCGGTGCGAGCTGCCGGCGTCACCTGGTAAACGCCCTGTCTGGCAGCCTGCAGGCGCGGGTTGGGCACCTTCGCCACGACCAGCAGCGGGCCGTTGAATCCCTGACCAAAGCCCTGAGCGAGCAACTCGTATGCCTTGTGCGTCGTCTGGCTCGCCGGGTCGTTGGAGGCGTCGCTGGAGCCCAGGCGCAGCGCTATCGCGGGCGCCGCGATCAAGAGCATTACGAGCGTCGCTGCGATCGCGATCGTCCAGGGGCGGCGCTGCACGAACGCGCTCCAGCGCAGCCACGCGCGCCCGGCGTGGGGGGTCTCGCCGGCGGCGAGCTCGCCGTCTGTGCCCTGCTCCTGGGCTTGGCGCCGGCGCGCTCGCCGGCTGGGACGAGCCACGCGGTGGCCCGCGATCGTCAGCAGCGCCGGCAGCAGCGTCAGCGAGGCGAGCATCATCAACAGCACGCCGATCGAGGCCGAGATCGCCACGCCGTAGAGGAATTCGACGCCGAGCAGCATCATCCCGAGCAGCGCGATCACGACGGTCGTGCCGGCGAACATGACCGCGCGCCCGGCGGTGTCCATCGCCTGGATCGTCGCCTCGCGCGGGTCGTGGAAGGTCGGGCCGGGGGTGCGGTAGGCCTCGCGGAAGCGGGTGAGGATGAACAGGGCGTAGTCGATGCCGACGCCCAGACCGATCATGGCGGCGAGCTCAGAGGAGAAGTTGGGGGTGTCTACGACGTGGGTGAACAGCGCGATCACGCCCAGGCCGGTGCCGAGACCGAGCAGCGCGGTGACGATCGGCAGGCCCATCGCGGTCAGCGAGCCGAACGTGAGCAGCAGCACGATGATCGCCGCGAGCAGGCCGACGGCGGTGGAGAGGCCGAACCCAACCTGCTCGGTCTGCTCGATCGCCTGCCCGCCGAGCTCGACCTGGATTGGATCCCGCCCACCCCGTGCCGCGGCTTTGGCGACCGCGACGACGCGTTCGGGCGCGGACTTGGGCAGGAGGTTGGCTTTTTCGTCGAAGACGACCGTCGCGAACGCGATCTGGCCGTTCGCGGAGATGGCCTTGCCGGCGGAGGCGCCGGCATAGGGGCTGATCACCGCGGTGACGTGGGGCAGGCGCGCCACGCGGGCGAACATCGCGCTCATGCGCGCGCGCACGGCGGGGTCTGAGACGGTCCCGTGGGAGACCTTGAACACGATCGTGTCGCGATCGCCGGCCTGCGCCGGGTAGCTGTGTTCGAGCAGATCCGAGGCGCGCTGGGCGTCAGAGCCGGGGAGCGTGAAGTTGTTGGAGTAGGTCGTGCCGGCCGACTGGGCGAATGCGTTGATCGCGATCAGCAGCAGCACCCAGCCGATGAGCACGTACTTGCGATGGGTTGTCGTCCAGCGGGCGAGAGCCAGCACGGCGGAGGTCCTTCGTCGTGGTGTTGGGATGTCGGTGGGTCGGGAACGGCGCGGCGGCGTGCGCACGTTTGGGGTGCTCGCCACAGGGTAGCGACGCTGGATGTGAGCGCGAGCACGACCGGCGAGAAACCGTCGTCCGTCTCGCCTCTGCCACTCGCTGGAGCTGACGGCTCAGGCGAAGACGGGTATCCTGCAACCTGTGGCCAAGACCCCCAAGGTCGGCGAGCCGGCGCCGGACTTCGAGCTGCCCGGCACGGACGGCCCGTTCAAGCTGTCCGAGCACCGTGGTGAGCGGGTGGTGCTGCTCTTTTATCCAGGGGACAACACGGCGGTCTGCACCCGCCAGTTCTGCTCCTATCGCGACCGCGCCGACGAGTTCGCCCAGCTGAACGCGACGGTCGTGGGCATCTCTTCGCAGGATCTCGATTCGCACGAGGGGTTCATCGCCAAGAACAACCTGACGGTCCCGCTGCTGGCGGATGTGGAGAAGTCGGTGGCCAAGGCCTACAGCGCGATCACGCCGGGCATCGGCTCGACCAAGCGCGCGGCGATCGTGATCGACGAGCAGGGCATCGTCCGCGACCGCCACGACCACATGCTGGGGTTGGACTACCAGTCGGTGGACGATCTGAAGACGGCGCTGGACGCGCTGTCCGCCTGAAGGTTGTGTGACCGCGGGCTTCATCGAGCCGGCGCATCTCCAAACGCAGGTTTGAGCCGGTGCGACACCGACCGCGGGCTGGGCCGGCGCAACTCGCCGGGGCGTGGGTTGTTGCAATTGGTACTGGCAGATGAGCGTTTGACCGGATGTCTGGGAAGTGGGTAGAGTCTGGGGCAGGGTCAGCGGTCGGTTCCACTACGAGGAGAGGTGTCGTGAGCGTTCTCAGCAATCCCATACGTCGGCGGTTGGCCGCAGGTGCACTGGCGGGGGGTGCGTGCGCGCTCGTTGCCGTCGTTGGCGCGGGGGGCGCTTTGGCCCGAGGGGGCGCTTCGGCGGGAGCCTCCGGGAGCGTTTCGGGGATGGACGCCGGAGCTCGTGCCGTGGAGGCGCGGACGCTGGATCTAAACGAGCGGGGCAGCCTGCGCGAGACCAGCCATCACGGCACGCATCTGAACTTCCAGGGCACCACGTCGGGGACGATCAGGGGTGCGATGTACATCCATCTCGACGTCACCTCCCAGAATCAGGTGAGCGCCGAAGTCAGCATCTATCCGAGCAACGGTTCGCTTACCGGGTCGAGCGTCGCCAGCTACCGTGCCGTCGGCGGCCAGGCGACGTTCTCGGGCACGATGTCGATCTCGCGCGGAACGGGCGCTTATGCACACGCGCACGCGTCCAGTTTGAGCTTTAGCGGCACGATCCAGCGGATCAACGACGACACCACCGTCCGTCTCAGCGGCTCGCTGTCCTACTAGGACGATCGGACGATCGATGTTCACGCGTCGAGCGCTTGCGGGCCTGATCGCGCTGGCGGCCCTGTTGCCAGTGGGTGGCGCCGAGGCCGTGAGCGCGGCGAGCGCGGCGTACTCGGCGAGCACTTCGAGCGCCCCGAGCGCCCCGAGCGCGGTGAGCGCGGTCGCGTCCGAGCAGGCGTCGCTGTCGGCCTCTTTCACCCCCGACCGGTTGGGGGCGAGCACGACGATCGGGTTCAGATTGCATGTGCAGACGACTAACGGCCAGGCGCCGCCGCCGATGACGGGAATGGTGCTGCACATGCCGGCCGGGATGAACTACACATTGACCACGCTTGGCCTGGCGATCTGCCAGCCCTCTGTGCTGCAGGCTCAGGGTGTCACGGGCTGCCCGCCCAACTCGCGGCTGGGAGCGGGCAGCGCGATCGTGGAAGTCCCGTTCGGGACCGGTTCTGGCCACGAGATCCCTGAAATCCAGGCGGTCGCGGGACCGCCGACGGCCGGTGGGAACATGGTCGTGCTGTTCTACGCCAACGGCCAGACCCCGGTATTCGCGCAGCTCGTGTTCGACGGCGAAGTGCTGCCCGACAGCAGCCCGTTCGGGACCAAGCTCGCGACCAGCGTGCCGCTGATCCCGTCCGTCCCCGGGGGTCCGGATGTCTCGATCGTCGAAGTCAACGCCACGATCGGTCCCAGTGGACTGACCTACTACAAGCGCGTGCACGGTCGCCTGCGGCCGTTTCATCCGCTTGGCATCGGCGTGCCCGAACGCTGTCCGCGCGCCGGCTTCCCTTTCAGCGCGACATTCACGTTTCAGGACGGCTCGCAGACGAGCGCATCGACGACCGTCCCCTGCCCGCCGCCGAGAACCGCATCCCGCCCGCGGCACGGGCACTAGCAGCGCCTTCGCCGCCTCGCGCAACGGCCGAGCGAGGTCTCAGTCCTGCAGTGCCACGGCGGGCGCCACGCCGGTGGCGAGGTAGCCGGGTAGGGAGACGACCAGCACGGAGGCGAGCGTGACCAGCGCGAGGCTCCAGATCGCGGTGAGCGCGCCGAAGGAGTAGACGACGGGAAAGCCGATCACGTGCGCGAGCGCGCGGTCGAGCAGTTGCTGGCCGTAGAGCCCGAACAGCGCGCCGCTGGTCGCGCCGACGCCGACGAGGATCACGCTCTCGAGCAGGATCGTGCGCCACAGCTCGCCCACGGGAAAGCCCTCGAGCTTGAGCTTGGCCAGGCGCGGTCGGCGCTGCCAGACCATGTTGGCCATCGCCGCGGCCATCGCCAGCACCGCGACGATCAGGATCAGCGTCGCGATCTGGGTCAAACGCTGCAGTCCTTGGCGGCTGAGCGTGTTCTGGCGTTCTGCGTGCGCGAGCGCGCTCTGCACCGCCAGGCCCGTGCGTGAGCCGAGCGCGGCTTGGATCTCTCGCCGCGCGCGGGTGACCGGGTAGCCAGGGTCGAGCAGGACGTTGTACGCGCTCGCGCTGAGCTCGCCGTACGCGCCCGCGCCCGCGCGTCCTGCACCGCCGCCGACGCCGACACCGCCACCGACGCTGACACCGCTGCTCGCAGCGCCCGCGCCGCCACCGACGCCGACACCGCTGCTCGCAGCGCCGACACCGCCACCGACGCCGACACCGCCGCTCGTAGCGCCCGCGCCGCCCGCACCGAGATCGCCGCCCCACGCGCGGGCGTAGGTGTCGGCGTTCATCACGATCGCTCCCGGCGCCCAGCCGATGTTCGTGATCAGCGCCGCCACGCGCAACGGGGTTGGATCGGGGGTGGGGGCGATGAAGACCGAGCCGATGTGCAGGTGGTGTTCTTCGGCGATCGCCTGTGAGATCGCCGTCCAGCCGCCGGCGCGCACGCGGGCCGTCGCCTGCGCGAGCCCGCCTTCGACGATCTGGCTGGCCGGCAGCAGCGGCGTGGCGGCGCGTGGGGGCGCGATCACCCAGATACGGCGGTCGCCCCAGTCGAGCAGTCCACCGCGATACAGCCTGACCGCGCGCACGCCGGGCAACCGTTGCAGGCTCGCCTGCTGTTGGGGGGTGGGTGTGAACGGCGCGGTCTGCAGCAGGTTGTAGGAGCCGGCGGGGGAGACCCAGATGTCGGTGAACGCGTTCATGTCGTGCGCGGCGTTTTCCAGGCCGTGCAGCAGATCGCCGTGCGCGGCCTGGATCGAGACCGCGCCGAACACGGCGATCGCCCCGGTCGCGGAGATCGCCAGCGCGCGGGTGCGCCCGGCGCGCAGCTCCATCACCGCGACGTGAGGCACCGCGCTCGTGATCGCCGGCGCCAAGCGTCGTACGAGCCACAGCGCGCCCGCCAGCGGCGCGGGTAACACGAAGAGCAGCGCGGCCACGAGCAGCACCATCCCCGCGATCGCGAGCTTCGGGGCAGCCAACAGGATCGCGGTGGCGCCGGCCAGGCAGGCCAGGCCCGCGAGCGCGAGCATGCCGACCCGCAGCCCGCTGCCCTGCGCGCCAGAGAGCTCGCCCGGAGCCGAGACGGCCGGGGGGCGGCGCGAGAGGATTTCCCGCAGCGGACTGAGCACAGCCACGCACGCGGCGAGCATCCCCCCGCCCACCGCCACCGCGACGCTCTGTGCGCTGATGACGCGCCCGGAGCCGACCGCGAACGCCGAGGACAGGTAGCCGGGGTTTGAGTGAAACAGGCGGATCGAGAGCTCATCGCCGAGCACGAGGCCGAGCGCGCACGCGAGCAGTCCCAGCACGACCGCGTCGAGCAGCAGCACCTCGATCACGCTTGCAGGCGGGTAGCCGTCGCGGCGCAGGTCGGCGACGAGCCTCCGGCGCTGGGGCACGGTCAACAGCATCGCGTTGAACGCGAACAGGAACCCGACGAGCGCGCTGATCACCGCGAACAGCGTCGTCGACTGGTTGGTGGCCTGCGCGGCGCGCGTGAACAGCGTTTCGTCATAGCTCGTGCTCTGCACGTTCAACCGGCCGGCCGAAGATCGACCGGCGGCCAGCGCGGTGAGCGCGGTGCGCACCGCGGCTTCCCGTCCCGGGAGGGGCGCCACCAAGATCCGGCTGAGCCGGCCGGGCAGGCCGGCCATCTGCTGCGCCAGCGACAGTGGCGCGATCGCGATCGGGCTCTGCACGAGCGGTCCGACCTGGCGTTCGTGCAACTGCTCGTACAGCGCCGCTTCGGCGACGCGGCCGTTCAGCTGGAAGGTGATTTCCTGCCCGAACTTCACGACTCCCAGCTTGCGTGCGAGCGGCGCGGGCAACGCGACGAATTCCACGCCCGCAAACGAGCTCAGCGAGGTGTGGCGCAACAGCGAGCCTCCCAGCGCCGCGAGGCTCGAATCGGCGCCGATGAGCTCGATCGACTCGCTGGCGCGCGGTCCGGTCGCGTTCGCGCTCGCTTCCACCAGCGGCGCGGCCGCGCGCACTCCCGGAATCGCGCGCACGCGCGCGAGCATGCTTTCTTCAAAGCCGCGCGGGTCGCGCGCGAGCACCTGCAGCGTGGCGTTGCCGACGATTCCGTGCGAGAGCTGCGCCACTGAGCTCGTCAGGCTCGAGGTGGCGACCTGCGAAGCGAACAGCAGCGCCACGCCCGCGGCGATGCCGACGATCGCAAAACACTCCTGCAACGCGCGCGCGCGCAGGCGCACGCGATAGAAGCGCAGCAGGTTGCGCGGCCTCACCGGCCCGTGCTCCGCGCGCTCCCCGGGCCTGTGAGGCGCCGGCCACACTCGCTCGGCGGCGAGCCGCCCGTCGCGGCGATCTCATCGCGCGGTCTCACGACACCGCCGGGCGCGCGAGCAGATCGCTCTCGTAATCGCGCAGATGACCGTCGCGTAACGCGTACACCCGGTCGGCATAGCCGGCGGCCTGGGGGTCGTGGCTGACGAGCACGATCGCCACGCCACGCTCGCGGCAGAGCTCGCGCAACAGCTCGAGCACTTCCCGACCGCGCTGGGAGTCGAGGCTGCCCGTCGGCTCATCGGCGAGCAGCAGGCGCGGTTCGGTGGACAGCGCGCGGGCGATCATCACCCGCTGGCGCTCGCCCATCGAGAGCTGCTCGGCGCGATGGGCCAAGCGCTCGCCGAGACCCAGGCGTTCCAACAGCGGCGCCACACGCTCGTGCGCGTCGCGCCAGCGCATCGTTTTCAGCAGCTTGAGCACCGCGTTGTCGATCGCGGTAACCCCCGGTAACAGGTCGAAGTTCTGACGGACGAACCCGAGTTCGGCCAGGCGAAAATGGGAGGCCTCACGCTCGCTCAGCGAGGACACGTCGCGTCCCCCGATCAGCACCTGCCCGGACGTTGGCTCGAGCAGCGTCGCGATCATCAACAGCAGTGTCGTCTTCCCCGACCCGCTCGGCCCGTACAACGCGACCATCTCGCCGGCATCGACGCTCAACGACACCCCGTCGACCGCGCGCACCGGCTCGCCGCCGACCGCGGGATAGTGCTTGACCAGATCGCGCAGCTCCAACATCTCATCGACCCTCTCCTACGACTCCGACTCAGCGACAACACCGGCACGACAACGGCAATGGCAAACGACACCGACAACGCCGACCGTTGCAGCCCCGACCGTCGCAGCGATGCCGACACGTCAATTGCGCACGCGGCGGCATCCGCCGCGTGCGAGTCTATCCCACGCCACGACCGATCAACCGGCGCACCCTGAACACGGGCATCGCCAGATCGGCCGCTCCGTCCAGCGCGTCGCGCACCGCATCGGCGACTGGTGCGGCCCACGGCGAGCGCGCCTGCGCGGCGGACAGGTAGAAGCTCGCCATCGCCCCCAGTACGAGCGTGTGCGCCTCGGCGTCGGGCAGTGCGCGCACGGCGGCGAGCGAGCGCTCCGCCAGCCGGCCCATGCGCTGCGCGGCCTGCGCCGGCGAGTCATAACAGGCGATCAGGCTGTGCTGCCCGGTCACCCGGTCCTCGGTGAGATCGATCAGGTTGTCGAGCAGCGAATGCAGTGCGCCGACCCATGGGAAGTAGGCGTCGTGTACGGCCCGCGCCTGCGCGGCCGACGGCGCCTGCGATCGAGTCGCGAGCGCGATCAGCGCGTAGATCGCGAGCGAGGAGCCACCGGCGGCGGCGGTCTCCCACCAGTACAGCTCGCCGTTCGGCGGGGCGATCGCGCGCCCCCAGCGCTCGAGCGCGCGCAGCTCGCCCTGCGTCTCGCCGGTGTGGGCGCTCTGGAACTCGACGATCCGCTCGGCCGCCACTCGGGCCGTGCTCCCAATCGCGCCGTAGTAGGGCAGTGTCCGCAGCGCCGCGCGGCAGTCATCGATCAGGGCGAGCAGATAGCCGCCGTCCTCGCGGGCGCGGGCATGACCGTCGCGACAATGCTCGTAGTAGTCGCGGTTCACCGATCGCAGGTCCGCGTCCGGGTCAAGGGCGAGGGGCAGCGCTTCGTGCAGGCACCTGGCGGCCGCGGCCGGGTCCGCGCTCGGCTGCTCGCCGAGCAGGTCCAGATAGTTGTAGGCGCCCTGCAAAGAGGCCATGGCACGCGTGGCCGCGGCGCGATGAGAGCGTCCTACGAACGCCGCGAATGCGACCGCGCCCTCGACGTTGCCCCACTTCTGCTGGGCCTCGAGCGCCGTGTGCCGCAACACCGGGTCGGGGATCTCAAGCGCCCGCGCACGTCGGCGGCGGTGCTCCAGGCACACGCTCGGGTACACCCAAAACCAGTAGCGCCACGCGGCGTCCACAAACGCGGGTGCGAGCGCGAGACGACTCATGATTGACCTCTCCACCACGCCTTCGTCCCGGTCTCGCGCTCGTGCCTGGTCTTCCGTGTCTCTACGTCGCTTTTGCGGCTGCTTTGGGTCTAGCGTGCGGCGGGGGCGTGGGTAGGAGGGAAGCGGTTGCGCAGCCACGCGGTGTGAGTGCGTCAGCCGATACCGGGTCGGACGCGATCAACGACCCATCTGGGGTTCGCGTTGTTCGGTATCGGCATCGGTACCGGTATCGGCTTTGGGGCCGACTGGCCGATCGCCGATCGACCCGCTCTCGGGGTGATGGTTGATCGATCTGCTATCGGAGTGACGGTTGGCAGGCGTCGCGAGCAGCTCTCCATCCGCCGCCCGGCGCGCGTGCAGCTCCGCCAGCTCCAGCTGCACGTTGCGCGGCCGTTCCCCGGGATTGAGGCCCGCCCGCCCGCGCCGCGTCCACACGCCCTGGGCGTCGAGCTCCCACGAGCTCTGGTTGTCCTCGAACGCGCGGTCCAGCGTGTCCAGCAGCTCGGCGCGCAGCTCAGGCGCCTGGATCGGGGTGGCCAGCTCGACGCGATGGTCGAGGTTGCGCGGCATCAGATCGGCGGAGGCGATGTACACGGTGTGCTCGCCTGAGCGCTCGAACGCGTACACGCGCGAGTGCTCCAAAAGGCGTCCCACGATCGAGACAACACGGATGTTCTCGGACACGCCGGGGATGCCCGGGCGCAGGCAGCAGATCCCACGCACGTTCAGATCGACCTGCACGCCGGCCTGTGAGGCCTCGTACAGCGCGCGGATGCAGCGTCCGTCGACGAGCGCGTTCATCTTCATCGCGATCCGTCCGGGCGGATCCGAGGGCCCCCTGCCCGTGTGGGCGGCGATCGTCAGTCCGATCTGCTCGAGCAGGCCGTCGCGCAGCTGTTCGGGGGCGATCAGCACGCGGCGGTAGTGCGTCGGGCGCCCGTAGCCGGTGAGGTAGTTGAACATGTCCGCGACGTCGGCGCCGATCTGCTCGTCGGTCGTGAACAGGCCGAAGTCGGTGTAGAGCCGCGCGGTGGCGGAGTGGTAGTTGCCGGTGCCGATGTGCACGTAGTTGCGAACTCCATCGCCCTCGCGGCGCACGACCAGCACGCACTTGGCGTGGGTCTTCAGCGCGGGCTGGCCGTAGACGACGTGCACGCCGGCCTCCTCCAGCGCCTTGGCCCAGTGGATGTTCATACGCTCGTCAAAGCGCGCCTTGAGCTCGACCAGCGCGACCGCCTCCTTGCCCCGTTCGCGGGCGTCGATCAGCGCCGGCACCAGGGGAGAGTCGTCGCTCGTGCGGTACACAGTCTGCTTGATCGCCAGCACGTTCGGGTCGGCCACGGCCTGCGCCACGAACCGCTCGACCGAGGTGGCGAACGAGTCGTAGGGGTGGTGCACGAGCAGGTCGCCTTCGCGCATCGCCCCGAACACGTCCGGGCGCTCGGATTCACCGCGCATAAGGCGCGGGTGGGTGACGCCCTGCAGGGACTCCTCGCGCAGCTCGGGGTAGCCGGGCAGTTTGACCAGCTGCCACAGCGAGCCCATGTCGAGCAGGCCCTGCACGGGGTAGACCTCGTCCTCGGCGACGCCCAGCAGTTCGACGAGCTCCGAGCGCAGGCGCTCAGAGCAGCCGGCGGCGACCTCCACGCGCACGATCTCCCCGAAGCGGCGGCGGCGCAGCTCGTCCTCGACGGCCTGCAACAGGTCGGCGGCGTCGTCTGAGACCTCCAGGTCGGCGTCGCGGGTGACGCGAAAGACGCCGTACTCGACGATCTCCATCCCTGGGAACAGCGCGTCCAGGTGCAGTCCGATCACGTCCTCCAGCGCGACCAGCGTGACGTGGCCGGGCGCGGTGGATGCGTGCACGGTCACAAATCGCGGCAGGATCTCGGTCGGGACCTTCACGCGCGCGAACACCGTCTCTCCGCCGACCGGGTCGCGCACGAGCACCGCCAGGCTCAGGGACAGGTTGGAGATGTAGGGAAACGGGCGGCCGGGCGCGACCGCCAGCGGCGTCAGCGCCGGGAAGATCACGCGGCGGAAGTGCTGTGACAGCTCGGCGATCTGATCGGCGTCCAGGCGATCGACGCCGACCAGCTCGATCCCGTGCGCGGCCAGCTCGGGGCGCAGTTGCTCTTCAAAGCACGCGCTCAGCCGCGCGCCGAGACCCAGCACCTGATCGCGGATGCGGGCGATCGTCTGCGTCGGGGTCAACCCGTCCTGGCTCGGCGTCTGCACGCCCGCGTCGATCTGGTCGTGCAGGCCGGCGACCCGCACCATGTAGTACTCGTCGAGATTGGTTGTGTAGATAGCGCAGAACTTCACGCGCTCGAGCAGCGGCGCGCGCTCGTCCTCGGCCAGCTGCAGCACGCGATCGTTGAACTGCAGCCACGACAGCTCGCGGTTGATGTACAACGCGGGATCGCGCAGGTCGGGCGCGGTGCTGCCGGGGGTGTGTTGCAGCTCGGTGGACATCGATATGTTCACGCTACAACGTATGCCAGGACGGTAGGGTGAGCAAACCAAGATGGCGCGCCAACTGTGGCTACTACGTCACGCCGAGGCCGAGCCGCATGGGACGCGGCCCGACGCGCAGCGGCGGTTGACCGAACGGGGGGAACAGCAGGCTCGCGCGGCGGGGGTCGCGATCGGGCGCCTGGCGGTCGCGTTCGATCTCGTCCTGTACAGCCCGAAGGTGCGCGCGCGGGCGACCGCCGAGCTGGCCGGCGAGGGCTGGAGCCAATCTCAACGAGACCTGTTCACCGAGCACGAGCCGCTAGCGGGCGGATTCGATGCCTCCCAGGCCGTGGACGCGCTTGCCGGCGTACCCGCCCAGGACGGCCGCCTGCTGCTGGTCGGCCACGAGCCCGACCTGTCGAGCACGGTAGCCGGCCTGACCGGCGGGCGGATCGACCTGAAAAAGGGCGGGCTGGCGGTCGTGAGGTCAGATGGAAGCCCCGCCCACCCCGGCGGGGAGCTCGCGCTCCTGCTGCGCCCCCGCGAGCTGTCCCTGATCGCCGGCGTCATCGGCGGCGTGGGTGGTGGCGGTGGCGTGGGCGGCGCGGGTGCGGTCCGGGCGGGCGGGGTCCGGGCGGGCGGGGTCCCAATCAATCGGGACTGACGAGGGCACTTCCGAGGCAGGCGCCTCGAGCTCGGACTCGGACTCGGGCTTGGAGTCGGCGGCCGGCGCGATCCCCGCGTCGTGCGCTTCGGCGGCGAAGCGGTAGCCGATGCCGAAGTGGGTGTGGATGTAGCGCCAGCGCGGCGAGGCTTTCTCGAGCTTTTGGCGGAGCTTGCGCACGAACACGTCGACGGAGCGGTCGCCGCGCACCATCGCATAGCCCCACAGCCGCGAGTAGATGTCCTCGCGCTCGAGCACGCGCCCTTCGGCGGCGGCGAGCAGCTCGATCAGCTCGAACTCGCGCCGGGTCAAATCCAGGCTGCGGTCGCCGACGAACGCCTGGAAGCGGTCGGTGCGGATCTCGACCTCGCCGGCCTGCAGCGGCTTTGACTCGGCGCGGGCGCTGGCGCGCCGGCGGCGGCGGGCGACGCCCTGTACCCGGGCGATCACCTCCTCGGGGTGGCACGGCTTGGTGATCCAATCGTCTGCCCCCAGTCGCAACCCCCGTACGCGTTGGGCGACGGTCGAAGGCCCGGTACAGACGACCACGCCGAGCTCGGGCAGCGCGCCGCACAGCCGCTCCAGCCACTCCCACGCCTGGGGGCCGAGCACGGCCAAGTCGACGACCAGCGCGCTGAGCCGCATCGAGGCGATCGCGTCGGTCGGCACCGGCCCGGCGAGCACCCGGTGCTCCCAGTCCAGGCGGTCCAAGCGCTTGCTCAGCACCTGGATGAAGCCGCTGTCGCGATCGAGCACCGCGATACGCGGCAAAGCCCCCCCCGGGGCGCTCGACGGCATCGCATCCGTCGCGCGGATAGGTTGCGTCATCGACCCGCAGTCTAAGCAAAACGGCGGACCCGTGTACAGACCCTAACGCGTAGGTCACACGATGTTCACACCCGAAGCCCGCAAATTGCGACGGATCGGAGGTCGAGACCGCCTCGGATTGGGACGGGCGCCGCGGTCGGGGCGCGTTTTGGCTTGGATCGTGGCGCGCCCTTCCTCGTGTGAAGGCGTTGTGAAAGAGGGAGTTGGACGAAAGAGGGAGTTGGACTATATACTTTTCACAGTTTGATAACTATGGTAGCGACCCTTAACGTCGTTTGAGCGCGCGCACTTCCCCATCACTTCCCCCATCCCCCCCTCAGCATATACTATAGCAATCGGGAGTGGGGCTTCAGAAACACGTGCTCAGATCGGGAGTGGGGCTTCAGAAACACGCGCTCAGACCTGCGGGGAGGAGGAGTCCGAGAACTCGCGGAACAGGCCGGTCACGACGAATGCGACCTGCTCGCCGATGTCCACGGCGTTGTCGCCGATCCGCTCCAGCGCGCGCGCGACGAGGACCATGTGCATCGCCCACTCACGCGTGTCGGGGTCCTCGCCGATCTCGATCGCCATGCGGAAGATGTCGCGGTTCAGGCGGTTGATCTCGCGATCCTGGCGGACGATGTCCTCGGCCAGTTCGATGTCTCGCCCGGCGAAGGCCCGCCGGCACTGCACGACCTCCGAGCGCGCCTGCGCGCCCATCTTCGCGAGTGCCTCCAGCACCTCGCGGCGCACCGGCGGCTCGTGTCCGGACAGCGGGATCAGCTTGCCGATGTTCACGCACTGATCGCCCATCCGCTCGATGCGCATGATCATGTGCAGCAGCGCCGCGACCAGGCGCAGGTCCCCGGCCACCGGCGCCTGCAGCGCCAGCAGCGAGAGCACGCCCTGGTGGACTTCCAGGTAGCGCCCGTCGATGCGGTCGTCGTCCGCGATAACCATCTGCGCCAGTTCCACGTCCTGGTGGGCGAGCGCCTCGAGGACCCGGTCGAGCTGTTCCACGACCATGTCCAGGCCCCCGAGCGCGCGGTCCTGCAGCTCGGCCAGCTGCTGCTGGAAATGTGCGCGCCCCTGCACGCGCCCGCTGCTGTCGCGTGGGCGTCCGAGCGCGTCCAGCTCGGCCTGCATGCCGTCGTCAGCCTGCGCGCTGTCGGCCCGCGCGGGGCCGCTCGGCTCAGCCGAACTTTCCGGTGACATATTCCTCGGTCCTCGGGTCTGAGGGGGTCGTGAAGATTGCATCGGTCGGCCCGACCTCGATCAGGCGCCCGTCGAGCATGAACGCGGTGCGGTCGGCCACACGCGCGGCCTGCTGCATGTTGTGGGTCACGATCACGATCGTCACGCGCGTCTTGAGCTCGTCGATCAGCTCCTCGATCTTCAGCGTAGCGATCGGGTCCAGCGCCGAGCAGGGCTCGTCCATCAGGATCACCTCGGGGTCGACCGCCAGTGTGCGGGCGATGCACAGCCGTTGCTGCTGGCCGCCGGACAGCCCGATGCCAGGCTCCTCCAGGCGGTCTGAGACCTCATCCCACAACCCCGCGCCGCGCAGCGCGGACTCGACCTTGCGCCGAGTCTCTTCGCCGCGGCGTTTGGCGCCGGTCAGGCGCAGCCCGGCGGCGACGTTGTCGTAGATCGACATCGTCGGGAACGGGTTCGGCTTCTGGAACACCATCCCGATCGCCTTGCGCACCGCCACCACGTCGATGCCCGGCCCGTACACGTCAACCCCGTCCAGCAGCACCCTGCCCTGCGCGCGGGCGCCGGGGATCTCCTCGTGCATGCGGTTGATGCAGCGGACCATCGTCGACTTGCCGCAACCCGACGGCCCGATGATCGCCGTGACCTGGTTGGGCTGGAACGTCAGATCGATGCCCTTGACCTGTTCGGCCTGCCCGTAGTAGGCGCGCAGCTCCTGCAGCTGCACCTCTCTGGTCGGAGCTCGGCTGCTCCTGGACTCTATGGCGGGGGCGGGGGCGCCGGCGACCTGGGAGACGCGGGCGGCCTCGGGGGGGCGGGCGGCCTCGGACGCGTGGGCGTGCTCGGGCGACTCGATCGGCGGGATCGGCCGCTCGCCCGGCGACTGTGGTTGGGGCTGGGGCTCGGTCATCGGGGTCGCCTGCCCAGTATGCCCATGTTCGGCCATCTCAGCGCGTGCTCCCGATCCGAGCCTGCGAGCGGCCGAACAGCGTGCGGGCGAGCACGTTGAGGACGAGCACGGCCGCGATCAGCAGCAGGGCGGCGGCCCACGCCTCGGCGTGCTGTTCCTTGCTGGGGGATTCGGCGAGCTCGAAGATGCGCACCGGGATCGACGCCAGCGCCTGCGCGGGGTTGGTCTGCACGCCCGGTCCGACGATCGCGCAGGTGAACAGCAGCGGCGCGGTCTCCCCGGCGACGCGGGCGACGGCCAGCAGCGAACCGGTGATCATGCCGCCGGCGGCGGTCGGCAGCACGATGCGCAGGATGGTGCGCCAGCGCGTGGCGCCCAGCGCCAGGCCGCCCTCCTTGAGCGTGTCGGGCACAAGCGCGAGCACCTCGTGACAGGCGCGGGCGACGATCGGCAGCATGATGATCGCCAGTGCGATCGCCCCCGCCCAGCCGCTCTGCTGGTGGCCGATCACGAGCAGCCCGAAGATGAAGATGCCGGTGACGATCGTCGGCACCCCGTTGAGGATGTCCAGCACGAAGCGGATCGCCGCAGCGGTGCGCGGCCGGGCGAACTGCGAGCTGTGGATCCCGATCAGGATCCCCACCGGGATCGCCATCGCGCTCGCGAGCGCGACCAGGACGAGGGTGCCGACGATCGCGTTGGCGATGCCCCCGCCCTTCTCGCCGAACGGGACTTCGCTGTGCAGGAAGAAGTCGAGGTTGATCGCGCTTACGCCTTTGATCAGCACCGACACGATCACCACCGCGAGCACCGCCACGGCCAGCAGCGCCGCGAGCGTCGCCAGCGCCTCCATCGCGCGGTTGAGAATCCGCCGGCGTCGCAGGCGCCCGTCGCTGCGCAACAGCGGGGAGATCGGAGCTGGTGTGGCGGCCGGGGCGTTCATGAGGCTCCGCCTCCGGGGGCCGGTGCGACCGCGCCGGGGTTTGGCGGCGCGCCCGACGGCGTGCTCGCCGGAGCGGCGGGCGTGCTCATTTGGATGCCCCCGCCGCGAGGGGCGCCTGCCCGCGCAGGCCGGTGCGCCTGACGATCAGCCGGGCGAGCGCGTTGGCGATCAGGGCGAGCACGAGCAGGATCGCGGCCAGGTAAGCGAGTGAGGAGATCTGAAGCGTCGTGGTCGCGCCCTGGTACTCCGAGGCGATGCGGCTGGCGAGCGTGTCGCCGGTGCCGAACAGGGAGGCGGTGATCTGGGGGGTGTGGCCGATGACCATCGTCACCGCGATCGCCTCGCCGAGCGCCCGTCCGAGGCCGAGGATCAGCGCGCCGACCATGCCCGAGCGCGCGTAGGGCAGGATCACCATGCGCACCATCTCCCAGCGCGTGGCCCCGAGCGCGAACGCGCCCTCCTTGAGCTCGGTCGGCACCGTCGCGAACACGTCGCGGGTGACCGAGGAGACGATCGGCACGGTCATGATCGTGAGGATCGCGATCGCCGGCAAAAGCCCGAACCCGGCGGGGGTGCCGCTGAACAGCGGGATCCAGCCGAGCACCGAGTTCAGGGCCGGCTCGATCGTTTCGCTCATGGCCGGCGCGAGCACGATGATGCCCCAGAAGCCGAGCACGACCGAGGGGATCGCGGCGAGCAGTTCCACGAGCGTGGCCACCGGCCGGCGCACGCGGCGGGGGGCCAGCTCGGTCAAGAACAGCGCGATCGCGACCGACACCGGCCCGGCGATGAGCAGCGCTCCGAACGAGGTGACGGCGGTGCCGAACAGGAAGTCGGCGGCGCCGAACTGGTTGTGGACCGGATTCCATTCGCTGGAGGTCACGAAGCCCAGGCCGAACTTCGAGAACGATTCGCCGGCCAGTTCGAAGACCTTGTAGACGAGCGCCCCCAGCGCGAGCACGCCGATGAGCGTGGCCAGCGTCGTCAGGCCGCGCAGCAGGGGGTCGCCCAGGCGGTCGGCCAGCTTGCGATGGGCGCCCGCCAGTGCCGGGGCTGAGGGGGTGGGCAGCGAGGCGGAAGCGGCCATGTCAGACCAGATTAGGGCGACGCCGCCAGGTCGGATGCGTCCTCTGGGTGCTGGCAGTCGTCCCGCCCCTCGATCTCGCCTTGGGCCGGACTCGCTTCCCGCGACCGGGCCATGGTTCGCCGCTCAGTGCGGGGCGTGAGCGGCGAACCATGGCCGTGGGACGGCGGGGGCCGATCAACCGATCTTTTCGATCGTGGCTTCGTCGGCCTGCACGACCTTCGCCGGCAGCGGCGCGAAGTCGAGCTTGGGGCCGAACTTCTGCCCGGTCGTGATCGCCCACTTCAAGAACGGCTTGAGCGTGCTCGCCTTGGGCGATGAGAGTGGGACAATCGAGTAGGTGAAGGTCGAGATCGGGTAGGCCGCCGGCGCGGAGGCGGGCGGGTTGACGATCGAGACCTCATTGTTGGACGGGATTTCCTTGAGCGCCGCGGCGGCCGCCGAGATCGAGGCGATGCCGGGCACCGGGTAGTTGCCCGCGGCGTTCTTGATCAGCGCGTAGTCGAATTCTTCGGCGAGGACGTACGCGATCGCGATGTAGCCGATCGAGCCGGGCGTGGACTTCAGCGCCCCGCCGACGCCCGAGTTGCCCTTGCCACCGATGCCGACGGGCCACTTGACCTGCGTGGAGTTGCCGATCTGCGCCTTGAATTCGGGGCTGATCTGGGAGAGGTAGTTGGTGACGGCGAACGTGTCGCCGCTGCCGTCGGTGCGGTAGACGGGCGTGATCTTCATCGACGGGAGCGTCACGCCCGGGTTCAGCGCCGCGATCTTCGCGTCGTTCCAGGTCGTGATCTTGCCCATGAAGATTTCCGCGAGCACCGGGCCGGTGAGCTTCAGGTGGTTGGAGAGGCCGGGGACGTTGTAGGCGATGCACGTCGCCGCCAGCGCCCAGGGGATCTGGACGACTTCTTTGGCTTCTTTGAACTCGTCTTCGGTCAGCGGCGCGTCGGAGGCGCCGAAGTCGACCGTCCTGGCCGTGATCTGGGCGATGCCGCCACCGCTGCCGATCGCGCTGTAGGCGACCGAGACGCCGTGTTCTTTGAGATATTCGGGCTGCCACACCGATACGAGCGGCGCGACCAGCGTGCTGCCGGCGCCGACGAGGGTCTTGGAGTTGCTGCTCGAAGAGTTGGACGAGCCGCAGGCCGCGACTGTGAGCGCGAGCGCGGCGGCGCAGGCCAGGGCACCGATCTTTCTTGTCTTCACGACGTCTCCCTCCGGATGGTGTGTGCGTGGTGGCTGTGTGCGTGGTGGCCGGCCCGCTGGCGTCCTTGTCCAGCACACTGGCTCGGATTGCGACTGCTCGCAGTCTGTTTACTCGCCAACCGCCGTGATGTGAACATTTTGTGAAAGCGGTTGGGGGGCGCTGTCGGGCGCGCTGTCGGCATGCGCAAAGTGCTGTCGATGCTCGTCCGCGAGGCCCGGTTCGTTGCCGTCGAGGATGTCCTGCGGGCCGAGGATGCCGGACGTCGCGGTCGTCGTGGCGGCCTCGCGCGCGGGCTGGGGTTGGAAGCGGTAGCCAAAGCCCGGATGGGTGTGGATGAAGCGCCGGTCGGGCATCGCCGCCTCGAGCTTGCCGCGCAGCTTGCTCACGTACACGTCCACGGAGCGGTCGCCCGCGCGCAGCTCGCCGCCCCACACCTCTGCGTACAGCTCATCCCGCCCGACGATCGCCCCCGTGCGCCGGGCCATCGCGGCGAGCAGCTCGAACTCGCGAACCGACAGCGTGAGCGCCCGTCCGGTGGCCAGCACGAGGCCTTCGCCGAGGCGGATCTCCAGTTCGCCGGCGTGCAGGGTGCTCGTGTTGTCGGCTGAGCCCGCCACGGCCGCACAGCATGCTCGTGACATCGCTCACGAGCGTTGCCATATCGTGATCGACTCGTGAAAAACTCGTGAAGAGGCCACGCCGGTGCGGCGGAGGTCCATAATCTCGCGGATGAGCCCACTCGGCCGCTCCTACGACACCACCCTGACCGCTCTGCTCGAGGACGCCGGGCGCAACGTCGAGCGCTCGGCGCTGCTGTTGCGCGAGCTGCTGGCGGCGTTCCCCGAGCACGAGTCCCTCGCCGAGGATCTGGCCGCCTGCGAGCGCGAGGGAGACCGCATTACCCACGACATCATCTATCGCATGGCCGGCGCCGAGCGCATCCGCGCGCCGTTCGACGCCAGCGACGGCTACACGCTGGCCACGGCGATCGACGACGTCGTCGACTACATCGAGCAGGCCGCCGCCCAGCTCGACCTGTACGGGGTGGAGGCGCCGATGGAGCAGGCGGGCGAGTTCGCGCGCGTGCTGGTCGCCGCCGGAGCGGAGATCCTCGCGGCCCTGCGCAGCCTGCATTCGGGCGTGGACCTCGCCCCGCACCTGGTCGAGCTGCACCGGTTGGAGAACGAGGGCGACCGGTTGCAGCGCGACGCGGTCGCCTCGCTGTTCGCCGGCGGCATCGACCCGATGGTGGTCATCCGCTGGAAGGACATCTTCGAGTCCCTGGAGGCCGCCGTGGACGCGTGCGAGACGGTCGCGCACGTGCTGGAGGGGATCACGCTCAAGCAGGGGCGGTAGGTCGGGGACGGTGACGCACTTGTCCTCCCACCACCAACTTGGTATACCCCGGTATACTCAGATCATGGCGAAGGTGATGGTCTCGATGCCCGACGACCTGCTCAGCGAGGTGGATGCCGAGGCTGGCCGTCTTGGTACGTCGCGCAGCGCGGTGCTGCGGGAGTTTGCAGATGCCGCGTTGCGCAGGCGCCGCACGAGTCGAGCCACAGCAATGAGGGCTCTCCTGCGCGGGGGCGGTCCGTACGGGGGCTACGCGGCGGCGCGTGTCAAAGACACAAGGCCGTAGTCGGTGGAACGAGTCGAGTCGGCGTTGCGGCCGGTGACAGCGTGAGCACGTTACTGGTGGACGCCAGCGTGATCCTTGCGGCGTTCGACTTCGAGGATGACATGCATGAGTCGTCTAGGGCCATCCTCGAAGACTCTGAGATTACGCTCGCAACTCTCGATCTCGCGCGCTATGAGGTCTCGAACGTGGCAATTCGCGCATGGCGTACCCCCGATCGAGTCCAGTCGCTGCTGCAGGCCGTCGATCGGATCGCCGAAGACGGCGGTGTCGTGGAGTCCACGACGGCCCTGCTGACCCAGGCCGCGGTACTGGCCGAGGAGCATGCGATCTCTGCGTATGACGCCGCATACGTAGCCGCTGCCGCTCAGCTTGGGGCCACGCTCGTCAGCTGCGATGCCCGGGACCTTGTCGGCAACGGCCTTGCGAGCAGCCCCGCCGACGTCCCAGATCCCAGATCAGACCAGCCAGAGCCGTCCGTGGAGGGCCAAGGCGAGACCGGGGTCGGGGAGGAATGAGCAGACCTGGCAGCTCGGGGATTGCAGATGCCACGGCGCGAGGATGGCTTCGGATCGAGCGTTGAATGTCACCAGGGCGGCGGGTCGTCCGCCGACAGCTACTGCGACGAGGGGCCTCGGTCGTTGGCTACAGTGCGGCGAGGCCAGCGGTAGCCGCCGCGATCCTGGCCGTAGTACGAAGTCAAGTACGAGCACGGAGGAACGTTTACATGCGTCGTCGCACCGCGATTACGGCTCAGGTTGCCGTCCCTGTTCGCGTCCCCGTCGTCGGGATCGTCGTGGCCTGTCTGATCGGGCTGGGTGGGATGTTGCCGGTAGCGGCCGCGGCAGCGACGCCCGGGAACATCGGTGGGACGGTGACGGACGCCAGCGCCAGCGGTCATCCCGGGATCGAAGGTGCCAGGGTATGCGCCACTCTGACGACTGCCCCTAAGCCGGAACCCGTCTGCGAAACCGCTCTGTCGGACGGTCAATACACGGTTGCCGGACTTGTTGCGGGTCATTATGAGGTTGAATTCACCGGCCAAGTGTGCCGGGAAGCCTGCACGCTCGAGTACGTCAAACAGGTTTACTCGGTCGAAGTCGAATCGGGGCAAACTGCCAAAGTCAATGCCGAGCTGCTGGAAATCGCAGGGAAGATCAGCGGCCAGGTGACCGCAGGCGGCTCTCCGTTAGAAGGCATCGATGTTTGTGCCTCCGGGACCCGGTCTGGGGGATGCGCGCAGACGGACTCGGACGGCGAATACACGATCGAACACATCATGCCCGGCTCCTACGAGGTCTCCTTCAGGCCTCACGACACATGCGAAATCATCTGTCAGCCATCCAGCAACTACATATCCCAATACTGGAACGCCGAGCCGAATTTTGAAGCTGCTGATGCTGTGGTTGTCAAAGAAAGCGCGACTGCGGGCGGCGTCGACGCCGAACTACTGGCGGGCGGGCACATCTCGGGCAAGGTCAGCACCGCCTCGATCTATCCCGAACCGGTCGCGAATCTCGTTGTCTGCGCCGTATCGACTGCCGTCAACAAGCACGGGGAACGGATAGGCATGGAGGCCGAGGAACGGGAATCCGTCTGCGCGCTCACGAACGCCGCCGGCGAATACACGATCCCGGCGCTTGCCAGCGGTGGCTACGAAGTCGAGTTCAAGGGCGAACTTTGCGTCAAAGAATCGCTCGGCGTCAAGTGCACCCATCCGTATGTCGGCCTGATCTTCCAGGGTGTCGTCTCGGTTACCGCTCCGGGCACGACGTCGGGCATCGACGCCGCTCTGCTCGAAGTCTCGCCCACCAAGCCCGCCAACACCGGCGCCCCCGTGCTGACGGGCGCGCCGGCGGTCGGCAAAAGGCTGAGCTGCTCGCAGGGCGCTTGGGCCAACAGGCCCACCGGTCTCGCCTACCGCTGGCTGCGTGACGGCGTCGCGATTCCCAACCAGACCGCCGCCACCTACACGGTCCAGCACGTCGACGAAGGCCATGGCATCGCCTGTGAAGTAACCGCCGCCAACGGGGCGGGAGCAACGGGTGCGATGAGCAACACGCTGGCGATTCCCAAGCTCGCTCCCGGCGTTGCGGTCGTTCTCGGCGTGAGCGTTCAGGGCACGGTGGTGTCGGTCAAGCTCGGCTGCACCGGCCTGAACTCCTGCTCGGGCACGCTGCGGATTCTCGCGCAGGTCACGACGGGACAGGGCCGGCGCACCATGACCCACACCGTCCCGGTCGGCCACGGCGGCTTCGCGATGGGGTTGGGCAAGCGACTGACGCTGCGCGTGCGCCTTACCGGTCAGGGCGCCGCGCTGTTGAGGCGAGTCGGCCGCCGGGGTCTGCGGGCAGAGATCGCCGGCAGCGGCGTGCAGGAGCACCGGACGGTGCTGCACGGACCCAGGCGGCGTCGTTGAGCGATCGAGCGGTCAAGGTGTATCGTCAAGGTTCGATGGGCCACTCGCGATTTGGCACGCCCAGCGCCTTACCGGCTTTGTCCCTGCCTGTGCTCGCCGTCGCGCTCGTTGCGGCGCTTGCCGGCTGCGGCGGGTCGAGCACGTCCTCGGGGACGACATCGACCACTGCGACCACGTCGACGTCCACGTCCACGACCGGCTCATCGCCTGCATCGTCCTCCGCGACGATCTCCACCAGGAGCGTGTCCGGGCTGGGGGCGGTGCTCGTCGACAGCCAGGGCTCAACGCTCTACGTCTTCGAGCCCGACGCACACGCGCGCGTCACCTGCACCGGCTCCTGCGCGCAGGTGTGGCCGCCGTTGAAGCTTGCGAACGGCGGGCATCCGTCCGCGTCGGGCGCGGCGAAGTCCTCGCTGCTGGGCAGCGACCCCGACCCCGAAGGCGGACATGTCGTGACCTACGCCGGCTGGCCGCTCTACACCTACGCCGGCGACTCCGGCCCCGGCAACGCCAGCGGGCAGGGACTCGACTCCAACGGGGGAACCTGGTACGCGATCGCGCCGTCGGGCCGGCCGGTCATGGGTACGCCGTAGCCCTCGCGGCCGCCCGGCTCACCCAAACGCCGGCGCGGACCCGTACGCGTTGAACACGCTTTTGTCGAACGGCAGCTGCCCGGGCGCGGCGGCGTAGCCGAGCGGTTTGAGGCCGAACAGATCCTCGATCGAGAGCAGCAGCGAGAAGTGGTTGTACTGGCCGATCGCGTTCACGCTGCCGGGTTTGACGTACTTGGAGATCAGCAGCAGCCCGACCTTGCCGCCGCCCGCGGGCGTTCCGGTTGGCGTCGGCGACGATCCCGCCGAGCCGCTTCCGGATGCCGGGGTGGTCGCGCCGCTGGTGGGGGCTTCGGGCGTTGTCGAGGTCGTGGCGGTGGCCGGGGCCGGAGTCGTGGTCGTGGTCGAGCCCGGGGCCGCCGCCGGCAGGTTGGGATAGGCAGAGGTCGTGCAGCAGCCGCTGGAGTCTGCGTTCGGGCCCGACTGGGGCGCCTGATCGGAGGTGATCGCGATCAGGCCGCCTTCCTTGTACGCGGGCGAGGCCTCGATTTCGGGGACGACCTTTTCCAGGAACGTGTCGGCCGCGGCCAGGCCCGCCGGCTGGCCCGGCGCGCACGGTTCTTCCGATCCGTCCTGGCAGCGGCTGGGGGAGATGTAGGCGAAGGAGGGGGTCTTGCTCGCGCTCGCCAGGTCGGGCTGCAGTTGCTGCAGCGAGACGTCGTCTTCCGTGCACGCCTGCCCTGAGGTCAGCGACTGGAAGTACACGAACGGGTTGCGCCAGGTCACGTACGGATCGCCGGGGACCGGGGTCTGGTTGGGGTCGGCTGAGCCGAGCGCGGGGTGGCGGCAGCTCTGCGGCTGCCCGGCCGGCGCGGATTCGGCGCCCCCGATGTACGCCCGCCAGCTCTTGCCCGCGGCGGTCAGCTGGTCGGCGAGCGTCTGGGTCGACTGTGGATACACGCAGCCTTCGCCCAGCACCTGGCCTTCCGCGCCGGCCGTCCCCGGCGCGAGCGGCGCGAACGTGGGGCAGTTCGCAGCAGTCTGCGGCGTCGGGCCCTGGCCGCTGATCAGCGCGATCTCGTTGGCGAGCTCCCCGCCGGTCACCGCGTAGTAGTCGGGCAGCAGCTCGCCCTGCTTGGGCAGCGCCTGAGACAGATAGGAGGCGGTCGAGCCGCCGAACATCGCGTCATAGCCCTGGTCGGACAGCACGATCAAGAACACGTGCTTGATCGGGGGCAGCTTTGAGCTGGATGTCGGGGCCGAGCCTTCACCCGACTTGCCACTGCCGGTCGGGCTCGTGGATTCCTGCTTTGGTTTGGCCGCCTTCTTCTTTCCGCCGGCAGGTGTCTGCGCCGGTCCCGTCGGTACCGCGGGGGTGCTCGCTTCTTCGCCTGTGCTCGTGGCGGCCGGTTCGGGCGTCGGCGCGGGTTCGCTCGCGGGGGCGGGCGTAGCGCTCGGGGACGGCTGGGTCGAGCTCGTGCTCGGCGCGAGCGCCACCAGGATCGGCGAGTCGGCCGCGCTCTGCGGGGTGGGGGTGATGTTCGAGCCGACCAGCACGCCGAACGCCAGCAGCGCCATCACGGCCGTGGCCATCGCCGGGCGGCTGAGGAGCACGCCACCGCTCAGCCAGGCCGGGCCTCGTGCGGGCTGTGCGCCTGCGCCCGCGCCCACGTCCGCGCCCTGTGGGTCCTCGAACGATGAGAGCAGCTCGGCGACCGCCCGCGGAGCCGTGCGACAGCGGGCGCCGCAGTTTACGCAGTAGCGTTGGTCGACAGCCAGCGCCGCGCCGCAGTCCGGGCAGCTCAGCACGCCGCCGTACGGGGCGCTCAGCACGCCGCTGTGCGAGGCGATGGGCATACCGCTGTGCAGGGCGCCATCGGCGATCGTGTCAGCTCGGGACATCGTCTGTTCGGGACATCGTCTGCGGCCCATCTTTCCGGCGCTCGCCGGCCTCCATGTGTAAAGAATGTGAAGACTTCACGTTCCGTTCACAACTGGGGGCGCTCGGGGATGGGATACTCGCACGAGCATGACAGGGTCCAGCTCAACGGGCGAGACCACGGTTGGCGCTGCGCACGGCCAGGATGCCGCCGAGGGGTCTGAGCCGGCGCGCGGCGCTCGCGGCGCTGTCACCGGTCCCATCGCCGGCCAGGACACGCTCGTGCTCCCGCCCTCGCCTCCGCTCCCGCCCACGGGCGCCAAGCCCTCCGGCGCGACCGATCCCACCGGCGCGTCCGGCACGTCAGTCCATCCGGCCGGCACGCCGCCCGCCGGTGTCGGCGGCCAGACGAGCCCGAGCCCGCCGCTGCCAGGGATGCGCGAGCAGTGCCCCGTCTGTGGCGCTCCCACCGCGCCCGATCAGCGCTACTGCGTGGAGTGCGGACAGCGCCTGGCGCTCGCGCGTCCGCTGTTCATGCGCGAGGACGCGCGGCACGCGGGCGCCGCGACCGAGTCATCGCAGCGCCAGTCGCGCTGGCGGATGACCCCCAGCAGCACCCTGATCGCCGGCATCGGCACGCTGCTGCTGGCGATGGGCGTGGGCGTGTTGATCGGGCACCTCGGCCAGAGCTCGAGCCCAGCGCACACCACCACCCCGATCCTGACCGTGCCGAGCACGGGCGCGGCGGGCACGTCCACCACCGCCACCACGCCGGGGCAGACCTCGACTACGGCATCGGGTGCCGCCGGCTCATCGAGCGCCACCAAAGCGAGCACGACCAAAGTCGCCACTCCAACCACCACCGCGCCGACCAAGGCCGCCGTCAAACCGGCCAACCCGACCGTGACGGTCGGCCAGAAGGGCAGCGGCAAGGGCTACCAGCACGGGCACTTCACCGGACACTTCTTCGGCGGCGAAAGCGAAGAAGAAGCCAACGAAGAACCCTCGGAAAGTAGCAAGGGGGGCTCTGGCTCGGGCTCGAAAGGCTCGAACACGAGCTCCGGCAAAGGAGGCAAGAAAGGATGAGCGCACCACCCCCCGCACCCGCGACGCCCGCAGCGGCGGGGCCGACGGCGAGCTCGGCTGGGAGCGAGCCGGTCGCGGTCGACCTCAGACGCCGTCGCGAGCAGCTGGCGGCGCAGGTGGCCGAACTGCAGTGGGACCTCGGCGGCCTGACCTACGAGATGGCGATCCGCAACCACGTCCGCGTCGACGTGCTCGTCCAGCGCGCCGCGGTCCTGCAGGAGCTCGACAGCGAGCTCAGCGAGGTGGAGCGCATCATCCATCTGGAAGAGACCGGAACCGCGGGGGTGTGCGCGTCCTGCGGCGCCCCCCACTCGAGCGGGGCGGCCTTCTGCTGGCAGTGCGGCCAACCGCTGCTGGAGCAGGTGCCCAGCCGGGCCATCGGGGCGTAGGCCCTACCCGAACCTGCCCGTAACGTAGTCGCTCGTGCGCGGGTCGCGCGGGCGCGTGAAGATCGTCTCGGTCGCGTCGTGCTCGACCAGCACGCCGGGACGGTCGGCGCTGTGGGGGTCGAGGCTGAAGAAGGCGGTGCGGTCGGCGATGCGCGCGGCCTGCTGCATGTTGTGGGTGACGATCACGATCGTGTAGCGGTGCTTGAGCGTGTGCATCAGCTCCTCGATCGACTGCGTGGCGATCGGATCCAGGGCCGAGGCGGGCTCGTCCAGCAGCAGCACGTCGGGCTCGATCGCGATCGCCCGCGCGATGCACAGCCGCTGTTGCTGACCGCCGGAGAGGCCCAGGGCGCTCTGGTGCAGGCGGTCCTTGACCTCGTCCCACAACGCGGCGCCGCGCAGCGCGTACTCCACGCGCCGGTCGAGGTCGTGCTTGAGCTTCAGGTTGCGCGGGGCCCAGGCGACGTTGTCGTAGATCGACTTCGGGAACGGGTTGGGCCGCTGGAAGACCATGCCGATGCGCCGGCGCACCTCCACCGGGTCGACGTCGCTGCCGTACAGGTCGTGGCCGTGGTAGAGCACCTGGCCGGCGATCGAGAACCCGCGGACGGAGTCGTTCATGCGGTTGAGGCTGCGCAGGAACGTCGTCTTGCCGCAGCCCGACGGGCCGATGAACGCGGTGATCAGGTTGCGCTCGATCTTCATGTTCACGCCCGCGATCGCCCGCTTGGTGCCGTAGGACACCGACAGCTCGCGCACCTCGAACACGGCTTCGCGCCGATGGCCCTCGCGCGCGCGCGCGTGTAACGTAGACGGGTGGAAGGTGGCCGGCGAGCCGGGGGCTGCGGCCGGTGCGGAGGAGCCGCCGTTGCCGTACGCCGCGGGCGCCGGTCCAGTGTGCGGCTCGGTCTGGATGCGCACCCGCCGCTGGACGGCGGGCTTGGCCGACGCCGGGCGAGTCGGACCTGTCGGGACTCGCTCGATCGGCGATGGCGCGTCCGGTGCGAGGGCGTCCGCGACAGTGGAGGTCGCGTCCGCCGGGGCGTCGATGTCCGTGCTCGTGGGGGAACTCATTGCGCCATCCTTGCACGACTGCGGTTGAGAAGGGTCCTGCTGATCAGGCTGGTAACGAGAATGAACGCGAGCAGCACGAGCGCCGCCCCCCAGGCCCGTTCAAAGCCATAGGGTTCGGCTGACTCCGAGGCGGTGTAGATGTAGACGGGGATGTTGGGCAGCGCGTGCCCGAACAGCTGCAGCGAGGTTTCGCGGCCGAAGACCGAGGAGACGAGGATCAGCGGCGCGGTCTCGCCCGCCGCGCGGGCTATCGCCAGCATCGTGGCGGTGAGGATGCCGCCGAGCGCGCTCGGCAGCACGACGCCCCGCACCGCGCGCCAGCGGCTCACGCCCAGCGCGTCCGCGCCTTCGCGCAGGCTCGAGGGGATCAGCAGCAGCACCTCCTGGGCCGCGCGCGCGATCAGCGGCAGCATGATGATCGCCAGCGCGAGCGAGCCCGCGAAGCCGCTCTGCCCGCCGCCGACGACGAGGATCCCGAAGATGAACAGCCCGATGAGGATCGTCGGCAGCCCGTTGAGCAGGTCGAGCGCGAGCCCGACCACCTGCGCGATGCGCGAGCCGGCGAACTCGGTCAGGTACAGCGCGACCAGCACCCCGACGGGCAGTGCGATCAACGTGGCGACCGCGATCAGCACCGCGGTGCCGACGATCTCCGGCGCGATGCCCCCGCCGGCCGTGCCCAGCGTGATCGGCGGGCTGGTCGTCAGGAAACTGAAGCTGAGGATGTGGATGCCGTGTTCGATCACCGAGAGCACGACGATCACCAGCACCGCCAGGGCGAGCAGCGCCGATGCGGTCTGGGTCGCCTCTACTGCGCGGCTGATCAGCTGGCGGCGGCGCAGGTGATCGGAGGGCGTGAGCGGGCCCGCGGGGTCCACGCGTCCGCTGCGCAGCCGGCCCAGCGCGTGGATCGCGTCCTGCACCTCGACCTCGTCGAGCGCGGGCGATTCTGGCGTGTCGTGCCCGCCGCCTCCGCTCTCGTCGCTCTCCCCGATGTCGTCTATCCCTCCGAGCCCGCCGGTCTCGGGCGCCGGCGCGCCGATTCCCCGCGGGGCGCCCGTCACCCCGAGCTCGATCATCTCCCCGATCTCGTTCAGCTCCTCGCGCTCGTCTGGCCATCCGGGGACGCCCGGCTCGCCGCTGGCGCCCGGCTCGTCCGGCCCACGGGCGTCGCCCAGCTCGTCCGGACCGCCGGCGCCGCGCTCGCTCATCGCGCCACCGCCCGGTGGGCGTCGAAGCGGCGCACCAAAGCGCGCGAGGCGAGGTTGGCGACCAGGCTGATGCCGAGCAGGATCACGCCGAGGTAGAAGAGCGAGGCGTGCTGCAGTTTGAACGGGGCGCCCTGGGCCTGGCCGGCGATGCGGCTGGCCAGCGTGTCGCCGGTTTGAAAGAGGGAGATGTGGATGAAGTTGCCGGCGCCCAGCACCTGCGAGGTCGCGATCGCCTCGCCCAGTGCGCGGCCGAGGCCGAGGAACGCCGCGGCGGTGACGCCGGAGGCGGTCGTGGGCAGGATCACGCCGCGCACCATCTCCCAGCGGGTGGCGCCGAGCGCGGTGGCGCCGTCGCGCAGGTGGTCGGGGACGGTCGCGAACAGGTCGCGGCTGATCGAGGCGATGATCGGGACGACCATGATCGTGAGGATCAGGCTGGCGGTGAACAGGCTCGCGCCGGTCGTGGAGGGGGGGCCGAAGATCGGCAGAAAGCCGAAGACGTTGTGCAGGAACGGCTCGATGTGCGAGCTCACGAACGGCCCAAATAGCAGGATGCCCCAGAAGCCAAGAATCACGCTGGGGATCGCGGCGAGCATTTCCACGAGCGGGCCGATCGTTCGCGACACCCGGCCCGAGGCGACCGTGCTCAGGAACAGCCCGATCGAGACCCCGATCGGGACCGCGAGCACCATCGTCACCGTCGAAGTGACCAGGGTGCCGTAGATGAACGTGGCGGCGCCCAGTTGGTTGAAGTTCGGCTCCCATATTTCGTGCCACAAAAACGCGATCCCGAACTGTGCGAGCGCCGGGCGGGCGCCCTCGAACAGCTGGTAGGCGATCGCGACGATCAGCGCGACCGCGATCAGGGCGGCCAGCGCGCACACGCCGCGGAACACCGCGTCGGCGATCCGCTCGAACAGCTCGCTGGAGCCTGCGCGTCCCGGGCGTCCGCCCGTGCGACGAGGGCCCAGTCCGGCGCCTGGCATGGGTGCGGCGAGGGAGGAAGTGGAGCGCGAGCTGTCTGCCATCTGCGAGTATGTTAAGTGGAGGGGGCGCCAGCCTTTGCCGGCTTCACAATTTGTTCACAAAGGCTCGGCAAAATCTTCACAAAATAATCACGGCTGGACGAACGCGGCCTGGGATGCTGGGAAAACGCTCAATGACACTACTTCCCACTAGGAGGATCTTTGCGACGCACAAAACACCCACTGCTTGCCATGTCAGTCGTGATGGCGTGCCTGGCGGCAGGATTCGCGACCAGCGCCACCGCGGCCTCCGCGGCCTCGCTGACGGGCGCCGGCTCGACGCTGATCGCGCCGCTGCTCGAAGGCTATTGGGCGCCTGAATTCGAACACACCACGGGCAACAAGGTCACCTACGCAGCCGTCGGCTCGGGAGCGGGGATCTCGCAGATCTCGGCTCGGTCGGTTGAATTCGGGGCCTCGGACGCGCCGCTGACCTCCGCTCAGGCCGCTGAATGCAAGGAATGCACGCAGATCCCGTGGGCGCTGACGGCCACCGGCATCGCCTGGCACATCGAAGGCGTCTCGCGTCTGCGTCTGACCGGTCCGGTGCTCTCTCAGATCTACCTCGGCAAGATCACCAACTGGGACAGCCCGGCGATCGCCAAGCTCAACAAGGGCGAGACCCTGCCGAACCTGCCGATCACGGTCGTGTACCGCAGTGACGGTTCGGGCGACACGTTCGCGTTCACCAACTACCTGTCCGACGTCAGCTCCGAATGGAAGTCCAAGGTCGGCAACGCCACCTCGGTCAGCTTCCCGACGGGCACCGGCGGCAAGGGCAACGCGGGCGTGACGGCGGTCGTGGTCTCGACCAACGGGTCGATCGGCTACATCTCCGCCTCCTACATCATCGCCCACAACCTCCAGGCCGCCGCCATCCAGAACGCGGCCGGCAAGTACGAGTTCCCCAACCTCAAGAACATCGAAAACGCGGCAGCGT
Organism: uncultured Solirubrobacterales bacterium; assembly: GCA_963702185.1. GTDB lineage: Bacteria > Actinomycetota > Thermoleophilia > Solirubrobacterales > Solirubrobacteraceae > Palsa-744. The sequence continues at coordinate 2,044,494 of OY969723.1, forward strand.
CGATCAAGAAGGTTCCGGCGAACAACGAAGTGCGGATCGTCGATCCGCCGAAGAAGTACAAGATCGCCTACCCGATCTCGACGTTCACCTATGCCATCATCCCGGCGAACGCGCCCCAGAAGCCGCTCCTGGCCGAATGGGTCAAGTTCGCGGTGACCAAGGGGCAGAAGTTCGGCGCCGCGCTGGACTTCGCCACGATCCCGAAGGTCGTGTTGCAAGCGGCCGAAAAGGCGATCAAATCGCTGTAAGCGCTGTGAGCAGGACCCGTCGAGCTGGGTAGGCTCGGCAAAAGAAGCAGACGCGAGGGCCGGTGGCGGAGACGTCGCCGGCCTTCGTCGTTAACGGGGCCTCGGCTTCCATCCGCCTCCCGCGGCGCGATCCTATTTGGTCGTCAGGCCGGGCAGGTTCTCTTCTTTGTAGTTGATCGCGCCCACCGACTTGTAGTAGGCGCAGCGGAAGTTCTCGGGTGCGCTGACCGGCTCGCCCCCCGCCAGGCCGCCGTGCTGTTCGTTTGAGTAGACCGTGACGTACTGAGCGGCTTCCGGCTCGGGTTCGACGAACGAGCCCGCCGCCGCAGAGCCCCCTCTGGTGGTGGTGAGGGTCGAGCTCATCTCGCGCTTGTCCTTCAGCGACGGGTTGCGCGGGTTGGTCTCTTCGAGGACGGATTTGTTGAGCTTGTCGGTGAGCGTCGTCTCCAGCGAGACGCGCTTGGTCGCGCCGATGAGCTGCGCGACAGAGGGCAGGAAACCGCCCAGTTCGACGCACTTGCGCGACGCCCAGAACCAGTTGTCGACCCCGGGTTCCTGTTCGCGCAGGGGGTAGGTGGAGAGGTCCAGGCACCACGTGCCCATGTTGGCGGCCGACGGTGGGCAGGTGGGTTCCAGTTCGCCTACCGTCTTGCCATCCAGGCGTGAGGCTTCGTAAGCCGTGGGGATCGCAGCGGCCGGGAATTTGCCGTCCTTGTCCAGCAGCAGGATCCCGCCGGCGTGCGGCTTGGCGCTTACGAGGTGCCCGTCGATCCTCAGCGCGTGTTCGACGGAGTGGCGAGCCGCTTCGGCCAGGCCGGTGCTCGCCGCGACGATCGCCACGATCGAGATGAGGACCGGCGGCGTGAGGTGCTTTCTCATTGTTGACTCCGTCTTGGCTGAGCTGGTCCGGGTTGGTCTGGGCTGGTCGGAGTGGGCGCGCGTCCCCAGGTGGCGGGGCGGTTATTCCTCTTCAACGTTGCTCGCGCTGGTGGCGGCCGTGGTCTTGACGTAGGCGCAGCGAAAGCTCTGCGCGTCTTTGATCGGCTCGCCGCCCGCGAGGCCGCCGTGCCCGGCGGCGGAGAACACGGTGACGTACTGCGTCGTTTCCGGTTCGGGATTGGCCGGCAGGGGGATCGGGTTCGGTTCGCCGGTGTTCTTGTCCCCGGTCGAGCCTTCGCTCACGCCCTCAGAGCCGGCCGCGTCGGATCCCGCTTCGGTGGTGATGAGCGTCGAGGACATCTCGCGCTGTCCCGGCGTCGCCGGACCGCCAGCGAGTTCGACGTCCTTGACGGCGCCGACGAGCTCGGACGCCGAAGGCAGAAACCCTCCCTTTTCGGCGCACGTCTGGCTGGCCCAGAAGAAGTCGTTCTTGCCGGCGTCGGTCTTGCTCACCGGATAGAGCTGCTTTTCCAGACACCACGTGCCCAGATCGGCGGTGTTCGCCGGGCACGTCGGCTGCAGCTCGGCCGCGGTCTTGCCGCCCAGCGTGTCGGCCTCGGGCACGGCGGGGATCGCCCTCGCGGGAAACTTCCTGTTCTTGCCCAGCAGCAGGATCCCCCCCGCATAGGGCTTCGTGCTCAGGCGATGGCCATCGAGGCTGGGGGCGGCGAAGATGTGGTGGATGGCGTGGTCGACGGTGTGGCGCGCCGCCTGCGCCAGCGGGGTGCTCGCCAGGATCAACGCCAGGATCGAGATCGCGAGCGGTGGGTTGAGGTGCTTTCGCATGGCTGAGCGTTAACGGTGCTTGCGCCGAGCCCTGGATGTTGTGTCGTTTTTGTAAACGCGGTTGATTTTCCCGGGGTGTCGTGTGAGGCTGGCGCGGCTTCGAGATGAGCGACATGAGCGATCACGACGACCAGGACACGCCGGACGGGGCGGCCAGCGGACACGGCGATACCGGCGAGCTGCCATATCCGCCGCCGGCATCGGCCAACGGCGCGCGAGCCGGCGCGGGCGCCGCCAAACCCGCGGTGCGTTCGGGCCTCGCCCACAGGCGCAATCCCGCTCTGGCGGCGCTGGGGGAGTTTGCGCAGAACGCCCGTCGCATAGCGCTGCGCGACCCGCTGGCGCTGTTTTTGCTGCTGGCCTCGATTGGGTTGGCGATCGCGTTCGCGGTGCTGCTGGGGGACATCAAGCCGAGCAGCGCGGGCCAGCAGGCGCCGCTGTCCACCGTGCAGCGGCTGGCCAAACGCAAGGAGATCTCCAACGCGCTCGTGCTCGACCACGACGACCGCGTCGAGGTCACGACCAGGCCGAACGCCACGATCTCGCTCCCTGGCAACGCCGTCCCGACCACGGGGAGCAGCACCACGGGGGGCGCCGCCACGGGCAGCAGCAGCACCGCCACGGGCGGAGCACGAGCCGGGGGAGCCGTCGCGAGAACCGCGCCCGAAATCACGGTGCCGGTGCCGCGGCTGTTGTGGGCGTCATACCCCGCATCCGGCGCGATCACCCAGCAGCTCCTGCGCGAACTCGACGAAAGCGGCGCGAATGTGGCCGTGGATCAGCAGTCGGGCAAGGGCACGAAGACGATCATCGTGCAGTTCTTGATCCCGATTTTGCTGCTGGTGTGTCTGTTCTCGCTGTTCATGCGCCTCGGCGGGGAAGGCGGCGCCGCGGGCGGGATCGCCTCGTTTTCGCAGTTCGCCGGCAAAGGCCGCAAGAAGGGCAAGGGCACGAGCGATCGGATCACGTTCGACGACGTGGCCGGCGCCGGCGAAGCGGTGGCCGAGCTGCGCGAGATCCGCGACTACCTGGCCGACCCGTCCAAGTACCTGGAGGTGGGAGCGGCGGCGCCGAAGGGGGTGCTGCTGGTCGGGCCTCCGGGCACGGGCAAGACGCTGCTGGCCAAGGCGGTGGCCGGAGAAGCCGATGCGGCGTTCTTCTCGCTGTCGGGATCGGACTTCGTCGAGTCGCTGGTGGGGGTTGGGGCGGCGCGTGTTAGGGACCTGTTCAGAAAGGCCCGCAAAGTGTCGCCGGCGATCATATTTATCGACGAGCTCGACGCCGCCGGGCGCAAGCGCGGGGCTGGGATCGGCCAGGGAAATGACGAGCGCGAGCAGACGCTCAACCAGATTCTGGTCGAGATGGACGGGTTCGCGGGGGATGGCGGCCTGGTCGTGATGGGCGCGACCAACCGACCGGACATCCTCGACCCGGCGCTGCTGCGCCCCGGCCGCTTCGACAGGCAGGTCGTGATCGACAACCCCGACGTGCACGGTCGCATCGAGATCCTCAGGCTGCACGGCGGCAAGCGCCCGCTCGCGCCCGGGACGTCGCTGGAGGAGGTGGCGCGCCAGACACCGGGGTTCAGCGGGGCCGAGCTCGCGAACGTGATCAACGAGGCGGCGCTGCTGAGCGTGCGCGAGGGACGGGCGGAGATCGACCAGCACACGCTGGAGGAGGCGATCGACCGCGTCGTGGCCGGACCGGCCAAGCACCACATCCTGACCGAGCAGGAGCGCTGGCTGATCGCGATCCACGAGTCCTCGCACGCGGTCGTGACCGAGGCGCTCGGCCACGCGACCTCCACGCGCAAGCTGTCGATCGTCGCGCGCGGGCGTCAGCTGGGCACGGCCGCGCACATGCTCTCAGACCGCGACCAGCTGATCATGAGCGAACCGGACCTGCAGACCCAGCTGATTGTGATCGCGGCCGGGCTGGCCGGCGAGCGCATCGCGTTCGGCCACCTGTCGACGTCCGCCAACGACGACCTGCACGCCGCGACGAACCTCGCGCGCAGCATGGTCACCTCGTTCGGGATGTCCGAGGCGCTCGGGCTGGTGACGATCGGCGAGAAGGGCGGCGAGGTGTTCCTCGGCGCCTCGCTGCAGGATCTCGGCTCGGTCGGCCCGGCGACGCTCGATCTGATCGACAACGAGGTCGAGCGGCTGGTCGGCGACGCGGCCGCGCGCGCGAGCGCGGTGCTCGATCGCAATTGGCAGTCCGTCGAGGAGACGGCCAGCGCGCTGCTCGAGCACGAGACGCTGTCGGGCGTGGCGCTGGACGCGGTGCTCTCGACCGTGCAGGAGATGTCGTTTGAGGAGCTCGAAGACATCCGCCGCACGCCGCCGGCGCGCGGACCCCAGCAGGCATAAGGCCGACCGGGGGCGAGCGGCAAATCCGGATCCTGACCGCCGCCGTGCCGAGGGACCCCATGGCGCAGGACCGGTAGAGTGCCGATCGCATGGTCCTGTACACGTGCTCCTACGGCAAGTCCTTCGGCGATCTGCCCTCTGCGATCGCCCATCCCTGCGGCCGCGCCGCCAAGGCGCTGGACGACGCGGGGTATGAGTACGAGCTCGAGCGGGTCGACGGCGGCAGCCTGAAGTTCTGGACCTGGCACACGCGCGCGCGCGACCGCGCGGAGGTCGAGAGGCTCAGCGGCCAGCGCGCGGTGCCGATCCTCGTGCTCGACGACGGCAAGGTCGTGACCGGATCGAGCAAGATCGTGCACTGGGCGCGCGAGCACCCGGCGCAGGCTCCGGTCTCGACGGCGAGCTGAGTCCAGCACCTGCACGCACCCTCTGGGGGTGCATCATGCACCGGGAGGGGTGCATCGGAGATTTGCCCGGACCCCGGTTCAGTCGAACTGCCCGATCGTGGACTCCAGATAGCGGCGCAGCAACGGGCTGGTGAAGCGCCAGTCGCCGCGGCCGCGGCTCTCGATGATCGCGGCGTCGCGCATCCCTTCCAGCGTGCGGCGCACCCCTCCGCGCGGCAGGCGGGTGTAGACGGGCTGCCCGCGCGCGAGACGCTCGGCGACCACCAGGCCGAGCTTGTGGATGGCGCGGATGCGCTCGACCGTCTGTTCGTGGCTGACGCGATCCGCCGCGAGCGCCAGCAGCAGGCCCTGCTCGACGATCGCGCCGTCCACGTGGCGGGTGTCGAGTTCGATCGTGGCCAGGTGGCTCTTCTGGGCGATCAGCATGGTCGTGCGCGGGTGCAGCTCGCCGTAGTCGATGATGCGCGCGAGCGCGCCGGGATCGATCGCGCAGTCGTCGGCGTCGTAGCGCTCTGCCAGCCCCGCCGTCCACGCGTCGCGGTCGATCGGGCGCAGGTCGTGGAAGCCTCCGAACTGGTGCAGCGCGCGGTGGGAGGGCGTGAACAGGTCGCGCATCAGGTGCTCGATGCTGCCGGCGAACAGGTAGCTGACGCCGGTGGAGCGCTGGAAGATCGCGCGCATGCGCTTGGTCAGGCGGTCGGGGTCGCCGTAGGGCTGCTGGGGGCTCGCGACCTCCTGGAACTCGTCGAAGAACACCACCACCTCCTTGCGATCGGCGGCGGCGATGCGCGCGGGCAGCGCGAGCGCGTAGTCGAGATAGCGCTCGGGATCGCGCGCGGCCAGGCCCGGGCTGAAGGCGATCTCGAGCTCCTCGCCCAGCTGGGCCTTGGACTTGACCACGGCCGAGGTTTGCAGCGCATCGGCGACGAACCGCCCCGCGCGGCGCGTCTGATGCAGGATGCGCCGCAACGCGGAGCGGTTGGAGATGGCGCCGCTCACGAGCGCTTCGGCCAGCTCGGCGGTCGTGGCGATGCGGAACATGTCGACCGAGATCGTGTAGCACCCGCGTCGCGCGAGCCGGCCGAGGACCGCGTCGCACACGCTGGTCTTGCCCGTGCGCCTGGCCCCGGCGAGCACCACGCTCGAGCCGTTCGCGAGCGTGGAGGCGACCTCGCGGACGTCGCTCGCCCGCCCGATCATCTGACTGGCGGGGATCGGCTGGTCCGTGGGAAACAGGTCGCTGCTGCGCTGGCGGGGCACGTGCTGGGAGGGCATGCCGGCCATTATACCATCTATGCACCCTCTGGGGTGCATCATGCACCCGGACGGGTGCATTGTGGCCTGGCGCAGGGAGGTCAGGACCCGGTGGCGGCCGTGGCTTTGGCGTCCGGGGCGGTCAGACCCCGGTGCCGGCCGTGACCCCGGCCGTGGTGGCCTCGGCGTCCGGGCGCCCGGCCTCGTGCGGCATCAGGATCTCGGCCGCCTGTGTGGGGGTCACCTCTGAGTAGAGCGCCCGCACGAGCAGGATCGCGCAGGCGCCGCCGACGAGCTGCGCGAGGATGAAGCCGGGGACGGATGCGGGGGCGATGCCGGCGAAGGTGTCAGAGAACATCCGCCCGATCGTGATCGCGGGGTTGGCGAAGCTGGCCGAGCTCGTGAAGAAGTAGGCGGCGCCGATGTATGCGCCGACGGCGGCCGGGATCGTGGGCGCGCGTTTGGTGCGCGCGAGCGAGAAGATCACGAGCAGCAACCCGGCGGTCGCGATCGCCTCGGACAGGAGGTGCGCGGGCGAGGCGCGGTGGTGGGTGGAGATGCTGATCGCGGCCAGTTCGAACATGCCGTTCGCGAGGGTCGCGCCGAGCACGCAGCCCGCTATCTGCACGGGGATGTAGGCGAGCGCGTCACGAACGCTGATGCCGCCGAAGCTCGCGTCCGCGAGCGAGACGACCGGGTTGAAATGCCCACCGGAGACCGGCCCGAACATGAGGATGATCGTGAACAGCCCGGCGGCCGTGGCGGCGGCGTTCTCGAACAGCTGCAAGCCCACGTCGCCCGGGGACAGCGTCTGCGCGGCGATGCCCGAGCCGATCACCAGGGCGGCAAGCAGCGCGGAGCCCAGCAGCTCGGCGAGCAGGCGGCGGGGGAGCGGGGGCTGTCGCGGAGAGGGCTCCCGCCGAGGAGGAGGAGGAGGTTGCGACTGCGCCCGGCTCATCGACCTCAGCGCGGCGTGGACGGGTGGGGGCCGGGCGCGTGGCCGTCGGGATCGCGAGCGCGAGCGGAGCCGTCGCTGGGAGTCGCCGCGAAGCGATCCGCGATCAGCTCGCGGATCTGCGCGCGGATGAGGTCGCGGATCTCGCGCACCTCCTCGATCGGACGGCCGGCCGGATCGGGGATGTCCCAGTCCTCGACGGCGGTCGGCACGTAGGGGCAGGCATCGCCGCAGCCCATCGTGACCGCCAGATCCGCGCGCCGTTGCATCTCGGGGGTGAGAAGTTGGGGACGCCGCCCGGCGATGTCGATCCCGGCCTCGCCCATAACCTCGACCACGACCGGCCAGATCTGCTCTGCGGGAGTGGTGCCGGCGGACTCGGCGAGCACGTCATGCGGGCCGCAGCGCTCGAAGAACGCCTGCGCCATCTGCGAGCGCCCGGCGTTGTGGTTGCACACGAACAGCACGTGGCGGATCGGCCGCTCGCCCGGCCCCTCGTTCAGGCGCTCGGTCGTGGGCTCAGGCGCTGTCACGGTTGCGGCGTCAGGCGCGTGGGTGGTCGCAGGCACAGATCTGGGCGCAGGTGGGTCCTCGGCGTTCATCGCACGGCCGATCCTATTACATCGACAAGTGTGAGTGTTAGTGATATAAGTAGATCGATGCCGATCGATCTGGAGCTGGCGCCCAAGCAGAAGCGAGCGCCCGGCGAGCGCTGTTGCGAGCCGGTCGTGTATCCCGATGTGGCGCGCGAGCAGGCGCTGAGAATGGCCGAGGTCGCCAAGGCGCTCGGCGACCCGATCAGGTTGCAGCTGGTCGACGTATTGCGCAAGCACGCCGGCAAGGTGTGCGTGTGCGAGCTGGTGCCGCTGTTCGACGTGGCCCAGCCCACGCTGTCCCATCACCTCAAGAAGCTGCGCGACGCCGGGATCGTCGACTCCGAGCGCAGGGGGCTGTGGGCGTACTACTACGTCGTGCCCGGCGCGCTGGCGGAGCTGGCTGCTTGGCTTACATGACCGTGAGCGGGCATTCCGGGCGCGATCGTCAACTGGGCACGGCGTCCGCTGGGATCTCGTTCAGCCGAGGGCGGCCACTCAGGCGGCGAGGGCGAGTGAGAGGGTGTCGGCCGAGACGCGGTTGGGGATTGTGATGCGTACCTCGCCGTCGCGTTCGAGCAGCCATTTGGCGTTGACGAGCGTGAGCGCGATGATGTTGCCTTGGTCGTCGTAGCGGACGTTGTGTCCCTCGGGGGTGCCGTATGAGTCGGCGGGTTCGCGTGGTTCGCCGACGCTGAGGTAGAGCACGTCGTCGTCGGCGTCGTAGTCGACGTGGTCGAAGGTGATCGTGCCGATGGTGATCGTCATGTTGGGAGTCCTTCGGGGTCGTTATCTTGGCCGAAGGCTGTGACGACGTGGTCGATGTCGCCTTCGAACTGTACTACCACCCGTAGCCAGCGAAACGGGAATGGGGGTTGGGCACGGAGCCAGTAGGTGTTGCGAGCGGCCGTTTATGGGGAAGGTGGGCGTTGCGAGCGGTCTACAGGGCGCCCGCTCGTTGGTGGCCGGATCTGAGGACCTCAGGGTGCGTCATCGAGCGATTCGAGGAGTCGGATGTCGGCGAGATCCTGTGGCCGGCCGGCGGCGCGCTTCATCTTCAGCAGGTCCTCGCGGTGGGCGATGGGGATCGACAGATCGCCCAACGGAACCTCGTGGGCGCGGGCCCGCATGTCGGCAAACGATCCGAGGTGGGCCGGCAGTGTGAGGATGTCGAGAGGTCCGTGGTCGGTGATGAGATGCCATTGATCGCTCGAGCGCAGGAGAGTAGCGCTTGGCGCCGACTGTGATCGTTTGCCGTCGGGACCGAGGATGCGAGCGTCGAGGTCAAGCAGCGCGCTGGCCAGGCGCGTGACGTTCTCTGTGGATGTTGCGATGGCGATATCGAGGTCTTGCGTCAGGCGCTGGCCTCCGTATGCCTGGATCGCGATGCCGCCGATGGTCACGTACTCGACATCGTGCCGTGCGAGTGCCCTGAACAGCTCGCGCGCGTCAAACCCGCTGGGATCGGTCACCGGCTGGGGCTGTGGGTGTGTCCGGTGACCGCGGCGAGGCCCATGCGAAGCTCGGCTGCGACGGCGTTCCAGCTCAACGCCAGCTCCAGTCGCTCGGACATCGTGCGCCGGCGCGCGGCCAGCATCGTCTCGGGAGAGGCGAGCGGGTCGCGCACAGCGTCTGCGACCGGTGGTTCCGTGGCGCTTACGGATTGCTCCAGCGATCTCACCCGACCAGCGTAGCGCGCGGCCCTCAGCGTTGTGGTTTTGTGGGCGGTCCGTACTCGAAGCCGAGGATGGCGCGGCGGCGCTTGGCTGTCGAGCACGCAGAACACGCGATACAGCTGACCATCGTGTTCGTCGCGGGCCTCTCGATCTCGACCCAGGTCGGGGTGCCGCGATCAGCGCCGAAGCAGGTGCGGATGATGTCCGTCGTGTGAGCGGCGAGGGCTCAGGGGTGCGAGCGCCACTGCGATGCCGGCGCAGAGCGCGGCGCCGACGATCAGGCGACCGCCCATCCATGCGGGCCGAAGACGTTGCGCGCGGCCATGAACCCGAGCAGGAACGCGGCGAGAACCGTGACGACCAGTCCTATGAGGAGCCTCTGACGCATAGCTAAGAGTAAAGCCGCTCGCCTGCAGGACTGCCAGCAAGGCTCCAAAGATCATGCCGAGCCCTCCGCCCAGAACACCTCCCTGGGCAAGGTCCTTGTCCAGTATCCACGCGACCCCTCCACCAAGGATCCCACCCACTGCACCGCCTCCAGCAATGGCTGTGAACAGATCGAGCTGTGCAGGCAGGGCGCGTAGCGCCCCGAGCAGCATGCATCGGGCCGTGACCAGGGAGTGAGCTCGCACCGAACACACGTCCCACCACCTCCGGACGGAATCCGTCCGGGCGCCCGCTGACGGGCGCCTCTGCAGCCAACTCGTAACCATCCTGTGAAACCTGCCGCCGAGCTGCGCGCGGGCGCGCGGGCATCTCTTATCGTGGCCCTCGATGAGCCTCGCCGGTGTGCCGTCTCACCGTTTGCTGGCGCGCGGGTGGCGCGGGTCTGTGCGTGCGCTTGCGCTCCCCGCGCTTGCCTCGGCGCTCGCTGGCAGGCTGGCCGCGGTCGTCTGCACGTTGACCCTCACGGGCGCCGCGACGCTCGTGGCCATCGACGCCCAGCCCGCGCGCGCGGTGATCCTGCCCGCGCAGACGATCGCCGGGCCGAGCGAGGAAATCGTCGGGTTCGGGGGGGTGGCGATGGCGCCGGATGGGACGGGAGGGGCGGTGTTCCTGCAGCGGGTCGACGGGGTGCCGCAGGTGTTCGTGTCGCGCTACGTCGAAGGGCAGTGGCAGGCGCCGATCCAGGTGGACCGCTGCCGGATGGTCTCTTCGGTGGCGGAACAGGAAGAAGAACAGAAGCGGGAAGAAAAAGGGGAAGACTGTCAGGAGCCCTTCGTCGCCAGCTGGCCGCGGATCGGGGCGGCGAACGGGGGGGAGCTGATCGTCACGTGGGCGACACAGTACGCGCTCAGCCCGCCGCCGGAAGAAAAACCGCGGTATGAGATGCTCGGCGCAGAGCTGGGCCCCGGCGCCACGAGCTTTGGCCCGGCGGTCATCGTCGATAGGAACATACAAGAAGCCACAGACACGACCCCCGAACTTTCGGTCAGCTCCACCGGCCAGGCCGACCTCGTCTACAGAGTCGTCGAACCCCAGCGGTCCGGCGTCGAGGAGTTGCACACGGGGGACGTCCCCGAGAGCGTGCGCGTCGCCCACTTCGACGGCACGCGCTGGACGGACCTCGGCGCGGTCAATCGCAACAGTGGGGTGGGGATGCGCCCGCCGACCGAGGCCAACGCGCCACGCATCGCGATCGGTCCCACCGGCAACGGGATCGTGGTGTGGCAGGAGCCAGAACTGAACGGCGTCGCGCGCATCTGGGCCAGGCGCCTGTTTGGCGCGACGCTCGACTACACGATGCCGGTGAGCGCCACGACCTACAACGGCGCGCCAATCATGACCGACGCCGACGCCCCGAGCGTGGCAGTCGACTGGCTGGGTCAGGCCGACGTCGCCTACCGGCAGAGCGCCGGCCCGAGCTCGCCGCTGCCGGGGCCGCGGATCTTCGTGAACGTGCTTCCCAGCGGCGAATCGGCCAGCGGCGAATCGCCCAGTGGCGCGGAGTTCACCGGCGCGTTCATCGCCGACAACGAAGTGACCGGTGGGCAGGCCGCGGCGGTCGGCCCACCGAGCATCGACATCGATGAAAAGGAAGAGCTGCGCATCCAGTACGACGCAAACGGCACGCCGCGGGTGATCGAGGGCAGCGACCGCAGTCTCACCGGCACGCTCTCGCTGGGTCCGCCGTTCGCCGGCGCGGAAACCGCGGCGGTCAGCGTCGTGAACCCGCAAGGTGGAGGCGTGTCGGCGTGGCCGAGCGCCGACGCGCAGGGCGCCCCGGAGGTGGGGGTGCGCGAGGACTTCCCCACAGGCGCGGCGCAGACCGGCCTCCTCAGCGGCGGCGCCGGCGGGGAAGTGGCCGAACTGGCGGTCGGGCGCTCGGGTCTCGGCGACGGGCTGGTGGCCTGGCGCCAGGGCTCGCTGGGCAACGCCGCGATCGTCGCATCCGCGATTACCGCGCCACCGGCCGAACTGGCGCTGAGCGTGCCCAATCACACCGTCACCCCCGCAAGGGCGATCGTCAGCTGGCAGCCGGCCGTCAGCGCCGACGGGCCGCTGCGCTACACGGTCGTGCTCGACGGTCGCCCCCAGGCCACCCCCGCGGACGCGTCCGAACTGCGCCTGGACCCGCTGGGATTGAGCACCGGCAGCCACAAGGTGCAGTTGTTGGTCACCGACATCGACGGACAGTCGACGCTGTCGGAGCCCTCGATCATCCACATCGACGGCACCGCCCCGATCGTCTCGATCGCGCGCGCGCGCGGGGATCGCGGCGTGAACGTGCGCGTGCACGATCCATATGCCGGGATCGACGTCCACGACGTCACGGTCAGCTTCGGCGACGGCCACACGGCCCGCGGGCGCAAGCGCTTCGGACACATCTACGCTCGCGGCGGGGTCTATCGAGTGGTCGTGCGGGTCCGCGACAACCTCGGGAATACGGGGGTGGTGAGCAGGTGGGTGAAGGTGCGATGAGGACGTGGCGGATTGCGATCCCGCTGTGCATCGCCGTAGTGCTGCTGCTCGCGTCCGCGCCGGCCGGCGCGGACGTGTTCTCGAAAATCAGCCTCCTCTCCTACGGCACGGTCGGCGACGGCTCCTTCGTGCAGCAGGCCGAATACGCCCACGACTCTGCGATCTCCGCCGACGGGCGCTACGTCGCCTTCGACGGCTCTATCGGCGGGGTCACCGGTGTGTGGCGGGCGGAACTGCTGCAGAGCTCCACCGGACGTCTGGACACGGGCAAGATCGAACAGGTCGCGGGCGGGGATGCCGCGATGCCGTCGATCAGTGCAACCGGGCAGTACGTGAGCTTCACCACCGACGAAGGCGCCAGCCTGCCGGAAATCACCGACGCGCTCCCGGACGTCGACCCCCACCGCGAAGCGGTCAACGTGTACCGGCGCGACATGGCGATCGAACCGGCTGTCACCGCCGCCGAAGAAGCGCAGCGTCCAGCGAGCGAACGCGCGTTCATGGCCGCCTCGACGCCAAGCGGATCCGAAGAACCGCTGCGCTATGCGGGTCCCGAAGGACGCCCGCTGAGCGAAAAAGAAGGCTCCTACGCGGTCGGCCGCAGCGCAATGAGCGCGGACGGCAACAAGGTCGCGTTTGTCACCGCCGCTGTCTCGAATCTAGTCGCCTATCCTGCGCTCGAAGAAGAAGAACGGGGCCGCGGCGAAACGCCGGCGCCGCACACGCCGGCCGGCCAGGTCGCCGTGCACAGCTTCGACCCGGACGCGACCGAACTGGTCAGCCGCTGCCGCTTCGAATGTGGGCAGGGCGCCGCCGCGGGGGCGTCCGAACCTGTGGTCGTGGGGGAGTCCGAATCCAAGCCGGTTGGGGGCGCGAGTACCGGGGCGGCCGAGTTTCCCGTGCACGGGCGCGACGGCTCATGGCCGGGGGCCTCGATCAGTGCGGAAGGAAATGCCGTGGCGTGGATCGCCGAGAACGTCGCACAGCAGGCGCCCACCCTCGCTGACGAACATCTCGAACCTATATACGAGGAACCGCTCTGGCATCGCCTGCCCGCCGCGGCCAACCTTACACGGCGCGTGACCGGGGGCTCCGACCCCGAAGCGCCCGGCTGCGCCGCCAGCGGCGAGACGGTGCTGGCGCAGGAGAGCGAGAACGAAGGAGATCAGTGCCAGGGGCCGTTCGTCCGCGAAGCGACCGGCGCCACCGTGGGCAATGGGTTGATCAGAATCGCATTCGACGACACCCCGCGCCTCAGCGCCAACGGCGAAAAGGTCGCCTTCGGCGCCAACGCCCGCACCATCGCTGAGAAGGAGGACTTCAATCGAACGGAAGGCAACCCGACGGACGTCTTTCTAGCGAACATGCAGTCGGGCCTCACCCGCCGGCAGGCGCTCATGCCGCTGACGCAGGTGGGCTCTCCCACATCGACAGCCGAATCGGCGGAAGTCACCGATTTCGAAATCTCGCCCGATGGAACGCAGATCGCCTTTACCACCGTTCGCACGCGCTTTGCGCTCGGTCAGCCGACGCTGATCAGCGGCGAGCTCCCGGAAGTCGGCATCAGCGAACTCTACGATGCCGACCTCGCCAACGGAACGCTCACGCGGGTGACCCACGGTTACGCCGGCGAAGGCGAACAGAGCCAGCAGCCCCACCGGGTGTACACCGAAAGCGGAGATCCCTACCAAGCCGTCGGCGAACCGAGCGAACTGGGTGCCCTGACGCCCGACTTCTCGAAGGACGGCAACGAGCTGGTGTTCACCTCGACGGCCGGCAACCTCGTCTACGGAGATGGCAACGAGCCGGCCGAACCTGTGAGCTGTTGCCAGGCTGGAGACGGCAGCGACGTGTTTGGGGTGACCCGCGAACAATTCTCCGACGAACCCGCCTCCCAGCAGATCTCCACCGCGCCCGGACCGCCGTTCGCGCCGGCATGGAGCCTCGGCGTGACCGCGCGCTCGCGCCCCAACGGCAGCGTGCTGCTCTACGTGCAGGTGCCCGGCCCCGGAACCCTGAGCGCGCAGGCGCGCGGCGTAGTAGTTGGCTCCACGGAGGCCGCGCGCGCCTCGCGTCACGGGCGGGGCGCGGCCTTCTCGGCGCGGGGTCGAGCGGACACGAGCGAGTCGGGCACGGCCTACCCCACCAGCTCGCGCGGGCGGGCGAGCAGGACCGTCGTGACGCGAACGGTCGCTTCTCGCGGCGCCGGTGCCAAAGGAGCGGGCCTGACGACGCTGACGCTGACGCTCGCGCCCCAATACGTTGCGCTCGCCCGGGCGCGCGGTGGCCTGTCCGCGACGGTCACGGTCACGTTCACCGCTCCCGGGCACCCGGCGCTGCACGAGAGCGTGCCCGTCACCTTCGCGCGCCAGAGGACGAGCTCGAAGGCTCGCGTGCGCAAGGCGCGCCGCGCGGCGAAGTCTGGGAGACGGCGATGACCGCTCCGCGCTCGCTCTCGCTCATCGTGGCGCGTTCCCTCACGGCGCTCGCACTCGTGATCGCGCTCGGGCTCACGGCCGCGCCCGCGGACGCCGAAGAAGCCAGCTGGCGTTTGGAACAGCCCTCATTGCCACCTCCTCCCCCGGGAGTGGCCGCTTCACCGACGACGGCGCCGCTCGGGAAAATCGGCGACATCGAGTTCTGGGAACCGTCCGGAGCGCCCCCGCAGGCCAACCGCGGGCTGCTGATCACGCATGGCAATGGCAACGCGGTGCCGGCGGGCGTGTGGGCCTACGACGGCGGCGCCGTCGGCTGGCACGAGATCGCGACCGCGTGCGGCGCGACAGACGGGCGCATCGCCTGGAGCGGGCCGGGCGACTTCTGGACGGTTTCCGACCAGCGGCCGGGCCAGGCGTCGGTCGACGGCCACCTGCCGCCGCTTGCCGATGACTCCCTGTGCCACTTCTCTGACGGAAGCATCGTCGCCTCCTACGCGCATCTGGCTTTCGAAGCCGACTCCTACGAGCAGATGTACGGCGCCGCCTGCCTGTCGCCCCAGCCGCCCGCGGAAAGCTCGACGGATTGCTGGTTTGGGGGAGAAGCGCTGCCGGAACCGCGGATCGGCTCGTTTCACCTGCACTGGAACGGCAGCGCCCTTGAAGAGGAACCGTACTTGAACCAAGGAGATCCGGTCAGGGACATGCGCCAGGTCGAAAGCGCCATCTTCGAGAGCGTCGCCTACAACAAGGCCAACCCTCACAACGAACCGCCGACGCTCGCTCGGCCATCGGTGCTGCACTTAGCCGAAACGGGAGGCCCGTTGGAACCGGTGCTTGGTGAACTGCCGATCTACGGTGCGCGGGACGAGCCGACGGAAGAGCTCGAATATCTGCGCCTGGGCTCGACCGAAGGCGTGCTGTGGGCAGCGACCGGCAGGGCGACCGGGATTTCAGGCCTAACCACCGAAGAGGAAGGCCAGGTGGTGGTTATCCGCCACGTCGGCGGGATCTGGACGCAGGTCATCGGCCCCGGCGAAGAAGGCCGCGGAGCGCACCCGCTGCCGCACCCGCTGCCCGGCCTGAGCCAGGGCGAAGAAGACGAACTGCTCGGCGGCCCGGCCGGGGACGCGCAGGTGCGGGCGATCGCCCCCGAACCCGGCAGCGAAGACGCGTGGCTCGCCCTCGCGCCACACTCCCAATCCGAAAGCCAGGAAGAAAAAGCTACGGCGGTGCTCCTGCACATCTCTGCGCAGGGCGAAGTGCTCGGCGTGCAGACGCTCCCGAGCGCCGCCGAACGGCTGCTGCCGAGCGACGCCGCCGGTGCCGCCGGGCGGCTCGTGTGCCCGGCGCACGAAGACTGCTGGATGGCGAATGTCAAGGGCTGGCTCTATCACCTGGCTCGCGAAGGCGAACGCACGCTCCCATACAGCGAGCTGCCGGGCTTTCCGGAAGGGAAGGTCATCGGCGAAAGCGGACGCCCACCCGACGAAGGCATTCCCCAGGAAGTGCGCGACGCCCCGCCGCCCGACACCTCTGGGCTGCAGGAAGAACCACCGGCCTCCGGCGGCGCCAGCGCGGAACAGAAAGCCGCGCCGGAAATCGAATCCACGGAGTTGGCGCCGCTGCTCACCCACGTGCACAGTCGCCTCATTCACAAGACCACGCTGGAACTGCGTTTCCACCTCGCGGTCAAGGCGCGTATTCGCCTGATCGCCAAGCGCCACCAGAAGGTCGTCGCGAGCACACCGATGCACACGTTTGCCGCAGGCAATCGCAAGCTGCTGCTGCCATTGGACCGGCGCGAGTGGCCGACGAAGCTGTCGCTGCAGACTCACGCGCTCGCCCCGCTGCCGAGCATCACGGTCACAGAAGCGGTGGGTGGACCCGAACGCGGTGCCGGCGCCCACCCCGAAATCGGTCCCAACGGCTCCGTCACCGAGACCGTCGACCCGGCGGCGTCGCACATGCCCACCTTCGCGGGACTGACGCCGCCGTCGCACATGCCCACCTTCGTGGGACTGACGCCGCCGTCGCACATGCCCACCTTCGTGGGACTGACGCCGCCGTCGCATATGCCCACCTTCGCGGGACTGACGCCGCCGTCGCATATGGCCACCTTCGCGGGACTGACGGCGGCGTCGCACATGCACACCTCCGCGGTACTGGGAACGCTGCCTTGACCGCGTTGCGCGTACGCATGAGCGCGACGCTTGTACGCCGCGCTGCGCCAGCGCTTGTGGTGGCGCTGGCGCTTGGGCTCGGACTGCTGTCGCTCGGCTCCGGCACGCCGAAGGTCGCCGCCGAAGGGAGCCCCGCGGAGCTGCTGCCCTCCACTGACGCGGCGATTCCCGCCGAAAAGGTGGTCATGCTTGGGGCGACGCCCGACGAACCTGGGGCGCCCAGCGGTGCGACGTGGGGTCTCGGCGAACTCGCCGGCGCGTCCAAGCTCCTCCGTTACGTCCCGCCGCCACAGACGGGCGGCGTCGCGGAAGATGGCGGGTGGGAACCGGCTCCGGGGCCGGAGCTGCCTGAAGGCTTCCAGCCGGACCATTCCAGCGAGGAAGGCGTCAGCCCGCTCGCCGGCCAGATGACGCCGGCGGGCTACGGCGTGCTCGCGGGCACGATCGCGCGCGAAGCACACGAAGCGGAACCGCCGCAGGTCCTGCTCGTGCGAAAGCCCGGTGGAGGCTTCGAAAAAACGGCGCCCGTGCCGACCGAAGGCGCCGTCACAACCGGTGAAAAAGCACTGCTGCGCGAACATCAGAGACTGTTCGGGGTCGAACGCGCCCCGATGATCGCGCCGCTCGCGGAAAGCGACGGCGCGGCGGGCGCGCTGGTCGTGCCGGTGTACAAGGGGGTCGGCGTCGGCGAACAGGTCGACGAAGCGGTTCTGCACTGGGACGGGCACAGCTGGGCGCGCGAGCCGATCGAGATCCCGGCCGCGAGCGCCGAAGAACTCAACGTGCTGGCGATCGCGGCGAGCGGCCCGCAAAATGCGTGGCTGCTCGCCCGGCTGTCGAGCGCCTACGGAAAGGATGCTGTTGCGCTCTTCCGCCGGGTCAAGGAGGAAGGCGGCGAAGGCGGTGGAGGCGGCGGAGGCGGAGAAGGGGGTGGAGGCGGCGGAGGCGGAGAAGGGGGCGGCAAAGCGGGCGAAACCGGCGACGGCTACAGCTGGCAGCCGGTGGAAGCGGAAGTCGCCCACGGGGAGGTCGGCCTGGCGTTGAAGGTGCCAGTCAGCGAAGGCGTGCCGGCGGCCGGAGAGCCGTTCTCGGTCTCCGGCGCCGAAGGCGCCCAGGTCACGGTGCAGTCGCAGCTGTTGACCGTGACCGGCGAAGGCGTGTGGGTCGACGGTGTGCGCACCGACGCCGCACGTCAGCAGCCCTACACGACCATGTACCTGCGTCCCGAAAAGCGTGGCGAAGGCGAAACAGCCAAAGAAGTGGCGGTCGTCGAGCGCAGCTGGTGCAAAGCCGCCGCCGAAACGCCCGCCTGCCAGGAAACGCTGCCCGCGGAACCTCTGCTGCAGGACGGTCGCAGCATCGCCTGGACCGCCTCTGAATGGTCGGGTTCGGGTCCGTATGGTCAGCGGGTCATCACCGGGCTCTTCGAAGGCATCGTCCTGCGTCTGCACGGCGGCGCCTTCGAATCGGTGCTGTCGATCGGGGGCGGTCAGAAGCCAGGGGAAATACCGGGCAGTCTGCTCGGCGCCGCCTTCACTTCGCCGAATGAAGGCTGGCTCGGCTATCGCCCGCTGCCGGTGCGCATGGCGGACTCCTTCGAACCGGATCGCCTCGGCGAGTGGCCGGTCGCCACGCGCCATCCGCTGGGTGCGATCGCGCCAGAGCCGGGCGCGCCGGTGGCGGCGCTCACAAGCGAAGCCCTCGCCGTCGGCGAGAGCGGCGGCATCGCCCGCTATAAGCCGGGCGAGGGCTGGCTGCCCGAAAGCCTGTTCGGCCCCGGCGAGCGGATCGAAAAGCCCAACCTGCGGGCAGTCGCGTGGCCGCAGGCGAACCGTGCCTATGCTGTCGGCGAAGGCGGCGAAATGTGGCTGTGGCGGGGGGAAATCGGACTATGGGAACGCGACCCCGCGACGCCGCTCAACTTCCGCGCCAAC
This sequence comes from uncultured Solirubrobacterales bacterium, assembly GCA_963702185.1. Taxonomy (GTDB): domain Bacteria; phylum Actinomycetota; class Thermoleophilia; order Solirubrobacterales; family Solirubrobacteraceae; genus Palsa-744. The sequence goes on from OY969723.1 coordinate 2,063,198, forward strand.
CTCTATGGGATCGCCTTTGACCCCGAAGAGCCGTCCCGCGGCTACGCCGTCGGCGCCCAGGCGATCGGCGCTGGTGGCGTGATCCTGCGCTACGGCAAGACCTGGACCGAAGAAACGAGCCTGCCCGAAGAAGTCAAGCACGCCCAGTTCACCGGGATCGCGTTTGCCGGTCCGGAAGCGCTCGTCGCCTACAACTACCGCCCCAATCCGAACGAAAGCCGTGTTGTCGGCGGCCTGCTCGTGAACGACGGCAGCGGCTGGACGGTCGACAGGCAAGAGCAGGAAGCCACCGATTCGGCCCATGTCCAGGCCGTTGCCGCGCTCCCCGACGGCGGCGCCGCGGTGCTTGCCGGCGAAGCCAGCGTGCGTCTGTACGAGCGCGAATCGGCCACCTCCGGTTGGCACGAAGCGGCCACCCCACTGCCGATCGGGCTCTCCGGATCGCTGTCGCTGTATCGCCACGGCGGGGCGCTGCGGGCGCTTCTCAGCGCCGGGGGCGCGAGTGGAGTGGGCGGCGCCGCCGAGTACGAACCGTCGCCGGGATTCGCACCCTACGAACAGGCCAGCGCCGGCTTCGGCGGCGGCGCGGGAGTCGACGCCGGCGTGCTGCTGCGCCAGACCGCCACCGGCTGGAGCGACGAACGCCATACCGTCAATCCCGCCGGAGAGTCTCTGAACTACGGCGAATACGACGAGCCCTACCATCCCGATCCGGTGATCGCCACGCTCGTCTCGCCGAGCGGCTCGGAAGCGTGGGTGGTCGGCGGCATCGCCAGCGGAGAGGAAAACGAGCAGACAGCCGACGTGGCCCGCTACCCGGCCGAAGGTCAGCCGCCGAACGAAGGCGCCTCGCGCGTCCCCGTGGAACCCGAAACGGCCGGCCCCGGCGGTACGGGGGAAGTCACCACGCTCGCATTCGGCGGCAACGCGAGCTGCGCTGACCCTTGCGCGGCCAGGGTCGAGACCGGCATAGGACCGCAGACGTGGCTCGCGAAGGCGGTCTCTCTCGCACAAAGCGCCGGCGCCTCGGCTTTCTTTTACACCGGGCCGATGGTCCACTACTCCCCGTACGTCGGGGCGCACGCGCCGCGGCCGCCGTTCGCCGAAGAATACGAACGCTACGCCCGCCTGTTCGGTGGCGGGACCTCGCCGGTCTACGCGGCCAACGCGGACGGCGAACTCGAAGGAGAGAGAGCGCTCGTCCAGGCCTTTGCAGGGCTCGCCGCGCCGCTGGGATCCTCGCCCGCTGGGAATGGCTGGACCCAAGCGGGCAGCCGGCCCACGAGCGCCGAAGACGAGGCCGACGATTACTACGCCGTACAGAACGCCCACGTGGTGGTGATCGTCCTCGACGACGCAGCGGGAGGGGTGGAAGGCGCTCAGCGTGTGTGGCTTGAGCAGGAGCTCGAGCAGGCCGGACAGGAACACAAGCCCGTGGTCGCGGTCGGCGAAGCGGATCTCGGCAAGGAGCTCGTTCCGGGCAAAAGCGAAGCGGACGCCGAAGCGCTGTTCGCCGCGCTCACCGGGCACGACCCCGACGGAGAGGACCCCGGCGGCTACGCAGCCTCCGCCTACTTCTACGACGCCCCGGAACAGAACGTCCACAGGACGGTCTCCTTCGGCGGCTCGAGCCTGCAGACGTTCGGGTCGGGCACGCTCGGCTATGAGCACGCGTTCGACGAACACACGACCGAATTCCACGGCGCCAGGGGCGTCCTGTTCGGCGAAGTGCAGTGGAATCAGGGCACCGCGGCGGAAAGGGCCGCGAACCGCGCGCCCGTCCGGGTGAGGCTCGTGCCTGTGGTGGGGGAGCTCGCGATGGAAGCCGACAACGGCACGTTGCTGCGCCGCAGCGAGCTGGCGCTCTTCAGCGGGCTGGCACGTCGTCCCAAGGGGGGCTGCAGGAGCGAAAACGACGAGACCTCCTGCGAAGAAGGCCAGTACATCCCGATCCCCTCGATCTGCGTCGGAGTCACCTGCGCGGAAGCGATCCTCCCCGAATACGAATACCGCTCCTCTCGGCCGGAAGTCGGCGGCTTCGTAAAGGTCAACACCGCCGCGGGCACCCTGCATTTCTCGCCGGGCGAATCCGTGCCGGCAAACGCGGTGCTCCTGAACGCAAAGGGCGAGCCGGTTGCGGACGGGCGCGAAGAAAACGGAGAACAGGTGGGGGCGACGTCAGGGCTCTTCTGCGCCTACAACGCGGGCGAGACCAACATCACGATCGATGCCGGCGGTCTCTCTTACACGCTGCCCATAACGATCCAGGCCGGCAGCGTGCGCCAGCCGTGCGGGACCGTACCGCTCAAGCATCTCCTCGCCGCCGCCGCGTCCGCCGCCGCGGTGCCGCCGCCGCCCGCGCCTGCGCCCGCGCCCGCCGGGCCCGCCCCCGCAAGTGCGCCGCCGGTCCTACCGGTGCCGCCTCCGCCGCCGGCTGTGCCTGCTACGCCGCTGCCGGCCCGTCCCGCGGCCGCGCCGCCGCCGTTCTTCCTGCCGTCCGTGGCCGCCTTCCTGCCGGTCGCCTTCGTTCCGCCGCCGCTGCCCGCGCCCGCGGAGCCGACACCCCCGACCGGCACCTCGGCGGTCACCTCGCCCGTGGAGGCGGCCCAGAAAGAAGAGGAGGAGGAGGAGGCGACCGAGTCGGTCTCAAACCAGGCTGTGGCCTACCGCGCAAGCGAACACGATCCCGCGCCGGAGTGGGTGCTGGGACTCGTGCTGCTGGCGGCGTTCGCGGGCGCCTCGACGGTGCGTCGGCGTCCACGGCGGGGCCGGCGGGAGGTGAAGGTCGCCCCGGCGACGCTCACGAGTCAGCGCACCCAGCGCCCCATGTAGCGGGACTGGCGGGGGGTTACGTTGAGCTGTCAGCCAACGCCTGACACGACTCGGGCGAAGCAGTTCGTTCACGCTTTCGCAACACCCTCGCCGGCCGGGGCGGGCAACCTGTCGCCTGCATGCGCGTTGCCGCTTCCCGAACGCAGCTTCAAGTCGTGCTGGCGCTTCTGTTCGCGCTGGCCGCGCTCTTCTGCGCGGCATCGGCAGCGAAGGCCGAACCGTGGGGCGAACTCAAGCAGTTTCCGCTGACCGCCGGCAATGAACTCGGGCAGGTCGGTGAACACGAGCTCGTGAGGTTCGCCGCCGGCAGCGACGGCAGCTACTACGTCCTCACCGGGAACACCAGCAAGGGAGCATTCGAGCTGCAGCGCTTCGACATCAACGAACCACAGCCCGAAAACAAGCCACAGGCCGCGATCTCCTTCAAGCGCCCGAAGGAGGAAGAAGAAACAAGCAAGGTGGGCTCGGAAGGCGTGGAGGCGACGCTGGCGGTCGACCCGACTCGCAATCGGGTCTACGTGCTGCTCGTGTACGAACGTCGTTCCGAACAGACCAAGGAAGAAGAAAAAGCGGAAGAAAAAGAGATAGAAGAAGAAGAAAAAGGGCAGAAAGCGAAGGGAACCAAACACCCGATCTTCCCGCCAGATGACGCGATGCCGGCGGCGGGGTCGCTGTACGCGTTCGAATACAACTCCGCGGAACAAGAAAAAGGGCTGGTCAGCAAGAAGGTCAAGGAAGGGGAACCCGCGCCCGCGCTGACGCGCACCGAACTTCATGGACAGGGAGAAGCGCCAAAAGAAGCTCTGCTGGATCCGCGTGGCGTAGCTGTCGATCCCGCCAACGGCGATCTTGTTGTCTCGGGCAACCAGGACGAAGAGCCCAACCAAGAAGTCGAGCTGAAAAAAGAAATGAAACAGTGTCGTGCGGCCCTCCAGTTCGTGACCGTCAGATCGGTCGCGTCGGGCAGCAAGAACGCGGGTCGCATCGAATCGCTCGCGCCGGGTGCCCGCTACGTGGACCAAAAAGGCGAAGTCCTCTTTGGAAAGGTCGGCCCCGGTCACGGCTGCGGCGAAGAAGAAGAAGAAGAAGGCATCGAACAGGCGCCGGCGTCGCCGGTGTTCGCACCCAACGGAAGCGTGCTCGGTTACGGGGAAGACGAAACTGTCGGTCCGGAAGTCGAAGGCATCGTCTGGCAGCTCGCGCCGGCGGGGGCGGACGAACACGCCTCGGAAGAAGTCAAGATGACAGGTGGCACAGCGTCCAACGAAGCGCCTAAGCCCACGGAGCTGTTCGTAGCCGAAGCCCTGCCGACGTTCGCATCGGGCATCGGCGCAGAACAGCCGGTCCCGATCATGTCGATGGTCGCCGAACCTGGAAGCGCGACCGAAGGCACCCTCTACCTCAGCGGTGACTACAGGCCCTCCGGGCAGCCCGGGCCGGCCGTGCTCCACTACAGCGATGTCGGCGGCGAGCCGTCGATCAGTGAGGTCGGCTGGACGGCGGGGGCCGCCGAGAGCCCAAACCTGGGGCCGGAACCCTGCGACCTGCATAAAGTCACCGTCGGACCGATCATGCTCGGTGGCGTGAGCACTGCCGGCAAGCGCAGCCTGCTGGCGCTCACCTACTACAAAGAAGACACCGGTCCCGACTCGGAAAAGCCCCGTGCGGAAGTCATTCAGTTCGGGGAAGGCGGCGACACGAAGGGCTGTCCGGTGGTCACGGTGAAGACGCCGGTGCAGGAGTACAACAGCAAACCGACCAGCGAAATCCCGCTGGGAGGAAGCGCTGAAATCACCTCGACGGTCGGCACCGCCAGCGCTCCCGTGGCCGGAGCCAAGAGCGTCGAATGGATCGTGACGACTCCTGCCGGCAAAAAGGAAACACACGAAGAAACCTTCGAGCACAACGGCCTGCACGCAGAACCGGAAGGTTATGGGACCCTCCTCAGGCTCCAACAGACCTTCAAGGAAGAAGGCACCTACGACATCACCGACGTCGTCCACACCGACGATCTCGCGGACGAAGTCGCCCAGCCCGCTGTCCCCGACAAGGTGACCGTCAAAGGACCCAAGCTCGTTATCGCGAGGAAGACGCCGGAACCGCTGGAAGTTGCCGCACACGAACAGAAGGCGAAGCTGGCCGTGGCGGTCTCGGAGGAACCGGCCGAAGGGGAACTCAAGATTAAGCACGTCCTGTGGGAATTCGGCGACGGCACCAAGGCCGAACAATCGGACCCGCCGGAAACCCTATTGGAAACGCTGGTGACGATCGAACATGCATTCAACCGGTGCGGGTCCACACAGAAGACGAAATGTAAAATCAAGGTCACGGTCGAAGCTGAAAGCGCCACCGGGAAGACCCTGAAGACGACCACGCTGGAACCGCTGGAAATCACCGTCACGGAAAGCAAAGCCGAAGCCGAAGCACGCGAACTGAAAGAACACGAAACCGGTGGTGGTGGATCCGGCGGCGGCGGTGGTGGTGGGTCCGGCGGCGGTGGCGGTGGATCTGGTGGCGGCGGCGGGTCCGGCGGTGGCGGCACTACTACCACCACTACTACCACTACCAACACGACCACAAGCGGTGGCGGGGTTCTGGGAGTCCATGAAAGCGCGAAGCCCCCTACGCGCGCACAACTATTGGCAAAAGCGCTGGTCGCTTGCAAGAAGCAGCCGAAGAAGAAGCGAGCCAAGTGCGAAGCCGGCGCGCGCGCGAAGTACGGCCCCAAGCGCAAGTCCAAGAAGCACAAGAAGTAACGTCGGTGCGCCCGCGCGGGACGATCGGACACGGGATCGTAACATCGCGTACCACAGGATCGTAACCTCCTCACGGCCGCCGCCAACCAAACTCCACCGTGGCGGTGGGCTGTGTCCACCGCTGCGGATGGATGGAGATCCGGGCAACACAAATCCCGACAGGAGGTTCTCACGCGATGAGATTAGTGTCACTGCGTCGTGCTGTGCCCGTGGGCATGGCGGCGGCAGCAGCACTAGCGATGGGCTTGCCAGGTGTGGCGAGCGCAAAGGTCAAATGGAAGACCGACGTCTCCGCACAGTGCGAAGGCTCGAACATCCAGGGCGAGGGTTCGACGTTCCAAGCCCCGGCTGAGTTTCAGTGGACAGGGTTCAACGCAAAAGGAGAAGCAGAGTCCACGGGCTTCAACCACTCGAGCAGCTCACTGGCCTGCTCCGGGTCCAAACAGCCCAAAGTCGAATACATCAACCGTGAAAAAGGCATCGACGAAGGCTCCGGCAGCTGTCTGAAATCATGGGGCAACGGCATCGAATCGTTCGGTGAAACGAAGAAAACCGGCTCCGAAGAAGACACCTATCCGCGTGTGAGTCGCTTCCCGTTCTGCGGGACCGACGAAGCGCCGAGCAAGGGAGTCAAGGAAGAATTCGAAAGCACAAAATTCACCGATCACGAAGCCGGGTTCGCATCCGGCAACGGCGAAGCCATCGAGTCGATCCCGGTGGCGCAGGGCGCGGTGGCGATGGTGGTCCACCTGCCGGAAGCATGCTTCGCCGAAAGCACGATAGAGACGAGCAAAGGCAAGGAAGAGACGGTACACCGGCTCGCGCTTGATCAGCGGATCATCCGTGGGATCTACGAAGGTGCGATCACAACCTGGGCCGAAGCCGTCAGCAAACAGGAAGCAGAAGGTGGTGCCAAGAACGTCCTGAATTGCGAACCGTCGAGCGCCGCGAATGACACGATCCATGTCGTCGTGCGCAGGGACAAATCAGGCACGACGCACATCTTCAAGTCGTTCCTCGCCCAGATCGAACCGGAGACCGAACCGACGTTTGAAGCCTTCGAAACGATCAACGGCACCGAACATCCATGCGAAAAAGGCCACGCGACCGAAGAAAAGTACAAGAACCCGGACGCGGAGTCCTGGGAAGCGGTCCAGGAAGGCTGCCAGAACCAGCGGTGGCCAGAAGCCGCACACGTCGTGCGGCCGGCAAAATCCGGTAACCCCGGGGTGCTGGAAGAAGTCAACAACAAAGAAAGCAGCATCGGCTACGCCGACCTCGCGGTCGCCGCGGAAAAGAAGTGGTTTACGCAGAAAGAAGAAGTAGAAGGCTCGGGCAAGGCGGCCGTCCACACGCACAACGGTGGCGGCGAAAACTCAAAGAAGGAATACGAGCACAGGTTCTGGGCGGTCGTCCAGGACTCGACGCCCGGCGAAGCCGACCCGACGTACGAAGATCCCTCGACCAAAGGCGACACGGCCAAGGAAGGGGAATCCAACTGCAAAGGCTCAATTTACGTGGCGACGCACGGTGAAGAAGTTCCGCCGGCAAGCACGCGTGATGACTGGTCGAAAGTGAAAGCAGAAAACGTCTCGAGCACGTACCCGATCTGCGGTATGACGTACGTCCTCGCGGCGAGGCAGTATTTCTACTTCCTCGAGCCGTACTTCACCGGCAAGTCGACAGAAGAAATAGAAACAAAATCCAAAGAAACCGCCACTGCGGTGCACGACTACCTCATGTGGGTCGTCAGCACGAAGTCCGGAGGCGGCGGCAAGGAACTCAAGAACCACGACTACGCGGCCCTCACCAAGGCAGTAGCCGAAAGGGCGACCAAAGGTGCGGAAGAAATCGGCAGCAAGGTTTCTGAAGAAGAAGTCTGAGGCATGTCGATTGACGCCTGTTAGGCACAGGCGTTAGCTGAGAGCGCAAGGAAGCGCCGGCCGGGCCGCCATCATGGCGGCCCGGCCTTTCTGTGTCACCGCCCGTGCGAGTCGATTGACGTGCGCGTGGGCGGCGAGGCGTCCCGGGCGAGTGTGGAAGCACATGGTCGTGTAGGATGCCCGTGTTTATTAGGCGAGGTGAGAGTGGGCGCGGCTCGAACGGGGTAGAGCCCCGGCGCGGCTTTGGATGCGCGGGAGGTCGCCGGCGCTGGACATTCGGGATTGAAGGGGATAAGGAGATGGAGCTCATACGCACAGGATTCAGTCGGACCGGGGGTCGACATTGCGCTGACCGTTCTGGGCATAGCCCGCGCATGGGTGCCGGGTGTCTTGGCGCTGCTGGCGCCGGCTCGCAGCATGCTCGTCGCCGGCGGGGGCCGGGATCGCTGTTCGCTCCACTGACGATTGCCCTGCTCACTGCCGCGATCCTCGCCGCCACAACCGCCACCGCCCTGGCCGCCACCGCCCCCAAAGTCACCAAACAGCCCGTGAGCGCGACCGTCGAAGTCGGCCAGAGCGCGACGTTCACTACCGCCGCGTCGGGATCCCCCAAACCGACCGTGCAATGGGAAGTCTCGACCACCGGCGGCTCCAGCTGGACTCCCGTGCCGGGCGCCACGGCCGTCAAGCTCGAAATCGCAGACGCCCAGGCGAGCGAAAGCGGCGATGAGTATCGCGCCGTGTTCGCCAACTCCGCCGGCCAGGCGATGAGTCAGACGGCGACGCTGACCGTGCAGGACCCGCCGCGGGTGAGCGAACAGCCGGCGAGCGTGACCGTCGAAGCCGGGCAGAGCGCCACCTTCGAAGCGGCCGCCTCCGGGGTCCCCGCGCCGAGCGTGCAGTGGGAAGTCTCGACCGACGACGGCGCCGCCTGGGCCGCGGTGCCGGAAGCCACGGCCGATCGACTGACGGTCGCCGACGCCCAGGTGGGCGAAAGCGGCGATGAGTACCGCGCGGTGTTCACGAACGCCGCCGGCCATGCCGCGAGCGCGCCCGCCACGCTGACCGTCGCGACCCACCACTACGCGGTGGTCGACTGGGGCGACGGTGAATCGGGGCAGCTGGGCGACGGCGAAGTGGCGAGCAGTGACCTGCCTGTGACGGCGAGCGGCCTGCGCTACGTGATCGCCGCCGCCGGCGGCGCGCACCACAGCCTCGCGCTGCTGAGCGACGGCACGGTGATGGCGTGGGGGAGCAACGCGTTCGGGCAGCTCGGGGACGAACTCGCGCTGAGCGACATGCCCGTGCCGGTGGAAGGGCTCAGCGGCGTCAGGGCGATCGCGGCGGGCAACAACTACAGCCTCGCGCTGCTCGACAACGGCACGGTGATGGCGTGGGGCGACAACGAATCTGGCCAGCTCGGCGACGGATCCACACAGGAAAGCGATGTGCCCGTGGCTGTGAAGGACCTGACCGGCGTAACCGCGATCGCCGCCGGCGGCGAACACAGCCTGGCGCTGCTCAGCGACGGCGCCGTCAAGGCATGGGGCGAAAACGAATACGGGCAGCTGGGCGATGGATCCACCAAAAACAGTGATGTGCCCGTGGCGGTCAAGGAACTGACGGGCGTCACGGCGATCGCTGCCGGCGGCGATCACAGTCTGGCGCTGCTCAGCGACGGCGCTGTCAGCGCGTGGGGGTCTGACACCTACGGGCAGCTCGGCAAGGGCGCCGTCGAAGAAGATCCGACGGAAGAAGGGGAAGAAGAACCGCCGGAAGAAGCCCGTCACAGCGACCTACCGGTGACGGTCGGCGGCGTCAGCGGCGCCACCGCGGTCGCGGCCGGCGCCCGCGACAGCCTCGCGTTGCTCTCCGACGGCGCCGTGCTGGCGTGGGGCGAAGACAAGTACGGCGAGCTCGGCGATGGCGCGCTCGCGCGCGATCAAGAAACGCCGACGGCCGTGAGCGGTCTCTCTGGCGCCACCGCGATCGCGGCCGGCGGTGAGCACAGCCTCGCGCTGCTGAGCACCGGCGGGGTGATGGCGTGGGGCGAAGATCGCTACGGTGAGCTCGGCGATGGCGCGACCGGCGCGCCCAGCGACGTCCCCGTCGCCGTCAGCGGCCTGGGCGAGGTCGCGGGCATCGCCGCCGGGACCATGCACGATCTCGCCTACGGCGAACCGATCCCGGGGGTCACCGGCGTGAGCCCCGCCGAGGGCCCGACGTCGGGCGGGACGGAAGTGACCGTGACCGGCGTCGACCTGGCCGAAGCCACCTCGGTGCGCTTCGGCGCGAGCGTGGCCGAACAGATCACCGCCGACTCTCCCACCTCGATCACCGTCATCGCCCCCGCGCACGCGGCAGGCGCCGTCTCCGTAACGGTGACCACGCCGGCCGGCGCGAGCCCGGCGACGGCGGCCGCCAAGTTCGCCTACATCGCCCCGCCGGTGGTCAAGAAGCTCTCGCCCAAGAACGGCCCGGCCACGGGCGGCACGCCGGTGACGATCTCAGGCGAAGGCTTCTCCGGCGCGAGCACCGTGAGCTTCGGCGAAACCCCCGCGCAGAAGGTCACCGTCAACTCCGCCACCTCGATCACCGCCATCTCCCCCGAACACGCCCTGGGAACGGTCGACGTGACCGTGACTGGCCCCTACGGCGCCAGTGCGATCTCCTCGCACGATCGCTTCAAGTTCAAGAAGTAAGAGAAGTAAGGCGCCGTCCGGCGCCATTTCTCATGTGTCCGGACTGATGCTCGGCCGGCCGCTTGTTCCGCAGCAGTCTGGCTTTTCCTTGTGGCCTGACAGCGGCCCTGGCCGATGGCGCCGCACACGCTGCTGTGGGCGCTCGGCTGAGGTCTGTTGGCAGATCCGCCAACCTGAGTCGGCATAATGATCATCGTGTCGCTCTGCGCGACAGATAGTCGCGGAACTTCGGTGCGGTATAGGCGTACTCGCCCTTGCGGATGCGGTAGAGCGCGCCGGCGTCAGCGAGGAGGCCCGAGCAGGACGTTGACGTTGCCCGGGGTCCTCGTGGAGGCGCCGCTCAGCTCGGCGGAGCGCAGGGGCGGGTAGGGGCACTGGGCAGAGGCGAGCAGCAGGTCCTACTCGGCGGGGGTCAGCGTGGCCAGGCGCGGCTCGTAGAAGTCGCGGTCGAACCGGTCGTAGATTTCGGGGCGCGCCGCGTCGAGCAGCTTTCCTGTGAAGCGGTCCACGCCGGCGATCTCGGCGGCGTCGCACAGCTCCGATCCCCGCAGCTGCAGGAAGTAGGGGTAGCCCCCTACCTCCGCGACGACGGTCTTGGCGAGCGCTGTGGACGCGCTGCGGGCGGTCTGCTCGAGCGGTCTCGTGAACGCCTCGAGCGCCTGCGCCTGCGTGAGCGAGTCGATCTCCTCACCGCGGAACGATCGCTCACTGTAGGAGCGCGCCTTCTGCAGGTTTCCCGTCAGTGTCGGCAGGCCGCACAGGACGAGCTCGAGCGGCAGCTCTTGACGTTGCGGCGTAATGACCCGCAAGCCGAGGCGCACTTTAGCCGCGATCACCAGATCTAGACAACTGTTGCATCGCCGTCCTTCATGGTGTACGTTATGGCCCGGGTAAAGCAGGGACGCGGGAGGCAAGGGACGCTATGAGCACTGAAACGCTGGAGGCGGGCGGGGCGCAGGCAGGGATCCCGCTGGCCACAAAACCGAGGGGAGCGCGCGGGCTGGAGGGGCTCGGCCTGGAGGGGCTGGGGCTGGGAGTCGGTCGCCGCGCGGCAGTGCGGGGCAGGGCGCGGAGGAGAGGGGCGAGCGCGTGTCTGCGGCGAGACGCGCTGTTTCGCCGCGCCCTGCTGAGCGCCGACGCGGTGGCGATCGCGGGCGCGTTCGCGCTCACGGTCGCGCTGTCGCACCGCTCGCTGCACCTGACGCTGGCCGTCGCCGTGGTCGTGCCGATCGTGCTGGCGGGGGCCAAGCTCGCCGGGCTGTACGACCGCGACGAGGCGCTGCTGCGCAAGACAACGCTGGATGAGGCGCCCAAGCTGTTTCAGCTGGCGACGCTGTCGGTGCTGGTCGCGTGGCTGGTGGACGGGCCGATCGCCACCGGCAACCTCGACCGGACCGAGGCGCTTTTTTTGTGGCTCGTCCTGACCGGGGGTCTGATCGCGGGACGCGCGGTCGCGCGCGCGCTGGCGTTGCGGGCGGCGCCGGCTGAGCGCTGCCTGCTGATCGGGGACGAGCAGTCGGCCGCGATCGTCGACTCGAGGTTGGCCTGTCGCGGCGGGATCAACGCCGAGGTCGTCGCCCACCTCGACCTCGACATGGCCGCGCCGTGGTGCAGCGACGGCACCTCGGCGCTGCGGCTGCAGGAGATCCGCGATCTGGCCGAGACGCTCGACGTGCACCGCGCGATCGTGGCTCCGGGATGGAAGGCCGGAGCGGAGTCGGGCGAGATGTTGAACCTGGTGCGCACGCTGAAGGCGGTCGGGATGAGGGTGAGCGTGCTGCCGCGCATGCTCGAGGTCGTCGGCTCCTCGGTCGAGTTCGACGACCTGCACGGGGTGACCGTGATGGGCGTGCGCAGCTTCGATCTGACGCGCTCCTCGGCGGCCTTCAAGCGCGCGTTCGATCTGCTCGGCGCCTCGATCGGCCTGCTGGCCATCGCGCCGCTGATGCTCATCCTCGCGATCGCGGTCAAGCTCGACGGCGGCGGTCCGGTCTTCTTCCGTCAGTCGCGCGTAGGGCGGCACGGGCGCTGCTTTCAGATGCTCAAATTCCGCACGATGGTGCCCGGGGCGGACGCGCTGAAGGAGCTGCTGCGCGAGCGCAACGAGGCCTGCGAGGGACTGTTCAAGATCGCCAACGACCCCCGCACCACGCGCGTGGGCAGGCTGCTGCGGCGCAGCGCGCTGGACGAGCTGCCGCAGCTGCTGAACGTGCTGCGCGGCGAGATGAGCCTCGTCGGCCCCCGCCCGCTGGTGCTCGACGAGGACTCCCGCATCGAGGGCTGGCACCGCCGCCGCCTGGCGCTGACGCCGGGGATGACCGGCCCCTGGCAGATCCTCGGCCCGACCCGCGTCCCCCTGCGCGAGATGGTCGCGCTCGACTACTTCTACGTCGCCAACTGGTCGCTGTGGACCGACCTCAAGATCCTGCTGCGGACGGTGCCTTATGTGCTGTGCCGGCGTGGGCTCTAGCGGGACTGTCAGCGTTCTGACAGCCCGAACCGCGGGAGCACGCCACAGGAGTCTGGTGGCGCGCGGCGTATCGCCGACTTTCTCTGCATCCAACACTCATCAGGCCTGCTCATGGTTAGGAAAATGTGAACAAGGCTACGAAAAGCGTCGTACATCCATGCTAAGCTCACCGGTCATGTCCTCCGGGATGAGTCCGGGGGTGGGGCAGTGGAAGTTCAACAAGATCGACGATGGAGCTGCGGTCGGGCTGAGAACGGACTCTCGAACTCTCGGACCTATAGAACTGGAAGGGATATCTCGGAGACATGAAGACTATTAGGATTGCAATTGGGGCGTTGGTGGCGGTGTGCGCGCTGGGTGCGCTTGCCGCGTCGGCGTCGGCAACGAAACCAGCAATGGTGTTCGGCGAATTTCAGGCGAGCGTCGAAGGTAAAGCGCCGAGCCTGACCGAACCAGGGACTTTGAAATTGGAGAAAGAAGCGGAACCGGAACTGACCGGACTTCAGCTGGGCGGATTTAAGTTCGGGGTAGTCGAAGAACCGGAAAACAAAGTAACGCATAAAAAGGAACTCGTAGTCAATTACGAACAGCCCTGCGAAAAGTCGCTGGGCGTTCACGGCCAGGTGACCTCTCCCAAGTCGCCGACGCTCGAACTCGAACTGCGTTTCCGGCGCTGCGTCACCTCCGCTACGCACGGATCGGGAGAATATTTGGCGACAAGCTTCGCGCTTGACGTGAAGTTCAACCCGAACTCCACGGGCGAACTGCTCGAAATCGTGAAACCGGCTAGCGGGTACGTCAAGACCGTGCAGAGGAAGTGCGTGATCGAAATACCGGCACAGACGGTTCCGTTTAAAATGAATTCAGAAAAAGAATACGAAGAAATCGTCACCTACAGCCCCGAATCGGAAACTGTTGAAAATTGGGAAAAAAGCACCAAACTCAAAGAATTCTATCCAAGCGGTGAAAAGGAAAGAATTGGCATTGAATTGGGTGAAAAGTTCAAGGGAATCCATACCTACGTTAAACTTGGGAATGGCTGCTTTGCTCCCAAAGGCGAAGAAAACGGCAAACTTGTGACAGAAGGCGAACACAAGGGGGAGCTGGAATTTACCAATGGCTACATTTTTGCCGACATCGAAGGGCTTGAAGTAAAGAAGGGTCAGATCACGTTCGTCCCGCCCGCGGCGTGAACCTATTCCTATGCTCCCGCTAAGCGCGTCCCGCGTAGGGCGCGCCTAGGGAGTCTCGGGATCTGCGCAGAGCGCGGGGGCCGGCCGGTCGACGGCCGTGTCCTCGCGCTCTTCTTGCTTCTGCGCGTTCGCGCGCGCGACTCGCTTCGACAGGTGCTGCCGGGAAGACCGCGAGCCCAGACTCCTCGATGCTCGACGTCGAGGTATTGCGCGGGCAACCGCGAGCCCGACTTGACACAGTTTGCGGCATAGTTCAGGCGATGGCCAACGACACCACAGACATCACGGACACCGGCCTGGAACGACAGCTAGGCGCGAGGGCTCGCGCGTATCGTTCAATGGCTCGATCTACCCGTCCAAGTCGCACGAAGCTGGGCAAGTTCGCTCGCAAGTTCTACCGTCTCTCCGCGTTCGTGCTGCGCCAGCGCTTGGAAGACACGCCCGCGGCGGGAACCTTGGCGCGCACATGGGGCTTTCAACTCTGGCGTCGCGTGGCGCGGCGGCCGGTGCTGATCAGCTGTGCGGAGGGGTCACGGCTGATCGCCCCCAGCTGGAGTCGTGCGAGCGCGATCATCGCCGGCACCGGCCTGACAGAGCGCGACGACGCCCTCTTCTTGCTCGACCTGCTCCGCCCAGGCGACCTCTTGGCGGACGTAGGAGCCAATATCGGATTTTACACCGTTCTGGCCGCGCGGCGAGGTGCCCGCGTCGAGGCATTCGAGCCCAGCGCCGGTGCCGCCGCGACGTGCGAGCAGGTCATCGCGTTGAACGCGCTCGGCTCGTTGGCAACGCTTCACAGGGCCGCCTGCGGAGCCGTCTCTGGGTTCGCTAGGTTCACAACCGGGCTTGACATCAGCAACCACATCGTTCGTGGGGAGGAGTCCGGGATCGAGGTCCCCGTGACTACACTGGACGAGACGCTCGCCGGTCTGGAGGCGCCTCTGTGCGTCCTGAAGGTGGACGCGGAGGGGCACGACCTCGAGGTTCTGCGCGGCGCTCAACAGACCATCGCAAGGCTTCGGCCCGTGATCCTCGTTGAGATCTGGGCCGGAGGAGCGCCCAAGCTGGAGCTCGTCGCCGGGCTCGGCTACCGCCCTTACAGCTACGAGTCCAGCGTACGCACGCTGACCGAGGTCGCGCCCGGCTACCGTCAGGGCGGCAACATGCTGATGGTCGCCGACGCGCGAATCGCGATGGTGCGCGAGCGCGTCGCTGTCGCCAAGCGCCCGCAGCTACGGCCTCCCACCATCAGGTGGCGAGGTTGGCAACGGGCCGCTGGAGCCACTACATCGGCTGGCGAGGCTGCGGTCACCTGACGTGAAAAGGCAGCTCTTACTTTTCGACACATGCGCGCGCGACCTGCTCTGACAGGCGCCGCTGGAAGGCCTCGATCGAGAAGCGCTTGGCGTTTTTAACGGCTGCGGCCGGATCGAAGTCGAGCTGCTCGAGCTCTGTGATCGCGGCCGCGAAAGAGTCGGCGTCGCCAGGCCTCGCGAATCGTCCGGTCTTGCCGTCGAGCACGGTCTCGAGCGCTCCGCCGGCGGCGGATGCGACCACCGGCCGCCCGGCCGCCTGGGCCTCGACGGCGGTGATCCCGAACTCCTCCACGCTCGGCACGATCACCGCGCGCGCGCCAGCGTACAGCTCGGCCAGCTCCTCGTCGCTTGCGCGTCCCAGAAACTCGGCCTCCGGATAGGCCTCGGCGAGCGCGCGGTGCTCGGGCCCTGCGCCGACCACCCGGATCGGAGTGCGCGCCCGTCGCGCCGCCTCCAGCGCCAGCTGCGGGCTCTTGTGGCGCACGAGCTCTGACACGAGCAGCAGCTTCTCGCTGGGCACACCGATCGCAAAGCGTTCGGTTTCCACAGGCGGATACACCACCGTGGCCGTGCGACCGTAGCAGCCTTCGATCCGCCGGCGTCCCAGCTCGGAGATCGCGATGTAGGCGTCGACTTTTGCGCTGACGGCCAGGTCCCAGCGGCGAATGCGGCGCAGCTGCCATCTCACCAGCGGCCGCATCGGTGCCGGCACCTCTGCCATCGCCGTGCGCTGCTCATACCAGGCGTACCGAAACGGGGTGTAGCAGTAGCAGACGTGCACGGCGCCCGCAGGCACGCGCACGCCGTGGGCGAAGGCGCTGCTGGAGGAGACCACGACGTCGGCGTCGGTCGGTCCGAGCCGTTGCGCCGCATACGGATACAGCGGCAGCAGTCGTCTAAAGTTCGACTGTCTGACGCCGAGCCGCTGCAGCGCCGAGGTCGTGATCGCGTGCTTGGCGAAGCGCTGCGCGGTGGCGTTGGCGTCATACAGCAGCGTGTAGATCGGCGCGTCCTCGTACAGGTCCGCGATCGCCGCGAACGCGCGCTCGGCGCCGCGCATGACCAGCAGGTAGTCGTGGGCCAGCGCGACGCGCGGGTGCGATTCCGGTTCGGTTGCGGCGTTGTTCACGCGCCCGATCGCGACCGTCAGTGACCGGCCGCTTCTTCGCGTTCGCGCTTCTTGTAAGCGGCCTGTTCCTGGGCTTCTTCCTTGGCGAACTGTTCGCGTGCCGCTTTTTCGGCTTCGCTTTCGCCGGCGGCGTGTTTCGGCTTGACCGGCTTGGCGGGCTTTTCCGCGCCCGTGCTCGAGCTTTCAGAGTGCTGTGTGGCCTTGGGCTTGGCCGTCGAGTGCTGCTTGGCGGCCTGTTCGTCCTGCCTGCGCTTGGCCACGGCCGCCGCCTGGGTTTGAGCCTTGACGGCGGCTTCGGCCTTGCTCTTAAGCGCCGCTTCTTCGCCGGCTTCGCTCTGCTTGAGCCGGGCCGCCCGCTGCTCGACGGCCTGGGCCGATTCAGCGGTGGCGCCCGGCACGCCCGGGGTCGATTCGGCCGCCTGGCTAGACCCGTGCGTCGAGCTGCCACAGCCGGCGACGGCGGCGGCGCAGGCCGCCAGGGCCAAACCGAGCACGGCGGCTTGCCTGGATCGGATCATTGGCCGGCCGCCTGCTGGGTGCTCGTCGTGGAGGGCGCGGTGGCGGTCGTCGTCACTTCCGCGCCGCTGCCGTTCTGCTCTTTGGCCACAAGTTCGTGTCTGGCCTTGGACTTTTCCTTTGACAACGCTTCTCGCTCCTTCTCGATCACCGCTTCCGCGGCTTCTTCCTTGGACTTCGTATGCGCTTCCGCGGCTGCTTCGTGTTGCTTGATCCTGGCTTCCGCCGCTCGTTCTCGCTGCTTGGCTCGGGCCCTGGCCGCCGCTTCGATGTGCTTGGCCTTGGCTTCGGCGCTCGTCACGCCCTGCTCGCCCTGTTCAGCTTCCACCTGCGACAGCAGTTCGCGCGTTTTCGTGGCTTCCGCGTCTTCTTCGCGTTTTGTTTCGGCTGCTTCTTCGCTGTGTTCGCCGCGTTCGATCGCCTGTCCCGTCCCGCCGCCGGCGGAGCCTCCGCAACCGCCGAGAACGCCCGCGCCGGCCACCGCCATCAGGCCGGACACCGTCAGCGCTGTCAGGGCACGACCTCCCACCGCATCACCGCACGCGACATGCCGCCGCCGCAGTCGCGCTGTTTCGGACCGAAGGACGCATGCGTCCACGGTAGCAGTCGGCGTGTGGCTGTATCAAGCCGCTGTCGCGCGATCGCCGGGGCGCTCGCCGGCGGCAGCGGCGACGCCCTCGCCCACGTGACCGCCGCCTTCCGGCACGCCATCCACGAGCATCTCGAGCGCCCGCGAGATCCGTGCGCACACGACCTCCGGCGCGAACAGGCGCTCGGCCTCCGCGCGCGCCTTCGCGCGGATCTCGTCGCGGTCCGCCTGCAGGCGCGCGATCGTCGCCTCGATCGCATCCGCCATGCCCTCCACGTCGCCGGGGGCGAGAACCGTCAGCGCCGAGGCGTCGATGCCCTCGGCCGCGCCGACCTCGCTCGTCGCGACGACCGGCACTCCCGCGGCCAGCGCCTCGGCGACCGTGAGCCCGAACGGCTCATACTTGCTTGCCTGCAACAGGATGTCGCTCCGCGACAGCTCCGCTGGGATCTCGTTCGCGGGAATGTGCCCTCCGTATTCGGCGTTCTCGCTTGGCAGGTCCGCAAGCAGCCCGGTGTAGTCCGACCACAGGCTCGGCCCGCCGAGTACGCGGATCTGGGCATCGACCCTCCGAGCCCGCAGTATGCGCGCCACGGCCACGACGTCCTCGACCCCCTTGCGCACTGAGATCCGGCCCAGCACGAGGATCCTCGGTGGCTCTGACAGTCCCTCGGCATGGGAGCCAAAGCGCTGCACGCGCACTGGGTTGGGCACCACCACGGTGTCGCCCGGGCGCACGCCATAATCGCGAGCCAGATGGTCGCGAAACACGCTGCTGATGCAGACGACCAGGCGCGCCTGGCGAATCGCCAAGCGTTGCACCAGGGCTCGTATCGCCATGATCGACGCCACGGTAGCCACCACGTAGGCAGGCTGGCAGCGTAGGGCCAGGCGGCGCTCGGCGATCAGCCACCGCAGCTCACCCGCGATGTGGGTCTCGGGATGGATGACAAGTGGCGCCGAGCGCGTAACTCGCAGCGGCACTGCGGGGGTCTCGATGCTCGAGAACTGGTAGATAACGTCATAGGGCTCCTGCCGGTGGCGCCGAACGAGTTCCTTGCGCAGTCCCATCGCGGCTCGGCCGCGCGCGAACAGCCCGGACGTGAACGCGCCGAGGTTGCTGCGGCTGTACCAGCGGTCCCACCGCCAGGCGCTCGAGCCCCAGGTCATCGTCACGTTCTCACGCTCGGCGAGACCCGGCGGCAACTCGTGGCCGGCGATCGGAAAGAAGCAGTCGATCCTGTGACCGAGATCCGCCAAGCCGTGCAACAGATCTCCGGCCACACCTCTGACTCCCCCCGCGTCCCCGCCAGGGACCGGCCCGAGCCACGCTATGTGAAGTGGTTTTGTGGGCATCGTGTCGGTAGGCTATCGATCGATGTCCGGACCTTCAGCGACATCCCAGCTTGCCGCGTCGCGGCCGGGAGACGACAGCGCTGAGAGTGAGCGACCACAGGTCATTTACATCATGGGAGCAGGCCGGAGCGGCAGTACCGTGCTCGGCATAACGCTCGGGAGCTGCGCTGGCGTTTTTTATGCGGGCGAGCTCGACAACTGGCTGTCGCGGTCAGGCGTGCCGCAGGTCGACAGTCCCGTGCGCACACGTTTCTGGGACCGCGTGCGCGGCGAGCTCGAGGACGCCGATGGCGCGACCGAGCTTTTCGGCAACGAGGCGCAGCGCTCGATCGAGCGTTCGCTGTCGCTGTTTCGCGTTCACAGGTGGCCTGCCCGCCACCGTTTGCGTCGGCGCTATCGCGCGGTCGCCGCGGACCTGTACTACGCCCTGACGCGCGCGGCCGAAGCGACACACATAGTCGATACCTCACACTATCCGCTGCGCGCGCGCGAGCTGCAGCGAGTCGGCTCGATCGACCTCCATCTGGTGTTCCTGGTCAGGGATCCGCAGAGCGTGGTTGCCTCGTTCAATCGCCGAGATGTGTCTCAGCACACCAAGCCTACGTTTCACACGAACGTTTATCTGTGGGTCACAAATCTGCTGTCGCTGCTCGTTTTCCTGAAACACTCGCGCCAGCGGCGCCTGCTGGTCCGCTACGAGGACTTCATCGACGATCCGAGCGCGGTCGTGCGCCAGATCCTCGACTGCGGCGGCTCCACCGCGGCGCTCCCCGACTTCGGCACCCTCGACGTCGGCGTGCCGCTGCAGGGCAATCGGATCTCGAGGTCGCAGACGTTGAGTCTCGAGCGAGCCGTCACCTCCCCGCCGCGCTCACGGCTCACGGCTGTGCTGCAGGCTCCCGCAATGGCCGTGCTGATGCGGCTTCGTCCCCGCGCGGTCGCGTTCCGGCGCTCGCCGGCGCGGTCGCACACAGCGCCACGCTGAGATACGGCCAGCGCAGCAGCCTGCTCAGCGGACCGTCGAGCACGATCAGCGGGCGCAGTGGCAGAACGACGAGCCACGCACACGACAGCCCGGCCCTGGCGCTGAGCCGTCTCATCAGGTTCGTCAGCTTCTGCGAGACGACGCCGCTGATGAAGTCCTCGCCGTCTGGCGTGTTCGCCTGAAGGCCGGCCCCGGTCGCCATCTGGCGCAGGCGCTCGCGCGAATATCCGTACCTCACGTGTGAACCGTCCTCGACGGGGCTCGGCTCGGGATCCTCGGTGTAAAGCGGCCGGTGGCGATCGTAGGGGGCGCTCAGCAGCAGCCTCCCGGCGGGCCTGAGCATCGCTGCAAGCGACTCGACCAGGCACTTGTCGTCGCTCAGGTGCTCGATCGTCTCCAGGCAGACGATCTGGTCGAACGTGCCCAGGCTCGGCCGGTGGTCCTCGATCTCGCGCAAATCGATTACTCGAAAGTCGATGCCGCCCAATCCGAGCATCTCGGCGCGCCGGCGCGCGCTCTGCTGCTCGCTTTGTGAAAACGACGCGGCGACCACCTCGTTGCCGGCTTGGGCCGCATAGATGCTGAACGCGCCGTTGCCACAGCCGGCGTCGAACGTGCGCAGGCCGCCACCGCGCAGATGGCGCCGCAGCCACAGCCACCGGTCCAGCACGCATGGGTCGCCGGTGATCAGCAAAAACCTCCAGCCAAAAATTCGCAGCAGCGCGTCGAACACGCGCTGAGGATATTCCATGTCACAGCCGCGTCCGCCGACGATCGTGAGTACGTGTTCATGCCTGGGACACATGTGTTGCGGCTACAATCGCCGCGCGATGGTCAAGCGGCGCACGGACAGCGACCAGACCGGCGGCACGCTCGCCGCGTGAGCGTATGCGCATCCTGATAACGGTGCCTTGGGGCGAGCCGCTGGGCGGTGCTGAGGCGATGCTGCAGGCGGTGCTCGCGGGCGCCCGCGAGGAAGGGCACGAGCCCGAGCTGGTGTTCTTTCAGCCCGGGTCCTGGCCCGAAGTGCTCGCCGGGGCCGGCTTTCGCGTCGAGGTGCTGGCGGCCGGGCGCTTGCGCGAAGCGCACCGGTGGGCAGCCACCGTCGTACGCCTGGCGCGGATCATGCGGGCCCGGCGCCCCGACCTGGTGCTCAACTGGGCCGCCAAAACGCACCTGTACGGAGCACCGGCGGCCGTCCTCGCCGGCATGGGCGACCGGGTCGTGTGGTGGCAGCAGGCGATTCCGCGACGCAGCTGGCTGGACGGCGGCGCAACGATGCTTCCGGCCGCCGCGATCGGCTGCTACTCGGGCGCCTCCGCCCGCGCCCAGGCGCGCCTGTTCCCGCGCCGTCCCACCTTCGTCGTGGCCGCCGGCGCCCCCGTCCCGGCTAACGGCTCGCGCCCGAACGGCTCAGTCTCCTCTCCGAACGGCTCACGCTCAGGGCCGCTCGAGCTCCCGGCGGATGTTCCGATCGTGGGTCTCGTCGGTCGCCTGCAGCCCTGGAAGGGTCAGGATCGGCTGCTGCGCGCCCAGGCGCTGCTGCGCGAGCGCGGCCACGAGATGCACCTAGTGATCGTCGGCGGCGACTCCTACGGGCGCTCGCCCGAGTACGCGCGGTCGCTGCCTGTGCTGATCGAACAGCTGGGGCTGAGCGGCGCCGTCACGTTGACCGGAGAAGTGCCCGACGCGGGCCCCTACATCGAGCAGCTCGACATTCTCGTCAACGCGTCTGACCCTGAGCCGTTCGGCATCGTCCTGTTGGAGGGCATGTCCAGGGGGGCCGCGGTTGTCGCGGTCGACGCGGGCGGGCCGGCCGAGTTCATCGAGCACGGGCGCACAGGTCTGCTCGCGCGCTCGGGCGAGCCGGATGCGCTGGCGGATGCGCTGGAGTCGCTGCTGGTCTCCTCGGAACGACGCCGGGCGCTGGGCCAGGCCGGACGCGAGAGCTTCATGCGCGAATACACCGACGCAGCGATGCGCAAGCGATTCTTCGACAGCTTGCAGCAGGTGCTCGATCATGCAGACCGGCGGTCGCGCCGACGCCTTGCTCGCGCATGAGCGCCGGCTCGTGCCGGGGCGCTCCGTCCGTCGCCGGGCGCTCCGGCGGCTCGCCGCCTGGCGCCGACGGCGAAGCCGCGGATCGGTCTGCCACCGCCCTGGGCGAGGTCACGATCGTCGCGCAGGACATCGGCGGCGCGCGCGGGATGGAGCGTGTGCTCGCCGAGCTCGTGATCGGCCTCGCCGAGTCAGGTCACCGAGTTACCGTGATCGGCCGGACCTGTGAGCTGCCCGACCGCCCGGACGTTGTCTTCCGCCGTGTGCGGGGCCCGACCCGCCCTTTCCTGATCGCCTACCCGTGGTTCGTGCTCGCCGGCTCGCTCGCGGTGCGCAGGTGGCGGCGCGGCGTCGTGCAGGTGACCGGGGGGATAGTGCTCAACCGTGTGGATGTGGTCTCCGTGCACTACTGCCACCAGGTCGCCAGGGCCACGCCCAGCCGCTCTACCTGGGCTTACCGGATGCACAATCGGCTGGCGGGCGCGCTGAAGCGGCTGGGCGAGCGCGTCTGCTTTCGCGCCAGCCACGCGCGCGCGTTCGTATGCGTGTCCAAAGGGGTCGCTTCCGAGATACGCGCCCACTATCCGCAGCTGGCGGACAGGGTGCTGACAATCCACAACGGCGTCGACACCGAGCTGTTCGCCCCAGCGGTGGGACCCGATGAGGTGCGCGCAATGCGCGAGCGGATCGGCATTGCCGACGGACGGCTCGTGGCCGCGTTCGTGGGCAGCGAGTGGGAGCGCAAGGGCCTCAGGTCGGCAATCCAAGCGCTCGCATCGGCTCCCGGGTGGGACCTGGTGGTGGCTGGAGGCGGAGATGAGCGGGGATATCAGGCGTTGGCCGATTCGATCGGCGTCGGCGGGGCCGTGCACTGGCTGGGGGTGGTGCGCGACGTCCAGGTCGTTTATCGGCTGGCCGACGCGTTTGTGCTGCCGACGAGCTATGAGACCTTCTCGCTGGTTACGTTCGAGGCGGCCGCGAGCGGGCTGCCGATCCTGGCGACATCGGTGAACGGCGTGGAGGAGCTGATCGATCACGGGCGCAACGGCTTTCTGATCGCCCCCGAGCCGGAGGCGATCGCTTCGCATCTGCGTACACTGGCGGCCGATCCCGCTCTGAGGGTCGGCCTCGGACAGGCCGCGCGCCGCTCGGCGCAGGAGTTCAGCTGGGCGAGCATGGTGAGCAAGCACGAACAGCTGTATGCGCGGTTGGCGGCGTCAAGCCCCTGCGCGTGATCTGCGGTCGGCGAGGAGATCCTCGACGAATGCGCTCATCCGGCGCTGCTGGGCTGCTTTGTCGAAGGGTTCGGTCCCGCGCCGCCCGATCGCCTCGCGGCGCTGCGTGATCTCGGCGGCGCTGAGGCTCTCCAGAAGCTCGGCCAGCGCGTGCACGTAGGCGGGGCTCCAGGGCGCGTCGCCGGGCAGCCTCCACATGCAGCCCTCGTCCAGGTCATATGCGGCCGGGATCTCGCCGGTGATGACCGGCAAGCGGGCCGCGAAATACTCGCTTAGTTTTGTCGTGTATCGAAATGCCCCCACCCGATCGACGCTCTGGGAGAGGCTCCCCGCGTCGAGTGCCGCCAGATAGTCGGGCACCTCGGCCGCCGGCACGCGACCCGGGAGCAGGACACGGCTGCCGAGGTTCTTGCCCGCCATCTCCTGCAGGCGCTCACGTCCCGGGCCGTCACCGATCACGCAGACCACGAGGTCGTCTCGCCGTACCAGTTGCATCGCGCGGACGAGCTCGGCCCCGTACCCGTAGTCGAGCCGATCGTTCCAGTGCAGCGAACCGATCAGGCCGACCGCCACGGCGTCGGCGGCGATGCCCAGTCGGTCCCTGATCCGCTCGCGCGCGCCCGCGGACATCCGGCCGCGCGTCCAGCCGGGCGCCGTCATCGCGCGTGGCGCTCCAAATCCTACCGCCCGGCCCACCAAATAGGGGGTCCAGCCCACGTATCCTGCGCAGCGCCGGCACAGCAGACGCTCATACGAGCCGCCCAGCAGTCCGAGCAGGCGCGAACGAAGTCGCAGATATGGTCCCACCGCGTCGCCGCTGCAGACGACAAACGGAACTCCCCAGAGGGCGTCCAGCGCGATCAACGTCAGGCCGCCCGCGGCGCCCGTGCCCTCCATCACGACCAGGCGCGGCCGCTGTCTGCGGGCCGCACGCGCCAGCCCGATCGCCGAGCGCAGCTTGTGGCTGCGGTCGAACTCGTATACGACCGGCTGCAAAGGTTTGAGCAGGCCGAGGATGCGTTCCTCTTCGATGTGGCCGTGCCCCTGCGTGGCGAAGCACATGATGCGCCCGTGGCCGTCGCTGGCGTCGCCGGTGAGCATCGCTGGGGTTATAACGCCTGGCGCACGCGTCTGCTGTGGGTGCGGCGCGCACGTACCTGCTGTGGGATGCGCTCAAGTAAGCGTGATCGTCTGTCCCGAGCGCCTGGCGCGCTCCAGGCGCGGGTGCCGCGAACGTGCGTCCCACTGGTCTTTACATCTGCGGGCCGACTCCCGCAACGCGCTTGTCAGAGCATGCTCGAAGTAAGAGCGCCTCGGTAATATGGTGGGACGCTCTGGCGCTGGCGGGTGGCGGTGCGCTAAGAGCAGCCAAGGATGGGATCCTCAACCGATGAACGAGACAACCGACTTCTCTGCCGTCTTCGCTCCGCTGTGGAGACGCAAGTGGCTGATCCTCGGAGTCGCGATCGTGGTGGCGGTGGGGACCTACGTCTATTACAGGCACCAGCCCTCGGTCTACTCCGTCACCACGGGGGTGTACCTCGGCAACGGCGCTGAAGAACTGACCCAGCTCGGCACCGGCGCGGCTGGAAAGAAGGCCGGAGGCCCCAACCCGACTGCGCAGGCGGCGCTGATCGACTCGAGCATAATCAAGGAAGCCGTCCACGCGCAGCTGCGCCGGCAGCGCAAAACCGCCGCGGTGCGAGCGGCGCTGAAGGGCAAGGCGAAGGCGAAGGCCAGCGAAAAGAGCGAATTCATCACGATCGAAGGGGAAGCGCACAACGCACGCGGGGTGGCGCTGCTGGTCAACACGACCGCGCAGACCTACATCCAGCGCCAGAACGCCCACTACCGCGCCCAGATCGAAACGGCGATCGCGCTGACCCGCAAACAGCTGCGCAAGGTCGAATCGGGGCAGCTGCAGGCGCTGATCGACTCGGCGTCGGCCGCCGCAAAAGGGAGCACCACCTCGAAGGGCGCCACCAGCACCACGGCCGCGATCCAGTCGGCGACGCTGAGCGCCAAGATCAACCAGCTGGAATCGGATCTGGGGGTGTCGCAGGTCACGCAGGTCAATCCGGCCAAGCCGCACCTGGCGGTGCTGGTCTCGCCCCATCCGAAAAGCAACGCCATCTTTGGGTTCGCGATCGGCCTGCTGCTCGCTGCGATCGCCGCGTACGCGCTGAGCCGACTCGATCGTCGGCTGCGCTCGCTGACCGCTATCGAAGAGGTCTTCCAGACACAGATCCTCGCTGCTCTGCGGTCCGTCAAGCGCCCGCTGCCGGTGGGGCCCGACGGGCACCCGGCGCCGGCCTACGTGTTGCGCGAGGCGCTCTGGCGGCTGCAGGCGACGCTGCAGACGCTGCGGTTCGACAATGGCACGGAGAACGGCCAGGGTCCAGGGAACGGCGAGGGCGCCGAGAGCGGTCTGGGCGCCGAGAACGGCCAGGACCGCGGCCCGTGCACGATCCTGTGCGTGAGCGCCGACGCCGGCGATGGCCGTTCGACGCTCGTCGCGGCGCTCGCGCTCGCATGGGCCGAAGCCGGCGAGCGCGTGGCGGTCGTCGAGGCCGACTTTCGCAGGCCCGTGCAGAGCGGGCTGCTGCGGCTCGACGGGTCGCAGGGCTTGGCGGACGTCCTGACGGGCGCGCTCACGCGCGAGCAGGCCACGCAGATGGTCAGCTTCGCCCGCCCCGACGTGGGCGTCGGTGTGCCGCCTCTGCCTGCGCCGGCAGACGAAGCTGCTGCCAACGTGGTCTCCTCGGCGGGATCGGTGTCGGTGCTGGCCGGCGCCACGAACGTTGCCAACCCGCCCGCGCTGCTCGGGCGCCCCGCCACCGCCGAGCTGTTGCGCGCATTGGGCGACGAGTTCGATCACGTATTGATCGACGCGCCCTCGCCGCTGCAGGTAAGCGACGCGATGCCGCTGCTGGCGGCGGTCGACGGGATCGTGATCGTCGCGCGGGTCGGGCACACGCGCGAGATCTCGGCGCAGCGTTTGGTGGCGTTGCTGGCGCGCACGCCGAGCGCGCCCGTGTTCGGCGTCGTGGCCAACGCCGCCTCGCCGGCGGACATCAGGAAGTACGGCATCCATGCGGAAGCGGGGGTGCAGCGACGCGGGTTGCGCCACGCGCTGGTCGGCCGGTGACGGTTCGATGGGCGCGCCCCATCCGGATCTGACAGACAGCGTCGGGTGGGGCCACCCGAGCGTGCGCAAAGAGAAGGCGCGCTCCGCCCTGATGCTGGGCGCCGGTGTGCTCGTGCCGCTGGCGCTGGCCCTCGCGATCAGCATCGAGATGCCCGAACCCAGCACCGCGAACCTGGTGCTGGTCGTGGGTGTGACGCTCGGGCTCGTGGCGACGCTCGCGCTGATGCTCAGCACCCGCTACACCGTTACGCTCGCCCTACTGGCGCTCTACCTGGGCCTGCTCGACGGCCCGGTCAAGCTCGAGAGCGCCAGCAAACTGGCGTCAGGGGTCCGCGACGTGCTGATCGTCGCGATTGTGCTCAGCATGCTCCTACGCCTGCCTCTCAACCGCGAGCGCGTGCGCATGCCGCCGCTGTCCGGGTGGGTGCTCGCGTTCGTGGCGATCGTCTTGATCGAGGCGCTGAACCCGCACACCGGAGGGGTCCTGAAGGTCATCGGCGGCTACCGCCAAGAGCTCGAGTGGGTGCCGTTCTTCTTCTTCGGCTACCTGATCATGCGCGACAAGCAGCGCTTTCGCCAGCTCTTTCTGCTGCTCGGTGCGATCGCTTTGGCGAACGGCGTCGTTGGGGCCTATCAGTCGCGCTTGGGCCCCACGCAGCTGGCCTCGTGGGGTCCCGGCTACCGTGAGCTCGTGGCCGGCGGAGAAGGCAGCGGGGCGATCAGCGGACGGACGTACTCGGTCGAAGGGGTGGCGCACGTCCGCCCGCCGGCGCTTGGCTCGGACGCGGGGTTCGGCGGCAACGTCGGCGTGCTCGCGCTGCCCGGCCTGCTGGCGCTGCTCGCGGTCGGTCGGATGCGACGAAGATGGCCTGTCTTTCTGTGTTGCGCCGGTGCGCTGCTAGCGATCGCCACATCCGCTTCGCGCACCTCGACGATCGTCGGTGTGCTCGTCGTCGTGCTGTTCGCGGCGCTGTCGCTGGTCGCCGGTCTGCGCGTGAGTCGTCCGCTGGCGGGGCTCGTGGCGATCGCGGTCCTCGGGCTCGCCGTCGGCTCGGTGCTCGTCGCCGCCGAGGGTGGCAGCGTGTTCGCGCGTCAGGAAAGCCTCTCGAGTGTGCAGCGAGCCGAAGAAACGGGCGGCTCCTCCAAGGAACGAAGCCTGGCTCAGATCCCTTCGGACATCGTGCACGCCCCATTCGGCTTCGGGTTGGGAACCGTCGGCTCGGCGTCTGGCTTCGGCGGGATCGAACGCCTCCAGATCGAAGGCCAGAAGGTTCCGGGAGGCTCGGTGTACAACCTGCTGGTCGAGGAAGTCGGCGCTCCCGGGCTGCTGCTCTGGATCGCCTTCTCGATCGGTGTGATCGTGCTCGGCGTGCGCCGGCTGCGGGGTGTGCGGGACATCGAGCTGCGTACCTACCTGGTGGCGATGCTGAGCGCCTTCATCGCGCTCACGATCGAGGGACTCTCGGGTCCGACCCTGGCCGTGACCGTGGGCGCGTTCGTTTGGTTCATCCCCGGCGTCGTCGCGTACTGGTTCGCTGGCCCAGGATGGGCGGAGGCGAGCCTCGGTCGCGCTCGTCCGCAGGTGGCCGTCGGTGGAGCGGCGATCGACCCGAGCCCGAGCCCGGTTGGGGTGTCGTGATCGGTCGCTCTAGACTGTCCGGTCCGGTTGCCCCGTCCGCGGGGTCGGACTCATCGTCCGGCGACCGTGTGGACGCTCCCGGGGACGCTGGCTCCTCGGCCGGGGGCGCCCCACCGGCGGGCGGCTCGATGACATCGCGCCTGAACGTGCTGCTTGGCGATCGACGCGGCACGGTCGTGGCGCTCGCGGCCAGCTCACTGGTGTCAGGGTTTGCCGAAGCCGGCACGCTCGCGCTGATCGCCGCGATCGCCGCCGAGCTCGTGGGCGGCAAGAAGAACCAGCTCCACGTCGGCTCGCTGCACGCTACAGGGGGGGTGCAGACGCTGATCGCCGTTGCGTTGGTGCTTGCCGTGGTGCGGCTCGCGATGCAGATCCCGCTCTCGATCCTGCCGGCGCGCATCGCCTCCGACGTGCAGGCCGCGCTGCGCACGAACCTGTTCCACGCCTTCCAGGACGCCTCCTGGGAGATGCAGTCGCGCGAACGCGAAGGCCAGTTGCAGGAGACGATGACCAGCCAGACGCTGCAGGCGACCGGCGGTGCACTGCAGGCGACGAGCCTGATCGTCAACGCGTTGAACTTCTTCGCTCTGCTTGTCACGGCCTTTCTGCTCAACGTCATCGCGGCCGGCGCGATCCTGGTCGCGGGGGTGCTGATCTTCCTGATGCTGCGGCCGCTGAAAGGATTGGGCGTACGCCGCGCCCGCGCGCTGTCCAAGGCGCAGGTCCAGTATGCGGGCGGCGTCAACGAGGCGATCCGGCTCGCCGAGGAGACACATGTGTTCGGCGTGGCGGGCGCTCAGCGCCGGCGGATCGACAGGCTCGTGCAGCGCGCGCGGGACCTCTTCTACTTCACCCAGATGCTCACGAAACTGGTCCCCAACCTGTTCCAGAGCCTGATCTTCATCCTGCTGATCGTGGGCCTGTGGGTGGTGCACCTGTCCGGAACGCACCACACCGCCGCGCTGGGGGCGATCATCCTGCTGCTTGTGCGCTCCTCGCGCAGCGGTCAGCAGGGATGGGCCACCTACCAGAGCCTCGCGCAGACGATACCGTTCATCGAACGTACACAGGAGACGGCGCGCCGCTATGCCGAAAGTGCTCCGCCCGCCGGCACCGAGCCCCTGCAGACGGTGCAGACGTTGGCCTTCGAGGACGTCTCCTACGCCTACCGGCCATCCAGGCCGGTGCTGTCGGGGATCAGCTTCGCGGTGCAGCGCGGCGAGGTGGTCGGCATCATCGGACCCACGGGCGCCGGCAAGTCGACCCTGATCCAGATCCTGCTGCGCCTGCGCTCGCCTCAGCAGGGGTCCTATCTGGTAAACGGCACACCGGCCGATCGCTTCGCGCGCGGCGATTGGTCCAGTCGTGTGGTGTATGTGCCGCAGGAACCCCGGCTGCTGCACGCCTCGGTGGCGGCGAACATACGCTTCGGGCGCGAGATCGACGACGACGCGGTCGAGCGCGCCGCGCGGCTGGCCCACATCCATGACGAGATCGTGCAGTGGCCGAAGGGCTATGACACGCTCGTCGGTCCGCGCGCCGACGCGGTCTCGGGCGGTCAGAAGCAGCGCCTCTGTCTCGCCCGGGCGCTGGCCGCGCAGCCCGAGGTGCTGGTGCTCGACGAGCCGACGAGCGCGCTCGACCCCCATTCGGAGGCGCTGATTCAAGAGTCGCTGACCGAGCTCAAGCACGAACTGACGCTGTTCATCATCGCCCACCGCATGTCGACGCTCGACATCTGCGATCGCGTAATGGTCATCAAAGACGGTCGGCTGGCGGCGTTCGACACGATCGAGCTGCTGCGCCAGCACAATTCCTACTATCGCTCCGCCGCCGCGTTCGCCGCCGGGGCATCCGCCGGGGCGCGGTCGTGAGGGCGGAGCCGACGCCGATCGAGGGCAACGCGGCCGAGGTCTCGCCGACACTGCACGAGGCTGCCGCGTCGGGGGTTGCCCAGGCGTCCGGTACGCCCGTGCGGGTACAGGTATCGGTATCGAGCGCGCCGGCGGATGCGTGGGAGCCGCGCACGCGGGCGCCGGACTTCTTCATCGTCGGCCACCCCAAGTGCGGCACCACGGCGCTGTACGAGATGTTGAAAAGCCATCCGCAGATCTACATGCCGCTGTTCAAGGAGCCCGAGTTCTTCGCCGCCGAGACGTATGTCGGCCCGCGACCGCAGGGTCTGCCCGGCACGCTCGACCAGTATCTGGCGTTGTTCGCCGACGCGCGCGCGGATCAGCTGATCGGCGAGGGATCGACCTCCTATCTCAGGTCACACAGCGCCGCCGCCGGGATCGCGCGGGTGGCGCCCGACGCACGCATCGTCGCGATCTTGCGCGAGCCGGCGAGCCTACTGCGCTCGGTGCACCTGCAGTACGTGCAAGCGGTGATCGAGGACGAGTACGACCTGCGCAAGGCCCTGGCGCTGGAGTCAGATCGGCGGCAGGGAAGGAGTCTGCCGCGCCACGGGTTCTGGCCGCAGGCGCTCTTCTATTCCGAGCACGTGCGTTACGTCGAGCAACTGCGCCGCTACCACGCCGCCTTCCGGCCGGAGAACGTGCTGGTGCTGATCTACGACGACTTTCGCTCAGACAACGAGGCGACGGTGCAGCGGGTGCTGCGCTTCCTCGGGGTCGACGAGCGCGCGCCGGTCACTCCGGTGCAGGCCAACCCCACCGTCAGCCCGCGCTCGCAGGCGCTGCACGAACTGGTTCACGCGGTGGTGGTCGGCCGCGGCCCGGTGTCGCTCAGGGTGAAGACCGCGATCAAGACGCTCGTCCCCGAAGGACCGCGTCGAGCGCTGTTGCGGACAGTCAGGCGCCGCGTCGTCTACGGCGAGCCCCCCGAGCTGGATGAGCGGCTGATGCGCGAGCTGCGCCAGCAGCTCGCAGGCGAGGTCACGGCGTTGAGCGATTACCTGGATCGTGACCTGGTCAAACTGTGGGGATACGATGAGCTCTAGCGCAGCACAGCCGCTTGGCGACACATCCGCCGCCGCGAGCCCGCCGGTGGGCCGGGTACCGGACTTTTTCATCGTCGGTCATCCCAAGAGCGGCACATCGGCTCTCTACAGGATGCTCAGGCGTCAGCCGCAGATATATATGCCCGACGTCAAGGAGCCCTGCTTCTTCGTGCCCGAGATCGCCGACACCGTGCCGCGCAGCGAGCAGCACCCGAACACGCTTGAGGGCTATCTCTCGCTGTTCGCCAGCGCGCGGCCCGATCAGCTTGTCGGCGAGGCGTCTCCCTCGTATCTCTGGTCCAAGGCGGCGGCGGCCAACATTGCCAGTGTGGCGCCGGCCGCGCGTATCATCGCGATTCTGCGCGAGCCGGCGAGCTTCCTTTGGTCGCTGCATCTCCAATATCTGCGAACGCACGTCGAGACCGAGCATGATCTGCGCACGGCGATCGCGCTCGAGGAGCGGCGACGCCGAGGCGAAGCCGTTCCGCGGGACTCGGCCCGCCCGGTGTGGCTGCTCTACTCCGAGCACGTCCGCTACGTCGAGCAGCTACGCCGCTATCACGCGGTCTTCCCGCCGGAGAACGTGTTGGTGCTGATCTACGACGACTTTCGCGCGGACAATGAGGGGACGGTGCTGCGGCTCCTGCGCTTTCTGGGCCTCGAGGACGCGCTTCCCGTCGAGCTGATCGAAATGAACCCGGCGGCGCGCATCCGCTACCCGCACCTATACACGTTCGTGCGTTCGCTCTACATGGGCAGGCACCCCGCATCGGCTGTCGCTAAGCCCGTGATCAAGGCGCTAACGCCAAAGAAGATGCGCCATGAGATGATCGTCGCCCAGCAGCGCGCCCAGCGAGGTAAGCCACGCCCGCTCGACGAAAGCGTGATGCTCGAGCTGCGCCGTCGCTTCAAAAGCGAGGTCGTGGCGCTCAGCGAATACCTCAATCGCGACCTGCTCGCGCTCTGGGGTTATCGGCATCTCGACTGACACGACCGGGCGGGCCGAGCCATGACCGTTCCAATCAGGAATCGACAGCCATGACTGGCAGAAAGCCAGACTTCTTCATAGTCGGGAATCCCAAGAGCGGTACGACCGCGCTGTACGAGATGCTCAAGCGCCATCCACAGATCTACATGCCCGAGCTCAAGGAGACCCGCTACTTCTCTCGCGACCACCCCCGTACGCCGCCATCGACAACGCATCCGGAAACGCTCGATCAATACCTGGCGCTGTTCGATGCCGCCACACCGGAGCAGCGTGTCGGCGAGGCCTCGCCGCAGTATCTGAGATCGCCGATTGCCGCGGAACGCATCGCGCAGGTGGCGCCACACGCGCGGATAATCGCGATCCTGAGGGAGCCGGCCAGCTTCGTCCGCTCGATGCACATGGAGCTCGTGCGAGGTCACGTCGAGACCGAGACCGACCTCGCCCGGGCGATCGCGCTGGACGAGGCCAAGGAGCGCCAGGAACGAGCTCGCATCGCCAATGGCAGTCGGGGCATCAGATATTCGATCCGATACGTCGACGCTTTGCGCCGCTATCATTCGGTCTTCGGGCCCGAGCAGGTGTTGGTGCTGATATACGACGACTTTCGTGCTGACAACGAGCGCACGGTGCGGCGAGTATTGGGTTTCGTCGGCGTCGACGACCAGGGTTCGGTCGAGCTGCTCGAAGCGCATCCGACGGTTCGCGTTCGTTCGCCGCAGGCCGAATGGCTCGTGCGCTCGCTGTACCTCGGTCGCGGGCCGGTCTCGCGCGCGACCAAGGCCGCAATCAAGACGCTTACGCCCCAACGTGTTCGGCACGACGGGCTGAGCGTGTTGCAACGCCGCGTGCTTCGCGGCAAGCCGCCGGCTCCCGATGAGGCCCTGATGTTCGAGCTGCGCCGCCGCTACAAGAGCGAGGTGGTCTCGCTCAGCGACTATCTGGACCGCGACCTGGTAACGCTCTGGGGATATGACAGCATCAGCTGATCGGTCGCCGGACTTCTTCATAGCCGGCAATCCCAAGAGCGGCACGACCGCGCTGTATGAGATGTTGAAAGACCATCCACAGGTGTTCATGCCGGTGCTCAAGGAGCCGTGGTTTTTCGCCACCGACCTGCGCGCTCGGTTCCAGCCGCGTCGCTCGGGCTTGGTCCCGCAGACGTTGCACGACTATCTGACCCTGTTCGCGGACGCGGCACCGGAGCAGCGCGTCGGTGAGGCGACCTCGACGTATCTCTTGTCGCGTACCGCGGCGACCGGCATCGCCAGGTTGCAGCCCGATGCACGCATCATCGCGATCCTGCGTGAGCCGGCTGGTTTCCTGCACTCGCTGCACGTCCAGCTGCTTCGCGATCACATCGAGGCCGAAAAGGATCTTGGGAAAGCCGTCGCTCTGGAGAGCCGCAGGCGCGAAGGGCGCAATGTCCCGCGTCGCTCACACATCCCCCAACTGCTCTTCTATTCGCAACACGTCAGCTACGTCGAGCAGTTGGCTCGCTTTCACGCGGTATTCCCACGCGAGCGGGTTCTGGTCCTGATCTATGACGACTTTCGCGACGACAACGAACTGACCCTGCGCGCCGTGCAGCGCTTCCTGGAGATCGACGAGCGGGTTGGAGTCGAGCCCAAAGAGGTCAATAAGACCGAGACGCGCATGCGCTCGCAACGCCTTGATGACCTGGTCGGCACGGTTGCCGTGGGCAGGGGCCCGATCTCGCGAACCGTGAAGGCCGGGGTCAAGGCGCTCACTCCGGCGTCTGTGCGCAGCCGGGCGCTGCGAACGACCCAGCGCCATCTCGTCTACCGCAAGGCGGACACTCCCGACGAGCAGCTGATGCTCGAGCTGCGCCGGCGCTTCAAGCACGAGGTGGTCGCGCTCAGCGAGTATCTGGATCGCGACCTGGTCACCCTCTGGGGCTATGACCGCCTCGGCTGAGTCGCGCGCCACAGGCAGCCTGCCCGACGGATTGCTCGGCCCACGCTGGCGCGCAGCGGCCGAGCGTGTCCAGGTCGCGGCGCTGCCGTCCGGCCAGACGGTCGTCTCGTGCACAGCCAAGCTCGACGCCGGCGGTCTCGGTCGTCACCTGCGCGAGATCCTCGACGCCCTCAAGCGCGCCGGCGCGCCGGCGACGAGCATCAACGGCTCGACGCGCGCCTCCGCCGCCGAGCCCCCACCGCGGCATGCGCTGGGGATCCCCTATCTGGCCAGGGTGCTGCGGGTGCTGCCGGTCTCCGTGTCCGCCGGTCTGCGCGCACGGGCCTTCTTCGCCGAGTTCGACGCCTACGCGGCGCGACGCCTGCCGGCGGCCTACCACCTGATCGCGTTCAACGGCCAGGCTCTGAGCCAGTTCGGTGCGGCCAGTCGTGCCGGCTACGAGTCACTGTGCCTCGTCTCGGCCAACCCCCATCTGCGCCGCCTGGCCCGCCAGCACGCCCTCGCCCACAGCCAGTACCCGCTTGAGGAGTCGTGGGCCACACGCCTGCTGGAGCGCAACCTCGCCGAGTACGCGCACGCCGATCGCGTGTACGTCGCCTCACGCTACGTCCGCGAGTCCTTCCTCGAACACGGGTTCCCCGAGGAGCGCCTGTCCGACTTCCCGCTCACCCCGCACTCGCGCTACCGGCCAGCGCCCCCGATCGCCGATTCGGTCGACATTCCGGCGTCCGGCTCTCCTCGCCAGCCGGACAGTGCGCGCCGGGTTTCGGATCGCTTCGAGATCGTGTACGTCGGGAGTCTGACAGTGCACAAGGGGGTGCCGCTGCTCATCGACGCCGTGCGCCGCCTGCCGGACGCTGATATCGGGCTGACGCTCGTCGGCGGCTGGGGCTCGCGCGGGATGCGGCGCTTTGTCGAGCGGGCGTGCGCCGAGGACGCTCGCATCGCCGTGTCCCCGGGCGATCCGCTGCCTCACCTGCGCCGCGCGAGCCTGTGCGTGCACCCGGCCTACGAGGATGGCTTCGGCTACGCCCCAGCTGAGGCGCTCGCCTGCGGCGTGCCGCTGATCGTCAGCGAAGACACCGGCATGAAGGAGCTGATCGATCCGGCGCGCACCGGCATGGTCCTGCCGACCGGCGACCTCGGCGCGCTTACCGAGGCGATCGAGGCGGCCCACCGCGGCGAGATCCTCCCGCGGGTGACCGACCGTTCTATGAGAAGGAGCTGAACCACCCGGCACCTCACGCTCTCAGCGACCATCGGCCTCGCCCTGCTGCCTGCGCCCGGCCCTGCTGCCGCCACCCGAAAAACGACAAGGCTCGGAGAGGCGGTCGCTGATGTTGCACGCAGGGTCGCAGTTTCAACGATGAGCCCGCCGTGCGATGCAGCGGCAAGGATTGAAGCCGCCTCCCTTCCAGCTACTTTATGAGCATAAGTAGCTGCTATTATTGCTAGAAGTGATGCTCAGTGGACGCCCCCTCTTGGCCAGCGCCGCCGACCGACGTTACCTGGTCGAGCGTATCGAGACCGACGTGGTGCTCGGGCACGTGCGTGCCGGTATGAACACGCTGGTCTTGGCCGACAGGGGGATGGGTAAGACGACCTTTCTGCGCCATCTCGAGTGGCGATTGGAGGACGAAGCCGACACGAGCCCTGTCTACGTGGACGGACACAGATTGAGCGACGCGAGGATGATCCTGCTCGCTGTCCGCGACCGTCTGGAGGGACCGCGTACTCCGCTCACTGAACAGCTGCAGATGGCCACGCTGCCGATGACGCCGAGTCCCGTCGAGACTCGCAACGAGGTGTTGGTGCTTATCCGTGAGCTGGCTCGCCAGCAAGAGGGGCGTCGAGCGTGCGTATTGCTGGATGACCCCGACCCGGACATCGCCCACCGGCTGTTCGGGCGGCTGCGCGACGAATTGTGGCAGACCGGGATCGTGTGGGTCGTGGCTGGCGACCCAGCGCGTCGTCAGCAGTACCTCACGCCCCCCGCCGACGCGTTCTTCGAACGCATCGTCGAGCTGGCCCCGCTGACCGACGCCCAGCAGCAGGACCTTATCCGTAGGCGTATGAGCCGCCAAGACAGCATGGACCTGCTGAGCGTCCGCGCAGAGAGCGGCAGCCCACGCACGCTGCTCACCGCGCTACGCGACGCAGCCAGCAGCCCTGACGATGTTCAGGTCGTGCTCGCCCGCCGAACGGAGCGTCAACAGCGCGCCCATGAGAGGCTCGGCCGATTGGAGGAGATGATGCTGGCGGAGATCGAGAACGGCGCTGCCGCGAGCGCCTCTGACCCCGACTGGACGGGGCGTTTCGGCATCAGCCGTCAGCGAGCACAGCAGGCTCTGGCGGCGCTGGAGCGCGAGCAGCTGGTTCGTGCCGATCGCCTGCCAGGACCGAGCGGGCGCCCGCGCAAGGTGTACCGGCGCGTGGGGGTCGCATGATGCGCACCCAGCTCGAATCGCTGCGGGCCGCGAACGCCCTGCCGCACACGTTGCGCTATGACCAGCTCGCGCCCTACCATGTGCCGTTCGATGAGCTGTGCGGCGGCAGAGCCGTCGAGGGAGAGCTCGCTCACTGGCTCACCCATAGCGGGCGCGTCGCGCTGATCGGGCCGAGCGGCTCAGGGAAGTCGAGTGCGCTGGCATGGGCGCTCGCCCACCACGCACCGGAGAATCTCACCGCACTCCGAATCCCGGTCGCGCTCGCCGACGACGACACGGTCAAGACGACCGCCGGGTTCGCCCGCCACCTCATCCGGCGGGTTATCGCCACAGCCCGTCTGAACGACAGCGAGACGGACAATCTGCGCGATCACACCGCCGAGACGGTTCGCCGCAGCCGCACCGAGCAGCGCCGCTCGCACAGCCTGGGCGTCAACGTCTGGGTGCTGAAAGGGGCGCTCGCACGCGAGCTGACACGCTCGGGCGACGAGTTCGAGGAACAGATCGGCGCAGGCGAGGTCGTCGAGGGACTTCAGCGTCTGGTCGAGCTGTTCCGCGCCCGTGAGGTCGAGCCGATGCTGGTGCTCGACGACACTGACACCTGGATCGCCCGTCCCCACGACCGGCAACCTGCCCGGCTTGCCGAGGCGTTCTTCGCGCGCAACGTACGCATGCTCGCCAACGAGATCGACTGCGGCTTTATCCTCGCCGTCCACACCACCTACCTCGACCTGCCCGCATACCGCGAGATAGCACCGCGGCTCGAGCGCATCCGCGTCCCCCAGCTCGGTCGGCCCGAGGCCGACCTCGCACGCATCCTCACACACCGACTCCAAGTCGCCGGCCTCGATATCCCTCTCGGCCAAGTGTTCGAGCCCGCTGCGCTCACGGTACTCGCAAGCACCTACGAAGACATGCCAGACATCAGACGCATAATCGCCACCGTGGCAACCGCCATCCGGCTCACCCTGGAGGAGCCGAGCTTCGAGCGAGTCCCACCCGGCGCAGTACGCGCCGCCGCAGCTGAAAGTGCGGACGATGCAGGTGGGACCTGATTAGCGGGGCGTGATTCGAACCTGCGACCTTTCGGGTCTTGAGACCGCATGTCCTCTAACGCCCAGCCCGGCGCGCGATCGCCCGGCGGATGACCGCCGCGAATTCATCGGTCCGCGTCCGGTAGGACAGCTGTCCGTGCAAATGCGTGCGGTCGAACGCGAGCGCCTCGCCTGCGAACTTGGCCTGTACGAGCTCTTCGATGACCGCCCGCATGCCGGCGCGGTCGCCCGGCTGGACCAGCCAGACCCCGGGCTTGTCCGCCAGATAATCCCAGTTCTCGCCGTACGGCACCGCCGCGAGTATCGGCCGGTCGGTGATCAGATACTCGTAGGTCTTGGCCGAGATACGACCCCCCGGCGAGCCGTCTACGCGGTCGGGCAAGGCGATGAACAGCAGGTCCGCGCCCCACACCAGCTCCGGAACCAGGGCATGGGGGACAGGGCCCGAAACCTCGACGACCTGCTCGACCCCCGCACGTGCGAGCGCGCGCATGACGACCGACGGATCGTACGGGTTGCCGTAGACCATCAGCTTCACACGCCCGTCCCACTCTGGGTGCTCGGCGAGCACGTCGAGGATCGCCCCGCCGGCGATCGCCGGCGATGAGGTGCGGTTGTCGAGCACCGTCCGCTCGTAGCGCCCGAACCGGTTCCACGCTCCATACACCCGCTTCAGCGGGCTCGTCGCCGGCCTGTCGCCGATCAGCGCCCACCAGCCGGACATCGCCCCGACATAGGCGATCTCGAAGCCCGTCCCGAGGCCGGCCGCCGGGCCGTCCCCGAAAGAGCCGTTCTCCGCCGGGCCGTCGCCGGCCGGGCGGTTGCTGGGCGGGCCGTTCCCGTCAGCTGCGCCGGCGATGCCCGGCGGCCTGAAGTCGGCCGGGTCCACGCCGTAGCGGACGAGCTCCAGCTTCCGGCGCACGCGCGCGGGCTGGCGCGTGCGCACCGCGTCGAGATTGCGCTGCGACACGTACACGACCGCGTCGGCGCGCCGCGCGTACAGATCCTCGAGCGCTTTGGCCAGCCGATAGTGCAACCGCGTCGGAAAGCGCGGGTGCATGTCGGTGCACGTCAGCGAGTCGTCCAGGTTGAGGATCAACGGCAGACCCGTCAGCCTTGCCAGCAGGACGCCGGCGAGGCCGGCCGAGTAGGGCATCATGAACACGACAATCGCCTGCGGTCGGCATTCGCGGATCGAGCGCCTGCCGGCGCGGATGGCGGGGAGCACCCAGAAGATCGCTTCGTCGGGCCACACCAGCAGCTCGATCAGCTTCTGCAAGCGCAGCCTGCGCAGCGCCGCCAGCAGACGCTGCGGGCGCCGGCTGGCCACGACCCGCACGTGCACTGGCTCGCCCTCGTCGGGCTGCCCGGCGTCGGGCTGCCGCGATTCGGTCAACACGGTCACGTCCCAGCCCAAGCCAAGGCCCTGCACGAGCTTTCCGGCCCTGATCGCTGTCGGCGTGGTCTGCGGCGTAAACGACTGCGAAAGGCACAGCAACGCCGGTTTGCGCGGCTCCTGAGAGGCGTCGGCGTTGGACATTTGGCTTGAGGTTATACGCGCACGCCCGCGCTGCCCGAGCATGTGACAGCACCAGCGATGTGCGGCTCGCCGGCCTTCTGGGCCGCTGCTACCGTCCACGGTCATGAGCGGGCAGCCAGAGGTGGGGGCGCTGTCCGCGCCGGAGGCGAGCGCCGCTCCGAGGCGGCTGCGCGTGGCCGCGGTCGGCATCTCGATCGACGAGATATGCGGGGTACGCGACCACGCGAAGCTGCTCGCCGGCGCGCTCGAGGCGCAGGGCGTGTCGTGCTCGCTGCACTGGCTGCAGCGCACTCGCGGGTCGCTGCGCTCAGAGCGCGCGCAGATCGAATCCTGGGCACAAGGCCTAACGGTCGAGCTCGAAGCGGCCGGCGCCGAGGCGGTCCTGTTGCACTACTCCGTTTTCGCGTATTCCCACAAAGGCATTCCGCTGTTCGTCGGTCGCGTGCTCGCGGCGTGCAGGCAGGCGCGGCTGCCGATCGTGACCGTGCTGCACGAGTACGCCTATCCGTGGCGGCGAGACGGTCTGGCAGGCGCGGTCTGGGCCGTCAGCCAGCGGGCGTGGCTGATCGGCGTAATGCGGGTCTCGGCGGCGGCTGTCGTCACGACCGGCCTGCGCGCCGACTGGCTGCGGTCCCGGCCTTGGCTGGCGCGGCAGCCGATCGAGGTGGTGCCGGTCTTCTCGAACCTGCCGCCCGCGAGCGCCGCCGCTTCAGATCCAGATCGCGCCCCCGGCGTGGTCGGGCTGTTCGGCTACGGATACAACGAGGCCACCGCTGCGCTCGTGCTGGATGCGCTGCGCCTGCTGCGCGGGCGAGCGTTGCCGTTGCGGCTGGTCCTGCTCGGTGCGCCCGGCGAGCGCTCGCCGGCGGGCGAGCGGTGGGCCCGGCTGGCGCGTGCGCGGGGCGTCCGCGAGGCGCTGTCCTTCTCCGGCGCGCTGCCCGCCCAGGAGCTGTCCGACAGGCTCGCCGCCTGCGAGATCCTGCTGTTCGCCGATCCGATCGGGCCGACCTCGCGCAAGACCACCCTGGCCGCCTCGCTGTCAGCCGGTCGCCCGGTGCTCGCGCTCGATGGCCCCCAGCGCTGGCCCGAGCTGATTGCGGCCGAGGCCGCTCGCGTGGTAGAGCCGAGCGCCGAGGCGCTGGCCACCGCGCTCGGGGAGCTGCTTGCCGACGAGCAACTGCGCGAGTCGCTCGGAGCGCGCGGACGCGAGTTCGCCGAGCGGGTCGGTCTCGCGCGCGCCGCACGCGTCGTGGCCGAGCTGCTCGCCCGGGTTCTCGCTCAGGTCGGTGCCCGCGCCGGCTCCCAGGCCGAGCGCGCGCTCTGATAGGCGTCGAGCAAAGCGGCCACATGACGCTCGGCCGAGAACTGGGATTCCGTGAGCTCTTTGCCGGCCGCGCCCATCTTCAGCTGTCGCGCCGGGTCTGCGAGCAGCTCCCCGAGCGCCCGCGCGAGCGCGTGGTGGTCTCCGGGCCGTACGCCCAACCCGTTGACACCGTCTCGCAGCCAGTCGCCGACGCCGCCGGTGTCGCTGGCGATGACCGGGCGTCCCGCCGCGAAGGCCTCGATACCGACGAGCCCGAACGGCTCGGGCCAGATGGACGGCAGCACGACCACCGACGCTTCAGCCAGCTCGTGCGCCAGCCGATCGGTCTCCAGCCAGCCCGTGAAGCGGACACGCTCGGCCACCCGCAGCCGCTGCGCGAGCCTGCGCGCCGCGGCCAGACGCCAGCCGTCTCCACAGATCACGAACTCGGCGTCCACCTCGCGGGCGGCGCGGATCAGCACCTCGACTCCCTTGGTGGCGATCACTCGGCCCGCGAACACGACACGTCGCCGCTCGGCGTGCCCGCTGCCGGTCTGCGCGCTCATCGTCGGGAAGAGTGGGATCACCCCGCGGCGGGTCACGCCGTTGGTGGCCAGATGCCGGTCGATCGCGCTCGAATAGGAGACCGTCAGATCCGCCATCCTGAGGGCTTCGAGCGCACGGCCGACCCGTCTGTAGGCAGACGGCAGCCCGCGGGCGTGGCGCGTGTGCACACAACGGCGCAGCGCCAGATGGGGCGCGCAGCCGGGTCCATGCGGGCGCGTGCACTCCTGTCCAGGCCGGAAGTAGTGGGCTCCCGAGGTGCAGGCCGTGTAGCCGTGCACGCTGAGCAGGACCGGCGCCCTCCGGCGCATGAACGCGACCAGCTCCGGATCGTTCAGCTGGTGCGCGTGGACCGCCAGTGGCGCCGACGAGAGGGCCCCGCCGAGCCGGCGCTCGGGTGAGGTGTCGGCGTTCAGCAGCTCGGGCGTATGAATGAGGTCGATGCTCGGCGCCGGCGCGGCGGACTCGATGCGCACCGCCGCCACACTCACATCAACGCCGCGCTCGGCGAGCGCGGCGGCGCTGGCCATCACGTGCGTGGCGATGCCGCCATCCCTGGTCCACCGCGGTGTGACCAGCAGGACCGACCTGGTGTTCATCGCCGATCGATCATGGGCGCGTCTGACAGGATACGGCGATGTCGCTGACGAGGCGTACAGTCGCAGCCGTGTCGCGTCGCCTGCGGCGGCCGGAGCTGCTCGCCGCCGTGTATCCGAGTGCGCGGCAGACGCTGCGCGAGGAGATCGGGATCAAGGCGATCCTGGCATGCGGTCTGCGCGCGGACGCGACCTACGTCGACGTGGGCTCCAATCGGGGTCAGATCCTGCGGGAGGCCGTGCGGGTGGCGCCACAAGGGCGCCATCTCGCGTTCGAGCCGATACCGGAGGTGGCCGCCGAGCTGGCGCGAGCCTTCCCGGGCGTGGACTGCCGGCGGCTGGCGCTAGGCGCACGCCCGGACACGGCCGAGTTCTGTCATTTCAGGAAGCTGCAGGGCTGGAGCGGGCTGCAACGCAGCCCCGAGATCAGCGACGAGCGCGGCGATCCCGAGTACATCACGGTCACGGTGTCCACGCTCGACGCTGAGATTGGGGACCTGGAGCCGCGCGTGATCAAGATCGACGTGGAGGGAGCCGAGATGGACGTCCTACAGGGTGCGCGCGCCCTGCTGACCGGTACGCAGCCGATCATTGTCTTCGAGCACGTCGCACAGGCTGCGCAGCTGTACGGATCGTCTTCGGGATCGCTCTGGGACCTGTTGGCCGAGCTCGGCTACGAGATCTTCTCGGTGACCGGCGACGGCCCGTTCACGCGCGAGCAGTTCGCGGCAAACACGATCGTCGTCAACTGGCTGGCGCGTCCCCGGGCGGCGCGGCCCGCGTGAGGTAGCCCAGCGCCCGCAGCTCGGCGCCGGCCAAGCGCTCGGCCTCGGCGAGCTCTGCCTGCTCACGTTGGCGGTGCGCCCCGATCGAGCGCGGATGGGCGCCCAGCAGCCGCTTGCGCATCCGCGGTGTGAGCGGCTTGCCAAGATGCCCGACGATCGCCTGGCCCTGCGCGAGCGGGTCTCCGATCAGGTCCTCGTAGCGCACCTGCAGCAGGCGCCCCGAACTCGCCACCTCTGGGCGAGCGAAGAACTCGATACACCGCCTGGCCATCTCCCGCCACATCCATATCGCGCGCACATAAGGGCTTGCCCGCAGGAACGACTCGCCGTCGGCGTCGCTCACCCACCACGGCACATACAGCTCCCCGACCTTACGCCCCAGCTGCAGCTCGTTGCTCTCCAGGTCGGCGAGCCTACGGTCGCTGAGCACGTCGTAGCTGCGCACCAGCGAGTCAGCCACGTCGCGGCCGTCCCGGAAGATGTAGATCAGGCGCGCTTCGGGCAGCGCGTCGTAGGCGAGCCGGGGGGCGAACGCCAGGAACGGCTCCTTGTAGACAAGCATCCGCTCGACCCGCCGGCCCGCGAGCGCCGCCCGCAACATGGACGGCCGTCTGCTGGCCATCCACCACTTGCGCAGCGCCGCCGCGCGCGAGCGGTACAGGCTGCTCTCCAGATAGTCGGCCAGCCCGCCGCGCAAGCTGCGCCCGAGCGACTCGCGAATCTCGTCGGGCGGGTCCTGGGCGGCCAGATGCGCGATGCCGACCGGCAGCAGGTTGCCGCTCACGCACTCCAGCTCCGGGTTGGCGCTCAGCGCGCTCATCAGGAACGTCGTCCCCGACCGCGGCGCCCCGAACACGATCGCCCGCTCGCCGATCTCCGAGCCGTGGTCGTCTACTGCGCTCACGGCCGGGCCCATCGCGGGCGACTCTATCAGCGGGCTGGGCGCCGAGGCCCCATGCGCGGTCGGTGCGACCGGTCTCGCCTAACCGTGACCGAGCGGCCGGCGGGTCAGCTCGTGGCCGTGACGGTGAACGGCGCGGCGGCGGTGCTCCGGAGCCTGCCGGTCCCGGGAACCTTGACGCGCAGCACGTACGCGCCCGCACGGTCGAAGGTGTATGGGATCTCGTACTGCGCGGAGGCGTTCACGGTTGCGGTTGCGATCGTACGGAAGCCGGCGCCGGAGGCGTCACCGCGTTCGAGATCGACGACCTGCCCTTCCGAGGCCGGAGCTACGACCCCGGAGAACGTCAGCTGTTCGCCGACCTGGACCGTGCTCGGTGCGCCAGCGG
Source organism: uncultured Solirubrobacterales bacterium (assembly GCA_963702185.1). Taxonomy (GTDB): domain Bacteria; phylum Actinomycetota; class Thermoleophilia; order Solirubrobacterales; family Solirubrobacteraceae; genus Palsa-744. Next base: position 2,106,469 of record OY969723.1, read on the forward strand.
GCGTCAGCGCGAACGCGACACCCTCGAGCAGCGCTGTCGACTTCGTGGTCGCGTCGCTCACCTGGTAGTACGTGTTCTGCGGCGGTTCCTCGGTGAACGAGTAGGCGCCACTTGCTTCGGTCGTGACGGTCGCCACGGCTGCGAAAGAGCCTCCCGGCGTGCGAGCCAGCAGCGTGACCGGTTGACTGGCCGCCCCGGCGGCGACACCGCTGATCGTGACCTGCTGTCCGTATGAGAGCGGGTCGGCCGAGTCCTGGATTGTCAGCTGCGGATTCTGGGGTTGAGCCGCTTCGTAGACGATCGGCGCCGACACACCGGCGAGATTGTGTTTGCCGACGTGCACGATCGCTCGCACGCTTGCCGGACCGGGGATCCGGAAGGCATGTTCGATCGAGAAGCTGCCGTCGGCGGTCACCCGGCCGAAGCCGGCGAAGCGCCACTGTTCGCTGGAGGCGCCATAAGAGACCTGCAGCACGACGGGAGCGCCGGCGGCGATCGGGCTGACCGTCCCGGTGAACGTCTCTCGCGTCCGTGTCTGCGCGCGCGCGCGCGTGCCGGCCGCCGAGGTCTGCGCGCTCTGCGACGGTGAGGCGGCCAAGGTCACCAGCGGAGCGACTTTGACGATCACGCGCGCGCGACGGTCGCCGATCTGGACCTGCAGCGCGGTGTTCGTGTACAGGGCGCCCGAGTTCAGTTCGAAGGAGCCGTCCATCTGCGTGGTCGCGGTCGCGGCTGCGCTCGCGCTGTGCGCACCCGCGCCGCTCGAATGCTGATAGAGGGTGACCGGCAGGTCGGCGGTCACCGTGGGCTGGACGGTTGTGGGGCATTGGAGCGCGCCGGAGACGGTCACCGATTCTCCGGCAAGCACCTGGTCGGAACTTGCCTGGACGCTCACGTGGCAGTCGCGCGGCGTTCTGCCGCTCGGCTGGACGCCGGGCGTCGGCGAGGCGGTACCGGTCGGGCCGGTCGTCCCGCTCGCTTCACCGGACGCGGCGCCGGACCCGCGGGCGTTGCGCCGGGCTTCGTGTTCTTCTTCGCGCGCGGTCCTGTGCGCTTCCCGTTCCCGTTCGCGCACTTCCCGTTCATGCGCGCGTTCTTCGGCGCGCGCCGCGCGTTCTTCGGTGCGGACACCGTGTTCCTGGGTCTGCGGCCCGCCCTGACTCGCGAGCGATCCGGCCGGCAACACGAGGCCGATTGCCAGCGTCGCGAGACATGGCAGGACAAGTCGATGAGAGCAACGGATGAGGTCTGTCGAAGGCACGTGACGGCTCCGGGGATCGGGGCTGGGTTTCGTTGCTGACCTATCGGCGGACGTTGACCGATACTTGAGAGCGATCTTGCAGGCGCCCGGCCAGCACCTGCTCGTAGACCCGCTCCAGCCTGCCGGCGAGCACTCCCGGATCGTACTCCTGGGCCGTTCGCCGGGCGGCAGATCCGAGTCGCAGCCGCTCGTCGGGATCCGCGCTCAAGGCCCGCATCGCCGCGCTCAGCGAGTCGCGATCGCGGCTCTTGAATAGGCGCCCGGTCTGACCGTCGGCGATCACGGTGGCGGGGCCCCCCTCGTCGGGCGCGATGACCGCCAGCCCGGCCGCCATTCCCTCCAGCACGACCGTACCGAACGGCTCAGGCACGGTGGAGGCGTGCACAAGCACGTCCATTTCGGCGAGCTCTGGCCACACGTCCTCGCGAAAGCCCGTGAACTGCACTCGCTCGGCGATCCCGAGCCGCTCCACGAGCCCGTGCAGCTCGCGCTCGTAACTCTCCTCGCCGAACATCGGCGCGCCGACGATCGTCGCCCGCTCCTCGCCATCGGCAAAGGCCGCCGCGAACGCGCGCAAGAAGAGATCCTGGCCCTTCCACGGCGCGATCCGGCCGAGCATGCCAAACGTCAGCGGCCCGCGGTGGGGAGGCCCAGGCTGGCCGCCACGTTCGACGGGACGGCCGGACGGGCCGGACACAGCGGACGCGCCGGGCGTCTCCGGCGTGCCGTTCGGCGAAGGCTCGAACGTCCCGCGCGCATACCGGTCGGGCGGAGATTGCACCGAGGGTGGGATCACCCAGCTCTGCCCGTCGCGCACGCTCGGCGGCAACGTCTGCAGAGTGGCATCGGAGTTCGCCACCACGCCGTTCGCCAGCCGACGCACGAGCAGGCGCACGAGCCGGACGGCTGGCCGCGGGATGTAGTCGGCGGCGATGCGGTCGCGTACGTGCCAAACGGCCGGGATTCCGGCTGTCCGTGCCGCGATACTGCCATAGACGCCGGCCTTCAACGAGTTGGTGTGCACGAGATCCGGCTTCAGCGCGCGCAGGCGCAGGGTGAGGCGCACGATGTAGGTCAGCGTGTGCAACGCCACCATCGGTGAGGCGCCGCCGGGGCGTACGACCTCGCGGCGCAGATCGCGCGCCGCCGGGGCCAGCGCCAGCACCTCGACCGACACGCCGGCCTGCATCAGCCGCTGCGCGAGCGGGCCGTCCTCGGCGAGGATCACGTGCGGGTGGACGCGCTCGAAGCGCGGCAGCAGCCGCAGCAGCTGGATCTCGCCTCCAGACAGGCGTGCGACGTGATCCAGGTAGACGACCCGCATGCGCTTATCGCGCGTGTCGTTTACCAGGCTCCGGTACAGCGCGCGGTGGCGGTCGGCGAGCTGCGCCCACGAGAAGCTTTCAGCGAAGCTGCGTGTGTCGGTCCGCGTCGGCAGTTCCCCCTGTGCCGCCGCCGCGACGCGCTCGCCGAGCGCTGCTGTATCGCCCGCCGCAACGATCAGCGAGCGATCGAGCGATGTCGTCAGCTCGGGCAGGCCGCCGACGTCGGTGACTATGCTCGGCGTGCCGCACGCCGCCGCCTCGGGCACGACCAGGCCAAAGCCCTCGAGGCTGACGCTCGGCACGATCGCCACGTCGGCGGCGCAATAGGCCTCGACCAGGTCGTCCTCGGACAGGCGGCCGAGGATCTGCACGCGCCCCGCAAGCGCCGGCTCTGACGCGCGCCGCTGTAGCGCCGCGCGCAGCGAACCGTCGCCGACGATCAGCAACTGCGAGCCGGGCGGCAGCTCCGCTCCGATCAGGCCCCAGGCGTTGAGCAGCACATCGAAGCCCATGCGCGGCACCAGGCGCCGCACGCACACCGCCACGAACGCGCCCTCCGCAATCTCAAACCGCTTGCGTGCCCGTGGCCGGTCCCCAGGCGTGAACCGCTCGAGCGCGACGCCCGGCGTCCACACGTGCACGTTCCAAGGGCGGACGCGATAGCGCTCGACCAGCTCGCGGCGAAAGGCCGAGGACAGAACCACGTGCGCGTCGGCGCGACGCATCACCAGACGCTCGATCGCCATGCGCAGCATGTACGCGACGTGGGAGCGGTCGCCCGCCGCGACATTCTCTTGCGCCCACGGCCCGTGGAAGTGAAATACGAGCGGACGGCCTCGCAGCGTGCCGAGCAGCACCGGCACCGCGGCGTAGAGCGCAAAGTGGGCGTCGATCAGCTCCGCGTCGTGCCCCGCGCGCCGTGTGGCCAGCCAAAAGTCGAGCAGGCGGCGGGCGAGCGGCGTGGCCGCGTCGTCGAGCGCCCGGATCGACGCCGGCGCGTCGTCGGCGGGGCCGATGACGACGCCGCTTGCCTCCGGCAGCTGTTCGAGCAGCGCGCGGTAGTAGCGGTTGAGGCCGCCGAGCGTCGCCGGAAACCAGCTCATTCCCAGCATCAGCACGCGCGGTGGACGGTCGGACCCCACCTGCGATGCGGTCGCGGGATCTTGCTGCGTTGCGCTTATGCTGGTGGGCAAATGCAACTGGATTCGGCTCCCGAGGGCATCGTTTACTCCTGCACAGGCGACTCCTACGTCGCCGAGGCTATCCGCTCGGCGCGGTCCTCGCTGACACACAACCGGCTGCCCCACCTCTTGTTCGCGTCCGCTGACGCCGATCGCGCGCTCGCCGACATCGACCCGGCGGAGGGCCTGTCGGTCGCGCGCTTCGAGCCCTCGGCCAATCCGTACGCCGACAAGATCGCCAACATGCGCCGTTCGCCGTTCGCGCGAACCCTGTATCTGGACAGCGACACCTACGTGGTCGAGGAGATCGCGCACGTACTGGAACTCTTGGACCATTACGACATGGCGGCCGCTTACGCCCCCGCCTATCGCGGTTTGGCCGACCCAGAGGTGCCGCCCGCGTTTTACGAGCTCAACACCGGCGTGGTGGCATGGCGAGCCAGCGAGCGCGTGACAGCGTTCATGCGCGACTGGGAAGAGACCTATCTCGCGTGGCTGAACGGCGAGGAGTCGTTTCCGGGAGCCGTCAAAGCGAGCCGCGGCGGTCGCGCCGATCAGCCGGCTTTCCGGCACTGCGCGTGGCTGCACGGCGTGCGGCTGTTCGTGCTCGCGCCCGAGTACAACTTTCGTGTTGGCTATCGGACGACCGTGGTGGAGCGGGTGCGCGTCATTCACGGCCGCTGCGACGACTACCGGGCGCTCGCGGCGCAGGTCAACGACAGGCAGCGGCTGCGAACCTGGCCGCCATCGTTGCCGCTGCGCGCGAAAGTCGCGCGGCGGGTACGCAAAGCCGTCCCAGTGGGCACCGGACGATGAATGCGGTCGATGGTCACGAGCTGCCCGGAGTGGCGATGGATACGGGTGACGAGCCTGCCGATGCGCCCGCGCCCGCGCCCAACGGACGGGCCCCCGACTTCTTTGTGATCGGCCACGAAAAGTGCGGTACGACGGCGCTGTACGAGATCCTCAAGCAGCATCCCCAGATCTTCATGCCGCAGCTCAAGGAGCCGCGCTTCTTCACCGTCGATCCGCGCGATCGCGGGCCGGCGCCAGTGCACCGGGTCAGGCCGTGGACCGTGGACGAGTACCTGGCGCTGTTCGCCAACGCACGCCCGGACCAGCTCGCCGGCGAGGCGTCGCCGCAGTACATCAGGTTCGCGGACTCCGCTCGCCTGATCGCGCAGGTCCAGCCGGACGCGCGCATCATCGCGATCCTGCGCGAGCCCGCGAGCTTCGTGAGGACCTACCACCTCAGCTGCCTGCGGGGCGGCCTCGAGACCGAGCGCGACCTGCGCAGGGCGGTGGCTCTGGAAGAGCCGAGGCGCAGGGGCGAGCAACTGCCTCGTGACTGCCGCGCGCCGAACAGGCTGTTCTATTGCGAGCACGCCCGCTATGTCGAGCAGCTGCGGCGCTTCGAGCGGGTGTTCGGGCGCGAGCGGATGCTGGTGCTCATCTATGAAGACTTTCGCCGCGACAACGAGGCCACGGCGCGCGCGGTGCTGCGCTTTCTGGAGGTCGACGACACGGGCGCGCTCGACATCGCGAAGGGCGACCAGACAGACAACCTCCGGCGCGGCAGGCGCGGACGCAAAGCGGTGCGCCTGCAACGGCTCCACCGCGCGGCGCTGGCGCTCCAGCTCGCCCGCCGCCAGCCCGCCCAGGCGGGCAGCTTGGCGCGGATGGTAGATACGCTGACGCCGCAATGGCTGCGCGGCGACGCGGTCGAGAACGTGGCGCGGCGCGCGATCTTCAGCGCGCCGGAGGCGCCGGACGAGCAGTTCATGGCAGAGCTGCGCCATCGCTTCAAGCCCGAGGTCGAGGCGCTGAGCGAGTATTTGGACAGGGACCTGGTTGGCCTGTGGGGGTACGACCGCGTCGCCTGACGGGATCAGGCCCTGTGCTTGCGTTTCTTGACGGTCGCGTGTAGCAGCATGCTCTTGCTGTAGCCCGACGCCAGCGGACCCCTCGGCATCTGCACGTAGGCGCGGTAGAGCCCTTCCTTGCGAACGGTGACGATGGTGCTGAAGCGTGACGTGCTCCTGGTCGCGCGTTTCACGGGCGTGCTGAACTCGATCGCAAACCTCGGCATTTCGGCCCTTTCTTCGGCCCTTTCTTCCGCCTTTTCGGATTTCGGGAGCGTGATCCTCGGGGGTTTGGACGCCTGCTGCAACTGGAAGTAGACGATGGCTCCGTTCGCCGCCGGCGAGACCGTGCCGTAGAGGCGCACGAGTCCCGCGCGCGGGGCCGAGCGGGCGTGCAGGGTGACGCGCACGGTCGCCAACTCGATGATCACCGGGCTGTACGTCGGTTGCGCTTCGATCGTCGCGACGCGGAACCTCATGCTCTGCGACAGGTGCGCGACGAAGAACGCGAAGCGACCGGTTGCGCTCACGGTCTGCGGCGCGCCGACATTCCCGAAGAGGGCACCCGACGGATACGCGCTTGACTGCAGGACGACGGCGTGGCCGGCCACCCCCGGACCGGTGAGCGTGCCCTCGATGGTGACGGGGCTGCCGGCCGGCAGCCCTTCGGCCGGCGGCCTGGTGAGCGTGAATTTGAGACCGACCTTCTTCGTCGGTTTGATCGTTTTGACTGTTTTGACGGTTTTTGCCGTGTACGTACGGTCCAAGCCATATACCGGGGTCGTACTGCTGCTGTCCGTTGCCGCGAGCCGGTAGTGGTAGCCGGAACCGAGTCCGGTGACGGTCTGACTCACCCGGACCCTCCCGGTGCCCGCGGCAAGGTTGACCGAGGGCGTCTGCGAGCCGTAGGTGTTGGTCGGCCCGTACTGGAAGTAGTAGGTGGCGGCTTCGCCATGAGTGTCGATCGTGCCCTGCAGCTCGACCCCTGAGCCAGACGCAAGGCTGGCGCCGGTGGAGACCGACGGAGGTATGGGCTTTTTGGCGGGTTCTTCGGATGCGCCGGCCACCGGAGCAAACGCCGCCAGCCATGCGACCGCCAGCAGGGCAACGCTCGCGAGAGCCAGCGCACGCGTGACCGCCTTATACCGGACCGCCCTGCGATCGATCCTGAAGCTCCTCATCTCATGGTCCTTTCCTCGGTGGCTTTCTAGCACACCGGTTCTATGAACACCGCCTGCGGCCGAACGATGCGGTGTTCATGCGGGCGCCCACGCCGCGTCCTGGCGTCCGATGCAAGCCCGGCCGGTTGGCCTACCCGTACCTATCACGTTCTGCATATCCGCATTCAGCCCATAGGTCGTCTGTCCGTGGATACATCTGGCGCTCAAGCCGGTCCGGTGAAGGCACGACGGAAAAGCATGATGTTCGGCCTCGAGATGGCATCCCGCCGGCTCGCCGCGACAGCGCTGCTGGCGCTGGCCGGTGCGCTCGTCCCGGTTGCCACGGCTGCGGGCACGCAGTCACGCTCGACGAACGTGATCCCATTCAACCCCATCTCCGTGAGGGCTGCCTCAACGACCGCGATCCCGGTGAGCCCCATCCCCGGGAGCAACTCCGTCACGAACATCGTCTCCGCGAACCCGACGTCCACGAACCCGAACCCGAACACAAACCCGACCTCTGCGAACGTAATCGTGGCGAACTCCACCAGCCCGAGCAAAGCATCCACGTCGCAGGGGCCTGGCGGGGCGGCGATCACATGGGGCGACAACTACCACGGTCAACTCGGTCAGATCTTCAAAGACGAATATGAACTGAGTCCTGTTCCCGTGGAAGGTGTGAACGGCATTACGGAAATCGCTGCGGGAGCGTCCTTCGATCTCGCGCTGCTCGGCGATGGCGCCGTCGTCTCCTGGGGCGGGAACCTGTACGGCGAGCTCGGCGACGACACGCGCCTGGCCAACTGGGAAGAAGGATACGGCCACGTGGCTGTCAGGGAATGGGTCCGCGGGGCGAAGGAACCATCGGAATTTCCGCCGCTGACGGGCGTCAAGCAGATCGCCGCCGGCGGAGTGCACGGCCTCGCGCTCATGCAGAACGGCACGGTGACGGCGTGGGGCAACAACGAGTACGGCCAGCTCGGCGACGGCAAGCAGGGATTCGAATCGCTGACCAACACAAACCAGCGGGTCGCCAAAACCGTTGAATGGCCGGCCGTCAACAAGGTCGAAAAGGTCTTGATCAAAGGCGTCGAGAAAGAACGGACGGTCAAGATTGCGACGGGGAAGCTGGCGGACATCCTCGCTGTCGCCGCCAGCGGCGATTCGGACTATGCGCTGACGAGCGAACACACCGTCTTGGCGTGGGGCAGCGACACCGAGGGACAGCTCGGCCTCGATCTGTCCGAACCCGGCCCCGAAGGCTGCGAAACCGAAGTCGCCCACTTCCCGCGGTCCGAACCGTGCAGCACCGTGCCGCGGCTCGTGGAATGGACCAACCCGAAGACCGGCAGGCGGGAACCGCTGAAGGAAGTCGAGACGGTCGTCGCAGGCCGGTTCTCCGCGTACGCGCTGCTCGCCGACGGGCACGTGGTGTCCTGGGGCGGCAATCGCGAGGGGCAGCTGGGGACGGGAGCGGTGACCCAGCCCCCGCACGCCAGCGAATACCCACCTGCGGAAGTCCGCCTCAACGACGGCAAAGAAGGCGTGAGCGGCGAACCGCTGAGCGGTGTGTTGGAGCTCGCGGCCGGCTATGACAGCGTGCTCGCCCGGATAGAGAAGGGTGGACGCGAAGAGATCTTCGGCTGGGGCAGCGACGGCGAGGGAGCGCTCGCGCTGGAACCCGGCACGGCGCCGGTCGCAAACTGCAGGAACGAACTGTCGCCCAAGCAGGAAGAAGCCAAGCTCCGGCAGATCTACGAAGAAGAACAGGCGATCTCGCGGCTCGAAGAAGCGATCGCGTCCCAGGAAGCGGCCGGCAAGAACGCCGAAGCGCTGCAAGACCAGCTTGCGCAGGACGAGAAGAAGCTCAAGTCGCTGCCCGAACCGATCGCCTGTGTCAAGAAGGCCGTGCCGATTCCCCGCCTGGAAGCGCTTCATCCGCAGGCGCTCGCCGCGGGCACCGACTACGGGCTCGCGCTCAGCGGCGGCAGGGTCTACGCGTGGGGTCGCAACGAATACGGAGAGCTCGGCAACGGCAAGCCGCCGGAGAACACCGAAAACCCGGTGACCGGCAAGAACGTCAAGGAAGCGGGCTATCCCGAACCGGCCCAGGTGCGTGGGTTCAGCCACGCGACGGCCGTGGCGGCGGGCAATACGTCGGCCCTCGTCCTCGTGGAAAGCTCAGCCGAACGCCCGGAATCTCCGCTGACAGTGACGCCCGAGCAGCTTGCGCTGGGGCTCACTTGGAGCCAGAAGGCGGCAGGCGGGGCGGAAGTGGCCGGGCAGAAACTCAACTACCGCGTGGCCGATCGCAAAGGCGAACCGCCCGCGGCCGAAGAAGGCGGCGATCCAGCTGAAGAAAGCGGGTCGCCAACGAACAACCCCGAGGAAGCGCCCACGATCTTCGGCCTGGAAGAAGGCGAACCGCCGGTGGTGGAATCCAGGCACGACAAGCTGAAGGTTCTGCACGGCGGCTGGACCGGCGCCAGGCCGATCGCGTTCGAATACCAGTGGGAACGCTGCAACGTAGAAGGCGCGGACTGTGTGAAGATCAATCGAGAAGGCCACGAATGCGGGAGTTCCGGCTGCGCCTCGGTGTACAGCGGCCATACGCTCGTCAAAGAAGACGTCGGGCACACATTGCGGGCGACGGTGATCGCCGGCGGGCCGGAAGGACAAGGGACGGCCACGACCGAACCGACGGAACCGGTGGCGCTCGAAGAAGGGGAAGCGGAACGCACCACCGAGGTGGGCAAGAGCGAACTCATCGACCCCTTCCAGATCACGAGGACCCTCGAAAGATTTCCGCTGAGCGAAGAACAGAAGAGCAAGGGCGAACGCAAGCACCGAGAAGTCGCCCACAAGCTGGAGGCGGTGCCCTACGAACTGAAGCTGATGACCAGGGAAGCGCTCGCCGGTCAGCTGAGGCGGGGACAGACCCGAACGATGATCGCCACCCCGCTGCCCGCGCAGTAGGCGGGATGGAGGACCGGTGTCACTGTCGCCTCTGATCTGATCCTGATGTGCATAATCCTGATGTGCACCTACAGGGCGGGGCGGTCTCGGCCGAAGCGGGCGGGTGGCTTGACGCCGATCACGGTGTTCGGCCGCGGCACACGAGTGGGTGTAGGATCGGGCAGGTGACGGGCGGGTCCGAACTCTTGCTCCTGAAGCAGCGGTTGCAAAGGCTCTGGGTCTTCAGCCCGGAACGGCTCTGGTTGTTCTCGGTCCGGCTGAGCGATCGCGGCCACTGGATGATCGCCTTCTGGCTCAAGCAGCTGAACTCGCTCGTCTACCGCAACTCGCTTTCGCCGGGCGCATCGGTCAGCCCGGACGTGGTCCTGGCCCACAACAGCATCGGGACGGTGGTGAGCGGCAACATCGTGATCGGGCGGGGCGTCAAGATCTTCCAGAACGTCACGCTCACGGCGGGACGCCCAGAGCGCTCGGAGGCGCCCACTGCCGACGCCCGCGATGGGAGCTCGACAGCGACCTCGCAACCACCTGTGCCCGTTCGATCTCGAATCGTGATCGAGGACCACGTGCGCATCGGCGCGAGCTCGGTGATCATCGCTCCGCGCGGTCGCACGCTGCGCGTCGGGCGCGGCGCGCGCATCGGCGCCGGAACAGTCGTCACCAAAGACGTACCGCCCGGCGCGACGGTCGTCGGCCAAGCGCCGCGGGTGATCCTGCCCGACGAAGCGGCGGGGTGCTCGGGCGCGCAACGCTCAGAGGCCGGTGGAAGCGGGAGTCGAGGCGAGGCTTGACACATGCAAGAGATATGCCTAAACTCTGACGAGGTACGAGCGGGGGTGAAGCAGGGCCGGAGCGGCGTCAGAGCGAGGTAGGCCCCGGAGCACCTCGATGTGAAGTCAGCGTTGTCGATATGTAAATCCTCGGCATGTAAAGTCTTGGTTTGATCTTGGGAGGGATTCTTATGAGACGGCTCAGCAAAGCGGGAATCGGCGTGATTGTGGTCTTGGCGCTCGGGGCCGTTGTGGCGTCGGCAGCGTCGGCGGCGGCTCCCGAATACGGGAGGTGTCTCCTGAAGACTTCACCGGGGGGCGAAGGCTTCACGAATTCGAGCTGCACAAACTCGACCGCCTCCAATGCCCACTACGAATGGATTCCCGGTCCCGGCCTCGATCCTGGATTTACTCTCGCGGAAAAGAGTGTTTACTCGGCCAAGTACCGTCGTTGTCAGAAGGCTCTCTTTGAAGAAGAACTGGCGAAGAAAGAGCGCAGCGAAGCCGCTGAAGAAACCATTCCTCCTGAAAGAAAAGCTGAACTCATTGAAAAAGCGGAAGGCCATGAAAATGCGGCCAAGCTGACCTATGAGCAGACCAAATTGGACAAGAACGAATGCGAAAGCTTGGTCGAAGCGGAATCGGCGAAGGCGCCGGCGGTGATCCAGGTCGAGGGACACAGCAAGGCGTCGATGAAGGTGACGTGCGGCGAAGTCAGCGGCACCGGCGAATACAGTGGCGCCAAAGGTGTGGCGAACCTGACCATCACGTTTGCGGAATGCGCGCTCAAGGGCGTTGTGTGTCAATCGTCGCTGGCTGGGGAAGGCGAAATCGAGACCTCGACGCTCAGCGGCGAGCTCGGGATCATCAAAACCAAGGAAGGGGTCATCAAGAGCGTTGGTCTTGCAATCTCTCCCGCCGAAGGTGTGCCGTTCGCCGAATTCAGCTGCGGCGAATCGACGTTTGCCGTGACGGGCTCGGCCATTCGTGAGGTCAAGTCCAACAAGATGGAGTACATCGAAACGAAGGGCTTCTCGCAGAAAAATGGCAAGCAGAAGCCAGAAGAGTTCTTTGGCCAAACACCGGACGTACTCGAGACGTCGATCAACGGTGGCCCCGACGTACAGACAGGGCTGGGGCTCAAAGCGGTGCAGGAAAACGACGGTGGCGAAAAGATCGAGGTGAACACGAGCGTCTAATCATGGTAACGCGCGGGTGAGCGCCGCGATGGCGCGCGGGTGAGCGCCGTGAGCCAGCCCGGACGCCAGCGTGAGCCAGACCGGACGCCAGCGAGCTCGCTTTGCGGCTGGGGCCGCAGGGCGGGTGGGGCGCCACGTGGCGCCCCACCCGCTGCTTCACCGCGGTCGACTTGTCTGTCGACCGAGTCGCATGCGCTCGCTCACCCGATCGTGAACCGAGGGTCGTCGTTGACTATCGAGCCCCTGACTTGGCTGCCTGTGATCCCCAGGCTGCCCGCCAGCGGCGCCAGCGCGCTTTCGACCTTGATCGCGGCTTCCGAGCCTTCGATCTTGTCGCCCGAAGCGGTTGCGGTCGGAGCGTAGGAGTTGTCTTCTTCCCAGTAGGAGTTCACGTCGATCCCGATCAGAGCGCCGGTGAGCTTGTCCTGTTCGAGGCTGGCCTTGCCCTGGTTGAGCTGCACCGAGGTGTACCCGCCTGTGATCTTGTCTTTGGCGAGCGTCACTTCCGATTGCGCCGGCGGTTCGCCCGAGACGTACTCGACGCCGATGTCATTATTGCTCAGCTTCGAGCTCACCACGGTCGAGGAGGCTCCCGGTTCGTAGAACAGCACGCCGGCCGCGTCTTCCTCCCAGTTCTGCTGGCTGGAGTGACCGCACACGGGCTGAGGGACCGTGCACTCATCGTCCGAGACCGTCACGTTGCTGATCGTGGCCACGGCGCCCCGGCTGACCTGGATGCCGTTCTGGCCCTGTTCGACCGGACCGGCGCCTGTGATGGTCGTCTTTTCGATGGTGGCTTCCGATCCGGGACCGTCGACGGTGATGCCATTCTTGTTGTAGCCTTCGACCGTCACCTTGCTCAGCGACGCGTATCCGACGCCGACCTGGCCATGGTGTCCAATCAGGAGCCCAAGTCCGCCCTGGCATCCGGAGTGCTCGGTTGCGCCACCGACCTTTACCTTGGTGGCGTTTAACGTCGCGCCTCCGCCGACCACGACGTCGTTGAGATTGTCGTTACAGGTGGGCGCCTCATTGATTCCGAAGGTCATTCCCGTGATGTCGGCGGTCTTCGGCATGCAGATCGCGACGAGATCTTCCTCGCCCGTCTCGCAGGTCGTGCTCGCTGTTTTGAGGGTCGCCGGGGCTTCGACGGTTGGGTTCGACTTCCCGACGAGGGCGACTTCCTTGGTGATTTCGAGCTGTTCTTTGTAGGTTCCCGCGCACACGTTGATCGTGCTGTCGGGCGCGGCGGCGGTAAGCGCGGTCTGGATCGACCTGTAGCCCGCATGCGAGCAGCTGTTGTACGGCGCACTCGGAGCCGCGGTCGATACAAACAGCGTCGCGGCGGACGCTGTGGCCGGTATGGCCACGACTCCGGCCAGAACCGCGACGGCGGCGACCGGGATGGCCCTCCATGGCTTGACCTTCCATAGCTTCAACATCATGCTGTCTCCCTTTCCAACGTGGTTGTCTCCATACATGCATTCCCTGGGAGCGCCCGGCGCTTCGGGGTGCCCGCCGCCTCGGGATGCCGCCCTCGGAATGCCCGTCGCGAGCCCGGTCTGGGACGATCCAAGGAGGCGCACTCCCCCCACTCGACCCCCCAGCTGCCTCGAGACCGCGATGTGAGCGACTGAGCGTACCGGATATCGGACTTCGGTGAGTCCGGGGTCCATCGGGCGGCGGTCGTCGGCGAGGCGCAGGGGACGCCTGCGATGCTCAGCCTGTGTACGGGTAGTACGCGATGATCTTGAACGCCTTACCGCTGGCTGGCACTGTGTATGAGAAGTTGGTCGAGGCGATGGCGTTGTCATCCCAGTCCGAACCCCACTCCGAATATCCCTCTATGCTGTCGGTAGCGGTTTCGCCGGGAGCCATACCTTTGAGCGGTTCGCCGGTGGTGCTTCTGCACCTCTCCACATCCCGGCCACCTTCCGTCGCATTGCCGGGATAGCCCTTGCGTTCGTTTGTCTGGTGTTTTCCGACGCAGTGGACAGGACCATAAAATTCATCTCCGGTGTAGTTGAATTCATATCGTTCGCTCGTCTTGGGGGCGTAGCTGGTGAGGTGCTGAACCCCGGACGTCAGTGATACGGCTCCCCCCGGCGGTTGGGCTTGCGCTCGCCGTCCCGGCCGCGACGGCCACAACAGCCGATCGATGCGAGCAGTGCGACTGCGAGCCTTCCGGCCCTTGCGGAAATCATTCCGGTCATTGCTTCCTCCATTCGTCCTTAGGCTCCCGGAACCGGCATCTCCGCTTTGCGTTCGCATCGCCGATGTCGAGCCCCAGGATTGAAGAGAGCAACCTACGCCACCGATGTCGGCACGGTTGTGATCGCCCGGTAACCCGTGCATAGGTATCTGCCGTGTATGTACAAGATGGATTTATGCCGTCCTGCGGGATATCACGGAAGATGGGAGAGCCCCGGGATCAGCACATCGGCTTTGGCGGTCAACTTTTGGGCAGGCCCGCTCGTGATCGGATCGGCGCCATGTCGGCGGGGTTCTCGGCCGGCCACAGCGAAGACCCGGCGTCCCCGCGCGCGGCCATTGCGCAGGCGGCCCAGCAGAATGTCGCCACAGTCAGCCAGACGATCGCTATGAGGGCAAAGACACGGCAATGTCGATTCGTGGGAGCTCATGTCGATTGCTTTCCGCCGAGACGGCTCCCTCAAGCCTGATCGTTTCGGACCTGTCTGGACTGTTGGACTTTACTACACACGCACGACAGAAGTCAATGGGCGACGGCGGCGATGGCAGCGAGCCCGGCGGGCCCGATTCGCAACCGGCCGGCGCGCAGCCCCCCGCTTCAGCGTGCGACCACGTTGGGATGGGCGGCGCGCATCCATGCGGATATGTCGACCACCAGCGCCTGCGTTCCTCAGGCGTGCCGCTACCCGTATGGCCAGGCACGTCGCTTTACGTCGCGCAGCGCATCCCAGTCCCAGGGGACCTCTCGGGGCGCATCGTATGCACCACCAGCGCAGGCCGTTTGGGCTGCTCTAAGCCTTCTAAGACTATCTAAGCTAATGACTTAGACTGGCTTAGAAGGTGATGGAGCGCTCTCTATGAACGCACCCCATCGCATAAAGGATGTGCTCGCAACTGTCGATCGGGCGAGTGATACCGTTGGGGGTCTGCGGTCGGCCGCGAGCCGCAACCTCCGTGCGGCCGGCACTGGAAGCGGGCCGTCCGTCGCCCTACCGTCCCGCGGGGCCGTACTCCTCTTCGCGCGTGCGCCTGCGGCGCATGAGCAGCCAGGCGCCCACCGCGAGGGCGATGACGAGCACGACGGCGATCGCGATGTCGCGCCGTTTGTGCGACGGAGGCTTGACTTTGGCGACCTTCACCGTCACGCCGCCGGCTTCGGCTGCGCTCCGCAGCTGCTGCTGGCGCGAAGCCGGGAAGACGACGACCACTTTGTGGCCGTCGCCGAGCAGGACAGTGAGCCTGTGGGCTTTGGGGCGCAGCGTCACCGCGCGCACCTGATGCCCATGCAGCTGACCTTCGAACACCGCGATGCTCTCCTTCGGCGCCGGCGCTGTGGCGGCCAGGGCCGAGGCTGAGGCGAGCGCCACGAACGCGCAAGCCAGCACTGCGAGCGCGATCGTCACGGGTCGCGCCCAAGTCAGTCCGCCGGTTGCGGCGCGATTCGCTGCGCGGCCTGCTCCTGCAGCGGTGTCGGTGTCGGTGTCGGCTCGCGGCATCGGCGAGGCAACCTAGCGCACGACCGTGTTCTGCGCGCCGCCCGTCGGCTCTGTCATTGTCCGGCGCGCTTTTCCTTGCGCCGCCTGTGCGCTTCTTCTCTGCGCCGGCGCCGTTCTTCGCGCGCGCGGGCTTCTTTCTGGCGCCTTGCTTCTTTGCGCTCGTGCGCCGCTTCTTTGTGCTTGCTGTGCCTTTCGTGCGCGTTGGTCCGTTTCTGGCCACGTTCTTCCTTGTGCTGCCGGCGCTTTTCCGCGGCGCGCCTGCGGGCTTCTTCGAGCTTCTGCCTGTGCCGTTCCCGGGCGGCGTGATGGGAGGGCCGCGGCCGCAGCGGCAGGATCGTCACCGCGACCTTCGCGCACGTGCGCGCGCCATACGCTCTGCGGTGCAGGCAGATGCGCAGCATCGTCTGGCCGTGCCTGCTGGCGGCGCCGAACGTGCGCGTGATCGAGAACGCGCCGGTGGGGGCGGGCGCGCGACTCACGGTCAGCTGCACCCATCCGAAGCGGTCGCGCCGCCACAGGCTCACGCGCACGGGCTCGCGCGGCGGCGCGGGAGAGACCGTCCCCGTGAACGTGGCGGGCTGTCCGACTGTGATCGGGTTGGGCGCCGTCGTGAGCGAGATCTGGTAGCTGGTGGCCGAGCGCGCGCCGATCCGGGCTGTGCTTGCGGCCCGGGCCGTGCCGGCTGAGGGTGTGCCGGCCGCCACGGCCACGGCCGCGAATCCGAGCGCCGCGACGGCGAGCATGCCGGCCAGGCCGAGCGCGTACAGGCGGGTGCGCTGAGCGCGTTGAGTGCGCCGAGTGCGTCCACCTCGGATCGTGGTGCGTCTACGTCGGATCGGTTGTCCGGACATGGCGGGCGGCCTCCTTCGGGTCATCGGCGAGCGTTGGATGGACGTTGCGGGAGGATGGACGTTGCGGGACCTGCGCCGGCCATGATAGATCCCCGAGGGCCGGCAAGCGCCGGTAGCCGTGGATCTGGATCTCTCACCGTGGAGATCTCACGACATTCCGCGCGGCGCCGGTGTAGCATGCCCGCCACGGCTTGGCGCCGCGCGCCGGTCGGATGGGACGTGGACGACAAGGACGCTTCGAAGGGGGATGCGATGACCGGGCAGGTCGGTTCTCTGCAGACGTCGATCGCGCGCAGCGCGCGCTTGGTGGCCGTGGCGTTGCTCGCTCCGCTCGCCGTGGCGATCTGGGCGCCCGCGGCGGCGCGCGCGAGCGGGTGCACGAACGAATGGAAGACCGCCGCCAGCGGCAGCTGGACGGTCGCCTCGAACTGGAGCGCTGACAAAGTGCCCGGCTCCGAAGAAGAAGTCTGCATCACCAAGGAAGGCGCCTACACGGTCATGCTCACCGCGAGCAGCGCCTCGGTCAAGTCGCTGACGCTCGGCGCCGGGTCCGGCTCGAGCACGCAGACGCTGTCTGAGGAAAGCAGCGCCTCGGGCAGCGCCTCGCTGAGCTCCTCGGCCGGCATCGCCATCGGCGCCCACGGAGCGCTCAAGCTGACCAGCACGGGCCTCCTTGCAAACGCCGACATCCTCAGCGGCGCGACGGTCCTCAACGAAGGCACGATCTCCGTGCTCGCGGGCGCCAGCGGGGGCGAACGCCGTCTGGAAGCCTCAATCGACAACAAGGGCACGGTCGCGCTGGCCACCGGGGCGAGCTTCTCCAACGGCAGCACCACGTTCACCAACGAAGGCGCGCTGAAGCTCGAATCCGGCTCGCTCGCGGTCAACTCGAGCGCCGCCTTCACGAACGGCGCCAGCGGGTCGATCGCGGCGTCGGCGGGCTACTCCGTGGACCTCGGCTCGAGCGCCACCTACAACCAGGGCGCGGGGACCACGAGCGGGGCCGATCCGGTCGTCGCGGAAGCGAGCAATATTAACTTTACGGGTACGGGTTCGAGCACGATTCACGAGCAGAGTTATTACAGCCATATCAGCGGGAATATCGCGTCTGGTCAGACGTTGGTCGCGGAAGGTTGTGTTGGGTCGGGTAATCCGTCGATTCTGGTTGCGTCTAAATCGTTTGAAAACGCGGGGACGCTGGAGTTCTCGAGCTCGAAGTACAAAGGCAGCGATTGTGGCGGCAGCGACCGTACCGACCTGAAACTCGAAAGTGGCGTAAAGCTCACAAATACAGGAACGATCCTTGTCGAACCGGGTAGCGGTGGTGAACGCTGGATCGAAGGCGGTATCGTCAACAAGGGTGCGGTTGAAGTCAATGCGTCGATCGACGATATGGCGGGGAGCACGACCTTCACCAACGAAGGGGAAGTCGACCTCGCCAACTCCGCGACGTTCAAGTTCGAAAGCAGCACGACGTTTGCCAACGAAAGCGGTTCTGTGAAGGCGGGTGGCGCCTCGGAGTTGATGCTCGATGGCAGCGCCACCTATGATCAGGGGAACGGGAGCGCGAGTGGCGATCCGGTTGTCGCCGAAGCGAGCAACATCGACTTCACGGGCACCGGGTCGAGCACGATTCACGAGCAGAATTATTACAGCCATATCAGCGGGAATATCGCGTCTGGCCAGACGTTGGTCGCGGAAGGTTGTGTTGGGTCGGGCAATCCCTCGATTCTCGTTGCGTCTAAATCGTTTGAAAACGCGGGGACGCTGGAGTTCTCGAGCTCGAAGTACAAAGGCAGCGATTGTGGCGGCAGCGACCGTACCGACCTGAAACTCGAAAGTGGCGTAAAGCTCACAAATACAGGAACGATCCTTGTCGAACCAGGTAGCGGTGGTGAACGTGTGTTCGAAGGCGGTATCGTCAACAAGGGCAAGGTCGAAGTCAATGCGTCCGCGAGCGATACGGCCGGCCTTACGACCTTCACCAACGAAGGGGAAGTCGACCTCGCCAACTCCGCGACGTTCAAGTTCGAAAGCAGCACGACGTTTGCCAACGAAAGCGGTTCTGTGAAGGCGGGTGGCGCCTCGGAGTTGATGCTCGGTGGCAGCGCCACCTACGATCAGGGCAATGGGAGCGCGAGTGGCGATCCGGTCGTTGCCGAAGCGAGCAATATTAACTTTACGGGTACGGGTTCGAGCACGATTCATGAGCAGAGTTATTACAGCCATATCAGCGGGAATATAGCGTCTGGTCAGACGTTGGTCGCGGAAGGTTGTGTCGGGTCGGGTAATCCCTCGATTCTGGTTGCGTCTAAATCGTTTGAAAACGCGGGGACGCTCGAGTTCGCGAGCTCGAAGTACAAAGGCAGCGATTGCGGCGGCGGTGACCGCACCGACCTGAAACTCGAAACCGGCGTAAAACTCACGAATACGGGAACGATCCTCGTCGAACCGGGAACTGGTGGCGAACGCACGATCGAAGGCGCGATCGCCAACAAAGGCACGGTCGACATCAACGCTGCGACCGGCGACACGGCGGGCAGCACGTCCTTCACGAACGAAGGGACGGTCAACCTCGCCAACTCCACGATCTTCAAGTTCGAAAGCAGCACGACATTCACCAACGGCGGGGGCGGGCTGATCGACGCGGTCGGCGACTCCTCCGTGGTCCTCGGCGACAGCAGCACCTTCAACCAGGGCGCCGGAAGCGCGATCGGCAACGAGCCGATCCTCGCCGAAGCCAGCAACATCAACTTCACCGGGACCGGGTCGAGCGTCATCCACGAGCGCAGCTACTACGGCTACATCGGTGGGAACATCGCGCACGACCAGACGCTGATCGTCGAAGGCTGCGTGGGCAATGGCAACCCCGGCATCGTCGTGGTCGGCAAAACGCTCGAAAACGCCGGGACGATCGAGTTCACGAGCGCCAAGCACAGCGGCAGCGACTGCGGCGGCAGCGACCGCACCGATCTGAAAATCGAAAGCGGCGCGACGTTCACCAACGCCGGGACGATCCTGATCGAACCCGGCGTCGGCGGCGAACGCGACATCGAAGGCGCGTTTGACAACGAACGCTTCGTCTCGCTGTCCGACGCGGTACCGCTCACGGTCAGCGGGACCTTCGCGCAGGGCGCCGACGGGACGCTGATCGAGCCGATCGCCTCGACCTCGAGCTACGGCAAGGTGGCCGTCAGCGGCGTGGCCTCGCTCGGCGGCACGCTGGACATCGAGCCGCTCGGCGGGTTCACGGGCGAACTCGGCCAGAAATTCACGCCGATCACCGACGCCTCGCACGAAAACGCGTTCATTCACGAGGCAAACGCCGTGATCTCCTCGACCCCGCCCGGGCTCTGGTACAAACAGGTCTACGAACCGATCCACGGCTCCACGACCGAGTTCGGCCTGGAAGTCGCCGAAGGCAGCCCGCCCGAAAAACCGCCGGTCGACGAAACCAAGCCGACGATCGCCGGCACCCCCGAGCAGGGCGACACGCTCGTCGCGGCGCCCGGTACGTGGAAAGGCGAATCGGTCGCCTACAGCTATCAATGGGCGCGATGCACGGAAGCCGGCGCCGAATGCCACGCGATCTCAGGCGCCTACTACCGCGACTACCTGCTGACCGGCGCCGACGCCGGACACCGGCTCACGGTCCAGGTGACGGCCTACAACGCGGCGGGCGGCAGCGCGGCCGCCGAACCGGCCTCGCCGACCGGGGTCGTCTCGGCGCTGCCCCTGCACGCCTCCGCCGGGGAGACGGTCGAAGGGATCGAAGGCAGCTCCGTCACGCTGGACGGCTCCGGCAGCACGCCGGCCTCTGAAATCTCTAAGTACCGCTGGCAGTTCGGCGACGGCAGCGAAGAAGAAGGCGCGGGCGACGCTGTGGTGCACCATATATACACGGGCGCGCGCGAATATCACACGGTGCTGACGGTATTCCGCGGCGGCGAACAATCGACCGCCACGGTGAACGTGACGATCCATCCCAAACCGAAACCGGCCGAAGGCGCGATCGTGACCGTCCACGGTGGTGGCGCATCGCCGGTCGCGGGGGCCTCGGTCCTCTACGTCGGCCCGAGCGGCACGAGGGTCGAAGCGCCGACCTCCTCGAACGGCGAAGCCGTGCTGCTCGGCCTGCCCGAAGGCAGCGACTCGGTCTACGTCTACAAGGCCGGCTACAAGCCCGCGGTCGGCACGATCGCGGTCAACGGCGCCGGCGACGGCTCGACGATCGTGACGCTCTCCAGCGGCGAAGTCGCCACGACGGAACTGAAATCCAAGGAACTCGACTACGAAGAAATCGTCAAAGCGGGCATCAACCCCTACGCGCCCGAAAACCAGAACGTCTACTCGTTCACGGTCAAGCTGGCCTTCATCGAATCGCCCACCCCGCCGGTCGAACTCCACGGCTACGTCAACGGCGGCGGGTCGCTCGTCGGCGGCAGCGGCGGCAGCGGCGGCGGAGGGTTCCTCGGGTGCAACTCCAGCAGCTGTGAATTCAGCAACGGAGGCGGAGGGGGCGGCGGCTACCAGATCGTCGCCACGCCGACCGTGGTCGAACACCACCCGCTGATCCAGTGGCTGATCCTCAAGGGCAAAGCCGCCGTGCTCAAGCAGTTCTTCGAAGTGAGCATGCTCGTGCAGAACCTGTCTCCCAAGCCGTTCACGCTCAGCGCCGGCGACGCCACGCTGAACCTGCCGGCCGGCCTCAGCCTCGCGCCGACGACCAAGGCCCAGCACCTCACCGAAGAAACGCCGGCGATCGAAGGCGAATCCAGCTACACAACCAACTGGATCGTCCGCGGCGACACCCCGGGCGAATACTCGAACCTGTCGGCGGACTACAACTCGACGCTGGAACCGTTCCTCGCCCCGGTCAGCACGCAGGCCGCCCTGGCCAAACCGCTGAAGGTGTGGGGCAAGGAAGCGCTGCAACTCAAAGTCAAGGCCGACGAAGGCAAGCTGCACCCCGGCGTGCCCTACCACGTCTGGATCGGCGTCAAGAACGTCGCCGACGTGCCGCTCTACAACCTCGGTCTCACGATCGAAGAAGAACCGCACCTGAACTTCATCTTCCAGCCCGACCAGCAATTCAGCGAAGTCGACCCGGAAGTGCAGCCCGAAGAAACCTTCTGGGTCAAAAACCCCTACATCCTGATCCCCGACGCCGAATCCGAATCGGTCTTCAACCCGTCGCTGTCGAGCATCACCTTCGACGGCGAAGAAGAACACCCCGGCGCGAACATCGAAAAGCAGCCGGCGCCGGAGATGTACCCCGTCTCGGCGGTGTCGGACACGCCCGGCTACGTGCACCTCAAATGGGCGGCAGTGCCCGGCGCCGACGGCTATGAGATCTTCTCGACCAAGCCGCTCACGACCGAAACCGCGTTCTCGACGGTCCCGCGCAAAGTCTTCGCCTCGAGCTCCTCGAGCGAACTGGTCGAACAGCTGCCGGCGACGGTCACCGAAGCGTACGTGCCCGCGAGCTCGTCCGAAGTGCTGAGCTACGCGGTCTCGACGATCGTCGGCGACCACCACGAACTGGAGTCCTCGCCGGTGGTCGAAGCGACTGCGCCGTCGGCTCCCGAATTCGGACGCTGCGTCAAAGTGGCGATCGGGACCGGCAAATACTCGAAGTCGAGCTGCACCGTCAGCTCGACCAAGAACAGCTACGAATGGTATTCAGCCTTCGGCGGCTCCGATCCGCTCGCCAAGCGCGGCTTCAAACTGGCGAAAACGGGCGGCGAACTGAAGCTCGAAACCACGCCGGGCAAAGCGAAGCTCGCGTGCAGCGGCGAGACCGGCTCGGGTGAATACAGCGGCGCCAGCTCGGTCGGCACGGTGGCGGTGACGCTCACCGGCTGCCACAAAGCGGCCTCCGAAAGCTGCGCGAGCTCGGGCGCCAGCCCAGGCGAAGTGCGGCTGAACACGCTCGACGGGCAGCTGGGGATCCTCGAAAAGAGCGCCGAAGGCGCCGCCAAGAACAAGATCGGCCTGCAGCTGAAGCCGGCCAGCGGCACCGCGCTCGCCGAATTCAAATGCGGCGCGAGCACGCCGGTCACGCTCAGCGGCTCTGTCATCGTCCCCCTCAAGACCGACAAGATGACCGGCAGCGAAAAACTGAAGTTCTCGGCGTCCAAAGGCGTCCAGAAGCCCAACCGCTTCGAAGGCGGCGCCGAAAACTCAGACGTGCTGAAACTCACGCTGGGCTCAGGGCCAGAAGAACGGGTGGAACAGGTCGGCCTGACGCTGTCGAGCACCCTCACCGACGAAGAAGAAGTCGAGGTCAACAGCGTCCTGTGATGTTCGGCCGCAGGGACAGGCGGCTCAGCGAGCGCTCTCCCAGATGATCAGCCGCTCTGCGGCTCCAGACGCCGCTCGCCACGGTGTGCGAGCTGTGGGGTACGACGGCCACGGTGTGCGAGCTGTGGAGGGCCGCGCGGACCGCTCGGCGTCCCCGCGGGCCGCCGCCAGGCAGGCCGCCCACACGAGCGCGCAGATCGACAGCCACACGACGGCTATGACGGCGATCACGATCAGCATGACAAGCTCACTTCTTCGCGGAGGCGCATGCGACTCCTCCATCGGTTGCCGGCACGCAAAGCTTGAGCTTGGCAGGGTGGGTGGACGGATGTTCGTGCCCTGCCCGCTCGCTGCGCCGACGTGCTCTGCCTGCTCGCCGGGTCAATCAACGACAGCACCCCGATAGCACCCCTATCTATATTGCCCCGACGGACACCCCTTCAATCGACGCTCGCGCCCCTTTTGACGGCCGCTGCGCCTACCATTGATCCTCGCAGGCCCTCCGACACCCTCGACCGCACACCCCACCGATGTCCTCACAGCCCATCACCCCCGCCGAGACCAACGGCGACGCCCGCGGCGCCGGCGATGAGGCGCGCGCGGGCGAGCATTCCGCCGGCGAGCATTCCGTCGAGCTGCTGCGCCTGGTCACGGCCGGGTCGGTCGACGACGGCAAGTCGACGCTGATCGGCCGCCTGCTGTTCGATTCAAAGCAGGTCCTCGTCGACCAGCTCGAACACATCGAGGCGGCCAGCCAGCAGCTGGGCTCGGAGTTCCTCGACCTCTCCCTGCTCACCGACGGGCTGCGGGCCGAGCGCGAGCAGGGAATCACGATCGACGTCGCCTACCGATATTTCGCCACCGACCGGCGCCGGTTCATCATCGCCGACACCCCCGGCCACGAGCAGTACACCCGCAACATGGTCACCGGCGCCTCCACCGCAGACCTCGCGATCGTCTTGATCGACGCCCGCGCGGGCGTGCTGCAGCAGTCCCGCCGCCACGCGTTCATCGCCTCGCTGCTCGGCATCCCGCACCTGGTCGTGTGTGTCAACAAGATGGACCTCGTCGACTTCTCCCAGGCCGCCTTCGATGCGATCGTCGAGGACTTCGGCGCGTTCGCCACGCGCCTTGACATAACCGACGTGACGTTCATCCCGATCTCCGCCCTTCTGGGCGACAACGTGGTCGAGCGCTCGGAGAACATGCCCTGGTATCAGGGCCCGCCGCTGCTCTACCACCTCGAGCACGTCCACATCGCCTCCGACCGCAACCTGATCGACGCGCGCTTTCCCGTGCAGTGGGTGATCAGGCCGCGCAGCGCCGACCAGCCCGACTATCGCGCCTTCGCCGGTCAGGTCGCAGGCGGCGTGCTGCGCCCGGGCGATGACGTAGTCGTGCTGCCAGGAGGCCAGCGCTCGCGCATCTCCGCGATCGACACGTTCGACGGTCCCGTCGCCGAGGCGTTCCCGCCGATGTCCGTCGCACTGCGCCTCGCCGACGACATCGACGCCAGCCGCGGCTCCACGATCGTGCGCACGCACAACCAGCCGACGGTCGGCACCTCGTTTGAGTGCTTGCTCTGCTGGATGTCCGAGCAGCCGCTGGACCCCCGTCGTCGCCACCTGGTCAAGCACACCACCCGCACCGTCCCGATCGGGGCGCTCGACGTGCGCTACCGCATCGATGTCAACACGCTGCATCGCGACTCGAGCGCCACCACGCTGCAGCTCAACGACCTCGCGCGCGTGCGCTTGGAGCTCGCCTCTCCGCTGGCGTTCGATTCCTATCGGCGCAACCGCATCACCGGTGGGCTGATCGTGATCGACGAGGCGACCAACGCGACGGTCGCAGCCGGCGTGATCCTCGACACCGAGTCCGAGGTGGCCCGCGACGGCGCCGGTGCGGGCGCGGTGGATGGAGTGGGTGGGGTTGATGTTTTGGGTTTCGACGGCGAGGCCGGGAAGAGCGCGCGCAGCCCCAACGTGCTCTGGCAGGGTTCGCCTCTGACGCGCGAGCGCCGCCGCCAGGCGCTCGGGCACGTCGGTGCGACCGTGTGGTTCACGGGTCTGCCCGGCGCGGGCAAGTCGACGATCGCCTCGGCCGTGGAGGAGCGCCTGGTCAGCGCCGGGCGCCCGGCGCTGGTGCTCGACGGCGACAACCTGCGCCATGGCCTGAACGGCGACCTCGGCTTCGACGAAGCGGCCCGCCGCGAGAACGTGCGCCGCACCGCCCACGTCGCCCGGCTGCTGGCGGAGTCCGGCACGATCGCCCTGGTCAGCCTCGTCAGCCCCTATGCCGCCGACCGCGAGGCCGCCGCCGCGCTGCACGCGCAGGACGAGCTCGACTTTTTGGAGGTCTTCGTCGACGCGCCGCTGGAGCTCTGCGAGCAGCGCGACCCGAAGGGCCTGTACGCGCGCGCGCGCGCGGGCGAGCTGACCGGCATGACGGGCGTGAGCGCCCCGTATGAGCCGCCGGCCGACCCCGCGCTGGTCGTGCGCTCGGGCGAGCAGGGCATCGAGGTGGCCGTCGCGCGGGTGATGGAGCTGATCGAGGCGCGCCTCGGCGTCTGAGGCGCCTCGGCGGGCCGGTCGGCGGAGGTTCCCGGCACAACTTGGCCAACATGGCCAAGTCTGTTACCGTAGTCGGCATGTCAGCGAGCTACGGCATCGGTGAAGCCAAGACTCAACTCTCCAAGCTCGTCCACATGGCCGAGGAGGGCGAAGAGGTCGTGCTGAGGCGTGGGCGGCGTCCAGTCGTCCGCCTGGTACCGATCGCCCTCGCCAAGACAGGTCCCAAGCGCAAGCCCGGTCGGATGCGCGGTCGCGTCGTCGTGCACGACGATTTCGACGAGTGGCCCGAGGACATTGCGCGGGCGCTCGGCATCATCGATTGATGCGTCTGCTCGTCGACGCCCACACGCTGCTGTGGTGGCTGGACGAAGACAAGCGGCTGTCTGACAACGCGCGTACGGCCATCGAGGAGGCCGACTATCCCCTCGTTGGCGCCGGCGTCCTGGTCGAGATCGCGGTCAAGCGCTCGCTGGGCAAGCTGGACATCGACGATGACTGGCCACAGCAGGCTCAGGCCGACGGCTTCGGTCTGCTGGCGATCGGTTGGACGCACGCTGCGCGTCTGCAGGGGCTTCCATTTCCCCGGGTCGCCGGCAAGCTCCACCGCGATCCATTCGACCGACTGCTTGCCGCGCAGGCGCTCGATGAGCGGATACCGATCGTCACCCGCGACCCCGCGTTCGCGGCCTATGGCGTGGCGACGATCTGGTAGGAACGATCGGTCAGTCGCTCGCCGGCCAGTCGAGCCGCCGGGCCAGCTCGCCGGGGCCGAGCTCGATCAGGCCGCTGCGCTCGACCGGGCGGTACTCGCCGTCTGAGAGCCCGAGCCAGTCGACCCGGCGCTTCTGCGGGTCGACGATCAGGACCTCGTCCACCTCGTGGGCGGCGTAGAACGGCAGCTTCTCCCAGGACTCATCGCCGGGGGAGACGATCTCCACGACCAGCGCGGCGGTCGGCAGCCAGGTGCCGCCGGCGCCGGGGCGGTGCAGCCCGCCGTCGGGCACGCGAAAGTCGTGTTCCTCGCCGAGGTTGAACTCGCCCATCGTGGGTGTCAATCCGGCGTCGCGAGCGAGGCGGTCCAGGATGACGGCCAGCTGCTGAGCTAGAGTTGCATGTCCAAAGCCGGGCGCGGGGACCATGTGCAGCACACCCTCCCACACCTCGTCCAGGCGATCAAGCCCTGAGCTGCGCCGGTGCTCAAGCAGCCTGTCCAGTCCCGATCCGGGGGTATCGAGCAGCATCGCGCGCATGCGCGCAGGGTACCGCGTGGGCGTAGCCCTCGCCCAGTCGCCCAAGCGCGCGCTCCCATGTGCGCTCGCGCACCGCGGCCAGGCCGGCGCGGGACAGGCGCTCGCGCAGTATGGGCGAGCCGGCGAGCTCGACCACCGCGTCGGCGAGGGCGTCCACCTCGGGCGGGCACAGAATTCCGCTCGCGCGGTGCTCGATCAGCGAGCTCGGCCCGCCGCGGTCGACGGCCACGACCGGCAGCCCCGACGCCTGGGCCTCGAGGATCACCTGGCCGAACGTGTCGGTCTGGCTGGCGAACACGAACACGTCGGCCGACGCGTACGCGCGGGCCAGATCCGTGCCCTGCAGCCAGCCCAACATCGTCACGTGCTCGGCGCCGACGCGCTCGCGCACACGCTCCTGCTCGGGTCCGCCGCCGGCCAGGACCAGGTGCAGCCTTGGCTCGCGCACGCGCGCGCGTGTAACTGTGTCGGCCAGCAGCTCGGCGCCCTTCTCGCGGGTGATCCGGCCGGAGTACATGACGTTGAACTTGGCTGGCGGCATCAGCCCGGGGTCGCGCAGCGCCGGATCGAAGCGCTCCGTGTCCACGCCGCGGTCCCAGCGCACGATCCGCTCCTCCTGCACGCCCATCCGCACGAGCGTTGCATCGGAGGCGGGGCTGGGGGAGAGGACCACCTCGCAGGCCTTGTACAGCGTGCCGACCGCCAGCGCCATCGCCCCCGCCAGCTCCGGCCTCTGCGAGCGCAACTGCGCGTAGGCGGTCAGCTCGGTGTGGTAGCTGCCGATCAACGGCAGCCCCAGCGCTCGTGCCAGCAGCGCCCCCGCGGCGCCCACCGGCCCTGGCGAGCACACGTGGATCGCGTCGAACGCGCCGTCCGCGAGCGTTTGCACCGCGGCCGGCAGGCTCGGCACGCCGATCTGTAGGCCCGGGTAGTAGGGCACGTCGATCTCCGCCACCGCCGACAGGCGCCGGTCCACGTCGGGATCGGTGCCGATCACCTCGATCTCATAGCCGTGCACCCCGCGCGCGCGGATCTCTTCGAGCGTGCGGCTCACCCCGTGCGTGGAGCCGATCCCGTCGGCGAGGATCGCCACGCGCGGAGCATCCGCGCCGGCCCCGCCGCCGTAGCCCGCACCGCTCCCGCTCGGTCCCGCGTAGGGCAGGCGCGCGAGCTTGACCTGCTCGTTGGCCAGGAACGCGCTCGCGGGGGCGTAGGGGATCGCGGCGATGCAGCCCGCGAACAGGCCCTCCGCGGCGGCCTTCAGACCGGTCTGCCCGCTGGCGGCGCCGATCGCCAGCTGCACGGCCTCGCGCAGGCGGCGCTCGTGCAGGCGACAGGCCCGGCGGTAGAGCTCTGAGTGGCTGAACTCATCGGCCTGCATGTGCTCGATCAGGCCGCGGGTATCGAGGTGGTCGAGCTCGACCGCGGCCAGCCACGCGCGCAGCAGGCACCTGGCGTCATCGGGCGAGACGCTCCCACCATGCCCGCCTGCGGACCCGTCACCGTCGTCGGTGCTCTCACGCGCCGCGCCCTCGCGCAGCAGCCTTCTCACCATCGTCATCACCCGCTGGGGATTTGGCGGGCTCGCCGCGACAGCGCTCGAACTGTTGGCCTCGAGCGAACGCGCGGCGAGCACGATCGCCGAGTGCGCCCACTTTGCGGCGCTGCCCTGCTTGCCGCCCGCGCTCACCCGTCCGGCGCGCACATGCGCGAGGAACTCGCGTGGGGTGGCGGCGTGGGGGGACTCGGTGTACGTGCGCCCGATATCGATCCCGGCGTGGTCGTCGGAGCCGCCGATGCCGATCGTCCCGCGCGTGGCCACGTACATCGCCGCGGGCCGGTTCAGCTCGGGCGCCCGCGCGCCGTTGCGGACCTCCCACACGCTGAACAGCTCGGCCAGGCGGCGGCGGTGGCGGGTGCTCAGCGGGGATGACACCGCGTAGTAGGGGTGGGCCAGCGCGCACGCGATCTCGCGCTCGTACATGTACGCCGCGCACAGCTCGACGTCGCTGGCGTGACCCTGCAGCCATTCGTGGTCTGCGGGCGTGATGTCGTAACACAGCACGTGCACCGCCATCTCCGGCTCGCCGCGGAAATTGGTCGTGAGCTCCTCTGATACGAACACGCCCGGGAACTCCTCCG
The DNA here is from genome assembly GCA_963702185.1 of uncultured Solirubrobacterales bacterium. GTDB lineage: Bacteria > Actinomycetota > Thermoleophilia > Solirubrobacterales > Solirubrobacteraceae > Palsa-744. The sequence goes on from OY969723.1 coordinate 2,135,029, forward strand.
GGCGTTCGGCGAGGCTGAGCGCACCGTCGATCGTGTCATGGTCGGTGATCGTCACGAACTGCATCCCGCGCCTGCGGGCCAGCTCGTACACCTCCTCGGGCGGGGTCGCGCACTCGGGCAGGCCAGCGGCGCGCTGCACGCCCAGCTTCGACACCTGCGAGGCGGTCGAGTGGCAGTGCATGTCCACTCTGCTCACGCGCGCCTGTGCGGGCGCGTCGGATGGGGGCCGGTCGGAGGGGACGGGGCCGGCTAAGGGTTGCGCCGGCGGAATACCCCCGGTTGAGCGCTGTGCGGACGGGGGCCACTCGGACGGAACGCCGTTGGCTGACGGCCGGTCGGATCGGCGGTCGGGGGCGTCGGTCGATTGGGCGAGGGTCATCGTTGCTCCTCTCTATGTCTCTCTATCTCTTGACGCTCCCTATTTTGACCTGCATATGGGCGGTTTTGTGACCAGACGGGTACGATCGTGTGAAGGGGATGTGAACGCAGGGGTGGGAAACATGTCTCCAAATGCCCTTAAAGGGTCGATACTGTAGTATCTATAAGTAAATACTATGGTTACCAAAACTCAAAAAGTGTACGTCCACCCTTCCTCCTTTACATCCCCTTCACATCGGGCCCGTTCTCGCACGGCGCCGCCCGGCGGATGAGAAACCTCTCATGCTCGGCCGTAGCGTCGCTCCGGTCTGCGCCGGCCCGTAAGCTTTCGCCGCGATGGTCCCCGTCCTCGACGTCCTCCCCGTTCTCGCCTCCTCGGCGATCACCTACTTCCAGGCGATCGTGCTCGGCGTCCTGCAGGGCGCGACCGAGCTGTTCCCGATCTCGAGCCTCGGCCACACCGTCCTGTTCCCGACGCTGTTCGGCTGGAACCACGTCGTCGACATCCAGTCTCAGTCGGAGTCACCGTGGCTGGCCTTTGTGGTGATGCTGCACGTCGGCTCGGCGCTCGGCCTGCTCTTCTACTACCGTCGCGATTGGGTCGAAATCGTCGGCGCCTTCTTCCACACGCTCTCCACCCGCCGCGCGCAAACCCCGACCGAGCGGCTGGCCTGGCTGATCGTCGTCGCCTCGATCCCCGCCGGCATCATCGGCATCGTCTTCGAGCACCCGCTGCGCACGCTCACCGCCAAGCCCGAGATCGCCGCGATCTTCCTGATGGTCAACGGGCTCGTCCTGTTCGCGGCGGAGTGGTATCGCCGCCGCGCGGAGGTGCGCGAACTGGCTGCAACAGAGGGCCTGAACCCCGAGGGCGGGCGCGAGCTCGACACGCTCGAGTACCGCGAAGCGTTCGTCGTCGGCGTCGCCCAGTCCACGGCGCTGATCGCCGGGATCAGCCGAGAGGGCGTGACGATGGGCGCCGGCCTGGCCCGTGGCCTGGATCACTCCGACTCGGCCCGCTTCGCCTTTTTGCTGGCCACCCCGATCATCCTCGCCGCTGGCCTGTTCAAGCTCCCCGACCTGCTCGGCTCGCTGGGCAACGGCGTGCGCGGGCAGGCGCTCGTGGCGTGCGCCGCCGCCGCGGTGACCGCCGTGTTCACGGTCGCGTGGCTGGTCAAATACTTCAAGACCCGCACGCTGATCCCGTTCGCGATCTACTGCCTGGCCTTCGGCGCTTTCATGGTCGTGTACACGCAGGTGAGCTAACTCGACCCGCGGCCGGACGCCGGTGCCCACCCGCCGTGGCGGTGAGCGGGTCAACGGGGCGGTTGGGATGGGCGGAGGGCCGGCAGGCGGTGTGCGGGATCGTCCGCGCCTCACGCCTAACATCGGTTAGCCACATGCCCACCGTTCCCAAAAAGATGCCGCCCGTCCCCAAGACGCCCCCCAAGATGTTCGAAACCCGCAGCCAGGCCTGGCAGGAGGTCGGGCTGCTCGAGCAGGTCGAGAACCCGCGGGCCGCGCGGCGCGCCGGCTGGGAGGCGATCGTCCTCGGCGTGCTGTTCGTCGCGGTCGTCGCCATCTACGACAACCGCGTCTCGCTGTTCGGGGTGGAATCCCGCGGCAGCTCGCCCGAAGTCAACACGGCCGTGCGCATCCTCACGGTCGTCATCCTCCTGATCCTCGGCTGGGCGATCGCGCGCAACTTCGGTCGCGCGCTCGGCCCGGCTCTCTTCCGGCGGCTGGACCCCGCCACCGCCGGGCCGGTGGGTTTCCTGATCCGCCTGGCCACGCTCGCGGTCGCGCTGCTCGTCGCGCTCTCGGTCGCGGGCGTGGAAGCCCGCACACTGCTCGTCGGCGGCGCCTTCACCGCTGTGATCCTCGGGCTCGCCGCCCAGCAGACGCTCGGCAACCTGTTCGCGGGCGTCGTGCTGCTCAGCGCCCGCCCCTTCCGCGTCGGCGATCGCGTGCGCCTGCAGGGCGGGCCGCTCGCCGGGCAGATCGAGGGCACGGTCAGCTCGCAGGGCCTGCTCTACACGACCTTCGTCACCGGGGAGGGCTCGGTGATGATCCCCAACTCGGTCGTGCTCAACGTCGCCGTCTCCGCTCAGCCGCGCGGCTCCGCGCGCACGCCGTAGCGCAGGAACAGCTGCGAGTCGTACTCCAGCACCGTCTTCAGCTCGAGCTGGACCGGAGGCTGCAGCTCCTTGCCCGCGAGGATCCGTGTGGGGGGGACGCGCCCGCCTGCCGGGGTCGGGCTCGGATCGCCGCCCGCCAGCAGCGGCGACACCGACAGGAACAGCTCATCCACGAGCCCTTGCGCCAGCAGTTCGCTGTTCAGGTGCGGGCCGCCCTCGCACAGCAACGTCCGGACTTGCAAGCGATCTTGCAGCTCGGCCATGGCCTGTTTCAGGTCGAGCGAGCCGTCCTTGTGGCGGGCGCGCACGTACTCGAGCTCGGCGGCCACTGCGCCCGCGTTGGCCGTGGCGCCCGCGTTGGCCACTGCGCCCGTGTCGCTCCCCGGCAGGCGCCCGGACGATGGCGTGAGGATCGCCACGCGCGACTCGGGGTCGGCCAGCAGCGGCAGATCAGGCGGCAGGTCGAGGCTCGCGGACACGATGCACGCCAGCGGACGCTCGGCCAGGCCCAGCTCGGCGCGGGCCCGTCGGCGCTCGGGGTCGCGCACGATCGGCCCGTAGCGCTCGGTGCGCACCGTCCCCGCGCCCGCCATCACCGCGTCCACGACCGCGCGCAACGCGTGGAACATCGCGCGGTCGGCCTCGCCCGAGATCGGTCCCGAACGGCCGTCCAGCGTGGCGCGGCCGTCGGCCGTCGCGACCATGTTCAGCAGGACATGCGGGCGCGGGCCGGCGGTGGCACGCTCGTGTAGCCCGAGGCCCATGACGATCTCCTCGACGTACGCCGGATTGCCCGGTGGCAGCAGCCTCTGGAGCTTGATCGACTTGTACGAGATGGCCATCGATATAGCAACTCGTAAACATGCCGGCAGGAGGACCTGCTACGGTCGTGCCCAACTGGCCGGCACAGAAGACCGGTTCAGCAGCAGTGCCAGCTCGCAGGTCGAGGCTCTAGCAGCATCCTCCGCGCAGCAGCACGCAACAACACATGTGGAGGAGCTCCATACATGCCTACAGGCACAGTAAAGTGGTTCAGCGACGACAAGGGGTTTGGATTTATCACCCCCGACGATGGCGACAAGGATCTGTTCGTCCATCACACCGGCATCAACGGCGAGGGTTACCGCTCGCTGCAGGAGGGATCCAAGGTCTCCTACGACGCCGAGCAGGGCGATAAGGGCCCCAAGGCCGTCAACGTCCAGGCCATCTGAAGTCGCTCCCGCGGGGCCTTCGCTCCGCGGAGCTGAGCTCGATCTGGGAGCCCGCTTCGGCGGGCTCTCGGTCGATGACGGCGCCGACACCGACACTGTCGCCGCCACCCCCGACGCCGCCGCCGTACGCGAACGCCGCCATGCCCGCCTGGCCAAGGCCGCGCTGATCGTCTTCATCGTCTGCGCCCTGCTCTTCGTGATCGTCGCCGCCGACCGGCCCAGCCTGTTCGCGGCGCCCTCGCGCACCGGCTTCTTTCCCGGCTGGATGGCCGGGCCGCTCGGGGGGCTGTGGCCCGGGCTGCCGCGCAACGGCACCTTCCTGCGCTACCTCTTCACGGCCGGGCTGGTCGTGATGTACGGGTGCTATCTGGCCGCGCTCGCCTACCTGCCCTCGATGCGCGGCGCGGCTCGCTGGCTGCTCGTCACGGTCCTGGCCGTGCACGCGATCTTCCTCCTGTCGCCGCCGATCTCGCTGACAGACGTCTTCAACTACATCAACTACGGGCGCATGGAGGTCGTCCACCACCTCAACCCCTACACCTCCTTCCCGATCCTCGAGCCCCACTCCGACCCCTCCTACTCGCTGTCGAACTGGCACGAGCTGACCAGCCCCTACGGCCCCCTCTTCACGCTCTTCACGTTCTTGCTCGTCCCGCTGGGCGTGCCCGCCTCCTTCTGGACGATCAAGCTCGTCCTGGCGATCACGAGCCTCAGCATTCTGTGGCTCGTTTGGCGCTGCGCGCAGATGCTCGGCGTCGACGCGATCCGCGCGGTCGTGCTCGTCGGGCTGAACCCGATCGTGATCGTCTGGGGTCTCGGCGGCGACCACAACGACTTCCTCACGGTCTTTGCGATGGTCCTCGGCTTCTATCTCCTTCTGCGCGCGCGCGATGCGTTCGACTCGTGGCGCCTGTCCGGCGCGTCCTCGTGGCCCGCCCGGATCGGCGCGTGGCTGTGGCCGCCTTCGGCCGTGTGGATCGGCGCGGGGGCGGCGTTCGTGGCGGCCGCCGCGTTGAAGGCCTCGGCCGGGATCTTGCTGCCGATCGTGCTCGTCGGCCTGTTGCGCACGCCGCGGCGCTTCCTTCAGGTCCTCATCGGCATGATCCTCGCCGGCGTCGCCGTCGGCGTCGCCAGCCTGATCGCCTTCGGCCTGCACATCCCCGACCTCGGCACCCAGAGCCGGCTCGTGACCCCCCTCTCCATCCCCAACCTCATCGGCCTTGCGATCGGGGCCGGGGGGGAGACAGAAACCCTGCACGTGATCCTTTCCCTCGGTCTGATCGCGGTCGTGCTCCTTTGCTGCTGGCGGGTCTGGCGGGGCGGTTGGGATCTGATCACGGCCTGCGGCTGGGCGACGGTCGCTTTGCTCGTAGCGCTTGGCTGGGTCCTCCCTTGGTACGTGATGTGGCTCCTGCCCCTGGCCGCCCTCTCACGCTCGCGCGCCTTGCGGCGTACCGCGCTGATCTTGGGCGCGTACCTGATCGTCGCCTGGGCGCCCGCCTCCGGCCTGCTCTGGAGCGGGATCGACTTCTATCCGGCCAAGACTCCCCTGGGCAAGCTGCACCAGCGCTACGTCAAGGAGCTGCTCAACTAGCGCAGATCTGGACCCGCGCCGGGTGGAACGCCGGGCCGCGGATTCTGGCCCTCGGGCGCGCGGCCGTCGCGGCCCACATATCCGTCCTTGCCGCCCGCGCACACGTATATAGCGTCTCCCTCGCCGACGTTTCGCACCTTGCGCAGCGTTGGGGCATCCACCCGCGCGCACCCGCCCTCCTGCAGGCGGTGCTTTGTCCCGTCGCCGAACTCCATCTCGATCGTCCCCCGGTGGACGAAGTACAGCTCCTCCTGCTCGTCGTGGTAGTGACTCCCCGTCTCGTATCCCGCCGGTATCACGATTGCGTTGATCCCGAACGCGGTCACGCCCAGGCCCTTGCGCACCTTGCGAAACCCGTATCCCTCGCCCAGTGCCTCGAGATCGCCCGCGACCGCATAACCCTCGCCGACCGTGACGTCGGGGTAGTCCGCTGATGTCGGTGCCGATGCCTCCACTTTTGCCGCTCCTCTCAGGTTGTCCTGTCAGTGATTTGCAACATGCCCGTCTGCGGGCTCCAGCGGTCTGCCTTCTTGTGCCCAGCGCACCAGCCCGCCGCTCATCGAATACGCCTCATACCCCGCCGCCCTGAACGCCTGCGCGGCCATGTCCGAGCGAGCGCCCACGCGGCAATAGAACACGACCGGCCGCTCGCGCTCCACGGTCGCGGCCTGGCTCGTCAGCTCGGTCAGTGGGATGTGGCGGGTCCCCGCGATGTGGCCGGCCTCGCGCTCGTAGGGCTCGCGCACGTCGATGACCTGGGGTACCTGGGGTGCGGCGTCGTGGGGCGCGGCGTCGCCCGTGTCCTGCGCGAGCCACTCGGCCAGCCGCTCGGGGTCGATCTCGATGCCGAGGGTTTCAGCGGGCGATCCCATGGAGCATGAGCGTAGCGAGCGCACTAGGATCGGGCCATGCCCGAGACCATTGCCGGCGACGCCGAGACCGAGACCATGACAAGCGACGTCTACACGATTCCCCAGGAGCACATCGACTTCTGTGCGACGATCGGGCAGATCGCCCGCGAGAAGATCGCGCCCAGATCGGCTGAGATCGACGAGAAGGCCGAATACCCGTGGGACATCCGCAAGCTCCTCGCCGAGCAGGACATCCTCGGGTTGCCCTTTCCAGTGCAGTACGGCGGCACCGGCACCGGCACCCTGATGCTGAACATGGCCGTCGAGGAGCTCGCCAAGGTCGACGCCTCGGTCGCCCTGATGCTGATGGTCCAGGAGCTCGGCACCCTGCCGATCCAGCTCTACGGCTCGGACGAGCTCAAGGAACGCTTCCTACCCAAGTGCGCCTCTGGCGAGTGGTCTCCCGCCTTCGCCCTCTCCGAGCCCGAGGCCGGCTCCGATCCGGCCGGCATGAAAACCACCGCCGTGCTCGACGGCGATGAATGGGTGATCAACGGCACCAAGAACTGGATCTCCAACCTCGGCATCGCCGACTTCTACGTCACCTTCGCCGTCACCGACCGCGAGTCCCGGCGCATCACCGCGTTCGTCGTGGAGTCAGACCGGCCCGGTTTCAGCGTCGGCAAGCTCGAGCACAAGCTCGGCATCCGCGCCTCGCCGACCGGCCAGCCGATCTACGAGGACGTGCGTGTGCCGGTCGCCAACGTGATCGGCGAGGTCGGCCGTGGCCTCTCGGTCGCGCTCGGCACGCTCCAACAGACCCGTCTCGGCGCCGCCGCGCAGGCCGTCGGCATCGCCCAGGGCGCCACCGACTACGCCGCCGCCTACGCCCGCGAGCGCGTCCAGTTCGGCAACCCGATCATCGAGCTGCAGGCGATCCAGTTCAAGCTGGCCGACATGGAAACGCGCACCGCGGCGGCCCGCGAGCTGCTGTACAAGGCCTGCGCCCTGGCCGAGCGCGACGACCCCCAGCGCGCGAAGTACTCCTCGATGGCCAAGGTCTTCTGCTCGGACACCGCCATGGCCGTGACGATCGAGGCGGTGCAGATCCTGGGCGGCTACGGCTATGTCAAGGAGTACCCGGTGGAGCGCATGATGCGAGACGCCAAGATCACCCAAATCTACGAGGGCACCAACGAGATCCAGCGGGTCGTGATCGCTCGGACGCTGAGGTAGGGGTCAGGGGGCCTTGTCGCCCTCGGGCAGTCCGAAGCCGACCGGGCGCTTGGGCGGCGGAGGTGGGGAGATCAGCTGCTGCAGCACCTCGAAGATTTCGTCCAACTGCTGATCGTGCTCGCCGAGCTTCGATCTGGCCTCTCGCTCAAGATCTTCGAGGCGCCTCTCGATCGCGGTGTACGAGGCGGCGGCGCGCCGCAGCTCGACGAATGCCCGCATGATCGCGATGTTGACGGCGACCGCCGTCTTGCTCCGGAGAACGCCGGACAGCATCGCCACGCCTTGCTCTGTGAAGACGTAGGGCGCGTAGCGACGCCCGCCGTGTCCGTCACTTGAGATTGCAAATTGTGATCTCAAAACCGGCTTGCGCGTCAGCCGAGACCGGCCTTGTCGAGCATCGCGATGACAAGGCCGCCTCGCTCGGCCCGGTGCTTGCGTTCCCCCACTCCGGCAAGATCATGGGAGATCCGGGCGGGGCTCTGCGCGAGTTGCGCCCGCGTGCCGGCTCTCGACAGGTAGCCTTGCCAGATGCCCAACGGTGGATCGACTGTACGGCTGCGTCAAGCGGTGCTGGTGGCCGGCGAGCTGGAGCCCGTCGCGTCCGCATTGAAGAGGACCCTGGGTCTGCAGGAGCCGTTCCACGACCCCGGTGTCGCCTGGTTCGGGCTGACCAACGCGGTGTTCGCGCTGGGAGACTGCTTTGTGGAGATCGTCTCCCCGGCGCGGCCCGATACCGCGGCTGGACGCTACCTGGACCGCCACGGCGGCGACGGCGGCTACATGGTGATCTTCGATCTCGAGGATCTCGAGGCCGCGAGAGAGCGCGCGCGGCAGCTGGGCGTGCGCGTGGTGTGGCAGATCGACCTGCCCGACATCTCTGCCACGCACCTGCACCCGTCCGACACGCGTGGAGCGATCGTCTCGCTCGACCGATCGCAACCGTACGGCACGTGGCGATGGGGCGGACCGGAGTGGACCGGACAGGTCGGGCGCGGCGCCCCGGGACGCCTGGCCGGAGTCACCCTCGCGGTCGCCGACCCTGCGACCGTCGCGACCGGCTGGGCGCAGGTGCTCGGAGTGCCCGTACGCGGCACACAGCAGCCAGCATTGAATCTGGACGGCGCGGAGGTCCGGTTCGTCTCCGCGCAGGACGAGCGAGCCGAAGGGCTCGTCGAGATCGCCATCGAGCTCCCCGATGAGGTGCGCGGCGGGCGGGAGACGATCGAGCTCGGCGGCGTCTGTCTGCGTCTGCTGGCGCAGAGCTGACCCGGTAAAATCTCAGGCCCGTGGCCGAGAGCGATCAAACAAGTCTACGAGGGCGCCAACGAGATTCAGCGGGTCGCGAGCGCCCGCACGCTGAAGTAAGGCGCGTGTAGGGGGTGCTTGGCGCGTGCGCGGGTCGTTCTCCCCACGACAGCGCGCATCTGCTGGCCAGGTGCGCCGTGCCGGCCTGGCGGCCCTGATCGCGCTCTCCGTTGGGCTGGTCGCGATCGTCGTCGGTCAGGGTTTCTCGACGGTCGGCGTCCTCAGCGCGCTCGAGCACATCGCCTTGGGCGTGATCGTCGTCGCGGCCACGATCGGGCTGGTCGCGGTCGTGGCCGTCCACCTGGCCGGGTGGCGAGAACCGGAGTCCGATGCCGAGTTCGATCAGCTCGTGCGTCACAGCGAGGAGCTTGCCCGCGAGGGCCTCGTCGTCGATCCCGAAGAAGCCGAGTTCCTGGAGCTCGACCCCTTACACGACGAGGACTTCGAGGACTTGGTCCGCGAGGCCCTCGACGAACTGCCCGATCTGTTGCGCAACGCCCTCTCCCACGTCGCGGTCGTCATCTCCGACGGCGGCCGGCGGCGCGGGGCCTACGGGCTCTACGAAGGCGGCCAATCTCGTCACCGCGAGGACACCCACGACCGCATCGTCATCTTCCGCGACACCCTGCGGCGGGACTTCGGGCACGACCCCGATCTTCTGCGCGAGCAGGTCGTGCGCACCGTGCGCCACGAGCTGGCCCACCACGTGGGCTTCGATGAGCTCGGCGTCTCGCGGCTAGACCTCTGAGATTGAGCGTTGTGCCATAAGATGCGCGCTCGCGGGGGAGGGGTGGCCCGCCCACCCGCAGCGGCGCTGGGCCAGTGGCCGCGGGCACACCCACTACGACAAGGAGAGACTCACCATGCCAGAGGCAGTCATCGTCGACGCCGTACGCACACCCATCGGCCGCGCCGTCAAGGGCTCGCTGAAGACCGTCCGCGCGGACGACCTCGCCGCGATCCCGCTGCGCGCGCTGATCGAGCGCAACCCCCAGGTGCCCCAGACCTCGATCGGCGACGTGATGATGGGCTGCGGCTACGGCGAGGGCGAGCAGGGCTACAACGTCGCCCGCCTGGCCACGCTGATCGCCGGCATCGACTACCACGTCCCCGGCACCACCGTCAACCGCTTCTGCGCCTCCTCGCTGCAGACCGCGCGCATGGCCTTTCACGCGATCAAGGCCGGCGAGGGCGACACCTACATCGCGGCCGGCGTCGAGGCCGTCTCGCGCGCGGGCGGTGGCAGCTCGTTCGAGTTCCATCCCCTCCTGAACGGCTCGCCCGACGCGCTGTACGACGCCTACATCTCCATGGGCATGACCGCGGAGAACGTCGCCACCGAACGCAACGTCTCGCGCGAGGCGCAGGACGAGTGGGCGCTGATCTCCCAGACCCGCGCGGTCGCCTCCGTGGAATCCGGGCACTTCGACTCGGAAATCGTCCCGGTCACCGTGCCCGCGCACAAAGACACCGATCGCGAGGGCAACGAGATCGACGTGCCCGAGACCGTGGTCACCAAGGACGACGGCCCGCGGCCCGGCACCACGATGGAGAAGCTCGCCGCCCTGAAGCCGGTCTTCAAGGAGGACGGCACCGTCACCGCCGGCAACGCCTGCCCGCTCAACGACGGCGCCGCCGCACTGCTGATCATGTCCGAGGAACGCGCCTCAGAGCTGGGACTGAAGCCCAAAGTCAAGATCCTCGCCTCGACCGTCGCCGCGATCCGCCCCGAGGTGATGGGCCTCGGCCCGATCCCCGCGATCAAGGCGCTGCTCGCCCAGACCGGCATGTCGATCGGCGACATCGACGTCGTCGAGATCAACGAGGCGTTCGCCGCCCAGATCGTCCCCTGCAAGGAGGAGCTCGGCATCCCCGACGACAAGCTCAACCCCTTCGGCGGGGCGATCGCCCTCGGCCACCCCTTCGGCATGACCGGCGCGCGCATCATGACCACGCTCATCAACGACCTCGAGACGTTGGACGGCACATACGGGATCGAGTCGATGTGCGTCGCCGGCGGCATGGGCATGGCGATGCTCGTGGAGCGGGTTCGCTAGCGGTTGTGGGGGGTCCACGGGGGGAGCCTGCTCCCCCCGTGCTGAGTGTTGTGCGTCGCGGGGGGGATGGGCATGGCGATGCTCGTGGAGCGGGTTCGCTGAGTCAGTGCGCTTGTGCGGTTAGGCGGGCTCTGGGCCCGCCAGCCGCGAGAGCGTCAGCGCGAACAGCTCGTCGGGATCGGTCAGCCACTGCACGAGCTCCAGGCCCGCGGCCGCTAGGTCGGCTTGCAGCCGCTGCGGCGTGAACTTGGCGCTGATCTCCGTGCGCAGTTCCTCTCCCGCCTGGAACCTGACGGGCAGATCCAGCGCCCGCACATGCCTTGTGTGCTCGCGGCGCGCCCGCAACCGCATTTCGATCCACTCGTTCTCGGTGTCGAACCGGGCCACGTGATCGAAGTCTTCGGGGTCGAAGTCCGCGTCCAGCTCGCGATTGAGCACGCGCAGCAGGTTGCGATTGAACTCCGCCGTCACGCCCTGGGCATCGTCGTAGGCGGCCTCCAGCACGTCCGGGTCCTTGACCAGGTCGGCGCCCATCAGCAGGTGGCCTTCCTCGCCCAGCAGCCCGGCGATCTCGCGCAAAAACCGGCGGCGGCTGCCCGGCGGGAAATTGCCGATCGTGCCGCCCAGAAACGCCACCATTCGCGGCCCGGCCGCCTCGGGCATGCGGTCGAGATGGCGCTCGAAATCGCCGATCACGCCGTGCACGCGCAGTCCCGGGTACTCCTCAGTCAGATCCTGAGCGCACTCGCGCACCATGCTCTCGGTCACGTCGACCGGCACATACCTTTGCAGCGTGCCCGCCTCGTACAGCGCATCCAGCAACACCCGCGTCTTGGCGGCCGTCCCCGAGCCGAGCTCGACCAGCTCGGCCGCCCCGGTCAGTTCGGCCAGCCTTGTCGCGGACGCCTGCAATATCGCGCGCTCGGTGCGCGTCGGGTAGTACTCGGGCAGCTCGCATATCTGGTCGAACAGCTCCGCCCCGCGGGCGTCGTAGAAGTGCTTGGGCGGCAGCTCCTTCAGCGGCCTGGTCAGCCCGTCGAGCACGTCGTCGGCCAGCGAGCGCTCCTGTTCCCCGTCCAGATGCGAGTCGATCCGGATCGCCGGCTCGGCCGGGTTCGCGACGGGCTCCATCACGACACGTCCCGCGCCAGTCGCAGCCCGGCGAAGATCTGGCTGCGCTGGGGCAGGTCCCAGTTGCGGAACGTCAGCGTCTTGACGCGCGGGCTGGTCGCCCACGAGCCTCCGCGCAGCACCCTGTACTCCTTGTCGAAAAACACCTCCGAGTACTCCCTGTACGGATAGGCCACGAACCCGGGGTATCCGGTGAACGTACTGCTCGTCCACTCCCACACCTGCCCGACCCCGTCGAGCACGCCCATGCTTGCGGCCTTCTCCCATTCGGCCTCGCTCGGCAGGCGCGCCCCGGCGGCGTTCGCGAACGCGCTTGCCTCGTGCCAGCTCACGTGGCATACGGGGGCGTTCGGATCGCCGTTCACCGGCCCACCGCCCGCGCGTGCCCACTCGGCGTTCGTGACTGGGCGGCGCGCGATCTGGAACGTGGGCACCCGCACGGTATGGCGCGGGCGCTCGTTGTCGTAGGCGAATCCTTCCGGCCCCGCGCCCATCGCGAACGGTCCCGCCGGGACCTCGACCCATGCCTCGTCTCCCACCGACTCGATCGGCTCGATATTTGGCTCTCCCGGCGGCAGCAGCCCGGCCAGCGCCAGCGTCTGGCGCATCGTCTCTGTGTGCTGCAGCTCGTGACGGACGACCATCTCGCACACCTGCCCGTCGCCGGATCCCACATGGGCGATCGTCTCGTTCACGCGCTCGCGTACGGCGTCCATATACGCGCGCGCGTCCCGCGGCCCCAGCGCCTCGATGTCGCCGCGCACCGCCCTTGGCGTCTCGAACGCGTCGTACATGCTCGCCAGTTCGGGTCGCAACAGCTCCAGCCCGGCGTGCCGGTGCGCCAGCCACAGATCCTCATACGCGGCGATGTGTGCAAGATCCCACACCAGCGGACTCATGATCGGCGAGTGCACCCGCGTCAGCTCATCCTCGCTGCAGTGCGCCACGAGCTCGAGCGTGTGCTCGCGGGCCCGGCCCAACGCCACCAACCCCGGGTCGGGCGCGCCCGGCGCCGCTCCTGGGCTCGGCGATGGCGGCGCGGCTTGATGGGTCGCGATCGAGGCCATCAGCGGGTTCCTACTGTACGACGTTCGCGCCAACTTTAGATCATCGCGCGGATTCCTCGGTGGCTGTTCCCGGTCTGTGCAGGCGCCGGCCCGGCGCCCATCGAGTCAATGCCCGAGCGGTCCCGGCGGCGCCGCCGCATCGTCGACGAGCACGCTCAACCTATCGCGCTCCAGCAGGCTCGCCGGCACGTGCTCGCTGGGCTTGCCCAGCATCGCCGCCACCGCATCGGACTTGCTCGCCCCGGTCGCCAACAGCACACAGCGGTGCGCCGCGCGCAACACCGCCAGGCTCAGCGTGATCCGGTCGGGCGGGGGCTTGGGCGAGTCGTGCACCGGCAGGCACACCGCCTCCTCGCCGGCCCGCAGGGTTGGGGCGCCTCCGAACAGCGAGGCGACGTGGCCGTCGGGGCCGATGCCCAGCACGACCACATCGAGCACGGGAACCAGCGCGCCGCCATCGGCGCCGGCCGGCACGCTCGTCCCGGCCTTGGTCGCGGTCGCGTCCTGGGTTGCGGCGGCGACGTGCTCGCTCAGGGCCCGCGCGTACCGCGCCGCACCCTCCTCTGCGCCCAACTCCCCTTGCATCCGGTGCACCTGCTCGGCTGGCACGCCCGCGGGCTCCAGCAGCGTCTTGCGCGCGAGCCGGTAGTTGCTTTCCTCGTCCTCTGGCCCCACGCAGCGCTCGTCGGCGAACCACACGTGCACGTTCTCCCACGCGGGCAGCTCCTTGGCGAGCAGTTCATAGGTCCGTCCGGGTGTCGTGCCGCCGCTCAGCGCCAGATGCGCGACACCGCGCTCCTCGCGTGCGCTCTGCAGGCGACGCACGATCTCGCCGCTCGCGCGCACGGCCACCGCCTCAGGGTCCGCCAGCGTCGTCAGCCTCGTCATGCCGTCGCCCTCCCGGTGTATGCGTCGATCTCGCTCTGTCTCGGCGTCGCCCGCAGAATGGTCGGCGCCGTCAGCCTCGTCATGCCGCCGCCACCTCCGGCAGCATCGCCTCGGCCGCGTGCAGCGCCGGCGTGTATGTCGGGTCGCGCAGCAGCGCCTGGCGGATGCCCTCGCCGAGGATGCCCCGCTCGCCGCGCGAGGCTCCGAGCAGCGTCCACGCCCGCTCCTGTCCGGACTCGCCGTCGCGGCGGCGCGCGTGCAGGCCGCCCGGGCCACGGTCGAGGCTCAACTCCAGGCCGTCGGAGCTGCTCAGTTTGATCCCGGCCAGCCCCGGGACCTCCAGCTCGGGCGCGGCGCGCAGGCGCAGATCGATGTCTGCGCCCCCGGCGGCGCGGGCGCGGCCGATGAGCAGCCCGTCGCGTCCGGGCGGTTCGGCGATCTGCGAGCGGTCGAGCTCCCATCCCAGCCGGGAGGCCAGCCAGCCGACGAGCAGCATCGCCGCCACGGTCGAGTCGGGGTGGTGGCGGATCTCCAGCTCGCGTAACCCCTGCAGCGCGGCGCGCATGTCCTGCGGGTCGAACACCGCCGCCATGCGCTCGCGCCACGGCGTGGAGCGCAGCCAGGCCAGGTCGACGACGTATGCCTGCTCGGACAGCGCGCACGCCCGCGCGATCCCCTCGCTCCAGGTGGGCGCCTCGATCGAGTCGATCAGCGTCGCCTGGGCCAGCCCCAGCAGCGTGTCGGCCTCCGTGGGGTGGCTGTACGGCGACCACAGCAGCGTCGGCAGGTCGCTGACCACCAGCGGGTCGGCGATCGTGGGCAGGTCGTCGAGGTGGCGCTCGCCGATCTCCACGGTCGCGGTCTCGCGCACGAGCGCGAGCGTCTCGGGGCCGGGCTCGCCTTCGGAGGCGATGCTCACGCGCGCGTTGAGCTCCTCGCGGTCGGGGTCATACGCGAACACGACCGTGCGCGAGGCGTGGTATCGCCCCACGCCGCTCAGCCGCTGCGCGATCTGCGCGCTGTAGCGGTCCTCGACGAACACCACCATGTTCAGCACGCGCGCGGGCACGTACCCGCCGTTCTGGGCGTGCTTCTCGGCTATCAGCCTGCGCAACGCCGCTTCGATCGCGTCGGGCGTCGTGCCCTCCTCGCTCCACACCACCTCTTCGGCGTCGGTCATCGTTCTGTCACGGTGGGCTCAGGGGCGGCTTGGGAGGGCGATGTAAAGAGGATGTGAAGGAGAGGGGTGCGGCATATACTTTTTCAAGTTTGATAACTATGGTATCTACATTGGTTGGTTGGTTGGTGGCGGTGGATGTGGCATGTTCAGATCGCCCGCCACGCGTGACCCTCGCGCAGGATCGCCTCCGCCTCTGTCGGGCCCTGCGAGCCGGCTTCGTACTGCGGCAGCCGCAGCGAGTCCGCATTCGCGTCCCCGTCGGCGCTCGGATCCGCCCGTCGCGCCCAGGCTTTGACGATCGGGTCGCAGATCCGCCACTGCGCCTCGACCTCGTCATTTCTGGTGAACAGCGTCGGGTCGCCGCGCATCGCGTCGGTGATCAGCCGCTCGTACGCCTCCGGGGACTGCGACAGGAACGAGGTCCCGTACATGAACTCCATGTTCACCGGGCGGATCGACATGCGCGTGCCCGGGATCTTCGCCCCCAGCTGCAGCGTCACGCCCTCGTTGGGCTGCACGGTGAGGATCAGCTGGTTGGGCTGCACTCCCAGCGAGCCGTCCTGGCTGAACGCGAGGTGGGGGACGGGCTTGAGCGTGACCGCTATCTCGGTGATCTTGCGCGCCAGGCGCTTGCCCGCGCGCAGGTAGAACGGCACGCCCGCCCAGCGCCAGTTGTCGACTTCCAGGCGCAGCGCCGCGTAGGTCTCGGTGATCGAGTCGCCCGGCACGCCCTCCTCCTGCAGGTAGCCGACCACGTCCTCGCCGCCTGAATGTCCGGCCGCGTACTGCCCGCGCGCGGCCATCTCGGGGATGCTCTCCGCAGTCGGCTCGTCGATCGCGTGCAGCACCTTGACCTTCTCGTTGCGCACCTCTTCGGCGGTGAAGCTCCCCGGCGGCTCCATCGCCACGTGGCACAGCAGCTGCAGCATGTGGTTCTGGATCAGGTCGCGCAGGGCGCCGGCCTGGTCGTAGTAGCCGGCGCGGCTGCCGATGCCGATGTCCTCGGCGGCGGTGATCTGCACGTAGTCGATGTAGTTGCGGTTCCACAGCGGCTCGAACATGCCGTTGGCAAACCGGAACGCCAGCATGTTCTGGACGGTCTCCTTGCCCAGGTAGTGGTCGATGCGAAATACCTGGGACTCGTCGAACACGCTCAGCACGCGCGCGTTCAGCTCGCGCGCCTCCTCGAGCGACTCCCCGAAGGGCTTCTCGATGATCACCCGCACCTCCACGCCCGTTCGCCGCGACAGCCCCGACCCGCCGAGCTGGCCGACGATCACCGGGAAGAAGCTCGGCGCCGTGGACAGGTAGAACGCGCGGTTCAGCCGCTCTCCCGCCCGCTCGTCGAACTCGTCGAGCGTCTGCCCGAGCTCCGCATACACGCTCGGATCGTCGAACATGCCCGGCACGTACTTGACGTGCTCGAGCAGCCCCTGAAGCACGTCCTCGTCGGGGGTGCGCCGCGAGAACGCGCGGATCGCCTGCTCGCACTCCTCCCGGTAGTCCTCGTGCTCTTTGTCTTTGCGCGAGACCCCCACCAGATGAAAGCGCTCGGGCAGCGCCCCCTCGTGCGCGAGGTTGTACAGCGCCGGCAGCAGTTTGCGGCGCGCCAGATCGCCCGTGGCGCCGAAGATCACGAGCGCCGTCGGCGCCACCGGCCGGCGCTCGAGGCCCGCGGTCAGGGGGTTGTCCTGCGGTGGAGTCGCGGTGGCGGTGGCGTGCGTCATCCGGCCACGATCGTAGTCCCCCCGGGGGTGTTGTACGGTCCCGAGGTTCGATGAGCCCCGACCAGACCCATCAACGCCCCGACCGCAACCTCGCCCTGGAGCTCGTGCGCGTCACCGAGGCCGCCGCGTTGGCGGCCGCGCCGCTGGTCGGCCGCGGCGACAAGGAGGCCGCCGACCAGGCCGCCGTCGACGGGATGCACTACATGCTGCAGTCGATCCAGATGGACGGCGTCGTCGTGATCGGCGAGGGCGAGAAGGACGAAGCGCCGATGCTGGCCAACGGCGAGCGCATCGGCGACGGCTCACCGCCGGAGGTCGACATCGCCGTCGATCCGCTCGAGGGCACCACGCTGGCGGCGCACGGCATGCCTTCCGCGCTGGCGGTGATCGCGCTGTCCGCACGCGGCACGATGTTCGACCCCGGCCCGTGCGTGTACATGGAGAAGATGGCGGGCTCGCCGGAGATCTCAGACCTGCTCGACCTCGACCGCCCGCTGGGTGAGACCGTGCGGCTGATCGCGCAGCGCAAAGGCTGCGAGGTCGCGGACGTGATGGTCGTCGTGCTCGACCGTCCGCGCCACGAGCAGGGAATCGCCGCGATTCGTGAGGCGGGCGCGCGCGTACGGCTGATCGCCCACGGCGACGTCTCGGCGGCTTTGCTGGCTGTGACCGAGCGCTCCCCGGTCGACCTCTTGTGGGGCATCGGCGGCACGCCCGAGGGTGTGATCTCCGCCGCCGCCGTCAAGTGCCTGGGCGGGCAGCTGCTGGGACGGTTGTGGCCGCGTGACGATTCCGAGCGTCAGGCGGCGTTGGACGGCGGATATGACCTGGAGCGGGTGCTGACCCGCGACGACCTGGTCTCAGGCGAGGACGTCTTCTTCTCGGCGACCGGCATCACCGACGGAGACGTGCTGCAGGGCGTGCGCTACCCGAGCGCGGGCGGCGCCACCACCGAGTCGCTGGTCATGCGCACCCGTTCGGGCACCGTGCGGCGGATCATGGCCACGCACGACCGGGCCAAGCTGGCGGCGCTGCGCGGCTGAGCGGAGCGGTTGGGCGGGTGGGCGCGGCGGCGGGGACGGCGGGGACGGCGGGGACAGCGGGGACAGCGGGGACGGATGTCGGATGTCGGATGTGAAGGGGATGTAAAGGAGGAGGGGGTGATGTACACTTTTTGAAGTTTGATAACTATAGTATCGACTCGTAGCTCCGATGGTATCAACCCTTTAAGGCGTTTCGAGAAGATGCCACCTCAGGCGAACCGCCCCACGCGTGACTTCGCCAGCCTCAGACGGGCGAGCGAGCGCAGGAAGCCGTGGGTCACCAGCACGTGGATGCGGGCCTGGGTGGCGTTGTACACGCGCCGGCCGAAACCGGAGGCGATCGCCGGATAGAAGTTGGCCACCTCGACCTCGACGTGCACACGGGCGTGTCCGGAGGTCCCCTCGCCGAGGCGGCGCACCTCGATCTGCAGATGTCCCTGCCTGTCCTCACCGCGCCCGCGCCGCGCGAGCAGGAGCCCGCCGACGATTCGCCAGCGCACGATCCCGCGGTCGCCGTCCAGCTCATACTCGGGCTCGGCAAAGCAGATCAGCCTGATCGCCGGCGCCACCAGCACGAGCGCGCGACCGGCCGGGGTGTAGCGCACCCGCACCAGCCCCAGCGTCACGCGCTGCAAGAACCGCCAGTATGTCCGGGCCAACCGCTCCAAGTACATCGGCGACCACAGCTGATCCAACGCCGCCTCCGGCAGGCTGACCTCGGCTGCCTGCACCGAGCGCATCGCGCCCGTGTGCGGATCTTCGGTGGTGCGGTCCTCGAGGTTTGAGATCGTCGCCGGGTGCATACGCAGCAGGCTATCCGGCGGCTACCCCGCGCAGTTTGCGGGATCGTGGGCGCGGCAAGCCGTCCTGATCTGGTGATATCCAATGTCCGTGCCCGAGGACCTGAACCCGCGTGCAGCCGAGCGCCTCGTGCGGGCCGCCCGGGCGGCGCACACGCTGAGCGAAACGCTGTGGGAGGCGCTGCACGAGCAGCTGACCTCGCCCGAGGACGGCGAGCGTGCGGCCGCCCTGTCGCAGAGGCTGGCCGACGTGGCCGCGACCGTGACCCTGCTCGCAGGCGGGGAACGCGCGCGGGAGGCGTCGGCGCCGGCGGCTGAATCAGCGTCGTCCGTCGAGCGCTCTGTCCCACCAGTCGAGCGCTCCGTTCCGCCGGTCGAGCGCGCCGCGCCGATGCGGTCGACCCAGCCCGAGACGGCGGTCGAAGCGGGGGATAGGGGCGAAGATGTAGCTGCACCTCTCGGGTCGCCTCCTGCGGGGTTCTCGCAACAGTCGCCGGCCATGCTGATCGATGAGCTCGCGCCGATCGAGAGCCATCCGGGCGGGTCTCCGGGCGGGTCTCCGGGCGAGCCCTCGAGCGCGCCGCCGGGGGAGCCCCCGAGGCTCGTCGAGCTCGCGCCGGCGGGCAGGCCCGATGAGGAAGTTCCCGAGATCGAGGTCAGAGACGAACGTCCAGAGCACGCCCAGAGTGTGTGGGTGGCCGCGATCGAGCGTAGGCTCGAGCGTCATCGGCGCGATCGCGAACCGTTCGCGGTGATGGTCATCGAGCTGGTCGACATCGAGCGGCTGCGCCACGCCGAGCTGCCCGGAGAGGTTGCGCGGCTGACGGGCATCGTCGAAACCGCGCTGGCCGGTGAGCTGCGTCCCGCCGACTCGCTCATGCGCGAGAGCCCGGGACGCTACTGGCTGCTGGCGCCCGAGACCGACTCCGACGGCGCCCGTGCGCTGGCCGCACGGTTGGATGCGGCGGTGGACGGCGCCGCCAGTCATCGCGGGGCGCCGCTGCAGGTTGCGGTCGGCATCGCCACCTGCCCGGCCGACGGCCTCGCCGCGGGGGCGCTGGCCGCGCACGCCGACGTCGCGCTGTACGCCGCGCGTGCGGCAGGCCGGCCGCTGGCGCCGTAACGCGCGGACGTCAGCCAGACGCCTGCGCCCCGCCGGTCGCGCTTTCGGCCGGGGTGACCGGAGGCAGACCGAGCGTGGGGGTATTGGGCGTGCTGCCCACCACACGCGTGGCGATGCGGACGGTTTCGACGATGTCCAGGGCCTGCGCGGCGCCGGCGGTCAGGTCCCAGTTGGCGCCGTGGGCGTAGGGGCCGCGATCGAGCACGGGTAAGACGATGGCATGGCCGCCGTAGCTGATCTGCACGAGCGTGCCGCACGGCAGCGTGCGGTTGGCCACTCCGACGACCGCGGGCGTGAGCGTCTGTCCGCACGCGGTCTGCCGGCCGTACATGCCCGGGCCGAACCACGTCGCGATACTCGTCTTCTGTTTGTGCGCGACGCCCGGCGTGCTCGAGGTTGCGCTCGCTCCGCCCGTCAGGCCGCCGGATGCGCTGGATGCTTTGGACGTGCTGGATGCGCTGGACGTGCTGGACGCGTTGGACCCGCCGGACGTCCCAGATGCCAGAGCGCTCGCGGCCGGTGTGGCCCACAGCGCGAGCGTGCAGGCCGCGGATGCGAACAGGACGAGCAGGGGCGTGTATGTGAGGCGGACGATGCGCATGACTGTCATTGGCGGACGCCTACGGGGTGAGCTGACGGGCTCGCGCGACCTGCACTGGGCTCTCTGCTGTGCCGGCGGCGCTACGACTCCGACGAGTCGATTCGCCCCAGCGGATCGGAAACATCCCGACCCGCAACGGGTCCCCCGTCCTCCACGACCTGAACCGTGGAAGCTCGGCGTGGGCGCGAGTATACAGATCGCCCGGGCGGTGGGTGCGGCCTTCAGCCGGGCAGATGCGAGAGGAAGTCTTTGAGCAGGCGTGTGCCCGCGGTCACGCCGGTCTTGGCCAGCTCGCCCGCGAGCTCGGCGGCGGAAGCGACCAGCTCGGCGCCGCCGGGCGGGCGCACGGGGCCTCGCAGCGAGTCGTCGTCGGCCTCATAGCCCTGCGGCGGAATCTGCTCGGCGAGGCGTCCGTTCCTGTCGGCCGGCGGCGTGAGCTTTGGTGTGGTCTTTGGCGTGGTTGGCTTTGATGGCGGCGTTGGTGTCGTCGTCGTCGGTGTCTGTGTTGGTGTTGGCGGCGGCGGTGTCGGCGCCGGGATCGACGGCTTCGACGGCGGTGTCTTCGGCGGCGGTGTCGGTGTCGCGGCTCGCGCCCGTGCACGGCGTGGGCTGGCTCGCTGGGGACGGGAGCGAGGCAGCCGGGCAAGGACGCCGGTCTCCTCGACGCCTCCCTCGACAGTGGGATCGCTGTTGGGGGTCGTGCTCATGCGCGTTAGCATAGGCGCCGACACACAGAATGGGACAGGCATCGCGTAACGTCGAGGAGCCGCGGCCGTAGTGCTCAGACGGACAGCGTGCATCCACGCCGAGCAGGCACACCGGGCGCAGGTCCAGCCGGACCGGCCGGGAGGCTCGCGAGCGGGACGACGAGCAGTCAGACAGATCACATACACGACACAGAACGGGCGTAAACAGGTATGTCAGTAGTGGAACTGCAGGAGCTCGACGAGATCAAGGGGCTGGTGGCCAAAGGCCAGCAGGTGGGGGTGCTGACGTTCGCGGAGATCTCGACGGCGACCAGCGAGCTGGATCTCGACGAGTCGGACGTCGAGGAGCTGCACGGGTTCCTCGAGAAATCCGAGATCGAGCTCGTCGAGGACATCGATCCGGCGACGGCGGCGGCGCTGGCGGTCGAGCGCGCCCCAGACAAGCGCGGACGGCGCGCCAAAGCCAAAACGGCGATCGACCTGAAGCCGGACATGACGACCGACTCGCTGCAGCTGTTCCTCAAGGACATCGGCAAGGTCCGCCTGCTGACCGCCCAGGAGGAGGTCGACCTGGCCAAGCGCATCGAGCGCGGCGACCTGGACGCCAAGCAGAAGATGGTCGAGTCCAATCTCCGCCTGGTCGTGTCGATCGCCAAGAACTACCGCAACCAGGGACTGCCGTTCCTCGATCTGATCCAAGAGGGCACGCTCGGGCTGGTGCGCGCGGCGGAGAAGTTCGACTACCGCAAGGGCTTCAAGTTCTCCACCTACGCGACCTGGTGGATCCGCCAGGCGATCGCCCGGGCGCTGGCCGACAAGGCGCGCACGATCCGCATCCCGGTGCACGTGGTGGAGAAGCTCAACAAGATCGGCCGGGCCGAGAGAAAGCTCGTGACCGAGCTCGGCCGCGAGCCCACGCCCGATGAGATCGCCGAGGTCACGGGCATCGACCCCGAAGAGGTCGACTCGATCAAGCGCTCCGCCCAGGCGCCCGTCTCCCTGGAGAAGCCGGTCGGCGACGAGGAGGAGTCGGAGTTCGGCCAGTTCATCGCCGACGAGCGCGCCGAGTCCCCGTATGAGCGGGCGGCGGAGATCCTGACCAAGGAGGCGCTGCGCGAGGCCCTGGAGAACCTGTCCTACCGCGAACGGCGCGTGCTGGAGCTGCGCTACGGCCTCGGCGGCGAGCACCCGCGGACCCTCGACGAGGTCGGCCGCACGTTCAACGTCACCCGCGAGCGCATCCGCCAGATCGAGAACCAGTCGCTGAAGAAGCTGCAGTCCCTCGCAGAGGCGCAAAAGCTGCGCGACGTGGCCTGAGTAGCTGCGTGCGCGATGTGGCCTGAGTCCTTCCGGCTCAAGCCCGCACGAGGAGATGCCGATCAGAGGGCATGTTCGACGTCGAATCGGCGCTGCGCGAGCTGGTCGCCAAACAGGGCTCCGATCTGCACCTGAAGGTCGGTAGCCGCCCGTTGTACCGGGTCGACGGCGCGCTGGCGCCCGCGCCCGACGGTCCCGAGCTGAGCGCGCAGGACACCGAGCACGCGTTGCACGCGCTGCTGATAGACGAGGACAAGCTCGGCGAGTGGGCGGCCGAGCACGAGGTCGACTTCTCGTTCGAAATCGCCGGCGTGGCGCGCTACCGCGTGAACGCCTTCCAGCAGCGCGGCGTGATCTCAATGGCCTGTCGCGCGATTCCCCATCACATCAGCACGATCGAGCAGCTGTCGCTGCCCGAGGTCGTGCGCGACCTGGCCGAGGAAGAGCGCGGGATCATCCTGCTGACCGGCACGACCGGCTCGGGCAAGTCAACGACGCTGGCGGCGATGATCGACCACATGAACGAGACGGAGGCCAAGCACATCGTCACGATCGAGGACCCGATCGAGTTCGTGCACGTCGACAAGCGCTCGGTCATCAATCAGCGCGAGGTCGGCATGGACACCGCCTCGTTCAAGCGCGCGCTGCGGCGCGTGCTGCGCCAAGACCCCGACGTGATCCTGATCGGCGAGATGCGCGACGAGGAGACCGTGCAGGCGGCGCTCTCGGCCGCCGAGACCGGCCACCTGGTGCTCTCCACTATCCACACCGTCGACGCCGCCGAGTCGATCAACCGCATGCTCGACTTCTTCCCTCCACACCAGCACGGCCAGGCGCGCTCGATGATCGCCGGCACGATCCGCGGAGTGATCTCACAGCGCCTGGTTCCCGGCGCCCACGGCGGGCGCGTGGCGGCGTGTGAGATCCTGCGCATGACCGGCCGCGTGCGCGACATGATCGTCGATCCGTCGCAGACGGGCAAGCTCAACGAGGTCATCGCGACCGGCGCCTACTACGGCATGCAGACGTTCGACCAGGCCCTGTTCGGGCACGTCAAGGCGGGGCGCGTGAGCTTCGAGGACGCCATGCGCGTGGCCTCCAGCCCCGCGGACTTCAAGCTGTTGATGCAGGCCGACGGCAAACGCGGCACGACGATGGAGGACGTCGAGGCGGCTCAGGCCCGCCGCGAGGGTCATCCCGCGCCCAGTCTGGCCGCCTGAAAACGCGGAGGCGTTCGCGGACAGGGCGATACGGGCTCAACCCTCGCTGCGCAGCAAAAACGCCGCGAACAGGAGAGCCGCCACAATGACCACGCCCATGATGAGCGGTCCGCTCGATGCGACGATGAACATCGTGCGCGAACGATATCCGGTTCGGCAGTGTCTCAGTTGAGACTGACCCACTACCCCGGTTCCCGATACTTCACTTGGTAAAGTAAAGGGGTGGCCATCGACGAGACATGCCCGGTGTGCCGTACCGCGGAGGTCGTGTGCGGCAAGTGGACGTTGCTGTTGATCCGCGATCTCGCTGCGGGGCACTCGCGGTTCTGCGAGCTCGAGCGTTCGCTGGCCGGCATCAGCCCGCGCACGCTGTCACTGCGACTGCGAGCCCTGGAGGACGAGGGCATCGTGCAACGACACACCTTCGGCGAGGTGCCCCCGCGCGTGGAGTACGCGCTGACCGACAAGGGCCGCGCGTTGCTGCCCATCATCGACGACATGCGCACCTACGGCGAACAGTGGCTGGGCGAGCAGTGCGCCGAGCGGGACCCCGCGCGGGCGCGGGAGCAGGCTCAGGACCTGCTCGCAGGCGTAGTCGCCGCTGCGGCATAGGCACGGGCTTGCGGGCCGCAACAGCTCGCGAGCTGCAACAGCTCGCGACCTGCAACAGTCTCTGCGTCGAGCAGGAGGGCATCCGGGCAGGGCGAACTCAGCCGACTATGCGCCACAGCACGATCTCCGGCGAGCTGGAACGGACGCTGCGCGAGTACGTTGCCGCGGCCGCCACACTGTTGCGGGCAGACATCGCCGCCGGTGCCGAGGTCGAGCTCGAGCTCGGCGCCCAGCGCGGGCGCAGCGGACGGGGTCACATCCCCCTCTACACCTGCCGTCCGCTGACCGAGCGGTTCATCGCCGAGCGTGAGCCGCGGCTGCGAAGTCTGCCAGAGCATGCGATGGCGCTACAGACGCTGTGCGAGTTCGACGGGCTGGAACGCTATCTAGCCGGGCGCGAAGGATGCGGGGAGTCGGGTGACTCGCGAGACGCGGCGCTGCTGCTGCGAGCGCGCGACCGATCGAAGATCGGTCTGCGTGACGAGCGTGCGACCGCAAGCGCCCGCGCGGGCAGCGCGTTGAATGCCCTGCTGGAGGACGTGTTCGCCGAGCAGACGGACTTCGAGCCGTCCCCCGAGCGAATGGCGGCGGCACTGGGACGTCTGGAGCGCGCGGAGCTGGCGAGCGCGTCAGGCTCGCTTACGCTCGTGGCGAGCCTGCACGGCATGGCCATCTCCTCGCCCGAGCTGCGGCTCACGCGCGGGCTGACGATCGCCGTCCCCGAGACCCTGCGCTGGGCGCCTGAGCAGGCCCTATCCGACGCGTACGACGACGGGGCCGGCCACCTGCTGGTCGCGCTGAGTTGCGAAGAGCCGATCGACGGGCGCGCCGTGCTGGCCGACCTGCTGCGCGCGTTGCGCCTGTTCGGCGACGGCCGCGTCACACTCGGCCCGCTGGCGTGGGCGCGCCTGGACGGCCACGATGCGTGGACGACCGTTCCATTGGGCACGGGCGGGCGCCCGCACGGCATGCTCGTGGTGGCGCCCGAGCAGGAGGACGAGCTGCGCGCGTTCTGCAACCTCGTGTCCCGCCGCGCCCCGGATGCCAACCAGCTGGCTTGGGCGCTGCGCCGGTTCGAGCTTGGCTGTGAGCGCCCCGACGCATACGAGGGTTTGAGTGACCACCTGCTCGCACTGCGCGCATTGCTCGAGCCCGAGGGCCCGGCGAGCGGGCTGTTGTGCAGACGGGTCGCAGCGCTGTGTGCCACGCCCGAGCACCGCGCACGGTTGATCGAGCGCATGAACCGCGCCCAACGCCTGGAGCGGGCCGTGATCTCAGGCACCGCAACCGCGAGCGCCGCTGGGATGGCCACTGCCGCAGAGGTCTCGAACCACCTCCGCGCACTGCTGCGAGACGTGATCTGTGGGCACTTGCCGCACGATCTGGCGCCGCTGGCCGACGAGCTGCTGGCGCAGGAGACGGCGCCGGAGGCGCAGGCAGCCGGCGAGCTCGCAGAGGATGAGGGCGTGGTCGGCGATCTCGCCGGCGATGAGCAGGCGCGGGCCGTTGCGCAGGCGCATCGGGCCGAGTCGGTGCAGGCCCAACAGGTGCTCGTCGAGGCGTAGCGGTTTCAGCCGCGCCTAGAGCTGCCTGCCGATCGCCGCCAGACCCACGAGGTCGCACACATCCTCGTCCAGTTGACCGACCACGACCGGATCGGGCTCGCTCAGCTCGTCTGACAGGCATCCCACCGTCGCCGCATCGCGGCGTACGAGCGCATCGACGTCGGCCAGGTTCGCGGCGACCCGCCCCGCCAGCGCCTCGCCCAGCTCGGGCGCGAGCAGCCGGGTGACCTCCTTGCGCGTGTGTCCGTGCAGACCGTCGCGCTGTACGCGGTTGACGATCAGGCCGGCGCGGCTCATCCCGGCAGCGTCCAGGTGACTGGCCAGATGGACGGCCTCGTCCGCGGGCTCGGGCTCGGGCGAGGTCACGATCACGAACCCCGTCGTCGGGTCTCGCAGCAGCGCGGCGACACCGCGAGTCTGGTCGCCGAAGCCGTCGATCACGCCGGACAGGGCCGCGAAGAACCGCGACAGCTCGCCCAGCAGGTCGATCCCGGTGATACGCGCAAAAATCGCGAACACGATCCCGGTGCCACGCCCGAACAACCGCGCGGTCAGCCCGCTCGGCGCGAGAAACACCTGCAGCGCCCGCCCCTCCATGAACGCCAGCAGCCGACCGGGTGCGTCCAGGAACTCCAGCGCGTTGCGCGAAGGCGGAGTGTCGAGCACGATCGTGTCGAACTCGTGCTCCTCATGCAGCTCGTACACCTTGGCGATCGCACTCAGCTCGTGCGAGCCCGCGACTGCCGTGGACAGCTCGCGATACACCGGATTCTCGAGGATCGTCTTGCGCCTGTCGGGATCTGGCTCCAAGCGCGTAACGATCTGATCGAGCGTGCGCTTGGCGTCGAGCATCATCGCCCACAGCTCGCCGCCGTCGCCCAGCTCGATGCCCTGGGCGCCCAGCAGGGCCGGGTCGATGCGATGGGGGTCGCTTGCGAGCTCATCCAGCCCCAGCGCCGCCGCCAGGCGGTTGGCCGGATCGATGGTCACGACCGCGACGCGTTGGCCGCGCCGGGCCAGCGCCAGGGCGAGCGCCGCGGAGATCGTCGTCTTGCCCACGCCGCCCGAGCCCACGCACACGACCACGCGCTTGCCGCGCAGGCGGTCGAGTAGGGACTGGGGGGCTGTGTGTGTGGCCAAGGGATACATACCTGGATACGCGACGTGCGCTGGGGCTCTACCCGTAAACGTCCGCGGGCTCGATCGATACGAGGTCAGGCGGCGCCTGCGCCGGTGCGTCGACGCGGGTAGCCGACGCCAGCACGAGCATTGCATCAGGTGCACGCAGGAGCTCCCTGATCCGCAGCAGACGCTCGAGATCGGCTCCTCCGAGGGCTCGCAGCTTGGCCTCGCCGACGGCGACGATCTTGCCTGCGCTCAGCGCCACGATGTCCACCTCGTGGGTGCGCTTGAGAGCTCGATCGGAGACCACCGTCACCCCGACCGCGTCAACGACACCGATGCGTTGCGCTGCGCCACCGGCAACGTGGGCGCGGACGACCGCCTCCCAGCGCGGACCCAGCACCTGCGAGCGCCAGCTCGTGTCGCGTACACGCCCCCAGACCTCTCTGCTGCGACCGGCCTGGAGCAGGGAGCGGTTGGGGGCGATGATCGAGAGCCAGAGATTGAGGTGTGGATCGGCGAGCTCGTAACGATCGCGGCGTGCGCGCAGCGGATCCGGCACGCGCTCGACGAGGCCGGCTCGTTGGAGGGCGGCGAGAGGCCTCGAGAGCGCGCCGGAGGGCAGTCCGGCCACACGAGAGATCGAGCTGAACGCCCTCTCTCCGGCGGCGATCGCACCGAGGATCGCACGGTAGATTCCTCGCAACGTCGTCGGATCGGAAATCTCGGCAAGGTCGGCCTCGGCCGCATCGAGCAGCGGCGAGCCGGCAGCGAGCAGCTCCTCGATCATCCACGTATCGAGGTCCTCACCGGGAGCTGCGACCAGCGGTCGGTACCCCGGCCGGCCCCCCAGCGCCGCGTCGACCCACAACGCGGCGAGTGCGTCCTCTGTCTCCCAGAGTGTCCTCAGGTCGACACCGGCGAATGGGGTGGGGACGACGATGGTTCCGGCTCGCCCGTGCAGCGGCGCCCGTGAGGCGATCAGCTCGCTCATGGCCGACATCGCGCTGCCCGCGAGGATGAGTGACGGTCCCGAGCCTGCATCCACGTAGCGCTGGAGCACGCCCGCCAGCTCTGGGCTTGCCTCGGTGAGGTATGGCAGCTCGTCGATCGCCACGAACGGCGCCCGCAAGTGGGAGAGGCGCTCGAGCGCGTCGACCCAGCCGTCTAGACGCAGCGCTCCAGCGCCGAGCCAGGCGCCGAGGGTGCGCCCGAAGTCGGCGAGCTGGGTGGCGGGCAAGCCGGTGATCGCCTGGTAGCGCCGCCCCTCCGCGGCTTCGCAGATTGCGTCGATCAGGAACGACTTGCCGATGCGCCGTGGACCGTAGACGATCGCCAGGCGCCCGCGGCGCTCCACGAAGCGTTCGAGCGCTGCCCATTCGCGCTCGCGATCGATCAGGGCTGGTGGCTTAACAAGCATCCTGGTATCATACATAGTTGCTTGTTATTGTTGATCAAGGCGCGGCGTCTTCGCGGCGTCGCCGTGGCGCCTTGCTACATCCCAGCGCGACGATGGTCGAGCTGGCCGGCTTCGGTGACCTGCACGGCAAACGTGGCCGTGTAGCGCTCGCCCGGAGCCAGCACCCGCAGACCCATCCCGCTGCCCAGAGCGTTGGCCGGAGCGGTCATCGGCTCGAAGCAGATGAAGTCCGTCCCACGTGGCGCATATACCTGCGCGCACGGATATCCCTCCAGGAGCTCGAGCTCGATCCGCGTCGATTTGTTCGCATCGCCGGCGGTGCCCGCAGTAGCGGGGGTGCCCGCAGTAGCGGGGGCGCCGGCAGTAGCGGGGGCGCCGGCAGTAGCGGGGGCGCCGGCAGGGGCCGCGTGGGCGGTTGCGCTGAAGCGGGCGGGCTCGACCAGCGAATCGAAGCCGTCGTCGAACTCGCGCTCGCCGAGCTCGAACCGTTGTGCGGCAAGCGCCTCTCCGGGACTGGTTGGGATCTGGCGCGCGTCGAGCTCGAGGCGCCGCATCGCGGGCAGCTCGATCGACCAGCGCTCTCGGGGGGCGCTCGCCAGCGACAGGTAGGGGTGAAAGCCGCACGCGACGGGAACCGGGTCCTCGCCGCTCGCGTGCACGGTCACCTCGATCTGCATGCGGCCGTCGTCTAGCTGGGCGCGGTACTCGAGGGCGTGTCTGAACGGGAACAGCTCGAACAGCTCAGGCTCGAGTCCTGACACGGAGTCGGACCTGGAGTCAGAGGTGGAGCCCGACGTGGACTCGCTCCAGGTCAAGCGGGCGAGGATCGAGTCGGAGGTCGTTCCCGACGTCGGGGTTATCACTTGCCAGC
Source organism: uncultured Solirubrobacterales bacterium (assembly GCA_963702185.1). Classification (GTDB taxonomy): domain Bacteria; phylum Actinomycetota; class Thermoleophilia; order Solirubrobacterales; family Solirubrobacteraceae; genus Palsa-744. The sequence continues at coordinate 2,164,193 of OY969723.1, forward strand.
GCAGCCGCCCGCCGATCACCCCGTGGATCGGCAGGCCGTTGCCGTCGAGCGCGATCCGCGTGGGATCGCGTGGGAGGGTCACCGTTCGCCCGGCGACGCTGTAGCTCATCCCGGCGAGCCGATTCGCCCACGGATAGAGCAGCGGAATCCCCATCGTCTTGCCCCGCGTCGCATACGCGTCGATCCCCGCGTTCTGGGCGAGTAACTCCTCGCCGCCGTGGCGCAGGGACGCGCACAGCATCCCGGTCCCGGGGACGAACGTCGCCTGCAGCGAGGAGCGCTCATCGCGCAGTAGCACGGTCTGGAGGGTCGCGTCGGTCATCGGGCGAACGTCATCTGCCGGACTGTACTGCGCCGCCGTGCCAACAACGAGATGGGCGGTCCGGATCGGCGTCCACCGCCTTCCCCGCCGTGTCGCAGTTTGTGACACGCGCCTGCGCCTGCCCCTCCGCTTCCGTCCGATCGCCCCGCGATCCTAGTTCCCGAGCAGGAATCCGACATCGCCGTGCGAATACCGAGCGGACGGACGACATCCGCAGGACGACATTCCCGCAACCCACCATCGGAGCCTCCCGTGCCAGGCACTGCCAAGGTCATCGCGTTCGCCAACCAGAAGGGCGGCGTGGCCAAGACCACCACGACGCTGAACCTCGCCGCCGCGTTCGCGGAGGAGGGCCATCGGGTGCTGTGCGTCGACATGGACCCGCAGGGCAACCTGACGATGTCCCAGGGGATTGATCCGGACACGATCGAGAAATCGATGTACGACGTGCTCGTGCACAAGGTCTCGATCCGTGAGGTGATCCGCAAGCGCGAGATCGACGTTGCCTGCGCGTCGATCGACCTGGCCGGCGCTGAGATCGCGATGTCGACGATGATCGGCCGCGAGCGGGCGCTGCAGAAGGCGTTCGAAGCGATCGCAGACGACTACGACTTCATCTGCATCGACACCCCGCCGAGCCTTGGATTGCTGACGATTAATGCGCTTACTGCGGCTCACAAGGTGATCGTCCCCGTGCAGTGCGAGTATTTATCGATGCGTGGGCTCATCCAGCTGCAGAACACTCTCGCGATGATCCGCGAGAACCTCAACCCCGACGTGGACATCGAGGGCATCCTGCCGACGCTGGTCGACTCGCGCACGATCCACGCCAAGGAGGCGATCGAGATCCTCGAAGAGAACTTCGGCGATCGCGTGTTCGCCTCGCGCATCCGCAAGACCGTCCGCTTCGCGGAGGCGCCGGTCAAGGGCATGTCCGTGCTCAAGTACGAGCCCGACGGCGTGGCCGCACAGTCCTATCGACAACTCGCCCAGGAGGTCCTCGCACATGGCAGCCCCAGCAACTGACCGGCGCAGCGGCCGGGTCCGCCGATGAGCTCCCACAAGCGCGCATCGATGCGCGAAGGCCCGCTCGCGGCGCTGTTTCGCAAGACCGAAGACGACGAGACTGCGACAGGCGCTACAAGGGACGCCGGCGGGGGCGAGGAGCTCGACGTTGCGGCCGGTGCTGCGCGCACCGCGGGTGGCGCTGAGGGCGCCGCCGCGGGCGAGACCGACGGCGCCGACGCGGGTCCTGTCATGGGCGACGCGCCGCATCCGTCTCTGAACGCTGCGGCGACGCCCGCCTCCACGATGCCCGCCCCCAAGGATCGTCTCAAGCAGGCGTTCTCCTCGGAGATCCCCGCCAACCTCATGGACCGCGAGCCCGCCGCTGCCTCCGCGGCCGCGCAAGAGCGCTCGATGCGCACGGTGATGGATGAGTACGAGCGCGAGTCGCCCTCGGCGGTGTTCTCCGATGGGCCGGTCGGCCAGCCCCGGATCAGGGTCGTGGGCGTCGGGGGGGCCGGTGTGAACGCGGTCAACCGCATGGTCGAGGCCGAGGTCGAGGGCGTCGAGTTCCTGGCCGTCAACACCGACCAGCAGTCGCTGCAGCAGTCGACCGCCAACGTGACGCTGCACATCGGCGCAGAGCTCACGCGCGGGCTGGGCTCGGGCTCGGATGCCGCGGTGGGCCGTCAGGCCGCGATGGAGGACTACGACCGCATCAAGGCGCTGCTCAAGGGATCGGACATGATCTTCATCACCGCCGGGGCCGGCGGGGGCACCGGCACGGGCGCCGCCCCGGTCGTCGCGCGGATCGCCCGCGAAGTCGGCGCGCTGACCGTCGCGATCGTGACCAAGCCGTTCGGCTTTGAGGGCACGCGTCGCGCCGAGCAGGCCGACCACGGCGTGCAGACGCTGGCCGAGGAGGTCGACACGCTGATCGTGGTGCCCAACAATCGGCTGCTGAGCGTGCTCGACAAGCAGACCGCGATGGTCGAGGCGTTCCGCGTCGCCGACGATGTGCTGCGCCAAGGTGTGCAGGGCATCTCCGACCTCGTGACCCTGCCCGGGCTGATCAACCTCGACTTCGCCGACGTGCGCACGATCATGTCCGATGCCGGCGCCGCGCTGCTGGGCATCGGCATGGGCGTCGGCGGGGAGCAACGCGCTGTCGATGCCGCGATGCAGGCCGTCGCCTCGCCGCTGCTCGAAACCTCGATGGAGGGCGCCCGCTCGATCCTGCTGTCGATAACCGGCGGACGCGACCTGTCGCTGTGGGAGGTCAACGAGGCCGCCAAGGCCGTCTCGGAGGCGGCGCATCCCGACGCGAACATCATCTTCGGGGCGATGGTCGACGAAAAGCTCGACGACCAGGTATGGGTCACGGTCGTCGCCACCGGTTACGACCACGCGCGCCGGCAGATCGCACGCGACGCCGACGCCGGCGGCATGCGCGAGCCGGCCGGCGAGCCGCGGGTGCGGCGCACCAGCAGCGGGCCGCCGCGTCCCGCTCGCGCGCGCCGTGCCACGCTCGCGGTGGACGAGCTTGACGTCCCCGAGTTCATGCCGCGCGTCTGACGCCCGTCGGCACGGCGCCATGCTGCGTCCTCGGTCGCTCATGTGCAGAGCACACTTCGCTTCCTGCGTCCTTGCCTGGCTTGGCCGACGAACGTCAGACGAGCTTGTAGGTGTGTCGTAAGCAATCTTCTTGTGCTATCGCTCCGCCATGAGCGATAGCGCTGATCACGGTGTCATCGCGGCCGGGCATCCGCTGACCGCCCGGGCCGGCGCGGAGGTGCTGCGGGCCGGCGGCAACGCTGTCGATGCGGCTGTCGCGGCGATGTTGATGAGCTTTGCGGCCGAGCCGCTTTTGACCGGGCTGGGCGCTGGTGGGCACATGCTGATCGCCGGGCCCGATGAGCAGCCGGTGCTGCTCGACTTCTTCGTGCAGGCGCCGGCCCGCCGCAGCGATCTCGGAGCGGTCGAGCTGGAGGCGATCGACGTGTCGTTCGGCGATGCCGTGCAGGTCTTCTACATCGGCCCCGCCTCCTGCGGTGTGTACGGGATGCCCGCCGGCGTGTGCGCGGCGGTCGAGGGCTACGGCACGATGGCGCTCGCCGAGCTGACCGTTCCCGCCGCTCGGGCAGCCCGCGAGGGAGTGAGGCTGAACGCGAGCCAGGCGTACGTCGCCGAGATCCTCGCCGACCTGTTGACCTCCACGCCCGAGTGCGCCGCGCTGTGGGCGCCCGCCGGGCGCGTGCTGCGCGAGGGCGAGCTGCTGCGCAACCCCGATCTGGCCGACGCGCTCGAGCTGCTCGGAGGTGAGGGCGCCGAGCCGTTCTATCGCGGCGATGTCGCCCACGCGGTGTGCGAGTGGCTGACCGCCCGCGGCGGCTCGCTGCAGGCGGACGAGCTGGCCGCCTATCGGGTGGTGGAGCGTGTTCCCGTGCGTGTGGGCTATCGCGATCGCACGGTTCTCACCAACCCGCCGCCCTCCGCGGGGGGCGCGCTGCTGGCCTATGCGCTGGCGCTGCTCGATCGCGGCCCGCGCCCACCGCGGCTCGCCGGGATCCTGGCTGCGATGGAAGCCGCGCAGGCCGAGCGCACACCCGAGTTCCTGCAGGGGCTGTCCGAGGAAGGGTTTCTCGAGCGGTTCCTGGCCGCGCGCCTGCAAGCGCCGCAGGATGCGGAGTTTGAGGATCCAGGTCCTGGTTTGGGGACCGGCCAGGGGCCGGATGACTCACGCCTGGGCTCGACCACCCACATCTCCGTACTCGACGCTCACGGGCGCGCGTGCAGCGTGACGAGCACCAACGGCGAGGGTTCCGGTGTGGTCGTGCCGGGCACGGGCATGCACCTGAACAATGTGATGGGAGAGGAGGACCTCAATCCGTTCGGTTTTCACCGCCACCCCGCCGGCCGGCGCATGCCGAGCATGATGGCGCCGTCGATCGTGCTGGACCCCCGCGGTGAGGTTGAGCTGGTGCTGGGCTCGGCGGGCTCCAATCGCATCCGCTCGGCGCTGTTGCAAACGATCGTCGGAGTGGTCGATCATGGCCTGGACGTCGTCGAGGCCGTGCGTGCTCCACGCGTACACGTGGAGAGCAGGGTCGTCTACCACGAGCCCGGCATCGATGTGTCCGGCGCCCTGCGCGAGGCGGGGCCGGCGCCCGCGCCCGGGCAGGCCCTCGCGGGGGCCGAGCGTGAGATCGTCGGCTTTCACGACCTCAACCTGTTCTTCGGTGGCGTGCAGGCGGTGCGCAATGCCGGTGGTGAGCTGAGCGGCGCCGGCGATCCGCGGCGGGGCGGGGTGGCGGTGAGTGTTTGACGCGGCGGTGACGTGGCGGCCTCAGCCGAACCGCACCTTGCCGTTTGACCTGGCCCGCGCCTGGGCGCGATCGAGCAGCTGCAGCCGCTTGAGCGCGGCCTGGAACAGCATCGCCAGCAGGCGCATGCGCGCGTTCTCCGAGCGCAGCTCGAGCAGCTCCTGCTTGGCGTCGGTCCCGAACTCGACGGTGCCGGCCATCGTGTAGGCGTCGAGCTCCTCCAGTTCGCGCTCGCTCAACAGCCGGTCGGTCGCCTCCTGCACCAGCTCGCCGTACAGCTCACGCGCCACCTGCGCGACCTCGGGGTCGGCCAGCTCCGCTTCATCCTCGAGCGGTTCGACGATCGCCGCTGGGTAGGCCAGGTCGCTCTGGCGCTCGATCACGCGCAACGGCTGGGTTCCGTGCACGACGATGTCGAGCGTGCCGTCCTCGTCGCGCTGCACGATGTGGTCGATCTCACACGCGCATCCGACCTCGTGCAGCTCCTCGTCTGACAGCCATACGATCCCAAACTCGCGCTCCTGCTCCAGGCACTCCTGCACCATCAGCAGGTAGCGCTCCTCGAACACATGCAGCGGCACGGTCTCGGTCGGCAGCGCCACCAGATCCAGGGGGAACAGCGGAAACCCCTCGTGACGGTCCTCCAGCATGCAGGCAGTGTATTCCCGCACGCCGCCGCCCAGCGGTTGACCGTTCGACTCAGGCTGGCCTAGATGGTACCGTTTCAGATGGAGACAGACAGGTAGGAGACGGTGGCGGCGGACGTGGCCGCCGCGGTGCCCATACGCGACTAAGGAGGGTTGCGCATGTTCGAGTCCGGCGGCCGCTTCCTGAAAACGGGACGGAGACATTTTCGGTGATCAGATTCATCGCTTCTGCAGCGCGGGGGCGCGGAGCAGTGCGCCCGCCATGGAGGGCGGCGGCGCCGAGCACGCTGCTCTTGCTGGCGCTGCTCTCGCTGGCGGTGCTGCTGCTCTCCCAGCTTTCTCAGACCTCGCTGGCCAGCGGCCCGGTGGTTAAGGCCGAAGGCTCGGAACGCACGTTCATCACGCCCGAAGAAGAGAGTCGCGGCGACAAATTCGGGACGAGCGTCGCGCTCTCCGGCGACGGCGAAACAGCGCTGGTCGGCGCGCCCTTTGAGGACGGCGGACCGGGCCAGGTCGAAGGCCCCGGAGCGGCCTGGGTGTTCACGCGCGTGGCGGGGCAGTGGCAGGAAGGCTCGGAGCTTCAGATGCCGGTCGAAGACCGCGAACCCGAAGCATGCGGCAACGAAACGCCCGAAGAAGCCCTCGACGAGCAGGAAAGCGGGGAAGCCGCGCACGCCTGTCGCTTCGGCATCAGCGTCGCGCTGTCGGCCGACGGCGATGAGGCCGTGATCGGCGCCCCGCACGCGCGCGACAACAGCGGGGCGGTGTTCATCTTCACGCGCGCGAGCGCCACGTCGCATTGGACCTTGGCGAAGGAACTGGTCAATCCGAACGGGGAATGCCAAAGCACCAACCCGAACGGGGAATGCCAAAATCGCTTTGGCCGCTCTGTCGCCATCTCCGCCGACGGCACGACGGTGCTGGTCGGGGCTCCCCTATACGCGCACCGGGCCTTCGTGTTCACGGGCTCGGGCTCTAACTGGTCGAAAACGGCGGAACTGATCGACCCCGCAAAGGGGGAAGCCGGAAGCGAAGGCGAAGGCATGTTCGGCGCCGGCCGCGAACACGAAGGCGAAGGCTCAGGCCTGTACGGTCAAAGCGTCGCGCTCTCCGCCGACGGTCACACGGCGTTGGTCGGCGCGCCCGGCTATCCCGGCCACAAGGGCGCCGTGTGGGTCTTCCACGACTTCGCGGCGGGCGAACAGCCGACCTCCGTGAGGCTCGAAGCGGCCGGCGAACCCGAACGCTCCGGGGAAACCGAAGCGGAACGACACGCTCGCGAGAGCAGAGAAGAAGCAGCGGAAGTGGGGGCCCGCTTCGGGTCAAGCGTGGCGCTCTCGGGTGAAGGCACGACGGCGCTGGTCGGCGGCGCCGGCTACGAGGATCGCACAGGGGCCGCGTGGGCGTTCGCGTCCTCGGCCCCGGGCGCCGGCTGGAGCGAGGGCGAACTGCTCACCGGCGACGGCGAAGCGGGCGAAGAGTTCGGCGCCGGCGTGGCGCTCTCCGGCGACGGCCAAACAGCGCTGATCGGCGCCATGCGCGACGAAGGCAGGGGGACCGCGCAGCTGTTCGAACGCTCCGGCGGCGGCTGGACCGCGGCCGAACAGCTGGAACCGAGCCCTGTCGCACGCTCCAGCGTCAAGTTCGGCTCGAGCGTGGCGCTGTCCTTCGACGGGGTGTTCCGGCTCGTCGGGGGCCGCTCGGCCGATCACAAAGGAGGGGCGTGGATATTCGGACCCGGTCCGTCGGTCGATTCGGTCGAGCCAGACGAAGGCCCGACCGCCGGCGGCACCACGGTCACGATCGCCGGCGAACACATCGCGGAAGCGACCGCCGTGCGCTTCGGCAACAACGACGCGACGAGCTTCAAGGTGATCTCGGGCAAAACGATCGAAGCCGTCTCGCCGTCCGGCGCGAAGGGCGCCGTCGATGTCACGGTGGAAACCCCGATCGGCGTCAGCGCCCCGAACGCGGACGACCGGTTCACCTACGCCGAACCGAGCAAAGGCGGCAAAGAACCAGGCGGAGGCAAAGAACCCGGGGGCGGCAAACCGGGCAAAGCGCCCGGCGGCGAAGAACCGGGCGGGGGAGGCTCCGGCAACGGGACGAACGACACCGCCACCAGCACCGGCACGGACACCGGCGGCGCCTCGCAAGGCCGCGGCGGAGTGGCGCCGTTCGGGCCGTTCACCGTCGGCGCCTGCGGCGCGTCGCTGGTCAACAAGAAGATCGCCGTGCGCAGCCGCTACCGCGCGCTGGTCGAGCTTCGCGGAACGGGCGCGGGCAGGTGCAGCGGCAAGCTCGCGCTGAGGGTGTTGGTCAAGGTCAAGCCCGCCGCGGGCAGCGGGCACACGGCGGCGTCGGCCAGGGCCCGCACGCGATACGCGCTGAAGACGATCGGCGTGGCGAAGTTCTCGGTCGCCTCCGGCAAGACGCTGTCGGTCCTCGTAAAGCTCAACGCTTTCGGCCGCCGGTTGTTCGCCGCTCATCGCGGGCGACTGAACGCCAGCCTGTCGATCGTCAAGTCCGCGCCCGCACCCGCCCAGGCGCGCACCGCAAGCGTACGGCTGGCGCGAGTCCGCCCGCGCAGGTCGCGCGCGAAGGCCTAGCCGCCGAGCGCGGCAGGCCGGACAGGGCGCGCTCGGCTACGGGGGCGCGCCCACTCGGCTACGCGGGCGCGCACTCGGCTACGCGGGGTGACCGCTCACTCAGCTAACGGGGCACGGCCAGATCTGAAAGGTCATCGACGCGCGGTCAGCATCAGGTTGTAGAACATCGTCGCGGGCAGTCGCGACTCGAGCATGCGCCGGTCCACGCTCTGCAGCAGCAGGTATCCGCGGTAGGCGTACTGGCGCCACGCCCACGGCACGTCGCGCGGGTCGGCGGTCGCCTCCAGCGTGCGGTTGGTCCAGCCAAACCAGTTGGCCAGCAGCTCCTCGCCGCGCACGTGCACGTCTTTCAAGCCGGCCGCGCGCGCGACGCGCGAGAGCTCGCCCGGCGCGAACGCGTGCACGTCGACGACTCCCTCGAGCGCCGCATCGGGCGCGCCGCCCTCGGCCGGCGGGGCGGGACGGGCGCCGACCGCTCGGCGCCACAACGGCGCCACAGTACCCGCGGCGCGCTTGGGCGCGCCTGCCAGCATGTCACCGTAGCGCGAGGGCTCACCGGCGAACATGATCCGCCCGCCGGGCGCCAGCACGCGCGCGAATTCCTCGAGTGCCTGGTCCAGGTTGGGGATGTGGTGCAGCACGGCGTGTCCGAACACGAGGTCGAACGAGCCGTCGGCGAACGGCAGCTTCTCGGCGTCGGCGGCCTTGGTTTTGACTTTCAACCCGAGCCGTTTGGCGTTGGCGCGCAGCGTCGCCAGCATCCCCGGCGAGATGTCGCTGCACGTGGCCGTCCCGATCATCCCGGCGCGCAGCATGTTCAGGGTGAAGTACCCCGTTCCCGCCCCGATCTCCAGGGTGCGCTCGAAGCGCTCGGGCGCGCCGGAGCCGAGCGCCTTGCGCACTTTGGCGCGCACCTGCTCGCCGCCCACGTCGCCGAAGTCGATGCCCCACTTGGAGTCGTAGTGGTCGGCGGCCACGTCGTGATACCGCGTGTTCACATCGCGGATCTCCTCGGCGCTCAGGGCAGGGGGCGTCATCGTCGGGGCAGGACCTTATCGGCTCGCGGACAGCGGTTGGCGGTTGGCGGCCCGGCCTGAGGCTGTGCGAGAGTAGGGGTCGGCGGTTGGCGGCCCGGCCTGAGGCTGTGCGAGAGCAGGGGTTGGCGGTTGGCGGCGTGGCCTACGGCTGTGGGGGAGCGGGGGCCGGCGCCGTCGCGGACGTGGGCAGCCACTCGCCGGGCAGAGTGCCGGCGGGCACTTCGCCCACGCCCGGCGGGAAGTAGCGCGTAAGCGCCGTGGCGGGCCTATCGGCGAGCAGCGGACGCACGTCGGCGATCGTCTGCAGCAGGCGGATCGAGGACCCGATCTGCAGGTCCGCGGCGTTCGGGGTCTCGCTCCCGAGCAGGCCCTCGGCGATCCACGTCTCGACACGCTCGAGCTGTGCGGGCAGCGCTTGCAGGTCGGCGCGCGCGGCGGCTTCGGTGGCGTGGTTCTTCTGCGCCATCAGGCGCGCCGTGATCCCCATCGCGGGACGCAACGCACCGATCGGCAGCGGCAGCTTGGCGCCGCCGGCGTAGCTCTCCATGGCGGCGGGCCGGCGCGTGAAGGCGACGTCGAGCAGACGCCGGGGGACGTCCTGCAGCACCTCATCGCCCCAGCGCTCGGCCTCCAGGACGCGCTCACGGCGCTCGTCGCCGACGGGCGGCAGCAGCGCCGGCTCGGGCACGAGCTCGTCCAGGCGGCGCATGATCGTGCGGGAGCCCACCAGCCGCTCGCCGTCGATGCGCATGCCGGGCACGGTGCGCCCGCCGTAGCGCAGCGGACCCACGACGCGCTCCATCGTCGGCAGCCAGTCGATGCGACGAAACTCGATCGCCTTCATCCGCAACGCCACCTCGACGGCCGCGCACGGGTGTGAGGCCGGCAGCGCGTACAGCTTTACGTCCATCAGCGCGACTCCCCATTCCCGAGCGCGACTGCCCGTGCACGAGTCCGACTCCTCGGCTCACGAGTCCGACTGCCATTCGGCTTGAGGTTCACGCCAGGCAGCATAATGCGCACACATGCTCCTGGTCGTCGACGTCGGCAACACCCAGACCCACTTCGGGGCCTACCGCGACTCAGAGCTCGTCGAGCATTGGCGGTTTGCGACCGTGCGCGACTCAACGGCCGATCAGCTCGGCGCTGCGCTGAGCAACCTGCTCGGGTTGCGCGGCCTGGGCTTCGCGGACATCGACGCCTCGATCGTCTCCTCCACGGTCCCCCATCTGGAGCCCGAATGGACGGCGATGGCGCAGCGCTATCTCGGCCAAGAGATGCTCGTGGTCGGCCCCGGCATCAAGACCGGGATGGCGATCCGCTACGACAACCCACGCGAGATCGGCGCCGATCGGCTGGTCAACGCAGTCGCCCTGCGCGAGCGCTTCGGCGATGGCGGTCCCGCCGTGTGTGTGGACTTTGGCACCGCCACCACCTTCGACGTCGTATCCGCCGAGGGCGACTATCTCGGTGGCTCGCTGATGACCGGCATCGAGGTCTCGCTGGAAGCGCTGTCCGAACGTGGCGCGCGCCTGCCGAAGATCGAACTGGCCCCACCGCGCAGCGTGATCGGCAAGAACACGATCGACGCGATCCGCTCGGGCGTCGTCTACGGCTACGCCGGCGCGATCGACGCGATCCTGCGCCGGCTCTACGACGAGCTCGGCGAGCGCGCCCACGCGATCGCCACCGGCGGCCTGGCGGGGCTGGTCGTCCCCTACACCGAGGAGATCTCGGAAGTCGACGATCTGCTGACGCTGACCGGGCTGCGGTTGCTGCACGAGCGCAACTCGTGAGCTCGTGAGCCCGCCAGCCGACGCGGCCCGCATGTGAAATCTCGCAACAATGGACACGTGGCCGACACTCGTGTTCTAACTGACCCATGGACGCTTGGCTCGCTGCGCGTGCCCAACCGCGTGCTGCTGGCGCCGCTGGCGGGCATCGGCAACTGGTTCGTGCGCCTGCAGGCCAAGCGCTACGGGGCGGGCATGGCCGTCTCGGAGATGGTCTCCTCGCACGCGATCCACTACCGCAACGAGCGCACCTGCGTGGAGATGCTGCGCATCGACCCGCGCGAGCGGGAGCCGGCCCCGCCGATCGCGGGCGGCCCGGTCTCGATCCAGCTGTTCGGCGAGGACCCGCAGATCATGCGCGCGGCCGCGGCCCACATCGCGGCGCACACCGACGCAGACGCGATCGACATCAACATGGGCTGCCCCGTCCCCAAGGTGCGGCGCACCGGCGCGGGCGCGGGCATGTTGGCCAACCCGGATCTCGCGGTAGCGGTCACCCGGGCCGCGTGCGAGGGGGCGGCCGAAGGGTTGGCTGCGCGTGCGGGTAGGGAGTTGGCCGAAGGGTTGGCTGCGCGTGCGGGTAGGGGAGCGGCCGAAGGGTTGGTTGCGCGTGTGGGTGGGGGTGTAGGTGAAGGCGAGTGCGAGGGCCTGGGCGCCGGCGCCGGACGTTCCCTGCCGGTCACGGTCAAGCTGCGCTCGGGCCTTGCGCCCGGTGACATCAGCGGATACGAGCTGGCCCACCGCCTCGTCGCCGAGGGTGGTGCTGCGGCGATCGGCTTTCATCCCCGCTCGGCCGCCGTACACCACCGTGGCGTGCCCGACTATGAGCTGGCCGCGCGTCTGGTGGCCACGCTCGACGCCCCGGTGATCTTGACCGGCGGGCTGCACGATGCGCCCAGCACACTGGCGGCCTATGAGCAGACGGGCGCCGCCGCGGTGATGCTCGCCCGTGGCGCGCTCGGCAATCCGTGGCTGTTCGAACAGCTGCTCGGCGCGCGCGACCCCGACGCTGCGCCCACGCGGGCTGAGGTGCTCGACGAGCTGGACTGGACGATCTCTCGCGCGATCGAGCACCTCGGGGAGCCCCGCGCGACGCGCTACCTGCGCAAGCACTACCCCTGGTATGTGGCGCGTCTGGGGCTCGATCCGGCGGTTGCCAAGCGCTTGAACGAGGCGCTGCTCGCAGCCGAGACGCTCGCGGGCGTACGGGGTCTTTTGGAGACCCACGCGCCACGGTATACTGGCGCGCTCGCCACGCCCTCGGCGTCGGCGGTCCCCGCCTGACAGGCGGGGTTTTTTGATCGTCACGACAACCCGACACAGGGGCCACACCCACCAACCCGACAGAGGGTCGCAGTCACATGCCCAAGGACGTCATCCTCACCCCCGAAGGCCTCGCCAAGCTGAAGGACGAGCTGCAGGAGCTGTCCACCGCCAAGCGCCGTGAGGTGGCCGAGCGCATCAAGGAGGCGCGCGAGTTCGGCGACATCTCCGAGAACTCCGAGTACGACGATGCCAAGAACGAGCAGGCGATGCTCGAGAGCCGGATCATGCAGCTGCAGGAGAAGCTGCGGCTGGCGACGGTGATCGAGACCAAGGACCTCTCCACCGACGTCGTCCAGGTCGGCTCGGTCGTGCACGTCAAAGACGAAAAGACCGGCAAATCCGTCAAGTACACGATCGTCGGCTCGGCCGAGGCCAAGCCCCTGGAGAACAAGCTCTCCAACGAGTCCCCCGTAGGACGGGCGCTGCTCGGGCACAAGCGCGGCGAGACCGTCGCCGTCAAGGTCCCGCGCGGACCGGCGCGCAAGCTGAAGATCACCAAGATCGACGTCGGCCTGAAGTAGTCTCACCGCCATGAGCGGAACCGACGAGGAGCACTCCTCCGCGGATGGGGAGGCCGCCCGACCCGACCCGTCCGATGGCGCCAGGCACGGCCTACCCGAGCTGATCGCAGAGCGCCGCGCCAAGGCCCGGCGCCTGGCCGAGACCGACCCGAGCGCGTTCCCCTACACGTTCCCCGGCGTCGAGCCGATCGACTCCCTGCTCGCCGCCTATGAGCACCTGCAGACCGGCGAGGAGACCGAGGACCGCCACCGCGTCGCCGGGCGCATCGCCGCTCGTCGCGGGTCGGGCCGGGCGACGTTCATCGATCTGATCGATCGCACCGGGCGCATCCAGCTGCACGCGCGTATTGACGTTCTCGGCGAGGAGGCCTACGCGCGGCTGAGCACTCTGGACCTCGGCGATCTGATCGGCGTTGACGGCGCTCCGTTGCGCAGCCGTCGCGGCGAGCTTTCGCTGCGCGTGGACGCCTTTGTGCTGCTGACCAAGGCGCTGCGTCCGCCGCCGGACAAGTTCCACGGCCTCGCCGACACCGAGACCCGCTACCGCCGGCGTGAGCTGGACCTGATCTCAGGCGGTGACGCCCGCCGCCTGTTCATCGACCGCGCGCGCATCGTCTCGGCGATCCGCGCCCACCTCGACGGCGCCGGCTTCGTCGAGGTGGAGACGCCGATTTTGCAGCCGCTGTACGGGGGCGCGCTCGCGCATCCGTTCACGACCCATCACAACTTCCTCGATCGCGACCTCTACCTGCGCATCGCCTCCGAGCTCTATCTCAAGCGCCTGCTGGTTGGCGGGCTGGAGCGTGTGTACGAGCTGGGCAAGAACTTCCGCAACGAGGGGGTCTCCACCAAGCACAACCCCGAGTTCACGGTGATCGAGTTCTACGAGGCCTACGCCGACTACGCCGACGCCGCCCAGCGCACCGAACAGCTCATCCGGGCCGCCGCCGCGGCGGTCGGCTATTCGGGCGAGCTGGACTTCTCGGCGCCGTGGCGGCGTATCGCCTTCGCGCAGGCCATCTCCGACGCCACCGGCATCGACGTGCTGGCCCATCGCGAGGACCCCGACGGGCTGCGCGCGGCCGTCACGCGGCTTGACCTGCAGGTGCAGATCAATGGCGACACCTGGTTTCAGCTGGCCGACGACCTCCTTTCCAAGCTCGTCGAGCCGACCCTGATCCAGCCCACGTTCGTGCTCGACTACCCCGTCGAGCTCTCTCCGCTCGCGCGCGCGCACCGTTCCACCCCCGGCCTGGTCGAGCGCTGGGAGGCCTTTGCCGGGGGGATGGAGATCGCCAACGCCTTCTCCGAGCTCACCGACCCCGACGTCCAACGCGAGCGCTTCGCCGCTCAGCGGCGCCTGGCCGATTTGATCGGCGAGGAGGAGACCCAGCCCTACGACGAGTCCTTCGTCGAGGCCCTGGAGCAGGGCATGCCGCCCGCGGGCGGTGTGGGCATCGGGATCGATCGCCTGGTGATGCTGCTCACCGGTCGCGACTCGATCCGCGAGGTCATCCTCTTCCCGGCCCTGCGGACCTGACGCGCGGGGCTGGGGACCCCTGTTGGTAGACTGCTTCAGAAGCGCCCACGAGGCGACATAGCGCTTGAGGCTCCGCCCTCGCAGGAAGGATTGCACCATGTTCGAGCGATTTACAGAACGGGCCCGGCAGGTGGTCGTTCTCGCGCAGGAGGAGGCGCGAACGCTCAAGCACAACTACATCGGCACCGAGCACATCCTGCTCGGTCTGCTGCGCGAGGAGGAGGGCCTGGCCGCGCGGGTGCTCGAGTCGCTGGACATCACCGTCGAGCGTGTGCGCGCGCAGGTCGTGCGCATCGTCGGCTCCGGCGAGGAGGTCACCTCCGGGCAGATCCCGTTCACGCCGCGCGCCAAGAAGGTGCTGGAGCTCGCCTTGCGCGAGGCGCTGTCGCTGGGCCACAACTACATCGGCACCGAGCACATCCTGCTCGGGCTCGTGCGCGAGAACGAGGGCGTGGCCGCGCGCATCCTGCTCGACTTCGACGCCGACTCCGAGAAGATCCGCAACGAGGTCATCCGCATGCTCTCCGGTCCGGGCGGGCGCCGCCAGCAGGGCGCGGGCGCCGGGGCGGGGGCCGGCTCGGGCTCGGGTTCGGGCGAGGGCAAGAAGTCATCGAAGCTGCTCGACCAGTTCGGGCGCAACCTGACCAAGCTAGCCGCCGAAGGCAAGCTCGATCCGTGCGTCGGGCGCGAGACCGAGATCGAGCGGATCATGCAGATCCTCTCGCGGCGCACCAAGAACAACCCCGTCCTGATCGGCGAGCCCGGCGTGGGCAAGACCGCCGTCGTCGAGGGGCTCGCGCAGCGGATCATCGCCTCCGACGTGCCCGAGCTCTTGCGCAACAAGCAGATCTACACGCTGGACCTGGCCGCGCTTGTGGCCGGCTCGAAGTACCGGGGTGAGTTTGAGGAGCGCCTGAAGAAGGTGATGAAAGAGATCACCCAGCGCGGGGACATCATCCTGTTCATCGACGAGCTGCACAACTTGGTCGGCGCCGGCGCCGCCGAGGGCGCGATCGACGCCGCTTCGATCCTCAAGCCGGCTCTTGCCCGGGGCGAGCTGCAGACGATCGGCGCGACCACCCTGGACGAGTACCGCAAGTACCTGGAGCGCGACTCCGCCCTTGAGCGCCGCTTCCAGCAGATCCGCGTGGAGGAGCCGACGATCGACCAGACGGTCGAGATCCTCAAAGGCCTGCGCGACCGCTACGAGTCCCACCACAAGGTCCAGATCACCGACGAGGCGCTGCGCGCCGCCGGGGAACTCGCCGACCGCTACATCTCCGACCGCTTCCTGCCCGACAAGGCGATCGACCTGATCGACGAGGCCGCCTCGCGCACGCGCATGAAGTCGATGACCTCCCCGCCCGCCAATCGCGAGCTCGAGGACGAAGTCGAGTCCACGCGCCGCGAAAAGGAGGCCGCGATCGAGGCACAGGAGTTCGAGAAGGCCGCGGCTCTGCGCGATCAGGAGCGCAAGCTCACGAACAAGAAACGCGAGCTGGAGGAAGAGTGGGAAGCCGGCGAGTCCGGCGAGCGGCCCTCGATCGGCGAGGAGGAGATCGCCGACATCGTCTCGATGTGGACCGGCATCCCCGTCTTCAAGCTCACTGAGGCCGAGACCCAGAAGCTGATGCGCATGGAGGACGAACTGCACAAGCGCGTGATCGGCCAACACCCCGCGATCGAGGTCATCTCCAAGGCGATCCGCCGCTCGCGCGCTGGCCTGAAGGACCCCAAGCGCCCGACCGGCTCCTTCATCTTCCTCGGCCCCTCCGGTGTCGGCAAGACCGAGCTCGCGCGCACCCTCGCCGAGTTTCTGTTCGGCGATGACGACGCGATGATCCGGATCGACATGTCCGAGTACATGGAGAAGCACGCCGTCTCGCGCCTGGTCGGCTCCCCGCCCGGCTACATCGGCTACGACGAGGGCGGCCAGCTGACCGAGGCCGTGCGCCGCAAGCCCTACTCCGTGCTTTTGCTCGACGAGATCGAGAAGGCTCACCCCGACGTCTTCAACATCCTCCTGCAGATCCTCGAGGACGGGCGGCTCACCGATGCCCAAGGGCGGACCGTCGACTTCCGCCACGCGATCGTGATCATGACCTCCAACATCGGGGCCTCTGAGATCGCGCGCAACACCCCTCTCGGCTTCGCCGTCTCAGACGATGAGACCGGCATCACCTACGAGGACATGAAGACGCGCATCATGGGCGAGCTCAAGAAAGTCTTCCGCCCCGAGTTCCTGAACCGCATCGACGACGTGATCGTCTTCCACAAGCTGCAGCGCGATGAGATCAAGCAGATCGTCGAGCTTTTGCTTTTGCGGATCCGTGAGTCGATGGCCGAGCGCGAGCTGCAGCTGGAGCTGACCGACCCCGCCAAGGACCTGCTCGTCGAGAAGGGCTGGGACCCGTCGATGGGCGCCCGTCCTTTGCGCCGCGCGATCCAGCGCTACATCGAGGACCCTTTGGCCGACTTCGTCCTGCGCGAGCAGCTCGTCCCCGGCGCCACCGTCGTCGTCAACCCCGCCCCCGAGGGCGAGGACGACGATGTGCGGCTCACGGTCGTCAAGCCCAAGAAAGCCAAGACCCCCGTCGCGGTCGGCGCGGGCAAGGGTGGTCCGGGCGGCGATGACCCCGAGCTCGTCGACGGCGAGGGAGACACCGACTCCCCACCCGACCCGCCGGCCGAGTCCTAGAAGCCGTCCCCGCGGGCGCGTACGCTGCGTGCCGTGGCACGCGACACGATCCACATCTGCTCTGAGTGCGGCTTGCGCTCGCCGCAGTGGCATGGCCGCTGTCCGGGGTGCGAGGCTTGGGGTACGTTGGTCGCGACGCGCAGTGAACGCGCGCGTGCGCGTGCGCGCGCGCTTGTTGGCCAACGAGAGAGAGCGGACGGCCCTCCCGGCGCCCTCGCGCTCGCCGGCGACGGGCCGCGTGCGCCCCGTCTGCTGCGCGAGGTCGGCGCCACCGCCACGACCCGCCTGTCGACCGGTATCGGCGAGCTCGACCGCGTGCTCGGCGGCGGCCTCGTTCCCGGCTCGCTCGTGCTGCTCGGCGGCTCGCCCGGGATCGGCAAGTCGACGCTCACCAACATGGCGCTCGGCAACCTCGCCGCCGCCGGGCACAGCACGCTGTACGTCAGTGGCGAGGAGTCCGCCGAGCAGGTCCGCCTGCGCGCCGAGCGCCTCGGGTCGGGCGATGGTCACAACCCATCCCTGGAGGTGCCGATCATCGCCGAGACCGCCCTGGACGCGGTGCTCGACACGCTCGACGCCCACACCCCCGACGTGTGCGTGATCGACTCCGTGCAGACCCTGCGCGCCGGCGAGGAATCGCGACCAACCCGCTCTTTGGCTCCCGGCGGCACCGGTCAGGTGCGGGAGGTCGCGGCGCGCATCATGGAGCTCGCCAAGGCGCGTTCGATCGCGGTCGTGCTGGTCGGCCACGTGACCAAGGACGGCGCGCTGGCCGGTCCGCGCGTGCTCGAGCACCTGGTCGACTGCGTGCTGCAGTTCGAGGGCGAGCGCGAGCGGCCCTACCGTGAGCTGCGCGCGCTGAAGAATCGCTTTGGCTCGACCAACGAGGCGGGCCTGTTCGAGATGCGCCAGGGCGGCCTGGTAGAGGTGCTCGACGCCTCCGCGCGCTTTGTCGCCGGCGCCACCTGTGCGCCCGGCAGCGTCGTCTTGGCGGCGATGGAGGGCTCGCGTCCACTGCTCGTCGAGGTCCAGGCGCTGGTCACGCCCTCCGAGCTCGACCAGCCGCGGCGGGTCGTCTCGGGCTTGGATCGCAACCGCTTGGCGATGATCCTGGCGATTCTCACGCGGCACGGGGGCGTGACGCTCGGCGGGGCCGACGTGTTCGTCAATGTCGTCGGCGGCGTGCGCGTGGAGGAGCCCGGCAGCGATCTGGCGGTGGCGCTGGCCGTCGCGAGCGCGGCGCGGGGGGTGCCGGTCATCACCGCGCGTGCGGGGGCTGCCGATCGCGACCTCCCGCGGGCGTGCTTTGGCGAGCTCGGGCTCACCGGCGAGCTGCGCTGGGTGGGTCATCCCGAACGCCGCTTGCAGGAGGCTGACAAGCACGGCTTGGCGGCTCCCATTGCCCCGCCACAGAGCGGCACGGGGACGCACGAGGTGGCCACGCTGCGCGAGGCGTTGAAGGTCGCGCTTGGCACGGGCCCGCAACGCGCCGAAGAGCCCGATCGCGCCCCTGCGCTCGTTGCCTGAGCCCGGTCTCGCATCCCGGGTTGCCTGCTCGGTTCGGGCCGGGTCGCCACCCCGTCCACCTTCGTCGGTCCGGGTCGTGTCGTCCATCCCCGGCGCAGGAGAGGCCGAAAAATGGCTCTATGCCGTAGAATATGACCCCGTGGCCCCCAGATCCGGCGAAGATTTAGACACGGACGCACGACCGGAGCCGGGGCTGATGAAGGCTCTGGAGATGATCGCGCCGGGCACCGCCCTGCGTGAGGGGATCGAGTCGATCCTGCACGCCCGCACCGGCGGGTTGATCGTGATCGGCGAGCCCGAAGAGCTCAGCTTCCTGAACTCGGGCGGGATCAAGCTCGACATCGACTACACGCCCGCGTTCCTCTACCAGGTCGCAAAGATGGACGGGGCGATCATCCTGAACGCCAACGCGACCAAGATCGCGATGGCCAACGTCCAGCTGATGCCCGACCCGACCATTTTGTCGCACGAGACCGGCACCCGCCATCGCACGGCCGAGCGCGTGTCCAAGCAGACCGACGCCCTGGTGATCGCCATCTCCCAGCGCCGCGAGGTCGTCTCGGTATACGTCGACGCCGTCAAGTACATCCTCGCCGACATCCCCGTCGTGCTGGCCAAGGCCAACCAGGCGCTGGCCACCCTGGAGAAGTACCGCACCCGTCTGGACCAGGTCTCAACGCGCCTGACCGCGCTGGAGTTCGAGGGCGGCACGACGCTGCACGACGTGCTCACCGTCTTGCAGCGCTCGGAGCTCGTGACGCGCATGGCCGTGGAGATCGAGCGCTACATCGTCGAGCTCGGCTCCGAGGGGCGGCTGATCGAGATGCAGCTCGAGGAGACGATGGTCGGCGCCGCCGCCGAGAAGGCTGCGCTCGTGCGCGACTACCTCTCCAGCTACTCCGACGAAGCGTTCGCCGCGGCGCTCGAAGGGATCGGACGGCTCGTGCACCAAGACCTGCTCGACTTCGGGCGCTTGGCGGAGCTGCTCGGCTACGACCGCAAGCTCAACACGCTCGACTACCCTGTCTCCCCGCGCGGGTATCGCGTACTCGGCCGCATCCCGCGCCTGCCCAAGCTCGTGGTCACCCAGGTCGTGACCGAGTTCGGTGGCCTCGACGAGCTGCTGGCCGCGACCGACTCGGAGCTCGAGGCGGTCGACGGCGTGGGCGAGATCAGGGCCAAAGACATTCGCGAGGGGCTGCGCCGGCTGCAGGAGATCAACCTCGTGGACCGCTATCTGCAGACCTAACCACGCCCCCGACATAGGCGCGATCGTGGTCATCTGGGCCACGGGCTCCGCCGCACAGACGACATAGGCGCGATTGCCCGCCGGCCAGCCAGCCAGGCCACGGTCCTCGCCCCTCAGAACTTGGACACGGGCCTAGTCTCCCCGGACAGGCCGCAACGAAGGAGGATCACCATTCCCGCACAAGCAATCGAAGCCCCCTCAAGCGTTATCGAGGCCGAGGAGTCGGCCGATGCCGTACTGGCAGAGATCGAGGTCAGCCGCGAAGTGGAGCTGATCGAGTTCGAGCTCGGCGATAACGTCGTCTATCCCCACCACGGCGCCGGCAAGGTCGAGGGTAAGGAAGATATGGAGATGGCAGGCGTTCGGCGCGAGTATCTGACGATCAAGATCCTGCACAACGACATGACGGTCAAGGTGCCGACCGAGAACGCGGCGCTGGCCGGCCTGCGCAGGGTGATCGACGAGGAGACGGTCAAGAAGGTCCTCGACGTGCTCCAGGACGAAGTCTCGGAGATGCCCAAGAACTGGAACCGCCGGTTCAAGCACAACCGCGACAAGATCAAGACGGGCGATATCTACGAGCTCGCCGAGGTCGTGCGCAACCTCGCTTTGCGCGAGTCCGAAAAGGGCCTGTCGACCGGCGAGAAGCAGATGTTCACGCGCGCCAAGAAGATCCTCGCGTCCGAGCTGATGTACGCCCTGGACAAGGACGAGGAAGAGGCCGAGACCTACCTCGACGAGCTGCTCGCCGGCTCTGCATCGCGTCAGACGACGGTCGCCGCAGCCGGGTAGGCGGGCTACGGACTACGGCCGGGCGGGTACAGGCACGCGCAGGGATACCGGGATTGGCGCTGGCGCTGATCCTTGCCGCTGGGCGCGGCGAGCGTCTGGGATCGACTCATCCCAAGGCGCTCGTCCCGCTCGCCGGCCGGCCGCTCCTGTCTTGGAGTGTCGAGCTTTTGCTTGGGCTGCCGGAGATCGAGCGCATTGTGGTCGCGCTGCCCGCGGGCGTTCCGGCTCCGGCGGGTGTTCTGGGGGTGCGTGGGGGGGAGGTTCGCTCGCAGTCGGTGGCGCTGGCGCTGGCCGGGGCG
This sequence comes from uncultured Solirubrobacterales bacterium, assembly GCA_963702185.1. Classification (GTDB taxonomy): domain Bacteria; phylum Actinomycetota; class Thermoleophilia; order Solirubrobacterales; family Solirubrobacteraceae; genus Palsa-744. The sequence continues at coordinate 2,184,881 of OY969723.1, forward strand.
GGGGCCGATATCGGTGCGGGTGGCCCGGATGGGCTCGGCACGGGGAGGGTGGGCCGATCGGATGCCCGCGGCGAGCTTGGTTCGACCGGCGTCGACCCGCGGCAGTTGGTGCTCGTTCACGATGCGGCGCGACCGCTGGTCTCGGCTGGGCTCGTGCGAGCCACGCTGGCTGCCTTGGAGGGTGATGAGCGGTTGGACGCCGCGATCGCGGCGGCGCCTGTATCGGACACGATCAAGCGCGTCGACGGCGCGGGCGAGGGAGTCGTGGTCGAGACGCTCGAGCGCTCGGCTCTATGGGCGGTGCAGACGCCGCAGGTCTTTCGTCGCGGGGCGCTGGAACGGGCGCTTGACGTGCCGGCTGACATACTTTCGCAAGCCACCGACGATGCCTGGTTGGTCGAGCGGAGCGGGGGTCGCGTCGGGGTCGTGCCCGCGGATGCCGCCAATTTGAAGATCACCACGGCGATCGACCTGGAGTTGGCTGAGCTGTTGGTTGCCTCGAGGGGAGGGGGGAGGACGTAAGAGGGGAGGGGGGAGGACGTAAGAGTGTTTCAAACGGCCTTAAAGGGTCGCTTCTATAGTATATATCTGCTGATACTATAGTTATCAAAGTTCAAAAAGTGCACACCACCGACCCCCTCTTTAGGTTTACGCGGCGCGGAGTCAATGGGCGTCCTCTAACCGCGCGGGATCAACGGGGGTCCTCTAACGACCTTAAAAGGTCGATACTATAGTATATATCTATTATTACCATAGTTATCAAACTCCAAAAAGCATACGTCCACATCCCTTCCTTTACACGCTCCGTACATACCCCCGCTCCGTACATACCTCCGCTCCGTTCCGCCAAGCACCCCGTCTCCACTGCGCGCACACCATCCAATGCTCACCGACTACCACGTTCACCTCCGTCCCGACGACGTCAACGCGCGCGCGCGCGACCGGTTCGTGCCCGCCAACGCCGAGCGTTACCGCGCCGCCGCCTCCGAGCGCGGGATCTCGGAGCTGGGCGTGTCCGAGCACGTGTACCGCTTCGAGCAGGCCCTCGCCGTGTGGCAGCACCCGTTGTGGCGCAAGTTCGCGATCGACGACATCGACGCCTACTGCGAGTTCGTGCGCGATCGCACCGACCTGCGGCTGGGCATCGAGGCCGACTACGTGCCCGGCGCCGAGGACCGCATGGCCAACCTGCTGGCCGCCCGCGACTTCGACTACGTCATCGGCTCAGTCCACTTCCTGCGCGAGGAGGCGATCGACATGGACGACTATTCCGTCTGGGGATCGTCCTCCTCATCCGCCTCCACCGCGGGGGCACACCGGGCGGGCTCGGCCCACGCCCGCACGCCCGAGCAGATCTGGACGCGCTACTTCCAAACCCTCGCGCAGGCGGCGCGCAGCGGTCTGTTCGACATCCTCGCCCACCCCGACCTGGTCAAGGTGTGGGGCCGCAACCGCCCGGACCGCCCGATGCCCGAGGGCGATCTGCGCCGCTACTACGAGCCCGCCGTGGAAGCGATCGCCGAATCGAACGTGGCCATCGAGGTCTCCACGGCCGGCCTGCGCAAGCCCGTTGGCGAGATCTACCCGGCACGCGAGCTGCTGGACATGTGCCTGCAAGCGGGGGCTCCGATCGCGCTGTCAAGCGACGCGCACCGCCCCGAGGACATTGGCGCCGACTATGACCGCGCGCTCGAGCTGCTTTCCGACGCGGGGTGCACCTCTTTGTGTGTGTTCGAGCACCGCACCCGGCGGCTGGAGCCGATCGGATGAGGGCATCCCGATGACCTGCACGACCGGCATCGGCTACGACTCCCACCGGTTCGCGTCCGGGCGGCGGCTGATTCTCGGTGGCATCGAGATCGAGCACGAGCTGGGACTGGACGGACACTCCGACGCCGACGTGCTGACCCACGCGGTCATCGACGCGCTGTTGGGCGCGGCGGGCATGGGGGACATCGGCGAGCACTTTCCGGACACCGACGAGCGCTTTAGCGGCACCGACTCGATCGAGTTGCTCGGAGAGGTGATCGCACAGCTGGGGGAGGCGGGACAGGAGATCCTCAACGTCGATTGCACGCTCGTCATGGAGGCTCCCCGTCTGGCGCCGCACAAGCCGGCAATCCGCGCGCGTCTGGCCGGAGCGCTTGGCATCGACCCCGAGCGCGTGAACGTCAAGGCCACGACGGGCGAGGGCATGGGGTTCGTCGGGCGCGGTGAGGGCGTGGCGGCGCTGGCGGTGGCGAGTCTGCGCCGGACCGCCTGAGTGCATAGCCGGTAGGGTCCGCCGGCCATGCGCGAGATCTGCATTGAGGACACACGCACAGGGCGTGCGCAGCCACTCGAGCCTCGGGATGCAGGCCGCGTCGGCATATACGCGTGCGGTCCGACCGTCTATAGCCGCATCCACATCGGCAACGCCCGACCGTTCGTCCTCTTCAGCCTGCTGAAGCGGTTTCTCGAGCACGAGGGTTACGCGGTGACGCTCGTCATCAACATCACAGACGTCAACGACAAGATCTACGATGCGGCACGCCGATCGGACCCCGCCCACCCGCGTCCGAGCGCCGAGCTCGCCGCCGAAATGACGGCTCTGTACAAGCGAGACACGGATGCCCTGAAGCTCGGACGGCCCGACCACGAGCCGCTGGCATCGGAGACGATGGCGCCCATAGTCGAGTACATACAGACGCTGATCGACCGTGGGCACGCATACAGCGTCGACGGAGATGTCTACTTCCGTGTCCGCTCCGACTCCGACTACGGATCGCTGTCACACCGCTCGTTGGAGCACATGGATCAGGGCGAGGACGATGAGCCCCACCCACCCGAGTCTCGTCCACCCGGGTCCGATACACCCGCCGGGTCCGACATACCCGCGGCACGCAAGGAGGATCCGCTCGACTTCGCGCTGTGGAAGGCGCGCAAGGAGGGCGAGGACACCCACTGGCCCGCGCCGTGGGGCGAGGGTCGTCCAGGCTGGCACATTGAGTGCTCAGCGATGGCCGAGCAGGTGCTGGGGGTCGGCTTCGACATCCACGGCGGCGGTTCGGATCTGGTGTTCCCGCACCACGAGAACGAGGCCGCGCAAACACGTGCCGCGCGCGGGGCCGAGCTCACCCGGCTGTGGATGCACAACGGCATGATCCAGGCGACGGGCGAGAAGATGGCCAAGTCGGTCGGCAACATCGCGCCGCTGCACGAGGTGGTCGAGCGCTACGGCGCCGAGGCGGTCGTGATGTATCTCATCTCCGGACACTATCGCCAGCCGCTGGCGTTCTCGCCCGAGACGATGGAACAGGCCCGGGCGAACGTGAAGCGCATCCGGGAGGCGGCGAGGAAGCTCGAGCCGGGAGAGACCGGCGACGAGCATCTGCGCACATTCCGGGATGGGTTCTTTGCCGCGCTGGCCAACGACTTCAACACTTCGGCGGCCCTCGCGCAGTTGAATGAGTGGCTTCGGGGAGCTGGCCACCTTCCAGGGGCGGGCGATGGGGATCTGCGTGAGATGTTGGGAGTTTTGGGACTGGAATCGCTGCTCGCGCCCTCGGCGCAGGCCCCGTCGGAGGTCGTCCGGCTGGCGGAAGAGCGTATGACGGTTCGTTCCCTGCGCGACTACCAGGCCGCGGACCGCCTGCGCGATGAGATCGCCGCGCTCGGCTGGGAGGTCCGGGACGTGCAGGACGGGTTCGAGCTCATGCCGCTGTGATCGTCTACGGCCGCAACCCTGTCCGCGAGACCCTGCGTGGCCGGCGGGCGCATCAGGTCACCGAGGTATGGGCCACGCATGGCGTCGTTCGCGAGCCATGGCTGGCCGGCGAATCCCTGCCCGCAAGCGTGCGCCTGCACCCGAGCACTCCCGCCGAAATCGAGCGCCGCTGCGGTTCGACCGCCCATCAGGGGGTTTGCGCGGAGGTCGGGGGCTATCCGTACGTCTCCGCCGGCGAGCTGGTGGCCCCGGGCAACGCCGGCAGTCGTGCCGGCTCGGGTGGCGTGGGCGAGTCGAGTGGCGTGGGCGAGTCGGGTGATCATGGTGGCTCAGAACCCCTGATCGTCGCCCTCGACGAGGTCCAAGACCCCCAGAACCTCGGCTCGATATGCCGCACGGCGGAGTGCGTGGGGGCGAGCGGAGTGGTGATCTGCGAGCGTCGCGCGGCCGAGGTGACCCCAGCTGCGTGCAAGGGGTCGGCCGGCGCGGTCGAGCATCTGCGCATCGCGCGCGTGCGCAACCTCGCCGATTTCCTGGGCCAGGCGCGGGAGGCGGGGTGCTGGTGTTATGGGGCGAGTGCGCCTGAGCCCGTGGCCGGCCGCGCGTCTGAGTCCGCGGTTGACGGCGCGCCAAAATCCAAGCTGCCGCGGGCGCCGGTTCCCTACGACGCACCCGACTACGTCGGCGCGGGCGTTGTGCTGGTGCTGGGCAGCGAGGGCCGCGGGCTGCGCCCGCGGGTGGCGAGCGCGTGCGACGAGCTGATCGCGCTGCCCCTGCGCGGGCGCGTCGGCTCGCTGAATGTGAGCGCCGCGGCGGCGGCGCTGATGTACGAGATCTTGCAACGGCGGCAATCGTGACTTGACAACGTCCGATCCCTGTGCAAACCTCGCGCCCTACATAACGCTGAACCTCAGGTTCAGATACCAAGCATTGGCGCCAGGGGAGGAGTGCGCCACTGAGCAATTTTGGGCTGCCCGCCCAAGTGTCGTAGCGCGGCGTGTACGGCGTACACGACGTGATTGACGAGCACAGAGTGGGTCGGCCCGAAGAAAGGATCTGCTCGTGGCACTTAGAACCTCCCGCAACCCTAACCCTGAAGTCAAGGTTGATGATGGATATTTGATCGCCTTGGCCAAGCAGGGGGATCGCACCGCGTATGATCGCCTGGTCAAGCGCTATCACGGATTCGTGCGGTTGAAGGCCTCCTCCTACTTCCTGGCGGGCGGCGATTCCGACGATCTGATCCAGGAGGGCCTCGTCGGCCTGTACAAGGCGATCCGCGACTATCGCACCGATCGCGAGTCGAGCTTTCGCAACTTCGCCGAGCTGTGCATCACCCGCCAGATCATCACCGCGGTCAAGACGGCCACCCGCAACAAGCACACCCCGCTGAACCAGTACGTCTCGTTCTCATCCACGCCGGCGGCCTCCGGCGATGACGTGCCCACGCTCGACCAGATGCTCCCCGGGCCGACGGTGCACGATCCCGTCAACCAGGTCATCTCATCAGAGGAGCTGCGCTCGCTGGTGGGCTGCCTGTCGACCGCTCTCTCAGAGCTCGAGTCACGCGTGCTGGGGCTGTACCTGGACGGGTACTCCTACGAGCAGGTGGGAGAGCAGTTGGCGTGCGACACCAAGACCGTCGACAACGCGCTGCAGCGGGTCAAGCGCAAGGTCGGCGCGCACCTGCAGGCACGGGCGGTGGCGGCGTAGCGATGAGAGACCCGGCCGAAGCCGGGTCTCCGATCCGTTCTTGACTAGGCCGCCGCGGCGATCGCCTCCCGGTCGGCGTAGTCCAGCGACTCCTCGTCCTCGCCGGCGATCGCGTGCAACCCGTCGAGCTCGTCCGGCTGGGCGCCGTTTGAGCCGCCGGGGGGGCTGCCGAGGAACTGCACGGTGTTGGCGATGACTCGCACCGCCTGGGCCATGCGGCCGTCCTCGGTTTCCCACTCGCGCCAGTCCAACCGCCCGTCGATCGCGACCGGGCGACCCTTGTGCAGGTACCGGGCGACGTTCTCGCCCCTGGCGCCGTACACGACGACGTCGAAGAAGTTGGGCTTCTCGCCCCACTCTCCCGACGCGTCTCGCCGCCGTGCGTTGACCGCCATCCGCAGCTCGCACACGCTGCTGCCCGACGGCAGGACACGCAGCTCGGGATCGCTGGTGAGCCGTCCGGTGAGGACGACGTGGTTGATGTTTGACGGCATGAGGCCTCCTTCGGTTGTGTTTTGGAACCGAGGCCCCGCGCCCGTCCCGAGTCGGGCTCGTGCGTGGAAGCCTCTACTACTTCCTCCGACGGACAGGCCTAAACGGGACACTTTTTCTTGGAATGTGGACTACTACGGTGGCTCGCTATGTGGCGGGCGCATAGCGTGAAGGTTTGCGTAGACGCAACTACTGCGACATATCCACAGGAGGCAGCGGTGAACGGGTCATATGAGAGTCGGGCCGAGGAATCGGAGTTCCGGGCGCTGGAAGCGGTCGCGGGCGCCTGGTGGCTGGGGTTGATCGTGGGGCTGATCTGGTTGGCGGGAGGCATCCTGCTGATCGCCTACACCGGCCCCACGCTGACCGTGATCGCTCTGCTCGTCGGCATCGAGCTGTTGATCGCCGGCGTCTACTTCATCGTCGTCGCGTTTGGTCGTCCCTCCGGTCAGCGGGCGTGGACCGTGATCGGCGGGGCGCTCGCGCTGATCGCGGGCGTGATCGTCGTGCGCCACCCGAGCGGCTCGATCCTGGTGGTCGCGATGGCGATCGGGATCTACCTGATCCTGGCGGGCGCGCTGCGACTGGTGGGCGCGATCGAGACGCGCGAGGGGCGCGGTTGGCTGGTGCTGGCGGCGCTGATCGACCTGGCGCTCGGAATCCTGATCGTCTCCTGGCCCCAGTTCGGCATCACCACGCTCGCGATCGTGCTCGGCATTGTGCTGATCGTGCGCGGCCTCGCGATGGTCGCGATTGCGTTCGTGCTGCGGGCGTTCGGCCACGAACTGCGCTCGGCCGGCGATCCGGGACCGGTGGCGCCGGTGGTGTAGACGCTCCTCAAACGACGTTAAGGGTCGATACTATAGTTATCAAAACTCGAAAGAGTATGTGCACCAAGACTCCCCTTTACAACGTCTTCACAACCCATCGTCCGCCACCCACCTCTCTCTCCCTCTCTCTCGGCACGTCCTCTGCTCACACCCTCAACTCGTCGTCTGCGTCGCAAGTCGATCGTTCGGGCTCGCGTTCGGGCTCGGTCCGGCCCGTGCCGCCGCGGGCTGCTCGGTGGGGATGCCGCGGCTAAACACCAGCGCGATCAGCGCGATCACTGCCAGCACCGAGAGCGCCGTGCGCAACCCGTTCAGGCGCGCGAGTTCGTTCTCGTGCACGATCGCGTCGCTGGCCTGCAGACCGACGCCCGCCTGCTGCAGGCCGGCGCGCAGCTGGGCGTCGGACACGAACGGAACGCCGCCGGCCAGTTCGGTCGAGGCGTGCGATTTGACCTGCTCGGGCACGGCCGGGTTGTGCGCCACGCCACTCAGAAATGACGTACTCAGCGCGGCGATCAACACGGCCCCGGTCAGCGCGGTGCCGATCGAGGCGCCGAGGTTGGTCAGCGTGTTCTGCAGCCCGCCCACCTCGCCGCTCTGCTCGTCGGGCACCGAGGAGACGGTGATGCTGCCGAGCTGTGAGGCCAGCGCGCCCACGCCCAGGCCCGCCAGCAGCATCGGCCAGGTGACGATCTCCGGCCCCGCGCCCGCGTCCAGGGCGCCGATCATGATCGCCAGTCCGGCGAACAGCGCCAGAAACCCCAGCCGCACGACCAGCCGCGGGGAGGCGTTGGGGAACACCCGCGGGATTCCGGCCGCAGCCAGCAGCAGCGTGACCGACAGCGGCAGCAGTCGCACCCCGGTCGCGATGGCGGACAGGCCGAGCGCGACCGACAAAAACAGCGGGATCGCAAAGAACATGCCCATCTGGATCAGGTACTGAAAGAAGAACGACGTCAACCCGCCTCGCAGCGTCGCGCTGCGCAGGATCGCCGGATCGATCAGCGGCTCCCGGCCACGATCCAAACGCCTGGACTCCCACTGCAGGAACCCCCACACGATCAACCCGCCCGCGAGGATCAACCAGATCGACGGAGACAGCCCCAGCCAGTGCGGCGCCCCCGGCTTGGGTGTGACGATGCCCCACGTGCCCGAGCGCAGGATCCCGAACACGATCGCCCCCAACCCGAGCGCCGACAGCCCCGTGCCGATCAGATCGAGATTCGCGTCGCTTTCGGGCGGCGAGTCGGCCATGCGGCGGGTCAGCGCGAGGATCACCAGCACGATCAACGTCTCTCCCGCGAACACCCACCGCCACGACAGGTACGTCGTGAACAGCCCGCCGATCAGCGGTCCGGCTGCCACTGCGATCGCCCCGGCCGAGGCGACCAGGCCGTACGCGCGGGGGCGCTCGGACTGCGCGAAGTTGCTGGCCACCAGCGCCACGATCGCCGGCAGGATCAGCGCGGCGCCCACCCCCTCCAAAAACGACCACCCGAACATCAGCACGCCCAAACTCGGAGAGATCGAGGTCACGAACGAGCCACACCCGTAGATGACGCAGCCGATCGCAAACGCGCGCTTGCGCCCGAGGATCTGCCCGAGCGCGCCCCCGGTGATCATCAGCGCGGCCATCACCAGCGTGTACAGGGTGATCGCCGTCTGGATTCCGGTGATGGTCGTGCCGACGTCGTGCGCGACGGTCGCGATCGACACGTTCATGACCGACGAGTCCAGCACCATCAAAAACTGGCCGGCCGCCAGTGTCAGCAGCACGAGCCCGGCCGCGCCGGCCCCGCGATCGGTTTCCTGCGACACGCGGCCAACCTAACAGAGGCCCCCGCTGCCGGGAGCGTGACTGCCGGGAGGGCTTGGGCTCTCAGGAGGTCTCGGCTGCACCGGCGAAGTGCGTATAAATCCGCAACGGCACAGGTAATGAGTCCCGATGGCGATGCCCACGCGCACACGTAGGTTGCAGGAGTCGCTTGGGGTAAGGCAGAAATAAATCGGGCCAAACTAAATCGCCGAAAGGAGCGGGTGGCCATGGCTGCTAGTTCGTATGACCGGACCGGTGGGGGGGAAGCAACCGGCGCCGGATGGGTGATGTTCGCGGGGATCATGTTGCTGATCGCCGGTGTGCTGAACGTGATCTACGGGATCGCCGCGATCGACAACTCCAAATTCTTCGTGCACGCAACCGAAACGCAGTACATCATCAGCGGTCTGAACACGTGGGGATGGGTGACGCTCATCCTGGGGGCGCTCGAGATCGTCGCCGCGTTCTCGATCTGGGCCGGCGGGCAGTTCGGACGTTGGTTTGGGATCGCCGTCGCGTTCCTCAGCTCGATCGGCGCGCTGCTGTCGATACCGGCCTATCCGGCCTGGTCGTTGACGATCTTCGCGATCGACGTCCTGATCATCTACGGATTGGCTGCCTATGGAGGACAGCCGATCGATGCGTAATATCTCGCGCATCCCCGAGACGGAAACGGACATCTGAGATGGACACGCCGCACTCGCTCACACCACCTCCCGGCCCTCGGGATGCCGCTTCGCGCGCGTTGCGCTCGGGCGGCTCGAGGGTGAGGGCCGGATCGCTGGTCACGATTGCCGCCGCGCTGGTGGCGATCGGGTTGAGCGGGTGCGGCGAATCTCAGCAGGAAAAGTCCGAGAAGGCGGCTCTGCAGACGGTGTGTACCGCACGCAACGACATCAAGAACCGGCTCGCGACGATCAAGACGCTCACGCCGTCCATCACGGCGCTGCCGCAGCTGAAGACCGAAGGCGAAGCGATCTTCGAAGATCTCAAGCGGATCCAGGGGGCTCAGCCCGACCTGGAACCGGCGCGCAAGCAGAAGGTCCAGCAGGCGACGCAGACCTTCCAGCACGAAGTCAGCGCGGTGCTGTCGAGCGTGTCGAGCTTGACGCCCTCCTCGCTGTCGAGCGCCGGTCCGCAACTGCAGAGCGCGCTGAGTCGCCTGCAGACCAGCTATCAGCAGGCGCTCAGCCCGATCGAATGTCCGAGCTGAGTGACGGCGAGGCTCAGGGCCCCGCCGAGACCGCGACGAAGACGGCGATGCCGAGCCCGCACAAGTGGCTCGTGCGCACGATGCTGGGGCTCGCGGCGGTGCTCAGTGTCGTTGGGATCTTCGCCGTGTGGGCCAATCGCCAGCTGCTGGACACCAGCTACTGGACCGAAACCAATACGAAGCTGCTCGAGAACACCGCGATCCAGGAAGAGCTGTCCTCGTATCTGACCGACCAGATCTACGCGAACGTCAACGTCGCCGGCGAAATCCGCGCGGGGCTGCCGAGCGAACTGAAGCCGCTGGCCGGACCGGCCGCGGGCGGGCTGCGCAGCCTCGTCGAAAAAGGGATCGTGGTGGCGCTGCAGCAGCCGCGGGTCCAGGAACTGTGGAAGAAGGCGAACGAGGTCACGCACAAGCAGTTCGTCAACTTGATCGAAAACAAGAGCAGCGTGATCCGCACGCCCGGGGGCGGCGCCGTCTACCTCGACCTCAGACCGATCGTCGCCGAACTCGCGACCCGCCTTGGCGCGCCCGCCTCGACCGCCGAAAAAATCCCGGCGAACGTCGCTCAGATCAAGATCGTCAGCTCCAAATCGCTTGAAACCGCCCAGTCGGCCGTGCGCGTGCTCAAGGCGCTCGCGCTGATCGTGCCGTTGCTCGTGCTACTGCTGTTCGCCGGCGCCGTCGCGCTCGCCCGCGACCGTCGCGCCCGCACGCTGGCCAACGTGGGCTTCGTCTGCATCGGCGCGGGCCTCGTCACGCTGGGTCTGCGCTCGATCGTCGGCTCCCAGGTCGTGGACACGCTCGCCACGACTGAAGCCGTTCGCCCGGCCGCGTCGGCCGCCTGGTCGATCGGCACGAGCGTGCTCGTGGACACCGCCGGCGCGCTCGTGTTCATCGGTGTGTTCGTCCTGCTCGCCGGCATGCTCGGCGGAGGCTCGCGCCCGGCCCGCTCGATCCGCCACTGGCTCGCTCCCTGGCTGCGCGACCGCCCCGACATCTCCTTCGGCGTGGTCGTGGTCGCGCTGCTGCTGCTGTTCGCCTGGGGCCCGATCGAGGCGACCCAGCAGATCACGGGCATCCTCTTGATCATCGTGCTCGCGCTGTTCGGCACCTGGATGTTGCGCCGCCAGACGGCCGTGGAGTTCCCCGACGCGCACGTTGCTCCGGGCGCCGGCATGGATGCGCTCAAAGACAGCCTGTCCGGTATCGGGCATTCGCTGGCGCGCGGCGGCGCGGCGGTGCGCTCCAGCATCGCCGGCCGTGGGAGCGGGGGCGGCACGGGCTCAGGTACGGGCGGTGGCGGCGATGGCTCAGGTATGGGTGGCAGCGGCGGTGGCAGTCGCGGTGAAGCCGGTGCGGGCGCCGGCGGGGACTCCGTGAACAAGCTCGAGCGTCTTGCCACGCTGCACTCCAGCGGCGCGCTGACCGATGAGGAGTTTGCCGCCGCCAAGCGGGAGTTGCTCGGGCGCTGATGTCGTTGGCGAGCCGGGCGCAACGACGATGAGCGCGGCTCCCGCCCCCATCCAGGGGTCCAAAGATTCGGCCGGAGCTGGGGGAAAGGGCAGCGGAACAGACGAGGAAGTCTCGAGCGCACCCGGTCACGCGGGCCTGGTGCTGGCCGCGCTGATCTCGGTCGCCGCGGTCGCCAACCTGAATCTGGCGGTCGCCAACGTGGCTTTGCCGGACATCGGCAAGGCGTTCGACGCCTCGCAGACCTCGCTCGATCTGATCGCCGTCGGCTACTCGCTGGGGCTGGCCGCCTCGGTGCTGTACCTCGGCGCGCTGGGGGATCGCTACGGGCGCAAGCAGATGCTGCTGGCCGGCACGGCGCTCGCGATTCCCGCGTCGCTGCTGGCCGCGCTCGCGCCCTCGGAGTACGTGCTGATCGCCGCTCGCGTGTTGGGCGGGCTGGCGGCGGGCATGGCCTATCCGACGACGCTCGCGCTGATCACCGCGCTGTGGTCGGGCCGGGCGCGCACCCGCTCGATCGCGCTGTGGTCGGGTCTCGGCGGGGGCATCTCCGCGCTCGGACCGCTCGTCTCGGGGTTGCTGTTGACCAAGTTCCACTGGGGCTCGGTGTTCTTCATCACATTGCCGCTGGCGTTCGTGGCGCTGTACATGGCGTGGCGCTACGTGCCCGCGCACGTCAACGAGACGACGGGCTCGGTGGACAACTTCGGCGGCATCGCCTCGGTGCTGGCGGTCGCGGGAGTCGTGCTGGCGATCAACTTCGCGCCGGTGCACGGCGAGGGCAAGCTCGTGCTCGTGACCGCGCTCGTGGCGGTGGCGGCCGGGGTCGCGTTCGTGTGGCGCCAGCGCCGCGCCGTAAATCCGCTGTACGACCTGCACGTCGCCGGCCGGCGGATCTTCTGGGTCGCGGCGTGCGCGGGGATCATCGTGTTCGGCTCGCTGATGGGGGCGATGTTCATCGGCCAGCAGTTCCTGCAGAACGTGCTCGGCTACTCGACGCTCGACGCGGGCCTGTCGATCGTTCCCGCGGCGGTGCTGATGGTGCTCGTCGCGCCGCGCTCGGCCAAACTCGTGGACGCGCGCGGGGCGCGGTTTACGCTGCTGACCGGGTACGTGTTCTGCCTGCTGGGCTTCTTGACGATGCTGCTGCTGTGGAAGCAGGGCATCTCCTACTGGAAGGTCGGCCTCGGCTACGCGTTCGTCGGGATCGGCGTCGGCTTCGCCGGCACGCCCGCCTCGCACTCGCTGACCGGGTCGGTGCCGGTGCGTCGCGCGGGCATGGCCTCGGGCACCGCCGACCTGCAGCGCGACCTCGGCGGGGCGATCATGCAGTCGATCTTCGGGGCGCTGCTCACGGCCGGGTACGCGGCGGCCGTCGCCTCCGCGATCGCCGGCTCGCCCAATAAGGCCGCGATCAGCCATGGCGTGGAAGCCGAACTGGAGAAGTCGTTTTCAAGCGCCGCCACCACGGCGCAGCGCTATCCCGCCCACGCCCAGGCGATCGTCCACGGCGCCCGCGAATCGTTCGTCAAAGGCGACCGCTGGGCCTACACCGCGGGGATCGTCGCGATCCTGCTCGGCGCGGCGCTCGTGGGCCTCATGTTCCCGCGCCGTGACGGTGAGCAGCGGCTGCTGGCCGAGTACCACGCGCAGGACACCGCACAGCCGGCTTCGGCTGCGTCGTGAGGGGCGTTGTAAAGACCTTGTAAAGGAGGGGACTGTGGTACATGCTTTTTCAACTTTGATAACTATAGTATAGACCCTTAACGTCGTTTGAGGAGCCCTATCCCCTTCTTTATGGTAACTATGGTAGCGACCTTTTAAGGACTCTGAGGGATTGTCCTAACGCGCCACCGCGCCCGAGGTTCCGAGCACTTCGCCCGCGGCCCCCAAAGCCTGCACGGCGAAGTCTGGCTGGAAGGAGTGCACGGGGATCGCGGTCTGAAACCCTTCGCGCGGGGCGGTGGCGATCGCCGTGAGCTGGGCCGGGTTGGGGCCGGCCAGCACGCGCCAGGAGCTCACGTCGGTGGCGCCGTTCCAGCTGGCGTCGACCGTCGTGGCTTCGCCGCTGGAAGGGCTGACCGCGAGCGAGGGCGGAGCAGCCGGGGCGCCCATCCAGGGGTAGGTGTAGGCGCGATACGACGACCCCGGGGAGGGGATGTGGGCTTCGAACAACGTCTGCCCGGAGGGGCTGAATTCGCTGAAGTACGGCTGTTCGCCCCAGCCCACGAACGAGCCGCCGCCGCCCAGCACCTGGTCATTGCCCTGGCTGCCGGTCAACAGTGGCGGAGTGCGCACGTAGCGCCCGATCAGTGAGACGCTCCGCGTGTGCCAGTCGATGCGCAGGCGGATCACGCGCGACTGGGAGTGCCTCGCGGGAAACGCCCCGTCGTCGAACATCGTGATCGTGCCGTCGGGCTGCCAGCGGGCGTCGTGCTGCCAGGCCGTTCCCGTGCCGGCGCCCATGCGAAAGCTCGTCTGTTTGCCCCCCAGCCGCCACAGGATCTGCCCGGTGTGATGGTCGAGCTCATAGGCCGCCCACGTGTTGCGCGAAGAGATCAGCAGGTTGCCATCGCCCCACGGGTCGAGCGAGATCGAGTTGACGTGAAAGAAGTCCCACGGAGTCGTGGCCGAGCTGGGACGTTCGTTGTAGGAGTCGGTCAGCGCGACGTGTCCGTAGGCGTGCCACTCCCACATCACGAGGCCCGTCCGCACGTCCACCTCCTGCACGATCGCGTCCTGCAGCGTGCCGTCGCCCGAGCCGCCGACGGAGGAGAGGTTGGCGCGCACGAGCGAGTAAGCGGTGATGAACGCCGCGCCGGTGCTCGTCAACTGGATGTCGTGCAGGTCCGCCTCATAACCGTTGCCGGCGCTGACCGTCGCGACCGGCTGATAGCTGGAGTCATAGATCTCGTCGACCCCGAACCCGACTCCGAGCGAGCTGACGATGCGCCCCTGCCACCACACCAGCACCGGCTGACCCTCGTAGCGCTGCACCTGCAGGTCCATCGCGGCCTCGCCGCTGGGCACCGGGTCAAACCACACGAGCTGCCCGTCGCGTTCGAAGATCATCGGGCCGGACTGTCCGTAGCCGCCGTCGGGGGCGATGAACACGTCGCCCTGAGATTCCGTGGGTGTGCGAGTTGTGACGCTGATCGTCGGCGGCTGCCACCCGGGCTGAGAGGCGAGGCTCTGCACGGTCCCCGGCCTGATCGCGTGCCCGGGGCGCGGCGGCCCGAACGGGTAGTCGGCCAGGCGCGCGACCGTGAAGGCGTCGGTGACCCGCCGGGCGTGACCGGTCGGGCCGACCAGCGCGCTCACCCGCACCTGCTCGCCTTCGCTGAACTCGCGGTCCGGCACGAAGCTCGCGCCCGGTTCGCTCGAATAGGGCTCCAGGCGCCCGGGGTGGCGGCCGCTGCGCGAGCCGGTCACGGCGACGTCGCGGATCTCCTTTGGGGCGATACCGAGGAAGCTGATCTGGGTGTGGGGCGAGGCGTCTGGGGTGCCGGGCAGCGGGGAGATGGTCAGCGCGCCGGCGCTGGCGGGGACGGTCAGGCAGGCGGCGGCGCAGGCCGTCAACACGACGGTCGAGAGTCTGATCACGGCCTGCTCTACGCGCGCGCGGGAGTGTTGTAGCGGGCGACTGTGAACCCGATCAGCAGCGGCACGTGCACCGCGAACACGACCAGCGAGAGCGTGAGCACGACGAGCGTGCCGCCGCCGAGGCCGTCGTACAGGAACGCGTACAGGATCATGCCGGCGATGATCGTATACGCCAGCAGCGCCCACCTCGCCACTTCAAAGAACCGTTTCCAGGCAAAGTCGGGCACGCGCGCGAGCAGCGTGCCGTTGAGGGCCAGCAGCAGCACCGACGCGCACAACAGCGCGATCGCCGGTGTCAGCGACACGCTGTTGGGAATGTGCGCCGCCAGGTAGATGCCGCCCGCGACGATCAGCGCGAGCGAGGTCATCGCCAGCTGGGTGACGGGCGGCAGGCGGGGTTCGTCGCCCGGTGCTGGCAGGGGGTGGGCCGGCGGCTGAAATGGCTCAGGGGACGTGCCGTGCCCGTCGGGTGTGGCGTACACGTCGGGCGTTGTGCCGTGCACGTCGGGCGTCGTTGGCGGCGTGCTCATCCCGAGGCCAGCTTGGTCATGATCACGAGCGTGGCGATTTGCATCGCGCCGGTGATGCCCGCGCAGTAGATGAACCGCTTCATCAACCGCTCGATCGTCTGGGGATTGGGTTGGGGCTTCTTGAGCTCCGTCAGCACCGCGATGTTCGCCGGCTCGAGCAGCCCGAGCGCGATCACCGCCATCACACCGACGACGATGTAGCTGGCCACGACCCAGCCGTGCAGGGCGTAGCTGGACTGGACGGTGCCGAGCTTGTTGGCCAGCTGCCACCCGGCCGCGAGCGTGACGGTCACGACGGTGGGCATGATCAGCACCATCTTCGGCATCAGCCGCGTCGTGAACTCGATGCGCGCCGGGATCGACAGCCGGCCGATGATCGGACCGAGCACGAACCCGAGGAACAGGTCGATGATCGTCCACGCCGCGCCGCCGACCACATGGAAGAACTCAAGCGGCCACAGTTCGTTGACGGCGATTCCGGCGATCAGCAGCCCGAGCACGACCGCCACGATCGGCAGCCCCGCGCGGGGCACGATCTGAAAGTCGGGGCGCTCGATCGTGGCAGGCGCGCCGGAAGCGCCGGACGCGCCTGCGCCACCGGGCACGCCCGAGGGAGCGCCCACGTCGATCGCGGTGGCGCTCACCGCCGCCTCCGTAACGTCCAGCCCTCCTCGGCCATGTGCCGAACGTTACACCCCCGGGTGGCGACGTGTGGGAAGGATGTGAGCCCGGCGATTGGACGAGTTGGCCGGGAGAGCCGATGGCCGGATGACGGGCGGGACCGAACTGAGGGAAAGCGAGCGGTCGGATCGAGCTGCGGCGGCAAGCCGACGTCCGGGATCGAACCGGAAACCTTCGCTTTACAAGAGCGATGCTCTACCAGTTGAGCTACGTCGGCACGGGCACGCATCGTAGCGCTGGGGATTTGGTGAAGCGCAGCGAAGCCGGGGCGCCGCCGAGCGCTCAGGCGCCGATCGTCCTGTCCAGCAGCGCGAACAGCTCGGTGAAATGACGCTCCGCAGCCGCTTCATCGTAGGCGGCGGTGTCGCTCATCGTGTAGCCGTGGGCGGCCCCCTCGTACAGCTCTGAGCGGTATCGCACACCGGCCTCCGCGAGGGCCTGCTCGAGCGTTGCCACCTGCTCGGGGGTCATGCTCTGGTCGTTGTCGGCGTGGCCGAAGTAGAGCTCGGCGGAGATCGCGCCGGCGCTGAGGTGGGGACTGTCCTGCTCCTCGCTCACGAGTCCCCCGGTGTGGAAGGCGGCGAGCGCCGCGACGCGCTCCGGGTAGGCGGCGGCGATCTGCCAGCCGATGCGCCCGCCCATGCAATAGCCGGTGATCGCGAACGGCGGTTTTGCGAGCGTGCCGAGATAGTCGAGATATGCTGCCCCGTCGCTTGCGATCCGCTCGGGCGTCAGCTGTGCCATGGCGGGCCTCAGCCGTGCGAAGAACGGGTCCCGCTGTGCGGGGTCCTGCAGGTCGGGCATCTCCATGTTTGACGCGCGGCCGGCGCGGTACAGGACGTTTGGTGCAAGCACGACGAACCCCCGCGCCGCGATGCGGTCGACCATTTCCTGGATCCGGGGACGCAAGCCGAAGGCGTCCATGACGAACAGCACGCCCGGATGGTCCTTGCCCGGTTCGGCTGTGGGCCGCGAGAGGTAGGCGTCCGCCACGCCGTCGCGGGTACTGATGTCGATCGTTTGGCCTGTCATCGCTGCCGGCTCCCATCGTCGCTGGTCGGAAAGGTGCAGCCTAGTGCGCCCCTGACTTTGCCGGGCAAAGTGTGCTTTAGTTTGCATCGCAAAGTGAACGGAAGAGGAGAGGAGCAGGGCAGAGCCATGCAGGAAAAGGATGACATCGGAGATGAGGGGAGAGCCAGGGAAGTCAACGACGGCGACGAGTTGGATCCCCGTGAGGCGGCGCGGCTGCTCGCTCAAACCGAGCGTCAGGCGCGGCGCCAGTTCGATGTCAGCCCGCCGTGGATGACGGTGTTCGGAGGCGGCGTGATCCTCCTCGCCTACGGGGCCCTGTGGCTGTCGGTGCGCGGCCAGCATCCGTACACGGGGCCGAGCCTCGGCGTCATCGCCCTCGTATACGCGGCGGTGGTCGTCTCGATCGCGGTATCCGTGAAGGTCTACCGGCGCGCCACTGCCGGGGTCGAGGGACCTTCCGTCGGGCAGCAACAGCTCGAGGGGGTCGCGATCCTGGTGTCCTTCATCCTCGGCAGCCCCGTGCTGCAGGGCGCGCTGAAGCATTACGGCTCAAGCGACGCGATCGTCTACGGGGTGATCCCCGCGGCGGCGCCGCTGATCGTTGTCGGCACGACCGTTGCCGGCATCGCGGCCAGCAAGGCCGACTGGCCGCAGTTCGGTGCCGCGCTCGTGGTTGTCATCGGCGGCGCGGTGGCCGCATTTGCGGGACCGAGCGGCGCGTGGCTCGTGGCCGGGGTCGGCCTGTTCGCCGGGGTGGTCGTCTACGCCCTCGCTGGGGCCCGGCTGCGGCGCGCGTAAGCAGCGAAGGTCCAACATGGACGTGCTCGATCAGGTGATCCACACTCCGGCGCGACTGCGGATCCTCGCAACGTTGGCCGCGCTACCGGATGGCGACACGCTCTCTTTTACGCGGCTGCAAGACATCCTCGACCTTACCTCGGGCAACCTGATTACGCACCTGCGCAAGCTCGAGGACGCCGGCTACCTAGCAAGCGAAAAGAGCGGCAACGGCACCGCGTCGCGCACCTCGGTCGCGCTTACGCCCCGGGGCCGCGCAGCCCTCGACACCTACACCGACACCCTCCGCAACCTGCTCGGTGAGCTCTAGCCCGATCGCCACTGCGGTCGCGGCACAAGGACCACAAGACCTGCGGTCGCGACACACTCACCGTATGCTCGCGCGTATGCCCTCAAACCGGCGATGTGGAGCGACCACACGCAGGCCGAGCTTGGCTATGGTGCGCGCCCTGTAACGGGGCGAGCCGGAACGGGTATCGAAGTACATGGAGGTACGCTCCTTGCAACGGACGCCAGACGCTCATCCGCAGGCGCCGGTCGAGTTCGAGCACCCCAGTTTGGGCGCCGACCTGGGCTCCGGTCCCGACTCCGATCCGGACGCCCACCCGGGGGCCGGTCCAAGAGCCGAGCTGAACGCATACCGCGAGCGTGCCCTGCGCCGCGGGGTCAACCTGCTGCTGTACCGGATGCTGCGGGCGATCCTCGTGCCGGTGTTCCTGGTGTACCTGCGTATGGGGCGCATCGGTCGCGAGCACCTGCCGCGCACGGGGCCGCTGCTGCTGGCCGCCAACCATCGCAGCTTTCTCGACCCGTTCGTGATCGGCACGCTCGTGCGCCGCCCCGTCTACTACATGGCCAAGCGCGAGCTGTTCGAGCGCCGGCTGACAGCATGGCTGTTGAGCTCGCTGGGGGCGTTCCCGGTCGATCGGGGGGCGAGCGACGAGGATGCGATGCGTACCGCGCGGGAGATTCTGATGCGTGGCGACTGTGTGGTGATCTTCCCCGAGGGGACGCGCACGCGGTTCGGTCCGCTGGGTTCGCCGCGCCGTGGCGTGGGGCGGCTGGCGCTCGAAACGGGCGCTCCGGTGGCGCCGGTCGCGGTGATCGGGACCGAAGAGGTGCGCCGCGGTTGGCGCGTTCGCCCGCGTCGGGTGCGTCTGCGGGCCGGCCGGCCGTTGCGGTTTCCGCTCGTGCCAGAGCCCTCGCCGAAGCTCGCCGGCATGGTGATGGACCGCATCTGGACCTGCGTGAACCTGCAGTGGGAGTGGCTCGGGGGCGCGCCGGGGCGCTCGACTGACTCCTACTCTAAATCTGACTCCGACTCCGACACGCCCTTTGAGCGAGACGACACGCGCGCCGTCCACGCGGCGTGAACGGCGATGTGCGCACCGGCAGGCCTGACGGTGCGCAAGGGGCCGATCTGCGGTGCGGACAGGACCGACCTGGCGGTGCAGGAGGATAGTGTGAGATGAGTGGACGACCGGGACGATGCGCTGGAGGATGCGCCGCACGACGCAGGGGACGTGCGGGAAGGCTCGCGGGAGGATGCGAGCCTCGACGCGCGGCCCAAGGCCGAGCTCGACGCTCAGTTTGCCGAGCTGTATCGCACGCACCTGCGCGACGTGTACAGCTACGCCTACTACCGGGTGGGCAACCACCACGACGCCGAGGATCTGACCGAGCAGACGTTTCTGCAGGCCTACCGCCACTTCGAGCGGGCGCTGCGCGAGTCGCGGGGGCGACCGCTACGCCCGTGGCTGATCAGGATCGCCCACAACCTGGCCGCCAACCTGTATCGCGACCGCTCGCGCCGGCCGGCATCGCCGATCGACGACACGACTGTGCTGGCCGCGCCGCACACGACCGAGCAACTGGTCGAGGGCCGCGAGCAAGCCGTGCGCGTGCTGGACGGCGTCAGCCGCTTGCCGGAGGACAGGCGCGAGGCGCTGATCATGCGCTTTGCCCTGGGTATGGACAACCGCGAGATCGCCCGTGCGCTGGGCCGCTCCGACGGGGCGACCAAGGTGCTGATCCATCGCGCGATCAAGCAGTTGGAGGGGCTCGTGAGCGAAGACGGCCGGGTGCCAGAGGCCGACGATGACTGAGGCCGCCTCCAATTTCGAGAGCTTGCTGCGCGAGGCGCTCGCTCCGGTGGAGCCACCGGCGGACCTGGGTGAGCGCCTGGAGGGCGCGCTCACCAGCATCACCGAGCTGGCCGCTGATGAGCTCGAATCGTGGGAGCTGTCGGCGATGCGCGATCCGCGCAACTGGGTGCGCCCGGCCGCGGCTGTGGTCGTCGGCGGGGCGGCGGGTGTCGCGCTCGTGCTGCTGCGTACGCGCCATCGCGCGCGTCCGAAGAGCGAGCACGCGCCGGACAACGCCGGTCAGCCGGGCCGCGTCCGCTAGCGTCTGCGCGCGTATGGCCACCTGCTATCGCCACCCTTCGCGCGAGACCGCCGTGTCCTGCTCGTCTTGCGGGCGGCCGATCTGTCCGGACTGCATGACCCCAACCCCCGTGGGGATGCGCTGTCCGGAGTGCTCGCGCCAGCGCACGAAGGTGGTGCGCATGCGCGACATGACGCGGGTGCCGGTCGTGACCTACACGTTGATCGCGATCAACGTGATCGTGTTCCTGGCCGAGGGTACGAGCGCGTTCAGCATCGAGGGCGAAGCCTCGGGAACGATCGTGAACAAGGGCGCGCTGCTGGGCTCAAGCGAATCGCCGGCGCTGGCCGGCCAGGGGGTGGCGCATGGTCAGTGGTGGCGAATCGTGACCAGCGGGTTCCTGCACGAGGACTTCATCCACATCGGCTTCAACATGCTCGTGCTGTACTACCTCGGGATCATGCTCGAGCCCGCGCTCGGCCGCCTGAAGTTCGGGTTGATCTACGCGGTTTCGCTGCTGTGCGGCTCCCTTGGCGCCCTGCTGGTGTCTCCGCACGTGCTTACCGTGGGCGCCTCGGGCGCGATTTTCGGGATCATGGGCGCCGCCGCCGTGGAGATGCGCGCGCGCCAGATACCGCTCATGCAGAGCGGGGTCGGGATGCTGATCGTGATCAACCTGATCATCAGCTTCACCGGGTCCAACATCTCCTGGGGCGGGCACATCGGCGGGCTGATCGGAGGGGCGCTGGCTGCGTGGGTGCTGCAGCTCGGCGATCGCTACCGCTCGCAGGCGCTCGCGCTGGCCGGATGCGCCGTGATCGGTGTGGCGGCGTTCGCGGGTTCGCTGGCGACCTCGCACTCCAGCGAGGTCGAAACCGTGAGCCCCACCCAGCTGCAGATCGGTCCTGAATCGTGAGTCGGTTCGTCGGCCGGCCTGCGAGACTCGCCCGGCGGCCCGTGCCCGGCTGTCCGCGTCCAGGGGATCGAGACCGACCGACGCGCGCGATAACCTGGCCGCGTAGATGACGTTGCTCAGCGACGCTGAGATCGAAAAACGCCTCGCCGCCCTCGACGGGTGGCGCGGGGATGTGCCTGAGGGGTCTGGCGAGACCGGTGGGTCTGCTGGGCCCACCATGATCGTGCGTGAGCTGAAGTTCGAGGACTTCGCGGCCGCGATCGTGTTCGTGAATCGCGTAGCCGAGCTGGCCGAGCAGGCGGATCATCACCCGGACATCCTGATCCACGGCTGGAACAAGGTCAGGCTGACGTTGAGCACTCACTCCGAGGGCGGCCTCACCGAGGCCGACTTCGAGCTCGCTGCTCGCATCGACCAGCTGGCGTGACCCGAGCCCGACTCGCGTGAACGGCCTGAAGCTCATCCTCACGGCGGTGCTGATCGCGGTGAACGCGTTTTTTGTGGTCGCCGAGTACGCGCTCGTGCGC
Organism: uncultured Solirubrobacterales bacterium; assembly: GCA_963702185.1. Classification (GTDB taxonomy): domain Bacteria; phylum Actinomycetota; class Thermoleophilia; order Solirubrobacterales; family Solirubrobacteraceae; genus Palsa-744. The sequence continues at coordinate 2,206,596 of OY969723.1, forward strand.
TCGCGCCGCTCGCGCCTGGAGATCATGCGCGACGAAGGCCTGCGGGGCGCTGGGCTGGCGCTCGATCAGATGCAGAGCATCAACGAGTACATCTCGGCCGTGCAGATCGGGGTGACGATGACCTCGATCGGTATTGGCGCGCTCGGCCTGCCCGCGCTGGCGGACATCTTCAAAAACTGGTTCGGCGACGCGATCAGCCACGGGCTGGCGGTCGTGGTCGCGGTGGTGGCCTCCTACCTGATCATCACCACCGCCCAGCTGATCGCCGGCGAGATGGTGCCCAAGTTCTATGCGATCGACCGCGCCGAGCAGGTCGCCCGCCGTGTCGCGCGGCCGCTGCAGGCGTTCAGCGTGGCGTTCCGCCCGTTCATCCTCGGCCTGACCGCGCTCGCGCGGCGGATCCTCACGCTGATGGGCGTCGACATGAGCCTCGAGCGCCGCGGCGGCTCGCCGGATGAGCTCAAGCGCCTGATCGCCGAGTCCTACGCGGGCGGTCACCTGGATCCGGGCGAGGCGGGCATGCTCACGGGCGTGTTTCACCTGCACGAACAGGAGGCCCGCCAGGTGATGACCCCGATCCCGGCGGTGATCACGGTGGACCTCGCGCAGGACGTCGAGACGGCGCTGCAGCGCTGCATCGCCTCTGGCCACACCCGCCTGGTCGTCACCGAGGAAGAAAACCGCGACCGCGTGCGCGGGCTGGTGCACGCCTCAGCGCTCGCGGACCGGCTGATGCACGACGGGCCGCACTCCTCGATCGAGCCGATCGTGCACGACGCGCCGATCGTGCCCGAGACCAAGCCGCTGGACGACCTGCTGGCCGATCTGCAGCGCCAGCGGACATCGATGGCGGTGGTCGTCGACGAGTACGGCCGGGTGGTCGGCATCGTCACCGTCGAGGACATCGTCGAGGAGGTCGTCGGGGAGATCGTCGACGAGACCGACCCCACCGCGGGGGAGATCCGGCGTCTGCCCGGCGGCGATTGGTTCGTGCGCGGGCACGTCGCCGTGGACGACCTCGCCGACTACGGTCTGGAGCTGCCGGTCGACACCGACGCCTACAACTCGGTCGGCGGATTCGTGTTCGCCGAACTTGGTCGCCTACCCCGGCGCGGGGACACGATCAACACCGGCGGCTATTCGATCCGTGTGGAGTCGGTGCGCGACAACCGCATCGACTCGGTGCGCATCCGTTCGCGCCGTCCGCCGCCGCGGCGTGAACCCGAGACCGCCTGACGCGGCCCCGAAAACACGTCCGGCCCGCGGGGGGAGCGGGCCGGAGCGTGTGCACTGGGAGGAGGCGGGTGTGCGTGCGACTTGTGTCGCATGCCCCAGTATCTCGATGGGGATGAACGTCAGCTAAAACTCGGCTCAGACTTCCTAAATCCTCATGTGGCAGAAGTGATTTGCGGAGTCTCTGGGGTCATTTGCCGGAGTCCCGAGGATGCAGGCTGCACGCGCGGGGCGAGCGGCTACTTGGTGTAGTCGTGGAAGCCGTGTCCGGTCTTGCGCCCGAGCGAGCCGTCGGCGATCAGCCGGTTGATGCGCTCCGGGACGGGCTCGCCGAGTGTGTCGCCGATCGCTGCCGAGACGTCGAGGCCGACGAGGTCGAGCAGCGCGAGCGGACCCATCGGATGGCCGGCGCCCAACCGCATGCACGTGTCGATCGCCTCCGCGTCCAGACCGGTCTGTTCGAGCAGGCGCACGGCGCTGAACAGGTAGGGAAAGAGCAGGCGGTTGACGACGAATCCGGGGATGTCTGGAACCTCGACAGGGGTCTTGTCGAACGTTTCGCACAGAGCGCGCGCTCGCGCGCGCGTGTCCTCGGTGGCGGCCGCTCCGAACACCAGCTCAACGAGTTGCATGCGCGTTACCGGGTTGAACACGTGCAGTCCCGCGAACCGCTCCGGACGCCCGCTCTCGGCCGCCAGCCGCTCGATCGACAGCGAGGAGGTGGTGCTCGCGAGGATCGCGTCGGGGGCGAGCAGTTCGTGCAGTTGGGCGAGCACGCCCGCCTTGACCGCGTGATCCTCGACCACGGCCTCGACCACGAAGCTCGCCCCTGCATCCGCGAGCGCGTCGCGGTCGGTGACGACCTGAGCGTGCTCGGGATCGACTTCCGCGCCCAGCCGCGCGAGCGTGCGCTCCACCGTTTGGCGGGCTCGCTCGGCTGAGGCCTCCGAGCGCGCCAGCAGCAGCACCGGTCCATGGTGCGCCGCCGTGGCGGCCAGGCCGCAGGCGATCGCGCCGCTGCCCACTATTGCCAGGCGCTCGCTCATGTGCGTGTGGGTGTGGGTGTGCGCATTGGCGTGCGTGTGGGTGTGCGCATGGGGTGGGTGAGTGCGTGGGGGGTCGGAGTGTGAGGGGCGAAGTTCGGTATTGGCGTGGGGGTGTGCACGGGGTGGATGATCAAATCTCCCGGCCCTCGCAATGGCGATGTTGACTGACCAGTCAATCTAGTTGTGCGGCACGGTACAGTAGGGGAGCCGAGAGTAGTGGGCCGGGCACGCGCATGGCCCCTCCGGCGCACCCAACAACGCCGCCCGACGCGCATCGGCCCAGGGCGCACGGACCTGTAGGAGGACCGTCACATGAGGCAAGCAGAGGGCCGCGAGGTCGTGATCGTCGAGGCGGTGCGTACACCGATCGGCCGCGGGCACAAGGAAAAGGGCTACTACAAGGACACGCATCCCAACGCGCTGCTCGGCAAGTGCTACAGCGAGGTGATCTCGCGCGCGGGCATCGACGCGGCGCAGGTCGAGGACGTGGTCGCCGGTTGCGTGCAGCAGTTCGGCGAGCAGGGGTTCAACATCGCGCGCAACGCGTGGCTGCAGGAGGGGCTGCCGATCGAGACCCCCGGCACGACCGTCGATCGCCAGTGCGGTTCTGCCCAGCAGGCGGTTAACTTCTCCGCGGCGCTGATCGCCGCCGGCGTTCACGACGCGATGATCGGCTCGGGCGTCGAGCACATGGGCCACCTGCCGTTCGCCGCGGGCATGAAGACCCAGGAGGAGTTCGGGTTCGCGTTCACGCCGGAGCTGATGGCCAAGCACAACATCGTCGGCCAGGGTCTCGGTGCGGAGATGATCGCCGACCAGTGGGAGATTGCCCGCTCAGAGCTCGACGAGCTCGCCATGCGCTCCCACCAGCGCGCCCACCAGGCGACCGAGGAGGGCAGGTTCGAGCGTGAGATCGTGCCGATCTCAGCGGGTGGCGAGACCTATGTGACCGACCAGGGGATCCGCCCGGACACGAACCTGCAGACGTTGTCCCAGCTCAAGCCGGCGTTCAAGCCCGACGGCAAGATCACGGCGGGGAACTCCTCGCAGATCTCAGACGGCGCCGCCGCGGTGCTGCTGATGAGCGCCGAGAAGGCCTCGGAGCTTGGGCTTACGCCCCGCGCGCGGATCGTCGACCAGACGACCGTCGGTTGCGACCCGGTGAAAATGCTCGAGGGCCCGATCCCGGCTACGACCAAAATTCTCGAGCGCAACAAGATGTCGATCAACGACATCGACCTGATCGAGATCAACGAGGCGTTCGCTCCCGTCGTCGCCGCGTGGCGGCGCGAGCACAACCCCGACATGGACCGTGTCAACGTCAACGGCGGCGCGATGGCGCTCGGCCACCCGCTCGGCTCGACCGGCGCGCGGCTGATCACGACGCTGCTGCACGAGCTCGAGCGCTCCGACAAGGAGATCGGGTTCGTGACGATGTGCTGCGGCGGTGGGCTCGGGACCGGAACCCTGATTCAGCGCGTCTGACCGACCCGACCTCTCAGCCCTGCGGTCCTGCCCCCGTCCAGTTCACCGCGACGGGGGTCAGGGCCAGCAGCGCCTGCCAAGTGGCCGCTTCGGTGTGGCCCGAGGGCGCGATGCCGTGGGCTGACTGGAACTGCTCCAGGTTGGTGGCGGTGGTCGATTCGAAGATGCCGGTGGTGGGTTGCGAGGGGATGGCCGCGGCCAGGTGCTCCTGCATCCACAGCACCGGGTCGCCGCGGCTGCCGGTGGAGAGTTCGGTGTAGCCGGGGTTGGGCGTGACTGAGCTCAGCGGGACGAGCGGTTCGGCCAGGGCGGTCCACTCGCTGGAAGGCGTTTCCTGCCAGTCCCACCAGGAGATGCCGGTCGCGCCGTAGTCGACTGCCTCCTCGCGGAAGCGCACGAGTTCGGCGTTCGAGGGGTGGCTATAGGTCTGCCCGAGCGGATAGATGGGGCGGCCGTAGACGCGGTTGGCGATGTAGGTGTTGGCGTAGGTCGTGTCGATCGAGTTGCCGATGTCGCGCCAGTACATCTGCGGCGCGTTGAACTGGGCGCCGTTCGGGCCGAGGAAGACGGAGTAGGGGAAGGAGGTGTGGTCGTAGACGTAGGGGAACGAGGCCAGGCCGACGGGGTAGCTAGGTCCGATCGCCGCGCGCAGATCGTCGATGTAGGTCTGGGCGGCGCCGTAGCGGCCTTCGTAGGAGGACTCGGCGTCGATCACCAGGCAGTCGGCCCCATCGGCGACCGCCTGCGCGCCGAGGGCGGCCTCGCCCGCGGGGTCCGAGCCGTAGACGAACTGCCATGCGCACACGTGCAGTCCGTTGGCGTGCAGCGTCTGCACGAGTTCGGGGGAGAACTGGCTCCAGTAGTTGCTCGAGCCGTCCGAGCTCTTGACGTAGAGCGTGGTCACGCCGGCGGCGTGCGCCTGGGCGACGATTGAAGCGAGGTTGCCGCCGTCAGAGGCGCTCAGATACCAGATCCACATGCCCTGCCCTTCGAACGCCGTGCCGCTTGGCGCCGCCGCAGCCGGGCTCGCCGGTGCGGGAGGATCAGCCGGGGGGGGAGGGTGCAGTGCGCCGCGCACGAGCGTCAGTGGACCGTAGGAGCTCGAGTAGCGCCCGTGGCTGAGCAGCACCATGATGTTGCCCGAGTGCGCGCTCTCGGGCACTGTGACCTCCAGGCCGACGGCGCTCTTGCGCAAGTGCGCGGCGGGGGACACGCGTGAGATGCGCGCGCGGGGACGGCTGGGAAACGCGATCACCATCCCCGGCGTCAGGCCTCGTCCGGCGATCAACAGCGTCCCGTGCAGGGACACCTCGTGTGGGTTGGTCCCGCAGTGGCTGACCGGGACGCACTTGGCGGAGGTGATGCGAACGGTGAGGACGTGCAGGCTGGGTTTGGCGGTCGGCTTTTGCGACGTGCTCTGTCCCTGCGCGCCACTCGGCGCGGTGCCCCCGGCGACGGTGTTCGCACCGGCCGGGGTCGCGAGCACGCACAGCAGCAGGGCTGCTGCGACGATGAGAACTGCCGGTCGCTTGTGGGCGCCTGCTCTCGTCACCTCGGCTCCAATCGGGGGTGCAAGCCGGACCCGACCCTAGTCGGTATGGGGCATCAAACCAAAAGCGTGACGGAAGTTGCGTTCAGAGCCAGCGGAACCCGGTCGCCGCCGGCGCGGGTGCAAGCGGGCTTGCAGGCAGATCGTCCGGGGGATCGGGCAGGTTGTAGCCGGCGGGGGCCACGTCGTTGGGGGCATCGGCGTGAAACAGCGAGGCGAGGTACTGGATCTGCCCGCGTCCGGGCCCGAGCTCCGACTGTCCGCCGCCGTACATCGCGATGTCGTGCGCGGCGCAGTAGTCGTAGGTGTCCAGCAGCGAGCGCAGCCCGCCCAGGCGCGAGGGCTTGATGTTGAGCGCGCGCGGCGCAAACGGGAGCGCCTGGATGTCGGCGACGCTGTGGATCGGCGCGTCCCAGGTGATCCGCGCACGGTGGGGCTCGAGGATCGGCTCGGTCTCGGGTGTGAGCTTGGGGTCCTCGATCCACGCGTCCGGGAATGCCTCGACCACGCGCCGGTAGAGGACCGGATCAGCGGGGTTGTCGACGATCGTGCCCTCGTACTGGCCCTTCAGGTCGACCGACTCCACTGCGCCGAGCGCGACCAGCTGTGCGATCAGCGCATCGTCCCAGGAGGGCGTGGGGTCGAGCTTGAACTGCAGGCTGGGCGCGATCGCAAGCCGCCGGCGCAGCGGCTGAAGCGACGGCGGTTCGCCCAGGCGCAGCGAGGCGACGAAGCGCACGGGCGCGGGTGTGCGCCCGAATGCGGCGTGCAGCGTCTGGCCGGCCTGACGCAGCCCCAGATCGAGCGCCGCCGAATCGAACGCCCACGCGCGGTAGAGCTTAAACTCGGGCCGCTCGACGGGTTCGGGAAAGAGCTCGAGCGTGCGCAGGTGTTCGGTGAACGTCTTGAGCGTGTGGCGGCCGGCGAGCGCCAGCGTCGCGCCGGCGCGCTGCAGCGCGTCGTGGGCCTCGCCCGCGTAGGTGACGTCCTCGCCGATCCCCGTCTCGCCGGCTCCGTGCAGGTGGATGACGGTCGTCTTGCGCACGAACTCCGGCGAAAACGAGGTTTCGAGCAGCTCCAGCTCGTAGCTCTCGATCTCGACCGGCAGCTCGGCCAGCAGCTCCCACGTGCTCACGGCGTCCTGCCCATCAGATCCTCGGCTCCTGTCGGAGTGGTTGGGTTGAGCTTGACCCCTCGGCGTTGGCTCCCGCGGGCCGGGCTGTGTCGGCCCCGGTAGTCCCGCGTTCCAGGCGCGCGACCAGCTCATCCAGACGCAGCTCCTCGATCGTCCCCGACACCGACTCGAGCTCACGTGCGCAGAACTCGATCAGCTTCTTGCCCTCGCCCACGAGCGCGACCGTCTCGTTGAGGGTTGCCTCACCCGAGTCCAAGCGGCGGATGATCTCCTCGACGCGGGCGGCCGCCGCCTCGTAAGTGTGGGTCTGGGTGTTCGTCTGGGGCGGCGGCGTCTCGCCGGCGCCCGCGGTCGGGTCCTGCGACTGGGACTGCGCGTCGCTCACGACTCGGACACCTTTGCGCGAACTGCGTCATCGGCGAAGCGCAACGCCAGCTTGCGGGCCTTGCGTGCGGCCGCCGCGGTGGCGATCGGCTCCCCGGTTTCGCGGGACTGCACGAGCGCGTACCCGCGCTCCAGCGTGCGCTGGGGGTCGTGCCCGGCCAGTGCGAGCGCCAGGCTGCGCAACTCGCTGGGGCTGCGCGTGCGACAGTCGCGCACGGTCGAAGCGGCCTTGCGCTCCAGCACGATTGCTCGCCGCACGGTCAGCTCCCGCTCGCCGGCCACGCGCCGGCGAGACCCGGCGCGGATCTCGCGCAGTCGCTGGTGCAAGGCGGTGCGCTGGCGCTCGACATGGGCTGAGGGCGCGCGCGCGAGCATCGCCAGCGTGCGCGCCCGCGAGAGCACCGCGCGCCGCCCGTGTTTGTGCAGACGCCGTCCCTGCTCGGCCAGCTCGGTACGGGCACGGGCGCAGTCCAGGCCGACGGCCGCCTCGGCGGCGTGGGTGGGAGTCGAGCAGCTGATGGCCGCGACGTCGTCGAGCAGGGTGCGATCGGTGTGGTGCCCGACCGAGGCGATCACGGGTATCGGCGACAGCGCGACCGTGCGACACAGCGACTCCTCGCAGAAGCACAACAGGTCGGCCAGCGAGCCGCCGCCGCGAGCGACGATCGTCACCTCGACCTCGCCGACGCTCGCCAGGTCGCCGAGCGCGCGCGCGATCATGGGCGCGGCGTGGCGGTCTTGCACCGGCGCGAACCCCCACACGATCCGCCCCGCCCAGCCGCGCCGGGCAAGGCCCGCGAGGATGTCGTCGCGGGCCTTGCCGCCCTCCGCTGTGACCACGCCGATCGTACGTGGCAGCAGTGGCCGGGGTAGGCGACGTTGCAGCTCGAGCAGTCCCTCGGCATGCAGCTGGCGGCGCAGCCGCTCGATCCGCGCAAGCAGATCCCCCTCGCCGGCGATGCGCAGATCGCTGACCGCAAAAGAGAACCCCGGCGAGGAGGTGGCGCTGCCCGGATAGAAGTCGCAGCCCCCGGCGACGACCACCTGCATGCCTTCGATGGTGGGCGCACGCGGCTCGTCCACCGTTCTGGAGCCGCCCGCGGCGCCGGGGTCGCCGGCTCCACCGAGTCCGCCAACCTGTCCGCCCGCCCCGCCGCCGATGCGAGCGAGGATGCGCTCCCAATCGTTGCTCCACACCGCGCAGGGAATCGCGCCGGTGGAATCGCGCAGCTCGAAATAGACGCGCGTGCGGGCCGCGCGCAGGTTCACCAGCTCGCCGCTGAGCTGCACGCGCGTGAACGAGCGCAGCTTGGCGCGCAGCTTGCGGGCGTACTCGCCGACGCCGTAGGGGCCGGCCAGGTCGCTGCCGGGTATGCCCTGCTCGGCATGGTCGTTGATGGAGGTGAGGCTGGACATGGTGCCCTGCGCGTCAGCATAGGGGTCGGGTCCGATGGCCCGACAACCGCGGATGGCTCGATAGGGTGCGCGTGAGATGGCCAACAGCACCGGCAAGAGCAGCGGCGCGCGCGCCAAAGGCCGAGGTCGCTCGCGCAAGCGCCGGCCCGCGGCGGGACCGCACACGGACTCGTCGCGTGAGGACAAGCCGCTCGTAAAACCGCCAACACGCGCCGAGCGCGGCTTTCGCGGCGCGCTGTCCGGGGCCGAGCGCCCGCGGGCGCCGTGGCATCCGTGGCCGCTGTCAGAGCTGCTGATCCTGATCGGCGCAATCGGCGCCGTGGTGGGACTGCAGCGTGCCGGCAGCGGTGGGTTCGCCCACGGCGGCCCGGTTCTGCTGGTCGGCCTCGGCGCGGTCGTGCTGGGCACGCTGGAGATCACCTGGCGTGAGCACCGCAGCGGATATCGCTCGCACGCGACGCTGCTGGCGCTGCTGGCGGTGGTCGTGTTTCACACGGCGGTCGTGCTGGTTGCGGCCGCGTTCGGACCGGTGCCCCGTGCGCTGAACATCGGCCTGCTGGCCGTGGACCTGGCACTGTTCGCAGTGCTGTTCAGGCTGCTGCGCGCGCGTTACGCCGACGCGCGGGCGCGCGCTGGACTCAGCCGCCGCTGAGGCTGAGCGAGGGCATCGGCTGCTCGCCCGTGTGGGCGGCCTCGCCGCGGCGCTCGCCATCGAGGCCAAGCTGCTGCAGCCTGGCGATCTCGCGCTCGCCTTCCACGCGCGCGGGGTGATCGGCGGGCAGGTCGGCGATCATGCGGGCGATGCGGTTGCGCAACTGCAGCGCGAAGTGGGGAGTGGAGGCGCCCATCAGCCTGCGAACGTCCTCGACGGTCACGGCGTGGGCGCGCTCGCGCGCCAGCAGGGCGGGGTCCTCGGCCTGGCTCATACGCGGACCTGCCGGGCTCGTGATGAGTGGGCTCGTGGTCGGCGGCTCCGCCGGGCTTGTGGTGTGCGGCTCCGCCAGGCTTGTGGTGTGCGGGCTCGCGGTATGGATGGGTAAGGGGTCATTCGATCGGGAGGCTGGAGGATTCGGAGGAGGGTGTGGAGGTCGGGACGATCTGCAGCATCGCATCCAGTTCGGCGGCAACGACGGCCGAGATCGCGTCTGTGTCGCCGATCAGCCAGCCGTGATTGTAGACGCCGTGCACGGGCTGGGAGTGCGGGGCGGCCGGTTGGATGTCGCTGAGATATGAGGCGAGCGCCGTGGGCACGCTGTGCGAGTTTTCGAGCAGCAGCAGCGGCGCGTAATCGCCTGTCGCGGAGAGGATCGCGGCGGCGGGCGCGTCCAGTGGACGGGTGGCGTTGGCGAACACGAGGCCGTGGCCGGCTTCGCGGATGCCCCAGCCGAAGGAGCCCGAGGAGAAGCGCGAGACGGCGACGGCGTTGCCGGCGGGGGTGGTGTCTTCGCCGGCGGCCGCCTCCACGCGGGTGACCGGGCCATAGCGGGCCAGCTCGGTGAGCGTGTGTGTGCCGATCGCGGTCGAGCCGACCGTGTAGATCGCGGGGCGGCCCAGGTTGCGCAGCTCCGCGGCGGTCGCGGCCGGCACGCCCGTGCGGGAGACGAACAGGATCGGCGCGCCGCTCTGTGCGGCCAGACCGGCGGCGGGCATCGCCAGGGCCGGAGGGCCGGAGGGGTTGACGACGATCGCCGCATGCGGGGTCTGCCCGTGCGCGATTGTCAGCAGCTTGGCCACGGAGGCGGCGAGCGCGTCGGGTTCGGCCGCGGCGACGGTGGCTTCGCGCGTGCGGTAGCCGGAGGGCGCGGCGATCGCAGGGTCGAGCAGCAACAGTTGGGTGTCGCCCAGCGAGCTCGCGCCGGTGGGGCGCATCGCGGCGAGGGCGTGGACGGTCGCGGGAGGCAGGTGGGCGCCTTCGCTGTAGAGCAGGGGCGCGCCTAGAGGCGAGCTGGCGAGCGATGACGCTGCGAGCGCCGCCGGCCAGTCGTCGGCATCGACGAGGACGACCGCCTGCGGGCGCGTGGCAGAGGTGAGGCCGGGGTAGGCGGTGCGGGCGATCGAGGCGGCGTCCTCGATCGGGTCGGCGCCCCCGAGACGGGTGGTGTTGCGCGTGGCGGTCGCGGCGGTACCGGCGTCGCCAACGTGTACGACGATCGTTTCCACGCCTCGGGCCTGCACGGCCGCGGAGGTCGATTCCGAGGACGAGGGTGAGCCCTTGCCGCAGCCGGCGAGCGCGAGCAGGGCGGCGAGCGCGAGGCCGAGGCCGATCGCCGTCGCGCGCGCGGGTGCGAACCGAGTGGCGGCTGTCATCGGCGGGACAGTAGCGGGCACCGGGCAGTCGGTACGTTTGTGTTGCGCCGGGCACGCCGGCAGGATGCGGCGGTGGCCGGCCAGCGATCGTATACTCGCCCGCTAACGTGGCGGTCGAGCCCCAGTCACAGCCATCAGTCGAGGCTCCAACGGAGTCTCGGCCCGAGCCCCGATTCCAACAGCGAGACCAGCCGCCGGGCGTGCCGCCGCTAGCGCTGACCGGCGAGCGCACGCTGCCGGATGTGCCGGAGGAGAACTACTGGTATCGAAGGCATCTGGTCGTGTACGAGTGGATCGCGCGGCGGGTGTCGGGGGCGAGCGTCGTGGATATGGCCTGCGGCGAGGGGTATGGAGCGGACGTGCTGGCGGGGGTCGCGCGGGAGGTCGTCGGCGTGGACGCAAATCCGCAGGCCCATGAGCACGCAAAGCTGCGCTACACCCGTCCGAACCTGAGGTACGCGCGCGAGCTGGTCGAAACCTACCGATCGCCGCAGCCGGTCGATGCGGTCGTGTTTCTGCAGACGATCGAGCACCTGCAGGACCCGGAGGGGGTGTTGAGGCACTACCGCTCGCTGCTGGCGCCCGGGGGCGTGGTGTACGTATCTACGCCGAATGTGCGCACGCTGGCGCCGAAGGGCGCCGAGCGCTCGGATAATCCGTGGCACGTGCACGAGTACCAAGCCGAGGAGTTCGAGCGGCTGTGTGAGAGGACGTTTGGGGACGTGAAGATGTATGGCCTGTATCACGCGAGAAAACTGCGCGTGCACGAGCTGGCGTTGCGCGCGGGCTGGGATGCGGTGCATCCAAGGCTGGGGTTGACGAACGCGTTCTACGGCAGGTTCACGCCCGCGATCAAGACCTCGGATTTCGTGCTGTGGCCCAGCGCCAGCGCCGACCTGGAGAAGGCGCTCGATTTCGTGGCGGTCTGCCGCTCGTGAGCCACGCGAGGACCGCCGGTCGCTCGGGAGGGCACGAGGGGTGGGGCGAGCCGGACGCCAGGGGGAGAGCCATGGGAGACCCCGAGAGGCCTCGAAAGGAGCGCGGCGCGCTGGCGATCGTGCTGCATACGCACATGCCGTATGTGGAGGGGTTCGGCACGTGGCCGTTTGGCGAGGAGTGGCTGTGGGAGGCGATGGCGGGGTGTTACCTGCCGCTGCTTGAGCTGTTGGACCAGCTCGAGCCGGCGATCACGCTGTCGGTCACGCCGGTGCTGCTCGACCAGCTGAGCGCGCCCGGGATGGCGGAGCGGTTTGAGAGGTTCATCGCAGAGACGCGAAGGTACACCCACGAAGAGGACGCGCAGGGCCTGAGAAAGGGCGGCCACGGCGGGCTGGCGGCCGAGCTGGAAAGGGCCTGGCGCGAGGACTACGAGCGCGCTGCCGAGCGCATGGCTGCCCGTGGGGGAGACATGGTCGGCGCGATGGCCAGGCACGCGAGCTGGACCTCGACGGCCACGCACGCGGTGCTGCCGCTGGCGGCGACCGACGCGGGGGCGAGGCTGCAGATCGAGTCGGGGATCGCCGCTCATTGCGCCTATTTCGAGGGGCAGGGTCGAAGTGTGGAGGGGCAGGGCCGGAGCATGGATAGAGCGGGCTGGCGTGGCGGCATGTGGCTGCCCGAGTGCGGGTACGCGCCCCACATCGAGCCGCTGCTGGCGCGCGCGGGGGTGAGACGGACGTGCGTGGAGCGCACTGGCGAAGTGGCGGCGGGCGATGCGGCGCACCTGCGCCCGATCGCGGGGCGGGCGGGCTTGGTGCTGTATCCGGTCGACCGTCGCACGGTCGAGCTGGTGTGGAGCGATCGCGGGTATCCGTCCGACGGGGTGTATCGCGACTACCACAGACACACGGTGCATCACCACAACCCGTGGCGCAACGACGGAGGAGCATACGACCACCAGGCGGCCCGCGCGTGCGCACGCGCGCACGCGCGTGACTTTGTGTCGCGGGTGCGCGAGCGGTTGCGCGGCGAGGGAGAGGGGTTGCCGGGCGGGGGGTTGGTGGTATGTGCGCTGGACACCGAGCTGCTGGGCCACTGGTGGTATGAGGGCGTGCAGTGGCTGGGGGAGGTGATCGAGGAGTGCGCGCGCCAGGACCTGGAGATGGTGCGGCTGGACGAGGCGGACGAGCGGTTTGAGCCCAGACCCGTGTCCGGTCCGCACCCCGGACCCGCCTTTGGCCCTGTCCCCGGCCCCGCGTACGGATCGCCCCCGGATGAGTGGAGCCGTACATGTGAGATGGGAGTGAGTACATGGGGCAAGGACAACGACCTGTCGACGTGGTCGGGTCCGGCGGTGGCGGAGATGTGTGTGCGGGCGCGCAGAGCCGAGCTGGAAGTCGTGCGGGCCGCGTGTGAAGGCACGGCGGGCGAGGCGGCGGTGCGCGAGTTGCTGGCGCTGCAGGCGAGCGACTGGCCGTTCATGGTGTCGCGGGGGTTGGCGGCGCCCTACGCGAAGGAGCGGTTTGAGGGGCACGCGGATGCCTTCGCAAAGGCGCTGGCGGCAGGGCCGGGCGCGAGCACGGAGGGTCTGCGCGAGCTGGCCGGGCATTCGGACTCGTGCCCGTTGCGGGCTCCGTGACGTGGCTCCGTGACGCTCACTCCCAGCGCAGCGAGCGCGGAGTCTCGCGCATGCGGATGACGCGCGCGGGGATGCCGCCGACGACGGCGTTGGTGGGAACGTCCCGCGTCACGACCGCGCTGGTGCCGACGATCGCGTTGTCGCCGACGGTGACGCCGCGCAGGATGCAGGCGCCGTAGCCCATCCACACGTTGTGCCCGACGCGAACGTCGCGCTTGTAGATGCCCTGCAGGCGAATCGGGCGCTCGACCTCCACGACGCCGTGGTCGAAGTCGATCAGCATCACGCGGTCGGCGAGGATGCACTCGCGCCCGATCGAGACGCGCTGGTAGGCGGAGATCGTGCACTCCTGACCCATCACGGTCTTCGCGCCGATCTCGACCGAGCCCTCGTGCACGCGGATCTTGGTGTCGTCCCCGATCCACGCGAAGCGGCCGATCCGCAGCGTGGCGTTACGCCCGATCTCGAGTGTGACGCCTGGGCAGAAGAAGCAGATCCCGTCGGTCTGCAGCCGCCCGCGCCAGCGGATCCTCAGCCACAGCCAGCGCGCGCCGAGCACGGCGTAGTGGCGGTTGACCATGTTGTTGGCGCGCATCCACCGCCAGGTGCGCAGGCAATCCCGGGCCCTTGTCACGAGCGCGCATCCTATGGAGCGCTTTGCACGCTCGCTCGCCCGCAGGCGGACGCCCGCAGGCGCCCGCAGTGGCCCGAGGGCGACCGCAGCGGCCAGGACCCGGCCTATGAGCGGGCCTCGCGCCGTGCCGGTCGGAGATACTTCGCCGGTGCCCGCCGGTCCCCCGTCCACGTCCGCATCCGACCTCGCCCAGCGCCTGCTCGCCGGAGACCGCCGCGCGCTCGCGCGCGCGATATCGCTCGTCGAGGACGATCGGCCGGAGGGGTGGGCGCTCGTGCGCGAGGTCTATCCGCACACCGGCAAGGCGGCCGTCGTGGGCTTCACCGGCCCGCCCGGTGTCGGCAAGTCGACGCTGATCGGCGCGCTCACAGCCGCCCGCCGCGCGGCCGGGCGCACGGTGGGCGTGCTCTCGATCGACCCGTCCTCGCCTTTCACGCAAGGGGCGCTGCTCGGTGACCGCATCCGCCTGTCCGAGCACTTCCTGGACCCGGGCGTGTTCATCCGCTCCATGGCAAACAGGGGGGCGCTGGGCGGGCTGTCGGAGGCGGCGCTGCAGGCCGCGCTGCTGCTGGACGCGGCCGGAAGGGAAGACGTGTTCGTGGAGACCGTCGGCGTGGGGCAGGCGGAGATCGACATCATCGACCACGCCGACACGGTCGTACTCGTGCTGATGCCGGGCTCGGGCGACTCGATCCAGGCGCTGAAGGCCGGGGTGATGGAGATCCCGGACGTGATCGTCGTCAACAAGGCCGACCATCCGCTGACCGACACGATGGTGCGCGAGATCCGCGGGGTGCTGTCGCTGGCCAACCTCGATGAGGCGCCCGGCGGGGCAGAGGACTCGGCCCGTCCTCGCTGGCGCGTGCCGATCGTCAAGACCGAGGCCGCCACCGGCGCCGGCATCCCCGAGCTGGTGGAGCGCCTGGACGAGCACCGCGCGCACATCCTCGCCGAGGGCCATCTCGACGAGCGTCGTCGCCGCCACCTGCGCGGAGAGGTGCTGGCGATAGCCACCGCCCGCCTGCGCCGGCGCCTGGAGGAGGAGCTGCGCGAGGACCCCGAGTTCGCGCGCCTGCTGGAGGAGGTCGTGGCCCGTCGGCTGGACCCCGCGAGCGCGGCTACGGTGCTGCTGGAGCGGAGCTCGCCGACCGCGTAGGGGTGTGCCGCGTCGGCCGACGGCGTTCCCCGAGGGCGAGCGCGCGAGCGGCGAGCTGGCGCTGAGGCACGCCGCAGCGACCGACGGCATCCGTTCCCGTTCTGGGTGGGCCGCAGTTCCCGCGCGGTCGCCGGCGACTTCGGCGCCCTCCGTGGGTGTAGGCTGCCGCGTCGTGGACTACCTGAACTGGGTCGAGAACAACTGGGGGCTGCTGCGCCGCGCGATGGCGGGGCACACCGCGATCTATCGCGCCACCGGCGGGCGTGTCGGACATCACGTCCCAGGCGCGCCGCCGATGCTGCTGCTCGACCACGTCGGCGCCAAGAGCGGGACGCGCCGCACGAGCCCGCTCGTGTACGGGCGCGATGGCGACAACCTCGTTCTGATCGCCTCCAAGGGCGGCTACCCCAAGAACCCCGCCTGGTACCACAACCTGATGGCCAACCCCGACACGGCTGTGCAGGTCGGCTCACAGCACCTGGACGTCCACGCCCGCGTCGCCACCGCCGATGAGCGTCCCCGGCTGTGGAAGCTGATGGTCGGCGTGTACGGCGGCTATGAGGCCTATCAGCGCCGCACCGGCCGCGAGATCCCGGTGGTCGTGCTCGAGCCGCGCTGAGCTCGGCTCTTGGCGTCTGGGGGCGCCGACTTCGTGCGGTCCGGCCTCAGTTCTCGACGCCGAGGATTCCCGCAAGACCACGACGGCCAGAGAGCAGGGAGGATCGCGCGAACACTCGATCCGGCCGCCTCAAGCCAGGGGCTTAGCGGCGAGCTGGGCGGTGAGGTGCTTGATGGAAACGAAGCGCACGCGCGTGCCCGCGTAGGTGCGGGTGTACGCGCGCTGCACATCTGGAGCCACGACGTAGTTCTCGCCTTGCGGGTAGTTGCGGCGGAACGCGAGCAGCGCTGAGGGTTCGAACGAGGCGGCCTGCCACTTGCACTCCAGTGCGATCGGTTCCTGCCGTCCGCGCAGCGACAGTACGAAGTCGACCTCGGCTCCGCGCTTGTTGCGCCAGTAGCGAACCGCGCGATGCTGCAGGCGGCCGTGGATCTCGTTCAAGACGACGTGCTCCCACATTAGGCCCATGTCTTCCGGGCGCAGGCTGACAATGCCGCGGTGGTGGCATACGAAGCCGGTGTCAAACCCGTACACCTTGGGGGCTGCGACTATCTCTGTAGGGCGGTGGGTGCTGTACGGGCGCACGACATGGGCCACGAACGTCGACTCAAGCGCGGCCAGGTAGTTGGCGATCGTCTGGCGTGAGACCTCGCATGGCGCGGCGAAGCGAGCGGCCTCGAACATGCCACCGCTTTGGGTGAAGAGCAGCTCCGTGAAGCGCTGAAACGAGGAGCGGCGCTCCAGGCGGAAGAGCTCCTGGATGTCCTTGGCCCAATAGGCGTCCATCCACTCTTGAAACGCGCGCGCAGGTGGCTGTGGCGCGAGATAGAACGGCGGCAGGCCGCCGTGCAGGAAGCGGCGCGTCAGGCCGTCGTCGCCGCCGAACTCCTCGACGTCTGCGAGCAGCATCGGGGTCAGCCACACGGTCTCCTTGCGTCCGGCGAGCGTGTCTCGGAACTTCGCGGTGGCCTCGAGCGTGGAGGAGCCGGTGGCGAGAACCTTCACGTCGGGGTAGTGGTCGGCGGCGATCTTCAGCAGCTCGGACGGGTTGACGAGGCGGTGAACCTCATCGAGGACGATCCGGCGTCCGCGGAGCTCGTCGAGAAACCCCTCCGGATCGTCCATCTGCCGCCTGGTTCGCGGCAGCTCACAGTCGAAGTACTCGATGTCATCCAGGCTCTGGCACAGGCATGTCTTGCCGGCCCGCCGTACGCCCGCGAGCCATACCACCGAGCGTGTATCCCACGCGCGGCGCACACTGTCGAGCCAGAACCGCCTCCGTACCATGTGACGCTATGATTGCATATAGTATTACTATTCGCTATCTGGCCGGCATTTGGTAGCGGGATCGGTCGGGAGGCCGCATGCCCGACCGGGAGATCCCGGTGGTCGTGCTCGAGCCGCGCTGAGCTCAGCTCTCGGCGTCCGGCGGCGCCGATTTCGTGCGGCCCGGCCTCAGCCCTCGATGCCCAGCGTCCGCGCGGTGTCCGAGCGTTTGACCGAGCGCTGATCGGGGGCGGTGCCGATCACGCGGTCGCCGACGGTCGAGGTGACCCCGAACCAGTAGCGCTCGTTCTTGAAGTGGTGCAGGCGGTGGTTGCGCCAGATCGACTTGAAGTAGCGCCCGCGCGGGCGATAGGGGGTGTGGATCAAAAAGTGCGTCCACTCATACGCGGCCAGGATCGCGTAGCTGACGAGCACGCCCGTGGTCGCGTATGCCAGGCGCGGCCCGCCGAGCACGAGCGCGATCGGAAAGGACAGCGCCCAGTTGACGGCAGCGATCATCGCCGCGAACACGATCACGCCGTACACCGGCAGCAGTACCCCGTCGAGTACGCCGGGCGCTTCGTGATGGGCGCGGTGCTCGCGTGCTGTCAGCATCTCCACACGCCGTCCTCGGATAGTGAACGGGGGCGAGTGCAGCATGTATACGTGGATCAGCCACTCCACGAACGGCGTGACGGCGAGCAGCCCGGCGAGCATCACCAGGTCACGCCAGCTCCAGTTGCCCTGGGCGATGCGCAGTCCCAGCGCGATCGCGACCAGGCCGATCAGGTACGGCGGCGAGGGCTGGCGCATGAACGCGCGGGCGCAGTCGCCGAGCGACACGACCTTGGTCTCGCGCCGGCTGGGCACCGCCCCCGCGGGCGCCGTGTAGCGATCGTCCTCGACCGTCGTGTCGGGGTCGATGTTCGCGCCCCCGATCGGTGGTGTCGGGGTTGTGGCGGGCTGGGGTGACATGGCTGGCTGGCCAGCCAGGTTACACCTCAGGCGCCGAGCGCGCGGGCGATGACCATCTGCTGGACCTCGTCGGTGCCCTCGCCGATCGTGAGGATCTTGGCGTCGCGATAGAACCGGCATACCGGGTACTCCTCGATGTAGCCGTACCCGCCGTGGATCTGGACGGCCTCCTCGGCGCAGCGCACCGCCAGGCGGCCGGTCTTGAGCTTGGCCTGGGCGGCGGTCAGCGTGAAGTTGCGACCGGCGTCCTTCTCGCGGGCAGCCTTGTAGACGAGCAACCGCGCGGCCTCGATCTCGACCGACATGTCCGCGAGCTTTGCCTGGATCGCCTGGAACTTGGAGATCGGCCTGCCGAACGCCCGCCGCTCGCGCGCGTAGGACAGCGCCTGATCGAGCGCGCCCTGCGCGAGGCCCACGCCCATCGCCGCCACGCCTATGCGGCCGATGTCGAGGATGTGCAAAAACTGCTTGAACCCGGCGCCGCGCGGGCCGAGCAGGTTCTCCTCGGGCACGCGACAGTCGCTGAACGTGAGCGGGCGCGTGTCCGACGCGTTCCACCCCATCTTGCGGTACGGCTCGCCCTGCTCGTACCCGGGCGTGCCGTTGGGGACGATGATGTTGGAGATCTCATCCTCGCCGGTGCGCGCCGTTATGCACACCACACCGGAGATGTTCGTACCGGCGTTGGTTATGAACTGCTTGGCGCCGTCGATCACCCACTCGTTCCCGTCAACACGCGCGCGCGTGCGCGTGTTACCCGCGTCAGAGCCGGCCTCGGGCTCGGTCAGGCCGAACGCTCCGAGACTTTCGCCCGAGCAGAGCTTCGGCAGCCACTCCCGCTTCTGCTCCTCGCTGCCGAACAGGTAGATCGGCTGCGTGCCGAGCGAGGTGTGCGCGCACAGCGTGATCGCCACCGAGCTGTCGACGCGCGCGAGCTCCTCCACAGCCAGCGCATACGCCAGCGAATCTCCGCCGCCTCCGCCGTACTCGGCGGGAAAGGGAATCCCCATTAGATTCAGCTCGCCGAGCTTGCGCACGATCTCATACGGGAACTGCTTTGTGCGGTCGAGCTCCTCGGCGACCGGCGCCACCTCGCCCTGCGCGAACTCCCGCACGGTCCGGCGGATCAGGTCGTGCTCGGGGCTCAGGTCGAAGTCCACGGCCGGCGCTCGCCTATGCGCAGTAGGAGCGCGCGAGCTCGACCAGCAGGCGCACGCCGTATCCGGAGGCGCCCTTGCCGACGTAGGCCCGTCCGAGATCCCAGGCCGAGCCGGCGATGTCCAGGTGCGCCCACGGCGTCTCCCCGACGAAGTTCTGGAGGAATGCCCCACCCACGATCGTGCCGGCCTTGCGGGCTTCGGGCGCGTTGTCGAGGTCGGCGTAGACGCCCTTGATCAGCTCGTCGTACTCCTCGTGCAGCGGCAGCCGCCACACGATCTCCCCGGTGGCGTCTCCCGCCTCTGAGATCCGGGCGGCGAGCTCGTCGTCGTTTGTCATCAGCCCCGAGTAGGTGGAGCCCAGGGCCACGATCACCGCGCCGGTCAGCGTGGCCAGGTCGACGATTCGCTCGGCTCCCAGCTCGACCGCTCGGCACAGGCAATCGGCGAGCACCAGCCGCCCCTCGGCATCGGTGTTGTTGACCTCGATCGTCTTCCCGTTCGCCGCCCTCACGACGTCACCGGGCTTGACCGAGCGCCCGCTGGGCAGGTTCTCGGTGGCGCCGACCACGGCCACGAGTCGCAACGGCAGGGCCAGCCGGGCGATCGCCGCGGCGGCCTCGATCACCGCCGCGCCGCCGGACATGTCGAACTTCATCTCCGCCATTTTCGCCCCGGGCTTCAGGGAGATGCCTCCGCTGTCGAAGGTCACGGCCTTGCCGACCAGTCCCAGCGTGGGTCGGTCGGGCGGGATCTCACCCGCGCCCGCGGGGGGCTCGTAGCGCAGCACGATCAGCGCCGGCTCCTGATCTGAGCCCTGAGCCACAGCCGCGAACGCGCCCATGCCGCGCTCGAGCAGCGCGGCCCTGCCCTGCACCTCGACGCTCAATCCCTCGATGTCACTCGCCAGCGCGATCGCATACTCGCCCAGGGCGGTGGGGGTCAGGTCGTTGGCGGGCCGATTTTGCAGATCCCTGGCGGCGTTGACCGCCTCGGCCACCAGGGCGGCCTGCGCGATCTCCCGCTGGAGCTCCTCCTCGGAGCCGCCGCGATCGGGGGCCGAGAGGATCAGGTGCGCGAGATGCTTGGGGGCCGCTTCGGCCTCATCGCCGGCGCCCCCGGTGTGCGAGGCGGCGTCCCCGGTGGGGTTTGCCGGCTTGGACTTGTCGCGTTCGTAGCGGTAGTCGGCCAGGATCGTCCCCTCCACCAGTCCGCGGGCGACATCCATCCCGGCGCCCTCAGGCGCCTGCAGGCAGAGCGTCCGAGTGCCGGCCTCCAACGCGCGGGCGTGTACGGCGGATGCCGCCACCCGGGCCCTCTCGGGGGTGAGCCGCGAGCGCTCGCCAAGGCCGACGGTCAGCCAGCGCTTGCCCTCGGCATGGGTGAGGGCGAGCGACTTGAACGAGCTTCTGGCCTCTTTCGAGCCCACCAGCTCGGCGAGTGCCGGTGGGGCCTGCGCGGGAGGGTCCTCACCGGCGAACAGCCCAACGACGATCGTGTCCGCTTCGGTCTGCGCGCCGGGCTGGGAGGTGCTGGATACCCGCATCGTCCGGGCACAATAGCCGCACCGCTAGCATTCTCGGCCTCTCATCCCATCGATCCCATTTGTCGTCCACCCGATCCGGACTGTCCCCGACCCCAGGAGCCAATCGCCACCATGCCCACCACCGTCATCCTCGGCGCCGCCCGCACCCCCATCGGCAAGATGGGCGGCGGCCTGTCCTCGCTCGATGCGACCACGCTCGGCGCCGCCGCGGTGCAGGCCGCGCTCGACCGCGCCGGTGTGGAGCCCGAGCAAGTCGATCACGTGGTCATGGGCCAGGTGCTGCAGGCCGGTCAGGGCCAGATTCCCTCGCGTCAGGCCCAGATCAAGGCCGGCATCCCCAAGGAGGTCTCCTCGGAGACGATCAACAAGGTCTGCGCCTCGGGTCTGCGCGCCAGCGTGATCCTCGACCAGGCGATTCGCGCGGGCGACGTGCAGGTTGGGGTTGGCGGCGGGATGGAGTCGATGTCCCAGGCCCCCTACCTGCTGCCCGGCGCGCGGTTCGGGTTTCGCATGGGCGACGTCAAGGCCCTCGATGCGATGGTCCACGACGGCCTGACCAACCCGTTCAGCGGCAAGCAGATGTTCGTCGAGGCGACCGAGGTCTCAGACGAGCTCGAGCTCACCCGCCCCGATCTCGACCGCTGGGCGCTGCGATCACACGTTCGGGCGCTGGCCGCGATCGACGAGGGGCGCATGGCCGAAGAGACGGTCTCGGTGACCGTTCCGGGCAAGAAGAGCGACACCATCGTCGAGGTCGACGAGGCCCCTCGTCGCGAGACTTCGCTCGAGGTGCTCGCCAAGCTCCCCGGCCTCACCGGCAAGGAGAGCTCGCACACGGCCGGCAACTCGCCGGGCGTCAACGACGCCGGCGGCGCGCTGGTGCTGTCATCTGACGAGTGGGCCGCGGCCAACGGCAAGGAGGCGCTGGCGGAGATCGTCGCCCACGCGCAATCGGCCAACGACTTCGCCTACCTGGCGACCACTCCGGCCAGCGCCGCCAAGAAGGCGCTCGATAAAGCCGGTCTGCAGCCTGGCGACATCGACGTGTGGGAGATCAACGAGGCGTTCGCCTCGGTCACGCTGAACTCGATCCGCATGCTCGGCATCGACGAGGATCGGGTCAACGTCAACGGCGGCGCAATCGCGCTGGGCCATCCGATCGGCGCCTCGGGCGCTCGCATCCTCGGCTCGCTCGTCTATGAGTTGCGCCGTCGCGGTGGGGGTCTCGGTTGCGCGGCGATCTGCTCGGGCGGCGGGCAGGGCGACGCGGTGATCCTGCGCGTCTGAGGAGACCGGGCCGGCCGGGCATCGATCCATGAAGGAGTCCGCGGAGACTGAGCGCATGGCCGAGCCCACCGGCGCCGCCGGACTCACCGAGTCCACAGGCGCCACACGCGCCACCGGCGCCGCCGGGCCCACGGTCAGAGGCCGATCGTCAGCCGGTCCACCGTCGCGCGCGGCTGCGTTCTTCGACCTCGACAAGACGCTGATGTCGGGGTCCTCGGGGATCTTCTTTGCCCGCGCCGCGTATGAGTCGGGCATGATCTCGCGCCGGCGTCTGGCGCGTGACGTCTACGAAAACCTGCGCTTTCGCCTGCAGGGCTCGACCGACGATCGTGCCGATGAAGTGCGCCGGCGAGTGGGGGAGATGATCGCCGACGTGCCCGTCCGTGACCTCGCCCGTCTCTCGCCCCGCGTGCTTGCAGGCGTTCTGCCGCGGCTGTACCCGCAGATGCTCGCCCGCGCCTACGCCCACCAGGACGCCGGCCTGCTCGTCTACATCCTCACCGCCGCCTCCCAGGAGATGGCCGACCTGCTTGCGCACGTGCTGTCCTTCGACGGTGGCCTGGGCTCGCGCTCGGAGATCGTCGACGGCCGTTACACCGGCCGCGCCGCGGGGCCGTTCAACTACCGCGAGGGCAAGGTCCTCTCGATGCGCGAAGTGGCCGAACGCGAGGGGATCGATCTGGAGAGCTCCTACGCCTACTCGGACTCCGAGTCCGACCTGCCGATGCTGCGCGCGGTCGGCCATCCGGTAGTCGTCAACCCCGACCTACAGCTGCGCCGCATCGCCCACGAGGAGGGCTGGGAGATCGTCCACCTGGATCGTCTCGCCCGTCGCTTGAAGATCTTCGCGGGCGTCGTCGGCGCACTGGTCCTGGGCGCGCTTGGAGGTGTAGCCACAGGGCGTGTCAGCGGGCGTGCTGAGTAATCTCCCGCACATGACCGCAGCCACTCCCTCCGCCTCGACCCCCGAAACCCACCCCGGCAAGATTCGCGTGGTCGTCGCCAAGCCGGGCCTGGACGGGCACGATCGCGGCGCCAAGATCATCGCCCGCGCGCTGCGCGACGCCGGCATGGAGGTCATCTACACGGGCCTGCACCAGACGCCCGAGCAGATCGTCGAGACCGTCATCCAGGAGGACGCCGACGCGGTCGGGCTGTCGATTCTCTCCGGCGCGCACATGACGCTCGTGCCGCGCATTGTTTCGCTGCTGCGCGAGCAGGGCATCGAGGACGTGGTGGTCACCGTCGGCGGCACGATCCCCGCCGAAGACATCCCCGAGCTCGAATCCCTGGGCGTCGCGGCGGTCTTCACGCCCGGCGCCTCGACGCAGTCGATCGTGGACTTCATCCGCGGTGCGGTCGTCGATCGATAGAGATGTTGTTCCCGCCGGTACATGTGCCTGTGCCGCCCAAGGGCCGATCGCAGATCGGCCCTTCAGCTTCAACCCCGCGCATGTGGCCGACCAGTATTGATTGACTCGTCAGTCAACCGCCCGATCGGGTACGATTCCAGCAACTAAAGACCTGTAAGGAGCAGCCCCGAACATGAAGATATGCGTCCTGGTGAAGGAGGTCCCGGACGCCGCCGTCGAGAAGCGCATCGATCCCTCGACGGGGCGTATGGACCGCAGCGGCGAGAAGAACCTCAACCCGTATGACACGCACGCCATCGAGGCGGCGATGCAGATCAAAGAGGGTGGCGCCGTCCCCGTCGAGGAGGTCGTCGCCGTGACGATGGGCCCCGAGTCGGCCGTGCGCGCCCTGCACAAGGCCGTCTCGCTCGGCGCCGACCGCTCGGTGCACCTCTCTGACGGTGTGCTCGCCGGCTCGGACGTGGCCGCCACCGGCTACGCGCTGGCCAAGACGCTGCAGCGCGAGTCGCCCGATCTGGTGCTGCTCGGCCAGCAGTCTGACGACGGCGAGTGCTACACGATCGGCGCGGTCGTGGCCGAGCACCTCGGCATGCCCTCGCTGACGCAGGTGATCAAGATGGACGTCACCGACGGCGCGCTGCGCTGCGAGCGCCAGGCCGAGTACGGCTACGACACGGTCGAGATCACGCTGCCCGCGGTCATCTCCGTCGGCGACGCGATCAACGAGCCGCGCTACCCGTCGCTGAAGGCGATCATGGGCGCCAAGAAGAAGCCCCTACAGGCGCTCGCCGCCGGCGATGTCGGGATCGATCAGAGCAAAGTCGGGGGCGATAACTCCGCCGCGCAGTGGGTCGCCGCCAAGGCCCCGCCGCAGAAGGCCGCCGGGCAGATCATCGAGGACGAGGACACCGGCGAAACCGTCGAAAAAATCGTCGCGTGGCTCGACGAGCGCAAGCTGATCTAGGCCAGAGAGATACGGAAAGGAACTATTCACATGCCAAACATCCTGGTCTATGCGCTGCATTACAACGGCGCGATCAACAAGAACTCGCTCGGCGCGGTCTCCGAGGGCGCGCGCCTCGCTTCCGAGCTCGGCGGTGAGGCTCATGCGATCCTCGTCGGCGAAGGCGTCCCGCAGGATCTCGCAGGCTCGCTCGGCGCTTACGGCGCCGCCAAGGTGCTCGTCGCCGAGGGACCCGAGGGCCTTGCTCAGCCGGTCGTCGACGCGATGGCCGCCGCGATCAACGGCGGCGGCGACTACAAGTACGCCCTCTTCGGCGGCGGTCTGCTCGGGTTTGAGATCGGCGCCGGTCTGGCCGCTCGGCTGGGCGCCGGCGTGGTGATGGAGGTCACCGCCGTGCGCGCGCAGGGCGGCGAGTTGATAGCAGAGCGCCCAATCCTCGGCGACTCCGCCATCTCCGAGATCAAATACCGCTCGCCCGTCGGAATCGTGATCGGGCGGCTCAACGCGTTCGAGGCGCGCGAGACCGGCGGCGGTCCGGCCGTCGTTGAGTCGCTCGCATTCGAGCTCTCCTCGCACGCCGCGCAGGCGAAGATGATCACCCGTGGCGAACAGCGCGGCGCGGACGTCGACATCGAGGGCGCCGACATCCTCGTCGCCGGCGGACGCGGTCTCGGCAAGGCCGAGGGCTTCCAGCTCGCCGAGGACCTCGCCGCCGCGTTCGGTGGCAACGCCGCCGTCGCCGCCACGCGCGCGGTCGTGGACGCCGGCTGGTACCCCTACGCCGCCCAGATCGGCCAGACCGGCAAGACGGTCGCACCGAAGCTGTACCTCGCTGCGGGCATCTCCGGCGCGATCCAGCACAAGGTCGGCATGCAGTCCTCGGAGAACATCGTCGCGATCAACAAGGACTCCAACGCGCCGATCTTCGAATTCTCCGACCTCGGCATCGTCGGCGACCTGAACAAGATCCTGCCGAAGCTCACAGAGGCCGTGAAGGCGAAGAAGGGGTCCTGAGCGCGCGCGTGTACCGGCGGGCGTTCAGAACGAGAAAGGCGGTCGGCGATGTCAGGGAATAACGGCTCCAACAACGGCAAGGTCGTCCCCGCGGCCTACCCGCCACCGGTCGACTCTCAGAAGGAGTTCGTCAAGCGCGGCCTCGACTCAGAGGACGAGCTGATCGAGGTCGGCGTTGCGATCGTCGGCGGCGGTACCGCCGGCCTTGCGTGTGCCAACCGTCTGTTGCAGCTGCTGGCCGAGGATGCGGCGGGCGGCGGCGATCTCATGGAGCGCTTGGGCGAAGTGCCGGTCGCGGTCATCGAGAAGGCCAAGACCTGCGGCGGGCACAACCTCTCCGGTGCTGTCATGCGCCCCGGCCCGCTGCAGGAATTGTTCCCCGAGATGACCCGCGAGGACTGGCGCAAGGAGGGGTTCGCGTTCGGCGAGGTCACCAAGGAGTCGGTGTACATGCTCACCGGCCCGAAGACCAAGCTCCCGGTCCCGATTCCGGCCGTGCCGAACTTCAAAAACCACGGCAACGAGGTCGTCTCGGTCTCCGCCCTGGCCCGCTACCAGCAGCGCCAGGCCGAAGAGGCCGGGGCCTATGTCCTGACCGAGACCGCCGCCACGCAGCTCGTCGTCGAGAACGGCGCCGTCGTGGGCGTGCGCTCGGGCGACAAGGGCCGCGGCAAGGACGGCGAGCCGCTCGGCAACTTCGAGCCCGGCACCGACATCAAGGCGCAGGCCACCGTCCTGGCCGAGGGCTGCTGGGGGCATCTGACCGGCGCGGCGATCAAGGAGTTCGATCTCGGCGCTCACCGTGAGCCCCAGGTGTGGGAGCTCGGCGTCAAGGAGGTGTGGAAGGTCCCCAAGCCCCTCGACCGCGTGATCCACACGTTCGTGCAGCCGTGGCCGCTGAAGGTCGCCGCCAAGTACGGCCAGCTCGGCGGCACCTGGCTGTATCCGATGAAGGACGAGAAGACCGGCGAGGATCTCGTCTCGATCGGCTTCGTCGTCGACCTCAACTACCGCGACGCGACGACCTCCGCCCACGACCTGCTGCAAACCTTCAAGACGCATCCGCTCGTGCGCGGCATCCTGGAGGGCGGCGAACGCGTCGCGTGGGGCGCCAAGGCGCTACCGGGCGGCGGCTACTGGTCGATGCCCAAGCTCTCGATGCCGGGCGCGGTGCTCGTCGGCGACGCCGCCGGCATGGTCGACACCGCGGCGCTGAAGGGCGTGCACCACTGCATCAAGTCCGGCATGCTCGCCGCCGAGGCGATCTTCCGCAACCTCAAGACGGGCGAGACGCTGCAGTCCTACGAGGACGCCGTCGAGCACTCGTCGATCGCCAAGGAGCTCTATGAGGTGCGCAACACCCGCCAGGCGTTCCAAAAGGGCTTTCTCGTGGGCAGCCTGCTCGCGGGCCCGTCGATCATGTCCAAGGGCAAGGTCCCGCCGGGCCGGCAGGTGTGGCACCGCGACGACGCCGAGCCGGTGTTCGTCGGCGACACCAAGGACGAGTACCCCAAGCCCGACGGCAAGTACACCTTCGACAAGCTCTCGTCCGTCTTCATCACCGGCAACGCCACCCGCGACGACGCCCCCAACCACATCCGCGTGCAGCGCCGCGTCCCCCGTGAGATCGCCGAAACCTGGCGCTGGATGTGCCCCGCGGGGGTGTACGAGATCCCCGAGGACGCTCCTGAGCACGGCCCGGTCGACGTGATCGTCAACTACACCAACTGCGTGCAGTGCGGCGCGATCACGGCCAAGGGCGGGCGTTTGACGACGCCAGAGGGGGGCGACGGCCCCCTCTACCAGATCACCTGAGAACTTTCGACGCGGCGCATAGCTGCGTCCTCAGTCGCTCATGTGCAGAGCACACTTCGCTCCCTGCGTCCTTGCTCTGCTTGGTCGAAAGTCCTCAGGAACCTGAGGGTCGGTCCGACAATACGCAGTAGACGCGCGTTTTAGTTGAGCGTCGTATGCTTAACCAGCAGCTTGGTCACGGCCGACGGGGTGA
Organism: uncultured Solirubrobacterales bacterium; assembly: GCA_963702185.1. GTDB lineage: Bacteria > Actinomycetota > Thermoleophilia > Solirubrobacterales > Solirubrobacteraceae > Palsa-744. The sequence goes on from OY969723.1 coordinate 2,233,728, forward strand.
ATGCAGGCTGTAGCGGCCTGTCGGCTTGCCCATCCACACGATGGCAGTTCGGACACGAGGAGGACGATGCCAAGCCCAGCCGACACCGACAGCCAGCAGGGCGACGATCCACAGGCCCTGCCTTCGTTCAGCCTGCTCCAGCGCGATCTCGACGACGGCACCCATGCGATCGCCGTCGCAGGCGAGCTCGACCTGGCCACGGCCCCCGGGCTGAAGCGAGCGCTCGACAGCGCGTTCCACACCGGCGGCCCGGTCGTCGTCGACCTGTCCGACACGGTCTTCCTCGACTCGACCGCCCTGAGCGTGCTGCTCGACGCTGCCCGTCGTTTTGGGAGTCGGGGCGGCGAGAACGACGCGCAGGAGCTCGGGAGCGCCGGCGCTGAGCCGCGCCTGGCGATCGTCTGCACCCGCCCGAACGTGCTGCGCATCTTCGAGTTCTCCGGTCTTGACGGGGCCTTCGCGATCTTCTCAACGCTCGACGACGCGCTCGCGCACGCCAGGAGGCAGGAGGCTTGCACCGGCTGATCGTGGCTCTGCTGGCGGTCGCCACGGGCGGATTGACGTCGGCCCCGGGCCGATCCGTGCCCAGCGTGACCGTCCCCAGCGGCACGGTTCCAAACGTCACAGTCCCCAGCGTGACGATCCCGAGCGTCACGCTGCCCAGTGTGACGCTCCCAAGCGTGACGACGCCAGCGATCACGACCCCCAGCGTGACCACGCCGGCGGTGAGCGCTCCGAGCGTGACGACACCCGAAATCGCGACCACGACGGATGGTCCGTCAATCAAGGTCTCGACTCCCAAAGCCGGCGCCGGCACGGGCTCGACGGGAACCACGACCACGACCTCAGTGGGCTCGTCCAACGGGACGGCCTCGCCCCCCGGCTCGGGGCGATCCCGCACCGGCGCGGCCACGGGTTCGAGTGGCGGCAGATCGACGCCGGGCGGGTCGGCGCCCGCGAACGCCGGGACGACAGGGACATCAGCGACTTCCGGGCCGCGTTCATCCGGCGATGGTCAGGCTGGCAACGCCGGCGCCACGTCCGGATCGCACCATTCCCACGCAGGCGCGAGTCACACTGCCGCCGGGGGTGGGCACGCGCCGCGGAGGAGCAGATCTCCCCGACCGGGGGGCACGCCCGCGTCCGCGGCCGGGTCTGCGTCCACGCGGGCGGGTCACGCGCGACAGCGGCGAGGGGCCCGTCTCGGGCGCGCCGCCCGTCCCGCGACTGTGCAGAGCTCGCCGATCACCACGACGATCACGAGGATCGTCGGCGTCATACCCACGTTCGTATGGGCGCTGATCGCCGCCCTGGCCGCGCTTGTGCTCGCGCTGGCTGTGCGAACGCGCTGGGCCGCACTCCGCGCGCGCCGCCTGGAGCGCCAGCGCGGCGAGCTGCTGGCCGACGTCGGCCTGTTGCAGGCCGCGCTGCTCTCTACGCCGCCCGCGCGCCTGGGGCCGGTCGGCGCCTCGGTCGCCTACCGGCCCGCGGACGGGCCCGGCGCCGGCGGTGACTTTTACGACGTGTTCGCGCTCGAGGACGGCCGCGTCGGGGTGATCGTCGGCGACGTCTCCGGTCACGGGCGACCCGCTCTGCCGCACACCGCGCTCGTGCGCTACACCCTGCGCGCCTACTTGGAGGCCGGCCAGTCCCCGCGCGAGGCCGTGCGGACCGCCGGATCGGTGCTCGAACGCCAGCTCGCCGGCTCGTTCGCGACCGTGGTCCTGGCCACATATCACCCGCGCGAGCGCACACTCACCTATGCCTGCGCCGGGCATCCTCCACCGCTGGTGCTCGGGGACGCCGGATCGCGGCAGGCGGTGGCAGCTCGGCAGGAGGTGGCTCCGCGGCAGGGGGTGGCTCCGGGGCAGGGGGTGGCTCCGGGGAGCCCGGGTTTCGTGCGGCCGCTCCCACTGATCACCGCCGGCGCCGCGCCTCCGCTCGGCGCCGGAATGCGCACGGGCACCCGCCAGAGTGTCATATCGATCCCAGGATGCGCTCAGCTGTGCTTCTACACCGACGGTCTCACCGAGGCGCGGGTCGGCTCGGGCGGCGAGCGCGAGCTCTACGGAGCCGAGCGCCTCGCGTGCGCGCTGGCCGAGCTCGGGCCGACCGCGAGCGCGGAGAAGCTGCTCGATCGTGTCGCCCGCGACACCAGCGCGCGTCCGGATGACATGGCATGCAGCCTATTGGCCATCGAGGGCGAGGACAACCCGCCGGTCACGCTCGTGGAGGAAGCGCTCCTCGTCCGGGCCGAGCTCGATGCTGACATCGACCGGGTCGCGAGCGCGCGCACCATGCGCTTTCTGCTCGCCTGTGGCGCTGAGCCGGTCGAGATCCCCGAGCTGATGCGCTCGGCCGCGGAGCTGGCCGGCCGGTGGGGTGCGGTCCTGGTCGAAGTCGACATGGATGCGACCGCCGGCCGTTCTCGTGTGGCATTGCGCCCGGACAACGTCGCCCCGCTACGGACCGCCGGCGCCGCCTTGGCAGTTGGGGGTTGAGCTGTCGGGCGATCCGCGAACATGGTCGGTGAGCGATCGGTCTCGCGAAACATGAGCCGGTCAGTGGTGTTAGGGAGATGTCATGGACCTGACTCGCATCACCCGTGCGCGCGGATGGCGCCTGCGCGGCGCCGTGTCGGCGGCCTGCCTGATCGGCCTGCCGGCGATGGCCGTGCCGATGGCGCCCGTGGCATCCACGGCATCCGCGGCATTCGCGCATCGAGCCGACGCGAGCGGCTCGTCCTCCCCTGAGACCGGCGCGCAGGTCGACGCCGCCACGCTTGTGCAGTGCCAGACCGCCGGCCAGCAGGTCGAACGCTCGGCCACGTTCGCGGGCGAAATGACGATGATCCCCGGCGCGGTGCGCATGGAGATGCGCATCGAACTGCTCGAGCGCGTACCCGGCGAAAGCGGCTATCGCCCGGTGCTGGCGCCCGGAGTGGGGGTGTGGCGCGCGGCTGACCCGGGCGTGAAGACCTACAAGCACCTCGAACAGGTCACCAACCTCGCCGCCCCCGCCTACTATCGAGCTTTGATCACATTTCGTTGGACGGGCGCGCACGGGCACGTGCTGCTCCGCGAGGAACGGCGCTCTCCCCGTTGTGTCCAGCCCGCTCCGGTGACCGGCACGGGCGCCCCGAGCGCACCGGGCACGGGGACGACACCCGCCGGCTCGAGCGCGCCGCTAGAATGATCCAGCCATGAAGAGCGGTATCCATCCCAACTACGTTCAGGCCCACGTGCACTGCACGTGCGGCAACGATTTTCTCACGCGCGCGACTCGCGAGGAGATTCACGTCGAGGTGTGCTCGAGCTGCCACCCGTTCTACACCGGCCGCCAAAAGCTGGTCGACACCGGCGGGCGCGTCGAGCGCTTCCAGCGGCGGATGGCCAAGGGCCGGCGCGCCCAGGCGGTCGCTCACACCGGCAAGGCCTCCTGACGGGGCTGATCGATGGCCGCCTCGCTCGAGCTCGAGGCCGCACCCGAGGTCGAAGTCGGTCACGACGGCTTCTTGAACGCCGAGCGCGACGCTCCGCTCGGCGGCCAGGCGGTGCTCGAGGGGGTGATGATGCGGGGCGTCGCCCACTGGGCTGTCGCCGTGCGCACACCGCAGGACGAGGTCGAGGTCAGCGAGTTCCCGCTCGACTCGGTCATGCGCCGCCACCGCGTGCTGCGGTTGCCGATAGTTCGTGGCATCGTCGCGCTCGGCGGATCGCTGGCGATCGGGTTCCGTGCGCTCGAGGTCTCCGCCAACGCGCAACTGCCGCCCGAGGAGCGGATCGAGGAGCGGTCCGGAGAGGGATCTGAGGAGCCGCAAGAGATTCCCCGCGTGGTGTGGGCCGGCACGGTCGTCGTGGCGGTCGCATTGGCGATCGTGCTGTTCTTTCTGGTGCCGGTCGGCTTGACCAGCCTGATCAAGAGCCAGCTGAACAGCTCCGTGCTGTTCTGGGTGATCGAGGGACTCGTCAGGACGGCCATCTTCCTCGGCTACATGTTCGTGCTCTCGCGCGTGCGCGATCTGCGCCGCGTGTTCGAGTACCACGGCGCCGAGCACAAGACGATCTCCTGTTATGAGGCGGGGTTGGAGCTCACGCCCGTGAACGCCCAGCGGTTCTCGCGGCTGCACCCCCGCTGCGGGACGAGCTTCCTGCTGGTGGTGATGATCGTCGCGATCTTCGTGTTCGCCCCGATCGGGCTGCCCGCCTGGTATTGGCTCGTGCTCACGCGCATCCTCGGCGTGCCGCTGATCGCGGGCATCTCCTTCGAGCTGATCAAGTTCGCGGGGCGAAACCGCTCGCGCCGGTGGGTGCGCGCGCTGATGTGGCCCGGCATGCAACTGCAGCTGTTGACCACGCGCGAGCCCGGCCTCGATCAGTTGGCCGTAGCGATCGCGGCGCTGCAGGCCGTGCTTGAGCGCGAGACGCCGGGCGCGCTGTCGGCCGGGGATCTGGTCGGGGTGGAGGTCGTGGCGTAGCCGCCCGTATCTATCAGGGTGCATTGGTAGATACTGAGAGGGATGTCAAAGGAATGTTAAGGAGAGGTGTGGCATGTATACTTTTTGAAGTTTGATAACTATGGTATCGACCCTTTAAGGCCTTTTCAGAGACTCCTATCCCCGCCCATCTTTAGCCTAGATAATACCATCGCATTTCCCTTAACGTCTTTCGAGATAACCCAACCCGCAACCGGGCCCGCCGCCACCCGGGACCTCGCCCCGGCCTAGACTCAGGCGCACGATGATCGAAGACCTGGTCGAGCAGATCGAAGCCCGCTTCGCCGAGCTGGGCGAGCAGATGGTCGATCCCGAGGTGATCGGCGACCGCGAACGCTACGCGCAGGTCGGTCGCGACTACAACCGGCTCGAGCCCGCCGCCAAGCTCGCGCGCGAATGGCGGCGCGCGCGCGACGACGCCGCGGGCGCGCAGGAGCTGCTCGACGAGGACGGCGAGGATCCCGAGCTGCGCGAGCTGCTCTCGGGCGCGCAGGAGCGGATCGAGCGGCTCGAAGAGGAGATCCGCGTGGCGATGATCGAGCCCGATCCCAACGACGAGAAGGACGTGATCGTTGAAATTCAGGGCGGCGCCGGCGGCGAGGAGGCCGGGCTGTGGGCCGGGGATCTGTACCGAATGCTGACTCGCTACGCCGAAAGCCTGGGCTATGCCACCGAGGCGATGGATGTGGGGGAGGGAAAGTACACGTTCGCGGTTCGCGGGTCCGGCGCCTACTCGGTGTTCAAGTTCGAGGGCGGCACCCACCGTGTGCAGCGCGTGCCCGAGACCGAGTCCCAGGGGCGCATCCACACCTCCACCGCGACCGTCGCGGTCCTGCCAGAGGCCGAGGAGGTCGACGTCGAAATCAGCCCGAACGACCTGCAGATCGACGTCTACCGTTCCTCCGGGCCGGGCGGGCAGTCGGTCAACACCACCGACTCGGCGGTGCGCATCACCCACAAACCCTCGGGGATCGTGGTGTCGATGCAGGACGAGAAGTCCCAACTGCAAAACCGCGAGCGCGCGATGCGCGTGCTGCGCGCGCGCCTGTACGAGCGGGCGCTGGCCGAGCAGCAGGCCGAGCTTGCCGCCGACCGTCGCTCACAGGTCGGCACGGGCGACCGCGCCGAGAAGATCCGCACCTACAACTACAACGAGCGCCGCGTCACCGACCACCGCATCAAGCTCACCGTCCACAACCTCGACCAGGTGCTGGAAGGGCAGCTCGACGAGCTGACCGCCGCGCTTGCGGCCGACGAGCGGCGTATGCGGCTTGCAGCTCAGGCCGCGGCGTGATCTGCGTGGCAGCGGTTGTGGAGAGCAGCCGCGCCGGTGGTGATGTGTCCTCGGCGAGATGGCTGCCGGCGGGACGCACGCGCGCGGACGCCGTCCGCATGGGGCGACCGTGGTGACCGGCGTGGCAGCGGGAACGTGCGTGCGCGACGCGCTGGACAGCGCGGCCACCGCGATCGCCGCGGCGGGGTGTGATAGCCCGCGCCTGGACGCCGAACTGCTGGTTGCACACGTGCTCGGCGTCTCGCGCGAGCGCTTGTTGACAGATCCAGATCTCGCCGTCTCGGGACCGGCTGTGCGGGCGCTGCAGGACGCCGTTCGCCGCCGCGCGATGCAGCGCGAGCCCGTCGCCTACATCACCGGCGTCCGCCACTTCCGCCGGCTGGAGCTGGCGGTGGATCCTCGCGTGCTGATCCCACGTCCGGAGACCGAGCTGCTGGTCGAAGTCGCGCTCGCGCGCCTGCCGCGGGGCGCCCGTGCGCTCGACGTGGGCACGGGCAGCGGCGCGATCGCGCTGGCGCTGGCCGACGAGCGCCCCGACCTGGCTGTCGCCGGCAGCGACGTCAGCGAGGACGCGCTGGCTGTGGCGCGGGCCAATGCCGCAGGGCTCGGGCTCGGGGACGTCGAGTGGCGGCAGGCCGATCTGCTGGGTGGCGTGCCCGGCGCGTTCGACGCGATCCTCTCCAACCCGCCCTACGTGGCCGAGGCCGATCGCGCCTCGCTTGCCCCCGAGATCCTGCGCCACGAGCCCGCCGGGGCGCTGTTCGCCGGCCAGGACGGTCTCGATTGCATCCGCACGCTGATCGCCCAGGCCGCGACACACACGCGCGCGCGGCTGCTGATGCTGGAGGTTGGCGCCGGGCAGGCCAAGGCCGTGGAGGAGCTGATGTGTGATGCCGGTTTTGAGCGGGTGGACGTCGAGCGCGACCTGGCCGGGATCGAGCGTGTCGTCATCGGGGCGCGGTCGTGACGATGTCGCCAGATGAGCGTGGGTTGTGAGGGTGTCGCGGAGGGTCCGATCATGAGCATCGCCGCCAAAGATGTCGCGCGATTGGAAGACTGCTTGGCTGGCGACGGCGTCGCGGTGATCCCGACCGATACGGTCTACGGCCTGGCGTGCAACCCGACCAGCGAGACGGCGGTACGACGGATCTACGAGCTCAAGCGCCGCCCGCCACGCAAGCCGGCCGCGGTCATGTTCTTCGCCCTGGAGCCGGCGTTGCAGGCGCTGGCCGACGGACTGGGTCCACGCACGCGGGCGGCAATGTCGGCGCTGTTGCCTGGGCCGCTGACCCTGCTGCTCGCGGACCCGGATCGACGCTACCCGCTGGCGCTCGGCCCGACCAACGGCGATCCACCGCTGCTCGGGCTGCGTGTTCCGGCTCTGGGCGGCCCGCTTGCTCCACTCACCGCCGTCCGCGTGCCTGCCCTGCAATCGAGCGCAAACCTCTCCGGCCGGCCCGACCCGCGCAGTCTGGACGATGTGCCGGCCGAGCTGCGCGCTGGCGCCGATCTGGTGCTCGACGGAGGCGAGCTGCCGGGCACGGCCTCGACCGTGGTCGACCTGGGCGAGTACGAGCGCACCGGCAAGTGGCGGATCGTGCGCGCTGGGCCGGTGGGGGAGGAAGATCTGGAGCGTGGTCTGGGATCGTGCGATACACCATCCAGCCCCTCCAAAATACAATAAATTTGAACTAAGTACAGAAAGCTGTATAAAAAAGTACAGTATACTTGTACTCGTGGAGTCCGCGAATCCATTCATCTTCGATCGCCCACTCGCGCCGCAAGAGCTGATCGACCGTGCAGCCGAGCTGGCGCAGCTCGCGTCCCTCACTGTGGGCGGCCAATCGACACGCCTGGCGGCGCCCAGGCGTTTCGGCAAGACGACCCTGCTGGGGGCGCTGATCGATCGGATCGAGCACGAGGAGGGCTTTATCGCCACATTGATCGACTTCTCGCACGTGGCCAACCTGGCGGATGTCGTGACTCGCTTCGAGCGCGGCTATGAGGAGGGTCTGGAACGGGGCAAGTTGCGGGCGTTGTGGCGGGCAGTGCGCCAGCGCGGAACCGCTGATGTCCACCTGCGCGCTCCCGGCGACCTGGCGGGAATCGAGGTAGGTATTGCGCCAGGGGCTCGCGATGAGCTGCTGGCACGTCTACATCACCTGTTGGAGGTGCCCCGCAGCGTACACGAGCGCACCGGACGCCAGTGCTTGGTGGTATTCGACGAGTTCCAGGACCTCCTGGGAGTGCTCGACGGGATCGACGGCATCCTGCGCAGCCACATCCAACACCACCTCCACGTCGCCTCCTATGTGTTCGCCGGCAGTGAGCCATCGTTGATGGCAGAGCTGTTCGGGGATCGCCGGCGACCGCTGTTCGAGCAGGCACGCAGCGTGCCGCTGGGACCGCTTCCACCGGGACCGTTGGCTTCCTGGTTGGAATCTCGCCTCGCCGATCGTGAGCCGTTGGGCGAGTTCGTCGATGACCTGGTCGTATTTTCCGAAGGCCATCCGCAGCGGGCGGTCATGATCGCTCATATGCTGTGGGAGCAGGACCCCCAGGACCCCTACGCGCTCAGACACGCGATCGACGCTGCAACGCACGAGGCGGCCGAGGGCCTCGAGCAGACCTGGGCCGGCCTCAGCGCCAAAGAACGCAGAGTTCTCGGCGTAGTCGCCGCGGGCCAGCGCCGCGTCACATCCAACGCCGCGCTGGAACTGAGCGGCGTCGCCAGGGGCAGTCAGGCATACGCGGCTGAGCGACTGAAGGAACACTGCATCCTGCGCGCCTCACCGGATGGCCTGCTCAGCGTAGTCGATCCGCTGCTGGCGTATTGGCTCAGGAGCTCGTGACCAACGGCCATCGCCCTCCCCTGCTAGCCTCGCGGTACGCCGTCGCGACTGGCGCTGTGAGTGGAATCGACCACCGGGAAGCGACGGGCATACGCGCCGCGCGCCTGGGCATCTTCGTCACCGCCTGCCAAGGAGAGCGCCATGTCCGAGCCCACATCCTCCGCATCCACACCCTTCGAGCACGCCTCAGCCGGCGGCTCCGCGATACCCGCCACGACCGCCACGACCGCTTCGGGGCCAGCCGTGGACCTCGCCCCCGACTACTTCGACCGCCCCCTCGCCGAGGTCGACCCGGAGGTGGCCGCCGCGCTGTCCGGCGAGCTGGGCCGCCAGCAGTCGACGCTCGAGATGATCGCCTCGGAGAACTTCGTCCCGCGCGCGGTGCTCGAATGTCAGGGCTCGGTCCTGACCAACAAGTACGCCGAGGGCTACCCCGGCCGCCGGTATTACGGCGGCTGCGAGTGGGTGGACGTCTCTGAGCAGCTGGCGATAGACCGCGCCAAGCATCTGTTCGGCGCCGAGCACGCCAACGTCCAGCCTCATTCGGGCGCCCAGGCCAACACGGCCGTCTACCACGCGCTGCTGGCGCCCGGGGACACGATCATGGGGCTGTCGCTGGCCCACGGCGGGCATTTGACGCACGGGATGCGCATCAACGTGTCCGGGCGGCTGTATGACATCGCCGCCTATGAGGTCGATCGGCAGAGCAGCCTGATCGACATGGACGAGGTCGCGCGGATCGCCCGCGAGCGTCGCCCGCGCATGCTGCTGGCCGGCTGGTCGGCCTATCCCCGCCAGCTCGACTTCGCGCGCTACCGCGAGATCGCCGACGAGGTCGGTGCGTTGCTGATGGTCGACATGGCCCACTTCGCCGGTCTCGTCGCCGCCGGCCTGCACCCCAACCCGATCGAGTACGGCGCCGACGTCGTCACCACCACGACCCACAAGACCCTCGGCGGGCCGCGGGCGGGGATCATCCTGTGCAAGGCAGAGCACGCCAAAAAGATCGACTCAGCGGTGTTCCCGGGTCAGCAGGGCGGGCCGCTCGAGCACGTGATCGCCGCCAAGGCCGTGGCGCTGCGGATAGCCTCCACCGAGCTGTTCGCCGAGCGCCAGCGCCGTACGCTGGCCGGCGCGCGCATCCTCGCCGAGCGGCTCGTCGCCGCGGGCGGTGGACTGAACGTGCTCACCGGTGGCACCGATGTGCACCTCGTGCTGGTCGACCTGCGCGAGTCTCAGCCCGAGCTCACCGGCCGCCAGGCCGAGGATCGGCTGCACGAGATCGGCATCACCGTCAACCGCAACGCCGTCCCCTTTGACCCGCGCCCGCCGATGGAGGCGTCGGGACTGCGCATCGGCACGCCGGCGCTGGCGACACGTGGGCTGGGAGCCGAAGACTTCGCCGAGGTCGGCCAGATCATCGCCCAGGCGCTGCTTTGCGCCGACTTCGCCGCCGAGGCGCCCGGTCTGGCTGAGCGCGTGCAAGCGATCGTCGCGCGCTATCCGTTGTATGAGGGGCTCGCGCCACCGGTCGCTGCATAACAGCGCATACGAGCGAGCGTATACGAGCGAGCGCGTACGACTCCGGCGCCATACGACTCCCGCGCCTGCGATGCTGTGCGCGAGTCGATGGTCCATCCCACGCCACTCGACGCGTTCTACGCATTCCTCGTCGCGGTCGCCGTGTCCGCGCTGCTGACGCCGTTCACGATGCGCCTTGCCAACGCGCTGGGAATGATCGACGAACCGCGCGAGCGGGGGCTGTCCGAGCGCCCGACGCCGCTGCTCGGCGGACTGGCGATCTTCGCGGGCGTGCTCATCGCCGGCCTGTTGTTCCTGCCCGCCGGCTACTACCAGGACCACTCCCTGTGGACCGGAGTGCTCATCGGCGCCGCTGTGATTACGACCGTCGGCGTGCTCGACGACCGCTTCGACCTGCACCCCGCGCTCAAGCTCGCAGGACAGATCGTGGCCGCGGTGATCGTCGTCAACTACGGCGTCGCCGTCAAGGCGCTCACGCTGCCGTTCATCGGCAAACTCGAGCTGCCGGGCGCGGGGGTCACGAACGCGGGGCCGATCCTCACCGTGATCGGGCTGGTGGTGATGATGAACATCGTCAACTTCTCCGATGGCGTGGACGGTCTCGCGGCGGGCGTGTGCGCGATCATCGCTGCGGCGATGGCGATCATCGCGTTCGACCTCGGCCGCCAGCAGCCGGGCGTGCTGGCCGCGCTCACCGCCGGCGCGGCGCTCGGCTTCCTGTTCTTCAACTTCCCGCCGGCCTCGAGCTTCATGGGCGACGCCGGCGCGAACCTGCTGGGCCTGTTGATGGGGGTGATCACGGTCGAGGCTGCCGTCAAGACGACGGCTGTGGTGTCGTTCGTGCTGCCGCTGATCCTGCTCGCCGTGCCGTTCCTGGACACGACGTTCGTGGTGCTCAAGCGACTGAAGTACCGCCGGCCGATCTACGCGCCCGACAGCGAGCACTTCCACCACCGCATGGCCCGCATCGGCTTCTCCTCGCGCCGCACGATCGCCTACCTGTACGCGTGGACGCTGATGCTCGCCGGCCTGGCGCTGGCGCTGCGGTTCGTGCCCTACTCCAACCACCACGGCCACCTGTACACCGGTTGGACGCTCGTGATGATCGCGCTCGGCCTGCTCGTCGTGGCCGCCAGCGTGTACCTCGTGTACGTCCTGGAGATCTTCAAGTTCCGCCGCCTGGACTCGATCCGCTTGCGCCGGCTGCGCCCCGACGCCACGCCCGCGGAGATCGAGCGGCGCATCGAGCACGACTTCGAGACCGGCGAATTTCAGACGGTCTCAGCGCCCGGTCCCGCCTCAAGATCGGCCGGGGGCGCTCGACCCACCGTTCCGTCTGCTTCAGCGGCCGAGTCCGCCCGAGGCCCCGTGTTGAGCGAGCGCGTGCACGGGGGCGCTGAGCAGGGGGTCGGCGAGCGGCAGGTGGATCGCCACGGCGTAGGCGCAGACGATCAGCGTGGCGGTGCGCAGGCGCCAGTCGGCGCAGACCGCCGCTAAGGGCAGCGCCCAGATCGCATACCACGGCAGCAGCCATGCCGTGGCGATGAGCAGCGCGAGCGTGCTCCAGCCCGCCGCCGCCCGCCAGTCCGCGCCACGTGCGGTACGCCACAGTGCATACACGAGCACCACCACAAACGCGGCCGTAAAGCAGCGCCGCCACCAGCGGGGCGTGCCGCTCAGGCCGACCAGCCGCGCCGTCTCGGCGGGAACGCTGTGCACCGCGACCATCTGCTGCTGCTCGCCGATCGCGTTCAAAAACCCGAGCGCGTGCGAGCCGAACCCGATCAGTCCGATCAGCGCCACGAGCGCGAGGCCGGCGAGCGCGGCAAGCGCGACCCGCCCCCGTTCGTGCCAGTCCGATCGATCGCCGCCGGCCCCGGCAGACGCGTCATCGCCTGCCCCGAGAGCCCCGTCTCCGCCTGTTCCGAGCGACCGGTCCCCTCCCGCTCCTACGGATCTGTTCCCGCCAGCACCGTCCGACCCGAGCACCAGAAACGGCAGCGCGATACCGGCGCTGATCTTCACGCCTACCCCCGCCGCCAGCGCCAGCGCTCCGGCCTGGGGGCGGGCGCGGGTTCCGGCGGTGAGCGCGAGCGCGCCCGCCAGACAGGCGATCGCCAGGGTGTCGTTGTGGGCGCCGCCGACCGCCAGCAGCAGCATCACCGGGTTCAGACCCACGAACGCCGCGGCGAAGCGCCGCGAGCCGCCGAGCAGGCCGGCCGCGCGGGCGGTCAGCGCCACCGCCATGAGACTGCCGAACACCGCGGCCGCCTTCAACGCCCACAACCCCCCGGCCAGGCCCAGCGGCGCGCTCGCATAGCTCGCCAGCGTGAACAACGGGCCGTACGGCGAATGCTGGTAGGGCCAGCCGATGAAGCCGATCACCGGGTCGACCGGCATTTCCGCCGCCACGTGCGTGTACGGATCGAGGCTGTGCACCACGCCCAACCGCGCGAACGCTAGATATCCGAACACGTCCTGCGATATCAGCGGCGGCCCGAGCAGCAGGATCGCGTTGGCCGCCACGACCGTCGCGGCGATCGCCCACAACGGCAGCGCCCGCGCACATACGAGCACCGCCAGATAGGCGGCGCACATGATGAGCGTCAGCGTCTGGAATGCGCCCGAGGACAACGGCCCGAGGCCGAGGTCGCGCAGCGGCCCCGCCATCCATCCATACCAGCCGCCGCTACGACCCGGCACGTACACTGTGGGTCCGCGCGCCGCGGCCGTCGCGACCCACAGCACGCTGAGGGCGATCGCCGAGAGCCCGAGCGCTCCCACCGCCCGCTGGATCGGGCGAACGTCCGATGGGACCTGTACTCTTATGTCGCTCTTCATATGTGCTTGCACCTGCCGAGTTGTGTTCGCCCGAGGCTCTGTGGAGGAACGTCCACCGCGCACACGAAGATCGATCTGACCGTAATCAGGCATATGCGACTTCGCCATCGTAAATCGAGCGAGCTCCCCAGGGATGGGGACGCTGGGCCTGGCGGCTCCGGCGGCTCGGCTCGGCCTCGCCGTGTGCTGATCCTCTCAGCCGACGTCGGCGAGGGTCACGCCGCCGCCGCGCGCGCGCTGGCCAAGCAGATCGAAAGCTCGCAAGCGCCCGCCGAGGTGACCGTCATCGACGGGCTCGCCGCGATGGGCCGGCTGCTGCAGCCGGTGGTGGAGGACGGTTACCGCGTGCAGCTGCGGTTCATGCCGTGGACGTACACGCTCGTGTACGGCCTGCTCGAGCGGGTCGCGCCGATCCGGTTCATGGCGCGCCGGCTGCTGTGCCTGTTCGGCTCGCGCCCGCTGGCGCGCCGGATCGCCGCGCACGACCCCGACGTGGTCGTATCCACATACCCGGCCGTGACCGTAGTGCTGGCGCGGCTGCGCCGCACCGGTGCGATCGCCTGCCCGACGGTGGCGACGATCACCGACCTGACCGGCCTGTTCTTCTGGGCCCAGCCCGGCATCGACGTGCACCTGGTGATGTACGGCGAGTCGATGAGCCCGGTGGAGCGGATCGCCGGGGAGGGCAGCGCGCAGCTGGTCAGCCCGCTGATCTCCGAGGAGTTCTCCAAGCCGCGCTGCCCGGTGGAGTCCCGCCGCGCGCTGGGGCTGGGAGAGGAGGGGCGTATGGTCGTCGTCTCCGGTGGCGGCTGGGGCGTGGGGGACGTGACGGGAGCAGTGCGCGAGCTGCTCGCCATGCCCGAGGTCGGGGCGATCGTGTGCCTGGCAGGCCGCAACGAGCAGCTGCGCGAGCAGCTGTTGCGCGAGTTCATGGGTCAGCCCCGAGTGCACGTGTACGGGTTCACCGAAGAGATGCCGCGACTGCTGGCGGCCGCCGACGTGCTCGTGCACTCGACCGGCGGAGTCACCTGCCTGGAGGCCAAGGCTGCCGGCACGCCGGTTGTCTCCTACGGGCTGCCCGTCGGCCACGCCCGCCTGAACACGCGCGCGATGGCCGCCCTGCAGCTGCTGCGACTGGCCAACGACACCAGTGAGCTGCGCGAGCACGTGCGTGCGAGCTTCGCCGAAGCCCGACCAGCGCTGCACGTGAACGATCCCGGCGATCTGCCCGCGACGCTCCCCGCCCCGCTCGAGTCTCCCCAGCCGGCTGCCGCCGATCTCGTGTTGGACCCCCCTCGACGGGTGACGCCCATTCCACTGTGGCGGCTACGTCTGGCAGCGTTCGTGACTCCGCTCGTGCTGTTCCTCGGGATCAGCATGTGGACGATGTCCACCGACGAGGTGACGCTGCTGGCGGCCAAGCTCCTGCGGGTGCACCCGCTCGCGCGGGTATCGACCGAACAGGCTGACGTCGGCTTGATCGTGCAGGCGCCAGTCCGCTCTGAGGCGGCGGTCGCCGCGGCGCTGGCCGATCGCGGCATTCACGTGTCGCTTGCCGACAAAGGCCGTGCCCCTGCCCGCGCGGCGGTTGCGGGCGTACGCGGCGACGGCGACGAACTGCTGCCGGCTCTGCCCAACTCCGGTCCGCTGCTGCGCTGGGTCAGCGCCCGGGGCACGCTGCGCTCGCAGGAGCGCGCGCTGGGTCTGCACGGGCGCTTCTACTTTTTGCAACCCCGCGGGGGACTGACTGTCGGTCAGCTGGTGCTCGCGCGCACGACCGATGCGCAGCCGGTGAGCGGCGCCCTGCGACTGCGCGCGAGCGGGACGCTGCCTGCTCAGCGGCCGGTGCGCGCCGGCGAAGTGCTGGTGGTGACGCTCGACGGGTCCTCCGCCTCGGTGCGCGGTTTGGAGCGGATCGTCTCAGAGCTCGGTGCTCGCGGGCTGGGCGCCGAGCCGCTCTCGTGGCTGACCGGCTCGCCGCCCATCAGTGCCAACAGCAGCGGCGAACGCACGAGCACCGCGGCGCCCAGCACGAGCAGCGCCAGCGAGAACCCGAGCGGCACCCCGTCAAGCGGCGTCGCGGAGAAGCGCTCGCCGAACAGCGGCGGAGCGACCGCGATCGGCACGATCGTCTGAGTCACGAACACGACCGGCGCGACCTGGATCGCCGGTCGCGCTTGCAAGGAGCTCGACTCGCTGAGCACGCCCACCGCCGAGGCCGCCGCGGTGGCCAGCGCCCAGGCGATCGCCAGGCCGAAATACCCGTAGGACAGGTCATCTGAGGCGAGCTTGGTGGCGATCCCGCTCCACCCGAACGCGAGGCCCGCGCAGACGATCGTCACGGACGCCGGCGAGCGGCGCAGCGCTCGCAACATGTACGGCAGCAGGCTCGCCAGCCCCAATCCCAGCAGCACCAGCAGGATCGTCAATCGCTCGGAGGTGTGTCCGGTGCTGCGCGGGGGCGCGCACAGCCCAGCCCCGATCACGCCGATCACGATCGCCGCCATCGCCAGGTGCTCGCTGCGCCCGGCGTGCTCGCGCAGCATGCGCTGGCCCACGAACACGAGCACGATCAGCCCGGCCGCCAGCGCCGGCTGCACGACCACCAGCGGCGCCAGCAACAGCGCGATCACCTGTAGCGGCCAGCCCAGGATCGACAGCCCCGTCCCGAGCATCCACCGCCCGCGGCGGATCAGCCCCCACACGAGCGCCAGGCGCAGGTGATCTTCTTCGGGCGCCTCCTTGGCATCCATCGCCTGCAGCGCGATCCCTAGGCTGTAGAACACCGAGGCGCCGATTGCGGCGAGGATGCCGAGGATCAGTTCGACCATGTCCAACCACGATCATCGCACTCGTCACCCCCGAACCGTGGGCATGGGCCTGCTGGCGGGAGTTGCAATGGGCAGCTATATGCTTCCGGCGCTTGCGGGTGCGCGCGTACGCTTCGTCAGCGACCGCTCCCGGACGTGGGCGCTCGACGGCCCGGTCGGCACTGCACTGTGCGAGCGTCTCGGCATCGAGGATCGCACCGCGAGCGGCCGCGGCTATGCGCTGACCTTTGACGACGGCCCGCACCTCCACGGCACTGCGGCGGTGCTCGAGATCCTCGCGCACGCGGGTGTGCGGGCGACGTTCTTCCTAGTCGGCGAGCAGGTGCGGCGAAACCCGGCGCTCGCCGGTGAGATCGCCGCCGCCGGTCACGAGATCGGCCTGCACTGCGACCGCCACCGCAACCTCCTGCGCCTGGCGCCGTGGCAGGTACGCGCGGATATCGCGCGTGCGCGGGATACGATCGAGACGGCCACCGGCCGGGCGATCGGCTTGTACCGCCCGCCATATGGCGTGCTCAACGCGACGGCGCTCCGCAGGGCTCGCTCACATGGCTGGCGCACGCTGCTGTGGAGTCAGTGGGGCCGCGACTGGGAGGCGCACGCTACTCCGAAATCGATTACCACGTGCGTGACCGAATACGCGGGGCAGGGCTCGGTGCTGCTGTTGCACGACGCCGACGACTACTCGACGCCGGGCTCCTGGCGCAACACGGTCGCCGCGCTGCCCGGTGTGCTGGACACGCTGGCCCAGCGCGGCCTGCAGCCGGTCATACCCTAAACCGCGGGTCCGCTGGGTACCATCGAATGCTTGTCCAGCGCAATCTCAGTCGATCAGGGCAGCGGCCCGGCGATCGCGGTCGGTCCGGATGCGTTGGATGCGTTCGTTCCGGCGCACGCCACGCCCGCTCGCGACGCCACGGCAGTCCGCGAGACCGGCGCGCGAGCTGTCGCCGCGCAGGCCACCCGCACGCGCTGGTGGATCGAGGCGCTCGTGATCGTGTGGCTGTGCTGGGTGTACGACATGACCACCAACCTCGCGCCGCTGCGGCTGCACCTTGCGCTCGCCCACGCCGAAGGCATCCTCGCGCTGGAGCGCTCGCTGGGCATCGCCCCCGAACTGAGCATGGACCGCTGGCTGGTGGGACATCGCACGCTCGGACTGGTCGTCTCCGACTACTACGACAACGCCCACTTCATCGTCACGCTCGGGCTGCTCGGCTGGCTGTGGTGGCGTCGCGCCGACATCTACCGGCCGTTGCGCAACACGCTGGTGCTGGCGAACGTGATCGCGTTCGTCGTGTTCTGGCTGTATCCAGTGGCGCCGCCGCGCATGCTCACCCACGACGGCTTCAGCGACGTCGTCGCGGCCAGCGGCGCGTTCGGCTCCTGGCACACCGGCGCGCTGGCCTCCGCCGCCAACCAGCTCGCGGCGATGCCCTCGCTGCACATGGCCTGGGCTGGATGGTGCGCACTGGTCATCTGGCGGCTCACCGACCGCGTGTGGCTGCGCGGGCTGGGGTTGCTCTACCCATGCATGACCGCGTTCGCGGTGCTGGCCACCGGCAACCACTACGTGCTGGACGTTCTCGCCGGGCTGGCGACGCTGGGCTTGGCGATGGCGCTCGTGGCGGGCGTCCCTCGCGTTCCTCGCCTGATTCACGGGGATTAGTCTTCGTGCGCGAGAGGGATATCCCCGTAGCGCAGGGATAATCCCCGTGGCGCATGTCACAAACTTGTTACTAAGTCCCAGATAAGGTAGACTGCGCCCGCTTCCGCAGGCAGGATGGCTGCGGAGGGCCTCCGCCGTGTGAGGGCACGGCGTTTTTTTGCTGTATGGACGACCCTATGACCCTGACTTTTTTTCGATATCTGGATGTGGTGCTGGTCGCGATCGCGGCGCCCGTGGCGATCGCCCTCGGCGCCCCTGCGCTTGGCTGCTCGATCGGCGCGGTGGCCTGGCTCGCCCAGCGCCTGCTGGCTCAGACCGACCGTCGCTGGATCGCCCGCGCGCGCGAGCCGCGCACCCAGCTCGGGCTGAACCTGGCCGAGTCCTTCGGCCGTATCTGGCTGCTGGTCGGGGCGATCGTCGTCGCCGGCGTGGCGGGCGGACGGGCCGATGGGCTGGCCGCCGGTCTGATGATCTTCGGCGCCTACTCAGTCGCGTTCGTGATCCGTCTGCTGTCCGGGGCGCCCGACCGGGCGCACAAGCAGGTGGCGACGCGATGAACGCGGTTGCCGTTCCTGGGAAGGGTGTAGTGCCTCCCGGCCCTGGCCCTGGCCCCGGCCCCGGCCCTGGCCCCGGCCCTGGCCCCGGCGCCGGCGCCACGGGCACATCCGGCTCCGCCGCTCCCGCGCCCGGGAAGAAAGGCGGGATGAGCAAGGCCAGGAAGATCACCCTGGGCATCGTCGCCGTCTACATCATCGGCCTGATCGTGTTCGGGCTCGCGTTCGGCGTCAAGAGCCACCGCAACGAAACCTTTGATGTCGTCGGCGCCTTCCACCTGGAAACCTGGTTTCACATCGCAGGCCCGCTGAACTTCGACAAGGGCGTGCTGTACCTGCTGCTGGCCGCCTCGATCACCGTCGGCATCGTGCTGTGGACCTCAAAACGCATGACGCTGCGACCCGGTCGCCTGCAGACGGTGGTCGAGTGGATCTATGACCTGTCGATGCGGATGACCAAAGACAACATGGACGAGGAGATGGCCCGCAGGTGGTTTCCGCTCGTGTTCACGCTGTTCGTGTTCATCCTCGTGACCAACCTGATCGGCTACATCCCGCTGCCCGTCGACAGCGCCGAGAACTTCAAGATCTTCGGTGTGGAAATCCCCGCGTTTCAGATCTACGCCGCCGACACCAACATCGCGATCCCGCTGCTGCTCTCGCTCGGTGTGTTCATCGCCTACAACGTCGAAGGCGTCAAACACCACGGGTTCTTCGGCTACATCAAAAGCCTCGTGCCCTCCGGCCTGGGCGGTGGGATGTTGATCATCATGTACCCGCTCGAGATCCTCTCCAACTTCCTGCGCCTGATCTCGCTGACGGTCAGGCTGTGGGCCAACCTGCTGGCCGGGCACCTGCTTATCGACTTCATGGGCGGCCTCTTGGCCGTGGTCATCGGCCTGCAGATCCTGGGCTGGTTCACGCTGCCGTTCGCGGTCGCGATCTACCTGTTCGAGGCCGTGCTGATCGCCGGCCTGCAGGCGTTCATCTTTGCCATTCTCACCGCCATCTATCTCGGTGGCGCAACTCGAAGCCACTGAGGCCGCCAAAGCCGGCCGCCAAAGCCACGACAACACTGCAAGCCACCACCAGGACAAACCCAAAGGAGCAATTCCAAGAATGCTTGACGTAATCGCATCGTCCACCAACGCGGAAGTCGCCAAGGAAGGCCTCCGCTCAGTCGCCCTCGGTGTGGGCGCCGCAGGCGGGGCCGCCGGCGCCGGCGCCGGCATCGGCATGCTGTTCGGCAAGGTCATCGAGGCCGTCACGCGCCAGCCGGAGATGCGCGACGAAATCACCTCGATCCAGTGGCTCGGGTTCGCGCTGACCGAGGCCACCTTCTTCTACGGCCTGGTCGGCGGGCTGATCGCCTTCTTCCTGTAGGCCGGCCGATGAACGCCGATCTCGCCCACCGACCTGACAGATGGAGCTGAACGCCGTCATGCCTGGCATATCCGCACCGCTCGCATCCAGCAGCAACTCATGGCTGATCACGCCCAACGTCGGTCTGACGATCTGGACGCTGGTCGTGTTCCTGATCTCGCTGTACATCCTCAACAGGGTGGCGTTCCCGCGTATTCGCGCGGCGCTCGACGAGCGGCGTCGCACGATCTCCGCGTCGATCGAAGCCGCCGAGCACACCCGCGAGGAGGCCGACAAGCTGCTGGCCGACTATCGCGAGCGGCTGCAGGCTGCCCGTGGACAGGCCGAGGAGATCGTCCAGCGGGCCCGTCAGACGGCCGAGGCGCAGGAGCGCGAAGGGCGCGAGCGCGGGCAGGAGATGGTCGCCGAGGCGACCCGTCGCGCCCAGCGCGACATCGAGGCCGCGACCAAGCGCGCCCTCGACGACATTCGCCGCGAGGTCGCCGACCTGACGGTCATGGCCACCGAGAAGGTCACTCGCAAGGCGCTCACCGCCGAGGACCAGCGGCGCCTGGTCGACGAGGCGCTCGGCGAACTGGACTTCTCAGCCCTGTCCTCAGGCGCGTCGAACAACTGACGAGGGGAACCGAGTATCCGATGGTGAAGATCGCGGTGGCATCGAGGCTGGAGATGGAGCGCTGATGGACGAGCTCGCCCGCGTATATGCCCGCTCGCTGTTCGAGGCTGCCCTCGATGCAGGCAAGCTGGACGTGCTGCGCGAGCAGCTGTCCCAGTTCGCGGACGCCCTGGACTCCCACCGCGAGCTGGCCGTGTTCTTCTTCTCGCCCTACTTCTCCACCGCCGAGAAGCAGCAGTCGCTCGCCACCCTGCTGGACGGGGCCGACGAGACCTTCCTGAACTTCCTCACTTTGTTGATTGAAAACCACCGCATGCCGGTCGTGTTCCGCATCCGCCATGAGTACGAGCGGCTGTGGGACGAGCACAACCGCACCCTGCCCGTGGAGATCACGAGCGCGATCGAGCTCGACGAGCAGACGACCGAGAACCTGGGACAGGCGATCGGGGAGCGCACCGGACGCAAGGTCACGCTCGCCACCCACGTGGACCCGGACATCCTCGGCGGCATCGTGGTCCGGATCGGCAACTCCATCCTCGACGCATCCATCCGCAACCGACTGGAGCAGCTGCGCACGCACGTTGCGTCCGGCGCCTGATCTCAGTCCCGCATCGCACCCATCGTTGGATATACCATAGTTATCAAAACGTAAAAAATACATACCTCGACCCCCCCTCTTTAGAAACCCCTCCCTTTTAGAACCCCGTCTTTAGAACCGTCCTTTAGAACCCCGCTTTAGAAACCAACACCCGTAGACATCTCGCCATCCAAGCGAGACAAAGGAGCCACTGCAAAGACATGCAGATCAATCCCGACGAGATAACGAGCATCCTCAAGAGCCGCATCCAGGGCCTGGACAGCGGCGCCGCCGAGCTGACCGAGGTCGGCACCGTGCTGAGCGTGGCCGACGGCATCGCGCGACTGCACGGGCTGGAGGACTGCATGTCGTTTGAGATGCTGCAGCTGCCCCACGGCGTCACGGGGCTGGCGCTGAACCTCGAGTCCGACAACGTCGGCGCGGTGCTGTTCGGCGAGTGGGAGCGCATCTCCGAGGGCGACACCGTCAAGCGCACCGGACAGCTGCTGGAGATCCCCGTCGGCGAGCAGATGTTGGGGCGCATCGTCGACCCGCTCGGGCGCCCGCTGGACGGCAAAGGCGAGATCGCTGCGACCGAGACCCGCCCGGCCGAGTTCAAGGCGCCGGGCGTCGTGCAGCGCCAGCCGGTCACAGAACCGATGCAGACCGGGCTGAAGGCGATCGACGCGATGATCCCGATCGGCCGCGGCCAGCGCGAGTTGATCATCGGCGACCGCCAGACCGGCAAGACCGCGATCGCGATCGACACGATCATCAACAACCGCGACACCGGGGTGATCTCGATCTACGTGGCGATCGGCCAGCGCATGTCCACGGTCGTCGCGCTCGCGCAGACGCTCGACGAATACGACGCGTTGGACAACACGATCATCGTCGCCGCCCCCGCCGATGAGGCCGCGCCGATCAAGTTCATGGCGCCCTACGCGGGTGCTGCGATGGGCGAGCACTTCCTGTACTCCGGCCGCCACGCGCTGTGCGTGTACGACGATCTGACCAAGCACGCCTACGCCTACCGGCAGATGTCGCTGCTGCTGCGCCGCCCCCCCGGACGCGAGGCATACCCGGGCGACGTGTTCTACCTGCATTCGCGCCTGCTCGAGCGCGCGGTCAAGCTCAACGACGAGCTCGGCGGCGGCTCGCTGACCGCCCTGCCGATCATCGAGACTCAGGCCGGGGATGTGTCCGCTTACATCCCCACGAACGTGATCTCGATCACCGACGGGCAGATCTTCCTCGAGTCCTCGCTGTTCAACGCGGGCGTGCGACCGGCGATCAACGTCGGCATCTCCGTGTCCCGCGTGGGCGGCAACGCGCAGATCGGGCCGATGAAGAAGGTCGCCGGGCGCATCAAGCTCGAGCTCTCCCAGTACCGCGACCTGGAGGCGTTCGCTCAGTTCGGCTCAGACCTCGACGTCGACACCCAGCGCACGCTGGCCCGCGGCGAGCGCCTGGTGATGACGCTCAACCAGCACGAGCGCGCGCCGCTGGCGGTGGAGGACCAGACCGTGCAGATCTTCGCCGCGACCAACGGGTACCTGGACCGGCTGAACGTCGAGCGTGTGGGCGAGTTCCTACTCAGCGTCGGCGAGCGCATGCACGCCCAGCATCCCGAGCTGCGCGAGCAGATTCGCGGCGGCGACTGGTCGGATGAGGTCCAAGACAAGGTGCGCCAGCTGCTCGACGGCCTGGCCGAGGACTTCGGCTATGACCTGGACGAGGAGGGTCAGCCGCTGGACGAGGACGCTCCGCTGAGCGTCGGCGAGCGCCAGGGGGAGCCACAGCCGGCCTAGTCACGGCCGCCGGATACCGCCATGGCATCGCAGCGAGACGTCAAGAACCGCATCGGTTCGGTCAAGAACATCCAAAAGATCACCCGCGCGATGGAGATGGTCGCCGCCGCGCGGCTGCGCCGCGCCGAGCAGCGCATCGAAGTGCTGCGCCCCTACGCCGACGCCTTGCGGCGCATGACCCGCCAGGCCGCCCTGGACGCAGGCTCAGCCGAGGTCGCACGGCTGCCGCTGCTGGGCGAGCGCGAGCGGATCGGCGCGATCGGACTGCTGCTCGTGACCGGCGATCGCGGGCTGGCCGGGGGGTTCAACTCGCAGGTGATCCGCGCGGGAGTGCGCGCCGGCGGCGAGATCGCCGAGCAGGGCCGGCGCCCGGTGTGGTTTGCGACCGGACGGCGTGGCGTGTCCTCGCTCACCTTTCGCGGGCGCGAGCTGAGCGGCGCCTACACGGGCTTTGCCGACAAACCCTCCTACGGCGACGCCCGCGCGATCGCCCACGAGCTGATCGACGCCTACACCGACGGGACCGTCGACCGCGTGGAGATCGTCTACAACGCCTACGTCTCCCCGCTGACCCAGACCGTCACACGCGAGACGCTGCTGCCGCTCTCGCGCGCGACGATCGTCGCCGAGGAACAGCGCGACGGCGCCGGCGAGGACGACGGCACGCGTAAGGCCGGGCCCAAAGCCCTCGTCGAGTACGAGCCCGAAGCCGAAAAGATCCTCCGTCAGCTCGTGCCATCCTACGTGGAGACCTCGATCTACCGAGCGCTGGTCGAGTCCGCCGCCGGCTTCTTCGGCGCGCAGATGACCGCGATGCGCAACGCCTCGGAGAACGCGGGGGACATCATCACCGACTTGACACTGGAAATGAACCGCGCCCGCCAGGCCGAGATCACGCAGGAGATCATGGAGGTCGTGGCCGGCGCAGAGGGTTTGAGCTAGGCCGCGGGCATTCGCTTGAGCGCGTCGTCGAACGAGACCGACACCAGTCCACACAGAACTTCAATCAAGATAAGAGGAGAATAAAGACCAATGGAGGCAGCCATCGCCACAGAGCCCACAACCAACGGCAGCGCCGCGACCGACACCGGCGAGCGCAACGTGGGGCGCATCGAGGAGATCCAGGGCGTCGTGATCGAGGCCGTGTTTCCAGAGCGGCTGCCCGAGATCAACCACGCGATCACGGTCGCCCGCCCCGCGGCCGCGGCCGAGGAGGAGGCGCCCGGCATCAGCGCGCAGGAGGGCGGGGAAGTGCTCGTGTGCGAGGTCCAGCAGCACCTCGGCGACGACCGCATCAGGGCGGTCGCGATGGACACGACCGACGGATTGGCCCGCGGGGCGGAGGTGCTCGACACGGGCTCCCCGATCACGGTGCCGGTCGGCGAGGTCACGCTCGGGCGCATCTTCAACGTGCTCGGCGAAACGATCGATCTCGGCGAGGAGCTGCCCGCCGGCACAGAGCGGCGCGGCATTCACCAGGAGGCTCCGCGCGTGGAGGACCTGACCCCGACGACCGAGATGTTCGAGACCGGCATCAAGGTCATCGACCTGCTGGCGCCCTACGCCAAGGGCGGCAAGGTCGGCCTGTTCGGCGGCGCCGGCGTGGGCAAGACCGTGCTGATCCAGGAGCTCATCCACAACCTCGCCAAGGAGCACGGCGGGCTGTCCGCGTTCTGCGGCGTGGGCGAGCGCTCGCGTGAGGGCAACGACCTGTGGCTGGAGATGAAGGAGTCGGGCGTGATCGACAAGACCATGCTCGTGTTCGGCCAGATGAACGAGCCCCCGGGCGCCCGCATGCGCGTCGCGCTCTCGGGCCTGACGATGGCCGAACACTTCCGCGATGAGGGCCAGGACGTGCTGCTGTTCATCGACAACATCTTCCGCTTCGTCCAGGCCGGCTCCGAGGTCTCGGCGCTGCTCGGGCGCATGCCCTCACAGGTGGGCTATCAGCCGACGCTTGAGACCGAGATGGGTCAGCTGCAGGAGCGGATCACCTCGACCAAGACCGGCTCGGTCACCTCGGTGCAGGCGATCTACGTGCCCGCCGACGACCTCACCGATCCGGCGCCCGCGTCGGTGTTCGCGCATCTGAACGCCACCACAGTGCTGTCGCGGTCGATCTCCGAGAAAGGCATCTACCCGGCCGTCGATCCGCTGGACTCGACCTCGACGATCCTCAAGGCGGACATCCTCGGCGAGGACCACTTCCGTGTCGCCAACCGCGTCAAGGAGGTGCTGCAGCGCTACAAGGAGCTGCAGGACATCATCGCCATCCTCGGCATCGACGAGCTCTCCGACGAGGACAAGCTCACCGTGCAGCGCGCCCGTCGCATCGAGCGCTTCCTCTCCCAGCCCTTCCACGTCGCCGAGCAGTTCACCGGCACGCCGGGCGCCTATGTGCCGATCGCCGAGACGATCCGCGGCTTCGAAGAGATCCTCGACGGTAAGCACGACGAGGTGCCCGAGTCGGCGTTCTTTCTGAAGGGAACGATCGACGAAGTGGTACAGGCGGCAAAGAAAGACTGACGGACGCGTCTGATGGCCCACACCAAATTTCCCGCCGAAGTCCTGACCCCCGAGGGCGAGGTGTTCAACGAGGAGATCGAAATGCTGTCCACGTTCACCGAGGTCGGCTCGATCGGCATCCTCGCCAACCACCAGCCGCTGCTGGCCAGGCTGCCCGAGGGGGCCGAGCTGAGGCTGTATCTCTCGGAGAACGACATCGTGCGGTTCAGGCAGGGCGAGGGCTACCTGCAGTTCGCCGAGAACCGCGCGCTGGTGCTGTTGCAAGAGGTGGAGGCCGTTGGCGCCGGCTCGTGAGCCGCGCGTTGACATGCCGTTCACCGTGTCGCAGTCACACCGGCTAGCCTACGCGGCTGCATGAGCGCAGCCGCCGCACAACGAGAGCCGGTCGGGGTCATCGGCACCGGATACGTCGGGCTGGTCACCGCCGCCGGGTTCGCCGAGCTCGGCAGCGACGTTTTTTGCGTTGATATCGACGCCGCCAAGATCGAGCGGTTGCGCGCCGGCGAGGTCCCGATCTACGAGCCGGGGCTGGGAGAGCTGCTGGAGCGCAACGCGGCACGCATGCACTACTCGACCGAGCTCACGCCCGCGCTGCAGCACGCGCGCCTCTTGTTCGTAGCGGTCGGCACGCCCCCGACCTACTCCGGCGACGCCGACCTGTCCGCGGTGCACGCGGTCGTCGAGGCGATGCCCTCCGGCGATGATGGGCACGCGCTCGTGATGAAGTCGACAGTCCCGTGCGGCACGGGGGCGAACATCAAGCGCATTCTGCGCGAGCGGGGCAAGGCGTTCAGCTACGTGTCGTGCCCTGAGTTCCTGAAGGAGGGGTCGGCGGTCGGCGACTTCATGCATCCCGACCGGGTCGTGATCGGGGATGACGGGGACTGGGCGGGCGAGGCCGTGACCGAGCTGTACCGGCCGCTGCTGGCGTCTGCGATCGGCGCGGGGGGGGATGGGCGCGGCGAGGCCGGCGAGGGCGACGAGGGCGGCCAGGGCGGGCGCACCGATTCGAGCGGGGGCGAGTACGGCGAGACCGGCGGGGGCGAGCTGGTGCGCACCGACATCGCCAGCGCGGAGATGATCAAGCTCGCGGCCAACGCCTTCTTGGCGACCAAGATCTCGTTCATCAACGAGATCGCCAACGTGTGCGAGGCGCTCGGAGCGGATGTCGTCGAGGTCGCCCGCGGGATGGGCCTCGACGGGCGCATCGGCCCGAAGTTCCTGCAGGCCGGTCTTGGATATGGGGGGAGCTGCTTCACCAAGGACGTGTCGGCCTTGAAGCTGCTGGCCGGCAACTCCGGGTATCACTTCCAGCTGCTGAACGCGGTGATCGAGGTCAACGAGCTGCAGAAGCGGCGCGTCGTCTCAAAGCTCCAACGCCACCTCGGCGATCTCGCCGGCAAGCGCGTGGGACTGCTGGGGCTCGCGTTCAAGCCCAACACCGACGACATGCGCGGCGCCTCCTCGCTGGTGCTCGCGGCGCGGCTGCAGGCCGAGGGCGTGCACGTACGCGCGTATGACCCGATCGCCGAGGAGGAGGCCCGCCGGCTGATGCCCCAGCTCGACTACGCCTCCGGCGCGCTGGATGCGGTCGCAGACGCCGACGCGGTCGTGCTCGTGACTGAGTGGCCGCAGTTCGTCGAGCTCGACTGGTCTGAGGTCGCTCGGGCGATGCGGGGGACGGTCGTGATCGACGGGCGCAACGCGCTGGACCCCGATGCGATCGCCACGGCGGGGCTGACCTACGAAGGGATCGGCCGGGGAGTGGGTGCGTGATCGATCGTCGGCTGGGCGCTCGTGTGTGTGTCTGCGAATGCGGCTCGTTAACGCGCGCGCGTGTGTGCGCGCGCTTTACGGTCCATCGCGAGTACGTCGATCCTCGATCGCGCCATCCACGGTCGGTGGGGTTCAGATGCAGGCCGTGATCCTCGTGGGCGGCGAGGGCACCCGCCTGCGCCCGCTCACATCCACCGTGCCCAAGCCGGTCGTCCCGCTCGTCGACCGCCCGTTCATCGCGTTCATGCTCGAGTGGCTGCGTACCCACGGCATCGACGACGTGATCATGTCGTGCGGCTTTCTGGCGACCTCCGTGCGCAACGTCCTCGGTGACGGCTCGGCCTACGGGATCCGGCTGCGCTTCGTCGAGGAGCCCGACCCGCGCGGGACCGCGGGCGCACTGAAGTTCGCCGAGTCGCTGCTGGACGAGCGCTTCTTGATGCTCAACGGCGACGTGCTCACCGACATCGATCTCACCGGCGAGATCGCCCAGCACGAGCGCACCGGCGCGCGCGCCACGCTCGCGCTCGCTCCCGTCGCCGACCCGAGCGCCTACGGCCTCGTGCGCCTGAACGAGGACCGCTCGGTACGCGAGTTCGTAGAGAAGCCGAGCTCCGACCAGATCGACACGAACCTGATCAGCGCGGGCGCGTACGTGCTGGAGCGCGACATCCTTCAGCTGGTCCCGCCCGACCGCAACGTCTCGATCGAGCGCGAGGTGTGGCCACAGCTGATCGGCCACGGACTGTACGGCTTCCCGGCCGACGCGTACTGGCTGGACATCGGCACGCCCGAGCGCTACCTGCAGGGCACGTTCGACATCATCGAGGGCAACGTCGACACCCCGGTGCGCGAGCGGCTCGGCGCGAGCTGGTTGGCGATCGATCCCGCCGCCCAGATCCACGGCCGCGCCGTGCCTCCCGCGGTGATCGAGCGCGGCGTCCACGTCGCCCCGGGCGCTCACGTCGGCAGCCTGGTCGTGCTCGGCGAGAACGTGCGCATCGGTCACGGCTGCACCGTCGAGCGCTCGGTGATCCTCAGCGGCGCGGACATCGGCCCGGGGTGCACGCTGCGCGACTGCATCGTCGCGGCCGGCTGCCGCATCGGTGAGAACAGCCGCATCGAAGACGGAGCGGTGCTCGGCGAGGGCGTCACGATCGGGGCGGACAACACGATCGCCCGCGGGGCGCGTATCTTCCCGGGCGTGAGCATTCCCGACGCAGCGATCAAGTTCTGATGAGCATTCCGGCTACCGAGGACACCGAGGCAAACACCGTCGAGCTCTCTCGTGAGGCGATCGCGCGTGTGGACACCTCCGATCAGCTGAGCGATGTGCTGGCCCTGCCCGAGCACCTGCGCGACGCGCTGTGGCGTGTGGAGTCGGCGATCATGCAGGGTTGGGACACCTCCGCCGGGCTGGTCGTCGCCGGCATGGGCGGCTCGGCGATCGGCGGCGCCCTCGCCCGGGCTGCGCTCGGCGATCACGCGTCGCGGCCGATCTTCGTCACGCGTGCGTACGGCCTGCCTCCCTGGACGACCCCCGACACGATGGTGCTGTGCGCGAGCTACTCGGGCAACACCGAGGAGACGCTCGCCTGCTACGAGTCCGCCGGCGCGCTCGGCGCGCAGCGCACCGTTGTCACGACCGGCGGGCGGCTGGCGGAGATGGCGCGCGCGGACGGCGTGCCTGTGATCCCGCTGCCCGGAGGGTTTCAACCGCGCGCGGCCGTCGCCTACATGACCGTCGCCGCGCTGGAGGTCGCCGCGTTGTGCGGCGCCGGACCGCGCCTGACCTCCGAGATCGACGTGGCCGCCTCGCACACCGAGCAGCTCGTGTCCGAGTGGGGTCCCGACGCGCCCGAGGACTCCCTGGCCAAGACGATCGCCCGTGGACTGCACGGCACGACCCCGACGATCGCCGGCGCCGGCCTGACCACGCCGGTGGCGTATCGCTGGAAGACCCAGATCAACGAGAACGCAAAGCTCCCGTGCTTCATGCACGAACTGCCCGAGCTCGACCACAACGAGATCGTTGGTTGGGAGGGCGCGAGCGAGGTCGGACGCTTCTCGGCGGTATTTCTCGATGACTCCGACGCTCACCCGCGCGTGAAGGAGCGCATGGCCCTGACCGCGCGGCTGATCGCTCCGTACGCACAGGCGAGCTTTCGTCTGGAGACCCGCGGCGAGACCCCGATCGAGCGGGTGATCTCGCTCGTGCTGCTCGGCGATCTCGTTTCGATCTACCTGGCGACGCTGCGCGGCGTCGACCCCGGGCCGGTGCGGGTGCTCGAGGAGCTCAAGGCGGCACTGGCCGCGAGCTGAGCGGGCGCGCTGAAGCGCGCGCGAGCGGCTTTACGGGCCGCTCGACCCTACGCGAGCCGCCGGATCCAGAACACGATCATCGCCGGCGCCACCAGTCCCCCGATCGCCTTCCTGACCTCTCGGGCGATCGGCGCTGCCGCGGGCGCCGAGGTCTCGCCGGAGGACAGGTAGTAGCCGGTCATGCCCGCGAGGACGATCTCGTGCCGGCGCTCTCGAGGCAGCCCACGGGCCGCCTCCGCGGCCCGCTCGGCGAGCATCTGGATGCGGGCGGCGGCCCGCTCCGGGCCGGCCTGCCCGCGCTCGCCGTCGCCGTAGTAGTCGAGCAGGTTGCGCTGACCGGACGCGACGTCCTGCGCGCGATCGACGAGATGGTCGAGCAGCGAGTGCAGCGCGCCGATCCAGGGGAAGTAGGCGTTCTCGATCGCCTGCGCCTCGCGCGCGTGCAGGTCCGGATCGGCCGCCGCCGCGGTCAGCGCGTACACGCACAGCGGCGAGCCGCCGCCGGCCGCGGTCTCCCACCAGCGCAGTCCTGACCCGGAAGGGGTCTGTGCGCGCGCCCACCGCGCGAGCGCGTCGTGCTCGCCCTGCGCCTCGGACAGGTTGCGGCTCTGGAACTCCACGATCCGCTGGGCTCCTCTCCGCGCCGCCGCCGCGACCGCCGCGTAGGAGGGCAGCGTGGCAAGCGCCGCGCGACACGCGCCGCCGTTTCACCCCGGTATCGTCGCCGGTACCGTCAACAACAACGCGGGAGCGTTCGGCGAGCTGTACGTCGACCTCTCGCGCACCGATTCCGAACAGGAGATCTCGGGCTTCGCGACCGAACTGCCGGAAGGCCTCACCGGCGATCTCACGGGCGTCGAATTCTGTCCCGAAGCCGACATCGAAGCGGCCAGGCACAGCAGCGGCGCCGAAGAGGAACAGCACCCGTCGTGCCCGCCCGACAGCCAGATCGGCTACACACAGGTCGGCACGGGAGTCGGCTCGGTGCTCGCGTACGTGCCCGGCAGGGTGTACCTCGCCGGGCCGTTCAAGGGCGCGCCGTTCTCGCTCGTGAGCGTCAACTCGGCGAAGGTCGGCCCGTTCGACCTCGGCACGGTCGTGCTGCGCTTCGGCTTGAACATAAACCCGTACACCGCCAAAGTCAGCGTCACGCCGAACAGCTCCGAACCGATTCCCACGATCATCGACGGCATCGTCACGCACGTGCGCGACATCAAAGTCTATGTGAACAGGCACGACTTCACGATCAACCCGACCAGCTGCGAACACAAGACGATCTCCAGCACGCTCACGAGCAGCGAAGGCGCGAGCGCGACGGTGTCCTCGCCGTTCCAGGACGTCAACTGCGGCAACCTCAAATTCGAACCGAAATTCGCGGTCAGCACGAGCGCGAAGACGAGCAGGGCCGACGGCGCGAGCCTGCACGTCGACCTGTCCTATCCGAGCGCGCCGCAGGGCACCTACGCCAACCTCGCCAAGGTGAAAGTCGAGCTGCCCAGGCAGCTGCCCGCACGGTTGACCACGTTGCAGAAGGCGTGCACCGCCAGGCAGTTCGACGAAAACCCCGCGGGTTGCCCGGCGGCGTCGACGATCGGCACGGCCAAGGCCGTCGTCCCGAACATCCCCGAACCGCTCGTGGGCCCGGTGTACTTCGTCAGCCACGGCGGAGAAGCGTTCCCGAGCCTGGAGATCGTGCTGCAGGGCTATGGCGTGGAAATCATCCTCGTCGGCTCGACGTTCATCAGCAAATCGGGGGTCACCTCGACGACGTTCAAGACGATCCCCGACAACCCCGTCTCGAGCTTCGAACTGACGCTGCCCGAGGGTCCCTACTCGGCGCTCGGCACGAACAAGAACCTCTGCGCGCTCACCCGCACCGTCACCGTCAACGAGAAGGTCGCGCTCGAGCACAACGGCAAGGTCGTGCGCCGCAGCGGCAAGGTCGTGCGCCGCAACGGCAAGGTCGTGAAGGTCAGGCGCAAGACCACCAAGAGAGTGACCGAGTCGCTGCTCATGCCGACCGAGGTCGTCGCCCAGAACGGCGCCGAATACGAACAGACGATCAAGGTCGGCGTCACGGGCTGCCCGACGGCGAGGAAGGCCGCGAAGAAGCACCCCAAGAAGGGCAAGGGCAAGGGCAAGAAGTAGCGCGAGATCTCTCACGGCTTGGGCGTCGCCCGGACCCTCCGGCGGCGAAGCGCAGGCTCCAACGAGTCGCTCACAGCAGGTCAAACTCGCGCTTGATCTCCTCGAACGGGATCAGGCGCCCGGCGGCGATGTCCGCGCCGGCGAGTTGCACGCTCACTCGGATCGGCTGCTCAGCCATCCTCGCTCCATCGCCTCGGCCGCACACGCTTGGGCAGCTCCCGCTCGGCGCGCAGACGCCCGATGTCGCTGTTCATCGGGTCCAGCGCATATATAGATCAGTGTACTGGCATGAGAATGTTGCTCGGGTGCTCCGTCCGGGTTGGTTCGTAGTTTGGGTTGATCGGGACAGGGGCTTCCCAGGAGCAGATCGGTGTGGGCAGGCCGTCCGAGAGGTATGGGCTGCGAGCCCGTTAGTGTAGGTGGCCGCCCCTGCGACCAGCCCGGTTGTGCTGCGAGCACGAATCCGTAGTTGTCGTTTGCCCTCTGTCTGCTCCGCGCGATGTGTTAACGAGAGCGAAGGGAGCAACAGATGCGTTCATTGGGGTTGGATGTCCACCAGAGCTTCTGCGAGGTGGCGATCCGCCAGGACGGCGTGACCCGCTCGGCGGGCCGTGTGAAGACGGACCATTCGGCGCTTGAGCTCTTCGCCGGCAGTCTCTGCCCTACCGACGAGGTGGCGCTGGAGGCGACCGGGCCGGCGATGGAGATCGCGAGGATCCTCGCGCCTCACGTCGGGCGGGTGGTGGTCGCCAACGCGCAAGAGGTGCGGGCGATCTCTTACGCGCGGGTGAAGTCCGATCGTTTCGACGCGCGTACGTTGGCGGACCTGTTGGCGGCGGGGATGCTTGAGTCGGTGTGGGTCCCGGACGCGACCACGCAGGCGCTGCGGCGCCGGGTCGCGCGGCGGGCGGCACTGGTGCGTCAGCGCACCCGCGCCAAGAACGAGGTGCATGCGGTGCTTGCGCGCTGCCTACTGGGCAAGGCGCCGGTCAGCGATCTGTTCGGCAAGAAGGGGCGCTCGTGGCTGGCCGAACAACAGCTCGGCGAGGATGAGGCGGAAACCGTCTCCGGTTGCCTGCGTCAGATCGAGTTCTTGGACGGAGAGATTACAGTGATCGATCGCAAGCTCGCCGGGTACACGGCGAGCTCTGCGCAGGCCAAGCGCCTGATGAGCATCCCCGGTATCGGTGCGGCTGCGGCGGTCACGCTGATCGCGGCGATCGGCGACATCTCTCGTTTTCAGTCGCCACGACAGCTGGTCGCCTACCTCGGCTTGGACCCGAAGGTCCGCCAATCCGGGGATGAGCCCGCCCGGCACGGGCGGATCTCAAAGCGCGGCAACGCGCAGGCGCGCTCAGTCCTGGTTGAGGCCGCCTGGATCGCAGTGCGCCAGCCCGGCCCGCTGCACGCCTTCGGAGAACGCGTCCGCGCCAAGAAGGGATCGCAAGTCGCCGCGGTCGCCGTTGCGCGCAAGATCGCCTGCCTGGCTTGGCAGCTGCTCACCAAGGGCCAGGACTACGCCTACGGGCGGCCGTCACTCATCCGCGGCAAGATCCGCCAGGCCGAGCTGGCCGCCGGCGCTAAGCCGCTGAGCAAGCGCCATGACGGCCAGCGAGTCTCCGCCACCGCAGCCGAGCGAGACGCCGAGCGACGCCTCACCGAGCAGGCCGAGGCCGCATACCGGCAGCTCATCAATGACTGGAAGGCCGCTGGCCCACCAAAAAACAGCGCCGGCGCGACAGACGGGCACGCATCTCAAGGACCGTCAAAGCGGCCAGCAGCGTGGCAGGCTCAAAGCCCAACGCCTGCGCTTTAGCTCGTCGTCACCGGCGCCACCAATAACTGTTGCACACGCCACGCCACGCCACGCCCGGCGGGGCGGGGCGCGCGACAAGGACAAGCCAGTCCTACAACAAAAACGCTGGAGGAGCAGGCCAGGTCCGCCTGAGGGCGGACCAACCACAGGATGGGCCAGCAAAGATCAGAAACGCGCCGCCGTCAAGGCCAAGCCCCTGCCGGGGCAGCCTACGGCTGGCCTTGACACCGGCTCAACCCACAACCCCATGCCCACTGGGCGAATCCTTGCAACGCCAACAAAGGACTTGACTTTCATCCGTAACTATCAGTGGTCTATATATCAACCTATACCAAGCGGCAAAAACCGGTGCGAGCCGAGCGTCCCGACCTGTGCTACGGTCCTGGGCGGCCGAGGAGCGCTGCGACGGCCTGCTGGCCGAGCTCGGACGGTCGGCCGCCACGCTCGGTCTCCCTCTTGCAGCAAGGGCGCTCACCTGACCGACAGGAGGCTTCGTCATGTCCGTGATGACCCCGACCCGCACCGCCGACTTCAAGGTGGCCGACCTCTCGCTCGCCGAGTTCGGGCGCAAGGAGATCACGCTCGCCGAGCACGAGATGCCCGGTCTGATGGCGATCCGCGCCGAGTACTCAGACGCGCAGCCGCTCGCCGGCGCGCGGATCACCGGCTCGCTGCACATGACCGTGCAGACGGCCGTGTTGATCGAGACGCTGACCGCGCTCGGGGCACAGGTGCGCTGGTGCAGCTGCAACATCTTCTCCACCCAGGACCACGCAGCCGCCGCGGTGGCGGTCGGGCGCGACGGCACGCCCGAGGATCCTCGCGGGGTGCCCGTCTACGCGTGGAAGGGCGAGACGCTCGAGGAGTACTGGTGGTGCACCGAGCAGGCGCTGCGCTGGCCCGAGCCTGGTCGGGGCGGCGAGCCCGGCCCGAACATGATCCTCGACGATGGCGGCGACGCGACCCTGCTCCTGCACAAGGGGACCGAGTACGAGCGCGCCGGCGCCGTGCCCGATCCGGCGAGCGGGGACTCCGAGGAGATGGGTGTCATCCTGTCGCTGCTGACCCGCTCGCTGGCCGAGGACCCGCAGCTGTGGACGCAGATCGGCGCTGGTGTCAAAGGCGTCACCGAGGAGACGACCACCGGCGTGCACCGGCTCTACCAGATGATGGTCGCCGGCGAGCTGCTGTTCCCCGCGATCAACGTCAACGACTCGGTGACGAAGTCGAAGTTCGACAACCTGTACGGCTGCCGGCACTCGCTGATCGACGGCATCAACCGCGCGACCGACGTGATGATCGGGGGCAAGATGGCCGTCATCTGCGGCTTTGGCGACGTCGGCAAGGGCTGCGCGGAGTCGTTGCGCGGGCAGGGCGCTCGTGTGGTGATCACCGAGATCGACCCAATCTGCGCGCTGCAGGCGGCGATGCAGGGCTACGAGGTCCGCACGCTCGACGAAGTCGTCTCAGACGGCGACATCTTCATCACCTGCACCGGCAACAAGGACATCGTCACCGCCGCGCACATGGCGCGCATGAAGCACCAGGCGATCGTCGGCAACATCGGCCACTTCGACAACGAGATCGACGTCGCCGGCCTGACCGCCACACCGGGCATCAGGCGGGTCAACATCAAGCCCCAGGTCGACGAGTGGCTCTTTTCCGACGGCCACGCGATCATCCTCCTGTCCGAGGGGCGCCTGCTGAACCTCGGCAACGCGACCGGGCACCCGTCGTTCGTGATGAGCAACTCGTTCACCAACCAGGTCATCGCCCAGATCGAGCTGTTCTCCAAGAACGAGGACTACGAGCGGCGCGTCTACGTCCTGCCCAAGCACCTCGACGAGAAGGTCGCTCGCCTGCACCTGGACGCGCTTGGAGTCAAGCTGACGAAGCTCAGCGACGAGCAGGCCGCCTACCTGGGAATCCCCGTCGAGGGGCCGTTCAAGCCCGACCACTACCGCTACTGATCCGATCCATCGCCTCCCGAGCCGGCGCGGTCGCAAGTTCGACGTCCACGCGCCGGTCGGGTCGTGGCGTGCGGTCCTGTCCGGTCCTGTCCGATCCGATCCGATAGGTTGCCCGTCGAATGCGCGCGATGGTCCTGGCGGCGGGCCTCGGCACGAGGCTGCGCCCGCTGACATACGAGATCACCAAGCCGATGGTGCCCGTGCTCGACCGGCCCGTGATGGCGCACATCCTCGACCTGCTCGATCGGCACGGATTCGCGGACGTGATCGCCAACCTGCACTACCACCCCGACTCGATCCGCGCCTACTTCGGCGATCGCATCTCATACCGCTACGAGCAGGAGCTGCTCGGCACCGCCGGCGGCGTGCGCGCGTGCGCGGACTTCTTCGGCGAGGACTCGTTCCTGGTGATCTCCGGCGACGCGCTCACCGACATCGACCTGACGGCGCTGGCCGCCCGGCATCGCGAGTCCGGCGGGGTCGCGACGTTGGCCGTCAAGAAGGTCCCCGACACGCGGGAGTACGGGGTCGTCCTGCACGACCGCGGCGGCCGGATCACCGGCTTTCAGGAGAAGCCCGCCCCCGACGAGGCGCTCTCGGACCTCGGCAACTGCGGCATCTACGTGTTCAAGCCCGAGATCTTCGACTACTTCCCGGATCGTCCGTTCGCCGATTGGGCCCAGGACGTGTTTCCGGCGCTGCTCGACGGGGACGTGCCGTTTCACATCCACGAGGTGCGCGAGTACTGGAACGACGTCGGCTCGCTGTCCGAGCTGCGCCAGGGCACGTTCGACGCGCTGCGCGGTGAGCTGCGGCTGGATCTCGCCGGGCAGGAGGTCGCGCCGGGCGTTGTCGTCGCGGGCGGCGCCGATCTACCGGCCGACGCCGAGATCGACGGGCCCGTGTGGATCGGGCGCGATGTGCACCTCGGCGCAGGCGTGCGCCTGATGGGTCCGGTAGTGCTCGGCGATGGCGCGCACGTCGGCGATGGGGCGCAGCTGCGCGAGACGATCGTGTTCCCGGGGACCACGGTCGCGCCGGAGTCGATCCTGATCGGTGCGATCGCGGGACATGCGGGGATCTTGCAGAGCCTGCGGGGGCGCTCGATATAGGCGGGAGGTCCGCCGAAGCGGACCTCCCGTACCGTCTGCTAGACAGATCCAGTTCGACGGTAGCCTCTCTGACCCTTCCGATAGTAGCTGAGTCTGCGGAGGTCATTCGAGAACGCCCCCGCCGGGATTCGAACCCGGAACCTGCCCCTTCGTCAGAGAGGCTGTTCTTTCCGTTGAACTACGGGGGCAACCGCTTCCCGTAGGAAGCCGCCCGACCATATCCAGCGCTTGAGATGTTTCCTTTCGTATATACGACGGAGCCCACCGAAGTGGGCTCCGCGCTCAGTGGATACACCTATCGCAGCACTCTGACAATCGTCATCATATAACAGAGGGCCCCGAACGCAGGGACTTGCCGTGCCCAGTTCTCCCAAGCTGCGGGGAAACCCGCTGGACATCCGCCGGACAGAGGCGTAGCATCGAAGGTAGGCCAACATATCCTCCGTCTTGAAGGGAGCCCGCGATGCGGATCGACATCAAAGGTCGCAACGTCCCCGTCACCGACGAGCTGCGGACGCGCACCGAACGGCGGTTGCGCAAGGTCTCGCGGCAGGTCTCCGAGCTGGCCAGCCTGGAGATAGAGGTGTTCGAGGAGCGCAACCCCTCGATCGCCGAGCGCGAGGTCGCCGAGGCGACGCTGTATCTGAAGGGCGTGACGCTGCGCGCGCGCGACGCCTCGCGCGAGATGGATCACTCGCTGAAACTCGTCGTCGAGGAGCTCGCCCGTCAGGTCAAGCGCCACCGCGACAAACGCCGCCACCGGCGCAAGGCGCACGCCCTGGCCACCCAGCTGAAGTCGGCTCGCGCCGTGCCGTAGGCGGGCACTCGACCGCGGCCGCTCTCGCCGGCATCCGCGCTCCACCGGGCATTCGCGCCTGCCGCGATACCCCGGTTCGGGTGTTCCGGCCGTTGCGCGATGCGATCTTCCCGACGAAACACTCAATACTATGAGTAAAATTGCTCAACGTGATGAGTGTTTTGCCATCGTCGTTCTATAGGCGGGGGATCTTCGATGAGCTGGTTGTGCGCCTGAGCGAGGATCCGGCGCGGATTCAGGTCATCAGCGGGCCGCGCCAGGTCGGCAAGACGACCGTCGTGCAGCAGGCGCTGGAGGCGCTGGATGAGGCGCCCAGCCACTATGCCAGCGCCGACGATCCGACGCTGCGCGACTCGGCCTGGCTGGAAGCGCAGTGGGAAGAGGGGCGACGTCTTGCTCATGCGCGGCCCGCGGGTGCGATCCTTGCCATCGATGAGATCCAGAAGGTCACCGGTTGGGCTGAGATAGTCAAGCGACTCTGGGATCAGGATCGTCGCTCGGACCTTGCGCTGAACGTAGTGCTGCTCGGGTCCGCCGCCCTGCTCGTTCAGCGCGGCCTGAGCGAGAGCCTGACGGGACGCTTCGAGCTGATCCGGGTGCCGCACTGGTCGTTTCAGGAGATGCGTGAGGCGTTTGGCTTCAGCCTCGACGAGTTCATTTATTTCGGAGGCTATCCGGGCGCCGCGTCCCTGATCGAGGACGAGCGGCGTTGGGCCGCGTACGTGCTGGATGCGATCGTCGAGACGACGATCTCACGAGATCTGCTGCTGCTCACCAGGGTCGACAAGCCGGCCCTGCTCCGCAATCTGTTGCGGCTCGTCTGCGATTACTCCGCCCAGATCGTCTCCTACCAGAAGCTGACCGGCCAGCTCCAGGACGCCGGCAACACGACGACCCTCGCTCATTACCTCGACCTGCTCGGCGCCGCGGGACTCGCGGTAGGGCTCGAGAAGTACGCGCCGGGCAAGGTCCGGCAGCGTCGCTCGACGCCGAAGCTGCTGGCGCTCGACACGGCCCTCGTCTCGGCTGCATCCGGTCACACCCTCGCCGAGACCCGTGCGAACCCGGGGCGCTGGGGCCGCCTCCTCGAGACGGCCGTCGGCGCCCATCTGCTCGCCACGCGCGATCCGAGAGCCGAGGTGCTCTACTGGCGCGAGCGGGGCAAGGAGGTCGACTTCGTCATCCAGCGCGGTCCACAACTAACCGCGGTGGAGGTCAAGAGCGGGCGCGTCCGCGACGGCCTGCCGGGCATGGCCGCCTTCGAGGCCGCGCATGGCCCTGCTCGCAAGATCCTCGTCGGCGGCGACGGCACCCCGCTCGAGGTCTTTCTCAGTCAGTGCCCAGACCTCTAGGAGACACCTCCGTACGATCGTCCCCGGCGTACGATCGTCCCCGGGGTCGTTCTCGGGACAAACCCTGTACGGGCGGCCGGCACGGTCGGCAGGTACCATGTGTGCGGGTTGGACCGAGGTGGCGACAGTCGAGCGCCGGCGCCGCGGGAGGCCAATGTGGGGGGCATAGGTGTTCTACGCGCAGCCGTGAGCGGCGCGCAGGCGGGCCGTGGGAGCCTGCTGCTCGTGCGTGGCC
Organism: uncultured Solirubrobacterales bacterium; assembly: GCA_963702185.1. GTDB lineage: Bacteria > Actinomycetota > Thermoleophilia > Solirubrobacterales > Solirubrobacteraceae > Palsa-744. Next base: position 2,272,267 of record OY969723.1, read on the forward strand.
CGACGGGCACCGGGAAGACCCGGCTGATCGAGGCGTCAGCCGGTCTCGCCCGCGGCAATCTCCTCCCGCTCCTCGCCCGCGGCGCCGAGCTCGAGCGCACGATGCCGTTCGGCGGGGTGCTCCAGCTGCTCGAGGCTCCGGTGCGATGCGCGCCCGATCTGCTCGCCGGATCGGCGGCCATCGTCAGAGCGCTGTTCATGCTCGACGACGGTCTCGGCGCCGGCACGCTTGGCACGTCCGAATCCGCCGACCAGGAGCTGCTCATCCACGGCCTCTACCGGCTCGTCGCCGACCTGGCCGCGCAGCGGCCGTTGGCGCTGCTCGTGGACGACGCGCACGCGCTGGACTCGCCTTCGCTTTGCTTTCTGGCCTACCTCGCGCGTCGCGTCGGTCCTCTGCCGGTCGTGCTCGCCGTCGCGATGCGCTCGTCCGTTCGGGGGGACGCCGCGCGTCTGCTCGGTGAGCTGAGTCGGACGCCCGGCGCGCTGTGGATGAAGCCGCGGCTGGATGAGCTGGCGCGTGTGCAGGCGGCGGCCGGCGATCCCGCCGGAGTGGAGACGTTCTCAGCGGCTATCGCAGCCACGGACACCGGGGAGGAGCGGGCGCGGCTGTTGCTCGGTCTCGCGCGGGCCCACCAGCACCAGGCCCGCTTCGCCGACGCCGCGCGCGCGGCCGCGGAGGGGCTGCGCATCGACGTCGCTGACGAGCGGCTGCGCACCGAGCTGGCCGCGGCTTACGACACGGCGATCATCTGGAGCTCCGATGGCGGAATCGACGCGGGCTCGGAACGCAGCGAAAACACCGCCCGGGCGCGCGAGCTGCTGTTCTCCGGACGCGATCACGTTCTCGCGGCCGAGCTCGCGCGGCGGATGTGGGCCGGTGGCGCCGCGCTCGCGCGGGGCGTGTCGGACGACTCCACCGCGATCCGCCTTTTCGCGGTGCTGCACAACGCCGACGCCGAGTGCGAGGCGCTCGAGATCGCCGATCGCTGCCTTGCCGTCGCGCGCAGGGCGGGGTCGCGCATGGACACCGCGACGTGGCGGCACATGCGCGGGCACGCCTTGGCCTACGCGGGCCGTCTGGTGGAGGCCGAGACGGAGCTTCGCGCCGCGTTCGCCGCGCGCGAGCGGGGCTGGTCGGCGTGGCTGCCGGTCAACGCTTCCGCGCTGGCCTATGTCCTGGTCGAGCGGGAAGATCTCGCTGGCGCCGACGCCGTGATCGCCGCGGCCGACGCCTTCACCGCCCATCCCCGCGAGAGCCCGATGTGGGCCATGACCGACGCCGCCCGCGGCCGTCTCGCGTTGGTCCGCGGCGAGCACGAGCGGGCGCTCGAGATTCTCGAAGGGGCCGGCCGTCGGATGCGGGAGGAGCTGCAGATCGTCAACCCGGCATGCTCGCCGTGGCGTTCGGATGTCGTGCTGGCGCTCGCGGCGCTGATCGCCGCGAGGAAGCATTGGCGCTTGGCGAAGAAGACCTCAGGTTGGCACGATCCTGGGGCGCCCCTCGGGCGCTTGGCGGCGCGTTGCGCGTGCGTGGGCTCATCGGGTCCGCACAGGAGCGAGTCGAATGGATGGCTCGTGCGGTCCAGGCGCTGGAAGGCAGCGAGACCCGCCTGGACCACGCCTACGCGCTTCATGCGCTCGGGGCCGCACAGCGCGAGGCGGGGATCGACTCCGCGCGCGAGACGCTGCGCCTCGCGCTGGATTTGGCCGAGCAGTGCGGCGGGCGGGCGCTCGGCCGCCGCGCCCTGGCTGAGCTGCACGCCGCCGGCGGACGGCCTCGCCGTCCCCGGCTGGAGGGCCCCGAGTCGCTCACCGAGCGCGAGGCTGACATCGCCGAGTTGGCCCACTCGGGTCTGACCAACCGTGAGATCGCCGAGCACCTAGTCGTGACGCCGCGGGTCGTGGCCTTTCACCTCGGCAACGTCTACCGCAAGCTGGGGATCTCCGGGCGGCGTGAGCTGCCCGACGTGCTCCAAGCCCCTCTCGAGTAGGCCAGCTCAGGCAAGGTCCAAGCCGGATCCCGGGCGCGGGGATGGGGTGACGCCGGACGCCCTTGCGCACGGCTTACAGGTTTTCGGAGGTCCGGTTACAGAGTTTTGGGAGGGGCGCCAAACGGGGCGTATGGTCGTCCAAGGCCTGTTCCAGATCTCCACGACGCCTGTCTTCACGAACGCCCTGTCCCGGTCCAAGTCTTCAGCGATGCGCTCTATCCAGACACCGAAGCAAATGCCCAGCCGCTGTCTGACGTTGCGCGGTCTGCGGCGCCTCTACGTGGGGGTGGCATGCCTCCTCGCCGCGGCCCTGGCAGGCCCGGTCCCAGTCCACGCGGCTGTCCCCGCCGGAACGCCGCTGCCCGAATCCGAGTACTCGGTGCGGGCCCTGTGCGGCCCCGTCGCTCCCGGGTACGCCCAGTGCTTCGCGCTGCAGCTCGTGCCCAAGACCGCCGCCGCGGCCGCCCACGCCCGTCCCCTGGCGATGACGCGCAACCACGCGATCGTCGCCGCGGAAGCGGCCGAAGGCGCCTACGGTCTGAGACCGCAGGACCTCCACGGCGCCTACGGGCTGCCCACCGACGCCCCCCTTCCGCAGACGATCGGGATCGTCGACGCCTACGACGATCCGACAGCCGAAGCGGATCTCGCCGTCTACAGCCAAGAATTCGGACTGCCCTCGTGCACGAAGGCAAACGGCTGCTTCAGGAAGGTCAGCCAAGACGGAAACGAAAGCCCTCTCCCGGCCACGGAAGGCAAATGGGCGGGAGAGATAGCGCTCGACATCGAGACCGCCCACGCGATCTGCGAGAACTGCCACATCCTGCTCGTCGAGGCCGACAGTCCAAGCGACACTGACCTCGAAGCCGCCGAGGAAACCGCTGTGCGCCTCGGCGCGACCGAGATCTCGAACTCCTACGGTGGGCCGGAGTCGGAAACCGATGGCGCCGCCTACAACCATCCGGGGATCCCCATCACCGCTTCGACGGGAGACTATGGATACCTCAACTGGGATACGACCTCCTTCGGGCTCTCCGGACATCCCAACTACCCCGCCTCCTCGCCACACGTCGTCGCGGTCGGCGGCACGCGTCTTGACATGCACGAGGGCGCCTGGACGGGAGAGACCGTTTGGAACGACGGCTCGACCATGAACACCGGCTTCGGGGCCGGCGGCAGCGGCTGCAGCGAACACTTCGAGGCGCAACCGTGGCAAAAGGCCGTCGCCGACTGGGCATCCGTCGGCTGCGGCGAGAAGCGTGCGGCCGCCGACGTCGCGGCCGACGGCGATCCCTATACCGGGGTGGCCGTGTACGACTCGACCCCCGAGTCGCTCGGGGAAGCCGAACCGTGGAAAACGGTCGGTGGGACCAGTCTCTCCTCGCCGATCATCGCTGCCACGTTCGCCCTCGCCGGCGGCAGCGGAGGCGTGAGCTATCCGGCCGAAACGCTCTACGAACACCTCGGCCAGACCTCGCTCCACGACATCACAGAAGGGTCGAACGGACTCTGCGCCAAGGCCTTTGACGCAGAAGCCGGAACCTCCGGCTGCACGACCGCGGAAGAGGCCAAAGAATGCGAAACGAAACCATTGATCTGCAGCGCCGGATCGGGCTATGACGGCCCTTCGGGGGTGGGCACGCCCGACGGTCTCGCTGCCTTCACGCCCCCCCAGCCGGTGGTGACCGCGCTCTCACCCCCAGAAGGCGACCCCAACACGACGATCACGATCACAGGAGAACATCTGCGGGGCGTGGTCGCGGTCGAATTCGGCGCCGCCAAGGCGACGAGCGTGATCGAAGACTCAGCGACCGAATTGACAGTCAGAAGCCCCGAACACTCGGCGGGGGTCGTCGACGTCACGGTGACCACCGCCGGCGGAACGAGCACGACGAGCTCAGCCGGCCGCTTCACCTACTTGGCCCATTCGCCCTATCCCACGATCACGAGCATCACGCCGGGCGAAGGCGCTACGACCGGCGGCGCCACGGTCAAAATCGACGGCGAACATCTGACGGACGCAACCGCCGTCTCATTCGGCGCCACCGCTGCGTCGAGCTTCGAAGTGAAGTCCGACAGCGAAATTCAGGCCATGAGCCCCGCCCACGGCGCAGGCTCGGTTGACATCACGGTCACGACATCCACGGCCACCTCAGCGTCCCTTCCCGGCGACACGTTCACATACAAGCTCGCTCCCACCCTCGGTTCTCCCGCTCCGAGCATCTCCGGCGATGCGGTCGAAGGGGCGACGCTCACCGCCGAAACGGGTGTGTGGAACGACGAACCGGCCTCCTACTCCTACACGTGGCTGCGTTGCAACGCAAACGGCCAGCAGTGCGACGAAGCGATCCCCGACGCCACCGGCTCGACCCACAAGCTGACAGGAGAAGACCTCGGACACGCGCTGGCGGTCGAAGTCACCGCCTCAAACGCAGGCGGCGCGGGTCATGCCACCTCGGCCGCCACGACCGCCGTCCTGGCCAAGCCGTCGTTGGCGTGGACCGGAGCAAGAGCGATCGGCTCCGGTACATACGACTGGTCCGAAGAAGGCGATTGGAGCACGGCGGCCCCCGGCACATCGGTTGGCACCCTCAGCTTCCCATCGCTGGCCGGCAACCCCGCCTGCGCATCGCAGCCGCGCACCGCATACTGCTATGAAAGCGCAAACGACATCCCCGAGATGGAAGTCGAAAAGATCTCCATCTACGACAAGGCGCCTTACCGCATACCAGGCTACGGGATCACGCTCGGAAGCGGCGGAATCGAAGCGCGCTCCACCGGCGAAGTCGAACTCACCCCGGAATTCGTCTTCCCGATCACTCTCAGCGCGCCCCAGACGTGGTCGATCAGCGGCGGGAGCAGCGGTTACGGCGGGCTGGGAATCGACAAGAACGTCAGCGGAGAAGGGCACAATCTCGATGTCGAGCTCGAGGAACACGGCGGCCTCTGCCTCTGTGCCAAGGTCAACGACGAGGTTGGGGAAGTCACGATCAAAGGCGCCGATACGGCGCATGCCGGAGACGAAGCGATCGACAACGGCTCCCTCAGCCTCGGATTCGCCGGCGACCCGGCGGAGCTCGACGCGACCGACGGCAATCCCGTCCGGGTCGAAGACGCGATGTTGGCGGGCACGGGCTCGACCGGTCCGCTGACGGTCACTGGCGGCTATCTCGTGCCCGGGGACGATCTGGCCCCGAACGCCGGCTCGCTGACGGTCGACGGGTCGCTCGCGCTCGACTCGCACACGTCTGTCCAGCTCATGGTGCGCGCGAGCGGCACCACCGCCGGGGTCGACTACCCGCAGATCGATGCCACCGGCGACGTGAACCTGGGCAACGCGCAGCTGACGATCCTCCCGTCTGCATATCCAACCTGTCCGACCCCGCCCCTGGGGAGCAGCTACACGATCGTCACGACCACCGGCCAACTGGAGGGCGCCTTCCAGGGCATTCCCGCTGGCAAGGCGATCGAACTTCCGTGCACCTCCGGTGTCCCTCCGACGCTGAAGTTCGAATACACCGCCCACGCGGTGATCGCAAAAGTCGTCGAACACCTCCCGAGCGCATCCTCGAAGCCAACCGTCTCGGGGAAGACGGTCGAAGGGAGCACGCTCACGGCCGGCCCCGGTGTCTGGGAACACAGCCCGTCGAGCTACTCCTACAAGTGGCTGCGGTGCACCAGCATCGGATCGAGTTGCACCGCGATCGCAAACGCCGAAGCCGAAACATACGTGTTGAGCGCCGCCGACGTCGGGCACGCGATCGAGGTGGAAGTGGTCGCGGAAAACTCGACCGGGCCGGGAACGGCAAGCTCATCCCCGACCGCCGAGATCGCCGCCAAGCTCAAGAGCAAGTCCAGTCCACAGATATCCGGTGTCCCGGTGGAAGGCGAGACCCTGACCACGTCCGTCGGCAGCTGGGAAGGCGGGCCCACCTCCTTTGCCCACCAATGGGTCCGCTGCGATGAGGCGGGCGCGAGCTGTACGGCGATCGCGGGAGCCACCGGGTTCTCCTACCAGCTCACCTCAGAAGACGTGGGCCACACGATCCGCCTGGAAGAAACCGTCACAAACAGCGCCGATGAAGCAGCCGTCACCTCGACGGCGACGGCGACTGTGGTGCCACGTCCGCCTCACGAACTCTCGCCACCCACGATCTCCGGCGAAGCCCACGAAGGGCAGCTTCTGACGGCCGCTGCGGGCACATGGGAACCGCCTGGAACGCTGACCTTCGCATACAGATGGCTGCGGTGTGAACGCGGCGGTGGATCGTGTCTAGGGATAACAGGCGGGAATGCCTCTTCTTACACGCTCACCGCCGAAGACGTCGGCCATGAGCTCAGAGTGGAAGTGACCGCTGAAAACGCTGGAGGCAGCAACGAGGCCATGTCTGCTGCCACCGCCGTCGTGACAGGGGCGTCCGTGACCCATGAAGAACCGCCCACAACCACGACCCATGAAGAACCGCCCACCACGACGACCCACGAAGAACCGCCCACCACGACGACCACCGGCACCACCGGCACCACCGCAACGGGCGGCGGGGGATCGCAGACCGGCGGTGGCGGCAGCAACGGTTCCAGCGGCTCTGGCGGCGGCGGCCACGCCGCGTCCTCGCTCACCGCCGGCACGGCACAGGCGGGCGCGAGCGCCACCGTCAAGGCGGGCACAGCCGAAATCAAGCTCACGTGCACCGGCGCGGGCCCCTGCGCGGGCGAGCTGAAGCTGCTCGTCAAGGTCACCCAGAAGCGCACAGTCACGCAGCACGGCCATCGCAAGACCATCAGCCGCACGAGCGAAACGACGATCGCCACCGCCGGCTTCTCGCTGCCGGCCGGCGCGAGCGAGACCCTGCGCGTAGCGCTCGACGCCAAGGCCAAGGCGCTGCTGCGCAACGCCGGCGATGCGGGCCTGAGGGCCAAGCTCGAAGGCAAGGGCATTGCCGCCGGGACGCTCATGCTCAAGGAAGCTCCGCAGAACAAGGCCAAGCAAAGCAGGCACCGTTCGCTAATCATCCCGCGGGCCCAGTCCACCGGTTGATGACCACGGGCCATCAATCGGCCAGCTAATCTGAGCATGTGTCCCCATCACTGCTCGATCGTGCCCTGAACGCGGGCGAGTCCAAGAAGTTCAAGACCTACCAGAAGCGGGTCGCGCTGATCAACGCGTTCGAGCCCGAGCTCGAACACGAATCCGATGCGGAGCTGCGCGAGCGCATGGACGAGCTGCGCGAGCGGGCGGCCGGCGGGGAGGAGCTGGACGAGCTGCTCCCCGAGTGCTTTGCGCTCGTGCGCGAGGTCGGCAAGCGCACGATGGGCATGCGCCACTTCGACGTACAGCTGATCGGCGGGATGGCGCTGCACGAGGGCTGCATCTCCGAGATGAAGACCGGCGAGGGCAAGACCCTGACCGCGACGCTCGCGGTCGTGCTGAACTCGCTGGCGGTGCACCCCCACGATCGGGCCCGCTCAAATCGGGGCGCATCCGACGCGGACGGGCCTGATTCGGGTGGCGGCGAGGTAGGCGGTGGCGAGGTGGATGGTGAGGCCGATGGCGGTGAGGCCGATGGCGGCGCGTTGAACGGGCGTGCCTCGGAGCCCCAGCCCGTGCGCAAGGGTGTGCACGTGGTCACGGTCAACGACTACCTGGCCCGGCGCGACGCCGAATGGATGAGCCCGATCTACAACGCCCTCGGCGTGTCGGTCGGGGTGTTGCAGAACATGCAGCCCTATGACGCCAAGCAGGCCGCCTACGCCTGCGACGTGGTGTACGGGACCAACTCCGAGCTGGGGTTCGACTACCTGCGCGACAACATGGCCAAGGACCTCTCCGAAAAGGTTCAACGCGGGCACCCCTACGCGATCGTGGACGAGGTCGACAACATCCTCATCGACGAGGCGCGCACGCCGCTGATCATCTCCGGCGCCCCCGAACAGGCGGCAGACCTGTATGTCAAGTTCGCGCGCCTGGCGCCCCAGCTGAAACTGGGGGAGACGCCCGAAGGCATGGACCCGCGTATGAAGAAGCAGTTCGTCGCCGACTTCGACTACGAGATCGACGAGAAGCGCAAGACGGTGTCCATCACCGAGCAGGGTGTCGCCAAGGCCGAGCGCTTCCTCGGCATCGACCACCTGTACCGCGCCGAGAACGGCCACCTCGTCAACCACCTGATCCAGTCACTGCGGGCGCAGTCGCTGTACAAGCGCGATGTCGACTACGCCGTGATCGACGGCGAGGTCAAGATCATCGACGAGTTCACCGGGCGCATCCTCGAGGGGCGGCGCTGGTCTGAGGGTCTGCACCAGGCGATCGAGGCCAAGGAGGGAGTAGCGATCCAGGAGGAGAACCAGACGCTCGCGACGATCACCTACCAGAACTACTTTCGCCTGTACGACAAGCTCGCCGGCATGACCGGCACCGCGTTGACCGAGGCGACCGAGTTCATGAAGACCTATCACCTGCCGGTCGTGCAGATCCCGACGAACATGCCGATGGTCCGCGGGGACCGCAACGATCAGGTGTACAAGACCAAGGAAGGCAAGTGGTCGGCGGTCGTGCGCGAGATCGTCGAGCGTCACGAGTCAGGTCAGCCCGTGCTCGTCGGGACGATCTCCGTGGAGGTCTCCGAGCTGCTGTCCGAGCGGTTGAAAAAGCAGGGGATCGCCCACTCGGTCCTGAACGCCAAGCCCGAGCACGCCGCCCGCGAGGCCGAGGTCGTCGCCGAGGCCGGCCAGCCCGGCGCGGTCACGATCGCCACGAACATGGCGGGTCGTGGCGTTGACATCAAGCTCGGCGGCAACGCTGAGCACTTGGCGCGCCAGCAGCTCGCCCGCGAGGGCATCGAGCCGGGCGCCGAAGGCTATGAGGCACGCATGCAGGCGCTGCTGCCGGAAATCGAGTCGCGCGTGGAGGCTCAGCGCGAACGGGTGACGGCCGCCGGTGGCCTGTACATCTGCGGCACCGAGCGCCACGAGTCCCGCCGCATCGACAACCAGCTGCGTGGGCGCGCCGGCCGCCAGGGGGACCCGGGCGAATCGCGCTTCTTCCTCTCCGCCGAAGACGACCTCGTCCGTCTGTTCGCCGGCGATCGCATCTACCGCATCCTCGACCGTCTGGGTGGCGTCGACGAGGAGGGCAACGAGGAACCGATCGAGGCGGGCATGCTCTCCAAGCAGATCGAGAAAGCCCAGCGCAAGGTCGAGGAGCAGAACTACCTGCAGCGCAAAACCGTGCTCGAATACGACGACGTCGCCAACGAGCAGCGCCGCGTCATCTACGCCTACCGCGACGAGGTGCTCGAAGGCAAGCCGATCGGCGAGGAGGCGCGCCAGCAGGTCGAGGCGGTGCTGGAGCGCACGATCGAGCAGTACACGCCCGGGGACTTCATGGATGACTGGGACATGGACGGGCTGTTTACGGCGTTGCGCCAGTTCATGCCGATCGAGCTGGCCGACGAGGCGCTGCAGCCCGAGACGGCCGATCGCGAGTCGCTGGTCGACACCGTCACACAGCTCGCGCTGGCCCGTTACGACGCGCGCGAAGCAGAGCTCGGCGAGGAGCTGATGGGCGCCCTGGAGCGCTTTTTGCTCTTGCAGATCATCGACGAACGCTGGCGCGAACACCTCTACGACATGGACTATCTGCGCGAAGGCATCGGCCTGCGCGGCTTCGCCCAGATCGACCCCCTGGTCGCCTACAAGAACGAGGCCTTCGACCTCTTCGGCGACCTCATGAACACGATCTGGGCCGACTACACGCGCATGATCTTCAACGTCCAGGTCAACGTCGAGGTCGACGGCGCGGGTCCGGGCGGCAACGGCGGTGGGCCGGGGGGCGCGGGCGGCGCGGGTCCCGCACCGGCGTTTGCCGCCGCGGGCAACGCCACGCGCGCGGGACGCGTGTCCTACTCGGGCGGCCATTCCGTCGCCGGCGCGGGCGCGATCGCCGCGGCTGCCGCGGGCGCCGGAGTCGTGGGGGCCGGCGGCGGGCAGGCGATGGGCGCCTACGCCGAGAACGGCGGCGCGGCCGAGCCCGAACTGGCCCCGGTCCCCGCGGTCGAGCAGCGCGTGGTCGACTCAGAGCACTCCGTCGGCCGCAACGATCCGTGCTGGTGTGGCTCAGGCAAGAAGTTCAAGAAGTGCCACGGCGCATAGATACCATAGTTATCAAACTCTAAAAAATATATACTCACTCCCCCGTCTTGAGATTCCCGTCGTTAGATTCCCGCCACTTCCAGGAACCATGGCCACAGCCCCAGTAGAGTCCACTCCGCAGCGCCTGTCCGCGATCCGTGAGCAACTGAGGCTCCTCGCGGACTATCTTTGACCCGGACGGGCTCAGCGAGCGTGTCGTCGCGCTCGAGTCCGAGATGGGGGCGAGTGGGTTCTGGGATGACTCCGAGCGCGCGGCGTCGGTATCGGCCGAGCACGCGCGCCTGTCCAAGCGCCTGCAGACGTTCACGACGCTCGCCGCGGACGTCGCGGATCTCGACGGGCTGGCCGAGATGGCCGCCGAGGACCCGGCGCTGCAGGATGAGGTCGACGAGCAGATCGCCTCCGTCGAGGAGCGGCTGGCGGCCCTGGAGGAGCAGCGGCTGTTCTCCGGCCCTTACGATTCCGGCGATGCGCTCGTGTCGGTGAACGCTGGCGCCGGGGGGACCGATGCGCAGGACTGGGCGGAGATGGTGTTGCGCATGCTGATGCGCTGGGCCGAGCTGCGAGGCTTCGCGGTCGAGCTGCTCGAGGTCAGCGCCGGCGAGGAAGCCGGGATCAAGTCCGCCACGTTCCGCGCGAGCGGCGAGAACGCCTATGGCCTGTTCGCGGCCGAGCGCGGCGTGCACCGGCTGGTGCGATTGTCCCCGTTTGACTCCGCCCACCGCCGCCAGACGAGCTTCGCTGGGGTGGAGGTGGCGCCGGTCGTGCCCGACACCTCCGATGAGGTGGCGATCGACGAGGACGACCTGCAGGTCGACACCTACCGCGCGTCGGGCGCCGGCGGCCAGCACGTCAACAAGACCGACTCCGCCGTGCGCATCACCCACCGTCCGACGGGCATCGTCGTGCAGTGCCAGAACGAGCGCTCCCAATCCTCCAACCGCGCCACGGCGATGGCGATGCTGCGCGCCAAGCTGCTCGAGCGCGCCGAGCGCGAACGCGCCGAGGAGATCGCCCGCGAGAAGGGCGAGGCCCAGGACGTCAACTTCGGCTCACAGATCCGCTCCTACGTCCTGCACCCCTACTCGCTGGTCAAGGACCATCGCACCGGGCACGAGATGGGGGACGTGCAGCGCGTGCTGGACGGGGATCTCGACGGCTTCGTGCGGGCGTATCTGTTGCAGGCGGCGTAGTTTTTGCGGCCTCGCCTGTCTTTAGCCGCCTCGTCTGTCTCGAGCCGCCTCGCCTAACCCGATACTATAGTATTTTATGCGATACGATGGCTACCATAAAGGGGGGTGTGTGGACATACACTTTTTGAAGTTTGATAACTAAAGTAGCAACGGGTATATGCTATGGTATCGACCCTTAACGTCGTTAGAGGACACCCGTCGACTCCGTGCGCAAACCTAAAGAGGGTGGTGGTTGGTGTGCTTCTTTTTGAACTTTGATAACCATGGTATCGACCCTTTAAAGGCGTTGAGACACTTCAAGTGGACGCCTCCACGATCATCGACAGGTCGAGCGCCGGCGCGGAATGGGTGAGGGCGCCCATCGAGATCCAGTCCACGCCGGTGAGCGCCCGTTCGCGCAATGTGTCGAGGGTGACGTTGCCGCTGGCCTCCAGCCGAGCGCGTCCCGCGACCCGGGCGACCGCGACGCGCAGCTCCTCGACGGTCATGTTGTCGAGCAGCAGTCGCGGCGCTCCGGCCGCCAGCGCCCGATCGATCTCGGCGGGGTTGCGCACCTCGACCTCGAGCGTATCTCCCAACTGGGGCGCCGCCTCGCGCGCGCGAGCGACGGCCTGAGCGATCCCGCCTGCGGCGGCGATGTGGTTCTCCTTGAGCAGGATCGCGTCATACAGTCCGATCCGATGGTTTTGCGCCCCGCCGGCAGTGACGGCGGCCTTCTCGAGCAGACGCAGGCCGGGGGTGGTCTTGCGCGTGTCGAGCACAACCGTTCCCGTGCCCTCCACGGCCCGGACGGCACGGGCGGCCATCGTGGCCACGCCGGACAGGTGGCACAGGAAGTTGAGGGCCGTGCGCTCGCCGGTGAGCAGTGCGCGAGCCGAGCCCTCGATCGAGAGCACCCCCAACGGCGGACCGGACCCGTCGGGGTCGCGCCAGCGGCCCTCCTCGACCAGGCGCTCAAACCGCGCTTCGGGGTCGAGCAGCGCGAAAGTCGTCTCGGCGACATCGAACCCGTAGATCGCGCCGGGGGCCTTCTGGGTGATCAGCGCCCGCGCCCGCGCGTCGGCCATAACCGTGGCTTCGGTCGTGACGTCGCCCGTGCCGACGTCCTCAGACAGTGCCCGCTGGACGAGCGCGCGCAACTCGTCGGTTGGCATGGCGGCGCTCACGGACGCCAGCATATATACGGGGCTCCGTAGACTGGAAGAGATGAAGACGTTGCCAATGATCCCCGCGATGGAGTCCGTGCGCGAACCCGAGCTGAGCACGGAGCGGATCGCCGAGCTGAGCGATGAGGTGCGCGAGCTGGCGCGCGAGCGCAACGCCACGATCCTCGCCCACAACTACCAGGTGCCGGAGATCCAGGACGTGGCCGACTATGTCGGGGATTCGCTCGGGCTCTCCCGGCAGGCCGCCGCGGGCGAGGCCGAGACGATCGTGTTCTGCGGCGTGCACTTCATGGCCGAGACAGCCTCGATCCTGTGTCCGCAGAAGACCGTGCTGATCCCCGACCTCGACGCCGGATGCTCGCTGGCGGCCTCGATCGACTCAGAGCAGCTCGCGGCGTGGCGCGGGGAATACCCCGATGGAGTGGTCGTGATGTACGTGAACACGACCGCCGAGGTCAAGGCGCTCACCGACTACTGCTGCACCTCCGCCAACGCCGTGGACGTGGTGCGCCACATCCATGACACGCACGGCCCCGACACCGAGATCCTGTTTGGTCCGGACATGTGGCTGGGAGCCTATGTGGAGAAGGAGCTCGGCCGGCGTATGCACGTGTGGGACGGCGAGTGCCACGTGCACGCGGGCATCCGCCCCGCCGACATCGAAGGCATGCGCGCCGAACACCCGGGCGCCGAGTTTTTGATCCACCCCGAGTGCGGGTGCGTGACCAGCGTGATGGAGTACGTCGCCTCCGGCGACATCTCCGGCGAGGGCGTGCACATGCTCTCGACCGGCGGGATGCTCTCCTACGCCGAGCAGCTCGAGCGTATGGCTGGGGGCGCGAGCGAGGAAGCGATCGTCGCGACCGAGACCGGGATGCTCTACCCGCTGCGGATGGCGGCGCCGGATGTCGAGTTCATCCCGGCAAATCCCAAGGCTCAGTGCGTGTACATGAAGATGATCACGCTGCCCAAGCTGCGCGACGCGCTGCGGGACATGAAGTACGAGGTGCGCGTTCCGGCGGAGATAGCCGAGCGCGCGAGAATCCCGATCGACCGCATGGTCGCGATCGGCTGAGGCTCAGAACTCCTCGGCCGTGTGCGGGCCCACGCAGGCGATCGCCAGGTTGTCCGCGACGTTGGCCGCGATGGTGCGCACCTCGTCGTAGGTGACCTCGTCGAGCAGGCGGATCGCCGTGTCGGGGTCGATGTCCTCGCCGAACACGACCGAGCGTCCGGCGGCGTAGCGGGCCACGGCGTTGGTGTTCTCGAACGCGAGCACCAGGCGCCCCGCCGCATAGGCTCGCGCGCGGGCGACCTCCTCCTCGGTCGGCCCGTCGGTGCGCAGCTCATCGACGATCTCGCGCATGCGCGTGTACGCCTCGATGCACTTGCTGGACTCGAGGCCCGAGCCCAGTTGCAGGACGGGAACGTCGGCGAACGCGTGGTCGAGCGCATAGACCGAGTAGCACAGGCCCCGTTTCTCGCGGATCTCATCGAACAGGCGCGAGCCCATCGAACCGCCCAGCAGCGTCGCGTAGATCGACAGCGCGGCACGTGCCCGCTGGTCTGAGACCTCGACGCCGGGGCGGTAGATCATGCGCAGGTGCGACTGGTTGGTGTCGCGCTGCTCCACGAGCGTTTGGGGTGCGAACTCGGGCGCCGGCACGTAGGGCTCGGGCTCGGGCAGGGCGGGAAAACGGCCGAAGCGGTCGATCAGCTCATCGCGCGCAGGCAGGCTGTCGATGTTGCCGGCCAGAAACGCCCCCCCGCGGGCGCCCGCCCAGCGGCGCTCGCGAAACGCGACGATCGCCTCGCGCGTGAACGTGCGCAGGTGTTCCTCCGGTCCGAGCACGGTGCGCCCCAGTGGGTGATCGCCGAACGCGGCCCGATCGATCAGGTACTCGGCGACGGTCGAGGGCTGGTCGTAGGCGCGGTTGATCTCCTGGATGACCACTCCCCGCTCGCGGTCGAGCTCCTGCGCGTCGATACGCGGGCGCCCGACGAAATCGCTCAGCAGATCGATCGCCTGCGGCGCCGACTCGGCACGGACCGTGATGTGAAAGGCGACGAGGTCGTGGCTGGTGTAGGCGTTCAGCACGCCCCCCAGTCGCTCGGCGGTCTCGTTGACCGCGCGGTAGGTGTCGTACTTCTCGCCTCCCTTGAACACGAGGTGCTCGAGAAAGTGGGCCATCCCGTTCTCCTGTGGACGCTCGGTGCGCGCGCCGGCATCGAACGCGACCAGCACGGTCAGCGCGCGCGTGCCGGGGATCGCGATCGAATGGACGGGCAGCCCGTTGGCGGGGACGGTGAACGTATCGATGGTGGCCATGGGCGCTCAGCCTAGACGAGCGGGCGGCTGCGATCGGGGGTCGGGTGGCCGGCACGGCGGCGGCGTGGGCCGCGAGTGACCGTAGGCCGGCGGGAGCGGGCGTAGGCCGGCGCGCGAGCGGGCGGCGTGGGCCGCGCGGCGCCTCGACTACGCTAGGCGCGCGAAGATGAATGGACGGCGCCTGACATATGTGTTCGCGGCGATGCTGCCGATCTTTCTCGTGCTCGGCGTGTGGTGGGGAGGACATCCCGAAGACCTGCCCCACTGGGCGCGGTCGGGGTTCGTCGCACATCAAGAAGCACGTGTCGTAGACGAAGCGATCGAACGCATCTCCAGCGACTACTACCGGCCGGTCAGCACGAGCGCGCTGGCGAGCGCCTCGGTGGCGGGCGCCGTCGCGAGCCTGCACGACCGCTTCTCGCACTACCTGACCCCGCAGGAACTGCACGAATTCGACTCCCCGCCGAGCTTCACGGGCATCGGCGTGGAGGTCTCGTCTCAGCCTGTCGGGCCGGGCAGGCGGGGGCTTCAGATAGTGCGTGTGTTCAAGTCCTCGCCGGCCGAACACGCGGGGTTGAAGGCCGGCGAAGCGATCGTGGGGGTGAACGGGCGCAAGCTGACGGGCCTGTCGAGCGAACAGGACATCGGGCTGATCAAGGGCCCGCCTGGGACGGAAGTGCAGTTGGCGGTGCAATCGCCGGCCGGCGAATCGCCGGTGCACGGGTCTCGTGCCCATACTTCGCACACGTCCACCCCCGGCGCGCACGTGTCCACCACACCGGCGCCGGCCGCGCGGGGGTCGGTCCGCGACGTCAAACTCGCGCGCGCGGTCATCTCAGAGCCGGTGGTCGCCTCGGCGGTGCAGACCGTGCACGGGGTCAAGCTGGGGGTCGTGGCGCTCGCGACGTTCAGCCTCGGATCGCACTTGGAAGTGAGGGAAGCCGTCGAAAAAGTGCGCCGCGAAGGTGCGCAGGGGATCGTGCTGGACCTGCGCGACAACGGCGGCGGGCTCGTCGAGGAAGCGCAGCAGATCGCGAGCATATTCATCCCCAGCGGCACGATCGTAACCACGCGCGGGCGCAACCAGCCGACGCAGACACTCGACGCCGTCGGGGGGGCGATACCGAGCTCGATCCCGATGGTCGTGCTGGTCGACGCCGACACCGCTTCGGCGTCGGAGATCGTGACCGCCGCGCTGCAGGACCATCGCCGTGCGACGGTCGTGGGCACGCACACGTTCGGCAAGGGTGTGTTCCAGGAGGAGACGCCGCTGTCCAACGGCGGCGCGCTGGACATCACGGTCGGCGAGTACTACACGCCCAACGGCCGCAACCTCGGCGGCGGGGGCATCAAACAGGGCGCGGGGGTGGAGCCCGAAGTGAAGATCGCGCACGGGGTCGACACGCCGTACGGACTGGCGGTGGCGCTGAACACGCTGGCCGCCAAAGTCTCGTGAGCGACGGCGCCCGCGCGGCGAGGGACCGGGACGACGGTGTGGCACTGCGCGATGCGGCAGGGCGCGAAGAAACCCGCCCCGCACGCCAGCCGCGCCCAGCGGATGACACCCTCGTAGCGGTCGTCGAGAAACGGGGCAGGTTTTGGGCAGCGGAGCCGTACTTTCCGCAGGCGGCCGCGGCGCCGGGCGAACGCCGGCGGGGAGGAGGCGGCCGGGGCGGACGGCGGCGGATCGTACTGGCCTCAAACCGCGTCCACGGACCGGGCGCAGGCACGGTCGGTCCCGGGGAGCTCGTGCTCGTGCGACTGGGCGGGCGCGGTACGGGAGGCAAGGCGACGGTCCTGCGGGCGATCGGTCGCCCGGACGTGGCGAGGGACGCGATCGAGGCGCTGATGTTGGAGCGGGGCCTCGTGCGGGGGTTCGCGCCGGGCGTGTTGAGCGCGGCCGAGCGCGCGCGCGACGAGGGGCTCGCGCGGGCGGTGAGCGAGGTCGAGCAGGGCCGGCGACGCGATCTGCGCGAGCTGGCGACGTTGACGATCGACCCGGCGAGCGCGCGGGACTTCGACGACGCGATCTCCGCGCAGCGGTTGGGGGAGGAGGCGGGGTTGGGCGACGCCGCGAAAGGAGTCGAGACGGGTGCCGGGAGCGAAGCCGTCGGCGAGACTCGTGGTGGGACGACGGTGCGCGTGTGGGTGCACATCGCCGACGTGAGCGCCCACGTGCCAGAGGGGTCGCCGGTAGACCGGGAGGCGCGCCGGCGCGCGACGAGCGTGTACGTGCCCGGCGCGGTCGAGCCGATGCTGCCCGAGGCGCTGTCCGCCGACGCGTGCTCGCTGATGCCCGGGGTCGAGCGCGCGGCGGTGACGGTGGAGATGGACCTGGAGCTGGGCAGCGCGCGGGTGGTGCGCAGCGCGTTCTACCGTTCGTTGATCAGATCCGATCAGCGGCTTGACTACGACCGCGTCGATCGCATCTTCGCCGGTGCTGAGCAGGCGCAGGACCCGTGGGCGGCGCCGCTGCAGGCGGCGTGGGAGGCCAGCGCGGCGCTGGGTCGCGCGCGAGAACGCGCGGGTGGGCTGGTGCTCGACTCCGAGGAGCCGGAGGTCGTGTTCGACGAGCAGGGCAACGTGAGCGAGATTCGAGCGAGCGTGCAGACCGAGTCTCACCGCCTGATCGAGCACCTGATGATCGCCGCCAACGAAGCGGTCGCGACCCGGCTGGCCGAGCGGCGCGTCGGGTGCCTGTATCGCGTGCACGAGCGTCCCGAGCCCGCGCGGGTCGCGCGTCTGGTGGAGCAGCTGGCCTCGCTGGGCGTGCCGACCCCGCCCGTGCCCGAGGCGATGAGCCCTTCCCAGGCGGCGGAGCTGATGGGGGAGGTGTCACAGCGCGTGGAGCGCTACGTGCACAGCGCGCTGCAACGGGGCGCGCAAGGCCAACGCTCGCGAGGGGATGAGACGCCACGGCCGCGAGTCGCCCAGACGAGCGAGGGGCGCAAGGGCGCCGAGGCGAGGACCGGCCCGTGGGGCGGGCGGATCGCCCTTACTTCGCTGGTGCTGCGCTCGCTCAAGCAGGCCTGCTACTCGCCACGCAACATCGGTCACGCAGGTCTGCATTCGCCGTGCTACTGCCACTTCACCTCGCCGATCAGGCGCTATCCCGACCTGGTGTGCCATCGCGCGCTGATCGCGACGCTCGACGGCGCATCGGCCGCGCCGCAGGAGCGACAGCTGGGCGAGCTGGGCGAATGGACCTCCGAACGCGAGCGCGACGCCATGCGGATCGAGCACGACGCCGACGACATCGCGCGGTGTTACGCACTGGAGCAGCGGCTGTACGAGGACGGCTGGGAGCAGACGTTCACGGGCGAGGTGACCGGACTGATCTCCGCGGGCGCGTTCGTGGCGTTCGGTGGGGCGGGCGACAGGGCCGGTATCGACTCCGCCGGGCCTGACTCCGCCGGGCCGCGCGGACCGCTGTACGAGGGGATGCTGCCGGTGCGGAGGATGCGTATTGCGAGCTCGGGCGTGGGCGTCGATAGCGCAAGCAATACCAGCCGGGCGGGTCGCCGAGGACGGCGAGATCAGGCGCATGGAGGTGGGCGTGAGGAGCGCGGCGAGCGCGACTGGTGGGAGCTGAACGAGCACGAGACGGTTCTGCGCGGGGATCGCAGCGGGAGGGCGATCAGGCTGGGGGACGCGATCGAGGTGCGCGTCGCTCGTGTAGACACCGTGCGCGGGCGCGTGGATCTCATCCCGGCCGGTTAGGGCGGGCTGGGTCTACTGGCTGGACTGGGCTGGGGCAGGCTGGGTCGGTTGGCTTGGGCAGGCTGGGGTTGACTGGCTGGGCTCGGCTTGGCTCGACAGGCTGGGGTTGACTGGCTGGGCTCGGCTTGGCTCGACAGGCTGGGTCGGGCTTGCTCGGCTAGGCTCGGCCGATGGCCAAGAGCGCAAAAACCAAGAGCGGCGCCGGCAAGCGCAAGCTCGGCGCGGGCGATGTCGCCTCCAACCGCTACGCGTCCTATCGGTATGAGCTCGTCGAACGGATCGAGTGCGGGATCGCGCTGGCCGGCACCGAGGTCAAGGCGTTGCGCGAGTCCGGCGCGCAGCTGAAGGACGGGTACGCGGCGATCTCGGACGGCGAGCTGTGGCTGTACTCGGTGCACATCCCGCCCTACGGTCCGGCCTCGCGCGATAACCACGACCCCGAGCGCCCGCGCAAGCTGCTGGTGCACAGACGCGAGCTGGAGAAGCTGGCCGGCAGGGTGGCCGAGCGCGGGTGGACGCTCGTGCCGACCAGGATCTACTTCAAGGGACCGCGCGCCAAGGTCGAGATCGCGCTGGCGCGGGGCAAGGACACCTACGACAAGCGCCAGGCGATCCGCGAGCGGGAGACCAAGCGGGATATGGAACGGGGGCTGCGCGAAGCGCGCCGGGGCGGCCGCTGAGCTTCGCATTGCGGCGTCCTCCCTCGCTTCACCGAAGCCGGGTGACACGCACCTTTGGTGCGAGTCCCCGTTTCGGCCAGCAAGCACACTACGCTCGGTGCGTCCTTGCACTGCTCGCCCAATCGACCACCCCGGAAGCTGAGCGCCAGAACATGCTGATGTGTCAGAGCGAGCCGAACGAATGTCCGCCCGAGGTCAGCACGTGCGAGGCGTCCATGCCGGCGACGAGCACGATGATCAGGGCGATGTAGACCGCGCCGATCAGCATGCGGTGGCGCGGGGCGACGCGATAGTAGGCGGCCTGCTCGAGCGAGCGGGTGTTGCGCTGGCGCCAGCGGCGGCTCGTTTCGAGGATGCCGAGAAACAGGAAGATCAGCAGAAACGGGTTGTGCGAGACGAGCAGCAGCACCGCCAGAGCGCCCAGGCCGACGAACCACATAGCCGGGGCCATCGCGGCCATCGCGCGCCCGCCGTCGAACGGGACGACCGGGATGAGGTTGATGAGGTTGAGAAAAAACGCGACATAAGCGAGCGCGCGCAACAGGTCGCTGTTCGTGAGCTCGGCGATCGCCAGGCACACGCCGGCGCCGAGCGTGCCGAGGATCGGTCCGGCCAGGCCGACGCGGGCCTCCGCAAGAGCGTCCTCGCCGAGCGACTTGGAGAAGATGGCGGCGCCGAGAAAGGGGATGAACATGGGCGCGCTTGCGCCCTGGATACCCTCGCGGCGCAGCTGAAAGACGTGGCCCATCTCGTGCACGAACAGCAGCAGCACGAACCCGGCGGCGAACGTCCAGCCGAAGAACAGGCTGTAGGCGGCGACTGAGATCAGCGCGGTGCCGAGCGTTCCCAGCAGCTTGACCTTGGGCAACAGCAGCACGAGCCCTTTGATCGCCGCCCAGAACTTCGCGATGGCCGCCCCGATCGCCGCGAGCATGCTGCCGATCCGCTTGCGCAGCGACTGCGTGCGCGAGCGGCGCTGAGAACCGAACGGGTCGGCTTGGGAGGCGTTCGCGTCGAAAGAGCCATGTGCTGGTGCGGGTGTGCCTGCAGCTGCGGGAACGGGCACGGGCGCCGGCGCTATGACCGAGGCGCCGTGCGACGGGTAGGAGCCGGCGATCGGCGGGACGACCGGCACAGCGGACCCACCCGGCATGGGCGAGGCGGGCAGGGAGATCTCCCCGGAATCCATAACCACAGTGTGGCAGGCCCGATAAGCCCCGCCTAACGAATCCGATGCGTCTGTCTCGTCCGTCGAGAGCATCGCCTCGCCGATCGGAGGACAATCGAGGAGTGAACGGAGCTAGGCGAGCTCGGGGACGCAGTAATTTTTCCGGAATATGCGGGATCGACGCGCGCGCGGGGTTGCAACAAGATCGGGGTCGATGTACTTTGAATCCAGACGCGGAACCGAGCCGCAAAGAGCGAGGCCACTGAGGTGTGAGGCCGCGCCACCCGAACCGGCACCGCCCTCCGGGGCACAGCCGGGAAAGGTCCCTCAAGCGGCCCGGGACCGCGTCGCTTTGTTCTGGCATCCCGATCGGGACAGCGCAGCGCCAGTTTGAGGCGAGCTGACCCCATTTTGTCCCGATCGGTGTATTTACTGTGGATTGAGGCGAGATCCTGCTATATTTGTCCCGATCGGGATAATGCCTGCAGCCGCACATATCACACGCGTCAGCAGCACTGCGGAGCTTGGGGCTGAGCTGCGCGCCGCACGACGCGCCCGCGGGCTCCGTCTGGAGGATGTAGCACTCGGCGCCGGCGTTGGCACGCGCTTCGTCAGCGAGCTCGAGCGCGGCAAGCCGACCGTGCGATTGGCCGAGACTCTTCGCGTTGCCGCATCGCTCGGACTGCGTCTGATCGTCGAGGACCCGGATGGACGCCCGGACGCTTGATGTATGGTGTTTTGACGAACGTGCCGGGGAGCTGAGCGACGGCGCGGGCGGCCTCGAATTCGTGTACGCCGATGTCTGGCGTGGCGATGGGCGCCCACCGCTGTCGCAGTCGCTGCCGCTGGATGGCACCTACAACAGTGTTGCGGTTGAGGCCTTCTTTGGCGGCTTGCTCCCCGAGGGCGCTCCACGTGAGCGGCTGGCTCGCAATCTCGGCGTGAGTGCAGGGAACGACTTCGAGCTGTTGGCGGCGCTTGGCGGAGATACGGCAGGCGCGATCAGTCTGCTTGTTCCGGGCACTGTGACCGAGCCCGTCGGCGAAGACGTTGGATGGCTCGACGATCGAGCCTTGGTGGACCTGCTCAACGAACTGCCGGCACGACCGATGCATGCCGACCAGGATGGCGAATACCGTCTGTCGCTCGCCGGCGCGCAGGACAAGCTGCCGGTTGTCGTTGGGGACGACGGCCGGATCGGGCTCACGCGTGGCCGTGCACCGTCCACCCATATCCTCAAGACCCCGATCGTCCATCTCGACGGCACAGTGGTCAACGAGGCGCTGTGCCCTGCCATCGGCAGATTGCTGGGTATCGAGACGGTGGCCGCCGCGCCTCGTCGGGTGGCGGACCACGAGTTCCTGCTCGTCGAGCGCTATGACCGCAGACATACAGACATCGGCGTGCGGCGTCTGCACCAGGAGGACTTCTGTCAGGCACTCGGGATTCCCGTGTGGCGCAAGTATCAGGCCGAGGGCGGCCCGGGGCTGAGCGACTGCTTCTCGCTGCTGCGCCGTGCGGTCGCTGTTCCCGCCCGTGACGCGGTCAACCTGCTGGACACGGTGATGCTCAGCTTCCTGGTCGGCAATAACGACGCGCACGCCAAGAACTATTCGCTGCTGTATCTACCCGATATGTCCCGTGCGGTGCTCAGCCCGGCGTATGACATCCTGAGCACCGTCGCATACCGCAAGACGCGCCCGATGTCCCGCAAGATGGCAATGAGCATCGGTGGCGAGTATCGCCCCGAATACGTCCGGTCCCGTCACCTGGATCGGCTCATCGACGGAGCCGGCCTGGGCGCGGCGCCGGTGCGACGAAGATTGCGTGGCTTCGCCACAGATGCTCCGGCGGCGGCACGCCAAGCGCGGAAGGATCTTGTGGCTGATGGCTGGGATGCCCCGGTGCTCGCTCGCGTCGTCGAGATCGTCGAACAGCGCTCGGCATGGCTCGTGGAGATCGCGGCATCCTCGCCATCGCCGGTCCGCGGCGATTGACGGGGGAGCACGTTACGTTGGCTACACTGGATGAGCAGCACATCCACGGGGACGACAGGCTTCGACGCGGTCGGCTCGTGTGGATGGTCGCGAGTCGAGGTCCCGGGCGGCCTCGTAAAACACCCGGGAAAACCATAAGTGCGGACTCTCACGAGTACGCCCTCGCGGTCTAGCTAGAACCTAGACACGAGGTCTCGGGCCCCGCTCGCCTGCGGCGGGGAAGGCCGGGATCAGAAAGCAGGCTCACCCGGTGAGGTCCGCTTCCGCCGACCCGGGGACCATCAAGGAAGCTGGTCTAGCGCAACCCGGCCGGCGAGGCGAGCGCCAGATGAGATCAGAGCGCCGGCTACGCTCGTAGAAGCCATTCACATGCGATCGCGGACCCGGGTTCGAATCCCGGCGTCTCCATCATCTGCACGAGGTCGGGCGGGACCGGCTACTGCGGCAGCCCGACCGCTTCCAGCAGCGCGATCCAGTCCGACTGGCCGTGTACGAATTCAAGTTCTTCAAAGCGGGTGGTGGCGTGCTCCATGCGCGCGCGCAGAGCGCGCTCGGCCGGGCGTACGTACGGGGCCAGCAGCGAGCGGGGGATTTCGCTGATGTCGATCGCTTCGGCGTGCTGCACGTAGGCTGTGACATCGGCGGGCATCGCGCCAAACCCGTCCGCGCTCCACGCGTGGATGTCAGCGCACAGGGGAGGCACCTGCAGGGCGACGATTTCCCGCAGGCCTTGGGCAAGGCGCCGATCGTCGCGAGTGATCCGTGGATCGCTCCACGTCAGCGTGCCGATCGTGCGTATATATGCCTGAACGATCCCCGCCTCGGTCTGATAAGCGGTGGCCCACAACCCGCCGAGCCCCTCATGGGCGAGCGTCTGCTCGGCATCGCTCTGCGGCGCGCCCATTCCCGCGGTCGGGCATTCGCCGTGCAGCTGGGTGTCGAGCTTGTCGATGTTGGCTTCAACCGAGGGCCACGCGGCCACCGCGGCGCTCATCGCGCGATAGGTGGCCACCATGTAGGTGTGGGTGGAAGCGATGTCTCTCGCCGTGGGCGCAGATGCAGCGAGCGCCGGCGCCGTTGCGAGGGCCGCGATCGCCGAGACGAGCGCGATCGCCGGCACGGCAGTCCTCGGCAAAACCCGCTCCCGTCCTGTAGCCGACCGCAACCCCATCCTCACCATCTTCCGAGCATACCTCGCCCCCGGACCGGCGGCGTCAGCGGGCGGAGCTTGCATCTCGCACCGCCTCGATCCAGTCATACCGCTTACCGCACAGCGAGCGCCACCGCGACGGAGCGACCGTCTGCAGGGTGTCCGTGTCGTGGCCGGCGGGTGTCAGGAACACCTCGTGCAGGATCGCCCACCCGCCTTCGCCTGGCGCCAGCGGACTCTCGCTGTCGCGCACGATACTCAGCCGGTGCGTTCCCGCTGTCAGCCGCACCGGCAGCGGCGCCATCGTGCTCGGGTTGTGGGGGTTCCCGTCCAGTTCGCCGCCGCGCCGGCCGATCGTGCGTCCGTCCACGCTCACGGTCACGCTCGGCATCAGCTCGCCCTTCAGCCACACATCCCACACGCCCGCGTGCGGCAGGACAAACGTCGTGCTCATCTGGCCCGGGCGGGTCATGACGAGCCCGGGGTGGGTGTACGTCCAGGACGGGTGGCGGGACTCGGCCACGTCGGCCATCACCAGCTCCGGAGGACGTGCGGCCACGAGGTAAACACCGGAGGCGCCGCCGCTCGCCGCCGAAGTCGTGGTCGTCGTGGCCCTCTGCGCCACCTGAGCGAGCCCTCGCACGGCGGAACACGGCACGACCCGAGCGCTCGACAGGCCGAGATGGGCGATCGCCGCCGGGGCGCCGGGACGGCGCGTCCAGACCTCGTAGTAGGTCCCCTGCCACGCTAAGCGGTACGCCGACGGTGGCTCGCTGACGCTCGGGTCGCGTGTGGTGATCACCAGCGGATACGCCGCCCACGCCGCTGGAGGTACGTGATCGAGGTCGACCGGCGCGCCGTGCTTGCTTGCCAGGTGCAGCCCCACGGGCGGGTAGGTGAACTCCAGCCCACCCACGTCCAGATCACGCAGCACGTACAGCGCGTATTCGTCGAACCCCACGAACAGCGCCGGCCCGCGTCCGGCGAAGCGCGAGTCGATCGACGCGAGCTCTTCGTAGCGGGCCGTCGGCGCGAGGTTGGTGGCGTGGTACTGCATCGCATCCGACACGGCGATCCCGCCGGCCAGAACGATCGCCGCGCCGAGGGCGGCGGCAACCGATCGCGAGCCCGCGCGCAGACCCGCGATGCCGGCCCAGGCGAGCAGTACGAGCACGGGCGAGCTGAGCATGAGCGTCTTGGCGTTCACCCACGTCGTCGAGTAGGCGATCAGCGCGACGCCGGCCACCAGCGTCAGCCCGATCCAGGCGGCCAGCGCGTACTCGCCCAGGTACACGACTCGCGCCGCCCCCAGCATGGCCGCGATCAGCGTGAGCGCCGCGATCGCGTACGTCAGCGCCGACAGCCACCCGCTCGGCGCGACTTGATAGCTACCGGACAGCCACGTTCCCAGCGCCTGGACCGTGTGCAGCGGCGTCTGCAGGTTGCCGGGATTGCCGGTCGAGGCGATCGCTTTGGCCACCTGCAGCGATCCCGCCACGTTTGTCCACGTACTGAGCGCGCCCACCGCCGCGGTCGCGGCGGCGACGGCCACGACACCGGCCAGCCAACTCCAGCCGGCGGGGTTTCCCCGGTTCGGGCCAGCCTGACCGTACCGGGGTGCGGGTCTGCTCGTGGGCTTGGTTCTGCTCGTGGGCTTGGGCTTGCTCGTGCGCCCGCGCGCCTGGCCGATCGCGATCCAGCCCAGCACGATCGCCGCCGGCAGCGCCCACGCGCCAAAGCCCACGCCGAGCGCTGCCACGCCCGCGGCCAGCACGAGTCCGGGTATGGCCGCCACGGCGAGGCGTTCCGGCGCC
Organism: uncultured Solirubrobacterales bacterium; assembly: GCA_963702185.1. Lineage (GTDB taxonomy): Bacteria > Actinomycetota > Thermoleophilia > Solirubrobacterales > Solirubrobacteraceae > Palsa-744. Next base: position 2,297,628 of record OY969723.1, read on the forward strand.
AGCCAGCGGGCGTGCTCGGCCACCAGCGCGCCCAGCGCGAGGATCATGCCCAGCGCGACGAGCTCCTTGACCGAGGCGACCAGCTCGTACCCGTACACGAGCGCGGGTACGGTCGCGGTCACCGTCGCCAGCGCCGTCCAGCCGCCGGTCAGGCCGACGCGTCGTGCCAGCACCCACGCCGGGCCGCTCGCCAGCGCCAGCACGAACGCGGCGAACGGCTGCAGCGCCCAGATCAGCGGCACCCCGAGGATGTAGGCGGTGCCGCCGAACAGCGTGTCCGCGCCGGAGGGGTAGCTCGTGCCGTAGTAGTCGTGCACGTACTGGCCGTAGGAGTTCAGCAGGTTCAGGTGCGCGTAGTCCTGTCCATGGCGCATCAGATAGTCGGCCCCCAACATGTGCACGGCCGAGTCGGTGAGCGCCTGGTAGGAGCTGAACGTGGGTCGTCCCGCGGCCAGCACCGGGGCGAGCGCGATCGCGTACACGATCGGCCCCACCGCCAACTTCAACGACAGTTCTCCTCGCCCGGCGGCCTCGCGGTCACGCAGCCGCCCGATCGCAGCCCCCAAGCGCTCGCGCCCGAGCGCCAGTCCCGCCAGGGCGATGGCGCCGATCGCATAGGGGGTGGCGGGCGCCAGCGGCGCGATGTACGTCGTCAGCTGCGACACGGCGATCAGCGCCGCCGCGCCCACGACCGCGAGCAGCATTCCCGGCAGCCATCCGCCGGTCAACCGGTCGACGAGCAGCCCGGCGCCGAGACATACCAGCGCCAGCAGACATGGGTACATGAGCGCCGTCAGCACGAACATGACGGCCGGAGGCTATTAGGTCACTCGTTCAGCCCGACGACGCCGAGCAGCCGAATCCATTCCCGCTGGCCGGTCACGAATTCGAGTTCTTCAAACCTCGTGTAGAGGTGCTTCACCTGCGCGAGCAGGTCCCGGTCGGAGCTCTGCAGATAGGGGGCGAACAGCTGGGCGGGGGGAAATTCGACGTCGATCGCTTCCACGTGCTGGTCGAATCGCAGCGTGCTCGCGGGGATCGTCTGGTAGCCGCTGGCGGTCCACGAGCGCACGTCCCCGCAGATGTCCGGAACCTGTAGCGAGAGCATTTCGCGCAACCCGCGCAGGTATCGATGGACCCGGCGGGTGATCGTGGGGTTGCTCCAGCGCAACGAGCCCGCTTCTTTGATGCCCGTTTCCGCGATCTTGGCGTCGGTGTGGTAGCCGGTCGCCCACAGCGCGCCGGTCACCTCGTAGCTCAGCTTCTGCTCGGGTTCGTTCTGGGGCGAGCCCACGCCCACGTTGGGGCATTCGGCGGCAAACTTCTGGTCCAGCTGACGGAAGCTGGCTTCGACACGGGGCCACGTGCTTACGACCGCGTGCATGGCCTTGTAGATGATCGTCAGGCCCTTGTGGGTGGTGGCGATGTCCGCGCGCGATGCGGCGAGCGCGCCGGTGGGCACCAGTCCGAGCAGTGCAACGACCGGTACCGCAACGACTATCGCAGTCCATCTGCGCATCATCTCTCCATCACCCACATCGGATGATAGCCGGGGCTGCTATGTCGCCGCGACACTGGCGGGCGCTTGTGTTCGGCACGATCTCCGGCGCCGCCAGCCTCCACCTGCCCCAGTCGTCGGCGTCACCCGCGGTCGACGATGCCGTCAAGCGCCCTCGCGTGGCATGTGCGGCGCCAGCTCACGCCGGGCGATCGACAGCTTGTGCACCTCATCGGGTCCGTCGGCCAGGCGCAGCGTGCGCATGTGCGCGTAGGCGCTTGCCAGAAAGAAGTCGTCAGAGACGCCCCCGCCGCCGTGCACCTGGATCGCGCGATCGAGCACGCGCAACGCGACGTTCGGCGCGGCCACCTTGATCGCTGCGATCTCCATGCGGGCATGGCGGTTGCCGACCGTGTCCATCAGCCAGGCGGCCTTGAGCGTCAAGAGGCGCGCCATCTCGATTTCAACGCGCGACTGCGCGATCCAGTCCTGGACGTTCGCGCGCGTGGCCAGCGGCTGGCCGAACGTGACGCGCGAGGCGGCCCGGGCGCACATCGCCTCCAGCGCGCGCTCCGCCGCCCCGATTGCGCGCATGCAATGGTGGATGCGGCCCGGGCCCAGGCGCGCCTGGGCGATCATGAAGCCCTCGCGCTCGCCGGCGATCAGGTTCGACACGGGCACGCGCACGTCGGCGAAGTCGACTTCGGCGTGGCCCTCGCGATCGGTGTACCCGAACACGGGCAGGTTGCGCATGATGGTCACGCCCGGCGTGTCGATCGGCACAACGATCTGGCTCTGGCGGCGATGGGGCGGGCCGTCCGGATTGGTCACGCCCATCACGATCATGATCCGGCAGTGCGGGTGCAGTGCGTTGGACGTCCACCACTTGCGTCCATTGAGCACGTACTCCTCGCCATCGCGCTCGATGCGCAACGCGATGTTGGTTGCGTCCGAGCTGGCCACGGCGGGCTCGGTCATCGCGAACGCCGAGCGGATCTCGCCCTCCAGCAGCGGGTCCAGCCAGCGCTCCTGCTGGGCAGGCGTGCCGAACTGGTGCAGCACCTCCATGTTGCCGGTGTCCGGCGCCGAGCAGTTGCATGCCTCCGAGGCGATGTGGCTACGGCCCATGATCTCCGCCAGCGGCGCGTACTCGGCGTTTGACAGGCCGGCGCCACGGTCGAGATCGGGTAGGAACAGGTTCCACAGCCCTCGCGCGCGCGCGTCTGACTTAAGCTCCTCGAGGATCGCGGGCTGGTGATGAGGATCCCCGCCCGCCTCGCGCATCTGGAGCTCATAGGTCTCCTCCGCGGGGTACACGCGCTCGTCCATGAACGCGCGCAGGCGCTCGGCGTACTCGGTGCAACGCTGGCTCGGCTCGAAGTCCATCGCTCCTCCTCGGTGACGGCAAATGGGCCTGGATCATCGCCGATCTAGGCGTCAAGCCGCGAGCGCAGCGCCTCGCGCCCGCGATGCAGGCGCGACTTCATCGCCGCGCGGCTGAGCCCCAGCGCCTGCGCGGTCGCGGAGCCCGACAGGCCCTGGATGTCGCGCAGCACGAGCACGGCGCGCTGCTCGGAGGGCAGCTCGGCGATCGCCGCCACGATCCGCTCGACCTCCAGCCGGGCGAGCGCCGCGTCTTCCGCGGAGGATTCGGCCGCCGGGTCGGCGCTCGCGGGCCGGTGCAACGCCAGGCGCGTCCTGCGGATGCACTCGTTGCGCACGATCTGGAACATCCACGACGCCAGCGCGGCGGCGGCGCGCAGGGTGCCGATCTTGCGGTACAGCACGATCAGCGCCTCCTGCGCCGCCTCCTCGGCGTCCTCGGGCGTCGCGCACAGGGTGCGTGCGAATCGCCTGACGTGTGCGTGCGAGCCCTCCAGCAGCAGCGCGATCGCACGCGGGTCGCCCTGCTGGGCGGCGCCGACGACCCGCTCGCTCGGCCAGGACCAGGCGCTCATCGGCTCATGGTGATCGATAGGGTTGAGTTGCTGCCGTCACGTCCCACTGCCGCTCGACTACCGCTTCGGACACGGCATCGTGTACGAGGCTTCCGCGGTCGCTCCCCCATAGAAGCTCAGCTGGATCTTTATCGGCCAGCCGCCCGCCTGGCAGCGCTTGGGGAGCGTGATGTAGGGGATCGTCTTTTTGCCCTGCTTGTATGCCGTGCCGACCTCGAGGATGCCGTGCTCGAACGACGCGTCGAGCGCTCCGGGCACCGTTTCGATCAGCGGCACTTCGCCGATGAACTCCGGGCCGAACGGCGGAGAGGAGGCCAGGAAGCGGCCCGGCGCGAGGATTTCCAGCGAGACCGGCGTCGTGCCGTCGACAAAGGCCTCCAGACCGCCGCCGGGAGCGAAGAACGGCTGAACCGAGGCCGTCTCTTGCACGCGTTCTGAGCCGAAACTCACGACGCCTGTCGCGGAGCCCTTCGGGCCGGCGATCGATCGCTTCGGACACGGTGCAGGCCCTCGCTGTTCGATCGTGCTTGGCGCGCAGGTGGCAAAACCCTGGGGGTGCAGCTTTGCGCCGGCCGGCGCAAACACGTCGATCCCGATGAGAGGTGGCGGGGAGCCCCCGTATTCGGTCCCCGAGATCGTGCCTTCGCCTTGAAACGCCGCGCCGGCGCCGAGGATATCGCCGGTGCCCGGAAAGCCGGGAATGGGAACGGCCGTCACTTTGAACGTGAACGTCGGCGCCGCCCAGGCTGTGGCCGACAGGCCGAGGGCGAGCGCGCCGAGGATAGCCGGCAGCACGAGCACGGCGGACGCGGCGGGCGCTTTGCGCAGGTGCCTGAGGAGTTTGCGCGGACATGCGGCTATTTTGTGCAGGCATGCGGCTACGGTCATGGTCGGCCTCTCTTTTGGATTGGGACGATCGAAATCGCGCACGCGTTTGGCGCACGCACATGGATGAGAGGCGTGAGCTCGCCCAAAGGATTCTCGGCAGGCTGAACTAGGATCCGTCGCGATGAGCCAGCCGCAAGCCAGCTACCGCGACGCCGGCGTCGACTATGAGACGCTCGATCGGGGCAAGCGCTCGGCGATCGCGCAGGCGTTGGCCACCTCGTCGCTGCTGGCCGCGCGCGGGGGACGGGCGCTGGACGACTCCCGGGGTGAGCCCGCGTTCGCGTTCGAGCTGGACGGGCGGACGCTTGCGTTCGTAGTCGAGGGTCTTGGCACGAAGTCGATGATCGCCAGGCAAGTGCTCGAACAGCAGGGTGTCGACCGCTTCGCCGACGTCGCCTACGACGCGGTCGCGGCGATCGTCAACGACCTGTGCTGTGTCGGCGCGCTGCCGCTGGTCGTCAACGCGTACTTCGCGACGGGCTCGGCGGACTGGTATCGCCAGGGCGAGCGCGCCGCCTCGCTGCTGGCCGGCTGGCGGCGGGCGTGCGAAGACGCGGGCTGTGCGTGGGGGGGAGGGGAGTCGCCGTCGCTGCCGGGACTCGTCGCCGAGCGCGAGATCGAGCTGGCGGGCGCCGCCGTCGGCGCGGTGCCGCCGGGGCACGCGCCGATCCTCGGCGATGCGCTCGGGCCGGGCGATGAGATCGTGCTGGTCGCCTCGACCGGATTGCACGCCAACGGCGCTTCGCTGGCGCGACTGGTGGCGGACCGGCTGCCGGACGGGTACGCCACCGTGCTGCCTGGGGATGGCGGCGCGGGTATGGGTGCGGGTGCGGGTGGCGGTGTGGGTGCGGGGGACGCCGGTGGCGCGGGTGTGCAGGCCGACCCGCGGATCACGTTCGGACAGGCGCTGCTCGAGCCCTCGGCGATGTACGTCGGTCTCGTGGCGGCGCTGCTGCAGCGTGAGTTGCCGATCACCTATCTCAGCCACATCACCGGTCACGGACTGCTCAAGCTGATGCGCCGGCCGCGGGCGCTGCGCTATCGCGTGCGCGAGCTGGGGCCGGTGCCGGCGGTGCTCGAGTTTTTGGTCGAGCAGGCCGGACTGGACGTGCGCGCGGCGTACAGCACGTTCAACATGGGTGCGGGCTACGCGGTGTACTGCGCGGCGGGATCTGGTGAGGCGGTCGTCGAGGTGGCCGGCGAGCTGGGCTTGCGCGCGTGGATCGCCGGAGTCGTCGAGGAGGGCCCGCGGGAGGTCGTGCTCGAGCCGGTGGACGTCGTGTACGGCGGCGATCAGCTCGAGCTGGCCTGACTGGTTGCAGACGTCTGTCGCTGGCTGGCCGTTCAGCCAGCGTTCTCGGCAGCCATAATCCTCAACCCAAGGTTCATTGTTCTGAAGAACAGGATTTTGGCCGTGAGGGTCGTGCAATGTCGCTGGCACGGGCGATCGTCGCAAGCCCTTCCGAGTTGAAGGCATCCCCAAGGATGGATATGGTTGCGCCTGTAATCGCCATGTTCTCCGGCGTGGGTTGCTGGAGATCTCGATATCGCCGGACCGACAGCGGCCCCGGAGCTACCCGGATCGAGGCGACCTGTACATCGAGAACAAACACAGCGAGGAGAGAGATCTGATGATGCGCAAAGCATCCACCTGTATGGCCCTATGTGGCCTGGCCCTGATGGGGCTCGTAGGTTCCGCTCAGGCGGCGCCCACGATCACGTTCAAGGGAGAAGCCGTGCCGATCCCGGGTGTCCCGAACAGCGGCAACAAACTCGGCGCTCCCGCCGCGTTGAAGTCCGAATTCAGGATCTCAGGGACCGAATACGGCGGCTTCCCGCCGCCGTTGATCGGCGTCAAATTCTATGGGCCCGCGGGCGCCAAGTTGACCACTGCCGGGTTTGCGACCTGCTCGCCCTCGGTGCTCGAACAGAAGGGGCCGTCGGCCTGCTCCAAGAAGTCGCAGGCCGGTCCGAAGGGCAGCGCCAGCGGCGTCGTCAGCTTCGGCACCGAACGCGTCGCCGAGACCGTGTCGGTGCAGCCGTTCTTCGTGTCCGGCGGGCTGGCGTTCTTCGTGGACGGGACCACGCCGGTCTCGATCGAAATCGTCTCGAAGGGGAACATCACCACTTCTCCGGCGCCGTTCGGCCCGACGTTCAACGCCGAAGTGCCGCTGATCGAAACGGTGCCCGGAGCGCTCGACGCGTCGGCGAAAGAAATCAACGTCACCGTCGGCGCTGCTTTCAAACAGGGCAAGAAGACGGTTTCCTACATCACGGTGCCGAAGAAGTGCCCCGCTGGCGGATTCCCGCTGAAGACGGTGATGAGCTTCTTCGGAGGGTCAACGGCGGAAGCCCTGTACAAGGCGCCGTGCCCCAAGAAGTAGACGCGGAGAACACAGGAATGAGCTGACGCGCCCGCCAGGCGCGCCGGCTCTGACGCAGAAGAGTCAGACGGGCGGCCCCGCACACGCACACGGGGTCGCCCGCCGCTCTGAGAACGGCAGGAAGGATCTAACGGGTTGAGCCAGGCCAGCAGTGGGCGCGGGAGAGGTACAGCGATCGCGGTTGCGAGCGTGCTCGGCCTGCTCGCACTCGTCGTGCTCGTGCTCGTGGCCAGCGCCGCCGGAGGCTCCAACGGGGGCTACAGCGTGCGCGCGATCTTCGATGACGCCTCCAACATCATCCCCGGTGAGAACGTGAAGGTCGGCGGTGTCACCGTGGGGACGGTCGGCGAAGTGGTGCCCACGCCGCAGGCCAAGGCCGCGGTCGTGCTCAACATCGAAAACCCCGGGTTCCAGGACTTTCGCTCCGACGCCAGCTGCACGATCGAACCGGAGGCGCTGATCGGCGAGAAGTTCGTCAACTGCCTGCCGACCCAGCCCCGCCCCGAAAACACGCCGCTGCCCCCGCCGCTGCACCGGATCGAACACGGCGAAGGCGAAGGGCAGTACTTGCTGCCGGTCGCCAACACCTCCAGCCCCGTGGGGGTCGACCAGCTGGAAGACATCAACCGCCTGCCCGTGAGCGAGCGGTTCACGATCATCATCAACGAACTCGGCGCCGGACTGGCCGGACGTGGCAGCGACCTGAACGAAGTGATCAAGCGCGCCGACCCCGCCCTGCGCGAATTCACGAAGGTGCTAGGCATCCTCGCCGGCCAGAACAAGCTGCTGACCAACCTCGCCGAAGAATCCAGCCGTGCGCTCGCGCCGGTCCCGGGCGTCAAGGAACAGATCTCCAGCTTCATCGCCTCGAGCGCCACGGTCGCGCACGCCAGCGCCAACCACAGCACTGCAATTGGCCAGAACCTCGCCGCCTTCCCGCCGTTCTTGCGCCAGCTGGGTCCGGCGATGGAACGGTTCGAGCGCCTGGCCGAACAAACCACGCCGACGTTCACCGACCTCAGGGCCGCCGCCCCCGGCATCAACCAGCTGTTCGCGAGCACACCGGGCTTCGCGAACAGCTCGACCGCGTTCTTTCAGACGTTGGGCAAGTCCGCCAAGACGACCGGCCCGGCGCTGGTCGCGCTGCAACCGTTGCTCGGGCAGCTCAAGACGCTTGGCGCCGCGGTCAAGCCGTTCAGCGGCAGCCTCTCCGAACTGCTCTTGAGCCTGCGCGACACCGGTGGCTTGGAGCGGATCCTCGACTTCATCTTCCTGAGCACCGGCGCATCCAACGGCTATGACGCGCTCGGTCACTTCCTGCGGGCCGAAGGTCTGGCTGCCGCCGCCTGTCTGGCCTATCACGTGGCGCCCAAATCGGGCTGCAGCGCCAACCTGTTCAGCACGAACGGACTGTCATCCTCGGAATCGAGCGAAAGCGGCTCGGCCGCCAAGGCCGCCAAGGCCGGCAGCAGTCAGGACGCCAGACTCTCCAGCGCCGAACAGGCCGCCGGCACGAGCGTGTTGATGGCGCGCACGCTGGCTGTCATGAAAGGCGCGACTCCCGCCCAGGCGATCGCCAAATTCCCCGGCCCCACCACGACGGGCACGGGCACAGGCGCCGGCGGGCTTGCGGATCTGGGAACCGGCGGCGTCACGGGCGAAGGCTCCACCGCCACGCAGCCGGTCGGCGGGTCGAGCTCGGGTACGACCTACTACACGCCCTCCTCCGAAAGCTCCGAAGCGGGCGGGATGCTCCTCAACTACCTGCTGGGGAACTGATCGATGCGATCCGCTGCCATCACATCCATGCTCGCGCTGGTTCTCGCATTCGTCCTGGCGCTCCCCGCCGGCGCGGGCGCCGCTGAACCGGCGACTGCGCTTGCCGCGGTTGTGGCCACGCCGACAACCACGACGACCCCAGCAACCCCAACAACCACACCCACCCCTACCACCACCACGACCACACCTGGCTCCACCACCACGACCACGACAACCGAAGGCGAAGCGAGCGCGCCATCCACAACCACGACCGCCGCTCCCGAAGTCCAAGAACCCCAGGTCCAGAGCGTCACGCCCAGCGAGCGGCCATCGGGCTCCCGCCACGCGCAGGGCAGCGGCGCCAGCGGCAGCGGCGGGAGTGGCGGCCAATCCTCGAGCGGCGGCTCGGGCGCAACCCAGCCCGGCACGGGCGCACACGGCGCCGCGGAAACCTCGAGCGGCGAAGCCCGCGGCACGCACAGCGCCCCCTCGCCGAAGACGCTCACCCCCGCCCTGCCGCTGAACCTGGGCGCCCCGTTGAGCGGGGTCAACGGGTTCTTCGTCGAAAGCTTCCAGATCCCGCCGTTTTTGCTGCCGATCTACCAGGCTGCCGGCACCGCCTACGGCATCCCCTGGCAGGTGCTGGCCGCGATCAACGAGGTCGAGACCGACTATGGCCGCGACCTGTCGGTCTCCAGCGCCGGCGCCGAGGGCTGGATGCAGTTCCTGCCCTCCACGTGGCTCACCTACGGCGTCGACGCGACAGGCGCCGGCTACAAGGACCCCTACAACCCCGCCGATGCGGTCTTCGCCGCCGCCCGCTATCTGCGCGCAGCCGGCGGCGCCCACAACATCAGGGCCGCCGTCTACTCCTACAACCACTCTGAGGCCTACGTGGACTCGGTGATGCTGCGCGCGCAGTTGCTCGGCAGCACTCCGCCGGAACTGCTGGGCGCCGTCACCGGCCTGACCGAGTCGCAGTTCCCCGTGCACGCGCCCGCGCACTTCTCCGACGGTTTCGAGACCGTGCCCGGCGGCGCTTCCGGTTCTTCGGGTTCCTCGGGTTCCAGCGGTTCCTCCGGCTCCAGCGGCTCCCCTGGTTCCCCTGATGCTCCCGGCTCCAGCGGCTCGGGTCCCGCCAAGACGCTGGCCGGCACGACGATCTACTCGCAGACCGGCGCCCCGGTGGTGGCGGTGCAGGACGGCGAAATCGTGCAGATCGGCGACTCGCCAACGCTCGGCCGCTACATCGCCCTGCGCGACGCCTACGGCAACACCTACGTGTACGCGCAGCTCGGCAGCGTCGCCACGCTGTACCCCGTGCTCGAGCCCCATGAGCACACGGCCGTCAGCGCGCGCATCGCCGCGAACGGTCAGGCCGGGGAACCGCAGGGGGCCAAGGCCGAACCGGCGCCGAGCAGCCCGGCCACCGCCGGGGCGCAGGCGCGCTCGCCGCTGTCAGCGGGGGCGACCGTGTCCGGCTTCGCGCTGGGCGCCACCGCCGGCCTGGAACCGGCTCCGGCGATCCCCGCGCCCGCGCCGGCTGCACCAGCGCCCAAGCCCTCCGCGCCCGCGGCGCCGGTCTCCAGCGGCGCGCGCGAGTTCACGTCGGGCTCCGACGACGTCTACCTGCACGAACTGCGCCCGGGCGTGCAGGTGCTGGCGGGCACCGTGCTCGGTCACGTCGGTGCGCAGGCGAGTGGGGCGGGTGTGCCTGACGGCGGCGCCTCTGCCGGCGCCGGCGCGCAGAGCGGGGAACCGCACATGTTCTTCCAGATCAAACCGGCCGGCGCCGGCGCGCCGCTGATCGACCCCAAGCCGATCCTCGACGGGTGGGTCGCGCTCGAGAACACCTCGATCTTCCGGGCGCGCGGCGTGAACCCATTTTTGGCCACATCGCCCACGGTCGGCCAGGTCCTGCTGGAGTCAAAGCAGCAGCTGCAGCAGCAGGTCTCGCGCGATCGCACGATTCACATGCGCGCGTGCGAGCGCGAGAGCGTGCAGACCGGGCACGTCGACCGGCCCGTGCTGGCGATGCTCGAGTACCTGTCGGTGTCGGGCCTGAAGCCCACCGTCACCGGCCTGCACTGCGCCGCGCGGGCGCCGGCCAGCGAACCCAACGCGTCCGCGAGCGCGAGCGAGACGGTCAGGATCACCGCGATCGACGGCACCCCGATCGCCGGCCATCAGGGTCCGGGCTCGATCGCCGACACCACGATCCGCAAGCTGCTGATGCTCCAGGGCCTCGACCGTCCGCGGCGGATCCTCAGCGCCACGAACGTGCCGGGCGCCAAGATCGCGTTCGTGCGCGCGAGCGCGAGCGACTACATCGCGGTGGCGTTCGGGCCCTCAGGCTCGGCCCGTGGCGCCGGCGCGCACGCGGCGAGCGCCCCCGAATCGGCGCTGACCCCGCAGGAGTGGGTCAAGCTGATCGCCCGTCTGGGCGAGATTCCCGACCCGACCGTCTCCAGCGGGCCGTCCTCGGCGGCGATACCGGACCCCCCCAGCGAAGGTGGCGGCAATGGCCACGGTTAGCCCACCCAGACCACCGGCCGGACAGCCCCCGTCACCGGGCGAGCCCTCCGTGCCCCAGCCTCCCGCTCGACGTGGCGTGCTGAGGCCCGGCGCGGGGCGCTGGCTCGCCGTGGGCGCGCTGGCGCTGGTCGTGTTGATCGTCGCGATCCTCGTCTTCTCCGGCAGCAGCGGGGCCGAATACCACCTGGAAATGGCCGAAGCCGGACAGCTGGTCAAGGGCGATCAGGTGCAGGTCGGCGGGGTGCCCGTCGGGAGCATCACGAACATCCAGCTCACCCCCGACTTCAAAGCCCGCGTCACGATCCACGTGGACTCATCGCTGACTCCGTTGCACGCGGGCACTACCGCCGAAATCAGAGTGCCGTCGCTGACGACCGTCGCCAACCGCTACATCGCGCTCTCGCCCGGTCCCAACAACGCGCTGGCGCTGCCCCACGGGGCGACGCTGCCGGCCAGCGCGACTCGTGAAGTCGTCGACCTCGACAAGCTGTTCAACACGCTGAACGCGCCCACCCGCGAAGGGCTGAAAAACGTGATCCGGGGCTCGGCCGAACAGTACGTCGCGACCGACCCCGAGTTCGGCAAGTCGGTCGAACTGTTCGCCCCGTCGTTCGCGGCGACCGATCACATCTTCTCCGAGCTCGTGCGCGACCAGCCGACGTTTACGAGCTTCCTCGTGGAATCGGCCAAGGCGCTGACGGTGCTCGCGGCCCACAAGGAATCGCTGTCGAACCTCGTCGAACACGCCGACCAGACCTTTCAGGCGGCGGGCTCTCAGCAGCAGGCTCTGGCGGAAGGCCTGCGAGCGCTGCCGGCAGCGCTGAGCGAGGGCAACAAGACCTTCGCCGAACTGCCCTCCACATTGTCTGCGCTCACGCAGTTCTTCAACGCCCAAAAACCCAACATCCCCGCGTTGACCACGCTGTTCCAGCGGCTGCGCCCGCTCGTGAGCACCGCCACCCCGGTGCTCGGCGAATTCAGCCAGGCGATCTCGCGTCCCGGTCCCAGCAACGACCTCACCGACCTGTTCCGGGAACTGCCGGCGCTCGCCAGCGCGCTCAGCACCGCCTCGCCCAACGGCGTGCAGGCGCTGCGCGAAGCGGTGCCGATCACCTCGCTGTTCGGTCCCTACGCCCCCGAGCTGGCGGGCGCCTTCCACACGTTCGGGCAGACCACCGCCTACTACGACGCCAACGGCCACTACGCGCGCTTCAGCCCCGTCGCGCCATCCTTCACGCTCGGCTCGAACAACACGCTCACGCCGACCAGCGCCCAGCAGGCCCTGGAAGGGCTCAAGACCGGTCAGCTGCGCCGCTGCCCCGGCGCGGCCACCCAGCCCTCGGCCGACGGCTCGGCTCCCTTTACGAACAACGGCCAATTGAGCTGCGACCCCACGGAGACACCGTGAGCGCGATCGCACGGAAATCCCAAGAGATCGGGCAGGAGGGGGAGTTGTGAGCCGCCGCCGAGGATCGATTGCCGGCAGCCCGCTGCTGATCGGCGCGCTCACGACGCTGATCGTGGTCGTGGCGGTGTTCCTGTCCTACAACGCCAAAGAAGGCCTGCCGTTCGTGCCGACCTACGACATCAACGTCGAACTGCCCGAAACCTCGGGGCTGCAGAACTCCAACGAGGTGCGCCTCGGGGGGACACGGATCGGCACCGTGCACACGTTGACGCCCCACCAGAACCCCAAGACCGGACGGGTCACCGCGATCGCCGAACTGCACCTGGAAAAGAGCGTGCAGCCATTGCCGGCCGACACGCGCGCGATCGTGCAGTCGGTGTCTGCGATCGGGCTGAAGTACCTGGAACTCGAAAAGGGCAGCTCCCATCAGACGATCAAGCCCGGGGGGACGATCCCCCTGTCGCAGGTGCGCGAACCGGTGGACATCGTCGACTTCTTCAACATGTTCGATGAAAAGACGCGCAACGCGATCCAGAGCAACACGATCAACTTCGGCGACGGCCTCGTCGAGCGGGGAGTCCCCCTCAACGAAACGATCGCCACACTGCGCCCGCTGCTGAACAACGCGATCCCCGTGCTGCAGAACCTCGTCTCGCCGCAGACGAACCTCAAGGCCTTCTTCCCGGCGCTGGACAAGGTTGCCTCCCAGGTCGCGCCGGTGGCCGAAACCCAGGCCGCCTGGTTCCGCGACATGGCCACGTTCTTCTCGGCCTGGGCGGGCGTCGCGCCCTCGCTGGAACGGACGATCGAAGGGGGACCGGCCGCGCTCAAACAGGCCACCTACTCGCTCGCCTACCAGGCGCCGTTCGTGGAAAAGGCGACCGAGTTCATGCGCCTGCTGCGCCCCAGCGCGAGCTCGCTGCGCACGGTCGCCCCCGCGCTCGGGCACGCGTTCTCGGTCGGCGCGGTCAACCTGCGGGCGGCCACCGCGCTGAACTCGAGCCTCGCTCAGACGGCGGTGTCCTTCGAGAACTTCGCCCAAAACCCGGTCGTGCCGCTCGGGTTGGAATCGCTCACCCAGACCGCGGAAGTCGGCGAGCCGTTGATCGCGGGCATCGCGCCGGCGCAGTCCTACTGCAACTACATCACGCTCACCTTCCGCAACCTCGCCAGCATGTTCGCCGAGAACGTCGGCGTCGGCACGCTCGCGCGGGCCGCGATCGTGCTCTCGCCCAACGGGCCCAACGCCGAGGGCTTCCCCTCATCCCAGCCGGCCAACGGCCCCTCGATCGAACGAGAAGCCTCGCCCACCGGCGTTGGCCCGATCATCGACAACGACCACCTGCACGCCAACCCCTACCCGAACGTCGCCGGTCCCGGCCAGCCGCGGCTGTGCGAAGCGGGCAACGAGAAATACCTGCCCGGCAAAATGGTCGTCGGCAACCTCCCGCAGGGGAGCAGCACCAACAACCGCGAAATCACCTCGCGCGAACAGAACCTGTTCGGCGAAAAGTACTCGCCCGAACAGCTGCGGGCGCTCGGGCTGTCGACGAGCACGTCCAAGAAGAAGGGGAAGAAATCGTGAGCCGCCTGCGCTTCTGGCGCCGTCACGACGAAATCCCGGTCGTCGAGCTGCGGCGGTCGAACCCCGTACGCGCGGGGATCGTGTTTCTGGTCGTGCTGGCGATCGCCGTCTACTTCGGCTTCACCAAGCGCATCCCGTTCAAACACGGCTTCCAGCTCAAGGGCCAGTTCGCGAGCGTGCTGAACGTCAAACCGAAGTCGCCCGTGCGCATCGCCGGTGTCGACGTCGGCACCGTCACCGGCATCCAGCGCGAGGGCAACGGTGGGCTGGTCAGCATGGAAATCGAATCCAAGGGCCTGCCGATCCACACCGACGCGACGCTCAAGCTCCGCCCGCGCATCTTCCTGGAAGGCAACTGGTTCGTCGAACTGCAGCCCGGCACCCCGACCGCCAAAACCGTCTCCTCGGGCTACACGATCCCGATCACCCACACCGCCGACCCGGTGCAGCTCGACCAGGTGCTCGACGCGCTCAACACCGACACGCGCCAGAACCTGCAGATCTTCCTGCAGGAATACGGCTACGCGCTCACGCACAAGCCCGACGCGCAGGAAAACGCAGAACAGGACCCCGACGTGTACGGCCTGAACGCCGCGCAGGCGCTCAACAAGACCTACCACCGCGCGCCCGCGGCGCTGCGCGACTCGGGGATCGTCCAGCAGGCGCTCGGCGGCACCGAACCGCACGACTTCTCCGAGCTGATCGCCGCGATCGACCATGTCACCTCGGAACTGAACGTGCACGAGCAATCGCTCAGCGAATGGCTCCCTAACTTCGACGCGTTCTTCGCCGCGATCGCCGCCCAGGCGCCAAGCCTCACCGCTACGATCGCGCGGCTGCCGGGAGCGCTGCACAGCCTTCAGCGGGCGTTCACCTCGCTGAACGCCTCGTTCGGGCCGACCCGCGAATTCTCCAAAGCAATCCTGCCGGGCGTGCGGCTGCAGGGGCCGACGACCGAGGCGGCGCTGCCGTGGATCGAACAGGTGCAGGCCTCGCTTGCGCCCAGCGAGCTGGGCGGGGTGGCCAAGGGCCTGAACGAAGCCACTCCCACGCTCGCCAAGCTGGAGAGCGAACAGACCCCCTTCTACAAGCAGACCGACGCGTTCAGCCAGTGCCAGACCAAAGTGTTCTTCCCGGCGATCACGACCAAGCTGCAGGACGGGTCGAGCACTTCGGGCGTGGAAGCGTACAAGGAATTCTTCTCCTCGCTGACAGGACTTGCAGGCATCGGCCAGAGCTTCAACGGCAACGGCACCTACGCGCGCTTCTTGATCGGCAACAACGGGCAGACGATCAAGTCGGGACCGACCTCGATCCTCGGCACCAAACTGCAGGGTCTGCCGCTGCTGGCGCATGCGCCGCTGACCCCCCTGGGCACGCGCCCCGCCTACCCTTCTCAGGAGCCGCCCTACCGGCCGCTCGTCTCCTGTGACACGCAGGCGTCGCCCGAACTGAACGGCCCGCTGTCGCAGGGCCCGGCAGATGGGAGTGGGGGATGAGCACGCCCGAGGGACCGGAGACCCCGGTGACCGGCGACACCGGCCACACCGGCCACGGCGATCGCGCCGGCGCCAATGGCCACACCGGCGCCAACGGCCACAACGGCGCGCGCCAGGACGGCGGCGCGCAGGGCGGCGGTCGCCACGAAGGCGGGCTGAGCGTCCGCGAACAGATCGAGCGCTACCAGAAATCGTTCATCGCGGTCGTCGCGATGATCCTGGTCGCCGCCGGTGTCGGCGGGTACATCCTCGCCCACCAGAACCTCAAGCTGCCGAGCTGGGTGCCCGTGCTCGGCAAAGAATGGTTCGTGCTCAAGGGCGAATTCCAGACCGCCGCGGCGGTGGCGCCCGGGCAGGGGCAGGCGGTCACGATCGCGGGCGCGAAGATCGGCGAAGTCCAGAACGTCGAACTCCACAACGGCGTGGCGATCGTGACGATGAAAGTGACGCCGAAGTACGCGCACTTCTACCACAACGCGACGATGCTGCTGCGCCCCAAGACCCAGCTCAAGGACATGACCGTCGAGGTCGATCCCGGCTCGCCCTCCAGCGGAAGGCTGCGCTCGGGCGAAACGATCCCGCTCGCGCAGACCGCTCCGGACGGGAACTTCGAAGAATTCCTCGACAGCCTCGACGCCGAATCGCGCGACTACCTGCAGGAGCTGCTCGCGGGCGCCGGCGAAGGACTGAAGGGCAACGGCCGCGCCCTGTCGGCGGCGCTCAAGCGCTTTGACCCACTCGCCCGGGACGCCGAGCTGATCTCCCACGAACTGCACACCCGCAACTACGACATCGCCCACGCGATCCACAACTTCAAGTTGTTCATGCAAGCGCTCGGTGGCAAAGACGCGCAGCTGGCGGACCTGATCAAGTCCTCGAACACGGTGTTCAAGGTCTTCGCCGAACAGAACCAGAACGTGCAGAGCACGCTCAAGCTGCTCCCCGGCGCTCTCGCCAAGACCGAACAGGGTCTCGGCAAGCTCGCCACCGCGTTCGACCAGGTCGGTCCCGCGCTGCACGAGCTGCGCCCGTTCGCGAGCTCGCTGGCCCCGGCCGAGGAAGCGCTGATCCCGTCGTTCAAGACGACCACACCGATCTTCAAGAACGACATCCGCCCGTTCGCCCGTGAAATCCTGCCGACGATCGACTCGCTGGCGCCCAGCACCAAGGATCTGGCCGCCTCCTTCCCGAAGCTCGCCTCCAGCTTCGGCGTGCTCAACGAACTGTTCAACGAGATCGCCTACAACCCGGGCAAGAACCTCGGCGGCTTTCTGTTCTTCATGACCTGGGACGCACACAACTTCAACAGCGTCGTCTCCAGCGCCGACGCGCACGGGCCGCTCGGGCGCGCGCTGCTGTACCTGAACTGCAACGTGCTGCCGTTGCTCAAATCGGTCTCGAGCATCAACCCGACCGTGAACATCCTCGTCGGCCTGCTCAACCCTCCCTCGGGGGCGGAATGCCAGCGGTTCGGCTTGACCGGCGGCTCTGCCACAGCCGTCAAAGCCACCGCCGCGTCCGCGCGGGCCGGCTCGGGCGCCGGCGGGCCGTTCTCCAGCTTGGGCGCGCCCGCGTTCGGGACCGCGGGAGCCGGGGGAAGCGCGGGGGCCAGGGGGAACGCGGGAGCCAAGGTCAGCGCCGGAGCCAGGGCCAGCAGGAGAGCCAGAGGCAGCGGGGGAGGCAAGGGCTGACATGCAAAAGCGCGCTCCCACCCTCGGCAACATCCTCGTGATCGTCCTGTTCGCGCTCAGCTGCTTCGGCCTCTTGCTGTTCTTGTGGGAGTCGTTCGGAGGACCAGTTCCGCTGAAGCCGCGCGGCTATCAGTTCACGATCGCGTTCCCGCGCGCGCTCGCGCTGGCCGAACAGTCGGACGTGCGCATCTCCGGTGTCGACGTCGGGCACGTGGTCGCGCTCAAAGCTCACGAAGGCCACACGATCGCGACCGTCGAACTCTCAAGCCAATACGCGCCGATCCGCGCCGACACGCACGCGATCCTGCGCCAGAAGACGCTGCTGGGGGAGACCTACGTGCAGCTGATCCCGCAGGGCACGCCGCTCGGTCGCTCGGGGCCCTACCTGGCCGACGGCGGGCGCCTGCCCGAGAGCCAGGTCGAACCGTCGGTGACGCTCGACGACATCCTCTCGCTACTGGACCCCAAGACCCGCCACGACTTCCAGGTCTGGATGCAGTCGGTGGAGCCGGGGATCGCCGGCCGCGGCGAACAGATCAACTCCGACTTCGCCGTGCTGCAGCCGTTCGCCGAACACGCCAACGAGCTCGTCGGCGTGCTTGCATCTCAGGAAGGGGCGCTCACGGAGCTGATCAAAGGCACCGGCGAAGTGTTCGGGGCGCTGGGCGAACGCGACCACCAGCTGCAGGGGCTGATCGTCAACGGCCAGCGCACGTTCCACGCCGCGGCGTCGGAGAGCCAGGCGTTCGCCAAGGCATGGACTCTGTTTCCCACCTTCGAGCACAACTCGACCGTGGCCTTCAAGGAACTCGACCGCTTCTCCACGGTCGCCAACCCGTTCTTCGACGAATTCGCCCCGGCCCAGCGCGCGCTCTCGGCGCTGCTGCACCAGGCCGAGCCGTTCGCGCCCCAGTTCGACAAGTTCCTGACCGCGCTCGGTCCGCTGACCAAGGCCGCGACGAAGGGACTGCCCGCCGTCCAGCAGGTCAACCGACTGACGATCCCGCTGCTCGAAAACATCCGCCCGCTTCTGCACAACTTCGACCCGTTCCTGCAGTACATGGGCAACTACGTGCCCGAGATCCAGGCGTTCTTCGGCAACCTCACCGCCACCACCGAGGCGCACCTCGGCAACAGCAACACCGACAACCAGGGTCCGTTGCTGCACTACCTGCGCACGATGCAGGTCTTCACTCCGGAAAGCCTCGCCGTCTACACCAAGCGCGTCGGCGTCAACCGCGCCAACCCCTACTTCCAGCCGGGCTCATCGCGCACGCTGGCCAACGGCGGGCTGCAGGTCTTCGAAACCGGCTCGTGCGCCAACTCCGCCCCCGCGGTGAACGGCCCCGGCAACTCGACGATCTCCTCTGAACTGATCGAACAGCTGATCAAATTCAAGGTCGCCAACCCGCCCGAAAAGCCCGAAGGCCTCAACACCGGCAACTCCGAAAACACCGCCGCGCCGGGCAACCCCAACCAGGTGCCGGCCCCGGCGTGCAACCAGCAGGCGCCGTTCACGTTCAACGGCCAGACCAGCCAGTACCCGCACGTGACCTATGGTGGGCAGGGATGAGCGAGGAATCCGAGCAGGGTGCTGAGGAGCGGGAGTTGCGGGCCGGTGTGAGCGAGCCGCGGGCCGGGGTGGATGAGTCGCGGGCCGGCGGGAGCGAGCCGTATGCCGGCGGGGATGAGTCCCAGGCCGACAACTTCGAGTATCACTCCACCGACGTCGACCTGCTCGGCGACCCCGGCGACGATCGCTGGTCGATCCGCTGCATCGACGTGGTCAAGCGTCTCGGCGGTGTGCCGGTCCTCAACGGCCTGAACGTGGCCATCCCGGACGAGACGATCACGGTCGTGCTGGGCCCGTCGGGCACGGGCAAGAGCGTGCTGATCAAGCACATCATCGGGCTGATGTTCCCCGACTCCGGCGACATCGTCGTCAAGGGCGAATCGGTCCCGACCCTGACCCTGCCCAAGCTGCTGGCGTTGCGGCGCAAGATCGGCGTGCTGTTCCAGGACGGCGCTCTGTTCGGGTCGATGTCGGTGTACGACAACATCGCGTTCCCGCTGCGCCAGCACACCGACATGTCCGAGGCGCAGATCTCCGACATCGTCAGGCGGCGTCTGGCCGACGTGGGGCTCTCCGAGGCGATCGACCTGCCGCCCTCGCAACTGTCCGGCGGCATGCGCAAGCGGGCCGGGTTCGCGCGGGCGCTCGTGATGGAGCCCGAGATCGTGATCTTCGACGAGCCCGACTCGGGTCTTGACCCCGTCCGCACGGCGCTCTTGTGCGACCTGATCCAGGAGATGCACCAGCTCTACGGCGGCACCTACATCGTCGTGACCCACAACATCGCCTCCGCACGTCAGATCGGCGAGTACATCGCCCTGTTGTGGCGCGGGCGGATCGTCGAGGCGGGAGACGCCGAGCGCATGTTCTCTTCGGAGAACCCGTTCGTGCGCCAGTTCCTCAGCGGCGAGGCCGAGGGTCCGCTGACGATGGATTGAGCCTGTGAGCACCCGCCGATCGAAACGGGAGACGATCAGGCACGCGATTGGTTTCGGCCCATCCCCAACCCACGGCTTATGATGATCTGCGATGACGGATCTCGCAACCGCGACCGGTCTCACCAGCGACTACGCCGAGGTCGGTGGCGGCATCCGCCTGCACTACGTCACCGCCGGGCCGCCTGACGGCCCGCTCGTCGTGCTCTTGCACGGGTTTCCCGAGTTCTGGTACTCCTGGCGCCATCAGCTGCCGGTGCTCGCCGGCGCCGGGTTTCGCGTGCTCGCCCCCGACATGCGTGGCTACAACCTCTCGGACAAGCCCTCCGGCTGGCGCTCCTACGACACAGACCTGCTGGCCGACGACATCGCCGGGCTGATCGGCGCGCTCGGCGAGCAACAGGCATACCTGGCAGGGCACGACTGGGGCGCCGCCGTGGCCTACGCGACCGCTATGCGCCACCCCGCCGTCGTGCGCAAGCTGGCGATCCTCAACGTCCCGCACACCGCGCGCATGCTCGAGGGCTTTCGCACCGCGCGTCAGCTGCGCAAGAGCTGGTACATGTTCTTCTTTCAGATCCCGCGCCTGCCCGAGCACCTGCTCGCGCGCGACGATTACTCCTTCGCCAAGCGCTCGCTGCGCGCCGACTCCCCTGACGCCTTCAGCGACGAGGACCTCGAACGCTATGTGCAGGCCTGGTCCCAACCCGGCGCGCTGACCGCCATGATCGACTACTACCGCGCCGCCCTGCGCCGCTCGCCCCGCTCGACCGCGCGCCAGCTCGTCCCGATCGAGGCGCCCACCCTCGTGATCTGGGGCCAGCGCGACCGCCACCTCGGCGCAGAGCTCGCCGACCCCGGCCCCCACTGGGCGCCCGACCGCCGCATCGAGTGGATCCCCGACGCCACCCACTGGGTCCAGCACGACGCCGCCGAACAGGTGTCCGAGCTGCTGATGGAGTTCTTCGGGGATTGACCGGCTGGGCGCGGGTGCCCAGCAGCGGCCACCCCAGCGTTGCGCCGACCGCCATTCAGGCCGACCCCGCCAGGCACCAGAGTCGACCGTGCCCGAGAGGTCGACGTGCGGGCCGCCTTTGGCCTGGATGCGAACATCCAGAGCCGGCGTGTCGTATGCGTCGTATGGGAACCGGCGGCGCGGCACCGAGGCGTTTGCTCAGCGAGCGAAGATACGCGTCGTGGGGACGTGGAAGAGCGACACTTCAGAGCGCCGATCGCCGAGCTCCTCGAGCAGTTCGGTGAGGGTGTCTTTGGCGGCGACAACCTTACGTCTGCGCAGGGCAACGTACTTTCCGGGGTAGTCAACCACCTCCGGTGGGATGGAAGAGATCGAGACCTCGCCATCATCTCTTTGGCCCGGGTCGACATAGCCGAGCGGTACCGAGAAGAGATCGTCCATTAGTCGAGTGTATCCCAGCTCGGGGTGTGCATCCAGGCGGTGGCCATGTGTCTGCGAACACGCATATGACGAGCGATCCGGGACGAGCGGCGCTTGGGGCGATCAGACCGGCCCATCCCTCGCACCAGAGCTGCTCTGCGCTCGTCCAAAAGTCTCAGTCGATCGAGCCGGGTTTCTGGCTGATGGAGGCTTCGTGGGGATCGCGCGCGCCGATTCGAGGGCATGATCGTGGCGGCAGGCATGTACGAGGACGGCGAGTGGCACGTCGATGACTACGAGTAATCTTGTATCTAGATCCTAGGTTTGCTACGCTCCCGTCGATGGCCGTGATGAGCAAGAGCAAGCTGCGGCGCAGCACCGATCCTTCAGGCTACTGGCTTGGAGAGGAGTTCCACACCGGGTTCGTCGACGATCCAGGGCTGCCGGAAGGTCATCGGCGGCGCATCGCCACGTGGGCGCGAGCGGCGGGCAGCATCTCTGACGCCCAGCGCGAGCTGTTGGCGCAGCTACCGCACCGCGAGCTGTCTGAGGCACAGCGGCGGGCCGAGGAACTTGCCGGCCCACAGGCGAGTCCCATGTGGGGGTACCTGACGAATGAGGAGCGGGCGATGGTGCTCGATCCCGGCGCCCATCCAAAGCTCGCCGGCGCGAGCTATCCGCTCGGTATCGGCCAGCTCGCCACACTCACAGGCTCGACCCAGGATCAGATTCGTCACTGGCATGAGCTCGGGTTGCTGCGCGCTCGGCGCAGTAAGGGCGGGCACCGCCAGTTCTTCGCCAACGCGGCACTGCGGGCGTTCTTCCTGCGCGGCAACATGCCTCAGCCTTACATCACGGTCCTGCGTGACATCAGCAACCTGAAGGGCGCCCCCCTGCTCGCCGGCATGGCCACGCTCCTGCAGGAGCAGGCATCCCGGTTCGATACGACGTCCGAGCGGGAGTTGCTGACGCAGACCGCGCACGATCTGGAGCGGGTCAGCGCGGTGTGGGCGGGCGCTCGGGGTCGCTGAGGGGGTGGCGGGCCCGCAACCTTGCCGAAATGCGCCGAAGTGGACTCGAACCACCACGGACCAAGCGGTCCACAAGGCCCTCAACCGGATACGGCGGATGTTGATGGGTCCGGGGGTGTCCAGATCGTCCAAATAGCGGTGGTTCGTGGACGGGGTGGGCGGGTCTGGCGGGGTGGATGTTCTCAGAGTGTTCTCACGGACCGGCCTGCTGGCGAGCCGTCAGCCCAGCGGATCGCGTGCCAGTTCGCGATCGGACAGCTTGAACTCTCGCCATGCGTCATCGACCGTGCGACCGTTGTGCGCCGCGAATCGCTTGAGGAACTCCCACGGCTCCTCGTGGGGCCGATTGACGGCGTTGAGCCGCCAGATCTGTGCTCGATCTTGCGTCGTGCGCTGGCAGATTCCTGCGAGATAGGCGAACAGGAGCCCGGACGCCTTGACCGGGTTGTGCCCGGAGGCTACGGCGACGACGAGGGTGAGCTTCGTCTGTATGAGCGCGGCGAGCTCCGGTCCTTGCGCAAGCATGCTGCTGTCTGTCGTGATGAGTCCGTCCCAGGGATCGGCGTGATGGCGCAGCGCGAGCAGCAGCTCCCAGTCATCGAGTGTCGACATGCGCTTGTCGATCCGGTCGAGGGAGACGAGTGTCGCATCGATCTGGAAGTCGGACAGGACGTCGACGATGGGCTGTGGGAAGTTTCTATCGAGTGCGAACAGGCGCGGCATGTACGCGCCCTCTCATGCTGCGATGGCGGGTGCGCTGGCGGGTCGTCGCAGGTTCTGTGCCAGTTGCCGCTCCAGGTCGAGGGCGTCCTCGATCGCGGCCGGTTCGACGTCCGGGTACAGCCGGTAGATCTTCGCTTGCCCGAGCCCGCTGTCGGCGAGGGCGCCGAGCGCTTGGGACTCCAGGCGGGTGTGGATGACGTGAGGAGAGCCGCCGAGCTTGCCCGGCACTATTCGCAGCCGCGGGCGGGGGACGCTCAGGTCGGGTCCGCGCAGCCCCTCGCGCGAGGCGAATGGCGCCAGCAGGTCGAGCATGTCGGCGTCGAGGATGCTCTGACCTCCCGGGCGCTGAGCCCGGCCATTGTGCTCGATCACGATGCCTCCCGAGCGGTCGACCGCGACGCGGGGAGCGCCGGCCTCGCTCCAGAGGTCGAGCTCGAGAGCCGCGATCTCGCGCAGCGCGCGCCGGACGGCCTTCATCGCGGTCCTGGGCACCTCGCGCCCGCTCTGATCCTGCTTGGTCTGCCGCAGCCAGTAGATGGTGCGCAGCGCCATCAGATCGCCGTAGGACCAGAGCTTTACGCGCTCCGGCGATACGCTCGGCACGAGGATGTCCTCCCTGGCCCAGTAGTGGACGGTCGACTTCGGTACGCCGGACAGCGCGGCGGCGCGCTCGGCGGTGTATGCGCCTCGGGGTTCCATGAGACGCAGTATGGCTTCCACGGTGGACACAGTCCAGCAGCTTCAGCGGGTGGGACACAGATCGTGTCCGCGGTTTTCGCGGACAGGATCTCTGTGTCGCATCCCGCGATGCGCCGAAGTGGACTCGAACCACCACGGACCAAGCGGTCCACAAGGCCCTCAACCTTGCGCGTCTACCAATTCCGCCACCGGCGCAGAGGCAGTCGAGTATAGCCTTGGGCGGTGGCCATGAGCCCTCTGCGCGGGGGATTCGCGGTCACGACTGGGCGAATCCGTTGCGGGGCGGCGGCAGACGCTCGCGCTGGGGTTCCTCGGTCGTTTGGGCCACGCCCGCGAGCGCCCACCGGTTGCATCCGTCCGAGGGGGACGCTAATGTGGCGAACACATGTTCGTCGTACTCCACCCGCTCCATCGCCGACCCGGACGGGGAGCGCATCCTCAACCCAGACCAGGAGCCGAACACGCATGGATCTGACCAAACGCCAGCAGGAGATATTCGACTTCATCCGCCGACACTCGGCCAAGCACGGCTATCCGCCGACGGTGCGCGACATCGGCAAAGCGGTGGGACTTGCGTCCTCTTCGACCGTACACGCGCATCTGTCCAACCTCGAGAAGATCGGGCTGTTGCGCCGCGATCCGTCCAAGCCGCGCGCGATCGAGCTGCTCGACCGGGCGGCGGGCGCCGCCGGCGCCGCTGTGGAGGGCGCCGTTGACGGTGTGCGTGGGATCGTGCGCTCCGACAGCCTGCCCCTGGTCGGCTCGGTCGCCGCCGGTGCGCCGGTGCTGGCCGAGGAGAACGTGGAGGAGTACGTCTCCGTGCCCGAGCTCGCCGGCGGCGGCGACGGTCAGTATCTGCTGCAGATTCGTGGCGAATCGATGCAGGACGCGGGCATCCTCGACGGCGACTACGTGGTCGTGCGCTCGCAGGACACCGCCCGCGACGGCGACATCGTCGTGGCGTTGCTCGGCGAGGAGGCGACCGTCAAGCGGTTCTACCGCGAGTCCGATCACATCCGTCTGCAGCCGGAAAACGAGGCGATGAAGCCGATTCGCAGCCCCGACGTCAAGGTGCTCGGGCGGGTCGTGGGGCTGCTCAGGAGCGTTTGAGCCGGGGCACGTACCGGGATCTGACGGAACGCGCTACCGTGAGGTGTGCAGGTCAAGCAGCCGCGGGGACCCACAACCGAGGGTTCTCGAGGAAAATCCGGACATCACAGGGCAAGGTGGTCGAGGGATCGACCCGGGGAAACCCGCGGGAAAGTGCCACAGAAACAAACCGCCTACGTCCGCCGTCCCACGTGAACGGCGGGCCGGCAAGGGTGAAACGGTGCGGTAAGAGCGCACCAGCGTCGCGGTGACGCGGCGGCTGGGCAAACCCCACCCGATGCAAGGCCAGTTTGGACCGTTCGCAGGTAGCCCGCCAAGGTCCAGGTAGGCCGCTCAGATGGATGGCTGCTCAACGACAGAATCCGGTTTATCGACCTGCTAAGGAAAAGCCCCGCTCCGGCGGGGTTTTTCTATGGGCTGGCAAAGCTCAAGCGTTGCCAGACCCTGCCGAATAAGCCCGTGTGACCCCCTCGACGATCGGCCGGCGTCTGCTCGGAATGCCGCTGCGGGCGTTTGCCCCCGGCAGCGCCTCGCCGACCGTGGATGGGCGCGCCCAGGCGCCGTGGGGGCGCTGGTGGGACGCCCGACCGCGGCTGCTGCATGCGCTTGCGCTGATCGCGATCGCCTGGACCGTCGTGTATCTCGTCTGGCGCGTGGGCTGGAGCTGGCATCGCGCGAGCTGGTGGCTGTGGGCGATGCTGCTGATCGCCGAGGGCTACGGGCTGTGGAGCCTGTCGATGCTGACCTGGCTGTCGTGGCGGATCCCGCCCGTCACGCGCCCGCGCGCCACACCCGGCCGGCGCGTGGACGTGTACGTGTGCACCTATGACGAGCCCGAGTCGGTGCTGCGCGCCACGCTCGCCGGGTGCGCCGCCATGACCTACCCCCACACCACCTACCTGCTCGATGACGGCCGCCGGCCCGCCATGGCCCAGCTCGCGCGCGAGCTGGGCGCCCGCTACATGACCCGCCCGGACAACGCCCACGCCAAGGCCGGCAACATCAACCATACGCTGCCGCTCACCGACGGGGAGCTCGTGTTCGTGCTCGACGCCGACCACGTCCCGCTGCCCGATGCGCTGCATGCGGTCGTCGGCTACTTCGACGATCCTGCCCTCGCGCTCGTGCAGACCCCGCACGACTTCTACAACCACGACTCGATCCAGCACTACGAGATCGGCCGCCACGAGCAGTCCGTCTTCTACTCGGTCATATGTCCCGGCAAGGACCGCCACAACGCCGCATTCTGGTGCGGGTCGGGCGCCGTCATCCGCCGCGCCGCGCTGCTCGATGCAGGCGGGGTGGCCACGCAGACGATCGCCGAGGACTTCCACACCACGATCAAGCTCCACCGCGCCGGCTGGCGCACCCGCTACCACGACGAGGTCCTGATTCAGGGCCTGGCCCCGCACGACCTCGCCGCCTACCTGCTGCAGCGCGACCGCTGGGCGCGCGGCAACCTGGCGGTGTTCACCACGCCCGAGTCGCCCCTGCGCGCACGCGAGCTCACCGCCCGCCAGCGCCTCAGCTACTTCGCAAGCCTCTCCGCCTACCTCGCCGGCCCCATGCGCCTTTTGATGCTCGCCACGCTCGCCGCCGTTCTCTGGACCGGGCAACTGCCACTCACCGCGACGCTGCTCACGCTCGGCGTCCTGTGGGCGCCCGCCACGCTCTTGTCGATCGCCGCCGGCTCCGCTCTTTGCCGCGGCTACCAGCGTATCTCCGACACCACCCACTTCGAGCTGTGCACCGCCGAGATCTTCACCCGCGCGCTGCGCTGCGCGATCCGCCCGGGACGCGCCACCTTCCGCGTCACCCCCAAGGAGGGCGTCGACCTCGGCGGGCTGAGCGCGTTGCGCCAACTCCCGGTCATCGTCGCGATCGCGATCGCGCTCGGCGCCGGCCTGCTTTTGCGCCTGCTGGGAGACGCCGGCCTGCACCTGCCCTCCGTGCTCGACCTGCGCGGCCTGCCCGGCATCGCGCTGTGGGTCGTCCCGCTCGTCGCTCTCTTCGAGCTGCGCCGCGTCTTGCGCACGCTCCTGCTCGTCGCCCGGCGCCGCCAGCAACGCGTCGAGTACCGCATGCCGCTCGACGCGCCCGCGATCGTGCTCGCCGGCGCGGACGATCCCCATGCCCTACCGGACGGCGCCCAGCTCCAGACCCGGCCTCGGACCCAGCCCCGGCCTCGGACCCAGCCCCGGCCTCGGACCCAGCCCCGGCAGCCCCAGATCGGGCGCGTTCGCGACCTCTCGCCCTCCGGGATTGGCCTGGACCTATCCACTCCGATCCCGGCCGGCACGCCGCTCACCGTCACGATCCAGCTGCCCCAGCTCGACGGCGACGAGGCTCCGATCGCTCTTTACACCCGCAGCCAGTCCTGCCGGCCCGCCGGGGATCGTTGGATCGTCGGCGCGCGCATCGTCGACTGCGAGGACTCCGCCCGCCACCGCATCTTCGAGTACTGCTACGTCGTCCATCAGCTCCAGCGCCTGCGCCCGGCCCCTGACGCGCTCCCGGTCGCGCTGCCCACGCCGGTCGTGCCGGCACTGCCTGTCGCCGTCCGCGAGCCCGTCGCAGTCCCCGAGATGGCGTAGCCGAGCTTGCTCGAGGAAGGCGGGGCGGCCGGGGCGGTGGTGAGGCTGGGGAGGGTAGTGAGGCTGGGGGAGGGGTGGTGAGGCTGGGGCGCCGTAGTCCAGGGTTCCCGGGAAGGCGCCCTCAGGCCGTGCCGGCGATGCGTTCGCCGAGCTCCGCCTGGCGCTCGGAGCGGTCCAGCATGCTGATGAACACGTACGCGAACGCGATCCCGAACACCAGGAACTCGATGAAGCACATGCTCGCTCCCGCCAGCTGCTGATCGCCGAGCGCTGAGATTCCGTACGCGCGCGGGGCGTCCGCGTACAGCGGGTACTGCGTGGCGGTCATCCACGTCAGCGGCAGGCACACCGCGGCGCTCGCCACTCGCGAGAACCCGAGCAGCGCCAGACGCTGCCCGCCCGTGCGCTGACGCGCGCTCGGCAGCGGGTCGATGATCAGCCACCACAGCGCCATCCCCGTGTAGAACAGGGTCGCGTGCTCGAACGCGTGCACGACCTCGTGCTGGGCGGCGAAGTCGAACACGGCCGGGATCGCCCACACCCATGTCGCGATCGCCCAGGCCGGGATCGCCACCCACGGCGAGGTCAGCCGCGCGATCACTTTGCCGGTGCGCCCTCCCGGGGCCACCGCAAGCAGAGCGGGACGGGCGAGACCGAGGGGCAGGATCGGGGAGCGCAACCCCACGATCAACAGCGCGGGAGCGATGTCCGACAGCAGCACGTGCTGCATCATGTGCGCCGAGAGCAGCCATTCGTCGCCGATCGCATCCAGCGGCGAGAACAGCGCCGCGCACAGCGCCACGATCCCCAGGCTGTAGGGCAGCCAGTGCCCGACCCCGGGCGCCTTGGGCGCGCGGCTCGACGCCCGTCGGTACATTCGCACATACATCACGCTCACCGCGATCACGGCCACGATCCCGACCGGACTGAAGCTCCACGAGCCCCATCCCGGGGCATTGAGGGTGCTGGTGGCGGTGGCGAGCGCGTTCACGCGCGGCATCATATACCCACGCGCCCCGGACGAGCGCTTGCGGGGCCGGGTCCGGTATGTGTCATGAGGGGCCGCGACGGCGCGAGGGTTTGCCGGCCGGCTGGGCGCCCGGACCCGCGCGCTACGCTGGCTGCTTTGAGTGCGCCGCGGCGAGGGTGCCCGTGCGCCCCAACCCCTCCAGCGCCTGCAGCATCGGCTCAAGGGCGCACGCGATCTCGTCGGGCCACGGGTGTTGGGGGTGCTCGTCCAACGTCTTCAGCCCGTTGCCCGTGATCACCGCGACGACCGTCTCCCCGGCGCCGAACATGCCCGCGCTCGAGAGCTGGCCCAGCACCGCCACCGTCGTGCCGCCCGCCGGCTCGGTCAACAGCCCCTCGGTGCGCGCCAGCAGGTCGATCCCGGCGAAGATCTCCGGATCGGTCGCATACCCGCCGGTGCCTCCCCTTTTGCGCACCGCGTCGATCACGAGATACCCATCTCCGGGCGCGCCGATCGCCAGCGAGTGCGCCGCCGTCTCGGGCGTTACCGCGTGGATCTCGGCCTCCTCGGCGAGGATCGCGCTCGCGATCGGATTGCACCCGCTCGGCTGGGCGATGTGTATACGGGTGCTGTCGGTCTCGGCCAGCCCCGTCGTCTGCAGCTCGACGAGGCCCTTGTGCATGCGCGAGGACAGCGTGCCGCCCGCGGCTGGGCTGACGATGTGATCGGGCGCCTTCCAGCCCAGCTGCTCGACGATCTCAAACGCCTCCGTCTTCGCGCCCTCCGCGTAGAACGGCCGCAGCGTGATGTTCGCGAACTCCATCCCCGTCGCCTCCGCCACTTCCCTGCTGCGGCGGTTGGCTTCGTCGTAGTTGCCCTCCACCTGGAACACCTTCGCTCCCAACGCCGCGCACGCCCTCGCCTTCTGGGGCTCCAGCCGGTTCGGATACACGACATACGACGCCTTCACGCCGGCGGCGGCGGCGAGCGAGGCGACGGCCGTGCCCACGTTCCCGGTCGACACGCACCCGATCTCCTCGCGCCCCAGCTCCAGCAGCCTGGCCACCGACATCGACACGACCCGGTCCTTGTAGGACAGGCTGGGCCTGGACGTCGAATCGTCCTTGATGTACAGCCTCGCGATTCCCAGCTCCGCGCCCAGACGGTCGGCTTTGATCAGGGGCGTGTACCCCGCGTGTCTGCCCACGCGCGCCTGCGCGCGCGCGTCTAGGATCGGCAGCAGCTCCTCGAAGTGCCACACGTTCTGCGGGCGCTGCTCCGGGGGTACGTCTTTGAAGTGGCTTGCGGCCTTCTCGTAGTCGTATTCGATGTCCAACCCCTTGCCGCACTCCGGGCACGCGTATGTCCTGTCGCTCAGCGGGTAGCGCTTCTGGCAGCGATGGCACACCAGCTCGGTCGCACACGAGCGCGTGCGCTGGCGCGGCTCCCCGCTTTCAGCGCTCGACGGTGTATTGGAGGATGGGGGGGTCATGTCGTTGCCAAGACGATGCTCGAGGGGGTGGTGGGCGGCGATGGGCTCATGCCGGTACCGCCGAGGATACGCCTGGCCACGGCATCTGTGTATCGCCGTCGTTACCGAGCCTTTCCCACATCTCCTCGGCGATGTGCGGAGCGAACGGGCTCAGCACCTGTGCCAGCACGGCGATCGCCTCTCCCATCGCCGCGCGATTCTCAGGGCTCAACGTCTCTTCGCGCGCGCGCACGCGCTTCTCATAGTCCTTGATCCGGTCGACCAGTCGCAT
Organism: uncultured Solirubrobacterales bacterium; assembly: GCA_963702185.1. GTDB lineage: Bacteria > Actinomycetota > Thermoleophilia > Solirubrobacterales > Solirubrobacteraceae > Palsa-744. The sequence goes on from OY969723.1 coordinate 2,327,626, forward strand.
CACATTCCTCACCGCCGTGTGCATCTCCAACCCGTCCAGATCCTCCGTCGTCTTCTGCACGGCGATCTCGCACCACTGCTCCAGTTTCAGGCGCAGGTGCTCGGTCTTGTCTTTGGCCCGCTCGCCGTCGGTCGGCTCTGCGGGGGCGAGCGCGTCCGCGGCGGAGGCGAGCGCGTTCTCGGCGGGGGCGGCGTCGTTGGCGCCGGCCTCGTTGGCGCCGGCCTCCAGCGCCTCGACGGCCGCGATGTGGCTGACCGTCAGCTCCCACACCTGCCCCAGAAACCGATGGCACCTCAGCACCGCCGAGTCGCTCCAGTTCAGCGTCTTCTGTGGCCTTGCCGCGTACAGCGTCGCCAGCCGCACCGTGTCGGCGCCGTACTTCGCCACCAGCTCGTCCGGATCCACGACGTTCCCGAGGTGCTTTGACATCTTGCGCCCGTCGCTTATCACCATCTCGTGAAACAGGCACCCCGCGAACGGCTCGCCCTCGCTCAGGAACGCCAGCGGGCCGATGTCGCGCAGCGCCATCGTCGTGATCCGTTGATCGAACACAAAGTTCCCGCTGTCTGAGCCCGCGACCACCCGCTCGCACGGCAGCCACGCGCGCAGATCCTCGAGCGCCATGATCTCCTCCAGCGGACGGTCGCGCTCGCTCGGGGGCACGCACACCGGCACCCACAGCCACAGCGCGTCGAAATGGCAGTCCAGCGTGTCGGTCTCGCGCTTGGCCGGCCCCTGACAGCTCGGGCACGTCGTGTTCACGAAGTCCTCGCGCTCGGCCAGCGGGTTGCCCGTGCCCGTGGGCTTCAGATCGACCGGCAGCAGCACCGGCAGCTCATCCTCCGGCACCGGCACCGTCCCGCACGTCTGGCAGTGCACGATCGGGATCGGCGTTCCCCACGCGCGCTGTCGGGACACCGAGAAGTCACCGGCTCTGTAGCGCACCGCTGCGCGCGGCACGACCCCGGTCGGCGTGGTCTTGCTGGCGTTCCCCCCAGGGCCGTGGGCCCCGTCCGCCGCCCCCTGGGCGCCCTCGATTCCCAGTCCATCTCCTGCACCGACACCAACACCAACGCCCTCCCGCGCCTCCATGCCCATCCGCGCCTCCATGCCATCCCGCACCTCCAGGCCCATCCGTTTCGCGATCGACGCATCGGTCTGATCGATCGCCGGCGCCCCCAGCACCGTCGTCGGGCCGTAGCGGCCGTCCACCACCGGCGAGACAACGATCGGGAGCTCGCCGTCGCCGTTCGGGGCCATCACCGCATGTCCGGTCTCGATCGCCGCGATCGCCTCGCTCCCGCGCTCGTCGCGCTCCAGCCCGCCCGCCCGCAGATCCTCCAGCCGCGCCCGCGCGTCCTCGGTGTCCAGGTAGCGCTCGACGTCGGGGTGGCGGGGAGACATGAGCACGAACTGCGCCTGCGCCGCCCCGTCCGCGTAGGGCGTGAACGCGGTCAGCCGCCTCCCGTCCGCGTCCGCCAGCTCCAGCTCGTACCCGTCCACGCGCCCCAGCACGAACCGTTGCGCCGCCAGCGCGACCTCATCCCATTTCCCGCTCGCCGCCAGCTCGTCCGCTTTGCGGTCGATCTCCTGCAGATACGGGCCGATACGCAGGTGCCACTCCGGACGCTGAACCAGCCTGACCGGCTCGTGGCAGCGCCAGCACGTCCCGTCCTTCTCGACCTGGATCGTCGCGAGCGTCGTCTGGCACGTGTCGCACCAGTCGACCGCGCCCGTGCCCCTGTACACGAGCCCCTCTCCCAACAACGTCAAGAACAACCACTGCGACCAGCGGTACATCTGCGGATCTGAGCTCATAAACACCCGGTCCCAGCCGAGCGAGAACCCCAGCCGCTCCAGCTGGCCGCGCATGTGCCGCGCGCACTGGGCCACCCACTCGGCCGGCGCCACCTTGCGCTCGATCGCGCCCAACTCCGCGGGCAGTCCGAACGCGTCGAACCCGAACGCGAACAGCACGTCCTCTCCGCGCGCGCGCATGTACCTTGCGTAGGCGTCGCCGATCGAGTAGGACCTGACGTGGCCGATGTGCACGTTCCCCGACGTGAACGGGGCCGAGGGCTTTATATACCGGCGTGGGCGGTCCGATCCCGGGGTAGTGCCCGCGTCCGCGCCCGTGCCCTTTTCCATGCCCGGGTCGATTGGCGGGGTCGCATAGGCGTCGCGCGCCTTCCATGCGGCCTGGCGTCTGGCCTCGATGGCGTGGGGGTCATAGCGGGTTGATGGCGGGCCGTTCATGGGTCGATGGGGTCGTTTGGGCTTGTTTGGGAAGGTTGTCGTGCGGCCGGGGGATGGCTGTGGCGGAGACGGTTGTTTTGGGGCTTGGGCGTTGTAAAGGTTTTGTAAAGGGGAGGGTTGTGGTGTAGCGATTTTGAGTTTTGATAACTATAGTATCTATCATGTATCTACTATAGATATCCCTTTAAGGCTTTGAAGGCAAGCTCCGACCATCGAGCATATCCACCGGTAGGTCAACGATTTGTGAAGTTGCGGCTCGCCGGCGCGGACTGGCGCGCCCATGACCGGCGTGACCCTGTTCGTCCGCGCCACCTGCCATGATGCGGCGATGGAGATCGAGATCGGACGCGGCAAGAAGGCCCGCCAGGCCTACGGATTCGACGACATCGCGATCGTGCCCTCGCGGCGCACGCGCGACCCTGACGACATCGACATCTCTTGGAAGCTCGGTCCCTACCAGTTCGAGCTGCCGCTCCTCGCCTCCGCCATGGACGGCGTCGTCTCGCCCGAGACCGCCGGCATCGTCGGGCGGCTCGGCGGCCTGGCCGTGCTCAACCTCGAGGGCATATTCACGCGCTACGAGGACGCCGACGCCCAGCTCGAGCGGATCTCCGAGCTGCCCGTCGAGCTCGCCACGCGCGAGATGCAGGACATCTACGCAGAGCCCGTCAAGCCCGAGCTGATCGCCCAGCGCATCGCCGAGATCAAGGAGCACAAAGTCGTCGTCGCCGCCTCCCTGACCCCCCAGCGCGTGCGCGACTACTACGAGCTCGCGCTCGACGCGGGCCTGGACGTGCTCGTCATCCAGGGCACCGTCGTCTCCGGCGAACACGTCTCCACCATCTCCGAGCCTTTGAACCTCAAGGAGTTCATCCCCTCCCTCGACGTCCCCGTCGTCGTCGGCGGCTGCGCCTCCTACCACACCGGTCTGCACCTGATGCGCACCGGCGCCGCGGGCGTGCTCGTCGGCGTCGGCCCTGGCGCCGCCTGCACCACCCGCGGCGTGCTCGGCATCGGCGTGCCCCAGGCCACAGCGATCGCCGACGTCGCCCACGCCCGCTCCACGCACATGCTCGAGACCGGCGAGTACTGCCAGGTCATCGCCGACGGCGGCATGCGCAACGGCGGCGACGTCTCCAAGGCGATCGCGCTCGGCGCCGACGCCGTCATGATCGGCTCCCCGCTCGCGCGCGCGTACGAGGCGCCCGGCCGCGGCTACCACTGGGGCATGGCGACCTTCCATCCCACGCTCCCGCGCGGCGCCCGCGTGGCCACCACCCAGAACGGCACCCTCGAGGAGATCCTCGTCGGCCCCGCCCGCGAGAACGACGGCACCTTCAACCTCTTCGGCGGCCTGCGCACCTCGATGGCGACCTGCGGGCACAAGGACCTCGCCGAGTTCAACCGCGCCGAGGTCGTGATCGCGCCCTCTTTGCAGACCGAGGGCAAGGCCCTTCAGCGCGACCAGGCCGTGGGCATGGGGGCTGTGGGCGGGCAGGCCGCCGTTCCGACGCCCGCGCCCGTGCTCGTGAATGACTGACGCCTCGACCGTCGCGCCCACGCAGGCCGCCGACGAGCGGCCCGGCGCCACGCCCGGCGCAGGCCCCGGTCATGAGTTGGGCTCTCGTCCTGGGTCGGACTCCCGTCCTGAATCGGGCTCCGATGTTGCAGCCGCCACTGCCGGCCCCGGCGCAATCCCGGCGGCCACCGAAGAGGTCGTCGTCCTCGACTACGGGGGCCAATACTCCCAGCTGATCGCCCGGCGCATCCGCGACTGCGGCGTCTTCAGCGAGCTGCTCCCGCACACCGTCCCGCTTGCCGAGGTTGCCGCCCGCCGCCCGCGCGCGATCGTGCTCTCCGGCGGCCCGGCCTCCGTATACGCGCCCGGCGCGCCGCGCCTGGACCCCGGGCTGCTCGAGTTGGGCGTTCCCGTGCTCGGCATCTGCTACGGCATGCAGCTGCTCGTACACGAGCTCGGCGGGCGCGTCGAGCAGGCCGAGGTGGGGGAGTTCGGCCGCTCCGAGCTGACCGTCTCCGAGCACGGGCGCCTCTTTGCCGGCACCCCCCGCGAGCAGACCTGCTGGATGTCCCACCGCGACACCGTCTTCGCGCCCCCGCCCGGCTTCACCGCCCTGGCCTCCTCCACCGCCTCGCCAGTCGCCGCCGTCGAGGACGTCGCCCGCGGCATCTACGGCATCCAGTTTCACCCCGAGGTCGTCCACACCCCCTACGGCCAGGACATCCTCACCCGCTTCCTGACCGACATCGCCGGCTGCGAGCGCACCTGGACGGCCGCCTCGATCGTCGAGGACCAGATCGCCCGCATCCGCGCGCAGGTCGGCTCCGCGCGCGTCATCTGCGGTTTGTCGGGCGGCGTGGACTCTTCTGTCGCGGCGCTGCTCGTGCACCGCGCGATCGGCGATCAGCTCACGTGCGTGTTCGTCGACCACGGCCTCATGCGCCTCGGGGAGGGCGCCCAGGTCATCGGCGCGTTCCGCGACACCTTCGGCGTGCCGCTCGTCGCCGTCGACGCCGAGGAGCGCTTCCTCTCCAAGCTGCGTGGCGTCACCGAGCCCGAGGCCAAGCGCAAGATCATCGGGGCGGAGTTCATTCGCGTGTTCGAGGAGGAGGCCGCCAAGCTCGCGGCCGCCGGGGCTACCGGGGTCGCCGGGGTGGGCGGGGGAGATGCGTCCGGGGCGGGCGCGGGAAATGAGCCGGGGGCCGGCGCGGGGGATGAGCCAGGGGCGGGCGGCGCGGAGGTGCGCTTTCTCGTCCAGGGCACCCTCTACTCCGACGTGATCGAGTCCGGCGGCGGCACGGGCGCCGCCACGATCAAGTCCCACCACAACGTCGGCGGCCTGCCCGACGACCTGCGCTTCGAGCTCATCGAGCCGCTGCGCGCCCTCTTCAAGGACGAGGTCCGCGCCGTCGGCTCCGAGCTCGGCCTGCCAGAGCGCCTGGTCTGGCGCCAGCCCTTCCCCGGTCCCGGCCTCGCGATCCGCGTCGTCGGCGGCGAAGCCACCCGCGAGCGCCTCGACCTCTTGCGCGAGGCCGACCACATCCTCCAGGACGAGATCCGCCGCGCCGGCCTCTATCGCGATCTCTGGCAGTCCTTCTGCGTCCTGCCCGACATCCGCACCGTCGGCGTCCAGGGCGACGAGCGCACCTACGGCCACGTCGTCGTGATCCGCGCCGTCACCTCCGACGACGCCATGACCGCAGATTGGGCGCGCCTGCCCTACGACCTGCTGGAGACAATCGCCTCGCGCATGATCAACGAGCTTCGCGAGGTCAACCGGGTGGTCTTGGACATCACCAGTAAGCCCCCGGGCACCATCGAGTGGGAGTAAACAGGGCCTGAGACGCGACGTCGGGCCGCAAATGGCCTATGATGTTCGCCGCGCCGCGCGCTGACGTGCGGCCTTTTTCACGCCATGAGCACGATCACCAACCCAACCGGCCGCACCTACGTCGCCTCGCCCTCAGACCGCGAGCGCGAGTGGCTGCTCGTCGACGCCAACGGCCTGACCCTCGGCCGCCTGGCCACGCAGCTCGCCGACCTGCTGCGCGGCAAGCGCAAGCCGCAGTACACGCCCCACGTCGACACCGGCGACTTCGTGGTCGTGATCAACGCCGAGAAGATCCACGTCACCGGCAACAAGCGCGCCGCCAAGCGCTACTACCGCCACTCCGGCTACCCCGGCGGCCTGCGCTCGCGCACCTTCGAGGAGATGCAGTCCCGCCGCCCCGAGGAGATCATCCGCCTCGCCGTCCGCGGCATGCTCCCCCGCAACCGCCTCGCGCGCAAGCAGCTGACCAAGCTCAAGATCTACGCCGGCCCCGAGCATCCCCACACCGCCCAGAAACCCACCCCGATCGAGATCGAGGCATAGCCACATGGCCGACGACGAGCCCACGCCCGACACGCCCGACGCCGAGACCTCCGAGGCCTCTGCCGCCGACGCGGCCACCGAGTCCGCCGAGCACGCTGTTCCCACCGAGGAGGCCGAGCAGATCGCCGGATCCGCCGAGGACGCTCCGCTCGAGGCGCTGCAAGAGGCGGGCGAGGGCGAGGACGCCGGCGAGGCGCAGGAGGACCGTTTCGAGCCGATTCCCGGCACCGCCGTCCCGACCGAGGACGCGACCGAGATCGCCGGCGTCGCCGAGGACGCCGCGCTGGAGGCAGCCGAGGAGGCGATGGTCGAGGAGGTCGCCGAGGAGATCGTCGCCGAGGCCATCGCCGAAGAGGCCGAGGTCGAGGCTGAGATCGAGGCCGCCGCTGAGATCATCGCCGAGGAGGTCGTAGCGGAGGCAGTCGAGGAGGCTGAGGCGGTCCAGGAGGCTGTGGAGGAGCTGGTTGAGGAAGAGGAGGAGCTCGAGGAGGCCCCGCGCGAGAAGCCCGCGGTACCCGGAGCCCATTTGGAAGTCGACATCGTCCCCGAGGGCGTCGACCCGCTCGGGCGCACCACCGACCTGAGCGATGACCCTTACGCGCTCGTCGCCGAGGCCTACGAGACCGAGACCGAGGCGCAGGAGGCAGAGGCGCAGGACGAGCTCGAAGAGGAGATCGAGGTGCTGGCCGAGCCGATCTCGAGCGCCGCGATCGACCTCGCCTCGGGTGCGCGCTACAGCGCCACCGGCAAGCGCAAGACCGCGATCGCCCGCGTCACCCTGCGGCCGGGCAGCGGGACCTACCTCGTCAACGGGCGCGTCCTCGACGAGCACTTCCCGCGCGCCACCCTGCAGCGCAACATCCGCCAACCTTTGGAGACGGTCGGGTATCAGGACCGCATGGATGTGATCGCCCGCCTGCACGGCGGCGGCATCTCCGCCCAGGCCGGCGCGTTGCGCCACGGCGTCTCGCGCGCGCTTTTGGAGGCCGACCCCAACCTTCGCGGCGAGCTCAAGCGGCGCGGCTTCCTCACGCGCGACTCTCGCGCCAAGGAGCGCAAGAAGGCCGGCCTGAAGAAGGCTCGCAAGCGGCCTCAGTTCTCCAAGAGGTAGGGCCGCGTTCTCAAAACGTCCGAAAGCCGGACGTTTTGAGAATCGTCGCCCCTACGGCGCACTGCATGCGTTGGCGAATGCTTCCTCTGATGATGTAATCGCTGTCCCGTGACCACGCACACATCGAGTTCATCGACATGACGCGCAAGCTGTTTGGGACGGACGGCGTGCGGGGCGTTGCCGGGGAGCTTTTGACCGCCGAGCTGGCGTTGGGGCTGGCTCAGGCCGCCACCCGATTGGCGCGCTCTGAGCGGGGGGCGCAGCGGCCGCAGGTGTTGATCATTCGCGACACGCGCGAGTCCGGAGAGATGCTCCAGGCCGCCGTTGCGGCTGGGGTGGCTGCCGCCGGGGGTGACGCTTTGTTGGGTGGAGTATTGCCCACGCCCGCCGCGCCGCTGTTGATTGCCGATTACGGGTTCGATCTCGCCGCCGTCCTTTCGGCATCGCACAACCCCTTCCAGGACAACGGCATCAAGTTCTTCGGTCCCGATGGCTACAAGCTGAGCGACGAGAACGAGCTTGCGATCGAGCGCGAGCTGGAGTCGGGGTCCGCGGCGCCGGCCGGGCCAGCGCCGGCGGGGGGTGAGGGCGCACCCCCCGCCATCGGGCGCATCCGCGAGCTGCGTGGGGCCGGCGAGGACTATCTGCGCGAGCTGCACTCGCGCTTTGCCGAGCTCGACCTGTCCGGCCTGGATGTCGTACTCGACTGCGCCAACGGCGCCACCTATGAGGTCGCTCCGGAGATCTTCAGGCGTCTGGGGGCGGAGGTGACCGTGCTGGCCGACGCTCCCGATGGGCGCAACATCAACGCCGGCTGCGGCTCCACCCACATCGACGCGCTCGCTGCCCGCGTGCGCGAGGGCGGACACGCGCTCGGGTTCGCGTTCGACGGCGACGGCGATCGCGTGCTGGCGGTCGACCGCGACGGCGCTGTCGTCGACGGCGACGAGCTGCTGGCGCTGATCGCGCTGCACCTGCGCGAGCGCGGCGCTTTGCCCGGCGACGGGGTGGCCGTGACCGTGATGACCAACTATGGCTTTCACACCGCGATGGCCGACGCCGACATCGAGATCGCCAGCACCAGCGTCGGCGATCGTTACGTGCTGGCCGAGCTGCTGGCGCGCGGCTGGACGCTGGGCGGGGAGCAGTCCGGGCACCTGATCGAGCTCTCCTTCAACCGCACCGGCGACGGCATCGCTGGAGCGCTCTTGACGTTGGAGGCGCTCTGTGGGCGCGACCTGCGCGAACGCGACGCGATGGTCAAGCTGCCGCAACGTCTCGTCAACGTGCGCGTGCGCGACCGGGGCGCGCTCGAGGGCTCGGCGGAGGTGGGCGCGGCGGTGCGGGCACAGGACGAGGCGCTGGCCGGGCGCGGGCGCGTGCTCGTGCGCGCGAGCGGCACCGAGCCGCTCGTGCGGGTGATGGTCGAGGCGCCCACTGAGGCTGAGGCCGATGATGTCTGCACGCGGCTGGTCGACATCGTCCGCGGCGAGCTGGCCTGAGGACCTTCCGCAGGCAACGCGTCACGGCACGTTGCCTATGCGTCCATTTTCCCGGACATAAGACGGACCCGCTGGTATGTTCGGTGAATGTGCGGGATCGTCGGCTACGTCGGTAATCGTCCGGTGCGCGAGCTGCTGCTCGGCGGCCTGGAGCGGCTGGAGTACCGGGGCTATGACTCGGCCGGTATCTCGGTGATCGCGGACGGGCGGATCGAGTCCGTCCGCGCGGTCGGCAATCTCGACGCGCTGCAGGCCAAGCTCGCCGGAGCGGCCGGCGCGAACGGGGGCATGGACGCCGGCGCCGTGGCGGTGGCCACCCGACCCGCCACAACCGGCATCGGACACACGCGCTGGGCCACGCACGGGCGCGTCAGCGAGGAGAACGCCCATCCCCACTGCGACTCCGACGACCGCGTGCACGTGGTCGTCAACGGGATCGTGGAGAACTACATCGCGCTGCGCGAGCGCCTCAGCGCCGAAGGCAACGAGTTCACCTCCGAGACCGACGCCGAGACGATCGCCCACCTGATCGCCCGCCACTACGACGGCGATCTGGCCGCGGCGGTGCGTGGCGCCTATGCCGAACTGGAGGGCCATTACGCGTTCGTGGCGATGAGCCTGGATGAGCCCGACGTGCTGGTGGGCGCGCGCCGCGAGTGCCCGCTGATCGTCGGCCGCGGCGAGGGCGAGCAGTTCGTCGCCTCCGCCGTCCCCGCGTTTTTGGCCCACACCCGGCAGGTGCAGTTCCTGGACAACGACGAGATCGTCGTGCTGCGCCCCGACGGCGTCACGATCACCACGCCCTCGGGCGCCCCGCTCGACCGGGCCGTGGAAACCGTCGACTGGGACGAGGACACCGCCGAGAAGGGCGGTTATGAGACGTTCATGCTCAAGGAGATCCACGAACAGGCCGACGCGGTGGCCGAGACGATCGCCGACCGCACCGCCGCCGGGGATGGCGTGCGGTTGGGCGAGGAGGGTGTGCTCGACGAGGCGTTGCTGGCGGACGTCAGCCGCGTGGTGGTCATCGCCTGCGGCACCTCCTACCACGCCGGTCTGATCGGGCGCTACGCGATCGAGGAATGGGCGCGGCTGCCGGTGGAGATGGACATCGCCTCGGAGTTCCGCTACCGCAACCCGGTGCTCGGCCCCGGGGATCTCGTCGTCGGGATCAGCCAGTCGGGGGAGACCGCCGACACGCTCGCGGCGATGCGCATGGCGCGCGAGCGCGGGGCACGCGTGCTGGCGATCTCAAACGTCGTGGGCTCGCAGGCCACGCGCGATGCCGACGGAGTCCTGTTCACGCGCGCGGGCCTGGAGATCGGGGTGGCGGCCACCAAGACGTTCGTGTGTCAGGTCGCCGCCATGTATCTGCTCGGGCTGCGCCTGGCGCAACTGCGGGGCACGCTGGACGGCGAGCGTGTGGCCGAGCTGGTGGCCGATCTCAAGCGCCTGCCGCATTGCATCGCCGAGCTGACAGGCGAGTCGCCCACCGGCCAGGATGGCGTTCAAGCGCAGATGCGAGAGATCGCGCAGGCGCACTGGCGCAGTGAGTTCTTCTTGTACATCGGCCGCCACATCGGCCTGCCGGTCGCGCTGGAGGGCGCGCTGAAGCTCAAGGAGATCTCCTATATCGCCACCGACGCCTACGCCGCCGGCGAGATGAAGCACGGCCCGATCGCGCTGCTCGACGAGCACACCCCGGTCGTGGCGGTCGCCACCGACTCTCCGGTGCTCGAGAAGATCGCCTCCAACATGCAGGAGGTGCGCGCGCGCGGCGCCCACGTGATCGCGATCGCCACCGCCGGCGATGCGCGGATCGCCATGCACGCCGACTCCGTCGTGTACGTGCCGGCCGTGGACTGGATGCTGCAGCCGATCCTCGCGGTGATCCCGCTGCAGCTGCTGGCGTATGAGATCGCGCGCCTGCGCGGGCTGAACGTCGATCAGCCGCGGAACTTGGCGAAGACGGTTACGGTGGAGTAGGTGGCGTGTGATTACACGGAACGTGCCGTTACGTGTAGTAAACTGGGTGGCATGGCAACTACTCGCCTGAACGTCACGCTTGATCCCGAGTATGCTGCTCGGCTGGCTCGTCTGGCAGAGCGGACGCATGTCCATGAGGGCACGCTTGCGCGTTCTCTGTTGTCCATGGCGATTGAGGACGCCGACCCGGACTCACGCAACATCACCGCCCTACTCGATGGGATCCCCGGGGCCTATGAGCGAGCACAGCTTGGATTGAGACAGGCTAAAGAAGGACGCACCGTCTCTCTGGACGAGCTCTGAGGTGGCGCGAGTCGAGCTGAGTCGGACCGCGGTCGAGGATCTCGATCGCATGATCGTTACTCACATCCTCCCTGCCGACACGCGAGATCGCGTCAAGCGATCGCTGGGCATCCTGGCGCGCTTCCCCTTCATCGGACGGCAGCTGGAAGGACGATGGGAGGGACTGCGCTTTCTCGTGGGGCCATGGCGATGGCTTCTATTCATCTACTACTACGACGAATCAGAAGATCTCGTGGTCGTGGTCACGGTACAGGATGCGCGATCGTCTACGGCAGCCACCTCAGTTTGACATGACCATCTAGCATCGCTGGTCGTGGACGCGCTGCCCGACTGGTTGACGCCTCTGCCCGACGCCGAGCGGATGCGGGCGATCGACCGCTGGGCGATCGAGGTGCGGGGTGTGCCCTCGCTCGATCTGATGGAGCGCGCGGGCGCGGGTGTGACACGGGCGGTCGAGCGGATCGCGCCCGATGGGCCGGTCGCGGTGGTGTGCGGAGCCGGCAACAACGGCGGTGACGGGTTCGTCGTGGCGCGCCTGTTGCGCGACGCGGGGCGCGAGGTCACGGTGCTGCTGGCGGGCTCGCGCGAGAAGCTCGCCGGCGACGCGCGGGTCAACCTGGAGCGATTGGAGGACCCCGAGCGCCGGCACGGCGGCGCGCCGCCAATGCCCGACGGGTATCCGCCGGTGCGTGATTTCCCCGACGGCGTCGACGCGATCGCGCGGGCGAGTGTCGTCGTCGACGCCCTGCTCGGGACCGGCTTTGAGGGCGAGCCCCGCGGGGCCGTGAGGGAGGCGATCGAAGCGATCGAGGCCGGCGCCGCTGCAGTCCTCAGCGTCGACGTGCCTTCCGGGGTCGACGCCTCCACGGGGGTCGTCTCCGGCGTGGCCGTGCACGCGGCCGTGACCGTCACCTTCCACACCGCCAAGCCGGGCCTGTGGATCGACCCGGGCAAGTCCCACGCGGGCGCGCTCGAGGTGATCGACATCGGCATCCCCCGTGGTGGGCCCAGACCGATAGACGCTGAGACCGGCGAGGCCGGCTCCGTGGGGGCTGCCGCCGTGACCGTCACGGCCGGCATCGGCCTGATCGAGCCCGCTGTGCTCGACCTGCTGGTGCACAGGGGCGCGCGCTCCACCAAGTTCTCATCCGGGCACGTGCTCGTCGCCGGCGGCTCACGCGGGTTGACCGGGGCCCCGCGGATGGCGGCCCTGGGTGCGATGCGCGCGGGCGCGGGCTACGTCACCGCATGCGTGCCGGCCTCGCTGCAGGCGACCCTCGCCGCCGGCGGCGGCCCGCCCGAGCTGATGACGCGGGGATTGCCCGACGAGAACGGGATGCTGACGCCCGCGGGTGTCGAGGTCGTGCTGGAGGCATCGCGCCGCGGAGGCGCGCTCGCGCTCGGTCCCGGGTTGGGCCGGGGCGAGCCCACGGTCGCGTTTGCACGGGCGCTGGCGGCGCGCGCGGAGGTGCCGCTCGTGCTCGACGCCGACGGGCTGAACGCGCATGCCCCGTCCAACACCCACGCGGGCGGCCATCTCGACGATCTCGCCGGGCGCGGCGAGATCCCCACGGTGCTTACCCCACACCCCGGCGAGCTCGCGCGCCTGCTCGACACCGACACCGCGCACATCGCGCGCGAACGGCTGGCGCACGCCCGCCAGGCGGCCTCACGCGCGCAAGCGGTGGTCGTGCTCAAGGGCGACGACACACTCGTGGCCGATCCCGTCTCCGGTGTCGTGGCCGTCAGTCCGGGAGACAGTCCCGCCCTGGCTACCGCCGGAACGGGCGACGTGCTGTGCGGGGCGATCGCCGCGCTGCTCGCCCAGGGGCTGCCGGCGTTCGCGGCAGCCGCGGCAGGGGTGCTCCTGCACGTGCGGGCCGGGCGCATCGCGGCACGCACGGTCGGAGCCGCGGAGGGCGTGATCGCCTCCGATGTGATCTCTTGCCTGCCGGCCGCCCGGACGGTCGAGGCATGAGCGGGGCGCGGGGTTTGGATGAGGCGCGGCTCGCGGACGGCGTGCCTATATCGGGCGAGGCACGGGCATCGGGTGAGATGATGGCTTCCGGCGGCGAGACGGCGCGGTCCCGCGCTTGCGCCCGCGCCCGCGCCGTGGCGTACGTCGACACCGACGCGATCGCCCACAACTGCGGGCGCCTGCTCGCCGAGCTGGACGGCGCGGAGCTGTGCGCGGTCGTCAAGGCCGACGGTTACGGCCACGGCGCCGCCCGCTGCGCACATGCCGCGCTGGGCGCCGGAGCCGGGTGGCTGGCGGTCGCGACCGTGGACGAGGCGCAGGAGTTGCGCGAGGCCGGCATCGAAGCGCCGATCTTGATCATGGGCGCGTTGAGCGGCGAGGACGAGCTCGAGCGGGCGATCGAGTTGCGCGCGGACATCGTGGTGTGGCGCGAGCGTTCGGTCGCGCTGGCCGGAGAAGCGGCCGCGCGGGTGTCCGCCCGCGCGCGCGTGCACGTCAAGCTCGACACCGGCATGGGCCGGCTGGGCACGCGCGATGAGGCCGAGGCCTCGCGTGTGGTGGCTGCGGCATACACCCATCCGGCGGTGCAGCCGATCGGCGTGATGACCCACTTCGCCACCGCCGACATCCGCGAGGACGACGGGTTCTATGCGCGCCAGCTCGAAGCGTTCGTCGCATGGGCGGCGCAGGTCAAGGCAGAGCACCCCGAGCTGATCGCCCACGCCGCCAACAGCGCCGCGCTGCTGCGCGACCCCGGCAACGCCCGCCTGGACATGGCCCGTTGCGGCATCGCGGTGTACGGGTTGGACCCGTTTGGCGAGGACCCCGGCGCTCACGACTTGCGTCCCGCGCTGGAGTTGCGCTCCTACGTCGCCGAGGTCAAGCCATGCCGGGTGGGGGAGAGCACCGGCTACGGACGCCGCTACATCGCCACGCGCGACACCCATCTCGGAGTGCTGCCGATCGGCTACGGCGACGGTTGGCGCCGGGCGCTGTCGGACAACGCCGATGTGCTGATCGACGGCGCACGACTGCCGCTGGTGGGAACGGTGAGCATGGACAACGTCGCCGTCGACCTCGGTCCCGATCCGCGGGCGCTGGAGCTGTGCGGCGCCGAGGCCGTGCTGATCGGCTCGAGCGGGGCGCAGCGGATCCCTGCCGAGGAGCTCGCGCGACGCATAGGCACGATCAACTACGAGATCACGTGCGGGCTGTCCGCGCGCGTGCCGCGCGTCGATCGATCCTCGATCTCGTCACCGGGCTCATATGGAGGGGCGTTTGTCAAGGGGCGGCGTTGAAGGGCCGGGCGTGCGGTGCACGCCGTGAACGAATCGGGCTCCAACGTGGCGCTCGAGGTCGTGCGGGTCGCACTCGGCGATGCGCCCGCCTGGCTTGTGGGCGGTGCGCCTCGCGACCGAGCGCTCGGGCGCGAGACCTATGACCTGGACGTGGTCGTCGAGGGCTCCCCTGAGGCCGCCGCCCGCGCGATCGCCCGAGCAGCCGGCGCAGTCGGGCGGTCCGATCGGGTCACACGGAGCGGCGCCGCCGATGGGGGCGCCGCCGGGAGCGGGGCGGCGTGCTTTGAGCTGTCTGAGGAGTTCTCGGGGTGGCGCGTGGTCGCGCGCGATCGCGGCTGGCAGGTCGACGTGCAGCCCTTGCGCGGGGGCTCGCTGGCAGCCGACCTGCGGATGCGCGACTTCACGGTCGGCGCGATCGCCGAACCGGTCGGCGGGGGCGAGCCGGTCGATCCGTTGGGCGGGCTCGCCGACATCGCCGCGCGGCGGCTGCGCATGGCCTATGCGGGAGCGTTCGCGGATGACCCGCTGCGCGTCCTGCGCCTGGTGCGCCTCGCGCTCGAGCTGCGGTTCACGGTCGACCCCGACACCGCCCGCGCCGCCACCTGCGCCGCCCCCGCGCTGCAGGACGTCGCGGGCGAGCGCGTGTTCATGGAGCTGCGCCGGATCGTCGCCTCTGCGCGCGTGCTCGATGGCCTTGAGCTGATGGACTCGCTGCGGATCACCGCTGCGGTGTTACCCGAGCTGGATGCGCTGCATGGCGTTCAGCAGTCTCGCTACCACCATCGCGACGTCCACGGGCATACGCTCGAGGTGCTCGAGCAGGCGATCGCTCTGCGGGCCGACCCCGCGGCGGTGCTCGACTCGGCCGAGCTCGCCGAACCGATCGCGGCGCTCCTGGCCGAGCCGCTGGCGGACGAGCTGACGCGCGGCGAGGCGCTGCGCTGGGGCGCGCTGTTGCACGACATCGCCAAGCCGCTCACCGCCGCCGTCGGGCGAGAGGCGGACGGGCGTGAGCGGATCACGTTCCTCGGCCACGACGTGCGCGGCGCCGAGATGGCTCGCGAGGTGCTCGGGCGTCTGCGCACCAGCGAGCGTCTGCGCGCCCATGTGGCGGCGCTCGTGCGACACCATCTGCGGCTTGGGTTTCTCGTCCACGACCCGCAACCGCTCGCGCGGCGCACGGTGTTCGACTACCTGCAGAACACCGCGCCGGTCGAGGTCGATGTGACGCTGCTGTCGGTCGCCGATCGTCTGGGCACGCGCGGCGATCGGGCGCAGGAGGCGATCGCCGCGCACATGCGCCTCGCGCGCGCGATGCTGGCCGACGCGCTGGACTGGCGCGCGGCGGGCGGACCGCCGGCGCCGCTGTGGCGGGGGGACGAGCTGGCCGGCGCGCTCGGGCTGGCACCCGGCCCGCGCCTGGGGGAGGTGCTGGCAGAGCTGGCCGCGGCTCGATATGCGGGGGAGATCCTCACGCGCGAGCAGGCGCTCGAGCATGCCCGCCGGCTGGTGGCAGACGAGGTGGGAGACGGGGCGGGCGACGGGGCGGGCGAGCGGAATGTTTAGGCTGTGCGGGCGATGACCGATACCGACAGCCCCTCTGATCGCGGCTCCGCTTCCGCATCCAGGTTCGCCAGGTTCGCGTCCGACCCGGACTGCATCTTTTGCAAGATCCTCGCCGGCGAGCTGCCGGCAACGGTCGTCGACGAGGACGAGCGCACGGTCGCGTTCATGGACATCGCCCCCGCCACGCGCGGGCATGCGCTGGTCGTGCCCCGCACGCACGCGACGGATCTGATCGAGGTATCCGACGAGGACCTCGCCGCGGCGATCGCCGCCGCTCGCCGGCTGGCGTCGCGGATGCAGGACCGCCTCGGAGCCGACGGGGTCAACCTGATCAACTCCTGTGGCGCGGCGGCGTGGCAGACCGTGTTCCACTTCCACATCCACGTCATCCCGCGCTACGCCGACGATCCGCTGCGACTGCCGTGGACACCGGCTCCAGGCGATCCTGAGCAGATCGGGGCGGCTGCCCGTGAGCTGACCCGTTAGCCTGCCGGGCGTTGGTCGCGCGCGTTGCGCCGGGCGCGGTGCGGGAGCTCGCTGTGCCGGCCGCGCAGGAACTCGCCCGCGAGCGGCGAATCTGAGCAGACCGCACCAAATCCGGTGCGGGTGTGTTGATGGCGCATATGCGACGTAAAATCACAGCGATCTCCGGGGGACTGGCGCTGCTCGTGCTGGCGCTGCCCTCAATCTCGGGCGCAACCCTCAGCGAAGTCGGCGTGATCGGCGCGACCACGCCCGCTACCGTTCCCAGCTGCCCCGGCACCCCCTGCCTGGCGGTCAGCCGTACGACCGGGTTTCAGGTCAAGGTTGGCACTGCCACCAACATCCTGGCCGCGCCGCGCGAAGGCACGATCGTCGCGTGGACAATCCAGCTCGGCAAGCCCAGCGCCAGCCAGATCAAGTACTTCAACACCAACGAGGGCGGCGCCTCCGAAGCTGGGATCGCGGTGCTGCGCCCGCAGAAGAAGCCCAACCTCACCTACAAGCTGATCGCCCAGAGCCCGCTGGTCAAACTCGAAAAGTACTTCGGCAAGACCGCTCAGTTCCCGCTGGAAACGACGATCCCGGTCAAAAAGGGCGACGTCATCGCGCTGACCGTCCCCACGTGGGCGCCGGCGCTCGCGCTGGGCTTCGAAAACACCACCTCGTGGCGGGCGTCGCGGCCGAAGACCAGCTGCTCGAGCACATCGACCCAGACCGCCCAGACCACGATCGGCGGCAACGTGCAGTACTACTGCCTGTACCGCACGGCGCGCCTGACCTACAGCGCGACGCTGATCTCAACGCCCTAGGGCGCGCCGGCGCCGCCGGTCGCGGCGCTCGATTCTTTGGAGGGTTCGGCTTTGCCGCCCGCGTTGCCCGTGCCGCCGGCGCCACCGGTGTTTTCTTCGGTGCCTTTGCCCGTGGCGGTCGCGCCCGCGCCGGTCCCTTCCCCGGCCCCGCCGGTTTCTCCGCCTTCGCTGGTCCCGCCGGTCGCTTCGGAGCCCGTTTCGGCTTCTTTGCCTTCAGAGCTCGGTTCGGATTCGCCGGTGGTCTTGGTTTTGGCGGTCGAGGTCGTCGAGGTGGCGGTGGTCTGGCTGGCCGCCTTTTCCGCGCTCGTGTCGGTCGGGGGGGTGATTTCGGGCGTGCTCTTGGGGACGGCGTCCGAGACGTTGCTCGATCCGCCGCACGCTCCCAGTCCAACCCCGCACGCCAACGCCAGCACCGCGGCCGCGGCCAGCGCGAGGGTCCTGCGTGTGGGGAAGCTGTTGTGGGTGTGGTGTGCGTCCGCGCTCATGCGCTCACGCGTCCATACGCGCCAGGTCAGGACTGGGCGCCGAGCGGGCCCATCCGCCGTCCGCAGGTCGGGCAGTCGTTCAGATCGCGCTGGGACAGCTGGTCGCACCAGGGGCAGAACCGCAGGTTCTCGACCGCCCACGACAGCTTGGAAGAAGAGGGCGCGAGCGGCAGCAGCTTGCCGACGATCTCCATCTCATCGCCCGTGTCCCGGTCGGTGTAGATCTCCCCGGGCTGGGCCTCGACCACGACTTCCCGCCCGCTGACGGGATTGCGCAGGCGGTAGCGCTGTTGTGTGCTCATGCGCGTGGACTCTACCGCAGTGGGCAGACCGTGCGTGTGGTCGGGCGGCGCCGGTCCGGTCGGGCGCGGCCGCCGGGTCGGTGGCGATCCGCGCTGGGGTCGGTGGCGATCCACGCCCAGTCGGGCGACCAATAGGGTGGCCGCGATCATGCGCGTGCTCATCTTCCACGGCTACCTGCTCGGCGGCACCGGCTCGAACGTGTACACAGCAAGGCTGGCGTCGGCGCTGGTCGATCTCGGTCACGAGGTGCACCTGTTATGCCAGGACCGCCATCCCGAGGATCACGCGTTTGTCGATGCGTGCGGCGACTGGGATGGGGGCGAGCTGCGTGTGCACATCCTCCGCCGGCAGGTGCCCGATCGATCCGGATGCTGCACCGTGTATCGACCGAACATCGGCCAGCTGCTGCCGGTGTATGTCGCCGACCGTTACGAGGCGATCGAAGCAAGGCCGTTTGCCGAGTGCACCGATGAGGAGATCGCCGGGTACATCGACGCGAACGTGGCGGCGGTGCGCGATGTGGTCGCGCGCGCCCGTCCGGACATCGCCCTCGCCAACCATCTCGTCATGGGGCCGGTCATTCTCGCCCGTGCACTCGGAGGGGCTGCGCTCGGCGAAGGCGCGAGCGTGCCATATGCCGTCAAGGTCCACGGCAGCGCGCTCGAGTACACGGTCAAGCCCGAACCCGACCGATTCCTGCCCTATGCCCGCGAGGGGCTGGCGAGCGCGCGAGGCGTGCTGGTGGGGTCGCGGCACACGGCCGAGAGTCTGTGGCGGGCGCTGGAGGACGCTGGCAGGGGTGGGGGCGACGACAGAGGTGGGGGCGACGACAGAGGTGGGGGCGACGACAGAGGTGAGGGCGACGACAGAGGTGAGGGCGACGACAGGGGTGAGGGCGACGACAGGGGTGGGGACGACGGCGGGAGTGATGACGTGTCCTGGCTGCGGGCGCGCACACGCCTCGGGCCACCGGGTGTGGACGTCGACCGGTTCGAGCCGCGCGAGCCCGGGAAGGCGGCAGAAGGGCTGCGCGCGCTGATCGCCAAGTTGCGCTCGGCCGCTCCCACCTCGGCCGCTCCCACTGCCCCGGGGCCGGCAACCGGAGGACCCAGTCCCAGCGCGTTCGCCCGCGACGAGCGGGCGGCCGCCGACGCCATGGAGCGCCTACAACCTGGAGAAGACCGGATCGTGGCGTTCGTGGGCAAGTTGATCGCCGCCAAGGGGGTCGATCTGCTGCTCGCCGCCTGGTCGCTTGTATTGGCGCGTGTGCCGGCGGCGCGCCTGGCGATCGTCGGGTTCGGCGCCGAGCGCGAGCGCCTGGAAGCGGCGGCGGCGCCGCTTGGCGAGCGGGTTGTGTTCACCGGCCGTCTCGACCATGAGGAGCTGGCAGAGCTGCTCCCGGTGTGCGAGGCGCTGATCGTGCCGAGCACGTTTGCAGAGGCGTTCGGGATGGTCGCCGTCGAGGGGGCGGCGTGCGGGGCGCTGCCGATCAGCGCCGCCCACTCGGGCCTGGCCGAGGTCTCAGACGCGCTGGCGCAGGCGGTGCCGGCCGCGGTGGCGCCGCTGCTGTCGTTCCCGGTCGACGACCTCGCCGCGCAGGCCATCGCGCAGCGCATCGTCGCGTGGCTTGAAATCGACCCGGACCTGCGCGAGCGGACCCGCGCGGCGCTCGTGCGGGTCGTGCGCGAGCGCTGGTCGTGGCAGGGCGTGGCGCGCGGGGTGATCGCGGCGGCACGGGGCGAGCTGGAGGAGCTCCCACCTCCTTGAGTCAATCGTTACAATAGGAAGATCGTGCAGGTACGCGACGGCATGACTCAGACGGCGCTGACGGTCGGTCCCGGACACACGCTGCGGGCGGTGGCGAGGCTGATGTCAGAGCGCCGCGTGGGTGCGGCGATCGTGCTCGACCCCGACGGGCACGGACCGGGGATCGTGACCGAGCGCGACATTCTGCTGTCGGTCGGCGCCGGCCAGGACGTCGACCGCGAGCTGGTTGCCGATCACCTCACGCGCGAGGTCGTGTACGCGGCGCCGGATTGGTCGCTGGAGGAGGCCGCCGCCGCGATGGTGCGGGGCGGGTTTCGCCACCTGATCGTGATGGAGGGCGGCGAGATCGCCGGCGTGTTGTCGGTGCGCGATGTCGTGCGCTGCTGGACCGAGGACGGGGCGATCTGCCCGGTGCCGGAGAGTGCCGCTGCCTTGGGGTGAGGGCGCTTCAGCGAGCCTAGTGCTCGCGCGGAAGCTCGTCGATTTCGTGGCGCGTCTCTTTGATCCAGCGCGTTACGGCGTAGATCGTGAGCAGCACGCCGATCACGCTCAGCTCGATCATGGTGGTGATGCCCACGAGCGCGAGCGTGACGCCGACCGCGGTCAGCAGCGGTAGGACCGACGGGCCGGGGAGGTGGACCTCCTCGCCGACGGGCGGGATGTCGGGGTCGAGCGGGCTCACGAGATGTAGGCGGCCGCGACCACAAAGGTGATGCCGAACATGAACATGCAGATCGCGCACACGATCAGGCCTGAGCGGATGTTCTTGCGTGCGAGTCGTCTGTCCATGCGAGGCGAAGTCTATAGGGATCGGCGGCAGCGCGCGCCCCTATAGGTGCACGTCGGCGACCATCCCGCAGAAGAGCAGGGCGAGATAGGCCAGCGAGTACAGGTAGAGCTGCAAAGCGGAGCGCCGGTCCCGGCGCCGGTAGAGGCGGATCGCGCCGAAGATGAAGCCGAGGCCGAGCGTCATCGAGACGGCCAGATAGATGGCGCCGAGCCCGCCGGCGCAGAAGGGAAGCTGGGTGACCGCGTAGAGGAGAAGGGTGTAGATGAGGATCTGCCGGCGCGTCTCCTCCTCGCCGCGCACCGCGGGCAGCATCGGCACGCCGACCCGCGCGTACTCGTCCTTCATCAAAAGCGACAGCGCCCAGAAGTGGGGAGGGGTCCAGAAGAAGACGATGAAGAACAGAAGAACTGCGGTCCCGCCCAGCGAGCCGCGAACCGCGGCCCAGCCGACCAGCGGAGGGATCGCGCCCGCGGCGCCGCCGATCACGATGTTCTGGACCGTGCGCCGCTTCAGCCACATCGTGTACACGCCCACGTAGCCCACGAAGCCCGCAAGAGCGAGGCTCGCGGCCAGCACGTTCACGGTCAGCGAGAGCTCGAGGAACGAAAGGGCGGCCAGCGCGCACCCGAACGCGAGCGCCGCCCCCGGGCGCACCCGACCTGAGGGGATCGGACGCGAGGCGGTGCGGGTCATGCGCGCGTCGATGTCGCGGTCGAACCAGTGGTTGACGGCGCCCGCGCCCCCGGCCGAGAGATAGCCGCCCAGGCAGGTGAGCGCGATCAGCCCGAGCGAGGGGTCGCCGGCGACGTACATCGTCGCGATCGTCGTCAACAAAAGCAGCGACTGGACCTTGGGCTTGGTCAGCTCCAGGTAGTCGCCGAGCAGCCCGAGCGTGCCGCCAGACCTGCGATCGGCTGTGAGGCCGAGGTGAGGCGCGTTCGCGGCTGCGGAGGTGCCGGTGCCCGCCGCCGCACTCCCCGCCGCCGGCGCCTCGATCGCCTGGACGGCGCCTGTAGTTGGTGGGCTCATCGCCGAGGCATCCTATCGCCGCGGGTCAGTGGCGGGACGACGACGGTCCGCGCAAGCGGGTGGCCGGCCCGTCGAGTCCGGCGCTACACGCCAACTTGGGTGGCGCCCGCCGGGACGGTCGCGCCGCCGGGGATGGAGACGTCCGCGCCCGAGCCGGTGCCCGTGCGCCGGGCGACCTCGCGGCGGATGTCCTTCATCGGCTCGGCCGAGCGCACGACGGGGATCGTGTCGAAGTTGTTGACCGGCGGGGGTGAGGTCGTGAACCACTCCAGGGTGTTGGCCTTCCACGGGTCCGGGCCGGCGATCGCGCCGACTTTGAGCGAGCGCCAGACGTTGATGATCGTCGTCAGCACGCCGGCGGCGAGGATGAACGAGCCGATCGTGGAGATCAGGTTGTAGAGGGCGAGGTTGCCGACGTTGGGGTACTCGTACACGCGCCGGGGCATCCCGTCGAGGCCGATCGCGTGCTGGATCATGAACGTGACGAGGATGCCGATGAAGATCAGCGTGAAGCTCAGCCGCCCGAGGTGTTCGCCGAGCATGCGCCCGGTGATCTTCGGAAACCAGAAGTAGATCGCGGCGAAGATCGGCATCACCGCGCCGCCGAGCAGCACGAAGTGCAGGTGAGCGACGACGAAGTAGGTTTCGTTGACCTGCCAGTCGATCGGGAACGTCGCCAAAAAGACGCCGGAGATGCCGCCGATCAAGAAGATCGCTATAGCCCCAGCGCAGAACAGGAGCGGCGTGCGGTACTCGACCGTGCCGTTCCACAGCGTGCCGATCCAGTTGAGGATCTTCACGCCGGTGGGGACGGCGATGAAGTAGGAGGAGAGCATCACGAACACGACGACGGCCTCGGGGATCGGGGCGGTGAACATGTGGTGCGCCCAGGTGAGGAAGCCGAGGAACGCGATCGCGACGGTCGAGGCGGCGATCGCCTTGTAGCCGAAGATGGGCTTGCGCGCGAAGACGGGCAGGATCTCGGAGATGACCCCGAATCCCGGCAGCACCATGATGTAGACCTCGGGGTGGCCGAAGAACCAGAACAGGTGTTGCCACAGGATCGGCGAGCCGCCCTCGGCGGGGTCGAAGAAGTGCGCGCCGAAGTGACGTTCGGCGAGCAGCATCGTCACGGCCGCGGCGATCACGGGCAGCGCCACGATCAACAGGACCGAGTAGGTCAGGATCGTCCAGATGAACAACGGCAGCCGGCCCAAGCTGAGTCCCTTGGCGCGCATGTTGACGATCGTCACGTAGAAGTTGATCGCGCCCAAGATCGAGGACAGCCCGGTGAGGTGGATCAGGTAGATCCACGCGTCCTCGCCGCCTCCGGGTGAGAACGTGGAGTTGGCCAGCGGCACGAAGCTGATCCAGCCCGATTCCGGCGGGTTCCAGAAGATCGAGGCGTAGAAGACGATCCCGCCGGCGAGCAGCAGCCAGTAGGAGAGCGCGTTCAACCGCGGGTAGGCCATGTCGCGCGCGCCGATCATCAGCGGCACGAAGTAGTTGGCCAGACCGGCCATCATTGGCACGATGAACAGGAAGATCATCGTGGTGCCGTGCATCGTGAACAGCTGGTTGTAGGTCTGGGGCGCGACCAGCGTGTTTTCCGGCGCGCCGAGCTGCAGGCGGATCATCAGCGCCTCGACTCCGCCGAGGCAGAAGAACGCGAACGTCGTGACCATGTACATGATCCCGATGCGCTTGTGATCGGTCGTCGTGATCCAGCTCATCCAGCCGCGAGGCTCGGGTTCGGCGCGGTGGGCGACGATCTGGGGGACTGGTTGAGCTACTGCTGTGGCCATTGGGGGCTGGGTCTCCTGGGTTGCAGGTTGCGGTCTAGGGGTTCTCGACCTGGCCGGCGCCGACCTGGGAGTCGAGTTTCGCGCGGGCGATCGCCGCTTCGTGGTTGGCTTCTGCGATCAGCTGGCGCTGGCGGACGAGCCACGCTTCGAACTGGGCCGGCGGGATCGCCTTGACGGTCGCGATCATGCGCGCGTGGCCGCGGCCGCACAGCACGGCGCACTGGCCGCGGAAGATCCCGGGGTGTTCGATCTTGAACCAGGTGTAGTTGTGGTAGCCGGGCACGGCCTGGAACTTGCCGCCGAGCTGAGGCACCCACCAGGAGTGCACGACGTCCTGGGAGACGATGTCGAGGGTCACGGTCGTTTTGGTCGGGACGACCAGTTCCTCATAGGAGTAGGGCGCGCCCAGGCCGTTGCGTTCGGTGGCGCCCGGGTACACGAACTGCCATACGAACTGTTTGCCGATCACCTTGATTTCCAGCGATTTGCCGTTGGGGGGGAGGTGTTGGGTGGCGGTCGCGTACAGCTTGCCGCCGCCGCCCCCGCCATCGCCGGCTTCCTCCTGGGCTTCGGCGGTGCTCAGATTAGCCCCCGCCGCGTCGGAGTTGGGCGGCGTCTCGATCGAGCTCAGGCGCGAGAACGTGAGGATCGCGAGGCCCACGAGGATGACCGCCGCGGCCGCGGTCCAGCCGATCTCAAGACGGGTGTTGCCGTGGGTCTGCTTGGCGGTGGCGCCCTTGCGCGCGCGGAAGTGGATCATCGCGTAGGTCAGCCCGCCGATCACCGCCACGAAGATGATCAGCGCGATGACGAGCACGATCTTGTACAGCGAGTCGATGTTGTTCGCGTTCGGCGACCCTCCCGACTCGGGCGTGAAGAACGCGAGCACGGCCTGGATCGTGGCCGGCGCGGGGAGTGCTGTTGCGAGCAGGTGCGTCAAAGCGAGCGGGATTCTATTCACGCGCGGGCGGGAAGTGCTTGATGACGATTGCTACTTGTCCTAGCGGGAGGGGGTCAGGCCCCCCTCCCGACCACCCCCCGGCCGTGGTGGGACCGGCGTCGGGCCGGCAAAGCCGGCCCTTGTGGCAGCCTCAGAACTTGTCTACTTGCCCGCAAAGCGCGCCGGGCGCTTTTCCACGAAGGACATCGCGCCCTCCAGGAAGTCCTCTGAGCCCGCCATCTCGCGCTGGATCTGGGCCTCGAGCTCGAGCTGCTCGGCCATGCGCGCGTACAGCCAGTTGTTCAGCTGGCGCTTGGTGCCGGCGTAGGAGCGGGTCGGGCCGGATGCGAGGCGCAGCGCCAGCTCGCGCGACTCGGCGGCGAAGCGCTCGTCGGGCACGACGCGGTTGATCAGGCCCCAGTCCAGGGCCTGCTGCGCGGGCACGCGCTCGCCCAGCATCGCCATCTCGGTGGCGCGGGCCATGCCCACGCGGGTGGGCACGAACAGCGAGGAGCCGCCGTCGGGGACCAGGCCGATGTTCACGAACGCCAGCAAAAAGTAGGCGCTCTGCGCGGCGAGGATCAGATCGCAGCACAGCGCCAGCGAGCAGCCGATCCCGACCGCCGGCCCGTGCACCGCCGCGAGCACCGGCTTGGGGGTCTCGCGGATCGCCGTGATGATCGGGTGGTAGCGGTGGGTGAGCGTTTTGTACACGTCCGGCCGCCCGTCCGGAGTCGTCTCCGCGCCGAAGTCCTTGAGGTCCGCGCCCGAGGAGAACCCCCGCCCGGCGCCCGAGATCACCACGGCGCGCACCGCCTCATCGCGGCGGACGTGGTGCAGCGCGGCGAGCAGATCTTCCCCGAACTGCTGGTTCCAGGCGTTCATCGTGTCCGGCCGGTTCAGCTCGATCGTGCCGACGCCGTGGGCGACGGACACGTTGACTGTCTGTAGATCCATGCCGTGCATCCTATGGTGTGAGGAGATGACCAGACCTGTGATCGGCATGTGCGCGGCGCTCGAGCGGGCGCGGTGGAGCGTGTGGGACATGCAGGCGCTGCTGATGCCGCGAAATTACGTGCAGGCCGTCCAGGACGCCGAGGGCATGGCGCTGGTGTTGCCGGTCGATCCCGAGCTCATCGACGATCCCGGCCAGGCGCTCGATCTGATCGACGGCCTGATGCTCATCGGCGGCGCCGACATCGATCCCGGCTCCTACGGCGAAGCGGCCCACCCCGAGACGGTCGACACCGTTCCCGAGCGCGACGCGTTCGAGATCGCGCTGACCCGCGCGGCGATCGCAAGAGATATGCCGGTGCTGGGGATCTGCCGCGGCATGCAGCTGATCAATGTCGCCCGCGGCGGCACGCTGCACCAGCACGTGCCCGAGCGCTACGGCCACCACGAGCACCGCCGGGTGGTGGGTTCGTTCGACGGCGCCGACCACGACGTGCTGTTGACCGAGGGCTCGCTCGCGGCCCGGGCTGCGGGTGAGCTCACGCACGCGACCAAGTCCCACCACCATCAGGGCGTGCAGCGGCTGGGCGAGGGCCTCGTCGTGAGCGGCAACTCCACGCTGGATGAGCTGCCCGAGGCGATCGAGCTGCCGGACTGCTCGTTTGTGCTGGGCGTGCAGTGGCATCCGGAGGCCGACACGGCGAGTCGGGTCATCGGCGCGTTTGTCGCAGCGGCGGCCATGCGTTCGGCCGATCGCGTGCTCGCGGGCTGAAACGCCCGGACGCTGCCGTGTAGACGCCCGGACGCGACCGTATACTCACCGCGCAGTGCGGCTGTCGAGGGCTATAAGGGCAACCGCCTGGGGGGTGCTCGCGGTGGGGGTGGCGGCGCCACTGGTGCGTAAGCGCGTGCCCGCGAGCCCGCTGGTCACACAGACGGCCGCATTCGCCGCGCCGGTCGCGCTATGCGTGGCAGTGCGCCGCTCGCGCACGCGCGATGTGGCGGTGTGCGCACTGCAGATGTGGGCGTACCTGGCGGCATACAAGACTCCGCACGACGACGAGACCGGCCAGGCGCGGCGCGTGCACATCGACTACCCGATCGACGTCGACCGCGCCCTCGGATGGGGCGAGCTGCCGACGCTGCGCCTGCAACGGGCGCTCGCGCTGGTCGATCCCGACGACGGCCTGCCCCGGTGGCGCACGCTCGACAAGGTGCTCGTGTGGGCGCACTGGGTGTGGTTCATGGTGCCTCACGGCGCGCTGCTCTACATCTTGATACGCCGGCCCGAGCGCTTTGAGCGCGCGGCGGCGATGACCTACGCGGTGTTCGATCTGGGAGCGAGCGTCTACTGGGTGGCTCCCACCGCGCCGCCGTGGTACGCGGCCTCGGTCGAGGGGCGCGAGAGCCACGGCGCCGAGGACGTGCGCCGGATGATGGTCGAGTACGGGGAGCAGTTCTGGAGAGACGGCTGGGGGCCGCTCTACAGTGTGCTTGGAGGCAATCCCTTGGCTGCGATGCCCTCGTTGCACTTCGCCACATCACTGATGGCCGCGCTCCTGCTCGCCGAGGTGGGACCGGTTGCCGGCGCGCTCGGCGGCGCCTATACGGCGGTGCTCGGGTTCGCGCTCGTGTATCTGGGCGAGCATTACGCGGTCGACCTGCTCGGCGGCGCGGCGCTGACGGTCGCGGTGCGACGCCTGGGCCCGCGCGCGGGGCCGGCGCTGGGGGGCTTGCGCCGCGCGGTGGCCGCACTGGAGGCGGTGGCGCACGACACGAGCGCGAGGGGGTGAGCGAGACGGGGACTGAGGCCGCGACGACTGAGGAAGAGCAGGAGAAGCGGCGCACGGCGGGCCACGAGGAGGAGATGCCGCGTGTGGTCGTCACGCGGCGTCAGGCGATCGCGGCGGGGGCGTTCGTGCTGGCGATCGTCGGCTTCATGTACTTCGTGCTGCCCAAGCTCGCGGGCGTGGGCGAGACGCTGCGCCGCCTGGAGGGCGGGGACGTGTGGTGGATTGCCGCCGGGATCGTGCTCGAGCTGGCCTCGTTCGCGGGCTATGTCGTGCTGTTTCGCTCGGTGTTCGTGCTCCCCGAGACCCGCTCGCCCACGCGCATCGGCTGGCGCGAGAGCTATCAGATCACGATGGCCGGACTGGCCGCCACGCGCCTGTTTGCCACTGCGGGCGCCGGCGGGATCGCGCTCACCGCGTGGGCGCTCAGACGTTCGGGCATGGAGCCGCGCTTGGTCGCCTGCCGCATGGTGGCGTTCGTGGTGCTGCTGTATGCGGTGTACGCGGGCTCGGTGCTGATCGACGGGCTCGGACTCGGCACCGGCCTGTTTCCCGGTGGCGGCTCGTTTGCGCTGACGATCCTGCCCGCGATCGCCGCGGCGGCGCTGATCGCCGCGGTCGGCGCTATGGCGCTGCTGCCGGGAGACTTCGAGCGGCGGCTGGGGCGGTGGGCTTCGCACTCGGGGCGCCTGGCGCATTGGATCGCCCGCGCCGCGACCGTGCCCGCGCTCGCCGCCAGCGGCGTGCGCACCGCGATCGAGCTGATCCGCTCGCGCGACCCGGGCCTGCTCGGCGCGATCGCCTGGTGGGGGTTTGACATCAGCGTGCTGTGGGCGATGTTTCATGCGTTCGGCGCCGGGGGGTCGCCGCCGCCGTTCACGGTCATCTGGATGGCCTACTTCCTCGGCATGCTCGGCAACCTGCTGCCGCTGCCCGGGGGTCTGGGCGGCGTCGAGGGTGGGATGATCGGCGCCCTGGTCGCGTTCGGGGTGAGCTTCGACCTGGCCGTGCTCGCGGTGCTGTCCTACCGGGGGATCTCGTTCTGGCTGCCCACGATCCCGGGCGCGGTGGCCTACTTCCAGCTGCGCCGCACGGTCGCGCGCTGGCGCCACGAACAGCAGGGCGCCGGCACGGCGTCCTGCGCCGAGCCCGCGAGAGTCGGCGGCGGGATCGAGGCGACGAGCGTTCAGGCCCTGTAGGCTCTATACTTTACAAAGTAAAGCGGTTGCCAACGATGAACAGCAACCGGCCAGCCCGACTCGGCCAAATGACACCATCCATACCAGCCACACTGAATCCACTACCAGCGGAGACCATCGGATGAGCAGCAGTAAGAGCAGCGAGACGGAGAACGTCGAGAACGTGATCATCGTCGGCAGCGGCCCGGCCGGGTACACCGCCGCTCTGTACACCGCGCGGGCGAATCTGCGACCGCTCGTGATCGAGGGGTTCGCCTGGGGCGGGCTGTTGCAGCAGACGACCGACGTCGAGAACTATCCCGGGTTTCCCGAGGGGATCATGGGCCCGGAGATCATGCAGAAGTTTCGCGACCAGGCCGAGAGGTTTGGGGCGCGGTTGATCACCGATGAGGCCGAGCGCGTCGAGCTGGCCGATGGGTTGGATTCCGCTCATCCCGGCCCCCCCGGCGTCCACCGCGTGTGGGTGGGCGGCGAGGAGCACCGTGCGCGCACGGTCATATTGGCGATGGGCGCCGAGCACAAGAAGCTCGGCGTGCCCGGCGAGGAGGAGCTCGGCGGGCGCGGGGTCAGCTACTGCGCGACATGTGACGCGGCGTTCTTCAAAGATGCCCGTACGCTGATCGTCGGCGGCGGGGATTCGGCGATGGAGGAGGCGATCTTCCTGTCCAAGTTCGCCGCCCACGTGACGATCGTGCACCGTCGCGACGAGTTCCGTGCCTCGAAGATCATGCTCGACCGCGCCCGGGCGCAGGAGAACATCGAGTTCCTGACGCCCTATCGCGTGAGCGCGCTGCACGCCGGCGAGCAGGGAGCGCTGGGCCACGCCGCGCTCGTCAACACCGTTACGGGCGAGGAGCGCGAGATCCCGATCTCCGGCACGTTCATCGCGGTCGGCCACGAGCCCCAGTCAGCGCTCGTGCGTGGCCAAATCGACGTCGATGAGAACGGCTATGTGGTCGTCGACGGGCGCTCGACCAGGACCAACCGCCCGGGCGTGTTCGCGGCCGGCGACCTCGTTGACCACACCTACCGCCAGGCGATCACCGCCGCGGGCTCGGGCTGCCAAGCGGCGCTGGACGCAGAGTGGTATCTGCGCGACACCCCCGGCGTGCCCGTCCCGGCGGAGATGCCCGCGGGCGATCCAGCAGAAGCCCAGTGGGCGCCGGCGGCGCCGGCGGGTGGGTAGGCGCGCCGCGCGCGGTCAGTACTCGAAGAACCCGGCCCCGCTCGTGCGTCCGGTGCGGCCTTCGCGCACCAACCGCCGCAGCACGGGCGCCGGCCGGTAGCGCTCCTCGCGGTAGGCGTCGCACAGCCCTTCCAGCACGGCCAGCACGCGGTCGAGGCCGATCTCGTCGGCCCATGCGAGCGGTCCGCGGGGGTAGTTGAGCCCGAGCGTCATGCCGGTGTCGATGTCCCGAGCGCTGCCGACGCCTTCGCCGAGGGCGAACGCGCACTCGTTGATCACCTGGCACAGGATGCGCTCGAGCACGCCGCCGGGCGCGGGCGCGGGCGTGGCATCGGCTTGGGTGCCGCTGCCCTCGGTCCCGTCGCCGGACGCGGGCTTGACTTTGTCTTGCGCGGCCCCGTCCGCCGGTGGCTCCGGGTCCGGCGGGCGGTAGGGGTCGCGCGAGTAGTCGTAGTAGCCGCGCCCTGACTTGCGCCCACAGAGACCGGCGGCGACGTAGCGGGCGCTGATTGGGGAGGGGCGCCAGCGCGGCTCGTAGAAGCTCTGCTCGTAGAAGCTGATCGAGATCTCGAGGCCCGTGTCGATCCCGACGAGGTCCATCAGCTCGAAGGGGCCCATGCGAAAGCCACCTTCGGTGCGCATGGTCCGGTCGATCGTCTCGATGTCCGCGATGCGCTCCTGCAGGATGCGCAGCGCCTCCAGGCCGAACGGGCGGTTGCAGCGGTTGACCAGGAAACCGGGTCCGTCGTGCGCGCGGATGACGGTCTTACCCATCGCCTCGCCGGTCGCGTGCGCGAGCGCGAGCGCCCCGTCGGAGGACTGCTCGCCTGCGACGACCTCCAGCAGGCGCATGATCGGCGGGGGGTTGAAGAAGTGCATGCCGACCACCCGCTCCGGGCGCGGGACGGCCGCCGCGATCGCCGTGACCAGCAGTGAGGAGGTGTTGCTCGCGAGCACGCACTCGCCCGCGACGATCTGCGCAAGGCGGGCGAAGAGCTCGTGCTTTAGCTCCAGGCGCTCGGGGGCGGCCTCGATCACGAGCTCGCAGTCGGACATGGCGTCGAGGGTGTCGACCGTCTCGATCCGCGACGCGGCCGCCTCTGCCTCCCCGGCCTGCAGCCGGCCCTTGGCGGCTTCCTTGGCCAGGCCCTCGCGCGCGCGCTGCGCCCCTCGTGCCAGTGCGTCGGGAAGTGGGTCGTGCAGCAGCGTGCGCGCGCCCGCGCGGGCGGCGAGCTGGGCGATGCCCGCGCCCATCGTGCCGGCGCCGAGAACGCCGATGACGCTTGCCGGGGCGGTTGGGTCGCGCTCAGACACGACGTACAAAAACGACGTTGAACGCGCGCGCACGCGTACGCGCGCGCGTTTGCCATCCGAACAGTAGGTCGTACATCAGCTCGCCGCGGGTGTGCATCGCCTCGGCACGGTCGCATATCCCCCCGGCGCGGGGGTGCATCTCCTCGGCACGAGCGTGCATCGGCCGGCGCTGGTCGAACATCAGCTCGGCACGAGCGCGTTGATGCCGGTCATGCCGCGCCCGATGATCAGCCGCTGGATCTGGGAGGTGCCCTCGTAGATGGTCGTGACGCGCGCGTCGCGGTAGTAGCGCTCGACCGGGTGATCGTCGACGTAGCCGGCGCCGCCGTGGACCTGGATCGCCATGTTCGCGCACTCCAGCGACGCCTCGGTCGCGTGCAGCTTGGCGATCGAGGTCTCCAGGGTGTTCGGGCGGCCCTGGTCCTTGAGCCAGCCGGCGCGCCACACGAGCATCCGCGAGGCGTCGGTCTTCAGGACCATGTCGGCGATCATCGCCTGCACGAGCTGGAAGGAGGCGATCGGCCGGCCAAACTGCTCTCGCTCCTTGGCATAGGAGACCGACGCGTCCACGCAGCCCTGGCAGATGCCCACGCAGCCCGCGGCCACCGAGTAGCGCCCGGAGTCGAGGTTGGACATCGCGATGCGAAAGCCGTCGCCGACCTCGCCGAGCATGTCCTCGTCTGAGACCTCGACGTCTTCGAGGGAGATCGAGCCGGTGTCGGAGGCGTGCAGGCCCATCTTGTGCTCGATCGTCTGCGCGGAGTAGCCGGGGTGCTCGGTGTCGACGAGGAAGCAGGCGACGCCCTTGTGGCCGAGCGCGGGGTCGGTCTGGGCGAAGATCAGGGCGAGCTTGGCGTAGTTGGCCATCGAGATCCACATCTTCGAGCCGTTGAGCACCCAGCCGGAGTCAGTCTTGCGCGCGCGCGTCTTCTGGTTAGCGGCGTCCGAGCCCGTGTCCGGCTCTGTGAGGCCAAAACAGCCGAGCCACTCGCCCGAGCACAGCTTGGGCAGGTACTTGCGCTTCTGGGCCTCGGTCCCGAATTTGACCAGTCCCGAGCACACGAGCGAGGTTTGGACCGAGATCACGGTGCGGATCGCCGAGTCCCCGCGGCCGATCTGCTCGACGACGAGGCCGTAGCTGAAGTAGTCGAGACCGGCGCCGCCGTACTCCTGGGGCACGATCGCGCCTAGGTAGCCCTGGTCGGCGACCTTCTTGACCAGATCCAGGTCGAAATGGTGGTTACGCGCATTTTCACGCGACTGCAAAACGATCTCGCGGTCGGTGAACTCGCGCGCGGTCTGCTGGATCAGGCGCTGCTCGTCGGTCAGGTCGAAGTCCATCGTTCTCCTATCGGGCCGGGCTGGTGGCTTGTGTGTCCTCGAAAGACGTTAAGGGTCGATACTATGGCATTAGCCGAGCAATACTATAGTCACTACGAGTCAATACCATAGTTACCAAAAAACAAAAAGTGCATACTCCCAACCTCCCTTTCACAACCTCTTGACATCCAGCTTGGGAGTCCGCCACGGCGCCTGAATGCGCCGCTCGATCTCTGAGTCAAGCCCCTCGATCGAGAGGCGCTCCTGGGAGAGCGAGTCGCGCTCGCGCAAGGTGACGGTCCGGTCCTCGAGGCTCTGGTGGTCGATCGTGATGCAAAAGGGCGTGCCGATCTCGTCCTGGCGGCGGTAGCGCTTGCCGATCGCGCCCCCAGTGTCGTACTCGGCCTGCACACGCTCGCGCAGCGACTCATACACCTCACGCGCGAGCTCGGGTTGGCCGTCCTTGCCCACCAGCGGAAGGACCGCGGCCTTGATCGGCGCCAAACGGGGGTGCAGGCGCAGGACGGTGCGCGTCTCCCCGGCGCCCGCGCCCTCGCGGGAGACGAGTTCCTCGTCGTAGGCGTCGACCATGAACGCCAGCGTCGCCCTGTCTGCTCCCGCGGCGGGCTCGATCACGTGCGGGACGTAGCGCTCGCCGGTCGCCTGGTCGAAGTACTCGAGCTTCTCGCCCGAGAACTCGGCATGGCGGGTCAAATCGAAGTCGCCGCGGTTGGCGATCCCCTCGAGCTCGGACCAGCCGATGGGGAAGAGGTACTCGACATCGGAGGTGCCCGAGGAGTAGTGCGAGAGCTCATCGGCGTCGTGGGCGCGCAGGCGCAGGTGGTCGGGGCGCAGGCCGAGCTCCACATACCAGCGCTCGCGCTGTGCCAGCCAGTGCTCGAACCACTGCTGAGCCTCGGCCGGGGGCACGAAGAACTCCATCTCCATCTGCTCGAACTCGCGCGTGCGGAAGATGAAGTTGCCGGGGGTGATCTCGTTGCGGAAGGACTTGCCGACCTGGGCGATCCCGAAGGGAGGCCGCTTGCGCGAGAACTGCAGGACGTTCTTGAAGTTGATGAAGATCCCCTGGGCGGTCTCCGGGCGCAGGTAGGCGACCGAGCCCGAGTCGCGGACCGGTCCGATCGTCGTCTCGAACATGAGGTTGAACTCGCGCGCGTCGGTCAGCTCGCACTCCTCGGCCTCCCCGGGGTGCTTGGAGGGTTTGCGCCCGCACTGAAGATCGCCGAGATGGTCGGCGCGGAAGCGCTGTCCGCAGGTCTTGCAGTCCACGAGCGGGTCGGTGAACCCCGCGAGATGACCGCTGGCCTCCCACACGCGGGGGTGCTGGAGGATCGCCGAGTCGATCGCGACGATGTCATCGCGCTCCTGCAGCATCGCCCGCCACCAGGCGTTCTTGACGTTGTTCTTCAGCAGTACGCCGTAGTGCCCGAAGTCGTAGGTCGAGCCGACCCCGCCGTAGATCTCCGAGGACGGGAACACGAACCCGCGCCGCTTGCACAGCGCGACGATCTTGTCCATCGTGACGACGTCTGCGACCTGGCCGGCCAGATCTGATGTGGTGTCGCTCATCGTCGCGGATCGTATTGGACGTGGGAAGTCGCCGAGCACAGTCGTCGAGCACAGTCGTCGAGCACAGTCGTCGAGCACAGCATCCGATCGCGAGCAAGCCGCCGAGCGCAGCGCGTCTTATCCCCGTCCTGCCCGAGCGCGCCGAAACCGCGTGACGCCTGGATGGACAACGGCGCACGCGAGGTTGGACGTATTGACAGAAGTTTTCACAACCCATTGACACGTCCTAGAAACCGTGCTTTTCTTGACGTAATGGGCGGTAAAGGATCGGCGGGGGAGGGATTCGAGATAGGCGCAGGTGCCGCGAATGCCGGGCTCTGCTCGAGCGCCGCTACCCATACCTCTCCGGTGGCGCTCGAGCAGATCCCGGCTCCCACCCTGGTCTGACCCACCCCCTCAGTCAGACGCCGCGGCCGGCTCGGCCGCGGCGTCTGTATGTCCGGGGAAGTGCCCATGTCGGCCGAGATCGCCGGTCAGGATGTAGGATCGCGCGGCGTGGCGCGGGTGTTGATCGTTGGCGGCGGCTGTCGCGGCAGACGTCTGGCAGGCGGGCTGCTGCGCGAGGGGCACGCCGCGCGGGTTGTGACCCGCACGCAGGACGGTCGCGCGGCGATCGAGGCGTGCGGCGCGGAATGCCTGATCGGCGACCCCGGCCGTCTGGGGAGCCTGCGCGATGCGCTCGACGGGGTGACGATCGCGTGCTGGTTGCTGGCGCGAGCGACGGGCGCTCCCGAAGAGGTCCACGCGCTGCACGGCCCGCGACTGGAGGCGTTCATGGCGCTGGCGATCGACTCGACCATGCGCGGGTTCGTGTACGAGGTGCCCGTCGGCGAGGCCGATGCCGAGGGCGCCCCCACGCGCGAGGACGCACCCACGAGCGAGGGCGAGCGGATAGTGAAGCGGATGGCGGCGCGCAACGCGATCCCGGTGTCATACGTGCGCGCGGATCCAGCCGACAGCGACGCCTGGCTGATGGCTGCGACAGGCGCGGTGAGGCGCCTGCTCGACCCCGGAAACCCCACCGCCGTTCGCTACCATAGGCATAACCCCTAAAACCAGATCAGGATTCGCAGGCAAAGAAGCTGATTCAGAGGAAGCTCGTATCCGGAGTCGGCGAAGTTCGACTGACGAGCGACCCGATAGAAAGGATCGATGAGACAAATGACGCTGCAACTGGGCGATATCGCCCCGGACTTCGAGGCGCAGACCACGGAGGGCCCGATCAAATTCCACGACTGGATCGGCGACTCCTGGGCGGTGCTGTTCTCGCATCCCAAGGACTTCACACCGGTGTGCACGACCGAGCTCGGCTACATGGCCTCGGCCAAGCCCGAGTTCGACAAGCGGGGCGTGAAGATCATCGGCTTGTCGGTGGACCCCCTGGACAGGCACGAGGAGTGGGCCAAGGACATCGAGGAGACGCAGGGCACGGCGCCCAACTACCCGATCATCTCAGACGCCGACTATGAGGTGTCCAAGCTGTACGGCATGCTGCCGGCGAGCACTTCGGGCGACCCCACCGAACGCACGCCCGCCGACAACCAGACGGTGCGCAACGTGTTCGTGATCGGCCCCGACAAGAAGGTCAAGCTGATCCTCGTGTATCCGATGACGACCGGGCGCAACTTCGACGAGGTGCTGCGCGTGGTCGACTCGCTGCAGCTGACCGCCAAGCACAAGGTCGCCACGCCGGTCAACTGGCGCGACGGCGAGAAGGTGATCATCTCCGGCGCGGTGTCCAACGAGGAGGCGCGGGAGGCCTATCCGGACGGGTGGGAGGAGCCCAAGCCCTACATCCGCCTGGTGCCTCAACCCAGCTGATTCGGCCCGCCGGCGCCCCCTCCGCCAGGCCGGCCTCGGTCAGCCTCGCTCGGTGGGCGGGGACGTGGGGGCCGAGGCCATGTCGGCCAGCAGCGTGTCGGCGCGTTCCAGCAGGTGCTCGAGGATGCGCGCGGTGGCGCCCCAGATGAGGTTGTCTGCGACGAGGTAGGCGTCGGTCTCAAACTGAAAGCCGCGGCGGGTCAGGCGGGTGCGCGTGCGTCCCGCGCGCAGCGCGGCGAGCGGCAGCTCGAGCACGGCGTCGACCTCGTGCGGGGAGAGCGTCCAGGCCAGCCCGGCCGGGATGAGGCCGGCGTACGGGTGGATCTCATAGCCGGTCACGAACGTCGAGACGGCGGGCAGCTCTGCCAACACGCGCACGCGTTCGCGTGGCAGCCCGATCTCCTCCTCGGCCTCGCGCAGCGCGGTCGCCAGCAGATCGGCGTCCTCGGGATCGCGCCGCCCGCCCGGGAATGAGATCTCCCCGGCGTGGCGGCGCAGGTCGGCGCGCCGGCGGGTGAAGACGACATGCGGCTCGTGCTCGTCTGTGAGGAACAGCGGCACGAGCACCGCGGCGGGAGTCTGGCCGGTGGGGGAGGCGGGAGAGCTGGGAATGGCGATCCGCTCACCCTATAGGCGCTACCCGGTCTGTCCCCGGTTTGCTCGGACCCGTCCCCGCCCTTAAGCCCAATGCGCCGGGCCGCCCGCCGCTCGGGACGCCGCGTCCTCAGCCGGCAGTCGCCAGCGCGGGCGTGCGCTGGACGCGTTCGGCGAACATCACCTCGCCGTCGAGCACGCGATGGACGGGGCACTTGGCGGCGATCACCTGCAGCCGCTGAACCTGCTCCTCGGGAAGGTTTTCGGGCAGGTGCAGCACGATCTCAAACCGCGTCGGACAGCCGCGCTCGGCCGGCGTGTACTGCGCCTGCACCTCGACGTGCCCGATGTCCCAGCCCTTGCGCGCGGCGTACATCTCCATCGTGATCGCGGTGCACGAGGCGAGGCTGACCGCAAGCAGCTCCTGCGGATCGGGCCCCGCGTCCTCGCCGCCGCTGTCGAGCGGCTCATCGACCGTCACGTGGTGCTCGCGCACCGCAACCGTGTGCTTGAACGTCCCTGTAGCGGCATCCCGCCGCGCAATTGCCTGCTTCATGCCAGCCCGCCTTTCATATCGATCACGCGATGCCCTCCGATCGACCCCTCACGATCCATGGTACTCCCGCGCGGAGGCGATGAGAAGTAGAAGGGTGCGGTTAGCAGGCTCAGGTGTGGGGAAGAGCGTGTAGAGATGGGTCGGCGAAGGCCCCGCCGAGGTCCGGTGGCGCCCCGGCCGCGCCCTGGCCCTCTACCCTGTGGAACGAGCGGGGCGTGGCGCAGCCTGGTAGCGCGCGGCCTTTGGGTGGCCGAGGTCCCGGGTTCGAATCCCGGCGCCCCGACTCAACTCGTTGTGTGATGCTGCGCGCGGACCCGATTGTCGAACAGTCAGTCGCAGACGCGTGCTGTGAGAGGGCCACGCTTGGCAGCGACCTCGGTGAGCACCCCGAGCATCGCCGGCGCCGCGGGCAACAGACGCGCCCCGGAGGCGGTGGCGGCGATCACGCGGCGCGTGGGCGACTGTGGCGAGAGCGCGCGCACGAGGATGTCATCGCGTACGCCGCTCAGTGCGAGCTCGGGTATCAGCGCCACGCCCACGCCGGCCGCGACCAGCCCCTGGACGGTCTGGTAGTCGTCGCTTTCAAAGGCGGCCTGCGGCTCAAAGCCGGCGGCGTGGCAGCTGCGCACGACATGACGCGCACACGCGCTGTCGGCTGAGGTCTGCACCCACGCCTCGCCTCGCAGATCCTCCAAGCGCAGCCGCTTGCGTGCCGCCAGACGGTGCTCGCGCGGCAACGCCAGATACAGCGGATCGTCCAGCAGCTCGACGCGATTCAGCCCGGACTGCTCGGGATCGGCCGGGTCGAACTCGAACAGCAGCGCCAGATCGAGCTCGCCCGCGCGCAACCTCGGCGCGATCTCATCCGGTTCGCCCTCGATCAGCGTCAGCTCGACCTCCGGATGACGCTCTCTGAACGTGGCGATCGCCAGTGGCATCAGCGTAGCCCCGGCGCTCGGAAACGAGGCCATCCGCAGCCGTCCGCCGCGCAGCCCGGCGATCTGCGCGAGCGCGATTTCCGCCGCCTCCAGATCCGACAGCACGGCTTCGGCATGCCCCATCAACGTCTGCCCGGCCGCCGTCAGGCTCACCCCGCGGGGATGACGCTGCAGCAGCGCCAACCCCGTTTCCGCCTCGAGCGCGGCGATCTGCTGGGAGACGGCCGACTGCGTGTAGTCGAGCGCCATGGCCGCGGCCGAGAACGACCCGCGCTGGGCGACCTCGCGCAGCACCCGCAGACGGTTCACATTGAGCATAAGAACAGCTTATCGAAGCAATAACAAACTTCACTAGACATGATGGCAGGGATAGGCCAAGATGGCAGAGAACGATGAGTCACGATGAGTCAGATCGCGAACGCGAACCGGCCCAATCCACCTCGACCCGACCCCCACGCCATCCATCCCCGTCCAAACCCAACGACTTCCCAAGCAGACAGACCCCGACCGGACCTCAGACTTCAGCAACCGAAGACCTCAGACTTCAGCAACCGAATCGGACTTCATGACTTCAGAAAGGAACACCAAAATGGCACTTACAGCGATAGTTTCATATGACGGGACCGCCAACGAGAACGACGCCCTCGCGCTGGGCTCGCTGCTGGCCCATGCCGGCGCCGACGTCCACATCGGCTACGTGCGCCACAGCGAGGAGCTGGTCGGCGACGAGGAGGCGAACGAGCTGCTGGAGCGCGGCAAGCGCCTGTTCGACGGCCCGCTCGCCGGCGCCCACACCGTCACCGATCCCTCGACCCCCGCGGGTCTGAGCTCGCTGGCGCGACAGATCGGCGCGCAGGCGATCGTGTTCTGCTCGGACTCGCACACCGCGCCGGGCCACGTCACGATCGGCAACTCCGCCGAGCAATTGATCGAAGGCGGCCCGGTCGCGGTCGCGATCGCCCCCGTCGGCCTGTACGCGGGCGATGGCGTCTCCACTAAGATCGAGCGCATCGTCGCGGTCGGCGAGGCTGGCGGCGACGGCGGCGCCCAGCGCACCGCCGAGGCGTTTGCGCAAGCGCTCGGCGCACAGGTCGTGCCGGTCGCGGACGAGCAGGCCGACCTGCTGGTGATCGACTCCCGTCCCGACGCGCCCCGCGGGCAGGTCTCGCTCAGCTCCTCGGCCGAGCACCTGATCGAGATCGCCACCTGCCCGGTGCTGGCGCTCCCCAGCGGCGTCGAGCTCAGCCTTGGCGGCGGCAACGGCGCCAACGGTGTTTCAGACCTGGGGCCGGCAGCCCCCGTGGGCAGCGCCGCCTGAGGGGACGTGAGCAGCGCGTGGCCGACTCGATCGCCCAGGGAGTCGGCCACGCGCGGGGCGCCCGCCCTGCGCCTCGCGTAAGGCCCCGGTCCGCCGGGCCTATCTGACAGGCTGCCCGCGCGCTCGCGTGTGCTATCTGACAGGCCGCCCGCGCGCTCGTGCATACCAGTAACGCATGAGCGCCTGGCCGAAATCGAGCACGCCGCCGAGCAGGTGGGCGAGCGGTCCGGTCCACAGCCGGGCCTCCAAGCGTCGCATTGCGCGCACGGGCGGCACGGTATCGTGGCGGGCACATGGGTGCCCCGATCCAGACGACCGTCTCAGAGCTGCCGGACTCGCGCGTACGCGTCGAGGTGCAGGTGGCCCCCGAGGAGGTCGACGCGCGCCTGCAGCGCACGGCCCGCCGGCTGGGCCGTCAGCTGAAACTGCCGGGCTTTCGTCGCGGCAAGGTCCCGCCCCCGCTCGTGCTGCAACGGCTCGGTCGCGAGGCGGTGCTCGACGAAACGGTGCGCGACACGCTGCCCAGCTGGTACGCGGAGGCGATCCGCGGCTCGCGGATCGTGCCTGTCGGCGACCCCGACATCGACATCGACCTCGGCGCGCTGCCCGGCAGCGGCCAGGAGCTGAAGTTCTCGATCGAGATCGGCGTGCTGCCCAAGGCGCGGCTCGGCGAGTACCTGGGCCTGGAGGTCGGCCGGCGCGAGGTCGAGGTGCCCGAAGGGGATATCGAGCGCGAGCTGCAGGCCGTGCGCGAGCGATTCGCGCGCCTGGACGCAGTGCAGCGCGAGGCGGGCGCGGGGGACTACGTCGTCGTGGACTATCTCGGCAGCCTGCCCGCGGGGGACGGCGAGCGCGGCGACGCCAGCGAGGGCGGGGCGGATGACGAGAACGGCGCGGATGCCGGCGCGGGCGAGGGTGGCGAGAAGGGCGATTCCCGGCCGTTCGCCGGAGGTGAGGGTCGTGACCAGCTGATCGAGTTGGGCTCGGGCAAGCTGATCCCCGGCTTCGAGGACGGTCTGCTTGGCGCGCGCGCGGGCGAGGAGCGCACCGTTCAGGTCAGGTTCCCCGAGGACTACGGCGCCCCCGAGCTGGCGGGCCGCGACGCGTCGTTTCAGATTACGGTCAAGGAGGTCAAGGCCAAGCAGCTGCCGGATCTCGACGACGACCTCGCCGTGGACGCGGGCTTCGAGGATCTGGCCGAGTTGCGCGAGGACATCGCCACGCGGTTGCGCACGGCGCGCGAGCAGGAGATCGAGAACGAGTTCCGCGAGGCCGTGCTCGACGCCGCCGTGCAGGGCGCACAGGTGCCCGTCACCGACGAGCTGGCCGACGCGCGGGCGCAGGAGATGTGGGAGCGGATGCTGCACTCCCTCTCCCACCGCGGCATCTCGCGCGAGGCCTACCTGCAGATCTCTGGGCGCGAGGAGCAGGAGATCCTCGCCGAGATGCGCCCGGAAGCCCGTCGGGCGCTTGCGCGCGAGGCGGTGCTGACCGCGATCGTCGCCGCCGAGTCGATCGAGCCCTCAGACGAGGACCTGCTGGAGATGTTGGGCCCGGCCGCCGAAAGCGAGGGCGTGTCCCCCGAGCAGGTGCTCGAACGGTTGCGCTCCTCCAAACGCGAGGACCGAATCGAGGAGCTGCGCGAGGACCTGGCCGCGCGCCAGGCGCTCGATCTGATCGTGGAGCGCGCCGTGGCGATCCCGGCCGCCCAGGCCGCCGCGCGCGAGAAGCTGTGGACGCCGGAGAAGGACGCCGCGGGCGAGGGCGCGGCCGCGGGCGGCGCCGGCGATGCTGGAGGGGTCGCGGGCGAGGGTGGCGGCGAGAAGCTGTGGACGCCCTCCGGCTCCGGCAGGTCCGGCTAACCTGTTCAGAGCAGGAATCTGGGCGACAAGGAGAAACTGAGCGAGAACGATGAGCCCATTGGTCCCCATGGTCGTCGAGCAGACCTCGCGTGGCGAGCGCGCGTTTGACATCTACTCGCGCCTGCTCAACGAGCGCATCATCTTTCTCGGCACGCCCGTGGACGATCAGATCGCCAACCTGATCGTCGCCCAGCTCTTGCACCTGGAGTCCGAGGACCCCGACAAGGACGTCTCCCTGTACATCAACTCACCCGGCGGCTCGGTCTACGCGGGCCTTGCGATCTACGACACGATGCAGTTCATCAAGCCCGACGTGCAGACGATCTGCGTCGGTATCGCGATGTCGATGGGCGCGCTGCTCTTGGCCGGTGGCGCGCAGGGCAAGCGCATGGCGCTGCCCAACGCCAAGATCCTCATCCACCAGGTCTCATCCTCCTTCCAGGGCCAGGCCACGGACATCGAGATCCACGCCAAAGAGATCATCGACGTGCGCCAGCGCCTGGATGAGATCATCGCAAAGCACGCCCACAAAGACCTCGAGCAGGTCCGCCGAGACACCGAGCGCGACTACTTCATGTCCTCGGAGGAGGCGCGCGAGTACGGCATCATCGACCGCGTGATAACCGAACACTAGGTCGTTGAGGTCGTTGACCGTGCCCAGCGAGCAAGACACGCCAAGCGAAACCAATACCAAGACCCAATCCGTTAGTTAGGCACGATGGCGAGACCGACAGACGCAAACGAGCAGCTCCTCTGCAGCTTCTGCGGCAAGTCCCAGCGCCAGGTCAAGAAGCTGATCGCGGGACCGGGGGTGTATATCTGCGACGAGTGCATCGACCTGTGCAACGAGATCATCGACGAGGAGCTGCAGGCCCCGAGCGCGTTCGACCTCGAGCACCTGCCCAAGCCGCGCGAGATATACGAGGTGCTCGACGAGTACGTCGTCGGCCAGGAGGCGTCCAAGCGCACGCTCTCAGTGGCCGTGTACAACCACTACAAGCGCGTGCAGATGATGAGCTCCGGCGAGGAGGACATCGAGCTGCAGAAGTCCAACATCCTGCTGCTCGGGCCGACCGGCTGCGGCAAGACGCTGCTTGCGCAGACGCTCGCGCGCATCCTCAACGTGCCGTTCGCGATCGCCGACGCCACCGCCCTGACCGAGGCGGGGTACGTGGGGGAGGACGTCGAGAACATCCTGCTCAAGCTGATCCAGGCCGCCGACTACGACGTCAAGAAGGCCGAAACCGGGATCATCTACATCGACGAGGTCGACAAGATCGCGCGCAAGGCCGACAACCCGTCGATCACGCGTGACGTCTCCGGCGAGGGCGTGCAGCAGGCGCTGCTGAAGATTCTCGAGGGCACAGCCGCCTCGGTCCCGCCCCAGGGCGGGCGCAAGCACCCCCACCAGGAGTTTTTGACGATCGACACGACCAACGTGCTGTTCATCTGCGGCGGTGCGTTCGCCAACCTCGACAAGGTGATCGAGCGGCGTATCGGCAACAAGGGCATCGGCTTTGCCTCGGCGATCGAAGTCAAGGCCGAGCGCGACACCGGCGAAGTGTTCGAGCGCTGCCTGCCCGAGGATCTGATCGAGTACGGGCTGATTCCCGAGTTCATCGGTCGCCTGCCCGTCATGAGCGCGGTGCACCAGCTCACGCGCGAGGATCTCGTCTCGATCCTGACCGAGCCGCGCAACGCCCTGGTCAAGCAGTTCCAGCGCTTCTTTTCCTTTGACGGGATCGAGCTCGTGTTCAGCGACGATTCGCTCGTGGCCGTGGCCGAGCGCGGGCTGGAGCGCGAAACCGGCGCGCGCGGGCTGCGCTCGATCATCGAGGA
Source organism: uncultured Solirubrobacterales bacterium (assembly GCA_963702185.1). Taxonomy (GTDB): domain Bacteria; phylum Actinomycetota; class Thermoleophilia; order Solirubrobacterales; family Solirubrobacteraceae; genus Palsa-744. The sequence goes on from OY969723.1 coordinate 2,370,211, forward strand.
GATCCTGCTCGAGGTCCAGTTCGAACTGCCCTCCCGGCGCGACGTCAAGAAGTGCGTGGTCACCCGCGAGACCGTCGAGCGCGGCCTGACCCCGACGCTCGTGACCGAAGCCGTCTCCGACGAGCACGAGCCCGAGCCGCGGCTGCGCGAGGAGTCGGCATAGTGCCGGACGAGCCCTCTACGGCCGCCGGCGAGCCTCAGCCGGCGGGCGCCGAGATGCAAGACGGGGCGCGGGAGGAGCCGCCCCGGGACGACCTCGACTCGCTGTCCACACGCGAGCTGCACGACCGCGCGATCCGGCGCGCAGAGCGGCATATGGACCTCAAGTTCATGTGGTCGCTGCTGCGGACGATCCCCACTGCCGAGGTCGTCTCCGGCGATACGGGCGAGGGCGAGTACGACGCCGAGTCGATGAAAGGCCTGATCTGGGACGCGGTCCACAGCGGTGAGGGCCGGCTCGGCGAGGCGCTCCGCCCGGCGTTCATCGACTACCTGCGCCGCCATCCCGACGCCTAGCACGCGCGCCATGCCGGAACGGACGAGTTGGACCGAGGCCGAGGCCGAGCAGCGGCTGCGTTCGCTGGAGCTGTTCGGCATGCGCTTCGGCCTCGACCGGATGCGCCGCATGATGACCGCGCTGGACTCCCCCGAGCGGCGGTTCGACTCGATCCAGGTGCTCGGCACCAACGGCAAGTCCTCGACCACGCGCATGACCGCCGCGATCCTTGCGGGCCACGGGCTGCGCATTGGCGCCTACACCTCTCCCCATCTGGTGTCCTACCGCGAGCGTGTGCTGATCGACGGCCGCGAGCTGGATTCCGAGGAGTTCGCCGGCATGGTCGCGCGCGCATCGCACGCCGCCGAACAGGTCGACCGCACCCTGGGCGAGGACGACCACGTCACCCAGTTCGAACTGCTCACCGCCGCCGCGTTTGCGGCCATGGCCGAGCGCGGGGTCGAGATCGCCGTGATCGAGGCCGGCCTCGGCGGCCGCTATGACGCGACCAGCGTTATCGACGCGCCCATCGTCGTGCTCACCAACGTGGGCCTCGAGCACACCCGCTGGCTCGGCCCGACGGTGCGCGACATCGCCGAGGAGAAGCTCGCCGTCCTCCGCTCCGGCGGCACGCTCGTGCTCGGCGAGTGGCTTGCCGACGAGGCGCGCGAGGCGATGGTCCTCGCCCGGCGCATCGCCTCAGAGCGTGGGGCGCGAATCGTGACCGTCCGCGAAGAGCCCCCGACCACTGAGCTCGCCGCCCGCGGCTCCTTTCAGCGGCGCAACTTCGCGCTCGCGCGCGCTGCTGCCGCCGAGTACCTGCGCGATCCCGTGCACGGGCGGGGCATACCGCTCGACGAGCGGGCCGTTGAAGTCGCCGCACGCGACACCCTCGTCCCCGGCCGCCTGCAGATCGTGGCCGAGCGTCCCCTGACCGTGTTCGACGGCGCGCACAACCCCGCGGCCGTCGATGCCCTGGCGGCCTCGCTGCCGGAGTTGGTGGGCGACCGCGCGGTGGCGTTGGTGTTGGGTGTGCTCGAGGACAAGGACGCGGCGTCCATGCTTGGCGGTCTGCTGCGTTTGTGCGAGCGGGCATGGTTCACCGCGCCGCCCAGCCCGCGCGCGCTCTCGCCGGCGGCGCTGCAGTCGCTGGCGCGCCAGTTGTCGTTTGCGGCAGTCGAGTCAGAGCCACGCCCCGAGCGGGCGCTGCGGGCCGCGATGGCCTGGGCCTGCGAACGCCCCGAGCAGCGGGCGGTGCTGGCCACCGGCTCGATCTATCTCGTGGGGGACTTGCTGGCGGAGTTGGAGCCCGCTCACCCCGCCCGCTCCGCCGACCCCACCCAATCCTCAGGTAAGCTGAACACGGTAAAGGCATGACCGAAGACGGCCCGTCAGTGCTCACGATGATCGGTGCGGTCGCGCTGATCGTCGCGCTCGTGATCCTCGTGTTCTTCGCTGCCGGTTACGGCTTCGGCAGGCTGTTTCTCTAGACTTGAGTTGGCCGATGCCGCCCATCGCCTACTTCGGGATCGAAAGCAGTGGCCTGAACCTGGTCATCGATCTGTTGATCCTGTTCGTCGTCGTCCTGTATTTCTCCCTGATCTACTGGACCTACAGCGACGCCAAGCGGCGCATCGTCGATCCGATGTTGGTCGGTTGCGCGACCGCGGCATCGCTGTTCCCCTTTGTCGGCACGATCGTCTACGTGATCCTGCGCCCGCCGGAGTATCTGGATGACGCGCGCGAGCGCGAACTGGAGATGCAGGCCGCCGAAGCCCGCCTGCACGATCTCGAGGTGTCGTTGTGCCCACACTGCGACTACCGCATCGAGCGTGACTTCATCCGCTGCCCGAGCTGCCTGCGCAAACTCAAGGAACGTTGCGTCTCCTGCCAGCGTCCGCTCGACCAGGCGTGGACGATCTGCCCCTACTGCGAGACCGAGGTACCGGGCGCGATCGCTCCCTCGCGCCGCCGGCGCCGTACCCGCCGTACGACGGCCACGGCGAGCGAAGAGGAGGCCGCACCGGACACGCCGCTTGCCGATGAGACCTCGTTCATGACAGATGCGGTGGGCGACCCCGCACTCGCGCTCGAGCCCGAATCGGCGGAGGTCGGTCTGTCCACGATGACCGCGTCGAACGGAATCGAGGACGAGGAGGCGCGTGCTGAGTCGGTAGCGGCTTCCGAGCCCGCTGTTCCGCGCTCACGTCCCACCGGACGTGCCCGCCGCCCACGCACGAGTTCCTGAGCGCGGTCTGCTAGGACTCCGCCCGTCGCGCCTGCCGATCCGGCGCGATCAAACGACCATCCCAACCCTAAGGAACCCATGGACCGCACCCTGATCCTCGTCAAGCCCGACGCCTTCGCCCGCGGCCTCACCGGCGAGATCATCGCCCGCTTCGAGCGCAAGGGCCTTGCAATCGTCGCGCTCAGGCACATGACCGTCACGCGCGAGCTGGCCGAGCGCCACTACGCCGAGCACGAGGGCAAGCCGTTCTTTGGAGAGCTGGTGGACTTCATCACCTCCGGCCCGATCGTCGCGATGGTGCTGGAGGGTAAGGACGCGGTCAAGGCCGCCCGCCAGGCGATCGGCGCAACCAACCCGCTGGAGGCCGCCCCCGGCTCGATCCGCGGCGACTTCGCGATCGAGATGGGCGCCAACATGGTCCACGGCTCGGATTCGCCCGAGTCCGCCGCACGCGAGGCGGAGCTGTTCTTTCCCGAGCCGGCCTGACGTCCAGCCCGATGCCAGGGCTGATGCCGATACTGGGCCGATGTCGGCGCTGATGCCGGGGCCCACCGTCGTCCTCGCCTCGCGCTCGCCGCAGCGCAGCGCCCTACTCGCGAGCCTGGGCGTGCAGTTCACGATCCGCGCAACCGATGTGCCCGAGATCGAGCAGGGCGAGGACCCGGCGGCGGTGGCGGTCGAGAACGCGCTGCGCAAGGCCCGTGCGGCGGCCGGCGCCTCTCCGGCACCCGTCGGCGCCTCCCCGACACCCGCTCGTGCGCCCGAGGAGGTCGTGATCGGCTGCGACACGATCGTGGTGCTCGACGGCGTCATCTACGGCAAGCCTCCCGACGCGGACGCCGCCCGACGCACACTGGCAGCGCTCGGCGGACGCACACACGAGGTGCTGAGCGGACTGGCGATCTTGCGCCCCGCCCGCCCCGGCGAGCGTGCGCGCGAGCGCACGGCCCTCGCGCGCACGCGAGTAACGTTCCGTGCGATCGACGAGGATCTCAGGGAGTGGTACGTGGCGACGGGCGAGTGGCGCGGGCGTTCGGGCGGATACGCGATCCAGGGCGCCGGCGCGAAGCTCGCCACCGAGATCGAGGGCGAAGAGGAGAACGTGGTCGGCCTGCCGCTGCGGACCCTGATCGAGCTCTGCCCCGAGTTGCGTGACGCCCGAGGGCCACGCCGCGACGCCTGAGAACCCCTGCAAATCCGCTGGCACGCGTAGAAGACCGCAACAGGGGTTCGCTAGACTGGCGCGAGCAACGTCGGCCACCGGAGACGCTCACATACGAGGGGCGCAGCCGAGCTCTCAGCACACCCGCGCATGAGCCCGACGACGCATCTCGGCATTCCGACAGATGAGCATCTTCACCTACCTGACAGGCTTCGGCGGCCGCGACATGGCGGTCGACCTGGGCACGGCCAACACGCTCGTGTACGTGCGCGGGCGCGGCATCGTGCTCTCCGAGCCGAGCGTCGTGGCGATCGACTCGCGGACCGGCGAAGTGCACGCCGTGGGCATCGAGGCCAAGCGCATGCTCGGCCGCACCCCCGGCACGATCCAGGCGATCCGCCCGCTCAAGGATGGCGTCATCGCCGATTTCGACGTGACCGAGGAGATGTTGCGCCACTTCATCCAGAAGGTCCACCAGAACCGCTGGGCGCACCCGCGCGTGGTCGTGTGCGTGCCCTCGGGCGTCACCGGCGTGGAGAAGCGGGCGGTCGAGGAGGCCTGTCTGTCGGCGGGCGCGCGCACCGCGTATCTGATCGAGGAGCCGATGGCGGCCGCGATCGGCGCCGGCCTGCCCGTGGGCGAGCCGACCGGTTCGATGGTCGTCGACATCGGCGGCGGCACCTCCGAGGTCGCGGTGATCTCGCTCGGTGGGATCGTCGTCTCCCAGTCGATCCGTGTCGGCGGCGATGAGATGGACGAGGCGATCATCAACTACGCCAAGCGCGAGTACAAGCTCTTGATCGGCCAGCAGACCGCCGAGGAGCTCAAGCTCGAGATCGGCTCGGCCTGCCCGATGTCCGAGGAGCTGCAGGCGGAGATCCGCGGGCGCGACATGGTCTCGGGGCTGCCCAAGACGGTCGTGCTCACCAGCGAGGAGATTCGCACGGCCCTGGAAGAACCGCTCAACCAGATCGTGGACGCGGTCAAGGAGACGCTCGACCGCACCCCGCCCGAGCTCGCCTCGGACATCATGGATCGCGGCATCATGCTGGCCGGCGGCGGCTCGCTGCTGCAGGGCCTGGACGAGCGGCTGCGCGAGGAGACGCAGATGCCCGCGCACCTGGCCGAGTCGCCGCTGACGTGCGTGGCGGTCGGGTCGGGGCGATCGCTGGAGGAGTTCGAGGCGATACACCGCTCCAACAGAAGCTCTCGTGGCCGTAGAAGGCGATGAGTGAAGCGGGCCCCGGCGCCGGTCCCGGCCTGACCCGCGACATGGCCCGGCGATCGCCTAGAGACTCCCGACTCGCGCGGGCCGGCACGCGGTTACCCTGTGCAATGAACGCTTCGGAAGGCAAGAGAACGTGTACGACAAGACGGTCCGGCGTCGACGGGCGGTGCTCGCGCTGCTCGTCGCCCTCGCCCTGATACTCCTGACCGCCTACTTCGGCGAGGCCCGCGACGGCACGTTGCACGGAGTGCAGCGCGGCTTTTTGACGGTGGTCGCCCCGATCCAGGACGGCGCCAACAAGGCACTGAAGCCCGTGCGCGACCTGTTCAGCTCGATCGACGAAGCGTTCCACGCCAAATCGCAAAACGCCGAACTGCGTAAGCAGAACGACACGCTGCGGCGCGAGCTCGTCGCCCAACAGATCGACCATCAGGAATATGAGCAGCTGGTCGGCATGTTCCACCTCGACAACGCGCTCAGCGTCTCCGACTACCGGCCGGTGAGCGCGACCGTCGTCAGCCAGTCGCCCAACCTGTGGTACTCGACAGTGCTGATCGACGAGGGCAGCTCCGCCGGCATCCAGCTCGAAGACCCGGTCATCAACGGCGAAGGGCTCGTGGGCAAGGTCACCGAGGTCATTCCCGACGGCGCTCAGGTCACGCTCATCACCGACTCGACGATGGGCGTCAGCGCACGTCTGGGCACCAGCCCGACCACCGGCATCGTCAAGCCCAAGGTCGGCGACCCCAACGACCTGCTGCTCGAATACCTGCCCGGCAACACGCCGGTCAACAAAGGCGAATACGTCTACACCTCCGGCACGGTCGCGCCCCCCGAGGATTCCCTCTACCCGCGCGGCATCCCGATCGGCGAGGTGACCTCCGGCACCGAAGAATCCGGCTACGAGGACCTCAACGTGCAGCCGTTCGCGAACCTGCGCAACCTGGGCGTCGTGCAGGTGCTGACCGCATCCCCCGGGAGCCGCGCCGCCCAGCTGGCGGGCGTCGTCTCGGGCCTGCCCGCCGGCGGCTCCTCCAGCGGGTCCGCGGCCGCAGGCGAAGGCAACCCGGCCGGACAACTCGCGTCCACCGGGGGCGGGTGATGGGTGTGTGTGAGTACACCAGCGCCCCGGGCGCCTATCGGTCGTCATGGGATGGGTGCTGGTCCTCGGCGCGCCTCGATAGGCGGGCGGGCCGATGACACCGGCAAACGTCTCGGGCGGCCTGATCGCGCGGATCGCCGCGCTCTCGGTTGCGGTCGTGTTCGTGCAGATCGGCGTCGTCTCGGAGGTGCCGGTGTTCGGAGTGACGGTCGACCTGTCGATCCTGCTGGTCGCGTTCACGGGCCTGCTGTGTGGGTCGATGGTGGGGGCGGTCGGCGGCTTTGCGATCGGGCTGCTGGTCGATCTCGCGCTCGTGCAGACGCTTGGGCTGACCTCGCTCCTGTTCACGCTGATCGGCTACTGGGCGGGACGGCTGCGCGAACTGCGAGATCCCCAGGCGGCGCTGACGCCGCTGCTGGTCGGCGCCGGCGCCACCGCCATCGCGCTGATCGGTTACTCGGTGATGGAGTTCCTGCTCGGCGTCGACGCGCCCGTGAGCCTGCAGCTGTTGCGCCAGATCGTGCTCGGCATCCTCGTCAACACGATCGTCGCACTGCCGATGTGGGTGCTGGTGCGGCGCTGTCTGATCGGCGGCCTGCCCCAGGACCCCCGCCGGCGCCGGCGCCGCGCGTACACGACCGGGGGGCTCAGCCCGCTGTCGGCGGGCATCGAGCGAGGCAGGCGATGAGCGCGATCGAACCCGCCGGTGCGGGCAGGGGCTCGAGCCCCGCTCGCAGCGCGGGGGCTCCGACATCCCCGCAGATGGCGTTCAGAGTGGCGATCCTCGGGGTGGTTGCGCTCGTGATGTTCGGGTTGATCTTCTTCAGGCTGTGGTACCTGCAGGTGCTGACCGGCGAACAGTACGTCCAGGAAGCGGCCGCCAACGCCGTGCGCGAACTGCCGATTCCCGCTCCGCGTGGAGAGATCCTCGACCGCGAAGGTAGGCCGCTGGCGCAGAGCACGGTCACCAACGCGGTGCAGATCGTACCCTCGGCGCTGCCGCCCGCGGGCCCCGCGCGCCTGCGGCTGTATCGCCGCTTGGGGGCGCTGCTCGGCATGAGTTCCGCGCACATCCAGCAGCTCGTGATCAAAGGCCGCACCGCGCTGCCCTACGCGCCGGTGACGATCAAGACCGACGCCGGCCGCGGCGTGCTGACCGTGCTCGCCGAGCAGCAGAGCCGCTATCCGGGCGTCACCCAGCAGCCGGTCTCGATCCGCTCCTACCCGTTCGGGGAGATGGCGGCCAACGTGCTCGGCTACGTCGGTCAGGTCTCCGAAGGAGAGCTGAAGAAATCGGCTTTCCGCGGGGTCAAGTCGGGGACGGTGGTGGGCCAGGAAGGACTCGAGTACTACTACGACCGCTACCTGCGCGGGCGCGACGGCGAGCGGCACGTCCAGGTCAACTCGGCCGGATACCCGGTGCCCACGCGGCTGCAGCCCACCCCGCCGACGGCCGGGTACAGCCTGAAGACGACGCTCGACTTCGGGTTGCAGCGCGAGGGCGAAAAGGCCCTGCTCGAAGGCATCGAAAACGCCCGGGCCGCCGGCAAACCGGCGACGGCGGGGGCGTTCGTGGCGATGAACCCGCTCAACGGGGAAGTGCTCGCGATCGGCTCCTACCCGTCGTTTGACCCCAACAAGTTCGCCCGGCCGCTGACCGAGCAGGAATACCGCGAACTGGAGGGCGGCGGCGGACCGCAGGGCGCGGAAACGGCGCCGCTGACCGACCGCGCGACCAACGGCGACTATCCGACCGGCTCGACGTTCAAGCCGATCACCGCGATGGCGGCCCTGGAAGCCGGCGTGATCGATCCGACCGAGGGTCTCGGCGCCGGGCAGTGCATCACCGTCGGCGCCGAGCAGTTCTGCAACGCCGGCCACGCCGACTACGGCGCGGTCGGCCTCGTCGAAGCGCTGAAGGTCTCCTCGGACACCTACTTCTTCACGGTCGGCGAGCTGGCCAACTCGCACGGCAACGTGATCCAGAAGAAGGCCTACGAACTGGGGATCGGGCACCCGACCGGAATCGACCTGCCCAGCGAGACGACCGGCACGATCCCCGACCGCCAGTGGCTGGCTCAGCAGAACAAGCTCGAAAACGAATGCATCCGCGCCAAGCACGTGCGCTCGTGCGGGATCCTCGCCGAACCGAACGAGCCGTGGACGGTCGGCTACAACATGGACCTCGCCGTCGGCCAGGGCAGCCTGCAGACCGACCCGCTGCAGATGGCGGTCGCCTACTCGACGCTCGCCAACGCCTACCTTCACGGTGGCTACGGCGTGGTCGTGCGCCCGCACCTGGGCATGCAGATCGACGAATCCGACGGCGGTCTCGTGCAGAGCCTGCCGTTCCCGCCCGTCCGTCACGTCCACCTCGACGACGAAGATCTCAACCTCGTGATGGAAGGCATCCACGAGGCCGCCAGCCAGCCGGGCGGCACCTCCGCGGACGTATGGGCCGGGTGGAACCAGGAAGAACACCCCGTGTACGGCAAGACCGGCACGGCCGAACGCCTGGGGCAGGTCGAACAGGCTTGGTACATGTGCTTCGTCAACGACCCGGCCCGGCCGATCGTGATCGCCGTGACCGTCCAGCAGGGCGGATTCGGCGCCGAAACGGCCGCCCCCGTCGCGCGCCTGATCGCCTCGCAATGGTTCGGCAAGCCCAAGAAGTTCGTCGCCGGGACCTCGAAAACGTTCTGATCCCGGCGTTCGTGCGGGCGCCCCCACCCCGCAATACCATAGTGCACAAAAATCAAAATCACATCCAAACCACCCAAACCGTGTCCAACCCTCGACCCCAGATCCCCGCCCGCTCGCCGGCATTCTGAGCCCCCCACCCGATGCCCGCACCCCTGACAAGCCCGATCAAAGCCCCTGAGCGCATCGAGCAGGCCTCCGCGCGCCCGGGCGCCGGACGCAAACGGCTGACGCTCCCGCTCGACCCGCTGCTGACGCTGGCCGCGATCGGCCTGGGCATCGCCTCGGTGGCGACGCTCGGCATCGCCACGCGCGAATCGATCCCCGGCGACCCGAATTATTACGTCAGCCGCCAGATCGTCTACCTGCTCATCGGCCTGGTCCTGATGGTCGTGCTCGCACGCATCGACTACGGGCGTCTGCGCCGGCTGAAATACGGCATCTACGCGGCGCTGATCCTCAGCATCCTGCTGGTGCTGGGCGCGGGCCAGGAAACCAAAGGCTCCACGCGCGCGATCAGCCTGCCGTTCTTCTCCTTTCAGGCCTCCGAGCTCGGCAAGGTGCTGCTGACCGTCGCGCTGGCCGGGTTCATCGTCGACCGCGCGCGGCGACTGCGCGAGCGCGACACGACCGTGCGGGTGATGCTGATGGCGCTGATCCCGGCGATGCTCGTGATCGCCCAGCCCGACCTCGGATCGGGCATGGTCTACATGGCGATCGCGTTCGTGATGCTGCTGGTCGCGGGGACCCCGTGGCAACAGCTGGCGGGGCTCGTGGCGCTCGTGTGCGTGTCGGTGGCGATCGTGCTGGTGGCCGCGCCGGCGGCCGGGGTGCACGTGCTCAAGCCCTACCAGACCGAACGGCTCACGGCGTTCCTGCACCCGTCGTCGAACTTCCAGGAAATCAAGGAACGGGAACTGAAGACGGGCGAACCCGATCCCGCCTACCAGCTGGCCGAGTCGAAGATCGCGATCGGCTCCGGCCAGAAGACCGGCCGGGGCTCCGACTCCACGCAGCTGACCGGCGACTACCTGCCCGAGGCCGACACCGACTTCGTGTTCGCCGCCCTCAGCGAGCAGTATGGATTTCTCGGGGCCGGGCTCGTGCTGTGCCTGTACGCGCTCTTGATCTGGCGTGCGTTGCGGATCGTGACGATGTCCAAGGATCTGTTCGGGTCACTGATCGCGGCCGGGGTAGCGGCTATGCTGATGTTTCAAGTGTTCGTGAACGTGGGAGTGACCATTGGGATCATGCCCATCACCGGCATCACGCTGCCCCTGATGAGCTATGGCGGCTCGTCGGTGATCACGACGCTTTTGGCCGTGGGTCTGCTGCAGTCGATCTATGTTCGCGCGCGCGCCGCGGCCGCACTGAAGGGCCGGGTGTCGCTATAGGCGCTTGGCAAGGCAACCGCAGGCGCATCGACAGGCAACCGCACGCAACGCCACACGCAACCGAGATGCCACCGAACGCCGGCGACCGCCGATCCGCATCACACGCACACGCGTATCACACGCACACGCACACACCATTCGTTATGACCATCACAAGACTGGATAGAAAAATTGAAAAAGCAAGTGCTTGTCAGCGTCGACCGCGCGGAGACGCGCGTCGCGCTGCTGGAGGCGACCGGGACACCGGGCGCCGCGAAGTCATCCGCCGCCGCACGCCGCCCAAAGGGCGCGGGCGCCAAACCCGGGGCCGGCTACCGGATCGCTGAGCTCTACATCGAGCGCCGTGGCGGGCGCTCGATCGTGGGAAACATCTACAAGGGCAAGGTCGACAACGTCCTGCCGGGCCTTGAGGCCGCGTTCGTGGACATTGGCCTCGAGAAGAACGGCTTTCTGCACGTCGATGAGATCGTGCTCCCGGGCATCGAGGTCGCCCGGCGCGGACGCAGCGGCGGTCCGAAGATCGCAGAGCTGCTCAAGCCAGGGCAGGAAATCGTCGTGCAGGTCATCAAGGATCCGCTGAAGACCAAGGGCGCGCGGCTGTCGATGGAGCTGACGATCGCCGGCCGCTACATGGTCTACGCCCCGACCGGCGAGGGCATCGGCGTCTCCCGGCGCCTGGAGGACCGCGAGCGCGAGCGCCTGCGCAAGCAGACGGCCAAACTCGACCTCGGCGCGGGCGGCGCGATCGTCCGCACCGCCGCGCACGGCGCCAAGCGCGAGGACTTCGAACGCGAGCTGGCCTACCTGCACAAGCTGCACGAGGTGCTCGTCAAGCGGGTCGCTGACACCCAGGCGCCCGACCTCGTCTTCCAGGAGGCCGACCTGTCGGTGCGCGTCGTGCGCGACATCTTCTCCGAGCACTTCGAGCGCGCGATCGTCGATGACGAGCAGCAGCACCATCGCTTGGTCTCGTTCTTCGCGCGTACCGCCCCCGAGCTCGTGGAGCGCGTGGAGCTGTGGGACCGCTCGCGCGGGCCGCTGTTCGAGGCCTACGGCGTGGACGAGGCGATCGAGGGCGTGCTCTCACGTCGCGTGGACCTGCGCAGCGGCGGCTATCTGATGATCGACTACGCCGAGGCCCTGACCGTGATCGACGTCAACTCGGGCTCGTTCATCGGCCGCGGCAAAGGCGCGGCGCTGGAGGACACGATCACCAAAACCAACCTCGAGGCGGCCGAGGAGGTCGTCAACCAGCTGCGCCTGCGCGACATCGGCGGAATCATCGTGATCGATTTCATCGACATGGCTCGTGCGCGCAACCGCGACGCGGTCATGAAGACGTTGCGCAAGGCCCTGGACGAAGACCGCACGAAGACGTTCACGGCGGAGATCTCAAAGCTCGGCCTGGTCGAGATGACCCGTCAGAACGTGACCGAGGGCGTGCGCGAGATCATGACCTGCGCGTGCCCGACCTGCGAGGGCGAGGGCGTGATCAAGAGCGAGGAGACGATCGCGATCGAGTTCGAGCGCCGCCTGCGCGACATCGCCGCCGAATACCCCGACGCCCAGGCGCTACTCGTGCAGATGAACCCGCGCGTCTCAACGCAGTTCACCGGCCACGGCTCGCGTGTTTTGCACGTGCTGGAGGCCCAGACCGGCAAGTCGTTTTTGTTCGAGGGCTCCGAGGGCCTGGATCTCGAACACCTCGCGATCACCTTCGCCGGCACCCGCGAGGAGGTCGAGGAGCGTGCGCTGCCGTTCCGCCACGGCGACGAGGTGCTCGTGGAGATCGTCGAGCCGCACATGTACGACGTCGACGACGCCGTGGCCAAAATCGACGGTTACATCATCTCGATCTCGGGCGCCGCCGCGCACGTCGGCGAGAAGCGCATGGTCCGCATCGACCAGGTCGGGCGCACGGCCGCGACCGCGCTGCTCCTGGACGAGTCGGGCGAGGTCGTGCAGCCGGCCGCCGACTCGCGCAATGGCCTACAATCCAGCCCCCGGCGTCGTGGCCGCAGAGGCGGACGGCGCCGTTCGGCTGCCAAGGCCGTCGTCGAGGTCGGCGCCGGCGAGACAGACGAGCAGTAGACGGAAAGGCATCGGCAGGACAACATCATGTACGCGATCGTCAAGAGTGGTGGCAAGCAGTACCGCGTGGAGCGCGGCCAGCACCTGCTGGTCGAGCGCCTGTCCGCGGGCGAGGGCGAGAAGGTCGCGCTGCAGCCGCTGATGTACCGCTCCGAGGAGGCCGTGTTCGACGCTGCCGGCCTGAAGCAGGTCAAGGTCACCGCGACCGTCCTGGGCCACGAGCGCGGTCCCAAGCTGCGCGTGTTCAAGTTCAAGCCCAAGCGCGGCTACAAGCGCCGCACCGGCCACCGCCAGGAGCTCACGCGGATCGAAGTGACCGAGATCAGCGCCGGTGGGGCAGCGGTCAAGGCGGCGCCCGCCAAGGCTAAAGCGGCCGCGAAATCGGCGGCGGCGAAGCCTGTCTCCGAGCAGCCCGGGACGGAGAAGCCTGCGGCGGCAGCGAAGCCTGCGGCGGCGAAAAAAGCGCCTGCCAAAGCCAAGGCTGAGACGGCCGAGGCGGCCCAGACGGCCGAGAAAGCCCAGACGGCCAAGAAGGCCCAGACGGCCGAGAAGGAGGACTAGAAGAGATGGCGCACAAGAAGGGACTCGGCTCGAGTCGCAACGGGCGCGACTCAAACGCTCAGCGCCTGGGCGTGAAGACGTTTGCCGGACAGACGGTGTCGGGCGGGGAGATCATCGTTCGCCAGCGCGGGACCAAATTCAAGCCGGGCGCGGGCGTGGGGATCGGCAAGGACGACACCCTGTACGCGCGCGCGGCGGGCACCGTTCAGTTCAGCACCGGACGGCGCGGGCGCGTCGTGAGCGTGTTGGGCGACGGCGACGCGTCGGCAGCCTGAGCCACGATCTCCGACAGCTGGACTGTTGAGCGCCGGACGGTTCCGCTAGCCGACCGGCGGATGGCCGGCTTGGGGCCTGTCAGGATTGGCCGGCGATGCACGACCGCGCAAAAATCCACGTCCAGGCCGGCGCCGGCGGGGACGGGTGCATGAGCTTTCGCCGCGAAGCCAAGGTCCCCCGCGGCGGGCCCGACGGCGGGGACGGCGGACGCGGGGGAGACGTGGTGCTCGTGTGCGACTCCTCGCTGCGCGACCTGCACTCCTTCACGCGCCGCACCAACTACCACGCCGGACGCGGCGGTCACGGCGAGGGCGCGCTCAGGCACGGCGCCAACGGCAAGACGCTCGAAATCAAGGTGCCGCCCGGGACCGAAGCGAGTGGTGAGGACGGTGAGCTCGATGGCCGCCGCTGGGAGCTGCTCGCGCACGGCCAGCGAGCGAGGATCGCCCGCGGGGGCGTGGGTGGGCACGGGAACAAGCGGTTCGCGACCCCCACCCGCCAGGCGCCGCGGTTCGCCGAGCGGGGCCTGGCTGGCGAGCAGGGCTGGCTGCAGCTGCGGCTGCGACTGCTGGCCGACGTGGGGCTGGTGGGGCTGCCGAACGCCGGCAAGTCCTCCCTGATCTCGCGCCTGACCCGTGCGGCGCCGAAGATCGCCGACTACCCGTTCACGACGCTCGCGCCCGTGCTGGGGGTGCTCGAGGACGAGACCGCCACACGTCAGCTGGTGGTGGCCGACATTCCCGGGCTGATCGAGGGCGCAAGCGCGGGAGCCGGCCTGGGACACGAGTTTCTCGCCCACGTCGAGCGCACGCAGGTGCTCGTGCACGTGCTCGACATCGCGCCTGAGCTGTCTGGCGTGCAGGGCGCCGATGCTGCCGCCAACCATGAGACGATCGAGCGCGAGCTGGCCGCGCACGACGAGCGGCTGGCGCGGCTGCCGCGGGTGCTGGCGCTGTCGAAGGCCGACCTGGTCACCGCCGCGCGCGCGGGGGAGGCCGTTCGCGAATGGCAAGCAAGGCTCGGACCGGACGTGCCGGTGATCGCGACGTCGAGCGCAACCGGGGTGGGCGTGCGCGAGCTGGCGGAGCTGTTGCTGCGGATCGTGCCCGATCTGCAGGCGCCGCCGGCCGTTGGCCCGGATGCCCGGGAGTCGCTCGCCGATGCTGGCGAAAGGGTGTGGGAGGCTGAGAAGGCCGGGGGTGCAGGGGATGCCGGGGGAGCCATGGGAGCTGGGCGAGCCGGGAAGGCCGGGAGAGCCGGAGAGGGCGAGCTGGCCGAGCACATGGTGTTCCGCCCGGGTGGCAACAGGCGCGGGTTTGCGGTGAGGCGGCTGGGCGAGGGCGTGTTCGAGGTCGACGGCCGCGGGGTGCAGCGGCTGGTGGGAAGGTATGACGTGGAGAACCCGGATGCGCTGGCCTACCTCGAGGAGCGGCTGCGCCGGATCGGTGTGATCGAGGCGCTCGAGCGCGAGGGATTTCAGGCGGGCGATGAGGTGCGGATCGCGGGGGTCGTGTTCGAGCTGGACCCGGACGTTTCTGCGTAGGCTCTGGGCAAGATGAGACGCGTCGTAATCAAGCTCGGCTCGAGCGTAGTGGCCGATCCAGCCGGGGAACTGCGCAAAGACGCGCTCGCGCACGTGTGCGATGCGCTCGCGCAGATGCACAAAAAGGGTGGGGAGGCGATCGTCGTCACGAGCGGGGCGATCGCGCGGGGGATGCGGATCATGGACATGCCCCAGCGCCCGAGCGCGGTCGGCGAGCTGCAGGCAGCGAGCGCGGTCGGGCAGGGGAAGCTGTACCGCGAGTATGACGAGATGTTGCGAGAGCGGGGTGTGACCAGCGCGCAGGTGCTGTTGACGTTCTTCGACATGTCCGCTCGCACGCACTACCTGAATGCCCGGCAGACGCTGACCACGCTGCTGAGCTGGAAAGTGATGCCCGTGATCAACGAGAACGACACGACCGCGACGGACGAGATCTCCTTTGGCGACAACGACTTTCTCGCCGCCCAGGTCGCGATCCTGACGGGCGCTGAGGAGCTGGTGCTGCTGACCGACATCGACGGGGTGTACAGCGCCGATCCCCGTCGGCGTCCGGATGCGAGGCTGATCGAGGAGGTCGCTGACATCGGCGCGCTGCAGGAGATGGAGATCGGCCACACGACCTCCCCGCTGGGCTCGGGCGGGATGCGGTCGAAGGTTGTCGCCGCCGACATGGCGACAGCCGCGGGGATCGCCACGACCGTGTGCAACGGGCTGAGCGAGGAGGCACTGCAGGCGGTGCTGGCAGGTGGTGGTGAGGGCGAGGGCGAAGGCGGGAGCGCGGGCAGGCGCGCCGGGAGGCGTGTGGGCACATATTTTCCGCCGCGCGAGGCCCGCTACTCGAGCTTCAAGCTGTGGCTGAAGTACGCCAAGCCCTCGCGGGGCACGCTGTTGATCGACGCCGGAGCCGCACGCGCGGTGCGCGAGGGCAGTGCCAGCCTGCTGCCGGTCGGCGTCGTCGAAGTGCGCGGTGAGTTCGACGCGGGCGACGCGGTGGACATCGTCGAACTGGATCCGGCCCGGCACGAACCGCTGCCGACGTTGGGCAAGGGCATCTCCAACTACTCTGCCCAGGAGATGCGCCAGGTGCTGGGCAAGAACTCGGCGCTCGCGCGCGAGATTCTGCCCCGCGCGACCGAGGAGGCGGTTCACCGGGACTATCTGGTCTTGGACTGAGCGCCCTATGCTTGTCCGGTGAGCACCACGGTTGCCTCTGTTGCCGATATCTGCCGTGCGGCCAAGCGCGCCGCGCACGAGCTGGCGCAGGCCGACACCGAGCGCAAGGACGCCGCGCTGCGCGCGATCGCCGAGGCGCTGCGCGAGCGCAGCGAGGAGATCGTGCAGGCCAACGAAGCGGACGTGCGCGCCGGCAAAGAGGCTGGCCTGAGCGAGGCGCTGCTCGATCGCCTGGCGCTGGATGATGAGCGGATCGAGGGGATCGCCCGCGCGGTCGAGCAGATCGTCGCGCTGGGCGATCCGGTCGGCGAGATCATCGAAGGCCGGCGGCTGCCAAACGGGCTGGACGTGCGCAAGGTGCGGGTGCCGCTGGGCGTGGTCGCGGTCGTGTATGAGGCGCGCCCGAACGTGACGATCGACGCCGCGGCGCTGTGCGTTAAGTCGGGCAACGCGATCGTGCTGCGCGGCTCATCGAGCGCAGCGCACTCAAACGCCGTGCTCGGCGCGATCGCCGCCGAGGCCGCGGTGAGCGAGGGGCTGCCAGAGGGCTGCATC
Organism: uncultured Solirubrobacterales bacterium; assembly: GCA_963702185.1. Classification (GTDB taxonomy): domain Bacteria; phylum Actinomycetota; class Thermoleophilia; order Solirubrobacterales; family Solirubrobacteraceae; genus Palsa-744. Next base: position 2,386,740 of record OY969723.1, read on the forward strand.
GGGATGATCGGGAGTCCCACCCACCCCGGCGCCCGCGAGGAGCTCGCCGAGCTGGCCACGCTTGAGGGAGTGGTCGATCTGGTGATCCCGCGCGGCGGCGAGGGGCTGAAGGCGGCGCTACAAGCGGTCGCGACGGTGCCCGTCATCTACGCGGCCTCGGGGAACTGCCACGTGTACGTCGACGCCGGCGCGGACCTGCAGATGGCCGAGCGGATCGTGCTGAACGCCAAGACCCAGCGCCCGGGCGTGTGCAACTCGGCGGAGACGCTGCTCGTGCACGAGGCGGTCGCCGACGTGTTCCTGCCCCAAATAGTCAGCTCGCTGGACGCCGCGGGGGTGGAGTTGAGGGGCGACACATATACCCGCGCGCGCGCGAGCGCGCACGTGCGCGAGGCGAACGATGAGGACTGGGAGACCGAGTACCTGGCGATGACGCTCGCGATCAAGGTGGTCGAGTCGGTGGGGGAGGCGATCGAGCACATCGCCCGCTACGGGTCGGGGCATTCGGAGGCGATCGTGACACGCGACACCGAGGCCGCGCGCGCATTTCAGCTGGGGGTGGACGCCGCGTGCGTGTACGTCAATGCCTCGACGCGGTTCACCGACGGGGGCGAGTTCGGGATGGGGGCGGAGATCGGAAACTCCACGCAGAAGCTGCACGCCCGCGGGCCGATCGGGCTACGCGAGCTGTGCACGTTCAAGTACCTGATCGAGGGCGACGGGCACGTCCGCGGCTAGCTACGGTCGCGACCGTCCGTCTGCCTCAACCCAGGTCTTCATGTCGATGCAAGATGTCCACACCGAGGATCTTCAGTCGGAGGGTTTCCCGTCGGGGAATCTCAATTCGGCGCGAAATCCTGTGTCGATAGGTGTGCTGGGCGGTACGTTCAATCCGCCGCATGTCGGCCACCTTGCTTTGGCGCGCGGCGCCCGTGAGCAGCTGGGGTTGGCTTGCGTGCTGATGATGCCGGCGAACATCGCTCCCAACAAGCATGGGAACACGGGTCGGCCTTCTGCTCGCGAGGACCCCGGTGCGGAGCAGCGTCTGGCGATGTGTCGCATAGCCGTCGCGGGCGAGCCCGGTATCGAGGCATCGGCGCTGGAGGTCGAGCGTGGGGGAGTGTCCTACACGGTCGATACGCTGCGAGCACTCCATGCAATGCATCCCGAGGCAGAGCTGACGCTGATCGTGGGAGCGGACACCGCGCGTACGATGTCGAGCTGGCGAGAGCCGGAAGAGTTGCTCGAGCTGGCAAGTCTGGCGGTGGCCGAGCGCGACGAGCTGGATGCGGATGCTGTCGGCAAAGCGCTGGCCGGACTGCGGGTCACGCCGCGGATGACCATGCTGCGCATGAACAAGATCGACGTGTCGTCCTCGCGGGTCCGCGAACTGGTCGCCGTCGGCGCGCCGGTCACCGAGCTGGTGGGTGAAGGGGTCGCGAGCTACATCGCCGAGCATGGTCTGTACGACCCAACCGAGGCATATGCCACCATGGATGGCGACACGTGAGGACTCCTCAAGCCACCGAGCCCGAGTCGATACCTTCCGAGGACCTGCTCGGGGAGATCACGCGGTACGCCTCCGACAAGAAGGCTGGTGACATCGTCGAGCTGGACCTGCGCGGGGTGCTCGGATACACCGACTGGTTCGTGGTCTGCACGGGCAACACCGAGCGGCAGACCAAAGCCATCCACGACGGGATCCTCGACGGCTGCAAGCGCGAGCACGGGACGCTCCCTCGGCGTGTGGAGGGGCTCAGCCGCGGCGACTGGATCCTGATGGACTACCTCGATGTGGTCGTGCACATCTTCACGCCCGCGACGCGCGAGTACTACCGGCTCGAGCAGCTGTGGGGAGAGGTTCCGGCGCGGGCTGCCACCCACTCCTATTGAGATCGCCCGATCAGCTTGGTGCCGCCGGTCCCGAGGCCGGGCCGGGTGCGCGCCGACCGCCGACTGATCGCCGACTGATCGCCGACTGATCGCCGACTGATCGCCTACCGATGGCCCACCGATCGCCCACCGCTACTCGGGTGAGTGTGGCGGGTTAAAGGGGTAGAGAGACAGCAGAGACTCGGGTCTGGATAGACGAGCAGGGACGGACGCCGGTCGAGTGCCGGGCGAGTGCTGTCTGACGATCTAGAAGGAGTGCTCGCATGCCCAGATTCAGAGGCATCACCACATCACGCCAGGTCACATCACGTCAGGTTATACGCGCGGGCGCGGCCTGCGTCTCACTCGCGGCGCTTGCCGCCACGGCACTGGCGCTGCCGGTCACGGCCGGCGCGGCGCCGACGGTCACGATGACCGCCAAGGCCGTCCCGATCAAGGGCTATCCCCACACGGGCAACATCCTCGGGGCTGGAGCGGCGCTGCAGTCCAGGTTCACGATCACGGGCACCGAATACGGCGGGTTTCCGCCACCGCTGGTCGGCGTCAAGTTCTACGGACCCAAGGGCGCGAAGCTGCACTCGCAGGGGTTCGCCACATGCTCGCCGGCGACGCTCGAACAACGTGGGCCGGTGGGGTGCTCCAAGAAGTCGGCCGCGGGTCCGAAGGGCAGCGCCTCGGGGGTCGTGAGCTTTGGCACAGAACGCGTGCACGAGACCGTGTCGGTGCAGCCGTTCTTTGCCCCCGGTGGCGGGCTCTCGTTCTTCGTCGACGGCACCACGCCGGTGTCGATCGAAATTCTGTCGACAGGCAAAGTCGTGAGCTCCTCGCCGCCGTTTGGCCCGACGCTGATCGCGCAGGTCCCGCTGATCGAAACGGTGCCAGGCGCCCTCGATGCCTCCGCTCAGGAAATCAACGTCACGGTCGGCGCCGCGTACAAGCAGGGCAAGAAGAAGGTCTACTACATCACCGTGCCCAAGAAGTGCCCCAAGGGCGGGTTCCCGCTGAAGGCGGAACTGAGCTTCTTCGGCGGCGCGGTGGCGAGCGCCTCATACAACGCCCCGTGTCCTAAGAGATAGCCAAACGGAGTCGTTCCGGGCGGACCGGCCACTCCCGGGAACTCCGGGACTCGTTCGGGGCGGCTTCGGTCACTGCGGGGACCCGGCTTTCCGCCGCTGGGAAGTCGGGTCCCCCTATGCCTGGTCCTCCTACGGCTCGGCCGGCGCAGCAGCGGCCTCGGCGGACGCCGGCACGAGCCCGTCGCGGGCGCCCTCGGCGGCACGAGCGGCCTCGGCGGCCGCGTAGTCCCGAGCCCTGAAGAACTCAGCGCCCTCGATCGAGGTGTGCGGCACGACCGGTTGCAGCCACCGGGGCATCCACCAGTTGACACGGCCCATCATCAGCATCAACGCGGGGACGAGCAGGCAGCGCACGACGGTCGCGTCGAGGATGACCGCGACGGCAAGCCCGACCCCGAACTGCTTGACGGTCGGGTCGCCGTTGAGCACGAACGAGCCGAACACGAAGACCATGATGAACGCCGCGGAGGTGATCACCCGCGCGCTCGTGACCAGGCCCGAGACGACCGATTCGCGGTTGTCCTGGCCGGAGTTGACGTGCTCCTCGATCTGGCTGACGAGGAACACCTCGTAGTCCATCGACAGGCCGAAGAGCACGGCGAACATGAACAGGGGCACGTAGGCGACGACCGGCACCGGTCCTTCCAGGCCGATCAGCCCGCTCAGCCAGCCGTACTGGAACACGGCGGTCAGCACGCCATAGGCGGCGGCGATCGACAGCAGGTTCATGACGGCGGCCTGCGCGGGGATCACGACCGTGCGGAACGCGAGGATCAGCAGGATGAAGCTGAGCGCGATCACGACCGCGATCTGCAGCGGGAGCTTTTCGGAGATGCGGGCGGCCAGGTCGACGAACCCCGCGGTCGAGCCGCCGACGTCCGCGTGCATGTTCGTGCCCTGTTCGGCGTTGGGAATCGTGCTCGAGCGCAGACGCTTGACCAGTTCTTCGGTGGCTTTGTCGGACGGGCCGGTGGTGGCGATCGCGTTGAAGTAGGCGGTCGTGCCGGACTGGCTGACCTGGACCGGCGTGATCGCGGCGACGCCCGGGGTGGTTGACACATCGTGGGCGAGGGTCTGCAGGCGCGGGTCGCCGGCCCGGGGGTCGGTCTGCGCGCCCGAGGACCCGCTCGCCGAACCACCGCCGCCACTCGTGCCCTGGGCGGTCGAGGTCGAGGAGGCGGCGTTAGTAGATGAGGAAGGGGGAGGGGATGAGGAAGAAGAAGAGGGAGAGGAGTGGGCAGACGACGACGGTGCCTGCGCGGGCGTTCCCAGCGAGACTGCGACGATCAGCGGTCCGTTGACGCCGGGGCCGAAGTTTTCTGAGAGCAGGTCGTATGCGCGCCGGGCGGTGGTCGAGGTGGACAGCGCGCCGGTGTCCTGCTGGCCGAGGTTCAGCGACAGCAGCGGGATCATCAGCGGGATCAAAATGGCCAGGGCCGCCAGACCGGCGAGCATCGGGTGACGGGCGATGTCGTTGGCCCAACGCGCCCATGCCCCCTGTTGGGTGGCCTGGTCGGGACGCAGATCGCGGTGGGGTGCGCGCACGCGCAGCGAGTTGATCCGCGGGCCGAGGATCGAAAGGGCGGCCGGGAGCAGCGTGAGCGCCGCGAGGACCGCCACGACGACCGCGACGCCCGCCATCAACCCCATCGTCGTGACCAGGGGAATGCCGGCGACCGCGAGCGAGACGAGCGCGATCGTGACCGTGCCCCCGGCAAAGAAGACCGCTCCGCCGGAGGTGGCGGTCGCGCGGGCGATCGACTCGGCGTAGTCCAGACCGTCGCCGAGCCCGCGGAAGTGGCGGGTGACGATGAACAGCGCATAGTCGATCCCTACGCCCAGCCCGATCATCGTGGCCAGCGTGGGCGCGACGCTCGGCACCGTCATCACGTGTCCGAGCAGCCGGATGATCGCAAGCGATGTGAGCAGCGCGATGATCGCGTTCAGGATCGGCAGAATCATCGCGGCGATCGTCCCGAACGCGAACGTGAGGATGATCATCGCGGCGGCGATGCCGATCACCTCGCTGGACTCGGTCGCCGGTTTGGAGACCTTTTGGCCGAGCTGGCCGCCGGTCTCGACCTGCAGGCCCGCGGTCTTGGCGGGGTCGGCCGCGTCGACGATCGTCTGGGCTTCGCCGCTGGACAGTTCTCCGGGGCTGACATCGAGCGTCACCGACATGTACCCGGTCGCCTGATCCTTGCTCAGCGCCGAGGCGCCCTGGGGGGTGAGCGGGTTGACGACCGAGGCCACGTGGGGCGCCTTCGCGACGTCCGCGACCGCCTGATCGACCGCGCTCGAGTACTTGGCTTCGGTCAGCTTGCCGTGGTGAGCGTGCAGCACGATCGGGCTCGAGCCGTTGGCCTGGTCGGGAAAGGACTTGGCCAGCGTGTCAGCGGCGCGCTGGGAGTCGGTGCCCGGCAGCGACAGGTCTTCGCTGGTGTTTTCGCCCAGGCGGTGGGAGACGAGGACGAGCGCGATCGCGGCCAGGAGCCACGCCACGACGACGACCACGCGATAGCGCACGCACGTGCGCGCCAGCCTGTACAACACCCCCGTCATCTCACCCCCGTCATGCCGATTTGCCTCGCCCTTCGGTCACGCTTTCGTCGAGGCGCCCATCCTCTCGCGAGCGCCAGCCTCTGTCAAGGATCGCGACCTACGAGCTGGACGCGGACCCGGACCCCGGACCCCGGACGTGTGCTCGGCCTGGTGATCAGCAGCCCGGTCGAGACCACCACACGCGGCTGTTCATCAACGGCCGCCCCGGCGAGCTCGAGCGGCGGATGCAGCGAGACATGGACCAAGTGGACTAACCCGTGATACCCTGATTGGGTGGCCGACAGCGTGACGATCCACGAGGCGAAGACTCACTTCTCCAAACTCGTGCGCCGCGCGGAGGCAGGCGAGGAGATCGTGGTGCGCCGCGGCAGCGCCCCGGTGGCACGAATCGCGCCGCTCGAGCGCAAGCGCGGCGGCGTGACCGGGCGGGGCTCGATGCGCAACGAGATCGCGATCGCCGACGACATCGAGCAAGCAGACAGGGAGATCGAGCGACTGTTCGAGCGCAGCGAGATATTCCCCGCCGGGACAGGTTCGCGGTCCCGCACAGACCGCTCCCAGCGCTGACGCGTGAGGCTGCTCGTCGACAGCCACGTGCTGTTGTGGCATCTGAGCAACGATCCTCGGCTCGGGCCGACGGCAACCGCGGCGATCGAGGCGCCTGACGCGGAGGTGCTGGTCAGCACCGCGAGCCTTTGGGAGATCGCGATCAAGGTCGGTCTCGGCAAGTTGACGGCCCCCGACGATCTGCCGGAGCGCATCGAGCCCCTCGGCTTCCATCTGCTCGATGTGACGGCTGACGATGCCTGGCGTGTCAGGACTCTGCCGCACCAGCACGGCGACCCCTTCGACCGTCTCCTGATCGCTCAGGCGCAGTCGCGTTCCCTGCCGATCGTCACCGGCGACCCTGCCTTCGCCGATTATGACGTGACTGTGATTTGGGATTGACCTCACACGCGTGCGACCAACGAGCTGGCGGCGATCCGTCCGGCTGACCTTCATGCCGAGAAGCCGCGCACGTCCTGCACGCCCTGCTCGGCTATGGCCGACTCGGCGAGCATCGCCACGACCATCCCGTGCTCATCCTCGCGCAGGTCGGCCAGCGCCTCGCCGATGCGGCTGGAGACGAACGTGACATCGCCGGGCGCGAGCGCCGCACGCCAGTCGGAGCCTGCGTCCACGAGCGCTGCCGCTGCCCCGCCCGACACGCGGCGAGCCATCTCTGTCCCGACCGCGTAGGTGTCTTCGCCATCGTCCTCGAGCAGCGTGTGCACGGCGCCCAGCCGCTCGGTGTCGCCGTGCACGATCGCCACCGGTGGCGGGGGGTGAGCGCCGTCGGCGCCGTCCCCGCGACCGCCGTTTGCGTGCGTCCTCGTCGCGCTCTCCATCTCCTTGGCGGCGGGGCCGATCTCCACCGCCCCCTCGGACACGAGCACGAGCGTCGCTTCCTGAGCGGCTCCCGCCCGCAGCGCGCCGTGCAGGACCGAGCGGTCGACGATCGTCGTGGGAAGTTCATCCACCCCGGCGGTCGCGGCGACGTGCGTCAGGCGCTCGCGCGCGGCACGGGGCGCGAACGGGGCGGACTCGGGCACGACCAGCACCGGGTGCACGATGCCGCCGTCGGCCCGGGCGATGCGCAACGCGATCGCCAGCGCGCCATGCGCTCGATCGGGGTCGCCGACGCCGACCACCACCCGCGTGCCCAGCGACTGAGGGCCGTGGTCGGCCACGGATACGCGCTTGCAGGCGTAGATGGCGGTGAAGGTGGAGGCGAGCACGCTGAGAAGGATCAGCACGAGCACCGCGTTGACGACCGAAGAGTCGAACAGGCCGAGCTGAAACCCGATCACGGTCGCCGCGAGCGTGGCGGCCGCCTGGGCGGAGCTCAGCGAGAACAGCAAAATCGCCTGCGCGCCGGAGAAGCGCAGCAGCCGCCCCGACAGCCACGCGGCGATCACCTTGCCGCCCAGGCACGCCAGGACGAACAGGCCAGCCAGCTCGAGCGTATGGACCTCGAACATCACCGACGGGTTGAGGATCAGCCCGACGGAGACCAGGAACACCGGGATGAAGACAGCGCCACCGAAGAACTCGATGCGGTCCATCAGCTGACCCTCGTTGGGCACGAGGCGGTTGAGCGCAAGGCCCGCGAAGAACGCGCCGACGATGCCCTCGATCCCGAACAGCTCGGCGACCGTGGCGGCGGACAGAAACGCGGTGATCGCCACCACGTAGCGCACCGAGCGCTCGGCGCCCAGCAGCCGGAACGCCCAGCCCGCCGCCAGCGGCAGGACGAGCAGGCTGAAGGAGATCAGCACGGCCAGGCCGATCACGAGCTGGGCGGCGATCTCCACGCTCGAGCGTCCCCCTTCGACCGAGCCGGCGACCGCTGCCAGCACGACCAGCGAGAGCGTGTCGGTAAGCACGGTCGATCCGACCGCGGTGGCCACGGCGCGGTCCGCGGACAGGCCCGCCCCGCGCACGGTCGGGTAGGTGATCAGCGTGTGCGAGGACAGCAGCGCGCCGAGCAGGATCGCGGCCTTGGCTTCCCAGCCGAGCCCCAGTCCGACGGTCAGACCGAATGCCATCGGCAGCGCGAACGTGAGGAGGCCAAACGCGATCGTCGCGCCGCGATAGCGGCGCACCAGGTTCAGATCGAGCTCCACGCCGGCGACGAACATCAGGTACAAGAGGCCGAGTTGGCCGAGGTTGGGCAGCGTCGAGTTGCCCGAGCCGATCAGATCGGTGCAGTGCGGGCCGATCACATACCCGCCGAGCAGCAGTCCGATGATGCCCGGCACGCCGGCCCGTTTGAAGATCACCGGACCCAGCAGCAGCGTCGCGAATACGACGAGAAATTCCCACGGCGGGCCCTTGGGCGAGGAGATGTGCAGGACGGTCGCAAGCGATGCTTGCAGCGAGAGGGTCAGCATGAGGCGAAGGAGCGATTGGGATAGGGATGGGGATGGGGATGGGGATGTAGCGACGTGGCGATCATTCTTCGGTCCTCAACAGCGGCACCTGTTCGGCGCGCCCGTCCTGCAGGTCGGTGTGCAGCCAGGTGTGTCCCAGCCGTTCGATCGTCCCATCGGAGCTGAGCGCGCGCAGTGCCGAGTCGACCGCTTCGAGATTTTCGCCCGACCCGTGCGGCAGGGCCGCGGCCAGCTCGTCTTCGTTGCTCGACAGCTGTGCGGCGACGGCGTAGGTGTGGGGAGATTCGCGCGCGTAGGCCAGCGCGACCGGCAGGTCGAGCATCACCGCCTGCGCCCGACCGGAGCGCAGCGCGGCCAGCACTTCGCGCTGATGAGCCATGATCAGCGCCGGACGCGACGGTTCGATTTCCTGCGCCAGCGCGCTCTGCAACGTCGTGTGGACCTGTACCGCCCAGCGCAGTCGCTGTGCGGTGTGCACGTCTGGCACCGAGGTTCCCGGCCGCACGAGGATCGCCGGCGGCGCGTCCAGATAGCCGACGGAGAACGCGACGTGTCGGGCCCGTTCGGTGGTGGCGGTGATGTCCGACAGCGCGAGGTCCGCGCCGCCGAGATGTCCGGTTATCAACCGATCGAACGGAACTTCGATCACGCGCACGTGCGCGAGCCCGAACCGCGCCGCCAGCGCTCGTGCGAGCTCGTACTCAAAGCCACCGGTCGGATGGGCGATCGTGCCGGTCCAGAACCCGGGGTCGGGCACCTGGGCGGTGGCGACCGTGAGCGTGCCGGGGGTGCGCGGCGTGAACGTGCCCGCCGCGCCCAGCCCGTTGCCGGCCCCGCAGCCGCTCGCAGCGAGGATCGCTGCCCCCAGCCCGAGCAGGGCGCCAGCCATGGCGAGCTGTTTGCGCAGCGTGATGTGCATCACGCGTGCGCACTCTAGTCAGCGCCCGGCCATTCAACAAATGGTTCGGTGTCGCGCTCAGCTGGGTCGCGCTCAAGCTGGGTCGCGCGCCGGCTGCGGCGATGTGCGACCGTGTACAGGGCGCGTGTGAGCGCGAGAAGAAGGGAGTACGCGGGTGGCACATCTGCAGGGCAGCGCAAGCGTCGAGGTGGGAGCCCCGATCGAGCGGGTGTGGACGGTCGTGCAAGATGTGGAGAGCGCGCCTGACTGGCAGGGTGGGCTCGACCGGATGAGCGTGCTCGAGCGTGACGCCCGTGGCCGGCCCGAGCTGGTGGAGACCGAGAACGATCTGCGCGTGACCCGCATCCACGCGCGCGTGCGGTTCGGCTACGAGCCGCCGACGCGCCTGAGCTGGACCCAGGAGCAGGGCGATATGCGCTCGGTGCGGGGCGCCTGGCGTCTGGAGGATCTCGGCGACGGGCGCACGCGCGCGACCTACGAACTGGACACTGACCCCGGACGCGTGCTCGGCCTGGTGATCCGCGGCCCGGTCGAGACGGCCACGCGCGCGCTGTTCATCAACGGGCGGCCAGGCGAGCTCAAGCGGCGAGTGGAGGGCGAAGGCTAGACCCTATGTCGTGGTCGCCCGTTGGGTTTGACCGTCGGAGGTAGGCCGGACACTCCTCTCGGGGGTTTGTTTGGCCGGAGAATGGCTCCGGCTGACCCCAAAACAGTGAGGAGGTCCGGCCATGACCGGAATGGTGACTTATGTGGGGCTTGATGTCCATGCCCGCTCGACGCATGCTGCGGCGATTGATGTTTCGACGGGTGAGCTTTTGTGTGCGCGGTTCGGGCCGGGCGTCGAGGAGCCGGTCGCGTGGCTTGCGGCTCTGCGCGGCCCGGTGCGTGCCTGCTATGAGGCCGGGCCGACCGGGTTTGGGCTCTATCGCGCCGCGAGCGCGGCTGGGGTCGCTGTCGAGGTGATCGCGCCGGGCAAGACGCCCCGGGGGCCTTCAGACCGGGTGAAGACCGACCGCAAAGACGCGGAGCTGCTCGCGCGGCTGCTGCTCGCCGGGTCGCTAACCGCGGTCGTCGTCCCACCGGTCGAGGTCGAGGCCGCACGGGAGCTGATGCGCGCCCACGATGCGTGCCGAAGGGATCTGATGACAGCTCGTCACCGGGTCTCGAAGATGCTGTTGCGCCACGGCAGGGTCTATCCCGAGCCCTCGACCTGGACTGTCGCTCACCGGCGCTGGCTTTCCCGTCAACAGTTCGACGAGACCGCGAGCGAGCTGGTGTTCGCTGATCTGCTCGCGTCCGTCGACGGCCTGAGCGCGCGCAAGGCGGCGATCGCGGAGCGACTCTCACGCCTGGCCCAGGACGAGGCATGGTGGCCGACCGTCGCAAGGCTTCGTTGCTTCCGGGGCGTTGACACACTGACAGCGTTCGCGCTTCATCTCGAGCTCGGCGGGGACTGGCAACGCTTCGGGCGAGCAAACGCGCTCAGCGCATGGCTCGGGCTGATCCCGTCCCTTCACCAGTCCGGCGAGACATCCCACCAGGGCTCGATCACCAAGACGGGCTCGGGGTTCGCTCGCCGGCTGCTCGTCGAGTCGGCCTGGAACTATGGACGCCCCCCACGGATCGGGGCCACCCTACGGAACCGTCAACAGGGCCAGCCCGACCATGTTCTGCAGATCGCCAACCGTGCGCAGCACCGGCTGCACCGCGTTTATCACCGAATGCGTGGCCGCGGCAAGCCGCACAACGTGACCGTCGTCGCGTGCGCCCGCGAGCTTGCTTGCTTCCTCTGGGCAGCAGCGACCGCCGACTGACCCTCGCCGACAGCCCTACCGGCCGGGAGAGCGGGGCGCCGGGCCATCAGCGGCCGGCACGCGCGATCGCCCTATGGGCAGCACCCAGACACCGGTGCCACGCCCGTTCCTAGACAGCGCACGCCGGCAGCACGAAACCGGGCCCTGGGGTACCCAACCCCCGCATCATCAGACTGGCAACGCCGACACCGAGCCCGGCGCCCCGCTCTCCCGACCACCCAAAACCGCCCGCCACACGGACGCGATCAAACACGCCCACTTGACAAACACAGCGACATATCAGGGCTAGACCCTATGTCGTGGTCGCCCGTTGGGTTTGACCGTCGGAGGTAGGCCGGACACTCCTCTCGGGGGTTTGTTTGGCCGGAGAATGGCTCCGGCTGACCCCAAAACAGTGAGGAGGTCCGGCCATGACCGGAATGGTGACTTATGTGGGGCTTGATGTCCATGCCCGCTCGACGCATGCTGCGGCGATTGATGTTTCGACGGGTGAGCTTTTGTGTGCGCGGTTCGGGCCGGGCGTCGAGGAGCCGGTCGCGTGGCTTGCGGCTCTGCGCGGCCCGGTGCGTGCCTGCTATGAGGCCGGGCCGACCGGGTTTGGGCTCTATCGCGCCGCGAGCGCGGCTGGGGTCGCTGTCGAGGTGATCGCGCCGGGCAAGACGCCCCGGGGGCCTTCAGACCGGGTGAAGACCGACCGCAAAGACGCGGAGCTGCTCGCGCGGCTGCTGCTCGCCGGGTCGCTAACCGCGGTCGTCGTCCCACCGGTCGAGGTCGAGGCCGCACGGGAGCTGATGCGCGCCCACGATGCGTGCCGAAGGGATCTGATGACAGCTCGTCACCGGGTCTCGAAGATGCTGTTGCGCCACGGCAGGGTCTATCCCGAGCCCTCGACCTGGACTGTCGCTCACCGGCGCTGGCTTTCCCGTCAACAGTTCGACGAGACCGCGAGCGAGCTGGTGTTCGCTGATCTGCTCGCGTCCGTCGACGGCCTGAGCGCGCGCAAGGCGGCGATCGCGGAGCGACTCTCACGCCTGGCCCAGGACGAGGCATGGTGGCCGACCGTCGCAAGGCTTCGTTGCTTCCGGGGCGTTGACACACTGACAGCGTTCGCGCTTCATCTCGAGCTCGGCGGGGACTGGCAACGCTTCGGGCGAGCAAACGCGCTCAGCGCATGGCTCGGGCTGATCCCGTCCCTTCACCAGTCCGGCGAGACATCCCACCAGGGCTCGATCACCAAGACGGGCTCGGGGTTCGCTCGCCGGCTGCTCGTCGAGTCGGCCTGGAACTATGGACGCCCCCCACGGATCGGGGCCACCCTACGGAACCGTCAACAGGGCCAGCCCGACCATGTTCTGCAGATCGCCAACCGTGCGCAGCACCGGCTGCACCGCGTTTATCACCGAATGCGTGGCCGCGGCAAGCCGCACAACGTGACCGTCGTCGCGTGCGCCCGCGAGCTTGCTTGCTTCCTCTGGGCAGCAGCGACCGCCGACTGACCCTCGCCGACAGCCCTACCGGCCGGGAGAGCGGGGCGCCGGGCCATCAGCGGCCGGCACGCGCGATCGCCCTATGGGCAGCACCCAGACACCGGTGCCACGCCCGTTCCTAGACAGCGCACGCCGGCAGCACGAAACCGGGCCCTGGGGTACCCAACCCCCGCATCATCAGACTGGCAACGCCGACACCGAGCCCGGCGCCCCGCTCTCCCGACCACCCAAAACCGCCCGCCACACGGACGCGATCAAACACGCCCACTTGACAAACACAGCGACATATCAGGGCGAGGGCAGGGGCAAGGGCAGGGATGGGCAAGGGCCGGGGCAGAGGCGAAGCCAAGGGGAAGGGCCACCCTGATCCTCGCCTGCCCGACGACGGGAGCTCGGCTGTGAATGCGTCCGGCTCGACCGGTTGCGAGATCCGGCCGTGCGCCACTCTGCTCGCTAGATTGGCGCAACGATGCCGATCGACCCGCACCGTCACGTGGGAGAGGCTGCACCGCCCGGCGGCGCACCGGACACCCGGAGCTCGGGGGTCGACCATGCTTCCGACCTCGCCGGCGCCGCCGTCAGCGTCAGCGGGCTGGAGAAGTCCTACGGCGAGGTGCGGGCGCTGGCGGGCGTCGATCTGGAGGTCGCTCCGGGAACGGTGCTGGGCCTGCTCGGCCCCAACGGGGCGGGCAAGACGACGATCGTGCGCATCCTCACGACGCTGCTGCGCCCAGACGCCGGAAGTGCGAGGGTCGCCGGGCTGGACGTCGTGCACGACGCCGCGGCGCTGCGCGAGCGGATCGGGCTTGCGGGGCAGTATGCGGCCGTGGACGAGAACCTGACGGGACTCGAGAACCTGACGATGGTGGGACGGCTGTACGGCATCCCGCGGGCACAGGCCCGCCGGCGCGGCAACGAGCTGCTGGAGCGGTTTGACCTGCTCGAGGCGGCGGGCCGGCCGACGAAGACCTACTCGGGCGGGATGCGCCGACGTCTGGACCTGGCCGCGGCGCTGGTCGCGCGCCCGCCGGTGCTGTTTCTCGACGAGCCCACGACGGGCCTGGATCCACGCAGCAGACTGCAGTTGTGGGAGACGATCGAAGGGCTCGTCGCCGACGGGACAACGGTGCTGCTGACCACGCAGTATCTGGACGAGGCCGACCGCTTGGCCAACGAGATCGCGGTGATCGACCGCGGGCGGGTGATCGCCGGCGGCACCTCAGACGAGCTCAAGGACCGGGTCGGCGGCGAGCGCCTGGAGATCTCGCTCGACGACGCCGCCCACGCGCAGGACGCGGTCCGCGCGCTGGTCGGCATGTCAGACGACACGCCGTCGGTCGCGGGTGAGTTGGTGAGCCTGGGAGTGCGCCGGCGCGGTGGCGCGATCGCCGAAGCGGTGCGCCGCCTGCTGGAGGTGGGTGTCGGGGTGCAAGACATCGCTCTGCGCCGGCCGACGCTCGACGATGTCTTTCTCGCGCTGACAGGCCACGTGGCCGAGCAGCCCGCCGAGGAGGATGAGGATGAGGCCGAGATCCCGGCGGCGGCGCCCAAATGAGACGGTTCGTCAACGACACGCTCGTGATCGCCGAGCGCAACCTCGTGCGGCTGCCGCGCGCTCCCGAGTTGCTGATCGCATTCACGGTGCAGCCGATCATGTTCGTGCTGTTGTTTCGCTACGTGTTCGGCGGGGCGATCAGCACGCCCGGTTACAGCTACGTGGACTACCTGATCCCGGGGATCATCGTGCAGAACATCGCGTTCGGCGGGTTCGTGACCGCGCTCGGGCTCAACGAGGATCTGCACAAGGGCCTGATCGACCGGTTTCGCTCGCTGCCGATGGCGCGCGCGGCGGTGCTGGCGGGTCGCACCTCCGCCGACATCGTCACCAACGCGCTGTCGGCGAGCATCCTCACGATCACCGGCCTGATCATCGGGTTCGTGTTTCACACGAGCGCCGGGGAGGTGATCGCGGGGTTTGGGTTGCTGCTGCTGTTCGGTTACGCGTTCTCGTGGGTGTTCGCGTTCCTGGGCATGCTCGTGTCCACGCCCGAGGCGGCCAACTCGGTCGGGTTCATCGCCGTGTTCCCGCTGACGTTCATCTCCTCGGCGTTCGTGCCGGTCAGCTCGATGCCCGCACCGCTGCGCGCGTTCGCAGAAGTCAACCCGTTCACGATCGTGGTCGATGCGATGCGCGCGCTGTGGGTGGGCGCACCGGCCGGCGACTACGTGTGGGGCGCGATCGCCTGGAGTGTGGCGATCATCGTGGTGTTCTCGCCGCTGGCCGTCGCGCGCTACCGGCGTGCGGCGGGCGGGTGAGCCTCGCGCGGTTCCGGGACGTTTGCATCATGACAGCAAGCGTTGTGATGCTATGATGCCCATATGCGCACAACCGTCACGCTCGATCCGGATGTGGCAGCGAAACTTCAGCAGGTGATGCGTGAGCGAGGGGTGTCGTTCAAGATGGCGCTGAACGACGCCGTGCGTGTAGCTCTGGATGGGGGTGCGCGTCGCTCCACTCGGCCGTATCGGATTACCACCCACCGGATGGGGGTCAGGGGGGATGTCGATCTCGATCATGCCGGTCGTTTGCTGGGGAATCTCGAAGATGAAGAGATCGTTCGCAGGCTGCGGCTGCGGAAGTGAAGCTGCTGGACGTCAATCTGCTGCTCTATGCGGTAGACGAGGAATCGCCGCACCACGAGCCCGCGCGTAGATGGGTGGAGGAGACGTTGTCGGGATCGGAGACCGTTGCCCTGGCCTGGATGACGTTGATCGGCTTCCTCAGGCTGAGCACCCACGCGAGCTTATTTGAGAATCCGCTGGAGATGGACGCGGCCATGGATCTGATCGACGGCTGGCTCGAGCGACCGTGTACGACCGTCGTGCACCCCACCGAGCGGCACGCCACGGTGTTGCGCGAACTGCTGGCCCCGCTGGGAACGGCGGGCAATCTCACCAGCGACGCGCATCTCGCCGCGCTCGCCATCGAGCACGGCGCGCTGCTCTGCTCCCGCGATACCGACTTCGCGCGCTTTTCGGGTCTGCGTTGGGTTGACCCGTTGCGCACGCGCACCCACTGACAAACCAAGGCCTGCTGCACACCCTCGCCGACCTGTGCGTTAACAGCGACAGCGATCGTGTCCATCTCCCGCGTCTGCGCGCCCGTGGTTTGCGCACAGACAAGTTCAATGGAGCTAGTCGGGCTCGAACCGACGACCTCCAGCGTGCCACGCTGGCGCTCTCCCAGCTGAGCTATAGCCCCAGGATGGCGTCCATGGTATCGCGTCGATCTTCGGTCTGTATGTGATTGGACCCGGCCGCGAGTCAGATTCCTCGCTTGCGTCTCCCTCCCTCGCCCATCCATCCCCACCCCGATATAAGCTCCCGCAATGCGCGCCGCATACCGCTATCTGATTGCGGCCATCTTCGCCCTGGTCGTCGTCCAGATCGGCCTCGCCGCCTACGGCGCGTTCGATGCGATCCACAAAGCCGAAAGCGCGCCCGTCGGCAAGAAAGCCGCCGAAGACGCGTTCGGGGCGCACGCGGTGCTTGGCAGCGTGATCGTGCTGCTGATGATTGTGTTGCTGATCGTCGCGGCGGCAGGGCGGATGGACATCGCGAAGATCCGCTGGGCTGGGATCGTCGCCGGGCTCGGCATCCTGCAGTTCATCCTCGGCGTCGTCTCCACCTCGGCGCCGGCGGTCGGGTTTCTGCACGGAGTGAACGCGATGGCGATCTTCGTGGTGACGGGCATGCTCTCGCACCGCACGTGGCGGGCGGAGCGGGCCGGTGTCGCGAGCACAACCGACTACGCGTCAGCCTAGGTCGGCATAGAACACGACTCGGCGTGCGCGCGGATTCGGCTGGGCCACGCTACGCCACGCCCGCTGCATCGCGTCACTGGACGCCCGATCACCCCGGCGGGATGAACTCGGGCACCTCCAGGTCGTCCCCGTATTCCTCGTCGATCGCCCCCGGAGCCGCCGGCCTGTCCCCCGTCGGCGCACCGCGACTCGCGGCGGCGCCCCCCGGCCCCAGTCCCAGTCCCGAACCCGACCCCGGTCCGACCTGGTCCAGCCGCGCGGTCATGCTGCCGTGCGCCAGGCGTACGTCGCGCAGCAGGCGCTCGGCGTTGTTGCGCAAAGAAGAGGACAGCTCGCGCAGGTTGCGCGACATCTCGCCTCCCTCGCGCACCACCTCGCGCGAGACCACGTGCGCCTCCCCGACGATCTCCCGCGCCTGTGCGCGCGCGACCGCTCGGATCTCCTGGGCGCGCTCCCGGGCTCGCTCGTGTTCGCGCTCTAGGTCTTGGGCGGCCGTCGTGCTCAACTGCTCGGCCTCGGCGCGAGCGCCAGATACGACGCCGGCGGCCTGCTCGCGTGCGCTTGAGAGGCGCCGCTCGCTCTCGGCCCGGGCCTCGGCCAGCGCCGCCGCGGCCTGCTCGTGTGTTGCCTCGAGCTCCTCCTGGGCTCGCTGACGGCCCTCCGCGACCGTACGGCCGGCCTGCTCGCGAGCCGCCGTGAGCAGCTCGGTCGCCTGGCTGCGGGCGTCCGCCACGATCTCGTTGACCGACGCCAGCGCCTCGTTGCGTGCCTGCTCGGCCTGAGCAAGCGCCGCGCCCAGGATCTCCTGCGCCTCCTCCTCGGCCGCCCGCACGCGCAGATCGGCCGCGCGGTCGGCCTCGGCGATCCGCTCGCGCGCCCGCCCCTCGGCCTGCTCGCGCAACTGCGCGGCGGTCTGTTCGGCCGCGTGGAGGATGCCCGCGACATGGTCGGAGGTCGCGTCGGAGGCGTCGTGCCGAGGCTCCATCGGCTACATCCTAAACAGCGCCGTCCGGGCGAAAGACGCCCCCGCGCCGCCGTATAACCTGCGGGAGATGGCTGAGAGCGCAGAGCACCGCTACGACCCCGCAGAGATCGAGCCCCGGTGGCAGAAGGTATGGGCGGAAGAGCGCACGTGGGAGGTGTCCAACGCGGGTCCCAGCCTGGACGACGACGGCGGCGGACGGGGCGGCTCCGCGGAGGCGGCCGAACAGGAGGAGCGCCGTTCCTACGTGCTGGAGATGCTGCCCTACCCGAGCGGCGAGCCGCACATCGGCCATTTGAAGGTGTATTCGGTCGGGGACGCGATCGCGCACTACCGCCGCCGCCTGGGCCGCCGGGTGCTGCACCCGATGGGCTACGACTCGTTTGGGCTGCCGGCGGAGAACCATGCGATCAAGACGGGCGTGCACCCGCGTGTGTCGACCGAGCGGTCGATCTCCTCGTTTCAAAAGCAGTTCCGCGAGTGGGGGATCTCAATCGACTGGTCGCGCGAGCTGGCCACGCACGAACCGAGCTACTACCGCTGGACGCAGTGGATATTTCTGCAGCTGTTCGACGCGGGCCTCGCCTACCGCAAGGAGGCGGCGGTCAAGTGGTGTCCGAAAGACCAGACCGTGCTCGCTAACGAGCAGGTCACCGCCGAGGGGACGTGCGAGCGCTGCGGGGCGATCGTCGAAGTCCGCCAGCTCGAGCAGTGGTTCCTGCGCATCACCGACTACGCCGAGCGGCTGCTCAACGACCTCAATGAGATCGACTGGCCCGAGCACGTCAAGACGATGCAGCGCAACTGGATCGGGCGCTCAGAGGGCGCGGAGGTGACGTTCCGCTGCGATGACGGAGATCCCGCCCACCCAATCGACTACCCCGTGTTCACGACCCGCCCGGACACGCTGTTCGGCGCGACCTTCTTCGTGATGGCCCCCGAGCACCCGGACGTGCTGCGGCTGGTCGCGGGGACCGAGCGCGAGCAGGAGGTCAGGGAGTACGTGAGCCGCGCGATCACCGAGTCCGGCGAGGAGCGCGGGAACGCGGAGAAGCCAAAGACGGGGGTGGCTCTGGGCAAGACCGTGACCAACCCGGTCAACGGCGAGCAGATCCCGATGTACGTGGCCGACTATGTGCTAATGGAGTACGGGACCGGCGCGATCATGGCCGTGCCCGGGCACGACGAGCGGGACTACGCGTTCGCGAAGGCGATGGGACTGCCGATCAGGCGCGTGATCGAGGACCCGGACGGCGGCGAGCTGCCCTACACCGGGGATGGACCCCTCGTCAACTCCGACCCGAGGTTCGACGGGATGGGAAACCGTGAGGCGCTCGGCGCGATCGTCAGCTGGCTGCAGCAGGAAGGCAAGGGCCACGCGTCGGTCAACTACAAGCTGCGCGACTGGCTGATCTCCAGGCAACGCTACTGGGGCTGCCCGATCCCGATCGTCTATTGCGATGAGTGCGGCGCGGTGGCGGTGCCCGAGCGCGAGTTGCCGGTGGAGCTGCCCGAGATCGAGGACTACGCCCCGCAGGGACGCTCGCCGTTGGCCGCGGCCGAGGACTGGGTCAAGACGAAGTGCCCGGAGTGCGGCGGCGCGGCGCGCAGGGAGACCGACACGATGGACACGTTCGTGGACTCCTCGTGGTACTTCCTGCGCTATTGCGACGCGCGCAACGACCGCGCGGCGTGGGACGAGGCGGTGCTGCGCGAGTGGATGCCGGTCGACCAGTACATCGGCGGGGTCGAGCACGCGATCCTGCACCTGATGTACGCGCGGTTCTTCTGCAAGGCGCTCGCGGACCTCGGCCACGTCGACGTGCAGGAGCCGTTCAAGGCGCTGTTCACGCAGGGAATGGTCACCAAGGACGGCGCGAAGATGTCGAAGTCCCGCGGAAACGTAGTCTCGCCCGCGGCGATCGTCGAGCGCTACGGCGCGGACACGGCGCGCTGCTACATCCTGTTCATCGGTCCCCCTGACCAGGACGCCGACTGGTCGGATGAGGGGATGGAGGGCGTGCACCGCTTCCTGGGGCGGCTGTACAGGCTGGCGGCCGAGACGGCCGAGACGGACGAGACGCCGGAGCTCGAACCGGGCGAGGGTCGAGCGCAAGCCGAGGAGACACTGCTGCGAAAGACGCACTGGGCGATCGACAAGGTCAGCGGGGATCTGCAGCGGTTCGCGTTCAACACGGCGATCGCGGCGGTGATGGAGCTGCTCAACGAGGCGTCGAGGCTGCGAGGGGAGGTTGCGCCACAGACAATGCGATTCGCGATCTCGAGCGCCGCCTCGTTGCTGTTTCCATTCGCCCCGCACGTGTGTGCCGAGGTGTACGAGCAGCTGACCGGCGAGCGTGTGTGGGAGCAGCCGTGGCCGCAGGCCGACCAGGAGATGCTCGAACGGGACACCTACGAGCTCGTGTGCCAGGTCAACGGCAAGCTGCGCGACCGCGTGCAGGCGGCGGCGGGCGCGAGCCCGGATGAGCTGAAGGAGCTGTGTCGCGGCGCGCCGAACGTGATGGCGCACGTGGACGGCAAGGAGGTCGTCAAGGAAGTGGTCGTGCCCGGCAAGCTCGTGAACCTGGTCGTGCGCTGATGCCAGAGCTGAAGCCCGCGTATCTGATCCACGGCGACGATCACGGCGCGGTCGCCGAGCGCAGGGCGGGGCTGCGCGCGCTGGCCGAACGAGAGGGGGGGCGGAGAGCGTGGAGTTGCTGGAGGGGGAGGCGGCGACGCCGGAGGGTGTGGCGGGTGCGCTGGCGGCGATGACGTTGACGATCGGACGGAGGGTGATCCTGGTCGAGGGGGTCGAGCGCTGGAAGGAGAAGGAGGTCAAGGAAACGCTTGCGCCGGCGATGGAGCAGATGCCGCCGGATACGACCGTCGCGCTGTTCGCCCGCGAGGAGGGCCGCAGTAAAGCCCCGAAGGCGCTGCACGAAGCGGTCAAGCAGGCGAAGGGACAGGTGGTGGCGCAGGGCACGGTCAAGCCGTGGGAGCTGCCGAAGTGGGCGCGGGCGCAGGCCGCGAAGATGGGGATCGAAATGGACATGGCCGCGGCCAGGGCGCTCGTCGCCCAGGTCGGTGAGCGCCAGCAGCGGCTGCTGCGCGAGCTGGAGAAGATCGCGCTGGAAGCGCAGGCGCCGCCCAACGGAGCCGCGATCGAGATCGGCGCCGAGCAGATCGAAGCCCGTGCCGCGAGATCGGCCCAGCACCGCGCTTACACGCTCGCCGACGCGCTGGTCGGCGCCGACGCGCGGGCCGCGATGAGGACGTACGTGAGGCTGCGATCGCAGGGGGAGCGGCTGGCGGGGCTGACCTACACGATGGCCTCGCGCATGCGCGAAGCGCTGGCGATCGCGACGAGACTGCAGGCGGGCGAGTCCCCCGCCGAGGTCAGACGCGGTCTGAGAATGCCGCCGAAAGCCGCGGAACGACTGCTGGCGGACGTCAGTCGCTCAGACCCCGAGCGGCTGCGCGATGCGATCGGGGATCTGGCCGATCTCGAGGTCGACACCCGCGGGGGCTCGCCGCTGCCGGAAGCCCGCTCCGGCAGATCGGGCCTGCACGAGGAGACGCTGGCCGTGCGTGCGATCCAGCGGATTACGGGCGGCTAGGAGCCGCTCAGCAGTCGGGCCGCGCGAGACTTGCGCCGTGCGCCGGTGTTGGCATGCATCGCGCCGCGCTTGACGGCCTTGTCGATCGTGCTGACCAGATGACGGTGCTCTGTCGCAGCCGCGTCGGCGTCGCCGCCCGAGACCGCGTCGTCCAGGCGCCGGAAGTAGGTCTTGATCGCCGAGGTGTACTGGCGGTTCTCCAGGCGCTCGCGCTCAGAGCGCAGGATGCGCTTCTTTTGGGAGTGGATGTTGGCCATGGCAATCGACGCGGGCACACCGGCATGCCGCCGGGCGCGCCGCGCAGCGCCGTACTATAGCGGCCTTGTCCGAGACCGAGCCCCCGCCAGACGAGCCCGTCGAGGAGCCGTTGCCGTACCGGGATGAGGCGGCGCACGAGGACGGGGCGCACGAGCAGGCATACGCCGCTCCACATCAAGAGCCCCACATAGAAGTCATCGGCATTCCGGACGCTAGCTTTGGGGAGGAATACGGCGGCCTCGGACAGGTGCCGCCCGAGGAGGCGCAGGCGCTCGAGGACGCGGAGGTCCCCGAGGGTGACAGGCCAATCGGTGGCCGGGAACGGGTCGCCCGCAACACGGCAATCTTCTCGATCGCGACCGGAGTGTCGCGCGTGTTGGGGCTCGCGCGCGAAGTGGTGGCGGCGAGCTATTTCGGCACGTCCGGGCCGATGTCGGCGTTCACGCTGGCGTTTCAGATCCCGAACCTGGTCAGCAACCTGTTCGCCAACGCGGCGCTGTCGGCCGCGTTCATCCCCGTGTTCACCGACCTGCTGCAGCGGGGACGGCGCAAAGAGGCGCTGCGACTGGCCTCGACGCTGTTCTGGATCATGCTGATCGTCCTCGGGGCGCTCACCGCGATCTTCATCCTCGCCGCCGGGGTGATCATGCCGCTGTTCATCGGCAGCACGTTCAACCAGGCGCTCGTCGAGCTGACCGTCGGCCTCTCGCAGGTGCTGTTCCCGGTCGTGCTGCTGTTGGGGTTGAACGGCCTGATCGTCGGCATCGTGCAGTCGCGCGAACACTTCACGATTCCCGCGATCTCCCCGGCGGTGTGGAACCTCGTGATCATCGTGCTGCTGATCGTCCTGCGCCCGCACTTTCACGGCGGGTATGACAACGGCGATCAGCTGTACGCGTACGCGATCGCGATCCTGGCGGCGACGTTCGTGCAGTTGCTGATGGCCTTCTGGGCGCTGTCGCGGATCGACATCCGCCTGAAATTCACGATCGACTGGCACGACCCCCGCATCAGGCAGGTGTTCGTGCTGATGCTGCCGGTGACGATCGGCCTGGGCATCGCCAATCTCGACCAGCTGATCAACTCGGTGTTCGGCACGCTCGTCAACGAACACGCCCCGAGCGCGATCGAAAAAGCCTTCCGGATCTACATGTTGCCGCAGGGGTTGTTCAGCGTGGCGGTGGCGACCGTGCTGTTCCCGACGCTCAGTCGGATGGCGTCGAGGCGCGACGTGAAGAACATGCGCCGCACGATTGGGGTGGGGATGCGCCAGATCAACCTGCTGCTGATCCCCTCGGCGGCGTTTATGGTCGTGTTGACGACGCCGATCGTGAGACTGGTGTTCGAACGCGGTCATTTCAACGCGACTTCGACGGCGCTGACCTCAGAAGCCCTGTTCTGGTTTGCGTTCAGCCTGCCGTTCGTCGGTCTGAACCTGTTGCTGACGAGGGTCTTCTTCTCGGTGCAGCGGCCCTGGATCCCTACCCGCCTCGCGGCGATGAACATCGTGGTCGACATCATCGTGTCCGTCGGCCTATACAAACCGCTGGGCATCGCCGGGCTGGTGATCGGCACGCTCTCCGCCAATGCGGTCATGACCGGACTGCAGTACCACCGCCTGCGCGTCGGATTCAACGGCCGCCTGGAGGGCGCGCAGACGGCGATGATCACCGCCCGCATCTTCGTCGCCTCGGCCCTGCTTGGCGCCGTGTCGTGGGGGGTGTGGACCGCGCTCGACCACCTGTTGGGCTCCTCGCTGCCGGCGCAGATCGTGAGCGTCGGCGGCGCGGCGGTGGCGGGCACGGCGGTGTACGCGAAGGCGGTGCTGACCATGCGCGTGCCCGAGGCCCACCAGGTCCACCGTCTGATCATGACCCAGTTGGGCCGGGCCTGAGACCCTGCTCCCCCTTCAGGCGCTCCCTACACCGTCCACCACACCTCATCGTCATCACATCGACGGGCTCGTCGGCTCTACCGGACGGGCGCATAAAGAAGCCGGGCGAGTCCTAGGACTCGCCCGGCTCATCCGACATAGATCGCCGCTTACTACTTACGTCCCAGGACTATGTGTCTTGCCTGGGCGGCGTGACACTCCCGACACCTGGACAGGCCGCCGGCGTGAGCCGGCGCGTAGCCGCGGTTGAGCCTCGAAGGCCCGTAGTCGAGTTGGCGATCCGCCGGTCCTGACAAGACTAGCGTGACCGCGGCTCACCGTGGCCCGGGCGCGAGACAGAGTTCGGACACAGCCCCAAAAAATCCCAATCCCAACCGCCACCATCACCCACAGAGCCAATGCCCAACGCCGGGGGACACCATCTATCGTGACGCGGGCAATGGACCAGGCGCACATCCGCAACTTCTCGATCATCGCGCACATCGACCACGGCAAGTCGACCCTGGCCGACCGGATACTCGAGCTGACCGAGACGGTCGCAAAGCGCGAGATGCGCGCGCAGGTGCTTGACTCGATGGAGCTCGAGCGCGAGCGGGGCATCACGATCAAGGCTCAGGCGGTGCGGGTGTTCTACAAGGCCAAGGACGGCGAGACCTACCAGCTGCACCTGATCGACACGCCCGGGCACGTTGACTTCACCTACGAGGTGTCGCGCTCGCTGGCCGCGTGCGAGGGCGCGCTGCTGGTCGTGGACGCCTCGCAGGGCGTGGAGGCGCAGACAGTCGCCAATACGTACCTGGCGATCGACGCGGGCCTCGAGCTGATCCCGTGCCTGAACAAGATCGACCTGCCGGGCGCCGAACCCGCGCGGGTGGCGGGCGAAGTGGCGGAGCTGATCGGCGAGCCCGATGAGGGGATCCTCGAGATCAGCGGCAAGACCGGCGAGGGCGTGGCAGAGGTGTTGGAGGAGCTGATCGCGCGCGTGCCGTCCCCCGGCGGCGATCCCGACGGCCCGCCGCGGGCGCTGGTGTTCGACTCCGAGTTCGACCAGTACCGGGGGGTGGTCGCCTATGTGCGTGTGGTCGACGGAGTGTTCACGAAGGGCGATGCGATCAGGGCGATGGCGACGCGCACCGAGGCGGAGATCGACGACATCGGTGTGTTCAGCCCGCAGATGATGCCGACCGATCAGCTGGCCGCGGGCGAGGTGGGGTATGTGATCACCGGCCTGAAGGACGTTACCCAGCTGCGGGTCGGCGACACGCTCACGACGCGCGTGCGAGCCGGAGCTCGCCCACCCGGTGCAGGTGCAGGCGCCGGTAAAGGCGCCGGCAGGGGCGCCAGCAGCGAAGCCACCGAGCCGCTGCCCGGGTATCGCGAGGTCAAGCCGATGGTGTTCTGCGGCCTGTTCCCGATCGACTCCGACGACTACCCCGACCTGCGCGACGCGCTGGAGAAGCTGACGCTCAACGACGCGGCGCTGAGCTGGGAGCCCGAGACCTCCGACGCGCTCGGGTTCGGCTTTCGCTGCGGGTTTCTCGGTCTGCTGCACATGGACATCGTGCGCGAGCGGCTGGAGCGCGAGTACGACCTCGAGCTGCTGGCGACGATGCCCTCGGTCGGGTTCGAAGTCACGCTGACAGACGGCGTGCAGATCGAAGTGCACAACCCGTCTGACATGCCCGACCCCGGCCGCATCGCCGAGATCCGCGAGCCGATGATCAAGGCCTCGATCATCGCGCCCCGGGAGCACGTGGGAGCGGTGATGGAGCTGTGCCAGGAGCGCCGTGGCGAGCACGCCGGCATGCACTACTTATCGCCCGAGCGGGTGCAGCTGGAGTACGAGCTGCCGCTGGCGGAAATCGTGCTCGACTTCTTCGACCAACTGAAGTCGCGCACGCGCGGCTACGCCTCGCTGGACTACGAGCTCAGCGGCACCAAGCCCTCGGATCTCGTTAAGCTCGACGTGCTGCTGGCGGGCGATCCGGTCGACGCGCTGTCGATGGTCGTGCACCGCGAGAAGGCGTATGAGATCGGCCGCACCCTGACCGAGAAGCTGCGCAAGCGCATCCCGCGTCAGCAGTACGACGTCCCGATCCAGGCGGCGATCGGCGCGCACATCATCGCCCGGGAGACGGTCAAGGCCTACCGCAAGGACGTGATCGCCAAGTGCTACGGCGGAGACATCACGCGCAAGAAAAAGCTGCTGGCCAAGCAGAAGGAGGGCAAGAAGCGGATGAAGCAGGTCGGGCGCGTCGAGGTCCCACAGGAGGCGTTCCTTGCCGTGCTCGAGTTGGGGGACGAGGAGTAGGAGTGGGAGGGCCGGCGCCCCGTGGTCATTTCTAAAGAGAAGCTAAAGGCGAGCTTCGTGACATACACTTTTTGGTTTTTGATAACCATGGTAGTGACCCTTAACGTCGTTTGAGAACACTCTCCCTTTCGTCTTGCATATACCATCGCATTGACCTTTTAAGGCCGTTCGAGAACACCTTCCCGCCAACCCCGCTCCAACTGTCACGTTTGCGCTCTGCCGTCGGAGTGGAGGGTATGGAGACGAACACCCTCAGCGAGCGCCGGCGGCTGTACGTGCTGGGTCGGGCGGTCGTCGCGCGCTACTACCGCCGGCAACTGACGATCGAGGCGGTCGCCCGCGCGCTGTCGACCTCGCCCCGGGCGCTGCAACGGGCGTATGCCCAGTTCGACGACTCCTTCCACGAGGACCTGCTCGCGCGCAGGATGCGCACCGCCGCGAAGCTGCTGATCGAGCAGCGGGCGATCCCGATCGCCGACGTGGGGCGCCTGGTCGGCTATCGCAGCGCCTCGCACTTCGCGCTGGCGTTCAAACGCCGCTATGGCCAATCGCCGGCGCGGTTTCGCGAACGGGGGCTCGCCCACCTCGACGGCTCGTGACGAGGCGTCCTACGACGCTCGTGATGAGGCTATGACGGCTCGTGATGAGGCTACGAGGGCGCGTGATGAGACGCCTATACCGAAGCCGGCGAGGTCGTTGCCGTCCCGACCGCAGCCGATGGCGCGTCCGCATCCTCAGGCGCAACCGCCTCGGCTCCGGGCAGCGTGACGCGCATCGTTGTGCCCCCGCCCGGCGCGGACTCGGCAACGACCGTGCCTCCGTGCTGGGCGATCACCTGGCGCACGATCGCCAGACCCAGCCCCGACCCCGGCCGCCCCCGCGCCTCCGCGCCGCGATAGAAGCGGTCGAACACGTGCGGCAGATCTTCGGGCGAGATGCCGGGACCGTGGTCGCGCACGGTCAGCTGGCACATGCCGGAGGCCGTCCCACCGCCACCCGCCGCCCCGTTCGCACCGGCCCCGTTCGCACCCGTGCCGTTCGCACCCGCCCCACCGGCCCCGTTCGCACGGGCCCTGCCAGTGCGCGGCGCGGACAGCTCCACCTCGACAGGCTCGCCCTCGGGCGAGTACTTGACGGCGTTCTCGATCAGGTTGACGATCGCACGCTGCAGGCGCGATGCCACGCCCGAGAGCAGCACCGGCTCAAGGTGCGCGTGCAACGGCGTCGTCGGCGAGTTCAGTCGCGTGCGTTCGATCGCCTCGGCGATCACCGCGTCCAGGCGCACGTCCTCGACGTCGAGCCGGCGCTCTTCGCCGCGGGCCAGGTCGATCAGGTCGTTCATCAGGAGCGTGAGCTCCTCGATCTGCTGGACGACGTCGCCGAGCAACAGCGCGCGCTCCTGCGGGTCGATGTCGGTGGCCTGCTGCAGGATCTCGATGTTCGTACGCAGGCTGGTGACGGGCGTGCGCAGCTCGTGCGAGGCGTCGGCGACGAGCTGGCGCTGGGCATGCACGGAATCGTCGAGCGCGCGCATCGAGGCCTCGAGCGCGTCGAGCATCGCGTTGAAGCTGCCCGCCAGCCGCCCGATCTCATCGGTGCCCGTGGGGGAGATGCGCCCCGAGAGATCCTGTGTCTCGGCGACGTGCTCGGCCGCGCGGGTCAGACGCCTGACCGGCGCCACGGCTGCGCGGGCGACGAGCTGTCCGAGCAGCGCGGCGAGCAGGATCCCGCCGAGCCCCAGCCCGATCAGGATCAGGCGCAGGTGGTCGAGCAGTTCGTCGACTTCGCCGAGTGGCTGGGCGAACTGCACGGCGCGCCCGGGCGCGAGGTGCTCGGCGAGGATGCGCAGGTGGATGCCGTTGACGGTCGCGTCGCGGAAGAAGCTCTCACCGTGCCCGGCGGCCAGCGCGCGCGTGCGCGCGTCAACGGGCAGCGTCACGTTTTTTGCGCCTGAGCGAAACAGCACGGTCCCGCCGGAGTCGACCAGCTGCTGATAGCCGCGCACCTGGTTGGGTCGCGGCGAGACATTGCCGAGCGCTTCTCCGGGCTGGCCGCCGCTTTCGAACAGCGGCTGCCCGGACAGGCCGCGGTCGGCG
The DNA here is from genome assembly GCA_963702185.1 of uncultured Solirubrobacterales bacterium. Taxonomy (GTDB): domain Bacteria; phylum Actinomycetota; class Thermoleophilia; order Solirubrobacterales; family Solirubrobacteraceae; genus Palsa-744. The sequence goes on from OY969723.1 coordinate 2,414,406, forward strand.
AGCGCGTCCAGCAGACGATCGTCGTGCCGGCGCGCGGGGTGGTGCACGATCAGCCGCAGGTTGTCCGAGCGCGCGCGCAGCTGCGCGTCGATCTGGTGGTGCAGCTCGTTGGAGGTGAGCACGTACACGAGCACCGACGCGAGCACGACCGCCACGGCCACGGCGGCGGCGGAGGCAATCATGATCCGCCGGCGCAGGCTCATGGCGCGCGCAGCACGTAGCCGACCCCGCGCACCGTGTGCAACAGGCGCGGCTCGCCACCGGCCTCGGTCTTGCGGCGCAGGTAGCCCATGTAGACGCCGAGCGAGTTGGAGGTCGAGCCGAAGTCATACCCCCACACGTTCTCGAAGATCGCCGAGCGCGTGAGCACCTGGCGCGGGTGGCGCAGGAACATTTCCAGCAGCAGAAACTCGGTGCGCGTCAACGCCAGCACCCGCTCGCCGCGCCAGGCTTCGTGGGCGAGCCTGTCCAGGCGCAGATCCTCGAAGGCGAGCATGCGCTCGTGCTCGTCCTCATCCTCCTCGCCGGCGCGGCGCAACAGCGCGCGCAGGCGCGCGAGCAGCTCACGCAGCGCGAACGGCTTGACCAAGTAGTCGTCCGCGCCTGCATCCAGGCCAGCGACGCGATCGTCGATCTCTTCGCGCGCGGTCAGCATCAGCACCGGCGTGCGGTCGCCTCCCTCGCGCAGCCGTCGGCACACCTCCAGTCCGTCCAGGCGCGGCATCGCGACGTCGAGGATCACCGCCTCATACGGGTCTGCGCCAAGCCGTTCGAGCGCCTGGATGCCGTCCATCGCCTGAGCGACTGTGTAGTGCTCTAGCGTAAGCGCTCGGGAGAGCGCGCTCTGGACAGCGGGCTCGTCGTCGACGACGAGGATGCGAGCGGACTGCTCGACCATGAGGTGATTATGGCGCAGGAAATACACGAAACCGCCGATGAGCACCCTGTCTCGGGGGCGATGGTGGCGCCCGCCGGGGAGGACTCGGCCGGCGCTGGGGAGGACCGCACCACGAGTCACATAGATCCCGCCCCTCCCACCCCGGGTCCCTCGCGGAGCGCGGAGGCGGCGATGGCCGCCCAGTCGCGCTCGCTTCGCAACAGCCTCGTCGTGCTGGCGATCTTCTTTGCGATCGTCGCCGTGTTGCTGCTGTCGGTGCCGGGGTTGCGTGCGGCGGCCGAGCGGATTACCGATGCGCAGCTCGGCTGGGTCGCGACCGGGGTCGGTTTCGAGCTGGCCTCGTGCGCGGGATATGTGGTGCTGTTCGGCCTGGTGTTCGGGATGCTCGGGCGCAGGCTGATGTCGCGGCTGTCGCTGTCGGAGCTCGCGGTCAACTCGGTCGTGTCGGTCAGTGGCCTGGCGGGCATAGCGCTGGGCGCGTGGGTGCTGCGCACGCGCGGCGTGTCGGTCGAACGCATCGCCAAGCGCTCGGTGCTGATCTTCATGCTCACGAGCGCTGTCAACGTCGCCGCCACGGCCGTGATCGGGCTCGGGATGTGGGTGGGGCTGCTGCCGGGTTCGCGCAACGCGCTGCTCACACTGCTGCCGGCGCTCGCGGCGATCGCGGTGATCGCGGGCACACTCGTGCTGGCAGCCTGGGCCAGGCGGGGCGCCGAGCGGCGGATCGGCTCGCGCGGGCGCGTATACGTCGCCCTGATGGCGCTGAGTGGCGGCGTGTTCGACGCACTCGACCTGATCCGCGCCCGGCGAGACTGGCGGCTGCTGGGCGCGGTCGCCTACTGGCTGTTCGACGTGGCGACGCTGTACGTGTGTCTGTTGGCGTACGGTCCCGCGCCCTCGTTCTGGGCGGTGTCGATGGCCTACCTGGTGGGAATGTTGGCCAACTCGCTGCCGATACCGGGTGGGCTGGTGGCCGTGGAAGGAGGCCTGTTCGGGATGCTGCTGCTGTTCGGCATCCGCCCGGGCTCGCTGGTGCTCGCGGCCGTGGTCACCTACCGCGCGATCTCGCTGTGGGTGCCGGCGCTGATCGGCTCGGCAGCGTTCCTCAGCATTCGCGGCGAGCTGGCCCATCCGCCGCCGCCGGTCGCCCCCTCGGCCGGGGCGTAGGGCAGTCGCCGCCATGTGTCTCGATGGACGTTAAAGGTTTATACCATGGTTATCAAAACTCAAAAAGGATAGCACCCCAAACCCCCCGTTTAGCTTTCCTTTAAGAACCTCCTCCAAAACGTTCTCGCCCGCCCTTACGCCTCGACTCGCTATCCGGGGGAATACCGCCCGGCGCGCAGGGCTTTGGCGAACGCCAGCTCGGCCGCCGCGGACTGGCAGGCGTGGCCGGGCAGGTTGCGCATGACGTGTTCGAGCGCCGGTTCCTGTGGGCCGTAGAGCGAGGGGCAGTACACCGGCGGGGGCAGGCCGACCGTGGAGGAGCCGGCGGCGTTGAGCGGACGCAGCTGCTTGGCGGCCGCGAGCGCGCCCGCAAAGGAGTCGGAGAAGATGTCGATCGCCAGCTGGCCGGTGTAGAGCTCGAGCGAGCGGCCTTCGTCGTACACGGTCGCGGGCACCCCGCGGATCAGCAGATTGCGCTGGGGGCCGAGCGGCTGGTTTGAGTGGCGGCGGTAGATCACGGTTGTGACCTGCAGCGGCAGCGTGCAGGTGCTGCCGCCCGCGAACACGCCGTGCCCGGTCACGCAGGAGCCGTAGTACACGGAGTCGCCGATTTCGCTGTTGTAGTTCTTGCGCCCATCGGCCGCGTCCAGCGGCGCGCCCCTAAAGCGCGGGCCGGCCCAGTAGATGCGGTAGTAGGGAAACGTTTGCGCTTCGGCCAGTTCGCTTGCGTGGATCAGCTCGGGCGGACCGGTCGCGCCGCAGCCGGCGGCAAGCGCCGCCAGCAGGCACGCGGCCAGGCCGGAGGCGATGCCGGAGATCACCCCGCGTGCGGGCGCGTGGGCGCGCGGGGCTCGTGTCGGGGAGGTGGGCGTCATGATCTGCGCGTGTCGATTATCGACGCTACTTCCAGGGCGCCCGCCGGTTTGCAAGAGCAAGGGCCGGGATCCGGTGAGGTAGCACATCGGACCCCGGTCCAATCTCGCTTACCGACGGCGGTGGTGCTGGCGGCCGGGTTGCTGATTGTATGGCTGCTCGTCGAACCCCGGACACCGGACCTCGCGGCGCAGGTCTACCGGCTGGGCGCCTACGAACGCGGCGGGCTGGCCGTGTGGGACGAGCGCTGGTACGCCGGCCACGCGATGCCGGGCTACAGCCTGCTGTTCGGGCCGCTCGGCTCGCTGGTGGGGCTGCACGCGCTGGCGGTGATGGCCGTGCTCGTGTCGGTGGCGCTGTTCGAAGCGATCGTCCTCGGCGTGTACGGGCGCGGCCCGAGCATGCCGGCCGAGCGCCGGGCCGGATTCGCGATCGCTGGGGCGTGCCTGTTCGCGGTGGCCGCCGTCGGGGATGTGTGGAGTGGGCGGATCACGTTCGCGCTCGGGGTGACGTTTGCGATGGGCAGCGCGTGGGCGTTGTGGCGAGCGCGGCCGGACGGCCCGCCGGGACCGCGGCGGATGTCGCGGGGCGACCCGGGGGGGCTGTCGTGCGCGACTTCGGGCAGCGGGCCGCGGAGGTCGGAGCGAGCGTATCTGTCGATGGCGGCGCTGCTGGCCGCGGGGTGCGCGGCGGCGAGTCCGGTCGCGGGGGGGCTGCTGGCGCTGGCTGGATTGACCTACGCGCTCGTGTATCGCCGCTGGTGGGCGCTGATCGCGCTCGCCGGGCCGGTCGCGCTCGTGGCGGTGCCGGTGAGGGTGCTGTTCGCCGAAGGCGGGTTCGAGCCCTACCCGTTCACGTCGTTTTTGGCGAGCATCGCCGCGGTCGGGCTGTTCTGGTGGGCGCTGCCCCGCGGTCCGCGCGCGCGCGAGGACCGGCGGGTGCGGGTGCTGCGGGTCGGAGCGGGGTTGTATGCGGTCACGTGCGGGCTGTGCGTGGTCGTGCACACGCCGATGGGCAGCAACGTCGAGCGCTACGGAGTGCTGCTGGCCGGGCCGCTGCTGTTGTGCGCGCTGGCGGTGCCCGGCACGATGCTGGCGTCGAGCACGAGCACGAGCGCGAGTGGAGGCACGGATGCGCGGGGCGGGGCATCTGGCGCACGGGCTCCGCTGGGAATCGACTGGGCGGACGTTGCGCGGGTGGCCGTGGCGGTGTGTGCGATCGCGCTGTGGGTCGTGTGGGGGCCGGTGCGCGAGACGAGCGCGGTGGCGGGATCGCCCGCGACCACCGCGGCCTACTACGCGCCGCTGCGGCACTGGCTGCTCGACCACGGGGCCGGCACCGAGCGCGTGGAGGTGCCGCTGACCCGCTCACACTGGGAGGCGGCCGAGCTCGCGCCGAGCGTGTCGCTGGCGCGCGGGTGGGAGAAGCAGCTGGAGGAGCGCTACGACCACGTGCTGCTCGGGCACGGGCTGACCGCGCGCGCCTACTACGCGTGGCTGCGCGAACAGGCGGTCTCCTACGTCGCGCTGCCCGACGTCCCGCTGGACTCCTCCAGCGCGGCCGAGGGCCGACTGATCGAGGCGGGTCTGCCCTACCTGCGCCCGGTGTGGTCGGATCGCCACTGGCGGGTGTACGCGGTCGCGGGCGCCACGCCGATCGCGAGCGGCCCCGGCAGGCTGGTCTCGCTCGGCAGCGACACGTTCGCGCTGGACGCCGTCACGGCCGGGACGACGCTCGTGCGCGTCCACTACTCGCCCTATCTGACGGTCACGCGCGGCGATGGCTGCGTGGCGAGCGCTCCGGGCGGGTGGACATACGTGCGGGCGCGGGCGCCCGGCCGGCTGCAGGTGGCGGCGCGGTTCTCGCTCGGGAGGGCGCTCGGACTCGACGGCTCCTGCCGCATTCCGGTCGCGGCCTCAACGCTGCACGCCCGTCGTGGGCCCCGCAACGAATGACCACGGCGGCCGTCCTCCCTCGCACACTGCCTCCCCAACCCTCCCACGACGACAGACCCAACCCCTCCCACGGCGACAGACCCAACCCCTCCCACGGCGACAGACCCAACCCCTCCCACGGCGACAGACCTAACGCACAGGCGCCAGCCCGTACAGCCCGGTCGACCCGGTGAGGAACAGATCCTGGCCGTCGCTGACGACGGGATCGAACGAGCCGGTGTGGAAGACGACGACGACCCGGCCGGTGGAGATGCCCAGGCCGTAGGTGCGGTGGGTGCCGAGGTCGGCGAAGTAGACGACGCGACCAACGATCGCGGCCGATCCGGAGATCTTGCCGCCGGCGTGAAACGTCCAGTCGACGTGCCCGGTGCGGGCGTCGATCGCATAGAAGGTGCCGTCGTAGGAGCCGGAGTAGATCGTCGGGCCGAGGCCGGGGGCGGAGACGACGGCGGGGGAGGAGTAGACGTAGGCGCCCGTTTGGACCGCCCAGTCCAGGGCGCCGGTGGATGCGTCGTAGGCGTAGATGCGCCCGTCGGTGTTGCCGAGGAACACGCGTCCGTACATGACCGCGGCGGTCGAGTAGAACGTGCCGCTGCCGAACAGCGCGCCTTCGGAGCCGCTGTCCCAGATGCGCCGGCCGGTGGCGGCGTCGATCGCCTGGACGTGGCCGGAGTAGTCGCCGAAGTACAGGATGCCGCCGGACATGGTGGGGCTGGCCTTGACCGCGCCCGCGGCACGATAGGTCCAGATCACGTCGCCGTTGCGGGTGTTCAGCGCGTAGACGGTGCCGTTTTGCGAGCCGAAGTACATGCGCCCGCCGACCACCAGCGGCGAGGACTCGCTCGGGCTCGGTAGGGGGCGCGACCACAGAGTGCGTCCGGTCGAGTAGGCCAGGGCGAACGCCTCGCCACGCTGCACGCCGCTTGCGCGGGACAGCACGGTCGCATACACGGCGCCGCCGAGCGCCGCGGGGGAGGCGGCGGACAGCAGGCCCAGGCGCCGCTGCCAGATCGTGTGGCCGTTGTGCAGGTCGATCGCCGCGAGCACGCCATCGTCGGCCAGCTGAAAGATGCGGTCGCCCTGGATGACGGGAGGGAACTCCAGCAGCGAGTGGCCATAACGGACCCATTCCGGGCGGAACGGCGGAAACACGCGCGCGGGCGCGGGGAAGAACCTCGTGTGGTTGGCGCTGTAGCCGTACAGCGGCCACGACCACAGTTCCGCCCCGTGTTTGACGCGCGTCGGGCTTGGCTGGGGGACGAACCGCGCGTGCGGGTAGTACACCGAGCCCGTGCGGTGGCGCTCGTACAGGTACCCCCCGAGCGCGAGCGCGGCGAGCAGCACGAGCAGGCCCGCGGCGATGAGCCGTGCGCGGGTGGAGCCGAGCCCGAGTCCGCCGAGCCAACGTGCTGGCCGCGAACCGCTCTTGTCGGACGGACCGGCCACGCCCCTATGATCGCGCGCATGTCAGACGGCGCGCGCATACAGGCCCACGCGGGCGCTCCGCCGGACCCGCGATCGGGCGCCGGTTCGGAGGCGCGTTGCGACCCACCCGGCTCGGAGATCTTCGCGCGGGATGTGCTGGCCGGCAGAGTGGCGCTCGTGACCGGCGGCGGCACGGGACTGGGCAAGGCGACGGCGATCGAGCTCGCGCGTTGCGGGGCGGACGTGATCGTTATGGGCCGTCGCGCGGACGTACTGGAGCAGGCGGTGGCGGACATTTATGTGGAGAGCGCCCGGAGGGCGGCTGGCGAGGCGCTGGCCGGCGAGGAGGTCGTCGATGGGGCGGCCGGCGAGAAGGTCGTCGGTGGGGAGGATGTTGGCGGCGGCGGCGGGGCAGCCGATCGCCGGGGAGACGTAGTCGAATGGGTTGAGGGAGACGTGCGCGACCGGGGGGATGCCGAGCGGATCGTGCAGGAGACGCTCGCGCGGCGCGGCCGGCTGGACATCCTGGTCAATAACGCCGGAGGCCAATACTTCACGCCGGCCGAGGCGATCGTGGCGAAGGGCTGGCGGGCGGTGTGGCGATTGAACGTGGAGGGTCTTTTGAACATGGCCGAGGCGGCGGTGCAGACGGGCATCGGCGCCGACGGGAGCGGAGCGATCGTCAACGTGACGCTCTCGCCCCACCACGGCATGCCCGGCATGGCGCACTCGGGCGCCGCCCGGGCAGCGGTTGAGGCGCTGACACGGGAGCAGGCGAGGCGCTGGGCCGACCGTGGGGTGTGCGTGACGGCGGTGGCGGCGGGCCACTTCGATACGGAGGCGATGGGTAAGTACCCGGACACGGTGCGGGCGGGCATGGCGCGGTCGGTCCCGCTGCAGAGGCTGGGTCGCCCGCAGGAGCACGCGTGGCTGATCGCGCTGCTGTGCACGCCGCTGGGCCGGACGCTGAACGGTTCGACGGTAACGCTGGACGGCGCGCGCGACAACTGGTTCGGCCCGTGGCCGCCGCCGGGGTTGACGGGGGCGACGGGGGAGGTGCCGAGCGAGGCGCGACGGACGGGCGCGCCGTAACGACCGACCCCGACCCGTAAGATGCGCGCGAGATGAGCTCGATGGGATACGCGGCGGAGCTGCCGTCGGCAGGCGATCGGACGAGGACGCTGTTCGGCCGGGTGATGGCGCTGGTCGCGCTGACGGTCGCCTTCGCGACGCTGGGCGTGTACGCGGCGCGGGAAATGGGCGGGGCGGAGTGGTTCGTCGCGTGGCTGCTCGCGCTCGGCTGCCTGGTCGGGCTGAACCTCGCCAACGCCCGCGGCAATCAGGGCCTGGCGCTCGTGTTGCTGTGCGCGTTCGGGCTGCTCATCGGCGTGAGCGTGAGCGCGACGGTCAACTACTACTCCGAAGTCGATCCGACCGCGGTGCGCCAGGCGTTTGGCGCCACGGCCCTGTTCGTGGGTGGTCTCGGCGCCGGGGGTTACGCGATCAGGCGCGACCTTTCGTTCGTGTACCGGTTCCTGTTCTTCGCACTGCTCGCCCTGATCGTGGCCGGCATCGTGCTGATCTTCGTGCGCATTCAGGCGCTGTATACCGCGTACGCCCTGATCGGGCTGGCGATCTTCGGCGGGTACACGATCGTGGACTTCAACCGGTTGCGCAGGGCCGGAGGGGAGGAAGCGATCCCGCTGGCGGCGGGGATCTTTCTGGACGTGTTCAACGTGTTCCTGCTGTTTTTGCGGTTGTTCGCGAACTCGCGTTGAGCTTGTCAGCCGCGTAAGATGGTGGGGCTTGCGGGCGAAGTGTTGTGGCTGCACGGAAGCCTTCCAAGCTTCAAGGGCGGGTTCAATTCCCGTCGCCCGCTTTGTAGTGCCACGGGGAGTGGCGCAGTCTGGTAGCGCACCCGGCTGGGGGCCGGGCGGTCGCAGGTTCGAATCCTGTCTCCCCGATACACAAACTCCCTGTACGGGGCGGTGCGTCTGCTTCCACGGCGAGAACGCTGTCGCATCGGTCGGCGCACTAGCGCCACATTCGCACTACGCGCCCTCGGAGCACGAGGGTGCGGGTGGTCAGTGAGGCGTTTGCGTCGTGGGGTGGGAAGGAGGTTGCTGCCGGGTGGGCGCGAGGACGGGAGCCGGTGATGGACGGGAGGGCTGAGTTGGCCAAGGGGCGCGAAGCGGCGGCAGCCCCGTTACGGCGGGTGCGCGAGCGGCAATGTAGTGTCAGCGGTCTACACCGCGCGGGGTAGGGCCAGTGCGCGTGAGCCTCACGTCAGCCCAGGCGGGTCCAGGGCCAGTCGTGGGGCGAGGCAGGCCCGCGCGGCTCAACTGTCCGCGCGCGTCCAGGTCTGCGTTGCCGGATCCCACTTGACCAGTTGGCCCGTGGCGTCCCCAATCAGCGGGTCGATAAACGCGCGGATCTCATCGAGCAGTACGTGCCATGATACCGGCGGCATCCGCTGGTAGGCCATCCGTTCGAGCATCGCCGTGTACGTTTGCTGGCGGTCCGGCATGTCGGCGAGCGCGGCTGCGAGGGTCACAACCTCGTGGTTGCGGTGGGCGGCGACATCGACGATCGCCGAGCGCAGCTCGCTCGCCCTGAAACTGTGAACGCGGCTGAGGACCCACGTGTCGGCGAAGTCGCGGTCGCGCGTGTTCAGCTCGCGGCGGCTCATCATCGTCGCGACCTTCTCGGCCAGACTCATCTCCGGCGGATAGGACGCCAGCCGGATCGTGCCGGTGCCCAACAGCTCGGGCAGCTCGATGACCGTCGAGGAGTGCGGGTCGCCGAACGAGAAGTCGAGCGTCGTCGTGATCCGCGCCGTCGCCAGATGCGCGATCAACTTCACCCGCACCCCGTGATATTCGGCATCTTCGCGCATGACCTCCGTTCGGATGCTGTCGGTATCGAATGCGAGCCCGTCGTCCACATCGAGCTTGGTGGCGAGGATCTCGGCGACTGCGGCCGCGACGACGGCCTCGTCGTTGCCGACGCCCACCGTGGAGAGATCGGCGTCCTTGGTTATTCGGCGAGCCGACATCGCGGCCATCAGCATCCCGCCCTTCAGGGTCATCTTGTCGGTGTATTGCGATGCCGCCAGATGCCGCAGGAACCCCTCGATGGCATAAACGACGAGCAGGGCGTTGGTGTTGCCGCCGTAGTCTGAGCGGGCGAGTGCCTGGATCTGACGGAAGATACGCGTGGCGTTCTGTGTGCGTTCGACGGTGTGCTCGCTCACGCGAAGATCACCTCGAGCGCCTCCCGGATCCGGCGTTCCCCGCCGAGCTGCCGCGCGAGCGCGGTCAGTCGCAGCGGGTTCGACCCGGCTTGCCGCGTGTAGCGCGACAGCGCCGCGAGCGCCACGTCGCGTCCAACGACATGGGGCACGCGCATCGCGTCGACGATGCACCGTGGCGCCGAATAGATCCAGAACGGCTCACCGGCGTCGGTGTGCTGAGCAAGCCGATCCAGGCCGAACGTCTCGGCGGCGAACCGATGCGGCCGGGCTGCCGGCATGTCGATCCTCGGCCAGTGGGCGCCGCGCGGAACGGCGAGGTCGATTCTCGCCGGCAGCTCGTCGGACAGATCCCAGTAAGACAGGCCCGAGCTCAGACAGATCGTCCCGTCTGGAACCCGCGCGGCGAGCGCCGCGAACTCGGTGTTCATGGCCGGGTCGCTGTCAACTGACTGCATCACGCCGCGCGAGAGCACGATCAGATCGCCCTCGTCACGCAGCCGATAGATCTGGTGCCGCGGGATCCCGGCGTCGACGGCGTCGCGGACGCGGAACGGCCGGTTGCCGAAGTGCTGCTTGACGATCCTCAGCTCAGAACGCGACATACGACAAATCCTAACCATCTCATCGGCAGGTGGTGAGCTTTTGTTGGTCGCCTCGCAAGCCGGGGTAGACCGGCGGCGAACGCACGTTCGGGGAACAAACTGAGCAAAACTGACGCGCACTCAGCGACCAAAAACCCAGCAAACACGGGCCTACAGCACGGGGACGCACCCCTCTAAGGCTCGCGGCGCTCAGCCCCGGCGCCGGGGCGGGGCCGTATGGTGGGAGAGGCACTCGGGGATAACACTGATCTGTAGTCGAGGTCATCCAAACAAGCGAGGTGAGTGGTGGCGAAGGTTCATGCGGTCATAACGGTGTCGGTCGACGGGTACATCACCGGACCCGACGATGGTCCGGGCAAAGGACTAGGCGAGCACGGCGAGCGGCTGCACAATTGGGTGTTCGGCGGTCCGTGGCGCTATGACGATGAGATTCGCCCGCGGGCCACGGGCGAGGACGCTGCCTGGCTGCAGCGGGCCACGGCGAACCTCGGGGCGGTCGTCGCCGGTCGCGGCACCTATGAGGCGGCGCGCCACTGGGGCGATCGCAACCCCTGGGGAGTGCCGTTCTTCATCGTGACCCACCGCCCGCGCGAGCAGCCGGATGGCGATGAGTTCATGTTCGTGTCGGGCGTTCAGGACGCCGTCGAGCGTGCGATCGAGGTGGGGGGTGAGAAGGACGTCCACGTCATGGGCGGCGCCGACATCATCCGCCAGGCCCTCACCGCGGAGATCGTCGACGAGCTTTCGCTGATCGTCGCTCCCGTCATCATGGGCGCCGGCAAGCGCCTGTTCGACGGGTTCGCGCGGTCGTTGGACCTCGAGCAGTTGGGGGTGCGCCAGTCGCAGTTCGCCACGTTCATCGACTATCGCGTGTCCAAATCGGATTGAAAACCTTGGCGTGTTCACCCGGGATGTGGCTCGTAGAGTGATGCTAGTATGCGCGTATGACGCGAACCACTCTGTCGCTACCGGACGACATTGCCGATGCGTTGAGACGAGAGGCGCATCGACGTCATACCTCGGCTTCGGCAGTAGCCCGTGAGGCGATCGCGGTGCACCTGCACCTGCTGCCGGCGCAGGCGCGTCGTCCGGTTCCGTTCGCCGCCGTGGGACGCAGTGGTCAGCGGAACGTGGCTAGGGACATGGAGAGATTGCTTTCGCGCGAGTGGAGCGATCCCGATTTCAGCCGCGTCTCCTGAACGGCCATCGATGTCCCAGTGAGCATTCTCGCGGTCGTCGATGCTGGACCGCTGTATGCGGCCGCTGACGCCGACGACGACGATCATGCTGCCTGTCTGGCTACGCTGGCGCGCCCAGACCTGCGTCCTGTATTCGCGGCGATGGCAGTTGCCGAGGCGACCTACTTCGTCGGCTCACGTATCGGCTCGGCGGCCGAGCGTGCGTTCCTGGAGGGTTTGGCGAGTCTCGACGTCGAGGGACCCAGCGGTGAGGACTTCGCCCGCATGGCCGAGCTCGTCGAGCAATATGCCGATTGGCCACTGGGAGGTACCGACGCCTCGATCGTCGCTCTCGCCGAGCGCCTGCAGGCTCCCGCGATAGTTACGCTTGACCGCCGCCACTTCGCGGCCATCCGCCCTCGGCATCGCGAGACGTTCGAACTGCTGCCGTAGGGCGTGGAGGCCGGTCTGTTGCTGGACGCCCCCGCGCGCTCAGCGCCAGCAACGCGACGAACCCGAAGCTCGCGAGTACGTTCAGCACGAACGTGTAGTCCAGCGACACTTCTCCGAACACCTGCGCGCGCGTGGGTCGCACGCTGGGGATGAGGCCGGCGGCGCTGAACAGCCCGTCGACGATCAGCGCCGCGATCACGATCGTCACGAACATCAGCATGCATATGCGCAGGGTGTAGGCCGAGCCGTAGTAACGGCGGTAGGCGAGCACGATCGGCAGCACGAGCAGATCGGCGAACACGAACGCGATCACCCCGCCGAACCCGATCCCACCCGACCACAGCACCGCCGCCAGCGGGATGTTGCCGACCGAGCACACGCTCGAGGCGATCGCCACGAGTGGGCCGACGAGCACGTTCTCCAGCAGTCGCCACGGTTCGGGCGCGTGCACCACGAACAGCCCGTTGAACGCATCCTGGCCGAGCAGCCCCACGAACCCGGCCAGCAGCATGCCGATAGCGATCTCTCGGTAGAGCATCGCCCAGTCTGAGCGGAAATTCCGGGCCACATCCGCCCAGGCCCGCGGCGAGCGCAGCTTTGCGGCGAGGTCCGCAGGCGGCGAAGGCGAGTCGTGCGGGTGCTCGTGGCAGTGGCCGCCGTCTCCTCCCGTCGCCCGTTCGGCGTGCGCCCGCGCCCGGGTTGCGAGCCGGTGGGAGACGAACAGGCGCAGCAGCAGCGTCATGACCGCGACCAGCACGATCCCGCCGAGGAGCTCCGCGAGCGTGAACTGCCAGCCGATCAGCACCCACAGCACGATGCCGAGCTCGACCACGAGGTTCGTGGAGGCGAACTGAAACGCGAGCGCGCTGGCCGCGGAGGCGCCCATGGCAAACAGCGAGCGAGCGATCGCGATCGCCGCGTAGGAGCACGACGAGGAGGCGGCGCCAAGGCCGGTGGCGAGCGCGACCGCCCGTACTCCGTCGCCGCCGAGCGAACTTTGCACCCGCCCGCGCGGCGCCCACGCCTGCACGGCCGCCGAGATCGCGAAACCCAATACGAGCGCCCACCACACCTGCCAGGCCATCAGCAGCGCGTTGTGCAGCCCTTCCCACATGGTTTCCAACACGGCCACGCTCGCAGTCTGCTCTATCCGCGCGGGCGTGCCGAGCGAGGTAGGGTCTCGGGTGTGAGCGATCGTGTGCTGTTGCTCAGCTGGGAGTACCCGCCGGTGATCGAGGGCGGACTGGCGCGGCATGTGGGCAAGCTCGCGCAGGCGCTCGTGCGCGCGGGGGTGAGCGTCGAGGTGCTCACGCGTGGGACTCGCGTGACCCGTGGAATCGGGACCGAGCTCGGGGGCGTCGCCGGGAGTGTCGCCGGGAGTGTCGCCGGGAGTGCGTTCGGCGAGCCCGGTGCTGCTACGGGCGTCAGCGTCGAAGAGCGCGCGGGCGTGCGCGTGTATCGCGTGCCCGAGCCTCGTTGGCCGCGCGATCTGGACCGGTTCGTGGCGTGGGTGGGGCAGATGAACGAGGACATGCTCGCGGCGGGCGCCGAGCTCGCGGGCGAGCGCCAGTACGCTCTGATCCACGGCCACGACTGGCTGGTCGCGGACGCCGCGGCGGCGCTGGCCGATCGCCTGGGAATCCCGTATGCGACGACGATCCACGCGACTGAGCACGGCCGCCACCAGGGCTGGGTGCAGGACCAGCCCCAAGCCCACATCCACGCGGCCGAGCGGGCGATGGCCCAGCGCGCCGACGCGGTGATCGTGTGCTCGCACTACATGCGCGGGCACGTGGCCGACATCTTCGACATCGACGAGGGCCGGATCACGGTCATACCCAACGGAATCGACCCCGACGACCTGCAACCGGTGGACGATCTCGACGCGTTGCGCGCCCAGTTCGCGCAGCCCGAGGATCAGCTCGTGCTGCTGATAGGGCGGCTGGTGTACGAGAAGGGGTTTCAGCTGGCGCTCGACGCGTTGCCGGGCGTGATCGCGCGGGTCGGCGCGCAGCGCGGCGGGCGGGTGCGGTTCGTGGTCGCGGGCTCTGGCACGCACGAGAGCGAGCTGCGCGCCCAGGCGCAGCGTCTGGGTCTGGACGAGCACGGTGTGTTCCTGGGCTGGATCGGCGATGACGCGCTGCACTCGCTGTACCGAATCGCCGACCTGTGCGTGGTGCCATCCATCTACGAGCCGTTTGGCATCGTCGCGCTGGAGGCGATGGCCTCGGGCTGTCCGTGCATCGTCGCCGACACCGGCGGTCTGCGCGAGGTCGTCCCGCCCGGCGAGCGCGTCGGACTGCGCTTCAACGGCGGCGACGCCGAGCACCTCGGCGTGATGATCGAACGCCTGTTGATCGACGGCGAGTTGCGCGACCGGCTGGTGGCCGAGGCCTCCGAGCACGTGCTGCGCTTCGATTGGGACGACATCGCCCTGCGCACCCACTCGGTCTACCTCGACCTCGCGCGGGCGTGGGGGCGGCGGGGGGAGGAGGCCGGGCGCACGTGAGGAGCTCGCCACTAGGGGTCGCGATCGTAGGGTTGTGTGTGTTGGGGTTGTTGACAGCGGACCCCGCGACATCGGCCCAACCAGTGCCAGTGCCCGCCAAACCACTGCCGGTGCGCTACCGCCCGGTCGGGTGCGTGCGTCGCGGTCCGGCGGTCGCTTACAGTCACGGTCCGCGGCGCAAAGAGGTCGCGCTCAGCTTCGATGACGGGCCGTTTCCGCTGACGCCCCGGTTTGTGCGGATGCTGCGCGAAAACCATGCCGTGGCGACGTTCTTCATGATCGGCGAGCAGGTCACGGCGCGCTACCAAGCGACGCTGCGCGAAGAGCTGCGTGATGGCGACGCCCTCGGCGACCACACCTACACCCATCCCGACCTCGTTACCACCGGTGGGGTGCGCTCGCAATTGCAGCGCACGATCGACGCGATCCGCGGCCTGTCGGGATATACGCCGTGCGTGTTCAGACCGCCGTACGGCGACTATGACGGCGAAGTGCTGCGGACCGCCGCGTCGTTGGGGCTGGCGACGATCCTGTGGGAAGTCGATCCCAGCGACTACACACTGCCGGGCGTGAGCGCGATCGAGCAGCGCGTGCTCGCGCAGGTACGTCCGGGCGCGATCGTGCTCTCCCACGATGGCGGCGGTCCACGCGAACAGACGCTCGCCGCCTACCCGTACATCATCCGCGCGCTGCGCGCCCGTGGCTACCGGTTCGTGACCGTGCCCGAACTGCTCGGCTTCAAAGAGGTCTACCGCCGCTGTGTGCGCGACTGCGAAGAATCGGCGATCTCGGGACGTCCGCCGCCGGGATCGATCGTGCTGCCGGGGTGAGGTGGGGCTGCTACCCGGGGGTAGGAGTGTGTCCTCCGCGGGTAGGTGTGCCGCTCCGGGGGATGTGCTACTCGGGTGGGCGTGCCGCCTCGGGTGGTTTCTCGTTCCAACTGCGCAGGTGATGCGACCGTCGCGGCGAAGAATGAGGCTCGAAGGGTGGGCGGCGCTGGCAGACCTGCACGCGACCGGCCCGATCCCTAGAATCCACCGCAGAGATTTGCCAGCCACGGGCCCGGGAGGGCAGGCTGCGCGCACGAGACCACCAAGAACGGGAGGTTGGCATGACCCGAACCGATGCACACGCCGACTCGATGAGCATACGTCCGCCCCGGCGCGGGTTGCTGCGCGGTCTGCTGGCCGTCTCCGCGGCCCTAGCGCTCGTCGCGGCGCTCGCGACGCCCGCACTGGCGGCAGAACCCACCAGCGGGTACACGAACACGACGACCGCCAAAAAAGAAGTGCTGCCGACGAAAACCACGACGACGCCCAAAAAAGAAGTAGAACCGAGCAAAACCACCACCACTCCCGCGACGGCTGTGGAACCGACGGCGACGACGCCGACGGCCACGACGGCCAAAGCGAGCACGCTGCCGTTCACGGGCTTGAACCTGACCTGGGTGGTCGGCCTTGGCCTGGCGATGGTCTGCGCCGGCGGATCGATCGTGATGGTGCAGCGCCGCCAGCACCGCAACGGTCGCTGAGCGCTCTACCGACAGCACACGTGTCGTAGCGGACCGCCGGTATACCTGCCGGCGGTCCATCCTACGTGCGATAGGCCGGCAACCGAGTTTCTCGGGGCCGGCAGCCGCGTGCTCGGGCGGCAAGCGCGTCTCTCGGAGGTGGGCAAGTGCTCATTGGCGCGGACCGCGCGGGCAGACATCGGACAGACATCAGATCGCGATCAGCTCGAGCTCATCGAGATGGATGGTCGTCCGCGAGCACCGCACCTCGTCGTCGATGCAGTTGAGCACACCCGCCTGGTGCAACTGGACGAGGGCATCGGCGACCGCCGCCGGATCGGTGTCCCCGAGCTCCGCTTCCAGCCCTGCGCGCGTCCAGTGCGCGTTGCGATCGTTGCGCAGGGTTTGCATGACTATTGCACGCTGCAGGCGGCGTCCGGGCTCGTCTGGCTCGCTGGGAGTGTGGGTGGTGGTGGGACTGTGCATGCGAGTGCTCCTTCCGTGCCACGCCCTGGGCGGTGGCCGCGGCGCCGGAGCGTCTACGGGGCGTGGTGTGGTGTGTCAGTAGGTCTCAGTTGTTTGTTGGTCCAGTCGGGTCGTAGCGGTGGGTTGTGGTGGTAGGTCGTGTTCAGCCGGCGCGAGGACCGAGGGTCAAGTGTAAGCGAGTGTGACCGATAGTCCATAGACTAATAGTCGTCAAGACGGAAAGCTGTCCATATGCCGATCCGATCAGCCGCGCACGTAGCGTTTGGCCACGCGATACGCGAAGCTCGCGTGCGACAGGGCATGTCTCAGGAAGCGCTCGCGCACGTCTGCGGCCTGGACCGCACCTACATCAGCGGTATCGAGCGCGGCACCCGCAACCCCAGCCTGATGAACATCCTGCGGGTGGCGGACGCATTGAACATGGCGCCGGCCGACCTGTTTGCGGCCGCCGCTGGGCATGAGTCGGACGGGTAGCTGCGGCGGCGCTCCTTCCCTGCGCGTCCGAGCGCGGCGATCGGGGATGATTTGCATCATGCGCTCGAACATCGGCGGAGACGACGCGTGAGCGGGGAGCGGCTCAGGGTCGTGCGGCTGGTGCTGGTCGCGCTCGCCGCGGTGCTGGTCGTGGTGCTGGTCGCCATCGGGCTGCTCTCGCATCCCGCCTCCTCCACCGGCAGCGCGCTCGCCGAAAACCCAGATCTGGACGCCGGCACTGCACTGTACGGGCGGGCGCCGGGGTTCACGCTCACCGACCAGCTCGGGCGGCGCGTGTCGCTGAGCTCGTTGCGTGGCCAGGTCGTGCTGCTGGCGTTCACCGACTCGCAGTGCACGACGGTCTGTCCGCTGACCACCACCGAGATGCTCGATGCCAAGCGCCTGCTGGGTGCGGCCGGCGCCCACGTGCAGCTGCTGGGCGTCGACGCCAACCCCACCGCTACGACGATCGGCGACGTGCGCGCCTACTCGCAGGCGCACGGGATGATGAGCCAGTGGCGCTTTCTCACCGGCTCGCCGGCGCAGTTGCGGTCGGTGTGGCGGGCCTATCACATCGATGTGCAGATCGAACAGGGCCAGATCGACCACACGCCCGCGCTGTACGTGATCGACACCCGCGGGCGCCTGGCCCGCGTGTACCTGACCGAAATGGCCTATGCCGGCATCGAACAGCAGGCCCAGCTGCTGGCGCAGGAGGCGTCGAGCCTGCTGCCCGGCCATCCGCTCGTCCGCTCGTCGCTTGCCTACACCACGATCGAGCCGATCGCGCCGACCGCCCACACCCAGTTGCCGCTTGCCGCTGCCGGCGTCGCATCCAGCTCAGTCGCCGGCGGCGCCGGCCGCGCTTTGAGCGGCAGCGCAGGTGTCGGCGGCGTGACCGACGGTCCCCCTGCAGTCGGGGGCGCCGGGGACCGCGCCTCCGTGGTGGCCGCCGCGGGGCATGCCGGCAGGGTGTCGCTCGGACCGGACGGCGCTCCCCGGCTGTACCTGTTCTTCGACACATGGGACTCCGAGGTGGGAGACCTGCGCGGTCAGTTGCAGGCGCTCGACCGTTATGCGACGGCGGCCACGTCCGCATCCACATCTGCATCCGCCTCCGGATCCCCGCGTCTACCGGCGCTGACCGCGATCGACGAGGGCAGCGTCGAGCCCTCTCCCGCCGCGTTGCCGGCGCTGCTCAAATCGCTGTCTCGTCCGCTGGACTACCCGGTGGCGATCGACCGGAGCGGACGGGTCGCGGACGGGTACGGGGTCGAAGACGAGCCCTGGCTCGTGCTGGTGTCGGCGAACGGCCAGATTCTGTGGCGCTACGACGTCTCCACCTCGGGCTGGCCCACGACCGCCGCGCTCGCGCGCTATGTGCGCAGCGCGCTGGCACACCCCTCGCCGCCCCCGCCCAAGGCGGTCGCCGCCGCCCGCCGCAAGCTCGCCGGCTCACCGCCCGCGCTGGCGGCGCTGCACGCTCAGTCCGGGCAGGAGCTGACCGGCGCCGGAGCGCTGACGGCGCGCCTGCGCGAACTGCGTGGATACCCGGTCGTGGTGAACGTGTGGGCGTCGTGGTGCACACCCTGCCAGGCTGAGTTCCCGCTGTTCGCGGCCGCCTCAGCGCTCTACGGGCGTCGCGTGGCGTTCCTGGGCGCCAACGTCGAGGACTCGCCCGACTCGGCCCGCTCGTTCCTGGCCGAACACCCGGTCAGCTATCCGAGCTATGAAACCTCGTTGGCGACCCTGCGTCCGCTGGCGCTCGTGGGCAATCTTCCGACGACGATCTTCATCGACGCGGCGGGGCGAGTGACGCACGTGCACATCGGGCAGTACGCCGCGCAGGGCTCGCTCGATGAAGACGTCTCCTCGTTCGCGGGGTGAGCGATCTTGTGAGAACGCGACGGCGCAGGCGCTAATGGATTGCCGCATTCGTCCGGGATGTCCCGAGACATAACAGAGAGCGGATGAAGGGACTCGAACCCTCGACCTTCTGCATGGCAAGCAGACGCTCTAGCCAACTGAGCTACATCCGCACAAGAGCGGGAACTATACCGGCTCGGCGGGGACATTCAGACGTTCAAACCTTGGCCGGCGCCAGTCCCTGCGCCGGCAACCCGCCCAGCTCACAACACCCGACCAAGGCTGCGCCCGAGCGCCACGGCGGCCAGGCCGATGGCGAGGCTGATCAACACGTTGGCGATCGCGGCTCGGCGGCGGGCGTCTTCGGCGAGGCTGTGGGTCTCGAGCATCCATGTCGAGAACGTCGTGTAGGAGCCGATCGTGGCCGATCCTCCCAGGAGGAGGGCGTTGCCGGTGAGGGCCAGACCGGTGACCAGGCCGAGCACGAACGTGCCGCTGATGTTCACGGTCAGCGTGCCCACCGGCCAGGCAAACGGCAGCTTGGAGCTGACCAGGTCCTCCAGCAACAGGCGCGCCAGTGCGCCGACTGCGCCCAGTGCCGCCACGCCGATCCACACCGCCGCGCTCACGCCTGTGCCTCAACGATCTCCGCGGTGACTCCCGTTGCGCGTCTGGTCAGCCGCTCGGCCAGCGTCACGGCGACGTATCCGCCGATGAGGCTCGCGCCGCCATACCCGAGCGCCAGGCCGTAGCGGCTCTGATCGAGCATGCTCAGCAGCTGCAGCTGCATCGTCGAGAACGTCGTCAGCGCGCCGCAAAACCCGGTGCCCAGCAAGCGGTAAGCCGGTATCGACAGCGGTCCGTGACGCAGCGCGGTCATCAGACAGCCGAGCACGAACGCCCCGGCGATGTTCACCGCGATCGTCGCCCACGGCCAACTGCCCGCTGCAGCCGGCCAAGCCTGCGTGGCGCCGACACGCGTGAGCGCGCCGACTGCACCGCCTGCTCCGACCGCTGCCAGCTCGAGCCAGCTGATCCGTGGATGCCCGAGACGGATCGATTCGGGCAGTTCCGCAACGTCCTCGATCGGCGCGTCCGGCTGGGGCGTGATGGCATCCACCGAAATCCTCCTGTGTCAGGTCGGGTTGGTCTCGGTAGAAGCCATCAGCGGAAACTCCGCGGTTGTGGAGCGGGCCTCATCGCTCTCCGGCGCAATCGTCCGCGTCGGCGGGCGACACGATATCTCAGCCTCCGGTCAAACCCTGTCGCGGCACGTATCTGCCCCCGTCGCCCCGCCCCAGCAGGCCCAGCAGCTCGAGCTCGCTCAGCGCCAGCATCGCCTCGGCCGGGTCCGCGCCTGCCGCGGCCAGCCGGCCGGGTGTGTCGCGTCCGGCGCCGACCTGCTCCAGCACGCTGCGCAGTCGGGGTTCCAGACCGCTTGTGCGCGACGCGCGCTCATCTCGTGTGAGCAGCGCTTCGACTTCCGGCCAGTGCGGGGCGATGGTGGGGGAGGAGGGATACGCGAGGGCGGGGTGCCCGGACCGCGTCGTCGTGACCGTGCCTGGGGGACGCGCGATCGGACAGGTCGCTCGGGCCAGCGCTTCGAGCGCGTCCTCTGGCCCCCGCACCAGCGGAGCCCCCGCCATCAGCAGCATGTTCGTGCCGACACTCGCCGGCGAGGTCACCCGCCCCGGAACTGCCACTACCGGCCGACCGAGCCGGCACGCGACGCGTGCGAGCCTCAGCTCCGCGGGGCTCGCGCCGGCCTCGACGACGATCGTCAGCTGGGCGAGCATGGCAATGGTCCGGGCTCGCGCCAGCTCACACCAGCGCCATGCGGCGAACCCGCACGGTCGTTCGGATACGGCGCAGCCCCGCTCGATCACGCGTTCATACAACCGGCGCCTACCGGCCGGTGTGACGACATCCACGCCACCAGCCATCACAGTCACGGTCGCGCCGCCGGCTTGCAGCGCGCCGTCGTGCGCGGCCGCGGCGATACCGTTGGCGAACCCGCTGAGGATCGTCACGCCGCTGACCGATAGTCCCCGAGCGAGGCTGCGCGCCATCTCCATGCCGTAGTCGGTCGGATGCACGCTCCCCACGATCGCCACGGCCGGTTGCGACATCAGGCTCGCCAGTCGCTCCGCGCCGCCGCCGCTGACGAACAGCATCCGCGGCGCGCCAGGGTGCTCGCGCAGGCTGCTCGGATAGCACGTGTGGTGAGGACACACCGTCTGCACGTTGGATTGCGCCTCCGCTTCCTTCTGTGCTGTCGCGTCCTTTGCAGCTCTCGAAGCCTCTTGCTCTTCGATGTCGCTGCTTTGGGCGCTGGGCGCTGAATTCGCAGCGCTGTCAGTCGCATCGTTCGCGCTGGGAGCCGGATTCGCAGCGCTGTCAGTCGCATCGTTCGCGCCGGGCGCCGGGTTCGCAACGTCGTCAGCGCCATCGTGCCCGCCGTGTCCGCTGCGCTCTGCGCTCACGTCCGCTGCCGCGTCAGCCTCAAACCGCTCCCATTCCTCACGCAGCCGCCTACGCCACTTGCCCCCGATCGCCTCGATCAGCCGCTCGTCGCCGAGCGCCAGCAGATCCAGAAGCCGGGCCTCGTCGCGGCTGTGATAGTCCAGGCGCTTGCTCAGCCTGCCCAGCAACCAACCGCGTCGCCGGCATTCGCGGCAGGCCCCGCCGGCGGCCTGTTGAGCGCTCGTTGTGGTCACGATGCTCATCGCCCCCGCCTCCTCACGCCGCGCGACTGCCGCGCAGTCCCGTCTCGGGGCGCAGTGACAGCGCCACGCCCACATCGCGCATGCTCACGCGCTCGCGCCCGCCCAGGTCGGCGAGCGTGCGGGCGACGCGCAGTGTGCGGTGCTGGCCGCGGGCGCTCAGCTTGCCGCGCGCGTAGGCCTCGCCGAGCAGACGCTGACCGCCGTCGTCCAGCCGGACGTGGCGTTCGAGCAGGCGTGCGTCCAGCTGGGCGTTCACCGACACGCTCTCCTCGCGCAGCCGCCGTGCCTGCCGTTCTCTGGCTTCGGTCACGAGCTCGCGCGCCTTGGCGGAGCCCGTCAGCGGCTCGGCGTTCAGGCCCCCGACGCCGGCGTTCTCGAGCTTGGCCTGCAGGTCGATGCGGTCGAGCAGCGGACCGCTCAGCTTGCGCTGGTGGCGCGCCATATCGGTTTCGCTGCAGCGGCACAGCTCGCCCTCGTCGGCATATCCGCACGGACAGGGATTGGTGGCGGCCAGCAGCATGAATCGCGTCGGGTAGACGGCCGAGTGCTTGGCGCGCACGATCGCCACGCGCCCATCCTCCAGCGGCTGGCGCAACGCCTCCAGCGTGGGCTTTGAGAACTCCGCGAGCTCGTCCAAGAACAGCACGCCGCGGTGGGCGAGCACGACCTCGCCGACCCAGCCCTTGTTGGCGCCGCCCACGAGACCGGCGGTCGTGATCGAGTGGTGGGGAGCCCTGAACGGGCGGGCGCGCGCCAGCTCGCCATCCAGATCGCCGGCGATGCTATGGATGCGCGTGACCTCGATCGCCTCCTGGGGGGAGAGCGCAGGCAGGATCGAAGGAGCGCGCTGGGCGAGCATCGTCTTGCCGGTGCCGGGCGATCCGCTCAGCAGGCAGTTGTGCGCGCCGGCGGCCGCCACGATCAACGCACGCACCGCGTGGTGCTGTCCTCGCACCTCCTTGAGATCTGGTTCGGGGAGCCCGTCGCCAGAGCCGCTCATCGAGTCGTGGGGATCTGCGGGTGCGGGCAGCGGGTCGGGCTCCTCGCCGCAGAGCACGCCCACCGCGCTCGCGAGTGTCGCGGCCGGCGCGATCCGCACGCCCGAGACCAGCGTCGCCTCACGCGCGCGCTCTGGCGCCAGCACGAGTGTGGACACGTTCGCCTCGGCGCACATCTGCGCTATCGCGAGCGTTCCCTGCACGCCGCGCACGCCGCCGTCGAGCGCGAGCTCGCCGAACAGCGCGTGATCGTCGAGTCGCTCCTTGGGGAGCTGATCGCTGGCGGCCAGCACTCCGCACGCGAGCGCCAGATCGAGGCCCGGGCCGACCTTGGGTACGTCTCCGGGCGCCAGGTTGACGGTGATCTTGCGCGCCGGGAACTCGTAGCCCGAGTTGAGGATCGCCGCCTGCACCCGCTCGCGCGCCTCGCGCACCGATGCGTCGGCGAGGCCGACGATCGCAAAGCCCGGCAGGCCCGCCCTGATGTCGACCTCGACCATCACGGGTCGTGTGTGCAGTCCCTCGATCGTGAACGTCCTGGTCCTCGCCAACATCTCGTCTGCCTCCAGTCCTGTGTTTCCATGAGAAGACACATGACCGTACGGATCGCTTGAGACGAAACTCGTCGGCGAGGCGTATTTGGCGATGCGGGCCGGCCCTTAAGGGCCGGCCCGATTTTCGGCTGTACCGCGGCTGTAACGGCGATGTTGAGGCGCCGGCTCGCGCCCGGCGCCTACAACCCGGCGGGGTGGCGTTCGACGAAAGCGCCGCCGTCGTCGCCCGGCGAGCTCGACCACCGCGATCCGTCTTCGGCGAGCGCGACGGTGTCGAAGCGTTTGCCGTCGATGACCATGTAGGCGTGTTCGGCGTTGGCGTAGATGGTTATGTACTTGCCGGGGCCGGGTTCGCCGTAGGACTCCAGCGCGGTCGAATCCTCGGGCGAGCTGAGCAGGCCGCCGCCGTGCAGGGCGTAGGAGACCGAGCCCGAGCAGTCATAGCCTTCTGACTGGAACGAGCCGTGTCCGCCGCCGTACACGTAGGGCCGCGTGGCGATTTCGTTGGCGGCTGCGATCACCCGCGCGACCACGCCTTCGCCGCCACCGGCGCTGGTCGTGCCACCCGCTTCGCTCGAGCCCCCGCCGGCGGTCGAGGTATGGCTTTCGGCGTTGCCGGCATCCACGAGCGCGGAGGGGGGAGGCGTGAGGGTGCGCTCGCCGCTCACGCCGAGCAACTCCCATGTCGCGGGTCCGACGACGCCGTCCACGGTGAGGCCGTGGCGGGCCTGCAGGCGCCTGATCGCGGCCTCGGTTTCGGGCCCGAATTCGCCGTCCACGGGCAGATGCAGCGCCGCCTGCAGACGCGTCACCGCATCCCACGTGCTGCCTTCGCCCGCGGACGCGCCCGTGGGCGTGCCCGGCTGGGGCTGAGCGCCCGGGGTTTCGCCACTGCCGCCTGTGCCCGGTGTAGCGTTCGGAGCGGCGCCGTTTGGGCCGGCGTTGCCCGCGTTCTGCTTCGCCTGTTCCTGAGCGGCCGTTTCGGCGACCGTGGATGGGGACGGGGTGAGGCTCTGCTCGCCGCTGACCCCGATTACGTTCCATGTCGCGGGTCCGACGACGCCGTCGACGGTGAGGCCGTGGCGGGCCTGCAGGCGCCTGATCGCGGCCTCGGTTTCGGGTCCGAGATCGCCGTCCACGGGCAGGTGCAGCGCTGCCTGCAGTCGTGTAACGGCATCCCAGGTGGGTGTCCCTTCGTCGGTTGTTTCGGTGCCCGCACTGGAGCTGGAGCCCGCTTCGGTATCGCTCGCCAGCTTGGCCGTGCCATCGGTGCCACCAGTGCCGCCGGTCCCGCCTGCCGGCACGGTATTCGGGGCCGCTGTTTCAGATTCCCCAGGCGCGGTGCCGCCCGCCGTGAGCGCTTCGGTTTTGTCTTCCGTTCCGTCCTGAGCGCCCGCTTCGGGCTGTGTGCCCGTTTCCGGTTGCGTGCCCGCTTCGGGCTGCACGCCGCCCGCCTGGGTCCCGCTTTCGGACGCAGAGCTCGCACCGGGCTGGGCTTCGCTTTCTTCCTGCGCGCCGTCGGCACTGCCGGAGCCCGTCAACTGTTCGGCGGCCGCAGCGGCCGCGGAGGACGAGTTCGCCGGCGCCGTTTCGCCCGGTACGGGCTGCTGGAAGCTGGACAGGGTGGCCGTCGCCGTGGTCTGTTCGCGCAGCGCGGCGCTCGTCTGCGGTCCGACCACGCCATCGACCGTCAGGTCACGGCTTGACTGGAACTTCTGCACGGCTTCCTCGGTTTCTGGTCCGAACACGCCGTCGACCTGAATCCCGCCGAGCGCCTGCTGCAGCAGGCGCACCTGCCGGCCTTCGCTGCCTTCTGAGAGCATGATCGTGTGTTCGGTCGTCGTCGGAGGTCCAGCCGGCGCCGGTGTGGCCGCGCTGCCGCCTCCGCCTTCGGCCATGCTCGCGCTCGGTGCGGCCGCAAGCGCCACCAGGGCGCCCAGCGAGATCCGCTTGGCGTTGGGTCCCGAGGGCACGAATCGCAGTTGCCGTGCGCGCCGGCGGGCGCGGGAACGGCCCAACGACAGCTCCCACGCGTGCGTGTCGGCCAGGTCTCTGAGCGCGGCGTCTCTGCCGGTCGCGGTGGAATCCAGCAGCGCCGACAGCGAGGTCGGCGACTGCCAGGTGGCGGCGTCCGCGCGGCGTCCGCGCAGCAGTGAGCGCCGTGACGCACGCTGGCGGCGAGCGCGCGAACGGGCATAGGAGGCCTCCCAGGGGTCCATAACGGCAAGGTCACGCGACGGCAATCCCGACATGCGCAAACGGGTCCTTTCCTAAAACTCGGTTTGGGCGCCTACGGGGTTAGCTGTCGGGCTCGCGCACATGCGCTACGCCACACTATGGTGGCGATTCGCCCCCGCAGCCGCTGTTGACCGGCTGCATTGGGTCCCCCGCTCTCCGGCCCCGTGGGGCCGAGGATTCGGCACGAACGCGGGGCAAGCTAGCAGGTCCGCGTGCAAGTTGCATCACATGGGGAGGTCTGCAACGGTTTTTGCCGACGACCCCCACTGGCACCGACGGCGTCCCGCTGGGTAAGGACGGGCAGCAGCAACGAGGGACGGTCATGCCGTGAACGGAAACGCAGGATAGAGAGGCGCAAGCCAGTCGCGCGGGCAGCCTGGCTCACGCAGGCGGCGGATACACGGCCAGCCACGCGAACAGGCTGGTGGTGGCGGCCTGCGTCTGCAGCATGTTTGGTTCTGCATCCTGGGCCGGCAGCGGTTCGCCGAGCCACGAGCGCAGATACAGACCTTCGCCGTCGGCCGCGTGGGCCTGTGCGTTGCGGGCGTTGACGGCGGCCAGTTCATACAGCGCCGGATCGTGGTTCAGGCCATACAGCGCGAGCATCCACTGCAGGTAGATGGCGTCGTACTGCGGCGAGAAGTCGAGCGTGGAGCCGAACCGGTGCAACGCGGTGGCGGTCAGGTAGGAGGCGCGCACGCAGTCCGCGCGCGCGTGCGTCAGCTGGCACAGCAGCGCCTGGGAGTAGATGAGCGGCGACTCGATGTAGTCGATCGGGGTGGGGTTGAGGTTGCTGGCGGCATACAGCTGGTTGGTCTGGCTGAACCCACCCGTGTTGGCCCATTCCAGGAACCGCTGTGCCTGAGCGAGGGCATAGCCCGAGTGGGTCTGCTCGTAGAGCAGGCTCGCCAGCAGCGTGCCGCTGGCCAGCGCCTCGCCCGCGAGGTAGGGATGATGGGTGTTCCACCAGATCCCGCCCCCGGCAGCGTCCCAGCCGACGGTGGCGATGTAGCGCAGCGCGCGCATCGCGTCGGCCAGATAGCGGCGCGTGCCGGTGGCGCGGTAGGCCTCCACGAACGCCGTGCCCCACCAGCCGTTGTCGTCGAACCACGTCTCGGTGTCCGGCGTTCGGTCGCCCGGGTAGGGCGAATAACCGGGTAGTGGTCGCAGGCCGCGGTTCAGGTAGCGCTCGGCGCCGGCCGCGAACTGCGTGACGGCGAGCCGGTTGGCCTGGGTCGGCCGGGCGATGGCGATCGCGTCCAGAGACTCGAACAACGGCACGATGTCCCAGATCGTGGCCAGCGGATAGCGGGCATGATCGTCCAAGCGCGCGTCATACCAGCCCAGTCGAGGATCGCGCCAGCGCTGCTCGGCGTGGGTTGCCCCGGATTCGGCCAGGGCGAGGTAGGTCTGTTGGGTGGGGGTGAGGGACGAGGCGGAGGTGGAGGCGGTTGCGGAGGTAGAGGTATGGGCAGAGGCGGAGGTAGAGGTATAGGTATAGGAGGAGGTAGAGGTAGACGTAGAAGCGGAGGTTGCGGAGGTAGAGGCGGAGACGAAGGTAGAGGCGGAGGCAGAGCAGGTTGCCAGCACCAGCGCGAGCATTGCGCAGAGGGCAAGTGCCGTCGGGGTTGTCAGGACTCGGTAACGCACCAGCAGACCCAACCAACGTAGCCATCGGGAAGCTCGATCTCCTGTGCCCGCCAGGGCCCGGAACGCCCATCCGGCCAGGACCCCGGTCCCTCCAGCCGCCGCGGGTCGTAGTCCAGCGCGTCGCCAAGCGCCTTGGCGAGTGCCTCCTTGCTGGACCACAGAGAGGTGATGCGACGGTCGAGCTCGGCGGCGGCGGTCGCCTCACCGGTTGGATTGACGTCTTTGCCCATAGGATCGAGATCGCCGCCGTCACGGCACGCCGCCGCGGCGGCCTGTTCAGCGGGGGTTCGGATCGAGTCGGCGAATGCCTCGTCGCACGGCGCCACGCGCTCGATGTCACATCCGACCCGGTTGGTGTGCGTCGCGATCAGCGCCAGCGGGTAGCTGTATGACCTGCAGGTGTGGTTCGCGCCGGTTTGCGAGCAGACCCGGCGGGCGTGCTCGCGCAGCGCCGCCTCGTCGGCGAAGCCGAGCGTGCGGGCATCCAGCAGCTGGATGCCCAGCCCCTCACTACCCGGCTCCCCGCTCACGCGCTGACGACCGGCGAGCCTCGCCAGCGCGTGTGGGCCGGCAGTCGCTCGCCACGCAGGACGACCGCGTGCGGGCCGATCGTCGTGCCGGGTCCGAGCACGGTGTCGGGCAATACGGCAGAGGTTGGCGCGAGCGTGGCTCCGGCGCCGATGTCGGTCGGGCCGATGCGCAGCAGGCGGTCGTGGAAGACGTGGGTCATCAGGCAGGCCCCGCGGTTGATCGCGGCGCCGTCGTGCAGGTGCACGAGGTCGAACTCGGTCACTGCCGTGGTCTCACACCACACACCCCGCCCCACACGCGCGCCCATCGCGCGCAGATAGAGGGACATCAGCGGCGTGCCGATCGCAAAGCGCAGCAGCCACTCGCCCGCCAGCTGCTCGTGTGCGGAGTTGATCAGCTCATCGCGCCACACAAAGCCCGACCACAGCGGATGGCGGCCGGGGCGGTAGCGGCCCATCACGATCCACTTCAGCGCGACTGCCAGCGCGGCGGAGACGATGCCGGAGGCGAGCATTGCGACCGGGGCGAGCGCGACCATCGCGCCGATGCCCAGGCGTGTGCAGATGAGGGCGAGCACCAAAAAATCGAGCAGTCCGATCGTGACCGAGATCGTGTTGGGGCCGACGATGCGCAGCAGGTCCATCGTCGCTCGTGCCAGCACGAGCCTCAGCGGAGGTTCGATCGTGCGTGCCGTCTCCCCGCAATCGGCTACACGTGGCAGCTCGAGCGCCGGCACTCCGAACCAGGAGCTGCCGGCGAGCGCCTGGCGGGGGGCGAGCGTGAGCGCGCCCACGAGCGTGCGATCGCCAAGCCGCGTGCCCTCGCGCAGAACCGCCCCCGGGCCGAGGAACGTGCGGTCGCCGATCGCGATCTGCTCCAGGTGCAGCCAGCCGCCGCGCGCGCGGGCGGTACAGAACGCGATGTCGTCGGTCGCCTGGCTGAGCTCGCCAAAAGACACGAGCGGCGTCAGCCCGGTCGAGGTCGAGATCTCCGTGCGCCGTCCCACGCGGATGCCCATCAGCCGCAGCCACGCGCGCGTGTAGAGAGAGGCATACAGCGGGAACAGCGCCCCACCGGCGGACTCCTGCAGCTCGCCCGAGAACCACATCGCCCACGCCTGCGGGCCATCCTCGCCATACCACCCGGGCTTGACCCACCGCCACACCACGCGCAGGGTCAGCGCCACGGTCAGCGCGAGCAAGAGCGTCGATACGCACACGAACACAGCGGCCTCGCCGACGAGCGTCGCGAGCGAGCTGGACAGGGTGGGGGCGGGGGCGCCGAGCAGCGCGAGCAGCCCGATCGCGGCTCCCAGCGCCACCAGCGCCAGCACGCCCTCCCAGACCAGACCCGCCGTGTACATCAGTCTCCACGTGCGCGCGCGCCTGGCGGACGTGGGCGCCGGAGCGCTGGTGGGCCAGCCGGCGCCGGCCGTGGGGGTCTCGCTCAGGCGACGGGCCGGGTTACCACCCCAGTGCTCGCCCGCCGGCACGTGAGCCTCGACGACGCTGCCGGGCTCGATCTCTGCACCCGCGCCGATCCTCGCGCCCGGAGCCAAGAGCGTGCGCGCGCCGACGCTCGCATTCTCCGCGATCCAGACCTCGCCGACCACGAGCTCCTGGCCGTCAAGCCACCAGCCGCGCATGTCGACCTCGCTCTCGACCGTCGCGCCCGCGCCGATGTGCACCAGCGAGGTCAGCGTGGGCATGCTCGCCAAGCGGGCGCCGGCGCCGACGTCCACGCCGATCAGCCGGGCGTAGCGCGCCGCCCAGGGAGTACCGGCCAGGCGAGCGATGTGGCACTGCTCGCCCAGGCGCTCGAGCAGCCACACGCGCGCCATCAGCAAGGAGTTGCGCGGGTAGCGGCCGGGAGCCAGTCCGCGCGGCAGCAGTGCCCGGCGAGCACCCGCCGCGATCGCCACGCGCGCGAGTGGGCTGGCAAGCAACAGCCAGGCGCCGACCAGCAACGGCCACGGTACATAGGGCAGGCCGTCAGCCGGTTCGATGTTGCCGTAGGCGAGCACCACGATCACCCACTGGATCGAAGCGAGCGCGGTCAGCACGAGCAGTCCCGCCAGCTGGGCCGCGCCGACACGCAGTTGCAGCCTGCGATGACGGGCGTCTTCCCTCTCGGCCTCGGGGGCGACGCTGGGGGCGAGCTCGTCCATGCGCGCGGCCAGCGCGCGCAACGTGCGTTGCTCGTACACGTCGCTGACGGCGATTGCCGGGTAGCGCTCGCGCAGAGCGCTCACGAGCTTGGCGACCGCGATCGAGCTCGCGCCCAGCTCGAACATGTCGGTCTCGGGGGCGATCGCGACCGGTCCGAGCTGATCGCTCAAGCACTCGGCCAGCCACGTTTCGGTCTCGCTCAGCTGACCGTCGCCGCCTGCGGTGGGGCTGGGCGCGGCGGTGGATACGCCGGGTTGTGCAGGTTGTGCACGTTGTGCGACGGGCCAGGGCAGAGCGCCACGATCGACCTTGCCCGAACGCGTGGTGGGCAGCTCGGGCAGCGCAACGATCAGCGGGAGGATCCCGTCCGGGAGGTGCTCTGCCAATTGGGCGCGTATGTCAGACGGGTCGAGCCCGCCGGTCTGATCCTGCTCGCCCACCGAGTCCTTCCCGGCCTGGCTGCACTCCCCCACGACATAGCCGACGAGAACGTCGTTGCCCGCGGCGGAGCGATGTACAGCGGCCGCGCTTGCGCGCACCCCCGGGACGGCGCTCAGCCGCGCCTCGATCTCGCCGAGCTCGATGCGCCGGCCTCCGAGCTTGACCTGATGGTCGCGGCGGCCGACAAAGGAGTACCCCTCGATCGTCTCGGTGACGATGTCGCCGGAGCGATACGCGCGAGGCCAGCCCAGCGCGGGCAGGGGGGCGTAGCGCGTCGCGTCGAGCTCGGAGTCCAGGTAGCGCCCGAGTCCGACCCCGCCGATCGCGAGCTCGCCGGGCTCGCCGTAGGGGACCGGGGAGCCGTGCTCGTCCACGACCGCCGCCTGCCATCCGTGCAGCGGCCAGCCGATCGTGATCGGGTCCCCGGGCCGGATGCGAGCCGCAGTCGAGACGACGGTCGCCTCGGTGGGGCCATAGGTGTTCCACACCTCGCACTGCTCCGCCAGCCGCCAGCCGAGCTCCGCGGGACAGGCCTCTCCGCCGAGGATCACCAGGCGCACGCTCGCGAGCGAGTCGGGGCCCCACAGCGAGGCGAGGGTGGGGACCGTCGAGACGACGCTCACCTCGCGCTCGGCCAGCCACGCGCCCAGGTCGACACCCGCGCGCACGAGCGCACGCGGCGCCGGCACGAGCGCGGCGCCGTTGGCCCAGGCCAGCCACATCTCCTCGCAGCTTGCGTCGAACGCGACCGATAGTCCGCCGAGCACACGATCCTCGGGCGAGACCGTCCACAGCCGGGCCTCCGCCTGGATGAACGCGGTGGCCGAGCGGTGGCTGATCGCCACGCCCTTGGGCTCGCCGGTCGAGCCGGAGGTGAAGATGATCCACGCGTCGTCGTCGGGGTGCGCCGAGCGAGGGCGGGTGACAGTGTCGGTATCAGTGTCGGAGCGGGGCACGGGGCGGGCATACCGGGGCGTAAACGCGAGCTCGCCCTCCAGCACACCGCAGACGTCGGCCTGCTCCAGGATGGTCTGCGCACGGGCCGGGGGATCGTCGGCGTCGATCGGAACATAGGCGGCGCCCGCGTGCAGCACGCCGAGGATGCCCGCGTAAAGGCGCCACCCTCCGCTTGGCATGCGCACAGCCACGCGCTCGCCGGGGCCGACTCCCATCGCGGTGAGCTGTTGGGCGACCCGGTCCACCGTGGTGGCCAGCTCGGCGTAGGTGAGGGTTCCGTCCGGCGCGTCTATCGCCGTGTGTCGCGGGTGGCGAGCGAGGGTGTCGGCGAAGATGTCGAGGAGCGTGCGCTCGGGGCGCGAGGCGTCCGGTTGGATCTGGGGTTCGGGCTCGGCGAGCGGGCGCCAGCCGGTGGTGTCTTGTGTCGTCGCCATCGCGCTGGCAATGTAAACCTTGTGTAAGAGTGTAGTAGCGGTTTGGGCGGCGAATTTCTTTGCGGGTGGGACCGCCGACAGCGCCGCGAGTGGTGCTTCGCGAACTGGGTGTGTCCTCCTGCCGGGCGTCTGGCGTCTAGCGCGCGGCCGCCCGCGGGCGAGTGACCCGGGTCAGCTCGAGAACAAGCCTCTCGACCGAGCGCTCCAGCTGGGCGATGCTCGCGTCCTGCACACGTCCCACCCCCAGCGCGCGGTTCAGCCACGCGTTGATCTCGCGATGGCTGCGCCCGTCGCGGCGGTGCAGTTCGGCGACCAGGCGGCTGCGCTCGCGGCGCAAGTCCTCGCGGCGCTCGAACAATGCCGGGACTGCCTTTGCGGTCTGGTGCTGAGGAGGAGGGGCAGGGGAATGAGGTGGAGGTGGAGGTGAAGGAGGATGAGGGGAATGAGGGGAAGTTGGGGGAAGCGATGCAGTCTGAGCCGGGGAGAACCCATGATCGGGGGCAGGGGACAGGCCGGGTACGGACGAGCCCGCCGTCCCGAACAGCGTCATCTGCTCGGTGAGGTCGGCGCTCAGCGGGACGAGCTCGGCCACCGGCGAGCGCTCGGTCGCGCGCCGCTCGCGCGGGTCGAACGCGTCCTCCTGCTGTGGCGAGGGCGAGCGCAGCGCGTGGCGCAGCTCGGTCTGGATCTCGGCGGCGTGGCGGCGCAGAGAGTGCTCAGCCGGCAAAAAGACCCAGCTGGGCTCGAGCGGGCGACCGGGGATGGTGCGCACGAACCGCCCAATGATCTGGCGGAACATCAAGGGCGTGCGGGCCGCGGTGGCGTACACGCCCACGCGCAGGCGCGGGATGTCCACGCCCTCGGAGACCATGTTCACGGCCACGATCCACGGCTCGCGCGAGTCGGCGAAGCGTGCGAGCGAGCGCGGCGCGTCGGCGTCGGTGTGCAGCACCACCACCGGGGCGCGACCGGTCGCCTCGTGCAACAGCCGTGCCACCTGACGGGCATGCGTGGCGTCGGCGGCCACCGCCAGACCGCCGGCGTCACGGTGCTCACCTGCGCGCAGCTCACCCAGCTTCGCGTGGGCCTCGCCCACGATCCGGGGCAGGCCGTCGGGCAGCTCGGTGGAGATCGCGGTGCGGTAGCGCCGGCCGGCCTCACGCGGGCTGAGGACCGTGTCGAAGGTCGATTCGATCACCTCATCGCCGCTGCGCCATGAGAGCGACCCGTCGAAGGTGACGAACGCCACCGGGCGGCACACGCCGTCGGCGACCGCCTGGGCGTAGGTGTAGGAGACGTCCGGCACGGCCAGCCCGTCGTGGTCGTAGCGCACGCCTGGGATCGGGGTGGCGTCGGAGCGGAAAGGCGTCCCGGACAGCAGCAGCCACCGCGGCGCGGACACAAACGCCCGCGCGAAGCTCGATCCCCAGGTGAGGTCTTCGCCGAGGTGGTGGGCCTCATCGACGATCACGAGCGTGCTCGGTCCGACCTCCCTGGCCCACGCGGCGGGTGCGGAGGCGACGCGCGCGTAGGTGACGGATACCCCGTCAAAGCCGCGGGCGTGCGATGGGCCGGGGGCGTCGGGCTGCAACTGCAGGCCGAGCAACGCGGCGGCACGAGCCCACTGACGGGTGAGGGGGGTCGTGGGGCAGAGGGCGATCACGCGCCTGATCTCTCCCATGGCCAGCAGTCTGCGGGCGAGCTCGAGCGCCGGCCTGGTCTTACCGGCTCCGGGGGCGGCGGAGATCAGGAACGGACCCTCGCGCCAGCCCTCCAATTGCTCCAAGGCCCGCTGCTGCCAGGCGCGCAGGGCTGTTGGTGTCAATGCGGATGTCAATGTTGGCGTCTGGGCGGGCGTCGGCGTAGATGTCATTGGCAGGGCGCGCAAGGAGTCCGGCATCCTGCGTGACGGGGCGGACGGATGGATGGGGTGTGTGATGACCGGTTGCCGGCCCGATCGTGGGAGCTCACCGGCGGACGGGTTCTGAGCAGGGGCTGGGTCGGGCGCCGGAGCAGATGGCGGCGCCGATACTCTTGGAGGTCTTACGGCGACGTGGCGGAGTGGCTACGCAGCGGCCTGCAAAGCCGTGTACACCGGTTCGATTCCGGTCGTCGCCTTTCTACAAAAGCCCTGCTAACGTGGGGTTTTTGTATGCCTCCACCCGATAGTTGCGCGAGCAATGTGTCCCCGTTGTGTCCCCGGAATGGTCACTTCGCAACGCTTCAGGGGGCGCTGAGTCGAGCGCGACGTCGGCGAGACGCCCGGCTTGCGGGCGGATGTCCAGCCGCTAGGTCATCGAGTACCGCGTCGATCGCGGCACGATCGCGTCGCGCTCGCGTCGCGCGCTCCCAGCCGTCGCGGCGTTCGCATGGGTCGCAGTAGTCGCGCGCCGCGGTCCCTGGACGGCCCTCGATCGCGCGTCGGAGCGCGCCGAGCTGAGCACCGCAGGCGAGGCAGCGTCCAGCGCCGCGGCGCAAAACAAGCTCGGTGCCCCGTTCTGCTCGCTCGAACGTGCGTCGCTGGAGCGCGTTCTGTGGCAGGCCGACCGGGACTGACGCTGCGACCCATGCACTCACGGTGCCGAGCGTCGCCCAAAGCACAAACCGCTCACCCGAGCCGGGGGACGCCGCAGCGAGAGTCTTAATCAAGCCCTGCTCGTCCTCGTCGCCGGCGAAACGGTCAAAGGCGGCGTGGTAGCGGGCGTAAGCGCGGGCCACATCCGCGACGTCGCGCTGTCCGAGGCGTACAGCGTTGATCGCTGTCCACCACGCGTGGTCGTGTTCGGCCCCATGCGCGAATGCAAGGGCGGCTGGCCACTGCGCGCGTATGTGGGCCACCTCGGGGGCGCTTAAGGAATGTCGGCGCAGAGCCCCCGGTCCGGGGCGCTGGGATTGAGGCGTGAGCGGACGTGAGCCCATAGGAGCAGTTTCCGGCGTCGATCGGACGCTCCCGGTCCTCTTGACGCGGGCCGAGGTATGCCAACTGCTCAGGGTCAGCCGGCCGACGCTCAACCGCTGGGTCGCAGCAGGTCGAATCCGGCGGCTGGAGATCGGCCCGCGGACAGTGCGCTACCCCGCCGCCGACGTGATGGCCCTCATCGACCCCTCAGAAACGAGCAACGCCCCGGCCGGTAACCAGGGCGCTGCGAAAGGTCGTTCGGGCGACCGCGATGAAGACTAACGCACGACCCCGACGCGACGCGATCGACTGCTACCTGCCACGGCAGGGAGATGCGATCCGCGACCTGGCCCGCTCGTGGGGCATCGACCTGGACGAGCTCGAGCGCGAGGAACGCCAGGCCGCGCTCGCCCAGTTGCACCGTGAAGCGGACGACGACGCGTATCGAGGCCCGCGGTGATGCTCTGCGCTCGCGCATACCACTTCCGGTGCTGGGTCCTTGATCGGCTGCGGGATGTCAGTTATGTAACCGCGGACGGCGTAACGGCCGCGTGCCCCTGCTGCGGCGGCGGACTGGCGGTCGTCTTCGCCGGCACCGCGCCGGCCGCTGATGCTCTGTGTCTCGAAGGCTGCGCCGAGCAGGACGTGTGGGCCGCTCTGCGCCGAAGGGCGGCAGCGTGACGCTCACCGCCGACGATATCGAGAACGACGGCCGAACCATCATCGCGGAGTCCTTCGCCGTGATACGCACAGAACGACCCCATTGGCTCTGGGCTGGTCGTATCCCGCTCGGATCGCCGACATTGCTCGTCGGCCGTGAAAAGCTCGGCAAGTCCACGCTCACGGTCAAGCTCGCGGCTGAGGTTTCTCGTGGCACGCTCGACGGGGATCTGCACGGCGAACCGGCGAGCGTGCTGATGCTCTCCTACGAGGACAACGCCGCGAGCACCGTCAAGCCGCGCCTGCTC
Source organism: uncultured Solirubrobacterales bacterium (assembly GCA_963702185.1). Taxonomy (GTDB): domain Bacteria; phylum Actinomycetota; class Thermoleophilia; order Solirubrobacterales; family Solirubrobacteraceae; genus Palsa-744. Next base: position 2,449,619 of record OY969723.1, read on the forward strand.
GCGGCCGGTGCCGACCCCGTGCGGGTGTTCCAAGCCTCAGCACAGCGCGACGGGATGCGCGACCTCGTGAGCCTGCCCGAAGATGTGGAGGCGGTTGGCGCGATCATCCGCGACCACCACGTCCGGCTCGTGACCGTCGATCCGTTCAGCGCGGCGCTCAGCGGCGAGATCAACAGCCACCGGGACCAGGACATGCGCCGCGCGATCGCATCGCTTGCACAGCTCGCGGAGAGCGAGGACGCCGCGCTCGTGCTGATCGCACACTTCAGCAAGGGGCAGGGCGGCGATGCTCTGACTCGTGTGCTCGGATCGCGTGGTCTGACGGCGGCCGCCCGCTCGGTGCTCGTGTTCGGTCGCCCCCCCGACGTCGAGGACGGTTCGCCCGAGCGTGTGCTCGCGCACGCAGCCTGCAACGTCGCCGCTGAGGCACCGTCGCTGACGTGCCGCATCGAGCCGCGAGTGATTGAGACCGAGGCCGGCACCATCGAAACGTCACGGCTCGTGGTCGTCGGCGACTGCGACACGCATGCTGACGACCTGCTCGCCACACGCGGCGAGGACGAACGCTCAGACCGCGAGATTGCCGCCGAATGGTTGACCGACGAGCTGGCCGACGGCGGGTGGCATCGGGCGAGTGAGATCAAGGCGCAAGCCAAGGCGGCCGGCGTATCCGAAAAAACGCTCCGACGGGCACGCGAACAGCTCGGCGTAGAGGACCGCCGCGAGGGCTTCCCAGCGGTCTCCGAATGGCACCTGCCAGCCGTGCCCAACCCCACTGGGCACGACAGCAACAGCAGCAGTGGGCATGACTACGAAAACCGCACCGTAGAGCCAAATCTGAACGGCAGTGGTCTCGGTCATGCCCATGACAAGGGGGTGGGCACGACTGCAAGCAACGGCCACAAACCGCTGCCCTTCGAGCTGGACCTCACGCTCGGTGCGCAACCCCCGGTCGGCCGCCGATACGAGTGAATGTGCAGCAAGTGTGGGCACACCCGACCAGACAACGCCCTGGTAGCGGACATCTCGTGAACGCGACCGGTGAACAGACCATGATGCTGCTGACCGCCGAGCAGGTCGCGGAGCGCTGGCAAGTCCCGAAGTCGCAGGTCTACCGGCTCGCCCGTGACGGCAAGCTGCCCGCCGTGAGCATCGGGCGCTATTACCGGTTCAAGGCCAGCGTGCTCCAGGAATGGGAGCAAGCTGGCGGAGTCGTCGAGGCGGCACGATGAAACACCCACCGAAGCACAGCCGCCACCGTCGTAGCGGTCGAGGCCGGATCGAGTGGCTGCCATATCCGGTGCCGATCATGCCCGGCGGCCGCACGATGGCCCTCGGGGTGTTCACCGACGCGCCGAACAGCGCCCAACTATTCGAGCACTGGACGATAGAAGGCGAACAAACCAACAACCCCCCGGGGAAAGGGGACGAATCGATGGACACTGAAACGGTCACGAACCAAAACAACCGAAGGGATCAGAAAATGAGCGCCAGCCAGAAGGTAGCACGGTCGTATGACACCTTGGGCGAACTCGAGAACGCATACGACACGTGGGGCGAACTTGAGAAGGCATATGACGTCTACACAACATTGGAGGGTGAGTAAGAAATGGGCTACTACAAAACCGGACCGCTAGAAACACCCGAACCCGACAATCCGCCGACGTACTGCCCCGACCAGAAGAAACTCGCGGAACAGATCAACGACAATTACGCGCCGCTTGCGTCCCCGGTATTGACAGGCACTCCGACAGCTCCAACGGCGAGCGAAGGAACCAACACAACGCAACTCGCCACAACGGCGTTTGCACACGCGGTCGGTTACAAAACGGGAGACCTGCGACTCACGGCCCTCGCGACACTTGAAGCGGGATGGTTGAAGTGCGAAGGCCAGGAAGTCTCACGCTCGACCTACAAAGCGCTGTACGAAGCGATCGGCACCGCCTACGGCGAAGGCAACAAATCGACGACGTTCAACGTGCCCGACTTCCGAGGCCGTGTCCCGATGGGAGCCGGTACAGGCACGGGCGGGGAAGAATCGGAATCCTTCCCGTCGCGGTCACTGGGCCAGAAGGTCGGGGCGCTCGTCCACAAACTCACAGCGAAACAGTCGGGTGTCGGAAAACACGGCCACACTGACGCGGGCCATACTCACACCGATGCTGGACATAAACATAACGTTGTGGATGAGTACGACAACCCAATGGAAACCATCTCGCATGTTGGCGGCGGGAATGGTGGTAACGACGGGTCTGTCAATCCCGAGAACTACAACAATGGGTTCATCGCGATCGGTAGCGGCAAAGCCGACATCGAAAGCGGGAAAGCGGACCTAGAGGAAACCGAAAAAGCGGCCGAAGAATCCCACAACATCGTCCAGCCCTCGACGGTCTGCAACGTGTGGGTCAAGACGTGACAACAGGTCGCACACGAAGTCAACACACAAGAGAGCGAAAGGAAAGAAACAATGGCTGCCACCAAACTCGAAGGGATAGAACCCAAAGCCGTAAGGCGCTGTACTCCTCGGAGTGAGGTGGCAGAAGATCGTCCCCGAATCGTTCACGGAAACAACGAACGGGTACACGTTTACGATCCCGGCCGACGAACCCGGCTCCACAGAGTCAGGCTCTCCGTGCTGGCGCGAAAAGAAGGAGGGTACATGACCCCTGTAGGCACTATGACAGGCAGGCCGCCCGTCCAGCGCAAAAAAAACTCGCGTGGGATTGCGTTCTGCGCTGCATTGGGAAATCCCCGGGAGGGTCGCCTTCGGCGCTGCGGGAGGGTGGCCTTTCCTTGGCGTGGAGCGGGGTTTGGGTTGGTTGGCGAGTCGTCGGGATCGGCGTGTAGCGTGGGGTGCTGAATGCGGACTCCAACCATGACAGCGGCATTACGGGCGAGGGCGCTGGTGCTCCGCGAGGGTCTCGCTACCCAAGCGGAAATCGCAGAGCAGCTCTCGGTCTCGCCAAAGACGCTGAGCAGCTATCTGCGTCGAGGTCGTGCCGTTGGCGCGTCAGTCGAGGCGGCTGAGTTCGCTGCGAGATGGGACGGGCTGGATGCGCAGCCGCTGACCAAAGACGACCTGCTGCGACTCCTTGAAGCGAAGGCGCGTAAGGGGACGACGATCGCGATCTTGGCCCTCTTGCAGAGGCCGTGGGATAAGCCGGTCACGGACCCAGGGCCGAAGGACACACCGCTCAGCCGGCTGATGAGCGAGTTGCACCGCAAGCGCGATCTGCCGTCGCCACACGACGCCGCGAACAACTAACCCCCGAACGAAAGGACAGACAGTGACTAATCAAGATCCCCAGGCACGCATTGCTGAACTTGAACGTGACCTGGCCGCATCGGAAGCGGACACACGCACGATGCAAATCGCCTACGAGACTGCGCTCCCTCGGGAGCACTTCGACGCGATGCGCGATGCCGGCGATGTGCCCGCGAAAATCGCGGCCGCTGAACGGTTGACTGGGGCCGCACCAGCACCAGCAGCAGCGCCGGCCGCGAACCAAGCACAACCTGCGCGTGACGAGCGCGGGCGGTTCAGTCCCGCCCCCGGCGGTTTCGGTGGTGGCACCGCACCATCCGGCCAACCATTCAGCGGCACATCCGGCGGCGAAAATCCCGCCGATGCGGCGATTAGAGACGCTGCCGGTATCACACGAGCACCCGTTCCGGGTGGCCTACCGTCGCGAGCGCCTGACAGCGCGATCCGTAGAGCAGCAGGCTTCTAACCCAAAAATGAAAGGACAGAACATGGACACCACAATGACACAGCGCTGGCAGCCGTTCGGTGGCGACAATGCACTGAGCGACAAGCTGAAAGGTGCGGCGGCGAAAGAGGCACGCCGGCTCTATGAGGAGTGGCAGGGTGCTGAGGTTTACGCAGCGCAGATCATGGCCGACGCTGCGGCGTTGCCGGACCGGCTCCGGGAGGCGGCTCGCGCCCTCGAACATGCCCGGCAGCGGGAGGTCGAAACGCTCGGGGCGGAGAACGCGATCGAGGAGGCAAAGAAGCTGGCTGCGCTCGAAATCGAGGCGAAAGCCAGCGGGGGCGATCGACGCGAGCAAGCGCGGGATGAGGTAGCTCGCCGCCGGGAGGCGCTGGAGGAGTTCTTGGTCGCAAATTGGCACGAGCTAGTGCAGGAGCACCGCGCCCACGCCGAGAAGATCAACAAGCAGTGGCTGGCGGCTGAAGCGACGTTCGAGGAGGCCGTCGCGGGCCTGCGAGACCAACACGATGAGCTGTGCGCGAGCCTGCGGTGCGTGATCGGCAACGTTCAACCGTTCACTTCGAGCGATGTGCCGCGAGGGTCACGCGAGAAGTCCGGCTACGAGTTGCTGGCGTTCCCATCGAGTGAGTCGCTTGAGCGGCGGGAGCAGTGGGAGGCGGGCGCCGGCGAGCGTGCCGCTCGGGCTCGCGAGAACACGCAACGCGGCAGCTACTCGTCGGTGGAAGCCGCAGAGGCGGAGAAGATCAAAAAGCTACGGGAGCGGCGGTACCCGTCGCTTGCTGCTTGAGACAAAAGAGACTCCGTACGTTTGCGGCGCCGCGGGTTGCACCTCCATTGCCCGGGCCGGCGCGCAGGTGCGGTGGGGCGGCTTATTGGGAGCCGCCGAGCGGGGGCGCGGCGGTTTGGGTTGAGCCGTCGCGTGCCCCGCGATCTTCAGAAAATCAACGGTGGCTGGCTGGTCCACGTCGAGTCGCCGCCCGCGCCTATGGCGTACGTCTTGAACCTCGTGGCACGTGGGAACGCATTAGGTGGCGGGGATGTGGCAGGCCGTAGTGGTGGCTGCGTGGATCGTCGAGGGTTCGCTGTGGAGTTGGGCTGGGGCATAGTGTTCGAGGATGTATTCAGACGCACACCCGACCTGATCCGATGTCAAGTGCGGGATGGCTTCGGTTTCCAGGTCGCCGATGAGTTCCTGTTCTTGCGTGGTGGTCCAACCGTGCCTACGCGCTGCCTGTTCTAACCGCGCTTCCTCCGTGTGGTCGTAAGCACAATCGTTAGTAGGTGCCGCTGCAATACCTCGGCACGAGCGTCTGTCGTCCCCTGGCCGTTCGCTCTCAGCCTCCCTCTTTGCCGGCTGGGCGAGTTCCTGCCGGACTTCTTTGCTTACGGTAGAGAGCGCCCTCGTCAGATCGTGTTTGACTTCGATGCGGCGGTATTCCCAGCCCCCGAGAAACCCGAGCCCAGCGATAACGAGCGCCGCAAAGGCAAATATGGCGATACGCTTGGAGCGCGCCATTTTTCTTATTCGTGTGTGCTTTCTTCTTCTTCGGTTTCGTTGGACCTGGAGCCGGATGCCTCCCCGCCATGATCCGAGCAGGCGCCGGAGAGACCGCCAGCGTGGCTGAACGTCCCGTCGGAGCATTCGACAACGGTTCCATCCTCGGTCGTGAATTCGCCGATGCAGTGGTGTTCTTCGCAAAACTTGGTGTCCCCAGCATGGCTGGTTGAGCCCACTTCGTCTTCTTCTTTGCTTTCCGAGCCGGAGCTTTCGGATGGTGTCGAGTCGGTTTCGGGCGGCAGTGGGGATGGTGCCTGTTCGGTCGTTTCGGTGGTCGGCGTTGTTGGCGTCGAACTGGACGAGTTGCCGCCAGCGATTGCAACGATGATGACCACGATCACGACCAGCCCGACGATCAACCCGAGGCAGCCCCCGCAGCCACCCCCACTCGGCTTCTTGGTCTCGGCCATGACGGCGCGCAGCCTACCAGACGAGTCCGATCAGTGGAATGAGACCACTGGCACCTGGGCCGCGGTCGGTCCTTGACATGTGTCCATGGGATGCCGTATGCTCGCGCGCAACATAAAAGTGCCCCCGCGCAGCTGTCACTGCCGGGGGCGTGGCGCCAGGAGCCGGAACCCCTGGAGCGAGAGCAACGCTATAGGATCGACAGGCGGCGCTCAACCTCTAGAGCAGACCCTCTTGGAGCCTCCAATCCGCAGGAGGAGCCATGATGACGACAACCACACTGCCGGAACTCGACAGTCTTGGCCGCGTTCGGCCACCGGCTACCAGGAAGGGCCACCGCAAGGGCGAGCACCCACCTAACTACGGCCGGAAGTTCCCGGTCGAACTTTTGACGCCCGAGGAGATGCAACGGCTGCTTGAGGCGGCGCTGTGGGGGCAGGGTCTTCGCAACGGCCGCAGCGTTCCGTTCCGTAACCACGCGCTGATCGTGCTGCTCTGGCGTTGTGGTCTGCGTTGCGGCGAGGCCTTGGCGATCATGCCCTCGGATCTCAACCTGGCTGACGCGACGCTCCGCATCCGCAAGTCCAAGACCGTCGCCGGGCTGAGGACCGTCGGCCTTGATCCGGTCGCGCTCGAGGCGCTGCAATGGTGGCTTGCTGTCCGGGCCGAGCTGGGGATCGGCGACGATTCGCCAGTGTTCTGCACCGTCCAGCAGGGACCGTCGGTGGGCGAGCGCGGTAGACCGATGGGGGCTCCGCAGTGGCGGGAAACGATCAAGAAGATCACGCGGCGCGCCGGGATCACCAAGCGCGTCTCCAGCCACAGTCTGCGGCACCAGTTCGCCAGCGAAGCGATACGCGAGCAGACCCCGCTCCCGGTGATATCGAGGATGCTCGGACATGCCGGGACCGCGATCACGCACCGCTACCTGAGCCACTCCATCGGCCCCGCAGAGGCGGTGGACATGATGAAGGCCCGCAAGTCGGGAGACGAGCCAGGGCGGCGCGTTGACGCCGACACAGATCAGTCATCCGCAGGGGTTGTCGCGGCGTTGGATGCTCTCGTGGACCGACTGCTCGACGGCATGGACTCCAGACTGCGGCCGGCGAAGAAACAGGACAGCTACGCGGACCGGGCCGCGAGCGTACTCAACGCTCAACCGACCATGCGCATAGCGGCAGCTCCTAGCGCGCCCGGAGGGTTCACGCTGCGCCTCCCGGTGCTCCCGGCGTCACGCACCGTCACACGGCCGCAAGCGCCGCCAACCCCGCTTCGCGAAGCATTGGAGCGCAAGGACATGCCACGGTCTGCGTTCGCCGATCTGATCCGTGTCGAGCGGGAGCTCGTGGACCAGTGGGTGGCGGGGGATGCCATCCCGGCACCCGCACAGTGTCTGTGCATTGCGCAGGCGCTTGACGAATCTGTGCTTGCGCTGTGGCCCGACGCGCGAGCAAGCCTCCAAACCCGAAAGGGAGAACTGGCATGACATCGTCTACCGCGACCACTGCTGCTCTCGGGGGCTGGGAGAGCATGATCGAACGCTACCTGGCCGACCTGGCCGCCTTCGGCCGTTGCAGTCGCAACACACGGCTTTCGTACCGTAGATGCTTGGAGTTGCACGGCGAGGACGCTGAGGTGGGCCCGCTCCAGACGACACGAGAGCATGTCAAGCTCACGCTGAGACGGTGGCGCGGCAACACCCAATACCAGCGCCACACGGCGCTGACCAGCTTTTATGACTGGGTCATGGAGGAGGGCTTGCGGCCTGACAATCCGGCACGACAGGTGCGACGTACCAAGAAGCGGGCGACATCGGTGTACCGGCTGACAGCGGCGGAGGCGATCGGCATGATGGGGGCTGCGCAGACGCCGAGCGAGCGGCGCGTGACCTACCTGGGTCTGTTGACGGGCGCGCGTGTCGCCGAGATGGGATCGATGCAGGTCCGTCACCTGGAACGCCCTGGCTGGGTGTGGTTCAGCGAGGACATCACGAAGGGCGGCAAGGAGCGGTGGGTGCCAGTGCTGCCCGAACTTGAACCTGTGGTCGAGGAGATTCTGAGGAGCAGCGACCCGATGGCGTTCGTGATCCCCACGCGCAACCAGGTTCATGCACGGTTGAAAGGTCAGCGTCCGCAACCGGCGAGCCGGGAGATCATCAAACGCATGGTCACGAGGGTCGCCGAGCGCGCAGGGATCGTCGCGACCATCCATCCGCACCTGCTCCGTCATGCGTTCGGTGACCACGTCGCAAGGCACGCCGGCCTACGCACCGCGCAGGCGCTGATGGGTCATACGTCAGTCTCGACGACAGCCAGCATCTATGTAGGCCGGCCGAGCCTGGATGAGATCGCAGCGAACGTCCGCGGCTTCGCCGGCTACGGCGCGCAGAACGGTGCAGAGACTCCCGAGACCGACTCCCTGATCGCGGAGTTCGCGCAGTTCGCCGACCGTGCGCGCGCCGCAGGGCTGGACCTCGCCACACTCACAAGCACCGGAGGGAACTGATGAGCACTATCGTGGAGCAACCGGCAGAGTGTGGGGCGCTTCTGTTGTCGGCTCGCCGTCGCGCGAATCTCTCGATGCGAGAGCTCGCACGGCGCGTGGGCTTCTCGCGGTGGACGATCATGCCCGTCGAGCGTGGAGAGGCGATGCCGAGCGCGGAGCTGGCGGCCGCGTTGGCACGCGAGCTTGACGAGCCCGCGCTGGGGGACTTCGGTTGCAGCAAGTCCCGCAAAGGGCAGAAGCCGGCGAACGCAGGCAAGCGCTACCCCGCCGAGGTCCTGAATCCCACCGACCTGGAGGCGATGCTTGCCGCATGCGACCAGTACTCCCGCAGCGACATCACCCGCTTGCGTAACCGGGCGCTCATCGTGACGCTCTGGCGCGCCGGGTTGCGGATCAGCGAGGCGCTCAACCTCACCATGTCCGACGTGGACCTGGACAGGCGCACGCTGCATGTCCGCAAGTCCAAGACGAAAGCGGGCATCCGGACCGTGGGCCTCGACGCTATGGCTCACGACGCGCTACGGGACTGGTTCGAGTGCCGGCCGACCGACGGCGAGTGGGTGTTCGTGTCGCTCACGAAGTACGCCACGTCCAGCGGCTCCGGCCAGCTCGCGTACACGACCGCGAACGACTTGCTCAAGCGCCTTGGCCGGCAGGCCGGGGTCAAGCGGCGTGTCCATCCTCACGGGCTGCGACACCAGTTCGCGTACGAGGCGCACCGGGAAGGCATGGCGCTCGGCGTGCTCTCCGAGGCGCTGGGCCACAAGAGCCCGATGATGACGATGCACTATGCCGCTCACGTACTCGACCGGATGGAGGTCACGCAAGCGATGCAACGCCGGGGAGCGCCCGTTGAGACGCCTCCGGAGGCTGTGGCATCGTTCAACGGCATGGAGGCGCTCATGGACCGGCTCATGGATGGTGTGGAGGCCCGCCTGGGTCAGATCGAGGCGCGACTCAGCAACGGGAGTGGTGCGTGATGGCTGATAGCGCTGAGGCAAATCGGTAAGCCCTGCTCGGGCCACCAGAACGCTCCGGGACGTTTCGAGGGCGCGGCGTCGTTGCCGGTGGTGTCCTCGCGGCCCCGCTGTCGCGAGGCGAGCTTGAGGTCAAGGCTGGTCGGGCACTGGCATGCCGCGTTCGAGCGCCGGCCCATCACGGGATTCCGCACGGGCGTTCCTGTTGCTTGTGGACTGCTCGGACCGCGAATCGCTCGACCCGGCTATGCCCGGCGTGTAGCCGTCGCGGCGTGAGCCGCCTATCGCGGCGCCCCAACTCGGGGGTGGTCCGGCCGACTAGGCCCTACAGCGTAGGGTCGATCTCAAGCTCGCACAGCTTGAAGCCGAGCAAGCGAGCCAGTGCTCGCGCGAAGTGCTCGTCATGATCGCAGCCGATCGCGGTTCCTTGGACTACTACCACCGTCCCGTTGATCGGTGCGACTGACGCGTCGCCGAGCTGGAAGGACCACTCCGTTCCGCGGAGTTCGCCCTTGGCCATGTCATGAAATCCTGCCCGTGGTCGCTCTACCGGGTGGAGCGTGATCCTTGCCGTCTCGCGGTCGATCGGGACAACCTCGATGGTCGCCGAGTCATTATCTGCGGAGATCTTGCAGAGGCGGTCGCCTATGACGGCTTCGACCCCGGTTCCCGGCAGAACTCTCCGCGCTGACACGGACGGGAGCAGGAGTTCGAGCGCGGGTCGCAGCTGATCCTGCGCGGGCTGCGACCCGGGGTACGTCTTCTGGATCAGCCTCTCAAGCTCCATAGACACGTCGTGAGCCTACAGGGGGCCTTGTCAATGACACTGGCGGGGCGTTCTGGCCACAGACGAAGGATCGGCGTCCGGCACGCTCCCAGCATTCTCGATTTTTAGCGCTACCTGCGGCCAATTCGTGCGTTAAGGGGGGAAGCTACGCTCGATAGCGCCACGGCGCGGTCGTAGGATAAGAACATAATGAGCGTTTTAGATTTCGACGGGAGGGAAACCAGAGGTGCAGGAGGTTCTGCTGCTATCTCGAAGACATCCGTGCAAGGGTCGGGGCAGCACTTAAGGACTGCTCAGGAAGGCACGACATGCTGGGTGAGATGCGGCCATCTAAACGACGCGCTAAGGTCCCGGCCTCGACCGACGAAGGGGGCAAGCGCATGACTGAGCTACAGGTGGACTTGGACGACGAGGAGCGCCGCGTCTTGCAGGTGCTGACCGAGGCAGGGCGTCCTCTTGAAGTCGTCGAGCTGGCGAGCGCGGCCCTGTTGAGCGTTGACGAGGCGCAGAAGATCGTGAAGCAGCTCATCGACAAGGGCGTCGCCGGGGCGGTGGAGCCAGAACCGATCCGCCAGCGGGTCGAGATCGACGACGATGCCCTCCAACGGGTAGCAGGCTGACAAGACTCCGGCTACGCCGGACATGCTGCCATACCTCGTAGCAGGGCTTACCGCCGGCGCGCTCGGCGCGCTGGAGCAGTACAAACGCCTCAAAACACCGGTCACGAAGGTCGATTACGCGTGGGCGTGGTGGGTGGGCCGCGTGGTCCTCGAGATCCTGATCGGCCTCGCTGCGATGCTGGTCCTGAAAAAGGCCGACGCGAGTATCGTCGAAAGGTTTCGGCCGCTCGGCTGGTTCGTCGTTGGCGCCGCAGGACCTGCCGTAGCTCGGCTCCGAATCATAGACGTGGGTTCGGGCGACGCTCCATCCCCTTTCGGGGTGGCCACGATCTATGAGCCCTTGCGCGACTGGATTGCGAAGCAGATCGACGACATCGGAGCAGCCGCCCAGACGCGCAACGTAAAGGAGGTGATGCTGCCGCTGTTCAACAGGACAGGCGTGGCCCCCAAGGAGATCAGCGACCGCTACACCATCTGGATGGAAAGCTCGGAGCGGTTCTCCACAGTCCAGCAACTCCAAGAGCGGGAATACATCAAGGAAACCCTCGACGGCTCCGAACCCGCACACGTACAGCGAGAGCTGCTTGTGCTTCGAGCGCTCAAGCTCGGCGCATATCGCGTCCTGCGGGATCTCAGGCAATCGTGCCATAAGGGCGCCTGAGCCGGTCCCGTCCTGCGTGCGCGCCGCCTAGATTCCCGTACTGTGTGTGGTATGCTTTCCAGCATGACTATTAGCATGGCAGGAGGCACCATGGACCAGCAGGAGAAGGTGCGCGAGAACCTGCTCCGCAGGATAGCCGATCGGCAGGGACTGGCGCTACGTAAGTCGCGGACCCGTGATCCGCGAGCGCTCGACTACGACCGCTGGATGATCGTCAGCCTCATCCCAGGACGCCCTGACGTGGGTGCTGGTCCCACGGGTAAGCCGAGCATGACCCTTGACGAAGTCGAAGCCAACCTGATGGGAGATGATGCGTGATGCCACGCCACGCTCCAGGCCGCGTCACGGGCCACGTGCAGCTACGTAGGCGACGCGAGGGGCCGGTGTGGTACGTCAAGACTCGGGTTCCCGGCAGGACGCCAGTCCAGACCACGCACAGGCTCGCTCCGGCCCACCTGTCGGGCGGCAAGCCGTCGGCTGGCGCGCTGACGGAGAAGCAGGCAAGGGATGCTCTCGCGGACCTGCTGGCCAGCGAGCGCCGTAAGGTCGCCGAGGGCGCATACGAGCACCAGCCGGGCGGCGCAACGTTCGCTGATGCGGCGGCGGGCTACCTGCGTCATGTCGAGCATGTGAAGGGCCGCGAGGCGAGCACTCTCCGGGACTACAAGCAGTCGCTCTCCCGCTACCTGCTGCCACGCTGGGGCGACCTGCCCGTCTGCTCGATCACGCCGGCCGATGTGGCTGCGCTGCGAGACGAGCTGCTACAGACACGACGGGAAGGCCGCGAGGACGGTCCGCTGCTCTCGGCACGCACGGTCGTGCGCCACCTGACGGTCGCTCACGGCGTGTTCAAGCACGCGATCCGTGAGCACGGGCTGACCCGTAACCCTGCGAGCGCGGAGCTGGTCGAACGTCCGACGGTGCGCTACTCGGGCGAGTTTGTGACCTTCGATGCTGACGAGCTGGCGGCACTGGTCCGGGCGGCGGACGATGAAGCGACCGGCACGTTGTACCTGACCGCCGCGATGACCGGGCTGCGGCAAGGGGAGCTGCTGGCGTTGCGCTGGAGGGATATCGACTTCGCCGGCCAGCGGGTGCATGTTCGGCGTTCATGGAGCCATGTCGCGGGAGCGGAGAAGGCGCCGAAGTCTGGGAAGGTGCGGTCTGTCCCGCTCGTGCCGGAGCTGATCGGCCCGCTCGATCGTCTCAGTCGGCGCGAGCACTTCACCGGCGAGGACGATCTGGTCTTCTGCTCAGCGCTCGGCGAGCATCTGGATCACTGGACGCTGCGACGGCGCTTCGACGCTACGCTCAAGCGCGCGGGGTTGCGGCGCGTTCGGTTCCATGATCTGCGGCACTGCTTCGGGTCCACGGCGGTGCGTGCGCTCCCGCTGAGCGACGTGCAGGCGATGATGGGACACGCGCACATCACCACGACCATGCGTTACGTCCACCATCGGCCGGGTGCCGATGACGCGGCGCGACTGTCGAGCGCGTTCCGCGGCGAGGCTGTGTCCCCACTTGTGTCCCGAACTGGCGAAAACGAGCGCAACTCAGCGCAACTCAGCGACACGGAAAGCCCCGTAAACGCTGGGGTGTAACGACTCCATGACGACTGCAAAGCCGTGTACACCGGTTCGATTCCGGTCGTCGCCTCTGTCTGTCTGTCTGTCTGTCTGTCTGGATTCGATCTTTAGTTGCGATCTCGGCATTCGCAAACGGCCAGACGAGTCGGCAACGAAGGTCCCGCAAGCTCCCCGAACGGGATCCGCGAGCTGAGCCCGGAGCAGTCGGATCGCCGCCAAACCGGGGATGACCATGCCGCTACAGTCGAGCGCATGAGGATCCAGCGCATGGATCACGTAGGCATCGTGGTCGACGACCTCGCGGCCACGACGGCGTTCTTCGTCGAGCTTGGATTGAAACTGCGGAGCGAGGGGCCGGTCGTATCGGGCGGTACCGCCTTGACCCGGCGATAGATGCCCGTATAGTTGAACGAGACGACCCAGCAGGAGCAATGGCATCGACGGACGACACGAGCGCAGGCGAGACGGCCACCCACGAGCGTCTGCGCCCCGGTCCTGGGGGGCTGCCGCCCGGACGGGTGCTCGAAATCCAGCGCAGCCGGATGTTGGTGGCCGCCATCCAGAAGATCGATGAGGCGGGCTATACCGGCATGTCCGTCGCCGAGGTGATCGGCCGGGCGAAGGTGTCGCGCAAGACGTTCTACGACGTGTTCGCCGATCGCGAAGACTGCTTCCTGGCCGCGTTCGAGCAGGTCGTCGAGCGTGTGCGCACGCTCGTGTGCGACGCCGCCGGGCACGAGCAGGGATGGCGCGAGCGCGTGCGCGTGGGACTGGCGCGACTGCTGGCGTTCGTGGACGAAGAGCCAGGTTTGGCCAGACTGTGCGTCATCGAAGCGCTCAGCGCGGGCCCGCGCGTGCTGCAGAGTCGCGCTCGCGTGCTGGGCGAACTGGCGAATGTCGTCGACCGTGGACGCGAGGTGGGCGGTGGCGGCATGCGCGAACCGCCGCAGGTGACCGCCGAAGGGATCGTGGGAGCCGTGTTTGCGGTTGTGCACTCGCGGCTGACAGAGGGCGAGCGGCCCTTGTCGGATCTGCTCGGATCGCTGATGAGCATGATCGTGCTGCCCTATCTGGGTGCGCGAGCGGCTGCCAGCGAGCTCTCCAGGCCGGCCCCTGAGCTGCACGACGGCGACCTGGGGACCCAGACATCGGCCATCGGAGAGCGGGCTGCCGGCGAGCGAGCCGCCGGGGGGCGCTAGGCGGTTGCTCAGCGAGGCCTGATGGGCGGGCTCAGCGAGTCGCGCCGTGTACCGCGATCGCGGCCTGCTCGTCGGGGGTGTCGGCCGGTGAGGCGCTCACGGTCGCCTGCATGCTCAGGCCACGGCCGGCGCGACGGACCATGCGGCGAGCCAGTGCGCTGAGATGGACGTTCACATGGCCGGTGCGGTGGGCGGGGAGCGTAAACGTGGCGGCGCCCAGCCACACCCCCGCGGGATCACGATGGGTGCGCAGTCGCAGCGTGACCGTGCCGGGACAGCCGGCGGCGGCGTGACAGTAGATGGCCACCCCGACCACGCCGTAGGCGTTCATGCCGTCCAGCTGGGGGGTCGGGATCGACAGCGCGGGAAACGTGGGATGGGGTGGCTGCAGTCCGCGGGTGCCGCCCGGGCAGTCGGCCGAGGCGTCGGGGCCGGTCGCGAGCGTCGCCTGCAACATCAGTTCCTCACCGGCATTGGCGGCGAACCCGTCGTGGTTGGAGGTTTCGCTGGGTGAGAACGTGGCGCCGTTGCCCACGCCGTTGTTGTCAATGAACGAGTCCATCGTCGAATGTGAGACCGAGCCGATGACCATGTAGGGGACGCCGGCGGGGTAGGGGGGCAGTCCGTCGGTGGCGCCCACGAACCCGCCCTCGTCGTTGAAGTCGACGTAGTCGCCCGCCGACACGCACAGGTCGCTCGGCTCATAGCTCGTAACAGTCGAGCCGCTCGCGCCACCCGACCCACACACGGGGATGTCGAACGCTTGGCTTGTCAAGCCCACGCGCGCGCCGCCTCCCGGCAGCGGGGCGAGCGCCTGAAAGTGGATCTGGGTCAGCGGCGCGGGACCGTTCGAGCGCGCGCACCCCTCGAGCCTCACGCTGGTCACCTGCCCACCGGACGGCGCCGTGGGACTGCCCGCAGCCTGTTGAAAGTTCCACAGCGCCGTGTCGGCGCCGTCGTGCGGGATGTGGAACACCGATCCGGGCAGGGCGACATTGCTGCCGGCATAGCCCAGGTCGTTGGCGGTGTCCGCGGTGGCCGCGACCGACAGGGGGCTGCCGAACGTTATCGTCGCGGCGTTCGCGAGGCCGGTAAATGCCAGGGCCAGGACCATGGCCGTGGCCAGGGCCAGGAGCACGGGCGCGCAGGCGCCGGCCAAGACGCCGAACGGCACGCTCAATCCGTGCAGAGGCCGTGGGGCTGGTCCGCGTGGGGCCGATCCGCGCAGGTGTCGCGATCTGCGCAGGTGTCGTCGTGGGGCCGGTCCGCACATGTCTCGTCGAGGGATAACTCCCATACCCGTTTGATCGAGCTTTGCGCACGCGAGCTTGAACGGCGCCGATGAATCTGGACCTACGCCGGATGCCTACGGCTGCTGGCCGCAAAGAGCCCGGCGCGCGACTGTCACAAACGGGCGCCGGCGTCGGAGTAGTCAGTGAAGATGGTACGTCTACTGTTGTGGCGCGCGTTGGGCCTGGTCGCGCTGATCGCTGCCGTCGCGCTCGGCGCATGGCTGCTGAACGGCGGTATGGGCGCCGCGCTCGCCGGGGCGCATGCGGGAGTGGGACATCTGTCGCTGGGCTCGCTCGCCGACGCGCTCGGCGCGGCCCTCGACTACGGGTGGCGTCTGCTCGCCGGTCTGGCCACGCTCGAGTGGTGGCGCTCGCCGCTGCTGCTGAGCGTGTCGATGGCGGGCGTGGCGATCGGCGCTGTCCGTGTGCGCGCCCGTGGACGACGTCGCTATGAACGGTTGCGCGTGGACGTCTACCGCGGCGACAGCGCGAGTGTGGAGGCGATCGTGTCGATGTACGAGGCCCTGCACAAGCGGTTGCTGTGCCGTTGGTGGCGGCGCCTGCTGAGCGGCCAGCCTTCGATTGCGCTCGAGATCCACCATGCCGGCGGGGCGTGCTGGATGGCGGTCAGCTGCCCGGCCGCGACGCTCCACACGGTTCAGGCCGCGCTGCGGACCGCCTATCCGAACTGCCGCCTGACCCGCGAGCCCAGGCCGTTGGGAGCGCCTCCGACGGTGCTGCGCTTGAAGAAGCACGGCGAGTTCATCGGCCGCGCCAAGACGCTCGATCGCTACGAGCACGAGCGCGAGCCCGCGATGAACCGGCTGATGACGACGATGGGCGCGTGCGCCGGCGCAGCCTACGTACAGCTGGCGCTCACCCCTGCGCCGGCGCTGTTCGAGAGCTACGCCAGGCATATGTACAAGCGCCACGAGGCCCACATCTCGCGCGAGCGACACGAGCACGTGCAGGTGCGCGACCGCTCGCTGATCGACGAGCGCGAGCTGCAGGGGGGCCTCGAGGTCCAGCACCGACCGCTGTTTTTCGCCGATCTGCGCATCGTCGCCGAAGATCGTGGCCGCTGCGAGCAGATCGCCTCGCAGCTGCGCGCCGGCGAGGCCGAGAACCGGTTGGTGGAGCGGGCTACGACCGTGCGTCACGGGCTGCTGCGCTGCTATGACCGCCGGGTGCAGCGCGGCGAGGGCAACCCGCTGCCGTCGTGGCGGCACGGTGTGTTCGCCTCGACCGAGCTGGCCGCGCTGTGGCACCTGCCCTCGGTCGACTACACGACCGTGCCGTTCGCGCGCGGAGCGCTGCCGGTAGCGCCCGCGCCACCCGCGATCATGCGCCCCGCCGACGGAATCGGCACGCTGCGCGACACCTACGGCGTCGTCTCGATCCATCCGGCGATGCGCCGTCAGAACACCGCCGTGCCGGGAACGGTCGAGCAGGGCAAGTCCAGCTATCTGGTCGCAACGGTGGCTGAGGATCTGCGCCGCGAGCGCTGCGCGATCATCGTGCTCGATCCCAAGGGCGACGCCGCCGAGGCGGCGGTCAGCATGGTGCCCGCCGAGCGCCCCTGCACGCTGCTCGACTTCGCTCATCCGACCTGCGGGTTCAACCCGCTCGCGGTCGACGCTCCGGCGGATGTGATCGCCGACTATGTGGTGGCGGCGCTCAGGCACCTCTTTACCGACGCTGACATTCGCGCCTCCTCAGATCGCTATCTGCGCAACGCGATCATCGCGGTGCTCGCTCACGACCGCTCCTCCACGCTGTGGGACGCCGCGCGACTGCTGTCGGTCGGTGAGGACGGTTATGCATACCGGGCGCGGGTGGGCGCGCGCGTGCGCGCGTTACCAGAGCTGAAGGAGATATCGGAGTTCTTCACGGCCGAGCTGTCCGCACAACTGGCTGACGCGCGCAGCACGACCACGGCGAAGCTCGACGCGCCCGTGAACAAGCTCGCGCGCCTGCTGAACTCGCCTTCGATCAAGCGGGTGCTGCTCAACGACTCGCTGCGCGTGGACCTCGATCGTGTGATCGGCGGCCAGGAGGTGCTCGTCGTCAAGGGCGCGCTCGGCGCGATGGGAGCCGGCAACACCTCTGTGCTGATGCAGCTGCTGGTGGGCATGCTCGACGCGGCGCTCGCCCGCCAGCAGGATCTCGTGCCCGAGGGTCGGCGCATCGCCGTGGCGCTGAAGGTCGACGAGGCGCCGCTGGTGCTCAACCGCGGGTTCGCCGAGACGATCGCGCTCAAGCGCTCGGCGGGCCTTGAGACCGTGGCGTGCTGGCAGACCGAGTCGCAGTGGCTGGAACGGGAGGTGCGCGATCAGCTCGATGCGCTGTTCGCCCATCGCGTGTACTTCGCGACCGCATCCGCCCGCGACGCGCGAGCCGCCGTCGAGCTGACGATGGCCTCGTTCTCGGACACGGTCCGTCCCGGAGTCGAGCACCTCTCAGAGCTCGGTCGCCCCGACGCCCGCCTGCACCTTCCCCGTCATCACGCGATCGCCAGCTGGACCACGCCCGAGGGCCGCCAGCCTCCGTTCGTCGCGCAGACGATCCCGATGCGGGTCGACTCCGAGCGCTTGGCGGCCCACGCCGCACGCCAGGCCGAGCGTGGAGGGCGCTATCTGAGCGATCTCAGCCAACCCCACTGGGATCGGGAGCGATCTGCCGCCGAGCCGTCCCCTGCCGTTGCGCCTCGCCCCGCCTCACCCCGCCCGGCCTCGGCCAAGCAGCCTGCCACCTCATCGACTCCGCCGACAGCCTCGCCCGCACCCGCGGCTTCGCGTGCGCGCGACTCGCGCAGCCACGCCTCGCGCATGCCTGCTTCGCGTCCCCCCGCGTCGCGTGCCCCTGTCTCGCGTATGCCTGCCGCGCGCGGCCCCGCGTCGCGTCCTGCGGTCACCGCTGCGCGCCCTGTGCCCCCATCTCAGCCCGGCGAAGCGCATCTGCCTCCGTCACGTCCCGCGATCCCGCCAGACAGCTACCGAGAGTTGGTCGACCTCGACGGCGCCCACAGCGTGCGCTGGGCCAAGGCGCCGCGCGATCTTTATGCGCTGACGCCCGAGTCGCTGGATCTCGCCATGCTGACGCTGATCGCCGGTGCGGGCCACGTCTTGAGTAGTCAGATCCATCGCCGGTTCAACCCGACCCGGGCGATGACCACGACACAGCGGCGCCTGAAGCGACTGTCCGATGCCGGCCTCGTGGCACGGATGCAGTTTCATCGCCGCGACGGGGGCGGGGTGCCGATGTGTTACGCGATCACCGTCCGAGGTCTCGAGCTGCTGCACGCCCACGAACGGCTGACGGGACTCGTCACAGATGGCGATGAGCTCCCCGGCGAGCGCACCGCCGTGCTTGCCCCTGAGGATGCCAGGCGTCAGTTGCGTCAGGCTCGTCATGACGTCCACGTCGCCGGTTGGGCGCTGGCGCTGGTGCACGCGAGCCAGGGCGCATCGCTTCGGCTGCGCGGCGCCCGGGAGTCGGTGCTGTCGGTGCCGATGCGCCAGACCCCACAGGGCCGTGTGGCGCTCGGGCCCGAGGACCTGCGGCTGCCGGGCGGGCGTGTCCCACACGAGTTCCTGCGCACCGACGCCGCGAGCGGATCGCGCGTCGCTGTCCGGAGTTTCGAGACGGTTCGTCCCGACATGACGATCGAGCTGCCTGCCGCCGGCGCGCTGACGTCCGACGGCGACGGTGGCGGTGGCGCAGGCGACGAAGGCAGCGGTGCGGGCGCGGCGTCCCGGGGCGCCGGTGCGGTCGACCTGCTCGTCGAGCTCGACGATCGCCTGCCCACCGGTCAGGGCGCGTGCAAGCTCGAGCGCTACGACCATCTCGTGGCCGGCTGGTCTGCGCACCTGTCGCGTTACGCGCGCCGGCTCGGTCGGCCCCCGGCGGTCGTGTTCGTCTGTCGCGACCGTGCGCGGGCGCGCGATTGTG
Source organism: uncultured Solirubrobacterales bacterium (assembly GCA_963702185.1). Lineage (GTDB taxonomy): Bacteria > Actinomycetota > Thermoleophilia > Solirubrobacterales > Solirubrobacteraceae > Palsa-744. The sequence continues at coordinate 2,468,894 of OY969723.1, forward strand.
CGCGCGCCGCCGACGGGGTGCTGGGGGCCTGCCGTGCGTACGCGGGCGAGTACCCGGCCGACTGGGAATACCCGGGGCGCGAACACATCGTGTTCGCTGCCGAGCGCGATGCGCACGAGGGCGTGCTCCACGCCTACGGCGTACCCCGGCTGCCTCCTCACGTGCGCGTCTCGCTCGCCCACGGGGACCCTCGCGCCGGCGAGGTGCAGGCGTCGAGTCGCGAACTGCTCTCGTCTGACTGAGTCCACTCCGGGGCTCGCTCGATGCTTCGGGCTGGTCCTGGGTCCGGTGGCCGGCCCCGAGCAGGCGCACAATCGTTCGCGCGTTCGCCCGCCGGCGGTTGCAGTTGCCGGCGCCGTCCATGCAGTTGCCGGTCTCTGGCGACCCCCAACTGCGCAGTCGCGTAAGCGTCGTCCCGCTGGGCGACTGCAGGCATGGGAGTCTCAGATTTGGCTTTGCAGAGCCGAACTGCACCCCGTCGTGGCGGGGTGGCGGGCTCGTCCCTGCACGGTATGGGCGGGGCGATGGCGGTGTCGTATGGCCGCGAGCTAGCATGGTCGGTCTCTTCAGCACCGCTCCCGCGCCATCTCCCAACACAGACCGTTCACCGGCCACCCGGTATCGGCCAGACGTCCTCCCCGGCGCAGGCCAAACATGCTCCCCGGCGCAGAGAGGACAGGCCACCCAGCGCATGCCCAATGACGGTATCGCGCCAGATTTCGTGAGCTCGTCTGTGAGGCCCGCGCACCCCGAGACCCCTTAAGGGTCTCGACTCCCGCCGCCGCCCGCTCGCGACCGAAAGTCCGTCTTGACCGCGCGCCACCGTCGGCCTACAAGCCCCTGCCCACACACCCCTCAGCCCGACCCTCGGATAGGAGGCAGACCATGACACCGACGATCTCACCCACCACGCCGACCAGGCACCCGCAGCTTCACCGAGACCCCCGCGCGATCTTGCCCAACATCGGTCGCTGCCCGGGGCGCGCCGATGCAAGCGGACGCAGTCCGGATCGATTGGGCGCCTACACCGACGCCGGTGGGCGCGCACGCGACGTAATCGCCGTACCGCGTGCGGACGGGTGCGTACTGGTCGTCGACCGGGACGCGGTCACGCTCGGCGACCGGCGGCTGGTGGCGTGCATTGCGGCCGACGAGCCAGTCGAGAACGCCGCGCTGGTGTGCGACCTGTACCTGCGCGATACATGCCGTGGCTGCCGGCGGGTGAGTGTCGAAGACCTGCGGGGTGTAGCGACCCGACCAGACCCGAGCGGCCTGCCCGAAGCCGAGAGCCCGCTCGAGCACCCACCCGCGGCCGAGCTCACAAGGCGGGATCGCGACGGGGTGCTCTGGAGCTATCGGCTCGAGCCGGTCGATGTCGGCGGCCCCGAAGCCGAGCTGAGTTGGTTCAGGCGCGTCCGCGGCCAGAGCGACACGTTCTCGACGCCGGTGTGTCTGCGCGACGTGGTCGGTGCGCTGGAAAGCTACGAGCCGGTGTGTGGGCTCACGCTCGAAGCGTGCGCCGGCTATCGCGACGATCTGCTGGTCTGCACCTCCATGCTGTCGATCCAGCTGGCGCGCCTGCGGGAGAGCCCGATCGTCTTGAATCGGGGACTGCGCGAAGCGGTGCTCGGCGCCGGTGCCCGTCGCGATCTCAGCATGAGCGAGATAGCGTTGCGCTGCGGACGCATCAAGCACGACGGCAAAGGCAACCGCAGCGGTGAGACCAGCTGGCTGGGGCGTCGCGTGGGTATCTTGCCCGAGAGCGGAACCGACCGTCCCACGCCGTGGGTGCACAGCGACGTGCTCGCGCTGATTGCGCGCGAGGGTCTCGGCGTCAGTCCTCGTGAGGTCGAAGTGGCATGAACGCACGGGCCGCGGCGGTCGGAGGCATCGCGCGCCAGACGGCCGCGCGACCGACCGTGCTGGTGGTCGAGTCAGAGGTGGCCGTCGGCGGGGCGCTCGTCGAGCAGCTGGCCGCCGACGGGTATCGCGCCGAGCTGGCCCGCACCGGCGAACAGGCGCGAGCGATCGGCGGCCGGATCCGGCCATGTGCGGTCGTGCTCGGCGATCTCGGCAGCCGCTGGGGCGCGCTGCAGCTGGTGCGGGAGATCCGCGACGCAGAGCTGCCGACCGCGGCGATCTGGCCGGCGGGGTTGCCGATCATCATGCTCGGAGCTCGGGTCGGCGAGCTCGACATGTTGCGGGCGTTCGACGCCGGTGTCGACGATTTCATCGCGCGGCCGCTGCGCTACCTGGAGCTGCGAGCCCGGCTGCGCGCACTGCTGCGCCGCGCTGAGCAGGCAGCACGCGCGAGCTCCCCGCCGCAGATCGCGATCGGCCCGCTGCACATAGACATGGACTGTCACAGCGCGAGCCTGTACGGAGCACCGCTCGACCTGCGCCGGCTGGAGTTTGAGCTGCTGGTCCATCTCGCCGGCGATCCGACGCGGGTGTTCGCCAAGCAGGAGCTGCTCACCGCGGTCTGGGGGTATCGCTCGACGGGCTCCACCCGCACCGTCGACAGCCATGCCAGCCGGCTGCGCCGCAAGCTCGAGGAGCGCGAGCGCGGCGAGGGGCGCTGGGTGATCAACGTGTGGGGCGTGGGCTACCGCCTGCGTTGAGCAGACGGCTGAGACGCAGCCTCAGCTCACACCCAGCATCAAAACGATCTTGACGGCGAGCCCACGGGCTCGCCGTTTTGCGTTCGGCAGTCCCACCGGAGCGCGCCCGCGGGCGCGTCTTCCGCCGAACGGTCTCACCCACAAACAACGGCCGCCCCGACTGGGACGGCCGTCAACCCATGCCCGCGCTCCTCCTACTCACAAGCGGCGCGAGGGCACAAACACAAAGGAGCATAACGATGCACACCCCATCCATCCGCACGCTGGCCGCCATCGCGTATGAGCGAGGCGAAGAGTTCGACCCGGCGCTGATGCTCTCGCCGGCGTTGGCCGAGTGCCTGCAGAGCACCGTCGTCTCCGGGGTCGGGGGCGCTGTTCCGATCGCGACGACGCCGCGCCCGGCGGGGTCTCGCGCAACGACTCCGGCAACGGGGTCGTAGAGCAGCGCAACAGCAGCATCAGCAGCATCAGCAGCATCAGCAGCAACAGCAGCATCAGCAGCAACAGCAGTAAACGGCAGCAAGCAGCAAACAGAGCAGGACGAAGGGCCCGTCAAGCAGCACCTCTCGGCGGCGGGCCCTCGGGCCCGACATCGGCCCGTCGCCGGTCATCGACCACCTCAGACCGGCGCCGCTGGCGCCGGTCCCTGTCCACACAGAAAGGAGGCGGCCTGAGATGCCGTCATCTGAATACATCAACGAAGTACCCCCGGCTGGGGAATCGCAGGCAAACCCGCTGCAGCCGCTCGAACACATGCTGCAGTGGCTCACGTCCACCACTGTCCACCTGGCGATCGGCTTTGCGATCGGGCTGATCGTCGCACGGGGCATGCGCAGCCGGCACCTGCGTTGGACCTGGGCCGCGACGGCGCTCGGCGTGGTGTTCGTCGGGCGCTCGATCCTGGGAGGCGGCCTCGCCACGACCCTCGGCGCGGCAGCGCTGTGCGCCACGGTGCGTGGGCGGCGCTGGCACCGGGAAGACCTCGACACGGGCGCGGACCTGGCGGAGATAGCCGCACAGCGGCTGGGCCCGGTCGATGCGGTGCGCTCGCTGGTGCAGGGTCTTCGAGACGACCGCCGTGACGCCGGCGCATCGCCGCAGAGCTCGTGGCGCGGAAACCGGCTGATCGTCGGACACGAGGCGAAAGGCCGTGCGGTCACGATCCCCGTTGGGGGATCGTCGGGCGGCACGCACACCCTCGTCCTCGGAGCGGCCGGCTCGGGCAAGACGGTCACGATGACCTGGATCGCCACGCAGACGATCTCCCGTAGCGCCGGCGGTGCAGCTGGAGGTGGACGCGGTGACGGTGTGATCGTCGTGGACCCCAAGGGCGATCGCGATCTGCGTCAAGGACTGATCGACGCGGCGCTCGCGGCCGGCAGGCCGTTCGTCGAGTGGAGCCCAGAAGGTCCCTCGGTCTACAACCCATACGCCCGCGGCGGCGCGACCGAGATCGCCGACAAGGCGCTGGCCGGTGAGCGCTACACCGAGCCGCACTATCAACGCCAGGCGCAGCGCTATCTCGGTCATGTGGTGCGGGGGCTGCGCACGGCCGGTGTCGAGGTCAGCCTGCAGGGCATCGTCGATCACCTCGATCCGGACAGGCTCGAGCTGCTGGCGCGCCAGCTGCCCGAGTCAGACGGGCAGTCAACCCACGCCTACCTGGACAGCCTCACCAAGCGCCAGCGCAGCGACCTGGCGGGCGTGCGCGACCGTCTGGCGATCATGGCCGAGTCGGATGTCGGCTGCTGGCTCGATCCCCAGACGCCCGGCGCCGAGCAGGTCGAGCTGTTGCAGGCGGTGCTCGGCGGGGCGGTGGTCTATTTCAACCTGGACGCCGACCGCCGGCCGCTGCTCACGGCGATGCTGGCCGGGGCGATCGTGCAGGATCTGCAGACCACCGTCTCGGCGCTCCAGGGTCAGCGGGTATCGGCGCTCGTGGCGATCGACGAGTTCTCGGCGATCGCACCCGAACAGGTGGCCGGGCTGTACGCACGGGCACGTGGGGCGGGCGTGAGCATGCTGCTGGGCACCCAGGAGATCGCCGACCTGCGTCTACCCGGCGCGGAGCGGTTGCTCGATCAGATGATGGGCAACCTGTCGACCCTGATCGCCCACCGTCAGGTGCTGGCGACCTCGGCCGAACTGATCGCGAGCCTGACCGCCAAGCGGGGTGTATGGAGGACGGCACATCGCGACGATGGCGGGTACAGCCGTACGCGGGAGCTGGAGAACGTGCTGGCGCCCGAGCAGATCATGGGTCTCGCCCAGGGGCGGGGCGCTGTGATCGACCTGCAGGGCGGCGGTGACGCGAGCATCGCCGACATCTGCTCGCCGCGGCGGCGCAAGCATCGCGGGCGGCGCCATCGCTGGTGCTGAGACGCGCGCGGCTCTCGGCCTCGCCCCCTCGCCCCTCTCGTCCTCATCGGATTCGGCCGTCGCGGACCGGGCATGCCCCGGCTCGCGGCGGTGCGATGAGCGCATTCCCAATACCCAACACGCAACACCCGAGACCGCGAGACCCCAACCCAACAGCCCAACAACCCGACACACAACACAACAACCCCGAACGCCTCAACAACCCAAGGAGGATCACCATGATCCAGACAGGCAACACAACAACATCAACATCCGCACAGCAAGTGGCGATCGTGCAGTGGGTCGCCCGGATGGGTGCGGTGAGCGCCCAGGCGCTGGCCGTCCGCGAAGAGACGACGCCAGCCTCGGCGAGCGGGCGGCTGGCCGCGTTGAAGCGCAAGCGCTGGCTGTCGGCGCGGCGGGTCCTTGAGGGCGGCTCGACGCTGTACACGGTCACGGCGGCCGGTATGCGCGCGTCCTGCCTACGCGGGCTCGATCCGTGCAGGCTCACCAACTCCAACGCCGCTCATCTGGCGGCCTGCGCCGAGGTGGCGGCGCAACTGGAACGTCGCTATACCGACCACCGCGTGCTGGGCGAGCGCGAGCTGCGTCGCGACGAACGCGAGCGGGGCGAAGTGCTGGCGAGCGCGCGCCTGGCCGGCATCAGCGCAGACGGCGGGCCGAAGCTGCACCGCCCGGATCTGGTGCTGTGGCCGCAGGAATCGTCTGGTTCTGAACGCGGCGATGGCGATTGCGATGGCGCTGGCGATCGGGAGCCGGAGTCCGAGTGGGGGCGGGAGCTCGACCGAGAGCGGGAGCCAGAGTCAGAGCCCGAGCCATTGCCGGTGGCGGTCGAGGTCGAGCTCACGGTCAAGGGACCGGAGCGGCTGACGGGCATCTGTCTAGCCTGGGCGCGCTGCCGCACGGTCGCGGGCGTTCTGTACCTAGCCCCGCCGGAAGTCCAGCGAGCGTTGCAGCGAGCGATCGCACGGGCGCAGGCGCAGGAGCAGATCGTGATCCTCGGGCTCGACGCATTGGCGGAGCAGTAGGCGCGGGAGGCGCCGTCGGATGTTGGCCTGATACGCCGGTGCTCCGGCGGCGTCTCGTTGCGACCGAGACGACAGATCCCGCCACCGTGCCACGCGTCTTGGCGCTTGCCGTCTCAAGCGGTGCGTAACTTGATGTGCGGGGGGCAATCTCGAGCAAATGGAGACAGACATGCCCAGCATCAGCATCAACCGCGTCGTTCTGGTCGGTCGCCTCACCCGCGACCCCGACCTGCGCTCGCTGCCGAACGGTACGAGCGCGTGCCAGCTGCGGGTGGCGTGCAGTTCGGTCACGAAGGACACACCCAGCGGCGAGTATCGCGAGCGATCGAACTTCTTCGATGTGAGCGCATACGCCGGTGCCGCAGACAGTGCCGCGCGCTACCTGCGCAAGGGCAGCCGTGTGGCGATCGATGGCCGGCTGCAGTGGCGCGAGTGGCAAGCGGCCGACGGCCAGCGGCGCCAGACGATCAAGATCGTGGCCGACATCGTGCAGTTCCTCGACGGCTCTGGTCCCCGGCGTCCCGATCGCGATAGGAGCCTCGCCGACGAGACCGCTCACGAGACCGCTCACGAGACCGCCGAGGAGACTGCCGACGAGACCGGGCACGCGTCCTATGGCAACGACCACGACCACGACGAGGGGGCCCGCCATGACGGCACCCGCGGGGGGGAGTCGTCCCGGGTCGATGGGTCGGACGGGAGCGCTTTGGATGCAGGTGCGGATACGGATATCGATGTCGAGCTGGACTTGAGCATCGGTACGGATACAGATATCCAGCCCGATGTTGACTCGGGCGCCGGCACCGATGTGGGTCCGGTCGCGGGCATGGCGCTGGTGTTCTGAGGGATCTCCGCGCCCGGACAAGCCCAAGGACGAGCCCGCGGCGGCGTGTGACGGCCAACCGCAACGGCATACGAAGGGTAACCGCAGCGGGGGATGTGAGCTCCACGTTCCCCGCTGCGTGGCCCCGAGGGCCTTTTTGTGTTTAAACTGCCCCGCCGCCGTCCCGGCGACCGCCACAGACAGCGAGACCAGCGACAACATCCCAGGAGCCAGCCCGGTGCCAGTCAATACGCAAGCAATCGGCAAGCAGTACGAGCCCACCACGTATGCGGTCGGTCGGGAAAAGATCAAGGAGTACGCGCGCGCCGTGGGCGAGACCAACCCGGTCCACCTCGATGAGCGGGCGGCACGCGAGGCGGGCTACGCCGATGTGGTGGCGCCGCCGATGTTCGCGGTCGTCTACAGCGCCCCCTCGGTGGGACCGCCGATCTTCGATCCCGAGATCGAACTGAACTTCGCGATGATGGTGCACGGTGGGCAGGAGTTCGAGTGGGGGCCGCCGGTCCTCGCGGGTGATGAGATCACGACCACGGCCAGCGTCAAGGACATATCCGAATCCGACGGGCGCGGCTACTACGTGTTCGAGTCGATCTCCAACAACCAGCGCGGCGAGCAGGTGTGCCGCGGAACGTGGACCAACATCGTGCGAGGAGTGTGAGATGGCCGATCTTCAAGTGGGCGCCGAGATCCCCGAGCTCAGGGTCACCCCGGACAAGTACCTGACCGTGCGTTACGCGGGCGCCTCGGGCGACTTCAACCCGATCCACATCGACGAGGAGTTCGCCAAAGCCGTCGGCCTGCCCGGCCGGATCCTGCACGGCCTGTGGACGATGGCCCAGGTCGCGCGCGCGCAGACCGAGGCGGCAGGCGGGCCCGAGCACCTCAAGCGCTTGACGGTGCAGTTCCGCGGCATGGGCGTGCCCGAGCAGGAGGTGGTCGTGACCGGCACCGTGCGCGAGCAGCACGACGGCCGCGTGATCGTCGAGACCGTGGCCGAGCAGGCGGGCAACCAGATCGTGCGCAACGCGCAAGCCGAACTGGAGCTGTAGGCGCGGGCCGACACGTCATCGACGCGCAACTGCATCTGGGCGACAGTCGGCGTTGCTGGTCGGGGTCGTACTTGCCGAGCCCAGGTCACCTCCCCGCGCGCGGGGTCGTCGCGGGCGCGACCTAGAATCAGCGGCGTGATGCACACATTGACGGCCAGGCAGGAGACGATCCTGCGCAAGGTGGTCGAGGACTACCGGCGCACGGGTCAGCCGGTGGCCTCCAAAACGATCGCCGCCGACCCCGAGCTGAACTGCCGCGCGTCGACCGTGCGGGGGGAGTTGGCGCTGCTAGAGGAGCACGGCTTGCTGGCCCATCCGCACGTCTCTGCGGGCAGGCTGCCCACCGACGCGGGACAGCGCTACGTGGTCGATCGCATGCTCGCCTGCGGACAGGGCCTCGAGCCCGCGCGCCGTCGCGCGCCGCGGCTGGAGCTGTCGCTCGTGCAACGCGAAGTCGAGGAGGCGGTGCGCGCCACGACCGAGACGCTCTCGCAAGTCACCAACCTGCTGGCGGTCGTCTCTGCGCCGGGTCTGAGCGGCGCCAGCATCAGGCACGTCGAGGTGCTCGCGCTGCAACCGCAGATGGTGGTCGTGGTGATCATCACCTCCACCGGCGGTGTGTCCAAGACCGCGATCGCGTTCGAGCGTCCCGTCGATCCCGGGCTGGTGTCTTGGGCGGGGGAGTATCTGAACGAGCGGCTGATCGGGATCGGCCTGGGCGCGCGCATGTTGCACCAGCGCATCGCCGACGCAAGCCTGTCGGACACCGAGCGCGGGTTTCTCGCACGGCTGGCGCCGGCGTTCGGCGAGATCGACACCGACGCTGAGGACGCGCTGTATGTCGAGGGGACCGCGCGCCTGTTCTCGACCGGCGCGATCGAGGACGCGGCTCAGATCAAAGCGCTGATGGGGCTGCTCGAGCAGCGGGTCGCGCTGCTACAGATCCTGCGTGCCGCGCTGGGCGAGCGCGGGGTATATGTGCGCATCGGCGCCGAGAACAAACTGCCCGCGATGCGCACGCTCGGGCTGGTCGCGACCGGTTACGGAGTGGCCCAGCGCAAGCTCGGGATGGTGTCGGTGATCGGACCGGTGCGCATGGACTACGCCGAGGCGATCGTCACGGTCCGGGAGGCCGCACACGAGCTGTCGCGGTTCGTCGAGGGCGCCTACGCGGACCGATGAGCACAGCCCGCACGCCAAACGGGCGCAAGCCCAACGAGTACGAGCCGAACGGGCACAAGTCGAAGTGGCACGAGTCGAAGTGGCGCGAGCCCAATGAGTACGAGCCGAACGAGCGATCCAGACTATGAGCCGTACCTCCACGCCACGCGATCCGTATGAGGTGCTGGGCGTCGGTCGCGACGCCTCCGAGCAGCAGATCAAGAAGGCGTTTCGTGCGCTCGCGCGCGAGCTGCACCCCGACGTCAACGCGCACGACCCGCAGGCCGAGGAGAAGTTTAAGGAGGCCGCGCAGGCGTATGAGATCCTGTCTGACTCGGGGCGGCGGGCGACGTATGACCGTTATGGTCACGAGGGCTTGCGATCGGGCGGATACGCCTCGGGTGTGGATGCCTTCGGCTCGCTCAGCGATCTGTTCGACGCGTTCTTCGGTGGCGCGAGCCCGTTCGGCGCAGGCATGGGTGGAGCGCGGCGTGGCGGCCCGATCCCCGGCGAAGACATGGCCGTGGCAGTCGAGATCAACCTGGCGCAGGCCGCGCAGGGAGCGCAGGTCGAGGTCTCCTACGAGGCGATCGAGCGCTGCGAGCACTGTCACGGCAACGGCGCGGAGCCGGGAACGCCGATCGAGACGTGTGAGCAGTGCGGCGGCAACGGCCGGCTGCAGACGATCGCGAGAACACCCCTCGGCCAGATGGTGCGCACGGTGGAATGCGATCGCTGCCACGGCGACGGTCGCGTGGCCTCAGAGCCCTGCGCCCAGTGCCACGGTCGAGGGCGGCTCGCCGGCGAACGTACGCTCTCAGTCGATGTGCCCGCGGGCATCGACGACGGCCAGCGCATCAGACTCACCGGTCGCGGCCACGCGGGTCAGGCGGGGGCTCCCGACGGCAACCTGTACGTGCTGGTGCGAGTGCTCGAGGACGAGCGGTTCGTGCGCGAAGGCGAGAATCTGATCACCGCGATCGACGTACCGGCGCCGCTAGCCGCCCTTGGCGGCACGCTGAGGGCGCCGACGCTGCAGGGAGACACCGACGTGCAGGTGCCCGCGGGCACCCAGCCAGGGGACGTGATCTCGCTGCGCGGCGCGGGCATGCCATCGTTGCGCGGCGGGCGGCGAGGAGAGCTGAAGGTCGTGATGAACGTCGTCGTCCCGCGGCGGCTGAGCGAGGAGCAGCGCGAGCTGATCGCGCGTCTGCAGGACACGCTCACCGAGGAGAACATGCGCTCTGAGGAGTCGATGTTCTCAAAGCTCCGCCGGGCGCTTCGCGGTCACGCCCCGTCGTCACAGTGATTCGCCTCGCCGTACGGGTGGCGTCCCCTGCCACCGCCGCTACCAAGAACGCCGCCGCCGCCACCGACGCCGCCATCACCGACGCGACTGACGCGGCCGACGTGACTGCCGCCGCCGACGCGATCAGCGCCACCGATGCCGAGATCGTGCTCGCCGAGCTGCTCGAGCTGGCTCCAGGCGGCGTCGAAGAGGTCGCGCTCGAGGACGGCCGGGTCGAGTATGCGGTGTACGGATCGCCGGGTGAGCTGCCTGCGATTCCGGACGTGCGCGCGGCGGCCGGTGGCATCCAGATCGAGGTGTCGAGCAGCGAGGTGGCCGAGGACTGGCATGAGCGCTGGAAGCGGTTTCATCGTCCGATCCGGATCGCGTCGCCCGCTCCGGGTGCTGCTGTCCCGTCTCTCTACGTGCGCCCGCCCTGGGAGTCCTCTGGCGCCGAGGAAGAGGTGGTCGAGATCGTGATCGATCCCGGCCAGGCGTTTGGCACCGGCTCGCATGCCACGACCCGGTTGTGCCTGGAGCTGCTGCTGGAGCTGCGGTCGACCCCGAACGCGCCTAACGACAAAGCGCTGCTGGACGTGGGCACGGGCTCGGGCGTGCTCGCGATCGCAGCGGCCAAGCTCGGCTACGGACCCGTGATCGCACTGGACCACGATCCCGAGAGCCTGCGAGCCAGCGCCGGGAACGCGGATGTCAACGGCGTGGGCCTCGATGTGCGGCGGCTGGACGTGCGCAGCGAAACGGTCCCCTGGCCTGCCGCGGCCCCGGATGAGCCGGTCACGATCGTCGCGAACCTGCTGTGCCCACTGCTGCTCGACCTGGTGGCGGCACTCCCGGCTGCGCCGGCGCATCTGATCGCCGGCGGCCTGCTCACAAGCGAGGTCGACGAGATCGTGAGCGTGTATGCAAGGGAGTGGGGGATGGCCGAGCGCGAGCGCCGTCGTGACGGGGAATGGGCCGCGGTTTGGCTGCGGGCGCCGGACGCCGGGACCTGATTGGGCTCAGCCTGCGTCGGGCACCTCGGTCGCGGCGCGGACGATCGCCCGGTAGACGAGATCGATCGCGGCGCGCACTCCGTCGGGTTCGGCGAGCAGTGTGGCGGCGGCCGACAGCGCCGCGCCGATCGCCTCGAGCGCATCGCCGACATCGCCCGGCTCGGGATCGCGGCACGCGGCAACGGCCATGTCGAGCATCGCCAGCGCCTGCTCGGGGATTCCCGCGAACAGGGCTGGACCCGCGAGGCTCGCGTATCCGTAGACACGCGCCAGGCGCCCGGACAGGGGGATCGTGGGACCGCGCACCGGCGCAGACACCGGTGGCAGGCCGCGACCGTCGATGAGCCCGGCCATCGTCTCGCCGAGCATCGCGCGCAGCGCCCACTCATCCAGCCCCGCCTGGGCGGCGACGCGCAACGCCAGGTACAGCGTTGTGGCGGGCAGGCCATACGGAGGATCTGAGGCGAACACGATCCGCTCGGCGGGCGCGCGGGCGAACAGCTCGATCACGTCGACCGGAAAGAAGCAGGAGATGTCATACAGCACGCCCGGATGACCGGCCAGGCGCGAGGTGAGGATGCCCTGGTCGCAGATCGCGCCGTGGGCGAGGATCAACACGACATCGGGATGACCGAGCGCCAGATCGGCGAGCCCGTCCGCCAGCGGCGGCAGACCACGGCCGGCGTGGATCAGGATCGGCACGCGGGCGCTGTCGGCGAGCGCAAAGATCGCACGCATCTCCGGCCCGTCGAACACGAAGTCCTGCGCGCGTGGGTGCAGCTTGATTCCACGGGCGCCCGCGGACAGGCAGCGTTCGCCCTCGCCGATCGGGTTGTCCGCCGGGTCCAGACGGCAGAACGGGACGAGCCGCTCATCGCTGTCGGCCGCCCAACCGAGCACGCGATCGTTGGGAACGGTGTAGGCGGGCCGGCGCTCGGGGTCGTGCAGCGGAAACACGCACGCCCTGCGCGCGCCCGCGGCGTCGAGCTGTGCGAGCAACTGCTCGAGCGTCAGCGAGCGCCCGTCCTCGTCGAGACCGAGATGGGTGTGAGCGTCGATCACTTCCGCGTCGGGTGGGCGCAGACGTTCGACCTCCGCAAGAAACGGAGCGAGCGCGGTGGCATAAAGGGTCTCGTTCACGCACGGCACCCTAGTAACTACCGCACGGATGCGCGTGGGTGGACGCGTGGGTGGACGTGACGGCGTCATGCGCGGGCAGATGGGAGCTCGCCGGCCCGCATGAGATCGCCGGTCGGCCACGGGGCGGGCCCCCACGCACGGGTTCGACACATGAATCCCGCCGCGACGGCGTATCCTGATCGCAGATGGCGGTAGCCGAGACGATCCAGCAAGACGTGCGCGAGGCGATGCGCGCCGGAGACAAACAGCGCGTGGGCGCGCTGCGACTCGTGCTCGCGGAGCTGCAAAAGTCCGCCAAGGAGGGCGACGAGGATGAGCTGGCGGTGCTCAGGCGCGAGCGCAAGCGCCGGCTGGAGGCGGCCAAGGCCTACCGCGCAGGCGGACGCGAGGATCTCGCCGACGGTGAGGAGGCCGAGGCACAGCTGATCTCAGGCTACCTGCCGGCGGAGCTGTCCGACGAGGATCTGAGCGAGATCGTTGCCCGTGCGGTACGCGACAGCGGCGCCGAATCAGTCAAGGACATGGGCCGGGCGATGGGCGCGGCGATGGCGGCGGTCGACGGCCGCGCGCAGGGCGGACGCGTGTCGGGCATGGTCAAGGCGGCGCTCGGCGGATGAGGGTGAGGGCCAGTCACGGCGCCGCCTCGATCCCGGTCGCGGCTCCGCTTTCCGGCCGTGGGGTCGTTTTCGCCGGTCTATCGACGGCGATGGCCGGTCGCGATGCAAACTCTATCCTCGCCGCGACTCCCCCGATCGCAGAAACAGCCCGCGCGGTCCGTGCGGGCTGGAGCGGATGAGAACCCAGATCGAGCTGCCGAGCGACGTTGCCGCCGAGCTGGCGGGCAGTCAGGACGCGGTGTTGCGGGCGCTGGAGGAACATCTGCCGTGCAGGGTGTTCCTGCGCGGAAACCTGATCACGCTGGACGGCGAGCCCGAGCAGACGCAACTCGGCCAGCGAGTGGTCAGTGAGCTGTCAGACCTGATCCTCCGCGGCCATGAGATCGGTCCGGGAACGATCGCCGCGGTGACGGGCGCGCTGGACGCGCACGAGTCTCCCGCGCAGGTGCTGGAGGACGTGGTGTGGCGCCATCGCAGCCGTCAGATCGCGCCCAAGACCGTCAACCAAAAGCGCTACGTGGACTGCATCCGCCGTGGCACGATCACGTTCGGGATCGGACCGGCGGGGACGGGCAAGACGTTTCTGGCGGTGGCGATGGCCGCGGCGGCGCTGTCCCGGCACGAGGTCAACCGCATCATCCTCACCCGTCCCGCGGTCGAGGCCGGCGAGCGGCTGGGGTTTTTGCCGGGCGACATGATGGCGAAGGTCGACCCCTACCTGCGCCCGCTGTTCGACGCCCTGCACGACATGCTCGACCCCGAGCGCGTCACCCAGCACCTGGAGCGTGGCGTGATCGAGATCGCGCCGCTGGCCTACATGCGCGGTCGCACCCTGAACGACTCGTTCGTGATTCTCGACGAGGCGCAAAACACGACGCCCGAGCAGATGAAGATGTTCCTCACGCGCCTGGGGTTCGGTTCGCGCATGGTCGTCACCGGCGATGTCACCCAGGTCGATCTGCCACGCGAGCAGCAGTCGGGGCTGATTGCCGTAAGCGAGGTCCTGTCTGCGGTCGAGGGCATCGAGTTTGTCAGGTTTGGCGGCGAGGACGTGGTCAGACACAAGCTCGTGCAACGGATCGTGGAGGCCTACGACGAGCACGCAAAGCGCGAGACCCCGGAGCTGCGCTCGGCCACAGAGCGGCGCCGGGCCTAGCCCGACCTGGTCTGACCGGCGATCGAATTGGGCGAGACGACGTGCATGCTTGAAGTGGAGATTCTCGGTGGGGAGCTCGTCCCCGAGGGGCCACCCGCTGAGGAGGTGCGGCGCCTATGTGGGCTCGCGGCCGGGTCGGCCGGCATCGCGGACGGCCACCTGGCGATCGAATACGTGGACGCGCGGCGTATCGCCGAGCTGAACGCCATCCACCGCGGCAAACCCGCGCCGACAGACGTCCTGTCCTTTCCGATCGACGGAGTCTCGGCGCAGGACGGGGCTTTGGCTCGGGACGAGGGTTCGGCTCCGGGCGGGACCTCGGCTCGTGATGGGGATCGGTACGGGCACGTGCATGACGGTGTCCCACGTGAGCCACGTGAGCTGGGAGACGTCGTGATCTGCCCCGCACACACCGCCGATCTGCGCGAGGCGATCGTGCACGGCGTGCTGCACCTGGTGGGCATGGACCACGAGACCGACGACGGCGAGATGCTCGCGCTGCAGGCAGAGCTGCTGGGCGTGGATGGGGACGGGGACGGGGATGATGGGTATGGGGACGGGGATGGGGACGTGTACGAGGCCGGGAATGTGTACGCGGACGGCGATCGGGGGTGAGCCGCAGCGGACATGTCGCGCTCGCCGGGCGCCCCAACGCGGGCAAGTCGACGCTCGTGAACGCGATCGTGGGCGGCAAGGTCGCGATCGTGTCCGACCGCCCACAGACGACCAGACGGGCGATTCGCGGAGTGTGCACGCGGGGGTCTGCCCAGCTCGTGCTGGTGGACCTGCCCGGGGTGCAACGCCCCCGCGATGAGTTGACGGCGCGGATGGCCGCGCGCGTGCGCCAGGAGCTGGAGGGCGCCGACGCGGCGCTGCTGCTGCTCAACGGCGAGCAGGGCGTTGGCCCCGGCGACCGCTTCATCGCCGCGACCCTCGCCGCGACACAGACACGCCTACCGCTGACGGTCGCGCTCAACAAGGTAGATCGTCTCACCCGCGCGGGCACGGCACAGGCTCTGCAACAGGCGAGCGAGCTGGGTCTGGACGCGGAGATATTTCCGATCTCCGCTCGCACCGGGCAGGGCGTCGAGGCGCTCGTCGAGCATCTGCTCGGCCAGATGCCGGAGGGCCCGCTGCTGTTCGGGTCCGACACGCGCTCAGACCAGCCGTTGTGGCTGCGGCTGGCCGAGCTCATCCGCGAGGCCGCGATCCGGCGCACCCGCCAGGAGGTGCCCCACGCGCTGGAGGTCGTCGTCGAAGAGGTCGAGCCCGTGCGTGCGGAGCTCACGCGCGTGCGGGCGTTGCTATGGGTCGAGAGCGCATCTCAGCGCGGCATCCTCGTGGGTGCGGGCGGGCGCACGATCAAGGCGATCGGCACCGCGGCGCGCCCCGAGCTGGAACGCGAGCTGGGCGAACGCGTGCACCTCGACCTGACGGTACGGGTACGGCGCGACTGGCGCAGCGACGCGGGACTGCTCGACCGGCTGGGGATCACGTAATTGTCGTGCCCGGCGGCTCATGAGCCGCCGGGCGTTTCTCATCTCACACCCAGCCGGACATGCGGCGTGCCAACGATGCGATCGCGTCCAGCTCGAGCGCGGGAGCGAACACGAACGGCAGCGTGTGCACCGACAGCCCGGAGCGGCGCACACGGGCGATGTGGTTGTGCTGGATGCGCGCGCGTTCGTGCATCGAGCGGGCCGCGGACCGCGCCGCGCGCACGACCGGTTTGGCGCTGCTGAGTCCATCCAATCGGGCCAGCTCGTCGGCGTCGAAGCGGCGAGGCAGCGTGGCGTTGACGATCGCGCAGTCCAGATCGCGCCCGATTCGCGAGCGCAGACCGGCGCGCAGGTCGAGCGTCTCGCCGATGGCCATCTCGGTCGCGTGGGCCACGGCCACATAGGCGGTGCGGGCGGGGTCTTGCAACAGCTCGCGGACCTGCTCGGCCTGGCCGAAGATCGGGCCGACGCGGGCGATCGCGCCAAACGTGAAGGGGGCCTGCAACAGGCCGAGCGCGTGCCCGGTGGCGGGCGCGTCGAGGACGACCAGGTCATACCGCCGAGCCCGCTTGCGCCAACGTTCGCCGCTGGCGAGCTCGGAGATCTTGATCATGCTCACCAGCTCGCTCGCGCCCGGGGCGGCGGCGGCGAAGTACTGGAACGTGCCGCTGCCGGCCAGCACGCGCCCGGGCACGCGTCCCCCGAGCGACTGTAGCCACTCAAGCGTGGCGCGGTCCTGATCGATGGTCACGCTCCACAGGTTCTGCGCAAGCGCGATCTCCGCACCTGGCCGCTCACCGGATCCGGCGTTTTCGCCGTTGCGACCGTTGCGACCGTCGTGGTCGCCGGCGCCGCTTCGCGCCGCAGCCGTCTCGCCCGCTTGGGCTCTCGCGAACAGCCCGGGTAGACGGCGCTGATCGCCCAGCTCGATCACGAGCGTGCGCAGCCCGCGTTCGGCGGCGAGCAGCGCGAGCGCGGCCGAGACCGTCGTCTTGCCGACTCCGCCCTTGCCGGTGACGATCACCAGCCGTCGCTCCAGCAGCCTGCGCATCGCCGGCGAGGCCGGCGAGGAGACGGCCGGCCCCCGTGAGCCGGTGCGGGCGCGCGCCGATGGTGGGCTGGCCATGGACCTACAATCCCACAGATGCCGGTGCTACAGCAGCCGATCGACGAGCAGGTCGTCTATGACGAGCGCGGGCTGGTGCCGTGCGTCGTGCAGGATTGGCGCACGGGCGAGGTGCTGATGCTCGCCTACATGAACGCGCTCGCGCTCGCGCGCACGCGTGAGACGGGCGAGCTGCACCTGTACAGTCGCTCGCGTCAGGCGGCCTGGCACAAGGGCGAAACCAGCGGCAACGTGCAGGCGGTCCGCGCGCTGCGGCTGGACTGCGACGGCGACACGCTGCTCGCGCTGGTCGAGCCCGCCGGTCCCGCCTGCCATACCGGGGAGCGCACGTGCTTTCACCGCGGGGAGCTGCCGGCGAGCGGTGGCGATGGCGGCGCTGACGGCGCGGACGGGCGTGGTCGAGGCGGCGAGGTCGATGAGAGTGGCGCCGTGGATTCCGCGGGCGCGGCGGCCAGTGGCGCTGATCGCGAGGCCGCGCCGTATGAAGTGCTGCCCGAGCTCGAGCGCACGCTGCGCGCGCGCGCAGCGGAGCGTCCCGCGGGCTCCTACACCGTCACCCTGCTCGAAGATCCGGAGCTCGCCGGTGCGAAGGTGCGCGAGGAGGCCGAGGAGGTCACGCGCGCGGCGCGCGAGGAGTCCGACGAGCGCGTGGACGAAGAGGCCGCCGACCTGCTGTATCACCTGCTCGTGCTCGTGCACGGACGTGGACGGGAGCTCGCCGACGCCGAGCGGGTGCTGGATGGCCGCCGTCGCTGAGTCCGCGCGCCGGCACAACCTGATCCCGGTGTGCGACACGTTCATCGCCGATTGCGAGACGCCCGTGTCCGCGTTCTTGAAGCTGCGCGCGCTCGCGCCCGACCAGCCCGCGTTCTTGCTGGAGTCCGCCGAGCAGGGCCAGCGCGTGGGGCGCTGGTCGTTCATCGGCGTGCGACCCCGAGCGGTGTTGCGCTGGTCGCTGGGCGATCCCGGCGACCCGTACGCGCTGGCGGCAGAGTTCGCCGCCCGTTACAGCCAGGCGCCGGTGGGCGAGGACGATCAGGCCGGGGTCGATGAGGTCGGTGGAACAGGGACAGGGGCAGGCACCGGTGGAGCCGGGGGAGCAAATGGGCCCGGGGCCGGTGGGGCCGGCGCGGACAGTCCCCCGTTCACCGGCGGAGCGGTCGGTTATTTTGGGTATGACCTCGTGCGCACGGTAGAGCCGCTGAGCGATCCACCGCCCGATCCGCTGGGGCTGCCGGACATGGCGCTGATGTTGACGGACGTGCTGGTGGCGTTTGACCACCTCAAGCACACGATCACGATCCTGGCGAACGCCGACCTCGAGCAGGAGCCCGATCCGGAGCTCGCCCGGGCGCAGGCGCGGCGCACGATCGGGGAGATCCGTTGCGCGCTGGCGGGTCCGGTGCCGCTCGATGGTGGTGGTGCCAGCGGTGATGGTGGCGGCGGCGAGTCCCGCGCGATGCCCGAGTTTGAGTCCAACATGCCCCCGGAGCAGTTCGAAGCGATGGTCAGGCGGGCGGTGCAGTACATCTACGCCGGCGACGCGTTTCAGATCGTTCCCTCCCAGCGCTGGTCGGCGCCCGTGCCGGTGCAGGCGTTCTCGATCTACCGCGGCCTGCGCGCGGTCAACCCCAGCCCCTACATGTACTACCTGGACTTCGGCGATTTTCAGATCGCGGGCGCCAGTCCCGAGCCGCTGTTGACGGTGAGCGGGCGGCACGTGAGCACCAAGCCGATCGCCGGCACGCGCCCGCGTGGAGCCAACCGCGAGGAGGACAGGCACATCGCCGGGGAACTGCTCGCCGACCAGAAGGAGCGTGCCGAGCACGTGATGCTCGTCGATCTGGGACGCAACGACCTCGGGCGGGTGTGTGAGTACGGCAGCGTGCGGGTGGACGAGTTGATGGAGATCGAGTCCTACAGCCATGTGATGCACATCGTCTCCTCCGTGTCGGGCACGTTGCGCGAGGGTATCGGCGCGATGGACGCGCTGCGCTCGGTCTTGCCGGCGGGCACGCTGTCTGGCGCGCCGAAGGTCAGGGCGATGCAGATCATCGACGAGCTCGAGCCGGTCAAGCGCGGTGGGTACGGCGGGGCAGTCGGCTACCTCAGCTACGCGGGCGACCTGGACACGGCTATCCACATCCGCACGGTCGTCGTCGCCGACGGTGTCGCTCACGTACAGGCCGGTGGGGGAACCGTTGCGGACGCGGACCCGAAATACGAGTACGAGGAGTCGGTCGCCAAGGCGCGGGCGGCGATGCGGGCGATCGAGCTGGCGTGCCGGCAGGCGGACTGGGGTTGAGCGGTTGCTCGCACGACATTACAAGTCAATACCATAGTTATCATTTTTGAAAAAGCATAAGCCACAGAACCCTCCTTCACATCCCCTTCACACACCCCCCCACACACACGCACGATCTATGACGCGCCCGCACGCTACAACGACAGCCAAGCGATGAAAGTCCTGGTAATCGACAACTACGACTCGTTCACCTACAACCTCGTCCAGTACCTGGGCGAGCTGGACGCCGAAGTCGAGACGGTGCGCAACGATCGCGCCACCGTCGATGAGCTGTTGCAGCGCGGGTATGACCGCTGCGTGATCTCACCCGGTCCGTGCACACCCGACGAGGCCGGCATCTCCGTTGAAGTGGCCAGGCAGATGCCCGCCGCGGGCGTGCCGACGCTCGGCGTGTGTCTCGGCCACCAGGCGATGGCGCAGGCGTTCGGCGGACGGGTCAGGCTGAACCCTCCCGTGCACGGCAAGGCCACGACGGTCGAGCACGACGGGCGCACGATCTACGCGGGCCTGCCCTCGCCGCTGACGGTCGGGCGCTACCACTCGCTAGTTGTCGACGCGCAGCTGCCCGATTGTCTGCAGGAGTCCGCGCGCGGCGGGGGCGTGCTCATGGGGCTGCGCCATCGCGAGCTGCCGGCCGAGGGCGTGCAGTTTCACCCCGAGTCGGTGCTGACAGCCGAGGGCAAACGGATGCTGGCCAACTTTCTGAGCGGCTGAGGCTGACACCGGTGCCCAATCCGATCCTCACGCGCGCGATCGACGCGCTCGCCCAGCGGCGCGACCTCAGCGCCGATGAGACCGCCGAGGTCCTCGCCGAGATCATGCACGGCGACGCGTCCGAGACCCAGATCGCAGGGTTCCTCATCGCCCTGCGCACCAAGGGCGAGACGGTCGACGAGCTCACCGGCCTGGCGCGCACGATGCGCGAGCTGTCCGCCCGCGTGCCGACCGAGCGCACCGATCTGCTCGACACGGCCGGCACCGGCGGTGGGCGCAGCACGTTCAACGTGTCCACCACCGCCGCGCTGATCGCCGCCGGGGCGGGCTGCGCGGTGGCCAAGCACGGCAACCGCTCGGCCACGAGCCGCTCGGGCTCGGCCGATCTGCTGGAGGCGCTCGGCGCCCGCATCGATCTCGACCCGGCGGGCGTGGCGGCGTGCATCGACGAGGCCGGGTTCGGGTTCATGTTCGCGCCCGCCCACCACCGGGCCACGCGCTACGTGATACCGGTCAGGCACGAGCTGGCCGTGCGCACGATCTTCAACTTTCTCGGCCCGCTCACCAACCCCGCGGGGGCGCGGCGACAGCTGATCGGGGTGTCCGACCGGGCGTTTGCGGACACGATCGCCGGGGCGCTCGCGCGGCTGGGCGCCGACCATGCGCTGGTGGTGTGCGGGCAGGACGGGATGGATGAGATCTCGATCGCCGCCGCCACGTATGCGATCGAGGTGCAGGGCGAGGATCTCCTGCGCCACACGCTCACGCCCGCCGAGATGGGCGTCGCCGCGCTCGAGGGCTCCGCGGCGCAGGCCGAGCACGGGCTGGCCGAGCTCGCCGGCGGCAGCCCCGATGAGAACGCTGCCGTCACACGGGCGATCCTGGCCGGCGAGCAGGGGCCGCACAGCGAGCTGGCGATCGTCAACGCCGGCGCGGCGATCTATGTGGGCGGCGGCGCGGAGTCGATCGCCGAGGGCGTGAGCGCCGCGCGCGAGGCGCTGGCCGGCGGCCAGGCGGCGGACGCGCTGCAGCGGTTCGTGGCGGCCAGCGTTAGGCACGCGCCGCAGGAGACGGCCGTAGGATGACCGTGCTCGATGAGATCCTGCGCACTACTCGCGAGCAGCTCGCGCGGCGCAAGCGAGAGTTGCCCGAGGGGGAGCTGCGTGAGCGGGCTCTGGCCGAGACCTCCCCGAGCCGCGGGCTGCGCGACGCGCTGATCCATGAGCCCGCGCCTGAGCGCGAGCCCGAGATCGCGGTCATCGCCGAGTTCAAGCGCCGCTCGCCCTCGGCCGGCGCGTTGCGCGTGGGCGCGGAGGTGACGGAGATCGTGGGCGCGTATGAGCGTGGGGGCGCGAGCGCGCTGTCGGTGCTGACCGAGGAAGCCAACTTCGCGGGATCGCTCGCCGATCTGCAGGCTGCCCGGGGCGCATGCGCGCTGCCGGTGCTGCGCAAGGATTTCATCGTCGACCCCTACCAGTTGTATGAGGCGCGCCTGGCGGGCGCCGACGCGGTGCTGCTGATCGTCGCGGCGCTCGAGCGGTCGGAGTTGCAGGCGCTGCATCGAGGCGCACGCGAGCTGGGGCTGGACGTGCTGGTGGAGGTGCACGACCGCACGGAGCTGGACGTCGCCCTCGCCACCGGCGCCGAGCTGATCGGGATCAACAACCGCGACCTGCGGGATTTCAGCGTAGATGTCGAGCGCACGTTCGCGCTGATGGGAGCGATCCCGGCCGGGGTGACGGTCGTCTCGGAGTCGGGTATCGGGACGCCCGAGCAGCTCGCCCGGCTGGGGCAGGCTGGGGTGGCGGCGGTGCTGGTGGGGGAGTCGTTGATGCGGGCGCGGGACCCCGAGCAGGCCCTACGCCGGCTGAGGTCCTATCCTGCCGGCGTCGGGGGCGCGGCGCCGCCCGCGGCATCGACAGGTTTTAGTCAGGCCGATGGCGCCCTTTAGATCGTCTTCATTGCTCATGGTCATGCTGCTGCCCAGATGAAACGCCAGTTCGCCATTCCATTTCTGGCCGCCCTGATCGGCGGCGCCCTGGTCGCGGTCGTGATCGCTGCCGCCGGCGATCTGGGCGGCTCGTCCAAGACCGTCACGACGATCCAGTCGGCGGCGCCGATCGCCCCCTCGAACGCCTCGCAGACGACCAAGGGTCTGACGCCGCACGATATCTACGTGCGGGATGCCCCCGGCGTGGCGTTCGTCACGTCGACGGTCGTGCAGCAGGGCGAATCCTCCCCGTTCAACCTGTTCGGCGGCGGCGAAACGCAACGCCAGGGTGTGGACACCGGCTCGGGCATCGTGATCGACAACAACGGCACGATCCTCACCAACTACCACGTCGTGGAGAACGCGGTCAAGGTGCAGGTGAGCTTTGAAAAGGGCAAGAACGTCGAAGCCAAGGTGATCGGCAAAGACCCGTCGCACGACCTGGCGATCCTGCGCATCCCGACCGACGGTCTGACGCTGCACCCGCTGACGCTGGGCAACTCGAGCGCCGTGCAGGTGGGCGATCCCGTACTCGCGATCGGCAACCCGTTCGACCTGGAACGCACCCTCACCACCGGCGTGATCTCTGCGCTGCAGCGCACGATCACCGCGCCCAACGGGTTCACGATCGACAACGTGCTGCAGACCGACGCGCCGATCAACCCCGGCAACTCTGGCGGACCGCTGCTGAACGCCGAGGGCGAAGTGATCGGCATCAACTCTCAGATCGAGACCGGCGGCTCGGGCGACGGCAGCGTCGGCATAGGGTTCGCGGTGCCGATCAACCTCGCCAAGTCCGAGCTCTCAGAGCTGGAGCAGGGCGGCACCGTCCGCGGCGCCTATCTCGGTGTGGTTACGTTGACGATCGATGGCTCCCTGTCGGCGCTGAACCTGCCGGTCACCCATGGCGTGCTCGTGGAGAGCGTGCAGAAGGGCACGGCCGCCGAAAAGGCCGGCATCAAAGGCGGCACCGCCACCACCGAAGACGGCCAGGTCACCGTTGGCGGGGACATCATCGTCTCGGTCGACGGCAAGCAGGTCAACAGCTCCGAAGAACTGGCCTCCGCCATCGAAGCCAAGAAGGCGGGCGATCAGATCAGCATCGGCCTGGTCGTGCCCAACGGCAAAGGCGGCTGGGAACACAAGACGGTCAACGCCACGCTCGGGCAGCGTCCCAACTCGGTGCCCAACCCCAACACGCCCGAAGGGTAGGCGACGCCCCGGCGTCTAGGTGCGTCTCGGCGTCTCGGCGCACGTGGGGCACGGCTTGGGATCGGCCAAACGCGCCGGGGGCTGTAGGGGTCCGTGCCGGGAGCGGTGGCGGTCGCTACCGTTGGGGCATGTCAGACACTCCGACACGCGTGAAGATCTGTGGCGTCACCGACGTGCACGACGCCGAGCTCGCGGTCGAGCTGGGGGCGTGGGCGATCGGGATGGTCTTCTATGAGGGCAGCCCCAGGAGATGTTCGACCGAGCAGGCCTTGCGGATCACGACCACGCTGCGCCGTCGCGACGTCGAGCTGTGCGGAGTGTTCGTGGATGCCACCCTCGACCAACTCGCGCACGCGAGCGAGGAGCTGGGACTGACGATGCTGCAGTTGCACGGCGAGGAGGGCCCGTCGTTCTGCGCCGAGGCGGCGCGCCGCACGGGCGCGCGTGTGATCAAGGCGATCCAGATCGCCGGCGCGGGCGATGTCAGAGACCTCGAGCGCTATCACGTCGACTACCACCTCGCCGACGCGCGCGCGCGGACCGCGACGGGGAGCCATTTGCGGGGCGGCACGGGCGAGACGTTCGACTGGGGGCTGCTCGCCGCCAGGCATTCGGTCATCCCGCTGATCCTCAGCGGCGGCCTTGGTCAAGACAACGTCGCCGAGGCGATCGCGCGAGTCCGTCCGTATGCGGTGGACACCGCCAGCGCCACCGAGCGCGCTCCCGGGCACAAGGACGAGGCCAAGCTGCGAGCGTTCTTTGCGGCGGTGGCGTCCGCGACGGCGCCGACAGCCGCGATACCAGCATGAGCGCGATCGCGACGCCCTCACCCTCACCCGCGCCCGCGGTCGAGCACCGGTTCGGCCCCTACGGCGGGCAGTACGTGCCCGAGACGCTGATGCCGGCGCTGTCCGAGCTCGAGCAGGCGTGGATCGAGGCTCGTGAGGACCCCTCCTATCGCACGGAGCTCGACGGGCTGTTGCGCGACTATGGCGGGCGCCCGACGCCGCTATATCGCGCCGGGCGGCTGTCGCAGCGCTGCGGGCGCAGCGTGTACCTCAAGCGCGAGGATCTCAACCACACCGGTTCGCACAAGCTCAACAACGCGCTCGGGCAGGCGCTGCTGGCCAGGAGGATGGGCAAGCGGCGAATCATCGCCGAGACCGGCGCCGGTCAGCACGGGGTGGCCACGGCGACGGTGTGCGCGCTGCTGGACCTGGAGTGCGTGGTGTACATGGGCGTGCAGGACACGCGCCGCCAAAAGCCGAACGTGCAGCGCATGGAACTGTTGGGCGCGCGCGTCGTGCCGGTGGACGCCGGCGCTCGGACGCTGAAGGAGGCGACCTCGGCGGCGATTCGCGACTGGGTGGAAAACGTCGGCGACACCCACTACGTGATCGGCTCGGCGGTCGGCCCGGCGCCGTATCCGGCGATGGTGCGCGAGTTGCAGCAGGTGATCGGGCGGGAGGCCCGCGCGCAGATCCTGGAGCGCGAGGGACGCCTGCCAGAGCGTGTGATCGCGTGCGTCGGCGGTGGCTCCAACGCGATCGGCACTTTCAGCGCGTTCATCGCAGACCAGGGCGTGCAGTTGATCGGCGTGGAGGCCGGGGGCGAGGGCATCGACACGCCGCGCCACGGCGCGCCGCTGACCGTGGGCGGGCGCGCGGGCGTGTTGCACGGCGCGCGCTCGGCGGTGATGCAGGACGAGGAGGGCCAGATCGTGCAGGCCCACTCGATCTCGGCGGGTCTCGACTACCCCGGCGCCGGGCCGCAGCACGCCTACCTGCGCGACAGCGGCCGTGCGCGGTATGAGGCGGTCACCGACGCACAGGCACTGGCCGCGTTCAGAGACCTGGCGCGCCTGGAGGGCATCATCCCGGCGCTGGAGAGCGCGCACGCGATCGCGTGGACGCTCGCCCAGACCGACGGCGAGCTCGACCTGGTATGTCTGTCCGGGCGCGGCGACAAGGACCTGGCCGAGGTGCTGGGAGCCGGCGGCGCGGGAGGGGAGGGTTGCATAGGCGAGACAGATGGCGTCGGAGGGATGGGTGGCGCAGGCGAGGCGGGCGGCGGCGAGCAGTGAGCGCGCAGCTGGCGCAGACCGGCGTGCAGCGCATCGCCGACGCGTTCGCTCGCGCGCGGGGCGAGGGCCGTGCCGCGCTGATGCCGTACCTGATGGGCGGGTACCCAACGCTCGAAGATTCCCTGCGCATCGGCGAAGCCTGCGTGCATGCCGGCGCGGACATGCTGGAGCTGGGGCTGCCCTACTCCGATCCGCTCGCCGACGGGCCGGTGATACACGCCGCGGGTACCCGGGCGCTGGAGGCGGGCGCGAACGTGGCCGGCGTGCTGGAGGTGGCACGCGGGCTGGCAGCGAGCGTGCCGGTGGTGTTGATGGGCTACGCCAACATGGTGCTGGCCCCGGGCGCAGATGCATTCGTGGCACGGCTGAAGCGCGCCGGAGTGTGTGGGCTGATCGTGCCGGATCTGCCGCTGGAGGAGTCGCCGCAGATCGGCGAGGCGTGCACGGTGCACGGGCTCGCGCTCGTGCCGTTGATCGCGCCCACGACCCCATCCGAGCGGATGGCGGCGATCGGGGCGCAGGCGCAGGGGTTCGTGTACGCGGTGTCGGTGGTGGGCACCACCGGCGAGCGGACGGCGCTGTCCGATCGCTTCGCCGAGATCCTCGCTGCAGCCAAGGCGAGCACCGAAGCGCCGGTGGCGCTCGGATTCGGGATCGGCACGCCCGAGCAGGCGCGGATGGCGGCCGATGCGGGCGCGGACGGTGTGATCGTGGGCACACGGCTGGTGCGCGCCGCCGGCGAGGCGCTGGCAGCCGGCGAAGATCCTGCAGTGGCGGTCGGTGCGGTGGTGGCAGAGCTGGCGGCCGGTCTCAGGCGCTGAGACGAGCGCGCCGTAGGACTGGGGTCTGGCTCTGGGGCGGCGACTCAGCTCAGACCCGGCGACTCAACTCAGCTCAGAGCGTGAGGGTGCTACGACCATCCGCATCACCCTCCGATAGGATGCCTGCCGACATGGGATTGGTCATGACCGTAACCGCCGGCCTGATGGTCTGGATCGTGCTGTGGGCGCTCGGCGCCAAGGGCTTTGACGCGTTCATGCTGGCCACGCTGATCATCGTGGTGGGCGCGACGGTAAAGATCCTCAGCGGCTACCTGCCCGGCCGTCGCAGCGACTGAGCGCATCGTGGCCGCGCGCCGGTTCTGCCAAGCGGCGAGCATGCTCGCCGCGTGCGCTGTGCTGGTGGCGCTCGCCAGCGGTTGCGGGAGCGTGTCGGGTGTCGCCAGCGCTACCGGCAATCAGCTGACGATCTACTCGAGCCTGCCGTTGCAGGGACCTTCGGGCGGAGTCTCCCAACAGATCGTCAACGGCGAGAAGCTGGCGCTGTACCGGGCGGGCGGGCACGTCGGTCAGTTCAAGGTCAGCTACGACTCTCAGGACGACTCGAACACCACGACGGGCGAATGGGATCCGAGCGTGACCGCGGCCAACGCCAAGACCGCCGCCAACGATCCTTCGACGATCGCCTATCTCGGCGACTACAACTCGGCGGCGACCGCGATCTCGCTGCCGCTGATCAACGCCGCCGGCATCGTGCAGATCAGCCCGAGCAGTCCCTACGGCGGGTTGACCTCCTCGCTGTATGCAGGGCAAGACGAGCCCGAACGGTTCTACCCGACAGGCAAACGCAACTTCGCGCGCCTGCAGCCCGGCGATCGCGCTCAGGCGCGCGCCCAGATCCTGGTGATGCGTGCGCTGGGCGTGAGCAAGGTATATGTGATCGATGACCAGGACCCGTTTGAGTTGCCGCTCGCGCAGATGGTCGTGGCTGACGCCGAAGCGGCGGGGATCGAGGTGGCCGCGCATGACAGCATCGACACGACCGGTACGACCAGCTTCATCGGCGAGGCCGGCAAAGTCGCGCAGTCGGGCGCGCAGGCGGTGTTCTTCGCCGGCGGGACCACCCCGG
This sequence comes from uncultured Solirubrobacterales bacterium, assembly GCA_963702185.1. Lineage (GTDB taxonomy): Bacteria > Actinomycetota > Thermoleophilia > Solirubrobacterales > Solirubrobacteraceae > Palsa-744. The sequence goes on from OY969723.1 coordinate 2,496,027, forward strand.
AAACGGTCGCGTTGTGGCAGCAGCTGCACAGCGCCGATCCCCGGCTGTGGCTGCTCGGCCCGAGCACGATGGTCAACGCCTCGTTTACGAGCGAAATCGGCGCGGGGCCCGCGGCGCATACGCTGCTGACCACGCCGGTGCTGCCCGTCGGCTACTACCCGGCCGTTGCCCGCCCGGTGCTGGACGCCTACCGCCGCCGGTTCGGAGAGCAGCCCGAAGCGTACGCGCTGTTTGGATATGCGGCTATGAACGCGGCGCTCGATGCGATCCGCCGCGCCGGATCGCACGGCAACGACCGCCAGTCCGTGATCGACGAGCTGTTCGCTGCGCCCGAACGCAACTCGGTGATCGGCCGCTACGCGATCGAACCCGACGGCGAAACGACGCTGTCGAGCTACGGCGTGGATCGGGTGGTCGACGGCAAGCCCGTGTTCTGGCGCGAGCTGAATGTGCGCTGAGCCCCGCGAGCGCTACCCCGAGCGCTACCCGAGCGCCGCGCGCAGCGCCTCGTCCAGGCGCGGGTGGGCGAACTCGTAACCGAGCACCAGGGCGCGGGCGGGGACCGCGCGGACTCCCGTGGTGACGATCTCGGCCATGTCGCCGTAGAGGACGCGCAAGGCGGCCCCGGGGACGGGCATGAAGGCGGGGCGGTGCAGGGCGCGTCCGAGCGCATGAGAGAGCTCGCGGTTGGTGACCGGCTCGGGGGCGGTCGCGTTGATCGGGCCGGTGAAGCGCTCGTCCGCGAGCGCGGCGAGCATCATGCCAAGGACATCGTCGCGATGGATCCAGGCCACGTACTGGCGCCCGCCGGCGACCGGCCCACCGATCCCCAGGCGAAACGCAGGCAACATCTTCGCGAGCGCTCCACCGGCGCGATCGAGGACGACCCCGGTGCGGACCTGGACCGTGCGCACCCCCAGATCGGCCGCTTCGGCCGCACGGGCCTCGGCCTCCCAGTCGACGCACACCCGCGCGAGAAAATCATCGCCGGGCGGGGCCTCCTCGTCGATCGGCTCGGCCCCGTGGGCGGTGCCGTAGTAGCCGATGGCCGAGGAGCTGACCAGTACGCGCGGACGCGCGTCGGGGGCGAGCGCGCTCAATCCGGCCACGAGGTTGCGCGTGCCGAGGATGCGACTGTCACGGATCGCCTGCTGGGCTCGCTCGCTCCAGCGCTGGGCGACGGGCTCCCCGGCGAGGTGCACGACCGCGTCGCGTTCGGCGAGCGCCTGTGCAGGGGCCGGTTCTGACAGCGGCTCCCAGCGCTGCGTCCGCACGCCGGCCGGCAGGCGTAAGCGCGCGCGGTCGGGGTCGCGGCTGAGCACGGTCACCTCCTCGTCACGGGCGCGCAACGTGGCGATCAGCCCGCCGCCGATCAGCCCGCTCGCCCCGGTGACCGTAACGCGCATAGCTGCATCTTAGGGTCGACCTCCCATGCGGGCCGTGCACCGGCAAGGTTGACAACCGGGCTTCGGTCATGCCCGCTGCGATGCGGGCCGCCCACCGGCAACGTTCCCCAACCGGGCTTCGGTCATGTCCGCTGCGATGCGGGCCACTATTGTCGTGAAAGATATGTCCCAAATCCCGATCGACATTGCTGAGCTGGTCGGCGACACGCCGCTGGTGGGCCTGCCGCGGCTGCTGGACGAGCAGGCGGTGGCGCGCGGGGTGGAGCTGTACGCCAAGCTCGAGTCGCGCAACCCCGGCGGCTCGGTCAAGGACCGGATCGGCGTGGCGATGATCGAGGCGGCCGAGGCCGACGGGCTGATCGAGCCCGGGCGCACGACGATCGTGGAGGCGACCTCGGGCAACACCGGGATCGCGCTCGCGCTGGTGTGCGCGGCGCGCGGGTACGAGCTGGTGCTGACGCTGCCGCAAGGGATGTCTCGGGAGCGCGAGGCGCTGCTCGCGCTGTTCGGCGCGCGCGTGCGCATAACGGAGTCGATGGGCGGCATGAACGAGGCGGTGGCCGCCGCTCGTGAGCTGGCGGGCCAGGCCGACCACTACCTGCCCGACCAGTTCTCCAATCCGGCCAACCCGGCGGTGCATCGGCGTAGCACCGGCCCGGAGATCGAGCGCGCGCTGGAGGGCCGCGTGGACGTCCTGGTCGCGGGCGTTGGCACCGGCGGGACGATCACGGGCACGGGGGGGTATCTGCGCGAACGGCTGCCGGAGCTGCGCATCGTGGCGGTGGAGCCGCTCGGCTCGCCCGTGCTGTCAGGAGGAGTGGCGGGGCCGCACCGGATTCAGGGGATCGGCGCGGGATTCGTGCCGGCGGTGCTCGACCGGACGCTGTTGGATGAGATCGTGACGGTGTCAGACGACGACGCGATCCGCACCGCGTGGGCGTGCACGCGGCGGACAGGCGTGTTGGCGGGCATATCGTGCGGCGCGGCGCTGTGGGCGGCCCTGCAGGTGGCGGCGCGACCGGAGTCCGCGGGCAAGCGGATCGTGGTGGTGATGCCCGATTCGGGCGAGCGCTACGTGTCGCAGGCGTTCTTCATGCCCGACGTTTGAGCGCGGGACGCCGGCCGTTTATGGACAGAGCGTGTTAGTCGTGCGTTGCGGCTCGCTGCTTGTGTGAAGGTGTTGTAAAGGAGGGTGGTGGACCATATACTTTTTCAACTTTGATAACTATAGTATTTACCCTTAACGTCATTTGAGACATTCCCCTCCACATCGGCATATACTATAGCAATCGATAGGCCGCAACGAGCGACGGTGTCGCTACGCTTGGAGCATGTCTGGGCTGGGCGCCATTGCTCGTGTCGCCACTGAGCTGCGACGCGACATCGCCGCCGCCCACGATCGCGATCCCGCGGCTAGGGATGTGGGGCAGCTCGAGATCCTCGCGACCTGGCCGGGCATCCACGCGCTGCTGTCTCATCGCGTCGCCCACGCGCTGCACGAGGCCGGCGTGCCGCTGCTGCCGCGCGCGATCGCGCTCGTGACGCGCATGACGACCGGCATCGAGATCCATCCCGCGGCGCAGATCGGCGCGGGGCTGTTCATCGATCACGGGGCCGGAGTGGTGATCGGCGAGACCGCGAAGATCGGAAACGACGTGACGCTCTACCAGGGGGTCACGCTGGGGGGCACCGGGTTTGCGACCGGCAAGCGCCATCCGACTGTGCAGGACAACGTCACGATCGGCTCGGGCGCGAAGCTGCTCGGACCGATCACGATCGGCCACGGCGCGAAGATCGGCGCCAACAGTGTGGTCATCACCGACGTGCCGCCCAACTCGACGGTCGTCGGCAATCCGGGTCATCCGGTGCGCGTGGAAGGCCGGCGTGTCGAGGGCCCCGACGCCGACTGGATCCACCTGCCCGACCCGATCGCCGAGGCGATTCAGGGGTTGTCGAGTCGGATCGGCGCGCTGGAACGGGCCGTGAGCGAGCTGTCGGGCGACCAGGCTGGTGCGCAGAACGGCGAGGCCGCCGAGGTGACGCAGCTGCGCTCGCTGCGGGGGCCCAATCCGGCTGGAGGGTAGACCTGCGTAGGGGGTCTCCGTAGAGGGCTTCCGGGCGCGCATCTATGCTCAGCTGGTGTCCCGCCACGACCTGAACGACTCGCGTTTGGACCCCGACGAGCCCCGCCCGCCGGGCCAGACACCGCCCGAGCAGGAGGAGCGGGTCCAGCGACTGCTGGAGGGTCTGAACGAGCCCCAGCGCGAGGCGGTCACCCACGGCGAGGGCCCGTTGCTGATTCTCGCCGGCGCGGGCAGCGGCAAGACGCGCGTGCTCACGCACCGGATCGCGTTTTTGCTCTACACCGGCCAGGCTCAGCCGAACGAGATCCTGTCGATCACGTTCACGAACAAGGCCGCGCAGGAGATGCGCGAGCGCGTCGAGCGGCTGCTGGCACGTCACACGCGCGGGATGTGGCTGATGACCTTCCACGCCGCCTGCGCGCGCATCCTGCGCTCAGAGGCGCCACGTCTCGGCTACACCCGCCAGTTCACGATCTATGACCAGGCCGACGCCAGGCGGCTGACCAAACGCATCATCGACGAGCTCGGGATCGACTCCAAGCGCTTCACGCCGGCGGCGATCCACAGCCAGATCTCGGCGGCCAAGAACCGGTTGCAATCGGCCGGCGACTACCGCCAGACGGTGGGCGGGCCGTTCGAGGAGATGGTCGCCGACGCGTATGACTCATACGAGCGCGACCTGCTGCGGATGAACGCGATGGACTTCGACGACCTGCTGTTCAGGACGGTCAACGCGATGGAGCTGTTCCAGGAGGTTCGCACGCGCTACGCCCAGATGTTCAGGCACGTGCTGGTGGACGAGTACCAGGACACCAACCATGCTCAGTATCGCCTGCTGCAGCTGTTGGTCGGCGGGGGCAGGAGCCCAGAGCGCGGAGCGTCGGTCCAGATGGAGGGCCATCGCAACCTCGCCGTCGTTGGCGACGACTCGCAATCGATCTACGGGTTTCGTGGCGCGGACGTGCGAAATATCCTCGACTTCCAGGACGATTTCCCCGACGCCAGGGTGGTCAAGCTCGAGCAGAACTACCGCTCCACGCAGACGATCCTCTCCGCTGCCAACGCGGTCATCGCCAACAACCGCGGCGGGATCGCAAAGCGGCTGTGGAGCGAGCTCGGCGCGGGCGAACCGGTGCACGTGCGCGAGCTCGAGGACGAGCACGCGGAGGCAAGGTTCGTGGTGGGGGAGATCGAGCGGCTGATCGACGAGGGCGCCTCGCGCGCGGAGATCGCGGTGCTGTATCGCACGAACGCGATGTCGCGGGTGATCGAGGACACGCTCGTGCGCCGCGAGATCGGCTATCAGGTGATCGGCGGGACGAAGTTCTACGAGCGGGCGGAGATCAAGGACGCGATCGCCTACCTGTCGTGGATCGCCAACCCCTACGACGTGGTCAGCTTCACGCGCATCGTCAACTCGCCCCGCCGCGGTCTCGGGCGCACCTCGCTGTCGCGGATCGTCGCGCACTCGGCGAGCGTCGGCGTCTCGGTGTGGGAGGCCGCCGCCCAGGCCGATCAGATTCCCGGTCTCGGCGCCGCTGCGGTCAAGTCGCTGAGCCGGTTCATGACCACGATGGCCGGTCTGGCCGAACTCGCCGGCCAATCGCAGGACGGCCGCTCGGAGGGCGTCCAACACGTGCCCGTGGGCGATCTCCTGGACGCGGTGCTCTCACGCACAGGCTATGTCCAGGCGCTGCAGGCCGACGCGCTCGGGCGCGCGGAGAAGGCGATCGAAGCCCAGGGCCGTCTGGAAAACCTCGAGCAGCTGGTCGAGGTCGCACGCGAGTTCGACGCTAGCGCAACCGAAAGCGAGGACACGCTCGATCTCTTCCTGCAGCAGCTCGCGCTTGTCGCCGACGCCGACTCTCGCAGCGACGAGGAGGGGCTCGTCACGCTGATGACGCTGCACAACGCCAAGGGCCTCGAGTACCCGATCGTGATGATCGCCGGCTGCGAGGAGGGCGTGTTCCCCCACGCCCGCGCGCTGGATGAGGGCGGCCTGGAGGAGGAGCGGCGCCTGTTCTACGTCGGCGTCACCCGCGCCAAGCGCGAGCTGTACCTGACCTATGCCCGGCGGCGCGCGGTGTTCGGCCAGGCGACATACGGGCTGCGCAGCCGCTTCATCGACGAGATTCCCGCCGAGTTGACCGACCGCGAGGAGGACATGCGGCTCAGCGTGGGAGTGGGGGCGATCGGGACCGGGGCAGGTACAGGCTCAGGCGCCGGTGTTGGCCTGGGCGGTGGCGGGCATGCGCAGGTGGGCTGGGGGCAAAACGGCGCACGAGGGGTGCGAGGCGCGCGCAAGGGTCCGGCGGGCGGTTGGGCTGAGGCGAGCGGGTCGGGGGAGCACGAGTCCACCGCCTCGCTGGCGCGGTATCGCATGGGCGAGGACGTCGTGCACGCCGCGTTCGGCGAGGGCGTCGTCACCGGCGTTGAGCCCGACGGGGTGATCGTCGTGCGCTTCGCCCGCGACGGCTCCGAGCGCAAGCTGATGGCCGAGTACGCCCCGGTCAGCCGGCGTTAGGACCTGGCTGTCAAGCGTCGTGGCGCCTGTGTATGCGTGGTGGCAGGTCGAGGTGACGATACAGAGTGATCGTGACCGAGACCGCAAGAAATAGGAATGCCGTCCAAATGGGAGCGCCCAGAAGCAGAGCGCCAACCATTATCAGGCCGACCAGCATTGAGATGGCGAAGTCATAGCGGTCGTAGTCGGTCATGTGACGAGCTTACTAGCGAAGAGGACGAAGAGCAGCATTCCGACCGCCGCACCGGCGATGAATCCGGCGCCTATGCCACGATTGATGAGGTCGGCGCGCACGTCCGCGCGGGTTTTATCGAGTGCCATAAGCGCTGCCGGCAGTCCACCGCCGAGAGCGGTACCTCCGCCAAGCATCGTTGCCCACGCAAGCAGCCCGTTGACCGCAGCGGTCACGAGTGTGGGGTTGGACTCGCAGAAGATGCGGATTGTGGCGCTAAAGAACATCCCTACCATCTCCTCCGACGGCCAGCCACAAACGGGACACCGACATCCGGCGGTCGCGGACCGTACGATCCAGGCGATGTCCGCCACGATCATCGACGGCAAGGCGATCGCCGCGCGCGTGCGCGAGCAGGTCGCAGAGCTTGTCCGCGAGTTCGCCGCCGAGCACGGCCGCGCGCCCGGCCTGGCGACGGTGCTGGTCGGCGAGGACCCCGCCTCGGCCGTGTACGTGGGGGGTAAGCAGCGCGCGTGCGCCGAGGTGGGCATGACGCCGCTCGACAACCGCCTCCCGGCGGACGCCTCGCACGAGACGGTCGCCCAGACGCTCGCGCGCCTGAACGAGGATCCGCAGGTCAGCGGCATCCTGCTGCAGTTGCCTGTGCCCAGCCACCTCGACGGGCCGGCGCTCACCGGGACGATCGACCCCGACAAGGACGTGGACGGCCTCACGCCCGTGAACGCCGGTCGGCTGGCGCTCGGAATGCCGGGCCTCAGACCGTGCACGCCGCTCGGCGTGATGGAGCTGCTGGCCAGCGTTGACGCGCGCCTGGAGGGCGCCGAAGCGGTCATCGTGGGGCGCTCGAACCTGTTCGGCAAGCCGATGGCCCAACTGCTGCTGTCCGGGAACGCGACGGTCACGACCTGTCACTCGCGCACGCGCGACCTGCGCGCGGTGTGCGCCCGCGCGGACGTATTGATCGCGGCGGTCGGGCGCCCACGGCTGATCGGACGCGATTTCATCAAACCGGGAGCGATCGTGATCGACGTCGGCATGAACCGCTTGACCCCTGAGGAGGCCGGCAATAAGAGCGGGCTGGTCGGGGACGTCGACTACGCGGCGGCGGTCGAGGTCGCCTCGGCGATCACCCCGGTCCCCGGTGGCGTTGGCCCGATGACGATCGCGTGCCTGCTGCGCAACACGCTCGACGCCGCCCGCATGCAGGAGGCGGGCTCGTGAGTCTCAAGCGGCTACGCCCCGGTGAGCTGATCGCGCTGGCGGGAGCCGTGTGCGTGATCGTCTCGCTCACCCAGCCCTGGTATGAAAACTCGTTTGCCCAGCTGAGCGCGTGGGAAACGTTCGGGCCGGCGGTCGTGCTGCTCATCGCGGCGGCCGCGGCTGCGCTGATGCTGGTGGTGGCGAGCATCACCGAGCGCTCCACCGCGCTGCCGGTGGCCGCGGGGGTGTGGAGCACGCTGTTCGGGATCATCGCGGTGATCGCGGCGATCGTGCGCGTGCTGGAGCGCCCCGACCACGCCGACCGTCTCTGCCGCGGGGCGTGGTTGGCGCTCGCCGGCGCGATCCTGATCCTGGTCGGGTCGTGGTGGTCGATGCGCGACGAGCGCCCGTCGCTGTACACACCGGCCGAACCGCCGCCGCTGCCGCCTCCCTCGCCGAATGGCGCGCCTCACGCCGGCGTCTGAGCACGGTCGGCTGCTTGTGCCCCGAGGGGATCGGCGACGGGAGACATAGAATGCGCGCGGTGATCGACCGCGACCAAGTCCTGCACGTGGCCCGACTGGCCAGGCTGAAGCTGACCGAGGAGGAGATCGAGCCGCTCGCGGCTGAGCTGTCGGCGATCCTAGATCACGTAGCCCACATCGGCGAGCTCGATCTCGGCGGAGTCGAGCCGACCTCGCATGTCGTCGACATCGCAGGCGCGCTGCGTCCCGACGAGCCACGCGAATGCCTGCCGCGTGAGGTGGCGCTCGCCCAAGCGCCGGCGGTCAGCCCAACCGGCGAAGGGTTCTCGGTTCCAAGCCCCCAGGCATGAGCGGCCTGTCGCAGAGATGCTCCGGCTCAATATGAACACGATCGACTGCCATCCCAGCAAGCGATGAGCGACGCCGACCTCATCGCCCTCACCGCGGCCGAGGCCGCGCACCAGATCTCGATCGGCGCGCTGTCTGCACAGGAGCTGTTCGACGCATACCGCGCACGGGCCGCCGCCGATGGGCTGAACTGCTTCACGTGGGTTGCGCCGGCCGACGAGAGCGCCCCGGCCGGCTCGGGGAGTGGAGGTGGAGGGGACTCGATAGGAGCTGCTGCGCAAGCGGGGCTCGAGCTGCGCGATACGCCCCTGGCCGGAGTGCCGCTCGCGGTCAAGGATCTGTTCTGCACCGAGGGCGTGCCTAGCCAGTCGGGCTCGCGCATCCTCGAGGGCTACGAGCCCCCCTACACAGCCACCGCTGTCGCGCGCCTGCAGTCCGCCGGGGCGAGCCTGCTGGGTAAGACCAATCAGGACGAGTTCGCGATGGGCTCATCCAACGAGAACTCGGCCTACGGCCCGGTGCTCAACCCGTGGGATCGCACCCGCGTGCCGGGTGGCTCCTCGGGCGGAAGCGCCGCCGCGGTCGCGGCCGGCCTCGCGCCGTGGGCGCTGGGGACCGACACGGGCGGGTCGATCCGCCAGCCGGCCGCGCTGTGCGGGATCGTCGGCATGAAGCCGACCTATGGCGCCGTCTCCCGCTACGGGATGATCGCGTTCGCATCCTCGCTGGATCAGGCCGGTCCGCTGACCCGCGACGTGACCGACGCGGCGCTCTTGCTCAGGCACATGGTCGGGCGCGACCCGTGCGACGCGACCTCGCTGCAACTGCCGGCGGAGATAGAGCTGCCCAACGCCGAGCGGCTGGATGGCATCCGCATCGGCGTGCCGGCCGAGCTGACCGGTGGCGGTGCTGGTGCTGGCGGTGCTGGTGGTGGCAGTGGCGGTGGTGGCGGCGCCGGCGAGGGGACCGACGCCGGCGCGATCGGCGCGGGCGGGGGCATCGAAGCGGGTGTGCTGGAGGCGTTTCGCGCCGCGCTCACCCAGGCGGAAGGGCTCGGCGCGCAGATCATCGAAGACGTCCGCTTGCCGCACGCCCCCCACGCGCTGTCGGCCTACTACGTGCTGGCCCCGGCCGAGGCGTCCTCGAACCTCGCGCGGTTCGACGGCGTGCGCTACGGGCTGCGGAGTGTCGATCCCACCCACCCCCAGGACCTGCTGGACATGTACGAGCGCACCCGCCACGACGGGTTCGGGGCGGAGGTCAAGCGGCGGATCATGCTCGGCACCTATGCGCTGTCGGCCGGCTACTACGACGCCTACTACGGGCGCGCCCAGCGTGTGCGCACGAAGATCGCCGAGGACTTCGCGCAGGCGTTCGCCCGGGTGGACTTCATCGTCACGCCGACCGCGCCGTCGGTCGCGTTCGGGCTGGGGGAGAAGACCGGCGATCCGCTGCAGATGTACCTGAACGACTACTGCACCGTGCCGATGTCGCTGGCCGGCATCCCTGCGATCTCGATCCCGTGCGGGCTGCACGAGGGGCTGCCAGTCGGCCTGCAGCTCGCCGGGCCGGCGTTCAGCGAGAACGAGCTGCTGGACGCGGCCTACGCGCTCGAGCTGGCGCTCGCGTTCGACGGGAGCCCGGCCCGTGTCTGAGCTCGAGCCCGTCATCGGCCTTGAGATCCACGTCCAGCTGAAGACCCGCACGAAGATGTTCTGCGGCTGCGAGTTGTCGTTCGGAGAGCTGCCCAACACGCGCACCTGCCCAGTCTGTCTGGGGCTGCCGGGCGCGCTGCCGGTGGCCAACGCCCAGGCGATCCACCTCGGCCTGACGATCGGACTGGCGCTCGGTTCGCGGATCGCGCCGCGGAGCGTGTTCCATCGCAAGAACTACTTCTATCCCGACCTGCCCAAGGGCTACCAGATCTCCCAGTACGACGAACCGCTGTGCAGCGGTGGCAGCCTGGGGGAGGTGCGCATCCACCGCGTGCACCTGGAGGAGGACGCGGCCAAGCTGATTCACGTGGGCGAGAGCGGAAGGATTCACGGCTCCCAGGAATCGGTGGTGGACTTCAACCGCGGCGGCACCCCCTTGGCGGAGATCGTCACCGAGCCGGATCTGCGCTCGGCCGAGCAGGCCGGCGAGTGGTTGAGGCTGCTGCGCACCACGCTGCGCCAGCTGGGGGTCAGCGACGTGAACATGGAGGAGGGCTCGCTGCGCTGCGACGCCAACATCTCGCTGCGGCCGGCCGGCGCCCAGGAGCTGGGGACGAAGACCGAGCTGAAGAACATGAACTCGTTCAGGTTCATCGAACGCGGGATCAAGGCGGAGATCGCCCGGCAGGAAAAGATCCTCACCGGCGGCGGCCACGTCGAGCAGGAGACGCTGCACTACGACCCCACCACCCGCTCCGCGGGCGGTGGCGCCGGCGCGATCACCTCGCTGCGCTCAAAGGAGCAAGCGCACGACTACCGCTACTTCCCCGAGCCCGACCTGCTGCCGGTCCAGATCGACGAGCAGATGCTGAGACGCGCGCGCGAGGGGCTGGGCGAGCTGCCGACAGATCGGGCACAGCGGTTGGAGCGCGAGCTCGGGCTCACGGCGGACAGCGCGTGGCTGCTCGCGTTCAGGGGCGAGCTGGGCGACTACTTCGAAGCGGCGCTGGCGACCGTGGCGCAGGACGCGGTCAAGGGGGCGGGGGCGCAGGCGGCCGCCGGAGCCGAGCTTCCGCCGCCCCCGGCGCAGGCGCTGGCGAACTGGATCGTGACCGATCTGGTGGCGCGGTTGCCGGAGGGCGAGGATCCGGCGATCTCCCGCGTCACGCCCGCGGCGCTGGCCGCGCTCGTGGGACTTGTGTCGGCCAAGCGCATCAGCGTCGGGGCTGGACGCCAGGTGCTCGATCGGCTCGTGAACGAGGGGGGAGACCCGCGGCTGATCGTGCAGGCCGAGGGCCTGGAGGCGATCGGCGACTCCGACGAGCTGGCTGGAATCGTCGCGGCGGCGCTGCAGGCAAATCCCGATGCCGCGGAGCGCGTGCGTGAGGGCAACGCCAAGGCGATCGGCCCCATCGTGGGTCAGGTGATGCGTGAGACCAAGGGACGCGCCGACGGCGGTGAGGTGACCCGGCTCGTGCATGAGCAGTTGGGTATTTAGGCTTGCACCTGCGGCGATGCCGCTCCACGCCCAATCGCGTAGCGGCGTGAGGGCGTGCGAGTCGGATCGGAGACCTCAGCTTCAGCGGGTGCGATACAAGGTCGTGTCCGCGGGTTTCGCGGCGCAGCTTGTGCGTGTTCTGCGTCGCGCTGTCACCCGCAACACCTCGGGGCGCCACATTTTGGACCGCGGTCCAAAGGCAGACACGGGGGCGTGCGCCAATATCCTGGCCATGAACTCTCAAGTGGCCAATTCGATCGCCCAGCCCTCGCACCGGTTCGTGTTGTTGCCGGAGCAGGACGGCGCGTCGGGTCGCGGGCCGCGCATCCGTCGCTACAGGCTGGCCAGTGTCGGCCGTCGCTCGGGGACGAGCGAGGTGGATGTGGCGATGGCGCGTATCGCTCGCGAGCTCGGCCGCATGGGGCGTTCATGACGGGACGATCTCAAGGACAGACGCTCCTCACAGGGTCTCCTCCGGCTTCCCTCGGCCGGAAGTGAGCGGGGCGCGGCCGGGCGGGGTGGCGATTCCCGCCCGGCCGTACCGTTCGCAGATCCGCTTTCGGTGGCGCAATCCGCGTCGCTCTGCCTCGGCGGACATCGTTCTCGGTTGGTGGCGCGCATCATCCGCGCGCAAGCTGGCCGCAAGACCGTCTAACCTGTGTGCTTGAGATGAGTTCCTCAACGAGATCGTCAACAGGCAGCTCGTTTGCGCGCACCGTCGTGGCGGTGCTCGTGCTACTCGTCATCGGCTACTTCCTGCTGCACGTGCTGATCGGGGTCGCCGTCGCCATCGCCGGGATCGTCGTCGTGGTCCTGGCGATCGCGGCGGTCATCTGGGCGTTGCGCGTGCTGCTGTAGGTGTAGGGGCAGGTGCCGCGCCGAGTGGTGATCGCGTGAATACGGCGGCGCCGTACCTGATCCTCGCCCTGTGCTTCGGTCTGGCCGGTGGGATCGTCGGCAAAATCAAGGGCAGCTCGTTCTGGTTGTGGTTTCTGATCTCCGGTCTCGTGCCGATCATGGGTCTGCTCGCTGCGCTCGCCTACCGCTCGGAGCGCAACGAGCCGCGCACGCGCTGCCCGCGCTGTGGCAAGCTGACCAAGGCGTATGACGCGTTGTGCATGCGCTGCGGGACCGAGCTCGAGTACCCGGACGTGCCGATCGCCCCCGAGTCGATGCAACGCAGGCCCGCTGCACGGGTCTGATCCGCACCCGTCTCGAGCTCCTGTGAGATAAGGGAGCCCGAAGTGGCGGGCCGTCTATAAAGGGCCGATGGACGCCAACGTCTCAAGCGCCCCCGCGCGCGAGAGCCCGATCTCCCGGCTGATCCACCGTTGGGGGTTCAAAGACGAGACCGACTTCGTGCTGCGCGTCGTGCAGCCCGCGCTGGTGGGCATGATCGACGGGACGGTCTCATCGCTGGCGCCGATATTCGCGGCGGCCATCTCCTCGGACTCGCACACCGCGCTGGTGGTCGGGTTTGCGACCGCGCTCGGGGCGGGGGTCAGCATGGGCTGGTCGGAGGCGCTGTCGGACACCGGCAAACAGACCGGCCGCGGCTCGGCGGTCGTGCGCGGGTCGATCACCGGTGGGATGACGACGCTGGGCGGCATATTTCACACGCTGCCGTTTTTGATCTCAGACGTGCACAAGGCGCTGCTCGTCGCCGGGTGCGTGGTGGCGGTCGAGCTGTTCGCGATCGCGTGGGTGCGCAAACGCTTCCTGCACGTGTCGATGCGCTCCTCGCTGTTGGTCGTCACCGTGGGCGGCCTGATCGCGCTCGCGATCGGCGTGGGCCTGGGAGTGTCCTAAAACCCGCTGGTAAGCTCTGAATATGCGCGCCGTGGACGCAATCATGGAATGTTTGAAGGCCGAGGGCGTGGACGTCGTGTTCGGCCTGCCCGGCGGCGCCAACCTGCCGACCTACGACGCGTTCGTGACCGGCGGCATCAAGCACATCCTGGTGCGCCACGAGGCCGGCGGCGGGCACGCGGCGGAGGGGTATGCCAAGGCGACTGGCAAGGTCGGGGTGGCGTTTGCGACCAGCGGGCCGGGCGCGACCAATCTGATCACGCCTATCACCGACGCGATGATGGACTCGGTGCCGTGCGTGTTCATCACCGGCCAGGTGCGCACCGAGCTGCTGGGCACCGACGGGTTTCAGGAGGCCGACACGTTGGGGATCACCATCCCGATCGTCAAGCACTCGTTCATGATCCAGGACCCGCGCGAGATCCCGCGCGCGATCCACGAGGCCTTCTATCTGGCCCGCACCGGCCGACCCGGGCCGGTGATCGTCGACATTCCCCAGGACTTGTCGCGCGCGGAGATCGACTACGAGCCCGTGACCGACATCCGCCTGCCCGGCTATCAGCCGACGACCGAGGGCAACCAGAAGCAGATCCGCCAGGCCGCCAAGGCGCTGGCGGCCGCGCGGCGTCCGGTCATCTATGCCGGCGGGGGCGTGGTCAACTCCAACGCATCGGCGGAGCTGGTCGAGCTGGCCGAATCCGACCGGTTCCCGGTGACGTGCACGTTGATGGGCCTCGGCGCGTTTCCGGCCCGCACGCTCGACGGAAAGGGCGGAATGGGGACGCCCCATCCCCAGTGGCTGGGCATGCTCGGCATGCACGGCACGCGCGCGGCCAATTATGCGATGGACGAGGCCGATTTGATCTGCGCGGTCGGCGCCCGGTTTGACGATCGCATCACGGGCAAGCTGTCGGAGTTCGCGCCCAAGGCCAAGTTCATCCACATCGACATCGACCCGGCGGAGATCTCAAAGAACGTGCCCGCGCACATTCCGATCGTGGGCGACGCGGGGCACGTGCTGGCCAAGCTCGTGATCGAGTATCGCGCGCTGAGCGCCGATCCGGGCCGGCTGAACGAGTGGTGGGAGCGCATCGAAGGCTGGCGCGCCAAGTACCCGCTCGGCTACGAGGATTCGACCGACAGCGAGATCAAGCCGCAGTACATGGTCCAGGCGCTGCACGAGGCCACGGGCGGCGAGGCGATCGTGGTGGGCGATGTCGGCCAGCACCAGATGTGGACGGCCCAGTACTACGATTTCACGGCGCCGCGGCGCTGGATCAACTCGGGCGGGCTCGGGACGATGGGGTTCGGGTTGCCGGCCGCAATGGGCGCCGCCGTGGGCTGCCCGGATCGCGTCGTGTGCGGCATCGTCGGCGACGGGTCGGTGCAGATGAACATCCAGGAGCTCGCCACCTGCGCGCAGGAGAGCATTCCGATCAAGGTGTTCATCATGAACAACGGCTACCTGGGCATGGTCCGCCAGTGGCAGGAGCTGTTCTGGGATGGCAAATACAGCCACGTGGAGATGGGCAAGTACCCCGACTTCGTCAAGCTCGCCGAGGCCTACGGTGCGACCGGCATGCGGTTTGAGGACAAGGCCACGCTCGTGGACGACATGCGCCGCGCGATCGACACTCCCGGCCCTGTGCTGGTAGACGTGCGGGTGACGCGCGAGGAGAACACCTACCCGATGATCCCGGCGGGCCAGCCCGCGAGGGAGATGGTCGGATGATGGCGACGGCCAACTCAAAGTGGGGGGTGGTCGGGAGGGGGGCCTGCCCCACTCCCGGTACGACGTTGATCCCGGCGGGCCAGCCCGCGCGCGAGATGGTCGGGTGAGCTCGCTCGTGGGAGAGCCCGGCACCAAGGCGCCGCTCAGTCTCGAGGAGCTCGAGGCCTCGGCCGGACTGCGCACGGGGCGCAAGCACGTGCTGTCGATCCTGGTCGAGAACAAGGCGGGCGTGCTCACGCGCATCGCCGGGCTGTTCGCGCGCCGCGGGTTCAACATCGACACGCTCACGGTCGGCCCGACCGACGACGAGCAGATCTCGCGGGTGACGCTCACGGTCGACGGCGCCGTGCACCCGATCGACCAGGTGACCAAGCAGCTGCACAAGCTGATCAACGTGCTGAAGATCCGCGACCTGGAGCCGACCGACACGGTCGCGCGCGAGCTGGCGCTGTTCAAGGTCTCAGCCGACGGGCCCCAGCGGGGAGAGCTGATGCAGATCACCGAGATCTTCAGAGGCAAAATCGTCGATGTGACCAAGCGCTCGGTGATCGTCGAGGTGACCGGCACGACCGAGAAGATCGAGGCTTACGAGAACATGGTCCGGCCGTTCGGGCTGATCGAGATGATGAGGACCGGAGAGATAGCGATCTCTCGGGGACGTGCGGAGACCTGAGGCACGTTGGGCGGCGCTGGCCGATCGATGAGCGCATCTTGGTCAGCGATCGGTCGGCGTGTTCGGTCGCTCGCGTGCAAGGCGCGCCACGCGGGTGGGTGGGCCTTCGAATTTCTTGACCTGCTTGCCCAACCTGCCTCAGGAGGCAGACATGCAGCAGGCCGCTAGCCAACACAATCGAGAGCAGGCGCCTTTCGCGCTGGGCGAGCAGGACAGGGAGCGGCTGGTGGCGCGGCTGGAGCTTGCGCTGCGGCGGGCCAGGCGCACGGGGGAGGCGACGCTGGCGACCTGCACGATCGGACTGCCGGGCGGGCT
The DNA here is from genome assembly GCA_963702185.1 of uncultured Solirubrobacterales bacterium. GTDB lineage: Bacteria > Actinomycetota > Thermoleophilia > Solirubrobacterales > Solirubrobacteraceae > Palsa-744. The sequence goes on from OY969723.1 coordinate 2,511,949, forward strand.
CGATCCGAGCGCGGTCGTGTGCGCGTCCAGACGGCCCGGCGAGCCGTGGTTCTGCTTCGAGCAGCCGGAGCGGGGGGGAGCGGCGTTGGCGGCGCTCGGCGAGGTCGCGCGGCTCAGCGCGGCCGGCCCCGACCGGTTCGCCATCGTCGCCGAGCGCTGGCGCGGGCTGGTCGCGGGCGCTGTCGGCGATCGGCGCGAGGATCCCGACAGGTCTGGGCCGATTGCGGTGGGGGGGTTCGCGTTCGCCCACCAAGGCGGCGGCGCGCCCGAGTGGGAGGGGTATGAGCCCGCCTCGATGATCGTGCCCGAGATTGCGATCAGGCGCCACCGAGCACCGGCGGCGCCGCGGGGGGCGGCTACGGGCCCGGCCGATCGCCCCGCCACGGATGTGAGGCTGACGCTGGCCGCGCTCATGGCCGGCGATGACACCGTCGAGGAGGCGCTCGCCCGCCTGGAGCGCCGCGCCGGGGAGCTGGACACGACGCGGCCGCTGCCGCTGCTCGACCCCGCGCCGGCCGGCCGCCATCGGGTGCTCAGCACGATGGCGCCCGAGCACTATGAGGCGGCGGTCGAGCGTGCCACCGAGCTGATCGGGCGGGGAGATCTGGAGAAGGTCGTGCTCGCCCGCGAGGTCCAGGCGCACGCTCTCCGCGCCTACGATCCGGCGGCGCTGCTCGGCGTGCTGCGCGAGGCGTTCCCCGGGTGTTTCTGCTTCTGCGTGGGACGCGGGGACAGCGCGTTCATCGCCGCCAGCCCCGAGCTGCTCGTGCGCCGCGAAGGCCACCGGGTGAGCACGCTCGCGCTGGCGGGCTCCACCAGGCGCAGCGCCGATCCGGCCGTGGACGATCATCTGGGCGAGCAGCTGCTGCGCGATCGCAGCTACCGCGAGGAGCACGCGATCGTCGCCCGGCGGATCGAGCGCACGCTGCGCCCGCACGCCGTGTGGGTGGCCGCGTCAGAGGAGCCCGAGCTCGTGAAGATCGCCAACATCCAGCACCTGGCCACGCCGATCCGCGCGCAGCTGGCGGCGCCGATCGACGCGCTCGAGCTCGCCGGCCTGCTGCACCCGACGCCCGCGGTCGGCGGCGAGCCGCGCGATCGGGCGATGGCGCTGATCCCCGCCCTGGAGGGCCTCGACCGCGGCTGGTACGCGGGCCCGGTCGGCTGGACCGACGCCACCGGCGACGGCGAGCTGTGCGTGGCCCTGCGCTGCGCGCTGCTGCAAGGCAGCGTGGCCCGCTGCTACGCCGGCAACGGCATCGTACGCGACTCCCGCCCACCGGCCGAGCTGGCCGAGACGGAGATCAAGCTGCAGGCGCTGCTGCCGCTGCTCGCGGGCTGACTCGGCGCGAAGTCCCCGCCAATCCGGCGCGATCGCGTTCTTATTCGCGCATTTGGAACGCTGTGTCGCGACGAGAGCCGCGACACTGCAATCTCCCCGCTGCGATCGCGACATTCTCCCCGCTGGATTGACTATTGACTACAATCTACCCGTTAGACTGCCAGCCTAATGTCATCGCCACCAAACCCGAAGATTGCGGCCGACCCGGTCCTGCACGGAGTTCTCCGGGAAACGGGGCGTGTATCTGCCGAGGCAGAACAACTAGCCCAGGAATATCGGGCGGACCAACTGCTCGCCAAGGACCGACTTTTTGACCTGCTGGAGGACGATGATCGCCGTCTTCTTTGCTACCTGTCGGGTCCGGGCGGTAGCATTGACCAATCTGATGCCGCTCCGCTTGGGAGCATGCTTGACGCACTCGGCGACGTAGCGTCTATCGACTTGCTCATTCATAGCCCGGGCGGATTTGGTGAGGTGGCTGAGAAGATCGTCCAAATGTGTCGCTCTTGCTGCACTGAGAGCTTTCGGGTGATCGTCCCGAACTATGCAAAGAGCGCTGCCACCATGATCGCGCTTGGTGGCGACGCCATCGTCATGGGCGATAGGTCGGAGCTCGGACCTATCGATCCTCAATACGAGATCGCGGTTGGCGGTGTGGTGCAGTCGATCTCGGGACAATCGTTTATTCAGGCATTTGACGATGCTCAGGAAGACGTAAAGACCCTTATCGCAGACAACGAGTCGCCGGTCGGAATGCTCCAGAGTCTCGCCGCGAGCACGATGGAGCCAGCCTTCATCGAGCATTGCCGGCGCGGAGTAGAGTTCAGCCGCGACATCGCACGCAAGTTCCTGCGCGAGTATCAGCTCCCGGCGATGTTCAAGGCGCGCAACGAAACACGCCACGTCAACACCATCAGAGCACGGGCCAAGCGCGCCGCCGAGAACTTGCTATCGGCGAATACTCGCTTTAGCCACGGGCGGCTTATTGGTGCCGAGGAGGCCCGCGATGACGTCGGGCTCCATGTGGACCTTCTTGACCGGCACGATCCCGTTTGGGCTGCATACTGGGAGCTATATGTGCGAGCTGAGGTCTTTATGCAGAGCCTTGGTGCTGGCGAGCAGCAACGTCCGACGAAGCTATTCTTCGATCGTACCTCGACCCTTCCGGCCTACTGAGGCATGAGGTAGCGGTTCGACCGGTCGGGGCGAATCGGTGGTGTCGGCCAGCGCCCGACATCTCGTACCCAGCGCAGAGCTTTGTCTTCCCTCGGCGAGAGGAGCGGTCTGGTCTGCGGCTGCTGGACTTGGGGGGGGCGTGCGTGCGAGCCCCCGCCCATGGCGGATTGCTTCTTACGTGTCGGCATGAGATCGATGATAACGATCTTGTCTCATGGTAGACCGGGAGCCGTTTCTCGCTTGCTTTTCCGTCCGACGGCTCAAGCATACACCGAAGGAGGTATTGGACTCGCACAGGATCTGGATGGTCGCGGCAACTGGCATGCGGCGAACGTACTAAGCCGCGGGGATGAAACGCGTCGGAGGCGGGATCGAAGCGGGCCGATCGCCTGTGTTTACGGGCTATCCGCCCGCCAAATCTGGCGCGATAGCGTTCTTGTTCGCGCATTTGGAATGCTGTGGCGCGATGAGGGCGACGACGCCGCATTCTCCTCGTCTACGGTCTGGCTCTGGGCTCAGGCCGCGGATGCGGTCGGCTTGCTGGGATCGGAGTCCCGGCCGCCCAGCGCGGCGATCATCTCTACGGGGAGGATCTTGGATGCCTCCCAGAGCACAAAGCCCATCAGGTGCCCGTCGTCGGGGTCGCGATCGATCAGGCCCCAGGAGTACTCCTCGCTGACCGCATCTCCCGCTTCCAGCGAGATCGAGGCGATGTCGACTTCGGGATCGTAGTGAAGTTTCATGGTCGAACAGGTAGATCCGGTTGTCCGGCAGGCTCACGGATTGACGAGACGCTTGCCCCAGGCGTCGTCCTTCAGCGTCGCTTCCACCTCGGGGCTCAGCTCTTTGTCTTTCGTGGTGTACTCGATCAGCGCCTCGATCGCTTCTCGACGAGGCCTCGATTTGATCGGCCCAATGCCGTTGGCCATTGGTCGGCCGCGCGACTTGGACGGGGCTTTGGAGGCGCCCTTAAGCTTCTTCGTGGTCGTGCGTTTCGCGGCTGTGGCCATCGCGGCCAGGCTAGCACTAGCCGCGGAAAACACCCCTCGCCCCGCCAAATCTGGCGCGATAGCGTTCTTATTCGCGCGTTTAGAACGCCATGTCGACGAGCGGCCGGCTCCGCGAAGCGGCGTAAGACCTCTGCACCCGATCCCCCCATCGACTTGACTTTCAAGTACCTGACTATCCCCTAGAAAAAGCAGCCCAGCGAAGTCAGAGTGTGCCCGTAACAAGAGAGATGGGCGCGCCGGCGAGAGGCGGCGCGTAGGGGTTGCGGCGCAGCAGCGGCCGCGGATGGATTTTACAGAGAGGAGGGATGGTCATGGGCTGGTTCGGACGTTCGCGCTCCGGGGATTTTGTCGGTGTGCGCGCCGGCGCCGGGGATGCGCGCGCGAGCGCGTGTGTCGCGGGCGCGTGTGCGCGCCGGGCGGATCGCGGGCCCCGCGGGCCCCGGGCGGATTGCGGGCCCACCCGGCCGTCCCCCAATGCCGGCGCGTGGTCGCGGGCGGCGGAGCCTGTTCGAGCGTCGTCATCCCCATCCCTCTGGCGGCGTTCGAGGAGGTCCCGGCGCAACTCCCTTACGTGCCGGCTCCGCAGCACCCGGGCGTCGCGGTGCTCCCTCGCCGCGGCGCCCATCAAGTTTGTAAGCGTGCGTCGCACCCGGCTTGTGTCGGGTGCGGCGGCAAGCGTGCGTCGCGCCGGGGTTGTGTCGGGCGCGGCGGCAAGCGTGCGTCGCGCCGGGGTTGTGTCTGGCGCGGCGGCGAGCGTGCGCACGCTCGGCCGGACGGCCGTGCGTGGGCGCGTTGCAGGGGCAAGAAAGCAGTCAGCTAAGCGGGACGGAGATTTTCAGGCCGTCCCGCGCCGCGAAGCGGTTTTCGGGACGGAATGAAAATGTCCGCCCCGCGCGGATCCAAGAACGGAACAAGAAAGAGGAGTGGAGATAGACATGAAGAGGATTAGGATTGTGGGAGCGTGCCTGGTCGCGGTGTTCGCGTTCAGCGCGGTCGTCGTTTCGGCCGCGTCGGCGAACTCGTTCGCGCCGGAATTCACGAAGTGCGTCAAAGCGGCGAAGGCCGCAAAGGGTGCCACGCACAAATACGAAGGTCATTTCAACAACAAGGAATGCAGCGAACCGGGTACCGAAGCGGAAGGGCACGGTAAGTACGAACGTACGTCGGCTGTCGGTACTGAATTCACCGGCAAGAGCAAGACGACCACGTTCAAGGTTAAGGGCGCGGGCGGTAAAGTCGAGACCATCACCTGCAAGAAGGACACCGTCAAAGGCGTGATCATAACGCAGAGCCAGACCGAAGACACGATTACGTTCGAAGGCTGCACCAACGAAAAACACGAAGCGTGCGGCGTCGGAGGTAAGATCGTAAGTCCCGAAGAATACGGTGTGCTGCTTCGCTTCCTCAATGAAGCGGAGACCGAAACCGGTGTGTTCTCAGAGTCGCCGGTTGGGCCTTTTAGCTGTGGAACGGAATCGTTTGAAGTCGAAGGTGGTCTGGTTGGTTCGGCGACCTCGAGCAGCAAAGGCATTACGTTCACCTATGCCGTCAACGGTTCCGGTGAACAGAAGAATCAGCTCTTCTATTCTGAAGGGAATCCCCTGGGACCGGTCCATCTCTCCACCGAACCCGGTGAAGCAGAAGCGACGGTCGTTGGTGCGGAGGCATTGAAGGCGAAGGGAGTCTATATCGTCGTCTAAGGCCTGATATGGACTGCTGACGGCGCGTGGGAATGAGCTTTCTCGCACGTCGTGTCGCGATTGTCGTCCCGGGCGGTCTCAGTCGTGTCGCCGTCCGGGGCGGCGGTCGTGGTTTGAGTCGAGCAGCAGCAGCAGCAGCAGTGGTTGGTTTGTCGGGTGAGTTGGTCCACGAGACGCAGGATGCGCTCGTTGGTTATTTGAGAGGAGAGGCGTAGGGATGCGGCCAGTGAACAGACAAAATGCCCTCATACCGAACAGGCAAGGCGCGCTCGCGTTGGGTGTCGTGAGTGCTTTGGCGGTGCTGGCCTTCGCGGCGTCGTCGGCGTTCGCTTATCGTGGCCATGTTTTCGCGGGGGCGTTCAACGGCAAGACGCCGGGCAACGGCCAGTTTGAGAAATTTGAAGATCCGTCGGGGATCGCGGTGAACGAAGCGAGTGGCGAGGTGTACGTGTTGGATGAGGGCAAAGTGCGGGTGGAGCGCTTTGACGAAAGCGGCAGCGCTTTTGAAGGCTCGTTCAATGGCGCGTATACGCCTGCCGGGTCGCTGTTGGATCCGGAAGGGATCGCGATCGACAATGCTTGCAGTTTGCGTGAACAGCGCACTGGTGGTGTGTTCACGCAGGGTCAGTGCGAAGCGCTCGACCCGTCCGGGGGCGATGTGTATGTGGTCGATACCGGTCATGGCGTGATCGACAAGTTCAGCGCCTCAGGGGAATATTTGAGTCAGCTGGCGGGTACGTGTCCCGCGCCCGGTGAAGCGCAGTCGTGCGCGCACAGGGTTCCTTTTGGCGCGTTGTATGGTGTTACGGTCAACGAAACGGGGACGGTGTTGGTCGCTTCCGCCGGTCCTCATGGCGAAGGGTTGCTGTCGAGCTTTTAACGATCTGTCTTTGAATCGTTTCGAGGGTAGTGTGGCGATGACGGCGGAAGCGGGCGCGAGCGAGCGTCCGGGGTTGGCGGTCAATGGGCAGGGCGATGTTTATGAGTCTTTCGCTTATCCGCTTGAAGATGAAGCCTTTGTGACAGAGCAGAGTGGCGCCGGGAGCGTGCTCGATTCATGGGTGGACGGTCAGCCGTTGCATGAACCGGTTCCCGGTAGCACGGCGGCGCCCGGGCTCGCGGTCGAACCCGCCAGTGGCGAGGTTTATGTCGATGACACGACCTCGCTCGCGCGCTATGCGCCCGACGGCATGTTGATCGAACGGCTCGGCGAGGGCCAGCTGACGGGTGCGGGCAGCGTCGCGGTGGATCAGCGCAGCGAAACGGTGTATGCGGTGGACTCTCTCGCGGGGACGGTGTCGGTGTTCACGCCCGAACCGGCCGGTGCGCCGGTTGTTGGCGGTGAAGAGCCGGTTGAAGTGGGGGCGAGCGGCGCGGGCTTGCGTGCGCAGTTGGATCCGCGTGGTTCGGCGAGCGCGTATCGTTTTGAATACGGGCGTTGCGTGACGCTGGCCGGCTGTTCTGGTGCGGGTTATGAAGCGAGTGTGCCCGCTACGCCCGTCACGCTCGGCGCCGATTTCGAAATGCACCAGGTGGGTGTCCCCGTCGCTGGTCTGCAGCCGGATGCGGCATATCACTACCGTGTGGTCGCCGAAAACGATGCTGGTGGTTCGCCGCGGACGGTGAGGAGCGGTGAAGAGACGTTTACGACGCAGGCGCCCGGGGGCAGGCTGGTCCTGCCCGACGGTCGTGAGTGGGAGCTGGTCTCCCCGGCGGATAAGCACGGCGCGATCGTCGGTGTCGGTGGGATCGCGCGGGCGGCGGCGGACGGTCAGAGCGTCGTCTATCCGGCGAGCGCCCCGACCGAAGCCGGGCTCGGCGGCGGTGGGGTGCTGGTGGTCTCTGAGCGTGGCGGTGAAGGGTGGAGCTCGCACGACGTCGAGCCCGGCGGCGGCGAAACCGTCCAGTTCGATGCGCCCGGTTCCGGTGGCTGCTCTGTCTGCGCGGCGGGCGGCGGCGGGGATGCGGACGCGCTCGGGGTGCTCGGCACTAGCGAAGACGGCTCGTATGTGTATTTCGTGGCCAACGAAGTGTTGAGCGGTGGCGAAGCCGACAGCGCGGGTGAGCGCGCGGTGCAGGGCGACTGCCAGGCGGCGGGCCCCTCGCGCCGCCCGGAGTTGTGCAACCTGTACGTGTCGCATCTGGGCGGTTCGGGTTGGGAAGCGCCGCGGCTGGTCGCGGTGCTCTCCTCCGCCGATTTCCCGGATTGGAGCTCACAGCTTACGCATCACACCGCGCGTGTCTCTCCCGACGGCGAATCGGTCGCGTTCATGTCGCAGCGTTCGCTGACGGGGTATGACAACGAAGATCTCACGAGCGCCAGGCCGGGTGAACGTCTCGATCAGGAGGTCTATCTGTACCGGGTCGGGGTTGGGGTGGTGTGCGCGTCGTGCAATCCGACCGGAATGCGTCCCGCGGGCGTCCCCTACAGCCAGATCGAGGCCTCGAACGGCGGTCTGGCCGGCGGTGAAGGGGTGTGGCCGTCCTCGGCGTGGATCGCGGCGAGCGTGCCCGGCTGGGTGTCTTATGAAGCGCAAGCGCCGGCCTATCAGCCGCGCTATCTCTCAAACGGCGGCCGGTTGTTCTTCGATTCGAGCGATGAGCTGGTCTCCCAGGACAGCAACTCCAGCGAGGATGTCTATGAGTATGAGCCCGCGGGGTATGCGAGCGCGCAGGGTCAGGGCGGGTGTGCGAGCGCGAGCCGGGGCTACAGCGAAGCGGCGAAGGGTTGTATCGGTCTGATCTCCTCGGGCGTCTCGAGCCAGGAAGCGGTGTTCCTCGACGCCAGCGAAAGCGGCGGGGATGTCTTCTTCTTGACGAGCGCCAAGCTCCTGGCCGCGGACACCGACACCGATTACGACGTGTATGACGCACACGAATGCTCGAGCGCCGCGCCGTGCTATAGCCAGGCGGCGACGCAGACGCCGCTGTGTGTCAGCGTCGATGGGTGCCGGCCCTTGCCGGGGTCCTCGGGCCAGCCCGCCGGCGCGCTTGGCAGCACGGCCGCGGGTCCCGCCGGTGAAGAGTCTGCGAGCGTGAGCGCTCCCCGCCAGGAAGTGCTCGGCGAAAAAGTCTCCGTGACACCGGCACAGACGCGCGCGCAAAAGCTCGCGGCCGCGCTCGCTCGTTGCCACAAACAGCGCGCCAAGCCCAAGCGCCTGGCGTGCGAACGCGCCGCCCGCAAAGCGTATGCGCCCAAGACGACGCATACGACCGTCAAGCAGAAGAAGGGGGGCTCGCGATGAGCACCGTAAGAGCGATGAGCGCCGGGAGATCTCAGCGGTTTGGGTTCGCGGCGCTGTGCGCGCTTATCGTCTGCGCGCTGGCCGCCGCGGTCATGCCGGCGGCGGCGCTCGCGCTAACCCCGCGCCAGCCCGAATACAGGCTCTGTGTCAAAGCGGTCAAGGCGGGCAAGCGTCTCACCGGGCATTATGAAGGCAGCCGTTGCGCGCAGCCCGATCCCGCCGGTGAAGGCAAGTACGAAGCCGAGCCGGTGAAACCCGGTGCCGTGTTCAAAGTCACGGGCAAGGCCGCGGTCTTCTACTACCACAGTCCCACTGCCGGACTGGCATGGCAGGTCAAGTGCGCGCACACCACCGTCAGGGGCGTGATCGCCGGTCCGTTCTCGAGCGATGAGACGATCGGCTTTGAAGGCTGCAAGGCCACCGATCTGCTCGTGCCCGGCAAGCCGCTTGAATGCCAGAACACGAGCGCCAACCTCGAAGGGTTCCTCGTGGACGTCGAAAAGGAGGGTGGCGCGCCGGGAATACTGTTCTATCCGGGGTTCGCCGGCCCGTTCACGTGCGAATCCGCCAAGACATTCGAAACGGTCACGTTCGGCGCGATGGAAGGCTTCGAGGTAGCTCCGGTACAGATATCCGCCAAGCACACCGAAGCCCGGTTCGCGGTCGATACCACGACCGGCGTTCAGGCGGTCACCGGTTTCTATGATTTCGAAGAAAAAGAACAGCTCATCTCGCGATTGACCTCCTCGGTGAGCGGGTCCGGGACGCTGGAAGTCGGTCTGGAACTGGGTGTGCTGCTCGGCGAAGGCAAAGAACTTGTCGTGATCGGGGAATAGTGAGCGCAACTCTCTACCAGATCGCGTGTTGTAAAGGACAGAGGACTCTGCAGTCCCGTCAACCGAAGTGGATTACTTATAGTTGCGTGGCCCGGGCCGTGAGCGCTTCGCGCACGCTAAAACCTCTACAGGAGATGTGAAACGATGTTCTCAGCACTGCGCAAACGGATGTCCTATGCCAACGTCGTCGCCACCCTCGCGCTGTTCTTCGCGCTTTCGGGCGGAGCGGCCTACGCGGCGTCGCACTACCTGATCACCTCGACCAAGCAGATCAAGCCCTCCGTCCTGGCGTCCCTGAAGGGCAAGCCTGGTCCGGCGGGTGCGAACGGCGCTCAGGGTCCAGCCGGTCCCGCCGGCGCCGCGGGGGCCGCGGGGGCGAAAGGTGAAAATGGAGCGGCCGGCGGCCAGGGCCCTCAGGGTAACAACGGCACGAGCGCCACGACCAAATCGTTCGCCGGTAAAAAAACCAACGGTAGCGAAAAATGCGAAAACGGCGGGGTCGAAGTGACATCCGCCAGCGGGGTATCGCTTGTCTGTAGCGGCACGAACGGCAAAACCGGCTTCACCAAGACGCTGCCGGAAGGCGAAACCGAGACGGGCACCTGGGCGGTTGGAGCCTTTGAAGAAAGCGCGGTCAGCGGGACCCTGAAGGGGTCCTTGTCGTTTGCGATACCGCTTACGACCGCCCTACCGGGAGGAAGCGCATGCACAAAAATAGTGAGTGGCCGTATCGCGTCGGGCTGTCATGTCCACTACATCAATACGGCCGGCAAAGAAATGGTCGTAAATGGCGAAACATTCAAAGACGAAGAAATCGAGAGCTCTGGTTGCCCCGGCAACGTGACGACGCCGACCGCTGAACCCGGCAATCTGTGCGTATATGCTGGAGAAGTGGTAGGAGTGGTGATCTCCTCTGGACGCATCACCGACCCCGCCACAGGCGAAAGCGGAGCCGCTACGTCGGGCGCGATCATCAGCGGTGCAGTTACTGAAAACGGTGCCACCGCCTATGGCACCTGGGCGGTGACCGCGGAATAGCGGTCACCGGCGCGGCGGAGGAGTTGAGCGATGTCTCTATTTCATGGTGTTCCTGGCATCCCGGACGGGCCATATGGCCCGTCCGGGCCCCCGCGCCGGTGGTCTTTCGCGCGGCGTGCGAGCCGTCCCGTCCGCACGCTCGTCCTGCTGGGTCTCGCCGTCGTCGTGGCGTTGGGGTTGTTCGGCGCGGGGTCGGCCGGTGCCGAGGATACGCATGTGTTGTTGCCTGAACCGACTGAAAAGCTGAATGAGGGTGTGCCTTTGAATTGTGGGAAATTGGCGTGTACGCCGGGAGCGTTCGGGCGCATCCACAGGTTGGCTGTTGCGGGCGATCGGGTGTGGGTGGGGAGTGAAGGTGCAGGGCGTGCGCGGGAAGGCAGTTATGAGATCGATGGTTTTGAAGCGGGTTCGCCGTGGGGTTTTGTGGGGCCGCAGCTCGATCCTGAAGGTGGTCTTGCGGAAATCGGTAGTGGTGGTTTGGCGGTGGGGGATGCTGGGTCTGAAGAAGAGGTTTACACTGACAGTGAGTTACCGGGTCCGCAGGGTGTGGTGGGGGTGTACGGGGCGAGCTCGGGGAAGTTGTTGGGGACACCGTGGACCGGTGTGCACACGAAAAATAAATCGTTTGGCGGACCGGACAATGTGGACGGGACAGTGAGTGGCGTGGCGGTTGACCGGTCGAGCAATCCTTTCACCGAAGGTGATGTGTACGTCGCCACATATGCAAACTATGGTGGGAGTGCGTATAGCGTTGTGAGCGTGTTTGCGAAGCCGTCGGGTGCCAACGGTGAAGAACCGGAAGTGGTGGCGACGTTGAAGGGGACGTGCGCGAAAACGGGTGAGTCGTGTGGTAGCGCGCCGGTGCCGTTTATAGACCCGCTGGGTGTGGCGGTGTCGCCGGCGAACGGGGATGTGCTGGTGGTGGATGCGTCTGCGGTTACGCATCGTCCAGTGATTGATGTGTTTGAACCGGCGGCGTCGCATGAGTATGTGTACGTGGGGCAGATCACGGGTCCGCCGGGAGCGACTTTCGGAACTCTCGTGGGGATGGCGGTTGATCCGGTGTCGGGTGAGATCTATGTGGCGAGCACGTCGTCGAGTTCTGGTGTGGTGGATCAGTTTTCTGGTGAAGGTGTGTTTTTGGGTCGTATCACGGGTCCTGGTGAAGGCCTGTTTAATGAATTGGCGGGTGTGGGTGTTGGGCCTGGTGGGGATGTGTTTGTCGCGGAACATGCGGGGAGGGTGGATGTTTTTGGTCCGGATGTGGTGATCCCGGATGTGGAAACGGGTTCGGCGACTGCTAGCATTGACGGTGAGGGGGATGTTTCGGCGGTGTTGTCGGGTGCGGTGGACCCGTTGGGTGAAGGCGAAGCTAAGTGCTGGTTTGCGTGGGGGACGAGCGAAGCGTTTGGGGAACCGGACGCGAAGTGTGAACCTGAAGGTGTGGCGGACGTAAACAAGTACGAACCGGTGCGTTCGATGGTGCGTGGGTTGGCGCCGGACACGACCTATCATTATCGGTTGCAGGCGTCGAATCATAATGGTGTGAATACGGGGGAAGCGCTGCAGGATCAGGAATTTCACACGCCGGGTCCTGGTGTTCACGGTGAGTTTGTGGGTGACGTGTCGGCGACGGCGGCGAGTTTGAGTGCAAAGATCGATCCGAATGGTGCGGAAACGTCGTATTTTTTTCAGTACACGGATGCGGGTTCCACGAGCGCGTGTGGTTTGACGGCGGAAGGTGTGAGCGAAGGGTGCTCTACGGCGCCGGCGGCGCCGGGTGAAATGTTGCCCGCGGGCGGCGGCAGCGACGATGACGTGAGCGATCATGTGCAGGGCCTGACGCCGGGCACGACTTATCATTATCGTGTGGTCGCGGTCAGCGATCTGAAAGTGGAATCGGGTGTGTTCAGGCCGGTCGCGTTCGCGGGGCCCGACCATACGTTCACGACGCAACCGGCGGGAGCGAGCGCGGTGTTGCCGGACGGGCGGGCGTGGGAACTGGTGACCCCGCCGGACAAGCACGGTGCGACGTTGTATCGGCCGATAGATAGTGAAGGTATCGCGATGTTGGCGTCGTTGTCGGGTGATGCGTTGACTTTTGCGTTTGAGAGTCCCAGTGAACGTGGCGCCGCGGGGTTCTCGGAAGTGGAGCAGGCTTTGGCTGTGCGTGGGAGTGATGGGGGTTGGTCTTCGCGTGATATCGCTACGCCGCATGGTTCTGCTGTTGGTGCCGCGTTTGGCGGTAGTGCGGAGTACAAGTTCTTTTCACCGGATCTGGGGTTGGCGTTGGTGGAACCGCGGGGGCCGTTCACGTCGCTTGAACCTGAAGTGTTTCCGCCGGATACGGGTCGCACGCCGTATCTGCGTCACGATCTGACGTGCGCGAGCGAATCTGGTAAAGGCACGTGTTATGAGCCGGTTGTGACTGGTGAGGAAGGGTACAGTGACGTGCTGCCTACCGCTGATTTTAACGGTGTGGAAGAAACAAAAACCAGGGCTAGAGAAACAAACGGCGTTGTCAACGTTATCGGCGCGTCACCCGATCTTCAGCACGTGATCGTGAAATCGGAAGTGCAGCTCACGAACGTTGTGACCCCTGCGGGTGGCAGAGAGTTGTATGAGTGGTCGGCGAGCAAGCCTCCGAGCGAACGGTTGGAACTGGTCAGCTTGAATGAAGAAAATCGTCCGGCGCCCAATGGCGCTTTGCTGGGCTATGAAGAGCCCGGCGCTGAACAGGACGCGCGGGGAGCGGTGTCCGGCGACGGTTCGATGGTGTTCTGGACCGAAGAACATGGTGGGTTGTTCGTGCGTGATACGGCGAAGGGTGTGTCGTTGCGGCTTGATCAGGTAAAGGAAGGAAAAGGGTATGGGACGGTGGAACCGGTCTTTCAGGGTGCGTCTGCGAATGGGTCCCGGGTGTTTTTCACCGATACGCAGCAGTTGACGAGCGATTCCGACGCGGAAGCGGGTAAGCCGGACCTGTATGTGTGTGAAATCGGCGAAGTGGAGGGGCGGCTCGAATGCGCGTTGACGGATCTGACTCCGAAGAATGAACATAAAGAAGCGGGTTCTGTTCAGAGGGTGATGACGGGGTTCAGCGAAGACGGGTCGTGGGCTTATTTTGTCGCTAACGGTGTTTTGCCGGGCACGGCGAGCGAAGGCGCGAAGCCCGGTAGTTGCGTGAACTCAGAATCCGTTCCGGGCGCGACGTGTAACCTGTATGTGGCGCATTATGACGGGTCTGGCTGGGAACAGGCGCGGCTGGTGGCTGTGTTGTCTGGTGATGATTTCGCTGACTGGTCGGGCGTAGACCTTGCTAACCTGTCTGGTTTGACGGCTGGTGTTTCTCCTGATGGGCGGTGGTTGGCGTTTGTGTCCGATCGTGAATTGACGGGGTATGATAATCACGATGCGGGTAGCGGTGAGCCGGATGAGGAGGTGTTCCTGTATCATGCTTCCTTGGAAGGTACGGGACGGTTGGTGTGCGCGTCGTGCGATCCCAGTGGTGCGCGTCCGGAAGGCGTCGAATATCAGCGGGTGCCCAAAAATGGGCTTGTCGAAGGTGACACATCGGTGTTCGCGCCGACGCAGTGGTTTGCGGCCAGCCTTCCCGGGTACGTGTCGTTCCAGTTGAATAAGGCGTGGTATCGGCCTAGGTATTTGTCTGATAGTGGCCGGTTGTTTTTTGATTCGAGTGCTGCGCTTGTGCCTCAGGACACGAACGATAATCAGAGTGTGTATGAGTACGAGCCTGTGGGTGTTGGTGGCTCGTCGGGTTGCAGTACCGATTTGTCGATTTATGTTGCGAGCGCCGAAGGGTGTGTTGGTTTGATCAGCTCCGGTACCGCCGCCGGCGAATCGGCGTTTGTGGACGCGAGCGAAAATGGCGATGACGTGTTCTTTATGACGAGCGCGAGGTTGACGGGGCAGGATGTTGATAATGCGTTTGATATTTATGATGCGCATGTGTGTTCTGTTGGTTCGCCGTGTCGAGTGGAAGAATCGGCGCCACCGGTGTGTTTGACCGCTGATGCGTGTCGTGCGGCGCCGTCGGTAGAGCCCGAAGTGTTCGGCGCCCCCGCGAGTACCGTGGTGTCGGGGCCCGGGAATTTGTCGGCGGCCGGCTCGACGGTCAGCACGCCTGCGCCGGCGAAAACGGTCAAACCACGGACGCGGGCGCAGAAGCTCGAGGAGGCGTTGAAGGCGTGTCGTAAATCCCGGGTGAAGAAGAAGCGTTTGGCGTGTGAACGCTCCGCGCGGGCACGGTACGGGAGTAGCGGGAATTCGAAGCGTGGCAGGAAGACAAGTGTTCAAGGGCAGGGTAAAAGTGTTGGTGGGAGGAGTGGACGATGAGCGTGAGGATGTTTGATATGCGGGGTTTGGGTGTGAGGTTGCTCATGCTGGTCGTTGTGTTGGGCGTGTTGGGTATTGGTGTGACCTCGTATGCCGCGGATCCTGCGTGGGCGTCGGAAGCGGGGAGCCCGTGGTGGAGTGTGACGGTTGGTTCGCGGCCGACGGGTTTGGTGCCTGGTGGTACGGGTCAGATGGTGGTGTGGGCGGAGAATTTGGGTGATGCGTCGACGAGTGGTGTGGTGACGGTGACGGATACGTTGCCTGCGGGGTTGACGGTTGTTGGTGTTGAAGGTGCTGGTGGTGGTACGGCCGCGTTTGCGCGTGGTCCGATGAAGTGCGCGTCTAACGAAGTTGCGGGCAGGGAAACGGTTGTGACGTGTACGTTCGGGGAATACGAAAACGCGAAAAAAGAAATCGTGCATGAGGTGTTGCCGGCGTATGAATTGCTTGAAGTGAGGGTCGCGGTGCGGGTTTCTGAAAGTGTGTCTGAAGCGGAATCGGTGAGCGCGAGCGTGTCTGGTGGTGGCGCGTTGCGGTCGGTCAGCGCGTCGCAACATTTGACTGTGGGCGAAGCTACCGGGTTTGGTATCGAACATTACAATCTGGTTCCTGAAACTGTGGGTGGTGGTGTTGATACGCAGGCGGGGTCGCATCCTTTTCAGGTGACGAGTTTGGTGTCGTTGGATCAGGGTCCGTTGGATCCGTTTCATAAAGCTCCGGTGAGTCGTGGGTTGGCGAAGGATTTGGTGGGGGAATTGCCGGTCGGGATGTTCGGTAACCCCACTCCGTTCGCGCAGTGCACGGATGCGCAGTTCGCGCTCCAGGTATCGCTGGGTGAATATATAGCCAATGCGTGTCCGGCGGACGCGGCGATCGGTGTCGCGGTGGTGCAGTTCACCGATCCCGGGAATGGTGGTTTCAGCTCGACGACGGTACCGATCTTCAACATGACGCCGCTTGAAGGGGAGCCCGCACGGTTCGCGTTCAAGGCCGCGGGCGTGGTGACGAGCGATCTTGACGCGAGCGTGCGCTCGGGGGGATCGTATGCGATTACCGTGGGGTCGTATGACATCACCCAGCAGGTGTCGTTGTTGAACGTGCGTTTGACGTTCTGGGGTGTGCCCGGCAACGAACTGCACGACCATTATCGCGGCTGGGAATGCCTTGACGATGTCGGCACGTGCACGCCCCCAACCACGAACGCACCGTTCTTGGTATTGCCGACCTCCTGCGCGCAACCGTTCACATCCACCCTCTACGGCGAGAGCTGGGGCTCGTCGGAGGGGCCTGAAGAAGCGGCGCAGGCGACATACACCCTGCCCGAGCAGATAGACGGATGCAACCATTTGTCTTTCGAACCGTCGATCACGACAGTCCCCGATGTTCCCGACGGGAGCACCTCCACCGGCCTGACCGTAGGGGTGCACGTACCTCAGGAAGCCGCCCTGGACCCCGAAGGGTTGGCCGAGTCGACACTGAAGAACACGACCGTCGCGTTGCCGGGCGGGGTGGCTGTGAACCCCGCGGGCGGGGACGGCCTTGAAGGCTGCTCGGAAGGTCTGGTCGGTTTCACCGGGTTTGAAGTTGGCGGTGAAGAACGCGCACTGTTCACACCGCGTCTACCACATAGTCACGCCGCGATCGAAGCAGGCGAAGAAGAACTACTAAAGCCCGGGAAAAACTTTTGTCCCGACGAGTCCAAGATCGCCACCGCCGTCATACACACTCCCTTGTTGCCGCACGCGATCGAAGGCGCCGTCTATCTGGCCTCACAGAACGCGAACCCGTTCGGGAGCCTGATCGCGATGTACATGGTCGCCGAAGACCCCGTCTCGGGCACCCTGGTGAAGCTCCCCGGCGAAGTCAGGCTCTGTCAGACGAGCGGAGAAACGATCTCCGGAATGACGTGCGAAACACCGGGCCAGCTGATAACGACGTTCAAGAACACCCCGGAGCTGCCGTTTGAAGAACTCGAACTGCACTTCTTCGGTGGCGAACGCGCACCGCTGGCGACACCCGCACACTGCGCCACATACACCACACGTGCCGCGTTCGTACCGTGGTCAGGACAGGAAACCATCAACTCCGAAGGGCATTTCAACATCACCACCGGCCCCAACGGCGGTCCCTGCCCCGGTGCGAAGCTGCCGTTCAACGCCACGTTCACCGGCGGCACCCTCGGTCTGGAGGCCGGAGACTTCAGCCCCCTGACGACCACCATCAGCCGCGGCGACGGCGAACAGAACATGCAGTCCGTCACCCTGAAAACACCCCCAGGACTCTCAGGCCTCTTGAGCGGTGTCGAACTGTGCCCCGAACCAAAGGCCAACGAAGGCTTGTGCGGGTCGGGTAGCCAGATCGGGGAAACGACGGTCGAGGCCGGTGTCGGACCGCACCCTGTCAGCGTGAAGGGCGGCAAAGTGTTCATCACCGGCCCGTACAACGGGAGCGGCTCGTGCGACACTCCCGGCAGCAACGGGTGTGCCCCGTTCGGCCTGTCGATCGTCAATCCTGTCAAGGCCGGCCCGTTCGATCTCGAGCACGACACGAGCCCCGACGATCCCGGCCACACCCCCGCGTGCGACTGCATCGTGGTGCGGGCGAAGGTCGAAGTGGATCCCCACACCGCCGCGCTGACGGTCACGACAGACTCGTCGGGCGCGCACGCGATCCCCGAGCTGATCGACGGTGTGCCCGTACAGATCCAGAAAGTCAACGTCCTGATCAACCGGCCGAACTTCACGTTCGACCCCACCAGTTGCGAACCAATGCAAATCGAAGGCAGCATCGGCTCATACGAAGAAAGCAGCTCCCCAATCTCAACACCCTTCCAAGCCCACGACTGCTCGCACCTGAAGTTCGAACCCAAATTCACGGTCACAACCCAGGGCCAGACAAGCAAAACCAACGGCGCGAGCCTCTCGGTGAAGCTCGCCTACCCCAACGTCCCCGTCGGCACCGACGCCAACATCAAACAAGTCAAAGTAGAACTACCAAAGCAACTTCCCTCCCGCCTGACCACCCTGCAGAAGGCGTGCACCGCGGCGCAGTTCAACACAAACCCGGGAGGCTGCCCAGCAGCGTCGATCATCGGACACGCCAAGGCCATCACACCCCTCATCCCCGTCCCCCTCGAAGGCCCAGCCTACTTCGTCAGTAACGGCGGGGAAGCGTTCCCGAACCTCATCATCGTCCTGCAGGGCTACGGCGTCACGATCGACCTCGTCGGCGACACGTACATCAGCAAAGCAGGCATCACCAGCAGCACGTTCAAGACCGTCCCCGACGCCCCAGTCGGCAGCTTCGAACTCACCCTCCCCGAGGGCCCCTACTCAGCACTCGGGACCTCATACGACCTCTGCAACCTAACGAAGATCGTCAAAACCACCAAGAAGAAGGTAGCCGTCAAGCGTCACGGCAAGGTCGTCAAGCGCCACGGCAAGACCCTCTACAAGACCGAGACGATCAAACAAACAGCCCCCGCCCCAATGACCATGCCCACCGAATTCATCGCCCAAGACGGCGCAACACTCACCCAAAACACCCCCGTCACCGTAACCGGCTGCCCCACCACCCACAAGACGGGCAAGGAGCCGAAGAAGAACAAGAAGAACAAGCACGGGAAAAAGGCCTCTCGGGGCGGACGGCAA
Source organism: uncultured Solirubrobacterales bacterium (assembly GCA_963702185.1). GTDB lineage: Bacteria > Actinomycetota > Thermoleophilia > Solirubrobacterales > Solirubrobacteraceae > Palsa-744. The sequence goes on from OY969723.1 coordinate 2,530,302, forward strand.
TAAGGGCCATGGTGACTCACCGCTACGCGCGCGTGAAAATGCCTCGTTGTGGACGGCGAAAAACACCGTCCACCCCGAGCCCATTTTCACACCCGCGCCGCTGGGCCTCAGTCAGACGGAGCTTCGGGGGGTGGGCTCCTCAGTGTCCTTCGCGGGAGCGTCTGAGCGCAGCGGCGATGTTGGGCATGGGGTCGCCGTTGGCCATGCGGTCCCAGCCCTCGGGTAGAGATGTCATCTCCGCGCTCGAGCTTCCCCGCGAGACGATGAATTCGAGCACGGGCTCCAGCTCAGAGTCGGGCAGCCTGTCAAGGGCCTCCTCGATCTGCTCGCGTTTTGCCATACGACCAAGTTTACCGCGCTGTGCGCGGCGCCAAGCTTCGGCGCAAGAAGAGGCAAGCGGTTAGGGGGGGCCCCGCTGGCGACGTCTATTCCACACTCGGGTGTCAGGCCTCACGGGCGCGCCGTGCCCGCTGGGCGGTTGCGGCCATACTGGCGTGCCATGGAGAGGTATCCGCCAGCGGTCGGCGCCCGCGAGGGCGTGCTTTTGCGCGCCGCGTTCGCGTACGCGGCGGCGCGCTACTGGCTGAGCGTCTACCCTCGCGCCGCACGCGAGCTCGCCGGCTGGCGGCGGCGCGCGGAGTCGATCCCCGACCCGGCGCTGCGCGGACTCGCGCTGGCGGCGCTTGCAAAGCGCGGCAACATCGAGGGCGCGGCGGCGTTCGCCGTGTTCGCGCCGCGATCGCGGCGCGCCACCGCCACGCGCGCGCTCGTCGCGCTGCAGTCGATCTATAACTACGCCGACATGCTGGCCGAGCAGCCGAGCGCCGAACCGGTCGCCAACGGCCATAGCCTGCACGAAGCGCTGCTGGCCGCGCTCGCGCCGGCGCCCGGCGCGGGCTCAGACCCCTACGCCCACAATCCCCAGCGCGAGGATGGCGGCTACCTGCCCCAGATGATCGCCGTCGCCCGCGCGTCGGTCTCTGAGCTGCCCTCCTACAACACCGTTCAGGGCGCGGCGCATGCCGCCGCCGCGCGCATCCTCGCAAGCCAGAGCCTGGGCCTCGGCGAGTCGGCGCCCGCGCGCGAGCGGCTGGCGCGATGGGCACGCGAAGAGATGGGCGAGGGGGCGCCCGCCGGGCCAGCGCAACTGCGCTGGTGGGAGAGCGCCGCGGCGGCAGGCTCCTCGCTGTGCCTGTACGCCCTGATCGCCGCCGCCGCGACCCCCGCGCTCGAGGCCCGTCAGGTCGAGGCGATCGAACGCGCCTACCATCCCTGGGTCGGCGCGCTGCACTCGCTGCTCGACAGCTTCCTCGACGAGGCCGAGGACGCGGAGATCCACCAGCTCAACCTCGCCGGCTGCTACGAGGACGCGGCCGACGGCGCCGCGCGCATGGAGGAGATCGCCGCGCGGGCGATGGCCGGCGCCCGCGCCCTGCCCCACGGCAGGACCCACGCGGTCGCGGTCGCCGCGATGGCCGGCCACTACCTCTCAGACATCTCATCCTCGCCCGAGGCGACCCCCGCGGCCACAGCGGCCGCCGCGGGCGTTCAGAGCGCGATCGGCGGGATCGCCCGGCCGATCCTCGCCATGTTCGCGCTGCACCGAGCGCTCGCGCGCCGCGCCACTTAGGGCCCGAGTGAGGCGATCGTTTCGATCGCCTCGGCCACGTTTGGCGGCGGGATCGTACCCGGATTGGCGGCGGGATCGTACTCAGATTGGCGGCGGGATCGTACTCAGATTGGCGGCGGGATCGTACCCGGACTACCGACCTGCGCATGATGTCGTCATTTTGCGTCGTATAATGACGGCATCATGTCATTGGGGTCCGTTCCCCGCCTGTATCGCTTGCCGGAGTCGAGCTTTTTCCTGTTCGGCCTGCGAGGCGTGGGCAAGAGCACGTGGATCCGCTCGGGGCTGCCCGACGCACAGCGCTTCGATCTGCTGGACGAGGCGCTGTATCAGCGGCTGCTCGCCGATCCCGCGCCGTTCGCCGCCGAGCTGCGCACGCTGGCGCCCGGAAGCTGGGTGGTCGTCGATGAGATACAGCGCCTGCCCGGGCTGCTCAACGAGGTCCACCGTTTCATCGAGGAGGGCGGGATGCGCTTCGCGCTGCTTGGTTCCAGCGCGCGCAAGCTGCGCGCCGCCGGCGTCAACCTGCTCGCCGGACGCGCGCTGTGGCGGGAGATGTTCCCGCTGACCCCCGAGGAGCTCGGCGAGCAGTTCGATCTGCAGCGCACGCTTGCGCTCGGCGCGCTGCCGCTGGTGCTCGCCTCTTCGCAGCCGTCGGAGACCCTACGTGCCTATGTTCAGCTGTACCTGCGTGAGGAGATAAAGGGCGAGGCGCTCGTGCGCAACCTCCCCGGCTTCGCTCGCTTTTTGCCCGTCGCAGCCATCTGCCACGGACAGACGATCAACACCTCAGGCCTCGCCCGCGACGCCGGCGTGGCCCGCACCACCGTCGAGGGCTACCTCCAGATCCTGGAAGACACGCTGCTCGTACGGCGCCTGCCGGCATACGCCGCCCGGCTGCGCGTGCGCGAGCGCAAACACCCCAAGCTCTACTGGATCGACTCCGGCGTCGCGCGTGCCGCCAAGAACGCCAGTGGAGAGGGCGGGCCGCTTTATCCCGAGGAGCGCGGAGCGCTGCTGGAGGGCTTCGTTCACACCCTGCTGCTCACCTATATGGCCGAGCGCGACCTCGCACAGGAGATCGCCTACTGGTCCCCCGCCGGCTCGCGTCAGACCGAGGTCGATTTTCTGCTGAGCCGCGACGCCGAGCACTGCGCCTTGGAGGTCAAGGCCTCGACCAGCGTCCAGTCCCAGCACCTGGCCGGGCTGAGGGCGATTGCCCCCCTGCCGGGAATCAGGCGACGAGTGCTCGTGCATCAAGGTGAGCGGCCCGGCAGAACCGAGGACGGAATCGAGCTGTGGCCGATCGCAACCCTGCTCGACGCGCTGCGGGCGGGCAGCCTATGGCCATGACGCGCGAACGGCGTGGTTCTCGCCGGCGGCTGCGTCTATCGTCGCGAGGAGCGGCGCGAGCGCCCGCCGCGCGGGCACGGCACGCTGGTGGCCGCGCTCGAGCGGGTGCCGTCCTGAAAGGTCAGGTTCGCCACGAACGGAAATCCGCCCCGCGGGCAGCTCGCGGGCAGCAGGATGCCGCGGGGGTGAAAGGAGATCGTCTTGGAGCCGACGCGTTCGGTGTAGGTGATGCCGAGCGGGCCGATCGTCGTCTGCAGGCGCACGAGCGCCACGTCGGGCCCGTTGGGGACGCTCGGCACGGGCGGTGGCATCGTGTCGATCACGCCGCCGAACGGGGCGTCGGCGGGCAGCACCAGAGCCGAGAAGATGATGTAGGCGAGCACGGGATAGTTGCCGTAGGCGTAGAACAGCAGCTGCTGGCGCCCGCTCTGCAGACCGCCCGAGAACAGCGCGATCGGCGCGCGCTCGGTCACGAACGCCGAGCCGAAGGGGACTTCGGCGGCCGCGCTGCCCCGTCCCATCAGCGAGTCCGGGGGGCAGCCCGCGAGCCCTTCGCGTTCGAGCTGCGCGGGCGTGCAGCTTTCCAGGCCGAGATCGCTGGAGGCGACGCCGAGCCCCGAGGGCAGCAGCAGCTGCAGCTCGGTCACCGCCGAGGGCGGGCGATCGCCTGCGGTCGTGACGCTCATGTCGAAGTGAAGCGTGGTGCCCGCCCCCAACCGCTCGGGCGTGAACGCCGCGGTCAACCGCACCGTGTGCGCCGCCCCCGCCGCGCCCGCGCGGGCCGTCCCCGTGCGGGCTGCCCCCGCGTTGACCGCCCCCGCCGTGCTCGTGGGGACCGTGCCCGCAGGGACCGCGTTCGTGCTGGCCTCGCCCGCGCGAGCCGGCGCGGCCAGTGTCGGCGTCAGCGCGAGCGCGAGAAGCGCCGCCACGCCCACCCTGCCCGCCGGCTGCGCTCGCATCGTGCGCCCGCCTCTCAGTAGCTCAGCGTCCCGGTTGTCTGCACGGTCAGCGTGTCGGTGCGCCGTTCGATCACCCCATACAGCCCTCCGCCACCGTGCGCGTGCGCGTAGCGGCCCGTGCCGCCGCCGACCGCCAGCGTGCCGCCGAAGCTCGAGTACCTGCCCGAGGAGTGCAGCGTCGCCGTCCCATGGCCGGCGATCGAGCCCCCGCGGGCGTGGATCGTGAACGTGGCCGTCACTTCGGTGCCGACCACCAGGCGCACCGTGACGCTGCCGGGAAGCGTGCCGGTGACCGGCCCTTCCTCCTGCAGCGCCGAGCCGGACGCGTGCAGCAGGCGCAGGTGGCCGGTGTCATCCACGCGCAGCGTGCCCGCCGCGAGCGCCCCGCTCACCACGAAGGCGAGCCCGAGCGCGGCGAGCAGGACCGCCCGCGACACGCGGCGCTCGAACACACGCTTGACGATCCCCGCTTCTGGCCCCTGCTTTCCCATCCGCTTCCCCTCTCTCTCCCGGGCGCTTGGTTCATCCCTTCCTCGGCGGTGCGCGCGCTCGACTCTCGACACTCAAGAATAACGCGGTTTGCGGCCGGACCCGCCGGTCACTTGCGAAACGGGGGCATGTTGCGGTATCTTCTGAAGAAGCGACTCGGGGTGAGGGACACGGGGTTCCGGTGGCTTTGAGCGAGTCGCATCGGAGGCTGATGATCGCGACCGGCAGCGACACACCGAGCACCAGGGGATGGATGCGGGGAGGCTCCACGCACCTGCGCGGGGCGCTGATGGGTCTGCTGCTCGAACGGCCGGGCCACGGCGGCGAGCTGGCGCACCGCCTGGTGGCGCGCCTGGGGGAGACGTGGCGGATCGATCCCAACGACGTCTACCGGCTGCTCGAACAGCTCGAACGGGAGGGCCTGACCGCTTCCGCGGAGGAGCCGCGGCGGGGCAACCAGCGGCGCACCCGCCTGGTCTACCACCCGACCGCCCAAACCGGCGAGGCGCTGACGGTGTGGATGGAGACACTGCTGCCGCGCGAGCCCGTGCGCCTGGGCCTGCAGGCCAAGCTCGCGGTGGCGCGCGAGCAGGACGCTCCGCGACTGCTGGCCGCGCTGCGCCAGTACGAGCGGGAATGCCTCGCGCTCGCCCAGCTCGTATCCCCGGCCACCGGAGCGGGCTCCTGGCAGGCGCTGTGCATCGACTGCACCCGCGACGCCGTCCACGGGATGCTGCAGGCGGAGATCGACTGGGCGGGCCGCACCCGCCGGCGCATCGACGAGCACACGGCCCGCAAACGCGCGAGCGCACGATGAGCGCGCTGCTGTCGTTCGCGAACGTGTCAAAGCGCCATCTCGACGGCGCGCGCCGGCTGCAGGTGCTCGACGCGGTCTCCTTCGAAATCGACACGGGCGCCACGGTCGGCCTGTACGGAGCGCGGCGCCAGGGCAAGTCCACGCTGCTGCGCCTGGCCGCGGCGATCGAGCCCCCCGACGAGGGCGCGATCGTATTCGACGGCCGCCCGGTGACCGGCATCTCGCCGGGCGCGCGCGCCCGCCTGCTGCGCGGGCCGATCGCGCTGCTGAGCGCCGCGGGCTGGCTGGCGACCCCGCGGGAGACGGTGCTCGACCACGTCGCGACCTCGCTGGGCGGCGGCGGCCTGACGCTGCGCGATGCGCGGCGCAGAGCGCTTATGGCGCTCGACGAGGTCGGCGTCGGCGCGCTCGGCGCGGCCCAGAGCACCGGCTCGCTGTCAAGCGAAGAGCGCGCGCGCCTGATGCTCGCGTGCGCGCTGGCCCGCGAGCCCAAGCTGTTGATCGTCGACGAGCCCCCGCCGATGCCCAGCCTCAGCGAGCGCGAGCGCTTCTGCGCGCTGCTGCGCGACCGCGCGCGCGAGCGCGGCGCCGCGCTGCTGCTGGCCTCCGAGGACATGAGCGTCCTGCAGGGGATGGGGATGCTGATGTCGATCTCAGCCGGCGAGCTCTGTTGCAGCATCCCGCACGGCACGGTCGTACAGCTTCCCCGGCGGCGCGCGGCCGGCGCCCGCTGAGAATCGGCACGTGAGCGCTGAGCTGCAGCTGCGCGCCCTGGTCAAGCGCTATCGCAGCGGCGAGGAGACCGTTCACGCGGTCGACGGCGTCAGCCTGCACGTCGCGCCGGGCGAGCTCGTCGCGCTGTACGGGCCAAGCGGGTCGGGCAAGACGACCCTGCTCGCGATGGTCGCCGCGCTGCTGGCCCCCGACGCCGGCAGCATCCTGTTCGGCGGTCGCGACGTCGCCCGCTTCACAGCGCAACAGGCCGCCGAATACCGCCGCCGCGACGTCGGCTTCATCTCCCAGGAGTTCCACCTGATCCCCGGCGCCAGCGCCCTCGACAACGCGATGATCAAGCTGCCCGTGCTCGGCTTCACGCTGCGCGAAGCCCGCGCCCTGACCCTGCCCTGGCTGGAGCGCGTGGGCCTGGCCGCGCGCGCCGAGCACCGCCCCGAGCAGCTTTCGATGGGCGAGCGCCAGCGGGTCACGATCGCCCGGGCGCTGGTCGGCGAGCCCGGCCTGCTGCTCGCCGACGAGCCGACCGGCAACCTCGACTCCGTGCGCACCCGCGAGATCCTCGCGCTGCTGCGCGACATCTGCCGCGAGCGCGAGATCCCCGGCATGCTCGTCACCCACGACGCCGACGCGATCGACTTCGCCGACCGCGTGCTCACGCTGCGCGACGGGCGCCTGCTCGACGGCGCGCCCGCGCACGAGCGCCCCTCGCCGGGGGAGGCGGCTAGGCGGGGTGAGACCGTTGCGGGGGGCGAGGCGGCTAGGCGGGGTGAGACCGTTGCGGGGGGCGAGGCGGCTAGGCGGGGTGAGACCGTTGCGGGGGGCGAGGCGGCTAGGCGGGGTGAGACCGTTGCGGGGGGCGAGGCGGCTAGGCGGGGTGAGACCGTTGCGGGGGGCGAGGCGGCTAGGCGGGGTGAGACCGTTGCGGGGGGCGAGGCGGCTTGCTCGCCGGGCGACGGCGCCTCGCCGCCGCAAGCTCACGGCGCCTCCACAGCCGCCGCGCCGTGAGCCCGCTCGACCCCAAGATCGGCGGCGTGCGCGCGAGCATGCTGCTGTTCCTCTACCGGCGGCGCCTGCGCGCCCATCCGGTGCAGGAGCTGCTGGCGGGCGCCGGGGTGGCGATCGGGGTGGCGCTCGTGTTCGGCGTGCTGCTCGCCAACGCCAGCCTGACGACCTCCGCCAGCGAACTGGTGCACAGCCTGGCCGGCTCGGCCAAGCTGCAGCTGTCCGCCCGCTCGGACCGGGGCTTTGACGAATCCCTCGCCGAAACCGCCGGCAACCTGCCGGGCGTGCAGGTCGCCTCGCCGCTGCTGCGCCAGAACGTCACGCTGATCGGCCGCCACGGCGAAGAGGCCGTCCAGCTGATCGGCGCTACCCCCAGTCTGGAAGCGCTCGGAGGCGTGGCCACCCAGGACCTCGGCGCCGCCGCCGTGCTGCGCTCGGGCGGCCTGGGGCTGCCGGCGGGAGTGCTGAGCACGCTCGGGGTGCGCGTCGGCGAACGGATCGCGGTGGCCGCCGACGGGAAGGTCCAGAGCGTGCCGGTGCGCGCCCGGGTGGGAGGCGAAGGGCTCTCCGCGATCGCCGCCAGCCCGGTCGCGGTGGCCGTGCTGGAGCTGGCTCAGCGGCTGGCGGGCGCGCCCCATCGCGTCAGCGAGGTGCTGGTCCGTCCGCTGCCGGGCGCTCAGGCGCGCGTAGCCGCCGAGCTGCGCCGGCTGGCCGCCGCGCGTCTGGACGTGCGCCCCGCCGACGCCGAAGTGGCGCTGCTCAGCCAGGCCACCAAGCCCAATCGCCAGTCGACCTCCCTGTTCACCGTGATCGCGGCCATGATCGGCTTTCTGCTCGCGCTTTCGGCGATCCTGTTGACCGTGCCCGAGCGGCGGCGGTTCATCGCCGAGCTGCGCATGCAGGGCTATGACCCGCGCCAGATCGTGCTGCTGCTCGGCTTCCAGGCGCTCGCGCTGGGCTTGGCGGCCTCGCTTATCGGCGTCGCGCTCGGCGACGTCCTCTCGCGCCTGTTCTTCCAGCGGGTGCCGGCGTTCCTGTCCGCCGCGTTCCCGCTGGGCACGCAGGAGGTCGTCCACCCCGCCACGGTCGCTCTGGCGGTCGCCGCGGGGGTGGCAGCGACCGTGCTCGCCTCGCTCGTGCCGGTGCTCGATCTGCGCCGCGGCGCCGCGGCGCAGTCCGCCCACACACAGGTGGCGGCGCACACCGAGGTGGTGAGCGCCCGCACGATCCGGCTGCTGGCGCTGACGGGCGTGGGCCTGATCGTCGCGGTGGGCGTCCTCGCGCTGCTCTCGCCAAGCCTCACCGTGGTGGCGGGGGTGGTGCTCGCCCTGGCGATGCTGTGCCTGATCCCCATCACGTTTCAGGCGCTCACGCGGGTGCTGCCGCGAATGAGCGAACGGGTGCGCTCCAGCGCCCTGATCGTCGCGCTCTCGGAGCTGCGCACGACCACCACGCGCGCGGTGGCGCTCGCGGGGATCGTGGCGCTCGCGGTCTACGGCGGGGTCGCCATCGGCGGCGCCCGCGACGACGTGTTCGCCGGCGTCGGCAAAGCCACCGACCAGTACTTCCAAACCGCCCAGCTGTGGGTCACCTCCGGCAGGGACGTGTTCAACACGAACAGCTTCGCCTCCGCCGGCCCGGTGCGGGCGATCGCACGGGCCGGTGCGGGCGCGGGGGCGAATGTGGGGGCGGGGACTGGTGCGGGTGCAGGGACCGGTGCGGGGCCGGGGAGGAATGCGGGTGCGGGGAGGAATGCGGGCGCGCAGACCGGGGCGATCGCACGGGCCGGTGCGGGCGCGGGGGCGGTCACGTCGGTGCGCGTCTATCAGGGCGGCTTCTTGGACGTGGGCAACCGGCGCATGTGGGTGCGCGCCCGCCCGGCCACAGACAGCGCCATGTTCGAATCCAGCCAGCTGCGCGAAGGCGACTACGCGGTCGCCTCCGCGCGCATCCGCCACGGCGACTGGGCGGCGATCTCCAGTGGTCTGGCCGAAGAACGCCACGCGCGCGTCGGCGGATCGATCGTGCTGCCCACTCCCTCGGGACCGCGGCGCGTGGGCGTGGCCGCGATCGTCACCAACTCCGGCTGGCCTCCGGGCGCGATCACTCTCAACAGCCGCGACTACCGCCGCTGGTGGCGCAGCAGCGACGCGGCGGCGCTCGAGATCAATCTCGCGCCCGGCGTCAGCCCACAACAGGGCCGGCGCGCCGTCCGGGCGGCGCTGTCGCGCTACCCGGGCCTGCAGGTCCGCACGGCCGCCGAACGTGTCGCGCTGAGCAACGCCAGCGCCCACCAGGCCCTGCTGACCCTGGTGGAGATCTCCACGCTCCTGCTCGTGGCGGCCGCGCTGGCGGTCGCCGCCGCGCTCGGCGCCACGATCTGGCAGCGCCGCACGCGCCTGGCCGCGCTGAAGATCCAGGGCTATGACCGCGGGCAGCTATGGCGGGCGGTGCTCATCGAGAGCGCGATCACGATCGCCGTGGGCGCCGTGCTCGGCGCGGTCGTCGGCGTCTTCGGCCACGCCCTCGCCGACCGCTTCCTCGCGCTGTCAACCGGCTTCCCCGCGCCCTTCTCCCTGGATGCTCCCCAGCTCCTGCTGACGCTGGCGCTGCTGAGCGCGATCGCCCTCGCCGTCATCGCCATCCCCGGCGGCGCCGCCGCGCGCGTACCCCCGACGGCGGTGTTTCAGGAGTGATCCGCGGGCTCACCGACCTGGCGTGCGGCCGGGCCGGTGAGCCGCGGGCGGGCGATGGCGGGCAGCCACCAGTTGCGCGCGCCGAACAGGCGCATGAGCGCGGGCACGAGGATCAGGCGGATCAGCGTCGCGTCGATCGCGATCGCGAGCGCCAGGCCGAGGCCGAACTGCTTGAGTTCGAGCACGCTGGCGGTCGCGAAGCTGCCGAACACCGCGACCATGATCGCCGCGGCCGCGGAGATCGGCCGGGCGGTGTGCTCCACGCCGGTGGCGACCGCGAGCTCGTTGTCGTGCGTGGCCAGCCACGTCTCGCGCATGCGCCGGATCAGGAAAACCTCGTAGTCCATCGACAGCCCGAACAGCAGCGCGAAGATGCTGAGCGGCAGGTAGACCTGGATGAAGCCGGTGCTGGTGAACCCGAGCACGTGCTGGCCATGGCCGTACTGGAAGATGAAGATCACGATCCCGACCGTCGCGCCGGTCGCCAGCAGATTCATGGCCACGGCCTTGACCGGCAGCACGATGCTGCGGAAGACCACGATCAAAAGCAGCAGCGACAACACCAGGATCAGGCCGATCACGAGCATGACGTGCGAGGTCGTCACGTCCGACAGGTCGGCGATCTTGGCGCTGGCGCCGCCGACCGCCACCGCTGGACCCCCATCGGCGCGGATCGCGGGCAGAAGGTCGGCGCGGATGTGGCGCACCAGCTGTTCGGAGGCATAGGAGTCGATCGTGGTGGTGGGGGCCACGGTCAGCAGAACCGCGTGCTGCCCGGGCGTGACGGCGAGCGTGGCGATCCCGTTGTGTCCGTCGGGCGCCAGCTCGCGCGCGAGTCTCGCCACTCGCGTTTCATCCACGCGGTCGAGCCCATCGCCGCTGGTGTGCCCTACGGCGGAGCGGCTGACCACGATCTCGATCGGCGCCAGCGTGCCCGCGCCGAACGAGCGCGCCAGCACCGCCTCGCCCTGGCCCGACGGTGTCGATGCCAGCGAGCGGATGCCGAAGTCCACGCCCGTGCGCAGGTTCAGCAGCGGCGTGGCGGCAAAGACCAGCGCGACCACGATGACGGTCGCCGCCACCAATGGGCGGCGCATCACCGCAAGCGCCCATCGCGCCCAGACGCCGTGTCCGTCCGCCGCCCGGGTCGAGGCGTCGCGCGGCTGCCAGCGCGCCGGCAGGGCGCCGAGGTTGATGCGCGGCCCCAGAGTCGCCAGCAGCGCCGGCAACAGCGTGAGCGCGGCGATCACCGTGCAGACCACCACCAGCGCGGCGCCGAGCGCGAACTCGCGGTAGGTGGGAGTTGGGATCACGACGAGCGTGGACAGCGCCAGCGCGACGATCGCGCCCGAGAACAGGATGGTGCGACCAGACGTGGCGATCGCTGCGCCCACCGCATCGTCGATCCGGTCGCGGTCGAGGTCTCGGCCGCGCGGGTCGCTCGTCTCGCGCATGTCGCGTCCATCGCGCCCATCGCCGGGATTGCCTCCATCGCCGAGATCGTGCCCGTTGCCGAGATCGCGTCCATCGCGCCAGTGGCCGAGATTGCGCCCCTCGCCGAGATCGCGTCCATCGCGCGTGCGGTGAGCCAGCTCCTCGCGAAAGCGGCTGACGATGAACAGCGCATAGTCGATGCCGATGCCGACGCCGATCATCGTGACGATCGTGGTCAGAAAGCTGTCGAACGTCAGCACATGCGCGATCAGCGCCAGCGCGCCATAGGCCAGCAGCAGTCCACTGCCGGCCAGCGCCAGCGGGACCACCGCGGCGACGACCGCTCCCAGCGCCACCAACAGGATGACGAGCGCGATCGGCACGCCGATCGTCTCCGCGCGCTCGACGTCTTCGTTCTCGACGGTCGTGATGTCCTTGGCCACGGGCGAATAGCCCGTCAGCCACACCCGCACGCCGGACCGCGCGAGCGGGTCGACCACGTGCTGCAGGCTCTCGGCGCGCTGCACGAGCTCGCGGGGGCTGCCGGCGATGCCGACCAGCGCGATCGCCGCATGTCCGTCGGATGAGATCTGGCTTGGCGCCCGGTTCGGCGCGCCGGGCTGTGAGCCCTGAGGACGTGCGCTCGGGGCGTGGGCAGAACTCTGGGCATACGGTGCCTGGGCATACGGTCCCGCGACGCCACGCACGTAGCTCTGGCGGCGCGCGGCTGCGAGCGTGCGGGCGACGATCGCCCGGTAGCCGGGTTCGCCGGCCCGGCGGGTGGGCGAGTAGAACACGAGCAGGTCCTGCTCGGCGCCGTGCCCGGAGAAGCGCTGTTCGAGCAGTTGGGCCGCGCGGGCGGACTCAGAGCCGTCGACACCATAGTCCGGCGCCCCGAGCGAGCGTTGCAGCGACGGATACAGCCCCCCGCACACGACCAGCACAAGCGTCCACACCCCCAGCACCACCCACCGGCGGTGGGCGATCGTACGACCCCAGCGGTATGCGAACTCGGCGCTCACGCTGCGCCCCCTGACTGCTCGACGGCTGCGTTCTCTGCTCGACGGTTGTGTTTCCGGTTGCTCGATCTTTACCGCCGTAAATGATGTGGTGTGTGACCCATCTCACATAACGTGAAGAAACTGGCCAGGTGGCCAGGCTTTCGCGCCGGCCGGATCGCTGCGGTGGATGGCCGCCGGCAGGGAGATCGTGCGGACAGCTCGACCTGCTATCAGGCCTGCAGCGCCTTGAACACCGTGCCCCACACGCGGCCGTGCAGCGCGAGGTTTTCGGCGCGATCGGTGTGGATGTGCACGAGCGTCGAGGCGCTGGTCGGCTCGAACGCCCGCTCCAGGGCCTCGCGCAGGCCGATGACGGTCTCGGCTCGCTCGTATGCGAGCCCGTACAGCTCGGCGGCCCGGTGGAAGTCCAGACCCGTCGGCGTGGCGATGTGATGGGAGTAGATGTCCTGCTCGGCGGCCATGGGGGTGCGCGCGACGGGCAGGAAGTCGAAGATGCCGCCGCCGCCGTTGTCCAGCAGCACGATCGTCAGCCGCAGGCCGAGGCGCGTGGCGGCGAGCAGCCCGCCGAGATCGTGCGCGAGCGCGACATCGCCGATCAGCAGCACGACCGGCCCGCCGGCGCCGGCGTCGTCCTCGGCGCCAAGATCCGCTCCAGCGTCTGTGCGGCTCCTCGCGTCGGCCACCGCCGCGGCGCCGAACGCGCTGGAGACGGTGCCGTCGATGCCGTTGGCGCCGCGGTTGCACAGCACGCGCGGGGGATCCTCGCGCACCGGCCAGAACGTGTCGATGTCGCGCACCGGCATCGAGGAGGCCACGAACAGGGTTGCGTGTTCGGGCAGCAGCACGCCCAGCTCGGCGGCGACCACGGGCTCGTCGATGGGCTCATCCCTGCGCTCGGCGCCACCGATGACGCTCAGGATCGCCGCGGCCGCCCGCTCATCGGCGCTGCGCCAGGCAGCGAGCCAATCGGGATCGGTCGCGCGTGGATCTACCCCGGGTGGATCGGCTCCGTGCGAGCCGTTCGCGGAGATGAGCGCGCTCAGCTCTCGCAGCGCCGCCGCCGGCTCCAGGGCGAGCGACTCGCTCAGCACCGACGCCGGATCCTGCCAAGCGCCCTCCGGGTCGAGCGCGATTTGGGGCACATCCTCGAGGCCGCCCAGCCACGTGCGCAGCGGCTTTGACACTGGCAGGTCGCCTACGCGCAGCACCAGATCGGGACGGTGTGCGCGCGCGAAAGCCTCGTCGCGCAGCAGCGCGTCGTAGTGCGCGATCGCCGCCGTTCCGCGCCGGGCGCCAGACATCGGGTCGGCCAGCAACGGCCAGCCCGCGACCTCGCAAAACCTGGCGGCGGCCGCTCCAAGTGGAGTTGAGCGCTCGTGGCGACCGGCGACGAGCACGCCGCGCGTGCAAGTTGCGATCAGCTCGCTCAGGGCTACGGTCGCATCGGCACTCGCGCCGGCGGGCGCGGGCGTGGTCCTGCGCACGTAGGGCGCGCCGTCTGCCCGGCCCGTCGTATCCGCGGGCAACGCCTCATCGGTGACCAGCGGCTCGCGCAGGGGAAAGTTGAGATGCACGACCCCCGGCCGTCCCTCGGTCGCGGTCCAGTACGCGCGGCAGGCGAGCGTCCTGATCCAGCGCAGGCGCGCGGGGGAGGCGTTCTCGAAGGCGTCGACCTCGAAGAACCACTTGGCCGCGTCGCCATATAGCTTCAGCTGATCGATCGCCTGCCCGGCGCCGTTCTCGCGCAGCTCCGGCGGGCGGTCCGCCGTCAACAGCAGCAGCGGCACCCGCGCCTCATGCGCCTCGATCGCCGCGGGCAACAGCTCCGCCGCCGCGGTGCCCGATGTACACGTCACCGCCACCGGCAGACCGGACGCCTTGGCGGCTCCCAGCGCGAAGAACCCCGCGCAGCGCTCATCGATGTGCGAGTAGCAGGCCAGCCGTGGCTCGCGCGCGAGCGTCAGAACCAGCGGCGCGCACCGCGACCCGGGCGAGGTGCAGGCGACGCGCATTCCGCATCTGACCAGCTCGTCGACGAACGCGCGCAGCAGGGTGTAGGTGGCTACAGAGGAGGACATCGCGGCTGGGGGCTCAACTCGAGCTAGCTTGGAAACAGCAAGACGTGGAGGGTAGGAAGAGGGTAGTAAGATAGGGAAGATGTCTGCTCAAAAGTTGTCGGTGGCATTGGAGGAGCCAGTAGCCCGCGCCGCCAAGCAGTCTGCCGCGCGACGCGGGATCAGCTTGTCAGCCTGGCTGAACGAGGCGTCTCGCAATGCGCTGGCGATCGAGAATGGACTGATCGCTGTGGCCGAATGGGAAGCTGAGCATGGGCGGCTCTCCTTGGAAGAGCTTGCCGAGGCCGACGCGACGTTGGATGCCGCCCAAGTTGCAGCTATGGCGTGACCGGCGTCACTTATGACGCTGGTGCATTGATCGCCGCTGAGCGTAATTCGCACACAATGTGGTCGCTGCACAGGCGTCTGTTGGAACGCGGCATTCGTCCCACATTGTCAACCGCGGTGCTTGGCCAGGTATGGCGAGGTGGGCCACAGGCCGAGCTGTCGCGGCTGCTGCAGGGCTGTCGTATAGAGCCGTTGGGTGAGCCCGAAGCGCGCTCGGCAGGCGCGGCGCTGGCGGCCAGCGCGAGCAACGATCTAATCGACGCAACTGTCGTTGTGACGGCTCTGGCGCGTACGGATCTTGTTGTCACAAGCGATCCTGACGACCTGCGTCACATCGCGGCTGCGATCGGACGTAGCCTCTCCGTGTACGTAATCTGACCTGGATTGCCTGTGGAATTACAGCGGACGTGCTAACGATCGAAGTGCAAAGCATCGGCTCGCAATCTGGCGCCAGCTCGCAATCTGGCGCCAGCTCGAAATCTGACGAGCATCTGATCCTGCTGCACGGCTTCGGCGGCACCGGGCGCATGTGGGAGCGCGTGATCGCGCGGTTGTCCTCCGGGCCGGGTGAGCGCTCGCGGGGGGAGGGGGTGCTCGCGCCGGATCTCCCCGGACACGGGGCGAGCGCGCGCACAGACCCCGCTTGGGGGATCTCGTTCGCGGACTGCGTGGAGTACGTGCTCACGCGCGCACACGCGCCCGCGCGCTTTGCGCTGTGCGGGTACTCGCTGGGGGGACGGATCGCGCTGCACGTGGCTCTTGCGGCGCCAGAGCGGGTGACGCGGCTGGTGCTCATCTCGAGCACGGCGGGGATCGAGGACGCGTCCGAGCGTGCGGCCAGGCGCGCGGGTGACGCGCGGCTGGCGGACGAGCTGGAGCGCAAGGGCATCGAGCCGTTTCTGGCGCGCTGGCGCACCCAGCCGCTGTTCGCCGAAGATCCCCCGGACGTGGACGCGGCGGCGTGCGCGGACTATCGCCGCAACGAGCCGCGAGAGCTGGCGGCCGTGCTGCGCGGTGTCGGCACGGGGGAGATGCAACCTTTGTGGGGGCGACTGGGCGAGCTGCAGATGCCCGTGCGCGTGCTGGCGGGCGTGCGCGATGAGAAGTTCACGCGCATCGCCCGGCGCATGCAGGCAGCGGCGCCGCACGCGCAGGTGATGGTGCTGGCCGGCGGTCATCGCCTGCCGCTGGAGAATCCGGCGGGGGTGGCGAGGGTTCTCGCCGGGCGAGACCAGTAAGACAAGGACCGGCTGAGGTCCGGGCTTTTGAGGTCTAGGCTCCTGAGGCCTGGACTTCTGAGGTCTGGCTGAGGTCTGGGCTGCTGAGGTCCGGGCTTCTGGAGGTGCGGGCTCGGGGCCCGATCAGGCCCGGATCAGCGCGAGCACCTCGTCGCGGCGGCGCACCATGTCCTCGGGCGAGATGAGCGACTCCAGGCACAGGCGCAAGAGCGGCTCGGTGTTGGAGGGGCGCACGTTGAAATGCCAGTCGGCATAGTCGATCGAGATGCCGTCGAGCTGGGACTGCTCCGCGTCTGAGTAGCGCTCGGCGATCTTGGCCATCTTGGCGGCCTGGTCTGAGACCTCGGAGTTGATCTCGCCGGAGATGAAGTACTTGGCCCGCAGGGGCTCGAGCAGCTCAGACAGCGAATGGCCGGTGCGGCACACCAGCTCGAGAATCAACAGCGCCGGCAGACAGCCGGAGTCCGCGCAGTAGAAGTCGCGGAAGTAGTAATGGCCTGAGACCTCACCGCCGAACAGCGAGCCCTCGGCGCGCATGCGGGTCTTGAAGAAGGCGTGGCCGACGCGGTTGATGTGGGGTATGCCGCCGGCGGCGCGCACGGTGTCGGGCACGGCGCGGGAGGCGCGCACGTCGTAGAGGATCGTCCTGTCGGCCTCGGTGGCCGTGCCCGGGACCAGCTTGGACAGCAGCGACTGCGCGAGCAGCGCGGTCAGGAAATCGCCGTCGACGAACCTGCCGGTGTCGTCGATGAAAAAGCAGCGGTCGGCGTCGCCGTCCCAGGCGATGCCCAGGTCGGCGCCGGTCTCGCGCACGCGGGAGATGATCGCCTCGCGATTCTCGGGCAGCAGGGGGTTGGGCTCGTGGTCTGGGAACGTGCCGTCGGGTGTCCAACAGGTCTCGATCAGATCCAATCCGGGCTTCAAATTCTCGAGCACGGGCCCGACCATCGGACCGGCCATGCCGTTGCCGCCGTCCAGCACGACCTTCAAAGGACGGCCGGCGCGCTCGGCGTACGAGCGCACGACTCCTGGATCGATGAACCTCAGAACGAACTCGTGGAACTCCGCGTACAGGTCCACATCCTCGGCGCTGCCGGCCCCCGCTCCGGCGCCGGCGCTGGACGTGCTCTCGCCGGATGCCCCGCCCGCGCTCGCCGCTCCGCCGCCCCCGCCCGGCGGCGCGCCCAGTCCGGACTCGATCGTGCGGCGGATGTCCTGGATGCCGGCGTCACCCGACAGCGCGATGGCTCCATCGCGCACCAGCTTGGCCCCGGTGTAGGCGGGGGGGTTGTGCGAGGCGGTGCACATCAGTCCGCCGTCGAGCTCGCGCGAGCCGACGAGGTAGTAGAGCATCTCGGTGCCGACCTGGCCGGCGTCGATCGCGTGGGCGCCCTCACAGACCATCCCGGCGCGGTAGCGGGCCGCCAGCTCGGGAGCGCTCAGGCGCATGTCGCGGCCGAGGCCCACGCGCAGCTCGCGCACGGGCTTGCCGCTGAGGTCGGCCAGCACTCCTACGAACGCGCGCCCGATCGACTCGGCGGTGTCGCCGTCGAGTTGCGAGCCGTAGAGCCCGCGGATGTCATACGCCTTGAAGATGTCGGGATCGACTATGCCCATCCTGCGCTCGCATCCTACGGGCAGACACAGCCCGGCGCTTCCCACACCGCGCCCCAAAACCAGAACTCATCCAAACCGACCCGTGTGACGGGGCGTGCGGAAGTATGCTGGGGGGCCATGTCCGGACACTCCAAGTGGGCGAGCATCAAGCACAAGAAGGCGATCGTGGACTCGCGGCGGGGCCAGCAGTTCACGAAGCTCGCCCGCGCGATCACGGTGGCCGCGCGCGACGGCGGCGGGGACCCGGACGGCAACGCGGCGCTCGAGAACGCGATCCGCAAGGCCAAAGAAGCGTCGATGCCCAAGGACAACATCGAACGCGCGATCGCCAAGGGCACGGGCGCCGGTGGCGACGGGGAGGCGGCCCTTGAGACCGTGCTGTACGAGGGGTACGGCCCGGGCGGCGTGGCGATCCTGGTCGAGGCCGTGACCGACAATCGCAACCGCACGGGCGCGGACGTGCGCCACGCGTTCTCCAAGCACGGCGGCTCCCTGGGCGAGCCCGGGTCGGTGGCCTACCTGTTCGAGAAGCGCGGCACGATCTCAGTCGATGCGCGCGCGCACGACGAAGACGAGCTGATGCCCGCGGTCGACGCCGGGGCGCAGGACATCTCCGCCGACGACGGCATGTGGGAGGTCATCACGGAGCCGAGCGACCTGGCGAGCGTGCAGGCGGCCCTGGAAGCGGCGGGCGTGGCGATCGAGAGCGCGGAGCTCTCCTACCGCCCCTCGAGCGTGGTCCCGATCGACGAGTCCCAGGCGGGCACCTTGATGCGGTTGATTGGGGCGCTGGAAGAGAGCGACGACGTCGGCGAGGTCTACGCCAACTTTGACGTCCCCGCGGAGATTCTTGAGCGGGTTGCGGGATAGGCCCCCCGTCGCGATCCTGTGCGGCGGGCGCGGCACCCGGCTGCAGGAGCACGCGCGCGAGCTGCCCAAGTCGCTCGTGGAGATCGGGGGCGAGCCGATCCTCGGGCACGTGATCGGGCTGTACGCCGCGCAGGGCTTCACGCGGTTCGTGCTGGCGACCGGCTACCGCGGCGAGCTGATCGACACCTATACACACGCGCGCGCGTGGCCGGAGGGGGTGAGCGTGGAGTGCGTCGACACGGGGATCGACACCGCCACCGGCGGGCGGATCAAGCTATTGGAGAAACATCTGACCGGTTCGGCGCGGGCGGCGAGCGCTGGTGGGGCGAATGCGGGGGACGCCGGACCGGGCGAGGGCTCGGGCGAGGGCTCGGGGGCGGGCACGTTCTGCGCGACCTACGCCGACGGCCTGGCCGACATCGACCTCGGCGAGCTGCTGGCCTTCCACGTCGCGCACGGCGCCGCCGCGAGCATGACCGTCGTGCGCCCTGAGCTGCAGTTCGGCGTGGCCGAGCTCGACGGCGACGCCTGCGTGACGGGCTTTCGCGAGAAGCCCCGCTCAGAGCACTGGATCAACGGCGGCTTCTTCTGCTTCGAGCCGGCCCTGTTTCGGTACTTGCGCGAGGATTCGATCCTTGAGCGCGAGCCGTTGCGGGCATTGGCCGCCGCCGGCCATTTGCGCGCCTACCGGCACGAGGGCTTCTGGGAGTGCATGGACACCTACAAGGACGCGATCGCCCTGAACGACCTGTGGGCGTCGGGCCGGGCGCCGTGGCGCGAGCCGGCGCGGGCAGGCGGGCGGGCTGGCACGCAGAACCAATGAAGGCGCTCGGTTGCGCGGCCGGTGGAATCTCCAGCTCGAGTCGTGCTCTGGTCAGTGAGACATTCAGTGCCGTTTGGCCTCGATCGGAGGATCGCGGTCTTCGGGAAACATGATCTCGTCGAAGTGGCGGATGAAGATGATCACGCAGCAGACGAGGGGAATGGGGACGATCACCCACAGGGGGGCACCGAGGATGAGGGCGGCATCGAGGCAGACCGCCAAGAACAATGACAGGGCAATGTCGTAGCGATCGACGATGTCAAAGCCAGTCATGTGACAATCCTAGCAATGAAGACAAAGAACAGCACCGGACCAAAGAGCATGCCCAGCAGAAAACCAACTCCGAGCCCTTCGTTGATCCGCCGCGAGAGGGATCGTGGCCGGCTGGGGACGAACAGCGCGACGGCCGCGGGCAGGCCCGAGAAAAAGACGGTCAGACCTCCGAGGAGGCCTGCCCAGGCGAGCAGTCCGTTGACCACGGCAGTGCCGAGCGAGGGGTTTGCTCCCTCGCAGAAGATGCGGATGACGGCTGGCGCGAACATGTGGTCAACCGTACGCACGGCTTGAGACGAAACTCTTGGGATGGGCTCAGTCGAAACGCAGATCCCCAGCATTCAAGCCAAATTGTCGCCGTAAATCTGGCGCGATTCCGTTCTTGTTCGTGTCCTCGGAATGTCCTTGGACGCGTCCGTGAGAGTCAGGAGCACGTCGCCGCCCGAGTCTCAGGCAGGCGTCCGTCCGGCCACGGAGAATCCCGGACAATGATCGTCCTCGGCATCGACCCGGGCCTGGCCAATACCGGCTATGGCGTGGTCGCGCGGCGCGATGGGCGGCTGGTTGCGCTCGACGGGGGCGTGATCGAGACGCGCGCGGGGGCGCCGGCGGAGCGCCGGTTGGTCGACATCCACGCCGGGATCGACGCATTGCTGGCCGAGCACTCCCCCGATGGGGTGGCGCTGGAGGAGCTCTATTTCGGGCAGAACGTGCGCACCGCGTTCGCGGTCGGGCAGGCGCGCGGGGTGGTGATGCTGGCCGCCGGGCAGCGCGGGGTGGCGTGCGAGAGCTACACGCCGCAGGCGGTCAAGGGCTCGGTGTGCGGGTCCGGGCGCGCGGACAAGGAGCAGGTCGCGCGGATGGTCGCGGCGCTCTTGTCGCTGCCGGCGCCGCCCACTCCCGACCATGCGGCCGATGCGCTGGCTGTGGCGATCTGTCATCTGAACCGGGCGCCGCTCGCGCGGGCTTTGAACGGGGCGATGTCGCCACGTGGACACCGGAACACCGGTTTGTCGACGACGTCAAGACAATCTACTACACCGCAAAAGAAGAAGCCACAGTAGCCACCTGCCGCAACCGCCCCGAATGGGCCAGCCTCCCATGCCAGACCGAACCAGCGGCACAGCCCGCGAAAGGCGATCCGCTGCCGGTCACGAAGGTGGCGTCCTACAACATCTGGGACGAGGCTGAAAAGACCGAAGAAAAATTCGGGACCGGGTCCAAAGAAGTCACCCGCACAAAGACCGAGACGTACGATCCGGCCGGGCGCGCGGTGACCAGCGAAGAGACCGCTTCGCCCGCGACCGACACGGCATTGCCTAAAGTCACAAATGAATACAACAGTGCCACCGGCGCACTTGAAGCTCAGAGTTCCACGGCGGGCACGATCACGAGCAAGTACAGCACGCTCGGCCAGCTGACCGAATACAAGGACGCCTCTGGGAACGTGGCGAAGTACGTCTACGAAGAAGGCGGCGACGGTCGCTTGGAGGAAGTCAGTGAAGGCAAGGGCGAAGAAGCCAAGAGCACCGAGACCTACTCCTACAACACGACGACCGGCTTCACGGAAAAGCTGGTCGACACCGCGGCTGGTATGACCGTGGCCCAAGGTACATTCACGGCGAGCTATGATGTCGAAGGCAAGATGACGAGCGAGGTTTATCCTAACGGTATGTGCGCTAACACGACGTACAACTCGGTGGGCGAGGCGACGAGCCTCGAATACATCAAGACGCGCAACTGCTCTGAAACCACCGCGTCTGTGTGGTTCAGCGATAGCGTCATACCGTCGATCCACGGCGAAACACTGCAGCAGACGAGCTCGCTGGCGAAAGATAACTATGCCTACGACAGCGCCGGTCGTCTGCTTGAAACCCAGGAAACGCCGGCCGGCAAAGGCTGTGCGGTGCGCCTATACGCGTATGAAGAAGAATCGAACCGTACGAGCGAGACCACACGCGAACCTGGTACGGAAGGCAAATGCGCGACCGAAGGCGGCACCGTCGAACGACACACCTACGACGAAGCAAACCGCCTCACCGACGAAGGCATCGAATACGAAACGTTTGGCAACACTACAAAACTCCCCGCGAGCGACGCCGACGGCCACGAACTCGCAAGTGCCTACTACGTCGACAACCAGCTCGCCAGCCAGGAACAGAACAAACAGCTCGTCGATTACATTTATGATCCACTAGGGCGCACTCTCGAAACTACGACAGAAAATAAGGAAACCAAAGCGAAATCGACGAAGGTCTTGCACTATGCCGGCGCCGGTGGTGCGCAGACGTGGACGAGTGAAGGCACTGAAAAATGGACTCGCAATGTTCCCGGGATTGACGGCACACTCTGCGCCACTCAGGAAGCCGGCAAAGCACCTGTTTTGCAGCTACACGACCTGCAGGGCAACATCGTTGCCACCGCTGCCGACAACGAAAGCGAAACGAAACTCTTGACCACATATAACAGCACCGAATTCGGCGTTCCCAACGAAGGCAAAACACCGCCGAAGTACGCCTGGCTTGGAGCTGGCGGAGTATCGACAGAAACCTCGTTCGAATCGGGAGTCGCCACCCAGAACGGCGAGTCCTACGTACCGCAGGTAGCCCGGGCGCTCCAGACCGCCCCGATCATCCCGCCCGGAGCCTTCCCCAACGGCTCGCCCGGCACCCAGTTCACCGCCGCGATAGCAACCGCCGGCGCGATCGCCGGGGGCGAGGAAATCGCGACTCAGTTCTGGCAGAAAACGGAAGCCGAACGTCAGAAAGCGAAGGAAGAAGAAGAACGGAAAAAACTTGAAGAAATGCCAAGCCGAGGGGGGGTGTGGAGCGGAAGTCGGTGTGAGTGCAGAAGTGGAAGAATGGGAAGGTGGATATGAAGTAGAATACTATGACCCGGTGGGGTGTAGGGTTTGGACAGATGAAGTAGCTCATGTCAAAACCCATGTTCTTCGGATTTCGGGCGGGTACGCATGTGCATCGGTTGAAGATTCAACGGGCCTGGCTGGTCTTTCAATAGAGGTCGAGTTATGCGCTGAGCAGTGGGTGCCACCTCTATTTGTCGAGAAGGCAATAAAGTGTACAAAACGAACGTACGATCTGGTTGAGTATCCTGCTAGGGAGATCGTCTTTACTGTGACTTGTAAGCCCGGAGAATTGTATGCGGCCTGGATCTGGGGCTGGGGCGAGGGCGGTGTGCCTGGAGGGTGGGTCGAGAATGGATGGGATGAAGAATCCGCCCCCGTCATTTGTTAGCTACGGAAACTCTATCTATAGATTCAGGGCAAACCTTGCTTTATCGTCCAAGACAATCTCAAGCGGACAGGCTATGAGTTCTTCTTCGGTAGCAACCACACCCACGCGCTTGAGAGCGGTACTCAAATGATTCCATGCCAGTTGCGGTGGATGTCTTTGGGGATTCCTCCCAAGTATAATGTCTATCCTCTCCTTGAGGTTACGGCCGGCGGTATACGACATGGGCTCACCAAAATTCGACGCGAGACGTATACGGGAGCCGGTAATCAAAAACGCCGTATCTGCCTTAATATGACGACCTATGCTATCTTCAGCGGTCAAGGTAACGCGTAGCTCAAGGTGGTTGGGATTTTTATGAGGCGGCTGCCAATTCTCGTATCCAGGCTGACGCTTGAGTCGATCGAATATGGCTTTTTGATCCTCGGGCGCGCCTACAGTGACGCAGGCATACACGTGTCGAACGTACGGAGCCCGTTGTTGTCGTCTTGCCATACTTATCAGGATAGCAGCGAGATGTGCTCCTTCAAGTCGACCGGAGGGATATGTTGTGAAACGTGACCATCAGCCATGTGTGATCGAAGCTCGTGCTACCGGTAGTGCCATGAGATTCGGCCATCATTCCCGATATGCACTTGCCGCGCTTGCGAGTATTGTTGTGATGCTGCTGTGCGGTGTACCCAACGCTCTGGCCGCCGAAGATGGACACGTCGCCGGCACGGTGACGGACGCTGCCACGCGGGCTGGTGTAGAAGGCGTGGAGGTATGCGCGCGGCTGCGATCGGAAAGGTCAGGTGGTCATTGCGCGATTACGGGTCAGAATGGGGAATACACGATCAAGGAAGTCCCCGTGGGCTCGTACATCGTCGAGTTCGTGGTGCCTTCGCTGCGGTCTCCCGGCTCTCCTTTGAGCGATCTCGACTATGCGCCGCAGTACTACGACGACAAGACCGGCTCGGCGGAAGCCGAAGAAGTGACGGTCCTGGATGAGGACACGACGAGTGGGATCGACGCGGCGATGTTGCCCGGTGGAAGGATCGCGGGTGTTGTGACGGACGCGGAGACGCATGATCCGATTGCTGGCATCCAAGCTTGTGCGTATATACCGTTGGGGTACTCCCCATCTCGCTGCGGTGAAACCAACGCCAACGGCGAATACGCGATCGGCTCGCTGGTCAGCGGCGAATACGTGGTCGTGTTCACGGCTCCGACGAACGGCCCGCTCGATTACGCGCGGCAGTATTACGACGATCAGGTGTCGGCCGAACAGGCAAACGAGGTGCCGGTGACCGTGGGCGAGACCACCTCGGGGATCGATGCGGCGATGCAGGCGGGCGGGAGCATCACGGGCCAGGTGACCGTCGTCGCTACCGGGAGTCCGCTCATGAATGCCAGCGTCTGTGCGTTCTCTGTCGCTGTGCTGTCGATCGGGAACGAGACGCCCGAACGTTGCGCTCAGACCAACGCCAACGGTGAATACACGCTGTCGCAGTTGACCGCAGGGCAGGAGATCGTCGAATTTCGTGATGAATTCGGGACAGGATTTGTGCTCCAGTACTATGATGGCAAGTCCTCCCGCTCCGAAGCCACGCAGTTGTCGGTGGCGCAGGGCGTAACGACCACTGGTGTTGACGCCGCGATGCACGCGGTCGGGGAAGTCAAGGAAGAAAAGATCGAACCCCCTCACGAGACCGAAACGACGCTGTCGACCGATCTCGTGTCCGCGACGCCGCTCGTCAAGGCGGCTCCCCTCGTGACGCTCGCGACCTCGACGCTGGTGGTCTCTAAAGATGTCGCCCGGGTGCCAATTGCGTGCAGTCAGGCAGCGTGCCAGGGCTCGATTGAGCTGGTCATGCAGGTCGCGGCGCACGGTCGTGGTGGCAAGGCAACCGCGGGGCAGGCGGACGCGGGGAAGACGGCGGCTCACGTAAAGACCCTCGTCCTGGCCACTGGCTCGTTCTCGCTCGCAGATGGCCACAGCGGGTCTGTGCTGCTGCATCTGACACTCGAGGGTCGCAGGCGGCTCAGGCGTGCTCGGCAGCATCGGTTGGTGGCCAGGCTCCTGCTGTCGGTGAACGGCGCCGGGACGGTCAGTCGGGCTGTGGCGGTGGGGTAGAGCGGCACAGTTCGACTAACTGATAGGCTGTCGTCCGTCGTTGGTGGACCAGGGAATGAGAGGTGGCGCCGTGGGGTCGAAAGGATCGTCGAGGGCTTGGAGTCCGGTGAGGGCGCGCGTGTTCCTGCGCTGCGGAGGGCTCCTGTGGTTGGGTCTATTCATCGCGTCTGCTGCGCTTACGCCATTTGCCGGAGCCGCTCGGCCTGTGGCCGCGAAGGGTGGTACGTCGACTGTTCCTCTCGCCAGTCGCCGCAGCTGGGAAGCCACTCGTCTGGGAGGTGCGGGGGCGGTGGTGGCGCGCGGGTATCACGGTTATCACGGGTATCGCGGGCGTCGTGGGCAGGGCGGGCGTCTTGAGCGTCGCGCTGGGACCCGCTCGGCACGCACTCTTTCGGTTCGGCTGCTTCGGGCGCACGACGCGATCGTCGGTGGTAGCCAGATCTCGATTGCTCAGGCTCCCTGGCAGGTCTTTGTGATCGGCGCCGTTCCAATTGAAGCGGGCACCAAATTTGAGTACCTGTTGTGCGGCGGATCGATACTCGACGCTACCCACATTCTCACGGCGGCGCACTGTGTGTCCTATCCGGAAACTGGCGGTCCCATGTCGGCGTCAAATGTCGCCGTTGTGGCCGGCGTTTCGAACATCGACTCGAACAGCGAAGCGAGCGAACAGTTCAGCGAAGCCGGGGACGTGCGCGTGCATCCGTACTTCAAGTACGCGGAAGGCCCGGGCACGGCCGATGACGTGGCGGTCATCACGCTGGCCAAAGCGCTGTCCTTGAGCTCTGGCCCCGGCTCGACGGCGAGCTCGATCGGCATGAGCGCCGCGGGCCAGACCCCGGCTGAAGGCATACAGGTCAACCTCACGGGGTTCGGGCTCGAGGAAGCAAACGCCGCCGAACCCGACGGTTTGCTGCATTCGCTGGGGATGACGGTCGGCTACAGCAGAGAATGCGGCTATGAAGCCGATGCGCTGTTCGTCTGTGCGAAGGCTCCGGCGGGCTCGGGTTGTAACGGCGACAGCGGCAGCGGCCTGACCAGCGGCTCGACCCCGACGCTGGTCGGTGTGATGGACATCGTCGCGGCCGTCTCCGGCGAACGCTGTCACACAGGGGCCGTCAACGGGTTCGTCAACGTGACGGCGCCCGAGATCCGCGATTTCATCGAAGGCAGCGAATCGCCTCCACGGGCGCCACGAGGCGGTGGCGCGTTCATCGAAGGCGTAATCAAGGCCGGACACCAACTGAACTGCAACCCCGGTGGCTGGAGCAACGGCCCGACCTTCACCTACAGTTTCGTCGACAGCGCCAACGGGCAGGTCCTGCAGCAAGGCTCGTCGTCGGCCTACGTGCTGTCGGCCGCGGACGTGGGACGCACCATCTACTGCGAAGTCCACGCCTCCAACGCGGGCGGCACAGGTGTGGGTCGCACCCCGGCTCTGCCCCCGATCGAAGCGGAAACGGGCGCGGAACACGGCTCACAGCCGGCCGCATCGACGTCTCCGGGCTCCACGGCGGCCGCGCCGGAAACGGGCTTCCTGTCGCTTGACTCCACGAGCGTCAAAACGCAGATCACGGGCCGGGCGATCGTGGAGCTCAACTGCTTTGGCATCGCCAGCTGTCGCGGCGATCTCAAGCTCACGGCGACGGGCGCCATCTCGATAAAACGCAAGGGTCGCAAGCCTCACGTCGAGAAGCTTCACGATGTCACGATCGCGACCGGCGGCTTCGCGATCGAAGGCGACGAAACCAAGGATGTAAACCTCGAGCTGAGCTCCACCGGCCGCGCGCTGCTCCAAGCCGATCGCGGGCACCTGAGCGCGAGCCTGGAAATCATCGAACTCGCACCCGGCTCACGACCGGAGCAGAACGCGACCGTCAGTCTCATTGCGTCGAAAACTCAACTTCAATCCAAATTCAAGTCCAGGTCGAAGTCAAAAACAGACGTGCGGGTGTCGGTAGGTCATTAGCGAAATCCTGATTGCCTGACCCCGAGTTGCAAAGCCCCGGGCGCATAACTCCCTGGTGGGAGACAGAGGCGGGTCCGGGGCGTCGCCAGTGACGGCTGCCAGGCAATTCTCCCCATGGGCGGCCGTTAGATCTCCCCACTGGTGGCCACCAAGCCGAGACCTTGACGCAAAGAGGTCAGGTCGATGACACGGCGGTAAGTTGCCCCAGCGCTTCCTCGACTCCGCGCGATACGAGCGTGCGCAGTCGTGGGGTGGGGAGCCGCCCGGTCCAGTCCGCCAGTTGTGTCTCGTCGAAGTCGGCGGGCAGCGTGAGCTCCGGGAAGTAGATGCGCGCGCCGCGCGCCGCTCGGATGTAGACCGTGTCGAACAGGGCCTTTGCCGGTGTTGCGAGATATCCGGTTTCCGGTGTGCCGCGGTAGCCGTCGAAGATCTCGGGGGCGAGATGGTGGATCGAATAGGCGCCGATCGCGGTTGTGAGGTGTCGTGTGCGATCGAGCGATGCGACGGAGATCTGGCGCGGGATCTGTTCGATCATGTCGTGACGGTGCAGCGCGGACCAGAACGATATGTAGGCCGGGAACGGCGCCGTCAGATACGGCGCGAGGACGAACGGGTCGATGTCGAGGTGCAATGCCCAGAAGCCCCGGCGAAGGCGGCGAGCGAGGCCGGCTTGCTCCATCGAGTGCAACAGGTGGCTGGCGCTGCTGAGGGATGTGTGCAGCCGTGCGGCCGCTTCGCGCGTCTGCACGATCGGGCGGCCGATGCGCAGCAGCTCGCCGTATGCGTCGGCCGCTCTCATTGGGCGCTGAGGAGGGTGTCGGTGACGAAGAGTTGCATCTGCTCCCAGGTGGCCGGGGTGTCGTAGAGCTCAATGACCTCGGGATCGAGGAATGGCAGCACCTGGTCACGGAAGGCGTCGAACGGCAGGGCGAGACCTCGCTCGGCTGCCAGCTCGAGGATCTGCGCATCGATCGCCCCGGCCGCGAGTGGCTGGCGGCGCAGGAGGAGGTCGAGATCGAAGACGTCGCGGGCCTGGGTCTCCGAGCGCCCAGCGAGCGCCTTGATCTTCTGCTCTGTGGCGGCGTCGGCGGTGTAGTGCTGCAGCGTCGGAGCCCGCAGCGCGTAGTGAGCGACGATCCGGTCGGGCACGGGCTCAAGGACGTGTCGGTGCTCGCCGTTTCGGTGACTGAGCTCGATCTTGGTGCGGACGGGCTCCTGCCGCCCGGGAATCGCGATCGCGACCTTCCAGCGCCGGGTCGTGTCGGTCTGCTTGGGCTTGGTGAAGTCTTCGACGGCCAGGCCGCCGCTGCGAAGTACCGCGGCCATTGTCGGAGAGGCGAGGATGTCGTCCACTTTTTCGGTGAGCGTCCAGGGCGCGAGCCCGTCGATGTCGAGGTCGATGTCCTCGGAGTAGCGCACGCTGTCGAAGAAGTAGCGGAGGTTGGCGCCGCCCTTCAGCACGTAGCGGGCCTGGTCCAGACGTGCCTGCAGGACCTGGAGAAAGGCCAGGTGGAACAGCTCGACGATCTGTGCATCGCGAAGCTCTGGCATGTGGACTAACGATACAGCTTGTTGACGAATACGTCAATTCCATGCTTCGTAGTGCAGCGGTCATCTGGGTGCCGAGTGGGCATGGGAGCGCCGCACGGGCATGAGAGTGCCGCGCGAGCATAAGATTTAAGTACGGACTAAGTTATGGCACAATAAGATATTTTGTAGTAAGATGTGCCGATGGAGTTCGTCGACCGCGTTGAAGAGTTGGCCGCGCTGGAGGACAACTGGGCCGCGCGAGACGTCCGCTTCTACGTCCTGTGGGGCCGGCGGCGGGTCGGCAAGACCGAGTTGCTGAACCACTTCATCGCCGGCAAGAGGGCGCTGTACTTCGAGGCGACCGAGACATCCAGGCAGGACCAGCTGCGCGACCTCTCGCACGAGCTGGCGCACGCCTGGGGCAACGAGCTGCTCGAGCACCAGCCGCTGAGCGATTGGGAGGCGGCTCTGACGGCGATCGGGCAGTACGCCTCCACCGAGCGAACCGTGGTCGTCCTCGACGAGTTCCAGTACCTGGCGGAGCGCGAACCGGCGCTCGGCAGCCTGATCAATCGCTGGTGGCGGCGAACCGGACGGCGGCTTGAACTGGTGCTGGTCATCGCCGGCAGCGAGGTCACGTTCTTCGAGCGGGAGGTGCTGGCGGGCGCCATGTACGGGCGGCGCACCGGTCAATGGCAGCTGACGCCGTTCGACCACCGCTCCGCGGCCCTGTTCACGCCCGCGTACTCGGCCGTCGACAAAATCCGGACCTACGCGGTCTGTGGAGGCATGCCCTACTACCTGGAGCGCTTCCGCGACGACGTGCCGCTCGCCGAGAACATTCTGCGTCACATCCTCTACCGCGACGGCTTTCTGCACGAGGAGGCCGACCTGGTGCTGCGCCAGGAGCTGAGCGACCCCCACAACTACTCCTCGGTGCTGCGCGCGATCGCCCACGGGCAGACCCGCAGCAGCCAGATCGCCGGGCGCACCGGCCTTGACTCCTCCCAGGTGCGCCAGATCACGAGCGTGCTGGAACGGATGCGCCTGATCGAGCAGCGCAGGCCCGTGACCGCCGCACCGCGCTCCAAGAAGACCTCCTACGCGATCGTCGACGGCTTTCTGGGCTTCTACTTCCGCTTCGTCGACCCCTACCGCTCGCTGCTGCGCACCCGCGAGGGGGCAGAGCGCCATCTGCGCCAGACCGTCATGCCCCAGCTGGACCACTTCGTCTCGGCGCCCACGTTCGAGGACATCTGCCGCGCGCACATGCTCGCAGCCGAGCGGGCCACGGCCGTAGGGGCGTGGTGGGGACCCGTGCCGACGGGGGAAGGGCGGCGAACAGAGCAGCGCGAGGTCGATGTCGTGGCGCTGGACGCCGGCGCCGGCGCGGGCGCAGGGGTGCTGGCCATAGGCAGTTGCAAGTGGACGGCCGCCCCCATGAGCATCGACGAGGAGGCGCTGCTCACCCGCCTGCAGGCGCACATCCCGGGCGCTGACTCGCTCGAGCGCCACTACTTCTACGCGCGCGCGGGATTCGATGCCTCGCTTGAGCGCCTGGGCCACGCCGACCCCGAGCGCTATCGGCTGATCGCACCGGAGGATCTGTACGCCGGTTGAGCTGAGGCGCTGTTGGACGCTCCACAGGCAGGCGTCCGACGCTACCCGCAGAATCCCAGAGCATGCGCGAGGCGAACACATGATCGGGGTGCCGCGATGATAGGGGCGCCGCGGTGATCGGGGTGCTCCGGGGCGAGGTGGTCGTGCGCCGGCCCGATCACGTCGTGCTGCTGTGCGGCGGCGTCGGCTACCGCGCGGCGGTGTCCGCTCAGACCCTGCATCACGTCCCGGCGGCTGGAGCGGAGGCGATGCTGCACACCCACCTGATCGTGCGCGACGACGCGCTGACGCTGTACGGGTTTCACTCCGAGCAGGAGCGCGACCTGTTCCTGATGCTGCTCTCGGTGCAGGCGGTCGGCCCGAAGGTCGCGCTGGCTGTCCTGTCCGGGGGTCCCGCGCGGGAGCTGATCGGGGCGATCGCGGCCGGTGACGCGGCGCGGTTTCAGGCGGTGCCCGGGATCGGCAAGCGCACGGCGGAGCGAATCATCGTGGAGCTGCGCGAGAAGGTCGTCGGGGCTCACGATGCGCTCGATGAGGGCCAGATCGTGGCTCGCCGCGGTGACGGTGGACCGAGGGGGTTGGCGCGGGACGGACTGCTGGAGCTGGGGTATGCGCCGGGGGAGGTCGAGGAGCTGCTGCGCGGCGCCGAGGGGGAGAGCGCCGAGGAACTGATCGCGCATGCGCTGCGGATGGCGAGGACGGGATGAGCGACACCATCACAGCCCAGACGGAGCGGATCCAAACTCCGTACCTGGTACCCGAGGACGAGCTCGACCGTTCGCTGCGACCCAAGCGGCTGGGCGAGTTCATCGGCCAGGAGACTCTGCGCGAGCAGCTGGCGGTCGCGATCGAGGCCGCGGCTGGGCGTGGGGATGCGCTCGATCACGTGCTGCTGGCGGGACCGCCCGGTCTCGGCAAGACTTCGCTCGCGCAGATCGTCGCCGCGGAGTTGGATGCGCCGTTCGTGCAGACGGCCGGCCCGGCGCTCGAGCGCAAGGGGGACATCGCGGCGTTTCTGACCGCGCTGGAGCCAAGGAGTGTGTTCTTCGTCGATGAGATCCATCGCCTGCCGCGCGCGCTGGAGGAGACGTTCTATCCGGCGATGGAGGATCACCGCCTGCCGATCACGGTCGGTCAGGGTGCGGGCGCGCGCGTGGTGACCCTCGATCTGCCGCCGTTCACGCTGATCGGCGCCACCACCCGCACGGGCCTGCTGACCACGCCGCTGCGCGACCGCTTCGGCATCCAGGCGCGGGTGGAGCCCTACGCCCCCGAGGAGCTGGCCGCGATCGTCCGGCGCTCTGCCGGCATCCTCGAGATCGCCCTGGAGGAGGACGGCGCCCTGGCGATCGCCGCCCGCAGTCGCGGCACCCCGCGCGTGGCCAACCGGTTGCTCAAGCGCGTGCGCGACTACGCCGAGGTGCGGATGGCGGGTGTCGTCACGGCGGACGCTGCTACGGCGGCGCTTGAGATGTTGGAGGTCGATGAGCTGGGTCTCGATCGTCTGGACCGCGAGATTTTGCGCGCCATATGCGAGCGCTTCGGCGGGGGGCCGGTTGGGCTTTCGACGCTGGCCGTGGCGGTGGGGGAGGAGCAGGACACGATCGAGGACGTGTACGAGCCGTACCTGCTGATGCAGGGGCTGATCAAGCGAACCCCCCGCGGGCGAGCGGCCACGCCGGCGGCGTTTGCGCATTTGGGGCTGCCGGCGCCTGAGACGCGCCCGGCCGAGACTGGGCCGGCTCTGTTCTGAAATACGGCGGGATCGAGCTGGCCGCGGTGCGAATACCGGATGGCGACACGAGGCCCGGCCCGACCCCTTAGGCTGTGCCTTCATGGCCCATCCCTGTATCTGCCCGAACTGCGGACACCGGACGTCTGAGATCGACCGCAACATCGGCTTCACGCGCGAGCGCAAGGGCTGCGAGAAGTGCGGGTTTGCATTCCTGTTCGAGTTGCTCGACGACTACTACCCGGCGCCCGACGCCGCGTTCTTCGTGTGCGACGGCGAGGGGCGGATCATCGGCTGCGGGCGCAACTCGTTCGCGCTCACGGGCCTGGATGAGGAGGAGGTCATCGGCCAGCCCGTCGAGCAGGTGCTCGGCCTGACTTTCCAGAACGACAATGGCAACGGCGCCGACCCGATCGCGACCGTCCTGGAGTGGGGCGTGCGCGCCATGGACAGACCCGTGACCGTTCGTGGCCAGCGCGATGTGGCCGCCGGCGCACGGGCAGACCTGTTCCCCGCCTACGACGATGACGGTGGGCTGTTGCTCGTGCTGACTCCAGACAAGTAGTCTGAGCGTAAGCAAACCATGATCGATCGCCGGCGCAACATCTTCATCCTGCTGCTCGTCGCGGGTCTGTTCGCGGCCTCGCTCGTCGTGATCGCGGTCAAGCCGACGGTGCTCGGCCTCGACCTCAAGGGCGGCGTGCAGCTCGTATACGAAGGCAAGCCCACGGCGCAGTCCAAAGTCGACTCAGAATCGCTCGAACGCTCGATCGACATCATGCGCAAGCGCGTCGACCAGCTCGGCGTGAGCGATCCAGAAATCCAGCGTTCGGGCGCCAAGGAAATCGACGTCTCCCTGCCGAACGTCTCCAACGCCGCGCGCGCGGAAGCCGAGGTCGGCAAGACCGCCCAGCTGTACTTCTACGACTGGGAGCCCAACGTGATCGGCCCTGACGGCAAGCCCGCCGGCCCGACCGAAACCACCGTCACAGGCGGACCTGCCGCCGGTTCGAGCTCCTACGGCCTGCCCGAGTATCAGGCGGTGCTGCGCGCCGCCAAACGCCCGCCGATCCTGCGCGACACCGACACGACCTGGACGCCCCCCTCCAAGGGCGTTCCGGGATGCACCCCCGCGCAGGCGAACGGGTGCGTGTACGGGACGTGGTACCTGCTCGACACCGCCCACGAAAAGGTGCTGCGCGGTCCCGAGGAAACCGAACAGAACCTGTACGCCGACGGCTACACCCCGCCGAAGGGCTCAAAGCCCAAGGCCGTGCGCGTGAACCCCGGCACCGTGATCGTGCAGGCCCGCCCGGTCGAATCGAGCGCCGGCAAGGTCACCAACCCCTCGCCGAACTCCTACTACGTCCTCAACGACAATCCGGTGCTAAACGGCGAAGACATCACCAACCCCGTACAGGGCTTCGACGAAGGCGCCGGCGGCACCGGCGCGCCCAACGTCAACTTCGGCTTTACCTCCCACGGCAAGCCGATCTTCGAACGCGTCACCAAGGAAATCGCCGAACGCGGCCACGAAGCCCAGCTGCCCGGCGTGACCAAGGAAGCGGCCGAGCAGCACTTCGCGATCGTGCTCGACGGGCAGCTGATCACCGTCCCCTCGATCGACTACACCCAGTACCCCGAAGGCATCAACGCCGGGCAGGGCTCTGAGATCTCAGGCGGGTTCACGCTCGCCTCCGCGCAGGAACTGGCCGACGAGCTGCAGTCCGGCGCGCTGCCGATCAAGCTCGAACTGATCTCAAACTCCCAGGTGTCGGCCACGCTCGGCAAAACGGCGCTGCACCAGGGGATTGTCGCCGGGTTGATCGGGTTCGCGGTCGTGTGTCTGTTCCTGCTCATGTTCTACCGCGTGCTGGGAGCGATCGCGATCGGCGGGCTCATCGTCTACGGGGTGTACCTGTTCGCGCTGATCAAGCTGATCCCCGTCACGATGACCCTGCCCGGGATCGCCGGCGTGATCCTCACGATCGGCGTCGCCGCGGACGCGAACATCGTCATCTTCGAGCGCGTCAAGGAGGAGATACGCGGCGGCAGATCGATCGTCTCTGGCATCGCCACCGGCTACACCAAGGGCTTTGCCGCGATCGTCGACGCCAACGTCGTCACGTTCATGACCGCGTTCATCCTGTTCGCGCTGGCCACGGCCGAAGTCAAGGGCTTCGCGTTCATGCTCGGCATGGGCACGCTCGTCTCGCTGTTCACCGCGGTGCTCGCCACGCGCGCGGCGCTCGGCGCGATGGGGCGCACCCGCATCGTCGCCCACCCCTCCGCGCTCGGCGCCGGCAAGGCCAAGCGCCGGTGGACCTTCGACTTCATGGGTCAATCGAAGTGGTTCTTCACGCTGTCGGGCACGATCCTGTTGATCGGAGCGCTGGCGATCGGCGGCAAGGGCCTGAACTTCGGCATCGACTTCGAGGGTGGCACGCGCATCGAAACCGCGTTCGTGCGGCCGGTGACGCAGGCCGAAATCAACTCGGTGATGAGCGCCGAGGGCTACTCGGGCGCGCAGGTGCAGAAGTACTCGAGCAAAGGCGTCGGCGGCTCGGGCTACCGCATCTCGGTCAAGAAGCTACAGCCCGAAAAGGTCCGCGAGGTCAAGGCCGCCCTGGACGCCAAGTTCGGCTCAGGCCCCGCGCACCCGGGGACGCGCAACTTCTCGAGCACCTCGATCGGCCCGACGTTCGGACAGACGATCGCCAACTCCGCGGTGATCGCGATCATCGCCTCGCTGCTCGTGATCAGCGCCTACATCGCGCTGCGGTTCGAGTGGAAGTACGCGATCCCCGTGCTGATCGCGTTGATGCACGATCTGCTCATCACCTCCGGCATCTACGCCCTGACCGGTCGCGAAGTGACCTCAGCGACGGTGGCGGCGCTGCTTACGATCCTCGGCTACTCGCTGTACGACACGATCATCGTGTTCGACCGCGTGCGCGAGAACGTGCCGCGCATGCCCCGCGCCGCGTTCTCGCAGATCGTCAACCGCTCGATGTCCGAGGTGCTGACCCGCTCGCTGGCGACGAGCTTCTGCACGCTGCTGCCGGTGATCTCGCTGCTCTTGTTCGGCGGCGCCACGCTGCAGGACTTCGCGTTCGCGCTGATGGTCGGCATCGCCTCGGGCGCCTACTCCTCGATCTTCATCGCCTCGCCCGTGCTCACCCATTGGAAGGAGCGCGAGGCCTCCTACCGCGCGCGCCGCGCGCGCATCGTGCGCGAAGTGGGCTCGGTGCCGGCCTATGCCACCGAGGTCGGCGGAGCGCCGGTTGACGTGGAGCCAGAACAGAAACGCAAGCGCACCCGCCGCGGCAGTCTGATCGCCCCCGAGGAGCCCGGCGAGCAGCTCTCGCGCGGCGAGTTTCAGGAACTCGTGCGCGACCTCGACGTCGAGACCGGGGCCTCCGCCACGCGCGGTCGCACGGGTGTGGCACAACGGCCGAAGGCGGCGCCCGCCGGCGGGCCCACCGCGGAGGAGAACGGCACGGCGCGCGAGCCACGGGCCACGGAAGCGGACACGGCCGGGGAGGCACAGAGCGCTCCCGCACGCGACCCGGCGGCCGACCTGACGCCTGAGGATCTCGTGCTCAAGGAATCGCCCAAGCCCCCCCGCGAAAAACGCAAACGCTCACGCAACAAACGCCACGGGAGGTCGCGCTGATGGGCATGCTCGGCTGGGTGATGATGGGCCTCGCGATCTGGCACTTCACGATCTTTTTGCCCGACCGCTTCTGGGGCGGGATCGTCGGCGCGTTCGTCGGCGCGCTCGTCGGCGCGGTCGTACTCGGCCTGATCATCTACGCCGCCAAAGTCGGGACGCTCGAGATACCCGGCCAAAAGGCGACCGACATCGCGGTCGTGCTGTACGCGGTGCCCGGAGCGCTGCTGGGCATCGCCGCGGTCTATTTCGAGGGCATGCGCCGCGAAAACCGCAGTCGCGCCGCCGCCGCATAGTTCCGTCTGCGCCCGGCCGTAGGTTGATGGGGTGGGGGAGCCCCGTTTCGAGATCCCGTTGTGTCCACCCGGCGACGTGCGCGCACTGCGCGAGGCGCTGGGGGTCAGCGATGCGCTCGCGCAGGTGTTGGTCCGTCGTGGCTACAGCGAGCCGCACGGCGCGCGCGCGTTTCTGACGGCCGAGGAGACCCATCCGCACACCGCGTTTGCCGGCATCGAGCGGGCGCTGGCGAGCATCCACCGCCATGTGCGGGCCGGTCATCGGATCACGGTGCACGGCGACTATGACGTCGACGGGGTGTGCTCGACCGCCGTGCTCGTACGCGCGCTGCGCGGACTCGGGGCCGACGTCGACTGGTACCTGCCCGACCGCCAGTCAGACGGCTACGGCCTGAGCGCCGATACGCTCACCCGGCTGGCCTGCCGGGGGACGCGACTCGTGATCACCGCCGACTGCGCGATCACCGCCGTGGATGAGGTTGCACACGCGCGCGATCTGGGAATGGATGTCGTCGTCACAGACCACCACACCCCCTGCGCGGACGGCGCGCTGCCCGACGCCCCGATCGTGCACCCAGCGGTGTGCGGCTACCCGTTCGCGGAGCTGTGCGCCACCGCCGTCGCCTACAAGCTCGCCGAGGGGCTGACCGGCCGTGAGCCGACTGAGGACCTCGACCTGGTGGCCCTGGCCACGATCGCCGACGTCGTGCCGCTGCTGGGCGAGAACCGTGCGCTGGTCCGGCGTGGTCTGCGTGCGCTGGCAGGTACCGTCAAGCCGGGGCTGCGCGCTCTGATGGCGGTCTCCCGCGTGGACCCGGCCCGGCTCAACGAGCGCACGGTCGCATTCGGTTTGGCCCCGCGCATCAACGCCGCCGGGCGCCTGTACCGCGCCGACGCTGGGCTCGAGCTGATCCTGACCGAAGATCCGATCCGCGCGGCCCAGGTCGCACAGGAGCTCGATCGCGTCAACCGCAAACGTCGTGCCGCCGAGCAGGCGATCCGCTTCCAGGCCGAAGCCCAGATCCAAGAGCTGCGCCGCGGCGCCGGCAGCGATGGCTGTGACGGGGGTGACGGCGGTGGCGCAGGCCGGGACAGCGGGCTGCCGAGCGCGCTGGTGCTCGCGGGCGAGTGCTGGCACGTCGGCGTGATCGGCATCGTCGCTTCCCGCCTGGCCGAGACCTACCGGCGCCCGGTTGTGCTGATCGCGCTTGCGGGCGAGCACGGGCGTGGCTCGGGTCGCAGTGGCTGCGAGGCCTTCGACCTGCTCGGCGGGCTGAGCGCATGCGCCGAGCACCTCGCCCGCTACGGCGGACACCGCGCAGCCGCGGGCCTGGAGATCGAACGCGAGCGCATACCCGCGTTTGCCGCCGCGCTCGACGCCCATGCCGGCAGCGTCCTCACCGACGCCGACACCGCGCCGATCGAGCGCGTGGACGCCGTGCTCGACGGCGCCGAGCTGGGGATGACTCTGGCCGAGGAACTGCAGGGTCTTGCCCCGTTCGGACAGGGCAACCGCCCGGTCGCGCTGATGCTCTCACAGGCGACCTTCGCCGACGTGCGCCCGATGGGCGAAGGCAAGCACGCGCGCTTCACTGTCCATTCTGGATCGGGCCAGCGCGCGCGCGCGGTCGCATTCAACACGGGCCCGCGCTTGGCGGTCGCCGAGGGCGAGCCCGCGCAAGCCACGTTCGCTCTGGAGATCAACGAGTGGAACGGGGCCAGCGAGCCACGTCTGGTCCTGCGCCACGCGCGGCCGGCGCCCGAGGCCACGCTCGAGCTCTCATCGGTGCGCTCGTCCGAGCGCTCGTCCGCTCCTGCGCCGGCTTCTGCGCCTGCGCCGGTTCCCGTGCCCGCGTCAGCTGCCGTGCCAGCGCCGGCTTCCGTGCCCACTCCCGAGGTCCAGGAGCCCGAGCCCGACGAGCAGGGCGAGCTCGTCCTGTTCGCGGCCTGAGCCGCCCGCTTCAATCTGTGGGGGTAGTCCCCTAACCTGTGCTTATGGCGTCCTCCACCGACCACAACAGCGTCGCGGTCGCCAAGCCCGACGATTCTGCCCCCGAGCTGCTCGCCGCGCCTACGACGCCTGCCACGCCGAGCGCCTCGGCCACCCAGGCGGCGTCCAGTCCTGCCCGCCTGGACCTCAACGAGCTGGAGCGCCGCCTGCTGGACGATCTGTTCGCGATCGTCTCAGAGCACGCCGCCGACTCGGCCGTGCTGGCCGATCTTCGATCGGTCGACCGCGCGCGCGTGCAGGACGCGTTCGTGTTCGCCTGCGAGCACCACGCCGATCAGCGGCGCAAGTCGGGCGAGGACTTCATCGTGCACCCCGTGGGTGTGGCTCGCATCTGCGCCGGGATGCGCCTGGACACCGAGACGCTGTGCGCCGCGCTGCTGCACGACACCGTCGAGGACACGAGCGCCTCGATCGAGGAGGTCTCAGAGCGCTTTGGTCCGGAGATCGCCCAGATCGTCGACGGCGTGACCAAGCTCACCGGGATCACCTTCCAATCACGCGACGAGGCGCAGGCCGAGAACTATCGCAAGATGATGGTCGCGATGGCCACCGACGTGCGGGTCATCCTGATCAAGCTCGCCGATCGCCTGCACAACATGCGCACGATCGCCGCGCTGCCCAAGCAGAAGCAGATGGACAAGGCGCGCGAGACGCTCGAGATCTACGCGCCGCTGGCTCATCGTCTTGGGATTCACGCGATCAAGTGGGAGCTCGAGGATCTCGCGTTCGCGACGCTGCACCCACGCAAGTACCAGGAGATCAAGGCGCTCGTGGCCCAGCAGCGCGAGGAGCGCGAGCGCTACGTCTCACAGGCGGGGGAATACCTGGCGCGCGAGCTGGCCGAGCTCGGCATC
The DNA here is from genome assembly GCA_963702185.1 of uncultured Solirubrobacterales bacterium. Taxonomy (GTDB): domain Bacteria; phylum Actinomycetota; class Thermoleophilia; order Solirubrobacterales; family Solirubrobacteraceae; genus Palsa-744. The sequence goes on from OY969723.1 coordinate 2,568,714, forward strand.
GAGGCGCAGATCGCCGGGCGCGCCAAGCACTTCTACTCGATCTACTCGAAGATGACCAAGAAGGGCCGCGAGTTCAACGAGATCTACGACCTCACCGCGATGCGCGTGATCGTCGGGTCGGTCAAGGACTGCTACGGCACGGTCGGGGCGATCCACTCGCTATGGAAGCCGCTGCCGGGCCGCTTCAAGGACTTCATCGCGATGCCCAAGTTCAACATGTACCAGTCGCTGCACACGACCGTGATCGGGCCCGAGGGCCGGCCGCTTGAGATCCAGATTCGCACCGCCGAGATGCACGAGATGGCCGAGTTCGGGGTCGCGGCGCACTGGATGTACAAGCAGCGGACGGGCTCTGAGTCCGGGCGCGACGGCGGCGCGGAGACAGGGGCGGGTACGGCGACAGGCGCGGGCGCGGACTCCGAACGAGGCCGTGACGGGGCCGGCGCGCGTGGGGAAGCGGGTGCCTCCTCAGCGTCCTCTCCCGAGGACGCCAAGCTGCAGTGGCTGCGCTCGATGCTCGACTGGCAAAAAGAGCTGTCAGACCCGCAGGAGTTCATGGACACGCTGCGCACCGACCTGTTCGAGGACGAGGTGTACGTGTTCACGCCCAAGGGCGAAGTCAAGTCGCTGGCGGCCGGAGCCACGCCTCTGGACTTCGCATATGAGGTGCACACCGAGATCGGCCACCGCTGTGTGGGCGCGCGCGTGAACGGCAAGATCGTGCCGCTGCACTGCGAGCTGCACTCCGGCGACATCGTGGAGATCCTCACGGCAAAGCGCGAGCGCGGACCCTCGCGCGACTGGCTGGCGCTGGTCAAGACCACGCGTGCGCGCAACAAGATCAAGGCCTGGTTCAAGGCCGAGTCACGCCAGGACACCGAGCACACCGGTCGTGAGGTGCTGCAGGAGCACCTGCGCAAGCAGGGCCTGCCCGCGCAGAAGATCACCGGCTCGGCGCTGCTCGCGGACGTGATCCGCGAGATGGGCTACCGCAAGGCCGACGACTTCTACATCGCGCTTGGCGCGGCCAAGGTCTCGCCGAAGGTCGTCGTCAACAAGGTGATGCAGCGCCTGAAGCAAGGTGAGGCAGCGGTCGGCGAGGACACCGGCGCCGATCTGTTGCGCGTCGGGCGCCCGCGCCGGCGTCCGACCAAGTCCTCGGGCCAGTACGGAATCAACGTCGAGGGCGTGCATGACGTGATGCTGCGCCTGGCCAAGTGCTGTCGCCCGGTGCCCGGCGATGAGATCGTCGGCTACATCTCTCTCGGCCGCGGGATCACGATCCACCGCGAGGACTGCCCCAACGCGGCCGTGCTGCGTCGCGACCCCGAACGGTTCGTCGGCGTCTCCTGGGAAGGCGAGCGCTCCACCGCGTTCGTCGTGGAAATCCAGATCGATGCGTGGGACCGTCATCGCCTGCTCGAGGACCTCTCGCGCGTGTTCAGCGAGTCCGGCGCGAACATCATCGAGGCTCGTTGCCTGTCAAACGGGCCGATGGTCAAGAACCGCTTCGTCGTCGAGGTCGCCGACACGCACACGCTCAAGGGCGCGATCACGCGCCTGCGCAACATCGAGTCGGTGTTCGACGCCTACCGGGTCACACCGGGCGCGGCTGGTTAGCGTTAGTCGGCCCGATCACCCCGCAGTGCTCGTCCGTGGCTGTCGATAGGCCGTCGAGCGCCGCGGTAGGGTGCCGCACGGCCTTGCGCTGGCGCTCAGGCCATGACGTTCAGCGCGCGGGGTACGATCGAATAGCGCACCTCGCGCACCTCGCCGAGATAGTCGCCGTCGACCTGCAGCGGCAACGGGCGCTCGTCGGCCGAGCGCACGATCAGCTCGTGCAGGTCGTTCAGGCCCGTGACCTGGCGGTGGCGGCTGACGCGGGCGCGGCGCCAGAACGCGCGCACCGCGATCGAGGGCATCGACAGCGGCGTAGCGCGGTGCAGGACACAGCCGCACAGCGAGCCCGAGTCAAGCGCCGTGCCGTCGGCGATCTCGATCGGGTGGTTCTGGAAGTAGGTGAACGGCGAACCGTTCTGCACGATCGTGGTGACGCCATGCAACGTCTGTCCGTCCGCGACCACCTCCATGCGCGGCGGGGAGAGCAGATAGCGGCGGGTGAACGTGCGCAGCGCCACCCAGGTGAAGTAGTAGGCGCCGTACCGAGCCTTTCTGCGCGGGTTTGCGTCGACCCGCTCGACCACGCTTGCATCGACCCCCAGGCCGGAGGCGAACGTGAAGTAGCGAGTGTTGCCTGTGGTCTCGATCTCGATCTCGACCTCGGTCTCGATCGCCTCCCCGCGCGTCATGACCGTCTCCTCGGCGTCCTCGGCGCGGACGGTCTGCTCGCCGTCCCGACCCTCCTCCGACTTGACATCCCCCGGCTCGACATCCCCCGTTGTCGTCCTCACCATCCCGAGGTCCACGCGTCGCGGACGCCAGTCGTCGGCCAGAGCCAGCAGATGCTCGGTCGCGTCCACCAACTCTCCGGGGATGCCGAGCATCTTGCCGAACACGTTGGCCGAGCCACCCGGCAGGCAGGTCAGCGGGGTGGGCGAGCCGATGAGCCCGTTGGCGGCCTCGTTGACGGTGCCGTCGCCGCCGAAGGCCACCACCACGTCATAGCCCTCGTGGGCGGCCTCGCGACACAGCTCGGTCGCGTGCCCGCGCGCTTCTGTGTCGACCGCGTCGACCTCGAACCGGCCCTGCAGCGCGTACACGACGAGATGGCGCAAACGATCGGAGACCGTGCTCGCGTATGGGTTGACGATGATCAGCATGCGCCGCTTGACCGCCGCGCTCTGCGATCCGAAACCGGCGGGCGTCTCGGATGCGTCCGGGGATGGGGTGTCGGTCAGGGTGTTGCTGGTACTGGTTGGTGTGCTCGCCGGGATACCCATTGCAGCGCCCTACACCGAGAGCGTCCGGGCGTTACCGCGCGCCGAGGATGCTTGCATCCGTGGGCGCGCTTGCTAAACTGCCGCGCTACATAGCAGGACACATCAAGAGGGGTGGAGGGACTGGCCCGATGAAGCCCCGGCAACCACCGCCTGACGGCGGGAAGGTGCCAATTCCAGAAGATGTGTGGCGGGCTCTCAAGCTCTTCGCCACACCGTTTGCAACTGGCGAAGGTCTTCAAAGGAGTCCCAAACATGGCTGTGACATATCTGCAATGCAAGGAGTGCCGGACCGAGTATCCGCTACAGGCGCTGTACGTGTGCGATCGCTGCTTCGGCCCGCTGGAGGTCGCTTACGATCACAGCTCGCTGGCCGGAGGGGACGTTGGCGAGCTGCGCCGGCGCATCCAGGCCGGACCGCAGAACATCTGGCGCTACGCCGACTTCCTGCCGCTGCCGGGCGGTCCTCCCGGGCCGTCCGGGCGGCTGGCCTCGCGCACGGGTCTGCCCGCCGGCTGCACCCCGCTGATCCGCGCCGACCGTCTCGCGGCGGCGCTGGGGCTCGGGGAGGTGTGGGTCAAGAACGACGCCGCCAACCCGACCCACTCGTTCAAGGACCGCGTCGTCTCGGTCGCCGCCGCGCGGGCGCGAGAGCTGGGCTATGAGACGATCGCCTGCGCCTCGACCGGCAACCTCGCCAACTCCGTCGCGGCGCACGGCGCCGCGCTCGGGCTCGACTCCTACGTGTTCATCCCCGCCGACCTGGAGGAGCAGAAGGTGCTCGCCACCGGCGTGTACGGGACCAAGCTCGTCGCCGTGGAGGGCAACTACGACGACGTCAACCGCCTGTGCACGGAGCTGTGCGCCGAGCGCGAGTGGGCGTTCGTTAACGTCAACCTGCGCCCCTACTACGCGGAGGGATCGAAGACGCTCGCGTATGAGATCGCCGAGCAGCTTGGCTGGGAGCTGCCCGACCGCGTGATCGCGCCGATCGCCTCGGGTTCGCTGTTCACCAAGATCGGGCGCGGCTTTGCCGAGTGGCGCGACCTCGGCCTGATCGACGATGCCCGCCCGCTGCCGAAGATGAACGGCGCTCAGGCCGAGGGCTGCTCGCCGGTCGCCAGCGCGTATGCCGCCGGGCACGAGGTCTGCCGGCCGGTCAAGCCCGACACGATCGCCAAGTCGCTGGCGATCGGCAACCCCGCCGACGGGCCGTACGCGCTCGAGCTCGCACGCGGGAGCGGCGGTGGCGTGGACGCGGTCAGCGACGAGGAGATCAGGCAGGGCATCGCTCTGCTGGCACAGACCACGGGTATCTTCACCGAGACCGCCGGCGGCGTCACCACGGCCGTGCTCGCCAAGCTCGCGCGCGCAGGCGAGATCGACCCCGAGGAGCGCGTCGTGCTCACGATCACCGGCGACGGGCTGAAGACGCTCGACGCGGTGCGCGGCACGTTTGAGACCCACACGATCGAGCCGAGCATCGCATCTTTCGAGGAGCACGTGCCCACTGCGGCTCCCGCACGCGAGCTGGCGGCTCAGGATGCCTCGGTCCAGCTGCCGGCTACACAGGAGGTCGCGGTCTGATGGCGGTCACGGTCAAGATCCCCACGCAGCTGCGCGCGGCGGCCGGAGGAGAGGCCGAAGCCGACATCGACGGTAGGACCGTGCGGGAGGTGCTCGACCGGCTGTACGCGCGCCACGGCGAGCTGCGCGAGCGACTCAGCGACGACGACGGCTCGCTGCGACGGTTCGTGAACGTGTACGTGGCCGGCGAAGACATCCGTTTTTTGGACGGACTTGAGACGCCGGTCGCCGACGGCTCAGAGCTGACGATCCTGCCGGCCGTCGCCGGCGGTTAGCGAGAAGCGGCGGGCCGGGTGACCCCGCCCGAGGGCGTCGTCGGCGTGCTGTGGTGCGCCGGCGGTGTCGCCCCGCTGAATCCGATGGTCGAGAAGATCGCCGCGCCGGACATCACGGCGAGTGTCAGCGCGCGCATGCGCTGCGGGGTCAGCCACCTGAAGTTGTGGGTTTGCATCCACATCCGAAATCCAGTGGCCGCCGATGCGGCGCCCATTACGCAACCGGCACACATACAGAGCTCAGGGTAGCGACTGTCGGTACGCGTATGCGCCGGCCACCGGTTCGACACCTCTCCGGTGTGCACGCTCGCGCCGTGGCCGCGTGCGCGCCAAAAGCCAGCAGAGCAGCCCGAGCGTGAGCAGCGACTCCTGCGCGAGCACGATCGCGCCGGCCAGGTTCTGATCGGCCAGCGGCGACAGGCCGCGCAAAGCGTCGCCCTCGACGTAGGAGGCGTAGAACACGGCATCCGACCACAGCAGCACGTTGGCGAGGATCGCGCCGAGCAGACGCGAGCCGAAGACGCCGGCGATCTTGGCGCGCCCGCCAAACCAGCGCGGACCCTGCACGACGCCGAGCAGACACATCCACATGCTCAGCCCGCACACGAACAGCGTCGCGCATCGCAGCGCCTGCACAGCGGGATGGCCGAGCGCCGCCTCATATGGTCCCGGCAGACACCAGACGCCCAGCACGATCGCCCACGACGGCAGCGCGATCAGCGGATTGGTCGCGACCCGCAGGGCCGGCGAGGAGCGTACGGACCCCAGGGCGAGCGCGATCAGCAGTGGCGAGAGATCGGCGATCAGCAAGACTCCCGAGGCGTGCACATACAGCTGTCCTCCCAGGGCGCCACCAGCCAGCGCGCACGCCAGACCGGCGAGCAGCACGCCGGCGCACAGGCAGGCCCAGCGCCAGGCCGGGCGTCGGTTGGGGATGGTGGGTGAGGGCACGCTCATCCCACGAGAGGGTACGGCTTTGCGATGCGGATGCCCGCCTGGACGTCCATGGCCCGTGAGGCGGGTTTCATCAGTTCTTCACGAGCGTTGATGTATTCCTGAATACCCTGGGATTAGCTGTGAGCATGTCCCCGCTTGCATCGACCTTTCCCGAGTCGCCATCCGAACCGCCGCAGGCCGGGCGCGAAGCGACCGAACGCATCGACGCGATCGCGTGCCTGGATGAGCGCAGCCGCCGTACCGCCAGCGATCCAGGCGCGGCGCAGCCCGGTCGCTATCTGGAGGTGCAAGGCGCTCAGGGAGCGTTGCTGGTCCCACTCGAGCAGGATGTGACACACATCGGGCGGGGACTGGCGGCCGATCTGCAGCTCGACGACGGCTCGGTCTCGCGCCGCCACGCGATTCTCGTGCACCGCAGCGCCGGTGCGCGCATCCTCGACGATCGCAGCGCCAACGGCACGATCGTCAACGGTCGCCGTGTCACCCAGGCCGACCTGTGCAACGGCGATGTGATCGTGCTCGGACGGGTTGTGCTGCGCTACCTGGAGCTGTAGCGGCCACAGCGACCGGCGCGGGCCGGCCGCTCGTGCGTCTAGGCTGCTCGGCGGTTTGCAGACAGCGGCACCCAATCCTCGCCGAACGCCCGGCCTGGCGCCGGCGCTGGTCATGGCGCTGACCTTGGTCACGATCCTCCTGCCCCCATCGGCCTCGGCAGCGGCTGCGGCTGGCGCCATCTCGCCGAGCTGCGTACCCAAGCAGCTGGGCGTGTCCCAATCGCTGGCGGGCGGCGCGGTCACGGTCACACCCGCGCCCGAGTCGATGGACGCCTCCTACCTCGCCCAGATCAGCTTCCTCGGCGTGCCGGCGAGCGACATCGCGGACATCGTCGTAAACGGCTCTCGTAGCGGCCACCATACGGGCCGACTCGAGCCCTACTCGCAGGGCGACGGCGGCAGTTTCCTCCCGAGCAAGCCGTTCGACCAGGGCGAGATCGTCACCGTGCACGCCGTGCTGCGCCAGGGGACGGGGTCGGACGCGACCTCCAGGCCGTTCGCCTGGCAGTTCACGACCGCCGAGGTGGACTCGGTCAGCCGCTCGCTGGAGACGCCGCCCCCGCCACCGCCACCACCGAAGGCCAGCGAACTGCAGCACTTCGTCTCGCGCCCCGACCTGCTTCCACCGACGGTGACGGTCAGCGCCGATGCCGGCGCTGCGCAGCGAGGCGGGCAGGCTCTCGATGGCAGCGACATCTTCCTCGCGCCGTACGCCGGGCCGGGACAGTACGGCCCGATGATCCTCGACCCCGACGGTGGGCTGGTCTGGTTCAAGTCGATCCCGCACGGAGAGCGCGCCGCCGACCTGCGCGTCCAGCAGTACGACGGCAAATCGGTGTTGAGTTGGTGGCAGGACCCGCTCGTGGCCGGCGGCCAGCACGACGCGGGCGTCGTGATCGCCAACAGCTCCTACCAGGACGTGCAGATCGTGCGCGCCGGCAACGGCTACCAACCCGACCTGCACGCGTTTGAAATCACCCCGCGCGGTACGGCGCTGTTCACGGTGTACGACGCGATCCGCTGCAACCTGAGCGCCTACGGGGGCCCGGCCGACGGCGCCATCGCCGACACGCTGGTGCAGGAGATCGACCTGCATACGGGCCTCGTCCGCTACGAATGGCACGCGCTCGACCACGTCGCGCTCTCAGACTCCTACATGCCGATCGGCCACGGCGGCACGGCCGTCTCGCCGTGGGACTGGTTTCACATCAACGCGGTCTCTGAACACGGACCCGAACACGGCGAACGCCTGCTCATCGACTCGCGTAACACGTGGGCGGCCTACGACGTGAGCGCGCGCACCGGCCAGGTCTCCTGGAGGCTGGGGGGCAAGCAGTCGAGCTTTGCGATGGGACCCGAATCCCGACCCGCCTGGCAGCACGACGCGCGCGAAGAGCCCGACGGCACGATCTCGTTCTTCGACAACGGCGGCACCCCGCCGGTGCACCCCCAATCGCGGGTGATCGTGCTGTCGCTGAACACGCAGGCGATGACCGCCACGCTTCAGTCGAGCTTCGTGCACCCAACCAAGCTGCTGGCGGCCAGCCAAGGCGACTTTCAGCCGCTCGCGGACGGCGACTGGTTCGTCGGTTGGGGCCAGGAACCGTTCTTCTCCGAATTCTCGCCCGCCGGCCACGACCTGTTCGACGCCCACCTGCCGGCCTCCTATCAGTCCTACACGGTGCTGCAGTTCCCCTGGTCCGGACAGCCGACCGGGCCCCCGGCGCTCGCGGTGCGCGTCACCTCAGCAGGGGCCATCGAGGCATATGTCAGCTGGAACGGGGCGACGACCGTGAGCGCGTGGCGGCTGCTCGGCGGCTCTGGCCCGCGTGCGCTGCAGCCGCTTGCCACCGTACCGCGCAAGGGCTTTGAGACCGCGATCGCGCTGGCTCATGCCCCGGCCTACGTGCAGGCGCAAGCGCTGTCTGCGAGCGGAGCGGTGCTGGGCGCCTCCGTGCCGACCAGGGGGATGTAGACAGGGCGACATAGCATCGGCCTGCCGGCGGAACTGACACCTCGTCGTTACGTCATCGCGTCGGCCCGCGTGCCTGCCCGTGTGCCGGCTCTACTCGCAGAGCCCTCGCACACGGATGCCGGCGCCCACTTCGCTATACCCGCGGGTGCGTGTTAGCAGGCAGGCGATGAGCACCGACAGTCCCACCGCGTCGCTCGGGGGATACACCGCGTGGGGGCGCAACCTCGCCGCGCCGGTGCGCGAGTTTTTGAGCACCGAGACGGGCGGCGCGGCGCTCATGCTCGCCGCCACTGTCCTCGCGCTCGCCTGGGCGAACGTGGCGCCTGGCGCGTACGAGTCGACGTGGAGCACGCTGCTGTCGGTCCACATCGGCGAAGCGGGCATCTCCATCGATCTGCGCCACTGGATCAACGAGGGGTTGATGACGCTGTTCTTCCTCGTGGTGGGTCTGGAGGCCAAGCGCGAGCTCGATCTCGGCGAGCTGCGCGAGCGCCGGCGGATCGCGCTGCCGGCGGCGGCCGCGGCCGGCGGGATCGTAGCGCCGATCGCGATCTACCTGGCGTTCAACGCGGGCGGCGCGGGCGCGCACGGGTGGGGAGCGGCGATGTCGACCGACACCGCGTTCGCGATGGGCGCGCTGGCGCTGCTCACACCCCGGGCGGCCACGCGCATGCGCGTGTTTTTGCTCACGCTCGCGGTCTTCGACGATCTCGCCGCGCTGGCTGTGATCGCGATCGCCTACACCCAGCACGTCTCGCTCGTGGCGCTGGCGGTCGCGGTGGGCCTGTTCGCGGTGCTGCTGGCGCTGCGCTACCTGCCCGTGGGGCGGACACCCGCTTCGATCCTCATCGCCACGGGCCTGTGGCTGGCGCTGTATGAATCGGGCGTCGACCCGGTCGTCAGCGGCCTGGCCGTGGGTCTGGTCACGGGCGCCTACCCGCCGGCGCGCGGCGATCTGGAACGCGCCAGCGCGCTCGCGCGCTCGTTTCGCGAGCAGCCGACACCGGAGCTGGCGCGCTCGGTGCAGCGTGGCCTGGCGTCTGCTATCTCCGCGAACGAGCGCATGCAGTACCAGCTGCACCCCTGGGTCAGCTATGCGGTGCTGCCGCTGTTCGCGCTGGCGAACGCCGGCGTGCACGTGACGGGTGGGCTGGTGAGCGCGGCGCTTGGCTCGCCGATCTTTTGGGGCATCGTGCTCGGTTACGTGCTCGGCAAGCCGTTCGGCATCGCCTCGGGCTCGTGGATCGCGACGCGGCCGGTGCTGCGGGGTCCGCGGCCGCTCATCAGCGGACCGATCCTGACGGCCGCCGGCACGTGCGCGGGCATCGGCTTCACCGTGTCGCTGCTGATCTCGAACATCGCGTTCGCCGGCGTCAGCCTGAGCGAGGCCAAGCTCGCGGCGCTGTGCACGGTGGTGCTCGCGCCATTGCTGACCGCGGCGGTGCTGGGAGTCGTCAAACGCCTGCCGAGCGCGGTGCGAGCGCGTCAGATCGGGCGCACCGCGGCGGACATTCCCGACCTCGCCGACGAGATCGATCCCGCCCGCGATCACGTCCGCGGGCCCGAGGACGCGCCCGTGACGCTGCTGGAGTACGGCGACTTCGAGTGTCCCTACTGCGGCCGGGCCGAGCACGTCATCCGCGAGCTGCTGGGCGCCGCCGGCAGCGACGTGCGCTACGTGTGGCGCCACCTGCCGCTGACCGACGTGCACCCGTTCGCGCAGGGCGCGGCCGAAGCGGCGGAGGCGGCGGCGGCGCAGGGGCGGTTCTGGGAGATGCACGACCGGCTGCTCTCCCACCAGGATGAGCTGCGCCCGATCGACTTGCGCCGCCACGCACAGGAGCTGGGTCTCGACGTCGAGCGCTTCACCGCCGACCTGCACAACCACGAGCATGCCGGGCGCGTGCTCACCGACGTCTCGAGCGCCGATGAAAGCGGCGTGTCGGGAACGCCCACGTTCTTCATCAACGGCCGTCGCCACTACGGGGTGTATGACATCGACACGCTCGAGCAGGCGGTGCAGACGGCCAAGCGGCGCGTGCAGCAGGTACGGGCCGCGGCGGGAGGCGACGCGCAGGGGCGCCCGCAGGAGATCTGAGTTGAGCGCAAAACTGGCCAGCTGGCCAGTATGATCCGGAGCCGGAGATCGGGGAGATCGGGGAGCACCGGGGATGACCTGAACATGGCGATCGTGGAGGTGTCGGAGATGGCGACTGTGGAGCGGGACATCAGGGATCTGGAACTGACCGAGGAAGGGCTGTGGGCGGACGGCCCGCCGCTGGAGGCGTTCAAGCAGATGCGCGAGCGCTGCCCGATCCATTGGACGGAGAAATTTGAGCTGTTCCCGGAAGAGGCGGGGTTCTGGTCGGTCACGACCGCCGATGACATCCACACGGTCAGCCGCGACTGGCAGACCTACTCATCAGAACGCGGGGGCGTGCTGGCGGCGGCCGCGGGCTTTCCGCTCGAGCTCGCGCGGGCGATGTTCATCGGCATGGACCCGCCCAAGCACGATCGCCTGAAGGCGCTGTTCCAGGCCGGGTTCACGCCCAAGCGGATCGCCGCGCACGAGGACTCGATCCGTGCGATCGTCAGGCGCGTGCTCGATCGCCTCGACGGTCGCGAGACGTGCGATCTGGTCACGGACGTCGCTCAGCCGGCGGTGTCGCGGGTGATCGGCTCGTTCATGGGCATACCCGAGGAGGACGACGCGATCTGGGCGCGGCTGATGAACTCGACGCTCGGCGCCGCCGACCCGGACGTCAACCCGGACGGCTTTGAGGGGGCGCTGGAAAAAGATCTGCCGGAGATTTTCGAGCGCTGCCGCAAGCTGATCGAGGCGCGGCGTGAGCACCCGACCGACGATCTGACCAGCGTGCTCGTGCACGCCGAGATCGACGGGCAGAAGCTCGAGGAACACGAGATCGTGATGGGCTTCTTTCTGCTCGTCGCCGCCGGCAACGACTCGACCAAGGCGACCTACTGCAGCGGCATGCGCGCGCTGATGGAAGACCCCGAGCAGATGCGACTGCTGCTCGACGATCCCTCGCTGATCCCCGACGCGGTCGAGGAGTCGCTGCGCATGTTCCCCGCGTTTGCGCACTTCCGCCGCACCGCCACGTGCGACACCGAGCTGCACGGGCAGCAGATCCGCGAGGGGGAGAAGGTCGTGATGTGGTACGTATCCTCAAACCGCGACGAGACCCGCTACGAGGACCCCGACCGCTTCGATCTGCGCCGCAGAGCCGAGCACCAGGCGTTCGGGGCCGGTGGACGGCACTTCTGCCTGGGGACCGCTTTGGCGCGCCTGGAGCTGCGTGTGATGATCGAGGAGACGCTCGCGCGCTACCCGGACATCGCGATCGACGGCGCGCCCGCCCACGTGGAATCGCTGTTCATCAACCAGCTGAAGACGCTGCCGGTGCGGCTGACGCGCTGAGCGCGCCCGGCAAGATTCGAACTTGCGACCTCTCGCTCCGGAGGCGAGCGCTCTATCCACTGAGCTACGGGCGCCGGCCCCGCTACCGTAGCGAACCATGGACCTGTCCCTGTTCTTCGCGGGCACCGGCGGCTCGGTGCCGAGCGCTCGCCGCGGGCTGCCCGCGGTGCTGATCCGCCGCGGGGGCGAGCACATTCTGATCGACTGCGGCGAGGGCACCCAGCGCCAGCTGATCCGCTCGGTCGGGCTGGCGGAGATCGACAGTGTGTTCATCACCCATTTTCACGCCGATCACTGGCTCGGGCTGCCGGGGATGCTCAAGTCGTTTGCGCTGCGCGAACGCACCCAGCCGCTGAGCGTGTACGGACCACGCGGGCTGGCGCGGCTGATGGAGCAGACCCGGTTCATCTATGGACGGCTGCCGTATGAGCTCAGCATCGTCGAGCTCGCGCCGACCGAGAGCGTCGCGCGCGCGGGGTACGCGATCGCCGCCGTGCCGGTCAGGCACAAGGGGGAGGCCTACGGGTACGTGCTGGTCGAGGACGGGCGTCCCGGGCATCTCGATCCGCAGCTCGCGCAACAGCTCGGCGTGACGCCCGGACCGGACTTCGGTCGGTTGCAGCGTGGGGAGACGGTGGGCGGCGTGACGCCCGCGCAGGTCATGGGCCCCGATCGCCCCGGCCGCAAGATCGCGATCTCTGGGGACACCACGCCGTGCGAGGCGCTGCTCGTCGCCGCCCACGAGGCCGATCTGCTCGTGCACGAGGCGACGTTCGCCGAGGATGAGGTCGAGCGCGCGCGCCAGACCTCGCATTCGACGGCGCGCCAGGCGGCCGGACTCGCCCGCGATGCGCATGTCGGCCTGCTCGCGCTGACCCACATCTCAAGCCGCTACCCCGGAGGTCAGCTGCGCGATCAGGCGCGCGAGGTGTTTGCGCAGACCGAGGCGCCGCGGGACTTCGACACGATCGAGATCCCGTTCCCCGAGCGCGGCGCGCCCCGGTTGGTGCGCTGGTCCGATCGCCGCGCGCGTGAGGCGACGGGCGGCGAGTCCGCTGAGCTCGAGCCGACCAAGCCCGTCGAGTCAACCGAGTCAGCCGTGTCAACTGAGCCCATCGAATCAACCGAGCCCGTCATCTCCGGTTGATACAGTCTGGCGCGATCATCCTTTAACCCGGTCCCGAGAGGCCAGGAAGGAAAGACAGCGGTGAGCAGCAGCGACAGCGGTGGCGGTAGGGCCGGTGCCGGCGAAGGCAGCGGCGGCAAGATTGTCCTGCGCGAGGACGACATGCGCCGGGCGTTGGCCCGCATCGCGCACGAGATCGTCGAGCGCAACCCTGGCTCTCCGGCGCCTGTGGTGGTGGGCATCCACCGCCGTGGCGCGTTCCTCGCCGAGCGCGTGCAGCGTCTGCTCGCCGACCTCTTGGACGAGCCCGTTCCGCTTGGGGATCTCGATATCGGGTTCTATCGCGACGATGTCGCTCGCCGTCCCCAGGCGCCGGTCGTACACGCCTCGCACATCGACTTCGACGTGGACGGGCGCACGGTGGTGGTCGTCGACGATGTTCTCTATACCGGGCGCACGGTGCGCGCGGCGATCGAGGCGCTGTTCGACTACGGTCGCCCGGCGCGCGTGCAGCTGGCGGTGTTGGCCGACCGTGGGCACCGGGAGCTGCCGATCCGTCCAGACTATGTCGGCAAGAACCTGCCGACCTCGACTGCCGAGCGCGTGTATGTGCGCGTGAGGGAGCTTGATGACGTTGACGAGGTCGCGATCGCGCCCGCGCCCGCCGTGATCGTGGAGGGCGGCTCGGGAGGCGAGCTCAGGAAGGCGGGCGCATGAATCAACTGCTGTCGATCGAGGAACTGGACCGCGAGGCGATCGCACGGATCGTCGGCCAGGCGGCGCGGTTCGCGGAGGTCTCAGACCGGGAGATCAAGAAGGTGCCGGCGCTGCGCGGGCGGATGGTGCTGAACCTGTTCTACGAGGCCTCCACGCGCACGCGCAGCTCGTTTGAGCTGGCGGCCAAGCGCCTGTCCGCGGACGTCGTCAACTTCGCCTCCAGCGGGTCGAGCGTGGAGAAGGGTGAGTCGCTGAAGGACACCGTGCTCACGCTGAGCGCACACAAGCCCGACGCGATCGTGCTGCGCACGCCGTGGGCGGGCGCGGCGGAGCTGGTGTCGCGCTGGTGCTCGGCCGCGGTCGTCAACGCCGGCGATGGCAAGCACGAGCACCCGACGCAGGCGCTGCTCGACGTGTACACCCTGCACGAGCGCCTCGGCTCGATCGACGGCGCCTGCATCTGGATCGTCGGCGACGTCGCCCACTCGCGCGTGGCGCGTTCGAACATCGTCGCGTTCCAGCGCATGGGCGCTCACGTGACCGTCGCCGGTCCGCCGACGCTGATCCCGCGCGGGATCGGCGAGCTTGGATGCGAGGTCCGCTACACCCTCGACGAGCTCTCCAAGGCGGACGTCGTGTACGCGCTACGCATGCAGCGCGAGCGCATGGGCGGCGGCGGTGCCACCGCGTGGGTGCCCTCGCTGCGCGAGTACGCCGCCTGCTATCAGATCAACGGTCGCCGGTTGAGTCCGCGCCAGCTGCTGATGCACCCCGGCCCCGTCAATCGCGGAGTGGAGCTGTCCGGCGAGGTCGTCGACTCTCCGCAGGCGCTGATCACCGCGCAGGTGCAGGCGGGCGTGGTCGTGCGTATGGCCGTGCTGTACGAGCTGTTGTCGGGCGCGCACGTGCCACGACCCGTCCCCGAGCGTCAGCTGGCATAGCTTTCGCCGCGACGATGTCCGTCAACCCGCTGATCCACGGGCCGAGCACCCCGGCCGAGCTGCTGCTGAGCGATGTGCGCGTGCTCGACCCGCGCGCCAAGATCGACGCGCGCCACGATGTGCTGGTGCGCGAGGGCGCCATCGCCGAGATCTCAGAGCCCGGGACGCTGCAGGCGCCCGAAGGGGCAGAGACCGTCCAGGGTGAGGGCCGCCGGCATCTGCTCCCGGCGTTTGTCGATCCCCATGTGCACCTGCGCACGCCCGGCCAAGAGCACAAGGAGGATCTGGAAACCGGCACGCGGGCGGCCGCCGCCGGAGGGTTCGGCGCGGTGATTGCGATGCCCAACACCGATCCCGTTATCGACTCCGCGCCGCTGCTCGGCTCGCTGCGCGAGGCCGCCGTCCTACAGGCACGCGTGCCGGTCGGCTTCTTGGCGGCGATCACCCGCGGGCTGCGGGGCGAGGAGCTGACCGAGATGGTCGAGCTGCGCGAGCACGGCGCGCTTGGCTTCACCGACGACGGACGACCGGTCGCCTCCGCCGGCGTGCTGCGCCGGGCGCTGCAATATCAGGCCGCGTGCGGCGGGGTGATCAGCCTGCACGAGGAGGACCCGACGCTCTCCCACGGCGGCGCGATGCACGAGGGCGCGATCAGCGCCGCGCTCGGCATCGGCGGGATCCCGACCGTTAGCGAGTCGACGATCCTCGCCCGCGACGCAGAGCTCGCCGCCTACGAGGACGCGCGCGTGCATTTTCAGCACCTGTCCTGCGCCGCCTCGGTACGGGCGGTTGCACGCGCGAAGGCCGACGGGGCGAGGGTCAGCGCCGAGGCTACGCCCCACCACCTGCTGCTCACCGACGAGTGCGTGCGCGGGCTTGACACGCGCATGAAGATGAACCCGCCGCTCAGCACCGAGGATGATCGTCGCGCGCTGGTGGACGGCCTGCGCGAGGGCACGATCGACTGTGTGGCCACCGATCACGCGCCCCACGCCCGCGAGGAGAAGGAAGTCCCGTTCGAAGAGGCCCCGATGGGCACGACCGGCCTGGAGACCGCCTTTGCCGCGCTCTACACCGGTCTCGTGCTGCCCGGCGAGATGTCGCTGGGGCTGCTCGTGCAGCGCATGACCGCCGGCGCGGAGCTGTTCGGGCTGCCCACCCCCACGATCGCGACCGGCCAGGAGGCGAACCTCACGCTCGTCGACCTCGACGCCGAGTACCTGGCGGGCGAGCGCGGCTGGGAGAGCCGTTCGGAGAACTGCTGCTTTACGGGACGGCGCCTGCACGGGCGGGTGCTGATGACGCTCGCCGCCGGCGCGGTCGCCTACCGCGAGCGGGTGTTCTCGGTGGTGGCGGCATGAGCCTGCTCGCACGTGACTGCAGGACACGATGAGCCTGCTCGACCGCGACCAAGCGACCCTGATCGTCGTCGATGTGCAGGACGGCTTTCGCTCCTACGCATCGTTTGACGCCGTCGCGGAGGCCGTGGGCAAGCTCGTGCGGGGCGCTCGCATCCTCGAGGTCCCGGCGATCGTCTCCGAGCAGTACCCGCGTGGTCTCGGCCACACCGCCGCGGAGGTCGGGCTCGAGCCCGATGAGCAAGAGCGGGCGATCGAGAAGACCGTGTTCTCGGCCGCCCGAGCCGATGGGTTCGATCTCGGCGGGCGTACGCAGGCGATCGTGTGCGGGATCGAGACGCACGTGTGCGTCAGCCAGACCGTCCAGGACCTGCTCGGACAGGGCGTCGAGGTGCACGTGCCGGCCGACGCGGTCGGCTCGCGCCATGAGATCGACTACGAGCGTGGACTGCAGCGCTTGGAGCGCGCCGGCGCCGTGGTCACCACGGTCGAGTCCGCCCTGTTCGAGCTGCTCCAGGGCGCCGGCACACCCGAGTTCAAAGCCGTGCAGAAGTTGATCCTGTGAGAGCGCACGGATGGGGGAGAGCGACCTCCGTGAGAGGTGCGTCATCGTGAGCGCCAGGCGCGAGGGGTACGTGCTGCTCGAGGACGGCACGCGTTTTGACGGGGAGCTGTGCGGAGCCACGGACAGTCACGCCGTCGGCGAGATCGTGTTCACGACCGGCATGTCCGGTTACCAGGAGTCGATGACCGATCCCTCCTTCGCCGGGCAGCTGATCGCGTTCACCTATCCGCACATCGGCAACTACGGCGTGAGCGGACAGGCGATGGAGTCAGAGCGCGTGTGGGCGCGCGCGGCGATCATGCGCGAGGCGTGCGACCGCGAGGACGCCGCCGGGGCGGAGGGCGGCTGGCTGGGATGGCTCACCGACTGTGGCGTGATGGCGATCACCGGCGTGGACACCCGCGCGCTGGTCATCCACATTCGCCGCCAGGGCGCGATGCGCGGAGGGGTGTTCGCCGCGGACCTCCCCGTCTCGCGGGCAGCTGAGCTGATCGACGCTGAGCCGGCGATGGCCGGCCAGAATCTCGCTGCGCAGGTCACCCCATCGCAGGTCAGCCGTCATGGCGAGCAGGCCAGTGGGCCGCACATCGCCGTGCTCGACACCGGCATCAAGCTCTCGATGCTGCGCGAGCTGCTCGCCCGCGAGGCCCGCGTGACGCTTCATCCCTGCACCAGCACCGCCTCGGAGCTGCTGGCCGGCGATCCCGACGCGATCTTTTTGTCCAACGGCCCTGGCGACCCGGCCGCGCTCGACCAGGTCGTTCAGACCGTGCGCGAGCTCGTCGGTCGCAAGCCCGTGTGGGGCATCTGCCTCGGCCATCAACTGCTGTGCCGCGCCGTTGGCCTGCAGACCTACAAGCTGCCGTTTGGCCACCACGGCGCAAACCATCCGGTCAAGGACCTGCAGACGGGACGGATCGAGATCACCTCGCAAAACCACGGCTTCGCCGCGCTCGGGCCAGGCGGAGCGCGCACGATCGAGGCCGATGAGCCGGTGCGCTGGCAGACCGACTTCGGCGAAGCGCAGCTCTCGCACGTCAACCTGTACGACCGCACCGTCGAGGGACTGGAGCTGCTCGACGTGCCCGGCGGGACAGTCCAGTACCACCCCGAGGCCGGCCCCGGCCCGCACGACTCGCTGTACCTGTTCGACCGGTTCCTGGAACGCATTGCCTCGTCGTAACGACATACACAAGATCCTGATCCTCGGGTCGGGACCGATCGTGATCGGGCAGGCCGCCGAGTTCGACTACTCCGGCGTGCAGGCGTGCAAGGTGTTGCGCGAGGAGGGGTATGAGATCGTGCTCGTCAACTCCAATCCAGCGACGATCATGACCGATCCCGAGCTGGCCGACGCGACGTACGTTGAGCCACTGCTGCCCGGGCCGGTCGCGCAGGTGATCGCGCGCGAGCGTCCCGACGCGTTGCTGCCCACGCTCGGAGGGCAGACCGCGCTCAACCTCGCCAAGGCGCTGCACGACGACGGCACGCTCGTGCGCTACGGCGTCGAGCTGATCGGCGCCAACTACGATGCGATCGCCTGCGCGGAGGATCGCGAGCTGTTCGGCGAGGCGATGTCCGCCGCGGGCATGGCCATGCCGCGCTCGGCGATCGCCACGACGCTCGAGCAGGCGCAGGGCGCGCTGGAGGAGCTCGGTCTGCCGTGCATCGTGCGCCCCGCCTATACCCTCGGCGG
The DNA here is from genome assembly GCA_963702185.1 of uncultured Solirubrobacterales bacterium. Taxonomy (GTDB): domain Bacteria; phylum Actinomycetota; class Thermoleophilia; order Solirubrobacterales; family Solirubrobacteraceae; genus Palsa-744. The sequence continues at coordinate 2,586,801 of OY969723.1, forward strand.
CCGCGGCGGCGGGATCGCCCGTACGCTGGCAGAGTTCGAGCGGATCGTCGCCCGGGGACTCGAGGCCTCGCCGATCGGACAGGTGCTGCTCGACCAGTCGGTCCTGGGCTGGGGCGAGTTCGAGCTCGAGGTGATGCGCGACGCCGCCGACAACGTCGTGATCGTGTGCTCGATCGAGAACGTCGACCCGATGGGCGTGCACACCGGGGACTCGGTCACGGTCGCTCCCCAGCAGACGCTGCCCGACCACCTCTATCAGCGGCTGCGCGACCAGGCGATCGCCGTGATCCGCGCCGTCGGCGTGGAGACGGGGGGCTCGAACGTCCAGTTCGCGGTCAACCCCGAGACCGAGGAGATCCTCGTGATCGAGATGAACCCGCGCGTCTCGCGCTCATCCGCGCTTGCATCCAAGGCGACCGGGTTTCCGATCGCCAAGATCGCCGCGCGCCTGGCGGTCGGCTATCGCCTGGAGGAGATCGACAACGACATCACCGGCGTCACGCCTGCCTGCTTTGAGCCGGCGATCGACTACGTCGTCGTCAAGTGGCCGCGCTTCGCGTTTGAGAAGTTCCCCGGAACCGACTCGACGCTGACCACGCACATGAAGTCGGTCGGCGAGGCGATGGCGATCGGCCGGACTTTTGGCCAGGCCTTCGCCAAGGCGCTGCGCTCGCGCGAGCTGGACAAGCCCCCGTGCCTCACAGACACCGCCGTGGATGAGCTGCTGTCCAGTCTCCAGGCACCGGCATCGGACCGGTTCGAGGCGATCCTCGAGCTGTTGCGCCGGGGCGTGCCGATCGATCAGATTCACGCGCGTACCTCGATCGACCTGTGGTTTCTGCGCGAGCTGGCCGCACTCGCCGCCGATCCCCAGGCGCCGTTTGCCGGGGAGCGGACGTTTCGCTCGGTCGACACCTGTGCGGCGGAGTTCCCGGCGCGTACCCCCTACTACTACTCCGGCTGGGAGCGCCCCTCCACGAATGGGACGGGCGGCGATGCGCGTGCGGGTGAGGGTGAGGGCACACGCACGAGTCCGCGCGCGGGTGCGGGTGCGGGCGCGGGTACGGCGGGTAGGGCAGGTAGGGCAGGCGTGGCGCACGAGGTCGAGCGGGGCGAGCGAGAGTCGGTCGTGATCCTCGGCGCCGGGCCCAACCGCATCGGGCAGGGGATTGAGTTTGACTACTGCTGCGTGCACGCGGCCATGACCGTGCGCGAGTCCGGGCGCGAGGCGGTGATGATCAACTGCAACCCCGAGACGGTCTCCACCGACTACGACACCTCCGACCGCCTGTACTTCGAGCCGCTCACGCTGGCGGATGTGCTGGCTGTCGTGCAGGCCGAGCGGTACGCCGGGGGCGGGGGTGGAGGTGACAACGGGGACGGCGGCCTGAAGGGCGTGATCGTGCAGTTCGGCGGACAGACTCCGCTCAAGCTCGCCGCGGGGCTCGCCGCGGCCGGTGTGCCGCTGCTGGGCACGAGCGTGGGGGCGATCGATCTGGCCGAGGATCGCGGGCGCTTTGGCGCGCTGCTGGCCGAGCTCGGCTACAAAGCCCCGCCTTACGCCACAGCCCGCTCGGTCGATGAGGCCCTGCGCTGCGCCGAGCAGGTCGGATATCCCCTGCTCGTGCGCCCCTCCTATGTGCTCGGCGGCCGCGCGATGGAGATCGTGTACTCGCGCGAGGGCCTGGACGACTACCTGCGCCGGGAGCCGCCCCCCGCCGATGGTGGGGAGATTTTTTTGGACCGCTTCCTCGAGAACGCGACCGAGGTCGACGTCGACGCGCTGTGCGACGGTCCGGCGGCGGACGGAGGTGGGGGAGGGGTCTGGATCGGCGGGATCATGCAGCACGTCGAGGAGGCCGGCGTGCACTCTGGCGATTCCGCGTGCGTGCTGCCGCCCCACTCTCTGGGCGAGGACATGCTCGAGCAGATCCGCGCCGCCACGCGCGAGCTGGCGCTGGCGATTGGCGTGGTCGGTCTGCTGAACGTGCAGTACGCGGTGCACGCCGGCGAGCTGTACGTGATCGAGGCCAACCCCCGCGCCTCGCGCACGGTGCCGTTCGTGTCCAAGGCGGTCGGCATCCCGCTGGCCAAGCTCGCCTGCCGGATCATGCTCGGCGAGCGGATCTCAGACCTCGAGTTGCCGGAAGATCGCCAAGGTCTCGGCTACGGCGATCACGTGTCGGTGAAGGAGGCGGTGCTGCCGTTTGACCGCTTCGAGGGAGCGGACGCCGTGCTTGGACCGGAGATGCGCTCGACCGGCGAGGTGATGGGCATCGCCCGCGACTTTCCGAGCGCGTTCGCCAAGGCACAGGCCGCTGCCGGCATGCCGCTCCCGAGCACGGGCACCGCGTTCATCACCGTCACCGACTCAGACAAGCCGGGCGCGATTGCGGTCGCCCAGGCGCTGCACGACTCGGGCTTTGCGATCGTGGCCACGCGCGGCACGGCCGAGGCGATCGCGCATATGGGCGTTCCGGTCAAGCCGTTGAACAAGATCGGCGAAGGCTCCCCGCATGTGGTCGACTGGATCGAGCGCGGCGACGTGCAACTGGTCGTCAACACGCCCACCGGCTCGGGCGCCCGCACCGACGGGTGGGAGATCCGCCGTGCGGCGGTCGCGCACGGCATACCCTGCCTGACCACGCTGGCTGCGGGCGTATCGGCGGCGCGCGCGATCGCGCGCGCCCAGGCCGGGGGCGAGCCCGAGGTGCTGTGCCTGCAGGAGCTGCACCGAGCCAGGTAACGCACCGGTACCGCGCTGTCCTTCCCCGTCCCGCGCCTGCCTGCGCCGTCATGCGCTTTTCCGCGCCACACCCGTCCAGCGCTGCCCCGGCGTCGAGGTGTGTCCATCAAAAAGGCGGATAAAGACCCTGGAAAACCCCCACAAAAAATGCTCGATGACCGTCCAGAACCCTCGATGAGTGTCAACCTCGAGTCGAGGTTGAGATGAATTGGGATGTTTTCCTTGATAGCCGCCCTCCGGTGTGTAGACTCGCCGCCCATGGCGACGGCGACCGAGGCGACTGGACAGCACTACGCCAGCGCCCCTGAGCGACTCGCCCCGGAGCGCTCGCTCAATCAGCGCATGGACGCCCTCGCGCGCGCCAACCGCATCCGCTCCAAGCGCGCCGAGCTCAAGCGCGACCTGAAGGCCGGACGGCTGTCGATTCAGACGCTGCTGCTGAACCCGCCGGAGTATGTCGAGACCGCCAAGGTGTTCGACATGCTGCTGGCGGTCCCCAAGTACGGGCGCGTGAAGACGAACAAGATCCTCGCCCACTGCCGGATCTCGCCGAGCAAGACGATCGGCGGCCTGTCTGAGCGTCAGCGCAGCGAGCTGATCTCCCTGCTGCGACGCTAGCTCGCCCGCCCGCCGGTCACGGCATTAGGGTCCAGACCCATGGCGCGCGTGTTCGTCATCACCGGACCCTCGGGGGTCGGCAAGGGAACGCTCATCAGGGGCCTGATGGAGCGCCTGCCCGAGCTACAGCTCTCGGTCTCGGCGACCACGCGCGCTCCCCGCCCGGGCGAGCACGACGGTGTCGACTACCACTTCCTCACGCGCGAGGAGTTCGACCGGCGTGTCGATGCCGGCGAGTTCGTCGAGCACGCCGACTATGCCGGCCGCAGTTACGGAACGCTGCGCTCAGAGCTCGACGGCCGCGTCGCCACGGGCGTGCCGGTGGTGCTGGAGATCGAGGTCCAGGGCGCGCGCCAGGTCCGCTCGGCGATGCCCGAGGCGGTACAGGTCTTCATCGCGCCTCCCTCGCTCGCGGCGCTGCGCACGCGCCTGGTCGGCCGCGGCACCGACGACGGCGCCGAGGTCGAGCGCCGCCTCGATGTGGCCGCACAGGAGCTGCAGGCCCAGCCCGAGTTCGCGCACGTAGTGGTCAACGATCGCCTCGAGGACGCGCTTGACCGGTTGGTCGGGATCGTTCGTGAGGCGTTGGACTGAGGGAGGGGGTGGTCGGGAGGGGGACCTGTCCCCTTCCCGGTTTGACTGCGCCTCGAGGATGCGCTTGACCGGTTGGTCGGGATCGTTCGTGAGGCGTTGGATTGAGGGAGGGGGTGGTCGGGAGGGGGACCTGTCCCTCCCGGTTTGACTGCGCCTCGAGGACGCGCTTGACCGGTTGGTTGGGATTGTGCGTGGGGCGCTTGAATGACAGGTCACTACAATCTGAGATCAACCCACGGAAAGGCCCTCGCAAGTGATCTCTCCCCGCATCGACAGACTGCTGACCAACGTCGACTCCAACTACGCCAGCGTGCTGGTGGCGGCCAAGCGCGCCCGGCAGATCAACAGCTACTACCACAACCTCGGCGAGGGCACGTTCGACGAGTTTCCGCCGCCGATGATCGAAACGGTTTCCAAGAACTACCTCACGATCGCCCTCGAGGAGGTAGCCGCCGGCAAGATCAAGTACCACTACCGCTGAGCGCAACCAGCCGGCCAGAGCTTGCCGGTTGCCCGCGCACCGGCTAAACCAGAGAGCCTATGTCCCGGATCCTGCTCGGTGTGAGCGGCGGCATCGCCGCGTACAAGGCGCTCGAGCTGATCCGTCTGGCGACCGGCGCCGGACACTCGGTACGGGCGATCCAGACCCCAACGAGCCGCCGGTTCGTGGGCGAGGCCTCATTTGAGGCGCTGACCGGCGCGCCGGTGCTGAGCAGCGAGTTCCAGCGCGACCCTGCCCGTGCAGCGTTCCCCGGACAGGCGTTGCCCCAGCACGAACCGCTCAACCATCTGCAGCTGGTCGCGAACGCCGAGGTGTATGCGATCGCGCCGGCCTCCGCGAACACGATCGCCAAGCTCGCCGCCGGCATCGCCGACAACCTGGTGTGCAGTTGTGCGCTGGCGGCAGAGTGTCCGCTCGTGCTCGCCCCGGCGATGAACAGCCGCATGTACGAGCACCCAGCCACGCAGGCCAACCTCCTCACCCTGCGCGCGCGCGGCGTGCACATAGTCGAGCCCGACAGCGGACGCCTGGCGTCGATCGGCGAGCAGGGGGTCGGGCGGCTGGCCGAACCCGCGCGCATCCTCGCCGCCTGCGAGCAGGCGATCGCCGCTGCGGCCACCGCGGCGGATGCGGCCACGACCGCCGGGCCCTCCCTGTTGGATGCCTCGGCTGGCGTAGGGCGTATCGGCCACACCGACCTGTTACCCCAGAGGACTGGATCGTGGTCGGGATTGCATGTGCTCGTTACCGCCGGGGGCACGCGCGAGCCGATCGACAGCGTGCGCTTCCTCGGCAACAGCTCCTCCGGGCGCATGGGTCTCGCGCTCGCGCGGGCGGCGCGGGCGCGCGGGGCACAGGTGACGGTGATCGCCGCCAACGTCGCGCTTGAGCGCCCCGCCGGGATCGTGTGGCGAGAGGTTGCTACGGCGGCTGAGTTGGCGCGGGCGTGCGAGGAGGAGTTCCCGCAGTGCGACGTGCTGCTGATGGCCGCGGCGGTCGCCGACTTCCGGCCGGTGGCGCCGGCGCAGGCCAAGCTCAAGAAGGCGGGGCGTACAGGCATGCGCTTGGAGCTCGAGCCGACCGCGGACGTGCTGGCAGGACTGGCGGCAAGGCGGCGCCCCGATCAGACGCTCGTCGGATTCGCCGCCGAGCACGGCGAGCGGGCCGTCGAGCACGGCCGCGCCAAGTTGACCGGCAAGGGTCTCGACGCGGTCGTCGTCAACGACATCTCGCGGTCTGACATCGGCTTTGAGTCAGACACCAACGAGGTCACGATTCTGACCGCATCGCAAGAGCATCGCTCGCAGGAGCGTCACGTCCCGCGCGCGGGCAAGGACGCGGTCGCCGAGGAGATCCTCGACACGGTCGCGGGCTTGCGCCACATGCCCTGACGCGCCTCCCACCCCTGATGCGTTCCTCGCATCCCTGCCACGCGTCGTCACGTCTTCGGCACAGCCCCACGCATGCGCGCCGAGCGCCAAGGCCGGCGCGGGCGGGCGCCGAGCTGCGTCGCGGCGGCGCGCACAGCGGTTAAGCTGGAGTGCGCATGGAGAGCGTGTATGACCTGTACCGGCGGGGCTGCGATCTGCTTGCCCACGGCGACCATCAGGCCGCGATCGTCCCGCTCAGCAAAGCCCGCGATCGGGAGCCCGAGATGTCCTCGATCCGCGAGGCGCTCGGGCGAGCGTTGTTTCATGCCCATCGCTACGAGGGTGCGGCTGCGGAGTTCCGGGCGGTGGCCGCCCGCGCGCCGACCAACGACTACGCCCTGTTCTGCCTGGGACGCGCGATGCAACTGCTCGGACGTCACCGCGAGGCGCGAGGTCCACTCGCGCTTGCCTGCTCGCTTCAGCCGGCGCGTGCCGACTACCAGCTGTATCGCGACCGTGCCCGTCGCGCCGCCGAACGGACGGCCGAACGGACCTGATCCGCGTATGCCCGAGCGTGCCGATGCTATGCTCGAACAACAGCTTTCGTGCGAACCGATCGGAGATCGGCCAGCAAGCGTCGCAAGCAGTACCGAGAGTGGGCGCACGCCCGCTCTTTTTGCGTAAGGACCCAGATCGAGGACAGATGACAGCGCTGCAGACAGACATAGAGGAGCGTCTCGCCGCCGCCGACCCGGATGTCGAGGTGCTGCTCGCGGAGCTCGTGGGCGACCGGCGGCTGCGCGTGTTCATCGATCATCCCGAGGGTGTGACGCTGCGGTTGTGCGAGCGCGTTAGCTCGCACCTGAACGACCTGCGCGAGCGCTATGCGCTGGAGGTGTCCTCGCCCGGCGCGCAGCGCCCCCTGACAAAGCCCGCCCACTTTCGCCGTTTCATCGGTCACCGCGCGAGGGTCCGTACCTGCAATCGCCGGCCCCGGACAAACTTCACGGGCGAGCTCATCAGCGCCTCAGAGCGGGAGGTGACGCTCGCCGCCGCAGACGGGATCGTCGCGATCCCCTATGCCGAGATCCGTCGTTGCAACCTGGTCGAGGAGTGAACTAGATATGTCACGCGAAATCCTGGAGGCGATGAACGCGCTCGCGCGCGAGAAGGGCATCGAGCCCGAGAAGCTGATGGTTGCGCTGGAGGATGCGCTGCTGTCCGCATACAAGAAGCAGCCCGGCTCGGCCAAGTACGCGCGCGTGGAAATGGACCGCGACACGGCCGACTTTCGCGTCATCGAACTGAAAATCCCCGAGCGTCTGGAGGCGCACCTGATCGTCGAGACGATCGACGAGGAAACGACGATCGACCCCGAGACCGGGGAGATGCGCGAACCCGAGGAACCGGAAATAGACCCGGCCAAGTTCGCCGAATACCGAGACCAGATCGACGAGCAGGACGTCACCCCCGATGACTTCGGCCGCATCGCCGCGCAGACGGCCAAGCAGGTGATCCTGCAGCGCATCCGCGAGGCCGAGCGCGACATGATGTTCGAGGAGTACCGCGACCGCGTGGGCGAGCTGATCACCGGCATCGTGCAGCAGTCTGACTCCCGCTACACGCTCGTGCAGCTGCGCGAACGCGTCGAGGCGCTGTTGCCCAAGTCAGAGCAGGTCGAGGGAGAGCGCTACGACCATTCCCAGCGCATCAAGGCGGTCATCAAGGAGGTCTCGCCCTCGACCAAGGGACCGTCGATCATCGTTTCCCGTCGCGATCCCGAGCTGATCAAGAAGCTGTTCGAGCTCGAGGTGCCTGAGATCGCCGACGGCCTCGTGGAAATCGCCAATGTCGCCCGCGAGCCGGGCTACCGCTCGAAGATCGCGGTCGTGTCCAACACCGACGGCGTCGACCCCGTCGGCGCCTGTGTGGGCCCGCGCGGTTCGCGGGTGCGTATGGTCGTCTCCGAGCTGCGCGGCGAGAAGATCGACATCATCCCCCACAACGACGAGCCCGCCCGCTTCGTCGCCAAGGCGCTCTCGCCCGCGCGCGTGCGCGAGGTGCTGGTCGATGACGAGAACAAGCAGGCGACCGTGATCGTGCCCGACGACCAGCTCTCGCTGGCGATCGGTCGCGAAGGCCAGAATGCGCGTCTGGCGGCCCGTCTGACCGGCTGGCGTGTGGACATCCGCTCTGAGACCGAGTTCGCCGCCGAGGAGGCCGAGCACGCCTACGAGGAGGAGGAACTGCAGGGCCGTTGCGCCGCGATCCTCTCCAGCGGCCGGCGCTGCCCCAACGCCGCCCTGCCGGGCTCGCGCTATTGCGGGCTGGAGACCCATCAGGCGCTCGCCGGCATCGACAGCGACAACGTCGCCGACCTGAACGCGGCTGCCGGCGCGGTAGAGGCGGGCGGCGAGACACAGACTTCCGCGGGCGAGCTGGACCCTGAGGGCGAGCAGACGCCCGAGGACGAGCAGGTCGGGCTGATTCACGACGCGGAGACCGACGCCGCTTCCTCGCCACAGCCGGTGGATGGCGCCGATTGGACTGATGCCGAGACGGCACCGGTCGGCAATGAGACCGTGGGCGAGATTCCCGTAGCCGAACGGACTCCGGTCACCGAACAGACCCCCGCCACCGAGGGGTAGATCCGATCGCCTCACGACAACCGCGACGCAGTTGCGTCGGCTGCGGGCGCACCGCTTTTAAGCCCGAGCTGCTCAGGATCGTTGCGATCGCACAGACTCGCTCGGGCAAGGCCGGCAGGCGCACTGTGGCGCTAGACCCCCACGCCACGATGCCCGGACGCGGCGCCTACCTGTGCCGCGACGCTCGCACTGGCCGACCGGCTCCGGTGTGCCTGGAGCGGGCGCTGGGACGCGGCGCGATCCCCCGTGCCCTGCGCTGTGCGGTAACCGTGCCCGACAGGCTCGTCGTAGAATCGCCTGAGGGATGAGGTTGCCTTACGTGCAACGGCCGAGTCGGGCCGCCGAGCAAAACCATTTCATTGTGAGCCGATGAGCAAGAGACGCGTACACGAGATCGCCAAAGAGCAGGGACTCTCCAGCAAGGAGCTGCTCCAGAAGCTGCACGCCGCCGGCGTGGAGGTCAAGACCGCTTCCTCGTCGGTGGAGGAGGCGGCGGCGCTTGCGGCATTGAGCAACGGCGCCGCCGCGAGCTCTTCACAGGCTGTGCCCGACCCACTGGCCAAGGCGCCGGCCAAGCCGGCTACTCCTGCGCCTGCACCGTCCACGGCAAGCGCCCAGCCGCCCGCTGCTCAGCGCTCACCATCGGCTCAGCGGCCCCCATCGACTCCACGGTCGCCATCGGCTCAGCCAGCTCCACCTCAACAGAACCCTGCAACCGCCACACAGCCGGCGGCGACCCAGCAACCGGCGGCGACCCAGCAACCGGCGCCAGCGCAACCGGCGTCGGGTAATCCCCAACCGGCAGATCGGGTGCGTCCCACGCGCGACTCGCGCACCGGCGAGCGTGCTCCGGTCAGCGGTGCGCCCGGAGGACGCCGGCGCGTGGTGATCGACTCGCAGGCCTCGCGCCGCCAGCAGGGCGGCCCGGCCAACCAGCCTCAGCGCCGCCCGCGCCGCGGCAGGCGCCGGCGCGGCACCTACGACGAGACGATCGCGCCGATCGACACCGCCGCGATCCTGCAGACCGACCTGATTCGCATCAACTCCGGCTCGACCGTCAAGGACGTCGCCGAGTACCTTGGTGTGGCTGTCCCCGAGGTGATCAAGAAGCTGATGACGCTGGGGGAGATGGCGACGCTGACTCAGACGCTGTCCGACGACGCGATCCAGGTGCTCGCCGACGAGTTCGACAAGCAGATCGAGATCGTCCACGCCGCCGACGAGGTCGAGGTCGAGCAGGCGTTCGAGGACACCGCGCAGGACATGGTCGAACGCCCGCCGGTCGTGACGATCATGGGCCATGTCGACCATGGCAAGACCTCGCTGCTGGACGCGATCCGCGAGACCGAGGTCGCCGCGGGCGAGGCCGGGGGCATCACCCAGCACATCGGCGCCTACCAGGTCCGCCACTCGGGCAAGGAGATCACGTTCCTGGACACTCCCGGCCACGAGGCGTTCACTGCGATGCGCGCCCGCGGCGCGCGCGTGACCGACCTCGCGGTGATCGTCGTTGCCGCCGACGACGGCGTCAAGCCGCAGACAGAGGAGGCGATCGACCACGCCAAGGCCGCCGCGGTGCCGATCGTGGTCGCCGTCAACAAGATCGACAAGGAGGGCGCACAGCCCGAGCGCGTGCGCACCGAGATGACCCAGCACGGGTTGCAGCCCTCGGAGTGGGGCGGGGAGACCGAGTTCGTCGATGTCTCCGCCAAGACGCGCCAGGGACTCGACGAGTTGCTCGACACGATCCAGGTGGTCACCGACCTCGAGGAGCTGCGCGCCAACAGTCACGCGCCCGCCTCGGGCACGGTGATCGAGTCAAAGCTCGACCCCGGGCGCGGGCCGGTTGTCACCGTGCTGATCGGACGCGGCACGATGAACATCGGCGACGCGCTCGTAGCCGGCGCCCATTTCGGTCGGGTGCGCGCGATGCACGACTACACCGGCGCGCGCGTCAAGCACGCCACACCCGGGCAGCCCGTTGAGGTGCTCGGCTTCGATGGCGTGCCCGAGGCCGGGGAGCTGGTGCGGGCCGTGGAGAACGAGCGCCGTGCCCGTCAGCTCGCGGGCGAGCGCGCCAACCGCCTGAAGACAGAGGCGCTGGCACGGCGCTCGGGGCGCAAGGTCTCGCTCGAGGACGTGTTCAAGCTCGCGCAGGAGGGCACGGTCAAGGAGCTCGGGCTGGTCGTCAAGGCCGATGTCGCGGGGTCGCTTGAGGCGATCGAGGACGAGATCGCCAAGCTCCCGCAGGAGGAGGTGACCGTCAACATCATCCACCGCGGCGTTGGTGGCATCAACGAGTCAGACGTGATGCTCGCCGCCGCCTCCAATGGGCTGATCCTCGCGTTCAACGTGCGCCCCGTCGGCGAAGCCCGTCAGCTCGCCGAGCGCGAGGGCGTGGAGATCCGCTCCTACTCGGTCATCTACCGCGCGATCGAAGAGCTGCGCGCCGCAATGCAGGGCATGCTCGAGCCGACCGAGGTCGAGACGCCGCTCGGCCAAGCCGAGGTGCGCCAGCTGTTCCGCGCCTCGCGCATCGGTGTGATCGCCGGCTCCTACATCACCGAGGGCAAGGTCACCCGCGGCGCCAAAGTCCGCGTCGTGCGCGAGGGCACGGTCATCTACGACACCACCGTCGCCAGCTTGCGCCGCTTCAACGAGGATGCGCGCGAGGTCAGCGCCGGATATGAGTGCGGGATCGTGCTCGCAAACTTCCAAGACCTGCGCGAGGGTGACGTGCTGGAGATGTACGAGACTCGGTTGCAGGAGCGCGAGCTCGGCTGAGGTTTGCGAAGGCACGGGCCGATCGCCGACATGCGCGCCGATACCCGCAGCCGATCGGAGGGATAGGATGAGCTCGGGACGGATGCACCGCATCGACGCCGCCATCAGGCAGGTGCTCGGCGAGGTGCTGGCAGGAGAGCTGAAGGACCCCCGAGTTGGATTTACGACCGTGACGGACGTCAAGACAAGCGCCGATCTGCGCCATGCGCGCGTGTACGTGAGCGTGCTCGATGAGCAGGGCGGGTCTTCGGGCGCCCTCGTCCGTGAGTCGACGCTCGCGGGACTGCGCAGCGCGCACGGCTACCTGCAAGGGCGGATCGCGGCCGAGCTGCGCCTGAAGCGCACGCCTACGCTTCAGTTCGTCTACGACGACACGACCGACCGGGCGATGCGCATGGAGCAGCTGCTCGAGGAGTCGGACGGCTCGTGAGCACCGGCGATGAGAGTCCTGAGGTCACACGCGAGCGTGTGCTCGAGCGCATCCGCGAGGACTCGCGGTTCGTGCTGGCCGCGCACGAGGCCCCGGACGGCGACGCGCTCGGTTCGTTGGTGGCGATGCAGGGGCTGTTGCGTGCGCTGGGCAAGGACTCACACATGTTCATCGCCGCCGCCGATCTGCCGCTGCCCTACGAGTACCGCTTCTTTGAGCTCGACGGTCTGATCTCAGAGCCGCCGCCGGACATCGCCCAGCGCACGGTCGTGTTCTTGGACTGCGGCAACATCGACCGCAACTCCGCCAGCGTGTTGCAGCACGGCCGCCATCTGTTGAACATCGACCACCACCACGACAACACGCGTTTTGGCACGCTCGATCACGTAGTCCCGCAGGCATCGTGTACCGCGGAGATCGTGTGGGACCTCATGCACGGGCTGGGTGTCGCGCCCACACCGCAGATGGCCCAGGCACTGTACGTCGGGCTGATCACCGACACGGGGCGGTTCATGTACGAGAACACCGGTCCGCGCGCGCACGAGATGGCGGGCGAGTTGATCGCCGCCGGCGTGGACGTGCAGGACATCTATCGCCGGCTGTACGAGGAGATGCCCGAGGCCAAGCTGGCGCTGCTCGCACGCGCGTTGACCGCGATGCGCCGCTATGACTCTGGCGAGCTGACACTGGCGGCGCTCAGCGCTCAGGACTTCGCAGAGACCGGCGCCCAGGACAGCTATTCGGAGGGGATCGTCGATCACCTGCGAGCGCTCGTGGGCACCAAGGTCGCGGTGCTCGTACGCGAGCTGTCCACCGGTCCGCGAGCCGGTCAGCGCAAAGTCTCGCTGCGCGCTACTGACGACGACGTTGACGTTTCCCGCATCGCGCGCGAGCAGGGTGGGGGTGGGCATCGTCGCGCCGCCGGATTTACGACCGCGCTGGAGCTGGATGAGCTGACCGAGTTCCTGCGCCGCGCGATCGCCGCTCAGCTGCACCCCGAGCCCGCGCCCGCGTAGGCCGCCAAGCGTGACATCGCCGTCCGGTCCGCCTACATCGCCGCCCAGTTCGCCGTCGTCGCCGCCCCCGAGCGGCATCCTCTTGATGGACAAGCCCGCGGGGATGAGCTCCCACGACGTCGTCGCTCTGGTCAAGCGTGCCCTGGGCGGCGCCGTCAAGGTTGGGCATGCCGGCACGCTCGATCCGTTTGCGACAGGACTGCTGATCGTATTGGTGGGGCAGGCGACGAAGGCGCAGCGGCAGCTGATGGAGCTCCCGAAGCGCTATGAGACGATCGCTCGGCTCGGGGCCACATCCAGCACCGGCGATACCGAGGGGGAGATCCTCGACACGGGCAGGCTGCCACCAGACCCGCCGCTGCTACCGACAGGCGAGGTCAGACAGCGCCCACCGCGGCACTCGGCCATCAAGATCGGCGGGGAGCGCGCCTACAAGCGCGCCCGCCGCGGCGAGCAGTTCGAGACGCCCGAGCGGATCGTGACCGTGTACCGCTTCGAGCAGTTGTGGCGTGAGCAAACACGCGCCGGCTATACGATCGAATGCTCCTCGGGCACCTACGTGCGCTCGCTGATCGCAGACCTCGGCGATGCCTACTGCTTGGAGCTGCGCCGCACCGCGATCGGGCCGTTTGATGTGCGCGAAGCCCACCCACCGCCCGCGCGCGGACAGCGCTTCACCGACCCGCCGCTGATCGCCTTGCAGGACGCGCTCGCGCGGCTACCGACGTAGTCTGTGCGGCCGTGAGGATCACGTTCCTGCCAGACCTTCGGCCCCCCGTAGCGGGCGATCCCCACACCCGCAGCGTCGCGGTCGGCACGTTCGACGGAGTGCACCTCGGCCACCGCGAGGTGATCTCGGGCTCTGACAGCGTGCTCACGTTCGAGCCCCATCCCGTCTCGGTCATCGCGCCCCAGCACACGCCCAAGCTGTTGACCACGCTCGAGGTCAAGGCCGAGCTGATCGCGTCACTGGGTGTGCAGGAGCTGATCGTGATCCCGTTCGACGTACAGTTTGCCGCGCACAGCGCGCAGGAGTTCGTCTCCGAAGTGCTCGTCGGCGCGCTCGGAGCGTGCCGTGTCGCCGTCGGTGAGAACTTTCGGTTCGGACGTCGCGCCCAGGGCGATCCACTTCTGCTGGCGGCCGACGATCGCTTTCAGACCGTCGTGCATCCGCTGCTCGAGGTCGACGGGGAGATCGTGTCCTCCAGTCACATTCGCGGGCTGGTGCTGGCGGGCGAGGTCGACCAGGCCGCGCGCTTTCTCGGTGCTCCGTTTCAATTGCGCGGCGAGGTAGTGCACGGCGATGAGCGCGGCCGTCGGCTCGGGTTTCCGACCGCCAACCTGATTCCCAACGAGGCGCTGGCCTGCCCCGGTCATGGCGTGTACGCGTGCCTGGCCAACGGCGAGGTGCCCGCGGCTGTCTCGATCGGGGTGCGCCCGACCTTTCAGACCGGCCGCGGCGAGCTGATCGAGGCCTACCTGATCGATTTCGCCGGAGACCTGTACGGCAGCGAGCTGCGCCTGGACTTCATCGCGCGCCTACGTGGCGAGCGGCGCTTTGACACCCCCGAGGCGTTGATTTCCCAGATGCACACAGACGTCGCGCGCACGCGCGAGATCGTCGCCGGCTGAACACCTCACCTGCTACCGTTGGCGCGCACATGACAGCCATCACAGCAGAGCGCAAGCGCGAGATCGCCGCCAAGTTCGGCTCCAGCGAGCGCGACACGGGCAACACGCGGGTCCAGGTCGCCCTGCTCACCGAGCGCATCAACCACCTGACCGAGCACCTGCGCGCGCAGAGCAAGGACCATCACTCGCGGCGCGGTCTGTTGATGCTGGTCGGTCGGCGCCGGCGCTTTCTGGACTATCTGCAGCGCACGGACCTCGAGGGTTATCGCGCGCTCATCAAAGAGCTCGGCCTGCGCAAGTAACGGTTGGGTCGGCGGCGTTGCGATGAGCGTCATCGAGCCCGGCCAGCCAGCGCCCTCATTCAGCCTCGCGCGCGAAGACGGCGAGCGTTTGACCGCGTCGGATCTGGTCGGACACACCACGATTCTCGTGTTCTACCCATTCGCGTTTAGCCCGGTGTGCACCGATCAGCTGCAGGTCTACGAGCAGGCGCTCGGCGAGCTGACCGCAGGCGGAACCGAGATCTACGGCGTTTCCTGCGACAGCTCCTACGCGCAGAAAGCGTTCCGCGAGAAGCTCGGCGTGAGCATTCCCCAGCTCTCGGATTTCGAGCCCAAGGGCGCCGCGTGCACCGCGTTCGGGGTGCTGCACGAGGGTGGGTTCGCGCAGCGTGCGCTCGTCATCTTCGGGCCCGACGGGGTCGTACACTGGAGCTATCAGGCGCCCACACCGGCCGAGCTCCCGCCGGTGGAGCTGCTGCGCGAGGGCCTCGCGGTCGCCGCCGGCGCTTGAGCGCCCCCGGGCGTGCGGGCCTGAGCGTAACGAGCTGTGCATAGGCCCGCAAGCCGGTGTCCGCTAAGCTCCGCTGGTTCGGAATAAAAAAAGAGATAAGAAAACGATCCGCCGGGGACGAGCGTCCCCACCCGACGGGCGGAACAGGAAGGCAGAACGAATATGAGCAGCAATGACGCCGTTACGCGGGTCTCCGTGGAGATTGGTGGTAGCGAGATCTCGTTTGAGACCGGCAGGATGGCCAAGCAGGCCTCCGGCGCGGTCGTCGTCCGCCAGGGCGACACGATGGTGCTGTCGACCGCCACTGCGGGCGGGCAGCGCGATGTGGACTTTCTTCCGCTCACGGTTGACGTCGAGGAGCGGATGTACGCGGCCGGGAAAATTCCCGGCTCGTTCTTCAAGCGCGAGGGCCGCGCGGGCGAGAAGGGCACGCTGACCGCGCGCATGATCGATCGCCCCCTGCGCCCGCTGTTCCCCAAGGGCTGGAACTACGAGACCCAGCTCGTCGCGATCCCGATCTCCGTCGATCACGTCCACCCGTATGACATCCTCGCGATGAACGGCGCCTCGGCGGCGCTGATGATCTCCAACATCCCGTTCGCCGGACCGGTCGGCGCGGTGCGGATCGGCAAGGTCGACGGAAATTTCGTCGTCAACCCGAGCGAGGCCGACCTCGTGCGCGCGGAGGGCGGCGTCGCCGCCGATGGCGCGAGTGCCGAGGACGGCGCGGGGGGCGGCTCTGACCTCGACCTGGTCGTGGCCGGCTCTGAGGAGGCGATCCTGATGGTCGAGGCCGGGGCGAACGAGATCTCCGAGGCGGAGATCCTCGACGCGCTCGACATCGCCCATGCGGAGATCAAGAAGATCTGCGCGCTGCAGCGCGACCTGGCCGAGAAAGTCGGCAAGGAGAAGACGGCTGTGCAGAGTCCCGTCGTGGACGAGGCGCTGCTGGAAGAGGTGCGCGCCTCGCACGGGCAGGCGCTGGATGAGGCCACACAGGTGTTCGACAAGCTCGAGCGCCAGGACGCGTGCGAGGCGGTGTGCGAGGCGATCATCGCCCAGTACGCGCCGGCCGCCCCCGAGGTGGGCGCATCCGAGGAGCAGCTGACCGCCGCGCGCGAGCGCCGTCAGGCCGCCCAGCTCGTGTTCGACACGCTGGAGAAGTCGATCATCCGCGAGCGGATCGCGGTGCACAAGAAGCGCCCGGACGGTCGCGACGCCGATGAGATCCGCCCGATCACGATCGAAACGGGCGTAACGCCGCGCACGCACGGCTCGGCGCTGTTCACGCGCGGGCAGACGCAGGCGCTCAGCGTCGCCGCGCTCGGCACGCTCAAGGAGGAGATGCGCGTGGACACGCTCGGGCTGCAGAGCAAAAAGTACTACTGGCACCACTACAACTTCCCGCCGTTCTCGGTCGGGGAGGCCGGGCGCCTGGGGGTCAAACGCCGCGACATCGGTCACGGCGCCCTGGCCGAGCGCGCGCTCGTGCCGATGGTGCCCTCGATCGAGGAGTTCCCCTACACGATCCGGGTCGTGTCGGACATCTTCGAGTCAAACGGCTCCTCCTCGATGGCCTCGGTGTGCGGCTCCTCGCTGTCGCTGATGGACGCGGGCGTGCCGCTGAAGCGGCCGGTCGCCGGGATCGCGATGGGGCTGATCAAGGAGGGCGAGGATTACATCGTGCTGACCGACATCGCCGGCGTGGAGGACCACCTCGGCGACATGGACTTCAAGGTCGCAGGCACCGATCGCGGGATCACCGCGCTGCAGATGGACATCAAGATCAGTGGCGTGACCTTCGACATCCTCCGCGACGCGCTCTCGCGCGCGCACGCGGCGCGCACGTTCATTCTTGCCAAGATGGCAGAGGTGATCGAGGGCCCGCGCGCGCAGCTCTCGCAGTTCGCGCCGCGCATCCAGACGATCCAGATCGACCCGTCGCAGATCGGCATGCTGATCGGCAAGGGCGGGGAAACGATTCGCGGTCTCTCGGAGGAGTTCGAATCCCAGATCGATGTCAACGACGACGGTCAGGTGCTCGTGTATTCCGCCAACGGCGAGCTCGCCGATGCGCTGGCAGAGCGCATCCGCGTGATGATGAAGGAGGTCGAGGTCGGCGACGAATATGTCGGCAAAGTCGTCAAGACGACCACCTTCGGCGCGTTTGTCGAGCTCTCCAAGGGCACGGACGGACTGCTGCACATCTCCAACGTCTCGCCCGGTGAGCGCGTGGACTCGGTCGAGGACGTTCTCAACCGCGGCGATGAGATCAACGTGCGTGTGGTCGAGGTCGACCGCGAGCGCGGGCGCATCGGCCTGCGTCTGGCCGAGGATCCCGAGATCGCCGGCAAGTCCGTCGAGGAGCTCGCGGGCGTGAGCGCTGGTAGCGGTGGCGGGGGGCGGCCTCCGCGCGACGGTGGGTCGCGGCGCAACGGTCGTGAGGGCGGCGGCGGCCGTAGCGGTGGTCACCGTCAGGATGGAGAGCGTGGCTCGGGTCGTCCCCGGCACGGGTCCGGGCGCGATCGTTATTAGCGATCACCGTGTGACAACCGTCCCCGGCGGTGTACGGGTGATCACCGAGCGCATCGACGGGGTGCGCTCGGTGGCGCTCGGCTTCTGGGTCGGGACCGGCTCGGCGATGGAGTCAGATGCGCAGGCGGGCACCAGCCACCTGCTCGAGCACATGCTCTTTCGCGGTACCTCCAGTTACCGCTCGCACGAGATCGACGAGCTGTTCGACGCGATGGGCGCGGAGATCAACGCGGGGACCGACCGCGAGAGCACCTCGCTGTACACCCGCGTGCTCGACCGCCACCTGGAGCGCGCTTTTGGGATCGCCGCCGAGATGATCTGGCAGCCGCGCTTTGAGTCGTTACAGGCCGAGCGCGAAGTCGTGCTCGAGGAGATCGCGATGTACGAGGACGACCCCCAGGACCGTGTCTTTGACGTCCTCGGCCGCGCCGTCTTCGGATCGCACCCGCTCGGCCGTGCGGTGATCGGGACCGCCGACGTCGTCGGGGCGATCACCCGCGAGCAGCTGCAGGCGTTCCACGATGAGCGTTACACCCCCCAGCGGATCGTGATCGCGGCGGCGGGCTCTGTAGATCACGACGCGCTGGTGGAGCTCGCGCGGGCCGCCGTGCCTTCCGGGAGCGGCGAGGATGAGGCGGGGAGCGGCGGGGGCGAGGCCGGAGCAGGGCCGTTGGCAGGCGGAGAGTGGGATGAGCCCGTGTTCGAGCGCCGCGTGGAGTTTCTGCGCAAGGACACCGAGCAGTACCACGTCTGTCTCGGTGGACCCGGCATCTCCCGGCACGACGAGCGCCGCTTTGCGCTGCGCGTGCTCGAAGGCGTGCTCGGCGGCACCTCCTCATCGCGCCTGTTTCAGGAGGTCCGCGAGCGCCGCGGCCTGGCCTATTCGGTGTTCAGCTTCTCCAGTCTGTATGCCGACACGGGCGAGGTCGGCCTGTACGTGGGCACGCGCCCAGACAACCTCGCGCAGGCGATCGCCACGATCGCCTGCGAGCTCGAGCGGTTCCTCGAGGACCCGGCGAGCCCGCAGGAGCTGGATCGCTCGCGCGAGAACCTCAAGGGCAAGGTGGCGCTGTCGCTGGAGTCGACCTCCGCGCGCATGAACCGGCTCGGCTCATCGCTGCTCGGTGCCGTTCCGATCTACTCGGTGCAGGAGCTGTTTGAGCGGATCGACGCGGTCACCAGCGAAGATTTGCGGGATCTGGCACGGGAGCTGTATGCACCCGAGCACCTGTCGATCGCGGGGGTGGGCGCTGATACAGACGTCTTTCAGAAGGCACTTGCCCCGCTGCAACGGGTGGCGGCATGATCCGGGTCGCGGTCGCCGGCGCCGCCGGGCGCATGGGCGAGACGGTGTGCGCGGCCGTGCAGGGCGCCCCAGACATGGAGCTCGTCGGACGCGCCGATCCGCGGCTGGGGGTCGAGCTCACCGAGGTGCTGCCCGCTGCCGAGGTCGTGGTCGACTTCACCCAGCCGGACTCCGCCCTGGCGAACGTGCTCGCGTGCGTGCGGGCCGGGGTGCACGTGGTCCTCGGCACGACCGGGTTTGACCTCGAGCGGCTGTCGGCCGAGCTGGATGCGCCGGCGCTGCGCACGCCCGAGGGCCGGCCACGAGCAAACGTGCTGATCGCGCCGAACTTCGCGATCGGCGCGGTCTTGATGATGCGCTTCGCGGCCCAGGCCGCCGAACACATGGCCGCGGCGGAGATCGTCGAGCTCCACCACGATCAGAAGCTCGATGCGCCCTCCGGGACCGCAAAGCGCACGGCGCAGCTGATGGCCGCCGCGCGCGCCGCGAGCGGTGGCCAGGACGCCGAGCCGCCGATCCATTCGGTGCGCCTGCCGGGCCTCGTCGCCCACCAGGAGGTGATTCTCGGCGACGTCGGTCAGACGCTGAGCATCCGGCACGACACGATCGGACGCGACTCGTTCATGCCGGGCGTGCTGCTGGCGGTACGGCGAGTGGGGGAGCTGACGGACTCGCCCACGATCGGCCTGGAGCAGCTGCTGTTCTGAGGGACGGCGGGTGCGACGTGAGTGAGATACTCAAGGACACGATGGACCTCGGCGCGATCCTCACCGCGATCATCACTCCGTTTGACCGCGACGGACGCGTCGATGAGTCGGGGTTCGTGCAGCTGATGCGCCATCTGGCGCAGCACGGCTCGGACGGATTCGTCGTGGCTGCCACGACCGGCGAGGCCGCGACGCTGAGCGACGACGAGCAGCTCAGGCTGATAGAGCTGGCGCTGGCAGAGCGCCCCGCGGACAAGACGATCGTCGCTGGAGTTGGGACCAACGACACCCGCCATGCGGTGCGCCTGACCGAACGAGCCAGCGAGCTTCAGCCAGACGCGCTGATCTCGGTGACGCCCTACTACAACCGCCCGAGCCCGCTCGGCCTGCGCCGTCACTATGAAGCGATCGCCGCGGCCACCGAGCTGCCGATCATGCTCTACAACATCCCCATCCGCACGGGCACGAACATCGGACCTGAACTGCTCAGAGAGCTGGCGCAGATCGAGCACATCGACGCGGTCAAGCAGGCCAACGCGGACGAGCTGCAATTGATCGACGGTCTTACGCTCTACGCGGGAGACGACAGCTCCCTGGCGCGCACACTGGACATCGGTGGCGCCGGCGGAGTATGCGTATCGAGCCACATCGTCGGCGAGCAGATGCGGCGCATGGTCGACGAGCCAGAACACCGCGCCGAGATCGACGCAACGCTCCAGGACGTGTACGAGACGCTGTTCCTCGCCCCGAGCCCGACATGCACGAAGGCCGCGCTGAACCTGCTCGGCCTGCCCGCCGGCACGACGCGACTGCCGATCGTGGACGCGACCCAGGATGAGATCGCCGCGGTGCGCGCGATGCTTCAGCGCCACGGCCTACTGGACGTCGCCACGTGAACGGCTCCTCGCGGTTGCGCGTGCTCCCCCTTGGCGGACTGGGGGAGATCGGCAAGAACATGACCATCGTCGAGCACGACGACCGGATCGTCGTCGTCGATGTCGGGCTGCGCTTTCCCACGCCCGAGATGGTCGGCATCGACCTGGTGCTGCCCGACTTCTCCTACCTGCGCGAACGCGCGCGCGATATCGAGGCGATCGTGGTCACGCACGGGCACGAGGACCACCTCGGCGCGCTGCCGTGGGTGCTGCGCGAGCTGGCGGGTGTCGCGGGAGCCGACGGGCTGCCGCCGGTGTATGGCGGCCCGTTGACGATGGCGATGGCCCGGTCCAAGCTCGAGGAGCACAAGCTGAAGAACGTCGAACTGAACGACGTCGCGCCCGGGGAGGCGCTCGAGCTGGGGCCGTATGAGCTCGAGCTGATCCACATGACCCATTCGATCCCCGACTCCTCCGCGGTAGCGCTCGCCACTGAGCTCGGCACCGTGCTGATCACCGGCGACTACAAGTTCGACCAGACGCCCGTGGACGGTCCGCCCGCCGACGTCTCGCGCCTGGCCGAGCTCGGCCGCGAAGGTGTGCTGCTGTTGTGCGGCGATTCGACCAACGTCGACCGGCCAGGCTTCTCCCCGTCGGAGTCCGGCGTGGGCCCGCACCTGGAGGAGGCGTTCGCGCGCTGCGAGGGCCGGATCGTCGTCACTTCATTTGCCTCGAACATTCACCGCGTGCAGCAGGTCGTAGACGCCGCGCACGCGCTGGACCGCAAGGTCACGCTGGTCGGGCGCTCGATGCGCAAGAACGTCGCGATCGGCCGCCAGCTCGGCCACATCGAGGTGCCCGACGGGATGCTCGTCGGAGCCCGGGAGATCAAGGACTTCCCCGACGAGCGGGTCGTGATCATCTCCACCGGCTCCCAGGGCGAGCCGCTGTCGGCGCTGCGGCGGATGGCCCACCGCGACCATCCCCAGGTGCAGCTGCGCGCCGGTGACACGATCGTGTTCAGCGCTACGCCCGTGCCCGGCAATGAGCGGGCCGTCAACGAGACAATCGACCGGCTCTACCACATCGGCTGCGAGGTGATCACGGCCGCCGACGCCCCCGTGCACGCCTCCGGACACGGCTACGCCGAGGAGGTCAAGCTGATGCTCAACCTCGTTCGTCCCCGCTACGTGATGCCTTTTCACGGCGACTTCAAGCGCCTGCGCCTGCATGCTCAGCTGGCCGAGGCCGTGGGCATCGCGCCGCAGGACATCTTTCAGGGCGACAACGGCCTGCCGCTTGACCTCGACTCCCGCGGCGCGCGCTTTGGCTCGCGCGAGCAGTCCGGCATGGTCTTCGTCGACGGCGTGGAGATCGGCGAGATCGCCGATGTGGCGCTGCGCGACCGGCGCATGCTCTCGGCCGACGGCATCTTCATCGTCGTCGTCACGATCGCTGAGGACGACGGCAGCTCCGTGGCCGAGCCGGAGGTGATCTTCCGCGGCGTCCCGTTCATGGATGAGGCCGACGAGCTGGTCGAGGAGATCCGCTCCACCGTCGCCTCAACGCTCGAGCGCGCCGCCGGTGAGGAGATCCGCGAGGTCGACCTCTTGCAGCAGGTTCTGCACGACGACCTCGCGCAGCTCGTGTATGACCGGCTCAAGCGGCGGCCGATGGTGCTGCCTGTAGTTGTTGAGGTTTAGTCTCGGCGCTTGACGCCGGCAACATGACCACGAAGCGGGCGCCGTGGGGAGCCACGTTCTCGAGGCAAACCGAACCGCCGTGGGACTCGGCCACCGCCTTGACGATCGCGAGGCCCAGGCCAAAGGAACCGCCCCGGTCGCCGGCGCCACGGACGAAGCGCTCGAACAGGGTGGGCGCGAGCTCGGGCGGGACGCCGGGGCCGTTGTCCTCGACGATCAGTTCGGCCTGTGTGCCGGGCCGCCCGGCGGCTCCGGCCCCGACTCCGGATAAACGCGTGGACACCCGGATCGAGCTGCCGGGCGGGGTGTGGCGCAGTGCGTTCTCGATCAGGTTGATCGTCAGGCGGTGCAGCTCGTCGCGCGCACCGTCGACCATCGCCGGCTGAACGTCGAGCTCGATGTCGTGATCGTCGGACACCGGGCCCAGCTCGCTCGCGGCCTCGACCACGATCTGCTCCAGCGCGCACGGCTCGTGCGCGACGACACGCCCTACATCGGTGCGCGCCAGCAGCAGCAGGTCGGCGACGAGGCGGCGCATGCGCTGAGAGGAGCGCAGGGCAGAGCGGGCCGCCTCGCCCTCCTCGCCGCGCAACGAGTCGGCCAAGAGCTCGAGGTTCGCAAGCACGCTCGTCAAAGGGGTGCGCAGCTCGTGTGAGGCATCGGCGACGAAGCGCCGCTGACGGGCGAGCATCGCCTCGGTCTCCGAGCGCGCGGCGTCCAGCTCGCGGAGCATGCCCTCGAGCGTGTGCGCCAGCTCGGCGACCTCGTCGTCGGCAGCGGGCTGGGGCATTTGACGGGAGGGGTCGCGCGTGCGGGCGATCGCCTCCGCCGCGACTGTCAGCTCGGCGATCGGCGCCATCGCGCGCCGGGCGATCGCCACACCGGCCAGCAGCGCCAGCCCCGCGCCGGCGAACACGCCCACGATCAAAAACAGCTCCACGCGCGCGACGGTCGCGTTGGTGTCGGCCAGCGAGCGCCCATACTGGATCACGACATGCCCGATCGGTTCGCCGGTGCCGGCTTCGTGGACGACCGCGTAGCGGCTGATCACGTAGTAGCCCGAGACCACGTGCGGCGTGGCGGTGGGCGCGCCGAGATTGGGCGCGTTTGTGGGCGCCCGTTCGATCGTCGCCCCACCCAGCGTAAGCACGCGGATAGCGGCCTGCTCTCCGGGTGGGACGAGGTCCGCGAGCGGGGGTTCCGGCGCTTCGGGACGAAACGTCTGCGGGTTGACGCTGATGTTGATGTCCGACGGCAGCTGCGCGGCGGTGGTTTCGACCTCGTGGTAGAAGTCCGAGCGGATCCGCTGCACGGTCAGGTGGCCGATCGCCACCGCGAACGCGCATAGGATCGTGAACGTCAACAGCGCCGAGACCCCCGCCAGACGCGTGCGGATCGGCAGGCGGTCGAACGCCGCGGTGAGGCGATGATGGAGCGGCGGCCGCGTGCGGTCTGGCGGTTGCGAACGCGTGGGCGCAGCGCCTGCGGGCTCAGGCTCTGAGGACGTAGCCGGCCCCTCGGATCGTGTGCAGCAGGCGCGGCTCGCCCTCGGCCTCGAGCTTGCGGCGCAGGTTGGAGACGAACACCTCGATCGTGTTGGTGGTGGAGAACGGGTCGTACCCCCACACCTCGTCCAGCAGGCGCTGACGCGAGATGACGATGCGCTCGTTGCGCATCAGATATTCGAGCAACTCGAACTCGCGTTGCGTAAGCTCGATCGGGCGCTCGCCGCGGAGCACCTCATGAGTGTCGACGTTCAGCGACAGATCGCCGACGCGTAGCGGCGCCGAGCCCCGCGGCGGGCGGCGGCGCAGCAATGCGCGCATCCGCGCGAGCAGCTCCTGGCGCTCGAACGGCTTGACCAGGTAGTCGTCGGCGCCGGCGTCCAGGCCCTCTACGCGCGACTCCAGCGCGTCGCGGGCGGTGAGGATCAGGATCGGCACGTCGTCATCGGCGCGCAGATTGCGCGCCACCTCCAGGCCGTCGAGACCGGGCAGCCCAAGATCCAGGATCACGAGGTCGGGAGCAAACGCGCGGCCATGCTCGAGCGCGCTCGGCCCGTCCAGCGCGGCGCGCACCTCATAGCCCTCCATGCGCAGCGAGCGCTGCAGGGCTTGGGCGATGTCCTCGTCGTCCTCGACGACCAGCACGCGGGGGGCACGGGAGAAGTCGTTCATGAGCAGGGATCTTTATGTACCGAACTGCAGTAAAGCGATCGTAAGGGTTCGCAGGCAGGTTCGGAAGGCCCGGCGTCGAAGTTGCGCGGGATGGCCGCGACCAGGAAACGTCCCCGGACTCACACCGGGACCGCACGCACCCGTGCGCGCGCGCGTACGCGCCCAAAACGGCGGCGTCGCGGCGGCGCTCGCACGCCCGCCGACCTGATTGCGCGTATGTGGCCCCCGCGCGTCCCCGAGCTCGACGAACGTCAGCGCGACATGCTCGGGTTCGCGCTGGTTGCGCTGGGCGTGTTCATGGGGTTCGTGCTGTACGGCGGCTGGGCGGGCGGGCAGGTCGGCGGAGGACTGAGCGAAGCGATCGGCTGGTGTGTGGGTCGCGCCAAGGTGCTGGCGCCGATCGCGCTGGTGCTGAGCGGAGGCGCGCTGCTGGCGCGCTCGAGTTGGTCGCAGACCCGGCCGGTCAAAGCCGGCGTCGCCGCTCTGAGCGCGGCGATCACGATGGCGCTGGCCGCGGGTATGCTCGGTCTAAGCTCGGCGGCGAGCCCCGAGCCGGGCGAGTCGTCGTGGTCGAACGTGTTCGTACAGTCCCACGGCGGCGTCATGGGCGAGGCGCTGTATCAGGCAGCGCGCCGCTCGGTGCAGGACGTGGGCGTCGACCTGATCGTCGCCGTGCTGCTGTTCGTCGGTCTGACGCTGTTGATCGGCGCGTCGCCCGCGGGAGTGCTGCGCTCGATCGTTCGCGCGATCGCGAGCGCGGTGCGAGCGGGCATGAGTCGACTACAGGAACGTCGCGCGCGTGCACGTACCCGCGCGGACAGCATGGCTGAACGCCAGGCGGTTGAACGTCAGACGGCGATGACCGCGGTCGCAGACGGGGCGCGCGAGGATCCGCTCGGGGGCCTGATGCCGCCCGAACCCGGCCACGAGGAGCTGATCGTGCGCTCCACGCACGTGGAGGCGCCCTCGCGGGACGGGTCATCCGCGGCCGATGTGCAGGAAGTCGATGCGATCGGCGATGAGGAGGAGATCGCAGGCGAAGGCGAGGTCGAGGTCGTGCGGGACGTCTCCGGTGTCGCGTACGCCGAGGTCGAGGTCGACGCTGAGGCCGGTGGAGAGGCCGGCGCCGAGGACCTGACCCCGCAGGGGCGCTACCGCGACAGCGTGATCGAAGATCCAGACTTTCAGTGGGAGCTGCCCGATGCGACCCGCCTCTTGACCCGCTCGAGCGCCGAGCAGGCGCGGCCGGACACCGCCGGTCAAGAGCGCACGGCGGGCGCGCTGGTGGAGGCGCTCGGCCATTTCGGCGTGCAGGCCAAGGTGATCGGCACCGTCGCCGGCCCGCACATCACCCGCTATGAGCTGCGCCTGGCTCCCGGCACGAAGGTCGCCAAGGTCGCCCAGCTCAAGGACGATCTCGCCTATGCGCTGGCCGCAACCGACATCCGCATCCTCGCGCCGATCCCGGGCAAGCAGGCCGTGGGCGTCGAGGTGCCCAACGCGCGCCGGCGGATCGTGCGCCTCGGCGACGTCTTCCAGGACCCGCCGCGCGACTGGTCGCCGTTGACGGTGTGGCTCGGCAAGGACGTGGCGGGCAAGGCGATCGGCGCCGACCTCGCGAAAATGCCGCACCTGCTCGTCGCGGGCACCACCGGTGCGGGCAAGTCGGGCGCGATCAACGCGATGCTCTGCAGCGTGCTGTTGCGCTCGAGCCCCCACGAGGTGCGCCTGGTCCTGGTCGACCCCAAGCAGGTCGAGCTCAACCACTACGAGTCGATCCCGCATCTCCTTACTCCGGTGATCACGAGCCCCCGGATGGCCGCCAACGCCCTGGCCAACCTAGTGCGCGAGATGGAGCAGCGCTATGGCACGATGTCGCTGGCGCGCACACGCAGCCTGCCGGAGCTCAACAAGGTGCGAGCGGGACGCGGCGAACCGCCGTTGCCCTACGTGCTGTGCGTGATCGACGAGCTCGCCGACCTGATGATGGTCGCGCCCGCCGACGTCGAGGACTCGATCATCCGTCTCGCGCAAAAGGCGCGCGCGGTCGGCATTCACCTGGTGCTCGCCACGCAGTCCCCGCGCGTGGATGTGATCACGGGCATGATCAAGGCCAACGTACCCTCGCGGATCGCGTTCGCGGTCTCAAGCCAGACCGACTCGCGCGTGATCCTCGACCAGAACGGCGCCGAGTCGCTGCTCGGGCAGGGCGACATGCTGTTCAGCCCCGTGGGCTCATCGCGGCTGCAGCGCATCCAGGGCGCCTACATCGACGAGGCGCAGGTCGCGGGCCTGACCGAGTGGTGGCGTCGCCAGGGCGAACCGGAGCTTCGCGAGGAGCTGCTGGAGGAGGTCGAGCCCGCCGAGCGAAAGGAGGACTCGAGCGATGAGTTCGATCCCGACGAGGACCCGCTCTTGAAGGATGCGATCGTGCTGGTCGCGGAAATGGGCACCGCCTCGACCTCGATGCTCCAGCGGCGGCTGCGGCTCGGCTACACGCGCGCGGGACGGCTGATCGACATGCTCGAGCGCCGCGGCGTCATCTCCGGATACGAGGGCTCCAAGCCCAGACAGGTGCTGATCGGCGAGGGCGATCTGTCGCGCGTGCTGGCGGGGCTGGCCGAGACGCCCACCGCCGATGCCGTGCCGAGCGAGACGGCGATCTCGGGGTGAGGCCTGGTCCGATGTCCACATTCGAGATGTCAGTGCCACATGTGGCACTGACCCGGGCGGTACATGTACCGCCCGGCCACCCGGCACATGTGCCGGGTGGAACAGCCAAATGACCCAAAGTCACTAGCCTTCCTGCGGACATGGCCGAGATCGGGGCAACGTTACGCGAGGCGCGTATGCGCGAGCGGATCGATGTGTCTGAGATCGAGGCGCAGACGAAGATCCGCGCCAAGTACCTGCGCGCGCTGGAGAACGAAGAGTGGGACCTGTTGCCGGGCCCGACGTTCGTCAAGAGCTTCCTGCGCACCTACGCCACCGCGCTGGGTCTCGACGGCAAGGCGCTGGTCGAGGAATACCGCCTGAACTACGAACGCCCGTCAGAGCCCCCCGAGCCGATCGTCTCCAGTCCCCGCCGCGTGCGTATGCCGGCGCGTCCTGGGCGAGCGGGTCGGCCAAGCGGCGGTTCTGGTGGTCCCGGCGCAGGCGGTCTAGGACCCCACTCCGCCCCCTCGCGCGGCTACATCGCGCTCGTGGGCGTCGTCGGCGTGCTGGTGGTGCTGCTGATCGTCGGTCTGCTCTCGGGTGGTGGAGGTGGCTCCAACAACGCGACGACCACCGCCGGCGCGAGCGCGAACGGGCATGCTGCGCACGGCCGGTCGCACACGGGCGCGAGGGGCACAGGCGTGGGCGGGGCGCCGCTCGCCACGGACGTCATCTCGCTGCAACTGAAGGCCACCGGAGCGGTGTACGTGTGCCTGCTCGGCGAAGGCGGCCGCAAGCTCGTCGATGGCCACACATTTGAAGCCGGCACGGATACTCCGGTCTACCACGGCAAGCACTTCGTGCTGACGTTGGGCAACAACTCGGTGGAACTGCTGATCGACGGCAAACCACGGGTCGTGCCCGCCAGCAGCACCGCGATCGGCTACTCGATCACCAAGGCCGGTCGGCGCACGCTCGCGCCGGGTACGCTGCCGACCTGTACGTGAGGTACATGAACGTTAACCCTCCGCCCTCGGACCCCTTTGAAGGGTCTTGCGCGTGAGCGTACGCGCGGGCATCGTCGTCACCGGCACAGAGGTGCTCAGCGGACGCGTGCGCGACCGCAACGGTCCGTGGCTGGCCGAACGGTTGGCGGAGCTCGGGGTCGATCTCGCATATCTGACGATCGTCGGGGATCGACCGGACGACATCGAGCGCGCGCTCGCGTTCATGGCCTCTCAGGGGGTCGCCCTGGTGTTGACCAGCGGGGGGTTGGGGCCTACCGCGGACGACCTGACGGCCGAGGTCGTGGCCCGGTTTCAGGGGCGGGAGATGGTGTTGGACGAGGCGCTCGAGCGGCGGATCGAAGCGGTCGTCGCGCCCCTTCGCGAGCGGATGCCGAACCTCGATCCGCAGGCGCTGCGCGTCGGCACGCGCAAGCAGGCGACGGTGCCCGTGGGCGCCACCGTGCTCGAGCCGGTCGGGACAGCGCCTGGGCTGGTTGTTCCGCCTGCCGGCGATCGCGGGTGGGACGAAGGAAAGGAGGCGTTGGAGCGGACAGGTACACACCGTCTGACGGTCGTCGTCTTCCCCGGGCCACCGCGCGAGCTGCAGGGGATGTGGAGCGCGGCCGTGCAGACATCGGCTCTGCAAGCGGCGATCGCGGGGGCGTCCGTGTTCGAGCAGCGCACGCTGCGGCTGTTCGGGATTCCCGAGTCAGAGATCGCCCAGACGCTGCGCGACGCGCAGAGCGAGGGAGTCGAGCTGCAGCATCTGGAGATCACGACGTGTCTGAAACGCGGCGAGATCGAGGTCGTCACGCGCTATGAGCCCGATGTGGCAGGCGCTGCGGCTGCCTACGAGGCGTTCGAGCGGCTGGTTGCCGAGCGTCACGCGGACACCCTGTTCTCGACCGACGGCGCCACCGTAGACGAACAGGTCGCGGCGCTTCTGAGAGGATCCCACCCACCCGACGGATCGCGCCCGTCTCTGAAGATCGCGGTGGCGGAGTCGTGCACGGGGGGCGAGCTGACTGCGCGACTGACCGGGCCGGCGGGAGCCTCGGAGTACGTGGCGGCCGGAGCGGTGGTCTACTCCAATGAGGCCAAGGTCTCGCTGGCGGGCGTGGATCCGGGGTTGATCGAGCGTCATGGCGCCGTCTCTGAACCGGTGGTCCGGGCGCTGGCCGAGGGTGCCCGCACGCGCCTGGGCGGCGATGTGGGCGTGGGAATCACCGGCATCGCCGGGCCCGGGGGCGGCAGCGCGCAGAAGCCGGTGGGCCTCGTGTGGTTGAGCGTGGTGGGTCCCGATGGAGCTGCTCTGACACGTTCGGTGAACCTGCCCGGCGCCAGAGCCGACGTCCGGGATCGGACGACCACCGTGGCGTTGCACCTCATCAGGCGGGTGCTGTTGGGCGGTGGAAGATAGGGCGGGGGGCGAGGGCAGCGGGGAGCTCGAGGCGAGGAGACAAGAGAGCGGGTGAGGGGATTCGAGTAAGGGGCTCGAGCGAGGGGCCCGAGCGAGGGGCTGGAGCCGGTCGATAGATCATGATGAGAGCGTGACTCGTTCCCATGGCGCCTCGGCACGGCTGTTCGTGGCTGTCGATCCCCCACCTGAAGCGTGCGAGCGACTCGCGTCCTGGGCCCGGGTTGCGGTCCGTGGGCTGGGACTGCGCGGGGGAGCGTCCTCGCCGGTAGTAGTGCTCGACCCGCAGGTGCTGCACGTCACGCTGTGCTTTCTCGGCGAGCGTCCGGTCACGGAGATCGACGCGATCGCACAGGCGCTGGCCGAATGCGCCGTACCCATCGGTGAGCTGCGGGTCGGCGCGCCGGTGTGGCTGCCGCCGCGGCGTCCGCGAGCGTTGGCGGTTGAGGTTCACGACGCTCCAACCGGAGATGGTCTCAGCGCCGCGAACGGTGGCGAACGCGGCGAAAGCCTGGCAACGCTGCACGACGAGCTGCTGGGCGCGCTGGGTCGAGCGTGCGGCTATCGCGAGGAGAAACGGCGGTTTCGCGGGCACATCACGCTTGCGCGCGTACGCGGTTACACGCGCGGGCGCGCACGCGCGCGTGTATATGAGCTGGAGCGCACTCTGCCGCCCACTCCCGCCTTGTCGTTCACGCCCGGGGCACTGATCCTGTACCGCTCGTGGCTCTCATCCGAGGGAGCCTCCTACGAGGCGTTGGCGCGGCTTACGCTTGTGCCGGAGTAGCGCTGCCGAGCGTCTTCACGAGTGGGTCTGTCCGTCACACGAGCGCTCTGCTCGGTGCCCCGAACGGTTGCCGACGAGTTCGGGCCGAGAAATTTTTGGACCTTTTCTCCTGCTCATGGGCGGTTTTGGAAGCCGACTCGAGGACACGAACAAACGTTCCGTCCGCAGCGCCCCCTAGCTTGTGCTGTCCATCTCGACAGGAGGAGCCCAGCCATGCCCGTAAGCGAAGACGAGAAGGCCGCCAAGGCGCGCGACGCAGCCCTGAAGGGCGCGCTCACCCAGATCGAGCGCGAGTTCGGCAAAGGCACGGTCATGCGCATGGGCGACGAGGGCGCGCAGGTGCGCGTCGACGCGATCCCCACGGGCGCGCTGTCACTGGATCTGGCGCTCGGCATCGGCGGCGTTCCGCGCGGGCGCATCGTAGAGGTCTACGGCCCGGAGTCCTCGGGCAAGACGACGCTCATCTACCACGTGCTGGCCGAGGCGCAGAAGATGGGCGGGGTGTGCGCGTTCATCGACGCCGAGCACGCGATGGACCCGCTGTACGCGAAGGAGATCGGCGTGGACATCGACGAGTTGCTCGTCTCTCAGCCCGACTACGGCGAGCAGGGTCTGGAGATCGCCGACATGCTCGTGCGCTCGGGCGCGGTCGACGTGGTCGCGATCGACTCGGTGGCGGCGCTGACCCCACGCAAGGAGCTCGAGGGTCAGATGGACGACACGAGCGTTGGCGAGCAAGCGCGCATGATGTCCAAGGCGATGCGCAAGCTGGCGGGCAATCTCAACCGCACGCAGACGCTGTGCATCCTCACCAACCAGATCCGCGAAAAGGTCGGCGTGATGTTCGGCTCGCCCGAGACCCAGCCGGGCGGGCGCGCGCTGAAGTTCTACGCATCCCAAAGACTGGACATCCGCCGCATCGAGACGCTCAAGGACGGCACCGAGGCGGTCGGCAACCGAGTGCGGGTCAAGGTCGTCAAGAACAAGGTCGCCGCGCCGTTCAGGCAGGCCGAGTTCGACATCGAGTTCGGCAAGGGCATCTCCACCTCGGGCTGTCTACTGGACCTCGGGGTCGAGCACAACGTGCTGACCAAGTCAGGCTCGTTCATCTCCTACGGCGAGGACCGCCTCGGTCAAGGCCGCGCGGCAGCCAAGGCGTTCCTTGACGCAAACCCCACGGTGGCCAAGGAGATCGAGCACAAGATCTACGCCGCGCTCGGCATCGGTAAGGACCAGGCGATCCCGATCGACCGGGATCGGGACAGGGACAAGGCGCCGACGCCAGTCGCATCCGACCCAGCCGAGGCCAAGCCGATCGCGGCCGTGGCATAGCCGACATGTGATCTCCCGCAGGTACGCTGTGGTGGTGAAGCGCTATCACCTGACCACGTTCGGCTGTCAAATGAACGAGCACGACTCCGAGCGCATGAAGGGCATGCTCGAGTCGCTCGGCTACAGCGAGGCAGCCGAGCGCGGACAGGCCGACCTGATCCTGTTCAACACCTGCTCGATCCGCGAGACGGCCGACAGCCGGTTCGTCGCCCATCTCGGTGAGGCCAAACGCCTGAAGCGCGAAGACCCCGAGCGTGTGGTTGGGGTCGGGGGATGCTGGGCGCAGTCGGTCAAGGAGGAGGTGTTCGAGCGGTTCCCGTTCGTGGACGTGGCATTCGGCCCCGGACAGGTGCACAAGCTCGCCGAGTTCCTCACCAGCGACTCGCTCAGCGCCCAGGGGTACTTCGAGTTCGAGGGGTTCACCGGTCACCTGCCCGCCAGACGCGAGCGACCGTTTCAGGGCTGGCTGCAGATCAGCGTGGGCTGCAACTGCCGCTGCGCCTACTGCATCGTGCCGTCGACGCGCGGACGCGAGGTGTCACGCCCGCTGCCAGAGCTGGTGGAGGAGGTCCGCGCGATGGCCGCCGACGGGGTACGCGAGGTCACGCTGCTCGGGCAGAACGTCAACTCCTACGGGCGTGACCTGCGCCCGAACGACCGCACCACCCGCGGGCCGGCAGATGCGCCGGCGGGCCCGTCGAGGATGGCTCGTGGCAAGCGCCTCTCGCCACCGACCTTCGCGCAACTGCTGGGCGAGATCGACGCAATCGAGGGAATCGAGCGCATCCGCTACACGAGCCCGCACCCGAAGGACATGCGTGAGGACGTGATCCGCGCCCACGCCGAGCTCGCCAGCGTGTGCGAGCACATCCACCTGCCGCTGCAGTCGGGATCGAGTCGGATACTGAAGGCGATGCGACGCACGTATGACCGCGAGCGTTACCTCGACCGCGTGGCGCTGATCCGTGAGCACGTACCCGATGTCGCGCTCACGACGGACATCATCGTCGGGTTCCCCGGGGAGACCGAGGAGGATTTCGCCCAGACACTCGAAGTCGCGGAGCAGGTCGGCTACGACAGCGCGTTCACGTTCATCTTCTCCCCCCGCCGCGACACCGAGGCCGCCGGCCTGACCGAGGGGCTGGTCGCGCACCCGGTGAAGGTGGAGCGCATGGAACGCCTGCTGGAGGTCGTTCAGCGCCGCGCTCGCGAACGTGCCGAGCGGTTTGTCGGGCGCACCGTGGAGGTCCTCGTCGAGGGCCCGTCGCGGACCGATCCCGAACGATTGCGCGGCCGCACCCGGCACAACAAAGCCGTCAACTTCACGGGCCTGGCCGCGCCGGGCGAGCTCACGCAGGTGCAGATCGAGGCCGCCACCAGCCAGACCCTGTCCGGGTCAGAGCGTCTGTTGACCCGCCTGCAGAGCGCCGCATAGCCAGCTGAATCGCGTGTGCTGGACCTGGATCGCGCCGGTGGGTGCGGCCATGGCGGGGGCAGCTCGACGGCGACGCGCACTGCGCTGAATCGCGCCGCGCCGGGCAGCCGACCTCGACCACCCGGCGCAACTCATCGTGGGGTTACTGGTAAGAAGCGCCCGGCGGTGAGCCGGCCGGATCGCCCGCTCCCGAGCTCGAGCCGGACGGCGGGCCGGTGTAGCTGCCAGAGCTCGAACCCGAACCCATGTTCGGGCACGGATGTTTGCTCGTGGAGCCGGATTTCGAGGACTGTTCGCCCGACTGGCCGCCACCCTGGTGGGACGGGGTCGTCGTGCTCGTCGTCGGAGTGGTGGTCGTGCCGGTCGTGCTCGTGCCGGTCGAGCTGCTGGGCGCGGCTGCCGCCCCGGCGATGCCGGCGACGGCGCCCCCGGTCGCAAGCGCGCCCGCAACCATCGTGGCGCCTAGCATTTTCGAGATGTTCATTGGCTTGAATCCTCCTGGGGTTGGATGGAGAGTGCGTCTGTGTCATCCATCGTTTCCCAGGCCGCTAAGCCGCCGCGTACGCCGGGCTAAGGCGATACAAAGACATGTGTAGGAGGTTTGTAAGGGCCAGCCAGGAGCTGATGGGCCCGAACGGGGGGAGGTGGGGGGTTCCAGAGGCCCCGACCGGTCTGTCAACGCGTCGAGGGGCCGGCGCGACGGAGCCCCTCGCCGGCCACCTGTGCCAAGGCGGATCAGCGCTTGGACGAGTTGCCGGACGCGAGGTCGGCGGCGATCCGGTCCGCGCCGAAACGCCGGCTCACGTTCGCAGCCAGCTCGGGGGCGAGTCCCGAGAAAGCGGAGCCCAGACGCAGCGGCAATGGCGCGACATCCACCTCGGCGCGGTTGTGCTCGATCGCATCGATGCTCGCGCGGGCGACGTCCTCGGGCGAGCGCGTACCGACACCCGTGGGCAGCTGGGCGCCCGAGTCGGCGAACATGCCCGCCTCGCGGATGAAGCCTGGAAATACGGTCGAGACCCCGACACCGCTGTCGCGCAGGTCGGCGCGCAGCCCCGAAGCGAAGCCGCGCAGGCCGAACTTGGTCGCGTTGTAGATGCAGGTCTGGGGCGTCGCGGACTTGCCCGACAGCGAGGACATGAACAGCAGATGCCCGTGGCCACGCTCCACCATGCCTGGCACGAGCGCATGCGCAAGGGCGATCGGAGCGCGCAGGTTCACGGCCAGCGCCCGGTCGATCTCAGCCATCGTGAACGACTCGAGCCGTCCACTGCCCGGCAGGGCGGCGTTGGCGAGGAGGATGTCGAGCTGACCGCACTCGCGCACGAGACGGTCCACTGCGCCGGGGTCGCTGAGATCCACTGCCAGCGTGCGCACGCCCTCGCGCTTGTCCTCGCCGAGCTCAGCGGCCAGCTCGTCCAGCATCTCCACTCGCCTCCCCGTCAAGATCAGCTGCGCACCGCGGGCGTGCAGCGCACGGGCGATAGCCTGCCCGATCCCTCCGGTGGCGCCGGTGAGCAGGACGGTGGAGCCTGAGATCTGCACGAGTTGGGAGCCTATGTCAATGCAAGTCATCGCGCTGTTCGGCCCGACCGGGGTGGGCAAGACCGCGCTGGCGCTGGCGCTGGCACGGAGGCTGCGCGCGCGCGGCGAGGACCCCGTGGCGGTATCCGCCGACGCGCTGCAGGTGTATGAAGGACTGCAGATACTGACCGGCGTGGCGAGTCCGGCCGAGCAAGCGCAGCTCGAACACCGGCTCGTGGGGTGTGTGCCGCTGGACGCCACGTTCAGCGCCGGCCAGTACGCCAAGCTCGCCCACGCCGAGATCGACCGACTGCTACAGACCGGTCGCAGGCCGATCGTGGTGGGGGGGACCGGCCTGTATCTGCGCGCCGCGCTCGGAGAGCTGGATTTCAAGCGCCACCCGCCCGATGTGCCCTCGCAGCTGTGGAGCGAGGACATGCGCCGCCCGACGCTGCTGATCGGGCTGACGATGGAGCGCGCCGCGCTGTACGCGCGCATCGACGTCCGTGTGGATGAGATGATCGCGGCCGGCGCCCGCGAGGAGGTGCTGCGCGCCAACGGCGCCGGCGCCTCGGCGACCGCGCGCAAGGCGCTCGGGTTCGAGGAGCTGCTGGCCGGGGACGTGGAGGCGATGAAGCGCCATACGCGCAACTACGCCCGCCGCCAGTTGACGTGGATGCGCAAGATGGCCGGGGTGCAGCCGATCGACGTGACCGGACGGGACCCCCACGATGTGGCGCGAGAGATCGTCGAGCGTCATCTAGACTCGCCCGCCTCATGAGATTGAGATTCGAGAAGTGGCAGGCGCTCGGCAACGACTACCTGATCGTCGAGGCGGAGCAACTCCCGTTCGAGCTGACGCCCGCGCGCGTGCGCAGGCTATGCGACCCGCATTTCGGTCCCGGCGGCGACGGGGTGCTGCTGCTCGCGCGACCGGCGAGCACCTCCGAGCACGTCGCCGAGCTGCGCATATTCAACCCCGATGGGTCCGAGGCCGAGCTGTCGGGCAACGGCGCTCGTGAGGCGATCATGTATCTGCGCCGGCGAGGATGGACCGACAGAGACGAGTTCGCGATCGGGACCGCCGCAGGCACAATCCGCCCTAAGATCACCGGCGCGGACACGTGCACGGTCGACATGGGCAGGGCGAGCCTGACCTCAAAGGACTATCCCGGCGGTCCGGACGATGGCATCGGCGAGCTGAGCGCCGCCGGCAGGACGTGGCGGTTTCAGCACGTCTCGATCGGCAATCCCCAGTGCGCCATCCACGTCGAGGATCTGGCGAGGTTGAACGCCCTCGACCTGTCGGCGATCGGACCGGCGATCGAAGGGCACGAGCTGTGGCCCAACCGAACCAACGTATCCTGGTACACCGAGGTCGATCCCCGCGACCCCTCCAGCGACGCGATCCACGCGCGGATATTCGAGCGGGGCGTGGGGGAGACGCTGTCCTCGGGCACCGGCGCTACAGGAGCGGCGGTGGCGTACGTGCTGGAGCGGCGCAGCGACCGAGCCACGCCAGCCGGCACGACAGCCGGCACGACGGTCGGCACGCCGGCTGCCGACACCCAAAGCGCGGCGGTCGTTACCGTGGTACTCGACGGCGGCAAGCTCGAGGTCGCGGTGGGGGAGGATCTGGCAATTGAGCTGACCGGTTGGGCCAAGCCCGTGTTCGAGGGTGCGCTGAGCGACGATTTTCTAAAGGAGCTGCATGAGACCGAGTAAGCGCCTGGAGCGCATCCCGCCGTACGCGTTCGCCGAGCTGGAGCGCAAGATCGCGCGCAAGCGCGCCGAGGGGGTGGACGTGATCAGCCTCGGCATCGGCGACCCCGACCGCCCGACGCCGCCGCTGATCGTCGAGGCGATGCAGGAGGCGGTGAGCGAGCCCGGCACGCACAAATACCCGAGCAACCGTGGGCGCGCCGAGTTCAGGGCGGCGGTGAGCGACTTCTATGAGCGGCGGTTCGACGTGGACCTCGACCCCGAGCATGAGATCATCCCAGCGCTTGGCGCCAAGGAGGCGATCTTCAACCTGAACCTCGCGTTTTTGGACCCCGGCGACTACGCGCTGGCGGCCGACCCCGGATATCCGGTCTACACGGGCGGGCCGTGGCTGGCGGGCGCCGAGCCGGTGTTGATGGCGCTCCAACCCGAGCTCGGGTTCGTGCCCGACCTGGGGGCGATCGACGAGGCGATCGCGCGCAGGGCCAAGCTGATGTTCCTGAACTACCCCAACAATCCGACCGGCGCGGTCGTTCCGGAGGGGTTCTTCGAGCGGGTGGTCGAGTTCGCGCGCGCCTACGAGGTGCTCGTCGTGCACGACAACGCCTACTCGGAGATCTCATACGACTCCTACCGCGCCCCCTCGTTTCTGGCCACGCCCGGCGCCAAGGAGGTCGGCGTGGAGGTGTTCTCCCTGTCCAAGGGCTACAACATGACCGGCTGGCGCTGCGCGGTCGTGGTCGGCAACGCGCAGGCGATCGAGACCTACTGGCGGTGCAAGACGAACATTGACTCGGGCATGTTCGATGCCGTGCAGCTGGCGGGCGTGGCGGCGCTCTCGCCTGACGCCGACGCGGAGGTCGCGGCGATGAGCGAGCTGTACAGGCGCCGGCGTGATCTGGTGTGTGAGGCGCTGCGAGAGATAGGCGTGGATGTCAAGCCACCGCATTCGACGATCTACGTGTGGGCGCCGGTGCCGGCCGGGTGGGACAGCTCCGAGGCATACTGCGCGCACGTGCTCGAGCAGGCCGGCGTCGTGCTCTCGCCGGGAGCGATCTACGGCCCGGCGGGGGAGGGTTGGTTTCGGATCTCGTTGACCACCCCCGACGAGCGACTGCTGGAGGCGGTGCAGCGACTGGGGGCGCTGGCGCCGGCAGGCCGACGCCCGTGACGCGCGTGGCCTGACGATGCCCGTGGCCTGACGTCGGCGAGCCCGACAGCCCGGCGACCTGACGCCGGTGAGCCCGACAGCCCGGCGACCACGGCGACCACGACAGCCCGGCAACCTAGACTGTAAAGGGCAATGGAGCAGACTCAGCGAGCGCGCCAGCGTGCCATGTGCATCGCCGTCCAAAAGCCCGGCGGCGATGGCGATGGCGTCGGCAGCGATGGGGAGTTGCGCGAGTTGGGAGAGTTGCTGCGCACGGCCGGGGTGGCGGTCGTGGGGGAGAGCGTGCAGCCCAGAGACGCGCCGCACCCGAATACTTATCTGGGACCGGGCAAGGTGATCGAGGTCCGGGAGGCCGCACGGGCGTGCGACGCCAACGTGATCGCCTGCGACGATGAGCTGAGCCCGCGCCAGGAGCGCAACCTCGAACAGGCGCTCGGTCTGCCGGTCGTGGATCGCACCGCGATCATCCTCGACATCTTCGCCGACCATGCGTCGAGCGCCGAGGGCAAGCTGCAGGTCGAGCTGGCCCAGCTCGAGTACAACCTCGCGCGGATGCGGGGGTTGTGGAGCCATCTCGAGCGCCTGGGCGGCGGCATCGGCACGAGGGGACCGGGGGAGACCCAGATCGAGACCGACCGGCGCCTCGCGCGCGATCGCATTGCGGCGTTGAAGCGGCGGCTGGAGCACGTCAAGGGCACCCGCGCGGTGATGCGCGCCGAGCGCGAACGCGCGGCGTTGCCGGCGATCGCCCTGGTCGGGTATACGAATGCCGGCAAGTCGACGCTGCTGAACGCCCTGACCGAAGCCCTCGCGGATGAGGGCGGCGCCCGCACTCCTGTGGGCGTACGGGACAGGCTGTTTCATACGCTGGACCCGACGGTGCGCGCGATCCGGATCGATGGGCGCAGGCATCTGCTCAGCGACACGGTCGGGTTCATCCGCAAGCTGCCCCACCAGCTGGTGGACGCGTTCGGGGCGACGCTCGAGGAGACCAGGCGCGCGGACCTGTTGCTGCACGTGCTCGACGCGAGCGCGCCCGAGCCGAAGATGGAAGCGATGCGCCGCTCTGTGGGCGAGACCCTGCGCGAGATCGGCGCCGACGATCGCCCGCGCGTGCTGGTGCTCAACAAGGTCGACCTGCTGGACGGGCAGGCGCGCGAGGATTTGCGCACGCACCATCCCGAGGCGGTGCTCGTGAGCGCGCAGAGCGGGTGGGGACTGAGCGAGTTGGCGGCGCGCATCCAGCGCGAGCTTGCGCACATGTTGCGGTCGGTGGACCTGCTGGTGCCCTACGCCAACGGCGGCAGCCTCGCCGAGCTGCACGAGCTGGGTGGAGAGATCGCGCGCCAGGACACGCCCGACGGCGTCAGGGTCAGAGCGCTCGTGCCGGCACGCCTGGCCGATCGGTTCGCGCGGTTTGCAGTGGCCTCCTAGTAGTAGTACGTATTACTATAGTATTGTAAAGATGCAGAGCGGCGGGAAAAGGTGTTCCCAAAGGACGTTAGGGGTCGATACCATAGTTATCAAACTTGGAAAAGTGCATAGTCCAACCCCCGCCTTTACAATGCCTTTACACACAGAAGCGCAAGCAACGAAACGTGTGCTCAGCTTTCCAAAAGCGTTCAGCGCTCGTCGCCCTCGCCGGAGATGACCCCGCGGCGCTTGCGCGAGAGCAGCTTCTCGAGATTCGCCTGCGCAATCTCATCGAGATCGAGGTCGAGCTCGGTGGCGAGCTGAGCCACATACCAAAGCACGTCGCCGAGCTCGGCGGCCATCGCCGCGCGGCGCTCATCTGAAACGGTGCCGCCGTCGTCGCGAATCGTCTTCTTGGCGTGATCGGCGACCTCGCCGGCCTCACCGCACAGGCCGAGGGCCGGATAGGACAGCCAGGCCTCACGCGGGTAGCCGGCGGTGCGACGCGACAGACGCTGGTAGTTGGAGAGCTCCACAGGCGCATCCTACGTTCCAGCACCGCTGTGCCGTCGCGCTGTCGTGCCACGCTGTCGTGCCACGTTGCGTGGACGTGCAGTCGTTGCACGGGCGTGCCCGTCGCGCGCTGGCGGCAGCAGCCTCGGCCCTTCGATCGACCGGCCTTCGACGAACCGCCCTCCGACCGCGCGAACCGCGTCGTGTGCCGATTCCAATACGATTCCAAGTGATGGCCAGTACCGTGCAGCAGTCGGAGATGTCCGCTGGGGAGATCGTCCTCGGGTTGCTGCTCGAGCGACCCGACACCTGCTATCAGCTTGACAAGCGCATGGCCGAGCGCCTGGGCTCGGCCCAGTTCAGCCGCGGCGCGGCCGCCGGCGCGGTCAAACGACTGCTGGAACGCGACCTGGTCCGCCCCGCCGAGCAGGCCGAGACGATGGAGTTGAGGGCCCTGGACGGCCGGCGCAAGACCGTGTACGAGCCCACACCCGCGGGCGTGGAGCACTTTCGGCGCTGGCTGCGCGCCTCCACGCAGACGCCGCCGGTACGCGAGGAGCTGCACGCGAAAATCGCGCTGTGGGGCTCGGAGGACGTGTCGAGGCTGATCGAGATCGTGCGCGAGGCGGAGATGGCCAGCACGCTGCGACTGCAGGAGCTCAATCGACGCACGCGCACCGAGCGCCAGCGACAGGACACCGGCGAGTGGGAGCGGACCATGCAGCTGATCGTGATCGCCGGGGAGGTGACGTGGTGGGATGCGCGCATCAAGTGGCTGCAGGACGTGCGGCGCTATCTGGAAAGCCAGCACGAGCGCCGGCGAGCTAAGCTCGGCTTCGAGTAGGGAGTGAGATGCAGATGCAATCGACGTCCGGACTGTCGTTGCGGGGGGTGTGGTTGAGCTATTCGCGCGGGCGACGTCATATGGTGCGAGTGCTGGAGGATGTGTCGCTGCAACTGCAAGCCGGCGAAGTCCTGGCGGTACTCGCCCAGCGCGCCCAGGGCAAGACCTCATTGCTGCGTGTCGCCGCCGGCATCCAGCAGCCTGACCACGGTCAGGTCTACCTCGCCGGTCAAGATCTGTGGCGCCTGTCGGAGCGACGCCGCTCGCGGCTGTTGAGCGAGCAGATCGGGTGGGCCGGCCCGGCGGCGCCGGACCTCGACGTGCCGATGCTCGCGCACGTGGCGTTGCCGCTGTTTGCGAGGTACGGCAAGCGCGAGGCATATGCGCGAGCGGCGGCGGCGCTGGAGCGGGTGGGCGCGGCCAAGTGCTCTGAGCAACTGTGGGAGAGCCTGGCCGACTGGGAGCGCGCCCTGGTCGCATTGGCCCACGGCATCGCTCGCGAGCCGACCCTGCTGTTGGTGGACGACCTCACGGCCTCACTGGGGCTGGGGGAGGCGGATGAGATCGCGCAGCTTCTGGACTCGCTGGCCAGGGAGCGTGGATTTGGCGTGATGATGAGCGTGTCGGACGCAGGTGCGACAGGGTGGTCGGGGCGGATCGCCACACTGGCCGGGGGCAAGCTGTTGGAGACCCCGACGCCCCCTGACGAGAGCCTGGGGAACGTCATCGACTTCCCGGGTCCTGGTATGGAAGATCGCGATCCGATACACGGCGCTTCATCCTGAGCGGTGCTCGAGCTGCGCGAACTTTCCAAGAGCTACTCCGCCGGGGACGGCGAGCCTGTGCGCGCCGTCGATCGGGTGTCGCTGAGCGTGGGGCCGGGAGAGCTGGTCGCGATGTACGGTCCGAGCGGCTCGGGCAAGACGACGCTGCTGATGCTGATCGCTGCGCTGTTGACGCCCGACGGCGGTACGGTGACCGTTGACCGACGCGAGATCTCGAGGCTCTCCGACGGTGAGCGGGCACGCTATCGGCGGCGCGATCTCGGGTATGTCGGTCAAACGTTCGACCTGTTGCCCGGCGCAACGGTCGCGCAGAACGCCGCGATGAAGTTGTGGCTGGCCGGCGACGCGCGTCACGCCGAGCGCGCGGTCGAGCCGCTGCTGGTACGTCTGGGGCTGGGTCATCGCCTGGAGCACCGTCCCGACGAGTTGTCGATGGGCGAGCGCCAGCGGGTGATGATCGCCCGCGCGCTGTCGACCGAACCGAAGTTGGTGCTGGCGGATGAGCCGACGGGCAACCTCGATACGCAGCGCAGCCGCGAGGTGTTGGAACTGCTGG
This sequence comes from uncultured Solirubrobacterales bacterium, assembly GCA_963702185.1. Lineage (GTDB taxonomy): Bacteria > Actinomycetota > Thermoleophilia > Solirubrobacterales > Solirubrobacteraceae > Palsa-744. The sequence goes on from OY969723.1 coordinate 2,628,397, forward strand.
GCGCGATCTGTCGCGAACGCGGGACGGCGGTGCTGCTGGCCACGCACGATCCGCAGGCGACCGTGTTCGCCGATCGCGTGCACGCGCTGCGCGACGGCCGGCTGGTGGACTACGAGCCCGGCCACGTGCTCGCACCACTCGCCGAGCGCTGAGCAAGTCGATGCGGCTGTCGAGTATCGCCCATCTCTACCGCGTGCGGCTGCGCGCCCGCAACGTGCTCGTGCAGGAACTGCTGGCGGTCCTGGGGCTGGCCGTCGGTGTTGCGCTGCTGTTTGCCTCGCAGGTGGCGAGCGCGAGTCTCAGCGGATCGGTCCGCCAGCTCACCGAGGGCGTGGTGGGCCACGCCGCCTATCAACTGGACGCCCGCGGCCCGCTGGGGTTCAGCGAAACGATGCTCGGAGAGGTGCAGCGCCTGCCTGGCGTTCGGGCGGCAGTGCCGGTGCTCGAGGTGCAGACGACAGTTCTCGGACCCGATGGCAGTCGCTCGGTCGATCTGATCGCGACCGACCCGCGCTACGTGCATCTCGCCGGGCCGCTGCTGCAGCATTTCCGGGCCTCGCAACTGCTGAACCAGCGAATGATCGCGTTTCCCACGCCGGTCGCCGAAGCGATCGGCACGGGACCGTTGGAGGTCGTGCGGTTGGATGTCGGCGCGCGGAGAGTGCCGGCTCTGGTCGGGACCGAACTGAACGCGCGGAGCATCGGCGGGTTGGTCAATAGCCCGATCGCGATTGCGCCGCTGCCGTATGCGCAGGACCTTACCGGCATGCAGGGCCGTATCACGCGCATCATCGTGCAGACGCTGCCCGGGCACGATCGCGAAGTGCGGACCGGCCTGGCGGCGCTGGCGGGAGACAGCCTGAACGTGGAGCCGGCCGACTTCGACGTGACTCTGTTCGATGTGGCCGCTACGCCTGTGGACAAAGGTGAGAGCCTGTTCTCCTGGATCAGCGCGCTTGTCGGGTTTCTGTTCGCGTTTAACGCGATGCTGCTGACGCTGCCGCTGCGCCAAGGGTTGATCAGGGGTCTGCGCGCCAACGGTGCGACCCGAGTGGACATGGTGAAGGCGCTGCTGTTCGACGCATTCGTGCTCGGCGTCCTGGCGGCAATTGTGGGTTTGGCGCTCGGAGATCTGCTGTCGGTTGTCGTGTTTCGATCCAATCCGGGATACCTGTCGTTCGCGTTCCCGGTCGGCTCACAGCGGATCGTTACCTGGCAGAGCATCGCAATCGCCGTGGGAGCCGGCCTGGTGGCCGCTTGTGCAGGAGTGCTGATCGCGCTTCGCGAGCTCTTCCGGAGAACTACTGCCGCTCCTATCGCCTTTAGGCGTCGCCTCCGCCATGGGTTGACGATCGGCGCCACGATCGTCGGGCTTGCGTGCATTATGAGTACGACCGTCATTCTGCTCCTCGTTCCACAGTTGGCTGTCCTGGGCAGTGGGCTTCTGGTTGTGGCGTTGTTGGCGTTGCTGGCGCTTCTGCTCGACGGGGTGTTCGCTGCTTTCGATCGCGTGCAAGCCCGCTTTGGATCGGCATCCACGCGGATTGCGGTCATCGAGTTGCGCTCGCCGACTACACGAGCACGGTCACTGGCGATTGCCGCCACGGGGGCGATTGCGGTGTTCGGCAGCGTTGCCATCCAAGGGGCGCACGCCAATCTGCAGAGCGGTCTGGATCGCGTCGCCCACGATGTGGCGTCGGTGACCGACCTGTGGGTCGTTCCCCCAGGCGTTGAGGATCTGCTCGCGACCGATCCCTTTGAAGGTCACATCACGGCTGCGTTGGCCCAGGTCCCGGGCGTGCGCGCCGTGGGCTCATACCACGCAAGCTTTCTCGACTTTGGGGACAGACACGTCTGGGTGCTGGCGCCTTCGTCTGCGGATGTCCACCCGATTCCCCCAACACAGGTCCTCAAGGGCAATCTCGTCATAGCCACGGCCAGACTTCGAGCCGGTGGCTGGGCGGTGCTTTCGCAGGCCATAGCCGCACAGCACCATCTGCACGTCGGTCAATCTTTCGAGCTGCCTTCCCCGAGACCGATGGCCCTTCGAGTCGCCGCGATATGCACGAATCTAACTTGGGAGCCCGGTGCGATCATCCTCAACACGAGCGACTATGAACGCGGGTGGGGTAGCGCCGATCCCAGTGCCTACAACGTGATGCTCACCCCGGGAGCCGGCGGGCAGACGGTCAGCGAACGGATCCGTCGGCTGCTTGGGCCCACAACCGGGCTCACCGTCGAAACGGCGAGACAGCGCGAACAGAGCCTGCGCAGAGCTAGCCGTCAGGATCTCTCGCGCCTGACCGAGATCGCCACGCTCGTGGTGATCACGACGGTATTGGCAATGTCGATAGCGATGGGGGCGATGATCTGGCAGCGTCGGCCTCGTCTGGCACGTATGAAGGTCCAGGGCTACGATCACGGCACCCTTTGGCGAGCGCTGCTTTGCGAGAGCGCGCTTCTGCTTGGAGCCGGTTGCGCCATAGGGGCGGCGTTCGGCATCTACGGTCAACTCCTTATCAGCCATGCGCTGAGCACCGTCACCGGCTATCCGATCGTCTTTTCTGCAGGCGTCTCGGTAGCGATCGTCAGCTTCCTCGCGGTAGGGGGAGGCTCGGTGGCCCTTGTGTGCGCGTTGGGATACGGAGCTGTGGGCGTCAAGCCGAATGCTTAGCCTCTGCCGCCGACTCTAATAATTCGTAGCCATCGTATTAGTAGGACGTGATGGCCCGAGCGCTGCCGATCTGCGCCATTCCGACTTATCGGTGTTCTAGGCTCAGGAAATATACTGTGCTACCGAAACCCTGACCCCACCCCGCTCAGTCCCAGGCAGGCGTGGGCCCTATCGCTTGCCACTGCCCGTGAGTTGCTGTGGGGCCTGCCCGCGACCTCGCGCGAGATCGATGGCTGGACGGCGCTGGCACGGAAGATTCCCGACCGAACGCTGCGTGACGACGCACTCGACTCGCTTGTCAACAAGCGTGACCATGCCGAGGGGGCCGCCCTATTTTGTGTGCTGCCTGCCCGTCGTCACCGCGGCCTGCTCCGCCTGCTTGTCGCTTACCAGACGATGTGGGACTTTCTCGACAGCGTAAGCGAGCGCTACGCGGATGCGACCAGTACCCGTCAGCTGCACTTGGCGCTGGTGCAGGCGCTCGATCCGGATGCCCCGATCTCTGATTATTACCGATATTGCCGCTGGAAAGACGATGACGGTTATCTGCAGGCGCTCGTCCGGACCTGTCGCGCCTGTTGCACGACGCTTCCATCTTATGCACTGGTACGAAGTCGGGTGCTGACAGGAGTAAAGATGTGCTCAATTCAGAGCATAAATCACGATCCCGATCCACAGCGCCGAGATAACGTGCTCATGGCCTGGGCCACTCAGCAGGCGCACACGCAGACGGCCCACACGCGGACGGCCATGGCGTGGTATGAGCTGGCTGCCGCCGCGAGCGGGTTCATACCGCACCCATTGCTAGCGCTTGCCGCCGAACCATCGTGCGAAGAGAGTGAGATCGCAGAGATAGCAGGCTGCTATTTCCCGTGGCTCTCGTTGGCGATCACGATGCTGGACAGCTACGCCGATCAGGCCGAGGACGCTGTCCATGGCCGTCACAGCTATGTCTCTCATTACCGTGACAGCGACGCGATAGTCGAGCGCCTATGTGAAATCGTAACTCGAAGCGCCCGTGACGCCGGGCGCCTACGCTCCGGCAATCGCCACGCGATCATCGTTGCCTGCATGGTCGCGATGTACCTCTCGAAGGACAGTGCGTACACGCCGACCATGCGCCCGGGTACGCTTGCCATCGCCGCATCCGGCGGCTCTCTCACCCGCCTGCTGCTGCCGATCGTAAAGATCTGGCGCGCTGTCTATCTCAAAAGCGCATCGCCCGACCCTCAACCGGTTGAGGCAGGTCATCAATTACCCGCGGCCCGGCCGGCGTTTCCACCGGGATCGCGACTGCCACGGCCGATGCAGACCTTTGCGATCTGGCGCTCGCCTCATACCCATCTGGAGCGCTGCCGCTGCCGTTACGGCAGTCGGTTCACTCTCAACAAGACCAGCCATCCACCGCTTGTGTTCCTGTCCGACCGGCAGGACATTCAAGCGATGTTCGCCGCACCCGCTGACGTGCTGCATCCGGGCGAGGGAGCCGACACGATCGAGCCGTTGGTCGGGGCGACGTCGTTCATGCTCAGCGATGACGACGAGCATCTCCTCGGACGCAAGGCGATACTGCCGGCGTTTCGTCCCCGAGCGGTCCAGGAGGCCAGAGATGTCATAGCTGGGATCGTGTATCGAGAGGTCTCATCGTGGCCGGCGGATACCTCCATAGCGTTACATCAGCGCTTGCGTGGTATGACGCTGCAAACCATCCTGCTGACAGCCCTACTGGGCGCGCGCCATGCAGCGAACGACGCTGCCGACCCCCAGCTGGAGGATCTCCACGAGGGTCTGCTGCGGATGTTGTCGATCACAGCCTGCGCCGTATTTCCAGAGCCCCTGCTGCGACTTGGTCCCGGCCGGCGTCGTTGGGAGCGCTTTCTGAGCGAAAGGGGCGAGGTTGACGAGCTGATCTATGCGCTTGTCGCGGCCCGTGAGCGTCAGATCGGCTCTCGTGATTGCGCTCGAGGTCCAGACGCGCCTGCAGGTGACCTGCTCCTACTGGACAGGCTCATGCAAGCTCGCAACATCGACGGATCCCAGGCGTCCGCGCGACAGGTTCGCGACAACCTGATGTCGCTCGTCCTCGCGGGCCATGAGACGACGGCTTCCCAGCTTGCGTGGGCATTCCAGCTACTCGCCCACAACCCGCACATACAACAACGCCTGATCGAAGAGATCGACCTGGGGGTGGGGGATGCGTACCTGACAGCGACCGTCCAGGAGGTGCTGCGCCATCGCCCGGTGTTTCTGTTCGCGATCCCGCGCGCGGTCAAGCAGCCGATCGAGATCGGTGGCTGGACCTACCGACCGCCGGCGCAGCTGGTGGGGTGCACATACCTGCTCCATCACGATCCCTCCATCTACCCCGATCCCGACGAGTTCCGGCCTGAGCGCTTTCCGGAAGGTCAGCCGGTTCCATACACGTGGATGCCATGGGGAGGCGGCCGCAAGCGTTGTCCCGGTTCGCACCTGGCGATGCTCGAGATGAAGACCGTGCTGCGTACGGTGCTCGAGCGCATGACGATCGATCCAGCGGGACCACGCATGGAGCGTCCGCGCTGGCGCAGCGTGATCGTGACCCCGCACGCCGGAGGGCGCGTCATCCTGCGTCGCCGCGAGCGCCCGCTCGACAGACCCCATCTCCCCCGAAGAAATTCCACCGACCGTTTAGAGTCTGTCCGAAAACTCGTGCACGCGCCTGGCGGCGCCTGACGCGGCGTGCCACGGCGTCCTCGGACCTCGACTTGGCGCCGCCAAGCCTTCGGTCCTGTGTCCTTGCGGCACTTGGTCATCCATCCGCCATCCGACGCACCCGAGTTTTCGGACAGACTCTTAGGACGGATGTCCAGCCCGCGGACTAAAGACCACGAATGGGCCTACGGAGCCGAATATCGACCTTAGTCGAAACATATAGCGACGTGTCGCTATACAAGCGTTGGTTTGGCCGTCAACATGCGCTCCGGTGGCAAGCAACGACGACCTCGATCGGATCGCGTCCCCCCCGTCGGGGAGGATGAGCGCCGCTTGGCATCCGCGGATGCAGGCGCTGACCGCAGGCCGCCTACCCCACACTTGTCGCCGTCTCACCAGACATGGGTCGAGCGTCCTCCCCACAGGGCGTTCGACCCATAGGTGGGACGTCGGCCCGAACGGCCCATGGCCGGAGGTATAGACATGCCACCTCGCGTCGCGTCCCGCTATCCCGATACATGGCGGATACCAGATCTTTCAGAACCCCGTTACTCGCAGTCGCTGGAGCGTGGCCTGGCGATCCTCGAGGCGTTCACGCCCGAGGACCCAATCCTCGGCATCGCCGACATCGCCGATCGTCTGGGCATGAGCCGCTCGACCACCCACCGCTACGTCAGCACGCTCGTGGCGCTGGGCTACCTCGAACAGGGCGCTCGGCGCAAGTACCGGCTGGGGCTGCGCGTGACCGACCTGGGCATGTCGGCGCTGAACGCCACCGGCCTGCGCGAGCAGGCACACGCCGACCTGGCCGAGCTCTCCCACCGCGCCGGCTACACGACCTGCCTGGCCGCGCTCGACGGCAACGAGATCGTGTATGTCGATCGCGTCCAGGGCTTTCGCCGCCGTCCCGCCGTCGCCGGCCCGGCGGTGGCGATCGGGTCGCGGCTGCCGGTTTACTGCACCGCGCTCGGCAAGACCCTGCTCGCCCATCTTCCCGAAGGCGAGCGGCGCGAGCTGATCACGGGCCTCGAGCTCAAGCGCATGGGGCCAAACACGATCACGAGCAAGGGCGCACTGGGAGAGGAGCTCGAGCAGATACTCGAGGAAGGCTTCGCCGTCGAGGATCAGGAGCTTGCGGAGGGCCGCATCGCGATCGCGGCGCCCGTACTCAACGAGGCGAGCGAGATCGTGGCCGCGATCGACATGAGCGCACAGACACCCGGCATCGGCCTCGAGGAGCTGGCGGGCGCGCTCGGCCCGCATTTGATCTCAACCGCCGATCGCATCTCGGCCCGTCTCGGCTACCGGCGCGAAAGCGAGTCGGCCGCTTGGGACGGGCGCGGCTGAGGCCGGCGGCCGCAGCCCGATGCGCGGGCGACCGGACCGGCTCGTAGTGGCGGTCGATCCCGGGCGATACCGTCGGCCGGTCTGGGTGGCGCCCGACCCCCGGATGATCACACCGGGCCGGTCTGGGTGAGGGCGAGCGCCCGTTCACACTCCTGCGGCGGCGCGTGCGCTGAGGTGCGCCTGGCGCTCGAGCGCGTCGTCGAGCGCAGGCAGTTCCTCTGTCGCCATGCTCAGCGCCGCGGCGATCAGCCGGTCGGCGAGCCACACGTTCTTGGGCAGCAGTGGTCCGTGCATGTAGGTGCCGATCGTCGTGCCCGAGCATGCGCCCTCCCAGCCCGATCGTCCGTCGTTGCCGTGACCCTTGATGACACGACCCAGCGGCTCGACGCCCGCTCCCAGGTAGGTGCGACCGCCGTGGTTCTCGAATCCGGCCAGCACGCGCTTACCCGATCCTCCCCGTCCAGGTAGCGAGTGCAGCGACACCTCGATCGCCACGTTGCCGATCAGGCGCGATGACCGGGACGCGCGCCGGGGGCGGCGATGAGCGCCGCCGGTGCCCTCTCCACGTACGGTCTGAACATCGAGCAGTCCGACGCCCTCGATCTCCTCGTCGCCGAGTGTGTATGAGCGTCCGAGCAGCTGATAGCCGCCGCAGATGCCCAGCACGATCGCTCCCCGCTCGGCGGCCTCGTGAAGCGCACCCCGCTTGCCCGCGAGCAGATCGGCCGCGCACAGGCGCTGGTCGCGGTCCTGGCCGCCGCCGATGTAGTAGATGTCGTGCGCCTGCCCGTCCAGCGGCTCGCCGATCCCGCTGCCGGCCAGCTCGAAGTCGATCCCGCGCCAGGTGCAGCGACGCTCGAGCACGAGCAGGTTGCCGCGGTCGGCGTATATGTTCATCAGGTCTGGGTACAGCGCGCATACCCGCAGCGACGCTCCGTGCTGACTCCTCGATTCGGCGTGCCGCCCACTCGGCGATTCCCCGGCGCTCACCGCCATGAGCTGCTCGCCTCCCCCCGGGTCACCAGCAGCTCGCGCAACGCGAGCATCGCGGTGTAGGTCGGCAGCACATACAGCGACCCCGCGCTCGCACCGTCCCCCGAGGCCGCCGCTGATTGAAGCGCGCGGGGGAGATCGCCGATCACCTCGATCCGCGCGGTCTCGACGCCCGCGTACTTCAACCTCAGCGCGAGCTCCGGCGCCCGTGTCCCCGAGCACGTCGCCGTCCCGATCCGGCCGGCCAGTTGCTCGAAGTCGGCGTCCCAGATCCAGGACACGTCGTGGCCGTCGGCGGTGTTGTCGTTGAGCACTCCCAGCACGTCGTGGCGGCCGGGCTGGAGCGCCAGCGTTCGCAGCACCTCGTTGGCGCCGGCCGGATTCTTGATCAGCATGATCCTCGCCGCTCGCCCGTCGATCGTGACCGTCTCGGCGCGCCCGAACGCGGCGGTCGTGCTCTGCAGGCCCGCGACGATCTGCGCGAGCGGGATCTCGAGCGCCGTGGCCAGCGCGGCGGCGGTCAGCGCGTTGTAGACGTTGTATAGCCCGGGCAGCTCGATCTTCACCTGCGCCTCGCCCGCGGGAGTGCACAGCGTCAGCCGGGCGGCGTTGACTCCTTCGAGCGTGACCGCCCGCGCGTACACGGTGGGGGAGGGGCGTCGCTGGCCGCAGGCCGGACAGCTGTAGTGGCCGAGATGGCCCAGGTACACGATCTCGAACTCATACGGCGCCCCGCAGCGGCGGCAGTGCTTGGCGTCGGCGGCATGCGCCATGCCGGCCAGCGCGAGCGAGTCGTCCTGCACGCCGAAGTACACGACGTCCTCGCGTTCGCGCCCGAGGTCGGCGACGAGTGGATCGTCGGCGTTGCACACGAGCTTCGCGCCCATACCCGCAGGGCTGTGCACCGTGTCGGCCCAGCGTTCGGCGATCGTCTCGAGCTCCCCGTAACGGTCGAGCTGATCGCGGAACAGATTGCCCAGCACGATCGCCCGCGGGCGCAGTTCTGAGACCAGGCGCTGCAGCCACAGCTCGTCGACCTCGAACAGGCCCATCTCCCCGGCGATGCCGCCGCCTGGCCGGGCGGCGGCCAGCAGCGTCGAGGCGATGCCGCCGGCCATGTTGGCGCCGGCCTGGTTGTGCACCAGGCAGACACCCGCACGCTCGAGGACGCTTGCCGCCAGCGCTGCGGTCGTGGTCTTGCCGTTCGTGGCAGACACGACCACGCTCCCCGCCTGCAGCCGCCCAGCCAGCACGCCGATCGCGTCTGGCGCGAGCGCCAGCAGCGTCTTGCCGGGCGCACTCGTGCCGCCGCCGCCACGTATGCGCGAGGTCGCTCCCACCGCTCGCGCGAGCGCGAGCTTGGGCGCCAGCATCCGTCCCATCAGCTGTCCCGTGACGCTTGGAGCGAGGCGGCGACCGTTGCGTCGGCGCGACCGGGCTCGGCATCGGGCGCCGGCTGCTCCGCGGGAATGGCCTGCGTCCCGGTCCTCATCGGACGGGCAGACGCGCCCTCGTGCGATCCGAACGCCGCCTGCGTCGTGTCCGCTGGAACCAGCACCCGCACGGCTCCCGGCAGCACCCGCACCCGCACCGGCAGATCCCCGATCGGATCGCCGTCCGCGTACATCGCAAACGGGCGGTCGGCGGCGATCGTGACCTCGCTGCAGCGCATCACATGCACGCACGGCTCGCGCACATGCGTTCCGCTGAACACCTTCGGCAGCAGCCGGGTCAAGAACTCGAGCTTGCCGACCCGCTCGAGTACCACCACGTCGAGCAGGCCATCGTCGAGCAGGGCGTCCGGCGCCGCGCGCATGCCGCCACCGTAGGTCCTCGAGTTGCAGGCGCCGACGGTGTATCCGGTCAAGCTGCGCCGCTCGCCCGACGGCTGCAGCTCGATCTCAAAGCGGGCTGGCCGCCACGAGAGCAGCGCGCGTATCGCGCCGTACGCATACACAAGGTTGCCAAGCCACGATGGCGCCCGGTTGGCGATGCGGTTGGCATCGGAGTCGAACCCCACGGACGCTATCCCGACGAATGCGCGTCCGTGCGCGGGCCCGTGCTCATGCTCGTGCACGCCCCGCACCTCACCGACATCCATCGCCTGTATGCGGCCGTGTGCGATCGCCTCGCACGCGTCGATCGGATCTCTGGGGATCTCGAGCACGCGCGCCAGGTCGTTGCCGCGCCCCCCGGGCAGCACGCCGAGTACGGCGCCCGGGATCTCGCGCAGTACATCCGCCGCCGCGCCGATCATCCCATCGCCGCTCAGCACCACGACCGTTTCGCCTCCCGTCGCGGCCGCGCGGGCGAGCCGGCGGGCGTCGTCGAGATCGCGTGTGTCCCGCCGCGTCACCGCCATGCCCAACTCGGTGAGCCTGCGCTGCACTCGCGGAGCGTGCTTGCGCGCACGCCCGCCCCCGGCGGACGGGTTCACGAGCAGGCACACGCGACTCGCACGCGCCGGCACGTCAGAGCGCTTGGCCTGGAGGCTGGACACGCCATTAGCGTATTGGCAGCCAGGCCAGTCCACCGGATCGTGCTCAGCGAGCCGTTCTGCGAGCTCTCGACATGCTCTCAGTGTTCATGCTCTGGGGATCTGATGTGATGCTCGCGGCGCTGAGTCCGCCGCCCTCAACGCGCCCACCGCTGGGAGCGCATGAACTCGATCACCTCGTCGGGGCGGTCGGTGATCACGTACGCGTCGATGATCGCTCCCGCCGAGTTGATCGTGATCGACAGGCCCGAGTCCACGCGCCTTACCTTCGAGATCGGCGCGACCGGCCGGCCCGAGCCCATCCGCGGCTTGACTTTGCCCGTCGCCACCCTGTGCACGGCCTCGTGCTCGGCCAGCGCGTCCAGCAGACGTCGGTAGTCCTTGCGCGAGCTGTGCTTGTGGTGGGTCTGTTTGGCCACACCCACATCTTGGCAACCAGTCGTTCGCTCGCCGGCGGGGGACCACGGAAGGGGCGCTGCGGGTCGGCGCCGGGGAAAGTGGACACCGGGGGAGGGAAGGCCTCTGAGACCGCGTTGGATGTGTTCGCAGGGAGGTTCAGCCGCGCGCGGCCGCTCGCGCCCGGTCGCGGCGGCGTTTGCCGATCGTCGCGACCACTGCCACCACCGCTACCACAAGGATCAATCCGAGCAGCACGCCCGGCGCGACGCCCAGGCCGCCGAACGGCAGTGCGATCAGCTCGACGATGCCGAGCCCGATCGCCAACAGCACCACGATCAGCAACACGATCAGCACGATCCCTCGCACACGTGCGAGGATGCCGGCCGAGCCGGGGGGTATGAGCAGGCCCATCGCGCGCAGGGCGAACATCTGACGGCCGGTGGGGGGAGCCTGACCGAGGCGCTCGACGGCGTCCTTCAGGTCGCCCGCGCGCCGTTCTGCCAGCGCCAGCGATGCATCGGCCATGCGCCGCAGCTGCATCCGCTCCTGGGGCCTGGCGGCGGCGATCGCGCGCTGGAAGTAGCTGCGGGCCTCCTCGGCGTCGAACCGCTCCGCCGCCCGTGCTCCGAGGATCGCCAGCGCCGCGGACTTGTATTTGGTCTCGTTCTCGAGCTCCTCGTCCGAGCGCTGCTCGAGCGCCTGGATCGCCTCCATCGCGCCGCGCTGTTCGATCCGTATTTGACGTTGCTTGGGGGGCATGGGGCGGCCATTCTACGGGTCTGTGCCCGGTTGGGGCGCGCGCGGTATTCTCGGCTCCGTGCCAATCGCCTCCCGAGGACTTCGCCCTCTTGGCCTGCTCGGCTGTCTGTGCGTCTGCTTCTGCCTGTGCTTGGCGGGCGCGTGCGCGCTCGGTGGCGTGCGTGCGCCGAGCGCCTATGCGGTGACGAGCGGCTCCGGAGGCGGCGCAAGCGCGTTCAGCGAACTGACCGAAGGCGGCCAGTCTTCGACCGAAACGACTACGACCGCCACCACCGCCGCGAGCACGAAATCGAGTTCCAGTTCCGGCATCGTCCTGCTGCTGGCGCTGATCGTTGCCGGTGCTCTGCTCGCGGGCATCGCGTTTGTGATCCTGCGCGACGCCCACCGCGCCGCTCCGGTTCCCGACGGGCAGGTGGGGGGCATGGGACGTTCGGGTCGCGACACCGCCGTGATGATGCGCAACCGGCGCGCCAAAGCCAAGGCCGCACGCCGCCAACGCAAACGCAATCGCTGAGCGTCCTTCAGCGGTGCGTGCTGGCGCGCGAGGTGGACGGCATCCGCACGATGCCGGCTCGCACGGCCGTGCGTACCCGCGGAGGGGAGGGGGGAGCGGGATCGGAACCGTGCGGACCGCGCCGCCGGGGTCGCGGGCGGGGGGAGCGCGGGCGGGGGTTGGACGGTGAGGCCGGCAGCGCCGTGCTGCCACCTTCGTCTTCGGAGGCGCCCTGCTCGCCGGCATCGCCCACGTCAGCGGCTGCTGATGTCGCCGTCGCGAGACGGCGATCGTTGCGATACGGGACCCACAACATCAGTCCGGCGATGAGCATCTTCAGCAGTCCGAGCAGCGTGATCAGCATCCATACGGACATGGCATCACCGATGCTACTACTGCCCGATGCGGTTACCGGCCGCCTCATCCGCAAGCGCTGCGGTTCGCGGAAGGGCAAGGCCTCCTCGTGTGGGGCTGCATGACTGAATGATGGATGAGGAGATCGTTGGATGCAGGAGCTGAACGGGTTGGAGCAAGATGTGGTCGCCTGCCGGCGCTGTGAGCGGTTGGTGCAGTGGCGCGAGCTCGTCGCGCGCGAGCGCCGAGCGGCGTTTTCCCAGCAGGAGTACTGGGGCAAGCCGGTGCCCGGCTTCGGCGATCCGCGAGCACGCCTGCTGGTGCTTGGGCTCGCTCCCGCGGCGCACGGCGCCAACCGCACCGGGCGCATGTTCACCGGTGACCGCTCGGGCGACTTCTTATACGCCGCGATGTATCGCGCCGGCCTTGCGAATCAGCCGACCTCGACGGCCCGCGACGACGGGCTGCGGCTGCACGACGCCTGGGTCACGGCGGCGGTGCGCTGCGCGCCGCCCGCCAACAAGCCGACGCCCGCCGAGCGCGACGCCTGCCTGCCCTGGAGCGTGCGTGAGCTGCAACTGCTGTCACACGTGCGCGTGATCGTGTGCCTGGGCGCATTCGCGTGGAACGCCGCGCTGCGGCTATGCGGTGGTGCAGCGCCGCGCCCGCGGCCGCAGTTCGGCCATGCCACCGAGTGCGCGGGCGAGCGCTACACGCTGATCGGCTGCTACCACCCGAGCCAGCAAAACACGTTCACGGGCCGCCTGACGCCGACTATGATCGACGCTGTGTTTGCCAGGGCGCGCCAGTGCGTGCGTGCGTGCGGGTCATCTGAAATCTGAAGCAGAATCAGGAGGTCGCTTCGCGGGCAGTGGCATGGCTGCTCGTCTGCTGGAAGACCATGTCCACGAGTCCCCGTGACCGCCCGCTCGGACTCGCGTAGAGGCGACTCGCCCTAGTGGGTTTACATAACATAGATTATCGAGCGTTGAACCGGGGCGCAGCCCGACGGGGCTCAGGGCCGTTATGTTGGCTCCAGCGAGCATATCGGTGACCCACGGGCAGACATCGACGCCGTCAGTCCAGCTGGGCGTGACCCACGATCAGGGGTCGCACGATCGCCGGGGCCTTGGGTACGCGGGTGTGCTGTAGGTCATTGACCCTGAACCCCGCGGAGTGCAGGCCGGCGAGCGTGTCGCGGTTGCAGTGGCAGCCGTGACCGATGCGCAACCAGAGCGGGTGGATGCGATCCTGCCAGCGCGCGACGCGCGGGTCGTCGCTGCGGACATGCTCGAGAAACAGCAGAGCTCCGTCGGGGGCGAGCACGCGCCGGACCTCGGCCAGCGCCCGGGCCTGGTCGCGTACCGTGCACAGGACGAGCGTCGAGACGATCGAGTCGAAGCTCGAGTCCTCGAACGGCAGACGATCGGCTGGAGCCTGCACGACGTTCGCGTCCGGCCGCGAGGCGGCGACCCGACGTTCGAGCCGCCCGGTCATCGACGCCTCGGGCTCAGTCAGGGTCAGCAAGACCCGATCACGGGGGTAGTGGCGCAGGTTCAGTCCGGTGCCGGCGCCGAGCTCGAGCGTACGTCCGCGAGCGCCGAGCAACAACCGCGCGCGCATCTGCGCCAGCCCAGCCTGCTCGCTGCGTTCCATCACGCGGTCATAACCGGCGGCGAAGATGCGTCCGTAGAGACTGATGTGGGGATTATTTCAGGCGCAGGTCTGGCGGTGATTTTTCAGTTGAGGTGGGCGCCGGCGCGGCGAATCGCGTGCTCGTGCTCCGGGTGCGCTGACTCAGGTCCCCAGCTGAGCACCCTGCATGGACGCTTGTTCTATCTACTGAAACTGCTCGCATGTCGATGAGGCCGGGATGTCTCGTTGCCGCTACGCCCGCAAGCTGATCGCCGTCACAGCCATCGCTTGTGGGACATGGGCGTCGGTCGCCGCACCAGCGGGTGCCACAGGCGCGAGCACGATCGCCACGGCAGGCGAACTTCCGCTGGGCAGCCTCGTGGTGGGCGGCGGGCAGCCGATCGACTTCTACCGTGTCGCTCTGTCCGCGGGGGATCAGATCGACATCGACTACGACATGCTCAGCCAGCCCAACTGTGGCTACTTGTACCTCTTCGATCCGACGGTCACCGACTTCAACCTCGCCGAAGCAAAGGCCGTGTCCAGCGTCAATGTAGGTCCAGGCCCACAGTCAGTTACGCTGACGTCGAGCTTCAACGGACTTGGGACACTTGCCATTGCAATTGATGGACCGAATACCTATCAGCTGCGGAGTTACCCACCACTGCAGACGCCCTTGCTCAACTGTTCTGTCGTCACACCGTTCAGCCTCACGGCGATGGTCGAGCACCTCACGCAGGTCTTCTTTGGAAGCTTGCCGGATCGCCTCAGCAGCCCGCGACAACGTCTACGTTTACAAGCGCACGTTCAATCTCCCGCTGGAACACCGGTAGGCACCTGCATGTTCGAGCGGGTCGAGGGCTCTCTGCCGGTGCGTGTAGCGCAGACGTCTGCACGGAACGGCGTGTGCACAGCCAGCGTAAAAGCCGGTCGGACAGGTTCATTTGCCTACAGAGTCACGTTCACCGGCATCGGATGGCAGACCGCGCGGGCGAACAGCCATGTGGTCTCAGTCGTGAGCGGTTAGCCGCGTACGACTGAAAGGCATGCCACGTCTGGCCTGGCGCCCTAAACACCAGCGAGGTACGGCGACGCCGCGGGCTCCGCGTCGGGATCGACAGCCCAGTAGTTGCCGTGGGTCAGCATCACCGTCTCGATCGAGTCGGCGCCGACGAGCACGATCTCCATGTGCCGCTCGTCGCGGTGCTGCTCCTCGAGCTCCTCGTATGCCCGCAGCGCCTCGCCGGAGTCCGTGTAGGCCTGCTCGAACACGAGCCGCCCGAGCTTCCGGTCGTAGGCAAGGAGGAAGTGGACTAGCGGCATCGGATCATCACCTTTGTAAGTACGGTAGCGCGCGGGTGCGGGCGGCGTCGAACGCCCGGTCGAATGCGGGGTCTGGCTTCTCATCGATAGCTTCCATATACATACCCAGGCTCGCGAGGCGGAAATACTCCTTTAGGTCGGCTGGGCCTTCGCCCTCCTTGAGCCCGATCCCGAGCCGGGCACTTGTCCCGGCCCCGATTGCTAGGCTCCCGACGGAGGTAGACCGTGCTACGCGACGCTGCGCTCTGGTTCAGACCGGCAGGATGGCCGTTGCTGCCCGATGCGGCGCGCCGGCGGACGTTGCTGCTGGCGTGGGCCGCGATCCTCGCGCAGGTCGTGTTCGTCGGGGGATGGTTCGTGGGTGGGGCGCTCGAACCCCATTACTCGCAGGTTCGTCAGTACATCAGCGAACTCGGGCGCATCGGCGCGGCGAACCCCTGGATCTTTGCGACCTTCATGGCGATCTGGGGGTTGGGGTGGGTCGCGCTGGCGGTCGCGGTCGTGCCCTCGCTGCGCACGCGGCCGTGGCCGCTGGCGATGTCGCTGTTCTTCGTGCTCGCCGGCGCGTGCGCGATTCTCGTCGGACCGCTGCGCATGGACTGCTCGACGATCCTGAGCGCGGCGTGCAGGTCACACGAAGCCACGGACGGGAGGTCGTGGCATTACGAAGCGCATATCTGGTTGAGCCTCGGCATCAAGGCCTCGCTCCTGCTCACAGGCTTCGCGTTTGCCCGCTCAGCCTGGCCGGGCCGGCTCGGGCGAGCGGTGCTGAGCGGTGCGCTCGTACTCCTCCTCGCGGGGATCGTCACGTTCTTCTTGCACGACTCGTTCGTCGGCTACAAGGGACTCGAAGAGCGCCTCTGGGCGCTCATCGCCGTGGCCTGGGCGCTGGTGTGCGCGACGGTGCTGATCCTCGAGGCGACGTTGCAACCGGCGGAACTGCAGACACACGAGGCCTCCCTGCGGCGATCCGTGCCGAAGATCGTTCAACCGACAACGAGCCGCACGATCGCCGACACGCCCACGACCACGATCAGCGCTCGCAGCGCCCCCGGCGGCAACCGCCGTCCATAGCGTGCTCCGAGTTGGGCGCCGATGATCGATGAGACCGCGATGATCGCGGCCGGCGCCCAGTGGACGTTGGCGGCGAACGCGAAGTACACGCCCGCAACCCCGTTCGTCAGCCCGGCGAGCACGTTCTTCAGTGCGTTCGTGCGCTGCAGATCCTGCGCCAGCGCCACGCCGAGGATCCCCAGCAGCAGGATGCCCTGGGCGGCGCCGAAGTAACCGCCGTACACACCCACGACCAGCACCGCCGCCGGCACCGCGACCGTCGCATGGCGGTGGCCTTCCACGTCGATCTGGCGGTGCGCCAGCCACGCGTTGATCCGCGGTTGCACCACGATCAGCACGAGCGCGACCGCGATGAACACCGGGACCACCGCCTCGAACGCCGAGGCCGGCAGCACCAGCAGCAGCACTGCGCCGGCGATGCCGCCCAGCACCGACATAGTTCCCAGCCGGATCGCCCGCGCGCGTTGACCGGCCAGCTCGCGCCGGTAGCCGATGGCGCCCGATACCGATCCCGGCACCAACCCGATCGTGTTCGACACGTTCGCCGTCACCGGCGCATACCCGAACGCCAGCAGCACCGGAAACGTGATCAGCGTGCCGCTGCCGACCACGGTGTTGATCGTGCCCGCCGCCAGCCCGGCGAGGGCGATGATGACGACCTCGCCGATGCTCATCTCTTTGTCGGTCGATCCTACCCGGCCGTCGCGACCATGCACTAGCCTGCGCTCATGAACCGCGCCAGTCGATGGCTCACGACCGCGAGCGTGCTCGCAACCGGACTCCCGGCCATTGCGTTGGCCGCCTCACCGTCCGCGCTGGCCACAACGGCGCCCGCGCCGAACACATCGAGCGCACCCTCCTCCCCCGCTTCCCCTCCCGCCCCCGCGACCGCACCCCTTCCCCCGACGCGACTGGCCAAGCTGCCCGCAAGCACGATCGCCAACGGCGCCGCACCGCTGACGGTCACGCTGTCCGGGCCCGTGTACGCGACCTCGCCCGCGCCGATGCTCTCTCCGCGGGTGGCGGGCCACTGGCGGATCGCCGGCGACTCCGAGGTGTTCACACCGGCCAGCACGCTCGAACCGTGCTCGGACTACGCGCTGACCGTGTGGGCCGGCACGACCTCCACCGCTCATGCGCCGCTGGGTCACGCGCAGACGATCCGCCTGCAGGTGGCCTGTCCGCCGCTCGCCGGCCTGCAGCAGGCGCTCGCCCGGCTGGGCTATCTGGGAGCCAGGTTCGATCCAACCTATGACGTGCGCATCCCCGCGGGCCGCGAGACGCGCGCGCAGGCGGCCGCGTACGCGTTTCATCCCCCGCGCGGACGGCTCGCCCCCTACCCCTCCGATGCGCCGCCCGTGCAGATGGGCCAGCTGGAAGCGGTCACGCGCGGCGCGCTCGAGGTCTTCCAGGCCGACAACCGCCTGCCGGTCACAGGCGTTCCCGACCGGGCGACGTGGGCGTCGCTGCTGTATGCCGAGAGCACCGGCCGGCGCGACCCGGTGTCCTACACCTGGGTGACCGTGTCCGAGTCAGAGCCCGAGCGGCTCTACCTGCACCGCGGCGATCGCCTCGCCTACACGACGCTCGTCAACACCGGCGTTCCGGGCGCCGAAACCGCGACGGGGATCTTCCCGATCTACGCCCGCTACATATCGACGTCGATGTCGGGCGAAGATCCCGACGGCACCAAATATGACGTGTCCGACGTGCCGTGGGTCAACTACTTCAACGGCGGCGACGCCGTCCACGGCTACCCGCGCGCCTCCTACGGGTTTCCTCAGTCCAACGGCTGCGTGGAGCTGCCGATCGAATCGGCGCGCATCGTCTACGGGATGCTGCAGATCGGC
This sequence comes from uncultured Solirubrobacterales bacterium, assembly GCA_963702185.1. Classification (GTDB taxonomy): domain Bacteria; phylum Actinomycetota; class Thermoleophilia; order Solirubrobacterales; family Solirubrobacteraceae; genus Palsa-744. Next base: position 2,646,486 of record OY969723.1, read on the forward strand.
GACATCGTCGAGGTCGAGTCCTGAGTCCTGACGCCCGCGCGCGTTGGAGTGGCGTTAGCGCTGGAATGGCGCGGCCCCCGGCGTCGGCGTCGGCGCCGACGCCGGGGGGATGGCGGCGATGAGTGCGTCGGCGCAAGTGCGAGCCGCGTTGTGGCCGTCCCCGGACGATCGTCATGGCCCGCTCGTGCCGTTGCTCGTGACGCTGACGCTCGTCACCGGCGTGGTCGATGCCACCAGCTATCTGATGCTGGGCCATGTGTTCGTCGCGAACATGACCGGCAACGTCGTGTTCCTCGGATTCGCACTGGCCGGCGCCGGCGGGCTGTCCGCGCTCGCCTCGCTGATCGCGCTCGCCGCATTCATCGCCGGGGCGTTCGGCGGCGGGTGGCTCGGCGCCCGCGAGGCCGTCCATCGCGGACGGGTGCTGCGTACGGCCAACATCGCCCAGGCATCGCTGATGGCGCTGTCGCTGCTGATCGCGCTGCTCTGCTCCAGTCCGCCCGACCGCGCCGTGCGCTATGGGCTGATCGCCTCGCTCGCGCTGGCGATGGGCATCCAGAACGCGGCCGCGCAGCGGCTGTCGGTCCCCGACCTGACGACCACCGTGCTGACTAAAACGCTGACAGGACTCGCATCCGAGGGCGGTGGACGCGCGGAGGCAGGTTCGAGCCTCATCCGTCGCTCGGTCTCGATCGGGGCGATGCTCGCGGGGGCGGTTGTGGGTGGCCTGCTCGTGCTCGACGTGTCGATCGCGGCCTCGATCGCCGTCGCGCTCGGCCTGGTGCTGGGCGTCGGGGTGAGCGCCCACCTCGTCTCACATGCGCACCCGGACGCCCCCTGGACGCGGTGACCTCTCTGATCGAGCTGCCGGCGCGGTGAGGTCGGGCTCGACGTGGTGATACTGCCCGCCCCGCATCAGCGAGGCGCCGGCGGCGATCAGGCAGGCGAGAATCGCGAACGCGAACGCCTCGTGCAGGCCGTCGCGAAACGGCTCTGAGATGAGATGCGGAAAGAACGAGGTGCCGGTGATCGTCGCGCGGTTGACCGCCGACAGCGCGGCCAGGGCGTGCGGGCCGACTAGGTGTTCGACCGGGTTGTAGCCGAGGAACGCCGCGAACAGGATCGATACGGGCGGCAGGTGCGCGGCTGTGCTCGCGGTCGCCGCCGAGACGCCGTGGGCGCGCAGACCGGAGATCATCGTGGCCGGCAGGCTCGAGGACAGGCCGATGATCATCAACGTGAAGAAGATCCCGATCGAGAGCACCTGGGCGGAGTTCTGGAACGTCTGGTTCATGCCGCCCCCCGCTCCCCGGTCGGCCGCCGGGAGGCTGTTCATCACCCCGGCGCGGTTGGGCGAGGCGAACATGCCCATCGACACGCCGTTCAGGAACAGGACCGCCGCGAACAGCGGGTAGGAGAAGTCGATCGGCAGCAGCGCGAGCAGCGCGAAGCTGAGCGCCGCGCCGAGCATCCCGCCGGTCGCAAACGGGCGCGCGCCGAACCGGTCGGACAGGTAGCCCGAGGTCGGGCCGGCGAGCAGCATGCCCAGTGTCAGCGGCAGCATGTAGATGCCCGCCCACAGCGGCGTATCCGCGAACGTATATCCGTGCTGGGGCAGCCAGATGCCCTGCAGCCAGATGATCAGCATGAACATCAGTCCCCCGCGGGCCACGGCCGACAGGAACGTCGACATCGTCCCGAACGTGAACGCGCGGATGCGAAACAGCGGCAGGCGGAACATCGGGTCGGCCACGCGTTGCTCGATCGCCGCGAACGCGACCAGGAACGCGACGCCGCCGCCGAGCAGGGCGAGCACGCGCGGACTGCCCCATCCCGTGGGCGAGCCGCCATATGGCCTGATCCCGTAGGTGACCGACACCATGATCAGGATCAGGCCGAGCGCGAACGTGAGGTTGCCGGCCCAGTCCACGCGCGCGCGATGGGGCGTGGAGCGCTCCTCGAGCTTCAGATACGCCCACACGGTGCCGAACAGGCCGATCGGCACGGAGATCAAAAACACCATGCGCCAGTCGATCGGCGCCAGCAGCCCGCCGAGCACGAGTCCCACGAACACGCCGCTGACACCGACGATGTTGTTGATCCCAAGCGCCATCCCGCGCTGGTTCTCGGGGAACGAGTCGGTTAGGATCGCCGCCGAGTTGGCCAGCAAAAACGCCGCGCCGACGCCCTGCACGATGCGAAAGCAGATCAGGTACAGCGCGCCCGCGCGCCCGCTCATCCAGTCGACCGTCAAAAACAGCGAGGCGAGCGTGTAGATGACGAACCCGAGGTTGTACATGCGCACACGCCCGTACATGTCCCCCAGCCGTCCCAGGCTGACGATCAGCACGCTCGTGACGACCAGAAACCCGAGGATCATCCACAGCAGGTAGGCGCTGTTGGCTGGCTGCAACGGGTCGAGGTGGATGCCCCTGAAGATCGAGGGCATCGCGATCAGCACGATCGAGCCGTCGAGCGTGGCCAGCAGCACGGCCAGGGTCACGTTCGACAGGGCGATCCACTTGTAGCGGTCGCGCGGGTCTGGGGAGACGGCTGTGCCGCCGCGCGCGCGCCGGGCGGAGGGGGCGATGACCATGCCCCTCCCACGCTATCAACCTTACGATCACGTAAGGATCAGTTTGCGCCTCGGCGCCCGCACGCTGCTGGTCGAGCAGCAGACTCAAAACAGGCTCTGCTGAGGGGGCGGGCCAACTCGATGGCTTGGGCCTTGCCAACGATTCGGGACTTCCTGGCGACTTGCCGGCGTCGTTTGGTCGGTCGCGGGACCGCGCAAACGCGCGTACCGTGCCTGCGCGCGGGGTCGATCGTCGCGCACGAGCTGCGCCAGACGCTTGCGTTCCTCGCTCGGGGCGTACGCCCCGCGACTGTACATCTCCTCGTAGCGCTCCACCAGCTCGGGACGAGCTTCTCCCAGCCACTCCATGAACACGTCGCGCACCTCCCCGCGCAGGTGCAGCGCCACCCCGCCGACGCTCGTGGCGCCCGCCTCCCGCACCGCTTCCAGCAGCGGCTCGACCTGATGAGGCGCGTCGTTGATCCCCGGCATCAGCGGCGCGATCAGCACACCCGTTCTGATGCCAGCGCGGTTCAGCTCGGCGACGGCCTCGATCCGCGCCCTGGGGTTGGGCGTGTGCGGCTCGCTCGCCCGCCACGCCTTCTCGTCGAGCGTCGGTATCGACAGGTTCGCGCTGAACTGCGTCCGTTCTGCGATTTCGCGCATCAGCGGCAGGTCTCGGAGCAGCAGCGGCGACTTGGTCAGCACCGAGCACGGGTTGCCCGCGCCGCCCGCCGCGTCGCGCATCGCTTCCCACACGCCCTGCATCAGCTTGTACCGACCCTCCACCCACTGGTAGGGGTCGGTGTTCGTGCCGAGCGCCACGTGCTCGCCCTTCCACGACTTCCTGGCCAGCTCGGCGCGCAGCACCTCCGGGACGTTGACCTTGACGACGATCTCGCGCTCGAAGTCGCGGCCGGGGTTGAAGTCCAGGTAGCGGTGGGTTGGCCTGGCGAAACAATAAACGCATGCATGCGCACATCCTCGATAGGGATTGACCGTCCAGCGAAACGGCATACGCGAGACCCCGGGCACGCGGTTGAGCGCCGAACGGGCGCGGACCTCGTAGAAACGGGTCTCCAGCGCCTCGGGTGCGTCGAACCGCCGCACGACCGCCTCGTCGCGATAGCCGGGCAGGCGACGCTGCTGCTCATCCTCCTCTCCGATTGTCAGGTTGGCCCAGCGCACTACGAACATATGTTCGCCTATCGTTCGGACGGAACTTCTCTGGGTCGTCACGTCTGTCCACGCAGGCGCACCAACACTCCTCGACCGCCACGTCCTCGAGCCTCGACAGATCAACCCGGCAGCGGCGCTCCCGCCAGCCCCACGACCAGCGCGCCGACGGCGCCGGCGGCCAGCAACGTCGCGACCACGCCCCGGCGCAGCACGAACAGCATCGCCACGGCGCCGGCCAGGATCGGGGCCTGCCAGGATGGCTCGGCGATCGCGCCGGCCAACGGGATGCTCGCGCCGAGGATCGCCCCACAGGCCGCGGGCGCCGCGCCGGACATGAACGCTCCCGCGCGCGCGTTGGCGATCAGCCGCTCGAACCGACTCGCCCCCACCAGCACGAACGCGAACGAGGGCGCGAACGCAACCGCCGTCGCCAGCAGGCCGCCGGGCACCCCGGCCGCCGCATACCCCACCGCGGCGACGGTCAGCACGACCGGCCCGGGCGTGACCTGACCGAGCGCGACCGCGTTCAAGAACTGCGAGTGGGTCATCCAGTGATAGGTGTTGACCGCGTCGCCCTGCATCAGCGGCACGATCACGAACCCGCCCCCGAACGCCAGCGCTCCGACCTTCAACGCTGTCCACGCGAGCGCACCGGCGCCTGCGCCGGAGGTTGCGGTCGCAGCTGTTGCCACAGGCGAGGCGATCGCCGACCTCGCCCCCGCGAACAGCATCGCGGGCCAGGAGTGCAACGACAGGCCAGACCGCGTCGTGGACCGCGCCGCGCCGAGGAGCAGCAGCTCGCATGCCCCGCACGCAAGCAGTACGACCACCAGCCAGGAGCCCGCGATGGCCGCCGCCGCGGCGCCGGCCAGACCGTAGGCCAGCACGCGCGGACGCCGGGCGGGCACGGTGCGCTCCCAGATCGGCCGCGCGAGCGTGAGTCCCGCGCTCAGCGCGACCGCCGCGACGGCCGCCCCCGCTCCCAACCCGGCGCCGCGCAGCCAGCCGGGCGGCGAGCCCGCCAGAAACAGCGCCGACAGGGCGAGGATCATGATCAGCCCGGGCAGGATGAACGCGGCGCCTCCGATCAGCGCCCCGCGGACCCCGCGCACGCGCCAGGCGCAGTAGATCGCGGTCTGGGTCGACGCCGGTCCCGGCAGCATGTTGGTCGCGCCGATCGCGTGCTCGAACTCGGCCGTGCTCAGCCACCGGTTGCGGCGCACGCACAGCTCGCGCAGCAGCGCGATGTGCGCCGGCGGGCCGCCGAACCCGGTGGCGCCGATGCGCCCCCACTCCCGCGCCACCCGGGCCAGCGAGGGCGCCGGCGAAGGCGATCCGGGGCGATTCGCCCGGGACACGCGGTATGAGTCAGGCGATGGCGGGTACATAGAGACTTAGCGGAGTCTCGCGGGTTGTATACGTCACATACCTCCCGCGTCGGCAGGGAGGCGCCGCGCAGCGTCGAACGACACGTCGATCGACCTCTCGTCCCTGTCTCTCCGGGATGGTTGACAACGCAACTATCGCAGCGTATAATTCCGACTGCAAGCATCGGATTAGCCGGACCAGACGGACCAGAAAGACCAATATGGCAGACAGCACCCGTACATCCCCCACACGAGCACGACCCTCCAAGCCCGCCGCCGTCTCCGACCGCGGTGCGAGCGCCGCTGCCGCGGTGGCGAGCACCGACGCGTTCATCCCCGAGTCGGTGGATCAGCTGCTCGCGCACTCGCGCCGCTACCCCCTGCTCACGCCCGCCCAGGAGATCGAACTGGCGCAGAAGATCGAGCGCGGCGACCTGCACGCCAAGGAACTGCTCGTCAACTCCAACCTGCGCCTGGTCGCCTCCAACGCCCGGCGCTACCAGAACCAGGGCCTGCCGCTGGCCGATCTCGTCCAAGAGGGCATGCTCGGCCTGATTCGCGCCGCCGAGAAGTTCGACTGGCGCAAGGGTTTTCGCTTCTCGACCTACGCGACGCTGTGGATCCGTCAGGCGATCCAGCGCGGCCTGGAGAACTCCGGTCGCACCATCCGCCTGCCCGTGCACGTGGCCCAGCGCTCGCGCAAGGTCGGCCGCGTCGAGCGCGAGCTGTCAGTCAGGCTGGGCCGCGAGCCCACGATCGAGGAGCTCGCCGCCGAGACGGGCCTGGAGATCGAGCAGATCGAGGAGGTGCGCCACCAGCGCGCGGCTCTCGTCAGCCTCGACCAGCAGGTCGGCGAGGACGGCGACACCGCCCTTGGAGACCTCTTGCCCGCCGATCAGGAGGCGCCCGAGGACACCGCCTGGGACAACGAGCGCGAGCGGATCGTGCACGAGGCGATCGCCCAGCTGCCCGACACCGAGCGCACCGTGCTCACGCTGCGTTTCGGCACCGGCCGCGAGGAGCCCCAGACGCTGACCGCGATCGGCAAGCGCCTCGGGTTCTCCGCCGAGCGGGCCTCACAGCTCGAGCAGCGCGCGCTGAAGAAGCTCGCGGAGTCGCCGGAGATGGCGGCCTTGCGCGAGGCGGCCTGAGCCGCATAGAATCCCGTCGCATGTGGAACCGTATCGTCCAGTGGACGATCGCCGCCGGCGAACGGATCCTCGCGCCGATCGAGCGCTTCATCGGCCGCCGCTCGCTCGTGGGCGAGGCGACGTTCTTCGCCAACGACCGGTTTGAGTGGATCGCGCAGGTCGAGGCCAGTTGGGAGACGATTCGCGAAGAGCTGATGGCCGTGCTCGAGGATCGCGAGGCGCTGCCGAACTTCCAGGACATCTCGACGGACCAGATCGAGATCACCGACGATGATCGCTGGAAGACGCTGTTCCTGTACGGATACGGCTTCGAGGCCAAGCTCGGCGTGGAGCTGTGCCCGAAGACGGCGGCGCTGATGCGCCAGATCCCGGGCATGACGACCGCGATGTTCTCGATCCTCTCCCCCCGCAAGCACATCCTCGACCATCGCGGCCCCTACAAGGGCGTGCTGCGCTACCACCTCGGTCTGATCGTCCCGCGCGACGCGCAGGCTTGCAGGATCAGGGTTGGCGATGACGTCCGCTACTGGCAAGAGGGCAAGAGCATGGTGTTCGACGACACCTACAACCACGAGGTCTGGAACGACACCGACGAGACACGCGTCGTGCTGTTCGTCGACGTCCTGCGCCCGCTGCCCGCCCCCTGGGATCAGCTGAACCGGGCGATCGTCAAGGCGATCGGCTACTCGCCGTTCGTGCTCGACGCCAAGCGCAACCAGGAATCCTGGGAACGGCGCTATCGCGAGCGCAGGCGCGAGCGCACGACCCAACAGGCAGCGCCGGCCTGAGCCCCTCATCCCCGCAGCGCACCGCTCTGGCCTCGGTCGCCGCCGCGGGCGCGCTCGTGGCGATCAAGCTGATCGTCGGACTGCTCGCCCACAGCCTCGGGCTGATCGCCGAGGCGATCCACTCGGCCACCGACCTGGTCGCCGCGCTGCTCACGTTCTTCGCCGTGCGCGTCTCGGGCCGTCCCCCCGACCGCGAGCATCCATACGGCCACGGCAAGGCCGAGCACCTGTCGGCGCTGGGCGAGAGCGCGATCCTGATCTTGGCCAGTCTGGTGATCGCGTACGAGGCTATCTACCGCCTCGCCGGCCACGGCCCGACCGTGCAAGCCCGGTGGTATGTGCTGGCGGTCGTGGGTGTCGTGATCCTGGTCGACGCGGGGCGCTCACGCACGCTGCACCACGCCGCACACGAGCACTCGAGCGCCGCGCTGGGAGCCAACGCCCTGCACTTCACGCTCGACCTCGTCGGCTCGGTCCTCGTGCTCATCGGGCTCGTGCTCGTTCGCTCCGGCTATCCCCAGGCGGACTCGATCGCCGCGCTGCTCGTCGCGGCGCTGGTGCTGTTCTCGGCCGGTCGTCTGATGCGC